>NZ_CP186010.1:0-3668832 GCF_049393795.1 Cupriavidus sp. H18C2 | reverse complement strand
GTGTTCTTCTAAGTGACCGGACCATCGCTTCGATGGCCCGTCACGGGTGACGCAACGCGCGCGCCACGGGTCTGCTGCTGCCTCGCCATCCGCCCCAAGCGGAAGCAAAAGGCAAAACGCCGTCCCGAAGCCGGGCTACGAACGGCGGTCGATGCGAGTTCATCGCGGTATACATCTCGGTATACCAGGGCAGGCAGTCCCGGGTTGTGTGTGCGCCACGCGGCCCGTGTAGTGTTTGGACCGGGATTGTACCCCCCGCCCCAAGTTATCCACAAAGGATAACCCTGTGGACAAGTTGTGAAAAAACAGTGGATTTGTGTGCACAACCGGTGCGGGCCCCGGGCGGCGGGAGGGGCCTTTCCGACCGATAATCCATCGGAAACAAGCACTTGCCCTGCCCGGGTACCCTCTATAGGTGACCGGGAATACCCACAAAGTTACCCACCGCCCTTTGTGGACAATGGCGCACCAATGTTTACAGCGGCGCGCGGCGCACTTTGCAGCGCGACGCCGATATCGCCCGTCCGGCGCCTTGACAGCGGCGCGGAAAATCGGTTAAATGCCGGGTTCTGCGATGCGGCAGGGGATCACGTATGCGCATCGCCGGGTCTGGCCAGGACCGTATACGCACACAAGGCGTCTGCGGCATCGGGCAAGCGGCCTGATCCCCGCCAGTGCCTTCGTCCCCGACGGACAGGGCCAGCGGCGGCCGGCAGCAAGACAGAACCAGAATCGTCGGCATGGCCGCAGCAACCTCGCCTGAATACCAAGCGTCTGCATTGCGGCAGCCCCATGCGAACCATACGCGGCGGCCAAGGCACCCCGGCATCGGCCGGCGCCCGGAAAGCCCGGATCAACCAGAGAGTGCAACATGAAACGTACCTACCAACCTTCCGTTACCCGCCGCAAGCGTACCCATGGTTTCCGCGTGCGCATGAAGACCCGCGGCGGCCGTGCCGTGATCAACGCACGTCGCGCCAAGGGCCGCAAGCGCCTGGCGATCTGAGTGCCGGGCGGCCGGCCCGGATGGAGCGCAGCGTGACGGCCCGCCGTCTCGCCTGCCGCCGTCCGGCCCAGCGCCTCGCACCCAGGATGGCCAGCAGCGTTGCAGCCGAAGCCCGGCTTTCCCGCCAGCTTTGACCAGCGTGTCGGACCATGCCTTCCCCAAAGCCGCGAGGCTCACAAAGACGGATGAGTTTTCATCCGTTTTTGCTTTGCGGCCCCGCCGCCGCAGCACGCATTTCGTGCTGTACGTGCGGGCCAACGGCCAGCCGCAGGCCCGGCTGGGCATCGTGGTCGGCAAGAAGTTCGCACCGCGCGCCGCCGAGCGCAACCTCGTGAAGCGCATGGTGCGGGAACTGTTCCGGAGCCGGCAGGCCCAATTCGCGGGCCGGGACATCCTGCTGCGGCTGCAGGCGAAGTTTCCGCGTGCGGAATTCGCCAGCCGGGCGGCCATCCGGCGTGCCTGCCAGGCCGAACTCGTCGGCCTGCTCGACGTTGCCGCCAGGCCCCTGCCGCCCGCCCCGGCCGTGCCGCCCCCCGGCAGCCCGGCCGCGCCCGCCGCGCCAGCCTGACCATCACCATGAAGCGAATCCTGCTAGCCCTGCTGCGTATCTACAAGATCGCCCTGAGTCCCTACCTGGGCTCGCAGTGCCGCTTCCTGCCGACCTGTTCCGACTACGCCCGCGACGCCATCGTCAGTCATGGCCCGGCGCGCGGCACGTGGATGGCCGCGTGCAGACTCTGCCGTTGCCATCCTTTCGCAAAGGGCGGGTATGATCCCGTGCCCGAGCCCGCAGCAAGCGGAACGGCCGCCGCACCCGTGCCCGGCCGCCCGTCCGTCACGGTCCGGCTCCCCAGACCCTGATTCCCCAGACCATAGCGAGACATGGATATCAAACGCACCATCCTGTGGGTCATCTTCTCGATGTCCCTCGTGCTGCTCTACGACAACTGGCAGCGCGCCAACGGCCACGCGTCGATGTTCTTCCCGAGCGCCAACACGCAACAGCAGGCCGCTCCGGCCGGTGGTGCCAGCGGCGCGGCCGCCCAGGGTGACGTGCCCAAGGCCAGCGGGACGAGCGCCCCGGCGCCTGGCGCCGTGCCGGCGGCCCCGGCCACGGCGGCCCAGCCCGCGGGCGAGAAGGTCGTGGTCACCACTGACGAAGTGCGTGCCGAGATCGACACCGCCGGCGGCATCCTGTCGCGCCTGGAACTGCTCAACGAGCACGAGAAGGACGGCAAGCCCGTGGTGCTGTTCGAGCGCGATGCGCAGCGCACCTACCTGGCCCGCTCGGGCCTGATCGGCGGCGACCTGCCCAACCACACTACGGTCTTCACGGCTGCTCCGGGCCCGCGCGCGCTGGCCGCCGGCCAGGACAAGATCGACGTGGTGCTGACCGCCGAGAAGAACGGCGTGAAGCTGGTAAAGACCTACACGTTCCGCAAGGGCAGCTACGTGGTGGACGCCCGCTTCGACGTGACCAACGCGGGCACCGCTCCGGTCTCGCCCACGCTGTACCTGGAACTGGCGCGCGACGGCAGCAAGGTCGAGCAGTCGCAGTTCTACAGCACGTTCACGGGCCCGGCCATCTACACGAACGCCGACAAGTACCACAAGCTCAGCTTCGAGGACATCTCGAAGGGCAAGGCCACCGTGCCGGCCGCCACCGACAACGGCTGGGTGGCGATGGTGCAGCACTACTTCGCGTCGGCCTGGATTCCGCAGAACGGCAAGCAGCACAGCTTCTACGCCGAGCAGATCGACCCGAACCTGTACCGCGTGGGTGTCCAGCAGCCGCTGGGCCAGATCGCGCCGGGCGCCACGGTCAGCACCGACGCGCGCCTGTTTGCCGGCCCGCAGGAAGAGCACATGCTCGAACAGGTGACGCCGGGCCTGGAGCTGGTCAAGGACTATGGCTGGCTGACCATCCTGGCCAAGCCGCTGTTCTGGCTGCTGGAAAAGCTGCACGGCTTCCTGGGCAACTGGGGCTGGTCGATCATCGCCCTGACGGTGCTGATCAAGCTGGTGTTCTTCCCGCTGTCGGCCGCCAGCTACAAGTCGATGGGCAAGATGAAGGACCTGCAGCCGCGCATGACGGCCATCCGCGAGCGCTACAAGGGCGACCCGCAGAAGATGAACCAGGAGATGATGGCGCTGTACCGCACCGAGAAGGTCAACCCGCTCGGCG
Source organism: Cupriavidus sp. H18C2 (assembly GCF_049393795.1). Taxonomy (NCBI): domain Bacteria; kingdom Pseudomonadati; phylum Pseudomonadota; class Betaproteobacteria; order Burkholderiales; family Burkholderiaceae; genus Cupriavidus; species Cupriavidus sp. H18C2. Next base: position 3,665,641 of record NZ_CP186010.1, on the reverse strand, counting down.
GCTGCCTGCCCATCGTGATCCAGATCCCGGTGTTCATCGCGCTGTACTGGGTGCTGCTGTCGTCGGTGGAAATGCGCGGCGCGCCGTGGCTGGGCTGGATCCATGACCTCTCGGTGCCGGACCCCTTCTACATCCTGCCGGTCGTGATGGCCGTGTCGATGTTCGTGCAGACCAAGCTGAACCCGACCCCGCCGGACCCCGTGCAGGCCAAGGTCATGATGATCATGCCGCTGGTGTTCTCGTTCATGTTCTTCTTCTTCCCGGCCGGCCTGGTGCTGTACTGGGTGGTGAACAACATCCTGTCTATCGCCCAGCAGTGGCAGATCAACCGCATGCTCAGCAAGGGCAAGGCGACCGCGGTGGCCAAGGGCTGACCGTCCCCCCGCCGCAGTACCGAGAAACCCGGCCCCGTGCCGGGTTTTTTGTTTCCGGCGTATGCTTCGAAGCCTGGGTCTTATATAAGACCTGCGCCGCACCGAAGCGCGCAAGATCGCACATTCGCCATATCGCCGGATCAAAGGGGAGACAGACCATGACGTGGTCGGCCAGCCAGTACGTGCAGTTCGAGGACGAACGCACCCGCCCCGTGCGGGACCTCGTCGCCGCCATTCCCACCGTCAGCGCCCGCCGCGTGGTGGACGTGGGCTGCGGCCCCGGCAATTCCACCGAGGTCCTGGCGGCGCGCTATGCGCAGGCGGAAGTCACCGGCCTGGACAGCGACGCCGACATGATCGCCGCCGCACGCAAGCGGCTGCCCGGCCTGCGCTTCGACATCGCCGAGGTTTCCCAGTGGACCGATGCCGGCCCCTGGGACGTCATCCTGGCCAACGCCGTCTTCCAGTGGGTGCCCGACCACGCGCGGCTGTTCCCGTCGCTGGTGGGCAAGCTGGCGCCCGGCGGCAGCCTGGCCGTGCAGATGCCCGACAACCTCAACGAACCGCCGCACCTGCTGATGCGCGAGACCGCGCTGCAGGGCCCGTGGGCGCCCAAGCTGGCGGCCGCGGCCGATGCCCGCACCGCGCTGGCGTCCGAGCGCTGGTACTACGAACTGCTGAAGCCGCACTGCGCGCGCGTGGATATCTGGCGCACGATCTACCAGCACCCGCTCAAGGGCGGCCCGGCAGCGGTGGTGGAATGGTTCAAGGGCAGCGGGCTGCGGCCGTTCCTGGCGCCGCTCGACGCCGCCGAGCAGGCCGACTACCTGGCACGCTACGAGGCGGCGCTGGCCAAGGTCTTCCCGCCGATGGCGGACGGCACCGTGCTGCTGCCGTTCCCGCGCGTGTTCATCGTCGCCACGCGATAGCCGGCCGACGCAGGGCGGCGGCAGCCTCGTGCGCCGTCGCCTACACTAGACGGACGCTGCGCAGTCACTCTCTTTGCCAACAGAGACACCGCCATGAGCCGTCCGCCCGAGCTGCACCGGAAGATGCGCCCCGCCGCCGCGTTCGTCGCGCTGGCCGATGCGGGCCTGCAGGCCGTGCACCATCACCTTGATGCCCTGCAACATCGCGACGAGGTCGAGGACGTGCACGACCTGCGCGTGGCCGTGCGCCACTTGCGGGCGGTGACATGGGCCTTTGGCCCGGTCCTGCCGGACAGCGTCAAGGCACGCTGGAAGCAGGCGCTGCACGACGTGGCCGACGCCGCCGGCGACGTACGCGACTGGGACGTCTTCATCGCCGAGACCCTGGCCCCGGCACTGGCGCAGCAGCCCGCCAACCCCGTGCTGGCGGCACTGATCGACACCGCGCAGGCCCGCCGAACCACCGCGCACGCGTCGATGATGACAAGATTGTCACGTTACCGGCAGGCGCCGCTGCCTACGCTGAAGCGTGACCTGGCGCATCTGGCGGCGCGCCCGTCGCGGGGCCGGATGCGGACGTTCGGCCCGCGCCGGATCCGCAAGGCACGCGCCGACGTGCGCGAGCGCTCCCGCATCGCGCGCGACGGCCGCACCGAACACGTCCATCAGCTGCGCATCGGCAACAAGCGGCTGCGCTACGCGATCGAGGCGCTGTCCGACGTGCTGCCGGGCCGCTACCGCAACAAGCTGCGCAAGAAACTGGTGGCGCGGCAGACCGAACTGGGCGCCGTGATCGACGGCGCCGTGGCGCGCCGGCTGATGTGCGAATGCCTGGGCGTCGACGACCCGCAAGCCTGAATGCCGCGGCCATCCCGGCCAAGGATCGATCTGCGACAATACCGCCCATGACTGCTACCCAGCTTCCCATTGCCGCCATCGCCACCGCACCGGGCCGCGGCGGCATCGGCGTCGTGCGTGTGTCGGGCCCCGACGTCGGCAGCGTCATGCGCGCCGTCTGCGGCCGCGCGCTGCAACCGCGCCACGCCACGTACCTGCCGTTCCTGGACGCGCACGGCAAGGTCATCGACCACGGCCTGGCGCTGTACTTCCCGGCGCCCAATTCCTACACCGGCGAGGAAGTGCTCGAACTCCAGGGCCATGGCGGCCCCGTGGTCATGCAGATGCTGCTGTCGCGCTGCCTGCAGGCCGGCCGCGACATCGGCCTGCGCGTGGCCGAGCCCGGCGAATTCACCCGGCGCGCGTTCCTGAACGACAAGCTGGACCTGGCCCAGGCCGAGGCCGTGGCGGACCTGATCGAAGCCAGCACCGAGGCCGCCGCCCGCTCCGCCGCGCGCTCGATGGAGGGCGAATTCTCGCGCGCCATCCACGCGCTGGTCGAAAAGGTCATCCACCTGCGCATGCTGGTGGAGGCGACGCTGGACTTTCCGGAGGAGGAGATCGACTTCCTGGAAGCCTCCGACGCGCGCGGCCAGCTTGCGCGCATCCGCACGGACCTGGCCGGCGTGCTGAAGCAGGCCCGGCAGGGATCGCTGCTGCGCGAGGGGCTGTCGGTGGTGCTGGCGGGCCAGCCGAACGTGGGCAAGTCGTCGCTGCTCAACGCGCTGGCCGGCGCCGAACTGGCCATCGTCACGCCCATCGCCGGCACCACGCGCGACCGCGTGCGCGAGACGATCCAGATCGACGGCATCCCCATCCACATCATCGACACGGCCGGCCTGCGCGACGACGCGGCCGACGAGGTGGAGCGCATCGGCATCGAACGCACCTGGGACGCCATCCGCCGCGCCGACATCGTGCTGCACCTGGTGGACGCGGCCGACTACCTGGAACACGGCATCTCCGAGGTCGACGACCATATCGACGACCGCCTCAGCGGCCAGCTCCCGCCCGGATCGCCCATCGTGCGCGTGGTCAACAAGATCGACCTGGCACCGGCGGCGGGCCAGATGGGCTTTGGCGGCAACCGCCCGCACGTGGTGGCCGCCAACGGCCCGAACCCGACCGAGATCTGGATCTCCGCGCGCACCGGCGCCGGCATCGACCTGATGCGCCGCGAACTGCTGCGCCTGATCGGCTGGCAATCGGGCAACGAAGGCACGTTCCTGGCCCGCGAACGCCACCTGACGGCGCTGCGCAGCGCCCAGTCCCACCTGGACTGCGCCGTCGAACGCGCCGAGCAGAACGCCCAGGCGCTGGACCTGTTCGCCGAGGAACTGCGCCTGGCGCAGGAGCACCTGAACAGCATCACCGGCGAGTTCACGAGCGACGACCTGCTCGGCACGATCTTCACGCGGTTTTGTATTGGGAAGTGAGGAACACTGTCCGGCGGGGTCTCTGCATTGACAGCCATATCGTGAGCCAGCCCCCCACCGCCCGCCTCCTCTCCCCCGGCGAACGCGCGCTCGCCCGGTCGATCTTTGCCGATACCATCGATTACACGCGCGTGCGTGTGCACCATCGCAACTACGTGTTCTGGCAGGGCGGGCACTACATCATCACGCCGAATGGCCAGATCTACCTTGGCCGCCGGCTGCGGGGGCTGACCGACTTCAGTGTGGCCAGCCTGGCGCTGCAGGGGCTGTTCATCCACGAGATGGCCCATGTCTGGCAGTACCAGCATGGGGTCAACGTGCTGCTGCGCGGGGCGGTCGAGCAGGTCAAGCACTTCCTGGGGTTCGACCAGTACCGCTACCGGCTCGACGCTGGCAAGCCGCTGGGCGCCTACAAGCTGGAGCAGCAGGGCGATATCCTGCGCGACTACTTTCTGGCGCGGCAGGGCCAGCGGGCGCCGTACGGGGCGGACGAGTACCTGGCCGCGCTCGGCGGGCCGGGCGCACACGACGGGCCGGGCGGGCACGACGGGCCGGGCGGCACGCTCGTGTGATGCGCGCATGGCGCGCGCCGGCGAGGGTTTCCTCCAAGGTGCCGCGTTGACTTGCGGGGCGATGTGGCGGACCATCGGCCACAACGCAAACCGGAGTTCAACATGCCCCGCGTATCGAAAGCGGAAGCGGAAAAGAACCGCGCCATCATCGAACAGGTGTCGTCACGGCTGTTCCGCGAGCAGGGCTTTCATGGCATCAGCGTGGCCGATCTGATGGGCGCCGCCGGGCTCACGCACGGCGGGTTCTATGGCCACTTCGAATCGAAGGACGCGCTCGCAGCCATCGCCTGCGCGCGGGCGTTCGAGGAGTCCGAAGCCCGCTGGCGCAAGCGCGTGGGCGAGGCGCCGGACCGGGCCGCCGCGCGGTCGGCACTGGTCGATGGCTACCTGTCCGCACGCAATCGCAACAATGCCGGCGCCGGGTGCCCGGTGGCCGCGCTGGCCAACGACGTGGCGCGCGAGTCCGACGACAAGCCCGTGCGCGGCGCCTTCCACGCGGGCGTGGAGCAGTTGCTGGACATCCTCGCCAGCGTCCAGCCCGGCGACGACGCCGCCGCGAACCGGCAGGCCGCGCTGGCGCAGATGGCGATGCTGGCCGGCGCGCTGACGCTGTCGCGCGCCACGCAGGGCACGCCGCTGTCGAACGAAATCCTGGCCGCCGCGCGCGCGGCGCTGCTGCCGGAAGGCTGAAAACCTGACGCCCGCGCCGGGCGCGCTACACTTGCGGACTTCGTCGTCCTGTCCGCCCGCCCCCGATGTTGAGCCGTACCAGACAAACCCTCGTCGCCGTCGTCGCCGTCTTCATCCTCTGCCTGCTCTGGTTCGTCGGCAACGAGAAGAACGATCCGGTGCCCGCCGACCCCGCGGCCGATACCGTGGCCGCCGCCTCCGACGCGCCCGCCAGCGTGCCGCGCGGCATCCCGCGCAACGGCACGCTCGACCCCATCAGCATCGACCCGAACCGCCCGGCCAACCTGCTGCCGCAGTATCCGGCCGACGCGCTGGCCGCCGACTACCGCAACGACGCCACCGCCGCGGACGAGCGCTATCGCGGCCAGTACTTCATCGTCGAAGGCGTGGCCAGCGGCATCCGGCGCGAGCAGGACAACGTCTTCCTGGAAATCCGCACCGACAACGCCAGCCAGGTCGTGCGCGCCGCGCTGCTGCGCCAGCAGATCTGCGGCCCGGCCGGGCGCACCTGCGAGGTGGAAGCGCGCGCCACGATGGTCCGGCGCGGCCAAAAGGTGGCCGTGGAATGTACCGGCGCGGGGCAGGGCGACGGCAACACGCCGCTGCTGGCCGACTGCCTGCTGCGGGGCGGCGCGAACTAGCCCGCACCAAGCGACGCGCGAATCACTTCGACGATTTGCGGCCCGGCTCCCCCGCTGTTCTTCGCTTTGACGCGCCGCCGGCACGCCTACATTACGCAGGCATGCTGCCGGCAATGCGTCCCTGAACCGCCCTTCGCGCGGCATCCGGGCGGCCGGCTTCCTAGCCGACGCGCTATCAGGATCCGAAATGAAGAGAGCAACGATTGCGGCCGCGCTGGCCTTGCTGGCCACGGGCTGTTCCACTTACCAGAGCGTGACGCCGGTCGACCGCACCGAGATCATCGACCCGATCGCCGGGTTCCAGAATGGCGCCTTCGGCGGCCCGGCCCAGTTCCGCGTCGACGGCAACCGCATGGTCGGCGCCGATGGCGCGCTGTTCTGCGTCATCACCAACCAGGTCAACGGCAACGCCTACGTCGACAGCTTCGCCAGTGCGCTGCGCGCGCGCAACTTCGAGGTCAAGATGCTGCCGCCGTATTCGTCGGTGGCGTCCTGCCCGATGACGGCCATGTACGTGGCCCAGCGGCAGACCTACCTCACGCCGTTCCTGGTGTCGGCCGACATCACGGTCTTCCGCAACGGCGAGCGCGTGGGCAAGGCCGTGTTCAACGCCAACCGCAGCGCGGGCGGCATCAACCTGAGCCATCTGATCCAGCCCGACACCAAGATCGAGGAACTGGTCGACCGGCTGTTCCCGGGCCTGAAACCGCAGCCCGTGCCGGCCCAGGCCGCGCCGGCCCCGGCTCCGGCACCCGAGCAGGCGCCGGCCGCCGTCCCGGCCGCCTGACAGTCACGCCGCCGCGCCCGATCCGGCCGGACCGGGCGGGGCAGGGTCGTCAGGCCATCAGGCCAGGCGGAACACTTCCACCGCCTGACGCAGTTCCTGCGCCTGGTGGTGCAGGCTTTCGGCGGCCGCGGCGGCCTCCTCGACCAGCGCCGCGTTCTGCTGCGTGACGCTGTCCATCTCGGCCACGGCACCGCTGACCTGCGCCAGCCCCTGCGACTGCTCGCGCGACGCCACGCTGATGTCGCCCATCAGCGCCGCAATGGCTTCCACGCGCCGCACCATGTCGTCGATGGCCGTTCCGGCCTGCTGCACGGCCTCGTTGCCGCTCTTGAGGTCCGTCACGGTCCGTTCGATCAACTGCTTGATCTCGCCGGCCGCGTTGGCGCTGCGCTGCGCCAGGCTGCGCACCTCGCCTGCCACCACGGCAAACCCGCGCCCGTGCTCGCCCGCGCGCGCCGCTTCCACGGCGGCGTTCAGCGCCAGGATGTTGGTCTGGAACGCGATGCCGTCGATCATGCCGATGATGTCCACCACCTGCTGCGCGTTGCGATGGATATCGGCCATCGTGTCGACCACGCGGCCCACCGTCGTGCCGCCCGCGCGGGCGGCCTCGGCGGCGCTGGCCACGGCCTGGTTGGCGTCGTGCGCGTTGTCGGCGTTCTGCTTCACCGTCGCGGACAGTTCCTCGATGCTGGCCACCGTGCGCTCCAGGCTGCCGGCCTGCGCGGCCGTGCGCGACGACAGGTCGGCATTGCCGCTGGCGATCTGGCTCGTGCTGCCCGCGATGGCGCCCACGCTGCCGCGCACCTTGTCGACGATGCCGGACAGGCCCTGGCCCACGCCGTCGATGGCGCGCATCAACTGGCCGATCTCGTCGTTGCGCGGCGTGTCCAGCCGTGCGGTCAGGTCGCCCGACGCCAGGCGCGCCGCGGCATCGGCGGCGGCGGCCAGCGGCTGGCTGACCATCCGGCGCAGCAGCCACCAGAACGCGGCCGACACCGCCAGCGCCGCCAGCAGGCCCCCGGCCAGGAAGCGGTTGCGGCTGGCTTCCAGTTCATCGCGCAGCGACGCCGTCGGCACGGAGCCGGCAATCGTCCACTGCCATTCCGGGTAGGTCACGAACGCGGTCAGCCGCTCGCGCGCCGCGTCGTTGCCGATGGCCACGGTGTTGGTCACGGCGCCCTCCCTGGCCGCGATCATGTCGCGGATCCACGGCTTGCCGGCGGCGTCCCTGGCGTCGATCTGCACCGTGCCCTCGGAGCCCGAGCGGTCGACGATGATCTTGCCCTGGTCGGCCCCGCCCTTGGCGTCGATGACGATGAACTGGCCGTCGTCGCCAATCTTCTTGCGTCGGATGCGGTTCTTCAGCGCCGCCAGCTCGGCCTCGACGTTCACGCCCACGTACAGCGCGCCGACGATCTTGCCGCCGGCGTCGCGCACGGGCTCGTACTTGCTCATGTAGGGCTTGCCGAACAGCCACGCCAGCGAGCGGTACGACTTGCCCGACGACACGGCCGCGTAGGCCGGGCTGGCGCGGTCCAGCAGCGTGCCGATGGCGCGCTGGCCGTCCTGCTTCTTGAGCGACGTGGTCACGCGGATGTAGTCGTCGCCGGTGCGGGCGAACACCGTGGCCACCACGCCGCCGGTGTTGGCAAAGAACTTGTCCGGCACCTCGAAGCTGTTGTTCAGCACCAGATCGCCGCTGCGGAAGGTCGGCGTGGCCTTGCCGGCCACCTCGACGGTCTGCGAGGGGTCCACCGTGTACGGGCCGGGCAGCACGGCGGCAAAGCTCAGCAGGAAGCGGTCGGCCTCCTGCAGCATGGTGTCGTCAAGCTGGGCCACCAGCTCGCGCAGCGTCTGGCTCTCGGCACTGATGGCGTCGCGGGCCTGCGCTTCGAGCTGGGTCATGCTGCTATGGGACAGGGCCAGCGAGAAGGCACCGAACGCAACAAGCTGGACGGCCAGCACGACCAGCGCAATGCGCGTGCCGATGCTCCAGCTGCCGGCAGCCGCGCGCACGCGGCCCGCCGCCGCCTGCTGCGGCAGGGTAAGGGAATAGGTAGAAGACAAGGGGCGCTCCGTGTAGATCGCCGTGCGCCGTCATGACGCACGGGCGACGTCCGCTCTGACGGCGGATCGTCACAACGGAGTTATCGGATGTGCAGACAATGCTCTTGAATTCAGGGAATGCTTAATCTAACCGTGGGGTGGATGTGTCACGGTGTGATGGGATGAAACCCGTTGCATACGCGGGGTGGACTCCCCTCTCCCGCGCGCGGGAGAGGGGTCGGGGAGAGGGCCAGCCGCGCTATTTGCGAGACGGTTGGCAAGCAGATCCTCGACGCCCTCTCCCCCAGCCCCTCTCCCGCAGGCGGGAGAGGGGAGCGCGGCCGAAGGCATCGCCAACGTCCTCAAACCTCCAGCCGCCCCAGCCTGACCACCGTCACCCCCGGCCGCAGTTGCCGCAGCGACGGCATCACGAGCACGCAGTTCGGGTACGGGGTGACCACCGGCTCGCCGTCGCGCCAGCCGATCACGGTGCCGGCGTCGTCGAACGTTTCCAGGCCGGTGTAGGGGCCCGCGAACCGGAAGTCCATGCTGCTGGCCACCACGGGCTCGGTCACGCGGACCACGCGCTGCGTGGCGGGCCGCGGTTGCAGCCAGCCGGCCGGCAGGTCGGCCTCGTCGACCACGCCCGCGTGGAGCAGGAAGCGGGCAGTGCTGTCGCGCGCCACGTCGACGGCCGAGGTTTCCCAGTGCTGGCCGCATTCGATCAGCAGCGCGTTGCGCGGGCTGGCCGGATCGCCAAACCCGGCGTAGTCGCGCATACGGCGGCCTTCGGGGTGGCCTTCGTCGACGATGATGTCGGCCGGCGCGCCCACGGCGCGCGACAGCGCGATGCCCTTGTCGAGCGGCCCGGAGACAATCAGCGGCCGGCTTTTCTCGTGCATCGAGTGCAGGTCCAGCAGCAGGTCGACCGTGTCGATCACCGGACGCATGGCGCGCGCGCGGCGCAGTTCGGACGAATCGCGCGACAGGTCGTCCAGCACCGCCGCGGTCCACACGCGGTTGAAATCCTGGTCGACGAAGCGCGAGGCATCGGGCCGGGCCGCGTCGAACGTGGCGTAGGCATCCACGTTGGCAAACGCCAGCGTCAGCCGGCCCCGGCGCGGCCGCAGGCCGTGGTCCAGCAGGCCGGCCACCGTGATCGCGCCGCAGACCTCGTTGCCGTGCGTCAGTGCGTTGATCATCACATGCGGGCCTGGCGCGCCACTGTCGAACGTGTGGACGTAGGCGATGCCCGTGTTGCCGTCGGCATAGGGGCGGATGTCCGGGAAGGCGACCTCGACCGGATAAGCGTCGAGCGGGGGCGTGGTTGGCGTCATCGGGCGGTCCTTACTGGCGGATGTCGGCGGTCTGGACGATCGTGCGGTACTTGGCCGTCTCGCGCTTCACGAACGCGGCGAACTGGGCGGGATTGGCCGGTGCCACCTCCACGCCGGCTTCGGCCAGCTTCTTGCGGACGTCCGGCATCGCCAGCACGGCCTGCATCTCGGTATTCAGCCTATCGATAATGGTGCGCGGCGTAGCACTAGGCGCCATCAATCCAAACCATACTCCCATGTCGACTCCCTTGAGCGCCGGGGTCTCGGCCAGTGCGGGCACGTTCGGCGCCACGCTGGCGCGCTTGTTCTCGGTCACGCCGTAGGCACGCACGCGGCCGGCCTGGATATGCGGCAGCGCCGACGACAGCACCATCACCGCCAGGTCGATCTGGCCGCCGAGCAGATCGGTCGCCATCGCCGACGCGCCCTTGTACGGCACGTGCGTGATGTTGACCTTGCCCTGCTGCTTGATCAGCTCGCCGGCCAGATTCAGCGGCGTGCCCACGCCCGACGACGCATACGACAGCGCGCCCGGCTTGGCCGCGGCCAGCGCGATCAGCTCGCCGGCATCCTTGGCGGGCAACTGAAGCTTGCCCACCAGCACCATCGGCTGCGTGCCGACGAAGGTAATCGGCGCCAGGTCCTTCTCGCCGTCGTAGCGCACCGCCGGATTGGTCAGCCGCGCGATCGACACCTCGCTGCCCGAACCCATCAGCAGCGTGTAGCCATCGGCCTCCGCCTTGACCACCTTCTGTGCGCCAATGGTGCCGCCCGCGCCGCCCAGGTTCTCGATCACCACGCTCTGGCCCAGCCGCTTGCCCAGCTCGGGCGCCACGGTGCGCGCCACCAGATCGACGCTGCCGCCGGCGGTGTAGCCCACCACCAGCGTGATCGGCTTGGTCGGATAGCCACCGGCCGCAGAGGCGCTGGCGGTGGCAAATGCACAACTGGCAACGGAAGCGGCGGCAAGCACGCGCAGCAGGGTCTTCATGATTTCTCCGGCAGGTCTGTAGATGTTGTCCGGCGATGGTAGAGAGCGCGCAACGGCGCAGGATGCGGCTTTGGCAACGGGGGTTGCCGTTTCGGCAATGGGCGGAAATGGTGCAGGACGGTGTTCCTGCTCACCCGCCTGCGGGAGGGCGTTGAGCATCTGCTTGCCGACTGGTCGCAATTTGCACTGGCCCTCTCCCCGGCTTCGCTCCCTCAACGCGGGAGAGGGGAGCAAACCAGGGGCTGCAAACAGACTAGCCCATCACCCCGCCGTGGCCGCCATCCAGAACGCTTCCGCCAGCGGGCGCATCGCCGAGCGGGGCCGGTACAGGCGGATGTCGAGCGCCAGGTCGGCCGTGTCGCCGCCGGGCAGGTCGGCGCGGACCAGACGGCCGGTGCGCAGGTCGTCGGCGATCAGGCGGGCGGGTAGCCAGGCCAGGCCCATTTTCTGGCGCACCATTTCGTGGACCGATTCCGCGAAGTCGCTGACGGCGATGACGTCGAGCCAGCTTGCGAGCTTGCGGCGGGCGATCTCCTGGTTGACCATGCGGCCCATCGTCAGCGTCTCGGCGTAGGCGATCATCGGCACGGGCGCGGGCCGGGCGCCTGCCTTGGGCGTCTGCAGCCGGAACTCGGGCCCGCCGCGCGCGTTGGCGGCCGACACGCAGACCAGCCGCTCCACGCCCACGGCGTGGAACTGGTAGCGCGCGTCGTCGAGCATCACGGGCAGGTCGTGCGGGCTGTAGCAGAGCAGGAAATCGGCGTCGCCCTCGGTAAAGCGTTCGAGCGCGTCGTGCGTGGAATGGGTGGACAGCCGCGTGCGAAAGCCGGCGCCGGCCGGGTCGTCGCGCATGGCATGGCGCAGGCCGGCCAGCCACGCGGGCACCATCGATCGGGCCAGCGTCTTGCCGGTGGCGATGGTGAGCGTGCGGGCATCGGCGCGATGGGCGGCGCGCAGCGCCATGCGGGTTTCGTCCAGCGTGCGCAGCGCGGTCTGCGCGGCTTCCAGGAACTGGCGGCCTTCGCGGGTCAGCCGCACCGGGTACGCGCTGCGGTCGATCAGCGGCGCCCCGGCCCAGACTTCCAGCGCCTGCATGCGGCGCCCGAACGCCGGCGGCGTGACGTTGCGCAGCTCGGCGGCACGCGCGAGGCTGCCGGCCTGCGCCAGGCACACGAAGTCTTCGAGCCAACGGATATGCATGGGGACGCCAGGAAGAGTTGGCGCATTGTAACGTCGCCGGCTCGGTTAGAATTTTCGCCATGCCCTCCCAACCGCGCGGCGCCCGGCCGTCCGCATCCGCCCCCGCCTTGCCCGATGCCAGCGCACCGGCGCGCACCCCATCCCCGGAATACACGATCGACGAACTCGCGCGTGCCGCCGGCACCACGGTGCGCAATATCCGCTCGTACCAGGACCGCGGCCTGATCGACCCGCCCGAGCGGCGCGGCCGCGTGGGCATCTACACGCAGACCCATCTGGGCCGGCTGCGGCTGATCCACCATCTGCTGGCGCGCGGCTACACGCTGGCCAACATCATGGAGCTGCTCAAGGCCATCGTGGAAGGGCACGACCTGCGTTCGATCCTGGGCCTGGAGACGGCCATCAGCAGCCCCTGGAACAGCGAGGCCCCGCGCCACTATTCGTACCTGGCGCTGGCGCGGCTGTTCGGGCGGGCGATCTCTCGCCCGGCGCTGGCCCGCGCGATCTCGCTGGGGCTGCTGGAGCCGGACGGCCTGGGCTACCTGGCGCGCAGTCCGCGCGCGCTGGCCGCCGGTGCCGAAATGGCGCGCGCCGGCTTTGCGCTGGAAGACGTGCTGGACATCATCGGCCATGCGCGCGAGCACTTCCAGGCCGTCTCGGACCGCATCGTCGCGATGGTGGTGCGGGAACTGGACAAGTTCGGCGAAGGCCAGCTCCCGCCGCCGGCAGAGGTGCCGCGCATTGTCGACGTGCTGTGGCGCATCCGCCCGCTCGCGCTGGTGGCGCTGGAGACCGAGATGATGCGGGCGCTGGAGCTGTCGGCCAACAAGTACCTGGGCGACCGCGTGGCCGCCATCCTTGAACATCTGCACGACGCGCCGGGGACGCCGCCCAGGGGCTGACCCAGCGCCCCGGCTACGCCGCGCCGCGGATCGGTGGCGCCTTGGTGCTGGCGCCGGCCCGCAGCGCCGTATCCTCGATCTCGGCGATCAGCGGCTGGATGCGATGCAGCGCCGCGCGGTTGTCGGCGTCCCACGGATGGAAGCCGGGCCGGAAGTAGTCGAACCATTCCGGAATCATCTTGCGCAGCACGCCGGGGGACCCCCACAGAAAGTTCACCACGCTGCCAAAGCCGGTGAGCTTGTTGCGGCAGGTGCGGTCCGCCATCACCAGCCGCACGTGGAACACGAACACCAGCGCCCAGAACGTCACCGTCGTGGTCAGCATCGTGAACGCCCGCAGCAGGTAGCGGTACGGGCCCGGCTTCATCACCAGGTTCCAGACGTCGTAGGCCACCGCCTTGTGCTCGGTTTCTTCCAGCGCGTGCCACGTCCACACCTGCCGGTAGCCGGGCTCGGAATTACCCATGTGGCGCGGATCAGCCAGCATCCCGCCGGCCAGCATCGCCGTGTAGTGTTCCAGCGCGATGGTGTGCGCCAGTTGCCACGACTTCGGCAGCACCTTGCGCAGCAGGTTCAGCAGCTTTGCCACGGCGTTGTCGAGCTTTGACGCGGGCAGGCCGGCATCGTCGAGCAGCCGGTTGTAGAGGATGTGCTCGCGCGTGTGCATGGCCTCCTGGCCGATGAAGCCGGCCACGGCCTGCTTGAGCTCGGGGTCGCTCACGCGGTCGCGGTAGTTGCGCACGCTGTCCATGAAAAAGCGCTCGCCGGCCGGAAAGAAGATCGACAGCGCGTTGATGAAATGGGTCACGTGCGGCCCGCGCTCGTGCCAGTCGCAGATGCGCGCCGGCGGAAGGTGGGGATGCACGTCACGGCGGACTGGCATCATGATGTGGACTCCTGTGCAAGGGCTGGCGCCGCGGGGGCGCGGTTCAGGAAACGCAGCAGGTCGGCCGCCACGCGCTGCGGGTCTTCCTCCATCGGCACGTGCCCCAGCCCCGCGTAGCGGCGCAGCGTCACGTCGGGCAGGCGGGCCGCGAAGGCGTCGGCATGCGCGGGCGGAATCCAGCGGTCGCGGTCGCCCCAGAGCACCAGCGTGGGCTGGCGCACGCCGCGCAGGCGTTCGGTGTCGATCTGGTCGAAATCGAGCTTCGGCACCATGCGGCCCACGGCCTCGCGGCTGCCGGCCGCGTAGAAGAAGTCGACGTAGCGGCGGAACGTGGCCTCCGGCACGCGCGTGGCGTCGCCGTAGACGTCGCGCGTGGCTGCGCGGATGATCCATTCGGGCAGCAGCCACGGCGCCGACCAGCGCACCGCGGCATGGCGGAACAGGTCGATATAGATCGGCAGCTTCATCGGAAAGCCGGCCGCGTCGATCAGCACCAGCCGGTTCACCATCGACGGCCGCCGCGCCGCCAGGTCCCACGCCACCAGCCCGCCCAGGGAATTGCCGACGAACGTGGCGCGCTGCAGCCCGATGGCGGCCAGGAAGGCGTCGATGAATGCGCGGTAGGCGTCGATATCCATCGTCACGATGCGTCCGCGTGCATCGCGCAGCGGGCCGGTCAGCCCGAACGGCGCCAGGTCCAGCCGGATCACGCGATGGTGCTGGCGCAGCGCCGGCAGCACGCCTTCCCAGGTATGGAGCGACGCGCCAAAGCCGTGGATCAGCACCAGCGGCTCGCCCTCGGGCGCGCCTTCGTCGGTGTAGTGGACCAGCGCGCCCATCACCTGCACCCAGCGCGACGCCGGCAGCGCGTAGCGGCGCGCCAGCGTATCGCGCGACAGGCTGCAGAGGCCCACGCGCCCCTGGCCGAACCAGCGCGTGAAGGTGCCCGGCGGCGATTGCAGCACCGCTTCACGTGGCAGCGCGGCGCGCGTCATGCGGCGTCTCCGGTGCGGGCCGGCGCGGCGGCGGCATCTGGCACGAGCTGCTTGCGCTTGCGGCGCGCCTCGCGCACCACCAGCGACTGGTAGGCGGCCGGCAGCAGCCGCGCCATGGCGTCGGCCGCGTAGGCATCGGGCCCGATCAGCACGCGGCGCTTGTTGGCCCGCACGCCGGCCAGGATCACGCGCGCGGCCTTGTCTGCCGACGTGATGAAGAATTTCTCGAACTCCTCGCGGCCCTGCTGGGCGTCGCGCACCAGCAGGCCGTTGACGCTGGGCGACACCCGGCTCGACCGCGCGATGTTGGTCTTGATGCCGCCCGGGTGCACGGTCGTGGCCGACACGCCGCACTGCATCAGGTCCAGCTCCTGGCGCAGCGATTCGGTAAAGCCACGCACCGCGTACTTGCTGGCGTTGTAGGCGCCCATGCCCGGCTGCGCGAACAGGCCGAAGACGCTGGACGTGTTGACCACGTGGCCTTCGCCGCTGGCCTTCAGGTACGGCAGGAACGCCTTGGTGCCGTGCACCACGCCCCAGAAGTTGATGCCGAGGATCCATTCCAGGTCGTCGTAGCCCATGCCCTCGACCGTGCTCGACAGCGCCACGCCAGCGTTGTTGAAGATCAGGTTCACGCGGCCGTGGTCGCGGGCCACCGCGTCGGCCCAGGCGTGCACGGCGGCGCGGTCGGCCACGTCCACGCAGGCGATGGTGGCGCGCACGTCGGGCGCCACGCGCCGCACGTCGGCCAGCGTCTGCGCCAGCCCGGCTTCGTCGCGGTCGCACATCGCCACGTGGCAGCCGGCCTGGGCCAATTGCACGGCCAGCGCGCGGCCCATGCCCGAGCCGGCGCCCGTGATGGCGGCTACCCGGTTGCGGAAATCCTTCATGCGTGTCTCCTCTGTCGTTGTGCGGATCGCCGCGTCAGGCGCGGACCGTTTCGGCATGCCCCGGCTCGGCGGCAGCGGCGTTGCCATGGCGCACCGGCCAGCGCTCGTAGTCGCCCATGCGGAACGTGGCCGTGGCGCGGCGGAACTGGAACGTGAAGCCGGGCCAGAGCGTCGTGTTCTTGTGGCTGCGCGGGTCGATGTACCAGCTCGCGCAGCCGCCGGCCGTCCAGATTGCATGGCCCAGCTTGCGCTGGATGCCCTGGTTGAAGTTCGCCTGCACGGTCGGGCGCACGTCCACGGCCTGCACGCCGTCGCGGCGCATCTGGCGCAGTGCGTCGAGCACGTAGTTCACCTGCGACTCGATCATGAACACCATCGAGCTGTGGCCCAGGCCCGTGTTTGGCCCGACGATCAGGAACAGGTTGGGAAATCCGGCCACGGTGGTGCCCAGGTACGCCTCGGCGCCGTCGCGCCAGGCATCGAGCAGGTCACGCCCGTCGCGGCCGACGATCACGCCGCGCGGCAGCGGATCGGTGGCATGAAAGCCGGTGCCCAGGATGATGGCGTCCGCGGGCCGGCGCGTGCCGTCGCGCAGCACCACGGCGTCGGGCTCCACGCGCGCGATGCCGGCGGTCACCACGTCGACGTTGTCGCGCATCAGCGCCGGGTAGTAATCGTTGGAGATCAGCACGCGCTTGCAGCCGATGGTGTAGTGGGGCGTCAGCGCCTGGCGCAGCGCGGGGTCGGGCACCTGCCGCTTCAGGTGGCGGCGCGCCACCTGCTCCACCGCCTTCATCAGCCGGGGATGGACCACAAAACCGAGCACGCGCGATTCCAGCATCCAGTACAGGCCCGTGCGGACCAGCGCCTGCGTGGCCGGCACATGGCGGAACAGCCAGCGCTCGGCCGCCGTGACCGTGCGGTCGGGCTTGGGCATGATCCACGGCGGCGTGCGCTGGTAAAGATCGAGCCGCGCCACCTGCGGCGCGATCTGCGGCACGAACTGGATGGCGCTGGCGCCCGTGCCGATCACGGCCACGCGCTTGCCGGCCAGCGGGTAGTCGTGGCGCCACTGCTGCGAGTGGAACAGCGTGCCGGCGAATGTGTCGAGGCCCGGGATATCGGGGATGGCCGGCCGGCTCAGGCCGCCCATGCCGGACACCAGCACGCGGGCGCGCACGCGCCGGCCATCGCGCATCCGCAGCCGCCAGAGCGCGGCGCCAGCGTCCCATTCGGCGCGCGCCAGCTCGTGGCCCAGCCGCAGGTGGCCGCGCAGGCCGAAGCGGTCGGTGCAGTGTTCGAGATAGCGGCGGATCTCCGGCTGGCGCGAGAACATGCGCGACCAGTCCGGATTCGGCGCGAACGAGAACGAGTAGAGATGCGATTGCACGTCGCAGGCGCAGCCGGGGTAGTGGTTGTCGCGCCAGGTGCCGCCCACCGAATCGGCCTTCTCGAAGATCAGGAAGTCGTCCACGCCCGACTGCTTGAGCCGGATGCCCATGCCGAGCCCGGCAAACCCGCTGCCGATGATGGCGATGTCGCACGCCTGTTCCGGCTCGGACGAGAGAAACGCTGGCAGCTCGGCGGGTGCATTCATGGGGGCGCTTTCCGGTCTGGTGCCACGTCGCGTCCGCCGGGGGTGGCGAGGGCTGCGAACACCGTT
Organism: Cupriavidus sp. H18C2; assembly: GCF_049393795.1. Classification (NCBI taxonomy): domain Bacteria; kingdom Pseudomonadati; phylum Pseudomonadota; class Betaproteobacteria; order Burkholderiales; family Burkholderiaceae; genus Cupriavidus; species Cupriavidus sp. H18C2. Next base: position 3,648,402 of record NZ_CP186010.1, on the reverse strand, counting down.
GATTGTGACATTGATCGATGTCATCGTAGGGTCCGCTGCCGGGTCGGTCAAATGCGGTGGATGGAAGGATTGCTCTATTTTTCGACGATTTCCAGCGCCGTTGGCGTCACATTAAACGGCGTTCGTGCCGAAAGACCGGCACGGCAGGCGCCAGTCGGTCGTGCGTTTGAAACCGTTGCACGGTCCAAAAAAGAAATGCGCCGCTTCGGCAGAATCGCAACGCCGCCCCAGTGCGGCCGCGCCAGCCCCCGGCGACGCGCAGAACAACATCCGGAGACACGATGACAAACCCTGCCGATCCCGCCGTCCCGCCCGACCCCTCGCGCCGGGTGTTCCTGAAGCTCGGCGCCGGGCTGTCAGCCGCCGTGGCCTGCTCGGCGCTGCTGCCGGGGCTGACGGGCTGTTCGCCGGCCGATACGCCGCCGCAGCCCGGCATGGCATGGCTGCGCCCGGCGGACGTGGCGCTGTTCCGCGCGGTGCTGCCGGCCGTGGCGAGCGAACTCGAAGGGCTTGACGCGGCAACCCGCGCGCGGCGCATCGACGCGGCCATGCGCAACATCGACGGCACCATTGCGGCGATGGACCTCAACGCACGCCACGAACTGCGCAAGCTGCTGGACCTGCTGGCCAGCGCGCCGCTGCGCTGGGTGCTGGCGGGCGTGCGCACGCCGTGGCACGCCGCCACGCCGGACCAGGTGCGCGCGTTCCTGGCGCGCTGGCGCGGCAGCCGGATCGGCGCGCTCAACGCCGGCGGCGTGGTGCTTGTGAAGCTGGCCAGCGTGAGCTACTTCGTCGCGCCGGACACCTGGGTCGCCAGCGGCTATCCCGGCCCCAATCCCGCCATCTACCGCGCCCTCCAGGGCTGACCGCCATGCCGATTCCCGATCTCTACAGCGCCGGCATCGCGTCCGGCTGGAAGGTGCTGGACGCCGCCACGTTCACCGCGCCGCGCACCATCGACGCCGACGTGGTCATCGTCGGCACCGGCGCGGGCGGCGGCATTGCCGCCGAGCTGCTCAGCGAGGCCGGGCTGAACGTGGTGATGCTGGAGGAGGGCGGCCTGCACACGTCCGACAGCTTCCGCGACATGGACGAGGCGCGCGCCTATCGCACCCTGTATCAGGAGGCCGCCGCGCGGGCCACGTCGGACGGCGCCATCTCGATCCTGCAGGGCCGCGCCGTGGGCGGCAGCACCACGGTGAACTGGTCGTCGAGCTTCCGCACCCCGCCGCGCACGCTGGCGCACTGGGCCGCGCACCACGCGGTGGCCGGCCACGGCGAGCCGGACATGGCGCCATGGTTCGCCCGGATCGAGGAACGGCTCAGCATGGCGCCGTGGGCGATGGATCCGAACCCTAACAACGCGGTGCTGCGGCGCGGGTGCGAAGCGCTCGGCTGGGAGTGGCACGTGATCCCGCGCAACGTGAAGGGCTGCTGGAATTCGGGCTACTGCGGCCTTGGCTGTCCGGTGAACGCCAAGCAGTCGATGCTGGTGTCGACGATCCCCGCCGCGCTGGCGCATGGCGCCACACTGGTCCACCGGCTGCGGGTACGGGCCATCGACCATGACGGCAAGGCCGTGCGGGGCGTGACGGGCGACGCGCTGGGCCATGACGGCTACTCGCCGACCGGCATCCGGGTCACCGTCCGCGCCCGCCATGTCATTGCCGCGGGCGGGGCCATCAACACGCCGGCGCTGCTGCTGCGATCCCGCGTGCCCGACCCGTACGAGCGGCTCGGCCAACGCACGTTTATTCATCCGGTGAATTTGAGTGTCGCCAAAATGCCGGAGAAAATCGATCCATACTATGGTGCGCCGCAGTCGATCGCGTCCGACCACTTCCAGTGGCGCGACGGCGCGACCGGGCCGATCGGCTACAAGCTCGAAGTCCCGCCGATGTTCCCTGGCATCAGCGCCGGCGTGCTGAACGGCATGGGCGACGACCTGCGGCGCGACATGGCCGCGCTGCCGCACGCCAACGCCATGCTGGCGCTGCTGCGCGACGGCTTTGTGCCCGAAAGCCCCGGCGGGCGGGTCCGGATTGCCGACGATGGCAGCCCGATCCTGGACTACGAAGTGAGCGACTACCTATGGGACGGGGTGCGCCGGGCCTACCTGAGCATGGCCGAGGCCCAGTTCGCGGCCGGGGCGCAGCGGGTGCGGCCGGCCCACCTGGATGCCACGTGGTACACAAGCTGGCCGCAGGCGCGCGACGCCATCGGCCAGTTGCCGCTCAAGCCGTTCCGCGTGCTCCTGTTCAGTGCGCACCTGATGGGCGGCTGCGCGATGAGCGAGGATCCGGCGCGCGGCGTGGTGAGCAGCGCGGGCCGCCATCACCAGTTGCCGAACCTGTACGTGCTCGACGGATCGGTATTTCCTACCAGCATCGGGGCCAATCCCCAGTTGTCAGTGCTGGCCCTGGCGGCGCAGAATGCCACGACGTTGCGCAAGACCATCACGGCGTGACTGAAATCGCCTGGCGGAATCGGCCACCACAGAAGGCTTGCAATTTAGAGCAAGTCTTCGAAAAATGGACTTGTGAAACGCTCGGAGCGCTGGATAGGCTCCCTACAACCGTTTGAAGCATCCGTATGCCGACAGAGCGCGGAGCGGGACGGTGGTGGATTGCGTGACATTTTTTTGCAGGGGTCCACAGCGGTTTTTCAGCGAGAGACGCCCCCATGAAGACCGGGAAAACCACGGCAGGAGATACGAAGGCCCGCATCCTCGATGCGACCGAGAAACTGTTCATCGAGGTAGGCTACGAGGCGACTTCGCTCAGGCAGGTGACTTCACGAGCGATCGTCAATCTGGCTGCCGTGAACTATCACTTCCGCAGCAAGGAAATCATGATGCAGTCGGTGCTGAGCCGCCGGCTGGATCCCCTCAACACGCGGCGCCTGGCGCTGCTGGACGCCTGCGAGGCCCGCTGGCCCGGCAACGCCATCCGCTGCGAGCACGTGATGGGCGCGCTGTTCGTGCCCGCGCTGCAGATGGCGCGCGAGCCGGAGATTGGCGGCCCGTCGTTCCTGCGCCTGCTCGGGCGCGTGTATTCCGATACCTCGCCATTCATCCAGTCCTGGCTGATGGGCCATTACGCGCCCGTCTTCGGACGCTTCTTCGAGGCGTTTGCGCGGGCGCTGCCCGACGTGCCGCGCCAGGAACTGGGCTGGCGCCTGCATTTCGCGCTCAAGGCGCTGGCCGGCGTGCTGGCTGGCGACGAACTGGGCAACCTGATGCCGGCCTTCACGCAGGGCAAGCGGATGAGCGACGCGCAGGTGCTGGCGCAACTGACGTCGATGGTGGTGGCGGCCCTGAAGGCGCCGTCGCCGGCCACGCAGGAACTGGGCGCCCTGCAGGAAGTGTTCGAGATCGGCGAGGCCCAGCACGCCGACGAACAGGCCCAGATGGCTGCGCAGGCCGCCACGGCCGAGACCGAAGCCCAGGAGCTGGCCGCCGCCACCGCCGCGGCGATGGGCCGGGCCCGGCGCAGCGCGCGGGCCGCACGCAGTGAAGGCGCATCGCGGCCACCCACCGCCAGCATGGCGGTACGCCGCGAGCATTGCGCCACCTTCCCCAGCAATCCGCTCGACGACTGGATGCGCACCCGCCCCAGGACATAGCGGCCCGCCGCCGCGGTCTCCACCGGGGCCGCGGCGCGCACCGCCACGAGCCGCGACGGCAACCGTCGCCTTCGAGAACGACCTGTTGATACGCCACGCCGACGGCGAGGCGTGACCCCCTGCGCGCCGCGCCTGCCGCACGCATGCACCTGCCGTGGCTGCCACGCGCGGGAGGGCCCCGTCTTGCCTGACGCCAGACCACACACTGGAGACACGCGATGAAGCAGATGGTCCCGATTGCCGCGATCGGCGGCATCCTGGGGTTCCTGGCCACGCAGCCGGGCACCCTGCTCCAGGCGCACGCGCAGGGCGCCCCGGCCGCGCCCGCCGCGGCCCGCCCCGCCACGCCCTACGACGGGTTGTCCACCGCCCAGCAGACCGCGCTGTTCGCCCGGCAGACGGCCAGCGGCGAACTGGCCGCGCTGCCGGACGCGCAGGTGCTGGCCGTGTTCGACGCGCTGCAGCCCGAGGCGCTGCTGACGTGGGCGCGCCAGGAGATCAACCGCTTTCCCGAGTACGAATACACGATGACGCGCCAGGAGCGGCTGAACGGCCAGTGGCAGGACAAGCCCGCGCGCATGTTCATCCGCTACCGCCACATGCCGCGCCAGCTTTATGCCAGGTGGCTGCCCAACGGCGCGCAGGCGGGGCAGGAGATCCTGTACGACGAAACCAAGCGCAAGGACGAGATGTACGGCCACCTGGGCGGCATCATGGGCTTCACGTCGATCTGGACGTCGATCGACGGCTCGCTGGCCAGGTCGCAGTCGAACCACACCGTGCGCGACCTGGGCTTCCAGTTCGTGCTGTCGATGCTGGAGCGCGACGCCAGGACGCTGCGCGCCGCCGGGCTGTCCGAGAAGTACAGCCGCGCCGAGATCGTGCAGGAGCACGGCACGCGCATGGTGGCGCTGACCTGGGAGCTGCCCGAGGGCGCGCCCAAGTACTACGCCAAGAAGGTCCAGCTGATGTTCGACCTCAAGCATCCGTGGCCGCGCGCGGAAACGGCCTGGGATGCCGACGGCAACATGGTCGAGAAGATCGTCTTCGAGAAGGCCGCGAAGAAGTCGTTCGATGCGTCCGCATTCGACCCCACCAACAGCGAATACAAGTTCTGAAGCGCGCCACGCCGGGCGTCACCCCCGTTTGAATGCGCGTGCCGGGCCACGCGCGGGCGGTTTGAACAGGCCACGTGATCGCTTGGCCAACAACGCCCCACGGCACGGCGGCGATGTTTGGAACGAGCGCTCTATTGCGCGCAGGCGCTTGAAACGCGAGATTCCGACCACCGTGCGACACCTTGGCCCATGCCGGTGCGCGCGCCATAAGAACGAGGAGACAACCATGCACCCGTCGATCCTTCGACGCACCACCTTTGCCGTTGCCGGGGTAAGCCTGACCATCGCGCTGGCCGCCTGCGGCGGCGGCGACGGCGACCCCGGCGGCACCACGCCGCAGGCCGCCGCGCAGCAATGCGCCACCAATGGGACGTGCACGCCGTCGGGCCCCACCCTCAATCATCCGGTGGCCGCCATCTGCCCGGCCACGCTGGACTACGGCACCACGTACACGGGCGGATCGGGGGCGGGCGAACTGCTGAAGATCCAGCTCGACAGCAAGCAGGGCACCTACCGCATCCAGGTGCTCGAATCGGCCGTGCCGCAGGTGCCGGGCGAGGTCAATCCCACCCGCGCCGGCGTGACGTTCACCGGCACCATGTCGCACCCGACCCGCCCGCTGCCCACGGCCGCGCAGAACAACTGCGCGTACGAGCTGAAGACCGCCGAGGCGTCCGACGGGCGCTCGCAGGCGCTGATCGATCCAGCCAATCCGCCGATCCTGTTCGTCGGCAACGGCGTGGTCGGCGGCGGCATCCCGGGCGCGACGATCAGCTTCGGCGGCATCTTCGGCATCGGCGTCATTCCGGCCAAGACGTTCCCGATGTACCCGGCGCTGGCGTTTGCCGAGACCGAGACCGATTTCAGCAAGGTGGCCGGACGCTACAACGTGCTGGGTTATCACCTGGTGCCGTCCGGCGGCAGCATCGTGGCCAGCGACCACTTCGTGGCCGGCACCTACAGCGGCACCGAAACGCTGCAGGCCGACGGGTCCTGCACGGGCCCGAACAACGCCGCCTGCCGCACGACGGGCACGCCGTGGACGCTGCGGGCCAATGGCGCGGGCTTCGACAGCGGCAACGCCGAGGCGTCCGGCGGCGCCCAGTATCCGATCTTCTACAGCCAGCGCGTACAGACCCGTGATTCGCGGGCCCGTGGCGTGCTGGTGGTCGGCAAGCTGGAAGGCCAGCGCGTGCCGCTGGTGGTGCGCGTGGGCTACGCCATCGCGGACCTGTCGACGTTCGACATCAACATCGACGACGAATCCGGCATCGCGCTGCTGGCGCCGGCCACCGCGGCCACGGCAGCCACGCTCAAGGGCGGCTACATCGGCTCGGGCAGCGATTTCCGCTACGTCGCATCGTCGCTGCACGACAAAGTGGGCGCGTGGCTCGATCCGCAGGACCCGTCGCTCACGCCCACGGGCGGCTTCCAGATGGATCTGACGCAGGCCACGCAGCCGGGGCTGGTGGGCACCGTGGACAACAGCGGCATCACCGGCTCGCTCATCACCACGGGCCCCGTGTACGCGCACCTGTTCGGCGACGCCGCCAACCCGACATTCCGCGTCAGCGCCGTGGCCAGCCGCTAGCCGCTGCCCGCACCCCAGTACCCTGCCTCGCCCATAAGAACGTACCAAGGAGACTCCACATGCAGCAGCATCCGATCCCACGCTGGACGCCGCGCCTGGCGCTGGCGCTCGTCACCACCACGTTGCTGGCCGCCTGCGGCGGCGGGGACGGCGGTGGCGGGGGCACGTCCACGCCGGCGTCGGTGACGCCACGGCTGTGTCCCGCATCGGTCGACTACTCGACGCCGTACATCGGCGGCACCGGCTCCGGCGAGCTGGTCAAGGTGCAGATCGACACGGCAAGGATGACGTGGGCCGTGACGTTCCTGGATTCGTCGGTGCCGCGTACGCCGGGCACGGTCTCGCCCACGCGCTCGGACCCCACCGACGGCAAGAACGTGATGACCGGCAAGCTGGCGCAGGAAACCACGCTGCCGACCCAGAAGCTGAACCAGTGCGCGTTTGTGCTGCAGGGCGCCAGCCTGGACCCGGCGCGCCCGGCCAAGCTGTTCCTGGGCGAGGGCGTGATGGGCGGCACCATCCCCGGCGCGCGCATCCAGTTCAACGGCCTGCTCGGCGCGGGCGCGGTGCCCGACACCACCTTCCCGTACTTCCAGTTCATCGGCTTTGCCCAGACCGAGACCGACCTGGGCAAGGTGGCCGGCGTCTACAACGGATCGGGCTTCCACGAGATCCCGTCGCAGGGCTTTGCGCAGGTGGCGCAGGACTACCGGATGTCGCTGGCGGCCGACGGCTCGTTCACGGTCTGCGACAACCGCAGCGGCGGCACCTGCAAGCAGAAGGGCAACAAGTTCGTGGCGCAGCCCACCGGCACGCTGATGTCCACCAACCACGAAGGCGAGCGCGCGCCGACGCTGGGCGCCGTGATGGGCCGCGCGTACCTGATCGTCGGCAAGCTGCGCGGCCAGCTGGTGCCGGTGATGATCCGCGTGGGCTACGCCAGCGCCGAGGCGCTGCCGCTGGGCGCCGACGACGAGATCGGCATCGGCATGATGGCGCCGGCCGTGGCGGCCACGCAGGGCACGATCAACGGCGAGTACGTGGGCGTGGACAGCGCGTTCGAGTACAAGACCACGGCGCTGGTGGGAGCCGACGCGGCCATGCTGGACCCGTTCCACGCATCGGATGCCACGCGGGCCATCGCGCTGAAGCTCGACTTCTCGCAGACCACGCCCGGCGTGATCACCACCACGCGCAAGGAAGGCACGCCCGGCATCACCGGCAAGCTGATGTTCACGGGCGGCGTGTTCGGCTTCCTGGAAAACCGCAACGGCAGCCCGTACTTCACGATCGGCGCCTTCGTCGAATAACAGGGGAGACCACGATGCAGAACAAGCGCCTCACCCTGGCATGCCGGCTGGCCGCCGCCGCCTTGCTGGCCGCCGGCCTGGCCGCGCCGGCCCACGCGCAGAAGGCTGGCGACAACGTCGTGTCGGCCGGCTGGTTCCATATCCAGACGTTCGGCACCAGCGGGCCGCTGACCACCAACGTCGTCGACGTGCCGATCAACTACCCGCTCGGGCTGCCGTCGTCGTTCACGGCGCCGGGCAGCGGGCTGTCGTCGTCGAACGCGGACACGCTGGGGCTGACCTTCAGCCACTTTGTCACCGACCACATCGCCATCACGGGCGTGGGCGGCATCCCGCCGACATTCAAGATCTACGGCCACGGCGAGCTGATCCCGCCCGGGCCCGCCGGCGCGCTGGGCCGCCAGAGCCTGGGCGACCCGTCGCTGAACCCGATCATCACGCGCGCGCGGCAGTGGAGCCCGGCCGCCATGGTGCAGTACCACTTCCGCTCGCCGGGGGTGTCGTTCCGGCCGTTCGTGGGCGTGGGGGTGTCGTACAACTTCTTCACCGACATCAAGGTCAACCCGGCCTTTGCCGAGTCCGTCAACAACAACCTCGGCGCCATCCTGGCCGCGGGGGCCGGCATCCCCGGCCCGACGTCGGTCAGCGCCGACGCGTCGTCGTCATGGGCGCCGATCTTCAACCTGGGCGCCACCTACAACTTCAACGAGCACTGGGGCGTGACCGGCGCGGTGACCTACATCCCGCTGAAATCGGAATCGACGATGACGATCAAGGCGTCCGACGGCACCGTGCTGTCCACGTCGAAGACCACGCTGCGGCCCAACCCGCTCGTGTTCTTCCTGGCGGCGACGTACAAGTTCTGACCGACGATCCCGGCGTTGTTGCTTCCCGCTCCCGCTCGCGGGAGAGGGGTCGGGGGAGAGGGCGGGCGCATCAGCATCCACCCCGTCATGCGCCAAAAGAAAAAGGGCGAAGCACCGAAGGCTTCGCCCTTTTTCATGGACAGTCGCGCTGCACGCGACGATTACTGCGTGGTCGTCGTCGCCGGGGCCGGCTGCGGGGCCGCCTGGGCCACCGCGCCGGTTTCGTTCAGCCCGCCGCCGAGCGCGCGGTACAGGTCGATCGCGTTGGTCAGCCGAAGCTGCCGCGCCTGCACCAGCGCCTGTTCGGCCGAGAACAGCTGGCGCTGGGCGTCCAGTTCGTCCAGGTAGCTCGCCACGCCGCTGCGGAAGCGCAGCCGCGACAGCTCGTAGCGCGCGGCCTCGGCGTTGCGCTGCTGCTCCTGGCCGGCCACCTGTTCCTCCAGCGTGCCGCGTGCCACCAGCGCGTCGGCCACCTCGGAAAACGCGGTCTGGATCGTCTTCTCGTAGTTGGCCACCTGGATGTTCTTGCGCACGTTGGCCAGGTCCAGGTTCGACAGGTTGCGGCCATAGTCGAAGATCGGCAGCACCAGTTGCGGCGAGAACGACCACACGCCCGCGCCGTTGTCGAACAGGTTCGTGAACGACGTGCTGATGTTGCCCGCGTTGGCCGTCATCGTGATGCGCGGGAAGAACGCCGCGCGCGCCGCGCCAATGTTGGCGTTGGCCGACAGCAGCGCCTGCTCGGCCTGGCGGATGTCCGGACGCTGCGTCAGCAGATCCGAGGGCAGGCCCTCGGGGATGTCGCTGATGATGCGCTCGTCAGACAGCCGCATCGGCGCCGGCAGGTTCGGAATCTCGGCGATGGGCTTGCCCACCAGCACTTCCAGCGCGTTCTGCGCCTGCGCGCGCTGACGCGCGAGCTGGGCGGCGGACACGCGGGCCTGGGCCACCAGAGACTCGTTGTCGCGCAGATCCAGCGCCGACGTGGCGCCGGCATCAAAGCGCTTCTTGGCCAGTTCGAACGTGCTCTGGCGCGCCTCCAGCGTCTCGCGCGCCAGATCGTACTGCTCGGCGGCGGCCCGCTCGGCCAGGTACGCCTTGGCCACCTCGGACACCAGCGAGATGTACGCGGCGCGGTGCGCCTCCTCGGTTGAGAAGTACTGCGCCAGCGCGGCGTTCGACAGGCTGCGCACGCGGCCGAAGAAGTCCAGCTCCCACTGCGTCACCGACAGGCCCACCTGGTAGATGTTGCCCGTGAACGACTGGTTCACGCCCGACGTGGCGCCCGAGAACCGCCCGCGCTGGAAGCTCGCGTTGCCGTTCACCGTCGGCAGCAGGTCGGCGCGCTGGATCTGGTACTGCGCGCGCGCTTCCTCGATCCGCAGCGCGGCCGTGCGCAGGTCGCGGTTGTTTTCCAGCGACGTGGCGATCAGCGTCTGCAGCCGCGGGTCGGTAAAGAACTCGCGCCAGCCGATATCGGCGGCCCGGCGCGTCTCGCCGCTCTTCACCTCGGCCGTGGCGTAGCCGTCCGGCGCGGCCGGGTAGCTGCCGGCCACGGGGGCGGCGGGGCGGTCGTAGCGCGGCGCCAGCGTGCAGCCGCTCATCACCCCGGCCACCAGCAGCAATGTGGTCAAAGTCTTGGTCATGGTCAGATTTCCTTCTGGCTGCTTTCCAGGCGCGCCTGTTCGCGTTCCTGCTGGGCCTTGCTGCCCTTGAAGCGGCTGCGCACCACCACGAAGAACACCGGCACCAGGAAGATCGCCAGCACCGTGGCCGTGATCATGCCGCCCATCACGCCGGTACCGATGGCGCGCTGGCTACCCGAGCCCGCGCCGGTGGAGATGGCCAGCGGCAGCACGCCCAGGATGAACGCCATCGACGTCATCAGGATCGGGCGGAACCGCAGGTGCACCGCTTCCAGCGTGGCGTCGATCAGGCTGCGGCCCTGCGCCTGCAGGTCCTTGGCGAACTCGACGATCAGGATGGCGTTCTTGGCCGACAGGCCGATCGTGGCGATCAGGCCCACCTTGAAGTACACGTCGTTGGGCATGCCGCGCAGCGTCACGCCCAGCAGCGCGCCGATCACGCCCAGCGGCACCACCAGCAGCACCGACACCGGGATCGACCAGCTCTCGTAGAGCGCGGCCAGGCACAGGAACACGATGATTAGCGACAGCGTGTAGAGGATCGGCTCCTGCGAGCCGGCCAGGCGCTCTTCATACGACTGGCCCGACCACTCGAAGCCAAACCCCGGCGGCAGCTTGGCGAAGTTTTCCTCCATCACGCGCATCGCCTCGCCCGTGGACTTGCCCGGCGCGGCCTGGCCGGCCAGCTTCACGGCCGGCATGCCGTTGTAGCGCTCCAGGCGCGGCGAGCCCATGATCCACTGCGACGTCGAAAAAGCCGAGAACGCCACCATGTCGCCGTTGCCGTTGCGCACGCGCAGCTTGCCCAGGTCGTCGGGCAGCAGGCGGTCCTGGCCTTCGGCCTGCACGATCACGCGGCGCACGCGGCCTTCGTAGATGAAGTCGTTCACGTACGACGAGCCAAAGGCGATCGACAGCGTCTGGTTGATCTCGGCCACCGATACGCCCAGCGCGCGGGCCTTCTCGCGGTCGATGTCGATGCGCAGCTGCGGCGCGTCTTCCTGGCCTTCCGGCCGCACGCCAACCAGCGCCTGCGACTGTGCGGCCATGCCGAGCATCATGTTGCGCGCCTCCATCAGCTTCGCGTGGCCTTGGCCGGTACGGTCCTGCAGGCGGAAGTCGAAGCCCGACGAATTGCCCAGCTCGGCAATGGCCGGCGGGTTCAGCGGGAAGATGATGGCGTCCTTGATGAACGACAGCGTGCCGAAGGCGCGGCCCACCAGCGCCTGCGCGGTCTGGTCCTCGCCCGGACGTTCCTTCCAGTCCTTCAGGCGCACGAACGCGATACCGCCGTTCTGGCCACGGCCGAAGAACGAGAAGCCGGCCTCCGTGATCATCTGGTCCACCACCTTCGATTCCTTCTGCAGGTAGTAGTCCTCGATCTGCTTGAGCACGCCGATGGTGCGCTCCTGCGTGGCGCCGGTCGGCAGCTGCACGACCGTGATCATGTAGCCCTGGTCCTCGTCGGGCAGGAACGACGACGGCAGGCGCTGGAACAGCACCACCACGCCGCCGATGATCAGCGCGTAGATGATCAGGTAGCGGCCCGAGCGCTTGAGGATGCGCGCCACGATGCCCTGGTAGCCCGTGGATGCCGTGGCGAACGTGCGGTTGAACCAGCCGAAGAAGCCCTTCTTCTCGTGGTGGTGGCCGGCTTCCACCGGCTTGAGCAGCGTGGCGCACAGCGCCGGCGTCAGCGTCAGCGCCAGCAGCGCCGAGAACGCCATCGACGAGATCAGCGACAGCGAGAACTGGCGGTAGATGTTGCCCACCGAGCCCGAGAAGAACGCCATCGGGATGAACACGGCCGTCAGCACCAGCGTGATGCCGATGATGGCGCCCGTGATCTGGCCCATGGCCTTGCGGGTGGCCTGGCGGGGCGACAGCCCTTCCTCGCTCATGATCCGCTCGACGTTCTCGACCACCACGATGGCGTCATCCACGAGGATACCGATCGCCAGCACCATGCCGAACATCGTCAGCACGTTGATCGAGAAGCCGAACGCCAGCATGGCGCCGAACGTGCCCAGCAGCGCCACCGGCACCACCAGCGTCGGGATCAGCGTGGCCCGGAAGTTCTGCAGGAACAGGTACATCACCAGGAACACCAGCACCACGGCTTCCAGCAGCGTCTTGACCACTTCCTCGATCGAGATCTTCACGAAGGCCGAGGTGTCGTACGGCACGCTGTACTCGTAGTCGGGCGGGAAGAAGCGCGACAGCTCTTCCATCTTGGCGCGTACCGCCTCGGCCGTGGCCAGCGCGTTGCCCGTGGGCGACAGCTTGATGGCGATGGCCGACGCCGGCTTGCCGTTGATGCGGGCCAGCGTCGAGTAGTCGGCGCCGCCCAGTTCCACGCGGCCCACGTCCTTGATGCGCACCGACGAGCCGTCCGGGTTCACGCGCAGCAGGATGTTGGCGAACTGCTCCGGCGTGGTCAGTCGGCTTTCGGTGCTGACCGTCGCGTTCAGTTCCGTGCCGCGCGGCGACGGCGTGCCGCCCAGTTCACCCACGGCCACCTGGATGTTCTGTTCCTCGACGGCGGCGGTCACGTCCAGCGGCGTCAGGTTGTAGCCCGTCAGCTTGGCCGGATCCAGCCAGATCCGCATTGCGTACTCGGTGCCGAACAGGTCGGCGGCGCCCACGCCCGGCACGCGGCGGACGGAGTCCACCACCTGCGCCGAGACGAAGTTGCCCAGCTCGATCGCGTCGGACTTGCCCGACTTCGACGAGACCGTGATGAACATCATGTAGTTGTTGTCGGCCTTGTCGACTCGCACCCCCTGCTGGCGCACTTCGGCCGGCAGGCGCGCTTCCACGCGCTTGAGGCGGTTCTGCACCTCGACGGAGTTCAGGTCGGCGTTGGAGCCCGGCGCGAACGAGATGTTGATCGTGGCCAGCCCCGACGACTCGCTCTGCGACTCGTAGTAGAGCAGGTTCGGTGCGCCGTTGAGCTCCTGCTCGATCGGCGTGACCACCGAGTCCTCGATCGTCTTGGCCGACGCGCCCGGGTACGTGGTGGTCACCGTGATGATCGGCGGCGCGATATTGGGGTACTGCGCGATCGGCAACTGCGTGATCGCCAGCATCCCGCCCAGCACGATGATCAGCGCGAGCACCCACGCGAACACCGGCCGGTCGATGAAAAACTTCGCCATGAATCTGGCTCCCTAAACGGATTCTCTGCGGATTCTCTGGATGGCTCGCCGCCTCAGCCCTGCTTGGCCGGGGTGGCCTGGCCGGCCTTGGCGTCCTTGCCGGCGGCGGGCTGCGCGCCCTGCGCGGCGGCGCCCGATGCCGGCGCGGCTTCCGCCGTCTTGGGCGCCTGGAACGGCACGGCCTTGGCCGGCGCCCCGGGGCGCACCTTCTGCAGGCCCTCCACGATCACCTTCTCGCCACCCTTCAGGCCCTCGGTCACGACCCAGCGGTCGCCGATGGCCTGCGGGGCCTTGACCGGCACGGCGGCCACGTTGCCGTCGGCGCCCACCACCATCACGCTGGCGCCCTGGGCGCTGCGGATCAGCGCGCGCTGCGGCACGGTCAGGGCGGCTTCGTCGATGCCCTGCTCGATCTTCACGCGCACGAAGGTGCCGGACAGCAGTTCACGCTTCGGATTCGGGAATTCGGCCCGCAGCGTGATGGCGCCGGTGGTCGGGTCCACGGTCATGTCGGTGAACAACAGCTTGCCGGTGGCGCTGTATTCCTTGTCGCCGGCTTCCGGGAACAGGTGCACCCTGGCGCCGCCGTTCACGCCCTTGACCTTGCCCGACTCGATGGCGGCCCGCAGGCGCGCCACTTCCGACGCCGGCTGGGTGAACGTGACCCAGATCGGATCGACCTGCTCGACGGTGGCCAGCTTGGTCGCCTCGCCCTTGCCGACCAGTGCGCCTTCCGTCACCAGCGCGCGGCCCACGCGGCCCGAGATCGGCGCAGTGACCGTGGTGTAGCCCAGGTTGATCTGGGCCGTGGTCACGGCCGCCTTGGCGGCGGCGATGTCGGCATTGGCCTGGCCGGCGGCGGCCACGGCATCGTCGTATTCCTGCTTGCTGACGGCGTTCACGGCCACCAGCGGCTTGTAGCGCTCGGCCTTCTGGCGGGCCGAGACCGCGTTGGCCTCCGCGCGTTCCAGCTGGGCCTTGGCCGATGCAAGCTGGGCCTGGTACGGGGCCGGATCGATGCGGAACAGCACCTGGCCCGCCTTGACCTCGCCGCCTTCGGTGTAGTTGCGCGACAGCACGATGCCTTCCACGCGCGCGCGCACTTCGGCCGTGCGCACGCCTTCCAGGCGGCCCGGCAATTCGTTGACGACGGCGACGGCGGACGGTGTGACGGTAACCACGCCCACTTCCGGCGGCGGCGGGGCGCCACCTTCGGCGGCCTTCTTGCCGCAGGCGGACAGCGCCACGGCAACGGCGATGGCGGCGGCAGCAACGGCTACGCCACGGACTGGTTGGGACTTCCTCATCGATAACCCCGTGATGGCAATTTGAGATCTGCCGCGCCGCTCCCGGCATGGCGCAGGAAGCAGTTGCGCCCCGGGGGCGGGGCGCGGCGGCTAAAAAGTGAAGTTTGAGTCAGACGGAATCGGCGGCGGGACTGGCGGGTCACCTGCACCCGCGAAAAAACGGCTTGGCCGAACTCCGGACAAGCGCGTAATATAGATACATTCGCGCATATATGTAAGTCCCGCTTACGAAATTAGCGGTGCCCGCAACACATGGCACCTGTTGTGTGCATTGGAATGTTCGGCCGCCGTGAGCACGATTGTTCCATTCACGGTACGATGCGGCCCGCCGCAACCATCGGGCGACTTGCAAGGCCAAAGCCCCTGGCCGCGACATCCGCGCAAGGGGTCAGAAGACCCGGACGGCAAGCCCTGGTCCTGGGAAAAGAGGAAATGGTCAGACGTACCAAGGAAGAAGCGCTAGAGACGCGCAACCGGATTCTTGACGCGGCGGAAGCCGTGTTCCACGCCCGCGGCGTGGCGCGCCCGTCGCTGGCGGACATCGCCGAGGCGGCCGGCGTCACGCGCGGCGCCATCTACTGGCACTTCAAGAACAAGAGCGACGTGTTCGCCGCCATGTGCGACCGCGTGAACCTGCCCGTCGAGGCGCTCTGCGCGCCCGAGCGGCTGGCGCTGCAGGAAGACCCGCTGGGCGGCATCCGCGACATCTGCGCGTTCGTGTTCCGCCAGACCGTGACCAATCCGCAATGGCGCCGGGTGTTCGAGATCATCTTCCACAAGTGCGAGATGGTGGAGGACAACGGCGCGATCTTCGAGCGCCAGCGCCAGTCCCACCAGGAAGGCACGGTCAAGATGCGCGAGCACCTGCGCCTGGCCATGGAACGCGGCCAGCTACCCGCCGACCTGGACCTCGAACTGGCCGTCAACGCGTTCCATGCCGCCATTGGCGGCGTGCTGGCCCACTGGCTGTTTTCCCCGACCGATTTCGAACTGAGCCGCGAGGCCGAGCGCCTGGCGGACGCCTTTGTCGACACGCTGCGCCTGTCTCCCGCGCTGCGCCTTGGCTATGTGCCGCGCCCGATGGCGCCGCTGGACGCCGAGATGGCCGCGCTCTGCGAGCGGCCGCAGACCGTCGTCGCCTGATTCCCCCGCTTCAGCCTTTCAGCGCCTCGCGCCAGCGCGCGAGGAAGGCCCGCTTGCGCAGCGCGTCCTGCGCGGCCAGCAGCCCGGGGCCGACGCTGATCGGCTTGAGCGCGTAGCCCAGCCGCTCGGCCAGCGCGTTGGCAGTGTGCTGGCTGTCGGTGTCGGTGCGGATGGTGTAGAGCTGCGACGTCGACCGGCTCAGCAGCGCCTGGCCTTCGCGCGACAGCAGGTAGTCCAGCCATAGCCGCGCCGCGTGCGGGCGCGGGGCGCGCCGGGCGATGAACGCCACGCGCGACATCACCAGCGTGTAGTCGCGCGGCGCAATCACGCCGATGCCGGCGCCGCGCTCCATCAGCGACAGCGCGTACGACCCCAGCAGGTTGTAACCCAGCACCAGTTCGCCGCTGGCGATCTGCTCGATCATGTCGGCCGTCGACGCCGACAGCCGCACCCCCGCCCGCCCCAGCGCCTGCGCCAGATACCAGAATTCGCTGCCCATGCGCGCGTCCTGCTGCGCCAGCAGGTAGCCCACGCCTGAGCGCTCCACGTCGTACGTCACTACCTTGCCGCGCCATTGCTGCACGTGTTCCTGCAGCAGCCGCGCCAGCCCGCTGCGGCTGCCGGGCACGTGCGCGCCCGCGAAATGCTGGCGGTTGTAGACGATCACGGCCGGCTCGAACGTGGTGCCCCAGGCCTCGTCGCGCCACACCGCCCAGCCGGGCAGCCCCCGGCGCTCGGGCGACTCGTAGCGCTGCGCGTGGCCGTCGTTAACGAGCTTGATTTGCAGGTCCATCGCCGTGCTCCACAGCACGTCGGCATACGCCGCGTCGCGGGCCGGCCGGCCGTCGCCCAGGCGCGCGGTCTCCGCCAGATAGCGCTCATGCAGATCCAGCGTATTCAGATCCTGATACTGGACCCGCACGCCCGGAAAGCGCGCCTGGAAGCCGTCGATCAGCGGCTGCACCGCCTCCAGGTCGGTCGATGCATAGACCGACACCGCGCCTTCCTGCTGCGCCCGTGCGATGGTCTCCGCGTAGTCGCCCGGATACCCGGCCGGCACGCGCGGCGCCGGCTGGGCGCCCGCGGGCAGGCCCAGCGCCATGGCCCCGCCCGCCAGCAGCAGATGGCGGCGCGTGGCGCGGAAGGCGTCGGGGTCGGCGGATTCGGAGGAAGGGGGCAGGCTCGGCGGCACGGGAATCGGAGGCGGGCGGACCGCTGGCGATGACGCGGCGGCCCGCGGACACCTGGGGGGCAGGGCGGAGGTATTATAGGCGCCCGCGGGGGCCCCGGAGCGGCCCCGCGCGACACGACGAGAGCGGGCAGAGGAGGTCCGGCATGCGCATCCTGCTGGTGGAAGACGAGGTGGAACTGGCCCGCTGGGTGGCCCGCGCGCTGGAGCAGGGCGGCTTTGTCATCGAGCACGTGGCCGACGGCCTGCAGGCCGAGGCCCGCCTGATGGCCGAGGAGTACGACGCCGTGGTGCTGGATCTGCGCCTGCCCGGCAAGGACGGCCTGGCGGTGCTCAAGTCGATGCGCGGCCGCGACGACCGCACGCCCGTGCTGATCCTGACCGCGCAGGACACGCTCGACGAGCGCGTGCGCGGCCTGAACCTGGGCGCCGACGACTACCTGCCCAAGCCGTTCGCCATCGCCGAACTGGAAGCCCGCATCCTGGCGCTGATCCGCCGCAGCCGGGGCCGCGCGCACCCGCGTCTGCAATGCGGCACGCTGGTCTTCGATGGCGAGACGCGCAGCTTCACGCTGGGCGGCGCGCCGCTGTCGCTCACGCCGCGCGAATCGACGCTGCTGGGCGCCCTGCTGGCCCGCAGCGGCCAGCCGCTGACCAAGGCGCAGTTGCTGGACAAGGTGTTCTCGCTCGACGCCGACGTCAGCCCCGACGCCATCGAGGTGCTGGTCTACCGCCTGCGCAAGAAGCTGAGCGGGCACGGCGTCACCATCGTCACGCTGCGCGGCTTCGGCTACCTGCTGGAACCGGAAGCCCCCGACGCCGGGGCCTGACGCCATGTGGCCGCGCCACCTGCGCCCGCGTGCGCGCCTGCCCGTGCGCCAGTGGCTGCGCGGCAGCCTGCGCCGGCAGTTGCTGATCCTGCTGGTACCGGCGCTGGCGCTGATGATGGCGGCCGACACGTGGTTCACCTACGGCACGCTGCGCGACGCCGCCAACACCGCCTACGACCGCTCGCTCTACGGCTCGGTGCGGGCCATCGACAACGCCATCGGCATGGCCGGCGAGAGCGTGCAGCTCACGCTGCCCGACGCCGCCATGGAAATGTTCGAGACCGCCGCGCAGACCCACGTGTTCTACCGCGTGTCGATGGAGCGCGGCGGCAGCGTCGAGACCGTGACCGGCTACGACGACCTGCCGCTGCCCCGGGGCGCGCTGGCCAACAACGTGCCGCGCTTCTACGACGCCACCTATCACGGCGACGCCGTGCGCATCGCCGCGCTGGCGCGGCCAATCTACCGCCCCGACGCCAATATGCGCGTCATCATCCAGGTGGCCGAAACCGCCGAGCCGCGCGCCGCGCTGATCGGCAACGTCTGGCGCAGCGCGCTGCTGCGCGACATCGCGCTGATCACGCTGTCGGCGCTGATCCTGGTGGGCGGCATCACCTACGTGCTCAAGCCGCTGCAACGGGTACGCGACGACGTGCGCGCGCGGTCGCCCGAGGACTTGACGCCGCTGCGGTTCGACATCGTGCCGGTGGAGGTGCGCCCGCTGGTCGACGCCGTGAACCTGCACGTGTCGCGCTCCGAGGCGATGGCGCAGTCGCAGGCCCAGTTCATTGCCGACGCCGCGCACCAGCTCCGCACGCCGCTGGCCATCCTCAAGACCCAGGCGGAATTCGCCCAGCGGCAACTTCAACTGCCGCACGACGCCCCGGCACGCGCGGCGGCATCCGAGGCGGTGGGCGGCATCGTCACCCAGCTCGAACAGGCGGCCCGGCTGACCAACCAGCTACTGGCGCTGGCCCGCGTGCGCCAGCCCGCGCGCGACGCCGCGGCGTCCGAGGAAGTGGCCGGCATCATCGACGCGGTGACGGTGGCCGAACAGGTGGCGCTGGACTACCTGCCGCTGGCACGTGGCAAGCAGCAGGACTTCGGCTGGGAACGCCCGGCCGGCCTGACCCTGCCCGTGCGCGCCGACGCCGCGCTGCTGCGCGAGGCGCTGGCCAACCTGGTCCACAACGCCATCCAGTACTCGGGCCGCGGCAGCCGTATCACGCTATCCGCCGCCCGCCGCGACGGCCACGCGCTGCTGACCGTGGAGGACGACGGCCCCGGCATCCCGCAAAACGAGCGCGAGAAGGTGTTCGCCCGCTTCTACCGCCGCGTGGAAAACACCGAACCGGGCTCCGGCCTGGGCCTGGCCATCACCCGCGAGATGGCCGCCCGCTTCGGCGGCAAGGTCACGCTGCGCGACGCGACACAGGGCAGGGGGCTGAGGGCGGAACTGGATTTCCTGCTGGCGGAGTAGGGCAGCGCCGCACGGCACCGCCCGCCGTCTTGCTCCGCTTTCCCGCCTGCGGGAGAGAGGTTGGGGGAGAGGGCCAGCGGTTCACAATGCGACACCCATCGGCAAGCAGATCCTCAACGCCCTCACCCCCGGCCCCTCTCCCATTGCATGGGAGAGGGGAGAAAAACTCGGCGCGCAGCGGCAGACCAAACCACGCCTCACCGCCCGCCGTCCTGCTCCCCTCTCCCGCCTGCGGGAGAGGGGGTTGGGGGTGAGGGCCAGCGGTTCAAAATGCGAGATCCGTCGGCAAGCGGACCCTCAACGCCCTCACCCCCGGCCCCTTTCCCATTGCATGGGAGATGGGAAAAAAACCGGCGCGCAGCGGCAGACCAAACCACGTATCACCGCCCGCCGTCTTGCTCCCCTCTCCCGCCTGCGGGAGAGGGGGTTGGGGGTGAGGGCCAGCGGTTCAAAATGCGAGACCCATCGGCAAGCAGACCCTCAACGCCCTCTCCCCGGCCCATCTCCCATTGCATGGGAGATGGGAAAAACCGGCGCGCAGCGGCAGACCAAACCACGCATCACCGCCCGCCGTCTTGCTCCCCTCTCCCGCCTGCGGGAGAGGGGTTGGGGGAGAGGGCCAGCGGTTCAAAATGCGAGACCCGTCGGCAAGCAGACCCTCAACGCCCTCTCCCCCGGCCCATCTCCCATTGCATGGGAGATGGGAAAAAACCGGCGCTCAGTGGCAGACCAAACCACGTATCACCGACCTCCGTCCTGCTCCCCTCTCCCGCCTGCGGGAGAGGGGTTGGGGGAGAGGGCCAGCGGTTCAAAATGCGAGACCCGTCGGCAAGCAGATCCTCAGAGGGGAGAACAACTGGCGAGGTGGCAGAACGGACCACGCACTACCGCGCCATCGGTTTTCCCATCACCGCGTCCTTGCACGGGTCCTCGCGTTGCTTGGCGGGTACGCGCACCACGGTGTCGAAGCCGGTGGGGGGCGAATCGGGTTCCAGGTAGCCGATGCTCAGCACGCCGTTGCCGGTATCGGGCAGCCAGCGGGGCACGCCGATGTCGCGGCGGACGTGGCCGTTGCCGGCGATCAGTACGGCGCCGCGGCTGGCGTAGGGACGCAGGGTCTGGGCCATGACGGCGTCGCGCGCGGCCTGGGCGTCGAGCATGCCGGGCAGCATCGCCTTGGGGAAATGGCCGCAGTGGCCGGCGTCGAGCGCGGCGGTCTGGGCGGCGGCGATGTCCGCCGGAAGCGCGCGGTCCAGGCCCAGCGCCGTCTGCTGGTCGCGGGCGAAGACGTCGCCCATGCCGCCGCGCACGATGCGCGATGCGTCGGCGCGCGACAGATTCGCGGCCAGCAGCGGCAGGTCGTACTGCAGCGCCAGCGCCACCACGGGCCGGTACAGCGTCCAGTCCCAGCCGCTCTTGCCGCCGGCCGCCTGCGCGATCAGGTAGTCGGCGTCGCGCGGCCGTTCGCGGCGGGCGCGGTCGATGTCGGGCTGGCGTTCGCGGTCGAACTGTTCCATCGCGATGGCCGGGCGCCAGCCGGCCGCCACCGCGCGCGTCAGCGCCTGCAGCCGCTGCTGCTGCCCGTCCGCGTTGTCGTGGACCTCGCCCAGCAGCACATAGGACTTGCCGGCGAACTGCCGGCTGGCGGCATCGGGCGACGGCTGCGTCGAGGCGCAGCCGGCCACCATTACCAGCGCCGCCACGGCGGCCGGGACGTTCAGGAATCGCATCATGGCCGCGCGGGCTCCGGTTGCGACGGCGCCCGGTCGGTGCCGCCTGTCTGGGTCACTTCGGGCACGTAGACCATCGACCCGTCCTTCATCCGATAGGCCACGCCCGCCTTGATGCCGTCGCCGGCGCCCGCCTGGCCGCTGGCCTGGTAGCGCACGATCTTCTCGCCCTGGCGCGACACGATTTCCATGTTCGGCTTGCCCGGGTTCGAAATCACGGTCACGTCCTGGTGCAGGAACGGGTTCAGCGGGTTCTGCGCCACGGTCACCAGCAGCGCGGCGATCACCACCAGGAACACGTCGATCAGGTTCACCACCGACAGGATCGGGTCGTCGGCCTCGCTTTCGTCCAGGAACTTCATGCCTCGGGCTCCCACTGCGGCGGCGTCTGGCCCAGCCACACCAGTTCCTCGGCCAGCCAGCGCCGGCGCACGTTGACCACCCAGAACGTGATGCTGGCCGCGATCAGCGCCAAAATCACCGCCGAGAACGCGATGGTCAGGTTCTCGCCGACGTTGGCCAGGTTGCCGCCCGACAGGCTCTTGAGCGCCGGTCCCATCGGAATCATCGTCGCGACCAGCCCCAGCATCGGCGCCACGCGCGTGGCGATGCGAGGGCGTTCCAGCAGCTTGTGCGCGGTCACGTCCAGCGCGTCGGGGTGGGTCACCTTGTGGCGCCGCGCCCAGGCCACCAGCGGGTAGCCGCGCCCGGTGCCAATCGCATGGCGGCTGCGCAGCCACGCCTGCATCGCAAAGTCGCCCAGGGCCCAGAAGGCGTAGAGGAACAGCAGGCCGATCAGCACCAGCGTGGGGTACAGGAAAAGCTGGCCCACGTCATACATCAGGGATTCGAGCAGCGAAGGGGTCATGATCGAAAGACGGCGCTAAATATTGATGCAATGGATGGATAACGCTGAATCAGATCCATCGACATTCATGCCAATGATAGCGACGACCGTGCAACGGGCGCGGTCGTCCGGCCAGCCAAGATAGCACCGGCAGCACGGCCGCGGCGGGCCAGGTGAGGGAAAAGGCGCGGCAGGCCGGGCGGCGGGCGCCCGGCCGCGCCGCTCAGTGCACGGGTTCCGCGCGGGCCTCGTCGGCCAGCGGGTTGCCTTCCGCGTCGATCTGCAGCGGGCCGCTGCCCGAATAGCGGTCCAGCGCCAGGTAGATCACCGGCGTGATGAACAGCGTGATGACCTGCGAGAACAGCAGGCCGCCCACCACGGCCAGGCCCAGCGGCTGGCGCAGCTCGGCGCCGGCACCCAGGCCCAGCGCCAGCGGCAGGGCGCCCATCACGGCCGCGAAGGTGGTCATCATGATCGGCCGGAAGCGCAGCAGGCAGGCCTGGCGGATGGCCCGGGCCGGCGCCATGCCCTGCTCGCGCTGCGCGGCCAGCGCGAAGTCGATCATCATGATGGCGTTCTTCTTGACGATGCCGATGAGCATCAGCACCCCGATGGTGGCAATCAGCGACAGCTCGACGTTGAACAGGAACAGCGTCAGCAGCGCGCCGATGGCCGCCGACGGCAGCCCGGCCAGGATGGTCAGCGGGTGGATGTAGCTCTCGTAGAGCACGCCCAGCAGCGTGTAGATCACCGCGATGGCCGCGATCAGCAGCACCACCTGCGTGGCCTGCGACGACTGGAACACGGCCGCGTCGCCGCCCCAGCTCGTGAAGATCGACGCCGGCATGTCGATTTCCTGCCGGTAGCGGTCCATCAGCTTCGACGCATCGCCCAGCGGCGCGCCCGGCGCCAGGTTGAACGACACCGTGACCGACGGCAACTGCCCCTGGTGGTTCACGGCAATCGGGCCCACGCGGCGCTCGGTGGTGGCGAATGCCGACACCGGCACCATCTGCCCGGTCTTGCTGCGCACGTAGAGCTTGGAGAACGCGGTCTCGTCCACGCGGTCGACGTCGGCGGCGGTCAGGATCACGTAGTAGTTGTCGATGGGCGTGTAGATCGTCGACACCTGCCGCTCGCCGAATGCCGTGTACAGCGCCGCGCGCACGTCCTGCATCTGCACGCCCATGGCGTTGGCCTTGTCGCGGTCGATGGTGAGCTGCGCCTCCAGGCCCGACTGCTGCGAATCGCTGGTCACGTCGCGGAAGATGGGCTCGGCGCGCATCTTGGCCATCAGCTTGTCGCTGTACTCCTGCAACTGGCCCGCCTTCACGCTCTGCAGCGTGTACTGGTAGCGGCTCTTGCTCTGCCGGCCGCCCAGCCGCAGGTTCTGCACCGGCGAGAAATAGACCTGCAGCCCCGGCACGCCGGCCACGTCCTTGCGCAGCGATTCCACCACCTGCGGCATCTTGGGGCGCTGGCCCAGCGGCTTGAGCTCGACGAACATCCGGCCCGTGTTGATGGCCGGCGAACTGCCGCCGCCAATCGACGCCACCACGCTCTTCACGGCCGGATTCGCGCGGATGCGCTCGGCCGCGTCGCGCAGGCGATCCGACATGGCATCGAACGAGATGTCCTGCGGCCCCTCGGCGTTGACCTGGATCTGGCCGATGTCTTCCTCGGGGAAGAAACCCTTGGGGATCTTGACGAACAGCACGGCCGTCAGCACGAACGTCAGCCCGGCTACGCCCAGCACCACGCGCCGGTGCGCCAGGCACCAGTCCAGCCCGCGCGCGTAGCGGTGCAGCGTCCACTCGAACAGGTCTTCGAACCACTGCGTGGCGCGCAGGCCGATGGTCTGCTTCTGCGCCGCGTGGTGGGCCGGCGCGCCGTGGGCGTGGTCGCCGTAGGCGTGCTGCGATTCGTCGACGGGCACGTTCTCGGCCGACAGGAAGCGCGCGCAGAGCATGGGGATCAGCGTCAGCGACACCAGCGCCGACACCAGGATCGACAACGACACCACGGCCGCGAACTCGTGGAACAGCAGCCCGATCACGCCCGGCATGAAGAAGATGGGGATGAACACGGCCACCAGCGAAATCGAGATCGACAGGATCGTGAAGCCCATCTCGCGCGAGCCCACCAGCGCGGCCTTCAGCGGCGGCACGCCTTCCTCGATGTGGCGCACGATGTTTTCCAGCATCACGATGGCGTCGTCCACCACCAGCCCCACGGCCAGCGTGATAGCCAGCAGCGACACGTTGTCCAGGCTGTAGCCGAACGCCTTCATTAGCGCCACGGTGCCGATCAGCGAGATGGGCAGCGACACCGTCGGGATCAGCGTGGCCGCCGCGCGGCGCAGGAACAGGAAGATCACCATCACCACCAGCGCCACGGTCAGCGCCAGCGTGAACTGCACGTCGTGGATCGATTCGCGGATCGAGTTCGAGCGGTCGTTCACCACGCTCACGTTGACCGACCCCGGCATCTGCTGGACCAGCCGGGGCAGGGCGTCCTTGATCGCGTCCACCACGGCCACGGTGTTGGCGTCGGGCTGGCGCAGCACGGCCAGCACGATCGAGCGCTCGTTGTTGAGCCAGCTGCCGGTCTTGATCGTCTCGACGCTGTCTTCCACGTCGGCCACGTCCGACAGCCGCACCACGGCGCCGCTGGGCTGGCTGGCCACGATGATGTTGCGGAACGCGTCGGCGTTGGTCATCTGGCGGTTGGCCTGGATGGTCAGCGTCTGGCGCGCGCCGTCGAGCGTGCCCACCGGCGTGTTGGCGTTGGCGCGGTTCAGCGCCGTGGCCAGCTCGTCCAGCGTCATGCCGCGCGCGGCCAGCGCGTCCGGGTGGGCGCGCACCCGCACCGAAAAGCGCTTCTGGCCGAAGATCTGCACCTGCGCCACGCCCGGCAGCGTGGCCAGCGTGGGCGAGATCAGGTTGTCGCCAAACGCGTTGAGTTCGCCCAGGCTCATCGACGGCGAGTTGATCGCCAGCAGGATCACCGGCGCATCGGCCGGGTTCACCTTGCGGTACGACGGCGGCACCGTCATCTCGATGGGCAGCGAGCGCTGGGCGCGGAACAGGGCCGCCTGCACGTCGACGGCCGCGTCATCGATGTCGCGGTCGCTGTTGAACTCGATCGTGATGCTGGAATTGCCAAGCGTGTTCGACGAGCTGATCACGGTCACGCCCGGGATCGTCGCGAACTGCTTCTCAAGCTGCGTGGCGACCGACGCCGCCATGGTCTCGGGGCTGGCCCCGGGCAGCGTGGCCGTGACCTGGATCACCGGCGAGTTGAAGCTGGGCAGCGCGGCGATCGGGATCGTCGGATACAGCACGATGCCCGTGACGATGACGGCCAGGCACAGCAGCACCGTCATGACGGGCCGGCGGATACAAAGCTCGGAAAGCGACATGGCCTCAGTGTCCGCCGTTGCCCACGCCCACGGCGGCGGGCGGTGCCGATGCGGCGCGCGGCGTGGCCTCGCGCACGAGGCTGCCCGGCCGCAGGTTCTGCGCGCCTTCGGTCACCACGCGCGCGCCGGGCTGCACGCCCTCGACCACGGCGGCGGCGGCCGTCGACACCAGCACCTTGACCGGCACGCGCGCCACCTTGCTGTCGGCGCCCACGGTATAGACAAAGCGGCCCTCGGGGCCGGTCACCACGGCCTGCGGCGGCACGCTCAGCGCGTTCTTCAGCACCTGCACCGTGGCGTTCACGTTGGCGTAGGTGCCCGGCCACAGCCGCTGTTCCTCGTTCGGGAACATGGCCTTGACGCGGATGCTGCCGTACTGCGGGTCGACGGTGTTGTCGACGAACGTGATCTTGCCAGTCACCGGCGCCGGGTTGCCGTCGTTGGGCTGGGCGGTCACGGTGACCGGGCCGGCCTGCAGCGCCTCGCGCAGCGCGGCAAGCTGGCGCTCGGGCAGCGTGAACATGACCGTGATCGGCGCGATCTGGGCGATGGTGACCATCGCCGTCGTGGTGGTGGTGTTGGTCGGCGTGACCAGCGAGCCCGGGAACACGTTGATGACGCCGGTGCGCCCGCCGATCGTCGCCCGGATCTGGCCGTAGCTGATGGCCACCTGGCTGGCCTCGATGGCGGCCTGGTCGGCGCGGATGGTGGCTTCGAAGCCGTCGACCTTGGCCTGCGCGGTGTCCACGGCGCTGCGCGAGATGAAATTGCGTTGCAGCAGTTCCTGGCTGCGGGCCAGCGTGCGGCGGGCATCGGCCAGATCGGCCTGATCCCGCATCAGCTGGGCGCGCGCCTTGGCCAGGTTGGCCTCGTCCATGCGGGTGTCCAGCGTGAACAGCAGGTCACCGGGCTTGACGGACTGGCCTTCCTTGATATGGACGGTGCGCACGGTGCTGGATACCTGCGGGCGCACGTCGACGGTCTGCATGGCCGTGACCGTGCCGTTGGCGGTGACCTCGACGGGCACGTCGCCCTGGCGCACCGGCGCGGTAGTCACCGTGGCCACGGCCGGGCCCTTGGGCGCCGGCTTGGCCGCGAACCACGTCTTCCAGCCGAACCACGCGGCCAGCGCCAGCACCAGCACGACCGCCACGGCGATCCAAGGCGAAGTGCGGCCGCGCCCCGTGGCGGCGGACGCGCTCCAGTTGCCATCGACGAAGCCTTTCGGCCGGTCGATCCCGTCAGTTTTCATGTGAGGACCCTCAAATCCCGCGTGGCGCGCTCCCCCGGTGGCGCCGGCTTCTTGGAGCCGGTTTGCGCCCGCGCAAATTGCTACTAGTACCGCATCGGCCCGGTCAGGCCAAGCGCGCGGTATTACAAGCCATTACAGCTTCGTCGGGGGAAAGGCTGCCCGGACCCGCGGGGGGTCGGTCGAATCGCTTGTATCAGATGTAAAACATTAGCAGAAAAGCGAGACGACTCAACTTGGGACTAACGCGCGGAGGCCTGGCGGTGGGCGGACTCGGCCAGACAGGCAATTGATACGCGGCGCGGGCCGGGGGTGAGGATCATGGTGTCGCCGGCCCGGATCACGCCAGACCGCACGACGCTCAGGTACACGCCCGAAAAGCCGCTGCGCGCCATGTCGCGCACGGCCTGGGCGTAGCCCATCACCGCGTTGAACTTGCAGCCCGGGCGGCGTGGCGATTCCACCACAAATTCGACCTCGCCGATGCGCAGGCGGTCGCCCACCCACAGCGCGGTCTCCACCAGCCCCTGCGTGGTCAGGTTCTCGCCCATCGCGCCAAAGGCCAGCGGGCGCTCGGCTTCCTCCACGCCGGCCTCGCGGCGGCGCGTGTTCCACCATGTGTAGTGCTCGATCGGATAGGCGTAGACGGCCCGGTTCGGCCCGCCGTGGACGCTGCGGTCCACCTGCTCGTCGCCGGCCAGGCCCAGCCGGTGCACGCCGACGGCGATCGGATGATGAAGCGTGCTCAGCGGGTGCTTGCGGACGGCCGACATCACCACCGCCTCGGTACCGGCACCGGCCACCACCAGCGGCAGCGCGGTGCCCACGTTGACCGCCAGGACACGGCCGGCGGCGGCACCGCCGGCGCCTGCGGGGTTGGGACGCGGATCGGATTCGGCCACGGGACGCCCTCCTTGCGTTTGCGGGCCTGCGCGCGATGCACCGGAGGCCCGGATGTCGCACGCTGACTGTTTGCACCGAGTGTACCGGCTCGTCCGCTCGTTTGAGGGCCGCCAATGTGGGCAAACAGACGCACGCCGGCCCGGCGCGCGCCGGGCCTGGCAGGGGGGGGGCGGGAAGCGCTCAGCGCGGCAGCGCTGGCGTGAGGGCCTTCGGATTGACGATGCTGTCGTGCTTGCCGCCCAGCACGTCCAGGATGTTCTGGAACGCCGTGCGGAAGTACAGCTCGTAGCTGTCGCGCTCCACGTAGCCCAGGTGCGGCGTGCAGATGCAGTTTTCCATGCGCAGCAGCGCGTGGCCCTGCAGGATCGGCTCCGACTCGAACACGTCCACCGCGGCCATGCCGGGGCGGCCCCGGTTCAGCGCGGCCACCAGCGCGTTTTCCTCGATCAGCTCGGCGCGGCTCGTGTTGACGAACAGTGCCGTGGGCTTCATGCGCTGCAGGTCGGCCAGCTTGACGATGCCGCGCGTCTCGTCGTTCAGGCGCAGGTGCAGCGACAGCACGTCGCTGTCCGTGAAAAGCTGCTCGACCGATTCGGCCACGTTCAGGCCGTCGTCGCGGGCAGCCTGTTGCGACGCCTCGCGGCCCCAGACCAGCACGTTCATGCCGAACGCCCGGCCGTAGCCGGCCAGCAGCTTGCCGATCTTGCCGTAGCCCCAGATCCCCAGCGTCTGGCCGCGCAGCACCTGGCCCAGGCCAAAGTTCGGCGGCATCGTCGTCGACTTCAGCCCCGACTGCTGCCACGCGCCGTGCTTGAGGCTGGCCACGTACTGGGGAATGCGCCGCTGCGCCGCCATGATCAGCGCCCAGGTCAGCTCCGCCGGCGCCACCGGCGAGCCCACGCCCTCCAGCACCACCACGCCGCGGTCGGTGCAGGCGTCCAGGTCCACGTGGTTACCCGCGCGGCCGGTCTGGCTGATGATCTTGAGCTTGGGCAGCTTTTCCAGCAGCTGGCGGGTCACGCGGGTGCGCTCGCGGATCAGGACCAGCGCCTCCACGTCGGACAGCCGCGCGGCCAGCTGGCCCACGCCCTTGACTGTGTTGTTGAAAACCTTGACGTCGTGCCCCTCCAGCAAGGAAAAGCACGGCAGCTTGCGTACGGCGTCCTGGTAATCGTCGAGAACGGCAATCTTCATGAGTGACTCGTTGGGGGCTTGGTGCGCGCGACCACAGAATCAGCGCGCGCCGGACAGTATTGTTAGCTTCCCTGACGCAACAATCGCAGCTGGCAAGCCGCGCGGTCCACGCCGCGCGACACGCACTGCGCGGTGGCGAACGGGCATTCTGACAGGGGAAACAATGCTGCGCAGCAAAAAACAGGGGCCCGGTACAGTGGTATTCTTGCCCGCTTCCCGCAGCGGACAGTGCGGTCGAGCCACGCTCCCGCCCCCTGTTTGCCGCCGGACAATGCCCGACCGGACCCTGGCGCCCGCCAAAAGCGGGCGAAGCGCAACTGTATCGCAGCCGCAGGGACCCCCGCGACCATTTGCGCGGATTTGGTCGTCGCCGAGTTGTAACGGGATGTGACGGTCAGCGAAGCGCATGCGCCACGCCCACTTTGCGGCAGGCCCGCTGCCCGCCTTTCCCCGTGATGCCGGCTGACGCCCCGGCCGGACAGGCCCCGAATTCCTTTTCGCTTTGGAGCATTCAAAAATGAACCACCCCACGATGCAAGGTACACCGGCGCTGAACGTGCCGGCCTGGGTCAAGAACCAGAAACTGGTCGCCTGGGTTGCGGAAATCGCCTCGCTGACCAAGCCGGACCAGATCTACTGGTGCGATGGGTCGCAGGAAGAGTACGACCGGCTGTGCGAGCAGATGGTGGCCGCGGGCACCATGCGCCGCCTGAACCCGGCCAGGCGCAAGAATTCGTTCCTGGCCCTGTCCGACCCGTCCGACGTGGCGCGCGTCGAGGACCGTACCTTCATCTGCACCGAGAAGAAGGAACAGGCCGGCCCGACCAACAACTGGACCGCCCCGGCCGAAATGCGCCAGACGCTGGCCGGGCTGTTCGACGGCTGCATGCGCGGCCGCACGCTCTACGTGGTGCCGTTCTCGATGGGCCCACTGGGCTCGCCCATCGCGCACATCGGCGTGGAGCTGTCCGATTCGCCGTACGTGGCCGTGAACATGCGGATCATGACGCGCATGGGCCGCGCCGTGTACGACGTGCTGGGCGCAGACGGCGAGTTCGTGCCGTGCGTGCACACCGTGGGCAAGCCGCTGGCCGCCGGCGAAAAGGACGTGCCGTGGCCGTGCAATCCCACCAAGTACATCGTCCACTTCCCCGAATCGCGCGAGATCTGGTCGTTCGGCTCCGGCTACGGCGGCAACGCGCTGCTGGGCAAGAAGTGCTTTGCGCTGCGGATTGCCTCGACCATGGGCCGCGACGAGGGCTGGCTGGCCGAACACATGCTGATCCTGGGCGTGACCTCGCCCGAGGGCAAGAGGTACCACGTGGCCGCCGCGTTCCCGTCGGCCTGCGGCAAGACCAACTTCGCCATGCTGATCCCGCCCAAGGGCTTCGACGGCTGGAAGGTCACCACGATCGGCGACGACATCGCCTGGATCAAGCCGGGCCAGGACGGCCGCCTATATGCGATCAACCCCGAAGCCGGCTACTTTGGCGTGGCGCCGGGCACGAGCGAGAAGACCAACTACAACGCCATGGCGACGCTCAAGGAGAACGTCATCTTCACCAACGTGGCGCTGACCGATGACGGCGACGTGTGGTGGGAAGGCATGACCAAGGAAGCCCCGGCGCACCTGATCGACTGGCAGGGCAAGGACTGGACGCCCGAGATCGCCCGCGAGACCGGCGCCAAGGCCGCCCACCCGAACGCCCGCTTCACCGCGCCGGCGTCGCAGTGCCCGTCGATCGACGAGAACTGGGACAACCCCGCCGGCGTGGCCATCGACGCATTCATCTTCGGCGGCCGCCGCAGCACCACGGTGCCGCTGGTGACCGAGGCCCGCAACTGGACCGAAGGCGTCTACATGGCCGCCACGATGGGCTCCGAAACCACCGCCGCGGCCGCCGGCCAGCAGGGCGTGGTGCGCCGCGACCCGTTCGCCATGCTGCCGTTCTGCGGCTACAACATGAGCGACTACTTCGGCCACTGGCTGGCGCTGGGCAAGAAGCTGGAGGCATCGGGCGCCAAGCTGCCGAAGTTCTACTGCGTCAACTGGTTCCGCAAGGACGCCGACGGCAACTTCGTGTGGCCGGGCTTTGGCGAGAACATGCGCGTGCTGTCGTGGATGATCGACCGCGTGGAAGGCCGCGGCCAGGGCCAGGAACACGTGTTCGGCACGTCGCCGCGCTACGCCGACCTGAACTGGGACGGCCTGGCCTTCACGGCCGAACAGTTCGACCAGGTCACCTCGATCGACCGCGACGCCTGGCAGCAGGAACTGGCACTGCACGACGAACTGTTCACGCAGCTCCAGCACAACCTGCCGCCCGCCCTGGTGGAAACCAAGGCAGCCCTGGCCAAGCGACTGGGCTGATTCGCTGGGTGGTGGAAGAAACGCCGGACGGCTGGTGGCCGTCCGGCGTTTTTTGTTTGGGGTCGGCGACGACGCTGAGGACTGCGCTGTCTTGGCTCCCCTCTCCCGCGCGCGGGAGAGGGGGTTGGGGGTGAGGGCGTCGAGGCTCTGCTTGCCGACCGCATCGCATCTTGCGCCGCCGGCCCTCTCCCCCGGCCCCTCTCCCGCCGTGCGGGAGAGGGGAGAAACCCGCCGGGTATTCACAATGCCGCTGTCTTGGCTCCCCTCTCCCGCGCGCGGGAGAGGGGTTGGGGGAGAGGGCGTCGAGGCTCTGCTTGCCGACCGCATCGCATCCTGCGCCGCCTGCCCTCTCCCCCGGCCCCTCTCCCGCCGTGCGGGAGAGGGGAGACCACAAGCGCAAGGCGGAAGCTCGCCTTGTCATCTCCCACAGCCTACCGATACAAAACCTGCGGCAGCCACAGCCCGATTTCCGGGAACACGTACAGCAGCGCCAGCGCCACCACCTGGATGGCCATGAACGGCAGCATGCCGGCGAAGATCTGGTTCAGCGTGACGTGGGGCGGGGCCACGCCCTTGAGGTAGAACGCGGCCATCGCCACCGGGGGCGACAGGAAGGCTGTCTGCAGGTTCAGCGCGACTAGCAGGCCGAAGAACAGCGGGTCGATGCCGAAGTTGTCCAGCAGCGGGATGAAGATCGGCATGAAGATGATGATGATCTCGGTCCATTCCAGCGGCCAGCCCAGCAGGAAGATGATGACCTGCGCCAGGATCATGAACTGCACGGGCGTGAGGTCCAGCGACAGCACCCATTCCTCGACCAGCGCCTGGCCGCCCAGCAGCGCGAACGCGGCCGAGAAGATCGACGAGCCGACGAACAGCCAGCACACCATCGCGCTGGTCTTGACCGTCAGGAATACCGAATCGCGCACCACGCCGTAGTTGAGCTGGCCGTACGCGGCCGCCAGCACCGCGCCGCCGAGCGAGCCCACGGCGGCGGCCTCGGTGGGCGTGGCCAGCCCGAACACGATCGAGCCGAGCACGGCCAGGATCATCACCGCCAGCGGAAAGAACGACGACAGCAGCAGCTTGAAGATTTCCAGCCGGGCGAAGTTGAAGAACCAGTAGAACAGCGCCAGCGCGGCGGCCACGACGGCCAGCGTGATCCAGAACCACGCCGGGGCAGGCCGGGACGGCGCATCGGCCGCCGGGGCAGCCGGCAGGGCCGTGGCCGGCGCGACGTCCTGCGCGGTGGCGGGCTTGGGCGTTACCGTGGCCGGGTCGGCGTTGAGCGGCGCGGGCGCGTCGCTGTCGGCCGGCGGGGCCTGCAGGTCGTCGAACGATTGCGGCGCGGCCTCGGTGGCGGCGCCCATCTCGACCAGGCCGCCCGACGCCTCCACGGCGCGCGGCGCGGTCACCGCCGCGTACATCAGGCTCATCGCCACGGCCACCACGAACGCGGGCATAAGCACCACGCCCAGTTGGCGCATCAGGTAGCCGGCCGGCACGTCGGCGTTGCGGCGTCCCTTGAAAGCCAGCAGCAGCGCGGGCAGCGCGCGATGGCTGAACTGGTCGTGCAGCGTGGCCGCGAAGCCGGACAGCGGAATGACCCGTTCCTCGCGCGACAGCGGCGGCGCCAGCGACGGCTTGAGCTTGGCGATGATGATCGCGTAGACGATGTAGAGCCCGGCCAGCATCAGCCCCGGGAAGAACGCGCCCGCATAGAGCTGCACGACCGACACGCCGGCCGTGGCGCCGTAGACGATCAGCAGCACCGACGGCGGGATCAGGATGCCCAGGCAGCCGCCGGCGGTGACCGCCCCGGCCGACAGCTGCGGGCTGTAGCCGGCGCGCAGCATCGCCGGGAATGCCAGCAGCCCCATCAGCGTCACCACGGCGCCGACGATGCCGGTGGCCGTGGCAAACACCGCGCAGGTAATCAGCGTGGCCACCGCCAGCGACCCCGGCAGCCACGCCAGCGCCAGGTGCAGGCTGCGGAACAGCTTCTCGATCAGGTTGGCGCGCTCGACCAGGTAGCCCATGAACACGAACAGCGGCACCGAAATCAGCACGTCATTGGTCATGACCGCATAGGCGCGCTGGACCATCAGGTCGAGCGTCTGTTCCACGGCGATGGCGGGGTTGGCGTGGCGGTACGCCAGCCACGCGAACAGCACGCCCATGCCCATCAGCGTGAATGCCGTGGGAAAGCCGAGCATGATCGCCACCACGATCAGCGCCAGCATCAGCAGGCCCAGGTGGCCGTTGGTCCAGTCCGCCGGGGACGGCATCAGGAAGATCACTGCGCCGATGATCAGCACCATCAGCGTCACGCCGAACCACAGTTCCTTTCTCATTGCGCGCGCTCCTCCACCTTGGGCACCGCGGCCGGCGCCACGCCGTGGGCAGCGTCCTGGCCCACCATCTGCTTGAGCTTGTCAACGTCCACCTCCTCGACGTCGTCCTCGCGCCGGGGCCAGTGGCCCGTGGACACGCACATCACGCAGCGCGCCACCTCGGCCACGCCCTGCAGCAGCAGCAGCGCGCCGGCAATCGGGATGACGGCCTTGAACGGGTAGATCGGCGGCCCGTCGGCGGCAATCGACGAGTGCTCGTTCTGCGCCAGCGACACCTCGAAGAAGTCGATGCCGGCCCAGGCCAGCGCGATCACGCCAGGGAAGAAGAACACCAGGTACAGCACCAGGTCGATGGTGGCCTGCGCGCGCGGCGCCAGGAAGCCGTAGAGGATGTCGCCGCGCACGTGGCCGCGCTTGGCCAGCGTGTAGGCGCCGCCCAGCATGAACAGTGCGCCGTAGAGCATGTTGCTGGCGTCGAACACCCAGGCGTGCGGCGTGCCCAGCGCGTAGCGCGAGAACACCTCGTAGCTGATCATCAGCGTCAGGCCGACGATCAGCCACGAGGCCGCCTGTCCCACGACCGTGCTGATCCGGTCGATACCCAGCAGCAGCTTTTGCATGCGGTGCTCCGTCAGGCGCGCAGGCGTGGCGGCCCCATCAGCCGCGTTTGGTCGAGAAGTAGTACGAGGCGGCCATCCGGTAGTCGACGTTGGTGTCGTTCTGCCAGCGCGTGCTGCGCTGGGCAAACGCCTTCATCGAGTCGTTGACCTTCTTGAACATCGGGTTCTCTTTTTCCTTGCGCGCGACGATCTCGTCCCAGATCTTCAACTGCGCCTGGAGCACCGAGTTGGGCGTGGCATAGAACTTCACGCCCTGTTCCTGCAGCGCCTGGTAGTCCTTCGCGTACCGGTCGATGGCCTTCATCGACATCTCGGCCGAGCTGGCGTCCACGGCATTGGCGATCAGCGCGCGCAGCTTGGGCGACAGCGCCTCGTAGCGCTTGCGGTTGAACAGGATCTCGAACTGCTCCGAGCACTGGTGGAAGCTGCGCAGCATGCAGACCTTGGAGACGTCCTGGAAGCCCAGCGCGCGGTCCGGGCTGGCGTTGTTGAACTCGGCGGCGTCCAGCAGCCCGCGGTCCATCGCCGGCACGATCTCCGCGCCCGGCAGCGCGTTCACCGCGGCGCCCAGCCCGGTGAAGATGTCGATCGACAGCCCGACCGTGCGGAATTTCAGCCCCTTGAAGTCCTCGGGCTTGGTGATCGGCTTCTTGAACCAGCCCAGCGGCTGCGTGGGCATCGGCCCGTACAGGAACGACACCACGTCCAGGTTCAGGCTCTTGTAGATCTCCTGCTGCAGTTCCTTGCCGCCGCCGTACTTGTGCCAGGCCAGCAGCATGTTCGGGTCCATGCCCCAGGCCGGGCCCGAGCCCCAGAGCGCCAGCGCCGAGTTCTTGCCGTACCAGTAGGCAATCACGCCGTGGCCGCCGTCGAGCGTGCCCTTGCTGACCGCGTCGATCAGGTCGAACGCCTTGACCACGGCGCCGGCCGGCAGCAGCTCGATCTTGATCTCGCCGCCCGACATGTCGTTGACCTTCTTGACGAAGTCGCCGGCGAACTCGTGGAAGATGTCCTTGGTCGGCCACGTGCTCTGCCAGCGCATGGTGACCGGCCCCTGGGCCTTGACGATGGCCGGAAAGCCCATCGTGGCCGCGCCGGCCGCCGCCGCGGTGGCGCCGCCGATGAAGCCGCGCCGCGAAACCTTCTCACCGGCACCGCCGGTGCCATCCTTGCGCCTTGCTGCCATGACCGTCTCCCCTTTCGTGTTGGACGAACCGACGAACGACAACTGCACACCCGCCCCCCGGCGCGCCGGCCATGGGGCCGGTGCC
The DNA here is from genome assembly GCF_049393795.1 of Cupriavidus sp. H18C2. Taxonomy (NCBI): domain Bacteria; kingdom Pseudomonadati; phylum Pseudomonadota; class Betaproteobacteria; order Burkholderiales; family Burkholderiaceae; genus Cupriavidus; species Cupriavidus sp. H18C2. The sequence continues at coordinate 3,613,180 of NZ_CP186010.1, read as the reverse complement.
GCCGGAAGCGGGACAAAGGCAATAGGAAGGTTTCGGTGCGGGGGCTCGATGCGCCGTGGTCGGGGCGGCGTGCCGCGCGGCGGCCGGCATGGCGCGCGCAGGCAGACATTCGCAGACAGGTTCATGGCCCTTCAGTTGACTTGATCTTAGGCAGCGCTGATCACGTCAACAATGTAGGGATTACCCGATTCGGTGGCGCGCATCGCACGCGGGCCGGCCCGGCGCACGCCCGTGCGGCGCCCCGGCACCCGTGGCGGCTAGGCCGGGTCGCGGTCCAGGCCCAGCTGCTGCACCGCGTACTTGACCAGCTCCGCGCGGCCCTCGATGCCCAGCTTGCGCTTGAGGTTGAGCCGGTGTGTTTCCACCGTGCGCACCGACACCCCGAGCCGCGCGGCGATGTCCTTGTTCGACTGGCCCCGGCCGATGCCGTGCAGGATGTCGCGCTCGCGCGGCGTCAGCGCGTCCAGCGGGCTGATCGCCTGCTCGGCCATGCCGCGGGCAATGCGCGCGCTGTAGAACACCCGCCCGGCCAGCACGGCCTGGATGGCGGCCATCAGCTCGTCGGCCGGCGCATCCTTGAGCACGTAGCCGCGCGCGCCGGCCCGGATGGCCTGGCGCACGTATTCAAGGTTGTCGTGCATCGACACGATCAGCACGGCTACCTCCGGATACCGGTCGTGCAGCGCCCCGGCCAGCGCGATGCCGCCCATGCCGCGCATGCCGATGTCGGTAATCACCAGCTCGGGCACGCTGGCCGGGCCGGCGCCGGCCAGCCACGCCAACGCCGCCTCGCCGTCGTCGGCCTCGCCCACCACTTCCAGGCCCGGCTGCAGCGCCAGGTGCATGCGCATGCCGTCGCGCACCAGCGCGTGGTCGTCGATCAGCAGCACGCGGGCCGGGGCGTTCGAGGGCGGTGGGACGAGGTCTTCGTCGAGCAAAACGGTCATGACAGGGGGATATCGGTGGAAACGGGGGGCATGGGGGCCACGGCCGACGCGGCGGACGCCGGCAGCACCGCCACCAGCCGCGTGCCGGACGGCATCGACACGATGTCGAACTGTCCGCCCAGCGCGGCCATGCGCTCGCGCAGGTTGCGCAGGCCGATGCCGCGCTGCGGGTCGTGCTGCATGCGGGCGACGTCGAAGCCGGTGCCGTCGTCGCGCACGGTCAGGCGCGTGGCCGACGGCGAGAAATCGAGTTCGATGCGGACATGCCGCGCGTGCGCGTGGCGCTCCACGTTGGCCAGCGCCTCCTGCGCGATGCGGAACAGCGCCGTGGCCTGTTCGTCGGACAGCGTGCGCGGCTGGCCGGACTGCGCCACCTCCACGCTCAGCGTGCTGCCGGCCTGCATCTCGCGCGCCAGATGCTGCAGCGCCGCAAACAGGCCCAGGTCGTCCAGAAGGGCGGGGCGCAGGTTGCGGGCCACGCGCCGCACCTCGTTGAACGCCGAATCGAGCCGGTGCAGCGCCATGCCGAGGATGGGGGCCACCGCGGCGCCTTCGGCCGGGGCCGTGCGGATGCGGTTGGCGGCGGCTTCCAGCACCAGCTTGACCGACACCAGCAACTGGCCGATGCCGTCGTGCAGCTCGCGCGACAGCCGCGCGCGTTCCTCTTCCTGCGACTGCACCACGCGCTGCGCAAGCTGGCGCAGCTTGGCGTCGGCCTCGCGGTGTTCGCTGATGTTCAGCGCCAGCCCGCTGGCGGCCACCAGCAGGATGCTGATGCCGGCGATCACGCCGATCCAGGCCATGGTCTCGCGGATGTCGGTCTCGGCGCGCGCGTCGAGCTGGCGCAGCGTCCGCTCGACGTCGTCCAGGTAGATGCCGGTGCCGAGCATCCAGTTCCAGCCCGGCACGGCCACCACGTAGCCCAGCTTGGGCACGGTCTGCTTCGACGACGGCTTCTGCCACATGTAGCGCACGGACCCGCCGCCCGCCTTGGCGGCCGTCACCAGCTTCTGGATCGTCAGCGCGCCCTGCGGGTCGCGCATCAGCCACAGGTCCTGTCCCACCAGCTCGGGCTGGCGCGGATGCATCAGATTCCGACCCTGCAGGTCGTAGAGGAAGAAGTAGCCGTCCGGGCCGTAGTCCAGCCGGGCCAGTGCCTCCATGGCTGCCTGGCGCGTGGCGGCGTCGGTGCGGCCCGACTGCACCATCGGCGCGATGGCGCTCTGGGCCAGGTCGACGTAGTGGCGCAGCTCGGTTTCCTTGCTCTGCAGGTAGGCGGCTTCCACCAGCGCGCGCTCGTGGCGCGCCAGCGCGGTGGCCTGGTAGCGCACGGCAAAGGCGATGCCGAGCATCGCGACGGCCAGGGGCGCCACGGCCAGCAACAGGATCTTTTGGCGGAGTTTCATCTGAACCGGGGGTAAACACCGATGCCGGGGAGGCCGCCTGGCATCGTCGGTCTACGTACTACTACGCACCGGTGTTGCGTAGTTTCGCGCTTGTGCCGACATGGGCGGCTGTCAATACTACACGCCGGTTCGCGTCCGGGCTTGCCCCGCGCCGCAAACCGACGCAGTAGGTGCGCCGCGGCATGGCATTTCCGCCAGATCCGGGACGCACTGCCTGCCTGCACGGCAAGATCCGGGACCAGACGAGAACAGACCGGGCGCCGCAGACGTCCCAGGAGACCCCGTTTTCCGCGCGACACGTCCGCGTCCGCCATCCGGCACCGCCCCCGCTGCCCGCCTGTCTGCCGCCGCAGGTTCTTTCAGCCGGTCTGAGGAGACCCTTCAACATGAATCGCATCGGACAACACCTGTTGTGGCTGGCCGTCGCCGTGCTCGGCGCATTTGCCTTTGCCACTGTCGCGCTGTCGCGCGGTGAAGCCGTCAGCGCACTGTGGATCGTGGTTGCCGCGCTCTGCATCTACCTGATCGCCTACCGCTACTACAGCCGCTTCATCGCCGACAAGGTGATGCAGCTCGACCCCAAACGCATGACGCCCGCGTGGCGCCACAACGACGGCCTGGACTACGTGCCGACCAACAAGGCGGTGCTGTTCGGCCACCACTTCGCCGCCATTGCCGGCGCGGGGCCGCTGGTGGGCCCGGTGCTGGCCGCGCAGATGGGCTACCTGCCCGGCATGCTGTGGCTGCTGGCCGGCGTGGTGTTCGCCGGCGCGGTGCAGGACTTCATGGTGCTGTTCATCTCCACGCGCCGCGACGGCCGCTCGCTGGGCGACCTGGTCAAGTCCGAGATGGGTACCGTGCCCGGCATGATCGCGCTGTTCGGCTGCTTCATGATCATGATCATCATCCTGGCGGTGCTGGCGCTGATCGTGGTGAAGGCGCTGGCCGATTCGCCGTGGGGCACGTTCACCGTGGCCGTGACGATCCCGATCGCGATCTTCATGGGCATCTACACGCGCTACATCCGCCCGGGCCGCATCGGCGAGGTGTCGGTCATCGGCTTTGTGCTGCTGATGGCGGCCATCGTCGGCGGCCAGTACGTGCACGAGAGCGCCACGCTGGCGCCGCTGTTCACGTACGACGGCAAGGCGCTGACCTGGATGCTGATCGGCTACGGCTTCGTGGCCGCCGTGCTGCCCGTGTGGCTGCTGCTGGCGCCGCGCGACTACCTGTCCACGTTCCTCAAGATCGGCACGATCATCGCGCTGGCCATCGGCATCCTGATCGTCGCGCCAGAGCTGAAGATGCCCGCGCTGACACAGTTCGCGGCCGGCGGCGGTCCGGTGTGGTCGGGCAACCTGTTCCCGTTCCTGTTCATCACCATCGCCTGCGGCGCGGTGTCGGGCTTCCACGCGCTGATCTCGTCGGGCACCACGCCCAAGCTGCTGGAAAACGAGACGCACGCGCGCTTCATCGGCTACGGCGCGATGCTGGCCGAGTCGTTCGTCGCCATCATGGCCCTGGTGGCCGCGTCGGTGATCGAGCCGGGCGTCTACTTTGCGATGAACAGCCCGGCCGCCGTGATCGGCACGACGCCGGAGGCCGTGGCGGCCACGGTGTCGACCTGGGGCTTCGTCATCACGCCTGACGTGCTGATCCAGACCGCCAAGGATGTTGGCGAAAATACGATCATCTCGCGCGCCGGCGGCGCCCCGACGCTGGCGGTCGGCATCGCGCACATCCTGCACCAGGTGGTGGGCGGCCAAGCCATGATGGCGTTCTGGTACCACTTTGCCATCCTGTTCGAGGCGCTGTTCATCCTGACCGCCGTCGACGCGGGCACCCGCGCCGGCCGCTTCATGCTGCAGGACCTGCTGGGCAGCTTCGTGCCGGCGCTGAAGAAGACCGAGTCGCTGTCGGCCAACCTGATCGCCACCGGCCTGACCGTGGCGGCCTGGGGCTACTTCCTGTACCAGGGCGTGGTCGATCCGCTGGGCGGCATCAACACGCTGTGGCCGCTGTTCGGCATCTCGAACCAGATGCTGGCCGCCGTGGCGCTGGTGCTAGGCACGTGCGTGCTGGTCAAGATGAAGCGCGGCCAGTACGCCTGGGTGACGCTGGTGCCCACGGTCTGGCTGCTGATCTGCACGCTGACCGCTGGCTGGCAGAAGCTGTTCAGCGCCGACCCGAAGGTCAGCTTCCTGACGCACGCCGAGAAGTTCAGCGCCGCCATTGCCGAGGGCAAGGTGCTGGCGCCGGCCAAGTCGATGGAGCAGATGCACCGCATCGTCTTCAACGACTACCTGGACGCCGGCCTGTGCGCGCTGTTCATGTTCGTGGTGCTGTCGATCGTGTTCTACGGCTTCAAGACCGCGATGCAGGCCCGTGGCGCCACCCGCCGCACCGACAGCGAGACGCCGTTCGAACCGCTGCCGGCGCAGGCTTCGGCCGCGTCGCACTGACCCCGGAGGGCCACCGCCATGCTCGAACAGATCGGTACCATGGGCCGCTACCTGGGCCAGTCGCTGCGGCTGATGGTGGGCCTGCCCGACTACCAGACCTACGTGGCCCACATGGAAAGCACCCACCCGGACCGCGCGCCGATGACGTACGAGGAATTCTTCCGCGAGCGTCAGGAGGCCCGCTACGGCGGCGGCCAGGGCAAGTGCTGCTGACCTGACGGGGCGGGGCGCCGGCCTGCGGTTGCCCGCCCCGTCCCACCAGTCTGACGAAGGCGGCCCCCCCCCGGGCCGCTTTTTTTCGTCTGCGACTTTGTGACGTACTATTGCGCGCTGTTGCGCCGGAGCATCGGTTTTTAATGCTTCGAAACCGTTTCTGCAGCGGGTTACAGGGCTTCACAACTCGTTACAGCAAGGGCAGGGTTGCTTCTCTACACTCCGCTTCCAGATACACACCACATAAGGAAAATACGATGTCTCGCCAACCTCTTCGCAATCTGACTCTGGCTCTTGCCCTCTCGGCGGCTACGCTGCCGGCGTTTGCAGGGGGTGACCTGAACAACGCACTGGGCGGTGGCCTGGGCGGCGTGGCGGGTGCCGCGGTAGGCGGCGCCCTGGGTGGCAGCACCGGCGCCGTGATCGGCGGTGCGGTGGGCGGCGGCGCGGGTGGCGCGCTGACGTCGAACCGCCGCGAGCGCACCGGCGCCATCATCGGCGGCGCCCTGGGCGGCGGCGCCGGCACGGCAGCGGGCAACGCCATGGGCGGCCGCACTGGCGGCCTGGTGGGCGCGGGCCTGGGCGGCGCGGCAGGCGCGGCGCTGGGCGGCAACGTGTCGCGCAGCAATTCGTACGACGACGACCGCCGCTATTACAAGCGCAGCAAGCATCGCCGCCATCGTCATCACGACTGATGACAAACGACAACGGGCCCTGCGGGGCCCGTTTTGATTTTTGAGAATCGGCTGATGGCGGCCGGGGCTAAATCTGGCTACACTAGCTAAGTCTATTAGCTAAGCGCAGATGCCATGCTTACCGTCAACATGCACGATGCCAAGAGCCAGCTTTCCAAGCTTGTGGAAGCCTTGGAGACTGGCAACGAACAGGAAGTCATCATTGCGCGGAACGGCAAGCCTGCGGCCAGGCTCGTTCCTGTGCAGCTCGCGGTCTCGCAGCGGATCGGCGGGGGCAGGGCAATCTTTGCGGGCGCGCTGGAGGGCCTGTCTCTGGAGCTGATCAACGCCAGTGACGACGAAGTCGCGGCCATGTTCCAGGGAGGCACGGATTGAGACTGCTCCTGGATACGCACATTGCATTGTGGGCTGCCACGGCTGCGCCCCAGCTGTCGCAGGCAGCGGCGCGGCTCATCGACGATCCCGCGAACGAGATCCATGTATCGACGGTCAGCCTGTGGGAAATCGGCATCAAGGCCGGCCTGGGGAAGCTGCCTTTGACAGCCACCCAGGCCTCGGCCATGTTCGACCTCTGCGGATATCAGTCGCTGGCGCTCGCCAAGTCTCATGCGCGGACGCTGGATGGCCTGGCAATGAATGCCGACCACAAGGACCCCTTCGACCGGATGCTGGTGGCCCAGGCATTGACCGAAGGCATGACCTTGCTGACCGCCGACGCGAAGATGATGGCTTACAGGCCGACCGCCCGGCTGGTCTGACCCTCGCCGCCAAAACAAAAAAGCCCGTACCGGTTGGTACGGGCTTTTTGCGAATCCGGTGTAGCTTAGATGGCCGCGCCGTCGGTGTAGACGTCGAACGACTTGGCGCCGTCGGTAAAGCTGTCGAACTTGCCGGTCTTCGCGCCATCGGTGAACGGGTCGAACTTGCCAGCCTTGGCACCGTCCGTGTACGGGTCGAACTTCGTGGCCTTGGCGCCGTCGGTGAACGGGTCGAACTTGCCGGCCTTGGCGAAGGCGGGGGCAGCGGCCAGGGTGAGGGTCAGGGTGGCGATCAGGGCGAGTTGGCGCTTCATGGCGTATCCTTCACTTTTGCTTTGGATGCCGGGAAAACCTGTATTGCTGCGGCGCGGCATCTGATGACTGGATATTAGGCATTCCCCTGATATGAATAAATACATGCCTCCACAATGATTGATTGTGGTTTCAACAATAAACTGTGCGCGCCGTGTAAAAGTTCACGGCTTAGTCGGGGGACTATGTCATGGATCGGCTGCAATCGATGCGCGTCTTCGCCAAGGTGGTCGAACTTGGCAGCTTCGCCCGTGCGGCGCAGCAACTTGAAATGTCCAACGCCGTGGTCACGCGCTACGTGGCCGATCTGGAGAGCCACCTCGGCACCCGGCTGCTGAACCGCACCACGCGCAGCCTGTCGCTGACCGACGCCGGCGAGACCTACCTGCAGCGCTGTGCGCAGATCCTGGAGGACGTGGAGGAAGCCGAATCCATCGTCACGGCCCGGAGCCAATCACTATCCGGGACGCTGCGGCTGGTGGCGCCGGTCATGTTCGGGCTGCACCTGCTGCCGCAGACGCTGGAACGCTTCCACCAGATGTATCCCGACGTGGTGTTCGACGTGCAATTGTCCGACCGCATGGTCGATATCGTCGAGGAGGGGCGCGACGTCGGCGTGATGCTGTCCGATCTGGGGCTGGGATCCCATCTTGTGGCGCGCCCACTGATCTCGGCCGAGATCATCCTTTGCGCGTCGCCCGGCTATCTGCGCGAGCACCCGCCGCTGCGTACCGCCCATGACCTGTCCAGCCATCGCGCCATCGCGATGCGGCTGCCGACCGCCGAGCACGAGTGGACGCTGTCCGGCCCCGAAGGCGAGGTCACGGTGCCGATCCGGCCCGGCCTGCTGTGCAGCAACGCCGAGTTGGCGCACCAGGCGGCGCTGTCCAACATGGGCATCGCGATGCTGTCGTCGTACCTGGCGCGGCCCAATATCGAGGCCGGCCGGCTGGTACACATCCTGCCGCAGTATCAGTTGCCGCGCCGCGACGTGAGCGTGGTCTACCCGAGCCGCAAGTTCCTGCCGACCAAGGTGCGCGCGTTCATCGACTTCCTGCTGGAGGAAGGCAAGCAGCGCGCCGGCGAGAGCGTCGCCAAGGCCGTCGCCAAATAGAAAACGGCGAGGCATGCGCCTCGCCGTTCTGTTCTGCCTGCCGCGGACGTCTGCCGCCCGCGATTACTCTTCCGCTTCCGCTGTCTGCTTGGCCGCCGTGCGCGACTTCTTCGCAGCAGCGGTCTTGGCGGCCGTCTTGGTTGCCGCCTTCTTGGCCGGGGCCTTCTTGGCAGGCGCCTTCTTGGCCGCCACCTTCGCCGGCGCGGCCTCGGCGGCGTCATCGCCCTTGGCGGCGGTCTTTGCCGCGGTCTTGGCCGCCGTCTTCGCGCCCGGCTTGGCGCCGGCCTTGGGCTCGCGGGCCTCGAACTCGAAGCCGATCTTGCCGTCGGGCTGCTTGACCAGGAACGCCTTGAAGTTACGGCCCGTGCGCGACGACTTGAAGCCGGTCAGCAGGTCGGTCTTGCCGGCGGTCAGCAGCTTGCCGATCTGCTCGCGCGAGATTTCCTGCTGCAGGATGATCTTGCCGGTCGTGAAGTCGCAGGTCTTCTCGCTGCCGACGGCGTTCTCGCAGACGTACTTCATGCCGTGCTCGTACACCGACCCGTTGCACTTCGGGCAGTGGCCAACCGGCGTCTGCTCGCTGAAATCGACGGGCTCGTCGTCTTCGTCGTCGTTCTGGCCGAAGTCGAACTCCATCTTCCAGTGGCCCTCGTCGTCCTTGGCCAGCTTCAGGATTGCCGCGAACGGGCGCCCCATCTTGCTGCGGAAGCCCTGCAGCGGACCGATTTCCTTCTTCAGCAGCAGTTCCTCGACCTCGTCGATCTCGAACTGGCGGCCGCCCGGAATCTTGCTGATCGAGAAGTCGCAGGCCGTGCAGGCAAAGCGGCGGTAGTTTTCCTTGACCTGGCCGCCGCACTGCGGGCACGGCGTGTCCAGCGTCGCGTAGTCGCCGGGGATCGTGTCGCTGTCGTATTCCTTGGCGCGCTTGACGATCTGCTGCGTCATCTGCGCGATCTCGCGCATGAACTCGTCGCGCTTCAGGCGCCCGCGCTCGATCTGCGACAGCTTGTGCTCCCACTCGCCGGTCAGCTCGGCCTGCGTCAGTTCCAGCACGCCCAGCCCGCGCAGCAGCGTCATCAGCTGGAACGCCTTGGCGGTCGGAATCAGCTCGCGGCCCTCGCGCACCAGGTACTTCTCGGTCAGCAGCCCTTCGATGATGGCCGCGCGCGTGGCCGGCGTGCCCAGGCCCTTGCCGGCCATGGCCTCGCGCAGCGCGTCGTCGTCCACCAGCTTGCCGGCGCCTTCCATGGCCGACAGCAGCGTGGCTTCGTTGTAGCGGGCCGGCGGGCGCGTGGTCAGGCCGACGGCTTCCACCTTGTCGGTCTTGACCTTCTCGTCCTTCTGCACCGGCACGAGGTTGGCGTCCTTGTCGTCCTTGCCCTGGCCCTCGCGGCCGTAGATCACCAGCCAGCCCGGGTTGACCAGCACCTTGCCTTCGGTCTTGAAGTGATGGCCGGCCACCTCGGTGATGCGCGTGGTCACCTGGAACTCGGCCACCGGGAAGAACACGGCCAGGAAGCGGCGCACGACCAGGTCGTACAGCTTCTGCTCGGGCTCGGACAGGTTCTTCGGCGCCTGCAGCGTCGGGATGATGGCGAAGTGGTCGCTGATCTTGCTGTTGTCGAAGATCCGCTTGTTCGGCTTGACCCAGCCCTGCGCCAGGATCTTCTTGGCGTGGGGCAGGTAGTTCGGCGAGCTGTCGGCCAGCATGTCCATGGTCTGCTTGACCGTGTCCAGGTAGTCCTCGGGCAGCGCGCGGGCGTCGGTACGCGGGTACGTGAGCACCTTGTGCTTCTCGTACAGCGCCTGCGCCAGGCCCAGCGTGTTCTTGGCCGAGAAGCCGAAGCGCGAGTTGGCCTCGCGCTGCAGCGTGGTCAGGTCGAACAGGGCCGGCGACTGCTGCGTGGACGGCTTCGATTCCTCGGTGACCGTGCCCGGCTTGTCGCGGCACGCCGCCACGATGCTCTTGGCCTCGGCCTCGCTCCAGAGCCGCGACTCGCGCGCCTCGGGGTCGAACTCGTTCTTCTTGAACTTCGGGTCGTACCAGCGGCCTTCGTACAGGCCGGCGGCGGCGATGAACTCGGCGCGCACTTCCCAGTAGTCGCGCGGCACGAAGTGCTTGATCTTCTCTTCGCGCTCCACCACGATCGACAGCGTCGGCGTCTGCACGCGCCCGACGGTGGTCAGGAAGAAGCCGCCGCCCTTGCTGTTGAACGCCGTCATGGCGCGGGTGCCGTTGATGCCGACCAGCCAGTCGGCCTCGGACCGGCAGCGCGCGGCATCGGCCAGCGGCAGCATGTCCTCGTCCTCGCGCAGCGCGGCAAACCCGTCGCGGATCGCCTGCGGCGTCATCGACTGCAGCCACAGCCGGCGCACCGGCTGCTTGGCCTTCGCCTGCTGGGCAATCAGCCGGAAGATCAGTTCCCCCTCGCGCCCCGCGTCGCAGGCGTTGATCAGCGCGGTGACATCCTTGCGCTTGATGAGCCGGTTCAGCACCTTCAGGCGCGACTCGGTCTTGGGGATCGGGCGCAGGTCGAAGTGCGGCGGGATGACCGGGAGGTTGGTGAAGCTCCACTTGCCCCGCTTGACCTCGTATTCGTCAGGCGCGGCGATTTCCACCAGATGGCCAACGGCCGAGGACAGCACGTAGTCGTCGCTCTCGAAATACTCGTCGTGCTTGGTAAAGCCTCCGAGGGCGCGCGCGATATCGGCGGCGACCGAAGGCTTTTCCGCGATGATGAGGGCTTTAGACATTCAACGGGTCCTTGTGGCAACCACTGCCGGGAAGGGCAGTTCGCGCCTCTTGAAATTCACAGCAAACTATGTAAACACCACGCCTGGGCTTTGAGGCGCCAATAATAAGCGCGGTTTCGACGGCGGTGCAAGCAAACGCCGCCCGCCGGCCTGACGGCGCTCAACCGTTGCCGCCCACCTTGCCAAGTAGCCAGGGCAGCACTTTCGGCACGTCCGACGCCGGGGCGCCCATCGACGCGCCGCGCGCCAGCATCCGCTCCAGCACATCCAGATGTGGCAGCACAGTACCGTAGAACTGCGGCGCCCCGCCCGCGATGGGCTGAATCAATACAGTAGGAAAATTTTCGATGTCGATGTCCTCGCCCAGATAGTCCGAGTGGGTTTCGACGTCGATCCAGACGAAACAGTCGTCCGGATAACGTGCCGCCAACGCCGCAAAGCCAGGCTGGTATTCCTTGCACGTCCCGCACCAGTCCGCGCACAGGCACGCCACCAGCCGCCCCTGGGGGCGGGCCAGCAGCGCCTGGCGCACGGTTGCGGGGTCCTGCTCGGGAAAGTAAACGGCCATGGCAGTCGGGATGTGAGGCAAGGGCAATACCGCGGATCATGCCAGACGGCGGAAGCGGTTGCCCGGCAGCCGCTCGGCCGCGCCCGCCAGTTCCATCTGCAACAGCGCCGCCGAGGCCGCCTCCGCCGCCATGCCGGCGCGCGCGCACAACACGTCGAACGTGACAGGATCATAGGCGAGCGCCGGGCCGAAAGCGTCGCCGGCGGTGGCCGGGGCAGGCGCGGGCGGCGCCGGGGCCGGCGTCACGGTCGCGGCGGTTGGCGGCACCTGCGGCAGGTCGCCGAATTCCTCCAGCACGTCGGCCGCCGTCTCCACCAGCTTGGCGCCTTGCCGGATCAGCTTGTGGCAGCCGCGCGATAGCTCGGCGTGGATCGAGCCGGGAATCGCAAAGACCTCGCGCCCGATCTCCGACGCCAGCCGCGCCGTGATCAGCGACCCCGAGCGCTCGGCCGCCTCCACCACCAGCACCCCGCGCGCCAGCGCCGCGATGATGCGGTTGCGGCGCGGAAAGTGGTTCGGCAGGCCCGGCGTGCCGAGTGGGAATTCGCTGACGATGGCGCCGCCCGCATCGACGATCTGGTGCGCCAGCTTGTGATGCCGCGCCGGATAGACGATGTCGACACCCGTGCCGACCACGGCCACGGTGCCGCCCGGCCCGGCCAGCGCCGCGGCATGCGCGGCGGCGTCGATGCCGAGCGCCAGGCCCGACACCACGCTCAGGCCGGCCTCGGAAAACGCCGACGCGAACGCGCCCGCGTTGCACACGCCTTGGGCCGTCGCATGGCGGGCGCCGACGATGCCGAGCGACGGGCGGCCCAGGCAGCCCGCGTCACCATTGACATAGAGCACCAGCGGCGGATCGGCCAGATCGAGCAGGCGGGCAGGGTAGGCCGCGTCGGCCATCGTCACGAGATAGTGGCCGGGCTCGGCCAGCCACTGGATCATGCGGGCAATGCGTGCGGAGACGTCGGCGTCCGGCGGGGCCGCCAGCAAGCGGGCGACGGCGGGCTCGGCAGCCTCGCGCAGCCGGGCCGCGTCGAGGGCCAGCAGCGCCTGCGGCAGCCCGAAAGCGGCCAGCAGGCGCCGGCCGGCCTGCGCGGAAACCCCGGGGGTGGCCGTCAGGCGCACCCAGGCAGCCACTTCGGCCGGGTCGCGTGTCGTATCGGTCATCGGTCACACCGTGGCCCGCGCCATGCGCAGGCCAGCCGGTTACTGCGGCGTGGTGGCCAGGTCGCCCACCTTCATGACGTTGCTGGCATCGGTGACCAGCGCGTAGGCCAGGCCCGGGAAGACGCGATAGACGTAGGCCAGCCCGTAGCGGTCGTCCGGCAGCGTGATCGTACGGTTGTTGTCGGTCGGATCCTTGACCACGCCGCCCACGCGCGACAGCGCCAGCACGTGCCCCGGCTCCAGGCCGCCATTGGTGCCCATGTTCAGCACCACTACCTGCTTGGCGCCGCCGTACTGGACGCCGCCATAGACCGCCGCGATATGGGCCTGCACCGGGGTGTCCGGCGCGTGCGGCACGTAGCGCACCAGTTCGCGGGCCGGTTGCGGCAGCAGCAGCGATCCGGCACCCATTTCCTGCGGCGACTGCGTGGCTTCCACGGTCGACACGGCATCCGGGCCCTCGGGGCCGCGCAGCACGCGCACGCTGCCCTGGAACTGCGCTTCATAGCCGATCACGGCCTGCGTGACCGGGTCGCGCACCGGCTGCGCGGGCGTGAACGCCTGCCAGTCGCTGCCGACCGCCGCGTCCGCCGGCGCAATGCCGCGCACGAAGCCGGTATCGCCGCGGCCCATGTAGACGCGGGCATCGGGCAGGGCGACGATGCGCGCCGAGGTGTCGATCGTGCCCTTGTCGACCACCAGCGGGCGCCGCAGGAACGGTTCGATGTCGGACGCCGGGATGCTCAGGATGGCGTCGCCGTCCGGGCCTTCGCCCCGCACGCGCGGCGACAGGCGTGAATCGCCGCCGCTGGCGCCGCCCGGCCCGGTGGTGGACAGGTACGCGCGGCCATCGCGCTGGATCAGGTACAGGATCTGGCCGGGGTAGATCAGGTGCGGATTGCGGACCTGCTGCCGGTTCATGCCCCACAGCGCCGGCCAGCGCCACGGCTGGCGCAGGTACTGGCCCGAGATGCCCCACAGCGTGTCGCCCGCGCGCACGGTGTACTGGCTGGGCGCGTTGGGCGCGAGTTCGGAAACGGGGATACCCTGCTGGGCAGTGACGTCGGCCTCGGCCAGTTGCGCCGGGGAGACGCCAAGCTCCGCGGCCTGGACGGCCAGCGCGGCGCCGGCAGTGATGCCGGCAGCACATAGCATGCTGAGGGTGAACGCGTGCAGCCTGCGGCCCGACGCCGCCTGTTCTTTGGTAAGATCGCGCATTTTCCTGAACCGGTCGGGAGAACGACCGGATTGACCCTAGGTAGAGCGTGCCTGCTGCGGCGCGCCTTGAATTTTTGTACTAGCGCCCCGATTCTGCATGGAAACCCTGCACGCCGCAACGCCGGCCGGGCAGGCGACCGCAACCGGCGTTGCGCCCGAGCATCATGGCCAAACTCGACATCCTCACCTACCCCGATCCTCGCCTGCACAAGGTGGCCAAGCCCGTGGCGGTGGTGGACGACCGCATCCGCCAGCTCGTCCGCGACATGGCCGAAACCATGTACGACGCGCCCGGCATCGGCCTGGCCGCCACGCAGGTGGACGTGCATGAGCGCGTGATCACCATCGACATTTCCGAGACGCGCGACCAGCTCATGGTCTTCATCAACCCCGAGGTGGTCTGGGCCAGCGACAACCGCAAGGTCTGGGAAGAGGGCTGCCTGTCGGTGCCGGAAGTCTATGACCGCGTGGAGCGGCCGGACCGCGTCAAGGTGCGCGCGCTGAACGAGAAGGGCGAGACCTTCGAGATCGACGCCGACGACCTGCTGGCTGTATGTATACAGCACGAGATCGATCACCTGGACGGCAAGGTCTTCGTCGAATACCTGTCGCCGCTCAAGCTCAACCGCATCAGGAGCAAGCTCCAGAAGCGCGTGCGCGCCCGCATGTGAGGATGTAACAGGGGGCGGCCACCCGCGGTGGCGTCTGCTATCGTTACACCTTCCAACGCTTCATCCCGTACCGGCCGCCATGCGGCCGGTGTCGTTTCCACACGCGGATTTCTGTCATGACTCAAGCCCAGCCACTGCGCGTCGCGTTTGCCGGCACCCCCGAATTCGCGCGCGCGGCCCTTGAGGCCATCCACGCCGCCGGGTTTCCGGTGGTGGCCGTCCTGACCCAGCCGGACCGGCCCGCCGGGCGCGGCATGCAGTTGCAGGCCAGCCCGGTCAAGCAGTTTGCCATCGAGCAGGGCCTGGGCCCGGTGCTGCAGCCGCGCTCGCTGCGCCGCCACGGCAAGTACCCCGAGGAAGCCGGCGCCGCCGTCGACACGCTGGCCGACATCGCGCCCGACGTGATGGTGGTGGCCGCCTACGGCCTGATCCTGCCGGCCGAAGTCCTGGATCTGCCGCGCCATGGGTGCCTGAACATCCACGCCTCGCTGCTGCCGCGCTGGCGCGGCGCGGCGCCGATCCACCGTGCCATCGAGGCCGGCGATGCCGAGACCGGCATTACGCTGATGCAGATGGACGAGGGGCTCGACACCGGCGCGATGCTGTCGCGCGAGGCGGTGCCGATCGGCCCGCTGGACAGCACCGGCACGCTCCACGACACGCTGGCCGAACTGGGCGGGCGCATGATCGTCGACGCGCTGCGCCAGTTGGCCGCCGGCCAGCCGCTGGCCGCCACGCCGCAGCCCGAGGCGGGCGTGACCTACGCCGAGAAGATCGCCAAGGACGAGGCGCCGCTGGACCTGACCCGTCCGGCCGCCGCGCTGGCCAACCAGGTGCGCGCGTTCAATCCGTTCCCGGGCGCGACGATCCAGGTGGGCGACACGCTGATCAAGTGCTGGCAGGCGCTGCCGCTGGCCGCCGCGACGAGCCTGCCGCATCCGCCTGGCACCGTGCTGGCGGCCGACGCCGCCGGCGTGATCATCGCGTGCGGCGGGGGCAGCGCATTGCAGGTGACCGAACTCCAGAAACCGGGCGGCCGCCGCCAGCCGGCCCAGCAATTCCTGCAGGGCATGCCGCTGCCCCCCGGCACGCGCTGCCAAATCCCCGGCACGCCCGGCTGACCCGCAAG
Organism: Cupriavidus sp. H18C2; assembly: GCF_049393795.1. Classification (NCBI taxonomy): domain Bacteria; kingdom Pseudomonadati; phylum Pseudomonadota; class Betaproteobacteria; order Burkholderiales; family Burkholderiaceae; genus Cupriavidus; species Cupriavidus sp. H18C2. The sequence goes on along the minus strand of NZ_CP186010.1, from coordinate 3,597,763 downwards.
GCCCGGGGCGGCGCCTGAGACACTTCCCGCACCCCGCCCGCCCGGCGCACCCGCCGCCAAAACCCTGCCGCCGACATTGAATTTCCGCGGCCCGGACCCTATCTAACGGTCATCGCGTCCCGCAGGGGCGGGTACGCGCGTGATCGAAACGATCGTTCTGGAGAGCAAGCCATGTTCAACTGGGTCAAGACCTTCATGCTGATGGCCGCCATCACGGCGCTGTTCATCGTCATCGGCGGGATGATCGGCGGACGCAGCGGCATGATGTTCGCGCTGCTGATCGCGCTCGGCATGAACTTCTTTTCTTACTGGTTCTCGGACAAGATGGTCCTGCGCATGTACAACGCGCAGGAAGTGGATGCCAGCACCGCGCCGCAGTTCTACAACATGGTGCGGGACCTGGCGCAGCGCGCGCAGCTGCCCATGCCGCGCGTGTACCTGATCAACGAGGACGCGCCGAACGCGTTTGCCACGGGCCGCAACCCCGAGCACGCGGCGGTGGCCGCCACGACCGGCATCCTGCGCGTGCTGTCCGACCGCGAGCTGCGCGGCGTGATGGCGCACGAACTGGCGCACGTGAAGCACCGCGACATCCTGACGTCGACCATCGCCGCCACCATGGCCGGCGCCATCTCGGCCCTGGCCAACATGGCGATGTTCTTCGGCGGGCGCGACGAGAACGGCAACCGGAGCAACCCGATCGCCGGCATCGCCGTGGCCATCCTGGCGCCGCTGGCCGCTTCGCTGATCCAGATGGCGATCTCGCGGGCGCGCGAGTTCGAGGCCGACCGCGGCGGCGCCGAGATCAGCGGCGACCCGCAGGCGCTGGCCGCCGCGCTGGACAAGATCCACCGCTACGCGCAGGGCATCCCGTTCCAGGCGGCCGAGGCGCACCCGGCCACCGCGCAGATGATGATCATGAACCCGCTGTCGGGCGGGGCCGTGGCCAACCTGTTCTCGACCCACCCGGCCACCGAGGAACGCATTGCGCGCCTGATGCACATGGCCCAGACCGGCACGTATCCGGCCTGACGCCCCGCGACTCCGGGTAAACTGCCCGCTGAGTTCCCTCCGGAACCGGCGGGCATTTTTGTGCCCGCGCCATTCCCCGACGTTGCCTGACAGATTTTTCCCATGCGCCTGCCTCACGATTCCCTTGCCTTCCAGATGCTCGGTGCCGCCGCGGCCGTTCGCGGCGTGCACGAAGGCACGGCCCTGCCGCAGGCCCTCGAAGACGTAGCCACCCAGTTGCGGCTGGACCGCGTGCGCGACGCCGCCACGCGCGGCGCGATCCAGGACCTGGCCTACCGCTCGGTGCGCCTGTTCGGCACCACGCGCGCGCTGGTCACCGAACTGGTGACGCGCCCGCCCGGCGCCCTTGTCGATTCGCTGCTGGCCGTGGCGCTGGCGCTGCTGATCGAGGGCGAGGACGGCGACGGCAGCAAGGTGGGCCGTGGCGGCTATGCCGCGTTCACCGTCGTCGACCAGGCCGTCAGCGCGGCGGCGTCCGAGCCCAAGACCGCGCATGCGCGGGGGCTGGTCAACGCGGTGCTGCGTCGATTCCTGCGCGAGCGCCAGTCGCTGATGCCGAAGGTCATGGCCGATGACGAAGCGCGCTGGAACCTGCCCGCGTGGTGGCTGGCGCAACTGCGCGGCGCCTATCCGGACCAGTGGATGGCGCTGGCCGAGCGCGTCAACGCGCGGCCGCCAATGACGCTGCGCGTCAACACCCGGCGCATCTCGGTGGCCGATTACCTGCAGGCGCTGGCCAACGCCGGGCTGGCCGGCGTGGCCGTGGGCGACCAGGCCGTGCGGCTGGTGCGCGCGTTCCCGGTGACGCAGATCCCCGGCTTTGCCGAGGGCGACGTGTCGGTGCAGGACGCCGGCGCGCAACTGGCCGCGCCGCTGTGCGAGGTGGCCGATGGCATGCGCGTGCTCGACGCCTGCGCCGCGCCGGGCGGCAAGACCGGTCACCTGCTGGAGCTGGCCGACATCCACGTCACGGCCGTGGAAAGCGACGCCGACCGCGCCGCGCGCATCCACGACAACCTGGCCCGGCTGGGCCAGCGTGCCGACGTGATCGTCGGCGATGCGAGCCGTCCGAAGGACTGGTGGGACGGACAGCCGTTCGACCGCATCCTGGCCGACGTGCCGTGCTCCGCGTCGGGCATCGTGCGGCGCCATCCCGATATCCGCTGGCTGCGGCGCGAATCGGACGTGGCCAGGCTGATGACCGAGCAGCGGCGCATCGTCTCGCAGCTCTGGCCGCTGCTGAAGCCGGGCGGCATCCTGGTCTACGTGACCTGTTCTATTTTCCCAACGGAAGGCGAGGCGCAGGCGCGCTGGTTTGGTGCGCAGCTTCCAGATGCGATACGATTGCAGGCGCCGGGGCAACTGCTGCCCGGCATCGAGGCGCCTGAAACGGCCGGTCGCGGGATTGCCGGCCAGGCAAGCCTGCCATCGGACCACGATGGCTTCTACTACGCCCGCTTCCAGAAACGCGCCTGAACCCATCCACCCATGCCCAGCCTGCTGCGCCTGTTCGTCCTACGTGCCCCCGGCCGCGCGGTGCGCGGATGGCCGGCAGCACCGCTGGCCGGCGCGTGGGGGCTGTGCCGCGCGTGGTATGCCGTGGCGCTGCTGATGCTGGCGCTTCTGGTGCACGTGCCCCATGCCAGCGCGCAGCTGATCGAGACCACCGAGGCGCGCATCGACTACCAGGACGGCGGCTTCGAGCTCGCCGCGGCGTTCGACTTCGACCTGCCGCCGGCGCTGGAAGACGCGCTGCATAAAGGCATCTCGCTCTATTTCGTCGTCGACTTCCAGTTGTCGCGCGCGCGCTGGTACTGGTTCGACGAGAAGCCGGTCAACACGTCGCGCGCCGTGCGGCTGTCGTACCAGCCGCTGACGCGGCAGTACCGCGTCTCCACCGGCGGCCTGCAACTGCCGTTCAACCGCCTGAAGGGCGCGCTGCAGTTCATCCAGCAGGTGCGCGGCTGGCGCGTGTTCGAGCGCCGGGACGTCAAGCTGGGCGAGACCTATCACGCCGAGACACGCATGCGGCTGGACCTGTCGCAGCTGCCCAAGCCGTTCCAGATCAACGCGGTGAATACGCGCGACTGGAACCTGTCGTCGGACTGGAAGCGCTTCAACTACACGGTGCCGACGAATCTCGACGCGCCGCCACCCCCGCCGCCGCCCGCGCCCCCCGTGGCGCCACCCGCGCCGCCGGCCATGCCGGGATCGGCGCCCGCGCCCGCGTCGGCCCCGTCGGCCGAGGTGCGCACGCCGTTCGCGCAGACCGTGTCGAACGTGCTGTCGCCAAACCAACTGGTCCAGCCGGCCAGCCAGCCATGAACCGCAATCCATGGGATAGCAAGTTCCGCCGCGTGCTGTATCGCGTGGTGGTGGCGATCATCGTCTTCCTGGCGCTGGTGCTGGTGGGGCTGCTGGCCGGGGCATCGGCCAATACCGAGTTCTTCGACCGCTATTTCACGCTGCTCTTCAAGGTCAACCTGGTCGTTGGCGCGCTGCTGGTGCTGACGGTGGGCGCGCTGGCGCTGACGCTGTGGATCCGCTACCGGCGCGGCAAGTTCGGCACGCGCCTGATGAGCAAGCTGGCCGTGTTCTTTGGCGTGGTGGGCGTGCTGCCGGGCGTGCTGATCTACCTGGTGTCGCTGCAGTTCGTGTCGCGCAGCATCGAATCGTGGTTCGACGTGCGCGTGGAGAACGCGCTGGAGGCGGGCCTGAACCTGGGCCGCTCCACCATCGACAGCCAGCTTGCCGACCTGCAGGGCAAGGCCCGGCTGATGGCGGACCAGCTTACCGGCGCGTCGAGCATGGCCAGTTCGCTGCAGCTCAACCGGCTGCGCGAGCAGTACGGCATCCAGGAAGCGGCGATCTTCACCGGCAGCGGCCGCGTGCTGGCCACCGCGTCCAGCAGCTACGCCGCGCTGGTGCCGGACATCCCCTCGGGCGTGCTGGCCGAGCAGGCCCGCATGGCCGGCGGCTATGCGGCCGTGGAAGGCGGCACCGACCCCACGGGCGGTGACAAGCCGCCGGTCAACGTCGACAGCAGCCACCTGTACCGCATCCGCGTGATCATCCCGCTGGGCCCGGCGCCGGCCGCCACGCCCGACGATGCCGAGCAGGCCAGCGCCAACGCCGCCGCGGCCGCCGCGCGCGCCCGCAGCCGGCTGGTGCCGCCGGGCAGCCGCTGGGCCGGCTCGGGCCTGTCGATCGAACGCCGCCCGGAAGACGCGCCCGCCACCGGCTTCGGCCTGGTCGGCGACACCGTGCGCGAGGAACGCTACCTGCAGGTGGTGCACCCGGTGCCGGCCGTGCTGGCGCGCAATGCCGACGAAGTTCAGCGCGCGTACCAGGAATACCAGGAAAAGGCGCTGGGCCGCACGGGCCTGCGCAAGATGTACATCGGCACGCTGACGCTGACGCTGTTCCTGGCCGTGTTCATCGCCGTGATGCTGGCGCTGCTGCTGGGCGGCCAGCTTGCGCGGCCGCTGCTGATGCTGCTGCAGGGGACGAAGGAAGTGGCCGAGGGCGACCTGTCGCCCAAGCGCGAACTGAAAAGCCGCGACGAGCTGGGCCAGTTGACGCAGCAGTTCAACCAGATGACGCGCCAGCTTGCCGAGGCCCGCATGGCGGTGGAAGACAACCGCGTGGCGCTGGAGCAGTCGAAGGCGTACCTGGAAAGCGTGCTGCAGAATCTGACCGCCGGCGTGCTGGTCTTCGACCGCCGCTTCACGCTGATCACGGCCAACCCCGGCGCCGAGCGCATCTTCCGCCAGCCGCTGGGCGGCGTGCTGGGCCAGCCGGTGGAGCAGATTCCGGGCATGGGCGACTTCGCCGATATCGTGCGGCAGGCGTTTTCCGAGCAGACCACGCGCGAGGTGCTGGGCGGCGCGCAGCACTGGCAGAAGCAGATCGAACTGCCCCAGGGCGACGAGGAACAGCCGCTCACACTGCTGGTCCGCGGCGCCCACCTGCCGGGCGGCAGCCGCGACGAACCGGGCTACGTAGTGGTGTTCGACGATATTTCAGACGTGATCTCGGCCCAGCGCTCGGTGGCGTGGGGCGAGGTGGCGCGGCGGCTGGCCCACGAAATCAAGAATCCGCTGACGCCGATCCAGCTATCGGCCGAGCGCCTGCAGATGAAGCTGTCGCCCAAGCTGGAACAGTCCGACGCGGAAGTGCTCAAGCGCGGGGCCACCACGATCGTTAACCAGGTAGCGGCGATGAAACGCATGGTGGACGACTTCCGCGACTATGCGCGGACGCCGCCAGCGGTGATGCAGTCGCTGGCGCTGAACGGCCTGGTGGCGGAGGTGCTGCACCTGTACGGCATCGACGATCCGGCCGTGCACGAGCACCCGGTGATTCATGCGGCGCTGGGCCCCAGCCTGCCTGAAATCAAGGGCGATCCCACGCAACTGCGCCAGGTCATCCACAACCTGCTGCAGAATGCGCAGGATGCGGCGGCGGACAACGTCGCGGCCGGTAGGGCGGCGCCCCATATCACTCTGCACACCGAGACTGTAGAATACAAAGATTCCGCCGGCGAAGACCGGCAAGCCGTCAAGTTGTCCATTACGGACAATGGTCCCGGATTCGCACCGCGCATCCTGAGTCGAGCGTTCGAACCGTATGTGACCACGAAAGCCAAGGGTACGGGTCTCGGGCTGGCGATGGTGAAGAAGATCATTGACGAACATGGCGCGCGCATCGAACTGCGCAATCGCATGAACGGTAGCGAGATCACGGGTGCCCAGATCTCGATCCTGTTCGTTAAGCTGGCTTAGTCAATCTAGCGCACCGGCGCCTCCGGTCTGCGCTGCGGTGGGGTTAAGAGGGGAAGTATGGCAACGATCCTCGTAGTCGATGACGAAATGGGAATCCGGGAACTGCTCTCGGAGATCCTCAGTGACGAAGGACATGTGGTCGAGCTGGCGGAAAACGCCCAGAAGGCGCGCGAATTCCGCGCGCAGGCCACACCCGACCTGGTGCTGCTCGATATCTGGATGCCGGATACCGACGGCGTCACGCTGCTCAAGGAGTGGTCGGCGCAAGGCTATCTGACGATGCCGGTGATCATGATGTCCGGCCACGCCACGATCGATACCGCCGTGGAAGCGACCAAGATCGGCGCGCTGAACTTCCTGGAAAAGCCCATCGCGCTGCAGAAGCTGCTGTCGGCCGTGGAAGCCGGGCTGGCCCGCGGCGTCGAGCGCCCGCGCACCGCCCCCGTGGCCGCCGCCCCGATGACGCCGTCCGGCACGCCCGAAGCGCCCGGCACCGTCGCCGCGCCGGCCGAGACGCCCGCCGAGACCGCCACCAACGGCAACCCGTCGCGCGGCGTGCCCGAGGGCGAGATGCAGTTCTCGTTCGACATGCCGCTGCGCGAAGCACGCGACCTGTTCGAACGGGCCTACTTCGAATACCACCTGGTGCGCGAACACGGCAGCATGACGCGCGTGGCCGAGAAAACGGGCCTGGAGCGCACGCACCTCTACCGCAAGCTCAAGCAGCTTGGCGTGGAACTGGGCCGCAACAAGCCCGAGCCAACCGAGCAGTAAGCGCCGCTCAGAAAACGCTTGACGCGTCCGGTCCCGCCCGTTATAGTTTCGCTTCTTTGGCCCGGTAGCTCAGTCGGTAGAGCAGAGGATTGAAAATCCTTGTGTCGGCGGTTCGATTCCGTCCCAGGCCACCAGAATTCGCAAACGGACGCTTTGGCGTCCGTTTTTGTTTTGCTTCGCAGTTCCGTCGCGTGCTCTCGCACGAGAGCGACCATCCACGCCACATCTCCTGGCATTCAGCTAGACCCATCCCGCTGCACGAAGCCGAAGTCTTCGGCTCATCGCTCGCACGCCAAAAATCCTGCTGCCGTCAGCTCTGCTGACGAGTGTCAACGAACGGACCTGCCAGCCAGTAGTACGGTTCGAACGCTGCACGTCGGGTGTGCCTGGCGCAAGCGGCAAAACTAATATTCGTGCTGAAAAACTAATAAAAAACGTATAATAGGGTCTCCATGGAAAAGCCATTGGAAAACACGATCCTCTGGTCGGTGAAGGCTGCCAAGCAGTTACGCAAGCTGGACCCTCAGCATCAGAGGCCGATACGCGATGGAGTGGACGCATTGAGGGGCATGCCGGACTGCGCCAACGTCAAGCAGCTTAAAGGCGAGACGTCCGGCTACAGGCTGCGGATTGGAAACTATCGCGTGATATTCGATTTCGATGGGAAGGTGAGGATCGTGTCGATACAGGAAGTGAAACTTCGAAACGAACAGACCTACTGACAGACGGCCCGGAGCAAACCGGCCCCGCCGCACCCACGCATATCAACAGGGGCATCCCATGAACGCACCCAACAACTTCCAGATCATCCACGGCCCGGACGGCAAGCCGGAGTATGTGGTGGTCCCTTACGCCCAGTACATGGCTGAACGGCGCGCCGAGCGGCTGCGCGATCCCAACTACGTGCCGCACGAAGTGGTCAGCCGCGCTGTCGATGGCGCAACGCCGGTGAAGGCGTGGCGCGAACATCTGGGCTTCACACAGGCCCAGGTGGCAGCGAAGCTGGGCATCACGCAGGGCGCCTACGCCCAGCAGGAAAGCAGCGACAAGCTGCGCAAGTCGAGCCGCGAGAAGATCGCCGCCGCACTGGGCATCGCGCCCCAGCAGCTCGACTGGTGACAGATTCTCGCCCGGCTGGCGCTTGATCGAGCCAGCCCTGACGGCTACATCCTCACCAACCCCACCCCCACCATCTTCCCCGCCCGCCGCACGCCGATCTCCGCGGTTTTCGGGTCTTCCAGCCGTGCCTCGATCTGCGCGCTAGTCAGCGTTGCCGCGTCCGTCTTGTCGATCGTGACGATGACGTCGGCCTCGCGTGCGCCACTGCGGCCTAGTCGGCCTTCGGGGGTCAAGGCTTGCACGCGGATGCCGGCGTCGGTGCGGGTCAGGGCCGCGCCGAGCGTGGAGACGTGGCTGTCGCGCGCGTCGGGGGTCATGTCGAAGCAGAAGCGGTAGTGGCGGAAGTCGAGCTCGAAGCGGTCCATCCGGGCCAGGACGCCCAGGCCGATCTGGGGGCTGATGTCGCGGCGTTCCACGGACAGCTTCGGCAGCCGCTGGCGGCCGATCTGCATGCCGGCCAGCAGGCCCTCGCGTGCGAACGCAGGCTCGCCGGACAGGCCGTGGCCCCAGGTCCAGCCCAGGCCGTCGAATTCGCGGGCGTCGGCCATGCGGTCGAAATCGTCAGTCGGAATCGTCAGTTCGCCGTTCGAGCCGGTGTCGATGCCCAGGAAGCCGCCGCGGTCCGGCGGCAGGGCGTAGGGGATTACCGGCATGCGCTGCGACGTTTCCAGCGTCAGGAACGTGCACTGCTGCCAGTCGTGCGCGGGCGGGGTGTCGGCGTATGCGGTCAGGCGGCCTTCCACATGGTCGGCACGCCATGTCAACTGGCGCATGGCCTCGATGCCCAGGATGCCGTCGATGGGCCGGTTCGCGCGGGCGTTGAAGCCGTCGAGGTCGGACACCATCGCGAGCTGCCCGGCCGGGATGGACCAGTGCTGGATGCGCAGCGCCGGCGCCAGGCCCAGCGGCATCCATGTCGATCCGGTCGGCGTCTCCACTTCCAGTCCCGACGCATCGACGGGCCGCAGGATCGCTCCCTGCGCCAGCAGGCGGTCGCGGTCTGCCTGCGCGAGCGGCCGGGTGGCGACCGGGCCGTCGGCATCGAACAGCGCGAACGTGGTGCCGGTATCCAGCAGGATGCGCAGCGGGTGGCCGCTGGCGTCGGTGGCGTCGGCGATCCAGCGCTCGCCGCGTGCGATGGGCAGGGTCAACACGGCCGCGGAGGCCGCGCGCGGGGTGGGTGCGGGAGCGGCGGCGGGCTGGATGCCGCAGCCTTGCAGGACGGCGATGCCGAGCGGCAGCGCCGCGACGAGACGGAACGGTTTCATGGTCGAGGGGATACGCCAGGATGCTTTCTGGCGGCCACTCTAAGCACTCCCCGTCCCGTCGCCTAGCAATGCAACGGCGCTGTCACGCTTTGCGTAAATCGACGAATTCCGGCGTCCGAAGGCTCAGCCGAACAGTTCCTCGGCCACGCTCGGATGCAGCGGCATCGTCGTCTTCAGGTGCGACGCCTTGACGCCCAGCCGCAGCGCCAGCGCCATGGTCTGGACGATTTCCGGTGCCGCGCCGTCCATCAGATGCACGCCGAGCAGGCGGTCGTTGCGCGCGTTGAACACGAGCTTGAACACCGACGGCTGCGGCACGCCGCCGAAGCGGTTTTCCAGCGACACGAAGCGCCGGATCTCCGTGCGCACGCGGTCGGCCTTGCCGCCGGCTTCCTCGATGGCCTGCGCCTCGGTCAGCCCCACGGCGCCGATGGCCGGCTCGCAGAACACCGCCGTCGGCACGAAATCGAAGTCGACACGGTCGCCGCGCTTGCCGTACAGCCGGTCGGCAAGCCACCGGCCCTGCGCCACGGCCACCGGCGTCAGGTGCACGTTGTCGGCCATGCAGTCGCCGATGGCGTGGATGGCGCGCACGCTGCTGCGAAACTGGCGGTCGACGACGATGCCGCCCTTGCGGTCGAGCTTTACGCCCAGCGCTTCCAGCCCCAGCCCCGACACGTTCGGCTTGCGTCCGATGGCCGCCAGCGCCGCCTGCGCGCGCACCGTCTGCTGGCGGCCGGGGTTGTCGGCCTGCGTGTAGCACACCTCGAAGGCGCCGTTGGACTGCGACACCATCGACACCTCCGCGCGAAAGTGGACGCGGATACCCTTGGCGACCAGCGCCTCGGCCAGCGCGGCGGCGATGTCGTGGTCGAACTTCGGCAGCAGCCGGTCCTCGCGCACCAGCAGGTCCACCTTGACGCCATAGCGCGACAGAATCGACGCCATTTCCACCGCGATATACCCGCCGCCGATCACCACGATCGATGCCGGCACCGTCTGCCACGTGAACAGGTCGTCCGACGAGCTGACCAGTTCGCCGCCCGGCACGGGCAGGTCGATGGGGCTGGCGCCCGTGGCGATCAGCACCTTGCCGGCGCGCACCACCTCGTTGCCGACCAGCACGTCGCCCTGGTCGTTGAACGTGGCCGCGCCGTGCCAGATCTCGACGCCAGCCTCGTTGAGCCGCTGCTTGTACGAGGCATTGAGCCGCGCCACCTCGGCGTTCACGCGCACGATGGCGTCGCGCCAGTCTTCCTTGCCGCCGGTGTGCGACAGGCACGTGGACAGGATCGACGCCCACCCGGCGCCGTACGACAGCATCTTCTTCGGCACGCAGCCGCGGTTGACGCAGGTGCCGCCGATGGCGTCGCGTTCCACCAGGATCACGCGCGCGCCGAGCGATGCGGCACGCCGCGCGGCGGCCACGCCGCCCGAGCCGGCGCCGATGACCACGAGGTCTGCCTGGCGGGCCTTCGGTTTCGCGTCGCGCCGGCGCGGCACGCGCTCCACCACCGGTTCGGCGCTGGCCTCGCTGGCACGGCGGCGCGGCTTGGTGGCCGGTGCCGGGGTTGGGGTTTCGGTTGATGCCTGACGTCTTGCCATTCAATCCTCCTTGCCTGTCCGGCGTATCGCGCGAAAGGACGATACCGCCGCTTGCCAACCAATCGACCGGCGCCACCGGGGGCGCGTTCCCGCTATGTCGCCGGCAGCAGTTCCTTCTGGATGTCGGGCCACTCGCGCAGGAATGTCGCCGCGTCGCGCCGGCCCAGCTCGTAAGCGTGTGTCATGGCTTCGGGCCGCGTGTAGTCCCAGCTCGAAATCGGCACGCGCTGCGACGGCTGCAGGTACAGCCGCCGCTGGCCGCCGGTTTCGATGACGAAGCGGCGCGGGCGCGGATAGAGCCGCGTCACCAGCACCAGCACGTTGCCCGGCGTGGCGTCGAGCGCATCGACGGGTACGTTGTCCACCAGCCCGCCGTCCAGCACCGCGCGGCCGTTACGGCGCAGCACCGGCGTGAACGGCGGCGTCGATGCCGACTGCAGCAGCAGGTCCGCCAGCGCCTCGGGCGAGCGGCAATCCTGCGCCAGCACGAATTCGGGGTGGAATCCCAGCTTGCGGCCCAGCCGCGGATGCAGCGTCTTGAGCAGGTGCTTGTCGATGTTGTACGCCAGCAGCCCGGCCGCCACGGCCAGGCGCGGGCCGGTCCAGCGCGGGATATGCGCCACGCCGATGCGGATCTCGGGCGCCTGCTGCAGCCGCTGCAGCCGGTTGTCGCCGAACAGCGACAGCAGGGCATTGCGATAGATGCCGTAGTGCGGGAACACGCGCTCGCGCCGCAGCAGGTTGCCCCAGTACGCGTTACGCGCGTTGTTGGCCAGCACGTCGCGGTAGTAGGCCATGGTCTGGTGCGAATCGTGCGCATAGACCATGCAGGCCGTGGCGGCCCCGGCCGAGATGCCGGCGATCACGCGCGGCCGCAGGCCCAGTTCGGGCGCCACCGTGTCCCACCATCCGGCCTGCCACCAGCAGCGGTTGCCGCCGCCGGCAAAGACGATCTGGTCGAAGGGCTGGTGCGCGGACGTGGACATCGCGGGATTCAAAGCAGCGCGTAGGTGGTGGTGGCCTGCACGGCGAGCTTGCCGTCCTGGCCGGTCAGTTCGATCTCGCCGAACACGACCGTCTTGCCCAGGCGCAGCACGTTGGCCCGCACCTGCACGTCGCCGTCGATCACCGGACGCATGAAGTTGGTGGTCAGGCTGACCGTGGTCATCGGCCGGAACGCGCCGAGCGCGGCGGAGATGGCGACGATCATCGCCGTATCGGCCGCCGACATCAGCACCTGGCCGCACACCACGCCGCCGGCGTGGCGGAACGATTCCTGGAACGGCAGGCGCAGCGTCACGCCCTGCGCGTCCACGCCTTCGGCGCGCAGGCCAAGCTGGCGCACCCACGGGGCCAGCACGCGGTCGAGCGTGGCGTCGATGTCGGCAAGGGTGAAGGTGTTGGCAGGCACGTCCCGGTCTCCTCGGCGCGCGGATATGGTTTGCGCCAATGATACAGGGGCCGGACGCGCCCGCCCTCCGGGCGGCCATGCGGCCGGGGAGGGCGCCCGACGGGATCAGCCGGCGGCGGCCTACGCCGCGTTGTCGGCCGCGGCGCGCGCGGCCGTGCGGCCGGCGTGCCAGCGCAGCAGGCGCGGGATCACGACCACGCCGACGGTCATCGCCAGGATCGTGGCCGAGATCGGCTGCTTGACGAACAGGCTCCAGTCGCCCTGGCCAATCGACAGCGCGTTGCGAAGCTGCTTCTCGGCAATCGGCCCCAGGATCAGGCCGACGATAACCGGCGCGGTGGGAAAGTCAAAGCGGCGCATCGCCATGCCCAGCAGGCCGATCACGAACAGCAGCAGCAGGTCGAACCACGACTGGCGGATGCCGTACGCGCCCAGCCCCGCGAAGATCAGGATGCCGCCGTACAGCAGCGGCGTCGGCACGCGCAGCATGCGCACCCACAGGCCGATGGCCGGCAGGTTCAGCACCAGCAGCATCACGTTGCCGATGTACAGCGACGCCAGCAGGCCCCAGACCAGGTCGCCCGAGGTCTGGAACAGCATCGGCCCCGGCTGCAGGTTGTAGTTCTGGAACGCCGCCAGCAGGATGGCCGTGGTGTTCGACGTGGGGATGCCCAGCGTCAGCAGCGGCGCCAGCGTGGCGGTCACCGCCGCGTTGTTGGCCGCCTCCGGCCCGGCCACGCCCTCGATGGCGCCGACCTTGCCGAATTCGTCCTTGTGGTCGGACAGCTTCTTCTCGGCCGCATAGGACAGGAAGGTCGGGATCTCCGCGCCGCCGGCCGGGATCAACCCGAACGGAAAGCCGATGAACGTGCCGCGGATCCACGCCGGGATCGACCGCTTCCAGTCGGACTTGTTCATGTGCACCGAACTGAGCCGGTTGAACGTGCCGTCCGGCTGCGGGAAGAACGCGTTGAACAGCGCCTCGCCCACCGCGAACAGGCCCACGGCCACCACCACGATGTCCACCCCGTCGTACAGCTCCTGGATGTTCATCGAGTAGCGCGTCTGGCCCGACAGCGAGTCCATGCCGATCAGCCCGATGCCCAGGCCCAGGAACAGGCTGGTCATGCCGCGCAGCAGCGACGAGCCCAGCACGGCCGATACCGTCGTGAACGCCAGCAGCATGATCATGAAGTACTCGCCCGGCCCGAACTGCAGCGCCACGTCGGCCGCCACCGGCGCGAACATCGACAGCAGCACCGTGGCGATCGTGCCGGCCACGAACGACCCGATGGCGGCCGTGGCCAGCGCCGGGCCGGCGCGGCCGTTCTTGGCCATCAGGTTGCCTTCCATCGCCGTGACCATGGTCGACGACTCGCCCGGCGTGTTCATCAGGATCGACGTGGTCGAGCCGCCGTACATGGCGCCGTAGTAGATGCCGGCGAACATGATCAGCGCGGCGGTGGGTTCCACCTTGGCCGTGAGCGGCAGCAGCATGGCCACGGTCAGCGCCGGGCCGATGCCGGGCAGCACGCCGATGGCGGTGCCCAGGAAGCAGCCGACCAGCGCCCACATCAGGTTGATCGGCGTGATGGCCACGGCAAAGCCGTGCATGAGCTGGTTCAGGGTATCCATGTCAGGGTCCTCCCGTAGTTGCGGCGGCTCAGAAGCCGGCCACCGGCAGCAGCGGCAGGTTGATGCCGAGCAGGAAATCGAACAGCGCCCACATCGGCACCGTCAGCAGCAGGCCGATCAGCGCGTCGCGCACGATGCGGCGGCTGCCGTAGCCGCGCGCCACGCAGACCATCATCAGCGTCGACGAGAACACGAAGCCCAGCGTGCCGATCAGCGCCATGTTGGCCACCAGGCCGGCCGCCACCCACAGCAGCCCCTTGAAGTTGTGCGGGGCCGACGGCAGCTCGGCGTCTTCCTCGGGCATGTTGCGGAAGCCGCCGCGCACGCCCTGCCACAGCAGCAGCGCGCCGCACACGGCCAGGCCGATGGCCACCAGCGTGGGCACGAAGCGCGGCGACAGGCCGGCGTAGCCCTCGTCGCCCGAGATGCCCGGGATGCCGGCGAAGAAGAACACGGACAGCGCCAGGACGGCGACGCCGATGCAGACGTGGGATGGTTTCATGGTGGGACTCTTCAGGGCGCCCGTCGCCCGCGCGGGCCAGGCGGCGGCCGCGGGGCAGGGCGACAGGGTGATTCGGGCTTGGGGGGCGGCCGGCCGGCGCGGGCCGGCGGCCGGTCCCCCAGCCGGGCGCGATCGTTACTTGGCCACGCCCAGTTCGCGCAGCGTGGCGCCCAGGCGCGCGGACTCGGCGTCCACGAACTTGCCGAACTCGTCGCCGGTCAGCAGGAACGGCGTCCAGTCGTTCTTCTGCAGCGCGTCCTTCCAGACCTTGTTCTCGGTGCCCTTGACCACCGCGTCGATCAGGGCCTTGCGCTGGTCGGCGCTGATGCCGGGCGCGCCGTAGACGCCGCGCCAGTTGTAGATTTCCACGTTGACGCCCTGTTCCTTGAGCGTCGGGATGTCGGCGGTGCGGTCCTTCGACGTCACGGCCAGCGCGCGCATCTTGCCGGTCTTGATGAACGGCAGGAATTCGGACACGCCGGCGATGCCCACGGTCACGTGGCCGCCCAGGATCGACGCCGACGCCTCGCCGCCGCCCTGGAACGGCACGTAGTTGATCTTCTTCGGGTCCACGCCCACGTCCTTGGCGATCAGGCCGGCCAGGATGTGGTCGATCGAACCCTTCGAGCCGCCGCCCCAGCTCACGCTGCCCGGGTTGGCCTTGAGCTGCGTGGTCAGGTCCTTCATCGACTTGATGGGCGAGCTGGCCGGCACCGTGATGACCATCGTGTCGGCAAACAGGCGTGCGATGGGCGTGGCGTTCTTGAGCGTCACCGGCGGGCGGTTGGTCTCGATGGCACCCACCATCACCGCGCCGGTCACGATCAGCGCGTTGGGGTTGCCCTTGTCGGTGTTGACGAACTGGGTCAGGCCGATGGTGCCGCCCGCGCCGCCCTTGTTGTCGTAGGACGCCGTCTTGGCCGTGCCGGCCGCCACCATGGCCGCGCCGATGGAGCGGCCGGTCTGGTCATAGCCGCCGCCGGGGTTGGCGCCGATCATCACCTTGAGGTTGTCCACCGCGTAGGCCGGGGCGGCCGCCACGGCGGCGGCCAGCGCGGCCGATGCGGCGAGGGCGTGGGTCAAGCGGGCAAGCGTGCGGGGCATCGCGGTCTCCTGTCTGTTCTTGGAATGTTCGGTGGTTGCCGTGCGGACACAACGGCGGCCATGGCCCGGATTCTAGAAGCGCGAAACTGTCAAAACCCTGTCAAAACGGCCGTCCGGCGATCGGGGTTTACGTGGGGTAGCCGGCCGCCCTGTCGTTTTTTGGCATCGTCGCAGCGACCAAATCAGATCTGCACATCTTTGACTTGGCGCACGTCTGACATCTCACTACGATTGGTTTCAGTTGCCTGCCGCACCGACTTGCCGACCGGACAGTGCAACGCCATGACAAGGACCGGCGCACCACGAGGCGCTGGCCGTTTCGGGACCTGCCGGGAGACCGGCTTTCGGGTGCAGTCAAGAAAAAGACGTTTCAGGGGTCATTCAATGGATACCACCATCAAGCCCGCCGACGGCTGGCCGCCGGAGCTCGACGCCAACGCCGACCGCGGCCTGTGGAAGAGCACCATGGCCGCCGCCAGCCAGGCGCTGGAAGCCGCCAAGGGCATGCAGGCGGCCGTCGGGCAGACGCTCAAGCTGCAGCACAAGATCATGGCGCTGCGCGACGAGCTGCACCGCGCCGAAGCCGAGCGCGATCTCTACCGCGACCTGCACGCGCGTACCGTCGACGAACTCAACCACACGCTGGACCTGAGCCCCACCGAATGGCAGCGCCTGCGCGCCGACAACGAGACGCTGCAGATCCGCCACCGTGCCTACAAGCTGCTGGTGCAGCATTACGCGCGCAGCGGCACGCCGATCGACCCCGCCACGTTTGCCGAGCAGCGCAGCCGCGTGCAGCAACACATCCTGTTCCAGCGGCGCAAGGGCATCCCGGTGTCGGTCATCACGGCCGACGACATCGCGTTCCTGTTGCGTTGACCCCAGCCGAAGGAGTGGCCATGAACTGCCTCATCCCTGGACAGGCGGCACCGGTGCATTGCCGGCCGGCGCATCAGCCGCGCACACCCGGTTGCGGCCCGCTTGCTTGGCGGCATATAGACGGCGGTCGGCCGTCGCCAGCATGGCATCGAGTGTCGGGCACGCGTCGGTCCCGGCTTCTGCGACGCCTATCGACACAGTAAAGCGGATGCGGCCGTCACCGTCCGCCTGCGGCGGCGCGTCGGCGGCCGGTGCGACCACCGTGGCCTCCACCACGCGGCGCAGGCGCTCGGCCGTCTCGGTGGCCTGCGCCAGCGTGGTATCGGGCAGCAGCACCGCGAATTCCTCGCCGCCCAGCCGCGCGGGCAGGTCCGGCTCGCGCAGGTTCGCGCGCAGCGCGCCGGCCAGCGCCACCAGCACCAGGTCGCCGCTGGCATGGCCCCAGCGGTCGTTCACGCGCTTGAAGAAGTCGATGTCCAGCATCAGCATGGCCAGCGGCGAGCCGTCGCGCCGCCGCCGCGCCGCGGCCTTGCCGTACTGCTCGCTGTAGTGCCGGCGGTTGGCAAGCTGGGTGAGCGGATCGGTCTCGGCCAGCCGCTGCATCTTCTCGCCGGCGGCCAGGTAGTGGTTGAACAGCAGCGTCACCACGCGCAGCGTCACGAACATCAGCAGCGGCAGCGCCAGCCAGATCGCCAGCAGCGGCACGCTGATCCGCTGCATGACGGCGCGCGCGAGGTCGGCGTCGCTCAACGTTTCCAGCAGCATCCAGTTGCCCTGGTCGCCCACGGGCTGGTAGAGCAGGTACGCGTCGTCCGCGTGCCGCCGGCCGGCGCCCTTGTCGAACAGGTCCTGCGGCGGCACGCGGCGCCAGGCGGGGTCCACGTCTTCGGGCCAGCGCATGTCGACGCGCATGCTGTGCTGGCTGGCCGCGATGATCGCGCCGCGCCGGTCCATCAGCAGGCGCGACACCTGCGCCTCTTCGGGCGTGCCGATCAGCGCGCGCAGGCGCGGCAGCTTGACATCCACCGCCACCACGCCGCGAAAGCGGCCGGACACATAGACCGGGATGCTCAGCGTGGTGCGCAGCTCGGTGCTTTCGAACTGGGTGTACAGGCGCGTCCAGCGCAGGTCCTGCGAGGCATCGTGCGCGGGCAGCAGCTCGCGGTAGTAGGCGATGTTGCTGAAACGCTGGAACAGCGCCGGCGCCTTGTCGGGGCCGCGCGGCGGGTAGGTGACGTAGAGCCCGTTGCTGGAGATGAAGGTGACCGTGCCGTCGCGGTCCTCGGTGCTGTGCAGGCTCAGGCCCAGCACGTGGCTGAGCTGGCGGGCCGCGTAGAGGTCGGCGCGCAGGTCCGCGTCGCGGCGCTCGAAGCCTTCCAGCGGTTCCAGCAGCGCCGGCGCGACGCCCACCACCGGCGCGTCGCCCAGCGGCACATCCATCTGCCAGACCGGCGTGTTGCGCGCGGCAAAGGCGCGCTCCACGGCGGGGTCGGGTTCGGCCAGTCCGGCCTCGTGGATCGAGATCAGTTGCTGCGCGTAGTCGCGCACGAACGTCAGCTTGGACCGCTCGGCCGCGAACACGGCCTCCACGCCCAGCGCGCGCAGCGTCAGCTCGTGCTGGCGCAGCGACAGCACGCGTTCGCGCAACTGGTACAGGTCGCGCGCGCCGACGATCAACATCATCAGCATCGCCAGCCCGAAGCCCACCACCACCACGCGCTGCGGATGCATCAGCGCCGCACGCGGCAGCCAGCGCGGCCGCGGCAGCATTTTGCGCCACGTCATCGAACGTCTCCCCGGCAAGGCCCGCCGCCGGTGGCGGGCTATGGCACGACGACTGCTGCTCGGAACTTCAGCGGCCAAGTGTAGTGCAGCCGATGCGCGCGTGCCATCGCCGGCACCTGCCGGCGATCAAGCCGGCGTCACGGCGCGGCGTGGCGGTGCAGGGAGACGTAGTAAGCCGACGACTTCAGCGCGGCTCGGTGCGGAAGTAGACCAGCGCCAGCGCGGGCAGGGCAAAGCCGATCCAGCTTGCCAGCGGCCAGCCGGCGCGCGCGTAGGCCCAGGCGCCGACCGACGACCCGATGGCGCCGCCGACGAAGAAGATCGCCATGTACAGGCCGTTGAGCCGGCTGCGGTGCTCGGCCGACAGCGAGAAAATCGCGCGCTGGCCGATCACGAGGTTGGTCGACACGGCAAAGTCCAGCAAGACCGCTGCCACGGTCAGAGACAGCAGCGACAGCATCGACCCCTCGGCGCCCACGCGGCTGAGCAGGAACGATCCGGCGCCCAGCGCCAGCGCCAGCGCGGTCATCTGGCGGCCGTGGCCGCGGTCCGCATAGCGGCCGGCCATCGGCGCGGCAATCGCCCCGGCCACGCCTACCAGCGCGAAGATCGCGATGCCGGTCTGCGACAGGTGGAAGGCCGGCCCGGCCAGGTACAGCGGCGTGGTGGTCCAGAACAGGCTGAACACGCCGAACATGCTGGCCTGGTACGCGGCCCGGCGGCGCAGCACAGGCTGGGTACGCAGCAGGTGGGCCATCGAGCCGAGCGTCTGCAGGTAGTTCGGGCCCGGCGCGGGCTGCCGCCGGGGCAGCTTGCGCGCCAGCACGACGCCGAG
Organism: Cupriavidus sp. H18C2; assembly: GCF_049393795.1. NCBI lineage: Bacteria > Pseudomonadati > Pseudomonadota > Betaproteobacteria > Burkholderiales > Burkholderiaceae > Cupriavidus > Cupriavidus sp. H18C2. The sequence continues at coordinate 3,579,030 of NZ_CP186010.1, read as the reverse complement.
CAGCACCATCGCCACGGCCGACGCCGCAAAGATCGCGTGCCAGCCGAGCACGTCGGACACCAGGCTCGACACCGGGCGCGCCAGCATGATGCCCATCAGCAGGCCGCTGGTGACATTGCCGACGGCGCGCCCGCGCGCGTGCTCGGGCGCCAGGTGGGCGGCAAACGGCACCAGCACCTGCACGGCCACCGAGCACAGCCCGATCATGCAGCCGGCGATCAGGAACACGCCCGCGTGCGTGGCCAGCGCGGCGGCCACCAGCGCCACGGCGCAGCCGGCCACCAGCACCAGCACGAGGCGGCGGTTCTCGACGATGTCGCCCAGTGGCACCAGCAGCAGCAGCCCAGCGCAATAGCCGATCTGGATCAGCGTGACGATCAGCCCGGCGATTTCCGGCGACAGATGCAGCGCCTGCGCGATGGGCCCGACCAGCGGCTGGGCGTAGTAGAGGTTGGCGACGATCATCCCGCAGGCCACGGCCAGCAAGGGGGTGATCCAGGCGGCGGGGGCGGCGGGGCGCGCGGCGGTGGTGGAGGTCATGGGGGCGGCTCGGGATGATGCCCCGGCATCGGGCCGGGAGCGCCGCCGATTCTACCGGGAGATAGATAGATGTGCTGGCGGCGGGGTTTCTTACTCGTCCAGCTCGTCCTCGTCGTCGAAGCGGAACGCCTCCTGCACCGGCGCGGGGTTGTCGCCCTGCTCGGCGGCCGGCATCAGCGCGCTGACGCGCACGCCCAGCAGCCGGATACGCCGCTCCAGCGGGATGCGCTTCAGGCATTCGGTGGCGCCGCGCCGGATCTCGCCGCCATCGGCCGTGTGCGCGGTCATCGTCAGGTCGCGCGTGACGGTGCGGAAATCGTCGAAGCGCAGCTTGATGCCCACCGTCCGGCCCACGTAGCCCTTGCGGCGCAGGTCGTCGGCCACGCGCATGCACAGCTTGGTGAACTGCTCGGACAGCACGGGGCGGTCGCCGCGCGGATGCAGGTCGCGCTCGAACGTGGTCTCGCGGCTCATCGACTTCGGCTCGGAACTGACCACCACCGGCCGCTCGTCGCGCCCGTGGGCCACCTCGACCAGCCAGCTTGCGTAGTTGCGGCCGAAATGGGCCTGCAGCAGCCCCAGGTCGGCTTCGGCCAGGTGCCCGACCGTCTCGATGCCGATGGCCTGGAGCTTTTCGGCCGCCTTGGGGCCGATGCCATTGACCTTGCGCGCCGGCAACGGCCAGATCCGCAGCGGGATATCGGCCGGCGTCAGGATCGTCAGGCCGTTGGGCTTGTCGAGTTCCGAGCCGATCTTGGCCAGCAGCTTGTTGGGCGCCACGCAGATCGAGCAGGTCAGGCCGGTGGCGTCGTGGACGGCCGCCTTGATGCGCGCCGCCACATCGCGCGCGTCGCCGTCGACATCAGTCAGATCGATATAGATCTCGTCGATGCCGCGATCTTCTATTTGTCCGGTGAATGTTCGGACCGCCGCCTTGAACAGGCCCGAGTACCGGCGGTAGGCGTCGAAGTCGGTCGGCAGCAGGATGGCGTCGGGCGCCAGCTTGGCGGCCTTCATCATGCCCATGGCCGAGAACACGCCCAGCGCCCGGGCCTCGTAGGTCGACGTGGTCACCACGCCCCGGCCCACGTAGTTGCGCAGCCGCGCGTAGCGGCGCGAGCCGTCGGGCAGGGTCTCGGGAATGGCGTTGCGGCCGCCGCCGATCACCACCGCCTGGCCGCGCAGGTCCGGATAGCGCAGCAGTTCCACCGACGCATAGAACGCGTCCATGTCGAGATGGGCGATGCGCCGGGGCACGGTGGAAGACATTGGGGGGCGCGGCTATACTGTATAAACGTACAGTATAGTGCGGCGGCCTGGTTTCAGGAATAGGGCGCGGCGCGGGTAGACCATTCCCATCATCAATGATCTACGACTATTTTCATGCCGCTTCATTTTTCACATCGATGACCCGCTTGGGGCCGAGGCGGCTGACCAGCACGCCTTCCGTTGCGTAGATCGCCAGCGAAATCCAGATCAGCGCGTACCCGATCTGCTTCTGCGCCGGAAACGGCTCGTGGTAGAGCCAGATGCCGAGCCCGAGCTGGATGGTGGGCCCGGCGTACTGGAGCAGGCCGAGCAGCGACAGCGGAATGCGCCGCGCGCCGGCCGCGAACAGCAGTAGCGGCACCGCGGTGACCGGCCCCGCCAGCAGCAGCAGGACTTGCGTACCCGTGGCTGCGGCGCGCGTGGTGTCCTGCCCGGTCAGGAACAGGAACGCCAGCGCCGAGGCCGCCACCGGGAACAGGATCAGCGTTTCCAGCGACAGCCCTTCCAGCGCCCCGAGCGCGCCGGTCTTGCGCAGCAGCCCGTAGCCGCCGAACGACGCCGCCAGCCCCAGCGCGATCCACGGCAGATGGCCGGCCGTCCACGTCAGCCAGAACACACCGGCCGCCGCGATGGCGATCGACAGCCACTGCACCGGGCGCAGCCGCTCGTGCAGCAGCAGCACGCCCAGCAGCACGCTGAACAGCGGATTGATGAAGTAGCCCAGGCTGGCGTCGACCACGCGGTCCGCGGACACGGCCCAGATGTACAGGAACCAGTTGGCACACAGCAGCCCGGCGCTGGCCGCGAAGTTCAGGATCAGGCGCGGCCGGGCCGCCACCTCGCGCAGCCAGCCGAAATGGCGGCGCCAGAGCACGATCGCGCCCAGGAACACCAGCGACCAGACCATCCGGTGCAGCAGGATTTCCAGCGGCGCCACGCCGTGCAGGGACTTGATGTAGAGGGGCAGCAGGCCCCAGATGATGTACGCCAGCAGGGCGTAGAAAATGCCGAGTTGCATGAGGAGGATTCCCGGGTAGTGTCCCGTTGTGGGGCGGATTCTACCGGGGTGTGGCGCCGGGCGCCGGGCAGGGTCCTTGCCATGAAAAAACCCGGCCGGAGCCGGGTCTTTCGGATGGCGGGCAGCCAGCGCTTACAGCTTGCGGGCGAAGCTGAACTGCGAGAACGCCTGCTCGGCCACGTTGAACCATGCGGCCTCGTTGTTGCGGAAGACGCGCCAGTCGTCGTAGATCTTCTTGAACGACGCGTTCTTGCCGCTTTCCTCGGCGTAGGCGTCCTGGGTGGCCTTGAAGCACGCCTCCATGATCTCCTTCGAGAACGGGCGCAGCTTCACGCCGTTTTCCAGCAGCCGGGCCAGCGCCTGCGGGTTCACGGTGTCGTACTTGGCCATCATGTTCGTGTGGGCCTCGATCGTGGCCGTTTCCAGCGCGCGCTTGTACAGCGCCGGCAGCTTGTCGAATTCCGGCTGCGACGCGTAGAACGACAGCTGCGCGCTGCCTTCCCACCAGCCCGGGTAGTAGTAGTACGGCGCCACCTTGTAGAAGCCGAGCTTCTCGTCGTCGTACGGACCCACCCACTCGGCCGCGTCGATCGTGCCTTTTTCCAGCGCCGGGTAGATGTCGCCGCCGGCAATCTGCTGCGGCACCACGCCCAGGCGCGACAGCACCACGCCGGCAAACCCGGCCACGCGGTACTTCAGGCCCTGCAGGTCGGCCACGGTCTTGATTTCCTTGCGGAACCAGCCGCCCATCTGGGCGCAGGTGTTGCCGCCCATGAAGTTGACGACGTTGTATTCCTTGAAGAACTCGCGCATCAGCTTCATGCCGTTGCCCTGCAGCATCCAGGCGTTCTGCTGGCGCGCGGTCAGGCCGAACGGGATGGTGGTGTCAAAGCACAGCGTGGGGTTCTTGCCGAAGTAGTAGTAGCCGGCCGTGTGGCCGATCTGCACGGTCTGGTTCTGCACGGCGTCCAGCACCTGCAGGCCCGGCACGATTTCGCCGGCCGCGAACACCTTGATGTTGAACTTGCCGTCGGTCAGTTCCTTCACGCGCTGGCTCAGGGTCTCGGCGCCGCCGTAGATCGTGTCGAGCGACTTCGGAAAGCTCGACGCCAGGCGCCATTCCACGGCGGGGTTGCTGCCGACGACGGCGGGCGCGGCCGGGGCACTGGCCGATGCGGCCGGCGCCGCGGGCTTGTCTTCCTTGCCACAGGCAGCCAGCGCACCCGTAGCGGCGACGGCCGAGGCCTTCAACAGGAAGGAACGACGTTCCATGGACATCTCCTCTTATATATATATATGCGGAACTGCCTGGGCGCCAATGTGTTGCCCAACCGACAGGTCGGACGATTATAGCGGTGGCCTTTTGGGCACGGCTTTCCTTCGGGATGGGGGTTTTCGCTAGGAATTCGGCACGGACACAACGGTTTGCGCCCCGGGCCGCGCGATGCCCGCAAACGGTGCGCCGGTAGTTTCGCAATGTGGGATTTCCAACGCTTTTCCAACGCTTTGTGACGACCTGGCGGGATTTTGTAACCCGGCTTGCGGTCAAAAAATTCGCCTGTTAAAACCGGAGCCCTCGTCCGGCTTTCGATCGCACCGCCAGATCCTCCGTCCGATCGCGCCGACGCCGTTGACCGTTGTTTCGATGCTGGAATCCGTACTGCTTCCCGACCGCCTGCTGCCCCGCCGCCGCCTTGCGTCCGCCATCCTGGCCGCGTGGGGCGTGGCCGCGTGCGCGCAGACCGGCGGCCCGGCCACCACGGCCCTGACGCGGCCGCCGCTGATCTCGGCGGCGCCCGTGGTCAGCCCGGTGGCATCCGCCGTGGCGACGGCCGCCGTACCCACCGCTGCGCCGGCCGACCCGCTGGCCGACGTGATCCAGGCTGCGAGCGCAATCGATGCAGTCGATGCCGCCCCGGCCACGGTGGCCCAGGCAGCGCCGGAGACTGCGGCCGACGCCAATCCGGATTTCGTCGGCCCGCCCGACGCGCTGGCCCCGCCGCCGCCCCCTCCACCGCCGCTGGTGCTGTTCCCGAACCGGCTCGGCGAATTCCCGGCCCAGCCGGAGCCCGTCGTGGCGCGCCGGACCGAAGGCGCGGACGCCACCGCGGCGGCATCCGATGCCTCCGGTGCGTCCGATACGCCACCCGCCACGCCTTCCGACGCCCCACCGGTGCTGCGGTCCCAGTTGCCCGCCGACGATCCGGCCGGCGACTCGGTCTGGCGCCTCGGCTACAGCGGCCGGGCCGCCGTGGAAGACCGGTCGGGCACCCAGCGCGCCTGCCCCGGCGGCGGCACGCCGTCGGCCAGCTTCGGCCAGGGTCTGGCGTGCACGAGTTCGGGCGAGGTCAAGATCCGCGAATCGGTGGCCGACATCGGCGGCGGCGCCCAGGTGCAGCTCGTGGCGCAGGCCAAGGGCACCAATGCGACGTCGGTCAACGGCAACGCGGCCGCGGTCGACCCGTACGCGCTGGTGCCGAATTTCTACACGTCGGTCAGCGGGCTGTCCGGCCTGTCGGTGCTCGACGGCGCCAGCGTCTGGGCCGGCCGCCGCGACAGCAGCCCGTTCCTGATGTCGTCGGGCCTGCTGCCGCCCAATTCCTCGTCGATGCGATTCGGCATCGACAACGCCAGGCTCGGCGATTTCGGGCTCAGCTACCAGTACACCGCCCGCAACGACCTGAACGGCGCCAAGCTGCCGAGCTACCACTCAGTGCTGACCGCCCCGATCGGCACCAACGATGACGGTTCGGTGCGGCTCGGTTTCACGCGCGTGGAGCCGCTGTCGCAGATCGAGGACACCGGCAGTGCGTGGTGGGCATCGGCCATGCACGAGCAGAAGGGCGTGCTCTACGGCACCAACCGGCTCGGCTTCCAGTACGGGCAGGGGTCGCGTACGGCCATGACGGGCTATTCGGGCATGGGCAACGAGCTGTCGCGCGTGCGGGTGTCGGAATCGATGGAATGGAAGGGCCGCTCGGGGCTGGCCGGATCGGTGGAATCGAGTCTGCAGCTCGACCGCTCGGGGATGGGCACGCTGCAATGGGCCGCCACGCGGGTACGGCCGGCCTTTGTCGCCAACGACCAGTTCAAGCTGACCTTCGAGGTGGCGCACGACCAGATCTCGTCGGGGTTTGGCGTCGGCGGGCAGCGCACCGCCTTTACCGTGGCGCCCACGCTGACGCTGGGCAAGTCCACCGGCAACGCCAACCTGCGCGCGTTCTACACCTACAGCCGCGCCAACGACGTGGACGGCATCACGTTCGCCGCCCCCGCCGACGCCTGGGCCTCGCAGGCCACCGGGTCGATCTTCGGCGTGCAGCTCAATCGGCGCTGGTAACCCCGGCACGGCGGCGCCACGCCCGCGCGGGCGCTGCCGGACGCTGCTTTTCCCGCGTCGCCGCCGGCCGGCACAGCCAGTGGAACAGCAGCGTGGCATTCATCGCACCAAATATCTGGGCGCCGATGAATGCCGGAACATCCATCATACGAATACCTGTAAAGGAATCGGTCAGCGCGCAGGCCAGCGTCAGGGCCGGATTGGCAAATGACGTGGACGATGTGAACCAGTAGCCGGCGGTGATATAGCCGGCCACCACGCCGGGCACAAGGCCGGGCCGGAAGCGCCCGGTGGCCATGGCCAGCCCGACCAGCCCGAACGACGCCAGGTATTCGCTCCACCACATCGGCATACCGGTCCGCGGCTGCGTGGACAACGCCAGCGGGGGCAGGCCGAACATCAGATGGGCGGCAATCACGCCCGCTACCGCGCCCGCCAGTTGCACGCACATGTAGCCGGCCGCCTCGCGCGCCGGCAGGCGGCCCTGCACCAGTTGCGACAGGCTCACGACCGGATTGAAGTGCCCGCCGGACACCGGCCCCAGCGACACCAGCAGCGCCACCAGTCCCGCGCCGGTGGCCAGCGCGTTGCAGAGCAGGGCCAGCGCCGTATCGCCGGCGGCCAGCCGCTCGGCCCGGATGCCGGACCCGACCACGATGGCGACCAGCAGGGCCGTACCCAGCGCTTCGGCCACGAGCCGGCGCGGCAGGTTCGGTACATCGGGAAGGGGGTCGGGAGAAGCGGGCAGGGCGACAGCGGTGGACATGCGGGAAATCGTCGAAAAGCGATCGCGCAGTGTTCCGTGGCGGGCACCCCCCCGTCAATGCAGCGGGACGATGTTGAGAAGCGACCGCCGGTACCGAATCGGCCCGGCTATTGCAGGTCGTTGCGCAGGATCAGCAGCCACGGCATGTGCGAATTCGTGAAGCCGTCGAGCTGGCCCGCGTCGTTGAGGTCAATCACGTCCATCGACACCGACTGCTGCACATTGCCGCCAATTGCCTTGACCACGTTGGCGGCCCGGTCGACCTCGACGACGATGTCGCAATGCATCGGCGTGGTGCCGAAGCCGATCTCGGACGGATCCGACAGGTATTTGTCGCGCCCGCGGCCGGCGCAGATCATGTCGCCGGGACGCGGCAGCCCCGGCACCGGTTCGACGTGGAACGCCGGGCGCGGCAGGATGCCGTCGCGCGCGTCCACCACGTACATCGAATGGGACTGGCCGGTCAGGAACTGGTCGTTGTCGAGCCCCGCCTTGCGCATGACCCACGAGATGAACACGGCCGACCAGGCCCACGCGCCCTGCGTGACCTGCCGGCAGTCGGGCGCCTCGCCGACGATGCCCCAGTAGCGCTGGGCCATACGGCAGCCCTGGGGCGTGGCTTCCATGCCGGTGCCGTCGGGAAAGCGCAGGCATTCCGCGTCGCCATCGTTTTCCATGTCGACGTCGGCCGACGGCTGCGCGCCCGCGCCAATGCCCAGGCCATTGGCCGCCACGGCGGGCGCCGGGGCCGGCAGCGGGCTGTGCGTGACGCAGGCCGAATCGTCGCGGCCGATATGGACCACCTGGCTGCCCCATTTGCGCCACTCCTGCAGCGCGATATCGACGATCCGCTCGCGCGGCGTGGCGCCGGCGGGCGTGACCACGCGCTCGGGGTCGGGCAGGGCCGGGGCCTGCGGCCGCGCGGTACGCGGCGGCGCCGTGGTGCAACCGCACAGCACGGCCAGGGCAACCGCGGCCGTCAGCGTCTGCCAGCGACGCATCGGCGCCTGTGGAGAATGCTGTGGAAGCTTGTGTGGAAAGCGCTGTGAATAAGGCTGTGGAAATCTGCGCGCGAGCAATCGGTGCAACATGTCAGGCCCGTGAATCCTGATCTGGCGCAAGGCCTTGAGTAGCCAAGCGTGAACGACATTCTCGCGCGGTGGTCGGGATCGTGCAGCGTGGCGTTGCCGGCTGTGCGATTCCGCGCGCGGAGCTGGGCGGGAAATCGTGTGGATAACGTCCCCGCGCGCTGCGCACCTGCGCCGCTTCAGGGCCCGGGCGGCGGCACGGCGGGGTCATGCGAGGCGGGCGCGTAGGCGTGCCCGTCGTCGCCATTACTGGTTCACAGCGTCCTTGAACTTCTGGCCTGCCTTGAACTTCACGGTCTTCGCAGCTTCCACCTTGATTTCTTCGCCGGTGCGCGGGTTGCGGGCCATGCGCTCGCCACGTTCGCCCTTGCTGAAGGTACCAAAGCCGATCAGGCTCAGGGTCTCGCCCTTGGCCACGGCATCCATGATGGCGTTCAGGGTCACGTTCAGGGCCTGTTCGGCCTTGGCCTTGGTCAGACCGTCCACACCGGCTGCGATCGCGTCGATCAGTTCGGTTTTCGTCATGCTTCACTCCGTCTCGAGTTGAAAAAACACTGACGTCCTGCCCGGGCGCTCCCGCTGGAAGCCGCCCCGGCAAAGACGCCGCGGGCCACATCATACCGTGTCGGACACGCCTCACCGGGAACAGTTTGTTACGGGTACGCGCCGCGAACCCGCTTCAGCGCTGGCTTGGCGGGCATCGGCACGGTCTGCGAGGGGGTGGCGCCAGCCATTCGGCCGGGTCCGTCGGCAGGGTGGGGGAGATGCCCCGGCATCACCGGGACGCCCGTATACGCCCGTAGCGGGCCCCTGGCGCGTTCGAGGGCTTGCGACAGCCCGGAGGGTGTCCAGCGACGTATACGCCCTTGGAGGGCCCGCAGAAGGCGCGTATACCGCTGAGCAGGGTGCCGGGCGGGTATACCGCCGACGACCGGGCAATCACGTTCCGGCCTGCCCAAATTTTCATCGCGATCGATTTGCGCCAGATCCACCGGCGGACCTGGCAGGTTGGCGTATACCGGGCCGACTGCCTTCCTCCTCCGTATGGTTTACATCTTTCTTTTATGTATACGAATAGTAGTAACAGGTAAGCCACGCCCGTTTCTGTGGATAACCGCGTATACGTCAACGCAATCAAGCGTTTACGTATACCAAAACCCCGGGGACGGATTGTTGGCGGCGCGGGATGACTCATCCTTCCGGACGGGTTGAGGCACGTATACCGGCCGACTTGTTCGTATACGTTCCCCACGCCAGCCCCAGGCAACCCACACCAAACCCGCGCGCTTATCCACAAAAATCGCCCCGGTTATCCACATCGGTATACGTGCCCGATGCGTATACCTGCCACGGCCGCGCGGGTATCATCCGGTTCGCGCCGGACTGGGCCGGCGCGCATCAACCGCACACGGGAACCTATGTCGGACAAGGCCACGGACGCCAAGAAGGGGAAGAAGACCGCCAGCGATCGCATCGAGGTGCGCCAGTCGGGCGTGCACGGCAAGGGCGTCTACGCGATCGGCGCGATTGCCGAAGGCGAGCGCGTGATCGAATACAAGGGCGAGCACATTTCCTGGAAAGAAGCGCTCAAGCGCCATCCGCACGATCCGGCCGACCCGAACCACACGTTCTATTTCAGCCTGGACGACGGCAACGTGATCGACGCCAAGTACGGCGGCAACCGCGCGCGCTGGATCAACCATGCGTGCGACCCGAACTGCGAGGCGCGCGAGAAGAAGGGCCGCGTCTTCATCCACGCGCTGCGCGACATCGCGCCGGGCGAGGAGCTTTTCTATGACTACGGCCTGGTCATTGATGCGCGCTATACCAAGAAGCTGAAGAAGGAATACGAGTGCCGCTGCGGCAGCCCCAAGTGCCGGGGCACGATGCTGGCGCCCAAGGACAAGCAGGGCAAGTAGGCGCGGCCTAGCCGGCGGCGACGCCCGGCGCCTCGCACGGGATCCGGATCACGAAGCGCATGGAGGGCCGCCGGGCCAGCGCCTCGGGCGCCGAGGGCTCGTCGGTGCCGCCGGCCATGGCCAGCGGCGCGGTCGTCGACGAGCTGGCGGAAGCGGTGGCCGCCGGCACGTCCTCGATCCGGATCGTGCCCTGGTGCAGCGTCACGATCTCGTGCACGATGGCCAGCCCCAGGCCGGCGCCGCCCGGCGCGGCCTGCAGCGTCGGGGCGCCGGGCGTGTGATCGCCCCGGAAGAAGCGCTTCAACACTTCCTCGCGGCGCGCGGGCGGAATGCCCGGCCCGTTGTCCTCGATCATCACGACGGCCATGCCGCGGTGGCCCATCGTCTCGCCGCCGGCGCGCACGGTGATGCGTCCGCCGGCCGGCACGTACTTCACCGCGTTGTCGATCAGGTTCGACAGCGCCTCGCGCATCAGCAGCCGGTTGCCGCGCACCATGGCCGGCGCGCCGCCCGTGAAGGTCGGGCCCGGCAACACCTCGAACCCCAGGTCCACGCGCCGCGCCAGCGCCTGCGGCACCCATTCCGCGCCGGTCTCGAACGCCAGCTCGGCCAGGTCGAAGTGCTCGACCGGCCCGAGCCGTTCCAGCGACAGCCCCGGCTCCGCGCGCGCCAGCGACAGCAACTGGTTCGACAGCCGCACGGCGCGGTCGGCCGCGGTCTGTACCTCGCGCAGCGCGTGGCGGGCCACGTCGAGCGAATCGGCCTCGACCGCGCGGTCGGCATGGAGCTTGACGGCCGTGAGCGGCGTGCGAAGCTGGTGCGCCGCGTCGGCGATGAACTTGCGCTGCGCGTCCAGCGCGTCGCGCAGCCGCGACAGCAGCGCATTGAGCGCCCGGATCAGCGGCTCCACCTCGGCCGGCACCTGGGTTTCGTCCAGCGCCGCCAGCGACCGCGCGGTCTGGCGGTTCAGCTTGTCGGTCAGGATCTGCAGCGGCACCAGCTCTTCCTTGAGCACGTGCGACAGGATCAGGCTGCCCACCAGCAGCAGCAGGATCAGCGGCACCGAGACCGACAGCAGGATCTCGTTGGCCGCCGTCTCGCGCCGGTCCAGCAGCTCGGCCACCTCGACCACGATCGGCCCGCGCGGCACCTGCACCTCGGCCCCCGTCGTCCCCAGTTCATCGGCGGCCGCGCTTGGCAGGCTCACCGGCAGCCGCACCGCGCGCACCTGGCGGCCGCTGAACCACGCGTAGAACAGCCGCGCGTCGTGCAGCGACGTCTGGCCCGTGCCGTAGCCCAGCCACGTGTCCATGCCACCGATCAGCCCGTCCGGGCCGTGGATGCGCCAGTAGATGCGGTCCGATCCCTCCGCTTCCACCAGGGTCTGGGCGATGACGGGGATGTCCTGCTCAAGCCGGGGGCCGGCAATGCGGATCTGCTGGGCGATGTTGTTGGCCACGCCATAGAGCGCGCGGTCGAACACCTGCGTCGTGTAGTGCGCCGCCAGCCAGTACGACAGCGAGCCGCTGGTCAGCACCAGCGCGAACAGCGGCGTGGCCAGCGCGCGCAGCAGGTGGATGCGCAGGCTCGGGTTCGACGTCCCGCGCTGGGTGGCGGCGCGCTGGCGCCCGCGGCCCAGGCCGCCGCGCAGGCGCCGGCCCGGGGCGCTCGCGTCGCCAGGCGGGGCGGAAGAGGATTGCGAACGCGGCCACATGGCGATTCAGGGCGTCATCGAAAGGCGGCCCGGCAGGCGCCGGCCGCGGGGTGCCGGCTCAGTGGCCGGCCCGGATCTGCAACAGGTAGCCAAAGCCGCGCACGGTGACGATCTCGACGTCGGCGTCCTCCAACTTCTTGCGCACGCGGTGCACGTAGACCTCGATGGCGGTATCGCCGACCGTGTCGCCGCCTTCGCCGGCCGGATGGGCAAACGTGGCCAGGTGGTCCTGCAGCTGTGCCTTGCTGACCACGCGGCCCTGGCGCTGCAGCAGCAGCTCCAGCACGGCGAATTCGCGCGGCGACAGCTCCAGCGGCCGGCCATCGACGAACATGCGGCGGTCGTTGCCGGACAGGCGCAGCCGGCCCAGCCGCACGTCGCGCTCGGGCGCGGCCTCGCCATGCTGGCTGCGGCGCAGCAGCACGCGCACGCGCGCTTCCAGCTCGGGCAGTGCAAAGGGCTTGACCAGGTAGTCGTCGGCGCCGGCGTTCAGGCCCGACAGCTTGTCTTCGAGTTCGTCGCGCGCGGTGAGGATCAGGACGGGCGTGGTGCGGTTGCGGGCGCGGTAGCGGGCCAGCAGCGTCATGCCGTCGATGCCGGGCAGGCCCAGGTCCAGGATGACCAGGTCGTGCTGCTCCTTGAGCAGGTGGTCGGTGGCATAGACCCCGTCATGCACCACGCGCACCTGGTGGCCGGCGCGGGACAGCCCGGCCTCCACGCCGCTGGCGATTTGACGGTCGTCCTCGATCAGCAGGATACGCATGGTGATACCGGTGACATGGAAACGGAAACAATGTCGCCGATTGTACAGGCCGGGCCCGCGGCCTGCCTTTCAGTTGGCCTACAGCGCGGGCGGCGCCGGCGGCGTCAGCGGGCCAGCCCGGCGGCGGCCTGCTCGATGAACGTCGCCAGGTCGATATCGCGCTGCGTCAGGCCGTTGGCGTCGTGCGTGGACAGCGTGATGTCCACGCGGTTGTACACGTTGAACCACTCGGGATGGTGATCCACCTTGTCCGCGTGCAGCGCCACGCGCGTCATGAATCCGAACGCGGCGTTGAAGTCGGCGAACCGGAACGATTTGTGGATCGCGTCGCGGTCCTGAACGGGCGTCCAGCCGGGCAGCGCGGCCAGCAGGGGCTTGCGGGCGTCTTGCGAGAGAGGGGTCATGATTGGGCTCGATCTGAAGGGTTGTCTGCGGGAGCGCAACAAAAGCCGGCCCGCCCCGGGCCACGGCGTGGCCGCGGGGCATGGCAGGCATTGTTTCACAAAGCGGGATGGCGGGGCGGCTCAGATGTCGTCGCTGTCGCCCCAGCCCTCGCGGGTGCCGGCGTGGATGACCCGGTCGCCCTCGGCGATGTCGCCGGCGCCCAGCGTCGGCAGCGCGCGCAGCGTCGGGTACAGGTCGGTGAAGTCCGGGCGCGTGGCGTCGAACAGTTGTTCGAAGCTGTCGATCACGAAGTACGTCTTCTGGAACGTGTCGATCCGGTAGCGCGTGCGCATGATACGGCGCAAATCGAAGCCGATCCGGTTCGGGCTGGCCGAATCGAGGCTGTAGATCGATTCGCCCTGGCTGGAGACGATGCCGGCGCCGAAGATCCGCAGCCCCTGCGGCGTGCGGATCAGGCCGAATTCCACCGTGTACCAGTACAGCCGCGCCAGCATGTCCAGCGCGCCCAGCCGCGCGGCCTTCAGGCCACCCTTGCCGTACGCCTCCATGTAGTCGGCAAAGACCGGGTTGATCAGCAGCGGCACGTGGCCGAACACGTCGTGGAAGCAGTCGGGCTCCTGCAGGTAGTCGATCTGCTCGGGCTTGCGCATCCACCAGCTTGCCGGAAAGCGCCGGTTGGCCAGGTGCTCGAAGAACACCTCGTCCGGTACCAGCCCCGGCACCGCCACCACCTGCCAGCCCGTGGCGCGCATCAGCATCTCGTTGAGCTGGTCGAAATCGGGCACGCGGTCGCGCGCCATGCCCAGCGTGGCCAGCCCCTGCAGGAATTCGTCGCAGACGCGGCCTTCCAGCATCGCCGTCTGGCGGTCGTAGAGCTTGCGCCACGTCGCGTGGTCGGTGTCGGTGTAGCGGTGCACCGGCTGGGCGATGGTGAAGTCCGGGCGCAGCTCCTGGCCGGACAGCAGTCCTTCCTCGAACTGTTCCTTGAGCTTGGCGGTCAGCGTGCCGGCAAAGTTGCCCGCAGGCTGGTCGGCGCGGGGCGTGGTGGCCGAGGGGGTCATGCGGCGTCTCCGTTTGATTTGTCGATCCGTTGCGGATTTCCTGCATAGTCTAGCCAGCCAATGGCGCAGAATGCGCGCAAAGTTGGGGTCTTGGCGCCATGCCGTGCATATAATCCGCGTACCGTCATCCACCGATGCAGGATTCTTGCAGCCATGCCTACTGCCCATCTCGACCCCTACGACCTGGCCCTGCTGGCCGCGCTGCAGGCCGATGGCCGTTCCACCCACCAGCAACTGGCCGAGCGGGTGCACCTGTCGCCCAGCCAGGTCGGGCGCCGGCTGGCCCGCCTGGAGACCGACGGGGTGATAACCGGCTACCGGGTCAACCTGTCGCTGCCCGCGCTGGGGCTGGGCGTGATGGTGTTCATCAGCGTCAAGCTGGCCCACCACGGCGACACGATCATCGAGCGCTTTGGCGAGGAAATCATGCTGCTGGAGGAGGTGCAGGAGTGCTACGCCGTGGCCGGCGAGGCCGACTACCTGATCCGCGTGGTCGTGCAGGACCTGCCGATGCTGGCCGATTTCACGATGAAGCGGCTGATGCGGGTGCCGGGCGTGGAGAGCATCCGGTCCAACATCGTGCTTACCCCGCTCAAGAAGGAGGGACCGCTGCCGCTGGCCCATTTGCGCTAGATCGGCGGTTCGTTCTGCCGAAATGTGCAGAGGCTTGCGCTTGCCACGGGCGCATGTCACGCTCGCGCGGAGCCAATTCGGGAGAAGGCAGCATGATCGGGAGGATCGCCACGGTAGCCGCGGCCGCCGCAGCAGGTCTCGTTTTCAGCGCACTGACATGGGCGCCGGCCGCCACGGCCGCGCAGATCACGCGCTTTTCGCCCGAGGGGGTGAATCCGCAGGTCCGTCAGGTGGCCATCCGCTTCGACGAACCGATGGTGCCGATGGGCGACCTCAAGGCCCAGGCGCCGGCCACAGTGTCCTGCACCGGCGGCGCGGTGGGCGGCAGCGGCCGCTGGGTCAACGCCAGCAACTGGGTCTACGACTTCGAGCGCGACCTGCCGCCCGGCGTGCGCTGCGCCGTGCAGGTGGTGCCCGGGCTCAAGAGCGTGGCCGGCAAGGCGTACGCGGGCAAGGGCGAGTACCGGTTCGAAACCGGCGGCCCCGTCGTGATCTCGGCGCGGCCGTCGGGCGGCGAGATCGAGGAAGACCAGGTGTTTGCGCTGCGTTTCAATGGCGCCGCCACGGCCGGATCGATCCGCAGCCACGCCTGGTGCCAGGCCGAGGGCCTGGGCGAGCGCATCCCCGTGCGGCTGCTGACCGGCAAGGAGCGCGACGGCGTGATCGAGGCGCTGCACTGGAAGGAAGTGGTCAAGCGCGACGCCGACGCCGTGCACCTGCTGGCCTGCCAGCAACGCCTGCCAGCCGGCGCGCGGATGCAGCTCGTGCTGGACGCCGGCATCGCCACGCCTTCCGGCCTGGCCACCACGGCGGCGCGCCGCTTCGAGTTCCAGGTGCGGGAGCCGTTCACCGCCGGCTTCACCTGCGAGCGCGAGCGGGCCGAGGCCCCCTGCACCCCGCTGCGGCCGATGACCGTCACGTTCACGGCGCCCATCGCACGCAAGGCCGCCGCGCAGATCGTGCTCAACACACCGTCCGGCAGCCAGGCGCCCGCCTTCGATCCCGACGACGCCCCGGACGCACCCGTTTCCAGCGTCACGTTCAAGGGTCCGTTTCCCGAGAAGGCCAGCCTGACCATCGAGGCGCCGCGCGATCTCAAGGACGAGAGCGGCCGCGCGCTGACCAATGCCGACCTGTTTCCGATCAAGCTGACCACGGCCGCGCTGCCGCCGCTGGCCAAGTTCGCCGCCGCGCCGTTCGGCGTGGTCGAGCGCTTTGCGGACCTGCCGCGCGGCAAGCGGCCGAACGACTATCCACCGCTGCTGCCCGTGACGCTGCGCAATGTCGAAGCCGACCTGCCGGCGCTGGCCGTGCGCGCGCAGCCGGGCACCGTGGCGCGGCTCAAGGTCGATGACGACGGCGCCATCCTGCGCTGGTTCGGCATGGTCAAGCGCATGCACGAGAACACCTGGACGCGCGAGCAGCTTGCGGCCATCCGCGCCGGACAGCCACCGTACAAGGTACGCGTGCCGCGCAACGCGCCGGCCATCGAGACGCGCTCGGTGTCGCTGCTCGAAGGCGTGCCCGGCGCCGGCAAGTTGGCCATCCCGAAATCGACGGACACCACGCCGCGCCCGTTCGAGGTGGTCGGCATCCCGCTGCCCGAACCGGGCTTCCACGTCGTGGAGATCGCCTCGCCGATGCTGGGCGCGGCGCTGCTCGGCAAGCCGGTGCCGATGTACGTGCGCACCGCCGCGCTGGTCACCAATCTGGGCGTCCACTTCAAGCTGGCGCGCGGCGAGGGCGACGGCGACATGAGCGGCCTGGCCTGGGTGACGGGGCTGGACGACGGCAAGCCCGTTGCCAACGCCCGCGTGGCCGTGCGCAACTGCGACGGCACGCTGCTGGGCCAGGGCACCACCGATGCCACCGGCGTCGCGCGCTTTGCGAAGCTGCCGGACCGCCGCTACGAAGACTGCGACAACGGCATGGAGGGCTACTTCGTGTCGGCCCGCATCGGCGCCGATCATCCGCAGGCGCGCGGCAAGGCCGACATGGCGTTCGTCATGTCGAACTGGAACCGCGGCATCGAGACGTGGCGCTTCAACGTGCCCACCGACCTGAGCCCGCAGCAGACCGTGCGCGCCCATACCGTGTTCGACCGTACGCTGCTGCGCGCGGGCGAGACCGTGTCGATGAAGCACCTGATCCGCAACGAGACCTCGCAGGGCTTTGCGCTGCCGCAGGCCATGCCGACGCAGCTCGTGATCACGCACGAGGGCACCGGCCAGACGTACGAGATGCCGCTGGCGTGGCGCACCACGGCCACGGGCGGGCGCAGTGCCGAGAACGCGTTCCAGGTGCCGGCATCGGCCAAGCTCGGCGTCTACGACGTGGCGCTGGTGTACGGCGACGGCCGCACGCTTGCAAGCGGCGGCTTCCGCGTGGAGGCGTTCCGCCTGCCGGTGCTGGCCGGCACGCTGTCGGTGGCCAAGGACCCGAAGGCGAAAGGCAACGCGCTGGTCGCCCCGGCCGAGGTGCCGGTGGGCGTGGAGATCCACTACCTGAACGGCGGCGGCGCGGCCGGGCTGCCGGTGCGGCTGTCGGCGCTGATGCGCAACAAGTCGGTGAACTTTGCCGACTACGACGAGTTCTCGTTCGACGTCCCGCGCGCGGCGCAGCAGAGCAGCAGCGGCGACGAGGAAGAGGACGATGCGTCGTCGCCCGACGCATCCGAAAAGCTGGTGGCCGACAAGCTGCCGCTGACGCTGGACAAGGACGGCAACGGCAAGCTGACGGTCAAGGACCTGCCGAAGGTGGACGCGCCGCGCGACCTGGTGCTGGAGGCCGGCTTTGCCGATCCGAACGGCGAGATCCAGACGCTGCGGCAGACCGTGCCGCTGTGGCCGTCGGCCGTGGTGGTCGGCATCCGCGCGGCCAATTGGGTATCGGTCAGCCAGAAGCTGGCCGTGCAGGCCGTGGTGCTGGACACGCAGGGCAAGCCCGTGGCCGAGTCGCCGGTGCAGATCAAGGCCCGCGCGCGCATCACCACGTCGGCGCGCAAGCGTGTGGTCGGGGGCTTCTACCGCTACGACAACCGCAGCGAGACCAAGGACCTGGGCGTGGTGTGCGATGCGCGCACCGACGCGCAGGGCCGGGCGCGCTGCGACGTGGCGCTGTCGCAGGCCGGCGAGGTGGAGCTGGTGGCCAGCGCGCGCGACAGCGACGGCCGCGCGGCGCAGGCCGCCACCACGGTGTGGGTCACGCGCCAGGGCGAACTCTGGTTCGGCGGCGACAACCACGACCGCATGGACGTGCTGCCCGAGAAGAAGTCGTACGCGCCCGGCGACACCGCCGTGTTCCAGGTGCGCATGCCGTTCCGCCGCGCCACGGCGCTGGTGGCGGTGGAGCGCGAAGGCATCCTCGACACGCAGGTCGTCGAACTGAACGGCAGCGATCCGACGATCAAGCTCAAGGTCAAGCCCGAGTGGGGGCCCAACGTCTACGTGTCGGTGCTGAGCCTGCGCGGCCGCCTGCGCGAGGTGCCGTGGTACTCGTTCTTCCAGTGGGGCTGGCGCCAGCCGATGGACTGGTGGCGCGCGTTCCGCAGCGAAGGGCGCGAGTACGTGGCGCCGTCGCCGCTGGTGGACCTGTCCAAGCCCGCGTTCCGCCTGGGGCTGGCGCAGATCCGCGTCGGCAGCGACGCCTACCGGCTGGACGTCTCGGTGACGCCGGACAAGGCCAGCTATCCGGTGCGCGGCCGCGCCCGCGTGACGGTGCAGGTCAAGCTGCCCGACGGCAAGCCGGCCGCCAATGGCGAAGTGGCGCTGGCCGCCGTCGACCAGGCGCTGCTGGAACTGATGCCGAACGCGAGCTGGAACCTGCTCGACGCGATGGTCCGGCCGCGCAGCTACGGCGTGGAGACGTCGACGGCCCAGATGGAAATCATCGGGCGCCGCCACTATGGCCGCAAGGCCGTGCCGGCCGGCGGCGGTGGCGGCAAGAGCCCCACGCGCGAACTGTTCGACACGCTGCTGCTGTGGAACCCGCGCGTGCAGCTCGACGCCGAGGGCAAGGCCACGCTGGAGGTGCCGCTCAACGACTCGCTGACGAGCTTCCGCATCGTGGCCGTGGCCGACCTGGGCGTGAACCGCTTTGGCAGCGGCAGCGCGACGATCGCCGCGACGCAGGACCTGCAGATGATCTCGGGCCTGCCGCCGCTGGTGCGCGAGGACGACCGCTATCGCGCGATGTTCACGCTGCGCAACACCACCCAGCGCGCGATGACCGTGGAAGCCACCGCGCGCGCCACGCTGGTCGACGCCCAGGCGCTGCCGGCCCAGACCGTGCAGATTCCGGCCGGCGAGGCGCGCGAGATTGGCTGGGACGTCGCCGCGCCCGCGCTGCTGGCGTTCAGCCGCGCCGGGACCGTGATGTGGGAGGTAGCCGCGGCCGAGAAGGGCACGGGCGGCGCCAGCGACAAGCTCAAGATCGCGCAGCAGATCGTGCCGGCCGTGCCCGTGACCGTGCAGCAGGCCACGCTGGCGCAACTGACGCCGAACCTGTCGGTGCCGGTGCAGGCGCCGGCCGGCGCGCTGGCCGATCCGTCGGGCCGGCTGCGCGGCGGCATGCAGGTGTCGGTGCAGTCGTCGCTGGCCGGCGGCATGCCGGGCGTGCGCGAATGGTTCCGCGTCTATCCGTACAGTTGCCTGGAGCAGCGCTCGTCGAAATCGCTCGGCATGGGCGACGCGGCCGCGTGGGATGCGCTGATGGCGCAGCTGCCGTCGTACCTGGACACCGACGGGCTGGCCGCGTACTACCCGCTGGCGAGCGACAGCGCGCGCGGCAGCGAGGTGCTGACGGCCTACCTGCTGGCCATCTCCGACGAGGCGTCGCGCGCGGGCTTGCCGATGCGGATTCCGGACGCGCAGCGCGCGCAGATGGAGCGCGGCCTGGCCGCCTTTGTCGAGGGCCGCATCGCGCCGCCGCGCTGGGCGCCGGCGTCTGCGTCGATGGACCTCGACGTGCGCAAGCTGGCCGCCATCGAGGCGCTGTCGCGGACCGGCAAGGCCCAGGCGCGCATGCTTGGGTCGATCCAGATCCTGCCCGAGCAGTGGCCCACGTCGGCGCTGATCGACTGGCTCGGCATCCTGTCGCGCGTGCAGGACATCCCCGAGCGCGACAAGCGCATGGCCGATGCCACGCAGTTGCTGCGCAGCCGCCTGACCGTGCAGGGCACGCGGCTGGTGTTCTCCACCGAGCGCAGCGACAACTGGTGGTGGCTGATGTCGGGCGGCGACGTCAACGCGGCGAAGCTGCTGGCGCTGGCGTCGCAGCTCCCGGCGTGGAAGGACGACGTGCCGCAGCTGGTGACCGGCCTGCTGGGCCGCCAGACGCGCGGCGCGTGGATGACGACCACGGCCAACGCCTGGGGCGTGATGGCGATCCGCCGCTACGCGCAGGTCTACGAGAAGACGCCGGTGGCCGGCACGGTGCGCGCCACGCTTGGCGATGCCTCGCGCACGTTCGACTGGGCGAAGGCCGCGCGGCAGGACGGCGTGGCCAGCGGCATGGTCGACCTGCCCTGGCCGGCGGCTGCTTCCGGTACGCCCGGTGCGCCGGCCCCGCTGCAGGTGGATCAGCAGGGCGCGGGCCGGCCGTGGGCCACGGTTCGCGCGCTGGCCGCCGTGCCGCTGCGCGAACCGGTAGCAGCCGGGTATCGCATCCGCCGCACCGTGACGCCGGTGGAGCAGGCGGTGGCGGGCAAGTGGTCGCGCGGCGACACGTACCGCGTGCGGCTCGACATCGACGCGCAGGCCGACATGACGATGGTGGTGGTCAGCGACCCGGTGCCGACCGGCGCGACGATCCTGGGCAGCGGGCTTGGCCGCGACTCGGTCATCGCCACGCGCGACCAGAAGTCCGCATGGTCGGACTTCGTCGAACGCACGCCGGAAGCCTATCGCGAGTACTTCGGCTTCGTGCCGAAGGGGACGCTGGCCGTGGAGTACACGGTGCGGCTCAACAATGCCGGCGAGTTCGCGCTGCCGCCGAGCCGCGTGGAGGCGATGTACGCGCCCGACGTGTTCGGCGAGACGCCCAACGCCAGGCTGACCGTGGGGGCCGCCAAGTGAACTGGATCGCCATGCGGATGCCCCCGCGCGTGCGCGAATGGTGGTTCGCCGGTGTGCTGGCCGGCGTGACCTACGGCGTGCTGCTGTTCCAGGTGTCGCTCGAAGTGCCGGCCGGCACGCCGCTGACCGGCCAGATTGCCTACCAGCCGGTGTGGAAGACGGCGATGGCGCTGCTGCTGGCGCGCGCGGCGTGGTTCCACCGGCCCCGGCCCGAGCGGCGCTGGCTGGTGACCGCGCTGGTGTTCTCGGGCCTGGGCGACTTCCTGCTGGCGATGCCGGGCCTGAAGATCTCGTTCATCGGCGGGCTGGGCGCCTTCCTGATGGCGCACCTGGCCTACCTGCGGCTGTTCGTGCCCCTCGGGGCGGACCTGCGGCCGCACCGGCTGGTTGGCTGCGGGCTGGTGATCGGCGCGGCGGGTGCGCTGCTGGGCCGCTTCTGGCCGAACCTGGGCCCGCTGACGTGGCCCGTGGTGGCCTACATCGGCGTGCTGGCGGCCATGGCCTGCGCGGCGCTGCTGGCGCGGCTGCCCACGCCACTGGCGGCCATCGGGGCGCTGTGCTTCGTGATGTCCGATGCGTTGATCGGCACGGCGCGCTTCCTGTCGCCGTTCGACACGTACCAGCTTGGCATCTGGTGGACCTATGCCATCGCGCAGGTGCTGCTGGTGGCGGGCGTGGTGGCGGGGCGCGGCGAGTGAGGGTGTGACATGACGCGAGGCACCTGGGCACTGGCGGGCGTGCTGCTGCTGTGGGCGGCGGTGGCCCAGGCCGTGCCCACGTTCCGCGAGGTGCGCGGCAACTGGCGCAGCGCGGACATCGTCGTGACCGACCGGCACGGGCAGCCCGTGGCACGCGTGCGCGACGACTTCCAGGCACGGCGCGGCGACTGGGTGACGCTGGCCGATACGTCGCCCGCGCTGCGCACCGCCATCGTGCTGTCCGAGGACCGGCGCTTCTACGCGCACAGCGGCGTGGACTGGCAGGGCGTGGCCGCGGCGGCGTGGGCCAATCTCTGGAACACGCGCACGCGCGGCGCGTCGACGCTGACGATGCAGTTGGCCGGGCTGCTCGACGACGACCTGCGCGCCCGTGGCGGGCGCAGCTTCGGGCAGAAGGTGGGGCAGGCCATCAGCGCGTCGTCGCTGGAACGCGGCTGGAGCAAGGACCAGATCCTCGAAGCCTATCTGAACCTCGTGCCGTACCGCGGCGAACTGGTGGGGCTGTCGGCGATGTCGCAGACGCTGTTCGGCAAGGTGCCGAGCGGTCTCGATGCCCGCGAGTCGGCGGTGGCCGTGGCGCTGGTGCGCAGCCCGAATGCGTCGGCGCAGCAGGTGGCCCGCCGGGCCTGCGGCATCCTGCGCGAGATGCGGCAGCCGCGCGAGTGCGACGGGCTCGACGGCTTCACCGCGCTGGTGCTGGCGAAGTCGACCCGGGCGGGCGCCGACAGCATGCACGCGCGCCGCGACGCCAACCTTGCGCCGCATCTGGCGCGGCTGCTGGTGACGCGCGCCCGGGCGGCCACGCCGGCTGGCACGCCTCCACCGGCGCGCATCGTGTCGACGTTGGACGCGGCCATGCAGCGCGTGGCCGCCGACAGCCTGGCGCGCCACCTGCGCGAACTGGCCGGGCGCAATGTCGAGGACGGCGCCGTGGTGGTCATCGACAACGCCAGCGGCGACGTGGTGGCCTATGTCGGCTCGTCGGGGGCGCTGTCGGCGGCGCCGGAAGTGGACCACGCGGCGGCACTGCGGCAGGCCGGATCGACGCTGAAACCGTTTCTCTACGAACAGGCGATCGAGGAGCGGCGGCTGACGGCGGCGTCGCTGCTGGACGACCGGCCGGTGAACCTGCCCACCGGCGGCGGCCTCTACATTCCGCAGAACTACGATCATCGCTACGCGGGCTGGGTCAGCCTGCGCGCGGCGTTGGGGTCGTCGCTGAACGTGCCGGCCGTGCGCACGCTCGTGATGGTCACGCCGCACCGCTTTCATCGGCGGCTGGTGTCGCTGGGCCTGCCGCTGACGCAGTCGGGCGACTACTACGGCTACAGCCTCGCGCTGGGCAGCGCCGATGTGTCGCTGCTGTCGCTGACCAACGCTTATCGCAGTTTCGCCAATGCGGGCACCTACGCACCGCCGCGCATGGCGATGGATGGGCCGCGGCCGGCGTCGCGCGCGGTGATGTCGCCGGCGGCGGCGTACGTAATTGGCGACGTGCTGGCCGATCGCCATGCCCGGGCGCGGACGTTCGGGCTCGACAGTCCGCTGACCACGCGCTTCTGGACCGCCGTGAAGACCGGCACCAGCAAGGACATGCGCGACAACTGGTGCGTCGGCTGGTCGCAGCGGTACACGGTAGGCGTGTGGGTCGGCAACGCCAGCGGCGCGGCCATGCACGACGTGTCGGGCGTCTCTGGCGCGGCGCCGGTGTGGCACGAGGTCATGGAGGCGCTGCATCGCGGCACGCCGAGCCGGGCGCCGGCCATGCCCGGTGGCGTGGAGCGCATCACGCTGCAGTTCGAGGACGGCCTGGAGCCGGCGCGCGAGGAAGTGTTCCTGGCCGGCACGACGATGCAGCGCGTGGGCGTGGGCAAGCCCGGCAAGTCGCAGGGCACGCCAGCCATCGCCAGCCCCGCCGACGGGACGATCTTCGCGCTCGATCCCGACATTCCGCCGGCGGCGCAGCGCGTGTGGTTCCACGCCGACGGGCTGACCGGCCAGACCGCCGACGCCGTGAGCTGGCGCCTGAACGGCCAGCCGCTGGGCAAGGGCGGGCAGGTGGCGTGGCTGCCGTGGCCTGGGCGCCATCGCGTGGCGCTGGTGGACGCGCGCGGGCAGGTGGTGCACGAGATCGGCATCGAGGTGCGCGGCGCCACGGTGCGCGACGGGGTGGCGCCGAAGGCGGCCGTGCAGAAGGTGTCGGCGCCGCGCGCGCCGGTGCGCTGAGCGGTGCGCGACAATGGCGCTTCCAATCGCTCACGTCCGACGCCCATGACTGCCCAGTTGCCAACCCTCGATGCCGCCGCCACGGCGGCCCGCCTGCCGTATCCCGAACTGGCCCGGGCCATCGCGTCGATGCTCGGTGAATTGCGCGCCGGCACGGCCATGGCGCCGCCGCGCATCGCCCTGCCGGTGGGCGACGCCGCGCAGGGGCAGGGCACGCTGCTGGTGATGCCGGCCTGCAACCGCGACATCGTGATGACCAAGAACATCACGGTCCATCCGGACAACCCGTCGCGTGGCCTGCCCAACATCCTGGGCGAAGTGCTGGTGGCCGACGCCCATACCGGCCAGCGCGTGGCGATGCTGGACGGCCCGACCGTCACGGGCCGGCGCACCGCCGCCGTGTCGCTGCTGGCCGCGCAGTCGTTCGCGGCGGATCCCGACGGCGAACTGCTGATCGTCGGCGCCGGCGTGCAGGCGCAAACCCATCTGGAAGCGTTCATCGCCGGGCTGCCGGTGCGCAAGGTCTGGCTGCAATCGCGCACGCGCGACAAGGCCGAGGCGCTGGCCGCGCAGGCCCGGCTGCTGGGCGTGGCCGCCGAGGTCGTGGACGATGTGGCGGCCGTGCTGCCGCGTGTGTCGATGGTCGTCACGGTGACGTCCAGCCGGTCGCCGGTGCTGCCGGACCTCGATAGCGGGTTGTGGAGCGATCGGCACTTCGTGGCCGCCGTGGGCGCGTTCCGGCCCGACATGTGCGAGCTGCCGCCGCAGTTGTGCCGCACGGCTTCGGCCGCCGGCCGGCTGCTCGCGGACACGCTGTTCGGCATTGAGGACGAGGCGGGCGACCTGCTGCAGGCCGGCATCGACTGGCAGACCGTGCAGCCGTTCGAGACCGCCATCCTGCAGGCCGACGCGCTGCGGGCGCGCGCCGGCAGTCCGCTGGTGTTCAAGAGCGTCGGCTATGCGCTCTGGGACCTCGCCGCCTGCATCCTCGCCAGCGGCAGGTGACGCCCAACCGGCTTTCGGACCATTCCGAACGGGTGTTTCAGCGCCGGGTATCCAGCAACAAAACCACTCCTGGCGAGTGGTTTTTCATTTGTGAAACGCGACCGTTGCGCCGGCGCGTCGTTTTGCATGCAAATTGGCGAAATTCATTCGCCATCTTTTGGGTTAACCCTGCCTTTAGGGCATTTCTTCTATCATCGCGTCCCGTGTTTGAAACAGTCCGAGAGAGCCAGGCAGGATAATTGCCGCCTGCAGTGGTGGTATTCCAAAGAGGATGGAGTAAGAGGAACAATGAAAAAGATCTATAAGAAGATGCTGATGGCGGGCGCCGCCATGGCACTGGCTGGCGCCGCACAGGCCCAGTCCGCGGGCAGCAACATCGTGAGCCTGGGCTGGATGCGGGTGATGCCCACCGGCGATTCGCAATTCCTGACGATCGACTCGATCGCGGGCCGCCCCACCGGCGGCGTGCAGCGTCCCAACACGGGCGCGTCGATCGACACGGCCGACACGGCCGGCCTGACGTTCGCGCATTTCTTCACCGACAACATCTCGGCCGAGTTCGTGCTGGGCATCCCGCCGAAGCACGACGTCAGCGGCGACCGCGACTACGCCAAGTACGGCAAGCTGGGCGAAGTGCGCCAGTGGAGCCCGGCCATCGTCGCCAAGTGGCATTTCTTCGACGCCAAGACCAAGTTCCGCCCGTACGTCGGCATCGGCGTGAACTACACCTGGTTCACGAGCGAGACCGTGACCAACCAGGGCTTTGTGAACGCGGAATTCGCGCCGGGCGCGCGGATGTCGGCCACGGCCAGCTCGTCGTGGAACCCGGTGTTCAACGTCGGCGCCAACTACGCCATCAACGAGAAGTGGTTCGTCGGATTCTCGGTGTCGTACGTGCCGATCTCCAGCACGGCCCACTTCACGACCACGCTGCCGAACGGCGCCAAGGTCGAGTCGCACACCAAGATCAAGATCGATCCGGTGGTCACGTTCCTGAACGTCGGCTACAAGTTCTGATCCCGGCCGGGACCAGAAACAGGAAGGGCACCCGAGGGTGCCCTTTTTTCATGCCGCCGACTTGACCGGGTAGCCGGCTGTCTCGATGGCCTGTTGCAGCGCGTGGCGGTCGGCCGCCGATTCGACCTTGACCGACTGCGACGGCACGTCGGCCGAGACCTGCGCGGCCGGGTCCACCGCCTGCACCGCGCGCGTGATGGCGCCGACGCAGTGATTGCAGGACATGCCTTCGACCTGGAACTGGATCATGGAGTGACTCCTTGGTGACGTGGATAGGGAAGAAGGTAACGCAACGGAGTATGAACCTTCCCACCGTGGGAAGCGCAAGCCCGCCGTCGTCCCGCCGCGCACCTTGACCTTCCAATGATGGTAAGGTCCACAGTGCATGCATCGCGCCCCGCGCCCTTGCCAAACCCGCTTCCATGTCGACTTCCGCATCCACCCTGCAATCCGCCCCCGCCGCGGCCGAACCGCTTGCCGAATGGCGCCTGCCTGTCGAAGGCATGACCTGCGCGTCGTGCGTGCGCCGCGTGGAAACCGCGCTGGCCAAGGTGCCCGGCGTGCAAGACGTGGCCGTCAACCTGGCCACCGAGCAGGCCACGCTGCACGCCCGTGATGGCGCCGCGCTGGCGGCAGCGGCCCAGGCCGTGGCCGACGCCGGCTACGACGTGCCGCGCGACGAGGTGGAACTGGACATCGCCGACATGACCTGCGCGTCGTGTGTGGGCCGCGTGGAGCGCGCGCTGAGCGCCGTGCCCGGCGTGCAGGCGGCCCAGGTCAACCTGGCGACCGAACGGGCGACCGTCACGGTCCTGCGCGGCACGGCCGATGTGGCCCAGCTGGCGGCGGCGGTGACGCGCGCCGGATACGGCGCCCGGCCCGTGGTGGACCCGGCCGCGCCGGGGCAGGGCGAGGCGCCAGCGCGTGTCGATTTCTGGTCCGGGCCGTGGCCGGTGGGCATCGCCGCGGCGCTGTCGTTGCCGCTGGTGGCGCCGATGGTGCTCGCTTGGTTCGGCATCCACGCCATGCTGCCCGGCTGGGTGCAGTGGGTGCTGGCCACGCCGGTGCAGTTCGTGTTCGGCTGGCGTTTCTACAAGGCCGGCTACAAGGCCGTGCGGGCCGGCGCGGGCAACATGGACCTGCTCGTGGCGCTGGGTACGTCGGCGGCGTACGCGCTGTCGGTCTGGCAACTGCTGCAGGCCGGCGACGCCACGCCGCATCTCTATTTCGAAAGCGCCGCCGTGGTCATCACGCTGGTGCGGCTTGGCAAATGGCTCGAAGTCCGCGCCAAGCGCCAGACCGCCGACGCCATCCGCGCGCTCGCCGCGCTGCGGCCCGATACCGCGCGGGTTCGTCGCGATGGTGTGGAACACACGGTGCCGCTGGCCGACGTGCGCGTGGGCGACGCCATCGTCGTACGGCCCGGCGAGCGGATTCCGGTCGATGCGGAAGTGGTGGAGGGCACCAGCCACGCCGACGAATCGATGCTGACCGGCGAATCGGTGCCGGTGCCCAAGCAGCCGGGCGATCGGCTGACCGGTGGCGCCATCAATTTCGAAGGGCTGCTGGTGGCGCGCACCGTGGCCGTGGGCGCCGAGACGGTGCTGGCGCGGATCATCCGCATGGTCGAGCACGCGCAGGCCGCCAAGGCGCCGATCCAGCGCATGGTGGACCGCGTCAGCGCCGTGTTCGTGCCGGTGGTGCTGGGCATCGCGCTGGTCACGCTGCTGGGCTGGGGCGTGGTGGCGGGCGACTGGAGCCAGGCGCTGCTCAACGCCGTGGCCGTGCTGGTGATCGCCTGCCCGTGCGCGCTGGGGCTGGCCACGCCGACGGCGATCATGGCCGGTACTGGGGCCGGCGCGCGCGCCGGCATCCTGATCAAGGACGCCGAGGCGCTGGAAGTGGCGCATCGCGTGTCGGTGGTGGCGTTCGACAAGACCGGCACGCTGACCGTTGGCAGGCCCGAGGTCGTCGCGCTGCACGCGGCGGATGGCGACGAGGCCGGCCTGCTGGCGCGGCTGGCGGCGCTGCAGGCGGGCAGCGAGCATCCGCTGGCGCGCGCCGTGGTGGCGCTGGCCGCCGCGCGCGGCGTGGCGGCGCCGGTTGCCAGCGACGTGCGCGCGCTGCCGGGCCGTGGCATCGCCGGTATCGTCGACGGACAGCCGCTGCAGTTGGGCAGCGAGGCGCTGCGCGTGTCGCTGGACGCGCCGGCCGGGCCGCTGCAGGCCCAGGCCGACCGCCTGCGCGGCGAGGGGCGCACCGTGTCGTGGCTGGTCGATCCGGCGCGGCACGTGGTGCTGGGCCTCGTGGCGTTTGGCGATGCGCTGAAGCCCGGCGCGGCGGCCGCCATCGCCCGGCTGCGCGCGGCCGGCATCCACACCGTGATGCTGACCGGCGACAACGCCGGGGCGGCGGCGCATGTGGCCCAGGCGCTCGGCCTGGACGACGTGCAGGCCGAGGTGCTGCCGCAGGACAAGGCGGCGCGCGTGACGGCGCTGCGGCGCGATGGCGCGGCCGTGGTGGCGATGGTGGGCGACGGCATCAACGACGCCCCGGCGCTGGCGGCGGCCGACGTCGGCATCGCCATGTCCACCGGCACCGACGTGGCGATGCACGCGGCCGGCATCACGCTGATGCGCGGCGACCCGGCGCTGGTGGCCGACGCGCTGGCTGTGTCGCACCGGACCGTGCGCAAGATCCGCCAGAACCTGTTCTGGGCCTTCATCTACAACGTGATCGGCATTCCGCTGGCGGTGGCCGGCCTGCTCAACCCCGTGGTGGCCGGTGCCGCCATGGCGTTTTCCAGCGTCAGCGTGGTCGGCAACGCGCTGCTGCTGCGGCGCTGGCACCCGGCGGATACCAGGGAGACGCGATGAATATCGGCGAAGCGGCGGACGCCTCGGGCGTGTCCGCGAAGATGATCCGGCACTACGAATCGATCGGGCTGGTGGCGGCGCCGCCGCGCACCGAGGGCGGCTACCGGCGCTACGACGACCGGGCGGTGCACACCTTGCGCTTCGTGCGGCGTGCCCGTAATCTCGGCTTCTCGCTCGACGAGATCCGCAACCTGCTGTCGCTCTGGCAGGACCGCGGCCGGGCCAGCGCGGACGTGAAGGCGCTGACGCTGCGGCACGTGGCGGACCTGGAAGTGAAGATTGCCGAACTGGCCGCGATGCGCGACACGCTGCGCGCGCTGGCCGAGGCGTGCAGCGGCGACGACCGGCCCGACTGCCCGATCCTGTCGGACATGGCGTCGGACTGTCCGTCCTGCCACCGCTAGGCCGCGCCAGCCCGCACCGACACCTTGCCTTACCCCGCACCGCAAGCAGGGACCACGAGGAGACCCCCGGCATGGATCAACCTGTGATGGCCACGCACCCGTCCGATACCGCCCCGGCCGCGCCCGCCGCCGTGGAGTCGCGCCAGCGCATGCGCGACGGCACCGAACTGCTGCTGCGCACCTGGCTGCCCGATCCGCAGCGCTATCCGGCGCCGCTCGGTACGGTGCTGCTGGTGCACGGGCTGGCCGAGCACAGCGGGCGCTACGCCCACGTGGCGGCGACGCTGCTGGCGCTGGGCCTGCGCGTGCGCGCCTACGACCATCGGGGCCATGGCGCCAGCGGCGGCCCGCGCATGGTGGTGCCGGGCCCGGACAGGTATCTCGACGATCTGGCCGAAATCCACGACGCGGCGGTGCGGCAGTGGCACGAATTGCCGATCCTGCTGGGCCACAGCATGGGCGGGCTGGTGGCGGCACGCTTTGCCACGGCGCGCGTGCGGCCGATCCGCGCGCTGGTCCTGTCGTCGCCGGCGCTGGCGCTGAAGATTTCCAATAGTATGCTCACGATGCATCGTGTGTTGCTGGCTTTGGCGCCGAATATTCGTGTGCCGAATCCCATCGACGCACGGCTGCTGTCGCACGACGTGGAAGTGGCGCGCGCCTATCGCACCGACCCGCTCGTGCAGGGCACGATCAGCGCCTGCGTGCTGGAGTCGATGATCCGCGGCATGGCGCAGGCCCAGGCCGACGCGCCACGGCTGGAGGCGCCGATGCTGATGCTGGTGGGCGGCGCGGACCGCATCGTCGACCCGCAGGGCAGCCGCAGCTTCTTTGCCAGCACGCCCGAGGACCTGCGCGAGATGGTCTGGTTCGACACCGGCTACCACGAGATCTTCAACGAGGCCGAGCCGCTGCGTGGCGAGGTGCTTGCGGCACTGGCCGACTGGCTGCGGCGCCACCTGGAGGCTCCGGCAAAGCCCTGACGACAGCGGCGCGCCAGACGTGCGATGATGCCCGGCATTCCAACAAGAAAAATCCGGGGCCCTCAGGGCCGGCAAAGGAAGCTAGGGACATGGAGACGTACGACTACATCATCGTGGGCGGAGGCTCGGCCGGCTGCGTGCTGGCCAACCGCCTGACGCAGGACGCCGATGTCAACGTGCTGCTGCTGGAAGCGGGCGGCAAGGACGACTACCACTGGATCCACATCCCGGTCGGCTATCTCTACTGCATTGGCAATCCGCGCACCGACTGGCTCTACCGCACGGTCGAGGAAGCGGGCCTGAACGGCCGCTCGCTGGGCTACCCGCGCGGGCGCGTGCTGGGCGGGTGCTCGTCGATCAACGGCATGATCTACATGCGCGGCCAGCGCGAGGACTACGACGACTGGGCGCGCATTGCCGGTGACGACGGCTGGCGCTGGGACAACGTGCTGCCGCTGTTCAAGCGCAGCGAGGACCATTACCGCGGCGCCAACGCGTACCACGGCGCGGGCGGCGAATGGCGCGTGGAGGCGCAGCGGCTGCGCTGGGACATCCTGGAGCGCTTCATCGACGCCGCCGAACAGGCCGGCATTCCGCGCACCGACGACTTCAACCGGGGCGACAACTTCGGCGTGGGCTATTTCGAAGTGAACCAGCGGCGCGGCATCCGCTGGAACACGGCCAAGGCGTTCCTGCGCAAGGCTGCCGAGCGGCCCAACCTGACCATCGTGACCGGCGCGCAGGTCAGTGGGCTCGTGTTCGACACGCCCGACGGCCGCCGCTGCACCGGCGTGCAGTACGTGGGCGGCGGCCGGCCGCTGGAAGCGCGCGCCACCGAGGAAGTCATCCTGGCGGCCGGCGCCATCAATTCGCCGCAGTTGCTGGAGCTGTCCGGCATCGGCCAGCCCGAGCGGCTGCAGGCGCTGGGCATCGGTGTTCGCCATGCGCTGCGCGGCGTCGGCGAGAACCTGCAGGACCACCTGCAGTTGCGCACCGTGGTCAAGGTGCAGGGCGTGCGGACGCTGAACACGCGCGCGTCGAAGTGGTGGGGCAAGCTCGGCATCGGGCTGCAGTACGCGTTCAACCAGAGCGGGCCGATGAGCATGGCGCCGTCGCAGCTTGGCGCGTTCGCGCGCAGCGACGAGGGCCAGGCGCGTCCCAATGTCGAATATCACGTGCAGCCGCTGTCGCTGGACAAGTTCGGCGATCCGTTGCACGCGTTCAACGCGTTCACGGCCAGCGTCTGCAACCTGCGGCCCACGTCGCGCGGCAGTGTCCATATCGACGATGCCGACTTCCGGCGCGCGCCGCGCATCGCGCCGAACTACCTGTCCACGGACGCGGACCGCAAGGTCGCGGCCGACTCGATCCGGCTCACGCGGCGCATCGTCGCCTCGCCGGCGCTGGCGCCGTACCAGCCGTCCGAATGGCTGCCCGGCGCCGCGTTCCAGACCGACGAGCAACTGGCCGAGGCGGCCGGCGCGATCGGCACGACGATCTTCCACCCGGTGGGCACCTGCCGCATGGGGGCCGCCGATGACGCCGACGCAGTGGTCGACAGCCGCCTGCGCGTGCGCGGAATTGCCGGGCTGCGCGTGGTGGATGCGTCGGTCATGCCGCTGATCACGTCGGGCAATACCAACTCGCCCACGATCATGATCGCCGAGCGCGCCAGCGACATGATCCGCGCCGACCGCAAGGCGCGCGCGAGCGGTGCAGCAAATGCGCCCGAAATCGTCGCGCCGGTGTCGGCCTAGGGGTCTTCCACGATACCCGGCGCAAGGCAGCGCGGCGGGCGTCGGTGCGGCTCCGCACACCGGATTCGCGCGGCATCGGGAATGTATTAAGCCTAGTGCAAACCCCGATGTTTTGCGACGCAGCAGGCGCACACAATAGTCGCCGGTATACGGTGCCGCCACCTTCACTTGGCGCACCGGCCGACACGGCAGCCGCACCGTTCCCACACACCTATAACGCGGCAACCATGGCGACAAAGCGCCGGAGTTCGAACCATTGTCAGTAGCCGGGCACAACCCGGCATGCAGCAAG
Source organism: Cupriavidus sp. H18C2 (assembly GCF_049393795.1). Classification (NCBI taxonomy): domain Bacteria; kingdom Pseudomonadati; phylum Pseudomonadota; class Betaproteobacteria; order Burkholderiales; family Burkholderiaceae; genus Cupriavidus; species Cupriavidus sp. H18C2. Next base: position 3,547,161 of record NZ_CP186010.1, on the reverse strand, counting down.
AGGGCGGGCAGGAGACTATGACTCAGGAAATCATCCTGGAAACGAAGAACCTCACGAAGGAATTCAAGGGGTTCACGGCGGTGAGCGACGTCAACCTGCGCGTGCGTCGCGGCTCGATCCATGCACTGATCGGGCCCAACGGCGCGGGCAAGACCACCTGCTTCAACCTGCTGACCAAATTCCTGGAGCCCACCACGGGCACCATCCTTTTCAACGGCGTCGACATCACGCGCGAGAAGCCCGCGCAGATTGCCCGGCGCGGCGTGATCCGCTCGTTCCAGATCTCCGCCGTGTTCCCGCACCTGACCGTGCGCGAGAACGTGCGCATCGGGCTGCAGCGCCAGCTGGGCACCGCGTTCCAGTTCTGGCGCAGCGAGCGGTCGCTGGACGTGCTCGACGCGCGCGCCATGGAGCTGCTGGACCAGGTGGGCCTGACCGAATTCGCCGAGACCACCACCGTCAACCTGCCGTACGGCCGCAAGCGCGCGCTGGAGATTGCCACCACGCTGGCGATGGAGCCCGAGCTGATGCTGCTGGACGAGCCCACGCAGGGCATGGGCCACGAGGACGTGGACCGCGTGACGCAGCTCATCAAGAAGGTATCGGCCGGGCGCACCATCCTGATGGTCGAGCACAACATGAACGTGGTGTCGTCGATTGCCGACACCATCACGGTGCTCCAGCGCGGCGCCATCCTGGCAGAGGGGCCGTACGCCGACGTGTCGAAGGACCCGCGCGTGATGGAAGCCTACATGGGCACCGTCGACGCCGAACTGCAGGGAGCGCACTGATGACGGCCAACACTCCCGCACTGGAAATCAAGGACCTGCACGCCTGGTACGGCGAATCGCACATCCTGCACGGCGTGGACCTGACCGTGAACCGTGGCGAAGTGGTCACGCTGCTGGGCCGCAACGGCGCCGGGCGCACCACCACGCTGCGCGCGATCATGGGTCTGACCGGCACCCGCAAGGGATCGATCAAGGTCAACGGCCAGGAAACCATCGGCCTGCCCACGCACAAGATTGCCCACTACGGCATTGGCTACTGCCCGGAAGAGCGCGCGATCTTCTCGTCGCTGTCGTGCGAGGAAAACCTGCTGCTGCCGCCGGTGCTCAAGGGGTCCGGCAATGGCGACACGCCGGGCATGAGCGAGGCCGAGATCTACGAGATGTTCCCGAACCTGCGCGAGCGCCGGCAGAGCCAGGGCACGCGGCTCTCAGGCGGCGAGCAGCAGATGCTGGCCGTGGGCCGCATCCTGCGCACGGGCGCGAACCTGCTGCTGCTCGACGAGATATCCGAGGGGCTGGCGCCGGTGATCGTGCAGGCGCTGGCGCGGATGATCCTGATGCTCAAGAACAAGGGCTACACGGTGGTGATGGTGGAGCAGAACTTCCGCTTTGCCGCGCCGCTGGCCGACCGCTTCTACGTGATGGAGCACGGCGCCATCGTCGAGCGCTTTGCCGCCAGCGAGCTGCAGGCCAAGATGCCTGTGCTCAATGAACTGCTAGGGGTCTGACCCACTGCGCGCATCCCGCGCCAGGGTCGCACGATTTGTCGTCGTCAACGATTGGCAGGAACGGGTGGCGCAGCGCGCCGCCGCAACTCAGGAGACACAACATGAAGATGACTCGGCTGGCCGTCGCAGTGGCGGCAACTGTCCTTGGTGCATTCGCGGGCAGCGCTTCGGCGCAGGTAACCAACGATACGGTCAAGATCGGCTACATCACCGACCTGTCCGGCCTGTACGCCGACATCGACGGCCCGGGCGGCCTGGAAGCCATCAAGATGGCGATCGAGGACCACGGCGGCAAGGTGCTGGGCAAGCCGATCGAGCTGGTCTCGGCCGACCACCAGAACAAGGCCGACATCGCCGCGTCGAAGGCGCGCGAATGGATGGACCAGCAGGGCCTGGACGTGCTGATCGGCGGCACCAACTCGGCCACGGCGCTGGCCATGAACAAGGTGGCGCAGGAAAAGAAGCGCGTCTACATCAACATCGGCGCCGGCACGGCACGCCTGACCAACGAGGAATGCTCGCCGTACACGGTGCACTACGCGTATGACACGGTGGCGCTGGCCAAGGGCACCGGCAGCGCGGTGGTCAAGCAGGGCGGCAAGAAGTGGTTCTTCCTGACCGCCGACTACGCGTTCGGCCATTCGCTGGAAAGCGACACGGCGGCCGTGGTGAAGGCCAACGGCGGCACGGTGGTGGGCCAGGTGCGCCATCCGCTGTCGGCGTCTGACTTCTCGTCGTTCCTGCTGCAGGCGCAGTCGTCGAAGGCGGACATCCTGGGCCTGGCCAATGCCGGCGGCGACACGATCAACTCGATCAAGGCCGCCAAGGAATTCGGCATCACCAAGAACATGAAGATCGCCGGCCTGCTGATGTTCATCAACGACGTGCACAGCCTGGGCCTGAAGAACACCGAGGGCCTGCTGATGACCGACAGCTGGTACTGGGACATGAACGACGACACGCGCAAGTTTGCCAACCGGTTCTTCGGCAAGATGAAGAAGATGCCGAGCAGCCTGCAGGCCGCCGACTACTCGTCCGTCAGCAACTATCTGAAGGCCGTGGAAGCCGCCAAGACCGACGATCCGGACAAGGTCATGGCCGAGCTGAAGAAGATGAAGCTGAGCGATTTCTACAGCAAGGGCCAGATCCGCGCCGACGGCCGCTACGTGCACGACATGTACCTGATGCAGGTCAAGGCCCCGGCCGACTCCAAGAAGCCCTGGGACTACATGAAGGTCGTGACCACGATCCCGGGCGACCAGGCCTTCACCACCGTGGCCGAGTCGAAGTGCTCGGTGCTGAAGAAGTAAGGCGTGAGGTGTGGCTCCCCTCTCCCGCCACGCGGAAGAGGGGCTGGGGATGAGGGCAGGGCGGTTTGGGTGCGACTTGTCGCCATTTGAGCCGCCGGCCCTCGCCCCCGACCCCGCGCCCTCAGGGCGCAGGGAGAAACAGACAGGCAATCGACGCCCATGGACATTTTCGGAATTCCGCTACCCGCCATGCTGTCCCAGCTGCTGCTTGGGCTGGTCAATGGTGCTTTCTACGCGATGCTGAGCCTGGGGCTGGCCGTGATCTTCGGCCTGCTCAACGTGATCAACTTTGCGCACGGCGCGCTGTTCATGCTCGGGGCCGTGCTGGCCTGGGCGGGCATGGAGTACGCCGGACTCAATTACTGGGTGATGCTGGCGCTGTCGCCCATCGTGGTGGGCGTGATCGGCGTGATCATCGAGAAGACGATGCTGCGCTGGATCTACAAGCTCGACCACATCTACGGCCTGCTGCTGACGCTGGGCATCACGCTGGTCATCGAGGGCGTGCTGCGGTCGATCTACGGTGTGTCGGGGCTGCCCTATTCGCCGCCGGACGCGCTGCAGGGCGCCACGGACCTGGGCTTCATGATCCTGCCGAACTACCGCGCGTGGGTGGTGGCGGCGTCGGTGGTGGTGTGCCTGGCCACGTGGTTCGTGATCGAGAAGACCAAGCTGGGCGCGTACCTGCGCGCCGGCACCGAGAACCCCAAGATGGTGGAGGCGTTCGGCGTCAACGTGCCGCTGATGGTGACGCTGACCTACGGCTTCGGCGTGGCGCTGGCCGCGTTTGCCGGCGTGCTGGCGGCGCCGGTGATCCAGGTATCGCCGCTGATGGGCCAGAACCTGATCATCATCGTGTTCGCGGTGGTGGTGATCGGCGGCATGGGCTCGATCATGGGATCGATCATCACCGGCCTGGGGCTGGGCGTGATCGAGGGGCTGACCAAGGTGTTTTATCCGGAGGCATCGTCGACCGTGGTGTTCTTCATCATGGTGATCGTGCTGATGCTGCGCCCGGCCGGGCTGTTCGGGAGGGAAAAGTGATGAGCGGGCAGACGGGACAGACTGCCGTGGCAGTCGAGGCCAAGGGCTTCAGGGAAGGGACGGGCGTGCAGAAGAAGGTGCTGTACGGCCTGCTGTTGCTGGGGCTGATTGTGGCGCCGCTGGCCGGGGCGTATCCGGTGTTCGTGTTGAAGGTGCTGTGCTTTGCGCTGTTCGCGTGCGCGTTCAACCTGCTGATTGGCTTTACCGGGCTGCTGTCGTTCGGCCACGCGGCATTCTTCGGCGGGGCGGGCTACGCGGCCGGCCACGCAATGAAGGTGTGGGGCGTGACGCCGGAGCTGGGCCTGCTGTTCGGCACGCTGGCCGGCGCGGTCATCGGGCTCGTGGTGGGCTGGCTGGCCATCCGGCGCCAGGGCATCTATTTCTCGATGATCACGCTCGCGCTGGCGCAGATGCTGTTCTTCGTCTGCCTCCAGGCGCCGTTCACCGGCGGCGAGGACGGGCTGCAGGGCGTGCCGCGCGGCAAGCTGTTCGGCGTGCTGCCGCTGTCTGACGACATGACGCTGTACTACGTGGCGCTGGTCATCATCGTGGCCGCGTTCGCGCTGATCGTGCGCACCGTGCACTCGCCGTTCGGCCAGATCCTGAAGGCGATCCGCGAGAACGAGCCGCGCGCCATCTCGCTGGGCTACGACGTGGACCGCTTCAAGCTGCTGGCCTTCGTGATATCCGCCGCGCTGTCGGGCCTGGCCGGCGCGATCAAGGCGCTGGTGCTGGGCTTTGGCACGCTGACCGACGTGCACTGGTCGATGTCGGGGTCGGTGATCCTGATGACGCTGGTGGGCGGCCTGGGCACGCTGTCGGGCCCGATCGTCGGCGCGTTCGTGATCGTGGCGCTGGAGAACAAGCTCGGCGACATCGGCGCCTTCCTGGCCAACCTGACCGGCGTGTCCTGGTTCAATTCGCTGGGCGAGTCCGTGACCATGGTGACCGGCATCATCTTCGTGATCTGCGTGCTGACGTTCCGGCGTGGCATCATGGGCGAGCTGATCGCCCTGACCAGCCGCAAGCCGGGCCACAAGTAGCCGGCCGCGAGTGAAGATGGGGCGACATGCCCGATTTTGGGGCTAGGGTTATTGCTGACTTGTTTCATACGCACCGCTTCGTTACATTGCATATACGGTTTTCGCAGGTTAATTGGAGGCGGAAGCGAGGAGACGACAGGCGCGCACCCGGTGTCGGGTAGCAGCAGCCAATACGATAAAGAGGCGTTGCTGGGTGATCCCTGGCAACGCCTTTTTCATTTCCGGCGCCCCGCATCGCCGTCCCTCCGCCCCATGTGCCGCCGATGCATCTTCGGCATGACCGGCCGCCAGCCCGCGTGCGACAATGCCCGGCTGCATCTTCCGGCCCGGCCATGTCCACCCCATCCGACGTTTCCCCATCCCATCAAGTGCCGTATCGGGTACATCCCGCGACTGGCGCCGACGGTCCATTGCTGGACGCCTGGCTGCAGGCCCGCGCGCCGTTGCCGGTGCCCGAGGCGCGCGCACGGCGGCTGTCGCTCGACGCCTTGCTGGCGCAGGGCGGTCAGGGGCTGTGCCTGGTGGGTCGCACCAGTTCCGGGCAGCCGGTCTGCCTGATGCCGGTCACGCTGGTCCACAGCCTGGCGCTGGGTGGGCGGGTGGCGATGGTGGCCGAATGGTGGCCGCCCGCCGATCCGGCGGAAGCCGCCGAGGCATGGCGCGACGCCTGCTGCGCCGAGCTGGCCGACTGGTGCCGCGCCCATGGCATCCGCCATATCCGGCTGGCCCCGGCGCTGGTGGCCGACGCCGCGCAAGCACCCGACGGCTTTCGGCGCGATGCCGACGGCCTCTGGACCCGCAGCTTGGTGCCGACGCCCAAGCAGCTTGGCTGACCGGGCCCGGCGTCGTCATCGACCGTCCCGCTCCGGCGCATCCCCTTTGACCTTTCACCCCCTCGCACGGTAGATCCATGGAGTTCGTTTTTCTGGCGGCGGCCGCCTTCCTGGCCGGCTTGATCGACGCGGTGGCCGGTGGCGGCGGCCTGGTGCAGGTGCCGGCGCTGTTCTCGACCTATCCGAACATGTCGCCGGCCACGCTGATCGGCACGACCAAGGTGGCGTCACTGGCCGGCACGTCGAACGCGGCGCTGCGCTACGCGCGCAAGGTGCGGATCTACTGGGGCGCCACTGGGCCGGCCACGCTGGCGGCGTTCATCTTCTCGATGGCCGGCGCGTGGACGCTGACCATGATCCCGGCCGAGCCGCTGCGCAAGGCGCTGCCGTTCGTGCTGCTGGTGCTGCTGGCCTACACGGTGGCCAGGAAGGACCTGGGCACCGACCACGCGCCGGCGCTGTCGGGCGGCCGCGAACGGCTGGCCGCGCTGCTGGCCGGTGCCGCCATCGGCTTCTACGACGGCGTGTTCGGCCCCGGCACGGGCAGCTTCCTGATGATCGTCTTCGTGCGGGTGTTCGGGTACGACTTCCTGCATGCGTCGGCGTCGGCCAAGATCGTCAACCTGGCCACCAACCTGGCGGCGCTGCTGCTGCTGGCCGCCAAGGGCCACGTCTGGTGGCAGCTTGGCATCGTGATGGCCGTGGCCAACGTGGCCGGCAGCCAGGTGGGCAGCAAGCTGGCGCTGCGCCATGGCAGCCGCTTCGTGCGCAAGGTGTTCATCGCCGTGGTGAGCGCGCTGATCGTCAAGACGGCCTACGACGCGTTCCTGCGCTAGCGCGCCGGGAAACCCTTGCCTGTTGCGCCCGTGCCGCTGCGGGTTAATCCCGCCTTTTCGTATCACATCGCTGTGTTAGACTCGATTCGCATTCCCGACCGAGCGGTCGGCGAATGAACTGCGCAATCCGGGGGTAACGGCGCAGGACGGGAAAATAACGGGACGAACTTCGAGGTGCCCGACCAGATCGGATGCCAGCGCTGCATCCGCCAGAGAGCCTGCCAGAGCGGGCCGACAAACAAACTGAAGGCATCCGCCGGCCGGAAGCCGGCGGGTGCCTTTTTCCGTTTTGGAATCGAAGGAGACAAGCCATGACGTTCAAGCGCGCCAGCTTGCTGGCGCTTGCCGCCGCCAGCCTGTTCGCGGGTGCGGCCAGCGCCCAGGTCAAGGTCGGGGTCACGGTTTCGGCCACCGGGCCGGCCGCGTCGCTCGGCATCCCCGAGAAGAACACGTTCACGCTGCTGCCCAAGGAAATCGCCGGCAAGAAGATCGAGTACATCGTGCTCGACGACGCCACCGACACGACCACGGCGGTCAAGAACACGCGCAAGCTGATCAGCGAGGACAAGGTGGACGTGGTGGTGGGCTCCACCGTCACGCCGAATTCGCTGGCGATGGTGGACGTGGCCGCCGAGAGCGAGACGCCGATGATCTCGATGGCCGCCTCGGCCCGCATCATCGAGCCGATGGACGCCAAGCGCGCATGGGTCTACAAGACCCCGCAGAACGATTCGCACATGGCCACCGCGCTGGCCGAGCACATGACCAGCAACAACGTGAAGACGGTGGCGTTCATCGGCTTTGCGGACGCCTACGGCGACAGCTGGGCGCAGGAATTCGCCAAGGTGGCGGAAATGCGCAAGATCAAGGTGGTGGCCAACGAGCGCTTTGCGCGCACCGACAACTCGGTGACCGGCCAGGTGCTCAAGATGATGGGCGCCAACGCCGACGCGGTGCTGATCGCCGGCTCGGGCACGCCCGCGGCGCTGCCGGTCAAGGCGCTCAAGGAGCGCGGCTACAAGGGCAAGATCTACCAGACGCACGGCGTGGCCAACCCGGACTTCCTGCGCGTGTGCGGCAAGGACTGCGAAGGCACGTTCCTGCCGGCCGGCCCGCTGCTGGTGGCCGAGCAACTGCCCGAGAGCAATCCGGTCAAGAAGCCGGCCATGACGTACAAGACGGCCTACGAGAAGGCGTTCGGCGGGCAGGTGTCCACCTTCGGCGGCCATGCCTGGGATGCCGGTTTGCTGCTGCAGAACGCGATTCCGGAGGCGCTCAAGAAGGCGCAGCCCGGCACGCGGGAATTCCGCAAGGCCCTGCGCGACGCGCTGGAGCAGACGCGGAACCTGCCGGTATCGCACGGCATCATCAACATGAGCCCCACTGACCACCTCGGCATGGACCAGCGCGCGCGCGTGATGGTGCAGATCGTCGATGGCAAGTGGAAGCTGCAGAAGTAAGCCGGCGTTCATCACCCGCACGCGGGAGCCGCGCAGGGCAGACGCAGCACACGGAGGGCGCATGGACATCCATGCGCCTTTTTTTCGCCTCCGCTGCCGCACGCCGTCCCTAGGCACCGTGCGGCGCAGCCGATAAGCTGGCACCGCGAATCCGCACATCACACGGGCAGACAATGGACCTTTCGATTGCCGCCATCCTGGCGCAGGACGGCATCACTTCCGGCGCGATCTACGCCTTGCTGGCACTGGCGCTGGTGCTGGTGTTCTCGGTCACGCGCGTCATCTTCATTCCCCAGGGCGAATTCGTGGCCTATGGCGCGCTGACGCTGGCCGCGATGCAGGCCGGCCACGCGCCGCAGACCACGTGGCTGCTGCTGGCGATGGGCGTGCTGACCTTTCTCTACGACGGCGTGGCCGTGCTGCGCAGCCCCGAGCTGCGGCTGACCGCGCCGCGCCGGGTGCTGGTGCTGGCCGGCAAGTACCTGCTGTTCCCGGGCGCGGTGCACGTGCTGGTGCAGCAGTACGGCGGCCTGCCGCTGCCGATGGCGGCGCAGATCGCGCTGACGCTGCTGATCGTGATTCCGCTCGGGCCCATGCTCTACAGGCTGGCCTACCAGCCGCTGGCCGAGGCCAGCACGCTGGTGCTGCTGATCGTGTCCGTCGGCGTGCATTTCGCGCTGGTGGGGCTGGGGCTGGTGATGTTCGGCGCGGAAGGGTCGCGTACCAACCCGTTCTCGGACGCGCGCTTCGAGGTGGGCAGCCTGAGCGTGTCTGGCCAGAGCCTGTGGGTGGTGGCGGTGTCCGGGCTGCTGATTGCCGCGCTGTACTTCTATTTCGAGCGCACGCTGCAGGGCAAGGCGCTGCGCGCGACGGCCGTGAACCGGCTGGGCGCGCGGCTGGTGGGCATCGGCACCACGCAGGCCGGGCGGCTGTCGTTCACGCTGGCGGCGGCCATGGGCGCACTGTGCGGCATCCTGATCGCGCCGCTGACCACGGTCTACTACGAGTCGGGCTTCCTGGTGGGGCTCAAGGGCTTCGTGGGCGCCATCGTCGGCGGCCTGGCCAGCTATCCGGTGGCGGCGCTGGGCGCGCTGCTGGTGGGGCTGCTGGAGTCGTATTCGTCCTTCTGGGCCAGCGCGTTCAAGGAGGTCATCGTCTTCACGCTGATCATTCCCGTGCTGTTGTGGCGGTCGCTGACCAGCAAGCACGTCGAGGAAGAGGAGTAAGCCATGACGATGCTGACCAACAAGCCGCTGCAGAAGGATGTGCCCGCGCAGGCCACGCCGCGCGTGGCGGGGGCCGCGCGCAACCGCGTGGTGGCGCTGGTGTTCGTGGCGGTGCTGGCGCTGCTGCCGGTGCTGCCCACGCCCGAGTTCTGGATCACGCTGGGCAACTACATCGGGCTGTACAGCATCGTGGCCATCGGCCTGGTGCTGCTGACGGGCGTGGGCGGCATGACGTCGTTCGGGCAGGCGGCGTTCGTGGGGCTGGGCGCCTACAGCACCGCGTACCTGACCACGCAGTTCGGACTGTCGCCCTGGCTCGGGCTGCTGGTGGGGCTGCTGATCACGGTGGCGTCGGCCTATGTGATCGGGCTCATCACGATGCGGATGTCCGGCCACTACCTGCCGCTGGCGACCATTGCCTGGGGCCTGTCGCTGTTCTTCCTGTTCGGCAACCTGGAGTTCCTGGGCAAGTACGACGGCCTGAACGGCATTCCGGTGCTGTCGTTCCTGGGCATCGAGCTGCAGTCCGGGCGGTCGATGTTCTACCTGATCTGGGCCGTGGTGCTGCTGGCCGTGGTGGCCATGCAGAACCTGCTGAACTCGCGGCCCGGGCGCGCCATCCGCGCGCTCAAGGGCGGCGGCACGATGGCCGAGGCGATGGGCGTGAACACGGCCTGGATGAAGGTGGTGATCTTCGTCGTGGCGGCGATCCTGGCGTGCGTGTCGGGCTTCCTGTACGCCCATCTGCAGCGCGCGGTGAATCCCACCCCGTTCGGGCTCAACTACGGCATCGAGTACCTGTTCATGGCCGTGGTGGGCGGCGTGGGCCACGTGTGGGGCGCGGTGCTGGGCGCCGGCATCCTGACCATCCTCAAGGACGTGCTGCAGGGTCTGCTGCCGCGGCTGCTGGGCAGCACCGGCAACTTCGAGATCATCGTGTTCGGCGTGCTGCTGGTGCTGCTGCTGCAGTACGCGCGCGACGGCATCTGGCCGTTCCTGCGCCGGCTGATGCCGTCCGGGCCGCCGGTGCTGGCGCCCACCCAGGCCGACCCGCTGCCGGTGCGCGAGAAGCCGGCGGCCGGCGAGCTGATCCTCGACGTACGCGCCGCGCGCAAGCAGTTTGGCGGGCTGGTGGCCGTCAACGACGTGAGCTTCCAGGTGCGCGCGGGCGAGATCATCGGGCTGATCGGGCCGAACGGCGCGGGCAAGTCCACCACGTTCAACCTGGTGACCGGCGTGCTGCCGCTGACCGGCGGGGAAGTGCGCTATCGCGGCGAGGTCATCTCGGGGCTGCCGTCGCGCGAGATCGTCAAGCGCGGCGTGGGCCGGACGTTCCAGCACGTGCACCTGCTGCCGACGATGACCGTGCTGGAGAACGTGGCCATCGGCGCCCACCTGCGCGGCGACTTCCGCGCGCAGGGCGGGGTATCGGCCGCCATCCTGCGCATGAACCGCGCCGAGGAGCAGAAGCTGCTGTTCGAGGCACGCCGGCAACTGGAGCGCGTGGGGCTGGCCGATGCGATGTACATGGAAGCCGGCAGCCTGGCGCTGGGCCAGCAGCGCATCCTGGAGATCGCCCGCGCCCTGTGCTGCGACCCCGCGCTGCTGTTGCTGGACGAGCCGGCTGCTGGGCTGCGCTACAAGGAAAAGCAGGCGCTGGCCGACCTGCTGCGCAAGCTGCGCGGCGAAGGCATGAGCGTGCTGCTGGTGGAGCACGACATGGACTTCGTGATGAACCTGACCGACCGGCTCGTGGTGATGGAATTCGGCACGCGCATCGCCGAGGGCGTGCCGGCCGACGTGCAGAAGGACCCGGCCGTGCTGGAAGCGTACCTGGGCGGCGTGGAGTAAGGAGCGGAGATGAGTCTGATTCTGGAGGTGGGCGACCTGCACGTCCGCTACGGCAAGGTCGAGGCCGTGCACGGCGCCAGCCTGAAGGTGGAGGCCGGCAAGATCGTCACCGTGATCGGGCCCAACGGCGCGGGCAAGTCGACGATGCTCAACGCAATCATGGGCGCGCTGCCGGTCAGTGGCTCGGCCAGCGGCACCGTGCGGTACCTGGGGCACGACATGGCCGGCATTCCCGTGGAAGGACGGGTGGCGCGCGGCATGTGCCTGGTGCCCGAGAAGCGCGAGCTGTTTGCGACGATGAGCGTCGAGGACAACCTGCAGCTTGGCGCCTTCCGCCGCAAGCGCGCCGGCGAGCGCAACTACCTGGACCAGCTGGAAGTGGTCTACGCGCTGTTCCCGCGCCTGAAGGAGCGGGCGCGGCAGGAAGCCGGCACGCTGTCCGGCGGCGAGCGCCAGATGCTGGCCGTCGGCCGCGCGTTGATGGCCAAGCCGCAACTGCTGATGCTGGACGAGCCCAGCCTGGGCCTGGCGCCGCTGATCGTGAAGGAAATCTTCCACATCATCAGCAACCTGCGCCAGACCGGCGTGGCGACGCTGCTGATCGAGCAGAACGCCCGGGCCGCGCTGCAGGTGGCGGACTACGGGTACGTGATCGAGACCGGCGACATGGCGATGGAAGGCGAGGCGTCCGCGCTGGCCAGCAACCCGAAGGTGATCGAGACGTACCTGGGGCTGGCGAAACGGGCCGCCTAAACCGGTTACGTATACGTCATGGAAATACCGGCGCCATCTTGGCGCCGTTTTCTATTCATGTAGCCGATCTTGTTCACACTTTTATCCACAGTGTGGATAAGCCTCAGCGCATCAGTGCGGCGATATCGGTGGCGGCGACTCCCAGCAGCCAGGAACGGAAGGCCGCCAGGGCCGGATGGTCACGCTTTTCGCGCGGCGCGCAGAGGAAATATCCCCGGCTCAGCGTGATGGGCAGGTCGAACGGCGCCACCACCTGACCGGCCTGCAACGCATCCCTGACAAGGCATCGCTGCAAAACGGCCACGCCCATATCGGCCTTCACGGCCTCCAGCAAAATCGACACCTGGTCAAAGCCGCGCGCCAGGGTGGGCGCAGCGTCCGGTACGCCCGCGGCCTGCAGCCAGTGCTGCCAGTTCCTGGGGGCAGTTGTGTGGAAAAGTAGCGGTTCGGCCATCAGGTCGGCCGGAGTTTTCCACAGATGCGCGGCCTGCCGTGCGTGGGCGCGGGCAGGGTGGCAGATCGGCACCATTTCGCGGCCGATCACGTAATCCACCTGCCAGCCTGACCACTGGCTGGCCTCGCCGGTCAGGATGGCGGCGTCCGGCCGGGCACCCGAAAAATCCTCCTCGCGGCGGTACGGGACGAAGTCCAGCTGGATGTCGGGATGCTGGCGATGGAAGTCGGGCAGGCGGGGCACGAGCCATACGCTGGCCAGCGTCGGCACGGCGGAAAGCGTCAGATGGTGGCGTCGATCCTCGCCGAACATTGCGGCGCTGGCGGTCTCCACGGCGGCCAGCGGATCGGCGATGGCGTCCAGATAGGCGCGCCCCGCCTCGGTTAGCGTCAGGCGGTGAGCATTGCGATGGACCAGCGGCTGGCCGAAATGGGCCTCCAGCCGGGCGATGGCGCGGCTGATGGCGCCCTGGGTCACGCACAGCGTTTCGGCCGCCCGCGTGAAGCTGCCTAGCCGCGCGGCCGTCGCAAACGCGTGCAGTTCCGACATCGAAGGAGACCGTATACGCATAGCCGCCGAGCATGATCTTTGGTAATGGAAGCGTGCAATATAGTCGTTTGTGCCGGACCGGTAAACTCTCCGACACTCGCTGCTCGATACCCAGATTCGACAACGATAAATCGAGGAGTGTTTGCCATGAAGCGAGCCCAGAATTGCCGCGCGCAGCGTCGCCGGCTGGTGTTTTCCACAGTGTTGTCCACAGCCTTGATCGCCACGCTTGGCGGCGTGGCGCTGCCGGCTGCGGCGCAGGTTAACTACCCGACCAAGCCCATCCGCCTGATCGTGCCGTTCGCGGCCGGCGGCACTACCGACCTGTCGGCCCGCCTGGTGGCCGAGTACGCCGGGCGCGAGCTGGGCCAAACCATCGTGGTCGACAACAAGGGCGGGGCGGGCGGCTCCATCGGCATGGAGCAGGTGGCGCGCTCCGCGCCGGACGGCTACACCATCGGCATGGCCACGGTCAGCACGCACGGCTCGAACCCGGCCGTCTATCCGAAGCTCGGCTATGACCCGATCAAGGATTTCGCGCCGATCACCAACGTGGCGGCCATCCCCAGCGTGTTCGCCGTGCATCCGAGCGTGCCGGCCAAGACGATGCAGGAATTCGTGGCGCTGGCCAAGGCCAACCCCGGCAAGTACACGTTTGCCTCGCCGGGCGCCGGATCGCTGGGCCACGCCAACATCGAGAACTTCATGATGCTGGCCAAGATCGACCTGCTGCACGTGCCGTACAAGGGCGCCGGCCTGGCGCTGAACGACGCGCTGGCAGGGCAGGTGACCGCGATCACCGACAACCTGTCGACCACGCTGCCCCACGTCAAGGCCGGCCGCCTGCGCGCGCTGGCCGTGCTGGGCGCGCAGCGGTCTCCGCAACTGCCCAACGTGCCGACCTACGCCGAGCTGGGCTACAAGGACATGGGCGACGGCGGCTGGTTCGGCATCGTCGCGCCGGCCGGCACGCCCCAGCCGGTGGTCGACAAGCTCAACGCCGCCATCCACAAGGCGATGCTGAACCCCGAGTTCAAGCGCAAGATCGAGGAATCGGGCGGCACGCTGGTGCCGACCACGCCGGACCAGTTCAAGGCGCAGATCCAGCAGGCGATGGCCCGCTACGCCCGCGTGGCCAAGGCCGCCAATATCCGCCTGGACTGAGCGATGACGATGATCGAAGCCCAGGCGGTGCAGGGCGACGCCCCGGCCGGCCCGTTCACGCTGGCCCTGCCGCAAGCCGACGCGCTGCCGCTGGTATGCGACTCGCCGCACAGCGGCACCCACTATCCGCTGGATTTCGGCGCGGCCGTGCCGCTGGAGCGGCTGCGCGGCGGCGAGGATACCCATATCGACACGCTGTGGTCCGCCATCCCCCAGGTGGGTGGCACGCTGATCGGCGCCACCTTCCCGCGCGTCTACATCGACCCGAACCGGACGCTGGACGACCTGGACCCCGAGCTGCTGGTGTCGCCGTGGCCGACGCTGCTGTCGCCGGGCGAGAAGACGCGGCTGGGCTACGGCCTGATCTGGCGTCGACTGGACGCGACCACGCCGATCTACGACCGCCTGCTGACCGTAGCCGAGGTACAGCGCCGGATCGACGCCTACTACCGGCCGTATCACGCCGCGCTGTCCGAGGCGGTGGAGGCGGCGCACCGGCGCTTTGGCGCGGTCTGGCACCTGAACCTGCACTCGATGCCGAACAACGCTTACGCGCGGCTCAAGATCGACAGCCCGCATCCGCTGGCGGACTTCGTGCTGGGCGACCGGGACGGCACCACCTGCGAGCCGGGGCTGGTGGATGTGGTCGAGACCGGGTTGAAGGCCATGGGCTACACGGTGGCGCGCAACGACCCGTACAAGGGTGTGCAACTGATTGCCCAGATGGGTCGTCCGGCCGAGCGGCGCAACAGCCTGCAGATCGAGATTCGCCGGCCGCTCTATATGGACGAAGCGACCAAGGTGCCGAATGCCGGTTTCGCTGCGCTGCAGCGTGACCTGGCTACGCTGTCCGGCCAGCTCGCCGCCTATATCCGCGCGCAGCTATAGCGAGACGTTTCACGTGAAACATCGGCGGTAGGGTAGGGCCCAGTGCAAGCGGGGCCTTGTTGTATCCGGATGGTGTTTCACGTGGAACACGCTTTGTGCCGCCAGCATACCTTGGCCCCCATGTTTCACGTGAAACACTTGCCACGGCCGACGATCCCAAATCGATTGCCGCTATAATTCGGCATCCCGTATTTTCCCGCCCAGCCTCCCGGAGGAGGTGTCCCATGCTTTACCCGAAAGAATTCGACGTCATAGTCGTCGGCGGTGGTCACGCCGGCACCGAAGCCGCCCTTGCTGCCGCGAGGATGGGCTGCCAGACGCTGCTGCTCACGCACAACATCGAAACGTTGGGCCAGATGAGCTGCAATCCGTCGATTGGCGGCATCGGCAAGGGGCATCTGGTGAAGGAAGTGGACGCCATGGGCGGCGCGATGGCTGCCGCCACCGACGAGGCGGGCATCCAGTTCCGGATTCTGAATTCCAGCAAGGGGCCGGCCGTCCGCGCGACGCGCGCCCAGGCCGACCGGGTGCTGTATCGCAAGGCCATCCGCACGCGGCTGGAAAACCAGCCGAACCTGATGCTGTTTCAGCAGGCCGTGGATGACCTGATGGTCGAGGGCGACCGCGTGGTCGGCGCCCGCACCCAGGCTGGCATCGACTTCCGGGCCCGCGCCGTGGTGCTGACGGCCGGTACGTTCCTGGACGGCAAGATCCACGTCGGGCTGGACAACTACACGGGCGGACGTGCCGGCGACCCGGCAGCCGTCTCGCTGTCCGCGCGGCTCAAGGAGCT
This sequence comes from Cupriavidus sp. H18C2, assembly GCF_049393795.1. Classification (NCBI taxonomy): domain Bacteria; kingdom Pseudomonadati; phylum Pseudomonadota; class Betaproteobacteria; order Burkholderiales; family Burkholderiaceae; genus Cupriavidus; species Cupriavidus sp. H18C2. The sequence goes on along the minus strand of NZ_CP186010.1, from coordinate 3,531,438 downwards.
GAAGCTGCCGCAAGGCCGGCTGAAGACCGGCACGCCGCCACGCATCGATGGCCGCACCATCGACTTTTCGGTGATGGAAGAGCAGCCGGGCGACCTGGACCCGGTGCCGGTGTTCTCCTTCCTGGGCAACCCCGCCCAGCACCCGCAGCAACTGCCATGCTGGATCACCCATACCAACAGCCGTACGCACGACATCATCCGGGGCGGCCTGGACCGTTCGCCGATGTACACGGGCGTGATCGAAGGGGTAGGGCCGCGGTACTGTCCTAGCATCGAGGACAAGATCCATCGCTTTTCGAGCAAGGAAAGCCACCAGATCTTCCTGGAGCCGGAAGGGCTGACGACCAACGAGTTCTACCCGAATGGCATCTCGACGAGCCTGCCGTTCGACGTCCAGCTCGATCTCGTCCACTCGATCCGAGGCATGGAGAACGCGCACATCCTGCGCCCGGGCTACGCCATCGAGTACGACTACTTCGACCCGCGCGGGCTCAAGGCGTCGCTGGAAAGCAAGGCGATCTCGGGCCTGTTCTTCGCCGGCCAGATCAACGGCACCACCGGTTACGAAGAAGCCGCCGCGCAGGGGCTGCTGGCCGGGATCAACGCTGGCTGCTACGTGTGTGAGCGCGATGCCTGGACACCGCGCCGCGACCAGGCATACCTGGGCGTGCTGGTCGACGACCTGATCACGCGCGGGGTGACCGAGCCGTACCGCATGTTCACGAGCCGGGCGGAATTCCGCCTGAGCCTGCGCGAAGACAACGCCGACATGCGCCTGACCGAAGTGGGCCGGGAGCTGGGCGTGGTGGACGACGTCCGGTGGGACGCCTTCAACCGCAAGCGCGACGCTGTTTCACGTGAAACAGAGCGGCTCAAGAGTACCTGGGTCAACCCGACGCTGCTGCCGGAAGCCGACGCCGTGCCGCTGCTGGGCAAGGCCATCGAGCGTGAATACTCGCTGGCCGATCTGCTGCGCCGCCCGGAAGTCCGCTATGAAGCGCTGGTCGCCATGCAGGACGGCAAGTACGCCCCCGAAGCACCGCTGGCCGACGATGCCATGCTGGCCGAGCAGATCCGCGAGCAGATCGAGATCGGCATCAAGTATCACGGCTATATCGCGCGCCAGGCAGCCGAGGTGGACAAGCTGGAAGCCAACGAGGCCACCCGGCTGCCGCTGGACTTCGACTACACCGAGGTGCGCGGGCTGGGCTTCGAGGTCAGCCAGAAGCTGAACCAGCATCGGCCGGAAACGCTGGGCCAGGCCTCACGCATCTCGGGCGTGACGCCGGCGGCGATCTCGCTGCTGTTGGTCCACCTGAAGAAGAAGGGCATGGGGCGCGCCGCGCCGGCGGCTGCAAAGTCCGGTGACGGTCAGGAGGCTGCCTGAGTGGGTGGCTACCGTTACACCGTGACCGACGAGGCGGCGCAGCGCAAGCGGCTTGAAGCGGGGCTCGATGCGATCGGGCTGGCACTGTCGCCGGCCCAGGTCGACACGCTGTTCGCCTACCTGACGCTGCTGCGCAAATGGAACAGCGTCTACAACCTCACCGCCATCCGTCATCCTGACGAGATGCTGACCCACCACCTGCTGGACTCGCTGGCTGCCGTGCCGGCGCTGGCCGACGCCGCGCGCGTCGCATCCGTACCCGACGCTGCGCGGGGCAGGGTGATGGACGTGGGTTCGGGCGGCGGCATGCCGGGCATGCCGCTGGCCATCGCGTGTCCGGATGTGTCGGTGCTGATGGTCGACATCGTCCAGAAGAAGACCGCTTTCCTGACCCAGTGTCGCGCCCAGTTGCACCTGACCAATGCGGCTGCACACTGGGGGCCTGTGGAGAAGATCGAGGATTCCGCCGGGTACGCCGTGATTACGTCGCGCGCGTTCGCCGAGCTGACCGACTTTGTAAACCTGTCCGGCCATCTGGTGGCACCGGGGGGCCGGTTGCTGGCGATGAAGGGCGTCTATCCGCAGGCCGAGATTGACCGCATGGCCGCGGCGGGGCTGATGGAAACGTGGCAGGTGGAGGCCGTGACCAAGCTCAACGTACCAGAGCTGGATGCGGAGCGGCACATCGTCGCCATATCACGACGTTGAATCGTCAAAGCTGTAAATTGGAAAATGTCATTCATCTGATGAATATGAGTGGCGGAAACTGGGCAAACAGGAGCTGCTAGCGCTTATGGCCAAGGTATTCGTGATCGCCAACCAGAAGGGTGGTGTGGGCAAGACCACCACGACGGTGAACCTGGCCGCCGGTCTGGCCGCGCAGGACCAGCGGGTGCTGCTGGTCGACCTGGATCCCCAGGGCAACGCATCGATGGGATCGGGCATCGACAAGCAGTCGCTGGAACACAGCGTGTACCAGGTGCTGCTGGGGCTGGCGTCGGTGCCGCAGGCGCGCCAGCGGTCGGAAGCCGGACGCTACGACGTGCTGCCGGCCAACCGCGAACTGGCCGGCGCCGAAGTCGAACTGGTGGATCTGGACCAGCGCGAGCGCCGGCTCAAGCAGGCGCTGGCCGAGGTGGACGACCAGTACGACTTCGTGCTGATCGACTGCCCGCCGTCGCTGTCGCTGCTGACCCTGAACGGCCTGTGCGCGGCGCACGGCGTGATCGTGCCGATGCAGTGCGAGTACTTCGCGCTGGAGGGGCTGTCCGACCTGGTCAACACGATCAAGCAGGTGCACGCGAACCTGAACCGCGACCTGAAGGTGATTGGCCTGCTGCGCGTGATGTTCGACCCGCGCGTGACGCTGCAGCAGCAGGTGTCGGCCCAGCTTGAGGCGCATTTCGCGGAGAAGGTCTTCAAGACCGTGATCCCGCGCAATGTGCGGCTGGCCGAGGCGCCGTCGTACGGCATGCCCGGCGTGGCATTCGATGCGTCCTCGAAGGGCGCCAAGGCGTATCTCGATTTCGGCGCGGAGATGATCGCGCGCGTCCGCCAGCTCGGTTGAGCGGCACGAACTGACAGGGAAGGGTGGCGAGCATGGTGACCGCTAAGAAGAAGGGGCTGGGCCGGGGACTGGAAGCACTGCTCGGCGGGCCGGCCGAGATCGTCGAGACGGCGCGGCAGGAAGGGCTGCCGTCGGTGCTCAACGTCAATCAGCTTCAGCCGGGCAAGTACCAGCCGCGCACGCGCATGGACGAGGGCGCACTGCAGGAGCTGGCCGCCAGCATCCGCGCGCAGGGCCTGATGCAGCCGATCCTGGTGCGCCGCGTGGCCGAGCCGGATCGCTACGAGATCATCGCCGGCGAACGCCGCTACCGCGCGTCGAAGCTTGCCGGGCTGGACAAGGTGCCGGTGCTGGTCAAGGACGTGGCCGACGAGGCCGCGGCCGCCATGGCGCTGATCGAGAATATCCAGCGCGAGGACCTCAATCCGCTGGAAGAGGCGCAGGGCATCATGCGGCTGATCCGCGAATTCAGCTTCACGCACGAGCAGGCCGCGGAGTCGGTGGGCCGCTCGCGCAGCGCGGTGTCGAACCTGCTGCGGCTGCTGAACCTGGCCGCCCCGGTGCAGACCATGCTGATGGCGGGCGACCTGGACATGGGGCATGCACGGGCGCTGCTGGCCGTCGACGGCGCCAACCAGATCACGCTGGCCAACCAGATCGTCAACAAGCGGCTGTCGGTGCGCGAGACGGAAAAGCTGGTCGCCTCGACGCTGAAGCCGTTCGACCTGAAGTCGCTCAAGCAGAAGCAGGGCAACGGCACGCGCGACGTGGCGCGGCTGGAAGAGGAACTGTCCGACGCGCTGGGGCTGGCCGTGCAGATCAAGCTCGGCGCGCGCGGCAAGGGCCAGTTGACCATCCACTTCAACAACAACGACGCGCTGGACGGCGTGTTGACGCGGCTGCGCGAGCCGGCAGCCAACGCCTAGCCGTTTCCACGGTATACGGCAATCGTTTTACAGGTGGAATCGGTGGCCTGTCGGCCCGGCGCGACAGGCACGCCAGCGTGCACCATGCCGCGGCATGAATCTGCGCGATAACCGAACGGCGCCCGGCGCGTGTCGCAATGCGGTGCACGCCGGAGCCGGGTCCAGTGACGGCCGATTCACCATCATGCCCGCTCGGGCGCGCGCAATCCGATTACGTTGCGCGTCATTGCCGCGCAATATCCCACCATCCATCATGAAGGCGTGATAGCAACCGTTGTGCGAAATTCACTGCAAGCCAACTGAAAGCAGATTGACTCGTCTTGGCGATTGCTAATAGAATCGTGCGGTTTGAATTCTGGCCGGCGACGAAAAGTTCCGGCCTGGAACGAGGCTAGGCAGGTGGTGGTTCGAGACCGTCAGCAGGAACATTCGCAAGCCGGCCCGGCGTCCCCCGGCAGTCGTCGTCACGACGATTGGCGAGACGACTGGGATGATAACGCCGAGCGCGAGGACGAAGCTGTCGATCCGCTGTCGCATGCCGAGGCGGTGAGGCTGCTGGGCGAGCGCGCGTTGCGCCCGTCGCGGATGACACCGGGCAAGGTCGTGGTGGCCCAGATCGTGGTCACGCTGCTGTCGGCCCTGGCCTGGGCGATGTTCGCCGGGGCGCCGGGGCCTTCGGGCTGGTCGGCCTTCTTCGGCGGCATGGCGTGTTTCGTCCCGAGCGGCTTCTTCGCGCTGCGGCTGTACATGTCGCGCGCGCAGCCGTCGGTCGGCGGCCTGGTGGCCGGCGAGGCGATCAAGGTCTTCGGCACGGTGGCACTGCTGGTGCTGGTAATCGTGCTGTACCGCGAGCTTCGATGGGTGCCGCTGCTGGTCACGTTCCTGCTGGCGCTCAAGACTTACTGGGTGGCGCTCGCGATCCGCTAGGCGGAGAGTCGCGAATCCCGTCGCCCGGGCCACGCCGCAAGGCAGGGCCACGGCTTGGGGTTCGGTCTCAGATGAGGCACCCATCCGGAATATCAAGGTTTCAACGCGCAGGGCGTCACAACGGTGCAGCGCTGCGTGAGCAAGGTTTTGCCCGGAACAATACGAAGGATTTGCCGCGGCGGTGACCGGTCATGTGACCGAAGGCCCAGGCAAGTCTCATACCGGTAGGCCGCCAGGGCGGTCGCCGGCAACGCAGATTTCGCAATATACCGATCGTTTCAACATGTCATCTGAAGCTACGCAAGGCGCAGGGCACGTGCTCACACCCTCAGGCTATATCGCCGAACACCTGCAGAACTTTAATTCGGTCGGCGGCAAGCAGCAGTCCGTGGTCGATTTCAGTGTCATCAACTATGACACCGTGTTCTGGTCGGTGCTGTGCGGCGTCATCGCACTGCTGTTCCTCTACATGGCCGCCCGCCGCGTCACGGCCGGCGTGCCGGGCCGCTTCCAGGCCTTCGTGGAAATGATCGTCGAGATGGTCGACGACCAGGCCAAGGGCATCATCCACGGCGACCGCTCGTGGATCGCCCCGCTGGCGCTGATGGTGTTCTGCTGGATCACCATGATGAACGCGATCGACCTGATCCCCGTGGACTGGGTCACCGGCCTGAACCACGTGCTGGGCATCTTCCACATCCACCTGCCGCACCACCGCGCCGTGGCCACGGCCGACCTGAACGGCACGCTGGGCATGTCGTGCTCGGTGCTGGTGCTGATGATCTACTACAGCTTCAAGATCAAGGGTGTCGGCGGCTTCGCGCACGAGCTGTTCTCGGCCCCGTTTGGTGCCAAGTGGTACCTGGCGCCGTTCAACTTCGTCCTGAACATCATCGAGTTCCTGGCCAAGGCCGTGTCGCTGGGCATGCGGCTGTTCGGCAACATGTACGCCGGCGAGCTGGTGTTCCTGCTGATCGCGCTGCTGGGCTCGATCTGGACGTTCGGCGCGGACCTGTCCGCACTGGGCTTCGTCGGTCACGTGATTGCTGGCGCCGTCTGGGCCATCTTCCACATCCTGATCGTGCTGCTGCAGGCCTTCATCTTCATGATGCTGACGCTGGTGTACATCGGCCAGGCTCACGATCACCACTGATTTTCCGGTTCTTCGTTTTTTGGTTTTTTGGTTCTAAGTCTCTCTAAATTAAAGGAGTCATCATGCAAGCATTTCTCGCCAACATCCAGGGTCTGACCGCTATCGGTATCGGCATCATCATCGGTCTGGGCGCTATCGGCGCCTGCCTGGGTATCGCCCTGATGGGTGGCAAGTACATCGAAGCCTGCGCACGTCAGCCCGAGCTGATGAACCCGCTGCAAACCAAGATGTTCCTGCTGGCTGGCCTGATCGACGCTGCATTCCTGATCGGTGTGGGCGTTGCAATGCTGTTCGCATTCGCCAACCCGCTGCTGTCGGTCATTCAGTAAGTCTTTTCGGTCTGCATGATGCTGACGGGCGGCGCAGGCCTCAGTCCGATGGCCTGGCCGCCCTTGTGCATTTATCTGTAGTTTGATTACCGAAAGGAACACACCATGAATCTGAACGCAACGTTTCTTGCGCAGATGGTCGTGTTCTTCATCCTGTGGTGGGTTGTTGCCAAATTCATTTGGCCGCCGCTGGTGAAGGCGCTCGACGAACGCGCAAAGAAGATCGCCGATGGCCTCGCCGCTGCCGAAAAGGGCAAGGCGGAGCTTGAACTCGCCAACAAGCGTGTGGACCAGGCCATGGCCGAAGCCCGCACCGAAGGCGCACAGCGCGTGGCCGACGCCGAAAAGCGCGCCCAGGCCGCCGCCGACGAGATCAAGCAGAACGCCCAGGCAGAAGCCGCACGCATCATCGCCCAGGCCAAGGCCGAGGCAGAGCAGCAGGTGACCCGCGCACGCGAAACGCTGCGCGACCAGGTTGCCGTGCTGGCCGTGAAGGGTGCAGAGCAGATCCTCAAGCGTGAAGTGAACGCGCAGGTGCACGCCGACCTGCTCAATCAACTCAAGGCTGAGCTCTAATCATGGCTGAAACCGCAACCATTGCCCGTCCCTACGCCGAGGCGCTGTTCCGCGTCGCGAGCGAAGCCGGTGCAGGCAACCTGGGTGCATGGTCCGAACTGGTGTCGGAGATGGGGCAGGTTGCCGCCAACCCCGACATGCAGGCGCTCGCCACCGATCCGAACGTGCCGGGCGACAAGCTCGAGCAGGTGTTCCTGTCGGTGCTGAAGAGCCCGGTCAACGACGAGGCTCGCCGCCTCGTGAAGCTGCTGGTGGAAAACAACCGCCTGACGGTGTTGCCGGAAATCGCCGAGCAGTTCCATGCGCTCAAGAACGCCCGCGAGGGTTCGTCCGACGTCGAGATCACCAGCGCCTACCCGCTGGACGATTCGCAGACGAAGGAACTGGTCGCCGCACTCGAACGCAAGTTCGGCCGCAAGCTGTACGCAAAGGTGGCGGTGGACCCGTCGCTGATTGGCGGCGTGAGCGTCAAGGTCGGCGACGAAGTGCTCGACACCTCCGTGCGCGCGCGCCTGGCTGCCATGCAAGCCACGCTGACCGCCTGACCGCAACGGCCGACGGATTGAAGAATTAGGAGCATTGTGATGCAACTGAACCCCTCAGAAATCAGCGAGCTGATCAAGTCCCGCATCTCGGGTCTTGGCGCCGACGCTGAAGTGCGCAACACCGGCACGGTGATTTCCGTGACCGATGGTATCTGCCGCGTGCACGGCCTGTCCGGCGTGATGCAGGGCGAGATGCTGGAATTCCCGGGCAACACGTTTGGCCTGGCACTGAACCTCGAGCGTGACTCGGTGGGTGCCGTGGTGCTGGGCGAGTACGAACACATTTCGGAAGGCGATACGGTCAAGTGCACCGGCCGCATTCTGGAAGTGCCCGTGGGCAAGGAACTGCTGGGCCGCGTGGTCAACACGCTGGGCCAGCCGATCGACGGCAAGGGCCCGATCAACGCCAAGGAAACGGACGTGATCGAGAAGGTCGCCCCGGGCGTGATCGCACGTCAGTCGGTGAGCCAGCCGGTGCAGACCGGCCTGAAGTCGATCGACGCGATGGTGCCGATCGGCCGTGGCCAGCGCGAGCTGATCATTGGCGACCGCCAGACCGGCAAGACCGCCGTGGCCGTCGACGCCATCATCAACCAGAAGGGCAAGGGCGTCTTCTGCGTGTACGTGGCAATCGGCCAGAAGGCTTCGACGATCTCGAACGTCGTGCGCAAGCTCGAGGAAAACGGCGCGATGGAATACACCATCGTCGTGGCCGCCTCGGCTTCGGACTCGGCCGCCATGCAGTACCTGGCCGCCTACGCCGGCTGCACGATGGGCGAGTACTTCCGCGACCGCGGCGAAGACGCGCTGATCGTCTATGACGACCTGACCAAGCAAGCCTGGGCCTACCGCCAGGTGTCGCTGCTGCTGCGCCGCCCGCCGGGCCGCGAAGCTTACCCGGGCGACGTGTTCTACCTGCACTCGCGCCTGCTGGAGCGCGCCGCGCGCGTGAACGAGGACTACGTGTCGAAGTTCACGAACGGCGCCGTGACCGGCAAGACCGGTTCGCTGACCGCGCTGCCCGTGATCGAAACGCAGGCCGGCGACGTGTCCGCGTTCGTGCCGACCAACGTGATCTCGATCACCGACGGCCAGATCTTCCTGGAAACCGATCTGTTCAACGCCGGTATCCGTCCCGCCATCAACGCCGGTATCTCGGTGTCGCGCGTGGGTGGTGCAGCACAGACCAAGGTCATCAAGAAGCTGTCCGGCGGTATCCGTACCGACCTGGCCCAGTACCGTGAACTGGCTGCGTTCGCGCAGTTTGCCTCGGACCTGGACGATGCCACCCGCAAGCAGCTGGAGCGCGGCCGCCGCGTGACGGAACTGCTCAAGCAGCCGCAATACCAGCCGCTGCAGGTGTGGCAACTGGCCGCGTCGCTGTACGCCGCGAACAATGGCTTCCTCGACAACGTCGACGTGAAGGACATCCTGCCGTTCGAAAAGGGCCTGCACGACCACCTGAAGACCAAGTTCGCCGACCTCGTCAACCGCATCGAAGAGACCAAGGATCTGTCGAAGGACGACGAAGCCGCCCTGCGTGCCGCGATCGAGGATTTCAGGAAGTCCGCCGCGTTCTAACCGCGTGATTCCACGGACCGCGCCGTGACGCCGCAAGGCTGACGGCGCGGCACGAATGGAGAGGAAAGATATGGCCGGAACGAAAGAGATTCGAACCAAGATCAAGAGCGTGCAGAACACGCGCAAGATCACCAAGGCGATGGAAATGGTCGCCGCGTCCAAGATGCGCAAGGCGCAGGAACGGATGCGCAACGCCCGCCCGTACGCCGAGAAAGTGCGCAATATCGCCGCGCACCTGGCCACCGCCAACCCCGAGTTCAAGCATCCGTTCATGATTGGCCGCGACGTCAAGCGCGCCGGCATGATCGTGGTGACGACCGACAAGGGCCTGTGCGGCGGCTTGAACACGAACGTGCTGCGTGCGGTGACCAACGAGCTGAAGACCCTGCAGAACCGTGGCGTGGCCGTCCAGGCCACCGCGATCGGTACGAAGGGGATGCAGTTTCTGGGCCGTATCGGCGCCAAGGTGGTCTCGAACGTTGTGCACCTCGGTGACACCCCGCATCTGGAAAAGCTGATCGGCGCCATCAAGGTCCAGCTCGACGCCTTCACCAACGGCGAAGTCGACGCGGTGTACCTGGCCTATACCAGGTTCATCAACACGATGAAGCAGGAGCCGGTGGTCGAGCAACTGCTGCCGCTGGCGGCAGACAAGCTGAACCAGACCGAAGATGAAAAGCGCGCCTACTCGTGGGATTACATCTACGAGCCCGACGCCCAGACGGTTGTGGAAGAGCTGCTCGTCCGCTACGTCGAGGCGCTGGTGTACCAGGCCGTGGCCGAGAACATGGCGTCGGAACAGTCGGCGCGCATGGTGGCCATGAAGGCGGCTTCCGACAATGCCAAGAACGTGATTGGCGAACTGCAGCTGGTCTACAACAAGACCCGCCAGGCCGCGATCACGAAGGAACTGTCGGAAATCGTCAGCGGCGCAGCGGCGGTCTAAGGCGTCAAGAATTCAAGCTATCGGAGATACGAAATGAGTATCGGAAATATTGTGCAGTGCATTGGCGCCGTGGTGGACATCGAGTTCCCGCGCGACGCAATGCCGAAGGTGTACGACGCGCTCGTGCTCGAAGAGGGCAACGACAAGTCGTTCGCCGAGAAGGGTCTGACCTTCGAAGTGCAGCAGCAGCTCGGCGACGGCGTGGTGCGTACCATTGCCCTGGGTTCGTCGGACGGCCTGCGCCGCGGCATGTCGGTGAAGAGCACCGGCGCCCCCATCTCGGTGCCGGTTGGCCACGGTACGCTGGGCCGCATCATGGACGTGCTGGGTCGCCCGATCGACGAAGCCGGCCCGATCGCCGCCGATGAAAAGCGTGCGATTCACCAGAAGGCCCCGCGCTTCGACGAACTGTCGCCGTCGGTGGACCTGCTGGAAACCGGCATCAAGGTGATCGACCTGGTGTGCCCGTTCGCAAAGGGCGGCAAGGTGGGCCTGTTCGGTGGCGCCGGCGTCGGCAAGACCGTGAACATGATGGAGCTCATCAACAACATCGCCAAGCAGCACAGCGGTCTGTCGGTGTTTGCCGGCGTGGGCGAGCGTACCCGTGAAGGGAACGACTTCTACCACGAAATGAAGGACTCGAACGTGCTCGACAAGGTGGCCATGGTGTTCGGCCAGATGAACGAGCCGCCGGGCAACCGTCTGCGCGTGGCGCTGACCGGCCTGACGATGGCCGAGCGCTTCCGCGACGAAGGCCGCGACATCCTGTTCTTCGTCGACAACATCTACCGCTACACGCTGGCCGGTACCGAAGTGTCGGCACTGCTGGGCCGTATGCCTTCGGCCGTGGGCTACCAGCCGACGCTGGCTGAAGAAATGGGCAAGCTGCAGGAGCGGATCACGTCGACCAAGACCGGCTCGATCACGTCGATCCAGGCCGTGTACGTGCCTGCCGATGACTTGACCGACCCGTCGCCGGCCACCACCTTCCTGCACCTGGACTCGACCGTCGTGCTGTCGCGTGACATCGCCGCGCTGGGTATCTACCCCGCCGTCGACCCGCTCGACTCGACCTCGCGCCAGCTCGATCCGCAGATCGTCGGCACGGAACACTATGAAGTGGCCCGCCGCGTGCAGCAGACCCTGCAGCGCTACAAGGAACTGCGCGACATCATCGCGATTCTGGGCATGGACGAACTGTCGCCGGAAGACAAGCTGGCCGTGTCCCGCGCCCGGAAGATCCAGCGTTTCCTGTCGCAGCCGTTCCACGTGGCCGAAGTGTTCACGGGTTCGCCGGGCAAGTACGTGCCGCTGAAGGAAACCATCCGTGGTTTCAAGATGCTGGTCGATGGCGAGTGCGATCACCTGCCCGAGCAGGCGTTCTACATGGTCGGTTCGATCGACGAAGCCTTCGAGAAGGCCAAGAAGCTTCAGTAAGCGGCGTCTTTCGCTTTCGCGCTGCGTCGCGGCGGTCGTGCCCAGGCACGGCGCCGCGGCCAGCGTGAAGGGGGGACACAGGCTTCCTGATGTGCAGGGAGCCAACGCTTTCTGGAGAAAGGATCTTATATGGCAACCATTCTTGTAGACGTCGTCAGCGCGGAAGCGTCGATCTTCTCCGGTCAGGCGAAGTTCGTGGCGCTGCCCGGCGAGACGGGTGAACTGGGTATCCTGCCCGGCCACACGCCGCTGATCACGCGCATCCAGCCGGGTGCCGTGCGCATCGAGAAGGAAGACGGCAGCGAGGAATTCGTATTCGTTGCCGGCGGCATTCTCGAAATCCAGCCTCAGCACGTGACCGTTCTGGCCGACACCGCGATTCGCGGCGGCGACCTGGACGAAGCCAAGGCTCAGGAAGCCAAGCGTGCTGCGGAGGAACTGATGCAGAACCAGAGCAGCGACCTGGACCTGGCGCGCGCCCAGAGCGAACTGGCCGTCGCCGCTGCCCAGCTCGCCGCAATCGCCCGCCTGCGCCGCAAGAAGTAAGCGCGTCACGCAGGCCCGCCGCGCTGTTGTTTTTTCGGCGAGGCATTAAAAAAGGCAGCCAATGGGCTGCCTTTTTTATTTTCCAAACGCTATATTTCTGTGCCTGGACCACAAAAAAAAGCGCGCGGGCCGGGGAGGCTCCGCGCGGACGGGAAAATCCCTTCGAGGGGTCAATTCGAAGGAACGGGTTCGGTCCAGGATTCACTTACAAGCGCAACGGAACTTTGCGTCCGTATATTCTGGCGAGATTCCATGCTCGGAACCTCAAGCCACGCGCTACCGGTCTTCCTGGTGCCGGATCAGGCATTTGCACGAAATGTCTGATCCGGTAAATCGGGGCACTGCTCAGGCTTTCTTCCACACCCCTTATTATTTAAGGCTTTAGCGGCGGGGGTGCCTCACACCAAGCGCTGGTCTGTCAATGCATTGTGGGGGAAACTTCCGGGCGTGGCAGTAACAAAATGTATCGTTTTGCAAGTAGATGAAAGGCCGGCGAGTAAGCGGCCGGCGTTTTGAACACATTTATTCGATTTTGAAAGCGTTTTCACGGCGAGAGTTCGCCGGCGGTTACAGTCGAAATGTTAAGACATTTAATTCGTAGTGTACTGAATACATTACGTTTTTTCCGTGTCCGCTTAAGTCATTCCCTACTTTCGTGGGATGCCAGAAACGTGTTTCGCAGAAGTGTGTTCGGTAGCGCATTCAGCGTTACGATTTGAAACGGTGACTCGCAACGGCGCGCCAGCCGTTTCTGATCGCGGACAAGGGTGGCCGCCGCTACACTGGCGGACGTTTGCACCCAAGCTCGCATCTCATGGCCATCGATCCCCAGCTGCAATCCTATTACCGCCAGATGGCGGACCGTTATGCCGGCCAGCCCGCCGCCGTGACCGCGCCCGAACGTCGCGCACGTTTTGAGGACGTGGCGGCCCAGTCCCAGCTACCCGATCCGGACGGCATGACTGTCGAGGATTTCGCCATCCCGGCCGGCGGTGCGTCGCTGCCCGTCCGCCTGTTCCGTCCCGCCGGGGAAGCCAGCCCGAAGCTGATCGTCTACTTCCACGGTGGCGGCTGGGTCGTCGGATCGCCGGCCACGCACCATACGGTGGCCGCGCTGCTGGCAGCCGATACCGGGTGCGCAGTGGCCAGCGTGGACTACCGGCTGGCGCCCGAAATGCCTTTCCCGACCCCTTGCGATGACGCCATAGCCGCCGTGCAATGGCTGGCCGATGCGCGCGCATCGCTCGGCATGGCGGCCGACTTCCTGGGCGTGGCCGGCGACAGCGCCGGCGGCCACCTTGCAGCCGCCGCGGCGCGGCATATCAACGACGCCGCCGGCCGTCACATCGTCAACGCGCAACTGTTGATTTACCCGGTGACCGCGCCGGTGCTGACCACCGAAAGCTACCGCGCCTTCGCGGACGGCCCCGGCCTGACCCGCGACGAGATGGCGTGGTTCTGGACGCAGTACATCGGCGCCGATGCCTTGGCGCTGGGCGCCGACCAGTCCGACCCGCGCATCTGCCTGATGGCGACGCCGCCCGCCTGCCTGCCGCCGGCCAGCGTGGTGATGGTGGCGTCGAACGACGTACTGCGCGACGACGGCCTGGCCTATGCCGATTTCCTGGTCCGCCGCGACGCGCCGGTCATCACGATCGAAGCCAGCGGCATGACCCACGGCTTTGCCCGGCTGCAACCGGAAGCGCCGCGCGCCCGCGAATGGATGCGCCGCGCCGCGCAGGCGTTCGTGGCGAGCTTCGACGACGCCTGAAATCCAGCCCGGCGAGGCACCGCCGAAAGCCGGCGCGGATATGACGGCCATCATCCCCGTGGACGGCTGCATGCAGCGGCCTTCCCGTAGAATGGCGGTCTTACGAGGATGACCATGACCGTACTGCAGAACGACACCTTCCTGCGCGCGCTGCGCCGGCAACCGACCGAATACACGCCGCTGTGGCTGATGCGCCAGGCGGGCCGTTACCTGCCCGAGTACAACGCCACGCGCGCCCGCGCCGGTAGCTTCCTGGGCCTGGCCAAGAACCCGGCGTACGCCACGGAAGTCACGCTGCAGCCGCTGGACCGCTATCCGCTCGACGCGGCGATCCTGTTCTCGGACATCCTCACGGTGCCCGACGCCATGGGCCTGGGGCTGTCGTTCGCGCAGGGCGAGGGCCCGCGCTTTGCCCATCCGCTGCGCACCGAGGGCGACGTGGCCAAACTGGCGGTGCCCGACATGTCGTCGTTGCAGTACGTATTCGACGCGGTCAGCGAAATCCGCCGTGCGCTGGTGCAGGACGGCAAGCAGCGCGTGCCACTGATCGGCTTCTCGGGCAGCCCGTGGACGCTGGCCTGCTACATGGTCGAAGGCGGCGGCTCGGACGACTTCCGCACGGTCAAGGCCATGATGTACGGCCGCCCGGACCTGATGCACCGCATCCTCGACATCAACGCCCAGGCCGTGTCGGCCTACCTGAATGCCCAGATCGAAGCGGGCGCGCAGGCCGTGATGGTGTTCGACACCTGGGGTGGCGCGCTGGCCGACGGCATGTACCAGACGTTCTCGCTGGCCTACATGCGGCGCGTGCTGCAGGGCCTGAAGCGCGAGCACGACGGCCAGCAGATCCCGGTCATCGTCTTCACCAAGGGCGGCGGCATCTGGCTCGAACAGATCGCCGCGATTGAACCGGACGCCATCGGCCTCGACTGGACCGTCAACCTGACCCAGGCGCGCCGCCGCACCGAGGGCAAGGTGGCGCTCCAGGGCAATATCGATCCGACGGTACTGTTCGCCCCCGAAGCCGCCATCCGCGAACAAGTGCGCGGCGTGCTGGACAGCTACGCCGCCGGCGGGGGCAGTGACGGTCACATCTTCAACCTGGGCCACGGTATCTCGCAGTTCACGCCGCCGGAAAACGTGTCGGTCCTGGTGGACGAAGTCCACAATCACAGCCGCCGGCTGCGCGGCATGGCCGCCTGAACTGCTTTCCCCGCGCCGCAGCGATGTGATGGGTACGGGCGCCGCAGTGTCGCGAGAGGCGCTGCGGGCGCGCTGTCAAGTAAACTATTTCACCGCTTTTCGCCAAAAAGGTGCCCGGGGCTTGTTGTCAAGGCTTGACTTATGCACACCGATAGGTTTGCGGCACTGCACGAGCGGGTTACCCCTTAACTCAGTTGGGGGGTGTTTGCAAGTTGTTGATTCATAAGGATTTGAATCTTCTGCAACACAGGGTGCAAGGTCGATGAAAGCCTTGTGTCAAGCGCCTTGGCGGGAAGTCGGTGCGACTTTTCAACAAAGTTATCCACAGGCCCGATGGTAGGGTTGGAAAACCGTCCGTGGATCATCGACTTAGGGTCACATTTGAAGTTTTACTTTAAGTTGATGCTGCGCCGCACACCGTCTTTCGCTCCTCTTTCGCCCACTGCGCGCGTGCACAACGCCGGCGCAAAAGCGCTGCACCAGCTCGGGGTGCGGCCATGAGCGCGGGTCCGACGGACGCCGTCACTGTGGCGAATACCTTACAGACAACGAACGGCCCGACGACCGACCTTGCGCCCGATCAGCGCCCGGCCATCGTTCGTGTCGCGCTCGATACCCCGGCTGACGATTGCTTCGATTACCTGGCTGGCGATATCGACATCCAGCCCGGCGAACTGGTGGCCGTGCCGTTCGGCAAGCGGCAGGCCGTCGGGGTAGCGGTGGCGCTGGCCGACCACTCCGATGTCCCCGCGGACAAGATTCGTCCTATCGCGTCCCGAATCGGCTGGATGCCGCCGCTCAGCACGGCATGGATGGCGCTCGCCCGCTTTGCCGCGCGCTATTACCACCGCCGGCTCGGCGAAGTGATGCTGCCGTCGCTGCCCCCGTCGCTGCGCGAGGCCGAGCATTGGGATCGGCTGGGCCAGCGCGCCCGGACCACGCAGTATCAGGTACACGCCGACCACGCCCAGGCGCTGGTCGAATCGGTGCCGGCCCGGGCGCGCAGCGTCCGCGCGCTGGCTGACGCGCTGGCCGCCACCGCCGGCACGCAGGACTGGGTACGCTCGGCCGACGCCCGCGCGCTGTGCACCGCCGCCCCGCAGCGGCTGGAGGAATGGCTGGCCGCCGGCTGGATCGTGTGCCGCCACGCCGACCGGCCGCTGCTGGAGCCCGACGCCAGCCGGGCCCCGTCGCCGTCGCCCGCACTCCACGCCGAGCAGCAGCAGGCGGTCGATGCCATCGGCGCCGCAGCGGGCTATACGGCCTACCTGCTCCATGGCGTGACTGGCAGCGGCAAGACCGAGGTCTACCTGCACGCCATCGCCGCCCGGCTGGCGGCCGACCCCGCGGCGCAGGTCCTCATGCTCGTGCCTGAGATCAATCTCACCCCCCAGTTGCAGGCCCGGATCGGCGAGCGCTTCCCCCACATGCCGCTGGCCGTGCTGCACAGCGGCCTGGCCGACCAGGAGCGCAGCCTGCAGTGGCTGGCCGCCCATCGTGGCGAAGCCCGCATCGTGCTGGGTACCCGCATGGCCGTGATGGCATCGATGCCGCACCTGGCGCTGATCGTTGTGGACGAGGAGCACGACACGTCCTACAAGCAGCAGGAGGGACTGCGCTACTCCGCCCGCGACCTCGCCGTGTGGCGGGCCAACCAACTCGGGATTCCCGTGGTGCTGGGGTCGGCCACGCCGTCGATGGAAACGTGGCAGCGGGCCGAGCAGGGCGCCTATCGCAAGCTGGTGCTGCGCGAGCGCGCGCAGGCCGATGCCGCGCTGCCCGCGGTGCGGCTGATCGATCTCAACCACGAGCGCCAGCGCCAGCGTCCGCTGTTCGAGGGGCTGTCGGTGCCGCTGCTCGATGCGATCCAGCAGCGGCTGGACCGTGGCCAGCAGAGCCTGCTGTTCCTGAACCGGCGCGGCTACGCGCCCGTGCTGGCGTGCGATAGCTGCGGCTGGCTGTCGGGCTGCCCGCGCTGCTCGGCGTACCTGGTGCTGCACCGTCCGGAGCGGCGGCTGCGCTGCCACCACTGCGGCCTCGAATCGCCGGTGCCGCACCATTGTCCCGATTGCGGAAATGTGGATATCGCGCCGCTCGGACGCGGCACGCAGCGCATCGAGGAAGCGTTGTCCACACGTTTTCCACAGGCCCGGATCGCGCGGATCGACGCCGACTCCACGCGCCGCAAGGGCAGCGCGCAGGCCATGTTCGACGAGGTGCATGCCGGCGAGGTCGACATCCTGGTGGGCACCCAGATGGTCGCCAAGGGCCACGACTTCCAGCGGGTGACGCTGGTGGGCATCGTCCACCCCGATGCGGCGATGTTCAGCCACGACTTCCGGGCCGCCGAGCACCTGTTCGCGTCGCTGATGCAGGTGTCCGGGCGCGCGGGCCGCGCCGGGCTGGGCGGCGAGGTCATGATCCAAACCCGCTATCCGGACGACCCCGCGTTGCAGGCGCTGGCGCGGCATGACTATGATGGATTCGCGGCCAGCCAGCTGCGCGAGCGCCGGCAGGCCGGCCTGCCTCCGTTTGCGTACCAGGTGCTGGTCACCGCCGAGCACGGGCAACTGGAGCGGGCGCTGGACTTCCTGAAGGCGGCGCGCGAGAACGCCGAATCGTGTCCGATGGCGTTGGAGGTGCAACTGCACGACCCGGTGCCGATGTCGATGGTGCGGCTGTTCAACAAGGAACGCGCCCAGATGCTGGTGGAAGCGGCGTCGCGCCCGGTGCTGCAACGGTTTATCAGCGAGTGGGTACCCACCTTCGACGACGTCGCCACGCGGGTCAAGGGCGTCCGCTGGCAGCTCGAAATCGATCCGCTGCGCATCTGAAATGTTGCGTCAGTGCAACCTGCCCGCGCCGTCCGGAGATTAGGGGTTGCACTAGGTTGCACCTAGTAATTCAGCGAGAGTAAGATCGCGCCAATCCGGCAGCCTGCCCGGCTTGCGCGCGCGCATCGCCCAGGCTGCCTCCCGACTTTCCCGAGATCCGCTGGAGAACTGCCCGCATGGCCACCACCACCCTTGGCGTCAAGCTCGACGATGCTTCGCGCGAACGCCTGAAACGCGCCGCCCAATCGATCGACCGCACGCCCCACTGGCTGATCAAGCAGGCCATCTTCACGTACCTGGAACAGGTGGAACGCGGCCACATGCCGCACGAAGCGGGCGCCACCGCGCTGGCCGATGGCGATGGCGCCGACGCCGGCGACACCGCCCAGGCCGACGCGATGCCGCAGCCGTTCCTGGAATTCGCCCAGAGCATCCAGCCGCAGTCGGTGCTGCGCGCGGCCATCACCTCGGCCTACCGCCGCCCGGAGACCGAGTGCGTGCCGGTGCTGCTGGAGCAGGCCCGGCTGCCGCAGGCGCAGGCCGAGGCCGCCATCAAGATGGCCAAGGCGCTGGCGCAGAAGCTGCGCGAGCAGAAGGTGGGCACCGGCCGCGAGGGCCTGGTGCAGGGGCTGATCCAGGAATTCTCGCTGTCGTCGCAGGAAGGCGTGGCGCTGATGTGCCTGGCCGAGGCGCTGCTGCGCATTCCGGACAAGGCCACGCGCGACGCGCTGATCCGCGACAAGATCAGCGGCGCCAACTGGCAGTCGCACCTGGGCCAGAGCCCGTCGCTGTTCGTCAACGCCGCCACCTGGGGCCTGCTGCTGACCGGCAAGCTGGTGGCCACGCACACCGAGGCCGGGCTGTCGAAGGCGCTGACGCGCATCATCGGCAAGGGCGGCGAGCCGCTGATCCGCAAGGGCGTGGACATGGCGATGCGCCTGATGGGCGAGCAGTTCGTGACCGGCGAGACGATCTCCGAGGCGCTGGCCAACGCGCGCAAGTACGAGGCCGAAGGCTTCCGCTATTCGTACGACATGCTGGGCGAGGCCGCCATGACCGAGGCCGATGCCCAGCGCTACCTGGCGTCTTACGAGCAGGCCATCCACGCGATCGGCCAGGCGTCGCGCGGCCGCGGTATCTATGAAGGCCCCGGCATCTCGATCAAGCTGTCGGCGCTGCATCCGCGCTACAGCCGCGCCCAGCACGAGCGCGTGATTACCGAGCTGTACGCGCGGCTGAAGTCGCTGACCGTGCTGGCGCGCCAGTACGATATCGGCATCAACATCGACGCCGAGGAAGCCGACCGCCTGGAAATCTCGCTGGACCTGCTCGAACGGCTCTGCTTCGAGCCCGAGCTGGCCGGCTGGAACGGCATCGGCTTCGTGGTGCAGGGCTACCAGAAGCGCTGCCCGTTCGTGATCGACTACCTGATCGACCTGGCCCGCCGCAGCCGCCACCGCCTGATGATCCGCCTGGTCAAGGGCGCGTACTGGGACAGCGAGATCAAGCGCGCCCAGGTGGACGGCCTGGAAGGCTACCCGGTCTATTCGCGCAAGGTGTACACCGACGTGTCGTACGTGGCCTGCGCGCGCAAGCTGCTGTCGGTGCCGGACGCGATCTATCCGCAGTTCGCCACGCACAACGCGCACACGCTGTCGGCCATCTACCAGATCGCCGGCCAGAACTACTATCCCGGCCAGTACGAATTCCAGTGCCTGCACGGCATGGGCGAGCCGCTGTACGACCAGATCGTGGGCACCAAGGCGGACGGCAAGTTCGGCCGCCCGTGCCGCATCTACGCCCCGGTCGGCACGCACGAGACGCTGCTGGCGTACCTGGTGCGCCGGCTGCTGGAAAACGGCGCGAACACGTCGTTCGTGAACCGGATTGCCGACGACACGATTCCGCTCGACGAGCTGGTGGCGGACCCGGTGGCCGTGGTCGAGCAGATGCACAAGACCGAGGGCGCATTGGGCCTTCCGCACCCGCGCATTCCGCAGCCCCGCACGCTGTACGGCAAGGCGCGCGCCAATTCGGCCGGCATCGACCTGTCGAACGAGCACCGCCTGGCGTCGCTGTCGTCGGCGCTGCTGGCCGGCGCCAGCGAGACGCACCGCGCCGAGCCGCTGCTGGGCGCCGATGTGCCGCGCGGCGACGCCAAGCTGGAACCGGTGCTGAACCCGGCCGACCACCGCGACGTGGTGGGGCAGGTGGGCGAGGCCACGCCGGCCGAGGTGGAAGCCGCGCTGACGGCCGCCGTGAACGTGGCGCCGATCTGGCAGGCCACGCCGCCCGAGGTGCGCGCCGCCGCGCTGGAACGCGCCGCGGACCTGATGGAAGCCCAGATGCAGTCGCTGATGGGCATCATCATGCGCGAGGCCGGCAAGACGTTCTCGAACGCGATTGCCGAAGTGCGCGAGGCGGTGGACTTCCTGCGCTACTACGCGGTGCAGGTGCGCGAGACGTTCTCGAACGATACGCACCGCCCGCTGGGCCCCGTGGTCTGCATCAGCCCGTGGAACTTCCCGCTGGCGATCTTCACCGGCCAGGTGGCGGCCGCGCTGGCCGCCGGCAACCCGGTGCTGGCCAAGCCGGCCGAGCAGACGCCGCTGATCGCCGCCGCCGCCGTGCGCCTGCTGCGCGAGGCGGGCGTGCCGGCCGGCGCGGTGCAGTTGCTGCCGGGCCGCGGCGAGACCGTGGGCGCCGCGCTGGTGGGCGACGCCCGCGTTAAGGGCGTGATGTTCACGGGATCGACCGAAGTGGCGCGCCTGCTCCAGCGCAATGTCGCCGGCCGGCTGGACGCCGCCGGCCGCCCGATCCCGCTGATCGCCGAGACCGGCGGCCAGAACGCGATGATCGTCGACTCGTCGGCGCTGGCCGAGCAGGTGGTGGGCGACGTGGTCAGCTCGGCCTTCGATTCGGCCGGCCAGCGGTGCTCCGCGCTGCGCGTGCTGTGCCTGCAGGAAGACGTGGCCGACCGCATCGTCGAGATGCTCAAGGGCGCCATGGGCGAACTGACGCTGGGCAACCCCGACCGGCTGTCGACCGACGTGGGCCCGGTGATCGACGAGGAAGCGCGCGGCAACATCGTCCGCCATATCGAGGCCATGCGCGCCAAGGGGCGCCGCGTGCACCAGGCCGATCCGAACGTGGTGCAGTCGGGGGCGTGCCGCCATGGCACGTTCGTGCCGCCGACGCTGATCGAACTGGACTCGATCGACGAACTCAAGCGCGAGGTCTTCGGCCCCGTGCTGCACGTGGTGCGCTTCCCGCGGGCCGCGCTGGACACGATGATCGGCCAGATCAACAGCACCGGCTACGGCCTGACGCTGGGCATCCACACCCGGATCGACGAGACCATCGCGCATATCGTGGACCGCGCCCACGTGGGCAACCTGTATGTGAACCGCAACATCGTGGGCGCCGTGGTGGGCGTGCAGCCGTTTGGCGGCGAGGGCCTGTCCGGCACCGGCCCGAAGGCGGGCGGCCCGCTGTACCTGCACCGCCTGCTGTCGGTCTGCCCGCAGGACGCCGTGGTGCGCGGCGTGCGCACGTCCGACATGGGCGGCGCCACGCCGCCGGCCCCGGAAAACGCCGCACTGGCCGCGCTGAAGGGCTGGGCGCAGGGCAACCTGCCGGACGTGGCCGACGCCTGCGAGCGCTTTGCCGCCGCCTCGGCCTCGGGCATGTCGGTGACGCTGCCGGGCCCGACCGGCGAGCGCAACACCTACTCGCTGCTGCCGCGTGAGCGGGTGCTGTGCCTGGCCCAGACCGACGCCGACCTGGCGCTGCAGCTTGCCGCCGTGCTGGCGGTGGGCTCCGAGGCGTTGTGGACTGACACACCGGTGGCCAAGGCCCTGTTGGCGCGGCTGCCTGCCGCAGTACAATCGCGCGTCCGCGTGGTTTCCGACTGGCAGGGCACGGATATCGGCTTCGACGCGGTGCTGCACCACGGTGATTCCGACCAGCTCCGCACCGTCTGCGAACAGGTGGCCACGCGCCCCGGCCCGATCGTCAGCGTCCAGGGCCTGGCCCAGGGTGAACCGAATATCGCGCTGGAGCGTTTGTTGATCGAGCGTTCGCTGTCCGTGAACACGGCGGCGGCGGGCGGCAACGCAAGTCTGATGACGATCGGCTGAGGCTCCGGCCTCACGCGGGTGGTCACATGAAGCGCGTGGCGGGGGCCGGCGATCCCGACCCTGCCGCGCAACCCAGGAACGGGCCGGTGCTGCCAACGCCGGCCCGCAAATATGCCGACACCGGCACCATATGGCACCCTATGGGACCCAAGGAGAACTGATGAGCTCGACATTCCGCAAGACGGCCATGACCGTCGCCATGGCCGTTGCAGGCCTGACCGCCGCCTCGGCCGCTTTCGCGCAGGCGCAGGAAATCAAGCTGGGCTACGCCGGCCCGCTGACCGGCGGCCAGGCCCAGTACGGCAAGGACATGCAGAACGGCATCGTGCTGGCCATCGACGACATGAACGCCACCAAGCCGAAGATCGGCGGCAAGGAAGTCAAGTTCGTCCTGGTCTCCGAGGACGACCAGGCTGACCCGAAGACCGGTTCCGTCGTGGCCCAGAAGCTGGTGGACGCCGGCATCCAGGGCATGCTCGGCCACTTCAACTCGGGCACCAGCATCCCGGCGTCGATGGTCTACAACCGCGCCGGCATTCCGCAGATCGCCATGGCGACGGCCCCGGAATACACCCGCCAGGGCTTCAAGACCACGTTCCGCATGATGACGTCCGACACGCAGCAGGGTTCGGTGATCGGCGCCTTCGTGGTGAAGAAGCTGGGCGCCAAGAACATCGCCATCGTCGATGACCGCACCGCCTACGGCCAGGGCCTGGCCGACGAGTTCGAGAAGGCCGCCAAGGCCGCCGGCGGCAAGATCGTGCGCCGCGAGTTCACGAACGACAAGGCAGTGGACTTCAAGGCCGTGCTGACCAACATCAAGCGCAGCAACCCGGACGTGATCTTCTACGGCGGCGCCGAGACGCAGTCGGCTCCGATGGCCAAGCAGGTCAAGGAACTGGGCCTGAAGGCACCGATCGTCTCGGGCGAAATGTCCAAGACCGACAACTTCCTGAAGCTGGCCGGCACGGCCGCCGACGGCACGGTGGTGTCGCTGGCCGGCCTGCCGCTGGAGCAGATGCCCGGCGGCGCCGCCTACGAGAAGAAGTACGAGAAGCGCTTTGGCTCGAAGGTCCAGACGTACTCGCCGTACGCCTATGACGGCGCCACCGCGATGATGACCGCCATGATCAAGGCCGGTTCGGCAGACCCGGCACGCTACCTGCCGGTGCTGGCCGCCACGAACATGCAGGGCGTGACCACCAAGACCCTGGCCTACGACGCGCGCGGCGACCTGAAGGACGGCGGCATCACCGTCTACAAGGTCGAAGGCGGCAAGTGGACCGTGCTGGAGACCGTGGGCGGCAAGTAATCCCGCCCCAACGCGCGCCGGACGGCTTTCCTACGGCCGGCGCGCAGGCAGAACTGACGCCACCCGGGCATCGGCCCGCGGTGGCGTTTTTTATTGGCCGTGATTTTCAGGGAACACCGATTGCGGCCTATCGCCCACGCCTACTAGCCTGCTGCGTCAGCTTCGACAAACAGGGGGAACGATGGCGATGTTCTACGCGGCGGTGGAGGGTGATCCGCTGGATGTCTCTCTGCAATTCGATAGCTGGATCCGCTGACGGTCATGTGGCGCTACCTTAGGAGGCTTCTTCCCTGGGCCTTCCTTTATATCTGCTTCGGCTTCGCCGTCTTCAAGTTCCAGCGCGGCGCTCCCTACGACGACGAGTGCTGGAGCCCGAATCATGAGTACTTTATGGTGCGGAGGGAGTCGCTTGTGTCCTCCTGGACTTCGCGGCATGGAGACAGGGACGGTTGGGTCCTGATCTACGACAAGTACGGCAAGTTGCTACATCGGTGGGACGGCGGGCTCAGTTCCGAGGGCGGGCCGTGGTGGTCGGGCACTGCTATCCATTTCTTCAATGAGCCCCAAGCCACGCTCGATCTTCCGACCGACGCGGGACGGACTGATTTGGTACGGCTCTGCTATTGACCATGAGGCGTTTTTTCCGGTGGCTGCTACGCGTTTTGCCATGGCTCGTGTTTTATATCTGCTTCGGCTTCGTCGTCTTCAAGTTCCAGCGCGGCGTTCCCTACGACGACGATTGTTGGAGCCCGAATCACGAATATTTCATGGTGCGCAAGGAATCGCTGGTGTCCTCGTGGACGTGGCGACACGAAGACCGGGAGGGTTGGGTGCTGATCTACGACAAGTACGGCAATCTCGTGCATCGATGGGATGGCGCGCTCAACACCGAAGGTGGGCCGTGGTGGTTTGGCACCGAGGTCCATATCTTCAACAAACCTCAAGCCACGCTGCATCTCCCGACGGACGCGGGGATGAGCGATTTCCATCGGCTTTGCTATTAACCATGGATGCGCTTCCGGTGGCTGCGACAGGTCTCGCCATGGCTCGCGTTCTATATCTTCGGCTTCGTCTTCAAGCTCCACCCACCCCCCAAAATCCCCCCGTCAACCCCGATCAACCCCCATTCTTCCGCTGTTCTCCCGGGAGCATGTCGCGCCGTTGGCGCATAATTCCGCTTTTGCTGAATTCTGATGAAGGAGCGGGCCTTGCAGGATGTCCGTTACGACCAAGCCATTGCGCTTGCGAACGCCGGGCGCCATGACGATGCCTTGCAGGTAGCCGACCAGCTCTGGGCGGCGCATCCCGAGGTTGTCGACTACGCCGCGCTGCGTGCGCAGATCCAGTCCGACCGGGGCGACGTGGCCGGTGCGCTGGCTGCGCTGGACGAGGCGATGTCCCGGCTGCCGGAGTTGTCGCTGGCGCCGATGCACCGCTGGGCGTCGCGCGGGGCGCTGGCGCACATGTATGGCACGTTGCTGATGCGCGAAGGCCGCGACGCCGAGGCGCAGCCGTGGCTGCACGAGGCGGCGCGGCGCAACGGGCTGGCTACTGGCGAGTGGGCCGCGCATTTCTACGCCGGCTTTGTCGCGTTCCGGCTCAACGATTTCGCGTTGGCCGGCCGGTACTGGCACGACCTGCTGTACCGGGCGCCCGATCTCGGTGCGGGCGACATCCTGCCGCTGGTGCAGGACTACGTGGCCCGTAGCGACGCCGCCGCGCAGCTTGGCGAGCCGCTGTTGCGGATCTGCTTTGGCCGCATCGCGCTCGATTCGCCGGAATTGCTCGATCTCACGCCGGCGCAGGGCGATGCCCTGGCGGCGGCGCAGGCCGAACGCGTGCTTGCCGAGCAGCCCGACCATCCCGAGGCGCGCCGCCTGCGGGCCCCGCTGCGGCTGGGCTCGGAGCCGGCTGCCGCGCTGGACGACCTGGAGACCTATCTGCGCCAGCGGCCCGATCCGCTCGCGCAGGTGCGCGCGCTGACGTGGCGCCACCAGTCGCACGTGGCCGCCGGGGCCAGCGCGCCGGCCCAGCCTGCCTGGACCGGTTTTGCGGTCACCGCCGATGCCGACGATGGCGCGCTGTATTTCCACGCCGCCACGGCGCTCGGCAGCTTCCTGGACGAGGTGCCCGCCTCGCAGGCCGCGCTCAAGCCGATGCTGGAGGCCATGTGCCGCAAGGGGCTGGCCTGTTTCGAGTCGTATTTCGAGACCGGCGAGGGCGACGCCCACGGCCACGGCGGCAACGCCGATCCGCATCTGTACTCGCTGCTGTGCCGCCTGCTGGCGCGCACGCTGCCGGCCGACGCCACGCACCTGGAAGAGAAGGTCGCGCTGCACCAGAAAGGCATGGCCGCCAGCGAGTTCATCGACCACTGGATCGACCTGCTCGACGCCCACGCCGCGGCTGGCCAGCACCAGCAGGTGGTGGACCTGGCCGGCGAGGTGCTGAACCGGTATCCGGTCGAGCGCGATCCGGCCCGCGTGAGCTGGGCGTTCAGCCGGCTGGTGGCCGCCTGGGCGGCGATCGGCGGCCGCGATGCCACCGAATCGGCCAGCGCCGCGCTTTCCCATATGGACATGCGGCTCGACGCACTGCCCGTGGAGGCCCGCACCGAGGGCGCCCACGCCATGGCCCATGCCCGCGCCCACTATGCCGCGCTGCTGCAAGCCGGCATGGCGACCATGGATGAGCACGACAAGGCCGACGCGGTGGCCGAGCTGGAAGCGCTGCAACGGCGGTCGCTGCTGGTCGACGATGCCTGGGTATCGGGCCGTTTCGGCCAGCTCTGGCGCGACCTTGGCGACCACGAACGCGCGCTGCCACTGCTGGAACAGGCCGTGACGCTGGCGCAGGCCGATGCCCGCGTCCAGGCTACGGCGCGCGTGCAGCGCGCCCGGCTGCTGGTTGATCTGGAGCGTTACCCCGAGGCACTGACGGACTTCCAGATGGCGTTTGCCGCACGCGACGACTGGGACGCCCATACCTGGCTGGTGGCCGTGCAGGCGGCCCTCGGCATGGGTCAGCGCGAATCGGCGCTGGCGTGGTTCGAGCGGGCCCGTGCGCAGGATGCTGAAAAGGGCAGCACGCGTGGCTTGTTCGTCAAGGTTGAGGCGTCGCTGAAGGCCACCCGTCCCAAGTGGAAGCTCTGGGGCGTGTGAACCGGGCGCCGCGCCATGTGAGCCACCGCACGCGGCGCCATATGCGACGATTCTGATTTTGAAAGACCTACAAAACCGCTATCGGAGACGATGGCGGTTTTTGTTTGTGGATGGCGTAAGTTGCGCGCATGTTCGAGAAAGTGTCGGACAAGCACTTACATTTCCCGACGTGTCCTTCCGTTACCATGTCGCGCATGAACGGATTGAGCCAACTTTTCCCCTCCCTGCCGCTGGCGCCGGGCGGACTGTTCTGGGTGGGCCTTGCGCTGGTTGGCGCGGGTCTGGCCGGAGAGGTCTGCCGCCGCTGGCTGGGGTGCCCGCGTATCGTCGGCTACGCGGTGGTAGGGCTGTTTGCCGGCATGCTCGGCCGCAGCATCGTCGACGACAACATGATTGCGCAGACGCGCGTGCTGATCGACATGGCGCTGGCCCTGGCGCTGTTCGAGCTCGGGCATCGGGTGTCGCTGTCGTGGCTGCGGGCCAACCCGTGGCTGCTGATCACCAGCGCGGCGGAAAGCCTGCTGACCTGGGGCCTGGTGTCCACGGTGCTGCAATGGCTGGGCGCCTCGCCCGGCGTGGCGATCCTGGCTGGCGGTATCGCGGTCAGCACGTCGCCGACCATCGTGCTGCAGCTCAAGAACGAGCTTCGGGCGGATGGCCAGGTGACCGAGCGGCTGCTGGCGATGGCCGCGCTGAACTCGATCTATGCCGCCGCGATCGTCCAGGTGGCCACGGGCTGGCTTCATTCGGAATACGGCAACATCGGCGCCGCGTTGCTCCATCCGCTGTACCTGCTGGTGGGGTCGAGCCTGCTGGCGTGGGTGGTGGGCAAGGTGGGCCATGCGATCTACGCCCGGATGTCGGCTGACGACCACTACAGCTTCCTGGTGCTGGTGGGGCTGGTGCTGTTCACGCTGGCGCTGACGCGTGTGCTGAAGCTGTCGATGCCGCTGACGCTGATGCTGGCGGGCATCGTGTTCAAGCACCAGGACCGCCAGCCGCATGTCTGGCCCACGCACTTCGGCAGCGCCGGCAGCCTGCTGATCATCGTGATGGTGGTGTCGCTGGGCCTGCCGCTGACCGCGAAGGACTGGGTCATCGGCGGCACGCTGGCCGTGGCGCTGGTGTTCTTCCGCCACGTGGCCAAGCTGGCCGGCGTGGTGTCGCTGGGTTCGTTCTCGGGCCTGAGCCTGCGCCAGTGCATGGCGCTGGGCCTGGCGCTGGCGCCAATGTCGGGGCTGGCTTATCTTCTGATGAGCGACGTCGCCCGCCTGTATCCGGGCACGGGCGCGCCGCTGGCATCGATCATCCTGTGCGCGCTGGCGATCGAGCAGCTGCTCGGGCCCATCATCGCCGCGTGGGCGCTGCGGTACGCGGGCGAGGCACGGGTCAATGGAGGAGGGCGCTGATGTCGCTCGAACCGTTCAAGCATTCCGAGGCACTGACCTTCGGCGTCGAGCTGGAACTGCAGCTCGTCAATCGTCATGACTACGACCTGGCGCCGTTCGCGCCTGACCTGATCCGGGCGCTGAAGGGCGCCCAGCACGCCGGCGATATCAAGCCGGAAATCAGCCCGTCGATGATCGAGATCAGCACCGGCATCTGCCGCGACTACGCGCAGGCGCTGGAGGAGCTGACCGTGATGCGCGACCTGATGGTCAATGCATCGCGCGGCCTGAACCTGGGCATCTGCGGGGGCGGCACCCACCCGTTCCAGGTGTGGTCCGAGCGGACGATCTCCGACTCGCCGCGCTACCAGTACATTTCGGAGCTCTACGGCTACCTGGCCAAGCAGTTCACGGTGTTCGGCCAGCACGTGCATATCGGCTGCCCCAGCGCCGACGAGTCGCTGTTCCTGCTGCACGCCATTGGCCGCTACGTGCCGCACTTCATCGCGCTGGCCGCGTCGTCGCCGTACGTGCAGGGCGTGGACACCGGGTTTGCCTCGGCGCGGCTCAATTCGGTGGCCGCGTTCCCGATGAGCGGCCGGGCGCCGCATGTGCTGACGTGGGAGGGCTTCCGGGCGTACTTCGACAAGATGCACGCCACGGGCGTGATCGAGAGCATGAAGGACTTCTATTGGGATATCCGTCCCAAACCGGAGTTCGGCACGATCGAGGTGCGCGTGATGGACACGCCGCTGACGGTGCAGCGCGCCTGCGACATCGCCGCCTATATCCAGGCGCTGGCCCGCTACCTGCTGCTGTCGCGGCCGTTCATGCCCCAGGAAGACGACTACCTCGTGTACACGTTCAACCGCTTCCAGGCGTGCCGCTTCGGGCTGGAGGGCGAGTACGTGCATCCCAACGAGCTGACGCGGATGCCGATTGCTGACCATATCCTGTCGATCTGCGACGCGCTGGAGCCGCACGCCGAGGCGCTGGGGTCGCTCCAGGCGCTGGCGAACATCCGCGCCCAGGCGGCGGCGCGCGACAACGACGCGCGCATGGTGCGCACCGTCAACGACGAGGCGCACAGCCTGCGCGACACGGTGCGGCGGACCTGCGAGCAGTGGGAGTCGTAGCCGCGCGGTGCGTCAGGCCCCGTGCGGCACGCTTTCCCCGTCCCGGCCGGTCACCAGCCCAAGCTGCTGGTTCGCCGGCACGGCGACGTCGATCAGCTTCGGACGCGGCAGGTTCAGGCCGCGCATCATCGTGATGAACTCGTCGCGGGTGCGCCCGGCAACGCGGCTGTTGGTGGCGCGTTCGCGCCCGATGGTCGATTCGGTCTGGCCCTTGTAGTCGTGGGCCGGATAGACGCGCGTGTCGTCCGGCAGCCGGAAAAGCTTCTGCGTCAGGCTGTCGAACAGCGTGCCGGCATCGCCGGACTGGAAGTCGGTACGGCCGCAGCCGTCGATCAGCAGCGCGTCGCCGGTAAAGATGCGGCGCGTGGTGCCTTCCGCCGTGGTTTCTTCCCACAGATAGCTCATGCTGCCCGCCGTGTGGCCGGGCGTGTGGATCGCGCGCAGCACCTGGGTGCCGAAGGCCAGCGTGTCGCCGTCGATCAACTGCTTCAGCGCGGGCTTGATGTCGCAGCCGGCCGGGGCGGCCGTGCCGGCGCCGGTCAACCGGGCCAGATGGCCGGCCGAGGTGATGTGGTCGGCGTGGGCGTGCGTTTCCACGATCCAGACCAGCCGGGCGCCCGCCTGCTCCAGCACCGCCAGGTCGCGCGCGGACTGGCGGTCCACCGGGTCGATCAGCAGCGCGTCGCGCGTGGCGGCGTCGATCAGCAGGTAGGTGAACGTGGATGAGACATCGTCGAACAGCTGGTGAAAGGTCTGCATGGCGGTGTTTTTCTGGCAAACCGGAAAAGTGCTTCCATCATACGTCGCCGGCGCGGGCCGGCAAGCCGCGCACGGCGCGTCAGCACTCGACGATATTGACGGCCAGTCCGCCGCGCGCCGTTTCCTTGTACTTGGTCTTCATGTCGGCACCGGTCTCGCGCATCGTCTTGATGACCGAGTCCAGCGACACGTAGTGCGTACCGTCGCCACGCAGCGCCATGCGGGCCGCGTTGACCGCCTTGACCGATGCCATGGCGTTGCGCTCGATGCACGGAATCTGCACCAGCCCGCCCACCGGGTCGCAGGTCAGGCCCAGGTTGTGCTCCATGCCGATCTCGGCGGCGTTCTCGACCTGTCCGGGCGTGCCGCCCAGCACGGCGGCCAGCGCGCCGGCCGCCATCGAGCACGCCACGCCCACCTCGCCCTGGCAGCCCACCTCGGCGCCCGAGATCGACGCATTGAGCTTGTAGAGCAGGCCGATGGCGCCGGCCGTGAGCAGGAAGTCCACCACACCCGCGCGGTTCGCGCCCGGCACAAAGCGGTCGTAATAGTGCAGCACGGCCGGGATGATGCCCGCCGCGCCGTTGGTCGGCGCCGTCACCACGCGCCCGCCAGCGGCGTTTTCCTCGTTGACGGCCATCGCGTAGAGGTTGACCCAGTCCATGACCGACAGCGGGTCTGACAGCGTCCGCTCGGCGCGCTGGGTCAGGTTGCGGTACAGCTCCGGCGCGCGCCGCTTGACCTTGAACGGCCCGGGCAGCTCACCCTCGGTGCGGCAGCCGCGCGCCACGCATTGCTGCATGACGTCCCAGATGTGCAGCAGGCCGTCGACCACCTCGCTCTCGGTGCGCCACGTCAGCTCGTTCTCCAGCATGAGCCGCGCGATCGACTTGCCGCTGCCGAGCGCCATGTCCAGCATCGCCCGGCCGCTGCGGAACGGGTGCGGCAACTGCTTCTCGGCCGCCAGCACCTGCGTGTTCGGGGCGCCGGCCGTGACCACGAAGCCGCCGCCGACCGACAGGTAGCGCGCCTCGCGCAGCGGCGTGCCGTCCGCGTCATAGGCGTGGAATTTCATGCCGTTGGGATGCTCGGCCATCGCCTCGCGGCGGTAGAACGCCACGTGCTCGCGCTCGACGAACGGCACCGCGTGCCGGCCCAGCAGCGACAGCGTCCGGCTCGCGCGCAGCGCGGCCAGCCGGGCGTCGATGGTGTCGGGATCGACGGTGTCCGGCGCCTCGCCCATCAGCCCCAGGATCACGCCCTTGTCGGTGCCGTGGCCCTTGCCCGTGGCGCCCAGGGACCCATACAGCTCCACGCGCACGCTGGCCACCTTCGGCAGCAGGCCGTCCCGCTCCAGGCCGTGCGCGAACATCAGGGCGGCACGCATCGGGCCGACGGTATGTGAGCTCGACGGGCCGATACCCACCTTGAACAGATCGAAAACGCTGACTGCCACGGCTGACTCCAGATGCAAAGACGGCGTGCCCCATGGCACGCCGCCAGAACCGCCCGGCGGGGCGGATGCGTGACGCAGGGAACGGGTGCTCGCCGAAGGGCTTATTCCCCTTCAGCGTACTCGCTCATCGGCACGCACGAGCAGAACAGGTTGCGGTCGCCGTAGACGTTGTCGGCACGGCCAACCGGCGGCCAGTACTTCTGCGTGCGCAGCGACGCCACCGGGTACGCCGCTTCCTCGCGGGTGTACTTGTGGGTCCACTCGTTGCCCACCACCACGGCGGCCGTGTGCGGCGCGTGCCGCAGCGGGTTGTCCTCGCGGTCGAAGCTGCCGTCCTCCACGCGGGCGATCTCGCCACGGATGGCGATCATCGCGTCGATGAAGCGGTCCAGCTCGGCCAGCGCCTCGCTCTCGGTCGGCTCGATCATCAGCGTGCCCGGCACCGGGAAGCTCATGGTCGGCGCGTGGAAGCCGTAGTCCATCAGCCGCTTGGCCACGTCCTCGTTGGTGATGCCGGTGCTCTTCTGCAGCGGCCGCAGGTCCAGGATGCACTCGTGCGCCACCAGCCCGCCCTGGCCCGCGTACAGCACCGGGTAGTGCGGCGACAGGCGCCGGGCGACGTAGTTGGCGGTCAGGATCGCGTTCTCGGTGGCCGCGGTCAGGCCGGCCGAGCCCATCATCGCGATGTACATCCACGAGATCGGCAGGATGCTGGCCGAGCCGAACGGCGCGGCCGAGATGCCGCCGATGCCGTTGTCGTCGCGGCGATAGCCCACGCTGTCCTGGTTCGGCAGGAAGTCCGCCAGGTGCGGGCCCACCGCCACCGGGCCCACGCCCGGGCCGCCGCCGCCGTGCGGGATGCAGAAGGTCTTGTGCAGGTTCAGGTGCGACACGTCGCCGCCGAACTGGCCCGGCGCGGCCACGCCGACCATCGCGTTCATGTTGGCGCCGTCCACGTAGACCTGGCCGCCGTGCCTGTGCACGATGTCGCAGATCTGCTGCACGCCCGGCTCGAACACGCCGTGCGTGGACGGGTACGTGATCATGATCGCCGCCAGGTTCTGGCTGTGCGCCTCGGCCTTCTTCGCCAGGTCGTCCAGGTCGACGTTGCCGTTCTCGTCGCAGGCTACCACCACGACCCGCATGCCGGCCATCTGCGCCGACGCGGGGTTCGTGCCGTGCGCCGACGACGGGATCAGGCAGATGTTCCGATGGCTCTCGCCCCGGCTGGCATGGTAGGCCTGGATGATCAGCAGGCCGGCGTACTCGCCCTGCGACCCGGCGTTCGGCTGCAGGCTGACCGCCGCGTAGCCGGTGGCCGCGCAGAGCATGGCTTCGAGCTGGTCGATCATCTCGCGGTAGCCCACGGTCTGGTCCAGCGGCGCGAACGGGTGGATGTTGCTGAACTCGGGCCACGTCACCGGGATCATCTCGCTGGTCGCGTTCAGCTTCATCGTGCAGGAGCCCAGCGGGATCATCGTGCGGTCCAGCGCCAGGTCCTTGTCGGCCAGCGAGCGCAGGTAGCGCAGCATTTCGTGCTCGGCGTGGTGCGTGTTGAACACCGGGTGCGTCAGGTAGTCGCTCTGGCGGGCCAGCGCGGCCGGAAAGCCGTCGCCCACCTGCGCCTCGATCTGGTCGAAGTCGGGCACCGGCTTGCCGTGCGCGAAGATTTCCCACAGCGTGACCACGTCCTCGCGCGACGCGGTTTCGTCCAGCGAGATGCCGATGCGCGTGGCGCCGGCATGGCGCAGGTTGATGCCGCGCTGCGTGGCCGTGGCGTGGAAGGCGTCGGTGTTGAAGCCGGTTTCGAGCGTGAGGGTGTCGAAGAACGTGGCGTTGACCGGCGGCAGGCCCAGCGCCTGCAGGCCGGCGGCCAGCGTGGCGGTCAGGCGGTGCACGCGCTGGGCAATCCGCTTCAGGCCCTGCGGGCCGTGGTAGACGGCGTACATCGACGCCATCACGGCCAGCAGCGCCTGCGCGGTACAGATGTTCGACGTGGCCTTCTCGCGGCGGATGTGCTGCTCGCGCGTCTGCAGCGCCAGGCGGTATGCCCGGTTGCCCTGCGCGTCGATGGTCACGCCCACGAGCCGGCCCGGCATCGAGCGCTTGAAGTCGTCGCGCACGGCCATGTAGCCGGCGTGCGGGCCGCCAAAGCCGAGCGGCACGCCAAAGCGCTGCGAGTTGCCGACGGCCACGTCGGCGCCCCATTCGCCCGGCGCGGCGATCAGCGTCAGCGCCAGCAGGTCGGCCGCGGCCACCACCAGGCCGCCGGCGGCGTGCACGGCGTCGGCAATCGCGCGGTAGTCCGACACGTCGCCGTTGACGCCGGGGTACTGCAGCAGCACGCCGAAGGCGTGGGCCTGCGCGGCGTCGGCGGCGGGGCCGACCTTGACCTCGATGCCCATCGGCAGCGCGCGCGTGCGCACCACTTCCAGCGTCTGCGGCAGCACGTCGTCGGCCACGTAGAACGTGTTCGACGCATGCTTGTTCACGCGCTGCAGCAGCGTCATGGCCTCGGCGGCGGCCGTGCCTTCGTCCAGCATCGACGCATTGGCGATGTCCAGCCCGGTCAGGTCCGTCACCATCTGCTGGAAGTTCAGCATCGCTTCCAGGCGGCCCTGGGAGATCTCGGGCTGGTACGGCGTGTAGGCCGTGTACCAGGCGGGATTCTCGAAGACGTTGCGCAGCACCACGCCCGGCGTCAGCGTGTTGTAGTAACCCTGGCCGATGAAGCTCTTGAGCACCCGGTTCTTGGTCGCCAGGCCGCGCAGGCGCGCCAGCGCGGCTTCCTCGGTCAGCGGGGCGGTGAATTCGCCCAGCGGCATGCCGTCGCGGCGGCGGATGGCGGCGGGCACCACGGCGTCGATCAGCGCGGCGCGGCTGTCGAAGCCCAGTACCTTGAGCATGTGCTGCTGTTCGGCGGAATCGGGGCCGATGTGGCGGGCGGCGAAGGCGTCGCGCGCCTCCAGTTCGGCCAGCGTGGGCCGGGCTTGGGCGGCTGCGTTCATGGGAAGCGGGGCATTCATGGCAAGGATCTCGAGGAGCGGGCGGCGGCCGGGTGGTCAGCCCGGCGCGCCGCGCGCGGCATCAAACGGGCGGGCTCAGGCGCCGACGCTGGCCTTGTAGGCGTCGGCGTCCATCAGGCCGTTCACGTCGTCGCCGTTGGCCGGCTTGATCTTGAACAGCCACGCGTCAAACGCGTTGGCGTTGACCGATTCCGGCGAGGCCGAGGCGGCGTCGTTCACGGCCACCACCTCGCCGGCCACCGGGGCGTAGATGTCGGAGGCCGCCTTCACGGACTCCACCACGGCCAGCGCGTCGCCGGCGCCAACCGACTTGCCCACCTCGGGCAGTTCCAGGAAGACGATGTCGCCCAGCGCGTCCTGCGCGTGGTCGGTAATACCGATCGTCAGCGTGCCGTCGGACTCGACGCGCACCCATTCGTGCGACTCGGTGTACTTCAGGTCAGCGGGGAAGTTCATGAGGTTCTCCGTCAATGCAGTGTGTTTCTTGTTTCAATCACCCGGCCCGCAGCAGGTTGGGCTCGACGCGGACGGGTGGAAGGGGCGACCGTTGGGTGAAGCCGGGCGATGCCTCAGCTCACGAGTGCCTTGCCATTGCGCACAAACGGCAGTTTAACCACAGTCGCGGTCAGTTTGCGGTCGCGGATCTCGACCTGGACGTCGGTGCCGGGCGCCACGTCCTTCGGCAGCCGTGCGAAGGCGATGGACTGCTGCAGGCTCGGGCTGAAGGTGCCGCTGGTGATCTCGCCGTCGCCGGCGGGCGTGACGACCTTCTGGTGCGCGCGCAGCACGCCGCCCTTGTCGCGCAGGATCAGGCCCGCGAAGGTCTGCTTCTGGCCCCCGGCCACCAGGGCCGACTTGCCGACGAAGTCGCGCTCGCTCTGCAGGTCGACCGTCCAGGCCAGCCCGGCGTCCAGCGGCGAGGTGTGGATGTCCATGTCCTGGCCGTACAGGTTCATGCCGGCTTCCAGGCGCAGCGTGTCGCGCGCGCCCAGGCCGGCCGGGCGCACGCCGACGGCGGACAGCTTTTCCCAGATGCCGGCGACGTTCTGGGCCGGCACCACCAGCTCGAAGCCGTCCTCGCCGGTGTAGCCGGTGCGGGCCACCATCAGCTCGCCCATGTCGGGGTCCTGCACCACCAGCGCGTTGAACGGCTTGAGCGCGTCGGCCGGCTGCGTGGACGGGAAGGCCTGGTAGACCTTGGCGCGCGCGTTGGGGCCCTGGACGGCCACGATGGCCAGCTTGCCGGCGCCGTCCGGCGCCACGTCGCCCCGGCGCGGCGTGATCGTCACGTCGCTGCCGGTGGCCGCGTTGCGCTGCTGGATCCATTCGATGTCGCCCAGCGCCGTGCTGGCGTTCACCACCAGGCGGAAATGGTCCTCGGCAAAGAAGTAGACGATCAGGTCGTCGATCACGCCGCCTTTTTCGTCGAGCATGCACGAGTAAAGCGCCTTGCCCGGGGTCTGGAGCTTGTCGACGTTGTTGGCCAGCAGGCCGCGCAGGAAGGCGCGGGTCTGGGCGCCGTGGAGATCGACCACGCACATGTGGGAGACGTCGAACATGCCGGCGTCGGCGCGCACGGCGTGGTGTTCCTCGATCTGCGAGCCGTAGTTGACCGGCATGTCCCAGCCGCCGAAGTCGACCATGCGGGCGCCGAGGGCGCGGTGGATAGCGTTGAGAGGCGTGGCCTGAAGCGTCATGGAGTTCCCTCGGGGCGGTTCGAAAACGAAAAAAGGGTCATCGCCGTGACCCGTGTCACGGCGATGACCCCTCTGTCCTCGATACCTGAGAGATTACGAAGCCTGGCGCTTGCGTGCGCCGGCGTCGTGCGCCCCTTCGGTGGACATGCTCGCCTGGCCTGTGCCGCGGCGGATGTCGCTCTCCAGAGTGCGGCATGCATCGTGTGCATGTTGCATGCCGATCCGGTCGGTCCATGGTGCCTGAGAGTTTTTGGGTAGTTCCCCTTCGGCGGCGCAGTCGCTGCGCGCTCTCCCGGCCGGATGCGCGAGAATGTACGGGACCGGTCTGCCTTTGTCAAACGCGCCAGCGGCGCCCTTGCGCGGGCAGCCCGGTCTTCCCCCAGGCCGGCAAGATCAGCGGCGGTCCTTGGTCACGACGTTGCCGACCACGCCGCCGACGGCCGCGCCGCCCAGCGTGCCCAGCGCGCTGCCGTCGGTCAGCACGGCGCCGCCCAGCGCACCGGCACCCGCGCCGATGGCCGTATTACGTTGTTTCGGGGTCATGTCCGCGCAGCCGGCGAAACCTGCCAGCGTGGCACCGATCAGCACGACCTTGGAAATGGTGCGAAGCGTCTTCATGATGGGCTCCTTCTTTTCAATGGATTGTCATGGTTGCGATGGCCGTTGGCCTGGTCTCCCGAGCCGGTCGCGCCTGGCGCAAAACCCGCGCGGTCGTGCACGGTAAGAGGCAATCTCCATGCCGCGGGTGCCCCCGCTTTACGATTGTTACCAGCCTGAAACGCCTCTTGTCGGACGCCGCCCGACACCGGCCCGCGTGTTAACATCGACGCCTTTCGCGCCCGGCCCGCACGTGCGCCTTGCGCCATCCCGGCCGCACCCGTTTTCCCCCCTGCCCATGACCCACGGACTCAACGCCGCGCAATCCGAAGCGGTTCGCTACCTGGACGGCCCCTGCCTTGTGCTGGCGGGCGCCGGCTCGGGCAAGACGCGCGTGATCACGCAGAAGATCGCCCACCTGATCGAGGACAAGGGGTTCGAGCCGCGTCACATTGCCGCCGTCACGTTCACGAACAAGGCGGCCAAGGAGATGCAGGAGCGCATTGCCAAGCTCATGGAGGGCAAAACCACGCGCGAAGGGAAGCGCATTCCACTCAAGCAGCTCACGGTTTGTACGTTTCACTCGCTCGGCGTGCAAATTCTGCGCATGGAAGCCGAGCACGTGGGGCTGAAGCCACAGTTCTCGATCATGGATTCGGACGACTGTTTCGGGCTGGTCCAGGAACAGCTGGGCACCACCGACAAGAAGCTGATCCGCAGCGTGCAGAACGCGATCTCGCTCTGGAAGAACGGCATGGTCGACCCCGAGACCGCGCTGGCCCAGGCCGCCGATGCCGACCAGCACCAGGCCGCCATGGTCTACCGCAACTACGTGGCCACGCTGCACGCCTACCAGGCCGTGGATTTCGACGACCTGATCCGGCTGCCGGCCGAACTGTTCGCCCGCGACGAGGCCGTGCGGCTGAAGTGGCAGAACCGGCTGCGCTACTTCCTGGTCGACGAGTACCAGGACACCAACGCGTGCCAGTACCAGTTGCTCAAGCTGCTGGCCGGGGGCTCGCACCTGCGCGCGCCGGCGTTCACGGCTGTGGGCGACGACGACCAGGCCATCTACGGCTGGCGCGGCGCCACGCTCGACAACCTGCGCCTGCTGCAAACGGATTTCCCGGACCTCAAGGTCGTCAAGCTCGAACAGAACTACCGCTCGACGGTGCGCATCCTGGAAGCGGCCAACGCGGTCATCGCCAACAACCCCAAGCTGTTCGACAAGAAGCTCTGGTCCGAGCACGGCATGGGCGATCCGATCGCGGTGCATCCGATGAACGACGAGGAGCACGAGGCCGAGTCCGTGGTGTTCCGGCTGTCGGCCCACAAGTTCGAGCGCCGCGCGCAGTTCCGCGACTACGCGATCCTGTACCGCGGCAACCACCAGGCACGGCTGTTCGAGCAGATCCTGCGGCGCGAGCGGATTCCGTACGTGCTGTCGGGCGGCCAGAGCTTCTTCGACAAGGCCGAGATCAAGGACATCTGCGCGTACCTGCGGCTGATTGCCAATCCGGACGACGACCCCGCGTTTATCCGCGCCATCACCACGCCGCGCCGGGGCGTGGGCAATACCACGCTGGAGGTGCTGGGCACGTTCGCGGGCCAGGCCAAGGTGTCGCTGTTCGAGGCGGCGATGATGGGCGGCATCGAGGCAAAGCTGCAGCCGCGCCAGCTTGAGCCGCTGCGCGTGTTCTGCGAGTCGATGGTGCGGCTGGCCGACCGCGCCGCGCGCGACCCCGCCACCGTGGTGCTGGACGACCTGATGGAAGGCATCCACTACGAGGCGTACCTGTACGACACCTTCGACGAACGCCAGGCGCAGTCGCGCTGGACCAACACGCTGGAATTCCTGGACTGGCTCAAGCGCAAGGGCACCCGGCCCGAGCCGGAAGGCGAGGGCGAGGCCACCGGCTTCGACAACGCCGACGGCTTTGGCGACGAGGGCAAGAACCTGCTGGAACTGACGCAGACCGTGGCGCTGATGAGCATGCTCGAAGGCCGCGAGGAGGACCCGGACGCCGTGCGGCTGTCCACGCTGCACGCCTCGAAGGGGCTGGAATATCCGCACGTGTTTTTGGTGGGCGTGGAAGAGGGCATCCTGCCCCACACGCGCGAGGACGAGGACCTGGGCGACGACAAGATCGAGGAAGAGCGCCGGCTGATGTACGTGGGCATCACGCGCGCACAGCGCAGCCTGCAGATCAGCTGGTGCAAGAAGCGCAAGCGCGCGCGGGAGACCTACTCGGTCGAGCCGTCGCGCTTCATCGCCGAGATGAAGCTGGAAGAAGCCCCGGCGCCGCAGGACGCCATGCCGGCCATGAGCCCCAAGGACCGGCTGGCCGGCCTGAAGGCGCTGCTCAACAAGCCCGCCGCCGGCTGACGCTGATACAAGGCCGACAAGATTCGGCCGGGTCGTCTCACTACGATGGACATCGCGTGGAAACGTCTCGGCGTTTCTCCGACACACCGCGCCAGCCCTTCGGTTGCGGTGTGGCTGGGCGCATGCGAGCCCGGCTTCTTCCCTGTTGAACGCTCCCGGCTGCGGCAGCACCGGGAGCGTATTTTTCGGCACCCGGCGCCGATCATCGTCGATGGCGGCCCCCCCAGGTGCCGTATGGCGCACGTATCGGCGCTGATACAAAGCGGGCATCGCCTGTAATCTCGCGGCTGGTACATTGGCCGCTCGGATTTCCCGCGTTCCACCCTCCCGTTTCCCGCTTTCCCCGTTTGCCATGGACCTGTCGCTGAACCTGCCCACCCGTCTGCTGATCGTCGACGACGATCCCCAGATCCGTTCCATGCTGGCCGAATACCTGGCCACGTTCGGCATGGAGGCGGAGGGCGTGGAAGGCGGCGCGGCCATGCGCGCGGCGCTGGGGCGGCAGACGTACGACCTGGTCATCCTGGACCTGTCGCTGCCCGGCGAAAACGGCCTGACGCTGTGCCGCGAAATCCGCGAGCAGAGCGACCTGCCCGTGATCATGCTGACCGCCCGCGCCGAGCTGGCCGACCGCGTGGTGGGCCTGGAAGTGGGCGCCGACGACTACGTGACCAAGCCGTTCGAAATGCGCGAGCTGGTGGCGCGCATCCACACGGTGCTGCGCCGCAGCCGGGGCGAGACGCGCCGCGCGCCGGCCGCCGCCGCGGGCCACGAGATGCGGTTCGGCGGCTGGCGGCTGAACACCACGCTGCGGCAACTGGTCGATGCCGAGGAAACCGTGGTGCCGCTGTCCAACGCCGAATTCCGGCTGCTGCTGACGTTCATCGAGAACCCGAACCGCGTGCTGGACCGCGAGATGCTGATCAACAACGCGCGCGGCCGCGACTTGGACGTGTTCGACCGCAGCATCGACCTGCTGGTGTCGCGGCTGCGCCAGAAGCTGCGCGACGACCCGCGCGATTCGTCGCTGATCCGCACCGTGCGCGGCGAGGGCTACGTGTTCACGGTCAACGTGGAACACTGAGCGCATGGCCGCAACGCCCCCGTCCGCTGCCGGCGCCCCGGCCGCGCCCCCGCAAGCGGTGCGCCGCCGCCGGTTCAACTCGATGTTCACGCGCCTGTTCTTCGTGATGACGGCCATCATGCTGGCCGTGCACGTGCTGGGCGTGACGGTGATCGAGAGCGTGTTTCCGCGCCCGGGATCGGAGCGCTACATGGAACGGATGCGCCGCGCCGCGTCCGACGCCGAGGTGGCCGGCAAGCTGCTGTCCGGCCCGCCCGCGCATCCGCTCGAAGGCGTGTTCATGCCCGGCCATCCCGCCGGCCCGCCACCGGGCATGCGCGGCAACGAACCCTTCGATTTCGATGGCCCGCCGCTGCGCCCGGACGCCTTCATGGAACGCCCCGGCGGCCGCCCCCAGGGCCGGCCCGACGGCTTCCACATCCGCGGCATCTGGCCACCGCACCTGGGGCTGCTGTTCCAGCTCGCCGCCATCCTGATCGCGTCGTGGGTGGGCGCGCGCCTGCTGGCGCGGCCGGTGCAGCAGCTTGCCAGCGGCGCCAACCGGCTGGCGCAGGACGTACACGCGCCGCCGCTGGACGAGGACACCGGCCCGGCCGAGGCCCGCGACGCCACGCACGCGCTGAACCTGATGCAGCAGCGCATCCGCACGCAGCTCGCGCAGCAGTCGCGCTTTCTGGCGGCCGTGTCGCACGACCTGCGCACGCCGCTCACGCGCATGAGCCTGCGCATCGAGCGGATCGAGGACAACGACGTGCGCTACCGGCTGCGCCAGGACCTGGCCGAGATGAACGGGCTGATCGACGCCACGCTGTACTACCTGCGCGAGCGCGACGACGCCACCGGCCCGCGCCAGCGCGTGGACGTGCTGGCGCTGCTGCAGGCCGTCGTCGACGACGCGCAGGAGATCGGCCAGGACGTCCGGCTCTCGGGCGAGGCCGCGCCGCTGCTGGCGTACCCGGCGGAACTGCGCCGCGCCGTGGTCAACCTGGTCGAGAACGCGCACCGCTACGGCGGCGCCGCGCACATCGTGCTGGCCGACAGCCCCGAGCGCGTGACCATCGACGTCTGCGACAACGGCCCGGGCATCCCGCCCGCCGAACTTCAGCGCGTGCTGGAACCGTTCTACCGCGTGGAGTCGTCACGCAGCCGCGCCACGGGCGGCGTCGGCATGGGCCTGGCGATCGCCGCCGACATCGTGGCGCGCCACGGCGGCGAACTGAAACTGTCCAACCGCCCCGAAGGCGGCCTGCGCGTCAGCATCACGCTGCCCAGGGGATAAACCGCGCCGGTTTGCTCCCCGCTCCCGCCCCGCGCGAGAAATGTCCAGCACGAGCGCCGGCGCCGGTTTGCTCCCCGCTCCCGCCCCGCGCGAGGAGGCACGAAGGCCGGCGCCGGTTTGCTCCCCTCTCCCGCCTGCGGGAGAGGGGCCGGGGGAGAGGGCCGGCGTCTCAAGATGCGCATGTCGCAAATCCAACCACCATGCCTCACCCCAACCCCTATCCCACCGCGTGAGAGAGGGGACCAACCACCAGCATCCAGCCCC
Organism: Cupriavidus sp. H18C2; assembly: GCF_049393795.1. Classification (NCBI taxonomy): domain Bacteria; kingdom Pseudomonadati; phylum Pseudomonadota; class Betaproteobacteria; order Burkholderiales; family Burkholderiaceae; genus Cupriavidus; species Cupriavidus sp. H18C2. Next base: position 3,490,023 of record NZ_CP186010.1, on the reverse strand, counting down.
CTCAAGCCCGCTGCGGCAACCCGCTTTTCCCGATGGCCGCAAGCTGCACGTACTGCGACCCGCGCAGCCCGCGCGTGAAATCTAGCGTGAAATCGCCGACGTCGATACGGGTCTGCAGCGCGCGGCGCAGCTCGGCGGTGCCGGGCGCCTTCATGCCGGCGGCGGCGCGGACCAGCCACGCCGCGCCGATATAGCCGGCCAGCGTGGCGGGCGGTTCGTCGAGATACTGCTTCATGCGCGCCACGTGTTCCTTCACCACGCGCAGCGTCGATTCCTGCGGCCCCGGCGCGATCTGCGTCACGACCATGCCGCCGGCGTAGCCGCTGCCCAGGATCTCGCGCGCGGCCGACGGGCTTACCGCCGACAGCCCGACCAGGAAGCCATACCAGTTGCGCGCCGCCAGCGCGCGGCCCAGGCTGCCGTAGGCCAGCGTGTCGCCGGCCACGATCACCGCGCCCGGCCGCGCTGCCGCGATGCGTCGCGCGCTGTCGTCGAGGTTGCCGTCCAGCGCGACGGCCCGCGTGCCCATGTCCTTCTCCAGCCGCGCCAGCCACGGCGTGCCGGTGCCGAGCGTGCCGGCCGCGAAGTCGGGCGACACGGCCAGCGCGATGCTGCCGAGCCCGTAGCTGCGCAACTGGCGGACCGCCGCATCGAGTTCGGACTGATAGTCGGCGCGCGTGAACCAGACGTTGTCGGCGGCCAGCGCCAGCCCGGACAGCGGCGCCACGATCTGCACGCCGCGCCGGCTCAGTTCGGATGCGCCCGCCAGCGTCGGCAGCAGGCTGTCGCCGGGTCCGAACAACACTTCGGCGCGCTCGTTGTCAGCCAGCGCCACGGCCTGCGCGGCCGCGCCGCGCGGGTTGGCGGCGTCGGCATCGCGCACCACGTGGACGATGCGCAGGCCGCCGCCGGCGCCGGGCGAGGCGTTCCAGGCATCGAACATGACCTTGGCGCCGGCCAGGTAGTCGCGCGCCTGGTCGGCCTGCGGCCCGGCGCGATCGACCAGATGCGCCACCACCAGCTGGCGACGTACCGCCGGGCCCGCCGGCTGCGCGAACGCGGGCACCATCGCGGCGGACGCCAGCGCGCCCAGCGTGCGCAGCGCGGTGCGGCGGCCGGCCTGGGCGGGGGCGCAAGAGGGGATCGACTGCGGCAAGGCTTGGCGCATGGCAGTAGGCAAGTGACGGTGGAGCGGGGGTGCGAAGGCGGTGCAACGGCGGCCGGCAGACATCGCAATAAAGCGAGCCGGCACCGGGCCGGAAGCGAGACTATCGGCCCTTCATGACGCTTCCGTGACTTTTACCCGACTTGGCGCCCCCCGTCGGCGGGGCTGGCAGGCGTACGGTTGCCGTGACCTTGATTGGCATCAAGGTTTGGCGATCGGGCGAGGCATAGGATCGTTTGTCCCCCCACGCGAACCCAGAGTTTTGCCATGTCCGCCCCCAATCCCGACGTCGCCGGCACCGCCTTCGACCGCCGCGCGCTTGCCGATTTCCGCAGCCTGGCCGGCCGCATCGACGGTAACGGCCCCCGCTATACCTCCTACCCCACCGCCGACCGCTTCCACAACGAGATCGGCGACGCCGGCTACCTGCGCGCGCTGCAGGACTGCCGCGCCAACGCGCCGGCCCCGCTCTCGCTCTACCTGCACATCCCGTTCTGCGAAAACATCTGCTACTACTGCGGCTGCAACAAGATCATCACCAAGGATCACAGCCGCAGCGCGCAGTACGTCGACTATCTGGCGCGCGAAATGGCGATGGTGGCCGGCCGGCTCGGCCAGCGCCGCGCGGTGATGCAGTCGCACTGGGGCGGGGGCACGCCGACGTTCCTGGACCCGGACGAGATGCGCCGCGTCATGGCGGCGCTGCGCGAGCACTTCGACCTGCTGCCCGAGGGCGAACACTCGATCGAGATCGATCCGCGCCGCGTGACCGACGCGCGGATGGACCTGCTGGCCGAACTCGGCTTCAACCGGATCAGCCTGGGCGTGCAGGACTTCGACCCCGAGGTGCAGCAGGCCGTGCACCGCGTTCAGTCGTACGAGGAAACGCGCAACATCGTGCTGGCCGCGCGTCGGCTGGGATTCCAGTCGGTCAGCGTGGACCTGATCTACGGCCTGCCGCACCAGACCACGGCACGCTTTGCGGCCACGGTGGATCGCGTGCTCGACCTGCGCCCCGACCGGCTGTCGGTCTACAGCTACGCCCATCTGCCGCACGTGTTCAAGCCGCAGCGCCGCATCGACGCCGCGACGCTGCCGCCGGCCGCCGAGAAGCTCGACATCCTGGTGTCGACCATCGAGCGGCTGACCGCCGCAGGCTACGTCTACATCGGCATGGATCACTTTGCGCTGCCCGACGACGACCTGGCCGTGGCCCAGCGCGAGGGCTGGCTGCAGCGCAACTTCCAGGGCTACGCCACGCATGCCGGCTACGACCAGATCGGGCTCGGCGTGTCGGCCATTGGCGCCGTGGCGAGCCACTATGTCCAGAACGCCCGCACGACCGATGCCTACTATGCCGCGCTCGATGCCGGCCGGCTGCCCATCGTGCGCGGGCTGGAAATGACCGCCGACGACCACCTGCGCAAGGCGATCATCGGCGCGCTGATGTGCAACGGCACGCTGGACATCGCCATGGTGGAGGCCGAGCACGGCATCGACTTCGCATCGACGTTCGCGGCCGAGCTGGCCGACCTGGACACGCTGGCCGCCGACCACCTGGTGCGCCGCACCCCGGAACGGATCGAGATCACGCCGCTGGGCCGCCTGCTGGTGCGCCGCGTGGCGATGGTGTTCGACCGCTACCTGCGCGAGGACGCGGCCCGGCCGCAGCCGGCCCCGGCGGCAAACGATGGCAAGGTGATTCCGCTGGTGCGCTACTCGCGCGTGGTCTGAGCCTGATCGTCAGGCCAGGACTGTCCGGCCCCACAAGCAAAAAGCCCGCGATGAATCGCGGGCTTTTTCGTTCCGGAGCGGCCGGCTTGGCCGCTGAACCGGGGGCCTGGTTCGCAGCTTACTTCGCGGCGTTGGCCATGTAGTCCGACGCGGCGATCACGTCGGCATCGGGGCCGGCGTATCCGCCCTTGGGCGGCATCACGCCCTTGCCCTTGAGCGCGTAGTTGTGGACGACGTCCATGCCTTCCTTGAGGCGCGGCGCCCAGGCGGCCTTGTCGCCAAACTTCGGCGCACCGGCCACGCCAGCCGCGTGGCAGGCCGCGCAGACCTGTTCATAGACTTTCTTGCCGGTCTCGGCCGATGCCACGGCCGGTGCGGCGGCTGCAGCCGGTGCGGCAGCAGGGGCTGCCGGCGCGGCGGCGGCGGCGGGAGCGGCCGGAGCCGGGGCCGCAGCGGCGGCCGGGGCCGATGCCGCCGGTGCGGAGGCAGCCGCCTGCGCGGTGGCGCCCTGGGCCGGTGCGGCCGGCTCGGGGAACTTGGCACCGCCGGCGTCGGCCATGTAGACCACGGCGCGCGCCAGTTCGTAATCGCTCATGTCGTCGGGCGAGGTGCCGGCGCGGGCGGGCATCGCGCCCTTGCCTTGCAGCACGGCCTTGAGCAGGCCGTCGAAACCCTGGCCGATACGCGCCGTCCAGTCGCCAGCCACGCCGTACTTCGGCGCGCCCGCGGCACCCGTGGCGTGGCAGGCCGCGCACACTTCCTTGTAGACCTGCTCGCCGGTCTTGAACACGCGCGGCGCGTTGGGATCCTTGATTTCCAGCGAGGCCACCGGCGCGATACGCCCGTTTACGGCTTCCGCGCTGAACGCGGTGCCGTCCCCGTCACGGGTGCCGTGGCCGACAAAATTGACAAGCAGGATGATGACGATGATCGGCACCAGAAAGGCGGCGATCACCACGGCAATTAGTTGCTTAGGGGTCTTGATTGGCGACTCGTGGTGGTCGTTTTGATGGACGTCACTCATACAGAACTCTCGATTTTGCGGGAAACCTGGTGCACAGCACGTGGGGGCGGCTTGCTTGTCTGGCCCTGTTTTCGGGGATGAATCTGTCGGTCTTTGCGTCCGGGGCTGTCTCCACCCCGCTCGCGTCTCTGTTACGACGCAAATAGCTGCCGATTATAGACCCAAGACTTCGGCACAGGGGCCAAATGCGACGGCTCAGAGACCTGTGGAAACCCCGACCCCGCCGGCCCCGGCCCATCCCGCATGGACGCCGGCGGACAACTCGGGTATCCTATGCGACTTTCCGACGCCGGCACTCGCCGGAGTCAACGCCGTACACATCGCGCCCGTAGCTCAATGGATAGAGTACTGCCCTCCGAAGGCAGGGGTTGCTGGTTCGATCCCAGCCGGGCGCGCCAAGTCCTTCCTGGTTTTCCTCCTCCGTCGTTTTCACCCCCTTGATCGTCCCGCCACGCAGGCCGGCCGCCCCATGTCTCGCGTCCGCCGCCTCACCGTTGCAACCTTTCGTGCCGATCCGGGTGACGCGGCCAGCGGCTGCCGCGGGCCAACGTTGATGCGAGGCCGCTTGCCGGCCGCTGGCGCGTGCCTTGCATCGACGTTCCTTCGCCCATCGGATTCCGATGCAGAAGGGGAGGACCTGCCATGCCCACGCTTTCCGCCGATCATCTCGACATGCTGCGCCACGCCGTGCGCGGCAAGGTGCTGCTGCCGCAAGACGCCGGGTACGACGTCGCACGCACCGTCTGGAACGCCACGGTGGACCGACGGCCCGCAGTCATCGTGCAGTGCACCGGCACCGCCGACGTCATCCAGGCCGTCAACTTCGCGCGCGACCATGGCCTGACGCTGGCCGTGCGCGGCGGCGGGCACAACATCGCCGGCAGCGCGATCTGCAACAACGGGCTGGTGGTCGACCTGTCCCAGCTACGCAGCGTCCACGTCGATCCGCAGGACAACGTGGCGTGGGTTAGCCCGGGCGCCACGCTGGGCGATTTCGACCACGAGGCCCAGGCGTTGGGGCTGGCCACGCCGCTCGGCATCAACTCCACCACGGGCGTGGCCGGGCTGACGCTCGGCGGCGGCTTTGGCTGGCTGACGCGCCAGTACGGCATGACGGTGGACAACCTGCTGGGCTGCGAGGTGGTGACGGCCGACGGCCAGCGCCGCTGGGCCGATGCCAACCACGAGCCCGAGCTGTTCTGGGCGCTGCGCGGCGGCGGGGGCAACTTCGGCGTGGTCACGCTGTTCCAGTTCCGGCTCCACCGGGTGGGGCCGATGGTCACGGCCGGGCTGATCGTCTTCCCGGCTGTGGAGGGCAAGTCGGTGCTGCGGCAATATCGCGCGTACACGGAATCGGCGATGCCGGACGACATGAACGTCTGGGTCGTGCTGCGCAAGGCGCCGCCGCTGCCGTTCCTGCCGTCGTCGGCCCACGGCGCCAACGTGGTGGTGCTGGCGGTGTTCCATGCCGGCGATCCGGGCGCGGCCGCGCAGGCCATCGACCCGCTGCGCGGCTTTGGCCAGGCCATCGGCGAGCACGTGGGCCCGATGCCCTACACGGCCTGGCAGCAGGCGTTCGACCCGCTGCTCACGCCGGGCGCCCGCAACTACTGGAAATCGCACAACTTCACGCGGCTGGACGATGCCGCCATCGACCTGATGACCGACTACGCCGCGCGCGGCCCGTCGGCCAATGCGGAGATCTTCATCGGGCAGGTGGGCGGGGTGGCCAACCGCGTGGCGCCGGACGCCACCGCGTACCACCACCGCGACGCGCGCTATGTGATGAACGTGCACTCGCGCTGGGACCGCGCGGACGAGGACGCCACCTGCATCGGCTGGGCGCGCGACTTCTTCAACGCCTCGGCGCCGTACGCCACGGGCGGGGTCTACGTGAACTTCATGACCGAGGATGAGACCGCGCGCGTCAACGCGGCCTACGGCCACAACTTCGACCGGCTGGCCCGCGCCAAGCGCACCTACGATCCGCAGAACCTGTTCTGCACCAACCAGAATATCCAGCCGGCGCCCTGACGGCCGGCGGGCGGGCGTGCCGGAGACCATCCGGCATACTCCCGGTGGCCATGCGTTGCTATGATGCGGCGCATGGCCGACGACCTGTTCATTCCCCACCACGAGTACGAGATCACCGCCATCCGCGCGCAGGGCGCGGGCGGGCAGAACATCAACAAGGTGTCCAACGCCGTGCACCTGCGGTTCGACGTGCGGATGTCGTCGCTGGCCGCCGACCACAAGGACCGGCTGCTGGCGCTGCACGATCACCGCATCACGCGCGACGGCGTGATCGTCATCAAGGCCCAGCAGCATCGCAGCCTGGAGATGAACCGCGAGGAAGCCGTGCGCCGGCTGCACGACCTGGTGCGCAGCGTGGCCGAGCCGCCGCGCGTGCGGCGCGCCACGCGGCCCACGCGGGCGTCGAAGGTGCGCCGGGTGGACGCCAAGGTCCAGCGCGGCCAGATCAAGGCGCTGCGCGGCCGGGTGACCGACTGAGCGCCCGGCGCAAATCCGAACAAAGATTTCAAACGCCCGGCGCGGGGGCGGGACAATGCGGCGGCGGGCGGGCATGCTGTGGAGCCACGCGCCCGTCCGCCCACGACCAGGAATGCCCCCAGCCATGTCATCCGTCCCCGCCCCCGACGCCCTCGAACCGATTCCGCGCGATCCGGGCTGGCCCATCGTCGGCAACCTGTTCCAGATCACGCCGGGCGAGGTCGGCCAGCACCTGCTGGCGCGCAGCCGGCATCACCAGGGCATCTTCGAACTCGATTTCGCGGGCCGGCGCGTGCCGTTCGTGTCGTCGGTGGCGCTGGCGGCCGAGGTCTGCGACCCGGCCCGCTTTCGCAAGATCATCGGCCCGCCGCTGTCGTACCTGCGCGACATGGCCGGCGACGGCCTGTTTACGGCCCACAGCGACGAGCCCAACTGGGGCTGCGCGCACCGCATCCTGATGCCGGCGTTCAGCCAGCGCGCGATGAAGGGCTATTTCGACGTGATGCTGCGCGTGGCCAACCGGCTCGTCGAAAAATGGGACCGCAACGGCCCCGACGCAGACATCGCCGTGGCCGACGACATGACGCGGCTGACGCTCGACACCATCGCGCTGGCCGGCTTCGGCTACGACTTCCGGTCGTTCGCCAGCGACGCGCCCGACCCGTTCATCGTGGCGATGGTCGGCGCGCTCGAAGAGGCCATGCGCAAGCTCACGCGACTGCCGATCCAGGACCGCTTCATGGGCCGCGCGCACCGGCGCTTCGCCGACGACGTGGCGACCATGCGCAACCTCGTGGACGACGTGATCCGCCAGCGGCGCGCCACGCCCCGGCCCGGCATGGACCTGCTGAACCTGATGCTGGAGGCGCGCGACCCCGAGACCGACCGCCAGCTCGACGACGCCAACATCCGCAACCAGGTCATCACGTTCCTGATTGCCGGCCACGAGACCACCAGCGGCCTGCTGACCTTCACGCTGTACGAACTGCTGCGCAACCCCGCCGTGCTGGCCCAGGCCTACGCCGAGGTGGATGCCGTGCTGCCCGGCGATGCGCCGCCCGTCCATGCCGACCTGGCCCGCATGCCGGTGCTGGACCGCGTGCTCAAGGAAACGCTACGCCTCTGGCCCACCGCGCCGGCCTTTGCGGTGGCGCCGTTCGAGGACGTCGTGCTCGGCGGCCGCTACCGGCTGCGCCAGAACCGGCGGATCTCGGTGGTGCTCACCGCGCTGCACCGCGACCCGGCGGTCTGGGACAACCCCGAGCGGTTCGACATCGACCGCTTCCTGCCCGAGCACGAGGCAAAGTTGCCCGCCCATGCCTACCTGCCGTTCGGGCACGGCGAGCGCGCCTGCATCGGCCGGCAGTTCGCGCTGACCGAGGCCAAGCTCGCGCTGGCGCTGATGCTGCGCAACTTTGCGTTCCACGACCCCTACGACTACCAGTTCCGGCTTAAGGAAACGCTGACCATCAAGCCCGACAACCTGGTGCTGCGCGCGCGCCGGCGGCGTCCGCACGAGCGCATCGCCGCGCCGGCCGCCACGCCGGCCGTGACCGATGCGGCGCAGGCCGACGTGCGCGGCCACGGGCAGCCCATGGCGGTGCTCTGCGCGTCGAGCCTGGGCACCGCGCGCGAGCTGGCCGAGCAGATCCACGGCGGCGCGGTGGCGGCGGGCTTCGACGCCACGCTGGCCGACCTGGACGATGTGACCGACGCGCTGCCCACATCGGGCCTGCTCGTTGTGGTGGCCGCCACCTACAACGGCCACGCGCCCGATTCGGGCCGGCGCTTCGAGGCCATGCTCGACGCGGGCGGCGCCGACGGCTATCGCGCGGACAGCCTGCGGCTGGCGTTGCTGGGCTGCGGCAATTCGCAGTGGGCGACGTACCAGGCGTTTCCGCGCCGCGTGTTCGACGTCTTCACGCGGGCCGGCGCGGTGCCGCTGCTGCCGCGTGGTGAGGCCGACGGCAATGGCGATTTCGACCAGGCGGCCGAGCGCTGGCTGGCCGCGCTCTGGCAGGCGCTGCAGGCCGACGGCGCCGGCGCGGGCGGCATCGGGGTGGATGTGGACGTGCGCAGCGTGGCGGCCATCCGCGCGGACACGCTGCCGGCCGGCACCCGGAGCTTCACGGTGCTGGCCAACGAGGAACTGGTCGGCGACCCGGCCGGGCTGTGGGATTTCGCCGTCGAGCCGCCGCGCACGTCCACGCGCGCCATCCGCCTGCAACTGCCGCCGGGCATGACCTACGAGACCGGCGATCATGTGGCGGTCTGGCCCCGCAACGCGGACGCCGTGGTGGACGACCTGTGCGCCCGGCTGGACCTCGATGCCGACGCGATGGTCACGCTGTCCGCCCCGCATGGCGCCGGACGCGGGCTGCCGATCGGCCAGCCGCTGCCGCTGCGGCAACTGCTGACGCATTTCGTCGAACTGCAGGACGTGGTGTCGCGCCAGACGCTGCGCGCGCTGGCGCAGGCCACGCGCTGCCCGGCCACGCGCGCGGCGCTGGAACGGCTGGCATCGGACGATGAGGCCGACGGCTACGCCACGCAGGTGGCGGCCCGCCGCCTGAACCTGTGCGACGTGCTGGCGGCCCATCCGGCCGTCACGCCGACGCTGCCGCAACTGCTGGCGTGCACGGTACCGATGCGGCCGCGCTTCTATTCGATCGCGTCGTCGCCGCGCGTGTCGCCGGACGTGGCGACGCTGCTGGTGGGTACGGTGTGGGCGCCGGCGCTGTCGGGGCGCGGCCAGTTCCGGGGCGTGGCGTCCACGTGGCTGCAGGGGCTGGCGCCCGGCGCGACGGTGTCGGCATCCATCCGCACGCCGAACCCGCCGTTCGCGCCGCCGGCTGATCCGTCGGCGCCGATGCTGCTGGTCGGGCCCGGTACCGGCATCGCGCCGTTCCGGGGCTTCCTGGAAGAACGCGCTGCCCAGCAGGCGGCCGGGCAGCGCGTGACGCCGGTGCAGCTCTACTTCGGCTGCCGGCATCCACGCCACGACTGGCTGTTTCACGACGAGATTGCCCGATGGGCGGCGGCGGGTGTGGCCGAGGTGCACACCGCGTACTCGGTGGTACCCGGCGCGGCGCGCTACGTGCAGGACCTGCTCTGGCAGCGCCGCGCCCAGGTCTGGACGCAGTTGCAGGCGGGCGCAACGGTCTATGTCTGCGGCGATGGCCGCCGCATGGCGCCGGCCGTGCGGCAGACGCTGATCGACATCGGCGCGGACCAGGGCGGCATGGCGCCCGAGGCCGCGTCCGACTGGTTCGCGGCCCTGGTCCGGCAGGGCCGGTACCGGCAGGACGTGTTCAACTGAACCCGTCCCGCGCGGCGCCTGCCGGTCAGCGTGCGTTCTGCAGCGCGGCGATGCGGGCTTCGATCGGCGGATGGCTGGAGAACAGCGCCAGCCACGGCTTGCCGCCCGAGATGCCCATGGCCTGCATGTTCTGCGGCAGGCCGTCGGCGTCCAGGCCGCCCAGGCGGCGCAGCGCGGCCACCATCGGCGTCGGGGTGCCCATCAGGCCGGCCGCGCCGGCGTCCGCGCGGTACTCGCGGTGGCGCGAGAACGCGGCCACGATGATGCTGGCCAGGATGCCGAACACGATCTCGCAGATCACCACGGTGATCATGTAGCCGATGCCGGGGCCGCTCGATTCCTCGTCGTTGCGGCGCAGCCACGAATCGACGAAGTAGCCGACCACGCGCGCCATGAAGATCACGAACGTGTTCACCACGCCCTGGATCAGCGTCAGCGTGACCATGTCGCCGTTGGCCACGTGGGCCACCTCGTGCGCCAGCACGGCTTCCACCTCGTCATGCGACATCGATTGCAGCAGCCCCGTGGACACCGCCACGAGCGAGCTGTTCTTCGACGCGCCCGTGGCAAAGGCGTTGGGTTCGCCATCGTAGATGGCCACTTCGGGCATCGGCAGGCCGGCGCGCGTGGCCAGCTTTTCCACGGTCTGCATCAGCCACAGCTCCGTGCTGGTGCTCGGATGCGTGATGACCTGCGCGCCGGTGGACCACTTGGCGATGGTCTTGGACATCAGCAGCGAGATGAACGAGCCGCCAAAGCCCATCAGCGCCGCAAAGGCCAGCAGCATGCCGAGGTTCAGCCCGTTGGCGGTCAGGAATCGGTTCACGCCCAGCAGGCTGGCCGTGATACTGAGGACGAGCATGACGGCGAGGTTGGTCGCCAGGAACAGGAAGATGCGTTTCATGGTTGTGGGGCAATACGGGTAGAGGCGCGGCCGTGGCCGCAGGGGCGCGCGGCACGCGATGCGCGTGCCAGGCGTTCAGGGCAGGCGCGGGCCGCCAGGGCGCGCGCGAAACGGGTCAGCCGCGCGGCGGGCGCGGCGGCAGGGGCAGGTCGGGATCGGGCAGCGCCGCGGCGGCATAGCGCGGCACGGTGCCGCGCGCGCCCGACGTTGCCACGCGGGGCAGCGGCGCCGGCAGCAACTGCTCGGCAAAATCGGCGCCCGGCGGGGTCGGCTCGGCGGTGTCGCCGGGCAGGGAAGGGTCGGGCGTGTCCGGCGCCGCATCGGAGTGGCCGGCCACATCGGCAAGCGCGGCCAGGTCGGCCGGGTGGGCAAGGTCGGTCCGTTCTGCGCTGGCGGCTGCCGGCGCGACGGTCACCGTGTGCGCCGCGCGCGCCATCCCGGCCACTGATGCGGACGCGCCCATGCCCGCCCACGCCTGCAGCGGCAGGAAGGCAAGCAGCACGATCATCATCAGGAATCGAAACGGGTGCACGGGGGCGGGTGACGCGGAAGACCAAAAAACGATGCGCCGATTCTACAGGATGGCGCGCGGGCCGGCAGGGCGGGGCCCGCACTATCCGACGATTCTCATATGGGGCAATGGCCGGGCGGCACAAGGCCCGGCCTGGCTGGCCGCGTCGCCGCCAGACCCTGCGCGCGGCCGGGTTTTGCGCGCTGCGGCAGACAGGTCTACACTGCCGCTTAACCCTGTAGTCACTACAGAGATAGCGGCACGGCGCGCGTCACGGCGGCCGGCCATCGCGGAGATTGACCATGCGAATCGGCGAACTGTCGCGCCATAGCGGCTGCGACGTGGAAACCATCCGGTATTACGAGCGCGAGGGCCTGCTGGACGCCCCGCAGCGCGAGGACAACGGCTATCGCCGCTATGGCGACAGCCACCTTGTGCAGCTCAACTTCGTGCGGCATTGCCGCTCGCTCGGCATGACGCTGGCCGACGTGCGGCGGCTGCGCGATTTCCAGCGCAATCCGTCGCTGGCCTGCGACGACATCAACACGCTGCTGGACCGCCAGATCGAACAGATCCACGCGCAGCGCGTGGCGCTGGAAGCACTTGAAGTCCAGCTTCGGGCGCTGCGCCATACCTGCGAGAACCCCGACCCGCACCCGGCCAGCGAGTGCGGCATCCTGCAGAACCTGCAGCAGGCGGCCGAGGGCGCCGGCTGCGAATGCCATCCGCGGCACTAGCACCCGGCCCGCCGCCGCCGCGCCGGGCCTGTGCTAGCATGGCCGTTCGCGTCACCCATGACGCTCCTTCGCTACCCAGAACATTCTCATGATGTCTCGCCACCTTCCGTCCGCCGTACTGGCCCGGGTCCGCTCCATGCGGCCGGCCCGCGCGCGCATGGCGGTGGCGCAGTCCATCACCGCCAGCCGCCGGATCGACGCCCCGCTTGATCCCGCCCGGTCCCGGCCTGACCGCCCCCACGCCTGAACGGCACGGGTCCGGCGCCGAACCGGGCCCCAGCCACCCCGCATCGCCGCTGTAGAACCGCCGCGCGCCTGCGCGCTGGCGCCGACCGATTTTTCCCTGGCTGCCGTCCGCGTCGCCCCGACGCCACGCCGCCGCTTTTGCGAGACACCCGTCATGGCAAAGACCCAGAACCCGACCCTCTACCTGACCGAACTCGACGTGACGCGCCTGGAAGGCATTGCCAGCCGCGCCGGCACCGCCGAACTCGACGAGATGCTCGACGCGCTGCTGGCCCGCGCGGCCATCGTGTCGCCCGACGCCATCCCCAAAGACGTCGTGACGATGAACTCGCGCGTCGTCTGCACGCTGGAGGGCGAGCCCGCGCCGCGTGAGTGGACACTGGCTTACCCCGACGACGCCGACCTGTCCGCCGGCCGGCTGTCGGTGCTGTCCCCGATCGGCCAGGCGCTGCTTGGCGCCCGCGCCGGCAAGACGGTGGACTACCGGCTGCCCAACGGCAGCGCCCAGCGCGTGACCATCGTCAGCATCGCATTCCAGCCGGAGGCCAGCGGGCAGTTCACGCTGTGAGGCTGGCTGGGTTGGCCGGCATGGTTGGCCTGTATCCGGCGATGTCTGGCTGCCGCTCTCACCGCAGCGCGGGAGAAGGGCCGGGGGTGAGGGCGTTGAGGTACTGCTTGCCGACCTGTCGCGGATTGGACCGCTGGCCCTCTCCCCCAACCCCTCTCCCGCGCGCGGGAGAGGGGAGCTGAACCACCAGCCGTCCCAACCTCTTCCCCGTAGACCGCGCCTCCTCCCCGTAGACCGCCTCCTTCCGAAGACCGCCTCCCCGTACCGCCCGGTAGGTGGCCCATTCCGCTCCGCAGAATGACGGCCGCTTTTCCATTCGGCCGGCTACCCCTACCGTTCGTCCACAGACCCAGCGTTTCACGGCGTGCAACGCACCATTCGTCGCAGCGGTATTTCTCGTAGAACTACGAGCCACTAACCTTCACTCCGTGCTCGCATCGCTACACAGAGAGCGTCGGCGGGCAGCAGTCGGCAGCACCCATAACAAGTCGTAAATCAGTTGAAGGAGTCCCAGATGAACGCCAAACGTTTCGTTGGCGGCGCCCTCGTGCTCGCCGCGTTTGCCGCGTCGGCAGCGATTGCCGCGCCCGCCGCCACCAAGAAGGTCGGCAAGTTCGACGTGTATGCCGACGCCGCGCGCACCGGCAAGTTCGACACGTTCAGTGAAGGTTCGAAGATCAGCAAGTACGACACCTTCACGGACGGCGCCCGCCAGGGCTCGTTCGACACGTTCAGCGAAGGTGCCCGCACCGGCAAGTTCGACAGCTTCAGCGAAGGCTCGCGCGCGTTCAGCGGCGAGATCTCGGGCTCGGCGCTGGACAACGCACGCAACGGCGACCTGTACGGCTACAAGGTCTGATGACCCGTCAGCCGGCCAGAACGCAAATCGGCGGCCCCGTTCCACACGCTGGCCGCCGATCCTGATTTCCGGTTTCTCTCCCACCTGCGCGACCGACCTCCTCCTTCTCTCTCACGTCGCGCAGGTGATTTTTGCCCCGCCCCGGTCTTCTCCCCTGGTCGTTCCCCTGAATTCCTAAAGCTGCTTTTGCGCGAACGTGTCGCATTTGCGGATGTCGCCGCTCGTCAGCCCCTGCCGCAGCCAGCGCACGCGCTGTTCGCTGGAGCCGTGCGTGAAGGCTTCGGGCACCACATAGCCCTGCGACTGCCGCTGCAGCCGGTCGTCGCCGATGGCCGCCGCCGCCTTCAGCCCTTCCTCGATGTCGCCCGGCTCCAGTAGCTGCTGGTTCATCTTCTGCGCCGTGGCGGCCCAGACACCGGCCAGGCAGTCGGCCTGCAGTTCCATGCGTACCGACAACTGGTTGGCCTGCGCCTCGCCCATGCGGCGGCGCGCCGCGTCGACCTTGCCCGACACGCCCAGCAGGTTCTGGATATGGTGGCCCACCTCGTGCGCAATCACGTACGCCTGCGCAAAGTCGCCGCTGGCGCCAAAGCGCTGGCGCAGTTCGTTGTAGAACGACAGGTCGATGTAGACCTTCTGGTCGGCCGGGCAGTAAAACGGACCCATGGCCGACTGCCCCGTGCCGCAGGCCGTCGGCGTGGCGCCCGAGAACAGCACCAGCGTGGGCGCCGCGTAGCGCCGGTTCAGGTCGGTCTCGAAAATGTGCGACCACGTGCGCTCGGTGTTGCCAAGCACCTTGCGCGTGAAGACGGTGAGCTCGTCGGTGGCCGGGGCGCGCTGGGCCTGCGATGACGGCGCCGGCTGCTGCTGCACGTTGGACGCGCCGCCCAGGATCAGCATCGGGTCGATGCCGAAGAAGTAGGACGCCGCCAGCGCGATGACGATGGTGCCGATGCCGATCGACTTGCCGCCCAGCGGGAAGCCACCCCCGCCAAAGCCGCCCCCGCGGCGATCTTCCACGTTCTGGCTTTCGGCTTCGTCGTCGAGACGCATTTGGGGGCTCCGTCGGGTTTGTTGGGGTGTCCGAGGGAGTATAGCAACGGGGCACGGGGCGCCGGAGGCCGGGGCTGGCCCGGCCGTCGTCCCTCCGTCCCCCGGTCAGACCGCCGCGGCCGCCGGCGACCTGCCCAGCGCCAGCGCGCCCACTTCCGTGCCCACCTCGGCCACGCGCAGCAGGTTGGTGGTGCCGCCCTGGCCGAACGGCATGCCGGCGGCGATGGTGATCTGGTCACCGGGCGACGCGTAGCCCTCCACCAACGCGGCGCGCGCGGCGGCCTCCACCATTTCGTCCACGCTCTGCACGTCGGGGCTCACGGTGGAATGCACGCCCCAGGCAATGGCCAGCCGGCGGGCGATGTCCAGGTTCGGCGTGATGCTGACGATGGGCGCACCCGGCCGCTCGCGCGCGGCGCGCAGCGCGGTGGCGCCCGACGACGTGTAGGTGACTGTGGCCCGCGCGCCGATGATGTGCGTGACCTCGCGCAGCGCGGCACAGATGGCGTCCTGGCGCGTGGACAGCGGCACCTCGTGCTGCGCATCGATCATGTTGCGGTACAGCGGGTCGCGCTCCACCTCGGTGATGATGCGATCCATCATCGACACGGCCGGCACCGGATGGCGCCCGTTGGCCGATTCGGCCGACAGCATCACGGCGTCGGCGCCGTCGTAGATGGCGCTGGCCACGTCCGACGCCTCGGCGCGCGTGGGCACCGGCGAGTCGATCATCGACTCCAGCATCTGCGTGGCGATCACCACCGGCTTGCCGAGCTGGCGGCAGATGCGCAGGATGCGCTTCTGCACGCCGGGCACGCGCTCGGGCGGCAGTTCCACGCCAAGGTCGCCGCGCGCGACCATCACGGCGTCGGAGACACGCACGATTTCCTCCAACTGCTGCAGCGCGGCCGGCTTCTCGATCTTCGACAGCACGCCGGCGCGCGTGCCGATGATCTCGCGCGCCTCCACGATGTCCGACGGCCGCTGCACGAACGACAGCGCGATCCAGTCGGCGCCCAGTTCCAGCGCGAAAGCCAGGTCGCGGCGGTCCTTGTCGGTCAGCGCCGGGATCGGGATCACCGCGTCGGGCACGTTCACGCCCTTGCGGTCGGACAGCGTGCCGTTGTTGGCCACGCGCGTGATGATGCTGCCGCTGGACACCGACTCGATGTTCAGCCGCGCCTTGCCATCGTCGATCAGCAGCGACTGGCCCGCGCTGGCGGCCTTGAACAGTTCCGGGTGCGGCAGGTGCACGCGCGTGCCGTCGCCGGGCGTGGGGTCGCTGTCGAGCACGAACGGGTCGCCGGCGCGCACGGCCACCTTGCCGGCCGCGAACGTGCCGATGCGCAGCTTCGGGCCCTGCAGGTCCGCCAGGATCGCGATCGGGCGGCCGGTCTCGGCCTCTACCTGGCGCACGGCGTCGTAGCGGGCGCGGTGGTCCTCGTGGTTGCCGTGGCTGAAGTTCAGCCGGAACACGTCGGCGCCGGCATCGAACAACTGGCGGATGACCGCGATGTCCGAGCTGGCCGGGCCCAGGGTGGCGACGATCTTGGCTTTGCGCTGGCGTCTCATGTGTGTCTCCTTCTCCATCCTCTTTTATGCGGGGTCGCGCGTCGGTCAGACGATCAGGATCGCGCGGAAATCGTTGACGTTGGTGCGGGTCGGGCCGGTGACGATCAGGTCGTCGAGCCCGGCAAAGAACCCGTAGCCGTCGTTGTTGTCCAGGTGCGCCCGGGCCGACAGGCCGCGCGCGGCGGCGCGGGTCAGCGTGTCGGGGTCCAGCAGCGCGCCGGCGTTGTCCTCGGAGCCGTCGATGCCATCGGTGTCGCCCGCGATGGCGTGCACGCCGGGCAGGCCGTCCAGCGCCACGGCCAGCGCCAACAGGAATTCGGCATTGCGGCCGCCGCGGCCGTTGCCGCGCACCGTGACCGTGGTCTCGCCACCGGACAGAATCACGCACGGCCGCTGGAACGGCTGGCCGTGCGACGCCACCTGCCGGGCGATGGCGGCGTGCACCTCGGCCACGTCGCGGGCCTCGCCCTCGATGCTGTCGGACAGGATGTGCGCGGTCAGGCCCAGCTCGCGGGCGCGCGCGGCGGCGGCTTCCAGCGACTGCTGGGCACTGGCCAGCGTGACACTGCGGTGGCCGTCGAAGCGCGGGTCGCCGGGCTTGGGCGTCTCGCCGGCGCCCGATTCCAGATGGGCGCGCACGGCGGCCGGCACCTCGATGCCGTACTTGGCGATGACCGCGAGCGCGTCGGCGCAGGTGGTGGCATCGGGCAGCGTGGGGCCGCTGGCGATCAGCGTCGGGTCGTCGCCGGGGATATCGGAAATCAGCAGCGTTTCCACGCGCGCCGGGGCACACGCCAGCGCCAGCCGGCCGCCCTTGAGCGCCGACAGGTGCTTGCGCACGCAGTTCATCTCGCCGATGCTGGCGCCGCTGCGCAGCAGCGCCTTGTTCACGGCCTGCTTGTCGGCCAGCGTCAGCCCCGGCGCGGGCGCGGCCAGCAGCGCCGAACCGCCGCCCGAGATCAGGCACAGCACGAGGTCGTCGGCGGTCAGCCCCTGCACCATCTGCACCATGCGCTGCGCGGCCTGCTGGCCGGCGGCGTCCGGCACCGGGTGCGCGGCTTCCACCACCTCGATGCGCCGGCACGCGGCGCCGTGGCCGTAGCGCGTGACGACCAGGCCCGACAGTTCGCCCTGCCAGTGCGATTCCACGGCCTGCGCCATCGCGGCGGCGGCCTTGCCGGCGCCGATCACGACCGTGCGGCCACGCGGGGGCTGCGGCAGGTGCGGCGGCAGGCAGTGGCTGGCGCTCACGGCCGCGACGGCCGTGTCGAACAGGTCGCGCAGCAGCGCGCGGGCCTGCGCGGGGTGGCGGTAATCGGGCGGCCGCTGGGGTGACAGCAGCGCGGCATTGGCGTCGGTGGCGAACATGCGGGTCCTGGAAGGCGGGTGCGGAAAAACGGGGCCACCGCCCGGCGCGGGCGGCAGCGGTGCGGCTTAATTCGCGTTCTTGGCGATTTCGTGATTCGACATGATCTCGATCGCACGGCACAGCGCCGAGTGATCCTGCTTGCCGAAGCCGTTGGCCGCGCACGTGTTGAACAGTTCCTGCGCGGTGGCCGTGTTCGGCAGCGCCACGCCCAGCGCCTTGGCACCCTGCAGCGCCAGGTTCAGGTCCTTTTGGTGCAGTTCGATGCGGAAGCCCGGGTCGAAGGTGCGCTTGACCATGCGCTCGCCGTGAACTTCAAGAATCCGCGATGCCGCGAAGCCGCCCATCAGCGCCTGGCGCACCTTGGCCGGGTCCGCGCCGGCCTTCGATGCAAACAGCAGCGCCTCGGACACGGCCTGGATGTTCAGCGCCACGATGATCTGGTTGGCCACCTTGGTGGTCTGGCCGTCGCCATTGCCGCCCACGAGCGTGATGTTCTTGCCCATCAGTTCGAACAGCGGCTTGACCTCGTCGAATGCCTCCGACGGGCCGCCGACCATGATCGTCAGCGACGCGGCCTTGGCGCCCACTTCGCCGCCCGACACCGGGGCGTCCAGGTACGACGCGCCGAGCTTGTTGATGCGCGCCGCGAAATCCTTGGTGGCGATCGGCGAGATCGAGCTCATGTCGACGACGATCTTGCCGTAGGTGGCTTCCTTGCCGGCGGCCTTGTACGCGGCGGCCACGCCCTTGTCGGCGAACAGCACGGCCTCGACGTGCGGGGTGTCCGGCACCATGACGATGACGATGTCGGCGCGCTTGGCCACTTCCTCGGCGCTCGTGCAGACCGTCACGCCGGCATCGACCAGCGCCTGGGGCGCCGGGTTCACGTCATGCACGAACAGCGTATGCCCGGCAGCGCGCAGATGGCCCGCCATCGGCGCACCCATGATGCCCAGGCCGATAAAGCCGATGTTTCGTTGATTTGCCATGTTTGTCTCCGGTGGATGAATGAAATGTTTTGAAGCTGGTTTTCTCCCCTCTCCCGCATGCGGGAGAGGGGCCGGGGGAGAGGGCCGGCGGTTCAAGTTGCCAAGGTCGGCAAGCAGAACCGCCTTGCCCTCACCCCCAACCCCTCTCCCACTACGCGGGAGAGGGGAGCGAGAAGCGGGGGCTCCCACACTCGGGGAAACCGGCGCAACAAGCCAGCGCCGCTCAGACCCCGTGCGCCTTGCGCCAGCCCAGGCCTTCCTCGGTGGCTGTCTTCGGCTTGTATTCGCAGCCGATCCAGCCGTCGTAGCCGATCTCGTCAAGGAAGCGGAACAGGTACTGGTAGTTGATCTCGCCGGTGCCGGGCTCGTTGCGGCCGGGGTTGTCGGCCAGTTGCACGTGGCGGATCTTCGGCAGGTTGGCGCGGATCGTGTTGGCGATCTCGCCCTCCATGCGCTGCATGTGATAGATGTCGTACTGCACGTACAGGTTCGGCGCGTTGACCTGGCCGATCAGGTCCACGGCCTGCCGCGTGCCGGACAGGTAGAAGCCGGGGATGTCGAACGTGTTGATCGGCTCCACCAGCAGGTCGATCTGCTCGCGGGCCAGCGCGCCGGCCGCGAAGCGCAGGTTCTCCACCAGCGTCTCGCCGGCCTGCTCGCGGCGCACGTTGGGCGGCACGATGCCGACCAGGCAGTTCAACTGGCGCACGCCCAGCACCTTGGCGTACTTGATGGCCTCGCCCACGCCGTCCTGGAACTCGCCCACGCGGTCCGGGTGGCAGGCAATGCCGCGCTCGCCCGCATCCCACTTGCCGGCCGGCAGGTTGTGCAGCACCAGGTCGAGCTGAAAGCGGTTCAGGCGGTCGGCGATCTGGTCGGCGTGGAACGCGTACGGGAACAGGAACTCCACGCCGCGAAAGCCGGCGCGGGCGGCGGCCTCGAAGCGGTCCAGGAATCCCACCTCGTTGAACAGCATCGTCAGGTTGGCTGCGAGCTTTGGCATTGTGTTGTCTCTCTCGGTGTCTGGGGAAAAAGCACCGCACCTGCCCGCAAGGGGGCGGGGCAGGGGCGGCTTGCTGCGGAAAACTCGTGGAATGACGACTGCCGCGAAACTCAGGCGGTGGCGGTTTCCTCGGCCAGGATGGCCTCGTCGGCGTCCTCGATGTCCTCGATCGGCTCGAACTCGTTGATGTTGTCGATCTCGGTGCCCATCGCGATGTTGGTCACGCGTTCCAGGATCACCTCCACCACCACCGGCACCGAGAACTCGGCCATCAGGTCGCGCGCCTCGGCAAAGGCCGGGGCGATGTCCTCGGGCTTGAACACGCGGATCGCCTTGCAGCCCAGCCCTTCCACCACCTTGACGTGGTCCACGCCGTAGCCTTCCAGCTCGGGCGCGTTGACGTTGTCGAAGGCCAGCTGCACGCAGTAGTCCATCTCGAAGTTGCGCTGCGCCTGACGGATCAGGCCCAGGTACGAGTTGTTCACCACCACGTGGATGTACGGCACCTTGAACTGCGCGGCCACGGCCAGTTCCTCGATCATGAACTGGAAGTCGTAGTCGCCCGAGATGGCCACCACGTCCGAATCGGGCGAGGCGGTCTTCACGCCGATGGCGGCCGGGATGGTCCAGCCCAGCGGGCCGGCCTGGCCGCAGTTGATCCAGTGGCGCGGCTGGTTCACGGACAGGAACTGCGCGGCGGCGATCTGCGACAGGCCGATCGTCGTCACGTAGCGCACGTCGCGCGGGAAGTACTGGTTCATCTCGCGGTACACGCGCTGCGGCTTGACCGGCACGTTGTCGAAGTCGCTCTTGCGCTTCATGGTGCGGCGGCGCTTCTGCACGTCGGCCACCCAGCCCTTGCGGCACGGCAGGCGGCCGGCCATCTTCATCTCGCGCGCCACCTCGACGAACAGCTCCAGCGCGGCCTTGGCGTCGGACACGATGCCCAGGTCCGGCCCGAACACGCGGCCGATCTGCGTGGGCTCGATGTCCACGTGCACGAACTTGCGGCCCTTGGTGTAGACGTCGATGCTGCCCGTGTGGCGGTTGGCCCAGCGGTTGCCGATGCCCATCACGAAGTCCGACGCCAGCAGCGTGGCGTTGCCGTAGCGGTGCGACGTCTGCAGCCCGACCATGCCGGCCTGCAGCGGGTGGTCGTCGGCCAGCACGCCCCAGCCCATCAGCGTGGGCACCACGGGCACGTTGACCAGCTCGGCAAACTCCACCAGCAGTGCATTGGCGTTGGCGTTGATCACGCCGCCGCCGCAGACGATCAGCGGGCGCTCGGCCTGGTTCAGCATCGCGATGGCCTTTTCGATCTGCGCGCGCGACGCGGCCGGCTTGTACGGCTGCAGCGGCTGGTAGGTCTCTGGATCGAACTCGATCTCGGCCACCTGCACGTCGAACGGCAGGTCGATCAGCACCGGACCGGGACGGCCCGAGCGCATCAGGTGGAACGCCTGCTGGAACACCTGCGGCACCAGCGCCGGCTCGCGCACGGTCACGGCCCACTTGGTCACCGGCTTGGCGATCGACTCGATGTCGACGGCCTGGAAGTCTTCCTTGTACAGCCGCGCGCGCGGCGCCTGGCCGGTGACGCAGAGGATGGGAATCGAATCGGCCCAGGCCGAGTACAGGCCGGTAATCATGTCGGTGCCGGCCGGGCCCGAGGTGCCCACGCACAGGCCGATGTTGCCGGGTTCGGCCCGGGTGTAGCCCTCGGCCATGTGCGACGCGCCCTCCACGTGGCGCGCCAGCAGGTGCTTGATCGAACCGGCCTTGCGCATGGCCGAGTAGAACGGATTGATCGCGGCGCCGGGCACGCCGAACGCGGTGGTGATGCCTTCCTTTTCCAGCACGGCAATGGCCGCGTCGACTGCTCTCATTTTCGGCATGTCTCTCTCCAGTACGCTCAAAAACAATGGGTGGGATTCGTTCTGGCGTTGATGCTATGCCGCTGCAGCCTGTGGATAAACGGAAGGGGGATCAGTTGATTCGATACGTGGGGTTTGCAATGGCAGCGAGGAAGATGGAGGTTTATGGCGCTTTGCGCACTTCGCGCTTGGCCAATTCGCCGATGTTTGCTCCCCTCTCCCGCCATCGGGAGACGGCCCAGGGGAGGGGGCCTGCCGCCCAACCCGCGACGCGACCCATTCCAGGCCAACCTCCACCCCAGACCAAAAGAGGGTCACGCCGCACTATCGCGCGCAAGGGGCTCGGGCCAGAATAGCGGGTTTGGAATTGCCATCGCCTTGCCATGTACACGCGGCTGCCCACCACCTTCGAACTGATGGAAGCGCTCCAGACGGCGCCGGCCCAGAAGCGGCCCGACAGCCGGCTGGGCGCGGTGCTGTGGGCCGGCTTCGTGCTGGCGCTGGTGCCCACGCTGGTGGCCGGCGGGGCGCTGGTCTGGTGGCACCAGGTCCTGCTCCAGCCGCCGCCGGGCTGGCTGCCGCAGGCGTTCCACATCCTGCTGGCGGTCAGCGGCGTGTTCTACGTGGCGGCATGGCTGGCGCGGCTGCTGGGCGGGCGCGAGGTGTGGCGGCATCCGCGGCACTGGCTGTCGCGCCGGGTGGATAGCCAGAACGAGGTCGAGAACGCGCTGCTGCGGCGGCTGGGCCGGATTCCAGCGCTGCAGTTGCGCGCGCGGCAGCGGCGCATCCTGCTGCAGGCCCGCATCTGGGAAGGCAGCGCCCGTACGGTGGCGCTGGTGCTGGCGCTGGTCCCGGCCGCCGTGGTGCTGGCCGACGGCATGGCCGTGGTCAAGCCGGGCCACGCGCCGGCCGTGGTGGCCATCTACGGCGTGGTGCTGGTGCTGGGCGCGGCGCTGGCGCTGTTCGCCCAGCTACAGTGCAGCGCGCCGCTGCGGCGGCTGGCCTACGTGCTGGGCGAGGCGGCCGAGATCAGCGAGAAACTGGCCCGCTAGGGCCGGGCTGGCCCCGGTCCATGGCCGCCCGCGCATGGGCGGCATCGCCGGGCGGGCATACCGCATGGCGGCGCCCATGCCTCACAATGTGGCGGCAGGAGACAAATGGCGTTATGGACAAACTCAAACAAATCGAAGCATTCATCGCCGTGGTCGAGCACGGCAGCATGGCGGCCGCGGCGCTGACGCAGAACGTCACGCCGGTCATGATCGGCCGGCGGATCAACGCGCTGGAGGCGCGCATCGGCGTGAAGCTGCTGCACCGGTCCACGCGGCGCATCGTGGTGACGGAGCAGGGCGCCGCGTTCATGGAACAGTGCAAGAAGGCGCTGTCCGACCTGGACCGGGCCGAGATGCTGATCGCCGAAGGCAAGCACAAGGCCACCGGGCACCTGATCGTGTCGGCGCCCGCCGCGTTCGGGCGCAAGCACGTGGCGCCGCACGCTCCGGCCTTCCTGGCGGCCAACCCCGAAGTCCAGATCTCGTTCAACCTGACTGACCGCGTGGTGGACCTGGTGCGCGAGGGCTACGACCTGGGCATCCGCATCGGCGGCGCCATCGACCCCAACTTCGTGGCGATCAAGCTGGCGACGAACAAGCGCGTGGTCTGCGGCACGCCGGCCTACTTTGCGCGCCACGGCGTGCCCCACACGCTGGAAGACCTGGAAAAGCACAACTGCCTGGCGTTCAACCTGCAGGGCGGGCAGCAGCGCGGCTGGTACTTCCAGCAGAACGGCAAGACCGTGACCGTGCGCGTGCGCGGCAACCTGGACTGCAACGATGGCGAACTGCTGCACCGCTGGACCGGCGAGAGCCTGGGGCTGGGCTGGCGGTCGACCTGGGAAATCCTGCCGCAGCTGGAGAGCGGCGAGCTGATCACGGTGCTCGACGAGTTCGCGCTGCCCGACTACGACATCCTGGCCGTGTACCCGCAGCAGCGCCCGGTGCCGGCCAAGATCCGCTTCTTCATCGAGCACCTGAAGCAGGCGTTCGGCAAGCCCGGTTACTGGACCGAGCGCGACAGTAGCTGGACGCCGGGCAGCACGCGCCGGCATGGGAACGGATAGCTATCGGGTATGAAGGATCGGGAAGGGGGATGGGCGCCCGGCCGGAACCGGACGCCCGAAAGAAAAAGCCCGCAGCCATTGCGGTCTGCGGGCAGTCCTTCTTGCGAAGGACGGGGAGAGCTCATGAAGTGCGCCCCCGCAACTCCATGGCGAGAGGAATGATGCGCCTCCCACCCCGTCCTCGTCCTTGATGGCGATCAAGCCGATCGCACTGTCCTAGGCCAGCAGCGCGGCCACGAGGTCCTTGCCGCGCGCGGCGGCCGGGGCTTCCTCGAAATGCAGCGCGCTTTCCACGTGGTTCAGGTGCTCCACCATCAGCGCCACGGCGCGGTCGGCGTCGCCGGCCTTGGCGGCGTCGATGAACGCGCGATGCTCGTCCGACGAGCACGTGGCATCGCGACGGCTCTGATAGAGCATCGTGATCACGGCGCTGCGCATCGACAGCTCGCGCATGATTTCGGTCAGCACGTTGTTGCCCGCCACTTCGGCCAGCACGATATGAAAGTCGCCCAGCAGCCGCGTGCGCGTCTGCGCGTCGTTGCCGGCCAGCGACTTGCGCTCGGCCACCAGGTGCTTCTCGATCCGCTTGTAGTCGGCCGCCGTGGCGCGGGCGACGAACTCGCGCGCCAGCGCGGCCTCCAGGATGCGGCGCACGGCAAAGACCTCGCGCGCTTCCTCGGCGCTGGGCTTGGCCACGAAGGCGCCCTTGTCCGGCACGATCTGGATGACCTTGTCCTTGGACAACATCAGCAGCGCCGCGCGTACCTTCGTCCGGCTCACGCGGTACACGCTGGCCAGCGCTTCCTCGCGCAGCTTGGTGCCGGGCGGCAGACGGTGCGAGACGATGGCGGCGACGATGTCGTCGGCAATCGCCTCGGCGGTCATGTCGGGATCGATATGCTCGGGCATGGTGAGCGCGCGTCTCTTGCCGGACCTGCGCGTTGACTGGGATGCGCGATTCTACCGCCCCGGGGCCGTGCCCGGCAGCGGCGCCGGCACCGGGACTTCCCCCGGTGCCTCCGGCAGCGCGGGCAGCCCCTCGTCCAGCTCGCCGGCCGGCACCGTGCCGTTGAGCACGGCGTGCGCGCGGTCGCGGTCGATATCGCGCTCCCAGGCGGCCACCACCACCGTGGCCACGCAGTTGCCGATCAGGTTGCCCACGGCGCGCGCAATGCCGATGAACCAGTCCACCGACAGCACCAGCACCAGCCCGATGGCCGGAATGGCCGGGTGGGCCGAAAGCGTCGCGGCCAGGATCACGATCGCCGAGCCCGGAATGCCGTGCGCGCCCTTGGACGTGACCAGCGCCACGGCCAGGATGCCGAGCAGGTCGCCCAGCGCCAGCGGCGTGTTGGTGGCCTGCGCGATGAACACGGCCGCCAGCGTCAGGTAGATCGAGAACGCATCGAGGTTGAACGAGTAGCCCGTGGGAATGACCAGCCCGACCACCGACTTGCGGATGCCCATGAATTCGAGCTTCTTCATCACCTGCGGCAGCACGCTGTCGGACGACGCCGTGCCCAGCACCACCAGCAGCTCGGCGCGCAGGTAGCGGATCAGCTTGAGCACCGAAAAGCCGCACAGGCGCATGACCACGCCCAGCACGCCGAACACGAACACCGCCACGGCGCCGTAGAACAGGATCACCAGGAACCCAAGCTGCTTGAGCGACCCGATGCCGTACTTGCCCACCGTGAACGCCACGGCGCCTAGCACGCCCAGCGGCGCCAGCTTGATGATGAAGCCCATCATCTTGAACAGCGCGCTGGAGAACGCGTCGATCAGCCTCACCACCGGCCGCGCGGGCTCGCCCACCACGGACAGCGCGCAGCCGAACAGCACCGACACCAGAAGCACCTGCAGCACGTCGCCGCTGGTAAAGGCGCCCATGATCGTGTTCGGGATCAGCTTCATCAGGAAGTCCACCGTGCCCGCGCTCTTGACCTTGTCGGCCGATTCCACGTACGCGGCCATGGCCGACGCGTCCAGGCTGCCCGGGTTCACGTTCATGCCCACGCCGGGCTGGAACACATAGGCCAGCACGATGCCCAGCGCCAGCGCAAGGGTCGTGACGATCTCGAAGTAGACCACCGCCTTGATGCCGACGCGGCCCACCTTCTTGAGCTCGCCGGCGCCGCAGATGCCGCCCACCACCACGCAGAAGACCACGGGCCCGATCAGCATCTTGATCAGCTTGATGAAGCCATCGCCCAGCGGCTTCAGCTTGGCGGCGAATTCGGGAAAGGCGAGCCCCAGCAGGGTGCCCAGCGCCAGTGCGATCAGCACCTGGCCAAACAGGGAACGGGTGAAGCGGATGTGCAGGCGCGC
This sequence comes from Cupriavidus sp. H18C2, assembly GCF_049393795.1. Lineage (NCBI taxonomy): Bacteria > Pseudomonadati > Pseudomonadota > Betaproteobacteria > Burkholderiales > Burkholderiaceae > Cupriavidus > Cupriavidus sp. H18C2. The sequence continues at coordinate 3,464,138 of NZ_CP186010.1, read as the reverse complement.
GCGGTTGGCGGGCTGCGGGGGTACGGCATGCTGCATCGTTGTCTCCGTGCCGGGCCTGGTCCGTGGCGCCTGCTGGCGCACATCGTCCGGCCCTGATCTGGTTCAGGGGTGCCCGCCGTCACGTGCCTTGCAGACGCCGGGCTGGCATGGCACCGCCGGCAGACGCCATGTCGGCGTTGCCCGCGCTGGATAAGCCTCCCTGTTGAGGCGGAATCCGCGCTACCCGCTTGTCCGGACCGGATTGTCCGCGGCGGATTGTCGGTGCGTGCAGGCCAATATAGTGCATATCATTTTTGTATGCAATTTTTGAATTCACTGTGCTAACATGAATCGCACAGAATAGAGCCACGGCAGCGGGCGCCCGCCCGTCATCCCCGCCCAGAACCGGCTCCGCACCACCAGCAGGAGAGACACGCACATGGCAGCAACCCTTCCGCCGTTGTCGGCCGACACCGGCACCCGCATCATGTCCTGGGCCGACGCCCTGGCCGTTCATACCGAACAGCCCGGCCTGCTCACCCGTACCTACCTGACCGACGCCCACCACGGCGCGGCCGCGCAGTTGACCGAATGGATGCAGGCGGCCGGCATGTCCGTGCGCCGCGACGCCGCCGGCAACGTCATCGGCCGCTATGAAGGCACGTCGCCCGGCGCGCCCGCGCTGCTGACCGGATCCCACTTCGACACCGTGCGCGACGCCGGCCGCTACGACGGCAACCTGGGCGTGATCCTGCCCATCGCCTGCGTGGCCGAGTGGAACCGCCAGGGCAAGCGCTTTCCGTTCGCCATCGAGGTGGTCGGGTTTGCCGAGGAAGAGGGCGTGCGCTTCAAGGCCACGCTGCTGGGCAGCCGCGCCATCGCCGGCACGTTCGATACCAACGTGCTGGACAACGTGGACGACGCCGGCCGCACCATGCGCGACGTGATGCGCGACGCCGGCTTCGACGCCGCCCAGTTGCCCGCCGCGCGCCACGACCGCAGCCAGGTGCTGGCGTTCGTCGAGGTCCATATCGAGCAGGGCCCGGTGCTGCTCAACGAAGGGCTGCCCGTGGGCGTGGTGACGGCCATCTCGGGCGCCACGCGCTTCATCGTCGAGCTGGAAGGGCTGGCCGGCCACGCCGGTACCGTGCCAATGGACATGCGCCGCGACGCCGCGATGGCGGGCGCCGAGATCGGCCTGTACATCGAGCGCCGCTGCGGCGGCAAGCCGGGCCTGGTGGGCACGGTGGGCCAGTTCAACGTGCCCAACGGCGCCACCAACGTGGTGCCGGGCCGGGCGACGTTCTCGATCGATATCCGCGCGGGCGTCGACGCCGAGCGCGAGGCCGCCGTCAACGACGTGCTGGCCGAGATCGAGCGCGTCTGCGCCCGCCGCAACGTGCGCGCCCAGATCCGCAAGACGCACGAGGCGGCCAGCGTGCCGTGCGCGCCGTGGCTGCAGTCGCAATGGGCCGCCGCCGTGGAGCGCCAGGGCGTGCCGGTGCGGCACCTGCCGTCGGGCGCCGGCCATGACGCCATGGCCATCGCCGCCATCGCCGACGTGGCGATGCTGTTCGTGCGCTGCGGCAACGGCGGCATCAGCCACCACCCCACCGAAACCATGACGGCCGAAGACGCGCAGATCGCCGCGCGGGTGTTCGCAAGCTTCGTCGAACACTTCCACCGTCCGCAGTAAGACGCGGCCACGGCGCCGCCAGACATCCAGACAATCCGAGAGACCAAGATGACCGCACGAGACAACATGAACCCGATCGAGACCACGCTGACCCAGTACGTCGACCAGCACCGCCCGGAGCAGGAGGCGTTCCTGGCCGAGCTGGTGAAGGTGCCGTCCGACAACCCGGCCGGCGACTGCGAGGCCCACGGCCTGCGCGCCAAGGCGCTGCTGGAAGGGCTGGGCTTCAAGGTGGAAGCCCACAAGGTGCCCGAGGCCAAGGTCAAGGCGGCGGGCATGATCAGCGCCACGAACCTGCTGGTGCGCAAGACGTTCGGCAGCGGCGGCCCGACCATCGCGATGAACGCCCACGGCGACGTGGTGCCGCCCGGGCTGGGCTGGACCAAGGACCCGTACGGCGGCGAGATTGCCGACAGCGAGCACGGCCCGGTCATGTACGGCCGCGGCGTGGCGGTGTCCAAGTCGGACTTCGCCACCTACACGTACGCCGTGCTGGCGCTGATGGAAGCCGAGAAGCAGGGCGCGAAGCTGAATGGCACGGTGGAGCTGCAGTTCACCTACGACGAGGAAACCGGCGGCGACATCGGCCCGAAGTTCCTGCTCGACGAGAACCTGACCAAGCCGGACTACGCGATCTCGGCCGGTTTCTCGTACGGCATCACGTCGGCCCACAACGGCTGCCTGCACGTGGAAGTGACGGTCAAGGGCAAGCAGGGCCACGCCGCCATGCCGCACACGGGCGTGGACGCCATCGAGGCCGCCACGCACATCCTGCAGGCAATCTACGGCCTGCGCGCCGAGCTGGCCACGCGCAAGAGCAAGGTGCCCGGCATCGACACCGCCACGCTGAACGTCGGCCTGATCAAGGGCGGCATCAACACCAACGTGGTGCCGGACCTGGTGACGTTCCGCGTCGACCGCCGCATGATTCCGGAAGAAATCGGCTTCGATGCCGAAGGCGAACTGCGCGCCGTGGTGGAGAAGGCCGCGAAGGAGCGCCCGGGCATCGAGGTCAAGGTGGAGCGGATCATCCTGGCCGAGCCGCTGTCGGAACTGCCCGGCGTCGACAAGCTGATCGGCGCGCTGAAGACCCGCGCCGAGGCCGTGTTCGGCGTGGACATCCCGGTGCAGGGCGTGCCGCTGTACACCGACGCGCGCCACTACACGAGCCGTGGCATCCCCACGGTGCTGTACGGCGCCGGCCCGCGCACGCTGATGGAAGCGCGCGGCCACAATTCCGATGAGAACCTGCGTCTGAACGACCTGAACCGTGCCACGAAGGTGGTGGCGCTGGCGCTGTCGGACCTGATGGGCTGAGCGCCCCAGGGTTCGCGCCCGCCGCGAATCCGCTGATTTCCTGGTTGTGACGATGGCCCGCCCGGCATGCCGCCGGCGGGCCTTTTTTCATGGCGCCGGCTACTCGGCCACGGCGTCGCCGGGCACGGCCAGGCTGACCAGCCAGCGCCGCACGATCTGCTCCTCGTCGGGCGTCAGCCCCGCGCGCAACTCGCGGTCCACCGCGCTCGCGCGGACCTTGCACTGCGCCAGCAGCGCCGTGCCGGCGTCGGTCAGCGCGATGGTCTGGATGCGGCCGTGCACCGGGTGCGGCTGCCGGGCGATGGCGCCCATCTTCTCCAGGTTGCCCATGATCACGCTGACCGTCTGCGGCGTCAGCAGCGCCAGCCGTGCCACGTCGGCGCCCGACGCGCCCGGATAGGCGCCGAGCATCGTCAGCACGAAGAACTGCGGCAGCGTGACGCCAAGGTCCGCCAGCGCGCGTTCCATCCGCAGCCGGTTGGCGGCGCTGGCCTGGCGCAGCAGATAGGCCAGGTAGCCGCTTTCGCCACGCTTGCCCTCGCCGGGTGCCGGAATTTCCACCTCCGGCGCCGTGTCGCGGGTTGTTTTCCCTTTCGATGCAGGGGTCTTTGCCATGTTGTCAGAGTTCTTACATTAATCTTCGAGCTCTGACATCTTACTCCAGGAGCCCCCGATGGACTTTCAGAATTTCACGCAGCTCGCCCCGGACGTGTACGCGTCGCTGGGTGGCGTCAGCAAGGCGGTGACGGCCTCGGGCCTGGACAAGGCGCTGGTCGAACTGGTCAAGCTGCGCGTCTCGCAAATCAACGGCTGCGCGTTCTGCCTGCAATTCCACCTGAACATCGCGCGCAAGCTCGATATCGATCCACGCAAGTTCGACCTGCTGGCCGGCTGGCGCGACGCCGGCCTCTACACCGAGCGCGAGCGCGCCGCGCTGGACTGGGCCGAGGCGCTGACGCGGCTGGCCGATGCCGGCACCCCCGGCCCCCGCGACGCCGCCCTGGCCCGCGCGCGCGCCGTGTTCGACGAGAAGGAACTGGTCAACCTGGCCGCCGCCGTGGCCACCATCAACGCCTGGAACCGTATCGCCGTCGGCCTGCATTTCCCGCCGCCGCCGGCCGAGGCACCGCGCGGAGGCCAGCAATGAGCGACCGCATCGCAATCCGCCGGCTGGAAACGGCCGAGGAAGTTGCCGCCGCCTTCCCGCTGATGCACCAGCTACGCCCGCACCTGACGGACGCCGCCGAACTGGTCACGCGCTGGCGCCGCCAGACCGGCGACGGCTACCACCTGGCCGGCCTGTGGGACGACGGCGCGCTGGTGGCGCTGGCCGGCTACCGGCTGGCCGACAACCTGATCGTCGGCCAGCACCTGTATGTCGATGACCTGGTCACCGACGCCCACGCGCGCAGCGGCGGGTACGGCCGCCGGCTGATGGACTGGCTCAAGGCCGAAACGGCGGCGGCCGGCTGCACCCAGCTCGTGCTGGACACCCCACTGACCAACGTGCTGGGCCACCGCTTCTACTACCGCAACGGCCTGCTGGCGCGGGCGCTGCGCTTCTATTTTCCGATCGACTGAATCCCGGCCCGGCCGGAACGACCCATGGCAACCCTGCTTCACCTGAACGTCAGCCCGCGTGGCGACACCTCCACCAGCCGCCGCGCGGGCCAGCTGGTCCGCGAACAACTGGCCGCGCACCACGGCACGCTGACCGTGATCGAGCGCGACCTCGCCGCCAGCCCGCTGCCGCCGATCGACGCGGCCTTCACGCACGCCAACCTGGCCGTGGCGGCCGGCCATGCGGACGTGGACCGAGCCGCGCTGGCGCTGTCCGAGACGCTGATCGCCGAACTGGAGGCGGCCGACGTGGTGCTGATCACGTCGCCGATGCACAACTACACGGTGCCGGCCACGCTGAAGACGTGGATCGACCTCGTCGTCCGGCCCGAGCGCACGTTCGCCGGCACGCCGCAGGGCAAGCAGGGGATGCTGCGCGACCGGCCGGTGCTGGCCGTGGTGGCGTGCGGCGGCCGGTTCTCGGACGACGCCATCAGCCAGCGCGACTTCTTCACGCCGTACCTGACCTACGTGATGGAAACCATCGGGCTCAGGCGGGTGGACGTGGTGCGGCTGGAAAGCACCGCGCGCGGCCCCGAGCACGTGGCGCGCGCGTTCGACAAGCTCCAGGGCTGGTGCGCGACCGTGGTGCCGGCGCTACTGGCGTAGCGCGTCGGGGTCGGGCACCGAGGCGTCGCCGGCGCCCAGCGGGCGCTGCATCAGCACGGTGTCGATCCACTGGCCGTGCTTGAGGCCCACCGATTCCAGCCGGCCGACGGTGCGAAACCCCAGCCGCTCGTGCACGGCCACCGAGCCGGCGCCCTCGCCGGCCGACGTCAGCGCCACCACGGCCACCATCTGGCGCCACGGGCCGGTTTCGCAGCGCGCGATCAGCTCGGCCAGCAGCGCGCGGCCCAGGCCCTCGCCGGTATGGCGATGGTCGATGTAGATCGAATCCTCGATGGCGAAGCGGTAGGCGCTGCGGGCGCGGTAGCTTGATGCGTAGGCGTAGCCCAGCACCGCGCCGTCGCGCTCGGCCACGATGTAGGGCAGGCCCTTGCGGCGCACTTCGGCAAAACGCAGGCGCATGTCGTCGACGCTGGGCTCGACTTCCTCGAACGAGGCGCGGCCGTGCCGGACATGGTGGGCGTAGATGGCGTGGATGGCGGGAACGTCGTCGGGGGTGGCATCGCGCAGCCGGAACGGCGGGCGCGGGGAGGCGGCGGGCATCACGGAATGGTCTCGGTTATCGGGCGGAACGGCCACGGCGGGCCGCTGTGATGCAGCCCACGCACGATGCATGCCCGTGGCGCCCCAATGGTGCGCGCCAGCATGGTGCATCGGGCGGGGCCGGTTGTATAGTGCCAGTCATCGCGCCCCGCGCATGCCCGTCCACCGCACCGGATCGGCCCCAAAAGCCGGAAGGAGAACCTTCATGATCACGATCTACCACAACCCCCGTTGCTCGAAGTCGCGCGAGACGCTCGCGCTGGTGGAGACGGCGGCGCAGCGCCTGGGCGAGCCGGTGGAGGTGATCGAGTACCTGAAGACGCCGCCGACGCTGTCCACGCTGCGGCAGCTTCATACCATGCTGGGCGTGCCGGTGCGCGAGATGATCCGCGACGGCGAGGCGGTCTACAAGGAGCTGGACCTCGCCGATTCGGGCCTGACCGACGCCGAGCTGCTGGCGGCCGTGGCCGACAACCCGATCCTGCTGCAGCGGCCCGTGGTGGTGCGCGACCGCCGCGCCGTAATCGGCCGCCCGCCGGAAAACGTCGCGCCGCTGCTGGACTGAGCCGGACGGGCGCCCTGTTGCGGCGCACAAAACAGAACCGGCCTCCCCGAGGGAGGCCGGCCGGTCAGTGGGCAATCTGCTTCAGGCGCGGTCGTCGTGTTATTCGACACCGAGCCAGTGCATGGCTTCCTGACCGAAACTGATGCCTGCCAGCACCACCAGCAGCACGATGGCGGTAACCGCGCTGACGTAGATCAGCGCCTTGGCGACCTCGGCGTCTTCCGACGAGGAATGGAAATGCGAGACGACGTTGGTGCGCGCCGGAGAGCGGTGTGGCCAGTGCAGCTTGCCGGACAGGTCCCTGAGATGCAGGTCTGGATGGAATCGCATGGTCTTGCCTCCTTCCGCATGCCACCGCGCCCGGAGGCCGGGGCCGCGCTCACATGGCCGTCAGATGGCCATTCCCACCTTCCAATATAGAAGACGCCGCGAAAATGTGGCCCGGCGTGTCGCGCCGGCGCCCGTGGGCCAGCGCACCGATGCCGCGCCGCCGGCTGTGTCAGGACGTCGACGGCGGCGCGGGGTCGGCCGGGCTGCCGGGGTCGGCGGCCGCCAGCCGGGCTTCCCGCGCCCGCAGTTCGGCGAGCATGTTGCAGAACAGCGCGCCTTGCTCGCGGGCATCGTCCAGCGCCACGTGGGTATGTGGCAACGGGTCGTGCCAGTGGGCGGGAAACGCGGCCTTGACCGACTTGCGGTAGGGCCGGCCGGTCAGCGCGAAGCCCAGCGTCTTGATGTCCAGCGCGGCCCAGCCGAACGGCGAACGGCCGGCGAACCGCATCATGTACCAGAACATCCACGTGAAATCGAAGCCGGCCGGGAAGGCGATGAACACCGGCTTGCCGGGCAGCTTTTCCACCCAGTCGACGTAGCGCGGCAGCACGTCCTCGGGCCGTTCCAGGTCGCGGCGGCAGGCCGCCCAGGCGTCGGGCTGCGTCTTCCACCACTGCATCTGCACCGGATGGCCGGCCGCGCCGGGTAGCGTCTCCAGGTTGGCGGCGAACGTGCCGACGACGGTCTTGTCCGCCAGCATCGCCACCGACGCGAACGACAGCATCGAATGGGGCCCGGGGATCGGGCCGTCCGCCTCGACGTCGGTACTGACGTAGATCTCGGGCCGGGTGTCGGGCGGCTGCTTCCTGGCCATGCGGCGGGCCGTCAGGCGGCGTCGATCACGTGGTCGGCCACGAACGGGTTGCTGCGCCGCTCGTCGCCGAACGTCGAGACGGGACCGTGGCCGGGCACGAACGTCACGTCGTCGCCCAGCGGCCAGAGCCGTGTGCGGATCGACCGGACCAGGTCGGCATGGTTGCCGCGCGGAAAGTCGGTGCGGCCGATCGAGCCGGCGAACAGCACGTCGCCGACGATGGCCAACTGGTTGGCGCGCGAGAAGAACACCACGTGGCCCGGCGTATGGCCGGGACAGTGATAGACCTCAAGGGTCTCGTTGCCGAACGTGACCGTGTCGCCGTTCTGCAGCCAGCGGTCGGGCTCGAAGACCTCGGCGTGCCCGAATCCGAAGCGGCGCGTCTGCTCGGGCAGTTGCTCGATCCAGAAGCGCTCGTCCTCGTGGGGGCCCTCGATCGGCACGCCAAACTGGCGCGCCAGCGCGGCGGCGCCGGCGCAGTGATCGACGTGGCCGTGCGTCAGGAAGATCTTCTCCAGCGTGACGCCGTGCTCCTGGATCGCCGCCGTGATGCGGTTCAGGTCGCCGCCGGGGTCGCAGACCGCCGCGCGCTGCGTGGCTTCGTCGATCAGCAGCGAACAGTTCTGCTGGAACGGCGTGACGGGGATCAGGAGGACTTTCATTTTTGTGATCGACAGAGCGCTTGAAGGGCCGGCCGGCAGGGCGGATGGCGCGCCGGCGGGGTGGAATATTGTAGCCGCCGACGGCAGGCGCGGCGGTGTCCGGAATCCTTGGTTCGGCGTTTGAATCGCGAGTGAGAATCGTCTGAAAGTCGAATATGGATCACCCGAGCGCCGCGCCGGGGCAATCGGCGCAATCCCTTGTCAGACGGCGGATTGCGGGAAATTGGGCGCCAATCTTACAGATTTCGTAACAAAATCAAGGCACTAGCTTGAAACGACCGGTGTTAGACTGCGCCGATGCTCAGTCTGCCCCTATTTCGTCCGGGGTCCGTGCGCGAGGCAGCGCCCGGCTCCAACCGCTTCCTTCGTCAATGCGCCATCATCGTGTCGGCGCTGGTGATGGCCGCGTGCGCGACGCCACCGGGCAGCGAGACCGACACCGCCGCGGATGCCCCGGGCGCCATCGCCACGAAGTCCGCCAAGACCCGGCCGGCGCGGCCGGCCACGGCCGCCGGCGCCAAGTCCGAGGATCGCGGCAACTGGAACCTGTTCGGGCTGCAGGACGACAACGCGCCGTCCCAGCCGTCGATCGACGGCCTGCGCGCCGACATGGGCACGTTCGAGCAGCGCGGCATGGCGTCGTGGTATGGCAAGGGCTTCCACGGCCGAAAAACCGCCAACGGCGAGCGCTTCGACATGCGCGCGATGACGGCGGCCCACCCGTCGCTGCCGCTCGATAGCTGGGTGCTGGTGCGCAACCTGCGCAACAACAAGGTGGCCGTGGTGCGCATCAACGACCGCGGCCCGTACCACGGCAACCGGATCCTGGACCTGTCCTACGCCGCCGCCAAGCGGCTGAACTTCGTCGATCACGGCGCCACGCAGGTGGAAATCCGCCGGCTGTCGCGGACCGAAGTGGCGGCGCTGGGCCCGAACGTCGAGGCGGGCGGCATGGAAGCCGGCGACGGCAGCGGCGCCGACGAGGTGCCCGACACGGCCAGCACGCTGGTGGCGACCAAGGCGAAGGCCAAGGCCCGCACCGTCCGGCACAAGAAGAAGTAAGGCGATGCGCCACGGCTGGCACCGGATGCTCCCGCTCCCGACCTGCCGCCTCCCGCTTCTCCTTCCAGTAAGAAATATCTCAAACGGCACGACCCGCAAGGGCGTGCCGTTTGGCGTTTCAGGCAGCGTTTCAGGCAGCGATTCAGGCTTCCTGCTCGCTGCCGTCCGCACCCGCTTCGCCGCGCTGCGCGAGCGCCAACTGGTACAGCGCGTCGGTGCGGGCCCCGGTGATGGCCGCCGCCAGCTTGGCGGCACGCTTGGCCGGCAGCTCGGCCAGCAGCAGCTTCAGCACGCGCGCCGCCTCCGGGTCGGGCGTGTCGGCATCGGCGTCCTCGGCACGGCCCGCGCCTTCCACCACCAGCACGAACTCGCCCTTGCCGCGCGCCGCCTCGGCCGCCAGCCACGCGGGTGCATCGGCAACGGTCACCACCGGCGTTTCCTCGAACAGCTTGGTCAGCTCGCGGCCGATCAGCAGGCGGCGCGTGGCGGGCAGGGCCTGGGCCAGCGCGGCCAGCGTGTCGGCGATGCGGTGCGGCGCCTCGTAGAGGATCCAGGCATGGTCCAGCGCGGCCAGTTGCGCGATGGCGTCCTGGCGCGCCTTGGCCTTGCCGGGCAGGAAGCCGACGAACGTGAAGCGGCCGTCGCCGGCCTCCACCATGTCGCCGGCCACCGACAGCGCCGTGACCGCCGCGCTGGGCCCCGGCAGCGGCACGACCTTCAGGCCGGCCGCGCGCACCGCCTCCACCAGCCGGGCGCCGGGATCGGAAATACCCGGCGTGCCGGCATCGGAGACGTAGGCGATGCGCTCGCCCGCGCCCAGCCGTTCGACGATGCGCACGGCGGCTTCGCGCTCGTTGTGCTCGTGCACGGCCACCAGCGGCCGCTGCAGCCCCACGCGCGACAGCAGTTGGCCGGTGTTGCGGGTGTCCTCGCAGGCGATGGCGTCGGCCAGGCCCAGCACGTGCAGCGCGCGCAGCGACAGGTCCGCGACATTCCCGATCGGCGTGGCCACCACGTACAGCGTACCGGCGGGATAGGTCTGGCCGGCGGCCAGTTGGGTCCAGTCACTCATGCTTGAGAACTTCCGTTGAATCGCTCATTCCAATCCACCACGCCGGGCGTGGCGCGTACCGCGACGCAGGCCGGCGCGCTGGCCGAGGACCGCGCGCTGGCCTATCTGCGCCGCCAGGGGCTGGCGCAGGTCGTGCGCAATTATCGCTGCAAAGGCGGCGAAATCGACCTGATCATGCGCGCCGCGGACGGGACGCTGGTGTTCGTGGAGGTACGGCAGCGGCGCGGCCGGGGGTTTGGCGGCGCGGCGCAGAGCATCACGCCGGCCAAGCAGCGGCGGGTGCTGCACGCCGCCGCGCACTACCTGGCCACGCTGCCGAGCGTGCCGCCGTGCCGGGTGGACGTGGTGGCCATCGAGCCGGGCCGGATCGACTGGCTGCCCGGCGCGTTCGATCTCACGTCGGCCGACGGGAACGGCGGCGCAGACGCTGCGTCATAATGCGCGGGATTTCCGCGGATGTCTCCAGACCATGAGTATTGACAGTATCGAACAGCATTTCCTGGACAGTGCCGAAACCAAGCGGCTGGCCGCCACGCTGATGGCGCCGCATATCGACGCGGCCGTCGAGCGGATGGTGGCCGCGCTGACCAGCGGCAACAAGATCCTGGTGTGCGGCAACGGCGGGTCCGCGGCCGACGCCCAGCACTTTGCCGCCGAGCTGATCGGGCGCTTCGAGCGCGAGCGGCCGGGGCTGGCCGCCATCGCCCTGACCACCGACAGCTCGATCCTGACCGCCATCGGCAACGACTACGACTTCTCCGTGGTGTTTTCCAAGCAGGTGGAAGCGCTGGGCCAGCCCGGCGACATCCTGCTGGCGCTGTCGACGTCGGGCGACTCGGCCAACGTCGTGGCGGCGGTGCACGCGGCCCACCAGCGCGACATGGGCGTGGTGGCGCTGACCGGCAAGGGCGGCGGGCGCATTGCCACGGTGCTCGACGAATTCGACATCCACCTCTGCGCGCCGAGCGATCGCACCGCACGCATCCAGGAAGTGCATCTGCTGACACTGCACTGCCTGTGCGACGGGATCGACGAGGCGCTGCTGGGCGAGGCATGACGCGCCGCGCGGCAGTTATCCCCGGCTATCCACAGGGCTACCCACAGCCTGTGCACAGGAATGGCCGCGTCTTCCACAGGCTTATCCACAGGCGCGGCGGCATTGGCGCCTCGCGCAGCACGGTTTTTTCAGGCAATCTCGGCATTCATCCAGACACCCTCTACGCATGACGAACGTGACCCATTCCAAGAAGACCTCTCCCGCCCGCATGGCCCGTACCGCCGTCACCGTGGCCGCGCTGCTGGTGTCCGCCACGCAGCTGGCCGGCTGCTTTCCCGTGCTGGCCGGCGCGGTAGGAACCGGCGTGGTGCTGGCGACGGACCGCCGGCCCACGGGCACCCAGGCGATCGACCGCGGCCTGCAGGTGGAAATCGACAGCACGCTGAGCCAGCGCTATGGCGACAGCCAGGCGCGCGTCAACACCACCGTGTACAACCGCAAGGTGCTGCTGACCGGCGAGGCGGCCAACGCCCAGATCAAGCAGCAGATCGAACAGTACGTGCGCGGCCTGTCGAACGCCCGCGAGGTGGTCAACGAGCTGGAGGTCACGGCGTCGCCGGGCTTCATGACGCGCAGCAACGACACGTACCTGACCAGCAAGGTCAAGACGCTGCTGGTGACGGCCGAGGGCGTGCCGGCCAATTCGATCAAGGTCACGACCGAAAAGGGCGTGGTCTACCTGATGGGCGTGGTGACCTCGCCCGAAGGCGACAAGGCCACCGACGTGGCGCGCAACGCCAGCGGCGTGCAGAAGGTGGTCAAGGTGTTCGACTACGTGAGCGAGGCCGAGCGTGCCCGCCTGGACCAGGCGTCGAGCTCGCAGAACGGTAACGCCGGCAGCGAGGCCGTGGGCACCCCGGCGCCGGTGCAGAGCGTGCCGGGCAGCCAGCCGAACGCGCCGGTCACCTCCGATGCGCCGGCGTCGATAGGCACGTCGGGCGCCACCACGAGCCCCGTGACCGCGCCGGTATCGTCCCCGGTGGCGCTGCCGCCGGGCCGCAATCTCCCTTAAGGAAACTGCCATGACCGCGCCGCTGCGATACCCGTTCTCCCTGCGTTGGATGGCCGGCCTCGCGGCGGCGATGTGCGCCGCGCCGCTGCTGGCGCAACCGGCCGCGGCTGCGGCCCCGGCCTCGGCACCGATGACCGCCGGCCCGGCCGATACCGGCAAGATGACGGTGGAGGTCCAGCGCGCCCGGACCGACCAGGCGCGCAACCAGGCCGCATCGTGCGCGGTCTGCCACGGCCCCGACGGCCGGGCGCCGGCGGACAGTCCCGTGCCCGGGCTGGCCGGGCGGTCCCAGGCGGAGCTGATCGAACTGATGCTGAACTTCAAGAACGGCAAGCGGCCCGGCACGGTGATGCCGCAGATCGCCAAGGGCTACAGCGACACCGAGATCATCGCGATGGCCGCGTGGTTCGCGGACCAGAAGTAAGCCGATGGACCGCCGGACGGTACTGAAGGCCGCGCTGGCCGCCACGGCGCCGGGCGCGTTGTCCGTGCGGCAGGCGCGCGCGGCCGCCCGCGCGAAGGTGGTGGTCATCGGCGGCGGCTACGGCGGCGCCACGGCGGCGCGCTACCTGCGCATCTGGAGCCGGGGCACGGTGGACGTGACGCTGGTGGAGCCCGATGCCGCGTTCGTCTCGTGTCCGCTGTCGAACCTGGTTGTGGCCGGCTTCCGGCAGATGGCCGATCTCACGCTGCCCTACGACGCGCTGGTGCGGCGCCACGGCGTGCAGCACGTGCGGGACACGGCGGCCACCATCGACACGTCGCGGCGCCAGGTGCGGCTGACCGGTGGCGGCACGCTGCCGTACGACCGGCTGGTTCTCTCGCCCGGCGTGGAGATGCAGTCCAGCGCCATCGACGGGCTGGCCGGCGCTGGCGACCGGGTGGTCCATGCCTGGAAGGCCGGCCCGCAGACCGATATCCTGCGCCGCCAACTGGCCGCCATGCGCGACGGCGGCACCTTCGCCATCACCATTCCGCTGGCGCCGTACCGCTGCCCGCCCGGGCCGTACGAGCGCGCCTGCCTGGTGGCCGACTACCTGAAGCAGCACAAGCCGCGCAGCAAGGTGCTGGTGTTCGATGCCAATCCCGACATCACGTCGAAGGGTGCGCTGTTCCGCCAGGTCTGGCAGACGCGCTACGCCGGCATGATCGAGTACCGGCCGCAGCACGAGACGGTGGGCGTGGACCCGGCCACGGGCACGCTGCGCTTCGACGTGCAGGACGACGAGAAAGTGGACGTGGCCAACCTGCTGCCGCCGCAGCGGGCCGGCGCCATCGCGGTGGGGGCCGGGCTGGCCACCGCCAACGGCCGGTGGTGCGAGGTCGACTTCCTGACGATGGCGTCGAAGGTGGCGCCCGACATCCACGTGCTGGGCGACGCGGTGCAGATTGCGCCGCTGATGCCCAAGTCCGGCACGATGGCCAACCAGCACGGCAAGGTGGCCGCGGCGGCCATCCTCCAGTTGCTGGCGGGGCAGGCGCCGGACCCGGTGCCGCTCTATACCAATACCTGCTACAGCTTCACGTCGGCGACCGAGGCGATCCACATCGCCAGCGTCCACCGCTACGACCCCGCCCAGCGGACGATGGTGACGGTGCCGGGCTCGGGCGGCCTGTCCACGGCGCCGAGCGCGCTGGAGGGTCAGTACGGCTGGGCCTGGGCGCGCAGCATCTGGGCCGACATGCTCGCCTAGGCGGCGACCGGGGGCGGCGACCGGCAACAGAACCGCAGGATCGTGCAATCGGCCGACCGCAGCGGCTGGTACGCTGGCCGTGCCGGACGTCCCGCCCCCGGGACGCGGCACTTTCTTCTCGATCATGCAAGCCAAAGACCGTCTGCTCGCCCTCGCCATCATCGTGGTCTGGGGTGTCAATTTCGTCGTCATCAAGGTGGGGCTGGCCGGCGTGCCGCCGATGCTGCTGGGTACGCTGCGCTTTGCCCTGGTGGTGTTTCCCGCCATCTTCTTCATTCCGCGCCCGCGCATTCCGCTGCGCATGCTGGTGGCGTACGGGGCGTCGATCAGCCTGGGGCAGTTCGCTTTTCTGTTCTACGCGATGGCCGTGGGCATGCCGGCCGGGCTGGCGTCGCTGGTGCTGCAGTCGCAGGTGTTCTTCACGGTGGCCATTGCCGCGCTGTGGCTGGGCGAGCCGGTGCGCTGGCACAACCTGGCCGGCATGGTGATCGCGGCCGGCGGGCTGGCGCTGATCGGCAGCGCGGCGGCCCATGGCCCGGGCGGCATGACGGTGGCGGGCTTCCTGCTCACGCTGTGCGCGGCGCTGTGCTGGGCCACGGGCAATATCGTCAGCAAGAAGATCGGCCCGGTAGACCTGCTGGGGCTGGTGGTCTGGGGCGCGCTGGTCCCGATCGTGCCGTTCGCGCTGCTGTCGCTCTGGTTCGAGGGGCCGGCCCGCATTGCCCACGCGCTGACCGAGGTGTCGGGCCGGGGCGTGTTCGCGGTGTGCTACCTCGCGTTCGCCGCCACGCTGTTCGGCTACACGATGTGGGGCCGGCTGCTCACGCGCTACGCGGCCAGCAAGGTGGCGCCGCTGACGCTGCTGGTGCCCGTGGTGGGGCTGGTATCGGCCCACCTGCTGCTGGGCGAGGACCTGGCGCCCGCGCAATGGGCCGGCGCCGTGGTCGTGATGGCCGGGCTGCTGGTCAACGTGTTCGGCAACCGGCTGGGGGCGGGCAGGGCGCTGGCACGCCGATAGCGGCCACCGTGGAGCCGTGTTGGCCTGTCCCAAGGGTTAACCCGTAGCGGGGCGACATTTCCCATCGCTTTTGTGCATATGGTTATCACTGTCGCATCCGTTTGCGGACGTTGACTTCAGGCAAAATAGCGGACTGGCCGCAACCGCCCGGGAGCCCTTACCGATCACCGCAGAGGCACTCCTGAGAAGCCCGCCCCAACGGCGGCCAGCGCGCGCCGCGCCGCGGAAGCCATTCCGAGCGCGGCCATTTGCCGTCCCCACGGCTCTCATACAGTTTGGAGCACAACACATGAAGCAGTTTGTCATCGCCGCCGCGCTGCTGGCCGCCGCCGCGTCCGCGCATGCCGCCGTCGACGCCGCCAAGGCCCAGGCCATCGCCAACAAGAACGCCTGCATGGGCTGCCACCAGGCGGACAAGAAGCTGGTGGGCCCGTCGTACAAGGAGGTGGCCGCCAAGTACAAGGGTGACAAGGACGCCCTGGCCAAGCTGTCGGCCAAGGTGAAGAACGGCGGCTCGGGCGTCTGGGGCCCGGTGCCGATGCCGGCCAACGCCGCCGTCAGCGACGCCGACATCAAGACCGTGGTCGAGTGGGTGCTGGCCGGCGCACCGGCCAAGTAATCCGGATACCCCGCGCGGGCCGGCCGGCAATGCCGGCGGCCGGCGCGGGCGCCCATCCACACCACGACATGGGCCGGCGACGCACCGGCGCCGCAGGGGTCGACAGGAAACCGGGTAGTACGGGAAACACAGCAAGATGAACGCAAAACGACGAGATGTACTGCGGATGACCGCCGTGCTGTCGCTGATGGCCGCCACCGGCCTGATCAGCGAGGCCCAGGCCGCGGAATGGAACAAGACCGCCTTCGATGGCAAGAGCGTGGCCGACGTGATCAAGGCCCTGGGCGGCAGCGGCACCGAAAAGAGCACGGCCATCGTGTTCAACGCGCCCGACATCGCCGAGAACGGCGCCGTGGTGCCCGTGGCGGTGACCAGCAACCTGCCCGACACCGAGCAGATCGCCATCCTGGTGGAAAAGAACCCGAACACGCTGGCGGCGGACTTCACCATTCCCGCCGGCACCGAGCCGTTCGTGTCCACGCGCGTGAAGATGGGCCAGACGTCCGTGGTGCACGCCGCGGTCAAGGCCGGCGGCAAGTGGTACGTGGCATCGAAGGAAATCAAGGTCACGCTGGGCGGCTGCGGCGGCTGATGCCGCGCACGTACCCCGAGACCGGATTTCCCCATACCTGCTGACAGGAGAAGCACATGGCAGACCCGATGCGCGTTCGCGCCACGGAAAACGGCGGCGTCGTCGACGTCAAGATTCTGATGAAGCACGACATGGAGACCGGCCAGCGCAAGGATGCGGCCGGCAAGACCATCCCGGCCTGGCATATCCAGACCGTGGTGGCGTCGTACAAGGGCAAGGAAGTGTTCCACGCCCAGTTTGGCCCGGCGGTGTCCAAGGACCCGTTCCTGAACTTCAAGTTCAAGGGCGGCGCCAAGGGCGACAAGGTCGCCGTGACCTGGGTCGACAACCGCGGCGACAAGCGGACCGACGAAGCGACCATCGCCTGACGGCCTGAACCGGGCGAAGGAGAACCAGCATGCGCCGAGCATTCATCCGCGCGACGGCGGCCCTGGCCGCCATCGGGCTGTCCGCCAGGGCGGCGGCCCAGCAGGCCCCGGCGGCGGCGCCGGGCAAGGGCCGCGTCAAGGTGGTCTACCAGCTATCCGACGGCATCGACCAGGCCGTGCGCGCGATGGCCAACGTGCGCAACCACCTGAACGGCGCGCCCGACACCAAGATCGTGGTGGTGGCGTTCGGGTACGGCGTGGACTTCCTGGTGGAAGGCGCCAAGGATGCGCGCGGCAACACGTTCGAGGCCCCCGTGGCGGCGCTCAGTTCGTCGGGCGTGGAATTCCGGGCCTGCCGCAACACGCTGACCGCGCGCCGGATTTCCGAGCAGAGCCTGCTGATGGATGCCAAGGTCGTGCAGGCCGGCGTGGTGGAAATCGCCCGGCTGCAGTTCGACGAAGGCTACGCGTATATCAAGCCGTGACGGGCCGGGCCGGCCGGCCCAGCCCTGACAAGCCGTCCGGCAACGAGCCGCCGGACCCGCACAAGAAGGCCGTCCGCCCGCCGACCATGCGGCGCGATGGCGAGGAGAATCCCCCAATGGTTACCGTGCGCAACATCCGCCTGCGCCGCGCCGTGGCCCCCGCGCTGGTGGCGCTGGGCGCGCTGGCCGCCGCCGCGGCGGCAACGCTGGCCGGCCCCGCGCTGGCCCAGGACAAGACCGCCGAGGAAATCGCCAAGTATCGGCAGATGCTGGCCGAGGGCAATCCCGCCGAGCTGTGGGAAGCCGCCGGCGAGGAACTGTGGAAGAAGCCGGCCGGGCCGAAGAACGCGTCGCTGGAACAGTGCGACCTGGGCAAGGGCCCGGGCGTGACCAAGGGCGCCTACGCCGAGCTGCCGCGCTACTTCAAGGACGCGAACAAGGTGATGGACCTGGAGCAGCGGCTGGCCTGGTGCCGCGTGACGCTGCAGGGCCTGACGCAGGAAGAGGCGACGAAGAACCCGTTCTCGTCGCAGGGCAAGCCGTCGGACATCGAGCGGCTGGCCGCCTTCCTGACCGGCGAATCGCGCGGCGTGAAGATGAACGTCCAGTTGCGGCATCCCGAGGAAAAGCGGGTCTACGCGCTGGGCCAGAAGATGTTCTTCTACCGGGGCGGCGCCTACGACTTCGCGTGCGCCACGTGCCACGCCGCGGACGGCCAGCGCATCCGCCTGCAGGACCTGCCGAACCTGATGACCGACAAGGGCGCCCAGGCCGCGTACACGACGTGGCCGGCGTACCGCGTGTCGCAGGGCGAGGTCCGCACGATGCAGCACCGCCTGTACGACTGCCTGCGCCAGCAGCGCTTTCCCGAGCCGGCCTACGGCTCCGACGTGATCACCGCCCTGTCGATGTTCCTGGCCCGGAACGCGAACGGCGGCACGTACGACGGCCCGAACATGAAGCGCTGACCAGGGGACATCATGAAGACATTGCATACGATGGCGCTGGCAGCGGCGACGACGCTGGCGCTGCTGGCCGCGCCGGCGGCCCAGGCCCAGACTCAGGCCCAGACTCAGGCCCAGGCTCCCGCCAAGGGCGCCCGGGGCGAGAAGCCGGTCAAGGTGACCGACGCCGACCTGCGGCAGTTGATCGAATCGTCGTTCCAGTCGAAGGGCCCGGCCACGGTCGAGGGCGTGATCAACCAGGACGCCACGCAGAAGGCGTGCAGCCAGTACCCGGACCGCCTGCACGTGCCGGCGGCCGTGGCCCGCAAGGTCGAGGCCGCCGAGCTGAAGCAGGTGAAGTACCCGGCGGACAACAACTTCCTGGGCGACTGGAAGGAGGGCGAGAAGATCGCCCAGAACGGCCGGGGGATGCAGTTTTCCGATCAGGTCGGCGGCACTAACGGCGCCAACTGCTACGCCTGCCACCAGTTGACCAAGGCCGAGATCTCGTTCGGCAACATCGGCCCGTCGCTGTACCAGTACGGCAAGCTGCGCGGCAATTCGCCGGACGTGGTCAAGTACACGTGGGGCAAGATCTGGGATTCGAACGCCTACAGCGCGTGCTCGAACATGCCGCGCTTTGGCCACAAGGGCATCCTGACCGAGCAGCAGATTCGCGACGTGATGGCGCTGCTGCTGGACCCGGCCTCGCCGGTCAACCAGTAAGGGCGTACCTGAAGCAGCGCGGCTGCACGTTCCCGGCCGCCATGGGCTCCGACGGCCCGCGGCGCGCGTTTGGCCCCCGCAAGGGTTTGCCGGCGTTGCGCGTGCCGGACGCCCGTAGCCGCGCCACCCATCGAGACGGATAACAGCATGAACCGACGCGAGTTCCTGCAGGCGCTGGCGGTGGCCGGCGCCGGAGGCATGGCTTTTCCGGGCGGCGACGCCCAGGCGGCGCAGGCGGCCGCGCGGCTCTACGACGTGCCGCGCTTCGGCAACGTCCACCTGCTGCACTTCACCGACTGCCACGCGCAGCTCAACCCGGTGCACTTCCGCGAACCCAGCGTGAACCTGGGCGTTGGCGAATGGGCCGGCAAGCCGCCGCACCTGGTGGGCCAGGCGTTCCTGCGCCAGTACGGCATCGCGCCGGACAGCGCGGCGGCCCACGCATTCACGTCGATCGACTTTGCCGAGGCCGCGCGGCGCTACGGCAGGATGGGCGGGTTCGCGCACCTGTCCACGCTGATCCAGCGCGTGAAGGCCGGCCGGCCCGGCGCGCTGCTGCTGGATGGCGGCGACACGTGGCAGGGATCGGCGACGGCGCTGTGGACGCAGGGGCAGGACATGGTGGACGCGCGCTGCTGCTGGGCGTCGACGTGATGACGCCGCACTGGGAAATGACGCTCGGCGCCGACCGCGTGAAGCAGATCGTCGACAACGATTTCAAGGGCAAGGTGTCGTTCCTGGCGCAGAACGTGCGGACCAACGACTTCGGCGACCCGGTGTTCGACCCGTACGTGATCCGCGAGATGAACGGCGTGCCCGTGGCCATCATCGGCCAGGCATTCCCGTACACGCCGATTGCCAACCCGCGCTACCTGGTGCCGGACTGGACGTTCGGCATCCAGGAGGAAAACCTCCAGCAGGTGATTGACCAGGCACGCGGCAAGGGCGCGAAGGTGGTGGTGCTGCTGTCGCACAACGGCATGGACGTGGACCTGAAGCTGGCGTCGCGCGTGCGCGGGCTGGACGCCATCCTGGGCGGCCACACCCACGACGGCGTGCCGGCCCCGGTGCCGGTCCGCAACGCCGGCGGCGTGACGCTGGTGACCAACGCCGGCTCCAACGGCAAGTTCCTGGGCGTGCTGGACTTCGACGTCCGCCAGGGCAAGGTGGCCGATTTCCGATACCGGCTGCTGCCGGTGTTCGCCAACTACCTGCCGGCTGATCCCAAAATGACCGCGCTGATCCACAAGGTGCGCGCCCCGTACGAGACCCGCCTCAACGAGGTACTGGCCGTCAACCAGGGCCTGCTGTACCGCCGCGGCAACTTCAACGGCACCTTCGACCAGTTGATCCTGGACGGCCTGATGGCGGTGCAGGACGCCCAGATCGCATTTTCGCCAGGTTTCCGCTGGGGCACGACGCTGCTGCCGGGCCAGCCCATCACGATGGAAGCGCTGATGGACCAGACAGCCATCACCTACCCGTACACCACGGTCACGCCGATGACCGGCGCCACGATCAAGACCATCCTCGAAGACGTGGCCGACAACCTGTTCAACCCCGATCCGTACTACCAGCAGGGCGGCGACATGGTGCGCGTGGGCGGCTTGCAATACACGATCGACCCCCTCCAGCCCATCGGCCAGCGCATCACCGACATGCGCCTGGCCGGCCAGCCAATCGACGCCAGCCGAACCTACAAGGTAGCCGGCTGGGCCCCGGTATCGGAAGACGCCCGCCAGACCGGCGGCCCGCCAATCTGGGACGTCATGGCCCAGTGGCTGCGCGCCAGCAAGGAAGTCAGCGCCCACCCCCTGAACCTGCCAAAGGTCCGCGGCATGGACGGCAACCCCGGGCTGGCCCCCGCCTGAAACCGGGCAAACTGTTGCCCCGAAGCGATTGAAAGGCCGCTCGGGATTGGGCTACAATCCTCCGCTACGGGCCGATAGCTCAGCTGGGAGAGCGCTGCGTTCGCAATGCAGAGGTCGGGAGTTCGATCCTCCTTCGGTCCACCAGGATTTTCCTTGTAAAACAACGCACTACGTCTGGCGATGTAGTGCGTTGTTTTGCTTTGGGATGCAGTTTCTGCACGATGCGTGTGGCAAATTTCTGGCAACGGACCACATCAACTGGCGCAATGCCACCATAAGTCCGTCGCAAGCGTCCGTAGCGACGCTACGCGCAATCCGCGATCCCTTCCGCCCATCTGCCGGCTTCCCGGCCCCAAAGCCTGTAGCGGTAATCCCCCAGTAACTCCTCTTTTTAAGCGTTCCCCGATTGTTCCGTCGCCGCCGCTCCTGTCGTATCGAGGGCGCGCGCTGTCGCGCCTTGAGGGAGCGGGATATGAACAAAAAGAGGGTCGCCGTTTTGACGTTGCTCGGCTGGAACGGACTGGGGGCTTGCCATGCGTAAGGCAGTGGTTCGGGATGGCGATGCAACCACGACCGGGGGGCAGGTTATGGCGTGCACATCGACAATGCGTGACAGCGGCAAGAGAGTCGCCCTGGCAGGGGACAAGGCCACGTGCGGACGGTGTAAAGGGGCATATCCGATTGCCGGCGCGGGGCACGGCATATCGGAACAAGGTCGTCCGGCGGTCGTGGATGGAGAGGCGGTACTGTGCCCATGCGGCAAGAACCGCGTCATCGCTGGTGCGGATGCCCGAATCTTTTGCCACGCGGGAGACGGGAGCCGCTCGCATGCGTCGCCCCTTTCGCACGCGGGCTTGAAGACGGCAGGACAGGAGGTCGCCTATCCGGCCAGACAGGCAGAGGCAGAGGCAGAGGCAGAATCGGGCGCGCGGACGTTACAGCCAACGGGCCTGCCCGTTAAGTCGTATCTGCTTCGCCCGAGAGGAACGTTGTATTGGGGTGGGGCGGGGTTGGACGGCGACTATCTTCCAATTACTGCGAAAGCTTTTCAGCGGGCAGGCATCGCGGCGATCAACGTAGGCCTTACGAACACGGCGACGAAAACCGTCCTGGGAGGTGGCGGGATGTTTGTCGATGCATTGCGCGCTGGCCTGACAATACGGTACCAGGACGATGGTGAGTGGGTCATTACGTCAGGCATGGACAGCGAGGCACGCCAGTTCAATCTGATTGGCTACAGTTACGGTTCCCTCCTGGCGGCGCAGACGGCCAACTACTACGCCAACCAAGGCCATACCGTGGATCACCTGGTGCTGATCGGCAGTCCCATCGACGCCGTGTTTCTCGGAAACCTTCGAGCCAACAAGGCCATACGCAAGGTTGTGGTGATTGATCTCAAGGAGCAGGGGGACCCTCTCTACGCTGGCATATCGCAATGGGAGGTTGTTGCAGCGGCGCCGATCCTTGCTGCTCAAATGTCGGCCGGCAAGGGACATGGCCATTTTTATTACGCGCATGTCACGGCGGAGCTACCGGAACGGCTGGACAGACTGGCGCGGCGAATTGCTGCCGAAGGGGTCAGATGACTGCCACACGCTGGCTCTTCCTGTTCCCCGCTGCCTTGCTCCCGGCGTCCCTGCTGGGCCTGACGCTCTATTACCTCGTCACCGCGCCGACGAAGAACGACTTCTATGTCGGCCAGGCCGGGGCCGCGACCGGCGTTGTCCTGCTGCTCGATCTGCTGGTGGGGGTGGTGGGGCTTGGCGGCTTTGCCTATAGCCTGTGGGCCGCGCCCGTCGGACGCCTGCAGCTTTGCCTGATCGCCGTCCTGTCGGCGCTGGCTTTCGTCGCCGCCTACGGCCTGTCGATGCAGGTCCTGCGCTTCAGCTTCGGGCTCCACACCTGAAGCGCTTCATACCCCACCCCCAAAAATGCTACCGTACGCGCTACAGCCTCCCTCGTCCGGTCATGCGCGAACCGTCAGTCGCCCCCGATACCCTTTCTCCGGAAGCCCGTCATCTTGCCGGCAGGCGGTCGACGCTCGTCAGTGTCGTCGTCAACGTCGTCCTGACCGTCGCGCAGGGGACGATTGGCGTGGTGGCCGGGTCGCAGGCGCTGGTGGCGGATGCGCTGCATTCGTTGTCCGATCTCGTTTCCGATTTCGTGGTGCTGTTTGCCGGCCATCACAGCCGCAAGGGGGCCGATCACGATCACCCGTACGGTCATCAGCGGTTCGAGACCGCGGCGTCGCTGGCGCTGGGCGCGTTGTTGCTGGCCGTGGGGGTGGGGATGCTGTGGGCGGCGGTTGGCAAGATCCAGCATCCGGAGGGGGTGCAGCCGGTGCTGGGGATGGCGCTGTGGGTGGCGCTGGGCACGCTGGCGGCCAAGGAGGGCTTGTTCCGGTACATGCTGCGCGTGGCGGAGCGGGTGCGGTCGAGCATGCTCGTGGCCAATGCCTGGCATGCGCGGTCCGATGCGGCGTCGTCGCTGGTGGTGGCGCTCGGTATCGGCGGCAATCTGCTGGGCTATCACGTGCTGGACCCGGTGGCGGCCATCGTGGTCGGGCTGATGGTGTCGCGCATGGGCCTGCGGTTTGGCTGGGATGCGATGAACGACCTGATGGACCGTGCCGCCGACGAGGACGTCGTGGCCGCGTTGCGCGACGCCATGCTCCAGACGCCCGGCCTGCTGGGCCTGCACGACCTGAAGACGCGCAAGATGGGCGACCTGATCCTGGTCGACGTGCATCTGGAGATCCAGGCCGACCTGACCGTCGAGCAGGGCCATGCCATCGCCACCGAGGCCCGGCGCCGGGCGATGGCGCGCGACGACGTGCTCAACGTGATGACCCACGTAGACCCGGTGCGGCTGCCGCGCGACGCGGCGGTGTCAGCGTAGGTCGCTGCGCCGGTACAGCGTCAGGCCCACGGCCAGGCAGGCCAGCATCCCGGCGCAGCCCCGGTTGATCCACTGCACGGCCCGCGCGGACAGCGTGCGCATGGCGTGCCGGCCGCCGAACGCGTAGATCGACATCATCGCGATATCCATCAGCGCCGCCACCACGGCCAGGATCGCGTACTGCATGGCCACCGGCTGGTCCGGGCGGACGAACTGCGGCACGAAGGCCGACGTGAACAGCAGCGCCTTGGGATTCGACACCGCCACGAACAGCGCGCGCAGGAAGGCCGAACGGCCGCTGGCCGAGCTGGCGTCGGACGATGCGGCCAGCGCCTGCGTCGGTGCCCGCCACATCGCGATGGCCAGGTAGAGCAGGTAGGCCGCGCCGATCCACTTGATGGCCGTGAACAGTTGCTCGGACGCCTGCAGCACCGCGCCCAGCCCGCAGCCGACCGCGCCGATCAGGATCAGGTCCGCCAGCGCGGCGCCGGCAATGCCGCAGGCGGCCACGCGCATCGGCCGCGTGGCGCCGTTGCTCAGCGCCAGCAGCATGGTCGGGCCGGGCGTGACCATCACGGCGGCCACGGCAATCAAGTACAGGAACAGGGTGCTGCTATCCATCGAACGCGCTCCGGGCAAGGCGCCGTATCGGCGAGGCGTCAGTGTGAGCCGATTCCCGCCCGGATGCACGCGCTTCCTGTGGACATCTCCCGGGCAAGGCTGGGGACAGTCTGTGGAGCGCCATGGGGATGCGGTGTGGAGCGTATACGGACAACCCGGCGCCCGGGCCGGCGTGGCCGCGCGGCACGCCCGGCTTGTCCACGCCGGTCCACGTATACGCCGCCCGCTTGCCCAGAGGGTTATCTGCCCGGCAAGTCCCTGATCGGGCAAGGAAAAAGGGGGTTATCCACGGCCCGGACCCCGCGTTAACCACTACTACTACTATTTATGTAGGCCGTAAACAATGCAGAGGCCTCGGAGGCCGGACCGTTGCGCGTGCTGGCGTCTAGCGTGGCACCTTGAACGCCTTGCGGGCGCGCAGCACCTTGTCGCGGGTGGCGCAGCCGTCCATGTGGTCGTTGACCAGGCCCATGGCCTGCATCAGCGCGTACATCGTGGTCGGGCCGACGAACTTCCAGCCGCGCTTCTTCAGGTCCTTCGACAGCGCCGTGGATTCGGGGCTGATCGCCATGGTGCGCAGCACCTCGGGCGTCAGCCTGGCCGGGCGGCTTTTCGGGTCGGGCTCGAACTTCCAGAAGTAGGCCGCCAGCGACGGCTCGGTCTTGAGCAGTTCCTGCGCGCAGCGGGCATTGTGGATGGCCGCCTCGATCTTGCCGCGATGGCGGACGATGCCGGCGTCGCCCAGCAGCCGTTCCACGTCGCGCTCGGTAAAGCGCGCCACCTTGTCGATCTCGAAATTGGCAAACGCCTTGCGGAACGCCTCGCGCTTGCGCAGGATCGTCAGCCAGCTCAGGCCCGACTGAAAGCCTTCCAGGCACAGTTTCTCGAACAGGCGCCGGTCGTCGTCGACCGGAAACCCCCATTCGTTGTCGTGATAGTGGCAGTAGTCCTCCAGGCCGCCACACCAGCCGCAGCGTACCGGGGGCTGCGGCGCGGACGTCGTCGTCATACGGGAAAGCTCCTTTAGGCAGACAGGCCGGCCCCTCGGACCGGCAGCCGACATCGTAATCCACCGAAACCGCTGCATCCGGACATCCAACTGCCAACCGCCGGACGAAAAAAAGCCAGCCCGGGGGCTGGCTTTGCGGCAGGGCGGCAATGGCCTGGCGTCAGGCCAGCTTCTTGCCGGTGCGGTCGTGCATGAAGATCAGCGCGACGAAGCTGATGGCTGCCGCGGCAATCACGTAGTAGGCCGGGGCCAGCTTGTTCTGCGTCGATTCGATCAGCCACGTCACGATCAGCGGGGCAAAGCCGCCGAAGATCGTCACGGCGAAGTTGTAGGCCAGCGACAGGCCCGTGGAGCGCACCTCGGTCGGGAACTGCTCGGCCAGCACGGCCGGCGCCGGGCCCGTGAACGCGGCCAGCAGGATGCCGAGCACGATCTGCACCTGCAGCAGCGTGGCGGTGGTGGGCGACACGTTGAGCCAGTGGAACAGCGGGTACGCCAGTGCCAGAATGGCCAGCGCCACCACGCTCAGCATGCGCTTGCGGCCCACGCGGTCGGACAGCATGCCCATCAGCGGGCACAACACCAGGATGATGGCGCCGCAGATGGCGGTGGACTGGAACGTCGCGCCCAGCGGCAGGCCAAGCTGCTGCTTGGCGTAGGACGGCATGTAGAACACCAGCACGTAGGTGCAGACCGTCCACAGGATGGTCACGCCCAGGCCGGCCAGCACCTCGCGCGGATGGTCGCGCAGCACCTGCGACAGCGGCGAGAACTTCACGTTGCTGGCGCGGCGCTCGGCCTGGCGCTGCTCGAACTCGGGCGGCTCCTCCAGGTGCGAGCGGATGTACATGCCCACCGGGCCGATCAGCAGGCCGAACAGGAACGGGATGCGCCAGCCCCAGGCGTCGATCTGCGCCTGGTCCAGCCCGTTGGTGACCAGCGCGCCCATGGCGGCGCCGAGCATGAACGAGATGCCCTGGCTGGCCTGCTGCCAGCTGGCGTAGGCGCCGCGTTCCTCGTCCGGCGCATGCTCGATCAGGAACGCCGTGGCGCCGCCCACCTCGCCGCCGGCCGAAAAGCCCTGGATCAGCCGTGCCAGCACGATCAGCGCCGGCGCCCAGAGGCCGATGGAGTCGTACGTGGGGGCCAGGCCGATGATGGCCGTGCCCAGCGCCATCAGCAGGATGGTCAGCGTCAGCGCCGCCTTGCGGCCAACGCGGTCGGCATAGACGCCCAGCACGATGGCGCCCACGGGCCGCATGAAGAAGCCCACGCCGAACGTGGCAACGGTCAGCAGGAACGACGTCAGGTCATTGCCGGTGGGAAAGAACAGCTTGGCGATGATGACGGCAAAGAAGCTGTAGACGGTGAAATCGAACCATTCCAGGCCATTGCCGATGGTGGCGGCAATGATCGCGCGTCGTCGGGTGGCGCGGGACAGGTCGTTGGCGGATGCGGCGGTAACGGACATGAGGCAGGAAACTGCTGAAGAAGAACCGGTGGATGCCCCCGCCGGTGTGCCCCGGCGGTGACGCAAGCCGACATCTTAAGCGATTCCTTACATCGTTTCGTCGAACGGCCATGCCGCCGACGTGGATGACAGATCACGTGTCAACCATGTCCGCGCACGGTCAGCCGGCGTGGTGGCCGGGCGGATGTGCGGCCGGCGGGGTCTGGGTGGGGGCGCCGAGGTCCAGCGCGGCAGCCGGGGCGGCCGGCGCCGGGCGCTTGCGCGTGAACCAGAGCCAGGCGGCGCTGGCCAGCCATCCCACCAGGAACACGGTGTCGCCGGCGTGGTTCAGCAGGGCCGGGGCGTAGGGGGTGCCGAAGATGTCTGCCAGCACATCGGCCGGCAGCCGCGCGACGATCCACAGCAGCACGGCCGGGCCGCTGCCATAGACGCCGGGCTGCCACCACAGCGCGTGGGGCAGGGCGTGCAGGGGATCGAAACGCTTTGACACGGGCTTTCTCCGGCGGATGCGTAACGCGCATCTCTGCGGCAATCATAGGCCGATTCCCGCTGCGGCCGCTGTCAGACAAGCGGAAACCGGCGTGGGGTGTGTGCGGTATCCAACGCCCGTCACAGCAGGCGCCGCGCACGTTCAAGTTTTTTGCAGGACTTGTCCGCAAATGGCATGCGCCAGCGGCCGCCGGGTTTGCCAGACTGGGGCCATCGCTTGAAAAGCCAGACAGGTTGCTGCCATGACCCCGATGCTTCCCGCCCTTTACGTGTCCCACGGATCGCCGATGCTGGCGATCGATCCCGGCCCCACCGGCGCCGCCTTCAGCGCGCTGGGCGAGCGCCTGCGCGCGCTGCGGCCCAAGGCCGTGCTGGTGATCTCCGCGCACTGGATCTACAGCACGCTGGCCGTCGGCACGCGCGCCCGCCAGGAGGCGTGGCACGACTTCGGCGGCTTTCCGCGCGAACTGTACGCGCTGCGCTACGACGCCCCGGGCGCCCCGGACGTGGCCGCGCGGGTAAAGGCGCTGATCGAGGCCGCCGCCATTCCGGGCGCCGGCTTTGTCGCCCAGGACGAGGATCGCCCGCTCGACCACGGCGCGTGGATGCCGCTGCGCTTCTTCTTTCCCGATGCCGACGTGCCGGTGGTCCAGCTCGCCTTCAACCCGTACCTGAGCCCGGCCACGCAGATCGAGATCGGCCGCGCGCTGGCGCCGCTGCGCCAGGAGGGCGTGCTGGTGGTCGGGTCGGGCAGCTTCACCCACAACCTGCAGGAAGTGTTCGGCAGCGGCGCCCGCAAGGCCCAGCATGGGCCGCAGACCGAGCCGTACGTCGACGCGTTCCGTGGCTGGATGGCCGACGCGCTGAACGAGGCGCTGGCCACGGGCGACGTCAGCCGGATTGCCGACTACCGCACCCAGGCGCCGTACGCGCGCCGGGCCCACCCCACCGACGAGCACCTGCTGCCGTTCTACGTCACGCTGGGCGCGGCGCTGGGTCCGGCCACGGCGGCCGGGCAGGACGCGAGCGTGTCCCGCGTGGCCGACGAGGTCACCTACGGCGTGCTGGCGATGGATACGTTCGTGTTCGACGGCATCGGCGCCGGCCACGCGCCGCTGCCCAAGGCCGCCTAGGGCCGGGGCCAGGCCCTCAGGTCGTCAGGTAGCGACGCACGGCCCGGGCGCCGAACAGGGCGATGTAGCCCATCGTCAGCGCCACCACGGCCAGCCCGGCGCGCAGTTCGGCCAGGTGGGCCACGCCGCCGATCAGCACCGGGCCGATCAGCAGCCCGACGTAGGCAAAGCGCGCCACGCGGGCGATGGCCTCGGCCGCGGTCACGCCCGGCAGGCGCGACGCCGCCACGAAGAAGATCGGCACCATGTTTGCCGCGCCCAGCCCCATCAGGCTGAAGCCGACCAGCGCGGCCAGCGGGTACGGCACGGCAATCGCCAGCGCGATGCCGGCAAAGCCCAGCCAGGCGCTGCCGGTGAGCGTGCGGGCATCGCCAAACCGGGCGCGCAGGCGGTCGCCGCCAAAGCGGCCGCAGGCCATGCCGCCCGAGAACGCCGCGTAGCCGAAGCTGATCCACGCCAGCGGCGCCATCGCCACCTCGCGCATGTAGACCGTGGTCCAGTCGTACATCGCGCCTTCGCCCACCAGCCCCAGGAACGCCATCAGCCCAAGCAGCCACAGCGCGCGCGACGCGTGCTCGCGGTGGTGATCGGCCGATGGCAACACCGGATGGTCGGCCAGCAGCCCGCGATGACTGGCCAGCGCCACGGCCGCCGTCAGCGCGGCGATCAGCGCGGTGTGCGCCAGCGGCGGCACGTGCAGCGCCAGCATCAGCCCGCCAAACGCCGCGCCGGCCATACCGCCCAGGCTGAACATGCCGTGCAGCGCCGACATGATCGGCCGGGTCCGGCTGGCCTCCACGGTGGCGGCCTGCGCGTTCATGCCGACGTCGAACAGCGCGTTGGCCATGCCGAAGACCAGCAGCGCCGGCAGCAGCAGCGCAAAGCTGGGCATTGCCAGGATCGCCAGCGTCATGCAGGCGAACGCCAGCCCGCCGATCATCGACGCCCGCGCGCTGCCCATCCGGCCAACCCAGCGGCCCACCGGGCCCATGATCAGGATCGCGCCGCCGGCCACGGCCAGCATCGCCAGCGACAGCATGGCGTCGGACAGCCCGAAGCGCGCCTTGATCGTCGGGATATGGACGCCCCAAGTGGCAAACGTGGCGCCGTTGGCAAAGAACAGCGCCATCGTGCCGCGCGTGGCGCGCGAGACGGCCGCCGGCGACGGGGCCGGGGTGGCGGCAGCGGACGAAGGGGCGGATGAGGGCGTTTCGATCGAATAGTCGGACATCGGGTACGGCCGGACAGCGGATGGCGGAAAAGTTTCAGGCGGGCGCGGCTACCTGCCGCAGCAGGCCCCGCTGGTGCAGCGCGAACGCGAAGGCGCCCAGCGCGCCCACGGCCAGCGCCACCATGACCCACAGCATGAGCCAGTAGCCGCCGGCCGCGCGCCACAGCAGCGCACCGAACCACGGCGCGGCCGCCTGCATCAGCAGCACCGGGGTCATCATCAACCCGTTCAGCGTGGCGTAGTGATGGCGCGAGATCAGCTCGGGCATGGCCATCGCGCGCAGCATCGTGTTTACGCCATTGGCGCAACCGTAGCAGATGGCCGCGACCATCAGCCAGTAGCCGTGGCCGAGCGTCAGGCACAGCAGGCCCAGGCTCATGACGATGTAGACCGGCATCGACAGCCGCACCGGGTGGCGCGTGGGCAGCCGGGCCATCGCCAGGCGCCCCGCTACCTGCGCCGGGCCGATCAGCGCCGCCACCACGAGCTGCTGGCCCACGGGCATGCCCTTTTCGGTCAGCATCGGGATCAGGTGGGCGCCCAGCAGCGACGCGATGACCGCCGTGGCCGTGAACGCCAGCACCACGGCCCAGAACACGGGCTGGCGCAGCGTGGACCGCGCAATGCCCGGCGACCCCGCGCCCGGCACCGGCGTGCCGCCATAGGTGGCATGCACGGCGTAGCGCAGCCGCGCATGCAGCGGCGCGCAGACGAACAGGTTCAGCGCGGAAAAGACCACCAGTGTCTCGCGCCAGCCCAGATGCAGCACCAGCCATTGGCCCACCGGGATGAAGATCGTGCTGGCAAAGCCGGCCAGCAGCGTCACCTGGACGATGGGCTTCTGGTAGCCGTCGCCGAACGCCTGGCGCAGCACGACGAAGGCGGGTTCGTACAGCGTGGTGGCCATGGCCAGCCCGAGCGGCAGCCACATCAGCAGGAACAGCGCCGGCGACGGGCTCCACGCCCAGAGCAGCAGCCCGATGGCCGCCAGCACCGACCCCAGCCCCATCACCTTGCGCGCCGGCACGCGGTCCAGCAGGCGGCCCACCGCGAACGAGCACATCGCCCAGACCAGCAGCCCCAGCGAGAACCCGCCGGCCAGGAACGGCTTGCCGAAGCCCAGCGCGTCGTGCATCGGCCCGATGAAGACCGTGAAGGTGAAGTACAGCGTGCCCCAGCTGATGATCTCGGTGATGCCGAGCGTCCAGACGATCTGGCGGGGCGACAGCGCGGGGGCGGGGGCGGCGGAGGCGGTCATGGCGCGCCCGGCGCAGGCGGGAGCGCCGGTGCGATGCGGTGAGAGAAGCGGGAATTGTATCGGCGCGGCGGCCGGGGAGGAAAGGCGCCCGTAGGGGGGTAGGGCGCCCGGATTACTTGTGCAGCCCGTCGTAGTCGATGACCTTGAGGCCCGCCAGGTCCACGCCGTCCAGGCAGCGCGCGTTCACGGCGGCGGTGGGATTGCCCTGCGGGTCGGTGGCCTCGGAATACGGCCCGATGCCGCAGGTGGGACAGAACCGGTGCGCGATCTTCATCGTGTTGAACCGGTAGGTGGACGCGTTATCCTCGGGCGTTTTCAGCCGGAAGCTGGCCTTCGGCACGAACCACAGCAGATGGCCGCGCCGCCGGCACATCGTGCAGTTGCATTGCAGGACTTGCGTGATCTCCCCGTCGGCCTCGAAGGCGACGCGGCCACAGTGACAGCTTCCCTGGTAGGTGGGCATGGTGAGCTCCGGTTGGCGGTCGCGACGTCGGGTTGGCTCCCCTCTCCCGCGCGCGGGAGAGGGGTCGGGGGAGAGGGTGTGGCGGCTTACGTTGCGACCGGTTTCATCAGAACCGCTGGCCCTCTCCCCCAGCCCCTCTCCCGCCATGCGGGAGAGGGGAGCAAAACGATACGTCAGCCGGGAGCACCGCCCCCGGCATCCTCAAGCCGCCTGCTGCCCCGTCTTCGGGTCGCGGAAGACCTTCAGCAGCCTGTCCCACTTGGCGCGGGCGGCCTTGAGGTTGTTTTCCTTGACGTGGCCGAAGCCGCGGATGTCGTCGGGCACGTTGGCCAGTTCCACGGCCGTGGCGTGGTTGGCGGCCGACAGGCCCCGCGACAGTTCGTCCAGCAGCGTGCGGTATTCCACGATCAGCGCGCGTTCGGTGCGGCGTTCCTCGGTGCGGCCGAACACGTCCAGCGGGCCGCCGCGCAGGCCCTTGAGCCGGGCGAGGATGCGGAACAGCGTCATCGTCGACGGCCCGAAGCGGCGCTTGACCAGGTGCCCCTTGTCGTCACGCCTGGCCGTGGCCGGCGGCGCCAGCCAGAAGTTGAGCTGGTAGTCGCGGCCCGGCTCGCCCTCGAACTGGGCGCGCAGCTTGTCCAGGAACAGCGGGTCGGTGTACAGCCGCGCCACCTCGTACTCGTCCTTGTACGCCATCAGCTTGGCCAGGTTGCGCGCGGCGGCCTCGGTCAGCGGCAGCGGCTTGCCGGCGCCGACCAGCGCCGATTCGGCGGCGCGCACGCGCTGCACGGCCTCGCGGAACTGCTCGGCATAGGCCGCGTTCTGGTAGCGGGTCAGCAGGTCCGCGCGGCTGGCGATCAGCTTTTCCAGCAGCGCGCCGCTCGACGTCGGCAGCTTCACCACGTCGGCGCCTTCGGTCTGGGTCTTGAGCTTGCCGGTCAGCGCCAGCACGTGGTCCGGGTCATGGGCCATGTGGCGGCCCCAGTCGAACGCGGCCTTGTTCTTGTCCACCGACACGCCGTTCAGCTCGATGGCGCGCTCCAGCGCGGCCAGCGTCAGCGGAATCCAGCCCTTCTGCCAGGCGTAGCCCAGCACCAGCGGGTTGGTGTAGATCGTGTCGCCCAGCAGCGCCACGGCCAGTGCGCTGGCGTTGATGAAGTCGCAGGCGTCGCCCATGGCGTTGCGGATGTCCTGCTCGGCCGACATGCCCGGGAACTGCCACTTCGGGTCCTTGATGAACGCGGCGGTCGGCGTCTGGGCCGTGTTGACCACGGCGCGCGTGCGGCCCGACTGGGTCTTGGAGATGACCTCGTCGGTGGCCGACACGATCGCGTCGCAGCCGATCACCAGGTCGGCCTCGCCCATGGCGATGCGCGTGGCATGCAGGTCCTGCGGGCTGGCGGCGATCTGCACGTGCGACAGCACCGCGCCGCCCTTCTGCGCAAGGCCGGCCATGTCCAGCACGGTCACGCCCTTGTTCTCCAGGTGCGCGGCCATGCCCAGCAGCCCGCCGATCGTCACCACGCCGGTGCCGCCCACGCCGGTCACCAGGATGCCGTACGCGCGCCGCATGTCGGGCAGCGCCGGCAGCGGCAGTTCGGGCAGGCCGCCCATCGAGATGCCGTGCGCCGTGGGCTTGCGCACCTGCGCGCCCTCGGCCGTGACAAAGCTCGGGCAGAAGCCGTTCACGCAGGAGAAATCCTTGTTGCACGACGACTGGTTGATCTGGCGCTTGGTGCCCAGCTCCGTCTCCAGCGGCTCCACCGACAGGCAGTTCGACTTGACCGAGCAGTCGCCGCAACCTTCGCAGACCGCGTCATTGATGAACGCGCGGCGCGCCGGGTCCGGGAACGTGCCGCGCTTGCGGCGGCGGCGCTTCTCGGTGGCGCAGGTCTGGTCGTAGATCAGGATCGTGCAGCCGGGCACCTCGCGCAGCTCGCGCTGGATGGTGTCCAGCTGCTCGCGCGGGTGCACGGTCAGCCCGTCGGGCAGCTTGATCGCGCTGTTGTACTTCTCGGGCTGGTCCGTGACGATGACGATCTTCTTCGCGCCCTCGGCCGCCACCTGGAACGCGATGTCCTGCACGGAGAGCTGGCCGTCCACGGGCTGGCCGCCGGTCATGGCCACCGCGTCGTTGTAGAGGATCTTGTACGTGATGTTCACCCCGGCCGCGATCGACGCGCGGATCGCCAGCAGGCCCGAGTGGAAGTACGTGCCGTCGCCCAGGTTGGCGAACACGTGGCTGTCGCCCGCGAACGGCGCCTGGCCGATCCAGGCCACGCCCTCGCCGCCCATCTGGCTGAACGTGCTCGTGTTGCGGTCCATCCAGACTGTCATGTAGTGGCAGCCGATGCCGGCCAGCGCGCGCGAGCCCTCGGGCACGTTGGTCGACGTGTTGTGCGGGCACCCCGAGCAGAACCACGGCTTGCGCTCGGCGGTCACGCGCGGCGTGGCCAGCGCGCGTTCCTTGGCGTGGATCACCGCCAGCCGGGCCTCGATGCGGGCGCGGATGTCCGACGGCAGGTCGAACTTTTCCAGCCGCGTGGCGATGGCCTTGGCGATGATGGCCGGCGACAGCTCGTAGTGCGCCGGCAGCAGCCAGTTGTTCTGCGGGATCGACCACTCGCCGCCCGCGTTGTCGCGCTCGTCGAACTTGCCGTACACCTTGGGCCGCACGTCGTCGCGCCAGTTGTACAGCTCTTCCTTGAGCGCGTACTCCATGATCTGGCGCTTTTCCTCGACCACCAGGATTTCCTGCAGCCCCTCGGCAAACGCGCGCGCGCCGTGCGCCTCCAGCGGCCAGACGCAGCCCACCTTGTACAGCCGGATGCCCAGCCGGGCGCAGGTGTCGTCGTCCAGGCCCAGGTCGGCCAGCGCCTGGCGCGTGTCCAGGTACGCCTTGCCGGCTGTCATGATGCCGAAGCGCGCGTGCGGCGAATCGATCTCGATCCGGTCGATTTTGTTGGCGCGCACGTAGGCCAGGCCCGCGTACCACTTGAAGTCCAGCAGCCGGGCTTCCTGTTCCAGCGGCGGGTCCGGCCAGCGAATGTTCAGCCCGCCCTGCGGCAGCACGAAGTCGTCGGGAATCACGATCTGCACGCGGTGCGGATCCAGCTCGACCGATGCCGACGATTCCACCACGTCGGTCACGCACTTCATTGCCACCCACAGGCCCGAGTAGCGGCTCATCGCCCAGCCGTGCAGGCCGTAGTCCAGGTATTCCTGGACGTTCGACGGGTACAGCACGGGCAGGCCGCAAGCCTTGAAGATGTGCTCGGACTGGTGCGCCAGCGTGGACGACTTGGCCGAGTGGTCGTCGCCGGCCAGCACCAGCACGCCGCCGTACTTGCTGGAGCCGGCGGAGTTGGCGTGCTTGAAGACGTCGCCGGTGCGGTCCACGCCCGGGCCCTTGCCGTACCACATGCCGAATACGCCATCGAACCGGGCGTCGGGGTACATGTTGACCTGCTGCGACCCCCACACGGACGTGGCGGCCAGGTCCTCGTTCAGGCCGGCCTGGAACACCACGTTATGCGCCGCCAGGTGCTTCTTGGCCTTCCAGAGTGATTGATCGAGCGCGCCGAGCGGCGAGCCCCGGTAGCCGGAGATGAAGCCGGCGGTGTTCAGCCCGGCGGCGCGGTCGCGTTCCTGCTGCAGCATCGGCAGCCGGACCAGCGCCTGCGTGCCGCTGATGTAGATGCGGCCACGCTCCAGCGTGTACTTGTCTTCGAGGGAAACGTTTTCGAGCGCGCGGCGGATGGCGTCGCTGACCGGTGGGGTCAGGGGGGCATTCATGGGTGCTCCTCTTTGGGCCCTGCGTGGGGCATGCTGTCGGGATCACCGACACATCAGTTATGGGCGGCCGTCCGCTGGTCTCTTGTGGAGGCATTGGGCAGCCGTGTCTCTGCGCGGCATGGTAGCACCGGCGTGCAGGCCGCGGTACCGTGCGATGCAGCATAAAACGCGCCAGATGCCCCCGTGATTTCCCCTATACGCGCGGCCCGCGCGTGTACACTGCGGTGCATCCAACGGGCGCGCGCCCGCGTCGCATGACGCCCGCGCGCCACACGCCGGCCACCCCGCCATGGTGCAACCGGCCCCATCGAGAAGAACCCGACCATGACCAATTCCCCCCGCCAGGGCGCCACCCTGGCCGTGCTGATCGACGCCGACAACGCGGCGCCCGCCATCGTCGAAGGCCTGCTGGCCGAGGTGGCCAAGTACGGCGTGGCCGCCGTCAAGCGCATCTACGGCGACTGGACGCGCCCGAACCTGTCAGGCTGGAAGGACCGCCTGCTGGCCCATTCGATCCAGCCGATCCAGCAGTTCCGCTACACCGTGGGCAAGAACGCCACGGACAGCGCGATGATCATCGACGCGATGGACCTGCTGTACACGGGCCGCTTCGACGGCTTCTGCATCGTGTCGAGTGACAGCGACTTCACCCGGCTGGCGTCGCGTATCCGCGAGCAGGGCCTGATGGTGTACGGCTTTGGCGAGCGCAAGACACCCAAGCCGTTCGTGACGGCCTGTGACAAGTTCATCTATTCGGACGTGCTGCGCGCCGGCGTGGCCGATGCCGATACCGACAGCGACGCCGAGACCGAGGCGGCCCCGGCCGCGCGCCGCCGCAGCAGCCAGGAATTGCGCCAGGACTCCCGGCTGGTGCGGCTGCTGCAGAACGCGTCGCAGGCCGTGTCCGACGAGGACGGCTGGTCGACGCTGGGCGGCATCGGCAACTACATCGCCAAGCAGGCCCCCGAGTTCGATTCGCGTAACTACGGCTACGGCAAGCTGTCGGAACTGGTGGCCGCCACCAACCTGTTCGAGGTGGAAACGCGCAACGGCGGCAACAACAAGACCATCTGGGTGCGGCTGAAGAAGCGCGGCAAGGGCGAGGGCGGACAGCAGGGCGGGCATGGGGTGGTGCAGGCTTCGGGCCAGGCTTCCGGCCAGTCTTCCGGCCAGCCGCAGGCGCCGGCCCAGCCCCAGGGCGGCCAGCCGCGTCCGCCGCAGGGCCAGCCGAAGCCGGCCCCGCAACCGCCGACCACGACGGTCGCCCAGCCGGTGCCGCCGGTGGAAACCCCGGCCCCGGTCGTCGACATCGACGCCATCCCCGAACCGGCCCCGGCGCTGTCCGCCGAGACCGAGGAAGAGGGCGCCGGCTCGGCCTCGACGCTGATCGCGGAAACCGTGGACCCGGTGGAAGAAGCCCCCAAAGCCCGGGGCAAGCGCACCCGCCGCCCCGAGGTGACGCTCAGCGAAACGCCGTGGCCGATCGACCAGTCGGTATTCTCGGCGCCGGGCACGACCGTGCTGTCGGCATCGGCGCCCGTGGCGGCGGTGGAAACCGTGGAATCGGTGGAATCGCGGGAAGCGGTGGCAGAAGACGTGACGCCGGCCGCCGAGGAAGCCGCGCCGGCCAAGGCCCCGGCCAAGACCGCCGCCAGGAAGGCCGCCCCGCGCAAGCGTGCGCCGGCCAAGAAGAAGGTGGCGGGCGGGGAGTAAGGGGATTTGTCGGTGTCGGAGGCGCCGGCCCTCTCCCCCGGCCCCTCTCCCGCAGGCGGGAGAGGGTAGTCCCCCGAATTCGGCATGCCGCCGGTTTGCTGCCGGCTTCCGCGTGCCAGAGAGGGAGCCCACCGCGCGCGTCCCAAGCCCCTTGGTTTGCTCCCCTCTCCCGCGCGCGGGAGAGGGGTTGGGGGAGAGGGCAAAGGCGTATCGAAACCCGACAGCCTTGGCCCGTCCCCCAGCTACCGCACCAACTGATTGATCTCGATAATCGGCATCAGCACCGCCAGCACGATCAGCAGCACCACCACCCCCATCGTCAGGATCAGCAGCGGCTCCAGCAGGCTGGTCAGGAACAGCGTGCGGCGTTCCAGTTCCTGGCCCTCGCCCGTGGCCGCGCGCTCCAGCATGACCGGCAGGTTGCCGGTGGCTTCGCCGGAGCGGATCAGGTGCACCAGCACCGGCGGGAACTGGTTCTGCGCGGCCAGCGCGCGGGCCAGTGACGCGCCTTCGCGCACCCGCGTGGTGGCATCGTCGACGTTGGCCTTGAGCGCCACGTTGGTCAGCGTCTCGCCGGCGGCCTGCAGGCTGCGCAGGATCGGCACGCCGGCCGATACCAGGATGGCCAGCGTGCTCGCAAAGCGGGCCGTGTTGTAGCCACGGATCAGCTTGCCCACCAGCGGCGCGGTCAGCAGCCAGCGGTGCCATGACAGCCGCACGTCGGGCTGCCGCAGCAGGCTGCGCACGATGGCCGTGACCACCGCGATCACGGCCACGGCGGCCCACCACCAGTTGCGCACGAAATCGGACAGCCACAGCATGACGATCGTCAGCGTGGGCAGCTTCTGCTTGGTGTTGGCGAACACGCTGACCACCTGCGGCACCACGTACGACAGCAGGAAGATGACGATCGCGAACGCCACGAACGTGACGATGGCCGGGTAGGTGAACGCCAGCCGGATCTTCGACGTAAGCTGGTTGCGCGTCTCGATATAGGTCGCCAGCCGCTCCAGCACCACGCCAAGGTGGCCCGAGTGCTCGCCCGCCGACACCAGCGCGCGGTAGATGTCCGGAAAATCCTTCGGATGCTGGGCCAGCGCCACGGACAGCGAACTGCCGCCCATGACTTCCGCGCGGATGCCGGCCAGCAACTCGTGCACGTACTGGCGCTCGGCCTGGTCGGCCAGCGCGCCGAGCGCCTCGTCCAGCGGCAGGCCGGATACGATCAGGCTGGCTAGCTGGCGCGTGAACAGCGCCTGTTCCTGCGTGGTCAGCCGGCGCACGAACATGCCGCCGCGGCTGCGCTGGGCCAGGCCGGCGCCGGCCAGCGCATCGACGGTGATCGGCGTCAGCCCGCGCGCGCGGAGCTGCGAGCGCGCCTGCCTGGGACTGTCGGCCTCGATGACGCCGCGGTCGGCGCGGCCGGCAGCGTCGGCGGCTTCGTAGCGAAAGGCGGGCATGGCTTACTCGCGCGTGACGCGCAGCACCTCTTCCAGCGAGGTGGCGCCGCTGTCGATCCAGCGCTGCGCGTCGCCGCGCATCGTGTGCATGCCCTTGGCCAGCGCCACCTGCTTGATCTCGGATTCGGGCTGCTGGCGGTGGATCATCGTCTGGATCTCGCTGTCCACGGTCAGCAGTTCGTAGACGCCCATCCGGCCCTGATAGCCCGAATGGCCGCACTTGTCGCAGCCCACGGCGTGCCACACGCGCTGCAGCGGGCGGCCCTCGGCCTGCAGCGTGGCGGCGTCGGCGGCGGTCACCTCGATCACTTCCTCGCGCTTGCAGTGCGGGCACAGGCGGCGTACCAGCCGCTGCGCCAGCACGCCCAGCAGCGACGACGACAGCAGGAACGGCTCGATCCCCATGTCCACCAGCCGCGTCACGGCCGACGCCGAGTCGTTGGTGTGCAGCGTGGCCAGCACCAGGTGGCCGGTCAGCGACGCCTGCACGGCAATCTGCGCCGTTTCCAGGTCGCGGATTTCGCCGATCATCACCACATCCGGGTCCTGCCGCAGGATCGCGCGCAGCGCCTTGCCGAACGTCATGTCGATACGCGGGTTCACCTGCGTCTGGCCGATGCCGTCGAGGTCGTACTCGATCGGGTCCTCGACGGTCATGATGTTCGTCGTGTGCGAATCGAGCCGCGACAGCGCCGCGTACAGCGTGGTGGTCTTGCCGGAGCCGGTCGGGCCGGTCACCAGCACGATGCCGTGCGGCTGGCGCACCAGGTGGTCGAAGCCGGCCAGCGTCTCGCGCGCCATGCCCAGCTTGGCCAGGTCCAGCCGGCCAGCCTCCTTGTCCAGCAGACGCAGCACCGCGCGCTCGCCGTGGCCGGTGGGCAGCGTCGACACGCGCACGTCAACCGGCCGGCCGCCCACGCGCAGCGTGATGCGGCCGTCCTGCGGCAGCCGTTTCTCGGCGATGTCGAGCTGCGCCATGATCTTGATCCGCGAGATCAGCGCGCCGTGCAGCGCCTTCTTGGGCCGCACCACGTCGCGCAGCGTGCCGTCCACGCGGAAGCGCACCACCGACGACGACTCGAACGGCTCGATGTGGATATCGGACGCCTGCTCGCGCGCGGCCTGCGTCAGCAGCGCGTTGATCATGCGGATGATCGGCGCGTCGTCCTCGGATTCGAGCAGGTCTTCCACGGCCGGGATGTCCTGCATCAGCCGCGACAGGTCCACCTCGCCCTCCACCTCGCCCACCACCTGGGCGGCCGAGCCGTCCTGGCGGTTGTAGGCGTCGGACATCGCCGCTTCCAGCGCGGCCGGCTCCAGCACGCGCAGGTGCAGCGCGCCATGCACGCGCGCCACTTCGGCCAGCGCGGCCGGCGAGGTCTTGCGGCTGACCCACACTTCCAGCCCGTCCGGGCGCTGATGGGCGATCAGCAGCGGGGCCTCGCGCGAGAACGAATACGACACCAGCCGCGCCGCCATGGGCGACGGCGGCTCCAGCGGGGCCTCGGCCCCGGCGGCGGGATTGGCGAGTGTTTCGGTAGCCATGGTGCTCAGCCCTGCGGGCGCTGGACGGCTGCCCCGTCGTTGAGCGACAGCGGACGCGGCGGCACCTGCGGCGCCGGCTGCGGTGCGGGCGCGGCCGGCAGCGTCGGGTCCAGCGGCAGCGGTGCCTGCACCGGCCCGTTGTAGCGCGGATCGACGAACGGCGCCGACGGCGCGTCGGCCGGCGGCAGCACCGGCGTGTCCTTGTCGCGTACGACCATGTTAGGCGACACGAAGCCCTGCTGCTGGCCGCGGATGTACTCGTAGCGGTCCTGCGTCAGGCGGTCGGTCGCGCCGGCCGTGCGCATCACGTACGGCCGCAGGAACACCAGCAGGTTGGTCTTCCGGCGGTTCTTGTTCTCGTAGCGGAACAGCGAACCCAGGTAGGGAATGTCGCCCAGCAGCGGCACCTTCTGCACGCCGTCGCCGTAGCTGTCCTCGATCAGGCCGCCCAGCACGATGATCTGGCCGTCGTCCACCAGCACGTTGGTCTCGATCGACCGCACGTTGGTGGTCGGCCCCTGGATCAGCGTGGCCGTGCTGGCCACCACCGACGACGACTCCTGGTAGATCTGCATCTTGACCTGGCCGCCTTCGGTGATCTGCGGGCGCACCCGCAGCGTGATGCCGACGTCCTTGCGGTCGAAGGTCTGGAACGGCGACACCGTCGACGTGCTGCCCGTCTGCGCGTACGAGCCGGTCGTGATCGGGATGTTCTGGCCGATCAGGATCTTGGCTTCCTCGTTCTCCAGCGTGATCAGGTTCGGCGTCGACAGCAGGTTCACGCTGTCGTTGGTGCCCAGCGCGCTGATCAGCGCGCCCAGGCCCGACGACCGGTTGACCACGCCGATGTTCAGCCCGCCGATGTCCGGCACAAGCTGCTGCGCGGCGGCAATGCCGGCCGTGTTGTTGTTCCGGTACAGCAGGCCGGCCAGCGTCAGGTTCAGGATGTTCTGGCCGCCGGTGCCGAAGTTCGTGCCGGCCACGCCAATCGTGTTGCCGGCCTGGTTGACGATGCCCTGCCACTGGATGCCAAGCTGCTGCGCCTGGGTGGCCGTGACCTCGACGATCATCGTCTCGATGTAGACCTGCGCGCGGCGCGCGTCCAGGTCGTCGATCACGACGCGCAGGTTGCGGTAGACCGGCTCGCTGGCGGTGATGATCAGCGAGTTGGTCGACTGGTCGGCCTGGATCGTGCCGCCCGTGGTCGGCTGCTGGTTGACCGCGAACGACGCCGAGAACGCGTTGGAGCCCGTGCCGCTGCCGAAGCCCGAGGACGACGACGATCCGCTGCGGTTGTAGCCCGTGGTGCCGCCCGAGTACTGGCCCGCCTGCTGCGTGCCCGTGTTCTGGAACGTGCCCGTGGTGGCGCTGGTGGCGCCGGCCTGGCCGGGCTGGGCCGTGCTGGCGAACGAGCTGTCGGCCGCGACGATCGCGCGCAGCGTGGCGGCCAGCTTCACGGCGTCGGCGTTCTTGAGCGGCACCACCCAGATGTTGCCGGGCCGCGCGAACGGCTGGTCGATCTTCTCGATCAACTGGCGTGCCTGCTGCACGCGCGCACGGCTCGTGGCGCGGATCATCAGCGAATTGCTACGCGGCTCGGCCACCACGGTGGTCCGCAGCGACGCATCGGTCGCGCCCGCGCCCCCGCCGGCACCGCCGGCCGCCGACGGGTCCAGCAGCTTCTGCAGCACCACGGCGGCGTCGCTGGCCACGGCATTCTTGAGCGGGATCAATTCCACCTCGCCCGACGCCGGCGCGTCCACGGCCGCGATGATGCGGGCCAGGCGGCGCAGGTTGTCGGCGTAGTCGGTAATGACCAGCGTGTTGTTGGCCGGGTAGGCGGTAATCGTGTTGTTCGGCGCAATCATCGGCCGCAGCACGGGCACGAGGTTGTTGGCCGACTCGTAGTTCAGGCGGAACACCTGCGTCACCACCTGGTCACCCCGGCCGGCGCCGCCGCCGATCACCGTGGGCGAGCCCTGCAGCTTGGCATCGGCCTCCGGCACGACCTTGGTGAACCCGTTCGACTCGACCATCGCGTAGCCCTGCATGCGCAGCACCGAGCCGAGCGTTTCCAGCGCCTGGGCGCGCGACACCGGCTGCTCGGTCACCAGGTTCACGGTGCCCTTCACGCGCGGGTCGATCACGAAATTCTTGCCCGTGGCCT
This sequence comes from Cupriavidus sp. H18C2, assembly GCF_049393795.1. Lineage (NCBI taxonomy): Bacteria > Pseudomonadati > Pseudomonadota > Betaproteobacteria > Burkholderiales > Burkholderiaceae > Cupriavidus > Cupriavidus sp. H18C2. The sequence continues at coordinate 3,422,212 of NZ_CP186010.1, read as the reverse complement.
GGCCCACCGCCTTGACGACCGATTCCAGGTCGGCGTTGACGAAGTTCAGCACCACCTGGTCGCGGTTGCGCGGCGTGATGTCGTTCGGTTGCGGCACCGGCTGCTGCGGCTGCGCCCAGGCCAGGGCCGGCGACAGCAGGGACAGGGTGCACAGCAGCGCCGTGGCGCGGGCGCAGGCGGTTCGGACAAGTCGGTGGGTGGATTGCGTGGTCATCATCGGTTCCAGGCTTGGGCTTCGGCAGCTTCGGCAATCAGAAGCGCAGCCTTGTCACGTTGTTTTCTGTTCGTCCCAGCAGGCTCAGCAGGCCCGCAAGCTGGGTGGCCGCCTCGGGGTCGGCGTGCGCCGTGCCCTCGAAGCGGGACTGCCGGCCAAGGGTGCCGCTGCCCTCCAGGTGCAGCGGCCCGGCCGTGGTGCTCAGTTGCAGCTTGCCATCGGCGCCGGTCAGGTCGACCTCCGCGCGATAGCTGCCCAGCGGGCGCAGGCGGCTCACCGCCGCGGACATCTGGTCGAGCTGCAGCGTCAGATGTCCGAATTTCTGGTTGCCGGCGAACTTGCCCTGCAGCGCGGACCAGTCCACGCGCATCGTGCCGTCCGGGCGCAGCGTGTTGAACGGCGCGCCGATGCCTTCCAGCAGCGACGCCGGCAGCCGGATGCTGCCCGGCTGCACGGTCCAGCCGGCCGGCGTGGCTGCCACCGTCACGGGTGCGGCCATCGCCATGTCCTGTTCCAGCACGATGCGCAGCGTGCCGGCCAGCATCGGCCAGAACGCCACGTCCCACGTGAGCCGGCCCGGCAGGACGGTGGCCGTCTGGCTGCCCGTGCCCGCCGACAGCGCCAGCGTGGCGCTGCCGTGCCAGAGCGTGCCCGCCGCGTCGGCCAGCAGCACGCGCCGGCCGGTTTCGGTGGCGATGCGGTCCGCCATCCACGTGGCCGGCATCGATGCCACCACGGTCACGGCCACCGTCGCGACGCCCAGTATCGCCCAGCGCAGCCACTGCCAGCCGCGCGACGCGCGGGCTTGCCGGCGGGGCAGGCGCAGTGCTTCGAGCCGCGCCATCAGTTGCGGCCGCCGGCACCGGGGCCCTGCAGCGTCGCCGTGACGTTGACCAGCGCCGTGGCGCCAACATAGCTGATGCGCGCGTCGGTCACCTTGAGGCGCTGCTGCGCGCGCACGTCCTGCAGCCAGCTTGCCACGGCGCCGAACGGCACCTTGTCCAGCTGGACCTGCACGGCGTTGTCGCCGGTGGCGGCCAGCCGCGTGGCCTTCAGGCCGTGCTGGTCCAGGTTGTCCTGCAGCGCCTGCGTCAGCGCATCGCCGCGTAGCGACGGTGCCGGGCTGGCCTGCAGGCCGCGCGCTTCCTGCGCCAGCGTTTCCATTTCGGCCAGGTCCGCACGCTGGGCGGGCAGGTTGCGGATCAGGCGGTCGCGGCCCGTGGCGGCCGGCTCCCAGAGCACGAGGTAGCCGAATACCAGGACCAGCACGACCGTGCCGCCGCCCAGGATGGCCTGCTCGCGCGGGTTGCGGGCGTTCCAGAAGGTGTCAAACCGCTCGCGCCAGGCGGGCGGCACGCGCGGCCGCAGGCGGGCCAGCCGGGCGGCCGGGCTGTTGCCGGCGGGCCGGGCGGCAGGCTTTGCGGGGTTGGTGGGCTTGGCGGGCGTCATGATGCGGCCCTGCCCGGCGCCTTGCCTTCGGCGCGCGATTCGCTGCGGATCGTCCAGCGCGATCCCGGCGGTGTGGGAGCCCCGCCCGCGCGGACGGCGGCGTCGGGTGGCGTCTTGTCTTCTTCCATCTGTAGGCCCGCCTGCCGCACGGCGCTGCGCAGGGCGTTGGTGTTGGTGCCGGCCTTGAGCGCGACGTAGAGCGTGCCGGCACGGTAGTCGAGCTGCAGCAGCGCGTCCGGCGGCAGGCTCTGCGCGGCGCGCGCGAAGCCATCGGCCAGCGGCAGGAAATCGCCCGGCGTGCTGCGGCCGCTGGCGGTGCGAAGCTGTTCGATCTGGCGGCGCATTAGCAGCGGCGGCTCGGCCACGGGCGGGACGTTCGGAAAGGCGGTGTGCAGGATGTCGACCTGGGCGGCCTCGATGCGCCGCGATTCCTGGCGCAGCATCAGCCACTGGGCGTTCATGCCGATGATCTGGACCAGCACCAGCGCCACGGCCAGCGCCACCGGCAGGCGCCAGGCCAGCAGGTTCCAGCGGTCCATCGTGCCCTGGGCGAATTCGAACTGGGCCAGGTCGACCTGCGGCTCGCGCAGGCAGGCTTCGGCGCCGGCCAGCCAGATGCGCCAGTCTTCGGAAATCCGCGATGCCCGCGCGATGCGGCGCTGGTTGCGCAGCGCCGGCACGGGCGCGTGGGCCAGGGCCGCCTTGTCGCCGTGCCATTCGCCGGCCGGGGCCAGCGCCTGCCACGCGGCCAGCGCCTGGTCGTTGAGCAGCAGGCCGAAGCCGTCGTAGGGGCCGGTGCGGACCGTGAGTTGCCACAGCCGGGCCGATTCGGCGGCGGCGGGCGGGGGCGCGGCGGCGTCGAGCAGTCCGGCCGACGGGGCCAGTGCCGACGCGGCGGCTTCCACGACCAGCGTGGCGGCCGGTACCGGTTCGTCCGGCACCACGGGCGCCTGCGGCACGGCCGGGGCGGGCGCGGGCGCCGGCTCGGCGCCTTCGGCCAGCGGGGGCGCGGCGCCTTCGGCCAGCGCCGGTTCGGGCAATTCGGCCGCAGCCGGGGTCTCGGCTTCGGGTTCGGGTTCGGCTTCCGCTTCGGCCAGCGGCAGGCAAGCTGCGCGGGCAGCACGCTGCGGCGGCGGTGCTTGTGTTCGGCGAACTGGTCCAGCGCGGCGCGCAGCCAGGCACGGTCGGTCACCATCAGCAGGCGGCGGCGCGGGCCGCGCGCCGGGGCGGACGGGTCCAGCGCGGGGCCCAGCGCGATGTGGCAGGGCGCGGCGTCGGTGGCCAGCACGTCTTCGATCAGGTTCGGCAGCGCCAGCCGCAGGCGGGCCGGCGGCAGCGGCGGGACCATCGCGGCGGTCAGCAGCACGTCGCTGGCGGCGACGATCAGGACCAGGCGGTCCGCGGCAGGCATGTCGGCGGGCAGTCCGTGGCCTTCGCGCAACAGCTCGGGCGCCGGCGGCGTGGCGCCGGGCCGGCTTTTCTCGGCGGAAGCCCGTACCAGCGCAAACGGCATCGCGCCAAACTGCCACGGTTGCGGCTGGTCATGCGGCCGGTGCGGCAGGCGGACGTAGAGCGTGGTACTCAAGATTTCCCTGTTATCAGTGGCGAAGTCGCGCTGGAGGCGCCTGGGAGCTGCGATGGGCCCCGGAATGCCGCCCTGGGCGGGCGCCACGGTGGCGCGCGGCAGGGTGCCGCGGTGGGCCGGGCTCGGTGCAGCAGCATACCTTGCCTGTGTGACTTAACCGCGTCAATAGCTACCCATCTGATTCTGCGGAAGGATGACGCCGACACGCATCGGGGCAAAAACCGGCTTGCGGCCCGGCGGCGTTTCAGCGTTGCGCGGGCATGGCGTCGGCGTCGCGCACCCAGACGATGCGGGTGCTGCTGCCGCTGCCCACGACGTCCGGTCGGTAGACCAGCGACACCTTGAGCCGCCGCGCCCGGTCGTGCCGCACCAGGCCGTAGATCAGGAAGTAGCGGGTTTTTACATCCACGGTGCCGGCGGAAGCGTCCGCCTGCGGGGCGATGCCACGGAGCTGGTTGGTGATGTCGCCCGTATTCCGGAAGTAGCTGCGGTCCCGCTGGCGCACCAGTTCGCGCGCGCGGTCGATCGGCAGCTTGTCGATCACGGCCGCCAGCACCTCGGCCTCGGCGGTATTGGCGTTGACCAGCGTGCGCTCCGGCAGCACCGTGACAAACGGCTCCAGCACCGCGATCATCGCCGGGGTGTAGCCGGGGATGGCCAGCAGGTCCTCGATGCTGTCGGGCGGGCGGGGCGCCGGCTGGCCGTTCGTCGATACGCCGCGCGCGGCGCGCAGGAAATACTGCGCCGTGGGCTCTGCCAGCCCGGCGTTCATGCCGAGCGTTTGAAGCAGGCGCCGGAAGGCCGCGAGGCTGACGGGATTGACGTTGACGACCCGGCCCGTGGCGTCGGCCTGCCATTCATAGAGGTTGGTCAGGTTGAAGCGCGCCTGGGCGTCGAGGATCCGGCCAGAGACGAACGACGTCTCGCCGCCTTCGGCCGTGCTGACGCCGGCGCCCAGGAAGTCGGACAGCCGGGTTTCGGCCACGGGCACCGACCACGGCTCGCCCAGGTAGTCGACCTGCGAGCGGCGCTGGTCGTCGCGCAGGATCAGCCGCGACCAGTCGACGGCCGCCTTCTCGATCCACGCGGCCTGGGCCACCAGGCGCTGGTTCTCGATGGAGCGGATCTGCACCTGCTGGCGCCAGAGCATGCCCGAAACCACGACCACGGCCAGCGTCACCATCAGCAGCGCGGTGACCACGGCGGCGCCGTGCTGGCGCGACAGGGGGCGGAAGCGGATGGCGCGCGTCATCACATCCCCGTCATGCAGACTTTCTGGAACTGACGCGGCGTGTCGCCGTCGCCCATCCGGGCCAGCACGGTCAGCTCCACCGCGCGCAGCGACACGGCGTCAGAAAAGGTCGATGCCTGCGCGTCGCTGGCGCCGGTGGCCTGGGCGGCCGCCGCCGCCGCGCTGGCCGCCGCGTTGCCCTGCACCAGGGCCGTGCGCACGCGGTTGCTGTCGACCACCCAGCCCACCGGCTCCACCCAGGCGCGGGCCGAAAGCTGGTCGGCCTGGCCCAGCAGCGGCCGCACCTGCACGCCGGTGCTGCCGGCCTGCCGCAGCGCCAGCAGCGCGCTCTGCACGTCGTTGCGGGAAATGGCGGCGCGGCTGGCCACGCGCACCACGGTGTCGCCGTCGAGCCGGTACGCCACCACCTGCCACGTCGGCGGCTGGCCTTCGTCGCGGCGGTCGCGCACCATCAGCAACTGGTTCGGCGCGATCTCGACCGGGCTGGCCTGCAGTTGCGCGGGCTGCGCCAGGTGTTCGCAATCGGACTGGAACTGGCCGTAGAGGACCTTGAGCGCGTCGAGCCGGGCGTCGTGGTCGATCAGCCGCTCGCGCGTGCGGGTCAGGGAATCGAGCGCGCGCCAGCCGATGACGGCCATCACCGCCAGCAGCGTGATGGCCACCAGCATCTCCAGCAGCGTGAAGCCGCGCGGGCGGGCGCGGCGGAGGCGGCGCTCAGAGGACATTGCGGGATTCATTGGGCACCAGCGTCACCAGCCACGCCAGCCGTACCGACTTGTTGGTGGCCGATGGATACACGGCGATCTCGACGCGCCGGAACGACGGGTTGGGCGTGCCCGAGATCGATTCCTCGCACCACAGCGCCACGCCGCCCTGCGGGCAGTCGTAGCCGCGCGTGCCCGGTTCGGGCCAGGTCTTCGACAGCCGCAGCGTGGCCAGGTGGTTCTCGGCGCTGAACTCGGCCAGCATGCGCTGCTGCAGCGACGCGCTGGACTCGGTCATCGACCCCATCGCGCGCATGGCGGCGGTCAGCGCGACGGCCAGGATGGTCAGCGCCACCAGTACCTCGATCAGCGTGAAGCCGGCCGGGGCCGGGCGGGGGCGCCGGCTCATTGCGTCACCGTGGCCACGTAGCGGCCGCTGCCGTCGCCGGCCACATCCACGCGGATGTCGCCGCGGGTGAGCACCAGCCGCTGCGGTTCGTCGATCAGTTCACGGCCGAAGATCAGGCGCACGGGGCCGTTGCCAGGCTGGCGGCCGCCCTGGACGATCACGGCGCCGTCCAGCGGAATGCGCCAGCGGCCCGGTGCAAAGACGTCGGTGCGCAGCGGCACCCAGCCCTGCGGCGTGGATTCCAGAAAGCGCCAGCCCGTGGCGTCGCCTTCCCAGGCCAGCGGCCGGGCGCCTAGCTGTGCGTCTTCCTGGGCGAGTTCGAACAGGCGGGCGATGCGCTGGCCGTCATCGAGCACACGGCCGCGGTCGTTGGGCGTGGCGTTGACGGCCACCAGGGAAATGACGATGCCGGCGATCACCATGACCACCAGCAGTTCGAGCAGCGTGAAGCCGTGCGGCCGGCGACGCTGGAGAAAGGCGGCCTGGCCGCGCGGCGTCGCCGGCATCATGAGGAAAGTGGGCGCTTATTCCCAGTTGCCGATGTCGGCGTCGTTGCCGCTGCCGCCGGCCTGCCCGTCGGCGGCCAGGCTGAAGACGTCGATCTCGCCGCGCACACCGGGGTTCAGGTACTGGTAGGGATGGCCCCACGGGTCCTTCGGCAGCTTTTCCAGGTAGCCGCCGCCCTTCCAGTTGTTCGGCACCGGCTCGGTGGTGGGCTTGCTGACCAGCGCGGCCAGGCCCTGCTCGGTGGTGGGATAGCGGCCATTGTCCAGGCGGTACAGCTTCAGCGCCTGCATGATCGACGAGATGTCCTGGCGCGCGGCCACGATGCGGGCCTCGTCGGGGCGGCTCATGATCTTCGGCACGACCAGCGCCGCGAGCACGCCCAGGATCACGATCACGACCATGATCTCGATCAGCGTGAAGCCACGGGCGCGGCGGCGGGGAGCGTTCTGCATGGCGGAAGGCTGGAGGACGGTTCTGCGCATCGGTTGGTATGCCTTGATGTCAGGAGTGGACGATATGGTGGGAGAGTATAACCCTCGTCTCATGACCATTTGGTGTGCCGGGAGCGGCGCAGGTACCGCAATCCGGCCATGGGCGTGCCGGTGCCGCCGCAGCCATGTGCAATTGCAACAAAAATCTTGCATTGCAGATGCACGTTAACTATGATTCCCGTCAAGATGCAACTGACCCGATTCTCCGACTACGCGCTGCGCCTGCTGATGTATGTCTCGCGCGGCGACGGCACCCGGCCCATCACGATCGCCGAGGTAGGCCAGCAATTCGACATTTCGCACAACCATCTTGTCAAGGTGGCGGCGCGGCTGTCGAAGCTGGGCTGGATCTCGGCCACGCGCGGGCGCCATGGCGGCCTGCAGATGGGCCCCGGCGCCGGCAAGCTGTCGATCGGAACGATCCTGCGCGAGCTGGAAGGCCACAAGTCGATCATCGACTGCTCCGAACCCGCGTGCGCGCTGCACGGCAATTGCCGGCTCAAGCGTGCGCTGGACCAGGCGGAGGAGGCGTTCTACCAGGCGCTGGACGGCGTGACGCTGGACGATGTGTCCGGCAACAGCCGCACGGCAGAGTCGATCATCAACCTGCATCGCGATTTCCTGAGCCGGCGCGCGGCCTGAGGACGGGGCAAGACCCCGCCGCAGGCAGCCGCCGGTTTTATTGTGCGAGAAAACATGCATATAAGATGCATTAAATAACAAGGAGTCCTTTCTGATGTTGTCCGCTGCTTCCCGCCCCTATATCGATGCCAGCGTCCCCGTGCTGCGCGAGCACGGCCTTGCCATTACCACCCATTTCTACCGCGAGATGTTCGCGGCCCGGCCCGAGCTGAAGAACCTGTTCAACATGGGCAACCAGGCCAATGGATCGCAGCAGCAGTCGCTGGCGTCGGCCGTGTTCGCCTATGCCGCCAACATCGACCGCGCCGACGTGCTGGCGCCGGTGGTGGAGCGCATCGTCCACAAGCACGTGGCCGTGGGCCTGACGCCGGCGCACTATCCGATCGTCGGCAAGTACCTGCTGGAAGCGATTGCCGCGGTGCTGGGCGCCGCCGCCACGCCACCGCTGCTGGCCGCCTGGGACGAAGCCTACTGGCTGCTGGCCGGCGAGCTGATCGCGGCCGAGGCGCGGCTCTATGACCGTCACGACGTCAAGGCGGGCGAGCTGCAGCGCGTGCGCGTGGTGCAGCGCGAGGAAGAGGGCGAGCACGTGGTGGCGCTGACGCTGGCCGCGGCCGACGGGTCGCCGCTGCGCGACTTTGCGCCGGGGCAGTACATCAGCGTCGAGGCTGTGCTGGCCGACGGGTACCGCCAGCTTCGCCAGTACTCGTTGTCCGGCGAGCGCGGGCTGCCGACGTGGCGCATTTCGGTCCAGCGCGAGCCCGGCAACGCCGAGACGCCGGCCGGCGCGGTGTCGAACTGGGTGCACGACCATGCCCACGTCGACACCACGCTGAACGTGAGCACGCCGTGGGGCGACTTTGCGCCGGAAATCGACGGACGCCGGCCGATCGTGCTGATGTCGGCCGGTATCGGCGTCACGCCGATGGTGTCGGTGCTGCGCACGCTGGCCCGCGAGAATCCGCATCGGCCGGTACTGTTCGCGCACGCCGCGCGCCACGGCCAGCACCATGCGCATCGGGGCGACGTGGCCTGGGCCCGCGCGCGGATGCCGAACCTGCGTACCCACATCAGCTACGAGGCGCCGCTGGCGGCCGATGTTGCCGGTGCCGACTACGACCACGCCGGGACCATGCCGATCGCGTCGCTGCTGCAGGCCCAGGAAACGTCGGCGTTCAACGATGCCCGCTTCTACCTGTGCGGCCCGCTGGGGTTCATGCAGGCTCAGCGCCATGCGCTGATCGGCGCCGGCATTCCGGTGGGCCATATCCACCGTGAAGTGTTCGGCCCGGACCTGCTCGACGACCTGCTCTGAGCTGGCCCCGCGCCGGCCGGGCGACGCGGCACGACTGACAGACAATCGTCGCATCCGTCTGGTACGCTTGGCAGGTCTCCTGCTTCCGCCGCCCGGCGTACGTTCGTGCCCACTCTCACCCGGCCTGCCTTCCGTCTTGACCTGACCGCTCCCTGGCTGCCTCGCGCAGCCAGTCTGATGTTGTTTGTTGCACTGTGCGCGCTGGTGACGCATTGGGTGTTGGGCTTCGGCGCGATGCGGACGATTCCCGTACCCGAATCGGCGCGCGTGGCGCAGACCGAGGCCGTGGAGACCGGCGCCACAGCCACGCTGTTCGGCGGCAGCGCCCAGCCGGGCGTGCGCGACGTGCAGGTGATTGGCGTGGTGGCGACCGTCAGCGGCGCCGGCCCGGCCGCGGCGATCGTGTCGCTCGATGGCGGCCCGCCGAAGGCCGTGCGCGTCGGCGCCACGCTGTCGCCGCAGATCCGCCTGGTGGAAATACACGGCCGCACGGTCGTGATCGAACGCAATGGCGTGCGTCAGGAAATCGCGCTGCCGCTGCAGAACGCGGCGGCGGGCGGGCCTGGCAGTCTGCCGGCCCCGCCGCCGGCCGGCGCGGCCGCGCCGCTGTCGACGCCCATGCCGGCGCCGGTGCTGGCTGCGCCGCCAGCGCAGGAGCCTCACGCGGGCGGATCGGGCGAGAACCAGATTCCGCGCGACTGATCCAATCGTAAAAATCCGCGTTTCAAAGCGTTGCGCAATATTTGACTGTCTTACGTGTGTTCAGCGCGGGAGTCGAATCTGTGAGCCCCGTAACAACGTATTAAAAATGCCAACTCTGACGGGGGCGCTGCGTTCTAATCCGTACATGCCCAACGTCATGAAAAGGAGCACGGACATGCAACGCACCCAAAAGACGCACATCCTCAAGAGCTTTGTCGTGGCCTCGGCCATGGTCGTCGCGGCCGGCGCCGCCTTCGCCCAGACCAGCCCGGCCCCCGCACCGGCCGCGCCCGGCGCCACGCAGGGCGATACCGCCCCGCACCACCGCATGGGCGGTCCCGGCGAGCACGGCCACCATGGCGGCGGCAAGATGTGGATGAAGTCGGTGGACACCGACGGCGATGGCGCCATCTCGAAGGCCGAAGCCGACGCGCTGTTTAACAAGATCGACACCAACCGCGACGGCAAGCTGGACAAGTCGGAAATGGCGGCCTACCGCAAGACGCAGTGGGAACAGCGCCGGTCCGAGATGAAGGCCGAGTTCGACGCCAAGTTCAAGGCTGCCGACAAGAACAACGACGGCGCGCTGACCCGCGACGAGTTCAAGACGGCCTTCCCGCGCATGGCCAACCGGTTCGACAAGCTCGACGCCAACCGCGACGGCAAGGTGACGATGGCCGAGATCCAGTCCGACATGCAGAAGATGCACAAGGACCGGATGGACCGCATGGAACGTCGCGGCCCGGGCGGTGCCTCGGCGCCGGCGGTCCCGTCGACCAGCGGCAACTAAGCCGGCGCGCAAGCGCTCACGAACGCGGCCTCCGGGCCGCGTTTTTTCGTTGGCTGGCACCATCCTTGCCTCCTTGCACGTGATGCATGCGCCCGCCGCATATGCCCACCGTACTTGTCCTTACATGAAATAAATTGCGGACTTGTGCACGACTTGCTAAATTTGCGCAAAAAAATTGCCGACAAACATATTGCGGAGCAACAAAACGTGAGCAAGGTGGAGCTGGACAAAATCGACCGGAAAATACTGGAGGTCCTGCAGACCAATGGGAGGCTGACGAATCTGGAAGTGGCCGAGCGCGTGAACCTGTCGCCCAGCCCCTGCCTGCGCCGTATCCGCCGGCTGGAGGAAATCGGCGTGATTCGCCAATACGCCGCGCTGCTGGAGCCGAACAAGATCGGCCTCGGGCTGCTCGCCTATATCAACGTCCGGCTGGAAAAGCAGGGCGGCACGCCCAAGGGCAAGGCGCCGCTGGACCTGTTCCGCGCCGCGATCCAGAACTGGCCCGAAGTGGCCGCCTGCCACGCCATGACCGGCGAGATGGACCTGCTGCTGAAGGTCTATGTGGAAGACATGGAGCACTTTGCGCGCTTCATGCAGGAGCAGCTGCTGGCGCATCCGTCGGTGATCGACGTGCGGTCGAGCTTCGCGCTGGAGTCGATCAAGGACACCACGGCCCTGCCGGTGGCCGGCGCCGCCTGACGTCCCGCGCACCAAACGAAAAACGGCGCACCGTGATGGTGCGCCGTTTTGCATGGGGCGGCTGGCCGGCGGGCGGTCAGGCGGTGCCCTTCTGCGGCACCAGCGAACGCCAGAAGCGCAGGCCGAAACGGCGGGCATCGCGCAGGTTGCGGCGGACCAGGTAGTCCAGGTCGGCCACCTGCTCGTCAATGGCTTCGGTCAGGCGGCTTACCGTGTCGGCGGGCGGCAGTTCCAGGTAGGCATCGGCCTCGCCGTAGGCGTACTGGACCTTCATGCCGGCCTTCTTGGCGATGTGCATCATCGCCGCGTTGCGCGACAGGCAGTGCATGTAGAGCGTGCGGACATGGGTGTTGCGGCCGTGCATGGCGGCGCGCTGGAACAGGGCGCTGCCGATGCCGCGCCCGCGGGCGCTCTTCGAGACCGACACGCCAAACTCCGCCACGCGGCCCTGCGCGTTGTCGCGCAGGTTGGCAAAGTGGCCCACGCCCACCAGTTCCAGGTGTTCGTCATAGACGCCGAACACCGAGTCATGGTCGAAGTCGATGCTCTCGACGTAGGCTTCGATCACGTGGTTGCCAACGGACTGGCCAAAACGGAGCAGGCGATCTTCCTCGCCCAGGGCGAGAAAATGCTTCTGCAGGCGCGAGCGATGATGGGCCGCGAGTTCCCGCACCAGGGTGGTGGGGCGCTGGCTGGCCTGGCTCGCCTCGGCTGCGCGGCGAAGATCTTCGTCGGTGACAGCGCCGACGGCCTTGCTCAGTTCGAGCGGGTTCACTTTGGTTTCCTTCTTCCGGGATCGGTATAAAAATAGCACCGGCGCCGTGTCTGCCTGCTCGTTTTCGGACGATGCGGCATTTGTGATGCAAAATGCCGGATTCGGGCAAACACTAGGTTGCTGCGATGCGAAAAGTATTGTAGTGGAATTGTCAGCCTGGCGTAAGCTTCAGAACCGTCCGTCTGCGGCCAGAAAGTGCCGCATATCAAAAAGAACCGAATAATCATGGACTTGCCAGCGCGACCGGGCCGCTATTGGGGCGGGTGTTGTGGATATGCTGCAACGCCGCACCGGCCCGGCCCGCCGCCGGCATCGGTCCGACCGGCCAGGAATGCCCGCCCTCGATGAACGAGCCACCCATTGTTGTGATCTATGCGCATCCCGCGCCCCGCCGCTCCCGCGTCAACCACCCGCTGGCCGAGGCGCTGGCGGAACTCCCCCATGTCGAGGTGCGCGAGCTGTACCGGCGCTATGTCGACTACGACATCGACGTCGTGGCCGAGCAGCGCCTGCTGTCGACGGCCGAAACGGTCGTGCTGCTGTTTCCGGTGCGCTGGTACAGCGTGCCGGCGCTGCTGAAGCTCTGGCTCGACGACGTGCTGGAGATGGGCTGGGCCTACGGCCCCGGTGGCACCGCGCTGCGCGGCAAGTCGATGCTGGCCGTGGTCAGCACGGGCGGCCATGCCGATGCCTACGGCCCGGACGGCACCCACGGCCATCCGATTGGCGATTTCCTGCTGCCGCTGGAACAGACCGCGCTGCTGTGCGGCATGACGTGGATGCCGCCCATCGTGCTGCATGACGCCGACCGTGCCGATACCGACGCCGTCGCGCTCCATATCGAACACGTCGCGCGCCATCTGGCCGCGCCGCCGCTGCCGCCCGGCGTGCAGGACTTTCCGGAAACGGAAGTCACCGGGGAGGGCGCCTGATGAACCAGCATGACTTTCTGATCGCGCTGCTGGTGTTCCTGGTGGCCGCCGTGGTGGCCGTGCCGGTGGCACGCCGCTTCCAGCTTGGTGCCGTGCTGGGCTACCTGATTGCCGGCGCGGCCATCGGGCCGTTCGCGCTGCGGCTGGTGACCAATGTCGAGTCGATCCTCCATTTCTCGGAGTTCGGCGTCGTGCTGATGATGTTCGTGATCGGCCTGGAACTGGAGCCGCGCAAGCTCAAGGCGCTCAAGCGCAGCATCTTCGGGTATGGGTCGGTGCAGATGGCCGCCTGCGCGCTGGCTATCGGGGCGGTGGCGGCGGCCTTCGGCGCGCCGTGGCAGGTGGCGATCGTGGCGGGCCTGGGCCTGGCGCTGTCGTCCACGGCCATCGCGTTCGCCACGCTGGCCGAACGCAACCTGATGAACACCGGCGCCGGGGCGGCCAGCTTCGGCATCCTGCTGTTCCAGGACATTGCCGCCATTCCGATGATCGCGCTGCTGCCGCTGCTGGCGGCCGACGCGGGCGGGGCGGCCACCGCGCACGGCCCGGAGAACTGGCAGACGGCCGCCAAGGCCGTGGCCGTGATCGGCGCCGTGGTGGTGGGCGGGCGCTACCTGGTGCGGCCGGCGCTGCGGATCATCGCCCGGACCGGCATGCGCGAGATGTTCACCGCGTTCGCGCTGCTGCTGGTGGTGGGCATCGCGCTGATGATGGACGCGGTGGGGCTGTCGATGGCGCTCGGCACGTTCGTGGCCGGCGTGCTGCTGGCCGATTCGGAATACCGCCACGCGCTGGAGGCCGACATCGAGCCGTTCAAGGGGCTGCTGCTCGGGCTGTTCTTCATGGCCGTGGGCATGTCGATCGACTTCGCCATCCTGGCGCAGTCGCCGGGCAAGGTGGTGGGCTTCGTGGTGGCGTTCGTGCTGGTCAAGACGGCGGTGCTGACGATGCTGGCGCGGCGCTTTGGCGTGTCGCGCGGGCAGTGGCTGCTGTTCGGGCTGCTGATCTCGCAGGGCGGCGAGTTTGCGTTCGTGGTGTTTGCCGAGGCCCGCACGGTCGGCCTGCTGCCCAAGGACACCGAGGCGCTGCTGGTGCTGATCGTGGCGCTGTCGATGGTGGCCACGCCGCTGCTGCTGCTGATGTTCGACAAGCTGCTGGCACCGCGCCTGAACGCGATGTCGCAGCGGCCCGACGACGAGATCACCAATCATCACAATCCGGTGATCATCGCCGGCTTCGGCCGCTTCGGCCAGATCATCGGCCGGCTGCTGTACGCGCAGGGCGTGGGCGTGACGGTGCTGGACCACGATCCGGACCAGATCGAGTTCCTGCGCCAGTACGGCTTCAAGATCTTCTATGGCGATGCCACGCGGATGGACCTGCTGGAGGCCGCCGGCGCCGGCGAGGCGCGCATCCTGATCGTCGCGATCGAGGACCTGGACGACAACCTGGCCCTGATCGACAAGGTGCGCCACCGCTGGCCGGAACTGCGGATCTACACGCGGGCGCGGCACGTCTCGCACGTCTACCAGCTCATGGACCGCGGCATCGACGCCAGCAGCTACGAGCGCGAGATGTTCGAGGGTTCGCTGGCGCTGGGCCGCAAGGTGCTGGAAGGGCTGGGTTTCGACCCCGTGGAGGCGCGCGGCGTGGCGCTGCGCTTCCGGCGCCACAACATCCAGGCCATCGAGCGCTTCTACCCGTACTACAAGGACCAGAAGAAGCTGGTGTCGATGGCCAAGCAGGCGCGCGACGAGCTGGAGGAAATGTTCCGCCAGGACCGCGAGCAGCGCCGCAAGCAGGAAGAGGCCGAGTGGTCCTAGCGGGCCGGGCGGCCGGCCGCGGCCAGCGGCGCCGCGCCGGCCGCCAGGCCGTTTTCGAGCAGGCCGACCACCATTTCGGCAAAGCCCGAGTACGATAGCCGGCCGCCGGGCTTGAGCCACGTGAAGGTCCAGTTGATCATGCCGAAGACGGTCATGGTCAGGGCGGTCTGGTTGTCGGCGGTCACCCGCTCGGGGTAGGCCCGCTGCAGCAGCCGCGCAAAGGCCGCCACGACGTCGCGCTCGCGCTGCAGGATCTGGTTGCGCTGGGCTTCGGCCAGGAACTTCACGTCGTTGATCAGCGCGATATGGCGGGTTTGCGACGTCTCGTACTCAGCCAGGAAGGCCCGCAGCAGTTCGGCAAAGGTCTCGCGGTGGCCGCGGCCGTGGCGCTCGCCGTCGCGTTCCACTTCCGTGACGATCTGCATCAGCTGGCCCGTGTAGCGGTCCAGCAGGTCGAACAGGATTGCTTCCTTGCTCTCGTAGTAGTGGTAGAGCCGCGCTTTCGAGGTGCCGCAGGCGGCGGCCAGGTCGGCCATCGACGTGCTCGGATAGCTCGTGGCCGCGAAGGCTGTCGCCGCCAGGTCCAGGATCTGCTCGCGTTGCGCCTCGAAATCGGGCGCCTTGGTTCTTGCCATAGGGGTCGGATCGATCCGCCTGTTGTGCTGTTATCGGTACGGCGTCAATCGGCGCTGCTGGCGGCGTGGTGGCGGCGGAGTTCGCAGGAATCCAGGCTTTCGGGGTTGCCGCGCAACTGCAGCTGGCCCGTGCTGACCAGTTCGCGGCAGCGCCAGAACACGAACCAGTCGCTGGCAAGCAGGCCCTCGATGGCGCCCATGACGCTGCCGACGACCTGCGCGGCGGGCGTCCAATCGGCCGGGGCGCGGTCCTGGATCACGTCGTCGACGTTGTGATAGGCGGCCGGCACCAGCGTATTGCCCTTCCAGAGCCGCACGTCGGCGTTTTCCTTGACGTTCTGCTGCCACTCGTAGCCCAGCCGGCCCAGGCGCAGCACCGATACCGGCGCGATGGTCGAGAACCGCCGCGCCAGGCGGGCCGCCGGGTACATGCCGATGGCCGTCAGGCTGCCGTGGGCCGGGGTTTCCAGTTCGCGCAGGTCCATGGCCACCTCGTTGATGCGTTGCGGCGCCTGGTAGAGGTGGAAGACCACCCGGCGCAGCATCAACTGATCGGACGCGCTCTGGCCGTGCCAGATCGCCACCTCCATGTTGTCGCGCCGAAGCTGCTGGAGCTGGTCCAGCGCCTGGCGCATCTCGGCGGCGAAGTCGATGTCGGTGTGCGGGGCCACCCGCTGCCAGAAGCCGGAGCGGATCAGGCCGGTACTGTCGACGTCGGCGATCGGGCCCACGGCCAGGTCGTCACGCAGGACGACCACCGGGTCGGGGCGGGCGGCCTGGGCCAGTGCCTGGCGCAGCGTATTGCCCGCGACATCGCCGTTGACGACATGAATGTATTGCATGACCGTGATTGTATAGGGTGCGACGGGCTCCGGGCCTCCGGCCGCGCCCGCCGGACCGGCCGGCGAACGGCGCCACGTCGGGCGATGCGACGCATGAAGCGTGTTCCGCCATTGTAATCACGGCCCGCGGTGCGACGGACATCGGCGGCCGTCTGACATGTGGGATTCCCGCCATAGCCCGGGCGCCCCTTGACACCGGCCGGGCGTCACCGTGTCACCGTTCGTCGTAGCTGACCACCACGCGCGGGGTCAGCGCGCGGGCCTGGCAGGTCAGCACGAAGCCCTTTTCCATCTCCCACGGCTCCAGCGTGTAGTTCTTCTCCATCTCGACCTGGCCCTCCAGCACCTTGGCCCGGCAGGTACAGCAGACGCCGCCCTTGCACGCATAGGGCAGGTCCAGCCCGGCGGCCAGCGCGGTGTCCAGCACATTGGCGTCTTCCAGCGGCAGGCGCATGCTGTGCTGCTTGCCGTCGAGCACGACCACCAGTTCGGCCGTGCCGGCGTGGCTGGCATGGGCGGCCGATGTGGCCGGGGCAGGGCGCCGGGGCGCCAGCGGCACGCCAAAGCGCTCGGCGTGGATTTTGTGCGGGTCCAGCCCGGCGGCCTTGAGCGCCGCCTCCACCTCGTCGATCATCGACGCGGGGCCGCAGACGAACGCGGCGTCGATGTCATCGACGGGCAGCAGCGTTTCCAGGAAGGCGGTCACGCGCGGGCCGTCCAGCCGGCCGTGCAGCAGGTCTACCTCCTGCGGCTGGCGCGACAGCACGTGGTACAGCGTGAAGCGCGACAGGTACTGGTTCTTCAGGTCCTCCAGCGCTTCGGAGAAGATGATCGTGTCGACGCTGCGGTTGCCGTAGATCAAGGTGAAACGGCTCTCGGGCTCCACGGCCAGCGTGGTGCGGATCAGCGACAGCACCGGCGTGATGCCGCTGCCCGCCGCGAAGGCCACGTAGTGGCGCGCCGCCGCGGCATCGAGCGGCACGTGGAAGCGGCCGTCCGGCGTCATCACGTCGAGGGTCTGGCCCGGCGCCACGGTGTCGTGCAGCCACGTGGAGAAGACGCCGTCGTCCACCAGCTTGACGGCCACGCGCAGCTCGCCGCGCTCGTCGTAGTCCTGCACGCCGCAGCAGATCGAATAGGAGCGCCGCACGTCCGTGCCGTCGACCGGCGCCCGGAGCGTCAGGAACTGGCCCTGGGTGAAGCGGTAGGCGTCGCGCAGGTCGGGCGGCACGTCGAAGGCGATCGAAACCGTGTCCGACGTCTCCGGGCGGACCTGCGCCACGCGCAGCGGATGGAACTGGGGAGTCATGGCCGGCGGTGCTCAGTAGGGTTTGAAGTAGTCGAACGGCTCGCGGCAGTCCAGGCAGCGGTACAGCGCCTTGCAGGCCGTGGACGCGAAGCGGGACACTTCCTGCGTGTGCCGGCTGCCGCAGTGCGGGCAGGCGATGGCCACCGGCTGCGCGGCGCGCGGGACGAAGCGCAGCGGCTGCGCGGCCCCCGGCCGCGACGGGCCCGGCGCGCACTGCCCGGGCGGCGCGATGCCGTAGGCACGCAGGCTGGCGCGGCCGGCTTCGGTGATCCAGTCGGTGGTCCAGGCCGGGGCCAGCACGGTGCGCACGCGCCACGGCCCCAGGCCGGCGGCTTGCAGCGCGCGGCCGACGTCTTCCTCGATCTGGGACATCGCCGGGCAGCCCGAATAGGTGGGCGTGATCACGGCCTCGATGGTCGTGCCGTCGTCGGCCAGCGCTACGTCGCGCAGGATGCCGAGGTCGCGGATCGACACCACGGGGATTTCCGGGTCCGGCACGGCCTCCAGCGCCGCCCAGGCCCGCGCCAGACGGTCGTCGGCCGTACCCGGCGCTGCGCTGGCCGGGGCGGCATCGAACACCGGCGCGAACGGCGAGGTGGCGGGCGGCGTCATCGGCAAGGCTGGCGGCAAGGCAGGGCGGTGCATGGCGGGCTCCCGCTTACCACTGCGCGCCCGGATGGGCCCGCGCCAGCCCCTGCAGTTCGGCCAGCAGGTAGCTCATGTGTTCGGAATGCACGCCATGCTTGCCGGTGGAAACGAAGTCCGACGCGGCCGGACGGCGCAGCGTGGCGTCGTCGAGCACGGCGGTCACCGTGGCGTCCCACGCCTCGCGCAGGTCGGCCGTCAGCACGCCCACGCCCTGCGCGGCGGCTTCCTGCTCCACGGCATCGACGGCGAAGCACTCGTTCATGTACGGCAGCAGGTGATCCAGCGCACGCTGCATACGGTCGTGCGAAGCCGCCGTGCCATCGCCCAGCCGCACCATCCAGTCAGCCGCATGGTGCAGGTGGTAGCGCACCTCTTTGGCCGACTTGGCCGCGATGGCCGCCAGGTCGGCGTCGCGGCTGGCTTCCAGCGCCGGCCAGAGCTCGGCCATCAGCGCGCTGTAAAGGAAGTTGCGCGTGATGGTGACCGCGTAGTCGCGGTCGGCGCGTGCGGTGCCGGCCAGCGGGCCGTGGTGCGGCAGTTCCTGCAGCGTCCAGTTGCGGAAGTCGGACTCGCGGCGCCAGTAGGCGTAGTCGTCCTCGTGGCGCGCGCGGCCGGTCAGGCGGCCTTCCAGCACGCCGGCGTGGCTGTAGAGCAGGCGGGCCTGGCCGATCAGGTCCAGGCTGATGTTGGCCAGCGCGATGTCTTCTTCCAGCACCGGGCCGTGGCCGCACCATTCGGCGTTGCGCTGGCCCAGGACCAGCGCGTTGTCGGCCAGGCGCAGCACGTATTGCAGCGGCGCGGTGTGCGCCAGGGGCAGGCGCGCCAGGGCGGCGGCGCCGTCGTTGACCAGGGTTTGCGTCATGGGGCCGGCCTTACATGTGGTTCACTTCGTCGGGCAACTGGTAGAACGTGGGGTGGCGGTAGATCTTGTCGGCGGCCGGGTCGAACAGCTCGGCTTTCTCGGCCGGCGCACTGGCCGTGATGGCCGACGACGGCACCACCCAGATCGACACGCCTTCCTGCCGCCGCGTGTAGACGTCGCGCGCCATGTGCAGCGCCTGCTGCGCGTCGGCGGCGTGCAGGCTGCCGCAATGCTTGTGTTCCAGGCCCTGCTTGCTGCGGACAAAGACTTCCCACAGCGGCCATTCCTTCTGTTGTGTCATGGTGGTCTCCTTGGCCGGCGCGTCAGGCGGCCTGGGCGGTCTGGCCGGCGACGGCGCGCCGGGCGCGCTTTTCGGCATGGGCCAGCGCGGCTTCGCGCACCCACGCGCCGTCCTGGTGCGCCTTGACGCGCGTGGCCAGCCGCTCGCGGTTGCACGGGCCGTCGCCGTTGATCACGCGCCAGAATTCGTCCCAGTCGAGCGGGCTGTAGTCGTAGTGGCCGCGGTCGGCATTCCAGACCAGGCCGGGGTCGGGCAGCGTCACGCCGAGCACCTTGGCCTGCTCCACCGTGGCGTCGACAAACTTCTGCCGCAGGTCATCGTTCGAGATCCGCTTGATGCCCCAGGCCATCGTCTGGGCGCTGTTGGTGGAGGCGGCGTCGGGCGGGCCGAACATCATCAGCACCGGAAACCACCAGCGGTCCACGGCGTCCTGCACCATGGCGCGCTGGGCCTCGGTGCCGCGCATCATCGCCAGTAGCGCGTCAAAGCCCTGGCGCTGGTGGAACGATTCTTCCTTGCAGATGCGGATCATCGCCCGTGCGTACGGCCCGTACGAGCAGCGGCACAGCGGAATCTGGTTCATGATCGCCGCGCCATCCACCAGCCAGCCGATCACGCCGACATCGGCCCAGGTGAGCGTGGGGTAGTTGAAGATCGACGAATACTTGGCGCGGCCGGTGTGCAGCGCATCGACCAGGTCGTCGCGCGAGGCGTTCAGCGTCTCGGCCGCGCTATATAGATAGAGGCCGTGGCCGGCTTCGTCCTGCACCTTGGCCAGCAGGATGGCCTTGCGCTTGAGCGACGGCGCGCGGCTGATCCAGTTGCCTTCCGGCTGCATGCCGATGATCTCGGAATGCGCGTGCTGCGAGATCTGGCGCACCAGCGTTTTCCGGTACGCCTCGGGCATCCAGTCCATCGGCTCGATCTTGCCGTCCTCGGCCATGCGGGCGTCGAAGGCGGCCTGTCTGGCACCAGCGTCGGCATGCGGCGCGTCGGGCGCCAGCTGGGGCTGGCCGGGGAGGTCGAGGCTCTGTGTGTACATCGCGTCTCCTTGACTCGTCTTTGGCGGGGCCGATCGCTGGATTGGTATGGGTAGTGGGATCGGGCAGTCTGGCTACTATATAGATAAACCGACCGGTCGGTCAATTTAAGGTTTGTACGATGGACAGGCGCTGTCGTTTGTAACGGCCCGACGAGCACCGTCCTTGACGCGTGAAGCAATACGTTTGGGGCTGTGACGGTCAGGCGTGGGCAACGTCGATGGGCTGCAGTTCAGCAGCGACGGCCCAGGGCAGCAGTTCATCGATCCGGTTGATCGGATGATCGGCGATGCGCTTCAGCACGTAGCGCAGGTACGCCTCGGGGTTGAGGTCGTTGAGCTTGGCGGTGCCGATGAGCGTGTACATCGCCGCGGCCCGTTCGCCGCCACTGTCCGCGCCTGCGAAGAGGTAATTCTTGCGGCCCAATGCGACGGCGCGCAGCGCGCGTTCGGCGCTGTTGTTGTCTATCTCCAGTCGTCCATCGCCGGCATAGCGCACGAACGCCTCCCAGCGCTTGAGCGTGTAGAGGATGGCCACCGTGGTGTCGGACTTGCGGGAGAGCTTGGCCATCGTCTCTTCCAGCCAAGCTTTGAGCGCTGTTAGTCGCGGTACAGCCTCGCGCTGCCGGGTCTCCTGGCGCAGGTCTGGCGGCTGCCCTCGGATCTCGCGCTCGATGTCATATAGTTCGCCGATGCGCGCCAGCGCCTGTTCGGTGACGGCATTGGGGCGCACCGCATGCAGCTCGTAGAACTTGCGTCTTGCGTGCGCCCAGCACGCGGCTTCTTGCACTCGGCCAGTTTCATAGACCGCGTTGAAGCCCGCATACGCATCGGCTTGCAAGGTCCCGCCGAAGGATCGCAGATGGTGCTGTGGGTGCTCACCCTTGCGATCGGGCGAGTAGGCGAACCACACTGCAGGCGGCGCGGCGTTGCCTGATGGTCGATCGTCACGCACATAAGTCCACAGCCGTGCCGTCTTTGTCTTGCCATTGCCCGGCGCCAGCACCGGAATCGGCGTATCGTCGCCGTGCACCTTGTTGCCACCCATCACGTAACGCTCCACCGCTGCGACCAGCGGGCTGAGCAACGCCGAGCAGCCACCGACCCAGTCACCCAGCGTGGATTCTGGCAGATCGACCCCTTCACGTTCCCAGCGAACGCGCTGACGATACAGCGGCTGGTGGTCGCAGAACTTCGAGACCAGCACGTTGGCCAGCAAGCCCGGGCCGGGGATGCCTCGATCGATGGGACGGCTGGGTGCGGGTGACTGCACGATGCGATCGCAGCCCGTGCAAGCAAGCTTCACGCGCCGATGTCGGATGACACGTAACCGTGCGGGGACGAGTTCGAGCTGCTCGGAGACGTCTTCGCCGAGGACTTCGAAGGTGCCGCCACAATCGCAGCACGTGGTTTCCGTCGGCGAGTGAATGACGTCTTCGCGTTCCAGGTGCGCCGGTAGCGGGTTGCGTCCACCGTTGCCATGGGCCGTGCGCGAGCGAGGAGCATTTGCCGCAACGACGCCTTCATCGGTCTGCAGTTCTTCGAGCTTGAGTTCGAGTTGCTCGATCTGCCGGTCCAGCTTCTCGGACCGGTGACCGAACTGCTGGCGCTTGAGCTTGGCAATCAGCAGCTTGAGGTGTTCGATCTCGATCGCATGGTCGCGTAGTGCGCTGTCACGCGCGATGATCATCGCCTTGAGGGTGGCGATGTCATCGGGAAGCGTGGCGGGATCGGTTTGCATGTCCCGCAGTGTAGGAAGCGGCGCAGCAGTTTACAAGGCGAGTGTCGGGCGCCAGGTCCGTTCTGGCTTGCGCCAGTCGATGCCCTCGAGCAGCATCGAGAGTTGCGCCGGCGTCAGGTGGACCTTGCCGCTGTGAGCCTGGGGCCAGACGAAGCGGCCTCGCTCCAGACGCTTGGCCAGCAGGCAGAGACCGTCACCGCTCCACCACAGCACCTTGATCAGGTCGCCGCGCCGACCGCGGAAGACAAAGACATGACCGCTGTACGGGTCCTCAGACAGCGTGGTGTGTGCCTTCGCAGCCAGGCCATTAAAGCCGCAGCGCATATCGGTGATCCCCGCAGCCAACCACACCCGTGTTCCGGCAGGCAATCCAATCATGCTGTTAGCGACGCCATCAGCGCATTCAATATAGCAACGTCGACGGGACCGGTGAGGCGGATCGCGCCTCGTTCGAGTCGGATCTCCACGGCGCCTTCGTGCCGCAACGCAGGAACGACAGGCATGGAGGAGATGTCCTCGACGGTCACCGGCAGCATCGTGGACGAAGACCCTCGCTCGCCATCGAGAGCCATGCGGCGCCACTTGAAGACCTGATTCGTATTGAGGCCGTTGGCCAGCGCAATCGCCGACACAGACGCATTGGGCTGCATACACTGCGAGACGATATCGCGCTTGAACGCTTCGGAGAACCGGCGCCTCTGGATGCGCCTCTCCGAAACGGGATCGGGGAGTGTCTTCATAGGTGTCCGCCTAAATTAAGCGGACGCCTATGCGGCCCGCTAAGACACCAGAGCTTGCCTACCCGGTCTCAATTGCGGAAGACGGTACTCGCCGGGCCGTTACGTCGTTTGCCATTTCATCCTAGAGCTTTGCCAGGCAGGTCAGAGCCCGATATGTTATGAATCAAATGCTTACAAATTCGGGGCGGATATCACAGAGGATTCGTTGCCAGAAGCGAGCCTCGGCCGACCCTGAGGTAGGTCGGCCGCTGACGTTAAATCCGTAGGGGGAGATTGTCCGAAACGCGTTGCATCAAAGTCGAAATACGATCCTTAGCCGGGAGTTCCTGCTAGCCGACTAAGGAAAAAGCGCGGTAAAGGTCACTACGATTACGAGGTCCTGAGCACAGGATTCGCAGAAAGTTGTCAGGGACCGTACGGCGCGAGTGGATCCCACGGTCGTTTCCGCCCCCTCAACAGGCGGTGTGATCAGTCGCCTCTCAATCCCCAACTTCTAGGGATATTGCGACGGATCAATTTGCCTGCAGTCCAATAGCCACATCCCGAAAAGACGCCAGCGCAGCTTCCAGATGCTCAATGATTTCCTGTTGCAGCACATCCGGCGGCGGCAGGTCCTCCAAGTTATCCAGGCTGTTGTCCCTGAGCCAGAAGATATCCAGGCTGGCCTTGTCACGGGCGATCAATTCGTCGTACCTGTAGAACTTGAAACGCTCGGTCTCTTTCCGCTCGTGGCGGTTCTCAGGGTGGTAGCAAGCGATGAAGTCCTGCAGGTCATCCAGCTTGAGCGTGCGCGTCTTCAGTGTGAAGTGCTTGTTGGTGCGCATGTCGTAAAACCAGACACCTTTGGTGTGCACACGGCCATCCTTGGGCGCGTTGTCGAAGAACACCACGTTTGCCTTAACGCCCTGAGCGTAGAAGATGCCGGTGGGCAGGCGCAGAACGGTGTGTACATCGCAGGTCTCCAGCAATTTTCGGCGGATTTTTTCGCCGGCGCCGCCTTCGAATAGCACGTTGTCGGGCAGTACCACCGCCGCCTTGCCGTCCACCTTGAGCATGCTCACGATATGCTGCAGGAAGTTGAGCTGCTTGTTCGACGTGGTTTCCCAGAAGTCTTGGCGCTCATAGGTGAGTGCATCACGGTCTAACTCGCCTTCGTCGTTGGTGATGGTCATGCTGCTCTTTTTGCCGAAGGGCGGGTTGGCTAGCACATAGTCCACCTTCACCTTGGGCTCGGCGATCAGTGCATCTGAACGATCAACCGAAGGCTCCCCTTCCAATTCGCCGATGTTGTGCAGGAATAGGTTCATCAGGCACAAGCGGCGCGTGTTGGGCACGATCTCGTTGCCATGGAAAGTGGCACCGCGCAAGAACTCCTTCTTCCGCTTGTCCAGCTTGGCACCTGGACGGGTTAGCCAGTTGTAAGCGCCCAGGAAGAAGCCACCAGTCCCGCAGGCAGGGTCGGCAATGGTTTTGCCGGGCGCGGGGCGTAGGCACTCCACCATCGCCTGGATGATGGGACGCGGCGTGAAGTACTGGCCAGCACCGCTCTTGGTGTCTTCCGCATTCTTCTGCAGCAGGCCCTCATAGAGATCGCCCTTGGTGTCGGCATCCATGCCCACCCAGCTTTGCTCGTCGATCATCTGCACCAGGCGCGAAAGTTTGGCAGGGTCCTGGATCTTGTTTTGGGCTTTGAAGAAGATGGCGCCCAGCATGCCCGTGCCCTGCCCCAGCTTGTGCAGCGTGGCAAGGTAGTGCGCTTCCAGCGGCTCGCCGGTTTTGCGGCGCAGGCTGGCCCAATCGTGACCCTTCGGGATGCGGGTGTTTCGGTTATAAGGCTCCTGCGCATACTCGTGCGCCATCTTCAGGAACAGAAGGTAGGTGAGCTGCTCCAGGTAGTCGCCGTAGCCCACGCCGTCGTCGCGCAGGGTGTGGCAGAAATTCCAGACTTTCTGGATGAGCGCGCTTGTGTTCACGTCAGGCCTCTAACAGTTCTTGTATCCATGGGTGGGAGTCACTGCGCTGTCCACGCAGGAGAAAGTGCATGTCGCCACTATAGGGCGACTCACGGTCGATCGCTCGTCGCAGCCGCGCCGCAACGGACTTGAAGTCTGCCGCCCGGGCGGGTTCATGGAAAGCCAGTTCAAACATACGCTTACCTTCGTCCACATCCGACATCAACTGGACCGCAGCTGCGTGCCGTCGCTTGCAGCTGGGCTCGTAATGAAGGTGGTAAATCTCGATGGATGCTTCAGCACGCTGTTTGGCGATCGGATCGGCGCTTGTCGCGCACGGCTGACCGTTTTCTTGGTGGCATCCTAGTAAACGCCAGTCGGAAATCTCGCAAGGATCTAACAACAGCGGTTGCTCCGCAGCGACTGCACCGACGGCGTAAACACGCTGCGCTTCATTGACCAAGGGAAATCGGTCGGCTTTACCGCCAACGGTTCCATTCTCAAGATCCTTCCGTCGGCTGTTGCAGTAGGTGCATGCGTAGCGGAAGTTGCTCTCGTCAAAGGCCAGCCAGCGATAGCCCCCGTGCGGGTTGGTGGCGTCGCTAACTCTGCCCTTTGGTCGGAAGTGATCGACGGCGTTGTCCGATCGGTCTACTGCTGTTTCGCAATACCAGCACTTGTCGTGCAGCAGATTCGCAAGTCCGTCTTTGAGCTCGCGCCAAACAGCGCTGTGATCGTTTGGGTCTGCGCCGTTCGCCACGGCTTGTGAAGCGGCTTGGGCACGGGCAAGCCATCCAGCGGGCTTCACTAGCTTCGTACGGTCCACGTACCTCAAGGTGCTTCCTCTTGCGAAGACTTGGCTTCGTCAGCCAGCAATTCCGCGATTAGTTGTTTGGCTAGTTGTTCTCGCTCGGCGCGGGACATTTGCACCAGGTTCTTGGCAAGCTCCTTGGGTTGTTCCGTCTTGAACTGCTGCACGAGCAACTCATTGCGCAAGCGCAGATATCTGGAATACTCGTCGTCAGGATGGAAAAAGCGAAAGCCAAGCCTGTCAAGCTGCGCGTTAATGCCGTCCAACTCCCTCTGCTCGTCCGCTGTGAGCTTGTCCTTTGCGGCGAGCACCCGCTGTGCCTCCAGAAGCTCTTGGGTCGGATGATCAAGCGATGACGCGATGCCGAACATGTCGCTCGTCACGATTGCTGCGTAGCCCATGCCGCGTGGCGCCATTTCAGGGAAACAAGCCACGATTTGACGGTGACCGTCCTGTTTGTGCATCCGAAGGATTTGCACTTGCTCGCGATCCAGCTCAGCAATAGCCAGCGGATTGTGGGTAGTCAGCAGGATGTGGCTCGCTTCTTCTTGCTTCGTACCTATGCCGATAAATTTCTTCAGATAAGTAATGTATTCAACACTCCAACGCGGGTTCAAATGCGTGTCCGGCTCGTCCAGAAGGAATAGGCTCTCCTCCTCGGCGGTAAACCGGAGAAGGCCCAGAACAGTGAGCAACTGTTGCTCGCCCTCGCTGAGCTCTCGAAAAGTTACGCTGCCATCGTTCTTCTTCAAGCGCACACGGATACGCACCTCTTCGATCAACTCAGACACATAGGTGCTTTCCAGGTCACGGAAAAACTCTCGCGGCATTTGATTGCCGACCAGTTGGCGAAGTGCAGCGATGTCCTTTACATACAGGTATTTGAACTGAATTGTTTTCTCGTTCCAAATTGAGACGGGTACACGCCGGCTGACTTCGATAGGGGCCAGGGCAATGTCATAAAGACGTGACAGGAAGTCGCGCACTACGCCGCGAGCGTTCCAGAAGCGCGGATCGCCATCGGCAGCGTTGGATTTCCACGGCGGCTGCCGGAGTACGAATAGGACCGACTCCATGCCCTCGTCCGGGTCAAGGCCAAGGTGGTCTTTGAGGAAGTCACGTACCACGTCGGACTGTTGAATCAGAAAGGCCAGTAACACGAACTGGCTGTGCACTGGCATGGCATAAAAGAGCCGCTTAATGCCCGGGTCTTCACCATTTCGCAACCGCTTGTCGTACTTTTCAAGATACGGCCTGAACACTTCGTGCATCCGATCGCTTTCCCCGGAGTAGTACGCAAAGACATAGCGAGGCAAATATTTGCTGTCCTCCTTCAAAAACTCTGAGAGGTGTACGCGGCACTTGCGCAACTTCTGGGGACGGTCTTGTTCTTCCAAGACATACCCCCAAAGATCGTCTTGGGGTGTTTTTATAACTTCATCAATTTCAGCCTCTGAGCCAGAATAAAACTGAAGCGGGTCGGCCCTTCTGTCTGGATCCGAGTCAATAAAGATGTGGCGATAGTCTTCGCGCGAACCCGTCCGATATCTAATCTTGAAGGCGAAGGGAGGCATTCGCTTCAACGCGATTAGGTCTCTGAAGATGATGGCCAGCGCCTCAAGCACGTTGGACTTGCCAGTGCCGTTCCAGCCGATCACGACCGTGACCCAGTGATCCTGATCGAAGTCGATCGTGACGTTCTTCAGGTTCTTGAACTGGTGTGCAGGGCTGTCCTTGGCACTACCGATGATGAGCTTGTCCAGTCGCATGTTCAGCCCGCCAGCAGTTTCAGCTTTTCGTATAGCTTGCGGCCTTGCGCATCGATCACGGATTCGACGGCCAAGCGGCCAGCCTTGTCCAGCGCGCGCAGTTCCGCATAAAGCGCTTCGATCTGGTCTGTGGACGCGCCGTCGCTCACACCACAGCGGCGGAATGCTTCCTGCGCGCGCACCCAGTCTCCCGCTTCGGCGAGTACGTCAATCAGTTGGCTAACCACGGCCGCGATCTCCTTTTTTTGCTTGCTCTTGCGAGCCTTTGGCTGCTTGGCGCGCTCCACCCGCTCAGCGTGGATGCGTTCCAGCAGCACACTGGCCGGTTCGTCGTTTGGGTCCTGCGGCACGAGCTGACCGGCAAAGGCGGCGCGCAAGATGTTTTGGCGTTGAACGGTCGCTTGCTTCATCGCCAGGTCTGTCGCCAGTTCCTGCCGGTCTAGGCAGTCCAGCTGCACTTGTATCTGCGCAACGATTTCTTGCTGCTCGTGGGAAGGGCCAACCGGAACAGGAAACGCCCTTAGCATGGTCAAGTTGATCGAGGCCAGATTGGTCGTCTGCTTGCCTGCCTTCTGAAACCACAGCTTCCCAAAGGTGTTGCCGTGGTGCGATATAAGTTCGGGCTGCAAGTCACGCGAGTACGGCCGCATCCGGAAGACGTGGTTTTGGTGAATGCACTTGGCGACTTCATCTCGCCACACCCAACCTCGCCCCAACTTGTCACGGTCGCCACCTTCGGTGAACAGCACGTCGCCATCCACGAGCGTTAGCTCTTCGATGTCGCGCTCGGTCGCAAAAATGGTCTTCACATCGGACAGATCAAGGTAGCCACGCTGCACGTTCGCGACTCGAAGATAAGGCACTTCTCTTACTGGCACGGTGCCATCTCGCTTGGTTCCCTTGGCTACGCCAGATGCAATCTCCCCTAACATATCTAAGCTCGCCCATACCCATCCATCCGGCAACGCCGGCAAGTCGGTGGTACCCGGCTGCGCCGGTTCGGGATATTTTTTTTGCCAGTCTTTCGGTGGCGCTTTGCCTTGATCCTTGAACTTGGCGAGTTGCCTGGCTTCCCAGTGGGCCCGGCGCTCCGTGAGAACGCGTTCCAGCAGTTGAGCACCGGTCTCACTGGGGGGAGCGAGCTTGCACTGCGCTTCGCGCCAAGGAGCGGTGAGCGCGCCTTCGACGGCGGTCTTAAGTAGGGATTGGCGGTATTGCTGCAGCTTCTTCTGCGCGGCCTTCAGTTCCGCCACGCCGGCATCGAGGTCGGACAGCAGTTCCTCGAGCTTGGCGACGATGCGGGTTTGTTCTCCGAGGGGAGGGAGTGCTAATGGCCAAGCCTTAACGATTCCCTGCGAGATGTTGGGCTGTGCACCACCTTTGCCAGCATCGACGAAAGCCCTCTCCTGAGACAACAGAAAGTAATAGAGGAACTCTGCGCTGGTAGCTTCAGGAAAACCAACTGCACATGCTTGATTGGTGGCGGCGTCGACTCCAAAGATGGACGTCTTGCCGATGGTTGCGCCATACATCGCGATTGCGACAGAGCCCTTGGGGAACACTTTAGCGCTCGAAGCAGCTACCGCCTCTTCAGAAATGCGCTCTTCGGAATGGTGAAGTACCCGCGGCCCTAGTTCACCTGTTTTGAACCAAGGAATATCGCCTGAGTAAAAGGCCGGATTCGCTCGTGATGGCGTTCCGCCAGAAGACCATGACGCAACATTCTGAAGTGTTGTCAATGTCCAACCGCTAGGCAATTCACTCACGCCACCCACTCCTCATTCATCTCACTCATCAGCGCGTCCAGTTCCTTACCGAACAAGTTCCAGGCTTTCTGCAGTCCCCCCTTGTCAGCGAGCTCTGCGTAGTCAAAGTCGTCGCGCGATATCGAACATGAATTCGCGACGTGGTCCTTCATCAGACGCAGCCACTCGGTCTGCTCAGGCGTGAAAGACGTGCCGCGCTGCGCGTTGTGGCGGAAGATCCATGCCTGAAAGCGGCGGTCTACCTCGTCGGCAAAGGGCCTGAGTTCTGCGCCTTCGCCATCCATCCCCAACGCGAAGCGCACTAGGCTGACTAGGTCAGTGAGCTGGCGGCGGCTCGCGGCTCCTTTCACTTGGCTTCCGTGCACGCGGGCATAGGCGCTCCATAGGCGCTCGGTAGTGAGCATCAGCGGCGGTCGACTCAGGTGCTCGTGCAACTCCTCAATCATCTCGAAGGTAAGCGCGCGACGCTGGTAGGGCTGCAGGTAGAAGAATCCCAGAGCGGCAATCTCGTCCTTGTGCTGGCGGATGTAACCAGCAAATGTTTGGACCACCGTCTTGGCCTGAGCTTCAGCCTGCTCCGAGAAGCCAGAGAAGGTGACCTGATCGAGATTGATGTGGTCAATGAGCTGCTCGCGATCGCGGCGGGCACTTTCGATTTCATCGCGCAGCTCGGGCTTGTCGAACGGAGCGCAGGCGGCGGCCACGCGGCTGGTGCGAGCGGCTTCGATCTCTTCCGGCAGCAGCGTGTCTTCGCTGCGGGTGATGCCGTTGGCCTTGGCGATGGCGAGGGCGGTTTGCACTATGGCGTCCGGGTCGAGCGCTGTGATGAGCGCCTTGCCTAACTCACCCACGGGGATGCCGCCGCTGAGCTTTTCGATGCGCGCTTTCGCCTTGTCATCGAGCTGCTTGTTCAGACGGACGAGGCGGTTGGCCAGCGAGAGCACGGTGTCATTGTCGTGACTGCCCATCGCCACTCCTTGCAGCAGGTCCTTGAGCGCGACGCCGGGCTTCTTTTCCAGTGGACGGCTTTCGGTCTTGCAGGATGTTTCGACGCCCACGGCGTCGATCAGCACGAAGCGTGTCTTCGCGCCTTCGGCACTGTTGCTGACGCGCTTGAGACCGTCAGCATCCAGGCTGCGAACCCCGCGACCCTTCATCTGCTCGTAATAGCCCTTGCTCCGCACGTCGCGCATAAAGAGCAGAACTTCCAGCGGCTTCACGTCGGTACCAGTTGCAATCATGTCCACCGTCACGGCGATGCGCGGGTTGTAGTCGTTGCGGAAGCTGCTGAGGATGCTGTCGGCGTCCTCCTCGGCGCGGTAGGTCACCTTCTTGCAGAAGGCATTGCCCTGACCATAGACCTCGCGAACGATATTGATGATGTCGTCGGCGTGGCTGTCGGTCTTGGCGAAGATCAGGGTCTTGGGTGTCTCCTTGCGTGCAGGGAAGATCTGCGTTTCCACTGCAGTTTTCATCGCCTGGATCACTTGGCGGATCTGGCTGGTGTTGACCACTGAGCGGTCCAGCTCCTTGCCGGTGTATACGTTGTCTTCTTCCGTTTCGCTCCAGCGTTTTTTGCGCGTCTGGCGATCGCGGTGGTCAATCCATTCTTTGGCCTTGAGTTCAGCGCCTTTCTGTGTGATCTCGGTGATGATCTCGAAGACGTCATAGCCGACATTGACACCGTCGGCCACAGAGTTTTCATAGCTATACTCTGCGACGATGTTTTCGTTGAAGAAGCCGAAGGTGCGCTTGTCGGGTGTGGCGGTGAGGCCGATCAAGAAGGCGTCGAAGTAGTCCAATACCTGCTTCCACAGGTTGTAGATGCTGCGGTGGCACTCGTCGATGATGATGAAGTCGAACTCCTCGACTGGGAGGTCCGCGTTATAGCGAACGACTTTCTCCTGCTTGACGGTTTGCTGAACTTCGTTGAGTGAGAGGTCTTCGGCAGACTCGTCGATGGGCACACCGGACAAGACAGAGTACATGCGCTGGATGGTGCTGATGCACACCTGCGCATGTTGGTCGATGCTGGCGGAGGCTAGCCGCTGTACGTTGTATAGCTCGGTGAACTTCCGGCCGTCGTCGGGCGGCGTGTAGGCCATGAATTCCTGGTGTGCCTGCTTGCCAAGGTTGCGTGTGTCGACGAGGAAAAGGATGCGCTTGGCACCTCCGAACTTGAGCAGGCGGTAGACTGCGGTGATGGCGGTGAAGGTCTTGCCTGCGCCGGTGGCCATGTGGATCAGGGCGCGGGGCTTGTTCTGCGCCAGCGACCTCTCCAGGCCCGTGACAGCGCTGATCTGGCAGTCGCGCAGGCTGTGCTCGGAAAGCGCTGGCATGCTGTCGGCGAGGCGGCGGCGCAGCGTGTCAGGCTGGGCAAGCCATTCAGCAAGCTGCTCTGGCCCGAAGAAGTGGAAGAGTTCGCGCGAGCGCGGAGCCGGATCGGCATTGTCGGTGAAGCGGATGATCTGGCCGGTGGCTTCAAAAAGGAAGCGCAGCGCGGTGTTGTTCTTGCGCCATTTGAGGTTGGCGGTGGCGTAGCGTTCGGTCTGGATTTCCGTCACGGTGAGGTTTTCACCGGCGTTATCCTTCTTCGCTTCGATCGCGCCGCAGGCGGTGCGATTGATGAACAGGACGTAGTCGGCCGGACCAGTATCAGTGGGGTATTCGCGCACGGCTACGCCAACACCCGCCGACAAATCGAGCTGCTTCATGTCCTGAATGACCCAGCCGGCTTGTTCGAGCTTTTGATCGATCTGTTGACGGGCCTTGGTTTCCGGCGTCATCGCTATCCCTTTGGTCTACTTGCTCACGCTAGCCAGTGACTTGCCAGATCGAACGAAAGCTGTCCGTGATGGCGGATCGAGAGCAGATAAACCGTTCCTTTGCTCTGCGCATACATCAGCAGGTAATTCGTCATCACGTACTCGCGCAGTTCGCAACCTGTGGCAATGGCGTTTAATTGTTCGGTCAGGCGAGCGATGCCGTTGCTGGTTTCCACGGAGCGGGTGGGGCGTTCGAGGAAGGACCGAGCCATAAAGGAAAAACGCTCCAGATTGGGGATGATGGCATCCGTCAGTTCGTCCAACAGCGCATCAAAGACCTGCCTGGCTTCGGCTTCTAGCAGGAACGCTTCGATTTCATCGAGATTGCGCTCAAAGTTGGCGGTGAGTTTGACGGTG
This sequence comes from Cupriavidus sp. H18C2, assembly GCF_049393795.1. NCBI lineage: Bacteria > Pseudomonadati > Pseudomonadota > Betaproteobacteria > Burkholderiales > Burkholderiaceae > Cupriavidus > Cupriavidus sp. H18C2. The sequence continues at coordinate 3,390,323 of NZ_CP186010.1, read as the reverse complement.
TGGCGGGCTGTCACGGCACGAATCGGACCGTTAGCCGGCTGTTCTAATGGTGCGGCGCTGCTTGAGGGCGGAGAGGGCGCTACGAGCATCTTTGACGTTGTCGGCAGCCACGTCAGGCAAGCTCTTGCTGGCATCTGCAATCAACAGTAAGTGGATGCGTTCTCGCTCTAGCTGGTGGTAGTAATCGAGCCGCTGCGCGTCGATGATGGCAACGTAGCTTTCGCCGTTCTTTGTGACGATTTTCTCGGCGCCGGCCTTTACCTGGTCGGCCAGTTCGGACAGATTGGCCCTAGCTTGGGACAGCGGAATCACATCGCTGGCTGAGATGGACATTGCTTACACCCTATGCTGCTAATTTGTACAGAATAACGTACATGATATCGCAATTTGTGCGCTGGCGAGGTGCGTGGCGACGCTGGATTTGGCGTGGTCTTGCCCTCCGAGGGTGCGATGGGTCAAACGTGTGAGACGGCCGATGCGAAAGCGGCCGTCCGGGTGCTCGATGCCGGCGCCGTCCACTTTTCGCCGCATTGCGGACTCAAGAACGATCACAGATCAGCAGTGACGTGCGATGACGGTCAGTTGCCGGCTTTTCCTTTTGGATCAGACCCTTCGAGACGGATACCTTTTGTATCGGTATATCAATACAAAAAAACCTTTAAATTCATGGATCTTGTGATCAAAAAAATCCTTGAAGAAGTGGGCCGCGATGTACTTTACTTTTCGGGAAAGTCCTCTTGTACTTGTTGTCAGGAGCCGACTGGGATCACGCGAAATGTTGCACACTGACTACACTTTTGCTGAGCTGTTGTTGGTTGCCAGGAAGCGCTCCGGGCAGCCCCAAAAAGTCGTCGCGCAGAAGGCAGGTATCGACCCATCGTATTTGGCATCTATGGAGGCAGGTAGAAAGGGGGCGCCCAGCGGTCACGTTCTGAACGCGTTTCTCGCTGCGATAGATGCTTCAGCGGAGGATCGGCTGAAGGTCTACCAGGCGGCTTGTGCAGAACGCGTTGGACGCGAGATCGAGTTGATATTCCCAGCGGCTATTCGGTCCGACACGCTTGAGCTGGTCTCCACCGTAGCAAGGCTTTCCCGTTGGGAAATCCGAGCCCTTTGTCAGTTGGCAAAGACTTTCGAGAACCGTCCTGTTGAGGAGGCCTTATAGAAAAGAAAACGGCGAGAACGCCTTAAAGCATTCCCGCCGCTTGGCCAGTGAGACACTGACCGGTTCGCACCTTCAGTATTGTCTCCCCGGCTAAGCATGTCAAGCCGCCTTGTCCGGCAAGGCGGCACGTATGCCGTCGTCTTGACCATAGAGTCAAGCCGACGGCAGGGAGACGTCATGCCTTCACAAACGCAGCGAGGGCTTGCCCTCGGCCCAGTAGTCCTGTCGCCGCCGAGCCAGCCGGCTAGATTGATACGTCGAGCCAGACCAACACGGATTACAGGCGAGTTTCGCCTTCCGGAATTCTGTCCGTATCCAATGGAGTGGGAGTCCAAGCTAGAAAGGAACATCCTTCTGACCCTGTTCCTTTGCTACGACGTACACGCCCTGTACACCCAGCCGTACCGATTGCCGGTATTCAAAGTTCAAGGCCATCGTACCTATACACCGGATGTCTACGTCGTACGGCCATCCACGCAGTGTTTGCTGGAAATTAAGCCACACGAGCTTCTACAACGAAAGGCCGACGAGTACCTGCAGATCGCACGCTCCCTTCAGGCCCAGTCGCTGCGATTGGAGTTCGCCACGGAGGCCGAAATCGGAGGAGATCACAGGCGACGAAACGTGGCGCTGCTTCAGCGATACCTTGGCCACGAGGTTGCCGCGGATAGAACAAGTGAAGTCATCCAGGCCACACCAATTGATGGCTGCACCGTGGAGGATCTCATGTGTGGATCAGGCGCAGAGGAGTACGAGATCCTCTGCCTCATCGCGCATCGAAGGCTCTTCCTGGATATGGAAGTCCCGTACAGCCGGCTGTCCATTCTCGTTTCACAGCCGCGCCCCGGCTTTGGGATCACCTATGAAGCAACTTTCGCTGCAAGCCGGTGCAATGCTGCTCTGGAGGACGCACTTCTGGAAAGTGGACCGGTTGGTAAATGGCCACCTACGCCTCAGGCGCCTGTACGACCAATCGATATGGTACGGTCCGGCTTCGATTTTGTTGGAGGATTCCCCGACGCTCCCGCTCGTGCTCAGCCACGAAGTGCCGGCGGAAATCAGCAGGCTCAACGCCGACGCGCTGATGCGATTGGCTCACGACATGCACAGGAGGATGTGCAATGAGTACGCCTCCAATCCTTGGGAAAGGACTTCTTGTCCGTATTAATGGAGACGATGTCTGCCAATTTCTATCGCGGGCCGGTGACGACGTTCATTTTGAGAGCGTTGCGAGTGGGAAAATCTACACGACCACCGTGCAGAAGCTCTTTGAGGCATATGCGAGCGGCGAGGTGAAGATCGTTCCGGCATTCGTTAATGAAGCGGAGATCCGGTACCAGCCGAAGACTGACAGCAAATCGTTTCCGGCGCCATTGAGCGATCTCCCTGAGCATTGGCAAAGAGATCTCCAAAGGAAGCTGGCCTATGTGCGAGCGTCCATGCGGCACGGCGCGACCCGAGGTCAGCTACGCATGCTGGAGCATGTCATCTATCTCACTGCAAAGGAAATCGGAGACGGAAGACCGCCAGGCGCATCGACCGTGAGCTATTGGGTAAAGCAATATCAGGAGGCAGACGATGACCCAGCGGCGCTAGCATCCGGCGCCGCTTGGCCGCGTAAAAGGCAACCGCGAAGCGCGGCAGTGTTAGAGACAGCCGACCGGGCTTTGCGCGAGACCTATCTCATTCGGGAAGGAGGGTCCGTAAGAGGGGCGTACAGAACATACAAATCGCTTGCGGCGAAGGAGAACAGTGAGCGCGCCGCTAATCATATGCGACCCCTCCCCGTAATGTCGGAGAGAACGTTTTACAGGCACTCCAGCAAGCTGAACGCATATGACGTTGCCGTCGCCAGGCACGGATACAACGCCGCGCGAGCACAGTTTCGCATGGTCCGAGGCAAGATGGAGGCAGACCGCCTTATGGATTATGCCGAGATTGATCACTCTGAAATTAACTGCGTTGTCATTGATGACCGCGTGATGCTTCCGCTGGGGCGTCCGAAAATTACCGCGATCAAGGAGAGGAAGAGCTCCATGGTGCTCGGCTTCTACATCAGCTTCGCACCTTCAGGGCTCGAGTGCATATCCGGCGCACTGGCGCACTCGATGCTCGAACATAAGAAAGCCTATGCCATGTGGCCGGAGCTCGAGAATCCGTGGCCCTCGCACGGTCTTGCGAGGACATATGTCATGGACCGCGGCGCTGATTTCGCAAGCGACCGTTGCGCGACGATGCTTAACGATCTAAACGCATACCCGGAATGGTGCGAAAGGCGGACGCCGTGGCACAAGCCATCCATTGAGCGATTCTTTGGCACGATGGAGCAGTCACTATTTGAGGCGATGCCAGGCAGAACGTTTGGTTCGATAGCTCGTCGAGGAGACTATGACCCACGTAAGCACGCAGTGATTCGGTTCAGCACATTTGTCTTCTTGCTGCACAAGTGGCTGGTCGACGAGCACAACGTTACTCCCAACTCACGCACCGGCCGCTCTCCGCTGGAGGTTTGGACGGAATTCCAAGAGGACATACCACCGCACTTACCGATTGACCCAAATCAGATGCGAATAAAACTTGGCCTCCCGTTCGACGGGACGTTAAGCAACGATGGCATTCGCAGAGATCGACTTTGCTTCGCGAGCCGAGAGCTCAACGCCATGTTCAAGCGATACGGACGCCGAAGCGTGCATTGCCGGATTTCGTTCAATGACATTGGCTCGGTATACGTACTGCATCCGGATGAAAGGCGGTACATACAGGTCCCCTGTACAGACCAGCAGTACGCTTCCGGCCTAACGCTGTACCAGCACAAGCTCATTCGGCAACTGGCAAGGGAGAAGACTGGGAGCAGTGATGCGCACCCCAAGGCACTAGGTGGGTTTAAGGATGTAATGCAGTATGAAATCCGCAACGCGCTCGCTGTCAAAGAGACCAAGACAAAGGTTAGGTTGGCCAGAGCCGCAGGTATAACCTCCATGGGGACATTGAACGCCGAGCACAATTCAATTGTGCCATTGCCGCGAGATCCTCTTTCTACTCCGGTATCCAACGTGTTGTTGCCGGACGCCGTTTTGCCTGAGCTCGACTGGGGGATCTGACGATGTCGGGAAGCTGTCGCGAAGGACTGCTAGACTTTCCAGCGCCTACATCTGCCGATCAATCAGTTTCACCTGCGGATGCTCGGCAGCGCGCACTCAATGGATCGCCAGAAGATCGCGAGACTTTTACGGCTAAGGTCGTAGTAAAGACTCCTTACATCCAGATGATGGACGACAGTGTTCGTTCGCTTATGGACGTTGCTTGCCGCGTACCGTTTCCAGGTGGCTTCTGCGTGGCGGGGGAGGGCGGGACGGGCAAGACGGTGTTGTTGGAGGACATCAAGAAGAAGTTCCCGCCGAGCGAAAGCTACTTCTCCTCGACTAAGCCGGTAGTTGAAATTCGACTCCCTGAGCGGCCAACTCCGGCAGGACTAGCTCAACAGCTGCTTCATGAGCTCGGAAACCCACTGGCAAACGTAAAGGTCGGCCCAAACATTGACGCCGTGCTGTTCCGGACGCTTTCGGTATGTCGAACCAAGATCGTGCTTTTCGATGAGGCGCACCATCTTATGCCGTCGTCGGGGCCGAGACGAAATTCTGCCCGCCTAACGGGTGCTACAGGAGACTACCTCAAGTTCGCGCACGACATGACCAGAATACCCTTCGGATTCTTCGGCCCACCGGAATTCCTCGATGCGTTCAATACTGATAGCCAACTACGAAGTCGATTTCCGGGGCGAATCGAGATGACACACTACGTGCGTGGTCCAGACTGGGTTCAGGTCCTTTCGGCTCTCGATCGCGCGCTACCTCTACCCGAGCTGGGAGGTCTTGCATCACCGGAGATGGCTTTGTGGCTGCACAAAGCATCATCGGGAAATTTCCGAGAGTTGAAGAGATTGTTGGGCCGCGCTGTATTCCTTGCCTCAACGGAAAGGTCTCACAAACTATCGAAGAAATACCTTGAGCAAGCCTCGCGACTTATCAACATGGGCCGAGGAGTGCCGTCGTGAGAGTTCCGATTCGTGTAGAGCCTCTTCCGGAGGAGTCCCTTCACGGCTATTTGACTCGGGTTGGCGAGGCTAACGCCATAACATTCGATCGCCTCCGCTTTGAACTCCTCGGAAGGACGCGCAAGCCTTCGTATGCATTGATCGGGGCATTTGCAGAACGCTGCAGGATCTTGCCTGATGAGGCGCTACGACTCGGCGGCTTCTGGCAGATCGGTGAAGATGGGACACTCTACAGCATGGCCGGAAGAGTAATGCTTCCAGAGCACATGCTTGCACCCAGCATGGCGCGTGTACCATGTTGCGAGAAGTGTGTCCGTCAGAACGGGTATCAGAAATCGATCTGGGCTTGCACCTTGTTGACAACGTGCCCGGTCCACAAGGTGCGACTGTACTTTGCTTGCCAACGCTGTGGTCGACCAGTGGGAAATGATCCATGGGTGACGCTGACTTACTGCGTATGCGAGTCGAAGGCGCCTATTGTTACGGAGGCAACCGATGAAGAAGTTGCTATAGCTAATCTTGTGGAGGATGGTCAGCTAAAAGCAGTTCCCGCGACTCTCGCCACAAGCCTTGAGTACCTGGCCTTGGAGCCTATTCACAGGCGACTGCATACCCTTCATTTTTTGAGCGATGTGTTCGGCCGTCAGGCGCGTGCCCTCATATCAGACAGAAGGGTAACGAGCGGACCATCACGCGCGTACATTGCTCAGCAGTTGCTCTTTGTTCTATCTGATTGGCCGGCGGGTTTCAATGAAGTCTTCGCCAAGATGTCGATGCCGATGCGTGACGGGCAGCAGAAGGCGGTATTAGCGATGCGGTTGTGGCGCCTATTTCGATACTACATCTCGGACGAGCTGTGGGCATGTAGTCCGTTCGTGCGGTCGGCGTTCGAGGCGGCGTTCAACGCAAACTTCTGCAAAACGCTTAGGAGGAGTTCGCGATTGCAGATCCAGGAGTCGTTGGACCTGACGCCATCGAAGGATACCGGATGAACTTGCTTTGGGGGCTACAGGGTCAAGTAAGGCCAGCATTGCACTGCGGCAATTGTTGAACCACAGGCATGTGCCATTCGCTGAATCGTAGGCGACAAATCACTGGTCGCGCTTCATCCCTCCGATTTTGAGCCATTGCTCCAAAGCCTCGTCCTCGAGGACGGTGACCTTCAATGATGGCGGGCCGTCAATTGTTGTCAGCTTCTTTATCCGAGGAGCGTCCTCTATACGGGAAATGCCAGGGGGCTCTACACCGGCAGCTCGTGCCCGTGCGACTGCCTCACGCACGCCTGCACTGACTGCTCGGTGGAATTCTTCGCTAAGAATGTAGTTGGCTAGGCGACTGGTGGCCATGGCTGAAACTGTGACGGTATTCAAATAAAGAGTAACCGAGCGCTGCCTGTATTGCCAGCACAACATTCAAGCTATAGATTTTTGCACCACTGCGCGTGTGGCAGATAATGCCCCTTGATACCCCACCAGATAAGTCTGGCGACGCCGTGTGCGCATCCAGTAAGATGCGCAGCTAGGGAGGCGAACACATCACAAGTGCCGCCTAGTTACAAAATGAAGGTATCCGCTTGGGGCAGGCGGGATGACGGAATTGGGGCCGACAGAATTGGGCAGCGCAATCGAGCCAGAAGTAACACGATTTGTACCGTTCCTGAAGTGGGCGGGTGGCAAGCGTTGGTTAGTGACTAGCCACGCCCACCTCCTGCCAAAGACGTTTAACACTTACATTGAGCCTTTCGTTGGGGCCGGGTCCGTCTACTTCCATTTGCAGCCCGATAGAGCACTGCTTGGCGATGCCAACAGCGAACTGATCGCCACATATAAGGCGATCCAAAGCGATTGGCAGGGTCTCGTAAATAGCTTGAAGTATCGGGAGCGACGTCATCGCGAGGATGCAGATACGTATTACTACTGGCTGCGCGGTCAGGCACCTGAAGAACTCACGCAGCGGGCATCCCGGCTAATCTACCTTAATCGTACTTGCTTTAACGGCATCTACCGCGTGAACCGCGAGGGACAATTCAATGTGCCCCGCGGCACAAAAAACAAAGTCCTGATCGAGACGGATGATTTCGCGGGAATGTCGCGCCTGCTGCAAGGGGCAGAGTTGTTAGCGGGCGACTTTGAGGACTTGGTCGACCGGGCGGAAGATGGCGATTTGGTTTTTGCAGATCCGCCCTATACCGTACTGCACAACTACAACGGCTTTCTAAAGTACAACGAAATCCTATTCTCGTGGGCAGATCAGCAGCGACTTGCTCAGGCGTTACAGCGAGCAGCCCGTCGGGGCGCTCAGGTCTTTTGCACCAACGCCAACCATCAGTCCGTGCGTAGTCTTTACGATCAACCGGAGTTCAAGCTGGAGGTCGTGTCTCGTTACTCGCACATTTCTGCGAGTAGCGCGAGTCGCAAATACTTTGAAGAACTCATCATTCGAGCCAACATCTAGGGGGAGCAAAAAGAATGTCAGAACTTGGCGCATTGCTTAACACCGCCGCCACTCAAGGTAATCCAATTGATGCACTGAGAACCTTTTTGGCTCGGGAAGACGCTATGGAGACGGCTCGTCAAATCGATCAGATGCGCTTCGTGGGGTACGTTCTGGAACTCGGGTTCGACGCAGCAAAGATCATCACCAGCGACCCATACAAGTTGGCTGTTGGCGGCATCCCCCGTGGATCGTTCTTGATTATGACGCCGGTGAACGCCGGTAACACACCGCCGCATTTCACATTGCTTCGTGTCACCGGCGTATCCCCTACTCCGCTGTCGAGCCAGGTCCAGCAAACCTATTTCGAACTACACAAGAAGTCAATGCCCGAGCTCGACGTTTGGACCCAGAGCGAGTTGCAATGGGGGGCGCTCGACTGCGATGTGCTTGGAATGTTCTACGCAAATCCGCAGGACATGCGCCGCCTTGAGTTTTCGGGTGACGTGAACAACGTGGTGAGTGCACACCGCTACAAGGTCTTCGCGCCAGACGACGCACTGCTGAAGCTGATCGTCAATGGAATGGTCAAGCAGGACAGTCGCGTTGAGATTGGCGCGTTACGTACGATGGAATGTGGGCTGTTCAGTGATGGTGGTATCACCAACATTCCAGTCCAAGTCTCGATGAAGGACTTTAAGGGGTGCCGCACGGCCATGTTCGGCAAAACTCGATTGGGCAAGTCGAATGTTGTCAAGCTGTTGGCCCAGGGAATGTTGGACGCGACCGCACAAGACCACTCGGTGGGCCAACTTATTTTTGACATCAACGGCGAGTATGCAAATGATAATCCCCAGGATGGCAATCGCTCGTTGCGTTCCGCCAATGAAGCTCGTTGTCAGGTCTATGCATTGACGGAAAGGCCCGGCACGCCATCGCGACCGCTGCGAATGAACTTTTACGAGCAGCCTGCTTCTTGTCTTGAGGTTCTGGGTCAGATGCTTGCTCAAGATAACAAGATGTCCAACTACATCCGAAGTTTCGCGGGTGTAACGCTTCCAGACTTGGCCGACATCGCAGGCATGACGACGTCTGACAAAGCGCGCGCTGTTCGAAAAATTCAGATGTACTGGGCGATTTTGAACAAAGCAGGTTTTACAGCTGACACTGCACGCCTTCGGAGTTTGAACTTGCATGCAACGAAGGACATTCAACATTTCGACTGTCACTTCAAGCAGTCACTCAGGGAAGCAGCATACGCTGCTGTGCGACAAAACCAGGCGGTCCCGCCGAATCCCGCGAACTTGGACCAATTGCAGGCCGAGTTGGAGGTAATCGCGGAATTCCGGCGCGAATGCCCTAACGATCCGAGCCTTCAAAGCAGCGATGGCCGCCCGGGCTTCGATGCCGATGCAACGGCCCTTCTCGAGTTCTTGAACCCTGCTACGGGCTCAGGCCCCACGGTGATTCGCCCGTATCGTGAATATCATGCTGCGAATGCGGGCAATTTCCAAGAGGAGATCCTGAGCCTTCTCGATCAAGGCCGGACGGTGATCCTCGACCTCGGAAATGCCACGGACTCCATTCGAAGATATTTTTCGAACATGCTCTCCACTTCGGTTTTTCGTGCTCAAGAAAGAAAATTCGTAGCCAACGCACTGGGAAATCAGTACGTGCAGTTGTATTTCGAGGAAGCGCACAATTTGTTTCCGCCAGACAGCAAAGATCTGACCGGCGTATATGCTCGGTTCGCCAAGGAAGGGGCGAAGTTCCACATAGGGATGGTTTATTCGACGCAATCGCCGTCGACGATCAACAAGGAGCTACTTGCCCAAACTGAGAATTTTTTTGTGGGGCACCTCTCCAGCCAGGATGAGACAAAGGCCCTATCGCGAGTTCAAATCGCTTTTTCAGGCGTGGAAGAGGATATCTTGAGAGCAAAGACACCAGGGTACATGCGCATGCTCACCATGTCGCACAGGTTTGTCGTGCCCACGCAGGCCTCAAAGTTTGAGGCTCGCCAAGCGCTGTCGAACGGAGTCCTCTGAATGCCATACGGTCAAGGCACGCGTCTGCCGGGGGAGTCCGCATCCAAACTAGGGCATTTGGCGGTGACCCAGAGCGATTGGGTAAAGAGCCTTGTCGACGATTTTGAGAGTACGAAATCTCGTGACGGCGACCCATCGAATACAGTCTGGCAAACGTTTGATCCAGTTGGGATAGAGCAATTGAGAGGCATTTGGGCTGTCGATGGCTCATTCGTTTCCGTAAGCTCGGGTCAAAAGCCGCCCAAGGAAGTGGCGTTCGTCAAGACGGCGCTGCTAATGCTAGACAAGGCCAAACTCGATGCCATCGACAAGGATCTGCCACACCCCCTTCTGCTGCGAGATGCACTCAAGGACAGTGGCGTTCAGCACGCTACTGTCTTTCCTTTGAAGAACGTGCGCACTGGCCTTGGCAGCAACTATGACGCTGTGCGCCACATTGTCCGCGATTCCATGCGAGTGGACCAGGGCGGAGCGTTTTATGACACCCTTCGTTGGCTCGCATACCGCGAGTGGGACAAGTCGTCGGCAACACGCTCGCCTGGCTTTCAGTGCCCCCATTGCGGACAAGAGATTGCAGACGGTCTTGCCCACGGAACAGACGCGCAACCGTGCCCGCACTGCAAAGGTGAAGTCTTTCTTTCAGACGTGTGCGGTTTCCATCTGGACATGGACGAGGACAGTGCTCCCGAGTCATTGGCATCCTCATACATGCTGGTCATGGAGCATCTAATGCTCTTCACCGCTGTGCGGCTGATGTGGCATCACACAGATCGTACTCTGGTTACTGACACGCTGTTCATAAAAGATGGGCCGTTGACGCTGAGAAGCCAGTACTCGAAGCTTGTGCCGAGTATCCGTGCCTTTCTCCAGTTCGCTAAAGGACAACAGCGGCCCGTGCATATCGTCGGCCAAGAGAAGAGTGGCGCGTTCTTCGATCATCTCGACTCTATCGCGCGATTTGCTGCGCCACATTCAAGGGGTGAACCGATGACTTACGCCCCGCTGACCCATGCGTTCGTGCGACGAGAAGTCTATCGTTCTCCGGATTTGTCTAACCCATATGGATTGCGGACTAACTGGGGCGAAAAGCTGTATGTGAAGATCGATCCAGGCGCATACATGGTGTTGAATGTACCCACAGGGAACTACATCGACGAAGCTGATCGGCCACTTGAGGAAGATCTTATCGGGTTGCCGCGGATATTGGCCACGCTGCCTTCGCTGATTAGCCACAAGTTCGAGGGGGCATTGTTTCCCGTAGAGCTAGCGAACGGGATCGCTTCAATGTCTAGTTATCCATCAGCAACCATCCTCCAGCGATTTCTTGACGGTCAACAGCGCTGAACTTTGCAGAGTTCTGACGCCGTTCTGTCTGGTCCAATTGTCGAATCAAGCTGCACCTGGTATGAAGAAACAAGCGCTCAACATCGCGGTCTATGTCGATATGGAGAACGTTGCATCCATCGACTTTGCGCTCGAGGATCTGATGAGCGCGCTACTTCTCGCGGAGGATGACCACAATTGCATCTTCGTGATCAAGGCGGCTTACGGTAGTCAAGGTAATGCTAAGAAAACCCTCAAAGAACAGTTGATTAACCACAACTTTACGTTGATCGATACGCCCAAGATAGGCGTTGAAAAGAACCGCGCGGATCTCTGCATTAGCCTTGATGCATTCGAAACTCTCTACCTTGGCAACCCGAGAATCGATCGTTACTGCTTTCTCACCAGCGACTCCGACTTTACCGTCATCGGTGATCGGCTACGAAAATATGGGAGGGAGGTTTGGCTAGCATGCCGCCGCAAGGACAAGGACAGGGCCATTCTTGCCAAAGCCTTCGACACCCTGTTGTTCCTGGAGGACTTCGCACAGGCCAAGATTCGGACGTTCGATGACGCGATTGAGAATCTCTTTGTCAAAGCTCTGCGCAATATCGAGCGCGGAAAATTGCCGGTGAACGTCTCTACCGCCAATAACAAGATGAAAGAGCTCGACCCAAGCTTCGATGTCTCCCGGACCATCTATAAGAACTTCATGCCCTTAGTGAAGGAGATGGCGATTCGTGGGCACCTTCGGTTTACCACGTCGCCGGGTGGGGAGAATCGGATTACCGACATCTTGTCCTAGGGCGCTCGATAGTTCTCCACGACGGTGCGGAAAGAGGCGGCGTTAGATTCTGACGTCGCTGCTTCCTGTCGATCGGCAGTGGATCGTAAGCGCTCAATTGACGACGTCTGGTATTGAAGGCTGAACGTTGGCAGGCTAGCGTCCGCAAAGACTTTGCGGACGCAAACATGATCCAAGACGAGATTGACCTATTTCCGCTGCAGGCGGTGCGAGTCCGCTCCAATGGGAAGCGCGACTACGAGCCAGCGGCCAAGCGGCGTCTGATTGAGTTCTGTCTTCAATCGGGAGCATCGGTCTCGGGCACGGCGCTCAAGGCCGGTATCAACGCTAACCAGTTGCGCAAATGGATTCGGGACTACCGAGATTCAGTGCAGGCGCGAGGTGCGTTGCCGGCATTCGTGCCGGTTGTCCAGGAGGTTCAGGATTCGCGGCCAATCGAGACACTTGCAAAGGTTGCGGTGCCGCGTCACGAAGCGGCATCAGCGACTGGCGATCCGCCACCGCGGCAAGCGCAACCGCTGGCGCTCTTGAGCGCAAAGCTGCCCAACGGTGTATCACTTGAGCTCGAATGCAGCGAGCGAGACGTTGGGCTCGTAAAGGCAATGATCGAAGCACTGAGTGGAGACCGTTGATGTTTCGGCTCGACGCTGAGCTGCGGGTGTATCTGCATCGCGACGCAGTGGACTTCCGTAAGAACATCAACGGCCTGGCACTGCTGGTCGAGCAGACGCTCGGGCTGGATCCGTTTGCATCGGCTGTATTTGTGTTCCGTAACCAGCGGGCCGATCGCATCAAGATTCTCGGGTGGGATCGCAACGGCTTCTGGCTATTGTTGAAGCGATTGGAGGCGGACCGGTTTGCCTGGCCACGCGAGGCGGCTGTGGCTACGCTGACGGTCGAACAGTTGCACTGGCTGCTCGAGGGAATCGACATCGAGGCGATGCGCCGGCACCCGCACCGAGAATACCATCGCGCTGCGTGAACGCTGTTTGGCGGCAGCGGTCTAACCCGCCATGCCATCCACGCCCGTCACCGTTACCGCCGCCGAGCTGCAACTGTTGCGAGACGCCGAGCGCGAGCTCAAGGCAATACTCGCGGAACGCGAGGCAATCAAGGGCGAACTGCGTGTGATGACGGTCCAGCGAGACCTGCTCTTGGAACAGCTCAAGGCGTTTCAGCGTAAGCTGTTCGCCGCAAAGAGCGAGGCGCGAGGCTCGGAGCAGAAGGACTTGTTCCTCAATGAGGCCGAGGCCTTGGCGACGGCGGCCGCGCAGCCGGCGCAGGAAGAAGAAGGTACGCCCGAGACCGAAGTGGCCGGACACAAACGCAAGAAGCGCGGCCGCAAGCCGCTCGACCCGGCGCTGCCCCGTGTCGAGGTTCGTCACGAACTACCCGAATCGGAACGCGTCTGCCCCCTCGATGGCCAGGCTCTGGTCGAGATTGGCGTCGAGGTCAGCGAACAGCTCGACATCGTGCCGCAGCAGGTCCGCGTGATCCAGCACCAGCGGGTCAAGTACGCCTGCCCATGCTGCGACGGCGGCATCAAGACGACGCCGGCACCGGCGCGCATTATTCCCAAGGGACTCCTTACCGAATCGGCGCTGGCCTGGTGCATCACCTCGAAGTATCAGGATGGCCTGCCGCTGTACCGCCAGGCAGCGCTGCTGCATCGCTTCGGCGGGGACCTCTCTCGCGGCACCCTGGCCGCAAGCATAGTGCGAGTAGGCCAGGCGGTGCAGCCAATCATCAACCTGCTGCGTGACCATCTGCTGGAAGCAGACGTCGTGTACGGTGACGAGACAACGGTACAGGTGCTCAAGGAGCCCGGCAGGCCTGCCCAGAGAAAGAGCTTCCTATGGGCGCAGATGAATGGCACAGGGCCGCCGGTACGGTTGTTTGCCTATAGCCCGACACGCGAGACAAAGCAGGCTACGGCTCTCTATGCCGGCATCAAGCCTGGGGCGGTGTTGATGACCGACGGCTATGCACCATACGACGACGTCGCAAACACCTATCAGTTGGTGCATCTCGGATGCTGGGCACACGCGCGCCGCTACCTGGTCGAGGCGGAGCAAGCCTTGCCCAAGGACAAACGCCCCGACCACCCGGTCACCGGATTCCTGCAGCGCATCGGCAAGCTGTTTGCCATCGAAAGCCACACGCTCAAGATGAAGCCGGAACAACGGCAGCAGGTTCGCGCCGAACAAAGCCAGCCGCTGCTGGCCGAGATCGAAACGATGCTGCTGCAACATCTGCATACCGTGCTGCCGCAAAGCCTGTTCGGCAAGGCGCTGCACTACCTGCATGGGCAGTGGCCAAAGCTCGTGCGCTACATCGAGAACGGAACCTGGCCGATCTCGAACAATCCCTGCGAGAACGCGATTAGGCCATTCGTGATCGGACGGAGAAACTTCCTCTTCTGCGACACCGTGGCCGGTGCCAACGCTAGCGCAAGTCTTTACTCGCTGGTGGAAACCTGCAAGGCCAACGACGTCGATCCGTATCAGTATCTCGTTGCCTTGTTCAAGGCGTTGCCACACGCACAGACCGCCGACGACTACGAGGCTCTGCTGCCCTGGAGGCTCAAGCCCTCAACCGTCTAGCGGATACCGCCGGCGGCCGCAAGGGGCGCCCTTAAAAGACCGCTTACAGTGGATCGCGCTCGGCGCGGCAACAGATCCATATCTATCGACGTTCATAACGCCTGCGTACGACGCCTCTCGCACAACGGGCCGCCTAGACCTTCACTCTTAGTCGGGTTCGCTTGGCAGACCTAACCAGGCCCAGTCTCCCATCAAAAGAATCAATGTTTGCAGACGTGCGGCAAATAGCCGTCCATTGATGTTCAGGTGTAAAGGCTGGCGTATGAGCGGGGCGCTCAACGATTCTTCTCGGATGTTGAATCGGCGGAATAGATTTTCCGGTCACGGAGTAACGATGACGCCGACGGGTCTCAAAGCCAACCGGCGCTTCTAAGTCAATAGCGCCATGATCGCGGCCATAGCGCAGGCAGCGATCGAGCTCGTAGCGATCCAGTCTCGTTGCCGCCTCGAGCTCAATGACTGTGGCCTTCCCTAGCGCTGTTAAAGCCCGGAGAACTTGCACCGTGTTGTTATAGGTGTTGAGCGGCGTGCTCAAGCGTCGCTGCGTGCCAAACGGAACGGCGTACTGAAAATCGTTCGAGGTAATGGTCTGAACCCATTTTGCGAGCGATGCTAGGCTGGGACCGACTCCGTATCGACCTTCCGCGCTACGAGGTGACCAACCTAACAGAGCTCGGCGCATGTCAACTGGGCAATCTACCGTGCGAAGGCGATCCACAAATGTGTGGCGAAACCAGTGCGGGCCCCCGACAAAGTTTCTGGCCAAGAGCCAGGACTTGAAAGCGCTCGAGCAGCTACGCATGTGTCCGTTCTTCTCAACATATCGGGGAAACGCAAAAATCTGACCGGGTGCGGCAGTTTCCACAATTCTCTTGGCAGCCCACAATGCGATGCCGGCGAGAGGAATTTTCCTCTTAGAGGCCCGTGTTTTAACGCGACGCCACGGTTTCTCCTCGACCACAAAGTGCGGTGGGTCATGATCTACGCGAAAGTCCGCGAGCGCGGCACCGCATACTTCCGCAGTACGAGCCCCAGTGTCCATCATGATGGCAAGCATCCAACGAATATCGTCGTCCTTGGCATAGCACAAGCGCATCAGTTCAATCAGTTGTTGCGGGGGCACGGGTTCGTACCGCTTCGCGTCGTGGCCAACCCGTGGCACGGGCGCGCGATAGAACGGATTACGGATTGGCAAGTCATGATCGCGGATGTATCGCTCGGTAGCAGCGCATAGCACACTGACTTCCCTGTGTACGGTTCCCGTCTTCAACCCTCTGTCCAGCGCTGCATTGATGTAGGTACGCACATCCTTCGGCATTATTTCAGTGATGCAGCGAGACTTGCCGAAGCACCGCTGAGCGTGACCTAAGACACGAATCAGCGTGCCGGTATTCACTACGCTGGTTTCGCTCTTCGTCTTCGCGTAGTATGAAAATGCAGACTCGAGTGGGTAACGTTGACGTGCTTCGACAACCTGTTGCCGGCGTACAGCTCGCGACTTAAGTATTGAAAACCCATCGAATCTATTTCGTGTCTTGGTTGTCATGGCGCGACAGCTGCTGAATTCTATGGGACGATCTCCGCCCTGTAACTTTCAGGCCCTCGAAGAGGAATTCAAGTTGGGGAGTTGGAGCGGCTTGTACACGGGATGGCCAAGGAAGCGACAACAGGAGCTTGCGATGGTCATAGTGTGGGGCGCCCGCCATTCGTCGCTGCCGCGGCCTCACAGCGTATGGACCAGAGGGAAGCGCGACGCCTGTGAGTCGGTAGGCGGGACTACGGGCTCGGTTGGCGCCTTCTTCGAGCGCGATGCATCCATGCCGTTTCGCGTAACGCAAACCGCGAACGATGTCGGGCCGTTCGATCCGCCCCGCGCGGACCATTTCCATCAAGCTGGGATACGGTAGGGCACCGACTAGCTTCATGACCGCAATTCCACACTCATAGAGCGATAATTTTCGCTCTACACCAGTAGTTAGATTTACATCACTGACGATCTGGTGACTACCGGTGATGGGAAGCATCCAACGATGCAGAGTCTGGATATTGAAGCCGATGCCATACTCTTCCTCCATGCCGACTAGGCGCCAGCCAACGATACTCGCACGGACATCCTCGGGGCAGCCCGCCATTCTCAATCGGTCGACGAAGGTTCTTCGTATGGCTGTGGGATTCGCACCGAAGTCACGGAGGGAAAGCCAGCTACCCAGCGTTCCTTTGGCGCTGTGTTGGAGTTTTCCACTTCTTACGTAGCGCGGAAATGCTACTTTTTGATCACGGAGGGAATTGCAGCGAATCCTCTCAGCGGCCCAAAGCGCTGCGCCTATCAATGGTACCTTTCGCGCGCTCGCCGGCGTCTTTAGTGTGCGCCACGGACGATCCACTATCTCGAGGTATGGCGGGTGGCTCTCCGTATGAATGTCGTCAAGCGCTAAACCCGCGATCTCGCTAACCCGTGCACCTGAATCGATGAGCATTGCCAACATCCAGCGGATGTCATCGTCCTTGCTCATGCACGCCGCTCTAAGTGAGGCCAACTGTTCGGGTGTCAATGTGGGTCGCTCGGCGACGTCAGGCCAAATCTCACTTGCCCTAAACGAAGAGAATGGATTGTGGCGCGGAAGTGCGTATTCCTTTATGAATGCGCGCACTCCGGCGTGTAGGAGATATAAATAGTGTTGTATGCCGCCGCGTGTAAGGCCTTGACTTGCGAGGTACTGCGCAAAGCGAACCACGTCATCTCGACTAACGCGGGTAAAACACCGATCTCCCAGCACGGTCACCGCTCGCGCAAATGCAAGCCGAATCCCCTTGCGCGCCTTCTCTGATTGGAACCGCTCTCGCGCTTCCAGATAGAGCTCTAGTACTGCTGTCAGCTTGTATGGCCTGTCAGGAATATCCCTCCAGTGCCGGATGTACTCGGTATCCCAGAGGCCGGAGCTCTGGGCTCTCAAACGGGCGAAAATGGGACGCATCGGCAGCGATCCATACTTTGTTGAACGTGCGATCGGTCGATCGGTTAAGGTGCGATGAAACGTTGTACTGCCGCCAGGGGTAATCTGCACATGCTAGACCCGCCCGCATAAATAGCTCTTCTCGGCGCCTGGGTAGCTTAAGGGGCGCTCGAGCGAAGCATTGTGCGGTAACTCACATCCGCGATTAACACGTGCTGCCTAGGGAATAGATTTCGACACAACTCGATGGCGCGTTCTCGCTTGCCCGGTGGTCGGAGCAGCCGCGCGTGGGTGCTTTGGATCGTTCCCCACGCGGTTGAGGCATTTGTCGCGTTGGGCCTCGTACGCCCGATCTTGGGCCGACAACTGCCTCAAATGAGCATGCAGGGGGCGGCCGAGTCGAAAGTCGACTACGATCCAGACTCGACAGTATCTTCACGTGGTTGGCATCCCTCTTGGTGTTGATGGCGCAGATCTTCGATGCCAGGGGCAATTCGGAGGTTAGGTTCGCTCGCCGGGCGCCCTCCAGTCAAGCAGCGTGTGCAAGGGATGCCGATTTTCCAATAGCTCTCTTGCCAGGGTAATGCGTGCCAGCAGTCGATTCCGTTCGTCCGCATCGAGCCGCTCAGCCGCTTGCTTTGCGGCGACGAAGGTAAGCGCCCGGTGAACCCGTCTTGAAGGGAAGCAGGAGAGCAAGGAGCATCGTGTCCATCTAAATTCTTGGTGGAGACGTGAACACTATCGAAGAGAGCGCACCAGCGCGACGCCGACGTCGGCACAGCGCCGAGTTCAAGGCTAAAGCCGTTCAGGACTGCCTGCATCGGGGTGTTTCGATTGCGGCGGTAGCGCTGCACCATCGCGTGAACGCGAATCTGCTGCGACGCTGGGTCGCTGAACACCAAGTGTTGGATAGCGCGGGCGAAGCCCGCGCATTGATGACAGTACCCCAAGCCGAGTTCATCCCGTTGCAGATCGGCGATCCCACGCCGACGCCTGCGATACCGGATATACAGATCGAAGTGCGACGCGGTGCTGCGACGATCAGTATTCGTTGGCCAGGATCGGCCGCAGCAGAGTGTGGCGAATGGCTTCAGGGGTGGTTGCGTTGATCCGCATCGAGGCAATCTGGCTAGCTACCGAGCCGCTGGACATGCGAGCGGGAACAGATACGGTCTTGGCTCGGGTGGTGAAGGTATTCGGAGCCGCCCGACCGCATCATGCTTATCTCTTCACGAACAAGCGCGCGACGCGTATCAAGGTGCTGATGTACGACGGCATTGGTATCTGGTTAGCGGCGCGGCGACTCAATAAGGGCCGCTTCGTCTGGACCGACGGTATGACGGCCATCGCGACGCCGCTGTTGTGCGTGAGCACGAGATTCGATGGATGCGCGAGCACGGTAATTGATGGTCGGCTGCGGCACCGTCCATCACCAATGTTGCGTGCCGTCGGGCAACGCTGATGGACGTGGCGATCTATCGCGGTGGACCGGATGCGGAGCAGCGGCACTGATGTAACAAGGGGCCCGGCGGGCCCCTTGTTACTGGATCAGAAGTCGTTATCTGCGAGATCGCCAAGGCCATCAGGATGCTCCTGCCGATCTTCGGCCAGCCACTGGGCCAAGGCCAATTGATAGTGAGCATGCAGACGGTCGCGCAGATCGTCGAGCAATTCGATCACAGCCCAGGCCTGCGCGGGCGTCCAGTTGGCATCAATGAGCAGGGGCAGCCCCTGGGCGATGCCGGATGGCTGGTGGAAGGTCATGGTGATGTCGTCGTTGTGTTGATGGACGTGGCGGCGATGGCCAACGGCGCCACTCACCGCCTGGCGCGGCGGTTCAGGGTTGCGCTGTAGGTTTCCAGATAGAGCTTCTCGTCGATCTGCGGTAGCTCCCGCTGCGCGGCCTGGGCCAGAAGCTCGCCCGCCAGGTTCATCAGGATGCGGTAATTGCCGGCGGCGTGCTCACACAGGGTCTGGCGCAATGGCATGGTCATCAGGGTGGCGTTGCCGGCGGCGGCCAGCAAGTGGTCCAGGCAGGCCTGCAGCTCGTCGATGCTCGCACTCTCCAGCGCCAGACGGCAGCGGATGCGGCTGCCCAGCGGGATCAGGTCCTCGCGGCTGAACTTCTCCGGCAGGCGAGCGTCGCCGGCAAGCACCACGCACAGCAGCAATTGCGAGTCGAAGCGTGCCTGTGCGAGCAGGCGCAGTTCCGAGAGGGCTGGCACCGCCATCTCCTGGGCTTCATCGATGAGCAGCACGCAGCGGCGGCGGCTGGCCTCCATGTGGGTGAGCCAGCGCTCGCGCAGCGCCTTGAAGCCGCCCCAGCGATTGTGGGGCTTGAGCGGTACGGTAAAGATGTCGCTGAGCTCGCGATAGAAGTCCGCCAGATTGCTCTGTGGGTGAGCGATCGAGCCGACCATCAGATCGGGGACGCGCATGAGGCGCTGATGGAGCAGGCGCAGCGTGACGCTCTTGCCGCAACCGGGGTCGCCATGCACCATGGCGAAGCCGCCTTCGCGGGCCATACCGTTCTCAATGCGCCAGCAGAAGTGATCGAGCTTGGGTGGCACGAACACGGCCTCGACGGGGATGTCCTGGGCGAAGGGGTTGAACTTCAGACCGTACAAGGCCAGCAGGTTGGGTTGATTCATAGCTTGGTGGGTGCGGGTGGGAGATAGGCCGGCGGCAGGCCGGTGGCGGCGTGTTCGGCGAGCAACTGACGCAGCAGCGGCGCAGTGCCAGCCTGCGCGGGTTCCTCGTTAGCAGGCGAGGCACCCTTGGCCGTGAGATGCGCGCGCCGTGCGTCGGCATTGGCAGACTTGTCCAGCGGGAACACGGCGGCCAGGATCGCGCCGATGCGCGCATCGATCAGGTCGACTTGGGAGAGATCCCAGCGCGCGTAGCTCAGGCAGACTTGCTCGAGGTGGCGGTAAGCGCCGGGGATCTCGAAGCGCACGCCGTCCAACGTGAAGGTGCCGTCGGTTCTGCGCTGGCGGCGATGCTGGCGGATACGGAAGGCCCGGCGCAAGGCCAGCGCCTCGGGACTGGGGCGCGAGACGTCGGCACAGGACAGGTAGCGCTGCAGAGGCGTCGCCTCGAGTTCGGCGTGTTCCTTGTGGTGGTATTCCTGCTCGACCCAGGCCTGCGTGGCGAGGTTCAATTGCTCCAGGGTGAGGTGCGACTCACCTTCGAGCATGGCCATCAGCCGGGACTCGAGCTGTCCCCAGAAGCGTTCCTGCTTGGCATTCTGGTATGGGCTGTAGGGCAAGGTAGTCTGGTGCAGGATGCCCAGACTGGCCAGCCCCTCGACGAACTCGTCGGCCATCATGGCTGCGCCGTTATCGGTCATGATGGCCCGCGGCAGCCCTCGCTTCATGATCGCCTGCGAGACGCCGTGCACCAGCGAGGCAGTGGTCTCGTCGAGGAACCACTGCAGGTGGCAGACCAGCCGCGAATGGTCGTCCATAATGCAGAGCAGCAGCGGCTTGTGCCACTGCCCATCGGGGGTGAGCACCTTGCGCGAACCATGGTGGAAGTCCAGGTGCCAGAGCGCGGCCACGTGGTCGACCTCGTAGCTACGCACCTCGCGTGCCTCGCGGCGAGCCGCAGCAGCGATGGCCCCATCCGTGCTCGAGCGCGGGGTTGGCTTGCGCACCAGACCCTGCGCCTTCAGATACCGGCACACCGTGGTGTAGGACGGCAGCGTGTCCGGGCCATCCTTGGTCGCGACGCGCAGGTTGTCGTAATGCAACTGCATGGTCCAGCCGGGGTGCTGACGGTACTGCTCGACCAGCGCTTCGATGATGGCTGGGCTCAGACTGACGAAGTGGCCGCAATCGTCGCGCAGTCGGTTCTTGAGTTGATCGACCGGATCCTGGACGTGACGGGCCCGGTAATACCAGCGTTCGATGGAAGACGCGCCGAACTGAACGTCGGCGCCGGTGATGGGGTGCCGCCAGACCTTGGCGGCCAGTGCCTGGAACGCTTGCTGCAATTCTCCTTTGGCAGGCGGCGAAGCCAGCAAAGGGCCAATGACCGAGAAGCGCAAGCGCGCCCATCGGTTGCGATGATCAATCGATAGTGACATGACTCTCCGTTGGGGGGATAACGGGAGCAGGCTACGGGCAGTGCGGGTGACCCGCCATCGACATGTTCTGCGGGAGATTCCCCTATCTGGCGCATCCCTCAGCCAGCGTGGTCAGGCCGGGCCCAGCAGCAGAAGCAACACCGCGGCCAGACGCTCGTCTTCGCTGTCGTGCTCGACCGATTGCAGCAGGCAGTCGGGATAGATGAACGGCTCGGGCGTTGGCGGGATGAGGCCACGCAGCCACCGACCGACGGGGGTCTTGGGGAAGGTCTCGGTCCACCACTGACGCCAGCGCTTGAGCGTGGCCCAACTGATCGCCGGCAGGCCGTCCAGGCAGGCGCCAGTGGCACGGCTCGATCGCAGTACCAGGACAATGGCCAGCCAGACACGCCGGCCGAGAAAGCGCACCGAATCGGGCGTCATGCGTTTGCGGCATCCGGCACAGCACAGGCTCAGGCGCGTATTGCAGTCCGGGTGTGCTGCCGGTGGGCATCCGCGCGGCTTACGCGGATAGTTGGCACTGTGCAGCACAGAGCCGCAATGGCAGCAGCCCCTGTCTCGCGCCACCTTCATCAAGTCTTCGTCGATCCGGCGCAACAGGGCAAAAAACGCTGGCGTTTGTAGCAAGGCATGGCACACTGCTGAGGTCTCCTTCATTGCTCGACACAATAAAGGCGACATCTTCCCTCAGGCGCGTGCATGCACGCTCCCTGAGGGAACCCCTCCAGCGTCCATCACCGTTCTTGCTCAAATCCCCACGCTTTCGGCATCACGAAAGCTGCTTATGCACACTGTGCCGAGAGCAACTGGATGCGCTGGTGCTGGGCCTGCCTTGGCAACGCCTGGGCCGCGATGAGGCGATCACCGTGCTTTAGTCGTGGCTTGGCACAAGGGCCGAGCGTCCATTGGGGGCTGTGCCAATAGTTGGAGTGACGGGGAACTGGCAAGATTCGGAACATGAATCCCGCCGAGAACCTGGACGATCTGAGCCCACAGCAACTGCGCGAGCTGGCTGCGACGCTGCGGGCACAGATCCAGGAGCAGGACGCCGTCATTGCGCGTCACGCGCAAGAGCTGCGCTACCGGCAAACCAAGATCGATCAGCTCACTCACGAGCTAGCCATCCACAAGCGCTGGAAGTTCGGCAAACGCAGCGAGCAACTGACATCTGCCCAGGCAAGCTTGCTGGAGGAAGCCCTCGATGCAGACCTTGAGGCAATCGAAGCCGAGCTCGAAGCACTGACTCCTTCATCCAGGTCGGAGCCCAAGGACAAGCCGAAGCGCCAAGCACTTCCACCCCAATTGCCTCGCACTGAGATTCGTCACGAGCCGGAGTCCGAGACTTGCACATGCGGCTGCGCGCTCAAGCGCATTGGCGAAGACGTCAGCGAGAAGCTGGACTACACCCCTGGCGTGTTCACGGTCGAACTTCATATCCGGGGCAAGTGGGTATGCGGTCAATGTGAGACTCTCACCCAGGCACCCGTTCCTCCGCACGTCATCGACAAGGGCATCCCCACCGCCGGCCTGCTGGCGCATACGCTGGTGTCCAAGTTCGGCGACCATCTCCCTCTGTACCGGCAAGAACGCATCTACGCACGCGCCGGCCTGGCGATCCCGCAATCGACGCTGGGCGCGTGGGTCGGCATCTGCGGCGTGCGTCTGCAACCGCTGGTGGATGCACTGCAGGCGGAGGTATTGACCCAGAGCGTACTGCATGCCGACGAGACACCAGTGCAGATGCTCTCGCCAGGCGACGGCAAGACGCATCGCGCCTACCTGTGGGCCTACGCACCGAGCCAACTCTCGTCGTTACGTGCGGTGATCTATCAGTTTGCCCCCAGCCGCAGCGGCGAACATGCCCGCGCATTCCTGCGGGGCTGGCTGGGCAAGCTGGTATGTGACGACTTCTCGGGCTACAAGGCCAGCTTCGGCGGCGGCATCGTCGAGATTGGGTGCATGGCTCACGCGCGTCGTAAGTACTTTGAGTTGCACGACAAGCACAAGAGCGAATTGGCTGGCCAGGCGCTGCGCTTCATTGCTGGGCTCTACGAGATCGAGCGAGAGGTGCGGGACGCCGAGCCAGAACTACGCCTGGAAGCGCGACAGCAGCGGGCCAGACCAATCCTGGATGCGCTGCATCTCTGGCTTAGTGAACAAAGGCGGAGGGTGCCCGACGGCTCGGCCATCGCGCGTGCCATCGACTACAGCCTCAAACGCTGGGCGGCGCTCGTGCGCTACGTTGAGGATCCAGCCGTGCCCATCGATAACAATCATATCGAAGGGCAAATACGGCCTATCGCTCTTGGAAGATCGAACTGGCTGTTCGCGGGCTCACTGCGCGCTGGCCAGCGCGCAGCCGCAGTCATGAGTCTGATCCAGTCGGCGAAGCTCAATGGGCATGATCCGTACGCCTACCTGAAAGACGTGCTTACGCGACTGCCGACTCAGAAGACCGCCGACATCGCGGAGCTCCTGCCACATCGCTGGACTGCTTCCGTCCTTCCTGCGTAGCCCCGTCAAGACGGGTTCACCGGGCGCTTACCGACGAAGTACGCTTCAATCCGAAGCGCTTCGTCCCATTCTGCAATCGCCGCTAGTAATTCTCTTATTGCATCCTTACGATGCCGCTCCTGCCGCTCGCGTTCCTCTGCTTCTACCCGACGGGCTTGCTCATCCCGCCACTGCCTATCCCTTTCGTGGGCCATGATTCTCGCCGCCTCTAGCTTCACAATTAGCTCAGACGCTGCTACTTCAAGTTTCTCCACAATGGCGGGCACCAAGGAAAAGAACTGTCCGGGCTTCTCTTCGGGACAGCGCTCGACCCAGTTGACGAGCCAGGATGGGCTGTACATCTGCAAGCACAGTCGACCTGACGGCAGATCCTTAGTCGTTGTCCAATACCTCGGCTCTTGGTATTTGCGTCGTTGGTTAGGGGTCAAACTTCGAACCGGCACGTAGCTATTGTTGCCCACATATAGCATTTCTACGGCTTCGGTCATCTCGAAGAGGGTCAAACCGATTGGTACATCGCCGATGTACAACACGGTTGGCCGCTCAGGCGACCACGCAGGGTGCTGATAGTGGTTCTTTCGTTGGGATTCGCGTAGATCGACGTCGGCTCGCCTCAGCTGTGCACTTGTTGGGGCAATTGTTAACCGGTGTCCACGAGCGGCTAGCGCTCGGAACAGCGCGTTGGCAGAGTTGATGGCGGCGTCCAATCCTTCCTTCGAGGATAGTACGTCGGGTAGCAGACGCTTAAACGGACGCAGGATACCGTTTTCGCTATCGCGAGTCTTCTCAAAAAATGGCTTGATACCAAGCAGGAGTGGATGGAAGCCGTTGCACGTCCCGGGTTGTTTCGAGGACGGTCGCACAAATGCGTCCGGCTTCGGTTCAGCATCGGAGGTCGGAGACTGTGACCGTGCTGTTTTTTGAGCCGCCCGTTCGATCGCGCCAATAAACTTCCCTGGGCTCCATTCTGTGACATCCCCTGCTCTGCCTTCGGGCAATGCGGGTCGTGCTGGCGCCTTACCAAATTCGAGTTGTGCCCAATATCCTCGAGGGGGGCGCGGCACGCGCAGTTCGGTGCATACTCTCGCCATGTAGCTTGATGACACTCCCAGTCGCTCGGCAACTCGAAGCATTGGCTCGCGCCAAACAAGCTCGTATAACTGCTCACGCGATATTGGAGTCGCTTCGGTGCCGGCCGCATCGACGCTCTTCGGTTCATCCGTTTTCCTCGTCACAGTAGGTCTCCCTAGCACTCTACGCGGTCGGTAACCGCTTTCGCACGGCGTAACTCGCGCCGCCCACTTTGGCGGTAAGGACTATGCCTTTGGGTCAACGGGACGTTACCGTAAACCCTCATCGCAAGGGACGATGATAGGAGCATCGGCTGTCGCAGACCTAATTTCTCAATGTCCCGCGCCGCAGCTAGTTGGAATATGAATTCGTGGTATAGAAGTCGAACATCACATCGGTAGTAAATGTACAGTTTGGAGAGGAGTCTGGAGTGTCTGCGGGATACGTGTACATTTTGATAAATTCATCGATGCCTGGGGTCATCAAAATCGGCAGGACTCTTCGAGATTCAAGGGCGAGAGCGCGGGAGCTACAGTCAACCGGTGTTCCCACTGCGTTTGAGGTCGCCTATGAAGTATTTGCAGAAGATCATGAAGCTCTCGAGGAGAAGATGCATGGGGAGATAAGTGAGTTCAGGGTTTCGGCAAACCGGGAATTTTTTCGCTATCCACTGAGGATGGCGATTGAATGCCTGCAGAGACTATCATCGCCGCCCAAGGACCCATCCTCGGCATTTTCGGCCGAGAGCATCTTTCACGAAATTTCAAAGAAGTACGAATCCTGGCTTAGGCCTGGCATCGTGGACGTCAGAATTGTTCAGACTCAGTCGCGCGTTTGGCTCGAAATTACTGAGGAAGAACATAAAGGAGAGTATCTAGTAGATCAGGTGATAAAGCGAAGTGATCTTGCGTTCTGTTCCGGCAGTATCGATGGGGAACGCTATTTTAACCCCGGCGATTCGATCTCAAATAATGCAAGAAAGTTTGTCGGAAATTGGGATCCCTACTCAATTATCATGACGACAGATCTGTTTCATCACGACGCATTTGTCGAAATAGATAATGATCCGCGGATGAACCCGCATAAACGAAATTAGGGGCTTGTGCTTGTATGAGCGCCAAACTCTTTCTGGTAGTGGGCCCTCGGCGTATCGGTCTTGCCAGAGTTTTCACCATGCAGTCCGTGTGGATTCACGGGGCTCCGGAGGATGGCTGACCGCCGACTAGGTCTGCGTATGAACGGCGGCGGCGCTTCCCACGCAGTAAGAAGCGGTGCGCGTTTGGCAAAATTCGTTTCTGCAGAGCAACGATGAAAGTGCATGACGTTCCAAGGGCGACAAGATAGCGCTGAGCTTAGTACCGGCAAGATTTATAGTTGATCATTGGAGAAGTAGATGACCAAGGAGATTCTCGCGTGAGACCGTTTTCGCTGCGCGTTTTTGTCCCGTCAGGGGACCCGACCGGGGTGTTGATTGCAACCCGAGACGATGGTATTGGCAAGGCAACAATTTTCTCGCGGTCCCTCCTAGGCGAGGTTAAGGGGCGGAAAGAGTGGAATTTGCCTGGGATCTACTTACTCGTCGGTCCTTCCAAGCTTTACATTGGGGAAGGCGACCCCGTGGGCAAGCGTCTCGAGGACCATGCTGCAAAGAAGGCTTTTTGGGAGCGAGCGCTTTACTTTACCGCTGAGACGCGACTGAACAAAGCGCATATCCAGCATTTGGAATCGAAGCTCGTCAAGCTAGCTCAAGAAGCGGGCGTAGTGCCGCTTGATAACGGGAATACTCCCCAAGCGCCTGCGTTGGGAGAGGAAGAGTACGCATTCGTCGAGAACGTGCTTGCTGATTTGCTGCTGATGCTGCCGTTGTTGGGATATCCGCAATTCGAAGCTTCGGAAGTTGCAGCTGCGAGTTCGGATGAGGAGGTGGACGCGCCCCATGCAGCAGCTACAGGGAAACGACGCGCTGCTTACTCGGCCATGCCTCGAGGCTTGCTGTTCCACAGCACGTCAAAAGACGCCCGTGCCACGATTGAGACCGTCGATGGCGGTGTACTGCTGAAAGCGGGAAGCATAGTGGCAAGCGAACCCGCGCCGAGCTTTGACGTATGGATGCCAAAGTACGCTCAAATGCGTCGTCAACTAATTGAATCCGGTGTCATCGACGCCCAGGACGGGAGACTGGTTGTGAAACAAGACCAGTTCTTTTCTTCTGCATCCGGTGCCGCCACGGTTGTGCGCGGGGTCAGCAGCAATGCGGACGGCTGGATCGGCGCAGACGGTCAAAATCTTGGCGACCTTCTGCGACAGTGGAAGCAGAAGAACTTCTGCTGATGCAGGTGACTTTGTCACTTTGATGCGGAAGTGGAAGCTCCCGCTGCCCCTCACACGAGATTGTGAACCGATAAAGGCTCATCGACTCGCTTCGAGTCGGGAACCGCAATTCAGCAGAAGCTTTTTTGCGTGCCGCCATCATCCTGAGTCGGTTCACGCATTGGGGTTGTAGTCGGATGAGGCCCAAATCAGAAGATCGAGCTCCGCGAGGTTCTTTGCCGGATAGTTGGGATTGGCTCGCAACGCCATTCGCAATTTCTTCGCGAGGTCGATATACATAGCGCCCTCGCTGGAGCCGCGCGGCGCGGTGAAGCGGTTCAGTCGTAGGAACCGGTGAACAGGGTCATTTAGCACTGGATAATCATTGGGGAAGCGCAGACACAGCATCTCCGATAGGAACGCCTTGCGTGCCGAATTTCCGCGGGCATCAAGATGATCCAGTTCCACTCTTACCACGTCGTCCCGATCGCGTTTGTTGGCGTCCAAAATCGCAACAAATGAAGCAGCGAGTTCCTGGAAATCGGCGTGCTTGCCTGTCCTTTCCCATCCTTTGCCCTGCAGTCGGCTTCCCTTCTCCATGCTCCAATACTGCGGCAGTTCGTCGAAGAACTGTGTATTCGTAATACTTCCGCTGGCCGCGCGACGGAACAACCGTATGAGTCCGTTGCGTTGCTTAGCGTAGGCCTCGAGTTGCTTCCTCCGAACCCGTAGCCGATCCGCGGTCTTCGACGGTCGGGGCAGCTTAAAAGTGACGACGGGCGACTTCTCTTTGCGAGCCGGCATGCGCTTGCCGGATCCGCCCGGGTTGCGCACGGCCTCTACGTACTGATCCAGCCAATCCTCGGAGACTGGGACCGAGCGATCTTCAATCCACTCGATCCAGTCCTTTGCTTCTTCGAAGGCCTTTTCTGAAATCGGAACCAGAACATTTGCTTCGACGTTGCCCTCAAAGGCGGCCCGACTCAGGTTGGACGAGCCAACCAGCATGAAGGCCTGCCCCTTAGCAGTGCGCCAAATAACCGCCTTTGGGTGGAAGCCCACAATAGTGTCTGCTACCAGGAAGTCTGCCTTGCGCGAAGCCGGGAGCCATCTCAGGACATCCATGCACGCACTCTTGCGAGTGATGCCGAAGTCCTTGCCGATGATGCAGCGGAACCTCTTACAGGCTGGCGTCAGCTTGATTTCCCAATCCCACTCCGTCAAATAGGCGCTCACAACATAGAGTTCCACCGCGTCCTTAAATGCTGTCAGATAGTGCTCCCCAAGAACGCTGCGCGATTGACTCCTGTGCAGAATGATTTTCATGCTTTTCATGTCGTTCGCGATCGGGGCTCCTGTTGCGGTGGAGAGCATGATACATAACACCGACCGGGTGCTCATGTTACATAAGTGACGGAGCTCGGGCGTCTTGTCCCTCGGTTTGGTGGACATCATGTTTCTCTAACCTTATGTGGCAAGATAGACGCAAACTCTCAAGAAACATGGCAAGCTACGACGGCCCAAAGTTTGGCGAGAGCCAACTAAGGTCTTGAGTTGGAAGGATTTTTGCTCCGACTTATCGTGGCAAACGACAGGCGCGACAAAACCCGATCAACACGTGAGGCCGGCGCCACGTGTAGTATCGAACTTCATCTTCTTCACGGAGGGCATGACGATGTCTGGCAAGGCTTACAGCAAGATCGCGGTGGCAGTGGACGGCAGCAGCACGTCCGACCTGGCGCTGCAAGAGGCGATTCGCGTGGCCAGCGGGGGCGGCGGTACGATCCTGGCGCTCTACGTGGTCGACAACGGCGTCATGCTGTTCGATGCCGGTTTCTACGATCCGACGCAGATCGAACGGGCCTACGTGGACAGCGGCAAGAAGGCGCTGGAATCGGCCGGGCAACTGCTGGGCAACGCGGGCGTGGCATTCGAGACGCGGCTGGTGACGGAGCCGGCCGTCATTGGCGATATCGCCGGGTCGATCAACGCGGCCGCCAGCGAATGGGGCGCCGACCTGCTGGTGATCGGCACCCATGGCCGACGCGGCGTGCGGCGGCTGGTGCTGGGCAGCGTGGCCGAGGCCGTGATTCGGCAATCGACCATGCCGGTGTTGCTGGTACGCGGCGAGGCAGCGGCCGACTGACGGCGTCGCGCCACCACGCGGCGGGCGGCCGGGGGTCAGGCTGCCATTAGCCAGCCATCATCCGGCAAAGCGGAAATGTCCGCCGCGCAGCACGATCTCGCGTGCCTCGGTCAGCTCGAATAGCGTTTCGGCCAGTTGCTCGATCCGCTTGCGGTTGGTCGTGAACGCCCGCACCAGATCCTCCTCGCGTGGCGATTGCGCCCCGCAATAGGCTTCCAGCGCCTCCGCCGTGACCGAATATTGCGACCAGTTGCCGTTGACCGTGGCGGGACAGGACAGGGTCAGGCTGGCCCCGCAGTAGGTGGGAACGCTGGTGGGAAAGGTGATATCGGCCATGGCATACCTCGTCTTGCCGGGAACGGGGAAACCGCGAATATCCTTTCAATATAGGCAATTAGCGATGCCTGGCAAGCCGCGCACCGGGTGCTGGATCAACCCGCGGCGGCGCCGGGCAGGCGCAGGCGCCGCGCCATGGCCTGCTCGGCCGCCAGCCGCCGCAGACGGGCGACGGTGTCGTGGGCGGCGTCGATATGGCCGTCCGCATAGGTGGACTGCTCGGCCAGGAACTGTTCGAACAACGGGTCGGACGGCGTCAGCGGCACCCGGCGCGCCGGCGCCACGGCAGCGCTGACGCCGGTGCGGCCCGGCCGCACGGCCACTTCGGCCAGCCGGGTTTCCAGATCGGACAGCAGGGTCTGGATGGCTGGCCCCGGCAGCGCGTGGGGCTCGCCCGATTCGGCGCCCGCCCGGACCAGCCCGGCCAGCGACGCCATGCGCCGGGCCGTGGCATGCAGCGCCACGTGGGCGGCGCCCAGTTGCGCGTCGAGATCGCCGGCGCACTGTGCCAGCGTCTCCTCGGCCCGCGTCGACGCCCGGCCGGCCGCCACGCGCAGCGCCTCCAGCCGCATCCGGGCCGGCGTGACGGTCCGCGCGCTGCTGATGGCGGCGCGCAGATAGACCGCGTTGACCGACAGCGCATCGAGCGTGTGCCGATAGGCGCGCGACAGCTCCGCGCGCGGCGCCAGCACGTAATAGCTCGCCAGCGCGATCAGGCAGCCAATGGCCGTATCCACGCCGCGCAGCGCCGCCACATGGCTGCTGCTGGACGCCGGCTCGCCGAGCCACGAAAACAGGATGACCGCCGGCGTCAGGCAGAACGCAAAGCCGCCCGCGCTGCCGGCCAGCCGCAGCGCGTAGGCGGCGGCCAGCCCCAGCGCGCTGAGTCCCAGGGCCAGCACCGGGCTGGGATGGGCCAGCCCCACCGCGCACGCCAGCAGCGCGCCGGCCAGCGACCCGGCAAAGCGCTGGAACGAGATCTGGCGCGTGGTCTGCAGGCGCGGACTCAGCACCATGATCACGGTGACGGCGACCCAGTAGCCATGGTCGACCTGCAGCAGTTGCGACGGCAGCAGGCTCAAGGCCCCGGCGAATGCCATGCGCAGCGCGTGCCGCGTGACCCGCGCATCGCGGGCGGCAATGTCGGCCAGCGCCTGTCCGATCCGGTCGACGACGGTGGCCAGGCTGGCCCTCGGCCATGCGAAGGTGTCGCGCCAGCGATCGAACGGCGGATGCTGGGCCAGCGCGGCCAGCGCCGACTGGTACGCCGGCGGGGCGCCGGCATTGGCACGCTGGCCGATCAGCCGGCGCACGTCGCGGTCGAGCATGGCGCTCAGCGCGGGCAGATCCGGGGCATGGCGGGCCAGCGCTTGCCGTACCTGCTCCTGCGTATCGGCCAGGCAGCGCGCGGCGTAGGCCAGCGGCAGCGCGTGGTTATCTCCGGCCCGCTCGCGCAGCTCGCCGGCGACGATCAGCAGCGCGAACATTGCGTCGGCCACGGCCAGCGTGTAGGCGTAGTGGAGCATGCCGACCGGATCGACAAGGCCACGCCGCGCGGCCACTGCGGCGCGCCCGGCTTCAATTCGCTCGCGGATTTCCTTCTTGTGCGGGGCCGTGTCGGCGGGCGTGGGCGCCGCCAGGCAATCGGCAAAGCGCTGCAGGGCGTCGTAGACCGCGATGATTTCGGGGCGCGGGCGCGCATCGCGCTGCGACGGCACCAGCACCAGGCACATCAGGCAGGCAAAGACGCCGCCGCGCAGGTAATCGACCGCAGCCGCGCCGGCATGGGCCAGCACGGCGGCATCGCCCACCGGCTGCAGGCAGGCGGCGATCAGCACCACATAGAGCAGCTTGAACCATAGCGCGGCGGCCGGGCCGCGCAACTCGGCCAGCCCGGCGATGACGCCCGCGGCGATCACCACGGCGAGCGCCGCAAGCGGCGAATGCGCCAGGCTGGCACCAATCAGGCTGGCCGCCGCGCCGCCGATGCCGACCGCGCCGAGGCCACGGATGCGGGAAGCCGCGGTGCCCTGGCGGTCAGCCAGGCACGTCCAGATCGATGCGGTGGCCGACCACAGGTAACCCTGGTCGCCCGTGAGCCACCCGATGCCGGCCAGGGCGAAGAACGCCAGCGCATAGACGACGCCGCGCTGGACAAACGCGGCGTCAAGCCAGAACGAGGGAAGGCGCAGGGGGCGGCGCATGGGCGGAAAGAAGCGGGATGTCTCAGGGTGAGTACCGATCCCACTCTACGGGCACTATTGCTGCGTCGCAACATTTCCATGGAATCACGGCGTTTTGCGCGTCGCTTGTGCTCGGTTGCACCAGTTTGGGGAAATGTGATCCACCCGGGTGCCGGAAGGCCATTCCGGCAGCTTTGCGACGGAAAGATGGCGGGGAGCCAAGGGATTGCCCAAATTTTGGGTAAAAAAAACCCGCGCAGGTTGTGCGCGGGTTGGAATCCACCGAGGTGGTGGAGGAGACAGACTTCACTATACACGACTTGTTGCGACGCACCAAGCTTCGGCCGTGAAAATGCCTGCAAGACCGCACAATCAGCGTTGTTGTCGTACAACAGGCGGGGGTGATTCAGCGGAAGAGGTAGGCGATCCACACGGCCGCGGCCAGTCCGACCCCATCGGCGAACAGGGCACAGCCCAGGGCGTGGCGGGTATTGCGCACGTTCACGCTGCCGAAATAGACGGCCAGCACATAGAAGGTGGTCTCGGTCGACCCCTGGATGATCGCGGCGAGCCGGCCCTGGAAGGAATCGACGCCGTAGGTGGTCATGACGTCGACCATCAGGCCCCGGGCGCCGGCGCCGGACAGAATCTTCATCAGCCCGACCGGCAGGGCCGGGACGAAATCGGTATTGACGCCCAGCCACTGGAATCCGGCCGTCAGGGCCCGCATCGCCACGTCCATGCAGCCGCTGGCTCGGAATAATCCGATCGCTACCAGGATGGCGACCAGATAGGGAATGATCTGCACCGCGACGCCGAAGCCTTCCTTGGCGCCATCGATAAAGGCGTCATAGACATTGACGCGCCGCAGGGCGCCGCAGACCAGGAACAACATGATCAGCGACAGGATGAAGCCGCTGCCGGCCAGCGCCGCCATCTGGCTGACCTGGTCGGGCGGGGCATGGCGCAGCCAGACGAACAGCCCGGCGACGGCCGCGCCGGCCAGGGCGAAGGCGATCAGCACGGCAGGCTTGAACAGGTTCAGCCGCTGGACCCACGCGACGGCGAGCAGCCCGGCCAGGCAGGACGCGCCGGTGGCCAGCAGCGTCGGCAGGAAGATATCGGCCGCGTTGAATCCGACCAGCCCCTGCTTGACGGCCAGCGCCTGGCGGATGGCGATCACCGAGGTCGGAATCAGCGTCAGCCCGGCCGTGTTGAGCACGATGAACATGATCTGCGCGTTCGTCGCGGCGTCGGGCCGGCGGTTGAGGGTTTGCAGCTCGCGCATCGCGGTCAGGCCGAGCGGCGTGGCGGCGTTGTCCAGGCCAAGCATGTTGGCGGACACGTTCATCATCATCGCGCCTTGTGCCGGGTGGCCCTGGGGGACGCCCGGAAAGAAATGCCGCAGCAGCGGGTTCATCAACCGGGCAAAGAGGTCGATCACGCCGGCGCGTTCGCCGATCCGCATGATGCCGATCCACAGGCTCATGACGCCGGCCAGGCCCAGCGAAATCTCGAACGCGGTGCGCGCGCTGTCGAAAAGGCTGGCGAGCAGGGCAGGGAAGACCGTGGCATCGCCGGCCACGAGCCGGACGCAGGCGGCCAGGAAAGACAATAGGAAGAATCCGAGCCAGACGAGGTTCAGTGCCATCGACGTATATAAGGCCAGTGGAAGGCTTCGCCCCGCGCGGCGCGGCGAAGCCTCGCATCATAGCCTGCTCGTCCTAGGCGATGTCGGCGCCGCGTTCGGCCAGCAACGCGCGCAGGATCGAGCGATGGCAGTGAGATTCGTCCTCGCAATAGCAACCGAGCGAAAAATTGGTCTGGTGGGAGAAGGCGGCGAGCAGGTCCAGCGTGCGGCTGGCGTCGGGCTGCGCCATCTCGGCACGAAACTGCCTCTCGAACGCCCGCCACGCCTTGGGATCCTTTGCCGCCTGCGCCTGGGCCACCAGGTCGGCGGAGGGCGACAGCACCGGGTACCAGACGTCATAGAAATCGCGGCTGGCGAACTCGGCCTTGGGCACGCCGCGCGGCGGCCGTCGCACGGTACCCATGCGCAGCCCTTCGTCCCCGGCACGCGCTTCGCCCAGCCTGACGACGCGGATGGCCATCGGTTTCCTCCTTATTGATTCAGTGTCGGAAAGCTTATGACAGATGGCCCGGCAGGGGTCGTCTTCCCTTTTTTCAGAAAGCCCTTGCGTACCACGTGGAACCCGTCTAATATTCGCCCCCTCGCAACACGAACCGCGCTGCAAACGCAGCAGCGACAAGGGTTGCGGGCTTGATGGGGGTTGGAGTTGGCGGGGTTTGCCAGCGCCGGCCAGCAGAAAAAAGTTCTGCGAAACCTGTTGACGAAACGTTGAATGCTCTGCATAATCTCGTTTCTCCGCTGCGACGAAATACGCAGCGACAGCGAACGGCGAAGCCGGCCCGCTGAAGTTCTTTAACAACCAAACAACCGATAAGTGTGGGCGCTTGATGGCGAACGCCGCCGGGGACTTCGGGTTCCTGGTGTTGCTTCAACAGTATCAAGTGCTCGCACAGTAAAACATGTTGGTTTGGCTCTTCGGAGTCAAGCCAGTCAGTTTTCTGAGAGTGAGCGACCGCTCGAAAGAGCGAGCCCTTCGGGGCACACAGAGATTGAACTGAAGAGTTTGATCCTGGCTCAGATTGAACGCTGGCGGCATGCCTTACACATGCAAGTCGAACGGCAGCGCGGACTTCGGTCTGGCGGCGAGTGGCGAACGGGTGAGTAATACATCGGAACGTACCCTGTTGTGGGGGATAACTAGTCGAAAGATTAGCTAATACCGCATACGACCTGAGGGTGAAAGCGGGGGACCGCAAGGCCTCGCGCAGCAGGAGCGGCCGATGTCTGATTAGCTAGTTGGTGGGGTAAAGGCTCACCAAGGCGACGATCAGTAGCTGGTCTGAGAGGACGATCAGCCACACTGGGACTGAGACACGGCCCAGACTCCTACGGGAGGCAGCAGTGGGGAATTTTGGACAATGGGGGCAACCCTGATCCAGCAATGCCGCGTGTGTGAAGAAGGCCTTCGGGTTGTAAAGCACTTTTGTCCGGAAAGAAAACGTTCTGGTTAATACCTGGGGCGGATGACGGTACCGGAAGAATAAGCACCGGCTAACTACGTGCCAGCAGCCGCGGTAATACGTAGGGTGCGAGCGTTAATCGGAATTACTGGGCGTAAAGCGTGCGCAGGCGGTTTTGTAAGACAGGCGTGAAATCCCCGGGCTTAACCTGGGAATTGCGCTTGTGACTGCAAGGCTAGAGTGCGTCAGAGGGGGGTAGAATTCCACGTGTAGCAGTGAAATGCGTAGAGATGTGGAGGAATACCGATGGCGAAGGCAGCCCCCTGGGACGTGACTGACGCTCATGCACGAAAGCGTGGGGAGCAAACAGGATTAGATACCCTGGTAGTCCACGCCCTAAACGATGTCAACTAGTTGTTGGGGATTCATTTTCTCAGTAACGTAGCTAACGCGTGAAGTTGACCGCCTGGGGAGTACGGTCGCAAGATTAAAACTCAAAGGAATTGACGGGGACCCGCACAAGCGGTGGATGATGTGGATTAATTCGATGCAACGCGAAAAACCTTACCTACCCTTGACATGCCACTAACGAAGCAGAGATGCATCAGGTGCCCGAAAGGGAAAGTGGACACAGGTGCTGCATGGCTG
Organism: Cupriavidus sp. H18C2; assembly: GCF_049393795.1. NCBI lineage: Bacteria > Pseudomonadati > Pseudomonadota > Betaproteobacteria > Burkholderiales > Burkholderiaceae > Cupriavidus > Cupriavidus sp. H18C2. The sequence goes on along the minus strand of NZ_CP186010.1, from coordinate 3,354,592 downwards.
TCGTCAGCTCGTGTCGTGAGATGTTGGGTTAAGTCCCGCAACGAGCGCAACCCTTGTCTCTAGTTGCTACGAAAGGGCACTCTAGAGAGACTGCCGGTGACAAACCGGAGGAAGGTGGGGATGACGTCAAGTCCTCATGGCCCTTATGGGTAGGGCTTCACACGTCATACAATGGTGCGTACAGAGGGTTGCCAACCCGCGAGGGGGAGCTAATCCCAGAAAACGCATCGTAGTCCGGATCGCAGTCTGCAACTCGACTGCGTGAAGCTGGAATCGCTAGTAATCGCGGATCAGCATGCCGCGGTGAATACGTTCCCGGGTCTTGTACACACCGCCCGTCACACCATGGGAGTGGGTTTTGCCAGAAGTAGTTAGCCTAACCGCAAGGAGGGCGATTACCACGGCAGGGTTCATGACTGGGGTGAAGTCGTAACAAGGTAGCCGTATCGGAAGGTGCGGCTGGATCACCTCCTTTCCAGAGGCTTGTGTTCACAAGTCAAGCGTCCACACTTATCGGTTTGTTTGAGTGTTACAGCCAAGGGTCTGTAGCTCAGGTGGTTAGAGCACCGTCTTGATAAGGCGGGGGTCGTAGGTTCAAGTCCTACCAGACCCACCAAGTTATCCGGGGGATTAGCTCAGCTGGGAGAGCACCTGCTTTGCAAGCAGGGGGTCGTCGGTTCGATCCCGTCATCCTCCACCACTTACCTTGGGGTAGTTGTCAAAGAGAAGCGCTCGGTTGCGAGTGTTTGTCTTTGGCTGTTGCCATCGAGCATGTTTGCTCGGCTGTTCTTTAACAATATGGGATGTAGTAAAGGTGTCGCGAGTGCGTTGATGAGGCGTGCTGCAGTACGCGATACCGGGTTGTGATTGTATCAACCAAAATGTATTTAAGTGATCGAAAGATGACTTGGAATACGGCACAAACGCGAGAACTCAGACCTGTAATGGATGTGGAGACACACTCGTTATAGGGTCAAGCGAACAAGTGCATGTGGTGGATGCCTTGGCGATCACAGGCGATGAAGGACGCGGTAGCCTGCGAAAAGCTTCGGGGAGCTGGCAAACGAGCTTTGATCCGGAGATGTCCGAATGGGGAAACCCGGCCCGTATGGGTCATCCCTTGCTGAATACATAGGCAAGGGAAGCGAACGCGGCGAACTGAAACATCTAAGTAGCTGCAGGAACAGAAATCAACCGAGATTCCCAAAGTAGTGGCGAACGAAATGGGAAGAGCCTTGTACTCTTTAGCAGCATTGTTAGCAGAACGGGATGGAAAGCCCGGCCATAGCAGGTGATAGCCCTGTATGCGAAAACAGCGTTGTGGAACTAGGTGTACGACAAGTAGGGCGGGACACGTGAAATCCTGTCTGAAGATGGGGGGACCATCCTCCAAGGCTAAATACTCGTGATCGACCGATAGTGAACCAGTACCGTGAGGGAAAGGCGAAAAGAACCCCGGGAGGGGAGTGAAATAGATCCTGAAACCGCATGCATACAAACAGTCGGAGCCTGGCAACGGGTGACGGCGTACCTTTTGTATAATGGGTCAGCGACTTACATTCAGTGGCAAGCTTAACCGATTAGGGAAGGCGTAGCGAAAGCGAGTCCGAACAGGGCGTTGAGTCGCTGGGTGTAGACCCGAAACCAGATGATCTATCCATGGCCAGGTTGAAGGTGCGGTAACACGTACTGGAGGACCGAACCCACTAACGTTGAAAAGTTAGGGGATGAGCTGTGGATAGGGGTGAAAGGCTAAACAAATCTGGAAATAGCTGGTTCTCTCCGAAAACTATTTAGGTAGTGCCTCGTGTCTCACCTTCGGGGGTAGAGCACTGTCATGGTTGGGGGGTCTATTGCTGATTACCCCGCCATAGCAAACTCCGAATACCGAAGAGTGCAATCACGGGAGACAGACATCGGGTGCTAACGTCCGGTGTCAAGAGGGAAACAACCCAGACCGCCAGCTAAGGTCCCCAAGATTGGCTAAGTGGGAAACGAAGTGGGAAGGCTAAAACAGTCAGGAGGTTGGCTTAGAAGCAGCCACCCTTTAAAGAAAGCGTAATAGCTCACTGATCGAGTCGTCCTGCGCGGAAGATGTAACGGGGCTAAGCCAGTCACCGAAGCTGCGGACGCGCGCAAGCGCGTGGTAGGAGAGCGTTCTGTAAGCCTGTGAAGGTGTCTTGTAAAGGATGCTGGAGGTATCAGAAGTGCGAATGCTGACATGAGTAGCGATAAAGGGGGTGAAAGGCCCCCTCGCCGTAAGCCCAAGGTTTCCTACGCAACGTTCATCGGCGTAGGGTGAGTCGGCCCCTAAGGCGAGGCAGAGATGCGTAGCTGATGGGAAGCAGGTTAATATTCCTGCACCGTCGTATGATGCGATGGGGGGACGGATCGCGGAAGGTTGTCCGGGTGTTGGAAGTCCCGGTCCCTGCATTGGAGAAGGCGCTTAGGCAAATCCGGGCGCGGAATTCAAGGATGCGGGGCGAGCGGCCTAGTGCTGCGAAGCAATTGGAAGTGGTTCCAAGAAAAGCCTCTAAGCTTCAGTCATACGAGACCGTACCGCAAACCGACACAGGTGGGCGAGATGAGTATTCTAAGGCGCTTGAGAGAACTCGGGAGAAGGAACTCGGCAAATTGGTACCGTAACTTCGGGATAAGGTACGCCCTGGTAGCTTGACTGGCCTGCGCCAGAAGGGTGAAGGGGTTGCAATAAAATGGTGGCTGCGACTGTTTAATAAAAACACAGCACTCTGCAAACACGAAAGTGGACGTATAGGGTGTGACGCCTGCCCGGTGCCGGAAGATTAAATGATGGGGTGCAAGCTCTTGATTGAAGTCCCGGTAAACGGCGGCCGTAACTATAACGGTCCTAAGGTAGCGAAATTCCTTGTCGGGTAAGTTCCGACCTGCACGAATGGCGTAACGATGGCCACACTGTCTCCTCCCGAGACTCAGCGAAGTTGAAGTGTTTGTGATGATGCAATCTCCCCGCGGCTAGACGGACAGACCCCATGAACCTTTACTGTAGCTTTGCATTGGACTTTGAACCGATCTGTGTAGGATAGGTGGGAGGCTTTGAAGCGTGGACGCTAGTTCACGTGGAGCCGTCCTTGAAATACCACCCTGGTTTGTTTGAGGTTCTAACCTTGGCCCGTGAATCCGGGTCGGGGACAGTGCATGGTAGGCAGTTTGACTGGGGCGGTCTCCTCCCAAAGTGTAACGGAGGAGTTCGAAGGTACGCTTGGTACGGTCGGACATCGTACCTAAAGTGCAATGGCAAAAGCGTGCTTAACTGCGAGACCGACAAGTCGAGCAGGTGCGAAAGCAGGACATAGTGATCCGGTGGTTCTGAATGGAAGGGCCATCGCTCAACGGATAAAAGGTACTCTGGGGATAACAGGCTGATACCGCCCAAGAGTTCATATCGACGGCGGTGTTTGGCACCTCGATGTCGGCTCATCTCATCCTGGGGCTGTAGCCGGTCCCAAGGGTATGGCTGTTCGCCATTTAAAGAGGTACGTGAGCTGGGTTTAAAACGTCGTGAGACAGTTTGGTCCCTATCTGCCGTGGGCGTTGGAATCTTGACGGGGGCTGCTCCTAGTACGAGAGGACCGGAGTGGACGTACCGCTGGTGTACCTGTTGTCTCGCCAGAGGCATCGCAGGGTAGCTATGTACGGAAGAGATAACCGCTGAAAGCATCTAAGCGGGAAACTCGCCTGAAGATGAGGATTCCCTGGAGGCTTGACCTCCTTGAAGGGTCGTTCGAGACCAGGACGTTGATAGGCTGGGTGTGGAAGCGCAGTAATGCGTTAAGCTAACCAGTACTAATTGCCCGTAAGGCTTGATCCTATAACCAGTGTGTTTTACCTGGTGTTCCGCTGTGCCACAGGCATACAGCACAACCCCATATCTTTACTACACCCAGATTCGCCCGCGCTGACCACACGTCAGCGCCGGCAACCCCTCATGCCTGGTGACCATAGCGAGTTGGAACCACCCCTTCCCATCCCGAACAGGACCGTGAAACGACTTTGCGCCGATGATAGTGCGGACTACCCGTGTGAAAGTAGGTCATCGCCAGGCTCTTATACCCAGAACCCCCAAGCCCAAAAGCTTGGGGGTTTTGCTTTTGCAGCGGCGGTTTTGCTCGCGCCGGCCAGCCGCCATGCCGCTGCCAAAGCGCGATTTACAAGACCCTATAGGGTGAGAGCGTCGATTGCAGATCGATGATTCTGGTCCGCACAGGGCTGCCGCCAGGCAGCCAATGCAGGCTTCCGGAGTAACCGCAACAGCACAGCCCGCTTGGAAAGTGCTTGACAGCCCCGGCAAGTTAAACCATAATCACAAGTTCTCTGCGGAGAGGTGCCCGAGTGGCTAAAGGGGGCAGACTGTAAATCTGTTGGCTTACGCCTACGCTGGTTCGAATCCAGCCCTCTCCACCAGAATGCAAGACAGCAGCCGGACTGAGCCGGTGAGGCAGGAAGTAACCGGGCGGGTGTAGCTCAATGGTAGAGCAGAAGCCTTCCAAGCTTACGACGAGGGTTCGATTCCCTTCACCCGCTCCAGTGCCCAGGTTGCCGTCGCAGAAGTAAGTCAAGATTCGCCCATGTGGCTCAGTGGTAGAGCACTCCCTTGGTAAGGGAGAGGTCGGCAGTTCGATCCTGCCCATGGGCACCATCAATACCCGCACTGGCAATTGCTACCGAGACAGGAGTCGCGAAATGGCAAAGGAAAAGTTCGAGCGGACCAAGCCGCACGTGAACGTAGGTACGATTGGTCACGTTGACCACGGCAAGACGACGCTGACGGCAGCGATTGCCACGGTGCTGGCTGCGAAGTTCGGTGGCGCCGCCAAGAAGTACGACGAGATCGATGCTGCGCCGGAAGAAAAGGCGCGCGGCATCACGATCAACACCGCGCACGTGGAATACGAGACGGCCAACCGCCACTACGCCCACGTTGACTGCCCGGGCCACGCCGACTACGTGAAGAACATGATCACGGGCGCCGCGCAGATGGACGGCGCCATCCTGGTGTGCTCGGCCGCTGACGGCCCGATGCCGCAGACGCGCGAGCACATCCTGCTGGCCCGTCAGGTTGGCGTGCCGTACATCATCGTGTTCCTGAACAAGTGCGACATGGTGGACGACGCCGAGCTGCTCGAGCTGGTGGAAATGGAAGTGCGCGAGCTGCTGAGCAAGTACGACTTCCCGGGCGACGACACGCCGATCGTGAAGGGTTCGGCCAAGCTGGCGCTGGAAGGCGACAAGGGCGACCTGGGCGAAGAAGCGATCATGCGCCTGGCCGAAGCGCTGGACACGTACATCCCGACGCCGGAGCGCGCCGTGGACGGTACGTTCCTGATGCCGGTGGAAGACGTGTTCTCGATCTCGGGCCGCGGTACCGTGGTGACCGGCCGTATCGAGCGCGGCGTGGTGAAGGTCGGTGAGGAAATCGAAATCGTGGGCATCCGCCCGACGGTGAAGACGACCTGCACGGGCGTGGAAATGTTCCGCAAGCTGCTGGACCAGGGCCAGGCTGGCGACAACGTCGGTCTGCTGCTGCGCGGCACCAAGCGCGAAGACGTGGAGCGTGGTCAGGTCCTGTGCAAGCCGGGCTCGATCAAGCCGCACACGCACTTCACCGGCGAGGTGTACATCCTGTCGAAGGACGAAGGCGGCCGTCACACGCCGTTCTTCAACAACTACCGCCCGCAGTTCTACTTCCGCACGACCGACGTGACCGGCTCGATCGAGCTGCCGAAGGACAAGGAAATGGTCATGCCGGGTGACAACGTGTCGATCACCGTCAAGCTGATCGCCCCGATCGCCATGGAAGAAGGCCTGCGCTTCGCTATCCGCGAAGGCGGCCGTACCGTCGGCGCCGGCGTTGTGGCAAAGATCCTCGACTGATTTTCAGGTCGAACTGGCGAACGCGGCACCAACCAGTCGCGTTCGTTTGCCAGAGGGGTTGGCGTAAAGCCGGCCCCACAGTTGTTTTAGGGGTATAGCTCAACTGGCAGAGCGTCGGTCTCCAAAACCGAAGGTTGGGGGTTCGATTCCCTCTGCCCCTGCCAAATCAATCAGCCGCGTCGCAGGAATACCTGTGACGCGGCTTAGTCTCGTTTGCGAAACATGGCTAATCCCAATGTCGAAACCGTAGGCGCCTCGACCGGCAAGTGGATGCTTGTGGTCGCGGTACTCCTGGTGGTCGCCGGAGTCATCGGTTTCTACGCGCTGGCCCAGCAGCCGTCGTACGTCCGTGGCGCCGCGCTTTTTGCTGGCCTCGCCCTCGGCGTTGTGGTGGCGCTGGTCTCCGCGCCGGGCAAGGACTTTGTGGGTTTTGCGCGTGAGTCGTACCGGGAAGTTCGCAAGGTCGTCTGGCCGACGCGCAAGGAAGCCGGTCAGATGACCGGGCTTGTGTTTGCCTTCGTGGTGATCATGGCGCTGTTCCTGTGGTCGGCCGACAAGCTCATCGAGTGGGTCATCTTTTCGCTCGTCCTGGGCTGGAAATAAGAGGTAGCACATGACGGATAACGCTCAGCAGGAAACCACGGCCGCAGAATCGCCCGCTTCGAAGAAGCGCTGGTACGTGGTGCACGCCTACTCCGGCATGGAAAAGAGCGTGCAGCGCGCGCTGCAGGAGCGCATCGAGCGCGCCGAGATGCAGGACAAGTTCGGCCGCATCCTGGTGCCCTCCGAAGAAGTGGTCGAGATCAAGGGCGGCCACAAGTCCGTGACCGAGCGTCGTTTCTTCCCCGGCTACGTGCTGGTGGAAATGGAAATGACCGACGAGACGTGGCACCTGGTGAAGAACACCAGCAAGGTGACCGGCTTCGTGGGCGGCGCACGCAATCGCCCGAGCCCGATCTCGCAGCGGGAAGTGGACAAGATCATGACCCAGATGCAGGAAGGGGTCGAGAAGCCGCGTCCCAAGACGCTGTTCGAAGTGGGCGAGATGGTCCGCGTCAAGGACGGCCCGTTCACCGACTTCAACGGCAACGTCGAGGAAGTGAACTACGAAAAGTCGCGCCTGCGCGTGACGGTCACGATCTTCGGACGTGCCACGCCGGTCGAGCTCGAGTTCGGCCAGGTCGAGAAGGTTTAAGGATTTTGTCCGGCGCAGCCGCTGAGGCGGCGCCGGGCGGATGGAGCGGTCCGCAAGGGCGCTCAAGAGGAGCGTGAGGTCATGCCCGGCATGACGATAGCGCGTTACGACTCAACAGGATCTGATTCCGCGACAGGAACGGATCCGGATTGGAGTAGAGATGGCCAAGAAGATCATTGGCTTTATCAAGCTGCAGATTCCGGCTGGTAAGGCAAATCCCTCCCCGCCCGTTGGTCCCGCACTGGGTCAGCGTGGTCTGAACATCATGGAGTTCTGCAAGGCGTTCAACGCCCAGACCCAGGGTATGGAACCCGGTCTGCCGGTGCCGGTGGTGATTACCGCCTTCGCCGACAAGAGCTTCACGTTCGTGATGAAGTCGCCCCCGGCGACCGTGCTGATCAAGAAGGCAGCCGGCCTGACCAAGGGTTCGGCCAAGCCGCATACCGACAAGGTTGGCAAGATCACCCGCGCCCAGGCTGAAGAAATCGCGAAGGCCAAGAACGCCGATCTCACCGCTGCCGATCTCGAGGCCGCCGTGCGTACGATCGCTGGTTCGGCGCGTTCGATGGGCATCACCGTGGAGGGTCTGTAAATGGCTAAGGTTTCGAAGCGCGTCGCCGCCAACAAGGCGAAGATCGAGCGCACCAAGTTCTACCCGATCGACGAGGCCCTGAGCCTGGTCAAGAGCTGCGCCTCGGCGAAGTTCGACGAGTCGATCGACGTGTCCGTGCAACTGGGCATCGACGCCAAGAAGTCGGACCAGGTTGTCCGTGGTTCCGTCGTGCTGCCGGCCGGTACCGGCAAGAGCGTCCGCGTGGCCGTGTTCGCCCAGGGCGACAAGGCTGAAGCCGCCAAGGCCGCTGGCGCCGACGTGGTGGGCATGGAAGACCTGGCCGAGCAAGTCAAGGCCGGTAACCTGAACTTCGACGTCGTGATCGCCTCGCCGGACACGATGCGTATCGTCGGTACGCTGGGCCAGATCCTGGGCCCGCGCGGCCTGATGCCGAACCCGAAGGTTGGCACCGTGACGCCGGACGTCGCCCAGGCCGTGAAGAACGCCAAGGCTGGTCAGGTGCAGTTCCGTGTCGACAAGGCCGGTATCATCCACGCCACCATCGGCCGCCGCTCGTTCGAAGACGCCGCGCTGAAGAGCAACCTGAGCGCCCTGCTGGACGCCCTGGTCAAGGCCAAGCCGGCCACGAGCAAGGGTGTGTACCTGCGCAAGGTCGCCGTGTCGTCCACGATGGGCGTTGGCGTCCGCGTCGAACAGACCTCGCTGGCAGCCTGAGCTGACGGCAACCGCCTGACCGGAACCCGATAACGCCGGCCAGGGGAAGAATTGAGGATCGCGGCGCTGCCGCGATCGTCGCAAGGCTTTGGGCAGTGGCATCAGCCAGGCAGATTTGCTGGGCAGGTGTTGCTGGTTATCAAAGACCGCTGGTGTTCACACCGCGACGGCTCTGCCGAAGCAGCGTGGACTTAATAGGTCGGCCCTTGCGGGGCTTGCCCCGATGGCCGCCGGCCCGCCAGCGCAGATGGCGCACCCGAAGGGATTGATGATGCCGGAGCATTCCGGTGGATTCGGGCCAATCGGACGCCGTTCGTTTGGACTGATGCGTGAGGCGACGGGCAACCGCCGCATTCGCATCGTTTTGGAGCTTAACCGTGCCACTCAATATTGAAGATAAGAAGGCCGTCGTTGCTGAGGTTTCGGCGCAAGTCGCCAAGGCCCAGACCATCGTCGTGGCCGAATATCGCGGCATTACGGTTGGCGATCTGACCAAGCTGCGTGCTACCGCTCGTCAGCAAGGCGTGTACCTGCGCGTTCTGAAGAACACGCTGGCTCGCCGTGCCGTCGAAGGTACGCCGTTTGCAGGCCTCGCAGAGCAGATGACGGGTCCGCTGATCTACGGTATTTCCGAAGATGCAGTGGCCTCGGCCAAGGTTCTGAACGACTTTGCCAAGACCAACGACAAGCTGGTCCTGCGCGCAGGGTCGTACAACGGCAACGTTCTCGATGCTGGCGCCGTCAAGGCCCTGGCTTCGATCCCGAGCCGCGACGAACTGATCGCTCAGCTGCTTGGCGTGATGCAGGCGCCGGTGTCGGGCTTCGCCCGTCTGCTGGCCGCGCTGGCTGCCAAGAACGCCGAAGGCGCTCCCGCGGAAGCGGAAGCCCCGGCTGCCTGAGCTGCCGCATAGACAGATCGCAATACCGATCCCGAATCAAATCTAGTAGGAGTAATCCAAATGGCAATCACTAAAGACGACATCCTGGAAGCCGTTGGCGCGATGTCCGTGATGGAACTGAACGACCTGGTCAAGGCGTTCGAAGAGAAGTTTGGCGTGTCGGCTGCTGCCATGGCTGTGGCTGCTGCCCCGGGCGCTGGCGGTGCCGCCGCTGCTGAAGAAAAGACCGAGTTCAACGTGATTCTGGCCGAAGTTGGCTCGAACAAGGTTGGCGTGATCAAGGCCGTGCGCGAGATCACCGGTCTGGGCCTGAAGGAAGCCAAGGACCTGGTCGATGGCGCACCGAAGCCCGTCAAGGAAGGCGTGGACAAGGCTGCTGCCGACGAGGCCAAGAAGAAGCTGGAAGAAGCCGGCGCCAAGGTCGACGTCAAGTAAGTGGTACCGCGCGTGCCTCTGTGGCACGCGGCAGGGGCTGGCAAAGGGAAATTCCCGGCGCCAGCCTTTTTGCGCTTATGCGGGTGTGTTCGATGCGGCACCCAGTTAGGGCGCAGACCGGTCCGGATGGACGAAATGTGAAGTAGCGTATGCTTCGGCAGGCGATATCGATCGCTGCCTCAGCAGAAGCCAAACATCAGTGGCACACTAGGTGGTTGCTGATGTTTGTCTTCTGAACCGACTGCAGAAGACAAGTTTGGTCGGGTGCCCCCCGGACGTGTGCAGGCATTGCGCCGTGCAATGACCACACCGTCCGCAGCGTGCGGGCACCGTCAGCCAGAGGTTGGTAGCGGCCAACCGCCAAATCCCCTCCCAGTCGCTGAACACCTCAGGTGCCGGCAAGGTCCAGCCAGTCCTGCGATGATTCGGAGATCCCATGGCGTACAGCTTCACCGAAAAGAAGCGCATTCGCAAATCCTTTGCGAAGCGTGCGACGGTTCATCAGGTTCCATTCCTGCTTGCCACACAGATTGAATCCTACACCCAGTTTTTGCAAGCGGAAACGCCGGCCGCGCGTCGCAAGAGCGAGGGCCTGCAGGCCGCTTTCAACGCGATTTTCCCCATCTCCTCCCATAACGGGCTTGCCCGTATGGAGTTCGTCTCGTATCACCTGTCCAACCCGCCGTTCGACGTCAAGGAATGCCAGCAGCGTGGCCTGACGTTCCACTCGGCCCTGCGCGCCAAGGTTCGCCTGATCATCAACGATCGCGAGAACCCGGGCAAGGTGAAGGAAGTGAAGGAGCAGGAAGTCTACATGGGCGAAATCCCGCTCATGACGTCGACCGGTTCCTTCGTGATTAACGGCACCGAGCGTGTCATCGTTAGCCAGCTGCACCGTTCGCCGGGCGTGTTCTTCGAGCACGACAAGGGCAAGACGCACAGCTCGGGCAAGCTGCTGTTCTCGGCACGGATCATCCCCTACCGTGGCTCGTGGCTGGACTTCGAATTCGATCCGAAGGACATCCTGTACTTCCGTGTGGACCGCCGCCGCAAGATGCCGGTGACGATCCTGCTGAAGTCGATCGGCCTGACGCCGGAACAGATCCTGGCCCACTTCTTCGTGTTCGACAACTTCACGCTGCAAAGCGAAGGCGCACAGCTGGAATTCGTGCCCGAGCGCCTGCGTGGTGAAGTCGCACGCTTCGACATCGCCGACAAGAACGGCCGCGTCGTGGTGGAAAAGGACAAGCGGATCAACGCCAAGCACATCCGTGACCTGGATTCGGCCGGTACCAAGCTGATCAGCGTGCCGGAAGACTACCTGCTGGGCCGCGTGCTGGCCAAGAACATCATCGACCCCGATACGGGCGAGGTGATTGCCAACGCCAACGACGAGCTGACCGAGACGCTGCTGGAAAACCTGCGCGAAGCCGGTGTCAAGCAGATCCAGACGCTGTACACGAACGACCTGGACCAGGGCCCGTACATCTCGCAGACGCTGCGTGCCGACGACACCGCCGACCAGACGGCCGCGCGGATCGCCATCTACCGCATGATGCGCCCGGGCGAGCCGCCCACCGAGGACGCCGTGGAAGCGCTGTTCCAGCGCCTGTTCTACAGCGAGGAATCGTACGACCTGTCGCGCGTTGGCCGGATGAAGGTCAACAGCCGCCTGTCGCGCCCGAGCGGCGAGGGCAGCATGGTGCTGCAGGACGAGGACATCCTCGAGACGATCAAGATCCTGGTGAACCTGCGCAACGGCAAGGGCGAAGTCGACGATATCGACCACCTGGGCAATCGTCGCGTGCGTTGCGTCGGCGAACTGGCGGAAAACCAGTTCCGCGCCGGCCTGTCGCGCGTGGAGCGTGCCGTGAAGGAACGTCTGGGCCAGGCCGAGACCGAGAACCTGATGCCGCACGACCTGATCAACTCGAAGCCGATTTCGTCGGCCATCCGCGAGTTCTTCGGTTCGTCGCAGCTGTCGCAGTTCATGGACCAGACCAACCCGCTGTCGGAAATCACCCACAAGCGCCGCGTGTCGGCCCTTGGCCCGGGTGGTCTGACGCGCGAGCGCGCCGGCTTTGAAGTCCGCGACGTGCACCCGACCCACTATGGCCGCGTGTGCCCGATCGAAACGCCGGAAGGCCCGAACATCGGCCTGATCAACTCGCTGGCACTGTACGCCCGCCTGAACGAATACGGCTTCCTGGAGACGCCGTACCGCAAGGTGGAAAACAGCAAGCTGACCGACCAGGTGGATTACCTGTCGGCCATCGAGGAAGGCAAGTACGTGGTGGCCCAGGCCAACGCGACCGTCGATGCCGAAGGCAACCTGATCGACGAACTGGTGTCCGCCCGCGAAGGTTCGGAGCGTGAAACCCGCATGGTCACGCCGGACCGCGTGCAGTACATCGACGTGGCGCCGTCGCAGATCGTGTCGGCCGCTGCATCGCTGGTGCCGTTCCTGGAGCACGATGACGCGAACCGTGCACTGATGGGCGCCAACATGCAGCGCCAGGCCGTGCCTTGCCTGCGTCCGGACAAGCCGCTGGTGGGTACCGGCATCGAGCGTACCGTGGCCGTTGACTCGGGCACGGCCGTTCAGGCAATGCGTGGCGGCGTGGTCGACTATGTCGACGCAATGCGCGTGGTGATCCGCGTGAACGACGACGAAGCCGTGGCCGGCGAAGTTGGCGTGGACATCTACAACCTGATCAAGTACACGCGTTCGAACCAGAACACCAACATCAACCAGCGTCCGATGGTGAAGGTTGGCGATATCGTTGCCCGCGGCGACGTGATTGCCGACGGCGCCTCGACCGACCTGGGCGAGCTGGCACTGGGCCAGAACATGCTGGTGGCGTTCATGCCGTGGAACGGCTACAACTTCGAGGATTCGATCCTGATCTCGGAGCGCGTGGTGGCCGAAGACCGCTATACCTCGATCCACATCGAGGAACTGTCGGTCGTCGCCCGCGACACGAAGCTCGGACCCGAGGAAATCACGCGCGACATCTCGAACCTGGCCGAAGCGCAACTGGCGCGTCTGGACGAGTCGGGCATCACGTACATCGGCGCCGAAGTGGAAGCTGGCGACGTGCTGGTGGGCAAGGTCACGCCGAAGGGCGAGACCCAGCTCACGCCGGAAGAGAAGCTGCTGCGCGCCATCTTCGGCGAGAAGGCTTCGGACGTGAAGGACACGTCGCTGCGCGTGCCGTCGGGCATGAGCGGCATCGTGATCGACGTGCAGGTCTTTACCCGCGAAGGCGTGACGCGCGACAAGCGTGCCCAGTCGATCATCGACGACGAACTGAAGCGCTATCGCCTGGACCTGAACGACCAGCTGCGTATCGTGGAAGGCGATGCCTTCCAGCGTCTGGAGCGTCTGCTGCTCGACAAGACCGTCAACGGCGGTCCGAAGAAGCTGGCCAAGGGCGCCAAGCTGACGCGCGAGTACCTGGCCGACCTGGACAAGTACCACTGGTTCGACATCCGTCCGGCCGACGAGGAAGTGGCTGCCCAGCTCGAAGCCGTCAAGGAAGCCATCGAGCAGAAGCGCCACGAGTTCGACCTGGCCTTCGAAGAGAAGCGCAAGAAGCTCACGCAGGGCGACGAACTGCCGCCGGGCGTGATCAAGATGGTCAAGGTGTACCTGGCCGTCAAGCGCCGCCTGCAGCCGGGCGACAAGATGGCCGGCCGTCACGGTAACAAGGGTGTGGTGTCGAAGATCGTCCCGATCGAAGACATGCCGTACATGGCCGACGGTACGCCGGCGGACATCGTGCTGAACCCGCTGGGCGTGCCGTCGCGGATGAACGTGGGCCAGATTCTGGAAACCCACCTGGGCTGGGCCGCGCGCGGCCTGGGCCAGCGTATCGGCGACATGCTCAAGGCGCAGGCCAAGGCCACCGAACTCCGTCCGCTGCTCGCGCAGATCTACAACGAGAGCGGCAAGGCGGAAGACCTGGACAGCCTGTCGGACGCCGAAGTGCTGGAACTGGCCTCCAACCTGAAGAAGGGTGTGCCGTTTGCCACGCCGGTGTTCGACGGTGCGCACGAGGCCGAAATCCGCCGCATGCTCGACCTGGCCTACCCGGACGAGATCGCCAAGGAAAAGGGCCTGACCGCATCGAAGCAGCAGGTCACGCTGTTCGACGGCCGCACCGGCGAGGCGTTCGAGCGTCCGGTCACGCTGGGTGTGATGCACATGCTGAAGCTGCACCACCTGGTCGACGACAAGATGCACGCGCGTTCGACCGGCCCGTACTCGCTGGTGACGCAGCAACCGCTGGGCGGCAAGGCCCAGTTCGGTGGCCAGCGTTTCGGTGAGATGGAAGTGTGGGCACTGGAAGCCTACGGCGCGTCGTACGTGCTGCAGGAAATGCTGACGGTCAAGTCCGATGACGTGAACGGCCGTACGAAGGTGTACGAGAACATCGTCAAGGGCGAGCACTCGATCGATGCCGGCATGCCGGAGTCGTTCAACGTGCTGGTGAAGGAAATCCGCTCGCTGGGTATCGACATCGACCTGGATCGCTACTGATCCAGGTTTGATGCGGGTGCCGGCACGGCCGGTACCCACCAGCGAAGGTTTCCCACAGGATTGAATGCCGCCGCGCCGGACAGACTCCGGCCCGGTGGCGAAACAAGGAGTTGCAATGAAAGCATTGCTCGATCTCTTTAAGCAGGTTCAGCAGGAAGAGCAGTTCGACGCGATCAAGATCGGCCTGGCATCGCCGGAGAAGATCCGTTCGTGGTCGTACGGCGAAGTGAAGAAGCCCGAGACGATCAACTACCGTACGTTCAAGCCGGAACGCGACGGTCTGTTCTGCGCCAAGATCTTCGGGCCGATCAAGGACTACGAGTGCCTGTGCGGCAAGTACAAGCGCCTGAAGCACCGTGGCGTGATCTGCGAGAAGTGCGGCGTGGAAGTGACGCTGGCCAAGGTGCGCCGCGAGCGCATGGGCCACATCGAACTGGCCGCCCCGACCGCGCACATCTGGTTCCTGAAGTCGCTGCCGTCGCGTCTGGGCATGGTGCTCGACATGACGCTGCGCGACATCGAACGCGTGCTGTACTTCGAGGCATTCGTGGTGCTGGAACCGGGCATGACCCCGCTCAAGAAGAGCCAGATCATGTCCGAGGACGACTACATCGCCAAGTGCGACGAGTACGGCGAAGGCGAATTCGTGGCCATGATGGGTGCCGAGGGCATCCGTGAACTGCTGCGCGGCATCGACATCGAGAAGCAGATCGAACAGATCCGCGCCGAGCTGCAGGCCACCGGTTCCGAAGCCAAGATCAAGAAGTTCGCCAAGCGCCTGAAGGTGCTGGAGGCGTTCCAGCGTTCGGGCATCAAGCCCGAGTGGATGATCCTGGAAGTGCTGCCGGTGCTGCCGCCCGAACTGCGTCCGCTGGTTCCGCTTGATGGTGGCCGTTTCGCCACGTCGGACCTGAACGACCTGTATCGCCGCGTCATCAACCGTAACAACCGCCTGAAGCGCCTGCTGGAGCTGAAGGCCCCCGAGATCATCGTGCGCAACGAAAAGCGCATGCTGCAGGAGGCCGTCGACTCGCTGCTGGACAACGGCCGTCGCGGCAAGGCGATGACCGGCGCCAACAAGCGTCCGCTGAAGTCCCTGGCCGAAATGATCAAGGGCAAGGGCGGCCGCTTCCGTCAGAACCTGCTGGGCAAGCGCGTGGACTACTCGGGCCGTTCGGTCATCGTGGTGGGCCCGACGCTGAAGCTGCACCAGTGCGGCCTGCCGAAGCTGATGGCGCTGGAGCTGTTCAAGCCGTTCATCTTCCACAAGCTGGAAACGATGGGCATCGCCACCACGATCAAGGCGGCGAAGAAGGAAGTGGAAAGCCAGACGCCGGTGGTGTGGGACATCCTCGAAGAGGTGATCCGCGAGCACCCGGTGATGCTGAACCGCGCGCCGACGCTGCACCGCCTGGGCATCCAGGCGTTCGAGCCGGTGCTGATCGAAGGCAAGGCCATCCAGCTGCACCCGCTGGTCTGCGCGGCGTTCAACGCCGACTTCGACGGTGACCAGATGGCCGTCCACGTGCCGCTGTCGCTGGAAGCCCAGATGGAAGCCCGCACGCTGATGCTGGCGTCCAACAACGTGCTGTTCCCGGCCAACGGCGATCCGTCGATCGTGCCGTCGCAGGACGTGGTGCTGGGTCTGTACTACACGACCCGCGACAAGATCAACGGCAAGGGCGAGGGCATGACGTTCGCTGACATCAGCGAAGTCATCCGCGCCTACGAGAACAAGGAAGTCGAACTCGCGTCGCGCGTGAACGTGCGGATCACCGAGTACGAACTCGTGAACAAGGACGCCGACGGCGATGCCCGTTTCGCGCCCAAGATCACGCTGCAGGCCACCACGGTCGGCCGCGCGATCCTGTCCGAGATCCTGCCGAAGGGCCTGCCGTTCTCGGTGCTGAACAAGCCGCTGAAGAAGAAGGAAATCTCGCGCCTGATCAACACCGCATTCCGCAAGTGCGGCCTGCGCGAGACGGTGATCTTTGCCGACAAGCTGCTGCAGTCGGGCTTCCGCCTGGCCACGCGCGCCGGTATCTCGATCGCCATCGACGACATGCTGGTGCCGCCGCAGAAGGAGAAGATCATCTCCGACGCGGCTGCCAAGGTGAAGGAATACGACAAGCAGTACATGTCGGGTCTGGTGACGGACCAGGAGCGCTACAACAACGTCGTGGACATCTGGGGCGCCGCGGGCGACCAGGTGGGCAAGGCGATGATGGAGCAGCTCCAGCACGAGGACGTGGTCGATCGCACCGGTGCGACGGTCAAGCAGGAATCGTTCAACTCGATCTACATGATGGCGGACTCGGGTGCGCGCGGTAGCGCGGCCCAGATTCGTCAGCTTGCGGGTATGCGCGGCCTGATGGCCAAGCCGGACGGCTCGATCATCGAAACGCCGATTACGGCGAACTTCCGTGAAGGCCTGAACGTTCTGCAGTACTTCATCTCGACCCACGGTGCGCGTAAGGGCCTGGCCGATACGGCACTGAAGACCGCGAACTCGGGTTACCTGACCCGTCGTCTGGTCGACGTGACGCAGGATCTGGTCGTGGTGGAAGACGATTGCGGCACGACCAACGGCGTGGCCATGAAGGCGCTGGTCGAGGGCGGTGAAGTGATCGAAGCCCTGCGCGACCGTATCCTGGGCCGTGTGACCGTGGGCGACGTGGTGAACCCTGAAACCCAGGAAACCGCGATCGAAAGCGGCACGCTGCTGGACGAAGACCTGGTCGAGCTGATCGACAACATCGGCGTGGACGAGGTCAAGGTCCGCACGCCGCTGTCGTGCGACACGCGCTACGGCCTGTGCGCCAAGTGCTACGGCCGCGACCTGGGCCGCGGCGTGCTGGTGAACTCGGGCGAAGCGGTGGGTGTGATCGCCGCGCAGTCGATCGGCGAGCCGGGTACCCAGCTGACCATGCGTACGTTCCACATCGGTGGTGCGGCATCGCGTGCGGCAGTGGCGTCGAGCGTGGAAGCCAAGGCCACCGGTACGGTGCGCTTCACGGTGACCATGCGCTACGTGACCAACGCCAAGGGCGAACTGATCGTGATCTCGCGTTCCGGCGAGGCACTGATCACGGACGACCACGGCCGCGAGCGTGAACGCCACAAGATCCCGTACGGTGCCACGCTGCTGGTGCAGGACGGCCAGGCCATCAAGGCTGGCACGCAACTGGCCACGTGGGACGCGCTGACGCGCCCGATCGTTTCCGAGTACTCGGGCACGATCAAGTTCGAGAACGTGGAAGAAGGCGTGACCGTCGCCAAGCAGATGGACGAGGTCACCGGCCTGTCGACCCTCGTGGTGATCGACGCCAAGCGCCGCACGGCTGCCACCAAGGGCCTGCGCCCGCAGGTGAAGCTGCTCGACGCGAACAACCAGGAAGTCAAGATCCCGGGCACGGACCACTCCGTGACCATCGGCTTCCAGGTGGGCGCGCTGATTACCGTGAAGGACGGCCAGCAGGTGCACGTCGGTGAAGTCCTGGCGCGTATCCCGACCGAATCGCAGAAGACCCGCGACATTACCGGGGGTCTGCCGCGTGTGGCCGAGCTGTTCGAAGCCCGTTCGCCGAAGGACGCCGCCGTGCTGGCGGAGGTCACCGGTACGGTGTCGTTCGGCAAGGACACGAAGGGCAAGCAGCGCCTGGTCATCACGGACCTGGACGGCAACGCCCACGAGTTCCTGATCGCGAAGGAAAAGCAGGTGCTGGTGCACGATGGCCAGGTGGTGAACAAGGGCGAAATGATCGTGGAAGGTCCGGCGGACCCGCACGACATCCTGCGCCTGAAGGGCATCGAGGAACTGGCGCACTACATCGTGGACGAGGTGCAGGACGTGTACCGTCTGCAGGGCGTGAAGATCAACGACAAGCACATCGAAGTGATTGTTCGTCAGATGCTGCGCCGCGTGCAGATCCAGGAAGTGGGCGACACCAAGTTCATCCCGGGTGAACAGGTGGAGCGTTCGGAACTGCTCGACGAGAACGATCGCGTGATCGCCGAGGGCAAGCGTCCGGCCATCCACGAGAACCTGCTGCTGGGTATTACCAAGGCGTCGCTGTCGACCGACAGCTTCATCTCGGCGGCATCGTTCCAGGAAACCACGCGCGTGCTGACCGAAGCCGCGATCATGGGCAAGACCGACGACCTGCGTGGTCTGAAGGAAAACGTGATCGTGGGCCGCCTGATCCCGGCTGGTACCGGCCTGGCCTATCACCGTGCCCGCAAGGCACGCGAGGCCGCCGAGCGCGAACGCGCCCAGGCGATCAGCGACGAAGAGCAGTCGCTCTTCATCGAGCCGCCGGTGGTGCAAGCCACCGAAGGCGACGGCGACGCAGTCTGATCGCGTCCGATCCTACCGCGGTAGTCAAGAACCCGGCTCGAAAGAGCCGGGTTTTTTTCGTCCTGGGGGGCTTGCTGGCGCTGGCTCGGGGCGCCACCGTCCATCGCACAGGTCGAGTCCGCTGGGCGACACGACGCCTCAAAAGCTGTGGTTCAGATTGATCTGGAAAACACTGTCATGGCAGATCGGCGCAAAGGGGCTTTCACTGTTGCACGCGGCCTTGCGTGCCTGCAGGGCCAGGCGGATGGACTGCCCGAAGCGCCGGCTGAACTCCAGGCGATGGATCAGCACGCGGTTGGCGCGGTCGTGCAGGATGCCGTACAGAAGCTCCGCGTCGCCGGGCTCGTTGAACCGCAACCGCACGCCGCCGAACAGGGCGTTCTTGTAGAGCGCCAGCGGCGCGCTGTCGTCGCGGTCGTCCCGCAGGATCTCGAACAGCAGGGAGACATCCAGGCTCGGCTGCGTCACCGTGTACTCCCCGCCTGCGGTCCAGGACCAGAAAGGTCGTCCCTGTTCCCGTCGATGAATGGCCTCGCCTTTCCATAGCATGCTGCCCACGGGCACCTGGGCGGTCAGGCCAAGCTGACGGATGCGCCGGTAGTTCGCGGTCAAGTCCGCCGAGAAGTCCGGCTCGCGCGACAGGCCATCGAAAACATAGGCGCTCAAGTCGCCTGGGCCGACCGTACCAGACCAGTACGCCGCCACATCATGGGTGCGCAGCCAGGGCGACAGCCCATGCGGTGCGTTGTCCGTCGCCACGGGGCCTACGCGCAGGCGGCTGCCGGTGCCAAGCAGCGGCCGGGGACGGAACCAGGGCATCCAGTACGCGGCGAACCGGCCATACCGATCGGTGAAGCGCGTATAGGACAGCATCGGCTGGCCGAGCTTGGCCTGCAGATCGATATCCGCGCGCGTGTCCACCTGGTTGATGATGTTGGCCGGATGGCTGGACTCCATCACGCTCCAATCGACGGTCTCCATCCCGACTTGCCAGAGGTTGTCACCGTCCTCATAGCGCAACTGGGCTTCGCGCGCATCAACGTACCGCATCGCAGTGTCCGCCGTGTCGAGCCGCGCGTAGATCGTCAATCGCGCCGACAATTCGGGCACCGCCGGATGCGTGACGATCCAGCCGGGATTCAGGACCAGCGCACCCGAATGCCAGCGTTGGTCCGGCAGCGCGGGGCGACGGTTGAACAGCCGCGCTTCGATTCCGATGCTGCCCGACGTCTCGACGTCAGGCACGGCCTCGGTGCCACCGGATGCAAGACCGAAGCCGATGGCCGCGCACCACCGCGCAGCGATCCGCCGGCTAACGGACATACTCAAGCCGCTGCGGCAGGAAGTCCTGGCGGTTGATGCTCGATTCGCGGAACCTGTAGTTGCGCATGTTGATGCGCGTGGACTTGCCCGTCTGGTGATTCAGCATGGACATCCAGGCCGGCTTCAGCAGACGACCCTCGTAGCGCTCATATCCGCCAGTCTCCAGCGTCTTCTGCAGCGCGCCGCGCCGGTCATAGAACTCCGTCTTCAGCGTGACCCATCGCTCCTTGTCGATCCAGAGCAGTTGTCGGGTATAACCCGAGCCTTCGTAACGCGGCACGCGCTCCAGCTTGAAACTGGGCCGGTCGGCCACCGTTTCTTCGCCAACCAGCGTGTGGCTGAACTTGCGCGGCAACTGCGACGTCAGGTCCTCGAAGGAAAACTCGCTGCCAAGGAACGAGCCCGACCTGTTGTCGGACGCAATGCGCCGGGTCCGCTTCAGCGACGGCAGGTATAGCCATTGGTCGTCGGGTTTGTCGGCGTGCGAGAAGGTCAGGAAGGCGGTGTGCTTGATGTCCGCCGGCGCTTCGAAAACGATCAGGTGCTTGTCGCCATCGTCTGCGACCTCCAGCACCGCGCCTCGCATCCGCCGCACGCTCTCCCGGCCCTGCCGATCGCGCAGGATCATCTCCATGTCCATCCGGTAGCTGTCGAAGCCTCTTTCCCGCGCGTATGCTTCTGCCGCAATCGCTTCCCCGGGGTCCGGGGCACCGGCCGAGGTTTCACCGTGCACCGGCACCGCGGCGAGCACGAAAAGGAGTACGGCCAGCCTTGAAACGGTTCGCATCATGGCGTCAATGTTCCCTGTGTCATGGTTGATGGCAATGGCTTGTCGAGTTCGCGCGTGGCGCGGCGGTCCATCACGTAGAGCAGCGGCGGCAGCACCACCAGGTCGATCACGCCGGCAATGCCAATGGTCAGCAGCGACATGATTCCCAGGTTGGCATTGAGATCGAAGTGCGACAGCGTCAGGGCGCCGAATCCCAATACCAGCACGATCGTCGTCAGGACCAGCGCGACACCCGAACTGCCATACGCGTACTCGATTGCCGCGCGGGGCGGCAGCCCCTGCCGGGTCCGCGCCGCGTGATACTTGTAGATGCTGTGGATGGTGTCGTCGACGATGATCCCGTAGGCCAGGACGCTGACGATTGCAACCGACATCCCGACCTGCCCCACCGTGGCGCCCCAGACGCCAAAAGCCAGCAGCGAGGGCAGGACATTCGGCAGCAGGCTGGCGATGCCAAGGCGAACACTCTGCATGGCCACCGCAATAACCAGCGAGATCAACAGGATCTGCAGCACATACCCCTTCAGTGTCCCGGGGATGTTGGACTGGCCGATGCGCGCAAACATCATGGACGGGCCGGTGCCGTGCGTGGCCATCTTGTCAGGCAGGTTCGCGCGCATCCAGGCATGCGCGCGGCGATCGAACGCCACCAGCCCCGCGGAAGACATGTCGGCGAGCACCACGGTCAACCGGCTGGCGGATCGGTCGATCCGGATCTGATCGTTGAGGCTGAGCCCGGGTGGCAGCGACATCTCGAAGAGCAGCAGCATCTGCGCGCTCTGCACGTCGTCATCCGGTATGCGATAGGCCGCTGGCGAGTCGTTCTCAAGCGTGCGGTGAATCCGCTTCACGATGTCGGATAACGCGCTGACATGATGAACCTCGGGCTGCGACCGCAGCCACGCGGCAAGACGATCGACGTCCTGCAGATAGCTGGATGACGCAACCGACGTACCCGGCGGCGCCGGCAGGGAATAGTGGACCGCGTGCACGCCCGTCAGATGGGCGCTGATGAAGTCCGTATCGCGCCGAAACTCGACGGCGGGGCTGAAGTAATCGACGAAGTTGTCTTCGAGCTGGTTTTGCGCGGCGTAGATGCCGCCGAGGACTGCCAGCGCAGCCGCGCATCCAAAGATCGGGCGTCGCCGATCGACCATTGCCACGGCAAACCTGCCCAACGCTTGGCCCTGCCGCAGCAGACGGCCGTTGCCTTTCAGCGGCAGCAACGCCAGGCAGGCGGGCAGGAACGTCACCGAGAAGATGAAGATCGCCAGGGCCCCCGTACCCAGTATCACGCCAAACGTTGCAATCGGCGGCACGTCGGACAGGCACATGCTGAAGAAGCCGAGGGCGTCCGTGCCACACGCCATGGCAACGATCGGCAGGTTGATGGCCACCGATTCACGGACGGCGTCCTGCTGGCTCAGCCCGGCGGCCATGCGCCGCACGGCATAGACGATGACGTGCAGGCTGCACGCCACGGCGATCGTCGTCAGGATGGTCGGCGCCGACACCGACATGGCGGTGAGCCGGAGCCCTAACCATCCGGCCATTCCCAGCGACGCGACGATCGACAACGTCATGACCAGCAGCGCCGCCAGCACGCCCACCGCACTGCGCAAGGCGATGAACATTACCACCAGGATCAGCGCGTACATCAGCGGCGTCAGTGTCTCCAGGTCATTCTGCGCCTGCTCCTCGAACGCCGTATCGAGCAGGATGCCGCCGCTGGCCTTGATCTTGATGTCGGGATACTCGGCCCGATGCGCCTCTATCAGTCTGCGCAGCCCATGCACGGCTTCCGGCATGCTCGCTTCGGTGGGCGCCGGGAGCGCAAAACTGATGTTCACGCCCGACACGGCGCCGTCGTGCGAGACCAGCCGGCCCACCAGCGATGTCTCGCCCATCGCAATGGCGCGGATTCTCTCGATGCCGCTGGCGGTCTCGGCAAGCTCGGCCTGGTAGAGCGGACGAACCCGAAGCAGATCGGCGTCCGCCTCGGCGTGCTGATGATTGGTCAGGCTGTCCACGCGCCGCGCGTGCGGCAACGACCAGGCTTTCTCGGTGAACGCCGCCATGGCGCCCAGGGCGCGGGCCGAAAACACGGTGCCATCACCAGGCACGAACGCGACCAGGGCATCGTAATCGTCGGAATACGAGTGACGAAGGGATTGATGCGCGAGCAGCTGGGGGTCGTCGGGCCGAAAGAAGTCGCGGTAGTCGCTGCTGAAGCCCAGGCGATCCAGTCCAACGGCCGCAAGCGCGCAAAGGCAGATGGAGAGTGCCAGCACCAGCCTGCGCCGACGCATCAGCCAGCAGGCGTAGCGCTCCGCCCATCGGCTGCCGGGTACTGGGGTGTGCTCGCTGCTGAAACTGTAGTGGTCCTGCTGGCCGCTCATCGCTCCTCCCCCCACTGAAATTCCTCTGGGCAGATTGGAGCCGTTCGGCATGCGGGCAGCAAGCGAAGAATCCTTAAAGTGCACCTGATCTGGCGCAAACAGTGCTTCGAATCCGTACCCACGGGCGCGCGCTTTCCATCCCCTGTGGGCGTCGCTGTCCGCGCGCAGACTTGTGTAGTCGCCACCAGCAGAGCGTGGCGTTCCCCACAAAAGGTAAGCGATGCTAGGAAAAGTGCTAGGGACCGTTTTGGCGGCCGGCGTGTCGTCGGCCATATCGGCCATGCCCGCGGACGCCCTCAAGCGTGCGGACGCGCTGTACCAGGCCAACTGCGCGGTGTGCCATTCGGCCAGCCGGGGCGGCTATGTCGGGCCGGCCCTGCACAAGGACCGGCTGGTGCAGAGCGAAGCCGCGCTGCGCGGCACGATCATGACCGGCATTCCTGACACGCTGATGCCGCCGTTCCATTCGCGCATGGCGGACGAGGACATCCGGCTGGTCTCGCAGTACATCAAGACGCAGCCAGTGGGGCGCCCCGAATGGTCGATGCAGCAGATCCGCGACAGCCTGCAAGTGCTTGTCGATGAATCGACGCTGCCGTCGAAGCCCAGCTACCAGATTGGTTCGGTCTACGACCTGATGGTGGTGATGGCGCGCGGCCGCTACGGGCGCGGCACCGGCGGCGACAACGCGAAGACCGTGTTCCTGGACGGCGCCACGAACAAGGTGGTTGGCGAGATCGCCACGCCGGTTGCGCCGCACATCATGGAATTCAGCCCGGTGGAGGCGCGCTGGGCGTGGCTCAAGAGCGACGACGGGCATGTCTACAAGATCGACCTGTACACGCTCAAGGTGGTGCGCAAGGTCAAGACGGGGCTGACCGGGCCCGGCATCGCCGTGTCGAACGACGGCAAATGGCTGGCCGCGAGTTCGTTCGTGCCGAATCTCGTGGTGATCCTGAAGGCGGACACGCTGGAGCCCGTGAAGTACCTGCGCCTGGAGGGCAAGGACCCCGATGGCAAGTTCATCCAGTCGGCCGGCGGGCCGGTGGTCGGGAGCCGGATCAACAACAGGTTCGCGCTGACGTTGCGTCAGGCGGGACAGATCTGGATCGTCGACCCCGACCGCGAAGGCATGCCGGTGACGAAGCTCGAAAAGGTCGGCCGGATGCTGCACGACACGTTCCTGACGCCCGATGGCCGGTACTCGATGGTGGCGTCATACGGCGACAACAAGATCGTGGCCATCGACCTCAAGGAGAACAAGGTGGCGCGCGACATCCCGGCGGGCTGCCAGCCGCACGTGGGGTCCGGCGCGGTGACGCCGGTGGGCGGCCGGATGCTGGCGTTCGGCACCAATATCGGCCAGTGCGACAAGGGCGACGTCGTCACGGTGTGGGACACGGCCGACTTCTCGGTGGTGAAGAACATCGCCGTGGCAGGCCCGACGGAGTCGCCGGCGGCGCATCCCGACGCGCCGTACGTGGCTGTCGACATCGTCAGCAAGGACAAGAAGGCGTCGCAGATCCAGCTGATCGACAAGCAGACGCTGGAGGTGGCGCGCACGCTCGATGCGGGCGGCCATGCGTTCTTCCCGGAGTACACGCGCGACGGCAAGTACCTGTACGTCAGCGCTGGCTACTACGGCGACCGGCTGCGGATCTACGACAGCAAGACCCTGGCGCTGGTGGCCGAGCACAAGATGGAAAGCCCGGCCGGCATCTTCTCGCGCGCCCGTACCCAATGGATCTCGGTGGGTTTGCCGCCGACGCGCAAGCACTAAGGAGCCCGACCATGACACGTTCTCATTGGAAACTGCCGGTCGCGGTGCTGGCATGGCTTGGCGTGGCCGCGGCGGCCCAGGCGGCTGCGGGCGTTGAGGGGGGCAAGCCGGTGCGGAAGCCGGCCGACAAGCTGGCGGCCATCCTTCCGATGTGCGCCACCTGCCATGGTGTGGACGGCATCAGCAGCGTCGGCCTGTATCCGAACCTGGCCGGGCAGAAGCCCGAATACCTGGCCAAGCAGCTGCGCGACTTCAAGGCCGGCCGGCGCGACGATGCCGTGATGCGGCCGATGGCGGAGCCACTCGACGACGCCGCCATCGACGCCTTGTCCCGCCACTTCGGCGCGATGCGCGCCGCGCCGTAGCGATCAGGCGTCGAGGCCGGCCGGTGCGTCTGCATCGGCCGCCCGCTGCCGGCATGCGCCGACGGCCAGCTTGAGCCGGACCAGCGCCTGGCGGATCTGGTCCACGTTCTGCGACGCATAGCCGAGGAGCAGGATCCGCTGGGCCGCGGCCGGGATGAAGCCGCAGGCGGCCTCGTGCAGCGGATACAGCCGGATGCCGTGCGCCAGTGCGCGATCCGCGACGCTGGCGGCGGTCGGCCCATCGGACGGCAGATGGAGCGCGACGTGCATGCCCGTGTCCGCGCCGCTGATGACGCATCGGCCGTCCCAGATGTCATGCAGCCCGGCGAGCAGGGCGTCGCGCTGCTCGCGGTAGCGGCGGCGCAGGCGGTACAGATGCCGGCTGTAGTCGCCATATTCGATCAGCCGCGCCAGCACGGCCTGTTCGAGCCATGGGCAGCCGTGGTTGAGCAGCGCCTTGCGGCGCGCGATGGCGTCGGTCAGCCAGGGCGGGCAGGCCATGAAGCCGAGCCGCAGGCCCGGCCCGAGCACTTTCGAGAACGATCCGACGTAGACCACCCGGGAAGGATCCATCGCCATCAATGGCGGCGGCGGCGCGCCTTCGTAGGCGAAGTCGCCGTCGTAGTCGTCCTCGATGACGCAGGCGCCGGACTGGGCGGCCCAGCGCAGCAGGGCGCGGCGCCGGTCCATCGACATCGTGTAGCCCAGCGGGTACTGGTGCGAAGGCGTGGTGTAGACCAGCCGAACAGGCCCGGACGGCAGCGCATGGGCGCAGAGCCCGTCCGCATCGACCGGTACACCAATCGGCGTCGCGTGGGCAAGCTGGGGCAGGTTGCAGAAGCCGGCATAGCCCGGCGATTCGACCACGACGCGGTCGCCATGGTGGACCAGCTGCGCGGCAAGCAAGTGCAGGGCTTCCTGCACGCCGGAGACGATCAGGATCTGCGTCGGCTCGACGGCCAGCGCGCGCGTGGCGGCCAGGTAGTCGGCAATCTGCATGCGCAGACCCCAGAGGCCTTCCGCCGGCGGGTATTCGCTGATGGCCTGGCGCATCTGCCGCAGCAGCGGGTTCGACAGCATGGCCCAGCGGCGGGCCGGGAACGCATCGGGCGCTGGACGGCCAAGCTTGAAATCGTGGATCACCGGCAGGCGGGGCGGCGAGGTATGGACGCCGGGCGGGCACACCGCTGCGCGGGCGGGGGATTCCATGGGCGGCGGCGCGGCCATGGCCGGCATGGCCGATGGTGGCACCGGTGCCGGTGGCGCCGAGGCACGCGGTATGGCATCGGCCACATAGAAGCCCCGGCCCGGCTCGCCGCGCAGCAGCCCGGCATCGGTCAGGCCCTCGTAGGCACCGACCACGGTGTTGCGGGACACCCGCAGCGTGGCGACCAGGCACGTGATCGATGGCAGGCGGTCGCCGGTCTGCAGGCGCCCGGTCACGATCATGCGCTCGACCTGCCGCATGATCTGTCGCTTGTAGGGCTCCGGCCCCCCGCGCACGATCTCGATCGGAAGGGTGAAGGCATGGCGCTGCATGGTGTCTTGTGGTGGGAACCTGAGTCGCCATCGTAGGACGGTGGCGCCACGCCCTGCTTGTGCTGGCGCAAGACAGCCGGCCGCATTTGGCATCCACGCGACATCGCCACGGCCGCACCGGACCTGCGCGCCGCGTGCGGTGGTATGGTTACGCCTTTCCCGCTTTCCGTATCCGGCTGTCCCATGTCGCGCGCCCTGGCGATTCTCAAAGAAGTCTTCGGCTATCACGCCTTCCGCGGCAGGCAGGCCGAGATCATCGACCACGTGGCCGATGGCGGGGACTGCCTGGTCCTGATGCCCACCGGTGGCGGCAAATCGCTCTGCTACCAGATTCCCGCGCTGCTGCGCCAGCAGGCCGGCCATGGTGTCGGCATCGTCGTTTCGCCATTGATCGCGCTGATGCAGGACCAGGTGGCGGCGCTGACCGAAGCGGGCGTGCGCGCCGCGGTGCTGAACTCGACGCTGAGCAGCAGCGAGGCGTCGGCCGTTGAGCGCGACCTGCTGGCCGGCCGGATCGAGGTGCTGTACGTGGCGCCCGAACGGCTGATGACGCCGCGCTTCCTGGATCTGCTGGACCGCACGCGCGTGGGGCTGTTCGCCATCGACGAGGCGCACTGCGTGTCGCAATGGGGGCACGACTTCCGGCCCGAGTACATCCAGCTTTCGGTGCTTCACGAGCGGTTCCCGAACGTGCCGCGCATCGCGCTCACGGCCACCGCGGACTCGCTGACGCGCAACGAAATCATCGAGCGGCTGGCGCTGGACGATGCGCGCGTCTTCATCTCCAGCTTCGACCGGCCGAACATCCGCTACCGCATCGTCGAGAAAGACAACGCCCGGCAGCAACTGCTGGCCTTCATCAAGGCCGAGCACATGAACGGCGACGGCGGGCACGACAGCGGCATCGTCTACTGCCTGTCGCGCAAGAAGGTGGAGGAAACCGCGCAGTGGCTGGCCGGCCACGGCATCAACGCGCTGGCCTACCACGCCGGCATGGACGCCCAGGTGCGGCAGCACCATCAGGCCCGGTTCCGTGAGGAGGAGGGCATCGTCATGGTGGCGACGATTGCGTTCGGCATGGGCATCGACAAGCCGGATGTGCGCTTTGTGGCACACCTGGACTTGCCGAAGAGCATGGAAGGCTATTACCAGGAAACTGGCCGCGCCGGCCGCGACGGGCTGCCGGCCAACGCGTGGATGGCCTATGGCCTGGGCGACGTCGTGCAGCAGAAGCGCATGATCGACGAATCCGAGGCGGACGACGCCCACAAGCGGGTGTCGTCCGCCAAGCTCGACGCGCTGCTGGGTTTGTGCGAGACGGCCGGCTGCCGGCGGGTGCGGATCCTGGCCTACTTCGACGAGTCGGCCGGGCCGTGCGGCAACTGCGACACCTGCCTGGAGCCGCCGTCCACTTGGGATGGCACCCGCGAGGCGCAGATGGCACTGTCCTGCGTCTACCGCACGGCGCAGACCAGTCGCGTCCATTTCGGCGCCACGCACCTGATCGACGTGCTGCGCGGCAACTCGACCGAGAAGATCCGCCAATGGAGCCACGACAAGGTGTCGACCTTTGGCATCGGCAAGGACCTGTCCGTATCGGAATGGCACGCGATCTTCCGCCAGCTCATCGCCCACGGGCTGCTGGTGATCGATCACGGCGGCCATGGCGCGCTGCTGCTGGGCGAGCCGGCCCGGGCGGTGCTCAAGGGTGAGCAATCGATCACACTGCGGCGCCAGGTCAGCAAACCGGCCAAGTCCGGAGAGCGGGCAGGGCGCGGCGGCACGCGCACCGACCACACCGCCACGATGGACGCCGACACGCTGGCCAACTGGGAGGCGCTGCGGCGCTGGCGGACGGCCACGGCCAAGTCGCATGGCGTGCCGGCCTACGTGATCTTCCACGATGCCACGCTCGCCGAGCTGGCGCGCAGCGCGCCGGAGTCGCTGGACGACCTGGCGGAGGTGCCCGGCATCGGGGCGTCGAAGCTGGAGCGGTACGGCGACGAAATCCTCGAAGCGCTGCGGGCGGTGTGAGGCCAGACTGGACGCGGCCCGTATACGTGTACGCCGCGTATACCCCTTGACCGTTGCAAACCACGCTGCTAGAGTGCCAGATTCGAGTTTTTGGCTTCGGATTTCGCTCGTCCGTCGGGTTTGTGGCGCTTCAGGTGCCCGGCAGGCAGGACGGCAGCGGGATCCCGGCAAGCTCGCGCTCTTTGGCAAGTCTGTCACTTCACAGCCCTTCCTACAGAGCGTCCTGCTCGCCTTTCCCGCCCAAAACCCGTTGTTGCCCCTTGGTCAGATGCTGGCGGAGGGGTGTTTTTGTAAAACCAAGCTGGATTGAACAATGCCAACTATCA
The DNA here is from genome assembly GCF_049393795.1 of Cupriavidus sp. H18C2. NCBI lineage: Bacteria > Pseudomonadati > Pseudomonadota > Betaproteobacteria > Burkholderiales > Burkholderiaceae > Cupriavidus > Cupriavidus sp. H18C2. The sequence continues at coordinate 3,325,406 of NZ_CP186010.1, read as the reverse complement.
ACCAACTGGTTCGCAAGCCGCGTGTCTCTGAAGTCATCAAGAGCAAGAGCCCCGCGCTTGAGAACTGCCCGCAGCGTCGCGGCGTGTGCACCCGCGTGTACACCACGACGCCGAAGAAGCCGAACTCGGCACTGCGTAAGGTCGCCAAGGTGCGCCTGACCAACGGTTTCGAAGTCATTTCGTATATCGGTGGTGAAGGCCACAACCTGCAGGAACACTCGGTCGTGCTGATCCGCGGCGGCCGTGTGAAGGATCTGCCGGGTGTGCGTTACCACATCGTCCGTGGCTCGCTGGACCTGCAAGGCGTGAAGGACCGCAAGCAGGCCCGTTCGAAGTACGGTGCGAAGCGTCCGAAGGCTGCCTAAGCTTTCGCGCAAAGCAATATCCGACGGCCGTGACGATGCGTCATGGAGCTGTCACCAGGCGGCGGTAAAACGGAGCGTTTTTTGTGCGCCGTGCCGTCGAGTAAGTGGTCACCCGGCGAATTTGTCCAGCCTGATGCTGGCAAGCTAGTTGGTGGCCGGAGAGCGGAAACATTCAGACCGCCTCTCAACTGAATCTTAAGGAAAGAAGATGCCACGTCGTCGTGAAGTCCCCAAGCGGGAAGTTCTGCCTGATCCGAAGTTCGGCAATGTCGAAGTTGCCAAGTTCATGAACGTGCTGATGCTGGACGGCAAGAAGTCGGTTGCCGAACGTATCGTGTACGGCGCGTTCGACCAGATCGAAAAGAAGGCAGGCAAGGCCCCCATCGAAGTGTTCTCCGTTGCGATCAACAACGTGAAGCCGGTGGTGGAAGTGAAGAGCCGTCGCGTGGGCGGTGCTAACTATCAGGTTCCGGTCGAAGTCCGTCCGTCGCGTCGTTTGGCATTGGCGATGCGTTGGCTGCGCGAGGCCGCGAAAAAACGCAGCGAGAAGTCGATGGCGCTGCGCCTGGCAGGTGAGCTGATGGAAGCTGCAGAAGGCCGTGGTGGCGCAATGAAGAAGCGCGACGAAGTACACCGCATGGCCGAAGCCAACAAGGCGTTCTCGCACTTCCGCTTCTAAGGCGCGCGAAAAACGCTGTTGGTTGCCGGGCGGGCTGTGTTTTCACACATCTCGCCCGTTTGTGTTAGGGGCGCAGCCCATGAGATTGCTGCGCCTCACGGACGAATAGAGGATTAAAGTGGCTCGTAAGACTCCCATTGAGCGCTACCGCAATATCGGTATTTCGGCTCACATTGACGCGGGTAAAACCACCACGACCGAGCGGATCCTGTTCTACACCGGTGTGAACCACAAGATCGGTGAAGTGCACGACGGCGCGGCCACGATGGACTGGATGGAGCAGGAGCAGGAGCGTGGCATCACGATCACCTCCGCTGCTACCACCGCCTTCTGGAAGGGCATGGGCGGCAACTACCCCGAGCACCGTTTCAACATCATCGACACCCCGGGCCACGTGGACTTCACCATCGAGGTGGAGCGTTCCATGCGCGTGCTGGATGGCGCCTGCATGGTCTACTGCGCAGTGGGTGGCGTGCAGCCCCAGTCGGAAACCGCCTGGCGCCAGGCCAACAAGTACGGCGTGCCGCGTCTGGCGTTCGTCAACAAGATGGACCGTACCGGTGCGAACTTCTTCAAGGTCTACGACCAGCTGAAGACCCGCCTGAAGGCCAACCCGGTGCCCGTGGTGGTGCCGATCGGCGCCGAAGACGGCTTCCAGGGCGTGGTCGACCTGCTGGAAATGAAGGCCATCATCTGGGACGAAGCCAGCCAGGGCGTGAAGTTCGAGTACCAGGACATCCCGGCCGAGCTGAAGGACACCGCTGACGAATGGCGCGAGAAGATGGTCGAGTCGGCCGCCGAAGCCAGCGAAGAGCTGATGGAAAAGTACCTGGGCGGCGAAGAGCTGACCCGCGCGGAGATCGTCAAGGCGCTGCGTGACCGTACCATCGCCTGCGAAATCCAGCCGATGCTGTGCGGCACCGCGTTCAAGAACAAGGGTGTGCAGCGTATGCTGGACGCCGTGATCGACTTCCTGCCGTCGCCCGTGGACATCCCGCCGGTCAAGGGCGTGGACGAGAGCGACGACGAGAAGAAGCTGGAGCGCAAGGCCGACGACAACGAGAAGTTCTCGGCGCTGGCCTTCAAGATCATGACCGACCCGTTCGTCGGCCAGCTGATCTTCTTCCGCGTGTACTCGGGCAAGATCAACTCGGGCGACACCGTGTACAACCCGGCGAAGCAGAAGAAGGAGCGTCTGGGCCGTATTCTGCAGATGCACGCCAACCAGCGCGAGGAAATCAAGGAAGTGCTGGCCGGCGACATCGCCGCCGCGGTGGGCCTGAAGGACGCCACCACGGGCGACACGCTGTGCGATCCGGCTGCCCCGATCGTGCTCGAGCGCATGGTGTTCCCGGAGCCGGTGATCTCGCAGGCCGTGGAGCCGAAGACCAAGGCCGACCAGGAAAAGATGGGCATCGCCCTGAACCGCCTGGCCGCCGAGGATCCGTCGTTCCGCGTGCGTACCGATGAAGAATCGGGCCAGACCATCATTTCGGGCATGGGCGAGCTCCACCTGGAAATCCTGGTGGACCGCATGAAGCGCGAATTCGGCGTGGAAGCCAACATCGGCGCCCCGCAGGTGGCCTACCGCGAAACCATCCGCAAGAAGGCCGAGGACGTCGAAGGCAAGTTCGTCAAGCAGTCGGGCGGCCGCGGCCAGTACGGTCACGCCGTGATCACGCTGGAACCGCAGGAGCCGGGCAAGGGCTTCGAGTTCATCGACGCCATCAAGGGCGGTGTGATTCCTCGCGAATACATCCCCGCGGTGGAGAAGGGTATCGTCGACACGCTGCCGTCCGGTATCCTGGCCGGCCTCCCGGTGGTGGACGTGAAGGTCACGCTGACGTTCGGTTCGTACCACGACGTGGACTCGAACGAAAACGCGTTCCGCATGGCCGGCTCGATGGCTTTCAAGGAAGCCATGCGCAAGGCCAGCCCGGTTCTGCTGGAGCCGATGATGGCCGTGGAAGTGGAAACGCCGGAAGACTACACGGGTACCGTGATGGGCGATCTGTCGTCCCGCCGCGGCATCGTGCAGGGCATGGACGACATGGTTGGCGGCGGCAAGATCATCAAGGCCGAAGTCCCGCTGTCGGAAATGTTCGGTTATTCCACGGCGCTGCGCTCGGCCACCCAAGGCCGCGCCACGTACACCATGGAATTCAAGCACTACGCCGAGGCGCCGAAGAACATCGCCGAAGCCGTGATGACCGCCAAGGGCAAGCAATAAACGTCGCACCGCCACGCATGACCTGCGTGGCGGCGCAAAAGAATTGAATCAGACTGTATTCCATTAGGAGCTGAAACATGGCAAAGGAAAAGTTCGAGCGGACCAAGCCGCACGTGAACGTAGGTACGATTGGTCACGTTGACCACGGCAAGACGACGCTGACGGCAGCGATTGCCACGGTGCTGGCTGCGAAGTTCGGTGGCGCCGCCAAGAAGTACGACGAGATCGACGCTGCGCCGGAAGAAAAGGCGCGCGGCATCACGATCAACACCGCGCACGTGGAATACGAGACGGCCAACCGCCACTACGCCCACGTTGACTGCCCGGGCCACGCCGACTACGTGAAGAACATGATCACGGGCGCCGCGCAGATGGACGGCGCCATCCTGGTGTGCTCGGCCGCTGACGGCCCGATGCCGCAGACGCGCGAGCACATCCTGCTGGCCCGTCAGGTTGGCGTGCCGTACATCATCGTGTTCCTGAACAAGTGCGACATGGTGGACGACGCCGAGCTGCTCGAGCTGGTGGAAATGGAAGTGCGCGAGCTGCTGAGCAAGTACGACTTCCCGGGCGACGACACGCCGATCGTGAAGGGTTCGGCCAAGCTGGCGCTGGAAGGCGACAAGGGCGACCTGGGCGAAGAAGCGATCATGCGCCTGGCCGAAGCGCTGGACACGTACATCCCGACGCCGGAGCGCGCCGTGGACGGTACGTTCCTGATGCCGGTGGAAGACGTGTTCTCGATCTCGGGCCGCGGTACCGTGGTGACCGGCCGTATCGAGCGCGGCGTGGTGAAGGTCGGTGAGGAAATCGAAATCGTGGGCATCCGCCCGACGGTGAAGACGACCTGCACGGGCGTGGAAATGTTCCGCAAGCTGCTGGACCAGGGCCAGGCTGGCGACAACGTCGGTCTGCTGCTGCGCGGCACCAAGCGCGAAGACGTGGAGCGTGGTCAGGTCCTGTGCAAGCCGGGCTCGATCAAGCCGCACACGCACTTCACCGGCGAGGTGTACATCCTGTCGAAGGACGAAGGCGGCCGTCACACGCCGTTCTTCAACAACTACCGCCCGCAGTTCTACTTCCGCACGACCGACGTGACCGGCTCGATCGAGCTGCCGAAGGACAAGGAAATGGTCATGCCGGGTGACAACGTGTCGATCACCGTCAAGCTGATCGCCCCGATCGCCATGGAAGAAGGCCTGCGCTTCGCTATCCGCGAAGGCGGCCGTACCGTCGGCGCCGGCGTTGTGGCAAAGATCCTCGACTAAGCAACCTTCCCGGGACATGCCTTCGGGCATGTTCCCGACAATCCGGGCACGCTGCCCATCGCTCTTTTAAGGAACAATCATGCAGAACCAGAAGATCCGTATCCGCCTGAAGGCTTTCGACTACCGCCTGATCGACCAGTCGGCCGCCGAAATCGTGGATACCGCCAAGCGTACCGGCGCGATCGTCAAGGGCCCGGTGCCCCTGCCGACCCGCATCCAGCGCTTCGACATCCTGCGTTCGCCGCACGTCAACAAGACCAGCCGCGATCAGTTCGAGATCCGCACTCACCAGCGCCTGATGGACATCGTCGATCCGACGGACAAGACCGTCGACGCGCTGATGAAGCTCGACCTGCCGGCCGGCGTGGACGTCGAGATCAAGGTGTAATCATGTGTCGGGCCGCCTGGCGGCCTGGTGCAGCGGAAACGGCGGACGCAAGTTCGCCGTTTTTGTTTTTGCGGCGCCTGCCGCGCCGGCATATGCCCGGAAAACCACGGCTTCGGCATGCAAAGTGCCGCATTGGACGCCGTGCCGGCGATTCCTGCGCTTCCCAGCCAGAAAAAGCGCCACACATCTTGCCCTTTCCAAAAGCCTGCGTTATATTGTAAGGCTACCCGTTTCTCCGGGTAGTGGGGGCCGTTTTGGCCGGCGCAGTCCTTTTCGCGCAACCCGCAAATCGCACAGTTTTCGTGTATCAATCAGCCCCGGCCAATCGCAGCTGGGAATGGAGCAAACCATGAGCCTTGGCCTTGTAGGTCGCAAGGTTGGCATGACCCGTATTTTCACGGACGACGGTGATTCGATTCCCGTTACCGTGGTCGAGGTCGGCGACAACCGCGTGACGCAAATCAAGACGGACGAGACCGACGGTTACACCGCGGTTCAAGTCACCTTCGGCAGCCGACGCGCAAGCCGCGTTACCAAGCCGCTGGCGGGTCATCTCGCCAAAGCCGGCGTGGAAGCTGGTGAAATCATCAAAGAATTCCGCATCGATGCAGCCAAGGCTGCCGAACTGCAAGCTGGCGGTTCGCTGTCGGTCGACCTGTTCCAGGTCGGTCAGAAGATCGACGTGCAGGGCGTGACCATCGGTAAGGGCTACGCCGGTACCATCAAGCGCTACCACTTCGCATCGGGTCGTGCCACCCACGGTAACTCGCGTTCGCACAACGTGCCGGGTTCCATCGGTATGGCGCAGGATCCGGGTCGCGTGTTCCCGGGCAAGCGCATGACGGGTCACCTCGGTGACGTCACCCGTACCGTGCAAAACCTCGAGATCGCCAAGATCGACGCAGAGCGCAAGCTGCTGCTGGTCAAGGGCGCCATCCCCGGTTCCAAGGGCGGCAAGGTCATCGTGACCCCGGCCGTCAAGGCCAAAGCTTAAGGAGCGCATGTAATGGAACTCAAGCTCCTCCAGGATAACGGTCAAATCGGCGCCGGCGTTGCTGCCTCGCCCGAAGTGTTCGGCCGTGACTACAACGAAGCGCTGGTTCACCAGATCGTCGTTGCGTACCAGGCGAACGCCCGTAGCGGTAACCGCAAGCAGAAGGACCGCGAAGAGGTCAAGCACACGACCAAGAAGCCGTGGCGCCAGAAGGGTACGGGCCGTGCTCGTGCCGGTATGTCGTCCTCGCCGCTGTGGCGTGGCGGTGGCCGTATCTTCCCGAATACGCCGGAAGAGAACTTCAGCCAGAAGGTCAACAAGAAGATGTTCCGTGCCGGCATGCGCTCGATTTACTCGCAGCTCGCACGTGAAGGTCGTATCAATGTGGTGGACGGTTTCGCTGTCGACGCGCCCAAGACCAAGCTGCTGGCCGACAAGTTCAAGGCCATGGGCCTGGACTCGGTGCTGATCATCACCGACAGCCTCGACGAAAACCTCTACCTGGCTTCGCGCAACCTGCCGAACGTGGCAGTCGTGGAGCCGCGTCACGCTGATCCGCTGTCGCTGGTGCACTACAAGAAGGTGCTCGTGACGAAGGCAGCCGTTGCGCAGATCGAGGAGTTGCTGAAATGACGCAAGTAGCCAAGAACGATCATCGTTTGATGCAGGTGCTGCTCGCGCCGGTGGTTTCCGAAAAGGCAACCCTGGTCGCCGACAAGAATGAACAAGTCGTGTTCGAAGTGGCTCGCGATGCCAACAAGGCAGAAGTGAAGGCCGCCGTCGAACTGCTGTTCAAGGTCGAGGTGCAGTCCGTTCAGATCCTGAACCAGAAGGGCAAGCAAAAGCGCTTTGGCCGCTTCATGGGCCGTCGCAACCACGTCAAGAAGGCATACGTGGCGCTGAAGCCGGGTCAGGAAATCAATTTTGAAGCGGAGGCCAAGTAATCATGGCACTCGTCAAGACCAAGCCGACTTCCCCGGGTCGTCGCTCGATGGTGAAGGTGGTCAACAAGGACCTTCACAAGGGCGCCCCGCACGCTCCGCTGCTGGAAAAGCAATTCCAGAAGTCGGGCCGTAACAACAATGGTCATATCACCACCCGCCACAAGGGCGGTGGTCATAAGCACCACTACCGCGTGGTTGATTTCAAGCGCAGCGACAAGGACGGCATCCCCGCCAAGGTCGAGCGCCTGGAATACGATCCGAACCGCAGCGCCAATATCGCGCTGGTGCTGTTCGCCGACGGCGAGCGCCGCTACATCATCGCCACCAAGGGCATGGTAGCCGGCCAGTCGCTGATGAATGGCTCGGAAGCGCCGATCAAGGCCGGTAACAACCTGCCGATCCGCAACATCCCGGTCGGTACCACGATCAACAACGTCGAAATCCTGCCTGGCAAGGGTGCGCAAGTCGCACGCGCTGCCGGTGGTTCCGCCGTGCTGCTGGCCCGCGAAGGCCTGTACGCCCAGGTTCGTCTGCGCTCCGGTGAAGTGCGTCGCGTGCACATCGAATGCCGCGCCACCATCGGTGAAGTGGGCAACGAAGAGCACAGCCTGCGCGTGATCGGCAAGGCCGGTGCCACGCGCTGGCGCGGCATTCGCCCGACCGTTCGCGGCGTGGTGATGAACCCGGTCGACCACCCGCACGGTGGTGGTGAAGGCAAGACTGCTGCTGGTCGCGATCCCGTGTCGCCGTGGGGTACCCCGGCCAAGGGTTACCGTACCCGCAGCAACAAGCGCACGGACAGCATGATCGTCCAGCGCCGTCACAAGCGCTAATCGGTAGGTAGGAGCTAAAGATATGACTCGTTCCGCAAAAAAGGGTCCGTTCTGCGACGACCACCTGCTGAAGAAGGTGGAAGCGGCTGCAGGCGGCAAGGACAAGAAGCCCATCAAGACATGGTCGCGCCGTTCGACGATCATGCCTGAGTTCATCGGTCTGACGATCGCCGTGCACAACGGCCGTCAACACGTGCCGGTGTACGTGACGGAAAACATGGTTGGCCACAAGCTCGGCGAATTTGCGATTACCCGCACGTTCAAGGGCCACGCGGCTGACAAGAAAGCGAAGAGGTAAGGTGCCATCATGGAAGTGAAAGCGATTCATCGCGGTGCCCGTATCTCCGCCCAGAAGACGCGTCTGGTCGCTGACCAGATCCGCGGTCTGCCGATCGAGCGCGCGCTCAACATCCTGACGTTCAGCCCGAAAAAGGCTGCCGGGATCGTGAAGAAGGTGGTCGAGTCGGCCATCGCCAACGCCGAGCACAACGAAGGCGCCGATATCGACGAACTGAAGGTCAAATCGATCTTCGTCGACAAGGCAACCTCGCTCAAGCGCTTCACCGCACGGGCGAAGGGCCGCGGCAACCGCATCGAGAAACAAACCTGTCACATCACTGTGACGCTCGGCAACTAAGGAGTCACGATGGGACAGAAGATTCATCCGACTGGCTTCCGTCTGGCCGTCAGCCGTAACTGGGCTTCGCGTTGGTACGCCAACAACACGAAGTTCGCCGGCATGCTGAAAGAAGACATCGAAGTTCGCGACTTCCTGAAGAAGAAGCTCAAGAACGCATCGGTTGGCCGCGTCGTGATCGAGCGCCCGGCCCGTAATGCTCGCATCACCATTTACAGCTCGCGTCCGGGCGTGGTGATCGGCAAGAAGGGCGAGGACATCGAACTGCTGAAGGCCGAGCTGCAGCGTCGCATGGGTGTGCCCGTGCACGTGAACATCGAGGAAATCCGCAAGCCGGAAACCGATGCGCAGCTCATCGCCGATTCGATCACGCAGCAGCTCGAGCGCCGCATCATGTTCCGTCGCGCCATGAAGCGCGCGATGCAGAACGCGATGCGTCTGGGTGCCCAGGGCATCAAGATCATGAGCTCGGGCCGTCTGAACGGTATCGAAATCGCACGTACCGAGTGGTACCGCGAAGGCCGTGTGCCCCTGCACACCCTGCGTGCCGACATCGACTACGGCTTCTCGGAAGCCGAAACCACCTACGGCATCATCGGTGTCAAGGTGTGGGTCTACAAGGGCGATCACCTGGGCCGCAACGACGCGCCTGTGGTTGAAGAGCCGCAAGAAGACCGTCGTCGTCGTCCGGGTCGCCCGGAAGGCCGCCGCCGTGAAGGCGAAGGCCGTCCGTCGGGTAACCGCCGCGGTGGTGCCGGTGCTGGTCGTCGTGCTGCGCCTGGCGCAGACGCGAAGAGTGGAGAATAACAATGCTGCAACCGAAGCGTAGGAAGTATCGCAAGGAGCAGAAGGGCCGCAACACGGGTAAGGCTACCCGTGGCAACGCCGTGTCTTTCGGCGAATTCGGCCTGAAGGCAATGGGCCGTGGCCGCCTGACCGCTCGTCAGATCGAGTCGGCACGTCGTGCGATGACCCGTCACATCAAGCGTGGCGGCCGCATCTGGATCCGGATTTTCCCGGACAAGCCGATTTCGAAGAAGCCTGCCGAAGTCCGTATGGGTAACGGCAAGGGCAACCCGGAATACTACGTGGCTGAAATTCAGCCGGGCAAGATGCTGTACGAGATGGATGGCGTGAGCGAAGAGCTGGCGCGTGAGGCGTTCCGCCTCGCGGCCGCCAAGCTGCCGATCGCCACGAATTTCGTGGTGCGTCAGGTCGGTACGTAAGGAGATTGGGATGAAAGCATCCGAACTGCGCGGCAAGGACGCCGCAGGCCTGAACCAGGAGCTCTCCGAGCTGCTGAAGGCTCAATTTAGCCTGCGCATGCAAAAGGCCACCCAACAGCTGCAGAACACCAGCCAGCTGAAGAAGGTGCGCAAGGACATCGCGCGCGTGCAAACCGTGCTGACCGAGAAGGCGAACGCGAAATGACTGAAGCTGCGAAGACTGAAACGTCGCTTCGCCGGACCCTCGTGGGCCGTGTCGTGAGCGACAAGATGGACAAGACCGTCACGGTCCTGATCGAAAACCGCGTCAAGCATCCTCTGTACGGCAAGTACGTGCTGCGTTCGAAGAAGTACCACGCACACGACGAAGCCAACCAGTACAAGGAAGGCGACAAGGTCGAGATCCAGGAAACGCGTCCGCTGTCGCGGACCAAGTCCTGGGTGGTTTCCCGGCTGGTAGAAGCGGCGCGCGTCATCTAAGTACAACAGTACGACGTTGACTTGCAAGTCCAGGATTGTGTTGCTATAATCCTGGACTTCCGCTTTATTGCGCTCGCCTTGCAACATCACCCGGCGGCCTGTGAAGCGAGCCAAGGGCAGGCATCCGGCAGGTTTGGATGCGGCCACTACCGACTTCCAAGTTGATCAACCCAAGCGGCGCTGGCGCAATGCCTGGCTCCGACGGGACCAAGACTGACCGGCTGTCCTCAATTACAGAAGGACCGGCGGATTAAGTTGGGAAGATAACACCATGATTCAGACAGAAAGCCGGCTCGAAGTGGCCGATAACACCGGTGCGCGCGAAGTGCTGTGCATCAAGGTACTGGGTGGGTCCAAGCGCCGCTACGCGAGCGTGGGCGACATCATCAAGGTGACCGTGAAGGACGCGGCGCCGCGCGGTCGCGTGAAGAAGGGCGACATCTACAACGCAGTCGTCGTGCGTACCGCCAAGGGCGTGCGCCGCGCTGACGGTTCGCTCGTCAAGTTCGACGGCAACGCCGCCGTACTGCTGAACAACAAGCTCGAGCCGATCGGCACCCGTATCTTCGGGCCGGTGACTCGTGAACTCCGTACCGAGCGCTTCATGAAGATCGTGTCGCTCGCTCCGGAAGTGCTGTAAGGAGCCGCCATGAACAAGATTCGCAAAGGCGACGAAGTCATCGTGCTGACCGGCAAGGACAAGGGCAAGCGCGGTGTCGTCCAGGCAGTGCAAGGCGACAAGGTCGTGGTCGAAGGCGTGAACGTTGCCAAGAAGCACGCTCGCCCGAACCCGATGCTGGGTACCACCGGTGGCGTGGTCGACAAGCTGATGCCGCTGCATATTTCCAACGTTGCGCTCGTGGATGCCAATGGCAAGCCGTCGCGTGTCGGTATCAAGGTCGAAGACGGCAAGCGCGTGCGCGTGCTGAAGTCGACCGGTGCCGTCCTCGCCGCTTGATTCTGGGCACAGATAGGAGTTGAGCATGACAGCACGTCTGCAAGAGTTTTACAAAGAACAAGTTGTGCCGGCGCTGATGAAGCAGTTCGGCTACAAGTCGATCATGGAAGTGCCGCGTTTCACCAAGATCACCCTGAACATGGGTCTCGGTGAAGCCATCAATGACAAGAAGGTCATTGAGCTGGCCGTTGGCGATCTGACCAAGATCGCCGGTCAGAAGCCCGTGGTGACGAAGGCCAAGAAGGCCATCGCCGGCTTCAAGATCCGTCAGGGCTACCCCATCGGCGCGATGGTGACCCTGCGTGGCGAGCGCATGTTCGAATTCCTGGACCGTTTCGTGACCGTGGCCCTGCCGCGCGTGCGTGACTTCCGTGGTGTCTCGGGCAAGTCGTTCGACGGTCGTGGCAACTACAACATCGGTGTGAAAGAGCAGATCATTTTCCCCGAAATCGAGTACGACAAGATCGACGCACTGCGTGGTCTGAACATCAGCATCACGACGACCGCAAAGAACGACGAGGAAGCCAAGGCTCTCCTGAACGCGTTCAAGTTCCCGTTCCGTAATTAAGGGGTAACCGTGGCTAAACTGGCTCTGATTGAACGTGAGAAGAAGCGCGCAAAGCTCGTGGCGAAGTATGCCGACAAGCGCGCAAACCTCAAGGCCATTATTGACGACCAAGAAAAGTCGGAAGAAGAGCGTTATCTGGCGCGTCTCGAGCTGCAGAAGCTCCCGCGCAACGCGAACCCGACCCGCCAGCGCAATCGCTGCGCGATCACCGGTCGTCCCCGCGGTACCTTCCGCAAGTTTGGCCTGGCGCGTAACAAGATCCGCGAAATCGCCTTCAAGGGCGAAATCCCGGGTCTGACGAAAGCCAGCTGGTAATTACGCACAGGCTACAGGAGAAACAGTATGAGCATGAGCGATCCTATCGCCGATATGCTGACGCGCATTCGCAACGCCCAGGGCGTGCAGAAGGCGTCGGTGGTCATGCCCTCGTCCAAACTGAAGGTTGCGATCGCCAAGGTCCTGAAGGACGAAGGCTACGTCGAAGACTACTCGGTGCAGGAAGACGGCGGCAAGGCGCAACTGACCATTGGTCTGAAGTACTACGCCGGCCGTCCGGTGATCGAGCGCATCGAGCGCGTCTCGAAGCCCGGCCTGCGCGTGTACAAGGGCCGCAGCGACATCCCCCAAGTGATGAACGGCCTGGGTGTGGCGATCATCTCGACCCCGCAGGGTCTGATGACCGACCGCAAGGCACGTGCCACTGGCGTGGGCGGTGAAGTTCTCTGCTACGTCGCGTAAGGAGCAAACATGTCCCGTGTAGGTAAGGCTCCCATCGCGCTGCCGAAAGGCGCGGAAGTGAATGTGGCGGCTGGCGTGCTCTCCGTGAAGGGCCCGCTCGGTACGCTGTCCCAGCCGATTCACAGCCTGGTGAAGGCCAACGTTGCCGACGGCACGCTGACTTTCGAACCGGCTGACGAGTCGCGCGAAGCGAACGCCCTGCAAGGCACCATGCGCGCCCTGGCGGCAAACATGGTCAAGGGCGTGACCACCGGTTTCGAGCGCAAGCTGACGCTGGTTGGCGTGGGTTACCGCGCTCAACTGCAAGGCTCCGCGCTGAAGCTCCAGCTTGGTTTCTCGCACGACGTGATCCACGAAATGCCGGAAGGCGTGAAGGCCGAAACGCCGACGCAGACCGAGATCGTGATCAAGGGTGCTGACAAGCAGAAAGTCGGTCAGGTTGCCGCGGAAGTCCGCGCGTACCGTCCGCCCGAGCCCTACAAGGGCAAGGGTGTCCGTTACGCCGACGAGCGCGTCATCCTGAAGGAAACCAAGAAGAAGTAAGGGGTGCAATGATGAACAAGAAAGACGCTCGTTTGCGCCGTGCACGTCAGACCCGCGCCAAGATCGCGGAACTGAAGATCAATCGTCTGACCGTGTTCCGTACGAATTCGCATATTTACGCTCAGGTGTACTCGCCGTGCGGCACGCAAGTGCTGGCTTCGGCCTCGACCGCCGAAGCAGAAGTGCGCAAGGAACTGACTGGCAGCGGCGCTACCGTTGCCGCCGCCACCCTGGTGGGCAAGCGCGTTGCCGAGAAGGCAAAGGCCGCTGGCGTGGAAACCGTCGCGTTCGATCGCGGTGGCTTCCGCTTCCACGGTCGCGTGAAGGCCCTGGCTGATGCCGCGCGTGAAGCCGGCCTCAAGTTCTAAGCGCTCAAAGAGAGATACGTCATGGCAAAGATGCAAGCAAAAGTCCAACAGGACGAACGCGACGACGGCCTCCGCGAGAAGATGATCTCGGTCAACCGTGTCACCAAGGTGGTGAAGGGTGGCCGTATCCTCGGTTTCGCTGCGCTGACCGTGGTGGGTGACGGCGACGGCCGCATTGGCATGGGCAAGGGCAAGGCCAAGGAAGTTCCGGTGGCCGTGCAGAAGGCAATGGACGAAGCCCGTCGCAAGATGGTCAAGGTCGCACTGAAGAACGGCACGCTGCAGCACGAAGTCGTTGGCAAGCACGGCGCCGCCAAGGTGCTGATGATGCCCGCCAAGGAAGGTACCGGCGTGATCGCCGGTGGCCCGATGCGCGCGATCTTCGAAGTGATGGGTGTGACGAACGTGGTGACCAAGTCGCACGGTTCGACGAACCCTTACAACATGGTTCGTGCCACCCTCGATGGTCTGCAAAAGATGAGCACGCCGGCGGAAATCGCCGCCAAGCGTGGCAAGTCGGTTGAAGACATCCTCGGCTAAGGTGAACGAAATGTCGCAGAAAACCGTAAAAGTGCAACTCGTGCGCAGCCTGATCGGCACGCGCGAGGATCATCGCGCCACCGTACGTGGCCTGGGCCTGCGTCGCCTGAACTCCGTTTCGGAGCTGCAGGACACGCCCGCCGTGCGCGGCATGATCAACAAGGTCTCGTACCTGGTCAAGGTTCTGGCCTGATCGGGACTTGGAGAGCAACATGCAACTGAACAACCTGAAACCGGCTGCCGGTTCGAAGCACGCCAAGCGTCGCGTCGGCCGCGGTATCGGCTCCGGCCTGGGCAAGACGGCCGGTCGCGGTCACAAGGGTCAGAAGTCGCGTTCGGGCGGCTTCCACAAGGTCGGCTTCGAAGGCGGTCAAATGCCGCTGTACCGTCGCCTGCCGAAGCGTGGCTTTACCTCGCTGACCAAGGCCTTCACGGCCGAGGTGACCCTGCGCGACATCGAACGCCTGGAAGCTGCCGAAGTGGACCTGCTGGTCCTGAAGCAGGCTGGCCTGGTGGGCGAGCTGGTCAAGAGCGCGAAGGTGATCAAGGCTGGCGAACTGTCCCGCAAGGTGACGATCAAGGGTCTGGGTGCCACCGCTGGCGCCAAGGCTGCGATCGAAGCCGCTGGCGGCCAGATCGAAGCGTAATTACGCAGTAGCATTCGCAGCATAGGCGAAGTCACAGTCGGAGCATCGTTTGGCCACGGCGAAACCCAATGCAAGCGCGCAGGCCAGGAACACGGCGAAGTACGGCGATCTCAAGCGCCGGCTGATGTTCCTGGTGCTGGCCCTGATCGTCTACCGCATCGGTGCACATATTCCGGTGCCGGGGATCGATCCGGACCAGCTTGCGAAGCTTTTCCAGAGTCAGTCGGGTGGCATCCTCGGGATGTTCAACCTGTTCTCGGGCGGTGCGCTGTCGCGCTTTACCGTCTTCGCGCTCGGCATCATGCCGTACATCTCGGCGTCGATCATCATGCAGTTGCTGACGATCGTGCTGCCGCAGCTGGAAGCGCTGAAGAAGGAAGGGCAGGCAGGGCAACGCAAGATCACGCAGTACACGCGCTACGGCACCGTGGTTCTGGCCACGTTCCAGGCGCTGTCGATTGCGGTGGCGCTGGAGTCGCAGCCAGGGCTGGTTAACGATCCGGGCCTGATGTTCCGGGCAACGGCGGTCATCACGCTGGTGACCGGGACGATGTTCCTGATGTGGCTGGGTGAGCAGATCACCGAGCGTGGTCTGGGCAACGGCATCTCGATCATCATTTTCGGCGGTATCGCGGCGGGCCTGCCCAACGCGATCGGCGGACTGTTCGAACTGGTCCGCACGGGTTCCATGAGCATCATCGCGGCGATCCTGATCGTTGCGATAGTGGCTGGTGTGACCTTCGCCGTGGTGTTTATCGAACGTGGCCAGCGCAAGATCCTGGTGAACTATGCCAAGCGTCAGGTCGGCAACAAGGTGTACGGCGGTCAGTCGTCGCACCTGCCGCTGAAGCTGAACATGGCAGGGGTGATTCCGCCGATCTTCGCATCGTCGATCATTCTGTTCCCGGCGACGATTGCGGGCTGGTTCACGTCTGACTCGACGGGCACGGTGGGACGGTTCATCAAGGACCTGGCCGCCACGCTGTCGCCGGGCCAGCCGGTCTACATCCTGCTGTATGCGGCTGCGATTGTATTCTTCTGCTTCTTCTATACGGCTCTGGTCTATAACAGCCGGGAAGTTGCGGATAACCTGAAGAAAAGTGGAGCCTTCATTCCGGGCATCCGTCCGGGCGAGCAAACGACGCGCTATATCGACAAGATCCTGGTGCGCCTGACGCTGGCCGGTGCGATTTACATCACACTGGTTTGCCTGTTGCCGGAATTCCTGGTGCTGCGCTGGAACGTTCCGTTCTATTTTGGCGGAACCTCGCTGCTGATCATCGTGGTCGTCACGATGGACTTCATGTCACAGGTTCAGTCCTATGTCATGTCGCAGCAGTACGAGTCGCTGCTGAAGAAGGCGAATTTCAAGGGTAACCTGACCTTGCGCTAGAACTGCCGGGTTGGGACGGGCACCAGGTATGGCAAAAGACGACGTCATCCAGATGCAGGGGGAGGTCCTGGAAAATCTCCCCAACGCGACGTTCCGCGTCAAGCTCGAAAACGGCCACGTAGTACTCGGGCATATCTCGGGCAAGATGCGAATGAACTACATCCGGATTCTTCCGGGTGACAAGGTGACGGTTGAGCTGACTCCATATGATCTGTCGCGCGCACGTATCGTCTTTCGGACTAAGTGACGCGAACTGGAATTGAAGGAAGAGGAAAATCATGAAAGTGCTGGCTTCTGTTAAGCGCATTTGCCGCAACTGCAAAATCATCAAGCGCAACGGTGTCGTGCGCGTGATCTGCTCGTCGGATCCCCGCCACAAGCAACGCCAAGGCTAATCGGAAAGAGGATTGACGAATGGCACGTATCGCAGGGGTTAACATCCCGAACCATAAGCACACCGAAATCGGTCTGACGGCCATTTATGGTGTCGGCCGCTCGCGCGCCCGCAAGATTTGCGAGGCTGCCGGTGTACCGTTTGACAAGAAGGTCAAGGATCTGACCGACGCCGACCTGGAAAAGCTTCGTGACGAAGTGGGCAAGGTCACGGTCGAGGGTGACCTGCGTCGTGAAACCACGATGAATATCAAGCGTCTGATGGACCTTGGTTGCTATCGTGGCATGCGTCACCGCAAGGGTCTGCCGATGCGCGGTCAGCGTACCCGCACCAATGCACGTACTCGCAAGGGTCCGCGCAAGGCCGGCGTGGCACTGAAGAAGTAAAGCCGAAGGCATAGGAAGAATCGAATGGCAAAAGGTCCGAATAACGCCGCCCAGCGCGCGCGTAAGAAGGTCAAGAAGAACGTTGCCGACGGCATCGCACACGTCCACGCTTCGTTCAACAACACCATCATCACCATCACCGATCGCCAGGGCAACGCCCTGTCGTGGGCAACCGCCGGTGGCCAGGGCTTCAAGGGTTCGCGCAAGTCGACCCCGTTCGCTGCCCAGGTCGCTGCCGAGAACGCCGGCCGTGTGGCGCAAGACCAGGGTATCAAGAACCTGGAAGTGCGCATCAAGGGTCCGGGTCCGGGTCGCGAGTCGGCTGTCCGTGCGCTGAACGCGCTGGGCATCAAGATCGCCGTGATCGAGGATGTGACGCCGGTGCCGCACAACGGCTGCCGTCCGCCGAAGCGCCGCCGTATCTAAGCGCTAGGCTGGGCCTGCGGGGCGAGGGGCTTTGCCCTATGTCTCCGGGCTGTGGTAGTATCCCGCGTTGGCCTGCTGCAATTCATTGCGGCGGGCTTTCGTTTTGCGTCCGCGTGCCGAGACTGCTGTCTCGGGCGAGGGCGATTTCGTCATGCTTTTGCGTTGCCTCCGCGTGGCTTGCCCACGGCGGATGAAGAACCATAAGCCCACCGTCCGCCACGATCTGATGGCGGACTCGCGGCGCGTCTCGATGGCGTCGCGATCGATCAAAGGAAGATAAAGTGGCACGTTATACCGGCCCGAAGGCCAAACTTTCCCGCCGCGAAGGCACCGACCTGTTCCTGAAGAGCGCCCGTCGCTCGCTGGCCGACAAGTGCAAGCTGGACAGCAAGCCGGGCCAGCACGGCCGCACCTCGGGTGCCCGTACGTCGGACTACGGCAACCAGCTGCGTGAAAAGCAGAAGGTCAAGCGCATCTACGGCGTGCTGGAGCGTCAGTTCCGCCGCTACTTCGCCGAAGCCGACCGCCGCAAGGGCAACACCGGCGAAAAGCTGCTGCAACTGCTGGAATCGCGCCTGGACAACGTTGTGTACCGCATGGGCTTCGGCTCGACCCGCGCCGAAGCGCGCCAGCTGGTGTCGCACAAGGCGATCCTGGTGAACGGTCAGACGCTGAACGTGCCGTCGGCCCAGATCAAGGCTGGCGACATCGTGTCGATCCGCGAGCAGTCGAAGAAGCAGGTCCGTATCGCCGAGGCCCTGTCGCTGGCCGAGCAGTCGGGCTTCCCGACCTGGGTGAGCGTTGACGCCAAGAAGTTCGAAGGCACGTTCAAGCAGGCTCCGGATCGCGCCGATATCTCTGGCGACATCAACGAAAGCCTGATCGTCGAACTGTATTCGCGTTAATCGCGGACCGACATTCGAACGGTTCAGCGCTTGCCTGGTTATCAAGGCTTCGCTTTCAGCCCGGCGCGCCCTGCGGCGCGCCGGGCTTATTGCCCATCATGCGATGGGTTTTCTCAGGTTCCAAACGTCAGCCTTATCGGTGTAACGAGCCGAGGGTATTGAAAAGGACAACCTAATGCAAACAGCACTCCTCAAGCCAAAAATCATCGCCGTAGAACCGCTGGGCGACCACCACGCCAAAGTCGTGATGGAGCCGTTTGAGCGCGGTTATGGGCATACGCTTGGTAACGCGCTGCGTCGCGTCCTGCTGTCGTCGATGGTCGGCTATGCCCCGACCGAAGTCACGATCGCTGGGGTCGTCCACGAGTATTCCACCATCGATGGCGTGCAGGAAGACGTCGTCAACCTGCTGCTCAACCTGAAGGGCGTGGTGTTCAAGCTGCACAACCGCGACGAAGTCACGGTGTCGCTGCGCAAGGATGGCGAAGGCGTGGTCACGGCAGCCGATATCGAGCTGCCGCACGACGTCGAGATCATCAACCCGAACCACGTGATTGCCCACCTGTCCGCCGGCGGCAAGCTCGACATGCAGATCAAGGTCGAGCAAGGCCGTGGCTACGTGCCGGGCAACGTGCGCAAGTTCGGCGACGAATCGGGCAAGGTCATCGGCCGCATCGTGCTGGACGCCTCGTTCTCGCCGGTACGCCGCGTGTCGTACGCCGTGGAATCGGCCCGTGTGGAACAGCGTACGGACCTGGACAAGCTGGTGATGAACATCGAAACCGACGGCGTGATCTCGCCCGAGGAAGCGATTCGCCAGTCGGCGCGCATCCTGGTGGACCAACTGTCGGTGTTCGCCGCGCTGGAAGGCACGGAATCGGCCGCCGAGGCCGCGTCGAGCCGCGCGCCGCAGATCGATCCGATCCTGCTGCGTCCGGTGGACGACCTGGAACTGACGGTGCGTTCGGCCAACTGCCTGAAGGCCGAGAACATCTACTACATCGGCGACCTGATCCAGCGTACCGAGAACGAACTGCTCAAGACCCCGAACCTGGGTCGCAAGTCGCTCAACGAGATCAAGGAAGTCCTGGCTTCGCGTGGCCTGACGCTCGGCATGAAGCTCGAGAACTGGCCGCCCGCAGGTCTGGAGAAGTAATTGGCAGGGCGAGGCTGCCGCAAGGTGGCTTCGCCGGTCATGTGCCCCGGGCAATTCCGCCCGTGGCAATGAAGCACTACCGGCCCGCGCCGACGCCCGCGATCTCGCAGGCGGCAGCGATAGAAGAGCTGGTCAAACACTGTAATCGAAAGGAATCATCATGCGTCACCGTCATGGCCTGCGGAAACTGAACCGCACCTCGTCGCACCGTCTCGCGATGCTGCGCAACATGTCCAACTCGCTGTTCCAGCACGAGCTGATCAAGACCACCCTGCCCAAGGCCAAGGAACTGCGCAAGGTTGTCGAGCCGCTCATCACGCTGGCCAAGAAAGACACCGTTGCCAACCGCCGCCTGGCTTTCGCCCGCCTGCGCGACCGCGACATGGTCACCAAGCTGTTCACCGAACTGGGCCCGCGCTACAACGCTCGTCCGGGCGGCTACACCCGCATCCTGAAGTTCGGCTTCCGTCAGGGCGACAACGCGCCGATGGCGCTGGTCGAGCTGGTGGATCGTCCGGAAATCACCGAAGCCCCGGCCGAAGAAGCCGCGGAATAAGTGATGCCCGGCCCGTCGCACGCTGACGGGCCAGCGGACACCGCACTACAATCGAGCCAGGCTTTTGCCTGGCTCTTTTGTTTTGTGCTTCCCGACCTGTCATGACCGTCACACCTGCCCCCACCGGCACCGCGCAGCCCGCACCCCCTGAAGCCGTCTGGATGGCGATGACCAACCTGCCGGACGAGGCGTCGTCCATCCGCGTGACGCGGGCGATACTGTCCGCCCGGGTGGCCGCGTGCGTGAACCGGCTGGCGCCGTGCCAGTCGGAGTACTGGTGGCAAGGCAAGCTGGAACAGGCGCAGGAATGGCCCCTGCTGATCAAGACGACCGCCGGCCAGTACGCGGCCCTGGAGGCCATCATCCGCGCCGAGCACCCCTACGACGTGCCCGAGGTGGTTGCATGGCCGCTGCAGGCCGGATTGCCGGCCTACCTGGGCTGGGTGCGGGCGGAAACGACCGGGCCGGCACCGCGTACCTGACGCCAGAACACATAACGGAAAAACATGGGAATGACGGGGATCTGTATCGGTGCGGCGTCGCGGCAAGGCGACAGCCGAGGCTTCGGGCTGCGGTCGGGCATGCGGCATATCGTCGCATTGGTGCTGGCGATGCTGGCCTGTCTGATCGGGCTCGGCGGCGCCCATGCCGCCACCGAGGACGACTTCCTGCCGCCCGAACAGGCGTTCAAGTTCGCCGCGCGCCAGATCGATCCGACGACGATCGAAGTCCGCTTCGACGTGGCCGACGGCTACTACCTCTACCGCGAGCGCTTTGCGTTTGCCGCCCAGCCGGCCGGGGTGGTGCTCGGCAAGCCGTCGATGCCGGCGGGCAAGGTGCATTTCGACGAGACCTTCGGCAAGGACATGGAGACGTACCGCGGCGCCGTGGTCGTCAGGGTGCCGGTGGAGCAGGCGCCCGCCGACGGCCGCTGGACGCTGGTCGTGACCTCCCAGGGCTGCGCGGACAAGGGGCTCTGCTATCCGCCGATGGAGAGCGTCTACAAGGTGGGCGGATCGGTCCTCGGCAACCTGTTCGGCGACCGCAACGCGCCGGCGCGCTCCAGCCCCGTCGCGCCCCAGGCCGATAGCCCCGCGGCCCAGCCGCCAGCCGGCGAATCGTCGGCCGGACGCGTGCGCGGCGCGCCGGTCGACGAGAACGACCGTATCGCCGGCGCGCTGGCCAGCCGTAGCCTGCCGCTGATCGCCGGGCTGTTCTTCGGGTTGGGGCTGCTGCTGACGTTCACGCCGTGCGTGCTGCCGATGGTGCCGATCCTGTCGTCGATCGTCGTCGGCGAGCACGTCACGCGCGGCCGGGCCTTCGTCGTGTCGCTGGCCTATGTGCTTGGGATGGCGGTGGTCTACACCGCCGTGGGCGTGGCTGCGGGCCTGGCGGGCGAGGGCCTGTCCGCGGCGCTGCAGACCCCCTGGGTGCTCGGCCTTTTCGCGCTGCTGCTGATCGCGCTGTCGCTGTCGATGTTCGGCCTCTATGAACTGCAGTTGCCGCAGCGCTGGCAGACGCGACTGACCGAGTCGTCGAACCGTCGCCAGGGCGGCCAGATCGCGGGCGCAGCGGCGATGGGCGCCATTTCGGCGCTGATCGTTGGCCCGTGCGTCACCGCGCCGCTGGCGGGGGCGCTGGCCTATATCGCGCAGACCGGCGATGCGCTGGTCGGCGGCGCCGCGCTGCTGGCCATGGCGCTGGGCATGGGCGTGCCGCTGCTGCTGGTCGGCGTCGGGGCGGGCAACCTGCTGCCGCGCGCCGGCAAGTGGATGGAAGCCACCAAGCGCTTTTTCGGATTCCTGCTGCTCGGGGTGGCAATCTGGATGGTCACGCCGGTGCTGTCGGCCTGGCTGGTGATGCTCGCGTGGGCCGCGCTGCTGATTGTCGCCGCGGTCTATCTCGGCGCCTTCGACGCGCTGGGCCCCGACCCGCGCGGCTTGCTGCGCCTGGGCAAGGGTCTCGGCCTGGTTGCGGCGCTGGCCGGCGCGATCCAGGTCGTCGGCGTGGCCTCGGGCGGACGCGATCCGCTGCAGCCGCTGTCCCACATTGGCGGATTCTCCGGCGCCGTGTCGGGCGCGCCGGCGGGCAAGGATGCGGCGCTCAGGTTCGACCGCGTGCGCAGCGTGGCGGAACTCGATGCGCGGGTCGCGCAGGCGGCGACCGCGGGCCGGCCGGTGCTGCTCGATTTCTATGCCGACTGGTGCGTGAGCTGCAAGGAAATGGAAAAGCTGACGTTTCCCGATCCGAGGGTCCGCGCGCGGCTGGCCAACGTGGTGCTGCTGCAGGCCGACGTGACGGCCAACAATGCGGACGACAAGGCGCTGCTCAAGCGGTTCGGGCTGTTCGGCCCGCCCGGCATCATCCTGTTCGGCCCGGACGGACGCGAGCGGCCGGTGCGGGTGATCGGCTACCAGTCGGCCAACCGCTTCCTGGACAGCCTGGAGCGGGCCCTGGGCAAGGCGCCGCAGACCTGAGCGCGCCCCGCTGGCGGCCGCCCAGGCCGCCTAGCGGTCCAGCCAGCGCCCGAGCGCCCAGATGGTGCCGATCGTCGCCACCACGCCGCCCATCAGTCCGATCGACCACCAGAAACCGTTGGGCTCCTGCAGCCACGGCATGCGGGCGAAGTTCATGCCGAAGACGCCTGTGATCAGCGTCAGCGGCATGAACAGGGCCGTGATGACGGTCAGCGCCCGCATCGTGCGGTTGGTGCGGTGGGCAACCGCCGAGAAGTGGATCTGCACCGCCGATTCGATCGAGTCTTCCAGCCGCCGCGCGTGCGCCAGCACGCGCAGGATGTGCTCCATGAGGTCCGTCAGCCGTACCAGCAGCACTTCGTCGCGGCTGGCGGCGCCGGGATCGGCATCGCCTGAGCTATAGCGGTTGTCCAGCAGGCTGTCGCGGAATTCCTGCAGCGCGTCGCGCTGTTCCTCGCTGAGGTTTTCAAGCCGGCGGAGCTGGATGCGGGCGTCGAGCAGCCCCTCCCAGCTCGAAAAACTCTGGCGCGTGCTCAGCAGCGCGCGCTGCCAGCGGTCGAGCTGGCGCGTCAGCGGCGTCCGCAGGTCCAGGTAGCGGTCCACCATCGCGTTCAGCAGCCGCAGCATCAGGTCCTCGGGCCGCGTGGGCGGGCGCACGCCGTGCAGCAGCGAACCGCTGCCATTCGGGCGCGCGGCGGACGCCGGCGCGCCGCACGTATCCAGCAGCCGCTGCCTGACCTGCTCGATGGTCCGCGAGGGCGCGGGCCGCACGGTGACCAGCACGTTGTCGAAGACGAAGAAGGCCACCGGCTGTGTGTCGATGCGCGCCAGCGCGGGCAGGAACCCGGGCGGGTACTTGCGCGATGCCTTGCGCGGCGCGGGCAGCGGCGTCGCGCCCACAGCACCGGCCGGCGGCGCGCCGGCAACGCTTCCGTTGCCGGCCGAAGGGGCCACCGTGGCGCCCGTCGCCAGCCGCTCGCCGGCCCCGTCCCCCGGCGCCGCGTCGGCTTCGGCAAACTGCCGGCTGGTCTCGAACGTCAGCTTGCGGAAGATCACCATGTCGTACGCGTTCGTCGTGTCGAAGAACGACGGATGCGCGGGATTGGTGGCGTCGGCCAGGTGCAGGTCGAGGATCGGGGCGCCGGTCAGCGCCTCCAGCCGGTCGCGCCACGCGCCGGGTGCGGGCGTGACTTCGTCCGTCGAGCAGTCGGCCCACACGAAGCGGGCTGCCGCGTTGCCGGCCAGGAAGTCGCGCGCGGCGTCCAGCGTCGCGAGCGGATGCACCTGGCTGGCTGAAAAGCCGAGTAGCTGCATGCGGCGGCTGTCAGGCCGTGGCCTTCAGCAGGCGCGCGGCGTCGCGCGCGAAGTAGGTGAGGATGCCGTCGGCGCCGGCGCGGCGGAACGCCAGCAGCGATTCCATCATGACCTTGTCGTGGTCCAGCCAGCCGTTCTGCGCGGCGGCCTTGAGCATGGCGTACTCGCCGCTCACCTGGTAGACGTAGGTCGGATAACGGAACTCGTCCTTCACGCGGCGCACGATGTCCAGGTACGGCATGCCCGGTTTCACCATGACCATATCGGCGCCTTCCAAGATGTCCTGCGCCACTTCGCGCAGTGCCTCGTCGGTGTTGGCCGGGTCCATCTGGTAGGTCATCTTGTTGCCCTTGCCCAGGTTGGCCGCGGAGCCCACCGCATCGCGGAACGGGCCGTAGAACGCCGACGCGTACTTGGCCGAGTAGGCCATGATCCGGGTGTGGATGTGGTCGGCGTTTTCCAGCGCCGTGCGCACGGCCCCGATGCGGCCATCCATCATGTCGGACGGCGCGACGATATCGACGCCGGCCTCGGCCTGCACCAGCGCCTGGCGCACCAGGATGTCGACCGTGACGTCGTTGATCACGTAGCCGTTCTCGTCGAGCACGCCGTCCTGGCCGTGGCTCGTGTACGGGTCCAGCGCCACGTCGGTCAGCACGCCCAGTTCGGGAAAGCGGTCCTTCAGCGCCCGCACGGCGCGCGGCACCAGGCCGTCGGCGCGCGTTGCTTCGATGCCGTCGGGCGTCTTGATCGACGGATCGATGACCGGGAACAGCGCGATCACGGGAATGCCCAGCTTCACGCAATCCTCGGCCACCGGCAGCAGCAGATCTACCGACACCCGTTCCAAGCCCGGCATCGACGCCACGGCTTCGCGCTTGTTCTGGCCTTCCAGGATGAACACCGGATAGATCAGGTTGTCGGCCGACAGGCGGTTCTCGCGCATCATGCGACGCGAGAAGTCATCGCGGCGCATGCGGCGGGGACGATACTCGGGGAACGTGGACATGGCAGAAACGGGGAGGATTGGGTCGTGGACGGATGGCGTGGGCCCGTCGCCGCGACAACGCGCGGCGCGCCGGGAATCCACGCACCGAAAGAAAAAAGAACTTTTGTGCGTGCCCGCTATCATACTCGCGGACACCTTGTGTTGCTTCGCGCAGCACGGTGTCCCCCGCTACTCCTCCCTGAGCGGGTACCCGCCCTGAACCGGTGGGAAAGTTGGACCCCGTTGCTTGCAACGGGGCTTTTTTTTGTCCGGCGTGCTTGGGCGACCGGCGGCGCGACCGGCGGCGTGACGGGCTGGGCAGGTGTGCGCGCCGTACCTAGGCCTGCGGGGCGGCGGCCTCGGGCGGCTGGGCCTCTGGCAGTGCCAGCCAGCCGGCCACCACGCGCTGGGCTTCCTCGATGCCGCGGCGCTTGAGGCTGGAGAACAGCTGGGCGGTCAGCGCCGGCGGGTGCTCCAGTTGCCGCGCGTAGTCCGCCAGCATCTGCCGGGTCTCGCGCAGCGCGTTGGCGTTCTCGTTGTTCGTGAGCTTGTCGGCCTTCGTCAGCAGCACGTGGATCGGCTTGCCGGTGGGCAGGAACCACTCGACCATCTGGCAATCGAGGTCGGTAAACGGGCGCCGCGCGTCCATCATCAGGATCAGGCCGGCCAGTTGCGCACGGCTCTGCACGTAGTCGGACAGCAGCCCCTGCCAGTGGAACTTGGCGCTGCCCGACACCTCGGCATAGCCATAGCCGGGCAGGTCCACCAGGAACCCGAGCGGATCGGTCGCCTTGACCGGCGCCACGGTGAAGTAGTTGATATGCTGCGTGCGGCCCGGCGTGCGCGACGAGAACGCCAGCCGCTTCTGGTTGCACAGCGTGTTGATGGCCGTCGACTTGCCGGCGTTGGACCGGCCGGCGAACGCCACCTCCGGAACGGCCGTGGCGGGCAGGTCGCGCAGATGGTTGACGGTATTGAAGAATCGGGCCTGGTGTAGGAGGGACATGCGCGGTTGCGTTGGAGCGGCTAGACCCGGGACTGGCAAGAGGCCAGTGCAGACGTCGCCACAGAGACTGACCTAAGTCAATCCGGAAAGCGATTTATTGTACAATAACCCGGTTTACGGTCTCCTGAGTGGGTGACGTGTGGCATCCTTGCCGGATGTCATCGGCGAAGCCTGAAATTGGTTGTCGGTATTGTCCGCGATCAATTTTTCGGCATTCGCGCAGCCGCGTAACCAGCTCTTGCCCCATGGCGCCTCCTCACCGCCGGGCAGGGGGAGAAAGGAGACCGGCATGCATTACGGTGTTCATAACAAATCTGACAAGGTGTAAGGATGAACCGCATTGCGAAACTTCTGGGTGTCATGGCGCTGGCCGTTCCGCTGGGGGCAATGACAGGGCTGGCATCTGCCGCAGAGCAGGCCCAGGCCGCCAAGGCGGATCCCGCCAAGGGCGAGACGCTCTATACGCAGGGTGTTCCCGATCGCAATGTTCCCGCATGTTTCTCCTGCCACGGCACGGCCGGCAACAGCACCGCCGCCGTCAATCCCAAGCTGGCGGGCCAGCAGCCCGAGTACACGCACAAGCAGCTTGCCGATTTCAAGGCCAAGACCCGTGACAACCCGATCATGTCGCTGTACGCCCAGGCACTGAGCGACCAGGACATGAAGGACATCGGCGCCTACCTGGGCAAGCAGCAGCTCAAGCCTGCCACGGCCAAGAACAAGACGACGATCGAGGACGGCCAGAAGATCTACCGCGCGGGTATCGCCGCCAAGGGCGTGCCGGCCTGCGCGGCCTGCCACGGCCCCACCGGCGCCGGCATCCCGTCCCAGTATCCGCGTATTGGAGGCCAGTATTCCGAGTACACCGAAGCGCAACTGGTGGCGTTCCGCCAGGGCACCCGCAAGAACAATTCGGTCATGAGCACGATTGCCGCCAGGATGTCGGATGCCGAGATCAAGGCGGTGGCGGATTACGTCGCCGGCGTCCGCTAAGTCGTACCTGGGCGGCGCGTCCGGGGATTCCCGCAGGGGATGAACCGCCCGCGCGGCCGACAATCGAAGAGGGTGGCCTGCTTGCCGAAGCATGTCCACCCTTTTTCATTTTCCGCGCCACCACGTCGCGTCACATCGGCGCGTGACACTGGCGGGCTCCCGATCAGCGCGCCAAACCGGCCTTAGGCTTTACCGTACATGTCCACCCCTTCCACTTCGGGCCTGCACCTGAAGACCCAACACCGCGTGCTGCGCGACGGCGTCGAGCTGTTGTCCTCGATGCGCTTCGCCATCACGCTGCTGACGGTGATTGCCATCGCAAGCATCATCGGCACGGTACTGAAGCAGAACGAGCCGTACCCGAACTACGTGAACCAGTTCGGGCCGTTCTGGGCGGACCTGTTCCACGCGCTGTCGCTGCAGAAGGTGTACAGCTCCTGGTGGTTCCTGCTGATCCTCGGCTTTCTGGTCGTGTCGACGTCGCTGTGTATCGCGCGCAACGCGCCGAAGATGATCGTCGACATGCGCTCGTGGAAAGACCACGTGCGCGAGCGCAGCCTGCGGGCGTTTCACCACCGGGGCGAGTTCGATGCCCGGCGCCCCCGTGCCGAGGCCGCCGCGCGGCTGGGCGCGCTGCTGCGCAACCGCGGCTACCGCGTCAAGCCCGTGGCGCACGACGGCGCCACGCTGCTGGCGGCCAAGGCCGGCGCGGCCAACAAGCTTGGCTACATCCTCGCGCACACGGCCATCGTCGTGATCTGCGTGGGCGGCCTGCTGGACGGCGATATGCTGATCCGCGCCCAGATGTGGTTCGGCGGCAAGTCCCCCATCTCGGGCAACGCCATCATCAGCGAGATCCCGGCCAAGCACCGGCTGTCGGCGTCGAACCCGGGCTTCCGCGGCAATGCATTCGTGCCGGAGGGCGCCACCGTGTCGACGGCCATCCTCAACGTCGCCGACGGCGCGCTGGTGCAAGACCTGCCGTTCTCGATCACGCTCAAGAAGTTCACGGTCGACTACTACTCCACTGGCATGCCCAAGCTGTTCGCGTCCGACGTGGTGGTGACGGACCGCGCGACCGGCAAGCAGACCGCGGCGACCATCAAGGTCAACGAGCCGCTGATCGTCGATGGCGTGGCGATCTACCAGTCCAGCTTCGAGGACGGCGGGTCGCGGCTCAAGTTCGTCGGCTATCCGATGGCGGGCAGCACGCACGCCACGTTCCCGCTGGCCGGCACGGTAGGCGGCAACGTCCAGCTGACCGGCACGGGCACCGCGGCCGACCAGGAAAGCCTGACCGTCGAGTTCAGCGACTTCCGCCAGATCAACGTCGAGACCGTGACCGATGCGTCGGGCAAGGCCGACGTGCGCGGCGTGGCGCGCAAGTCCACGCTGGAGCAGCACCTGGGCGCCGCCGCCAGCCTGGACAAGGACAAGGACCTGCGCAACGTCGGGCCGTCGGTCCAGTACAAGCTGCGCGACCGCAACGGCCAGGCGCGCGAATTCAACAACTACATGCTGCCGGTGCAGCTCGACGGTCAGACGCTGTTCCTGGCCGGCATGCGCGAGTCACCGAGCGAGCCGTTCCGTTACCTCCGCATCCCGGCCGACGACCAGATGAGCGTGGCCGACTGGATGCGCCTGCGCGCCGCGCTGCAGTCCAGCGCGATGCGGGGCGAGGCGGCCCGGCGCTTTGCGCTGGTGTCGATGCCCGGCGCGGACAAGGAAACGCTGCGCCACCAGCTTGCCGAGAGCGCGCTGCGCGCGATGGACCTGTTTGCCGGCGCCACGCGCGCCGCGCCGGACGCGCCGCCGGGTGGCTTCACGGCCATCGCCGCCTTCCTGGAGAAATCGGTCCCGCAGGCCGAGCAGCAGAAGGCCGCCGACGTGCTGCTGAAGATTCTCAATGGTTCGATGTGGGAACTGTGGCAGCTGGCGCGCGAGCAGGACAAGCTGCCGGCCGTGCCGAACGACGCCAAAAGCGGCCAGTTCCTGCAGCAGTCGATCAACGCGCTGTCAGACAGTTTTTTCTACGCCGCGCCGGTGTTCCTGCAGCTCGACGACTTCCAGAAGGTCAACGCCAGCGTGTTCCAGATGACCCGTGCGCCGGGCAAGAACATCGTGTATCTTGGCTGCCTGCTGCTGGTCCTGGGCGTGTTCGCGATGTTCTATATCCGCGAGCGGCGCGTCTGGATCTGGATCAAGGACAGGCAGCCCGGCGACCTCGACCATTCGGCGGGCAGCCATGTGCTGATGGCGATGTCCACCCAGCGCCGCACGATGGATTTCGAAAAGGAATTTGTCACCTTGCGTGACGACGTGGGCCGCGCCGTCGGGGCCGAAGTGACGGCGGTGCCAGCCAGCGGCCCGGCGCCGATGACGCCGGACGCACCGCGATCCGGGCCATCAGGCGCCGATGATAGGCCGGGGCCCTCGCTATAGTAGAAAGTGAGTGGCCGCCTGTGCCGGCCAACCGCAGACATAACAGTGCTTCAACAAGCAGAGCAGGAATGCCATGTCCTCCAATCTCCATCACGCCGATCCCGGCCTGACGCCGCGACAATCCGCCGCACCTGACGAAGGCGCCGGCGCGGCCCTGGAAGCCGACTTCCTGGAACCGTCGTTCCTGCGCCGGCTGGGCTGGGTGGACTGGCTGTTTGCCGTGCTGCTGGCCGTGGGCGCCGGGTTTGCGCTGATGCAGTACGGCCACTGGATGAACGGCTACGACAAGGCGGTGCTGATTGCCGCCGTGCCGACGTTCGCGCTGCTCGGCTGGCACTGGAAGGCGGTGCGGCCGCTGATGGCGGGCATCGCGGTGCTGTCGCTGTTCGCCATCCAGTTGTACCAGGGCAGCCTGGCGCGCGCCGACCAGGCGTTCTTCCTCAAGTACTTCCTGTCGAGCCAGTCGGCCATCCTGTGGATGAGCGCGCTGGTGTTCCTGTCGACGCTGTTCTACTGGGTCGGGTTTGCGTCGAGGTCCGATACGGGCTCCAGCATCGGCAGCAAGCTGTGCTGGGCGGCCGTGGTGCTCGGTTTCACCGGCCTGATGGTGCGCTGGTACGAGTCGTACCTGATTGGCGCCGACATCGGGCACATCCCCATCTCGAACCTCTACGAGGTCTTCGTCCTCTTCACACTGATCACGTCGCTGTTCTACCTCTACTACGAGCGCCGCTACGCCACGCGGGCGATGGGGCCGTTCGTGATGCTGGTGGTGTCGGCGGCAGTCGGCTTCCTGCTCTGGTACACGGTCAGCCGCAACGCGCAGGAGATCCAGCCGCTGGTACCGGCGCTGCAAAGCTGGTGGATGAAGATCCACGTGCCGGCGAACTTCATCGGCTACGGCACGTTTGCGCTGGCGGCGATGGTGTCGGTGGCGTACCTGCTCAAGCAGCGGGGCATCCTGGCCGAACGCCTGCCGTCGCTGGAGCTGCTCGACGATGTGATGTACAAGGCCATCGCCGTGGGTTTCGCGTTCTTCACGATCGCCACGATCCTGGGCGCGCTGTGGGCGGCCGAGGCGTGGGGCGGCTACTGGAGTTGGGACCCGAAGGAAACCTGGGCGCTGATCGTCTGGCTGAACTATGCAGCGTGGCTGCACATGCGGCTGATGAAGGGGCTGCGCGGCACGGTGGCGGCGTGGTGGGCGCTGGTGGGCCTGCTGGTGACAACCTTCGCGTTCCTCGGCGTCAACATGTTCCTGTCCGGCCTGCATAGCTACGGCGAACTCTGAGCCGGCGTGTCGCCGTCGTACAAAAGCCTGCCCTTGCCCGGCAGGCTTTTTTTCGCTCGCTTCCCGGTCGACAGATGCTGATAAATCCACTTTTCGCGCCGAGGCAGCACTTTTTTTCGCGCAAACGGAATAAACAAGTCACATCGGGTGTTTACTGAGGGAGAACGGGGCCGACTGGCGGCACCGACCCGAGAAGGAGACCTGAAGATGACCAATCGTCACACTGCTGTATCCGCGCTGCGTCCGTTTGCCTTGGCCGTGGGAGCCGCCGCCGTGTTGCTGGCCGGCTGCTCCGGGATGGGCATGGGCGGGTCCGGCGCGGGCAACATGCCGCCGACGGTGAAGGTGACCAACGGCGTGCTGACCGATCCGCAGGGCCTGACGCTCTACACGTTCGACCGCGACACCGCCAATAGCGGCAAGAGCGCCTGCAACGGCATGTGCGCCACCAACTGGCCGCCGCTGCTGGCCGAGCCGGGCCGCACCGCATCGGGCAGCTACTCGATCATCACGCGCGACGACGGCGCGCGCCAGTACGCGTACAAGGGCATGCCGCTGTACCGCTTTGCCAAGGACGCCAAGCCGGGCGACAAGACCGGCGACAATCTCAACAACGTCTGGCACGTCGCCAAGCCCTGACGGGCACGGCGGCTGGACGCCAGCCGCCTGCGCAGGGTGCCGCGCGCCTGCGGCACCCTGCGGACGGACCGCCAGCCGGGGCGCCGCACCTTCGCCCCGGTTTTGCTGTCCAATGCTCCAGGCTCCCCCAACACGCTGCGAATCATGCTGATCCCTTCCCCCAAATGGCTGCGCGGTGACGATATCGCCGCGTCGGAAATCACGCCCCAGTCGCTCTACCTGTCGCGCCGCCGCCTGCTGGCGCTGGGCGGCGCGGCCGCCGCCACGGGCCTGGCGTCGCCCTGGTTCGCGCGGCAGGCGTTTGCACAGGAAGCGCCGGGCAAGCTGGCCAAGCTGCCGGGCACGCTCAACAGCGCCTACGCCGTGACCGAGAAACGCACGCCGTACGCCGACGTCACCACCTACAACAACTTCTACGAATTCGGCACCGACAAGGCCGATCCGGCGCGCCACGCCGGCACGCTGCGGCCCCGGCCGTGGCAGGTGGCCGTAGAGGGGCTGGTCAAGCATCCGAAGGTCTACGACCTCGACGAACTGCTGAAACTGGCGCCGATGGAAGAGCGCGTCTACCGCCTGCGCTGCGTGGAGGGCTGGTCGATGGTGATCCCGTGGACGGGCTATCCGCTGGCCGAGCTGATCCGCCGCGTGGAACCTCAGCCGGGGGCCAAGTTCGTCCAGTTCATCACGCTGGCGGACAAGAAGCAGATGCCGGGGCTGTCCAGCGGCGTGCTCGACTGGCCGTATAGCGAGGGCCTGCGCATGGACGAGGCGATGCACCCGCTGGCGCTGCTGACCTTCGGCCTGTACGGCGAGGTGCTGCCGAACCAGAACGGCGCGCCGGTGCGCATGGTGCTGCCGTGGAAATACGGCTTCAAGAGCGCCAAGTCGATCGTCAAGATCCGCTTCCTGGACAAGCAGCCGCCCACCAGCTGGAACCTTGCGGCGCCCAGCGAGTACGGCTTCTATTCGAACGTGAACCCCGACGTCGACCACCCGCGCTGGAGCCAGGCCACCGAGCGCCGCATTGGCGAGGACAAGGGCGGCGGCGGGTTTGCCGCGCTGTTCGCGCCCAAGCGCAAGACGCTGCCGTTCAACGGCTACGCGGCCCAGGTGGCGTCGCTGTACCAGGGCATGGACCTGAGGAAGAACTTCTGATGGCCGAGCGCGACCTGCAGGCCGCCGCGCGGGCCCGGGCGGCATCGGACGGCGGGCGCCCGGCGGGCGGGCTGGCGATGCTGGCCCCGGCGCGCGTGCGCGCGGTGAAGGTCGTGGTCTGGATCGTGGCGCTGCTGCCGTTCCTGCGGTTGCTGTACCTGGGCGCCACGTCGCAATTCGGCGCCAATCCGCTGGAATTCGTGACGCGCTCGACCGGCACCTGGACGCTGGTGATGCTCTGCGTGACGCTGTCGGTCACGCCGCTGCGCCGGCTCACCGGCTGGCCGTGGCTGCTGCGGCTGCGCCGCATGCTGGGCCTGTTCACGTTCTTCTACGCCTTGCAGCACTTCCTGCTCTGGCTGGCCGTCGACCGCGGGTTCGACGTCGCCTACATGATCCAGGACATCGGCAAACGGCCATTTATCACGATGGGCTTCGCGGCCTTCGTGCTGATGGTGCCGCTGGCGGCCACGTCGTTCAATGCGGCCATCCGCTGGCTGGGCGGCAAGCGCTGGCAGGCGCTGCACCGGTCGATCTATGCAATCGCCGTGCTGGCCATCCTTCATTACTGGTGGCACAAGGCCGGCAAGAACGATTTCGGCGAGGTGTCGATCTACGCGGCCGTCGTGTTCGTGCTGCTGGCCATGCGGGTGTGGTGGTGGGCGCGCAAGCCGAAGCTGCCGAAGGCGCAGGCCGTGGCACGATGAAAAAAGGGCGACGCGCAGTGCGCCGCCCTTTGGCTTTGCTTGAGGCTGGCCGGGCGTCAGTCGTTCAGCAGGCGCTCGCTGCGGAACAGGTCGGCCGGCAGTTCGCGCTCGCGCACGAGGTGAACGGCGTCGCCATCGACCATCACCTCGGCCGCCCGGCCGCGCGTGTTGTAGTTCGAGCTCATCACAAAGCCATAGGCGCCGGCCGACATCACGGCCAGCAGGTCGCCCGGCTGCACCGCCAGCGCGCGGTCGCGGCCCAGCCAGTCGCCCGATTCGCAGACCGGCCCCACCACGTCGTAGGTGGCTGGCGCGTCGGCGCGCGGCGCCACGGGCTCGATGCGGTGGTACGCCTCGTACATGGCCGGACGCGCCAGGTCGTTCATCGCGGCATCGACGATGCAGAAGTTCTTGGCCGCGCCCGGCTTCAGGAATTCCACGCGCGTCAGCAGCACGCCGGCGTTGCCCACCAGCGACCGGCCCGGCTCGAACAGCACCTCGCGGTGGCCGTGGCCCCGCGCGGCCACGCGGTCGATCAGCGTGGTGGCGAAGCCGGTGATGTCCGGCGGCGTCTCGTCGTCATAGGTAATGCCCAGCCCGCCGCCCACGTCGATGTGCGCCAGTCGGATGCCTTCGGCTTCCAGCTGCTCCACCACGTCCAGCACCTTGTCCAGCGCTTCCAGGTACGGCGCCACCTCGGTGATCTGCGAGCCGATATGGCAGTCGATGCCGGCCACTTCCAGGTGCGGCAGCGCGGCGGCGGCGCGGTAGGTCGGCAGCACGTCCTCGAACGCCACACCGAACTTGTTGCCCTTGAGCCCCGTGGAGATATACGGGTGGGTCTTGGCGTCGACGTCCGGGTTGATGCGCAGCGACACGCGCGCGCGCTTGCCCAGCCGGCCGGCCACGGCGTTCAGGCGGTCCAGCTCGGGAATCGACTCGACGTTGAAGCCGCGCACGTCGTGCTCCAGCGCCAGCGCCATGTCGGCCTCGCTCTTGGCGACGCCCGAGAACACGACCTTGCGCGGATCGCCGCCGGCGGCCAGCACGCGCAGCAGTTCGCCGCCCGACACGATATCGAAGCCCGCGCCCAGCCGGGCAAACACCTGCAGCACCGCCAGGTTCGAATTGGCCTTGACCGCGTACTGCACGTGGGCGTTGCGGCCCTGGCAGGCGGCCGCGTAGGCGTTGTACGCGGTGGTCAGGGCCGCGCGCGAGTAGACGAAGGTGGGCGTGCCGAAGTCGGCGGCGATGCGCGCCAGCGGTACCTGTTCGACGGTCAGGGCGCCGTCTTGCCGGCGATGGAAAAAATCAGTCATGTCGGAGCGGGCACTCAACGTGCCGAGGGGGCGGAGCTGTTCTTGGCGGGTTCGGTGCGCACCGGCGCGGACGTGGCCGGCTCGCCCATGGGCGTGGTGGCCGGCGGCGTGGCGCCGGGCTGGCCCAGGCCCGGGTCGGGCACGGTGGGCGGCGTGGGGGCCGGCGGCACGCGCGGCATGTACAGCGGGCCACGAATGCCGCACCCGGCCAGGGGTATCGCGAGCAGGGCGGCAAACGCCGATACAATCGCAGCACGACGCAGCATCGGGGAGTCTTTCATTGTTGGATGGCTTCCGGATGGCTTGGAAAGCGCGTGGCTTTCCTGTTTCCGATCAATTTGATGCCGGCCGAGTGGTCCCGTCCTGAGGGCTGCCGGCGGCCTTGGAGTGTAGCATGCCCCCCCTTAGCGAGACCGAGTTCCTGGCGCTGGCCAGCGCGGCCCTGGACAAGCTGGAAGCCGACATCGAGGCTGCCGCCGATGCCGCCGACGCCGACGTGGAGATCAACCGCACCGGCAACGTGATGGAACTGGAATTCGAGGACGGCTCCAAGATCATCGTCAACAGCCAGGCGCCGATGCAGGAGCTGTGGGTGGCGGCCAAGGCCGGCGGCTTTCACTTCCGTCACGAGGGCAGCCGCTGGGTCGACACGCGCAGTGGCGCCGAGCTGTACGCGGCGCTGTCCGGCTACATGAGCCAGCAGGCCGGCACCACGCTGGCACTGTGACGCCGTGATGCTGTGACACTGGCGCAAGCCACAAAAAAACCGGCCCTTCTGGGCCGGTTTTTTCGCCCGCCCTAGCCAGGGACGGGCGGCAGGCCGGGCAGGCCGTCAGGCGCCGCCGAACATTTCCAGGATCTTCTTCTTTTCCTGCTCGGTGTCCTGCGGCGGGCGCGAGCTTTCCTCGGGCTTGCCGGGCCACGGGTCTCCCAGGCCCACCGACGCCACGCCGGCGCCGGCCGCATTCTCCTCCAGCGTCCAGTCGCCCGCGGCCATCACCACGCCCTCGGGCGGCTGGCGATCCGGGCTCTCCGGCACGCCCTTGAGCGCCTTGCTCATGTAGCCGACCCAGATCGGCAGGGCCAGGCCGCCACCGGTCTCGCGCACGCCCAGGCTCTTGGGCTGGTCGTAGCCCATCCAGGCGATGGCCACCAGCTTCGGCGTGTAGCCGGCAAACCAGGCATCGACGGCGTCGTTGGTCGTACCGGTCTTGCCGGCCATGTCGTTGCGGCCCAGGCGCTGCTTGGCCGGGTTGGCCGTGCCGCTGCGCACCACCTCGCGCAGCATGCTGTCGGCGATGAAGGCGGTACGGGCGTCCAGCACGCGCACGGCGTCCTCGCCGGCCTTCTGCGGATGCGTCTCGGAGATGACCTTGCCGCGCGAGTCTTCCACGCGCTGGATCAGGTACGGATTGACGCGGTAGCCGCCGTTGGCGAACACCGAATAGGCGCCGGCCATCTGCAGCGGCGTGACGCTGCCCGAGCCCAGCGCCATCGGCAGGTAGGCCGGGTGCTTGTCGGCCTCGAAGCCGAAGCGCGTGATGTAGTCCTGCGCGTACTGGGTGCCGATCGCGCGCAGGATCCGCACCGAGACCAGGTTCTTCGACTTGGCCAGCGCGCGGCGCATGGTCATCGGGCCCTCGAACTTGCCGTCGTAGTTCTTCGGCTCCCAGACCTGGCCGCCGGTGTCGGGGCCGATGCTGAGCGGGGCGTCGTTGATGACCGTCGCGGGCGAGAAGCCCTTTTCCAGCGCCGCCGTGTAGATGAACGGCTTGAAGCTGGAGCCCGGCTGGCGCCAGGCCTGCGTCACATGGTTGAACTTGTTGCGGTTGAAGTCGAAGCCACCCACCATCGAGCGGATCGACCCGTCCTCGGGGTTCAGCGAAATGAACGCGGCCGCCACCTCGGGCAGCTGCGTGACCGACC
The DNA here is from genome assembly GCF_049393795.1 of Cupriavidus sp. H18C2. Taxonomy (NCBI): domain Bacteria; kingdom Pseudomonadati; phylum Pseudomonadota; class Betaproteobacteria; order Burkholderiales; family Burkholderiaceae; genus Cupriavidus; species Cupriavidus sp. H18C2. Next base: position 3,289,527 of record NZ_CP186010.1, on the reverse strand, counting down.
AGCTGTTGTCCTTCGGGTCCTGCGTCACGCGGATGATCGCGCCCGGCCGGATCTTGACCTTGGGCTGGGCATTGGCCGACAGCGACGGCGCGATGAAGCGCAGCGCCGAGCCCTCGATCGTCGCCACCTCGCCGGACAGCAGCGTCGCCTTGACCTGCTTGGCCGACACGCTGGTCACCACGGCCGAGCGCAGGTCGTCGCTGCCCGGATGCTCGACCAGCGCGTCGTCGATGGCCTGCTCGCGCTCGGCGGCGCCGGACGGCAGGTCGATGAACGCCTCCGGCCCGCGGTAGCCGTGCTTGCGCTCGTAGGTCATGATGCCGTTGCGCACGGCCTCGTAGGCGGCGTCCTGGTCGGTCTTGTTCAGCGTCGTGTAGACCGTCAGGCCGCGGGTGTAGGTTTCCTCGCGATACTGCGCGTACATCAGCTGGCGCACGATCTCGGCCACGTACTCGGCATGCGTCGAGAACTCGTTGCCTTCGCTGCGCACCTTCAGTTCCTCGCGCACGGCCTGGTCGTATTGCTCCGGCGTGATGTAGCGCAAGTCGCGCATGCGCTGGAGGATGTATTCCTGGCGCACCTTGGCACGGCGCGGGTTCACCACCGGGTTGTAGGCCGACGGCGCCTTGGGCAGCCCGGCCAGCATCGCGGCCTCGGCCGGCGTCACGTCCTTGATCGACTTGCCGAAGTAGACGCGCGCGGCGCTGGCAAAGCCATAGGCGCGCTGGCCCAGGTAGATCTGGTTCATGTACAGCTCGAGGATCTGGTCCTTGCTCAGGTTGGCCTCGATCTTGTACGCCAGCAGCATCTCGTAGATCTTGCGCGTGTAGGTCTTCTCGCTGGACAGGAAGAAGTTGCGCGCCACCTGCATCGTGATCGTCGACGCGCCCTGCGACAGCCCGCCGCGCAGGTTGGCCAGGCCGGCCCGCATCACGCCCACGAAGTCCACACCGCCGTGCTCGTAGAAGCGGTCGTCCTCGATGGCCAGCACGGCCTTCTTCATGACGTCGGGAATCTCGCTGATCGGCACGAAGTTGCGGCGCTCCTCGCCAAACTCGCCGATCAGCACGTTGTCGGCGGTGTAGATGCGCAGCGGGATCTTGGGGCGGTAGTCGGTGATCGTGTCGAGCGACGGCAGGTTCGGCGCGGCCACGACCAGCGCATAGCCAACCAGCAGCGCCACGGCGACGGCGCCGGCAGCAAGCAGCCCAAGTACCCAGAACATGACGCGCGCCCACAGCGGACGGCGGACGGGGAGGGACGGCTTCTGTTGTGCTGTGGCCATAAGGGTTTACCTAACAAGAGTGCCGCGATTATATCGTCGGTGCCCGTGCGCCCCGGCCCGGCAGTGCCGCCGGAGACGCTACGACGCTGTTACAAGATGTAATGGCGCTGATATCAGATGGTCACGCGGTGAAAGAGGTGGGCGGGAGGCGGGCTGGCCGTCGTCGGACGCGGCGGGCGGGGCGATGCGGAGGATGATCGGGAGCGTTCGTGTCGGCCCGATGCCACCCGATCGCGGGGTTGCGGACCGTGGGATTTTGACAACGGATTCGGGGGCGCATTCTCAAAAAGAAAGCGTGGTCAGAGCGGCACATTGCCAGCGCCTCCGGATTTTGTGAGAATCCACGAACATAAAAGAGCAAACGTTTCATCCAAAGAAACTGGCTCGCACCATTAGAGCAAACATGCCGTGGGCGAGTTCAAATGTCAGGGGGTCACCTTGCGACGGGGCATCTTGTCGGGTCTTCTGCGCCGCACTACGGTCGGCGTGGATATCGGGTCGTCCAGCGTCAAGGTCGTCGAGCTGTCCGTCGGGGCAGGCAAAAACGACTTCAGGCTGGAAAAATGCGCCAGCGAACTGCTGGACCGCAACGCCGTTGCCGATGGCAACGTGGTCAACATCGAGGCCGTGGGCATCGCGCTCAAGCGCGCGCTCGGCAAGGCCGGCATCCGCACCAAGGACGTGGTCCTTGGCGTGCCGTCCATGCTGACGGAATCCCAGACGGTCAGTCTGCCGGACAACCTGTCCGAAGACGAACTCTATTCGCAGGTCGAATCGGAGGCGCACCGCCTCTATCCGCCTTCCCAGGCGGTGAACTTCGACTTCGCGGTGATTGGTCCCAGCGAAACGGAAGGCGGCATCGGCGTGCGTGTCACGGCCGCCAACAGTGATCGTGTCCAGGAGCGCGTGACGGCGGCCGAGATGGCCGGCCTGAAGCCGCAGGTGATGGACGTGGAGGAATTCGCCGTGCAGCGCTCGGTGGTCCAGATGCTCGGCGTACCCGCCGGGCTGACGGAGACCGACGCCAAGGACATGCCCGTGGTGGCAGTGGTCCACCTCGGCGGCAGCCGCTCCAAGGCCATCTTCTACCAGGGCTGGAAGGAACTCTACGAGCAGCCGCTCAACAGCTACGGCGACCAGTTGACGCAGAGCGCGGCGCGCATGTTCACGCTCGACGCGCTCAAGGCGGAAATCAAGAAGCGCAAGAACACGCTTCCCGATGCCTGGCGCGCGCAACTGCTCAAGCCGTCGCTAGAGGCGCTGGCCATGGAGGTGCAGGGCGCCATCGGCAACTTCATCGCCAGCTCCAGCCTCGGCCGCGTCGACGAGATCCTGCTTTCCGGCGGGCACGCATCGCTGCTGGGTGTCCAGGCGGCGATCCAGCAACAGACGCAGATCACGACCACGCTGGCCAATCCTTTCGCAAACATGACGACCGCAGGCAAGGTCAACGAGCGCTATCTCCAGCGCGACCTGCCCGCCTACATCGTCAGTGCGGGACTGGCGCTGCGCGGCCTGCAATAAGCCACCCGGGGGGACACCCATGTCCACGACGACGAATACCATTCCGTCGGTCAACCTGCTGCCGTATCACGAGGCGCGCAAGGCCGCCCGGCGCAAGAAGGTCTACACCATGCTCGGCGGCGCGGCGGGCGCCGGCGCGCTGGTAGTGCTGATCGGCGGCTTCTACATCGACGCGCAGATCGACGAGACGACGGCGCTGAACCAGACGCTGACGACCGAGAACGCCCGCATGGACGGGCAGATCCGCGAGGTCAACACCCTGAAGAAGGACATCGAGGCCCTGCTGGATCGCCAGCGCGCCATCGAGAGCCTGCAGGCGCAGCGCAACCTGCCGGTGCAGCTGCTGGAGGAACTGGTGCGCCAGGTGCCTGAAGGCGTGTACCTGAACGGGCTCAAGCAGACCGGAGACGACTTCGTCATGTCCGGCGTGGCCCAGTCCAACGAGCGCGTGTCCGAACTGCTGCGCAACATCGGCCAGGTGCAATGGCTCGACCGCGCCGAGCTGGTGGAGTCCAAGGCGATCATGATGACCAACAACCTGCGCGAGCAGCGCCGGCTGTTCGACTTCTCGATGCGCCTCTCGTACCGCGCCCCGGAGCAGCCGGGCGACAAGAAGAAGGGCGCCTCCGACGCGGCGGCCAAGCCCGCGGGAGGCAAGGTCTGATCATGGCACTCAATTCCGATATCTCGCTTCAGGACCTGACCGCGCAGTTCCGCGGCCTGAACCTCAACGAACCCGAGACCTGGCCCGCCGCGCCGCGCGTGCTGTTCTCCGTGCTGGCCGCGCTGATCGTGCTGGTGCTGGGATGGCAGTTCTACTGGAGCGACAAGCAGGACGAGCTGGAACGCAAGCACGCCGAGCACGAGCAGCTACGCCAGCAGTTCGCGTCGAAGGTCGCCCAGGTGGCCAATCTGGACGAACTGCGCAAGCAGAAGGTGGAGGTGGAAAAGCGCGTGGCCCTGGCCGAGCGGCAACTGCCGAACAGCACGGAAATGGACGCGCTGCTGGCCGACGTCAACCACGCCGGCGTGGCCCGTGGGCTGCAGTTCGAGCTGTTCAAGCCCCAGGCCGCCGTCGTGAAGCCGTACTTCGCCGAAATCCCGGTCAACCTCAAGGTCACGGGCCGCTACCACGACGTGGCGCTGTTCAACGCCGACGTGGCGGCGCTGTCGCGGATCGTGTCGATGCGTAACCTGAACATGACGACGGGCAAGGACGGCACGCTGTCGATGGAAGCCGTGGCAATGGCCTACCGGGCACTGGATCCGGACGAGCAGGCCGCGCAGCGCAAGGCTGCCGCCGATGCCGCCGCCAAGAAGAAGGGAGGCGCCAAGTGAGCCGCCTGACCCGATGCCCGCCGGTCGCCCTGCACACGTTCGCCGCCGCGGCCCTGGCCGTGATGGCCCTGGCCGGCTGCGGCCAGAGCGACGACGCCGGCCTGCAGCAGTGGATGGCGCAGACCCGCGCCGCCAAGGCCCCGCCGCCCGAGCCGTTGCCCGAGGTCAAGCCGTACACGCCGCGCGAGTACGGCGGGCGCACGTCGCCGGAGCCGTTCGCGCAGACCAAGATCGGCGAGCTGAACAAGACGATGTCCGAGTCGCCGGAGGCCGGCCGGCGACACGAGCCGCTTGAAGACTATCCGCTGGAGAACTTCAAGATGCTCGGCATGCTGAAGAAAAACGGCGAGACCTACGGTGTCGTACGCGTAGATAACAAGATCCACCACGTCAAGGTGGGTCAGTATCTCGGCCAGAGCTATGGCCGGGTGGTCCGCATCAGCGATCAGGAGATCGTGTTGCGCGAATTGGTTCGGGAAGGGGTCTCAGATTGGAAAGAGAAAATGACCAGCCTGAAGCTGGAGGCATCCGCATGATCACGGCACGTTGGGTCCGGGCGCTTGCGGGCGCTTCAGCGATGGCGCTGGTGCTGGCCTCTCCGGCCGCACTGGCACAGAACAACCAGCTCAAACAGGTGGAGGCCAACGTCGTTGGCGAGCAGACCGTGTTCACGGTCGACCTCAAGAGCCCGCTGGCGCAGAAGCCGGTGGATTTCACGACGCAGAACCCGGCGAAGATCGCGATCGACTTCTTCGACACCGGCTTCGCGGCGGGCCGCGCGCAGTACGAGTACGCCGGCAAGCTGCTGAAGAGCGCCAACGTGATGCAGATCGGGGACCGCACCCGCGTGGTGCTGAACCTGGCCCGCACGGCCACGTACCGCACGGAAATGCGCGGCACCCAGTTCGTGGTGCTGATGGACAACGTGGCGCAGTCCGCCACGGCGGCCGCGCCGACGTTCGCGCCGGCGGCCCCGGTCATGCAGCCCGTGGCGGTCAACCGCACGCTGATCCGCAACATCGACTTCCGCCGCGGCACCGACGGGGCGGGGCGCGTGGTGGTGGACCTGTCGTCGCGCGACTCGGGGATCAACATCCAGCAGCAGGGACAGAACCTGGTGGTCGACTTCATCGGCACGGGGCTGCCGGCGGACCTGCGCCGCCGCTTCGACGTGACCGACTTCGGCACGCCGGTCCAGGCCATGCGCGCCACCGACGCCAACGGCGCCGCGCGCCTGACGATCGAGCCGCGCGGCAACTGGGAATACAGCTCGTACCAGACGGACAACCAGTTCGTGGTGGAGGTGCGCCAGGTCAAGGAAGATCCGAACAAGCTGATTGCCGGCCAGGGGTATCGCGGCGAGCGGTTGTCGCTGAACTTCCAGAACATCGACATCCGGTCGCTGCTGCAGGTCTTTGCCGATTTCACGAACCTGAACATCATCACGAGCGACACGGTGCAGGGCAACCTGACGCTGCGCCTCAAGGATGTGCCGTGGGACCAGGCGCTGCAGATCGTGCTGGATTCGAAGGGCCTGGCATCGCGCCGCAACGGCAACGTGCTGTGGGTGGCCCCGAAGGCCGAGCTGGCGACCAAGGAAAAGCTGGAGCTGGAAGCGCAGCAGCAGATCAACGAGCTGGAGCCGATCCGCAGCCAGGTGTTCCAGTTGAACTACCAGCGCGCCGAGGACGTGCGGCGGATGCTGCTGGGCCTCTCTGCCGGCGGCGGCGGCGTGTCGGCCGCGGCAGTCGGCGGCGCGGGCGCCAGCGGTGGCGCCACGCGGATGCTGTCCAAGCGCGGCTCGCTGACGGCTGATCCGCGGACGAACCAGTTGTTCGTGTCCGACATCGGCTCCAAGCTGGAAGAGGTGCAGGGCTTCCTGCAGAAGATCGACATCCCGGTGCGCCAGGTGGTGATCGAGGCACGCATCGTCGAAGCCAGCGACACGTTCAGCCGCAACCTCGGCGTCAAGCTCGGGTTTGCGTCGCGCCGGTCGGGCGCCGGCTACGGCAACACGTACGAGAACGTGGCGTCGCCGTTCACCCAGGACGCGCAGTGGACCACGAGCCCGGCGGTCAGCCTGCCGGCGGCGGCGATCAACGGCACGAATCCGGCGTCGGTGGCGTTCAGCATCTTCAACACGGCGGCCGGCCGCTTCCTGGACCTGGAACTGTCCGCGCTGGAAGCCGACGGCAAGGGCAAGATCATCTCCAGCCCGCGCGTGGTGACGGCCAACAACATCAAGGCGCTGATCGAGCAGGGTACGGAACTGCCGTACCAGTCGGCCACGTCGAGCGGCGCCACGTCGGTGCAGTTCCGCAAGGCCAACCTGAAGCTGGAGGTCACGCCGCAGATCACGCCGGAAGGCAACGTGCTGCTCGACGTCGACGTGAACAAGGACAGCGTGGGTATCCAGACCGTCAACGGGTTCGCCATCGACACCAAGCACGTGCAGACGCAGGTGCTGGTGGAAAACGGCGGCACGGTGGTGATCGGCGGCATCTACAGCCAGGACGAGAGCAACAACTACAGCAAGGTGCCGTTCCTGGCCGAGATCCCGGTGCTGGGCTACCTGTTCCGGAATAACGCCAAGGTCAACAACCGCACCGAGTTGCTGGTGTTCCTGACGCCGCGGATCCTGAACGACAGCGTCTCGCTGAAGTAAGTCCGCAAGCAGGCCGGAGGGCGCCGCCCGCCCGCTTGAGACGATTCTGAAAACGGGCGCCCGGGTGCAGTTGGGGCCCCGGATGCAGTAGACTGGCAGGCCGCGTCGCATCTGACGCGGCCTTTTTCTTTTTGGCGGCAACGCGGGAAACCGGCGGCCAGCCGGAGCCGGTCACGACACGGCGCAATGGCGTATGCAGCACGCCGGCGCGGCGGACCGACCGGGTGGCCGGGCCCCGAGCCTTATCGTGCAAGACAGTCCAGTGACAGCCAATCGCCCGAATCTTTTCTTTGTTGGCCTGATGGGCGCCGGCAAGACCACCGTCGGCCGTTCGGTGGCCCGACGCCTGAACTACCCGTTCTTCGACTCGGACCACGAGCTGGAAGCGCGTTGCGGTGTCAAGATTCCCGTGATCTTCGAGCACGAGGGCGAAGACGGTTTCCGGGACCGCGAGGCGCAGATGATCGCCGAGCTGACCGGCCGGACCGGCATCGTGCTGGCCACGGGCGGCGGCGCGGTGCTGCGCCCGGCCAATCGGGAAGCACTGAAGGCGAACGGCACCGTGGTCTACCTGCGGGCCAGCCCGCACGACCTCTGGCTGCGCACGCGCCATGACCGCAACCGTCCGCTGCTGCAGACGGAGGACCCGAAGGGCCGGCTGGAGGCGCTCTACGCCCAGCGTGACCCGCTCTACCGCGAAGTGGCGGACTTCATCATCGAAACCGGCAAGCCGACCGTGGCGCAGCTTGCTAATATGGTTCTCATGCAACTTGAAATGGCCGGCTTCACGTTTCCGCCCGAGGAAACCGTGCCCGACACCGAACCGGTGGCCGGGCAGCCGGCGCAGGACACCCATTCATGATCACGCTGGAAGTCGATCTCGGGGCGCGTAGCTACCCCATCCATATCGGCGGCGGCCTGCTGGACCGCGCCGACCTGCTGCAGCCGCACGTGCGCGGCCAGCACGCCGTCATCGTGACCAACGAGACGGTCGGTCCGCTGTACGCGGCGCGCGTGGAGGCGGTGCTTGCCGGGCTCGGCAAGACCGTCCGCACCGTGGTGCTGCCCGATGGCGAGCGGTTCAAGCAGTGGGAAACGCTGAACCTGATCTTCGATGCGCTGCTGCAGGCGGGCGCCGACCGCAAGACCACGCTGATCGCGCTGGGCGGCGGCGTGGTGGGCGACATGACCGGCTTCGCGGCGGCCTGCTACATGCGCGGCGTGCCGTTCGTGCAGATGCCGACGACGCTGCTGTCCCAGGTGGATTCGTCGGTGGGCGGCAAGACTGGCATCAACCATCCGCTCGGCAAGAACATGATCGGCGCGTTCCACCAGCCCAACGCGGTGATCGCCGACATCGACACGCTGCGCACGCTGCCGCCGCGCGAGCTGGCGGCCGGTCTGGCCGAGGTCATCAAGCACGGCGCGATTGCCGACGCCGGCTACTTTGGCTGGATCGAGGCCAATATCGCGGCGCTCAACGCCTGCGACACGGTGCTGATGGCCGAGGCGGTGCGCCGCTCGTGCGAGATCAAGGCGGCCGTGGTGGCGCAGGACGAGCGCGAGGGCGGCCTGCGCGCCATCCTGAACTTCGGCCACACCTTCGGCCATGCGATCGAGGCCGGCATGGGCTACGGCGAATGGCTGCACGGCGAGGCCGTGGGCTGCGGCATGGTGATGGCGGCGGACCTGTCGCACCGGCTCGGGTTCATCGACACCGAGACGCGCGCCCGTATCCGCGAGCTGACGCAGACGGCGATGCTGCCCGTGGTGGCGCCGGACCTGGGCATCGACCGCTACATCGAACTGATGAAGGTGGACAAGAAGGCGGAAGCCGGCAGCATCAAGTTCATTTTGCTGCGCAAGCTGGGCGAGGCGTTCATCACCACCGTGCCCGACCCGGACCTGCGCGACACGCTGCGCCACGCCGTCCTGAAACCTCCCACCGAGGCACCGGTCGCCTGAGCGCCTGGTTATGCCTTGCAACCCCGAACCAGCCACGGAACCACGGATTGCCGCATGACCCACACGCCAGTGACCGACCTCGACGCCCATCTCGCCCCCTTTGCCGCGCGTTCCGCCAACACGCGCGGACGGGTGCATGCCGAGCCGGCGTCGTCCTCGCGCAGCGAATTCCAGCGCGACCGGGACCGCGTCATCCACAGCACGGCCTTCCGCCGGCTGGAATACAAGACGCAGGTGTTCGTCAACCACGAGGGCGACCTGTTCCGGACGCGCCTGACGCATAGCCTGGAGGTGGCGCAGATCGCGCGGTCGATCGCCCGCAACCTGCGGCTCAACGAGGATCTGGTCGAGGCGATCTCGCTGGCGCATGACCTGGGCCACACGCCGTTCGGCCATGCCGGCCAGGACGCGCTGAACGGGTGCATGAAGAACCATGGCGGCTTCGAGCACAACCTGCAGAGCCTGCTGGTCGTGGACGAGCTGGAAGAGCGCTACGGCGGCTTCAACGGGCTGAACCTGACGTTCGAGACGCGCGAAGGCATTCTCAAGCATTGCTCGCGCGTCAACGCGGCGGCGCTGGGCGAACTGGGCCGGCGGTTCCTGGAGGGCAGCCAGCCGTCGCTGGAGGCCCAGCTGGCCAACCTGGCCGACGAGATCGCCTACAACAACCACGATATCGACGATGGCCTGCGCTCGGGTCTGCTGACGCTGGACCAGCTGGACGAAGTGCCCATGTGGGCGCGGCACCGGGCCGAGGTGTCGGCCGCGTTCCCGGGCATCAACGGGCGGCGCGCGATCAACGAGACGGTCCGGCGCATGATCAACACGCTGATCGTTGACCTGATCGAGACGACGGGGCGGAATATCGCCGCCGCCAATCCGAAGTCGATCGACGATGTGCGGGCGGCCGGCCCGCTGGTGTCGTTCAGCCCGAAGATCCACGAGGAGGCGGCCGCGCTGAAGCGCTTACTGTTCCGCCACCTGTACCGGCACTACCTGGTGATGCGCATGTCCGCCAAGGCGCAGCGGATCATCGTCGACCTGTTCAACGCGTTCATGCAGGACTCGCGGCTGCTGCCGCCCCAGTACCAGGCGGCCCACGGCGCCGACCAGCCCCGGCTGATCGCGCACTACATCGCCGGCATGACCGACCGCTATGCGATCCGCGAGCATCGCCGCATCTTTGCCGTCACCGAGAGCCATTCGATCGGCTGACTGAAAACGGGGACAGATCACGGTATCATCCGGGCATCGCTCAACGAGGGATGCCCCGATGGCCCGCCTTCCCCGCTTTTCCCCCGCCGGCCTGCCGGCCCTGGTGTTGCAACGTGGCAACAACCGCCAGCCAGTGTTCCTGGGGAACGAAGACTACCTGCACTACCTCGACTGCCTGCGCATGGCGGCGCGCGAGCATGAGCTCGCCATCCATGCCTATGCGCTGCGGCCCAACCACATCCACCTCGTGGCAACGCCGAAGGGCCCGGATTCGCTGAGTCTGACGATGCAGGCGGTGGGCCGGCGCTATGCGCGGCACTTCAACCGCGTGGCGGAGCGCACCGGCACGCTGTGGGAGGGGCGCTTCCGCTCGGCGGTGATCGAGCCGGAAACGTGGCTGCTGCCGGCCATGCTCTACGCAGAAGGCAACGCCGTGCGCGCCGGCGACGTCCTGTCGCCCGAGACCGATCGCTGGAGCAGCTATCGCCATCACGCCGGCATCGAGGCCAGCGCCATTGTGAGCGATCACTCCAACTACTGGGACCTTGGCAACACGCCATTCGAGCGGCAATCGAATTACCGCGCGCTCATGGCCGAGGGCCTGTCCGGCCGGACGCTCGCCACCTTGCAGAAGCATGCGCACAGCGGCTGGCCGCTGGGCGGCGAAGCATTCCTGGCGCAACTGGAGCGGCATGCCACACGCCGCGTGCAGCCGCTGCCGAAAGGCCGACCACGGAAGTCGACTATTCCTGACGAAGACAGCGCGACGACCGACTGACTTCCGGAATCCAAAGGAATCGCACCAAACCAGTGCAAATGCGGCCGCAATTTAATGTGTCCCCATTAAAAATTCACGCCGAAACTGTGCGAAGAAAAATGTATTCCGACCCCATTTAATAATTTTGCGAGCAGTAGGGCTTTCTCTTATAGTTGCTCCACCCACAGTCATTGTGCGGCGCGTCACGCTCGTGTACGCCGCTGCGGTCCCGTTGTCCGTCCAAGCCCGTCCGAAGAGACAGAGGCGCCCCCGCGACAGCCATCCCGTTCGGTCTGCCTTGCTGGCTGCGCAGCCTTCACCGGAATTCAGCCCGTGGACCACTCGCAACAACCTTCCGATCTCGCCGCCCGCCCGCAGGCCCAGGGCCTCTACGACCCGACCAACGAGCACGACGCCTGCGGCGTCGGCATGGTCGCGCACATCAAGGGCAAGAAGTCCCACGAGATCATCTCGCAGGGCCTGAAGATCCTGGAGAACCTGGACCACCGGGGCGCCGTGGGCGCCGACGCGCTGATGGGCGATGGCGCGGGCATCCTGATCCAGATCCCGGACCAGTTCTACCGCGAGGAAATGGCCAGGCAGGGCGTGACGCTGCCGCCCAATGGCGAGTACGGCGTGGGCATGATCTTCCTGCCGAAGGAACACGCCTCGCGCCTGGCCTGCGAGCAGGAACTGGAGCGCACCGTACGCCTGGAAGGCCAGGTCGTGCTGGGCTGGCGCGACGTGCCGGTGGACTGCAACATGCCGATGTCCCCGACCGTGCGCAAGACCGAGCCGGTGATCCGCCAGATCTTCATTGGCCGTGGCCGCGACATCATGACCACGGACGCGCTGGAACGTAAGCTCTACGTGATCCGCAAGACGGCCAGCCACGCCATCCAGGCGCTCAAGCTCAAGCACGGCAAGGAATACTTCGTGCCGTCGATGTCGGCCCGTACCGTCGTGTACAAGGGCCTGCTGCTGGCCAACCAGGTGGGCGAGTACTACCTGGACCTGCAGGATTCGCGCGCCGTGTCGGCCCTGGCCCTGGTGCACCAGCGCTTCTCGACCAACACGTTCCCGGCCTGGGAACTGGCCCACCCGTACCGGATGGTCGCCCACAACGGCGAAATCAACACGGTCAAGGGCAACGTGAACTGGGTGAACGCCCGGACCGGCGCCATCTCGTCGCCGGTGCTCGGCGACGACCTGCCCAAGCTCTGGCCGCTGATCTACCCGGGCCAGTCGGACACGGCATCGTTCGACAACTGCCTCGAACTGCTGACGATGGCTGGCTACCCGCTCGTCCACGCGATGATGATGATGATCCCGGAAGCCTGGGAACAGCACACGCTGATGGACGACAACCGCCGCGCGTTCTACGAGTACCACGCCGCGATGATGGAGCCGTGGGACGGCCCCGCCGCCATCTGCTTCACCGACGGCCGCCAGATCGGCGCCACGCTGGACCGTAATGGCCTGCGTCCGGCCCGCTTCTACGTGACCGAGGACGATTTCGTCGTGCTGGCGTCGGAAGCCGGCGTGCTGCCGTTCCCCGAGTCGCGGATCGTCCAGAAATGGCGCCTGCAGCCGGGCAAGATGTTCCTGATCGACATGGAGCAGGGCCGCATCATCGACGACAAGGAGCTCAAGGACAACCTGGCCAACGCCAAGCCGTACAAGAGCTGGATCGACGCCGTGCGCATCAAGCTCGACGAGATCGACGCCAAGCCCGAGGACGTGGCCGCCGAGAAGAAGCCGGTGTCGCCGCTGCTGGACCGCCAGCAGGCGTTTGGCTACACGCAGGAAGACGTCAAGTTCCTGATGGCGCCGATGGCGCTGGCCGGCGAGGAAGCCACGGGCTCGATGGGCAACGACTCGCCGCTGGCCGTGCTGTCGTCCAAGAACAAGACGCTGTACCACTACTTCCGCCAGCTGTTCGCCCAGGTGACCAACCCGCCGATCGACCCGATCCGCGAGAACATGGTCATGTCGCTGGTGTCGTTCATCGGTCCGAAGCCGAACCTGCTGGAGCTGAACAACATCAACCCGCCGATGCGGCTTGAAGTGTCCCAGCCGGTGCTGGACTTCAAGGACATCGCCAAGATCCGCAACATCGAGCACTACACGGGCGGCAAGTTCCGGTCGTACGAGCTGAACATCTGCTACCCGGTGGCATGGGGCAAGGAGGGCATCGAGGCCCGCCTGGCGTCGCTGTGCGCCGAAGCGGTGGACGCCGTGCGCTCGGGCTACAACATCCTGATCGTGTCCGACCGCCGCGTCGACGACACGCAGGTGGCCATCCCCGCGCTGCTGGCCACGTCGGCCGTGCACCATCACCTGGTGGAAAAGGGCCTGCGCACGTCCAGCGGCCTGGTCGTGGAAACCGGCTCGGCCCGCGAGGTGCACCACTTCGCGCTGCTGGCCGGCTATGGCGCCGAAGCCGTGCACCCGTACCTGGCCATGGAAACGCTGGCCGACATGGCCGCGGGCCTGTCGGGCGACCTGTCGCCCGAGAAGGCGGTCAAGAACTTCGTCAAGGCGATCGGCAAGGGCCTGTTCAAGGTGATGTCGAAGATGGGCATCTCCACGTACATGTCGTACACGGGCGCCCAGATCTTCGAGGCCATCGGCCTGTCGCGCGAACTGGTGCAGAAGTACTTCCACGGCACGCCGTCGAACGTCGAGGGCATCGGCATCTTCGAGGTGGCCGAGGAAGCGCTGCGCCTGCACACCGACGCCTTCGGCAGCAACCCGGTGCTGAGCAACATGCTCGACGCCGGCGGCGAGTACGCGTTCCGGATCCGTGGCGAAGAACACATGTGGACGCCGGATTCGATCGCCAAGCTCCAGCACGCGGTGCGCGCCGAGGACGGCCGCGGCCAGTACCAGACGTACAAGGAATACGCGAACATCATCAACGACCAGAGCCGCCGCCACATGACGCTGCGCGGGCTGTTCGAGTTCAAGGTGGACCCGTCGCGCGCCATTCCGCTGGAGGAAGTGGAACCGGCCAAGGAAATCGTCAAGCGCTTTGCCACCGGCGCCATGTCGCTGGGCTCGATCTCGACCGAAGCCCATGCCACGCTGGCCGTGGCGATGAACCGCATCGGCGGCAAGTCGAACACGGGCGAGGGCGGCGAGGACGAGAAGCGCTACCGCAACGAACTGCGCGGCATCCCCATCAAGCAGGGCGACTCGCTGAAGAGCCTGCTGGGCGACCACGTGGTGGAAAAGGACCTGGCACTGCAGCCCGGCGATTCGCTGCGCTCGAAGATCAAGCAGGTGGCGTCGGGCCGTTTCGGCGTGACCGCCGAATACCTGGCGTCGGCCGACCAGATCCAGATCAAGATGGCGCAGGGCGCCAAGCCGGGCGAAGGCGGCCAGCTGCCGGGCCACAAGGTGTCCGACTACATCGGCAAGCTGCGCTACTCGGTGCCGGGCGTGGGCCTGATCTCGCCGCCGCCGCACCATGACATCTACTCGATCGAGGATCTGGCGCAGCTGATCCACGACCTGAAGAACGTCAACCCGTCGTCCGACATCTCGGTCAAGCTCGTGTCCGAAGTGGGCGTGGGCACCGTGGCGGCCGGCGTGGCCAAGGCCAAGGCCGACCACGTGGTCATCGCCGGCCACGACGGCGGCACCGGCGCCTCGCCGTGGTCGTCGATCAAGTACGCGGGCTCGCCGTGGGAACTGGGCCTGGCCGAGACGCAGCAGACGCTGATGCTGAACGGCCTGCGCAACCGCATCCGCGTGCAGGCCGACGGCCAGATGAAGACCGGCCGCGACGTGGTGATCGGCGCGCTGCTGGGCGCCGACGAGTTCGGCTTTGCCACGGCGCCGCTGGTGGCCGAGGGCTGCATCATGATGCGCAAGTGCCACCTGAACACCTGCCCGGTGGGCGTGGCCACGCAGGATCCGGCGCTGCGCCAGAAGTTCCAGGGCAAGCCCGAGCACGTGGTGAACTTCTTCTTCTTCGTGGCCGAGGAAGCGCGCGAGATCATGGCGCAACTGGGCATCCGCACGTTCGACGAGCTGATCGGCCGCGCCGACCTGCTCGACATCCGTGCCGGCATCGAACACTGGAAGGCACGCGGCCTGGACTTCGGCCGCATCTTCTACCAGGCCCCGATCCCGGCCGACGTGCCGCGCTACCACACCGACGTGCAGGACCACGGCCTGTCGGTGGAAGCCGGCAAGGCGCTGGACCACACGCTGATTGCCAAGGCCCGTCCGGCCATCGACAAGGGCGAGCGCGTGTCGTTCATCCAGCCGGTCAAGAACGTGAACCGCACGGTGGGCGCGATGCTGTCCGGCGTGGTGGCCAAGCAGTACGGCCACGAAGGGCTGCCCGACGACACGATCCACATCCAGCTCCAGGGCACGGCCGGGCAGTCGTTCGGCGCGTTCCTGGCGCACGGCATCACGCTGGACCTCGTGGGCGACGCCAACGACTACGTCGGCAAGGGCCTGTCGGGCGGCCGCGTGATCGTGCGCGCCCCGCACGAGTTCCGCGGCGACCCCACGCGCAACATCATCGTCGGCAACACGGTGCTGTACGGCGCGCTGGCCGGCGAGGCGTTCTTCAACGGCGTGGCCGGCGAGCGCTTTGCGGTGCGTAACTCGGGCGCCACGGCCGTGGTCGAAGGCACCGGCGACCATGGTTGCGAGTACATGACCGGCGGCACCGTGGTGGTGCTGGGCGGCACGGGCCGCAACTTCGCGGCCGGCATGTCGGGCGGCGTGGCCTACGTCTATGACGAGGACGGCCTGTTCGACAAGCGCTGCAACACGTCGATGGTGGCGCTGGAAGCCGTGCTCGCCTCTGCCGACCAGCAGAAGGGCCAGCCGGAATCGCAGTGGCACAAGGCCGGCGGCAAGCGCCAGCTGGACGAAGTGATCCTGCGCAACCTGATCGAGCAGCATTTCCGCTACACCGGTTCGGAGCGCGCCAAGGCGCTGCTGGCCGACTGGACCACGGCACGCCGCAAGTTCGTCAAGGTCTTCCCGACCGAGTACAAGCGCGCGCTGGGCGAGATGTACGAGAAGGAACAGGCGGCCCGCGACAGCGATCGCGAAGCGGTCGCCGCCTGACCGGCAGCCCCACGACGAGAGGTGCCCGCGGCCAAGCGCCGCGGCACCGACAAGATACTGACCCCACGCGAGGCCGGCCCGGCCGCCTCGCGCCAAGCAAGACCAAGGATGCAACATGGGTAAGGCGACTGGCTTTCTCGAATTTCCGCGCCAGAACGAAGGCTACGAACCCGTAGTCAAGCGCGTGAAGCACTACAAGGAATTCGTGTTCGCGCTGTCCGACAGCGAAGCGAAGATCCAGGGTGCGCGCTGCATGGACTGCGGCATCCCGTTCTGCAACAACGGCTGCCCGGTCAACAACATCATCCCGGACTTCAACGACCTCGTGTATCGCCAGGACTGGAAGCAGGCGATCGAGGTGCTGCACCAGACCAACAACTTCCCCGAGTTCACGGGCCGCATCTGCCCGGCACCGTGCGAGGCGGCCTGCACGCTGGGCATCAGCGAGCTGCCGGTGGGCATCAAGTCGATCGAGCACGCCATCATCGACAAGGCCTGGGAAGAGGGCTGGGTGGCGCCGCAGGTGCCGAAGCACAAGACCGGCAAGACCGTGGCCGTGGTGGGCTCGGGCCCGGCCGGCCTGGCCGCCGCGCAGCAACTGGCGCGCGCCGGCCACGACGTGACCGTGTTCGAGAAGAACGACCGCATCGGCGGCCTGCTGCGCTACGGCATCCCCGACTTCAAGATGGAGAAGACGCTGATCGACCGTCGCATCGAGCAGATGCAGACCGAGGGCGTGACCTTCCGCGCGGGCGTGATGGTGACCGATGGCGACAAGCTGCCGGCCGGCATCAAGAACTACGCCCGCGAGACCATCTCCGCCCAGGCGCTGATGGACCAGTTCGACGCCGTGGTGCTGGCTGGCGGCTCCGAAGTGCCGCGCGACCTGCCGGTGCCGGGCCGCGACCTGGCCGGCGTGCACTACGCGCTGGAATTCCTGATCCCGCAGAACAAGGAAGTGGCCGGCGACGGCGTGAACGAGATCCGCGCCGAAGGCAAGCACGTGATCGTGATCGGCGGCGGCGATACGGGGTCGGACTGCGTGGGCACGTCGAACCGCCACGGTGCTGAATCGGTCACCCAGTTCGAACTGCTGCCGCAGCCGCCGGAAGAAGAGAACAAGCCGCTGGTGTGGCCGTACTGGCCGATCAAGCTGCGCACGTCGTCGTCGCACGACGAAGGCTGCTCGCGCGACTGGTCGGTCGCCACCAAGGAACTGATCGGCGAAAACGGCAAGGTCACGGCGCTCAAGGCGTGCCGCGTGGAGTGGAAGGACGGCCGCATGCAGGAAGTGCCGGGCAGCGAGTTCGTGCTGAAGGCCGACCTGGTGCTGCTGGCCATGGGCTTCACGAACCCGGTGGGCTCGATGCTGGAGGCATTCGGCGTGGACACGGACGCGCGCAAGAACGCCAAGGCCGCCACGGAAGGCGACCGCGCCTATCACACCAACGTGCCGAAGGTCTTTGCCGCGGGCGACGTCCGCCGCGGCCAGTCGCTGGTGGTCTGGGCCATCCGCGAAGGCCGCCAGGCCGCCCGCTCGGTCGACACCTTCCTGATGGGCCACTCGGAACTGCCGCGCTGAGCGCCGCAGGGTCCGATGGGCAAAACCCCCGCATGCCGGAAGGCTGCGGGGGTTTTTTGTTTCAGGATCGTCCGATGGCGTCAATCGGAAGAAGTGCCGCATGCGGCTCCCCTCTCCCGCCTGCGGGAGAGGGGTTGGGGGTGAGGGCAAGCGCTTCTACAGCCGACACCCCATCACCACCGCCCCCTCCCCATAACTCGCCAGCTTCTCCACATGCCGGGCCGCGTCGACGGGGGCGTACCCGAGCCTGCGCCAGTAGGCGTCGGCCGACTGCACGGCGATCAGGTGCGAGGTGCGCAGGCCGGTGGTCATCGCCACGTCACGGGCGGCGTCGTAGAGTCGGGCGGCCAGTCGGGCGCCGCGGCCGGCTGGCGCCACGGCCATGTCGTGGATAAACCAGGTCAGGGGTTCGGTGGCGGGCCAGGCGGCCGCCAGGTGGCCGTTCCACGGTGGCAGCGTGGCCTGGGGCCAGGCGTGGCTGAACAGGTAGGCGGCCGGTGCCTGGCCGCGCAGGGCGGCCACCCAGCACGTGTCGGGCGCCAGCGCCAGGCGGCTGGCCAGTGCGTCGGCCGATTCCTGGAGCGCCGGGCCGTAGCACCGGGCCTGGATGGCGAAGATGGCGGGCAGGTCGGTGGCCTGCATGGGCCGCAGGTCGAAATCTGACATCGGGCGATTATACGGGCGCTCACATCCGGGTCCTCCCGGAGAGCGTTTACGCGGTCTGTGCCGGGTGGTGCGATCTCCTTACAATCGTTCCAAACTAGATAAGAAGAGACTGCCTCGAAATCCCTTTCAGCCGATTTGGTGCCGTAGCGGTGGGTGCGGCCCGGAGGAAATTGATGTCCGAAGTACGCATATCCCTGCGGCTTTGGCGAGGTATAGCGAAGTTGCCAATACTCGCTGCCAGATGGCTGTCACCTGCGGCCGCCGTTGCGCTCTGCACGGCGACGGCCCTCGCTCAGCCTCCCGCTTTTGCCCAGCTCGCCAGCATTCCGTCGCCCACGCGCGCCGACGTGGCCAGCCGCCAGATGACCTATCCCGCCCGTCCGCTGCGCCTGATCGTGCCATTCCCGGCCGGTGGCGTGGCCGATGCGGTGGCGCGGCTGCTGGCCGAGCGGCTGGCCGTCCGGCTCGGCGTCTCCGTCGAGGTGGACAATCGCCCCGGCGCGGCCGGCACCATGGCGGGCGACCTCGTCGCCAAGGCCAGTTCCGACGGCCACACGCTGCTGTTCCACCAGGCCAACATGCTGATCCAGCCCGGGCTGGAGCCCGTGCCCTACGACGTGATGCGCGATTTCACGCCCGTCGTGCGCGTGGCGGCCACGCCGTTGTTTCTGGTCATCGACGGTCATCTGCCGATGACCACGCCGCAGCAATGGGTCACGGCCGTGCGGTCGAACCCGGCGTCGTACAGCTACGGCTACGGCCAGCCGGGCAGCCCGGCCCATCTCTACGCCGAATACGCCGTGCGCGGCCTGCCGAACAGCGTGCCGCTGGTGATGGGCAAGGGCGAGAGCGCCGTGGTCCAGGAGATGCTGGCCGGGCGGATCAGCGCGTGCTTCTGCTCGTGGTCGGCTGTCCAGTCGCATGTGCGCTCGGGGGCACTGAAGATCCTCGGCGTGACCGGCCCGGTGCGCTCGCCGCTGACCCCGCAGGTGCCGACGTTGCAGGAAGGCGGGCTCGACGGGTATGCCGCGCTGTCCTGGTATGGCGTGATGGCGCCGGCCAAGACGCCGCGTGCCATCGTCGCCCGATTGGCCAACGAGCTGGACAATGTGACCAACGAGCGCGAAGTCCGCGCGCAACTGCTGGCGGCCGGCCTGACGCCGGTGCGCGACTCGCCCGAGGCATTCGCCACGGCCATCCGTGCCGAATCCGTGCAGTGGCAGGTCATCCTGCGCCAGGCCCCGCCGCGCGGCGAACCCTGAGCCGGCCGGGGGCGCGCGGGCGTCCCGGGCTGTCGTCACAGCCCTGTCACCGATTGTTGTCGCCAGTGCAATGGTGAGATCACCACACCGCGCGGCGACCGATAGGTAGTAGCCCTTATAATGGCGCCCTGTCCAAATCCGGTGACAACGTGACCGCTACCGTGCCGAACCCGTCTGGCCAGGGCTTTTCAGGCCCGAACGTCGTCGAACTCGCGGATGTCGATTTTGCATACGCGGCTGGCGACAAGCCCATCCTGTCCGGCCTTTCCATGCGGTTTCCGCGCGGGAAGGTGGTGGCCGTCATGGGCGGATCGGGCTGCGGCAAGACCACCGTGATGCGCCTGATCGGCGGCATGGTGCGCCCGCAAAGCGGCCGCATCACGTTCAATGGCACCGACATCGACGCGCTGGACCAGACCGGCCTGTACGCGGTGCGCCGCCAGATGGGCATGCTGTTCCAGTTCGGCGCGCTGTTCACCGACCTCTCGGTGTTCGACAACGTCGCCTTCCCGCTGCGCGAGCACACCGACCTGCCCGAATCGATGATCCGCGACCTGGTGTTGATGAAGCTCAACGCCGTGGGCCTGCGCGGGGCGCGCGACCTGATGCCGGCGCAGATCTCGGGCGGCATGGCGCGGCGCGTGGCGCTGGCGCGGGCCATTGCGCTGGACCCGGCGCTGCTGATGTACGACGAGCCGTTCGCCGGGCTGGATCCGATCTCGCTGGGCCTGACCGCCAACCTGATCCGCGACCTGAACGACGCGCTGGGCGCCAGCACGATCATCGTCTCCCATGACGTGCAGGAGACGTTCCAGATTGCCGACTACGTCTATTTCATTGCCAACGGCCGGATTGCCGCCGAAGGCGCGCCCGACGCGCTGCGGGCGTCGAGCGATCCGTTCGTGCACCAGTTCGTCCACGCCAAGGCCGACGGCCCGGTGCCTTTCCACTACGCCGGCCCCTCGCTGGCCGATGATTTCCTGGCCGGAGGCGCGCGTTGACCGGCTTCTTCACTACCATCGGCGCTGCGGTGCGCCAGTTCGTGGGCGGCATCGGCCGCGCCACGCGCATGTTCCTGGCGCTGCTGGCCGGGTCGCCGGCGCTGCTGCGGCGGCTGCGGCTGGTGACCGACCAGGTGTTCTTCGTCGGCAACCTGTCGCTGGTGATCATCGCCGTGTCCGGCCTGTTCGTCGGCTTCGTGCTGGGCCTGCAGGGCTATTACACGCTGAACCGCTATGGGTCCGAGCAGGCGCTGGGCCTGCTGGTGGCGCTGTCGCTGGTGCGCGAGCTGGGGCCGGTGGTGTCGGCGCTGCTGTTCGCGGGCCGCGCCGGGACGTCGCTGACGGCCGAGATCGGGCTGATGAAGGCCGGCGAGCAGCTGACCGCCATGGAGATGATGGCCGTCAACCCGCTGCAGCGCGTCATCGCGCCGCGGTTCTGGGCCGGCGTCATCGCCATGCCGATCCTGGCGGCCATCTTCAGCGCCGTAGGCATCCTGGGCGGCTACCTGGTGGGCGTGCAGCTCATCGGCGTGGACGCCGGCGCGTTCTGGTCGCAGATGCAGGGCGGCGTGGACGTGCGCGCCGACGTGCTCAACGGCGTGATCAAGAGCTTCATTTTTGGCATCGCGGTGACGTTCATCGCGCTGTACCAGGGGTTCGAGGCGAACCCGAAGCCCGAAGGCGTATCGCGCGCCACCACGCGGACCGTGGTCATGGCGTCGCTCGCCGTGCTCGGGCTGGATTTCCTGCTGACCGCGCTGATGTTCAGCTGACAAGCATTCGACTAGAGACTCGCATGAAGAAAAATTCGCTCGACTACTGGGTGGGGCTGTTCGTGGTGCTGGGCTTTGCGGCCCTGCTGTTCCTGGCGCTGAAGGCCGGGAACATGAGCAGCCTGTCGTTCCAGGAAACCTACACGGTGACCGCGCAGTTCGACAACATCGGCGGGCTCAAGCCGCGCGCGCCGGTCAAGAGCGCCGGCGTGGTGGTCGGCCGCGTGGCGGCCATCAACTTCGACGACAAGCAGTACCAGGCCACGGTGACGCTGAACCTGGAAAAGCGCTACGAGTTTCCGCGCGACACGTCGGCCAAGATCCTGACCTCGGGGCTGCTGGGCGAGCAGTACATCGGCCTGGAGGCCGGTGGCGACGACAAGATGCTGGCGCAGGGCGGCAAGATCACGATGACGCAGTCGGCCGTGGTGCTGGAAAACCTGATCGGCCAGTTCCTGTACAACAAGGCTGCCGACGCGGGCGCCGGTGGCGGCGGCTCGTCGGCGCCGGCCCCGGCCGCCGCGCCGGCGCCGTCCGCTCCGGACGCGTCGGGCCCGGCCCCGGCAGCACTGCCCGCCGCGCCGGGGATGGGCGGCAGCAAATGAGTACCTTGCAACGCCTGACCGCGGCCCTGGCGGCCGCGCTGGCCCTGGCTGGCTGCGCCACGGGCCCCAATGCCAATCCGGCCGATCCGCTGGAGCCGTTCAACCGCGGCGTGTCGACGTTCAATGACAACGTCGACAAGTACGCGCTGAAGCCGGTGGCGGAGACCTACCAGGACTACATCCCGTCGCCGGTGCGCACGGCGGTGGGCAACTTCTTCTCGAATGTCAGCGACGTCTACTCGGCCGCCAACAACCTGCTGCAGGGCAAGCCCTCGCGGGCGGCGGAAGACACGATGCGCGTGGCGATCAACAGCGTGCTGGGCATCGGCGGGCTGATCGACATCGCCACGCCGGCCGGCCTGCCCAAGTACAAGGAAGACTTTGGCCAGACCATGGGCGTCTGGGGCGTGCCCGCCGGCCCGTACCTGGTGCTGCCGCTGTTCGGGCCCAGCAGCGTGCGCGACGCGTCGGGCATGGTCGTGGACCGCTTCATGGACCCGACCAGCTATATTTCCCCGTGGTACGCCCGCCTGTCGGTGTCGACGGTGCGCGTGGTGGACGGCCGGGCCCAGTTGCTGGGCGCCACGAGCCTGATCGAGGCCGCCGCGCTGGACAAGTACGCCTTCCTGCGCGATGCGTACATGCAGCGCCGCCAGTATCTGATCCACGACGGCAGTCCGCCGTCGCAGGATGACGAGGACCAGCCGGCGCCGGCCACGCCCGCGCCCGAGGGCGACGACGCGGCGGCCGGCAAGACCACCGGCTGACGCCGGCCAGCCCGGGCCGGGCAAGGGTTTGCGGCGGCTGTGAGCGCGCTGTGAGCCCTGAAACAAAGTGTTTGAAAGTAGCGTCCGCGCCATATGCATGTCGCATGCTGGGCCGGGGGCTGTGTTTCAATGATCCCCGATGGCGGCGCACCCCCAGCGCCCTGTCTAGAAAGGAAAAACTCACATGATCAAGCGATTGCTGCTCCCGTTCCTGACTGTCGTGGCCTTTGCCGGCGCTGGCGCCGCCCAGGCCCAGACCGATGCCGCCACGCCCGACGGCCTGGTCAAGTCCGTCGTGACCGACGTGATGTCGACCGTGCAGGGCGACAAGGACATGCAGGCCGGCAACATCGGCAAGATCACCCAGCTCGTCGAGCAGAAGATCCTGCCGCATGCCAACTTCACGCGCACCACGCAGATCGCCATGGGCCGCAACTGGTCCAAGGCCACGCCGGAACAGCAGAAGGCGATCACCGACGAGTTCAAGACGCTGCTGATCCGCACGTACGCCGGCGCCATTGCCCAGATCCGCGACCAGAAGGTGCAGTTCCGCCCGTACCGCGGCGCGGCTGACGATACCGACGCCACGATCCGCACGCAGGTCATCAACAAGGGCGAGCCGATCCAGATGGATTACCGCCTGGAGAAGACCGCCGACGGCTGGAAGGTGTACGACATCAACGTGCTGGGCGCCTGGCTGACCGAAGCCTACAAGGGCAGCTTCAACACGATCGCCAACCAGCAGGGCGTGGATGGCGTGATCAAGACGCTGCAGGACCGCAACCGCCAGCTGGCCAACGCCAAGAGTTGACCGGCGCGGCCGGCCGGGTCGCTGCGCCGCAACACGGCGCGGCCGATTCTGGCTACAATGGCCGCTCGCTCCCGCCTTCGGGCGGGAGCTTCCGTTTCCAACCGGCTTTCTCCACTTCCATCGCGCCCCATGCCTTCCCTTGGCACCTCGCTGACCAACCGCAACGCCGCCGCCGTGCTGCGTGACGGGCTGTCGCGCGTGCATCAGGGGGACGTGGCGGTCGACTGCAGCGCGCTGACCCAGCTCGACTCGTCGGCCGTTGCCGTGCTGCTGGCCTGGCAGCGGGCCGCCGCCCAGCACGGGCAGTCCCTGGCGATCGGCGGCGCCTCGCCGCAACTGCGGTCGCTGGCCAGCCTGTACGGCGTCGACGGCCTGCTCGGCCTGGCCGCCCCGGCCGCCCACCCGGAACTCCACCACCACCGACATTGAACCGGCATCCGTTGCCGTGCGCGTGTTGCTGCGTACGGTCATGCGATGCCACGGCGTCGGGCCGCGGGCCTGGCGTCGCGCCGGGCAGAGCGGGGAAACCCCCGCATCCCCTATAATTCCGGGTTGTTCGCCCCCAAGTCGCCCCCAAGTCCCTGACACGTTCCCCAGGTGCTGCGCGGCTAACCTCAGGGGCGCTCCCCCCAACTCCAGGAGTGGCTGGCCAGACGCCGGCCGCATCCAAGACATTCGGCCATGAAAGCCATCGAAATCACCGATGTCCGCAAGCGCTACCGCAATCTGCAGGCGCTCAAGGGCGTCAGTTTCAGCGTCGAGCGCGGCGAGTTCTTCGGCCTGCTCGGTCCCAACGGCGCCGGCAAGACCACGCTGATCTCGATCCTGGCGGGGCTGAACCGCGCCGATTCGGGCCAGGTCAGCGTGCTGGGCCACGACGTGGTGGACGACTACCGGATGGCGCGCCGCATGCTGGGCGTGGTGCCGCAGGAGTTGGTGTTCGATCCGTTCTTCACGGTGCGCGAGACGCTGCGGCTGCAGTCCGGCTACTTCGGCCTGGCGCGCAACGACGACTGGATCGACGAGATCATGGCCAACCTGGACCTGACCAACAAGGCCGACAGCAACATGCGCCAGCTCTCGGGCGGCATGAAGCGCCGCGTGTTGGTGGCCCAGGCGCTGGTGCACCGCCCGCCCGTGATCGTGCTGGACGAACCCACCGCCGGCGTGGACGTGGAACTGCGCCAGACGCTCTGGAAGTTCATCTCGCGGCTGAACCGCGAGGGCCACACCATCATCCTGACCACCCACTACCTGGAAGAAGCCGAGGCGCTGTGCGACCGCATCGCCATGCTGAAGTTTGGCGAGGTGGTGGCGCTGGACCGCACCAGCAGCCTGCTGAACCAGTTCGCGGGGCTGCAACTGGTGCTGACATTGTCGAAGGGTACGCTGCCGGCCGAGCTGGAAGCGCTGCGCACGCCGGCCAACCCGGGCGAACGCGCCCACCGGCTGCGGCTGTCCGGCTACGAGGCCGTGGAGCCCATCCTGGCCGCGCTGCGCGCCGCCGGCTGCGAGATCGAGGACATGGAAATCAGCAAGGCCGACCTGGAGGACGTTTTCGTGCAGATCATGCGCCGCGAGGGCGAAATGCCCGGCCGCACGCCGAACGCCGCCATGGAGGCCGCGGCATGAAGAATCCGGCCGATATCAAGGTGAACGAGCAGCACGACGCCCAGCGCATCGCGGCGATGGCCGTGGGGGGCTTTGTCGGCTTTCGCACGCTGCTGTACAAGGAAGTGCTGCGCTTCTGGAAGGTGGCCTTCCAGACCGTGGCGGCGCCGGTGCTGACCGCCGTGCTGTACCTGCTGATTTTCGGGCACGTGCTGGAAGACCGCGTGCGCGTCTACGACCAGATCAGCTACACCGCGTTCCTGGTGCCGGGGCTGGTGATGATGAGCGTGCTGCAGAACGCGTTCGCCAACAGCTCGTCGTCGCTGATCCAGTCCAAGATCACCGGCAACCTGGTGTTCATCCTGCTGCCGCCGCTGTCGCACTGGGAAATGTTTGGCGCCTACGTGGTGGCGTCGATCATCCGTGGGCTCTGCGTGGGCCTGGGCGTGCTGCTGGTGACGGCGTGGTTTGCCCATCTGCATTTCGCGCATCCGCTCTGGATCCTGGTCTTCGGGCTGGCCGGCGCGGGCATCCTGGGGACGCTGGGCCTGATCGCCGGCATCTGGGCCGAGAAGTTCGACCAGCTCGCCGCGTTTCAGAATTTTCTGATCATGCCGGCGACGTTCCTGTCCGGCGTGTTCTATTCGATCCACTCCTTGCCGCCGTTCTGGCAGGCCGTGTCGCATGCCAACCCGTTCTTCTACATGATCGACGGTTTCCGCTTTGGCTTCTTCGGCGTGTCCGACGTGCCGCCGCTGCAGAGCCTGGCCGTGGTGGTCGTGGCGTTCGCGGTGCTGGCCACGCTGGCGATGCGCCTGCTGCGCAAGGGTTACAAGCTGCGGCACTGACCGGCCGCAAACCACCGTATTCACAGAGACAGACATGCTGCCTACTCCGGAACAAGTCAGGGATTACATTGCCCAAGGGTTGCCCTGCGACCATCTGCAAGTGGAAGGCGATGGCCAGCACTTCTTCGCCACCATCGTGAGCGGGGAATTCGAGGGCAAGCGCCTGATCCAGCGGCACCAGCGCGTCTACGCGGCGCTGGGCGACCGCATGCGCGCCGAGATCCATGCGCTGTCGATGAAGACGCTGACGCCGGCCGAATGGCAGGCCGAGGCCGGCAAGTAAGCCGCGCCATCCGAAACATTCCCCGGCCGGGCGCGTGCCCGGCCGGACGACCAGACAGAACAATGGACAAATTCCAGATCCAGGGCAACGGGCCGCTCAAGGGCGAGGTCCGCGTGTCGGGCGCCAAGAACGCCGCGCTGCCGATCCTGTGCGCCGGCCTGCTGACGGCCGACACCGTGACGCTGGCCAACGTGCCCGACCTGCAGGACACGCGCACGATGCTCAAGCTGCTGCGCCAGATGGGCATGCAGGCCGACATGGTGGACGGCGTGGCCACGCTGAACGGCGCCGACATCAATTCGCCCGAGGCGTCGTACGACTTGGTGAAGACCATGCGGGCGTCGATCCTCGTGCTGGGGCCGCTGGTGGCCCGCTTTGGCGAGGCGCGCGTGTCGCTGCCCGGCGGCTGCGGCATTGGCGCGCGGCCGGTGGACCAGCACATCAAGGGCCTGCAGGCCATGGGCGCCGAGATCACGATCGAGCACGGCTTCATCCACGCCCGCGCCAGCCGCCTCAAGGGCGCCCGCGTGGTGACGGACATGATCACCGTGACCGGCACCGAGAACCTGCTGATGGCCGCCACGCTGGCCGACGGCGAGACCATCCTGGAGAACGCCGCGCGCGAGCCCGAGGTGACCGACCTGGCCGAGCTGCTGGTCAAGATGGGCGCCCGGATCGACGGCATCGGCACCGACCGCCTGATCGTGCAGGGCGTGGACAAGCTCCACGGCGCCGAGCACCGCGTGGTGGCCGACCGCATCGAGGCCGGCACGTTCCTGTGCGCGGCCGCCGCCACGCTGGGCGAGATCGTGGTGCGCGACGTGCCGCCGCTGATCCTGGACGCGGTGCTGCTCAAGCTGCGCGAGACCGGCGCCACGATCGAGACCGGCGACGACTGGATCCGCCTGGCGATGAAGCAGCGCCCGCAGGCCGTGAGCTTCCGGACGTCCGAGTACCCCGCCTTCCCGACCGACATGCAGGCCCAGTTCATGGCGCTGAACGCCGTGGCCGAGGGCACCGCGCGCATCACCGAGACGATCTTCGAGAACCGCTTCATGCACGTGCAGGAGCTGAACCGGCTGGGCGCCAACATCACGGCCGAGGGCAACACCGCCGTAGTGACCGGCGTGCCGCGGCTGTCGGGCGCCAGCGTGATGGCCACCGACCTGCGCGCGTCGGCCAGCCTGGTGATTGCCGGGCTGGTGGCGGACGGCGAGACCACGATCGACCGGATCTACCACCTGGACCGTGGCTACGACCGCATGGAAAACAAGCTGTCGGCCGTCGGCGCCAGGATCCGCCGCATCGGCTGAACCCGGCCACGCACCACCCGCCGCCCCCGAACACCGCCTGAAGAATCTATGAGCCCCGCTTTCAATGCCTCGCCCAACCAGCTCACGCTGGCGCTGTCCAAGGGCCGCATCTTTACCGAAACGCTGCCGCTGCTGGCGGCGGCCGGCATCGAGGTGACCGAAGACCCGGACACCTCGCGCAAGCTGATCCTGCCCACTTCGGACCCGGCGGTGCGCGTGATCATCGTGCGCGCGTCGGACGTGCCGACGTACGTGCAGTACGGCGCGGCCGACTTCGGGGTGGCCGGCAAGGACGTGCTGATGGAGCACGGCATGACCGGCCTGTACGCGCCGATCGACCTGAACATTGCGCGCTGCCGCATGTCGGTGGCGGTGCCGGCCGGCTTTGACTACGCCAACGCGGTGCGCCAGGGCGCGCGGCTGGCCGTGGCCACCAAGTACGTGCAGACCGCGCGCGAGCACTTTGCCAAGAAGGGCGTGCACGTGGACCTGATCAAGCTGTACGGGTCGATGGAGCTGGGGCCGCTCGTGGGGCTGTCGGACGCCATCGTCGACCTGGTCAGCACCGGCGGCACGCTGCGCGCGAACAACCTCGTGGAAGTGGAGGAGATCGTGCAGATCTCGTCGCGGCTGGTGGTCAACCAGGCCGCACTGAAACTCAAGCGGGAGCGGCTGGCGCCGATCCTGGACGCATTCGAACGGGCCTCGGCGGCGCTCGCCTGAGGCAGCGACAACCGGAATGACCGGGACGCCCGCAAGGGGGTCCGCAAGGAAAAAGCAGTCATGAACGAAACGGATATGGAAAACCTGTCGATCCGTCGGCTCGACTCGACCGAGCCCGGTTTTGCCGGGGCGCTGCGCCAGGTGCTGGCCTTCGAGGCCGCCGAGGACGAGGCCATCGACCGCGCCGCGGCCGATATCCTGGCCGACGTGCGCCGCCGTGGCGACGAGGCCGTGCTGGAGTACACGCGCCGGTTCGACCGCGTGGAAGCCGCGTCGATGGGCGCGCTGGAACTGTCGCAGTCGCAGCTGGAAGCCGCGCTGGAAGACCTGGAGCCCAAGCGCCGCGCCGCGCTGGAGGCCGCCGCGGCCCGCGTGCGCGCCTATCACGAGAAGCAGAAGATCGAGTGCGGCAGCCATAGCTGGGAATACACCGAGGCCGACGGCACGATGCTGGGCCAGAAGGTGACCCCGCTGGACCGCGTGGGCCTGTACGTGCCCGGCGGCAAGGCGGCCTATCCGTCGTCGGTGCTGATGAACGCGATCCCGGCCCGCGTGGCCGGCGTCAAGGAAGTCATCATGGTCGTGCCCACGCCGGGCGGCGTGCGCAACGAGCTGGTGCTGGCCGCCGCGCAGATCGCCGGCGTGGACCGCGTGTTCACGATCGGCGGGGCGCAGGCGGTGGGCGCGCTGGCCTTCGGCACGGCCACGCTGCCGCAGGTGGACAAGATCGTCGGTCCGGGCAATGCCTACGTGGCGGCGGCCAAGCGCCGCGTGTTCGGCACGGTGGGCATCGACATGATCGCCGGGCCGTCCGAGATCCTGGTGATTTGCGACGGCACGACCGAACCCGACTGGGTGGCCATGGACCTGTTCTCGCAGGCCGAGCACGACGAACTGGCGCAGTCGATCCTGCTGTGCCCGGACGACGCCTACCTGCGGCGCGTGGAGGAAAGCATCCAGCGGCTGCTGCCGACGATGCCGCGCCGCGACGTCATCGCCGCGTCGCTGGCGGGGCGGGGCGCGCTGGTCAAGGTGCGCGACATGGAGGAAGCGTGCGAGATCGCCAACGCGATCGCGCCCGAGCATCTGGAGATATCGGCCGAGAATCCGCGCCAGTGGAGCGAGAAGATCCGCCACGCGGGCGCGATCTTCCTGGGCCGCTACACCAGCGAGTCGCTGGGCGACTACTGCGCGGGGCCCAACCACGTGCTGCCCACCTCGCGCACCGCGCGCTTCTCGTCGCCGCTGGGCGTGTACGACTTCCAGAAGCGGTCGAGCCTGATCGAGGTCAGCGAGGGCGGCGCCCAGATGCTGGGGCAGATTGCCGCCGAACTGGCCTACGGCGAAGGGCTGCAGGCCCACGCCCGCAGCGCCGAGTACCGTTTCAAGCGTTAAGCCACTTTTCCAAGCCAGACCCACAGGACCATCATGGCAGCCGTAGATCCATCCCTGATCGAACACATCATCCGTGACGACGTGCGCGCCATGGGCGCCTACCACGTGGCCGATTCGCACGGACTGGTGAAGCTCGATGCGATGGAAAACCCGTACCGGCTGCCGCCCGCGCTGCGCGCGGAACTGGCCGCGCGGCTGGGCGAGGTGGCGCTGAACCGCTACCCGGTGCCGAGCAGCGAGGCGCTGCGCGCGCAACTGAAGCGCGTGATGCAGGTGCCGGCCGGCATGGACGTCATGCTTGGCAATGGTTCGGACGAACTGATCAGCATCCTTTCGCTGGCCGCGTCGCGCCCCGGCGCCAAGGTGCTGGCCCCGGTGCCGGGTTTCGTCATGTACGCGATGTCGGCCCAGTTTGCCGGCCTGGACTTCGTCGGCGTGCCGCTGCGCGCCGATTTCACGCTGGACCGCGCGGCGATGCTGGCGGCGATGGCCGAGCACAAGCCGGCCATCATCTACCTGGCCTACCCGAACAACCCGACCGGCAACCTGTTCGATGCCGCGGACATGGAGGCCATCGTCCGTGCGGCGCAGGGCCCGGTGTGCCAGAGCCTGGTGGTCGTCGACGAGGCGTACCAGCCGTTCGCGCAGGAAAGCTGGATGGCGCGGCTGACCGAGTTCGGCAACCTGCTGGTGATGCGCACGGTGTCCAAGCTTGGCCTGGCCGGCATCCGGCTGGGCTACATGGCCGGGTCGCCCGACTGGCTGGCGCAGCTGGACAAGGTGCGGCCGCCGTACAACGTCAACGTGCTGACCGAGGCCACGGCGCTGTTCGCGCTGGAACACGTGGCGGTGCTGGACGAGCAGGCCGCGCAGCTGCGCGCCGAGCGCGCCCGGCTGGCCGACGCCATGGCGGCACTGCCCGGCGTGACGGTCTTCCCGAGCGCGGCCAACTTCCTGCTGGTGCGCGTGCCGGATGCGGCACAGACGTTCGATCGGGTGCTGGCGCGGAAGGTATTGATCAAGAACGTGAGTAGAATGCACGCATTGCTGGCCAACTGTCTGCGCGTGACGGTCAGCACGCCCGAAGAAAACGCGCAGTTTCTTGAGGCGTTTGCCGCCTCATTGCAGGATTAACCCCACCATGCGTGTTGCAGAGGTCACCCGCAATACCTCGGAAACGCAGATCCGCGTTTCGCTGAACCTTGATGGCACCGGCCGCCAGAAGCTGGCCTCCGGCGTGCCGTTCCTCGACCACATGCTGGACCAGATCGCCCGCCATGGCATGTTCGACCTCGAGGTCGAGGCCACGGGCGACACCCATATCGACGACCACCACACGGTGGAGGATGTCGGCATCACGCTCGGCCAGGCCGTGGCGCGCGCCATCGGCGACAAGAAGGGCATCACCCGCTACGGCCACAGCTACGTGCCGCTGGACGAGTGCCTGTCGCGCGTGGTGATCGATTTCTCGGGCCGTCCGGGCCTGGAATTCCACGTGCCGTTCACGCGCGCCCGGGTGGGCACCTTCGACGTCGACCTGACGATCGAGTTCTTCCGCGGTTTCGTCAACCACGCCGGCGTGACGCTCCATATCGACAACCTGCGTGGCATCAATGCCCACCATCAATGCGAAACGGT
This sequence comes from Cupriavidus sp. H18C2, assembly GCF_049393795.1. NCBI lineage: Bacteria > Pseudomonadati > Pseudomonadota > Betaproteobacteria > Burkholderiales > Burkholderiaceae > Cupriavidus > Cupriavidus sp. H18C2. Next base: position 3,258,403 of record NZ_CP186010.1, on the reverse strand, counting down.
GTTCAAGGCCTTTGGCCGGGCACTGCGCATGGCGGTGGAGCTGGATGCGCGCGCGGCCAACCAGATTCCATCGACCAAGGGATCGCTCTGACCCATACTCGAGCCGGTCTGACGGCGACCTGAACCCCGACCTGGCCACCTGTATGGCAGGCGCGCCGGCGGCTTGCGGCGGCGCCGGCCGACCCGGACAATCCCGCACCCGATGGATACGCTCAAGTCTTTCATCTCGCTGCTGGCGCTGATCAACCCGATCGGGGCGATCCCGTTCTTCATCAGCCTGACCAGCCAGCAGACCGAGGCGGAAAAGCTGCGGACGATCAAGACGGCGTCGATTGCCGTGGCCATCGTGGTGGGCCTGGCGGCGCTGCTGGGCCAGCAGATCATCGAGTTCTTCAATATCTCGGTGGCGTCGCTGCAGGTGGGCGGCGGGCTGATCATGATCATGATGGCCATGAACATGCTGAACGCCCAGACCGGCCGCACCAAGGCCACGCCGGAGGAAGAGGACGAGGCCGAGGCCAAGACCAGCATCGCGGTGGTGCCGCTGGCGCTGCCGCTGCTGACCGGGCCGGGGTCGATCAGCACGGTCATCGTCTACGCCGGCAAGACGCACCACTGGTACGAGCTGCTGATCCTGGTGGCGATTGGCGCGGTGCTGGGGCTGGTGGTGTATGGCACGTTCCGTGCGGCGGATCCCATCGCGCGGGTGGTTGGCAGGACCGGGATCAATATCGGCACGCGCCTGATGGGGTTGATCCTGTCTGCGCTGGCCGTCGAATTCATCGTGGACGGGCTGAAGACATTGTTGCCTGTTTTGAAATCATGACTACCATAGCAATTGTGGATTACGGCATGGGCAACCTGCGCTCGGTGGCGCAGGCCCTGCGAGCGGCGGCACCCGAGGCGGACGTGCAGGTCGTGGACCGGCCCGAAGGCATCCGCGCGGCGGACCGCGTGGTGCTGCCTGGCCAGGGCGCGATGCCGGACTGCATGGGCGCGCTGGGCGAATCGGGCCTGCAGCAGGCCGTGCTGGAAGCCGCCGCATCGAAGCCGATGCTGGGTGTGTGCGTTGGCGAACAGATGCTGTTCGAACGCAGCAGCGAAGCTCGCACCGGAGCGGACAGCACGCCGGCGCTGGGGCTGATGCCCGGCGAGGTGGTCCGGTTCGAACTGGATGGCATGACGCAGCCCGACGGCTCGCGCTTCAAGGTGCCGCAGATGGGCTGGAACCGCGTGCGCCAGGCGAAGCCGCATCCGCTGTGGGACGGTATTCCGGACGATAGCTGGTTCTATTTCGTGCACAGCTATTTCGTCCGCGCGCAGGACCCGGCCCACGTCGCCGGCCAGACCGAATATGGCGTCGTGTTTACCAGTGCGGTGGCACGCGATAATATTTTCGCCACGCAGTTCCACCCGGAGAAGAGCGCCGCGATGGGTTTGCAGCTATACCGGAATTTCGTGCACTGGAATCCGTAAAGCGTCAGAAGCACCTGTTACCAGAAGCGCCACAACGTCATCAGCGATACCGATATCCGTCGTTCAGAGCCACCGACCAGACTGCATCCACTGCATAACTGCCATGACCTGAACGCCGGCGCAGCCGCGCCGGCATCGCTACCTTTTCCCTTTTTACACAACCACCACGCTCGTTACGCTATGTTGCTCATTCCGGCCATCGACCTGAAGGACGGTCAGTGTGTACGCCTCAAACAAGGCGACATGGACCAGGCCACCGTCTTTTCCGAAGATCCCGCCGCCATGGCACGTCACTGGGTGGACCAGGGCGCGCGTCGCCTGCATCTGGTCGACCTGAACGGCGCTTTCGTGGGCAAGCCCCGCAACGAGGCCGCCATCAAGGCCATCATCGCCGAAGTGGGCGACGAGATTCCGGTGCAGCTCGGCGGTGGCATCCGCGACCTGAACACGATCGAGCGCTGGCTCGACGACGGCCTGTCGTACGTGATCATCGGCACGGCTGCCGTCAAGAACCCGGGCTTCCTGAAGGACGCCTGCTCGGCGTTCGGCGGCCACATCATCGTCGGGCTCGATGCCAAGGACGGCAAGGTGGCCACCGACGGCTGGAGCAAGCTGACCGGCCACGAGGTGGCCGACCTGGCGCGCAAGTACGAGGACTACGGCGTCGAGGCCATCATCTATACCGACATTGGCCGCGACGGCATGCTGCAGGGCATCAATATCGACGCCACGGTCAAGCTGGCGCAGTCGATGTCGATTCCGGTGATCGCCAGCGGCGGGCTGTCGAACATGGCGGACATCAGCCAGCTCTGCGCGGTGGAGCGCGAGGGCGTGGAAGGCGTGATCTGCGGCCGTGCGATCTATTCGGGCGACCTGAACTTCACCGAAGCCCAGTCGTACGCCGACAAGCTGGCGTCCGAGTAACGCCATCCGGCGGGACGCCACAACCAGCCGCGCGTGGCGCAACGCGCGCGCGGCAGGCAAGGAACCTCATGCTAGCCAAACGTATCATCCCCTGCCTCGACGTGACCAACGGGCGGGTGGTCAAGGGTGTCAACTTCGTCGAACTGCGCGATGCGGGCGACCCGGTGGAAATTGCGCGCCGCTATGACGACCAGGGTGCCGATGAAATCACATTTCTCGACATTACTGCCACCAGCGACGGCCGCGACCTGATCCTGCACATCATCGAGAGCGTGGCGTCGCAGGTGTTCATCCCGCTGACGGTGGGTGGCGGCGTGCGCACGGTGGAGGATGTGCGGCGGCTGCTGAACGCCGGCGCGGACAAGATCAGCGTCAACTCGTCGGCCATCGCCAATCCGCAGCTTGTGTCCGATGCCACCGGCAAGTACGGCTCGCAGTGCATCGTGGTGGCCATCGACGCCAAGCGCAGCTCGGCGCCGGGCGAACCGGCGCGCTGGGAAGTGTTCACCCACGGCGGCCGCAAGGCGACGGGGCTCGACGCGGTGGAGTGGGCCAGCGAGATGGCCCGGCGCGGCGCGGGCGAGATCCTGCTCACGAGCATGGACCGCGACGGCACCAAGAGCGGATTCGACCTGGAACTGACGCGCGCGGTCAGCGACGCGGTGCCGGTGCCGGTCATCGCATCGGGCGGGGTTGGCGGCCTGCAGGACCTGGCCGACGGCATCAGGCTCGGCCACGCCGACGCGGTGCTGGCCGCCAGCATCTTCCACTATGGCCAGCACACCGTTGGCGAGGCAAAGGCATTCATGGCCCGCGAGGGCATCCCCGTCCGGATCTGATCATGGCAAAGAAGTGGCTGAACAAGGTGAAGTGGGACGACAACGGCCTGGTGCCGGTGATCGTCCAGGAAGTGGGCTCGAACGACGTGCTGATGTTCGCGTTCATGAACCGCGAGGCGCTGCAGCGCACCGTGGAACTGGGCGAGGCCGTGTTCTGGTCGCGCTCGCGCAAGCGGCTGTGGCACAAGGGCGAGGAATCGGGCCACGTGCAGAAGGTGCACGAGATCCGGCTGGACTGTGACGAGGACGTGGTGCTGCTGAAGGTGACCCAGGTGGACAGCATCGCCTGCCATACGGGCCGTCATTCGTGCTTCTTCCAGAAGTTCGCGGGCGACGCGGAATCGGGCGACTGGCAGACCGTGGAGCCGGTGCTCAAGGACCCGTCGACCATCTACGCGGCCAAATCATGAGCCAGGACCCGAATACCGCCGACATCCTGGCCCGCGTGGCGGCCACGCTGGAGTCGCGCAAGCCGGAAAACGGCGGCGACCCGGACACGTCGTACGTGGCAAAGCTGTACCGGAAGGGCGACGACGCGATCCTGAAGAAGATCGGCGAGGAAGCCACCGAGACCGTGATGGCCGCCAAGGACGCCCGCGCGGCGGGCCTGGGCGCCGAGGCCGTCGACAAGGTCGTCTACGAGGTGGCCGACCTCTGGTTCCACACGATGGTGCTGCTGTCGCACATCGGCGCCACCCCGGCGGACGTCGTGAACGAACTGGCGCGGCGTGAAGGGCTCTCCGGTCTGGTCGAGAAAGCCAGCCGCAAGGAGTAGCATTGAGCCTATGGCCGCCCGGACAGCGTCCGGACATGGCTTAATGCGGCACAACGCTGGAGGGCACGATGGCGACGGACTACACCACGCAGGTCACGACGACGGCAGACACGGACAAGCTGGACGGGCTGCGCAAGCTCACGCACATCCTGTATGCGCTGTACGCCATCCACTGGTTCACGGGCGGCATCACGGCGCTGATCGCGATCATCGTCAACTACGTGAAGCGCGACGACACGCGCGGCACCGTCTATGCCTCGCACTTCGCCTGGCAGATCCGGACGTTCTGGTGGTCGATCGTCTGGTATGTGGTGGGCGGGTTCATGTTTGTGACGGTGCTGCTGTTCCCGGTGGCGATCGGCGTATTCTGCGTGTTGTCACTGTGGATACTGTATCGTATCGTCAAGGGTTGGCTATACCTGAACGACCGCAAGCCGATGTACCCCGGCGAGGCGCTCTGAGGCGCCGCCATCCGGTAATCGGCACATTTCTCCAACGGGTCGACAGGCTGCAACAAGAACTTCATGAAATCCCAGGACAATTGCGTTTTCTGCAAGATCGTGGCCGGCCAGATCCCGTCGAACAAGGTGTACGAGGACGACGACCTGCTGGCATTTCACGATATCCATCCCAAGGCGCCGGTACACTTTCTGGTTATTCCGAAATCGCACGTCGATTCGCTGGCCGAATGCGGACCCGGCGATGCGGGGGTGCTTGCTAGAATAATGCTCAAGGTGCCTGAACTGGCGCGCCTTGCCGGCTGCAGCAACGGGTTCCGGACGGTGATCAATACCGGCACGGACGGCGGGCAGGAGGTATTCCACCTCCACCTGCACGTACTCGGCGGCCCGCGCGACCAGTGGCAGTCACCGGCGTTCTGAGGGGATTATCAGAAGCCTGAGTATGAGAGCGGCCCGGGCAGCGATGCCCGGCCGAATGCTGCGCCGGCCACCGTCGCCCGGCGCAGCCTTTGAGGGACGGAACTACGGGGCCGGGCGACCTTTATCCGCCGCCCGCGGCTTTATCAGGAGCAAGAAATGGGTTCGTTTAGCATTTGGCACTGGCTGATCGTGCTGGTGATCGTCATGCTCGTCTTCGGTACCAAGAAGCTGCGCAATATCGGCCAGGATCTGGGCGGCGCGGTGAAGGGCTTCAAGGACGGCATGAAGGACAGCAACGGCGAGGAACCCGGTGCCAAGCCGGCACCTGCCAAGGAGCTGCGCGACGCCACCACGATCGACGTGGAAGCCAAGGAAAAGCAGCGCCAGGAATAATCCGCAGCCGGATTCTTCCTTGTTCGCCATTCATCCGGCGGCCGCGCCCGGCGCGGCCAGCCTGTCCCGTGTCACTGTTCCGATGTCCGCATGATTGATCTCGGCATTTCCAAGCTGGCACTGATCGGCGCCGTGGCGCTGATCGTGATCGGCCCCGAGCGTCTGCCGAAGGTGGCCCGTACGGTTGGCGCACTGGTCGGCCGCGCGCAGCGCTATATCAACGACGTGAAGGCCGAGGTCAGCCGCGAGGTGGAACTCGAGGAACTGCGCAAGATGCGCACGGAATTCGAGAACGCCGCGCGCGATGTGGAGCAGACCATCCACAAGGAAGTCAGCGAGCATACGCAGGCGCTGAACGAGGCGCTCAACGGCGAGACCACGGACGTGGCCGGCACCGGCACCGGCGCTACCGACGTCAGCGCCGGCTATGTGCCGAGCTGGGACAGCGCGCACAAGACCCGCAACGGCCGCAAAAGCTGGCGCGTCAAGCAGGGTGCGCGGCCGATCTGGTTCAAGCGCCAGCAGAACGTCCGCGTGTGGGTGCAGTCGGGCGCCGCGCGCGTCAAGCGCCATCGCCCGGCCAGCGGCCGTAACCGTTCCTTCTTCGAGTAAGCATGGCGGGCCAGAATCCCAACGACCCCAACGACGAGTCCCAGCAAGAGACCTTCATTTCCCACCTGATCGAACTGCGCGAGCGGCTGGTGAAGGCGGTGGCCGGGGTGCTCGTCGTGTTCTTGTGCCTGGTGTACTGGGCCGCGGAAATCTTCAATATCTTCTCGTCCCCGCTGACCGAAGCGCTGCCCAAGGGCGGCCGCATGATCGTCACCGACGTCACCGGCTCGTTCTTCGTGCCGATGAAGGTGACGATGCTCGTGTCGTTCCTGATCGCGCTGCCGTGGGTGCTCTACCAGGTCTGGCGCTTCGTGGCGCCGGGGCTGTACCAGCATGAGAAGAAGCTGATCATGCCGCTGGTGACCAGCAGCTACGTGCTGTTCCTGTGCGGCGTGGCCTTCGCGTATTTCCTGGTGTTCCCGACCGTGTTCCATTTCATGGCGCATTACAACGCGCCGCTCGGGGCCGACATGTCGACCGACATCGATAAGTACCTGAGTTTCGCGATGACCACGTTCCTGGCGTTCGGCATCACATTTGAAGTACCGGTGGTGGTAATCGTGCTGGTCCGGTTTGGCGTGGTGGAACTGGAGAAACTGAAGCAGATCCGGCCGTATGTGATTGTCGGGGCCTTCATTATCGCGGCCGTGGTTACCCCGCCTGATGTGATGTCGCAACTGTTATTGGCCGTGCCGCTCGTGCTGCTGTACGAACTGGGCCTGCTGATGGCGCGTTTTGTGTCGAAACAGCCACTGGGCGCGCCTGCCGAGGGCGAAACGCAGCCCGACTAAGTTCCGATGACCTTGTAAATCCCCTGTATCACGCAGCTCTGGATGCTGCGTTTTGCACCATATTGGGGAAATCGCCCCCGATTGCTGTTGCTTCGTCACAACAAGAACCGCCAGTAAACCGTGTTTACGGCGAAAAAGACTTCTGACGGGCCGGGGGGGTGACACATAATACGACGCAGACGTGAAGGTTAATGCGTCGCCCAAGCACTTGGGCAACCAAGATTTCCCAATCAGTTGACAAGGAAAGTGTCGATATGAAGATGAAACTGTTTGCAGCTGCCGTTGCCGCTCTGGCCGCCGGCGGCGCCTATGCCCAGTCCAGCGTGACCCTGTACGGTGTGGTTGACGCCGGTGTCGAGTACGCTAACCACCAACCGGGCGTGGCTGGTAGCCACGACGTCGTGCGCCTGACCTCGGGCAACATGTCGTCCGGCAGCCGTTGGGGCCTGCGTGGCGTGGAAGATCTGGGCGGTGGCCTGAAGGGCATCTTCGTGCTGGAAAGCGGTTTCAACGTTGACACCGGTACGCAGGGTCAAGGTAACCGTCTGTTCGGCCGTCAAGCTTTCGTCGGTGTGCAGAGTCAGTTCGGTACGCTGAGCCTGGGTCGTCACCAAACGCCGCTGTATGACTTCGGTCTGGCCTTCGATCCGATGGCCATCTCGACGAACTACTCGATCACCACGCAAGACGGCGGTTTCGCCAGCCGTGCTGACAACTCGATCAAGTACACGGGTACGTTCGGCGGCCTGACCGGCTCGCTGCTGTACAGCACCGGCTCGAACACCGGCGCCACTGCAGGCAACGCCTACCAAGGCAATGCCGGCGAAGTTCCGGGCAACTACAAGCTGGGCCGCGAATACGCTGCCAGCCTGATCTACAACGGTGGCCCGTTCTCGATCGGTGCCGTGTATGACGAAGTCAACCCGGGTATCGCCCTGGCTGACGACGCCAAGATCCGCCGCGCTTCGGTTGCCGGTACGTACGCTTTCGGCCCGGCCAAGGTGTTCGCTGGTTACCGTTGGGCCAAGGCATCGGACGGTGCCCGCCTGGCCGGTGGTACGCTGGCTGACGGCACGGTCGCTTCGTCGCGCTCGAACCTGTACTGGCTGGGCATGGGTTACCAGCTGACCCCGGCCCTGTCGCTGACGGGCGCTGCTTACTACCAAGACTTCAACAACACCGGCGCCGATCCGTGGAGCTTCGTGGTGTCGACGGACTACGCTTTCTCGAAGCGTACCGACGCATACCTGAACGTTTCGTACGCGAAGAACAAGGACGGTTCGACCCTGGGCGTGTCGTCGGGTGGTCCGGGCGCCATCGCTGGTTCGGGCTTCGGCACGACCCAAGGCTCGGCTAACCAGTTCGGCGCCGTGGTTGGTGTTCGCCACAAGTTCTAATTTGATGCGGGTGTGAGCCCGCTCAGATTCGGCTTGATCGAAACGCCGGCATCCGCAAGGATGCCGGCGTTTTGTCTTTGGGGGATTGGATAACACGAACCGGCCGGGCGACGTCCCCAGGCAGTGTTTTCGAAGTCCTACTAAAGACTGGCAGCGTCTGATGTGCTGTGCAGCGCGACGCGCCCGCCACAGCCACCGGTCAGGACTTGGCCGCAATCGAGCGCCGAGACAGGGGGGAGGACCGTGGTGCCTTGGACTTCTGCCGCAAGCGCTGCCGCGCCGGGCAGCACGGGCCACCGCACCAGTGCACCCTTTCGACATGGAACACTGCCCCGGCATCGGCACGCATGCCGCGACGATTCCTGCCCCTGGCCATCCCTCGCCACACGCGGCGCCAGCCGCCCAAAAAGAAAAACCCCCGCCATGGCTGGCGGGGTTTTATCTTGCTCGAAGGACTCAGGCGAAGAAGTTTCTCCGCCCGCAGCCCTTAGCCGCTAATCGCTAGCCGCGATCACTCGTCGTCTTCCAGCGGCATCGCCCGGCGCGGTGGCGGCGGGCGCTTGCCGATGGTGACCGTGATATCGGCCGGCTTGCCGCGGCGGATTACCTTCATCTTCACGTCGGCGCCGGGCTTGAGCTGGGCGATGGCGTTCAGCAGCGCGGTGGTGTCCGAGATGACCTGGTTGTCCACCGATACCAGCACGTCGCCGGGCCGCACGCCGGCCTTGTCCGCCGGGCCGCCCTGGACCACGGCCGCGATCAGTGCGCCTTCCTTGGCGTCCAGGCCGAACGACTCGGCAATCTCGGGCGTCAGGTCCTGCGGTTCGACGCCGATCCAGCCGCGCGTCACGCTACCCGTGGAGATGATCGACTCCATCACCTGCTTGGCCGTCGACACCGGAATCGCAAAGCCGATACCCAGCGACCCGCCCGAGCGCGAATAGATGGCCGTGTTGATGCCAAGCAAGTTGCCCTGCGCATCGACCAGCGCGCCGCCCGAGTTGCCCGGGTTGATCGCCGCGTCGGTCTGGATGAAGTTCTCGAACGTATTGATGCCCAGGTGGCTGCGACCCAGCGCCGACACGATACCCATCGTCACGGTCTGGCCCACGCCGAACGGGTTGCCGATTGCCAGCACCACGTCGCCGACCTTCACGTTCTCGATCCGGCCCAGCGTGATGGCCGGCAGGTCCTTGAGCGTGATCTTCAGCACGGCCAGGTCGGTTTCCGGGTCGGACCCGACGACCTTGGCGTTGGCCTTGCGGCCATCGGTCAGCGCCACTTCGGTCTCGTCGGCGCCGTCGACGACATGGTGGTTGGTTAGAATGTAGCCCTCGGCGCTGACGATCACGCCCGAGCCCAGGCTGGACACCGGCTCCTGACGCTCCGGCAGCCGGTCGCCGAAGAAGAACCGGAACCATGGGTCCTCCGCCTGCGGATTGGGCGACCGCTTCGAGCCGTTCTTGCTGGTGAAGATATTGACCACCGCCGGCATGGCTTCCTTGGCGGCGTCGCTGTAGGACCCCTGCGCGGCGGACTCCGCCACGCTCGGCACCACTTCCTTCAGTGCCACGATGGGCGACCCCGACTGCACAGCCACCCGCCCGCGCTGCAGCCACTCGGGTTTGAGCGTGGCTATCACGAACCACACGGCCAGCACGACCGTGACGGCCTGAGCGAAGAACAGCCAGAATCGGCGCAACATATTGGAGTTTGACCCGGAAATGAAAACCAAAGAGCTGGAATTGTACTTGAACGACCTGCTGGAGGTTCCCCGTTTCAAGGACTATTGCCCGAACGGACTCCAAGTGCAAGGTCGGTCCGACGTCACCCACATCGTCACCGGCGTCACGGCGAGCCTGGCGCTGGTGGACGCGGCCATCGAAGCCGGCGCCGACGCCATCCTGGTCCATCACGGCTATTTCTGGAAGAACGAGGATGCACGCGTCATCGGTCAGAAACACGCAAGATTGAAGAAACTGCTGGGTGCCGACATCAACCTGATGGCCTACCACCTGCCGCTCGACAATCATCCCGAACTCGGCAACAACGCCCAGCTCGGGCTGCAGCTGGGTCTGCAGCCCAACGGCCGCTTCAGCGATGACCAGCTTGGATGGACCGGCACGCTGCTGCAGCCGATGCCGCTCCACACCTTTGCCGCGCACGTTGGCGGCGTGCTGGAGCGCGAGCCGCTGACCATCGGCGATCCCGACCAGATGGTGCGCAGCGTGGGCTGGTGTACCGGCGGCGCGCAGGGCTACTTCGCGGCGGCCGTGGCAGCCGGCGTGGACGTCTATATCAGTGGGGAAGTTTCCGAGCCGACCACGCATCTGGCGCGCGAAAGCGGGGTGGCGTATATCGCGGCCGGCCATCACGCCACGGAGCGCTACGGCATCCGCGCCGTGGGTGAACATCTGGCGCAGCGGTTCGACCTGCGCCACACCTTCATCGATATTCCGAACCCGGTCTGAGCGGCCGGGTCCGGGCAAGGCGCTGTCAGGCGCGCGGGGGCACCGTCCGCAGGCTGTCGCGGATCTCGCGCAGCAGCTTGATGTCCTCGGGCGTCTCGGCCGGCTTGGGCGCTTCCTCGTGCTTCTCGCGCATTTTGTTGAAGGCGCGGACCATCATGAAGATGATGAAGGCGAGGATCACAAAGTTGACCACGATGGTCAGGAAATTGCCGTAGGCAAACACCGGCACGCCAGCCTTCTTCAGCGCGTCCAGCGTGTGGGGCACGCCCGGCGGCGGCTCGGCCAGCGCGACGAACATGTTGGAAAAGTCGAGTTTGCCGACGACGCGGCCCACCAGCGGCATGATCAGGTCATTGACAACCGAATCAACGATCTTTCCAAACGCGGCGCCGATGATCACACCGACTGCGAGGTCGATCACATTGCCGCGCATCGCAAAAGTTCGGAACTCGCTCATCATTCCCATCGGTTTTTCTCCAATTTGTTGTTCCAGATTAACGTTTGTGTTTGACGAAGCCTGCATCATCGCACCCTCGAGTGCAAGTCTGGATGCCGCGTTCGAACGCTTTCCCCGCGATCCCGCGGCCGATCCCATGACCGATTATCGGCGCCACGGCTATCAGTAGTTCGCCTATCGTCGCCAGATGTGCCTCAGGTATAATTTTTTGTTGACGCAGGATTCAATTGATGACATCCCCTGGGGTTTGGAATGAGTGACCAGCAAGACGTGAAGAACGTGGACAAAGGTCGCCGCAATTGGTTGATCGCGACTTCTGTCGCGGGCGGCGTAGGAGGCGTAGCGGTAGCAGTTCCATTTGTCAGTACTTTTGCCCCATCTGAAAAGGCCAAGGCCGCCGGGGCACCAGTGGAGGCGGATATCGGCGCGCTCAAGCCCGGCGAGATGATGACCGTGGAATGGCGCGGCAAGCCCGTCTGGATCCTGCGGCGCACCCCCGAGATGCTGGCCTCGCTCAAGAAGACCGACGCTGAAGTCGCGGATCCCAATTCCGACGTTCCTTTCACGATGAAGACGCCGGACTATTGCAAGAATGAGACCCGCTCGCGTGCCGAACACAAGGACCTGCTGGTCGTGGTCGGCATCTGCTCCCACCTTGGCTGCTCGCCGTCGGGCCCGTTCGCCTCGGGCGCCAATCCGCAGCTCGGCGCCGACCCCGGCTTTCTCTGTCCGTGCCACGGTTCCACCTTCGACCTCGCGGGCCGCGTGTTCAAGAACAAGCCTGCCCCGCAGAATCTTGACGTCCCCCCGTACCAGTTCCTGACCGACACCAAGATCGTGATCGGCAAGGACGAGAAAGGAGAAGCGTGATCATGGCGGCCGAAAAAGAAGTCAAGACCACCGGGCTGCTGGGCTGGATCGACGCCCGATTCCCCGCCACCCAGCTCTGGGAAGACCACCTCTCCAAGTACTACGCACCGAAGAACTTCAACTTCTGGTATTTCTTCGGCTCGCTGGCGCTGCTGGTGCTGGTGATCCAGATCGTCACCGGCATCTTCCTGGTGATGAACTACAAGCCCGACGGCACGCTGAACGCCGCCGGCATTCCCGTGGCGTTCGCCAGCGTGGAATTCATCATGCGCGAGGTTCCGTGGGGCTGGCTGGTGCGCTACATGCATTCCACCGGCGCCTCGGCGTTCTTCGTCGTCGTGTACCTGCACATGTTCCGCGGCCTGCTCTACGGCTCGTACCGCAAGCCGCGCGAGCTGGTCTGGATCTTCGGCTGCCTGATCTTCCTGTGCCTGATGGCCGAGGCGTTCATGGGCTACCTGCTGCCCTGGGGCCAGATGTCGTACTGGGGCGCGCAGGTGATCGTGAACCTGTTCTCGGCAATTCCGGTGATCGGCCAGGACCTGTCGCTGTTCATCCGCGGCGACTACGTCGTCAGCGATGCCACGCTGAACCGCTTCTTCTCGTTCCACGTGATCGCCGTGCCGCTGGTGCTGCTGGGCCTGGTGGTGGCGCACATCATCGCGCTGCACGAGGTGGGTTCGAACAACCCGGACGGCGTGGAGATCAAGGCGAAGAAGGACGAGAATGGCGTGCCGCTGGATGGCATCCCGTTCCACCCGTACTACTCCGTGCACGACATGCTGGGCGTGGCCGGCTTCCTGATCATCTTCTCGGCCGTGATCTTCTTCTTCCCGGAAGTGGGCGGCTATTTCCTGGAAGCCAACAACTTCTTCCCGGCTGATCCGCTCAAGACGCCGCCGCACATCGCCCCGGTCTGGTACTTCACGCCGTTCTACTCGATGCTGCGCGCCACGACGTCGAACTTCCTGCCGATCCTGTGGCTGTTCTTCGCGTTCGTGCTGGGCATGGTGTTCCTGCGCACGAAGGATGCGCGCATCCGCATCGGCTCGGTGGCCGTGCTGGTGGTGCTGGCCGTCGGCTTCTACTTCATCGACGCCAAGTTCTGGGGCGTGCTGGTGATGGGCGGCTCGGTGATCGTGCTGTTCTTCCTGCCGTGGCTGGACTGCTCGCCGGTCAAGTCCATCCGCTACCGTCCCGCCTTCCACAAGTCGATCCTGATCGTCTTCGTGGTGGTGTTCCTGATCCTGGGTTACCTGGGGGTGCAACCGCCGTCGCCGGTAGGCGAGAAGGTGTCGCAGCTCGGTACGCTGCTGTACTTCGCCTTCTTCCTGACCATGCCGCTGTGGAGCCGCGCCGGCACGTTCAAGCCGGTGCCGGATCGCGTCACGTTCCACCCGCACTAAGACGCCGCGCGACCCTACAAGAGGACAAGGACCCAAGATGAAAAAGTTGCTTTCGATCTTCGCACTGGTCGGCGCATGCTTTGCCGCCATGCCGGCGATGGCCGCGGAAGGGGGCTACCCGCTGGAGCCCGCGCCGCTGGATACGAGCGATGTGTCGTCGCTGCAGCGCGGTGCCAAGCTGTTCGTCAACTACTGCCTGAACTGCCATGGCGCGTCGATGATGCGCTACAACCGGCTCAAGGACCTGGACCTGACCGACGATCAGATCCGCCAGAACCTGCTGTTCACGGCGGACAAGGTGGGCGAAACGATGACGATCGCGCTGCCGCCGAAGGACGCCAAGACGTTCTTCGGTGCCGCGCCGCCCGACCTGTCGGTCATCGCCCGCGCCCGCGGCAACGACTGGCTCTATACCTACCTGCGCACGTTCTACCGTGACGACACTCGCGCGACAGGCTGGAACAACCTGGTTTTCCCGGCCGTGGGCATGCCGCACGTGCTCTGGGAATTGCAGGGCCAGCGCGCGCCGAAGTTCACCGAAGTGGAAGAACATGGCCACAAGGTCCACAAGCTGGCCGGCTGGGAGCAGCTGACCCCGGGCAAGATGAGCACGCAGGAGTACGACCAGGCGGTTGCCGACCTGGTCAACTACCTGAGCTGGATGGCCGAGCCGGCGCAGAGCCACCGCAAGCGCCTGGGCGTCTGGGTGCTGCTGTTCCTGGGCGTGCTGATGGTGTTCGTGTGGCGCCTGAACGCCGCCTACTGGAAGGATGTGAAGTAATGCCCAGCGGCGCGACAGGGCGCCGTCGGCCGCAATCCAGGATGTAACAGTCGGCCCTGTCGCCTCCAGGGGCCGGCGCGGAAGTTGCACCAGTGCAGCACCGCGCCGGCCCTTTGTATTTGTAGGTTTGGATGGCCAGGTGACGTCTAATCCTCGTCAGACCGGCGTCCGGCTATTTGTAACTAATTTGCTTTTCGATGGGCCGTTCTGACAGAATGTTTGCCCTGTCTGAACTAGCACCGCCGAGTGCGTCAAATCGCAATGGATTTGGCGCACTTCACACCCAAGGAATCCAAACCATGATGGTGTTGTATTCGGGTACCACCTGCCCGTTTTCCCAACGTTGTCGCCTCGTCCTGTTCGAAAAGGGCATGGACTTCGAAATCCGCGACGTGGACCTGTTCAACAAGCCGGAAGATATTTCGGTGATGAACCCGTACGGCCAGGTGCCGATCCTCGTCGAACGTGACCTGATCCTGTACGAATCGAACATCATCAACGAGTACATCGACGAGCGCTTCCCGCACCCGCAGCTGATGCCGGCCGACCCGGTGCAACGTGCCCGCGCCCGCCTGTTCCTGTTCAACTTCGAAAAGGAACTGTTCACCCACGTCTACGTGCTGGAGAACGAGAAGGGCAAGGCCGCCGAGAAGAATCACGAACGGGCCCGCGCCGCCATCCGCGACCGCCTGACCCAGCTTGCGCCGATTTTCGTCAAGAACAAGTACATGCTGGGGGAGGAATTCTCGATGCTCGACGTCGCGATCGCCCCGCTGCTGTGGCGCCTGGATCACTACGGTATCGAGCTGTCGAAGAACGCCGCGCCGCTGCTGAAGTACGCTGAGCGCATTTTCAGCCGTCCGGCCTATATCGAAGCACTGACCCCGTCCGAAAAGGTCATGCGTCGCTAAGACGTACCGGCGCCACCGCCACGCGTAATGCCAGAAACCTCCACCAAGCCCTACCTGATCCGCGCCATCTACGAATGGTGTACCGATAACGGCTTCACGCCGTACATCGCAGTGTTCGTCGACGCCAACACGAACGTGCCGCGCGAATTCGTCAAGAACAACGAAATCGTGCTGAACGTGAGCTTTGACGCAACCAGCGGACTGGACATGGGCAACGAGTGGATCAGCTTCAGCGCACGCTTCGGTGGCGTATCGCGCAAGATCGACGTGCCCGTGGAAAACGTGCTGGCGATCTATGCGCGCGAGAACGGCCAGGGCATGGCCTTCCCGGTGGAACGCAGCATCCCCGAAACCCAGGCCGCCACGGAACGCGAAAACAACCCGCCTCCCAAGCTGGCCTCGGTCGACGCGGACACGCCCGCAACGGTCCCCGCGGAAGCGGGCATCGAAGGCCCGGACGACGAGCCCACGCCGCCGCCCGTCCCACGCATCGGCGGCAAGAAGCCATCCCTGAAGGTCGTCAAATAAGCCATCGCCAAGACACACCGCATAAAGTAGAATCGCGGTCTGCACCAGACATGCCGGCTTAGCTCATCAGGTAGAGCAGTTGATTTGTAATCATCAGGTGGCGGGTTCGAGTCCTGCAGCCGGCACCAACGAATTCAAGGGGTTACGCAAGTTTTGCGTAACCCTTTTTATTTGTGCCCCGCACTCTGAGCGTCAGGGGCTACCGACGTTCGCTCTTGATGATCTCGGCAAGCTCTTCCACGCTCAGCCATGGGCGTGATGCATGTACTACCCTGTGGCAATTAGCGCAAAGTAGTGCAAGCTCGTCCAACCGTGTAATCCCGCCTTCTGCTAGCGAGTGAAGTGGCCGAGTGTGGTGGACATCAATAATGTTAGCGCCGCGGTTGCCGTACTCCGCCTCGAAGTCAAAGCCGCAGGCCTCGCAGCAAAGGCGGCCATACTTCTTTCTCGCAGCTGCTTTAGCGGCAAGTACTAAAGCGCGGCTTCGTTCACGTACACGGTGCACGCGAGTAAGTATCCGCCCCTCTTCGGCTTCTGCGACTTCAGGCTCTTCCGGACCAAGGCCAGCGCCAGTCAACGGGTCATCGATAGCTTGAATAATTGCCCCACATACCAGGGATAGTTCAAGTGGGTTGCCGGCATATCTCGCCCATACGATCTCTTCGTCTTTATTGCCCCTAGCAAGCCCAACTTTTCCGTTTTTCGTGTATTCGGGGTCGAAGCGGCGGAAGTTCATCATTTTCATGTAGACGCCGTTTCTATTGCGGTATGAGCCGTCATGTCCCAGACCTAAGGTTGCGCCCATCTTATTTAAAGTAAGAGAGAGCGCAGCCACCTCGGGGCTGTCCTTGCTGGGTGGAGCGGAGCGATGCGTCAAGTACAACTGAAGCGCCAGGAGCAATTCGTCGCGGGACCAAACGGGATTGCGCTTAACGGTGCTACCTGTCACAGCGTCCTTGGTGAGACTTGCGTTGTCAGGCAGAAGAGATGGCGTATTCGACTTAAGGGGCATGGAAGGGTTCTAGTTCTCATATTCCCCCTATTTTCATCAGATTCGATGCACTTCAGTCAACTTTAAGTCGACTACAACAAAAAAGACGAACGCCGCCGGGAGCAATCCCCCGTGCGGCGTGTGATCAGTTCCTAGCTGTGGAGGGCTCTAGCTTTCCTCCGACGACTCACCCCCATCAAGCCCCCACCGGCTTCCCTTCCTTGTGCCGCAGCACCACCGTCGACGAGCGCGACGGCAGGTTGGCGTCCGGCCAGTTGCCGCCGGCGGCGCCGGTGCCGGTCGGGTGCTGGATGTTGATGAAAAACGTGGTCAGGTCCGGCGTGTAGGCGATGCCGGTGATCTCGCAGCCTACCGGGCCGACCAGGATGCGGCGCGTCTGGCGCGTCGTCTGGTCCAGGTAGTGCATCGAGTTGGCGCCGAAGATGCTGGTGACAGACGACCCCGTGCCGGCGTCGGTCTGGATCCACAGGCGGCCCTTGGGGTCGACGCGGATGCCGTCCGGGCTGCTGAACGTCGAGCCGACGATGTTGCCCTTCTGGTTGGCGGCGGCGATGGACGGGTCGCCGGCCAGCAGCAGGATTTCCCACTTGAACTTGGTTGCCAGCGGCGAATCGGCGTCCTCGCGCCAGCGCACGATGTGGCCGTGCGGGTTGGTGGCGCGCGGGTTGGCTGCGTCGGTCTGCACGCGGCCGCCGTTGTTGGTCAGCGTGCAGTAGATCGTCTTGTCCTGGCCCACCGTGATCCACTCCGGGCGGTCCATCAGCGTGGCGCCGGCCACGCGGGCGGCGGCCTTGGTGTTGATCAGCACGTCGGCCTGGGTGTTGAAGTCGATGGCCACCGGCGTCGTGGCGCCCGGAGCGGCCTGGGTCCAGTTGCCCGGGTCCGATGCGCCGGCCACCAGGCCGTTCTTGCCCTGGGTCAGTTCGATCCAGTCGCCGGTGCCGTCGGCGTTGAAGCGGGCGGCGTACAGCGTGCCGTTGTCGAGCAGGCTGGCGTTGTTCAGGCGGTTGGTCGCGTCGAACGCGCTCGACGGGATGAACTTGTAGATGCAGCCCGGCGTGCCGTCGTCGCCCATGTAGAACGCCACGCGGTTGCTGGCGTCGGCCATGAACGCGGTGTTCTCGTGGTCAAAGCGGCCCATCGCGGTGCGCTTGACCGGCAGGCCGGACAGTTGCTGCAGCGGGTCGATTTCCACCACCCAGCCGTAGCCCTCGTCGGGCTGGGTCGGGTCCAGGTAGTTGTCGGTGGTTTCCTCGCAGGTCAGGTACGTGCCCCACGGCGTATGGCCGCTGGAGCAGTTGTTCAGCGTGCCGATGACCACCGGGCCCACCGCGCTGGCGGCCGGGCCCGAGACACGGTAGGCCGTGTTGCCCGAGTAGCGCTTGTTGTAGAGCGAGTTGCGCTTGACCTGCCACTTGCCGGCCACCAGTTCCACCTCGATGACCGAGACGCCGACCGACGACAGCACCACGCGCTTCTGCTCCGGCGTGGCCGTGGCGGCGTTGTAGGCGGTGGGCAGCAGGATGGCCGCGTCGGGGGCCTCGTGGTTCATCACCAGCAGGCCGCCCTTTTGCGGATCGACGCCCGGGATCTCGAAGAAATGCATGCCGTCGTGGTTGCCGCCGGCCTG
Source organism: Cupriavidus sp. H18C2 (assembly GCF_049393795.1). Taxonomy (NCBI): domain Bacteria; kingdom Pseudomonadati; phylum Pseudomonadota; class Betaproteobacteria; order Burkholderiales; family Burkholderiaceae; genus Cupriavidus; species Cupriavidus sp. H18C2. The sequence goes on along the minus strand of NZ_CP186010.1, from coordinate 3,240,249 downwards.
CTGCTCGGTCTCCATCGACGTCTGGAACGCGCCCTTGTAGCCGGCCGCGCCTGCCGCGACGGGGTCGCCGGCCGAGAACAGGACGTACGTTTCATACGTGTCCGGAACGGTCACCTGGTTGGCCGTGATCTTCGACGGCAGCGACTGGAAGTTGACGCTGTAGTCCAGCGGCTGCTGGCCCGGTGCCGGGGCGGGCGCGGGGGCCGGGGCAGGTGCCGGCGCGGGCGACGGGGCCGGCGCGGCGCCGTTGTCGTCGTCGCCGCCGCAGGCAGCCAGCAGGGTGCCGCCGCCGAACGCGGACAGCAGCGAGACGCCCAGGCTGCCACGCAGCACGCGGCGGCGTGCGGGGTTGGCGGCCACCAGTTCTTCCAGCGTCTGACCCGGGACGGTCTTGTTGCCCTCGGCGTCGCGGCGCGGCGCGCGGAGCTTGTCGGTGATGTACGACATGGATGGATTCCTCCAGATTTTTGTGGGGGCGGCCGCCGTGCGGACGGTGCCGTAGGGATTAGCCGGCCAGATACTAAGGAGGGAATGTGTCGCTTTAGTTACGGAATGACTCGTCATGGAGTCATTGCCGGGGCCGCCGGGGGCGGCCGGGTGCCGCTTCAGAACGCCGCCGGGGGTCCGATAACGGTGAGGGGGGCAGGTCCGTCAAGGGTTGCGGTGTCCGATGACAGGGTGATGGCATCGGCGCCTGCCTCGCGCATAATCCGCACACGCGGAACATCGACCCTTCCTGAAAAGGGCAAAACATATCCGCCGTTCATTTTTTTGTTGGGTACAACAGGAGAGGTCAAACATGCATAGCAAACTGGCAGGCCGCCGCCTTGCGCGACTGGCCGCGGCAACCCTCGTCGCCACGCTCGCCGCCTGCGGCGGAGGCGGCGACGACGACGGCGGGTCCGTGGTGCGGGTGTCCGAAGCCACCACGCTGGCGCCGACGGCCGTCACCACCGTGGACACCGCCACCACGCGCTGGATGCCGTCGCTGAACGACACCTGGCAGCTCCAGCTCCAGGGCACGATCAACACCAGCTACAACGTGGCGGTCTACGACATCGACCTGTTCGATACGCCGCAGGCCACCATCAACGCGCTCAAGGCGCAGGGCAGGCGCGTGGTGTGCTATTTCTCGGCGGGCAGCAGCGAGAACTGGCGGCCCGACTATTCGAAGTTCAAGCCGTCCGACATGGGCAACGCGCTGGACGGCTGGGCGGGCGAGCGCTGGCTCGATACCCGCTCGGCCAACGTGCGGGCGATCATGCAGGCGCGCATGGACCTGGCGAAGTCCAAGGGCTGCGACGGCGTGGATGCCGACAATGTCGATGGCTACACCAACAACCCGGGCCTGCCGCTGACGGCCGCCACGCAGCTCAACTACAACCGCTTCCTGGCCGACCAGGCGCACGCGCGGGGCCTGGCGATCGGGCTGAAGAACGCCGTCGCGCAACTGGCCGACCTGGCGTCGTCGTTCGACTTCGCGGTCAACGAGCAGTGCTTCCAGTACAACGAGTGCAGCGGCTATTCGGCCTTCACGGTGCAGGGCAAGCCCGTGTTCAACGTCGAGTACCAGGCGAAATGGAAGGACGCCACCACGCGCCAGAAGCTCTGCGCCAAGGCCAGGGCGCTGAACCTGCGGACGCTGGTGCTGCCGCTGGCGCTGAACGACAAGTTCCGCTATAGCTGCGACTGAACGGACGCGGTAATCGCGCCCGCGCCCCCGGTCCGATGAAGTTCAGGGCCAGGGGCGCGGACCGGCGGCCTAAGCCTGCGCCGGCCCCCGCTCCATCTCGCGCCACGCCAGGTACAGCCGGGTATCGAACTCCAGCTGGTGATAGCGCGGCTCCATATGCTCGCAGAGCCGGTAGAACGCCTTGTTGTGATCCGATTCCTTGAGGTGCGCCAGCTCGTGCACCACGATCATCCGCAGGAAGTCGGCCGGCGCGTCCTTGAATAGCGACGCCACGCGGATTTCCTTCTTCGCCTTCAGCTTGCCGCCCTGCACGCGCGAGATCGCCGTATGCAGGCCCAGCGCATGCTGCGCCGTGTCCAGCCGGGCGTCGTAGCCCACCTTGTGCAGCGGCGGGGCGCTGCGCAGGTATTCCTGCTTGATCTCGGTGGTGTAGTCGTACAGCGCGCGGTCGGTCTGGACCAGGTGCCGGTCGGGATAGCGGCGCGCCAAGTGGTCGCCCAGCGTGCCGGCCGCCATCGCGGCGCGCACCTGGTCGAGCACGTTGGGCGGATAGCCGCCCAGGAATCGCATCGGGTCCTTGGCGCCCGGCCGCCAGTCCTGGTTCACGGCCGGGTCAGTGGTGGTGATGGTGGTGGTGCATCCAGCCGTTGTCCAGCGAGTTCACGAAGGAATCGACGGCGTCCTTGTCGCCGGTGGCGTGGCGCATCATCTCGCCACACTTGCAGAAGCCCTGGTACGGCGTGATGTGCGAGCAGGCGGACGTCTTCTGCAGGTACAGCGTGACGGGTTTGGTGCACTTCTTGCACTTGAACTTCAGGGTCAGGGCGGGTTTGCTCATGGGATTCGGCTGATAACGGCGCGCGAGGCGGAACCCGGCATTGTACCGGCGCCGCCCGGCCGGCGTGGGACGCCCCATCGCCCGCCGGCCCGTTTGCTACACTGCCGCCATTCCCCGAATCCCAACCGAATCCAAACCGAACAGGTCCTCATGGCACAGTACGTTTTCACCATGAACCGCGTGGGCAAGATCGTTCCGCCCAAGCGTCACATTCTCAAGGACATCTCGCTGTCGTTCTTCCCCGGCGCCAAGATCGGCGTGCTGGGCCTGAACGGCTCGGGCAAGTCCACGCTGCTGAAGATCATGGCCGGCCTCGACAAGGAGATCGAGGGCGAAGCCACGCCGATGCCGAACCTGAACATCGGCTACCTGCCGCAGGAGCCGCAGCTCGACCCCGAGCAGACCGTGCGCGAATCGGTCGAAGAGGCCCTGGGCGGCGTGTTCGAGGCGCGCAAGAAGCTCGACGAGATCTACGCGGCCTACGCCGAGCCGGACGCCGACTTTGACGCGCTGGCCGCCGACCAGGCCAAGTACGAGGCGATCCTGGCCGCCAGCGACGGCAACAACGCCGAGCTCCAGCTCGACATCGCCGCCGATGCGCTGCGCCTGCCGCCGTGGGACGCCAAGATCGGCCACCTGTCGGGCGGCGAGAAGCGCCGCGTGGCGCTGTGCCGCCTGCTGCTGTCGCGCCCCGACATGCTGCTGCTCGACGAACCCACCAACCACCTCGACGCCGAATCGGTGGACTGGCTCGAACAGTTCCTCACGCGCTTCCCCGGCACCGTGGTGGCCGTCACCCACGACCGCTACTTCCTGGACAACGCCGCCGAGTGGATCCTGGAACTGGACCGCGGCCACGGCATTCCGTGGAAGGGCAACTACAGCTCGTGGCTGGAGCAGAAGGAAAACCGCCTGAAGCAGGAAGAGGCCAGCGAATCGGCCCGCCAGAAGGCGCTGAACAAGGAACTGGAATGGGTGCGCCAGAACCCGAAGGGCCGCCAGGCCAAGTCCAAGGCGCGTCTGGCCCGCTTTGACGAGCTGAACAGCCAGGAATACCAGAAGCGCAACGAAACCCAGGAAATCTTCATCCCGGTGGGCGAGCGCCTGGGCAACGAGGTGATCGAGTTCGACAACGTCAGCAAGGGGTTTGGCGACCGCATGCTGATCGAGAACCTGAGCTTCAAGGTGCCGCCGGGCGCCATCGTCGGCATCATCGGCCCGAACGGCGCCGGCAAGTCCACCTTCTTCAAGATGCTGACCGGCAAGGAACAGCCGGATAGCGGCGAGATCAAGATCGGGCCGACGGTCAAGATGGCGTTCGTCGACCAGAGCCGCGACGCGCTGGACGGCAACAAGACCGTGTTCGAGGAAATCTCGGGCGGGTCGGACATCCTGACCGTGGGCAAGTACGAGACGCCGTCGCGCGCCTACATCGGCCGCTTCAACTTCAAGGGCGGCGACCAGCAGAAGACCGTGGGCACGCTGTCAGGCGGCGAGCGCGGCCGGCTGCACATGGCCAAGACGCTGATCGCGGGCGGCAACGTGCTGCTGCTGGATGAACCGTCGAACGACCTCGACGTGGAAACGCTGCGCGCGCTGGAAGACGCGCTGCTGGAGTTCGCCGGCTGCGTCATGGTGATCTCCCACGACCGCTGGTTCCTGGACCGTATCGCCACCCACATCCTGGCGTTCGAAGGCGATTCGCACGTGGAGTTCTTCCCGGGCAACTACCAGGAATACGAAGCCGACAAGAAGAAGCGCCTGGGCGAGGAAGCCGCCAAGCCGAAGCGCATCCGCTACAAGCCGATCTCGCGCTGATCGGCGAAACCGGCGTCTCCCGCCCTGCGGGAGCGGGAGACACCGGCACCGCCTTGCCCCTCCGCCTTACCCCTTCACCAGCCGTACCAGCGTGATCTCGGACGGCGCCCCGAACCGCTTCGGCGGACCCCAGTAGCCCGTTCCGCGGCTCACGTAGATCCACATGTTGTCGTGCCGGTTCAGCCCATGCACATAGGGCTGCTGCATCGGCACGAACAGGTTCCAGGGCCAGAACTGGCCGCCATGGGTGTGTCCCGACAACTGCAGGTCGAAGCCAGCCGCCGCCGCCGCCGGGGCCGAGCGCGGCTGGTGGGCAAACAGCACGCGGGCCGCGGCGCCGGCCGGGGCGCCGTCCAGCGCCTTTGCCGGGTCGCTGCGATGGCTCTCGATGAAGCCGCCCGCCGTGAAATCGGTCACGCCCCCGAGCACCAGCGACGCCTCGCCGCGCGCCACCACCACGTGCTCGTTCATCAGCACCCGCAGTCCCAGCCGCGTCAGTTCCTCGATCCACGACTCCGCGCCCGAGTAGTACTCATGGTTGCCGGTCACCACGTACGCGCCATGCGGGGCCGACAGCCGCGCGAACGGCGCCGTGTGGGGCGCCAGCTCGCGTACCGACCCGTCCACCAGGTCGCCGGTCACGGCGATGGCGTCGGGCTTGAGCCCGTTTACGGTGTCGACAATGCGGTCCAGGTAGGGCGCCTTGATCGTCGGCCCCACGTGGATGTCGCTGATCTGGGCAATCGTGAAGCCGTGGAACGCCTCGGGCAGCCCGGCGATCGGCACGTCCACCCGCTTGACCCGCGCCAGCCCGCGCGCGTTGAAGTAACCGATGACCGACACGGCGACGGACAGCCCGACCACGGCCGTGGCGCTGTAGAACGCCAGCCCGGCCGGCTGCCAGCCCGCCAGCATCGCCACCAGCAGGAACAGGTCGCGCGCAAAGGTCAGGACCAGCAGCGATGAGAAAAATCCCATCGCCAGCATGCCGGTCCAGCTCAGCTTGTCGGCCCAGCCGCCGGCCAGGCGCCGCGCCATCAGCGCGGCCGGGATCAACAGGGCCGACGCCACCAGCCACAGCACGGCCAGCGCGTGGACGGCCATCGGCAGTGGCAGGGCGGGCAGCAGCCGGGCGCCGATATAGGCGTGCAGCAGGCCAACAATGGCGGTGGGAACGAGCAGGGAACGGCGGGAGCGCCTGGTACTCATGGCAGGGGGGGGGCGGAGTCGGATTCGGGTGTAGGTGAGGCTGTGCCGGGCAGGCTTCAAGGGCCGGATGACGAATTCGCAACCTGGCCCCGGGACGATACCGGCGCTCCCCGCCCTCGGACAGCCCAAAAGTGATCTGTCCGTTTTACGGAAAGCTCCTGAATGTTTTCGTCCCACATTGTTCCGGCAACCCCACTAATTTAGATTGAGTTGTCGCCGATTGCCGGAGCTTCCATGTCTTTTGCCACGCCTCGCCCGCTTGGCCGGGTCCTGATTGCCGTCGCGCTGCTCGCGGCCGCCGCGCCGCCCACACTGGCCACGCGGCCGGCCTCCCAGGCCGGGGCCGCCCAGAAGCTGGCCCCGCTCACGTGGCCGCGCCACTTCGAGGCCGCCGGCGAACAGGTGGAGCTGTACCAGCCCGAGATCGAGAAATGGGAAGGCAACCGGCTCTCCGGCCGCGCCGCCGTGGCAATCGGGCCCCGCGAAGGCACGCCGGTCTACGGCGTGGCGCGGTTCTCGGCCCTGGCCGACATCGACAAGCCGTCGTCGCTGGTCCAGCTGTCGAACATCCGCATCGACAGCGTGGACGTGCCCACCCGCCCCCAAGCCGCCGACAAGCTGCGCCAGGCACTGATCGACCGCGTGGCCGCGCCCGGCCTGACCGTGCCGCTGGAAGAACTGCAGGCCAGCTACGCCGTCTCGCAGCAACTGGCCCGGGCGGCGCGCGTGCCGGTCAAGAACGACGCGCCGCAGATCCTGTTCGCCACCACGCCCACCCTGCTGGTGCATGTCGATGGCGATCCGGCCTGGCGCGACGTACCCGGCACCCCGTTCGAGCGCGCCATCAACAGCCGCGCGCTGCTGCTGCGCGACGGCGGCGGCGAGCTGTGGCTGCAGGCGGCCGGCTACTGGTACCGCTCGGAATCGGCCGGCGGCACGTGGGAATCGGTGCAGAACCCGCCCGCCCCGGTGCTGGGCGCCGCCAGCCGCATCAAGGCCGCCAAGGACGGGGCCCGGCCCGATCCGATGCTGCCCGCCGACGGCAAGACGCCGCCGCGCCCGCCCGCCGTGCTGATGGCCACGCGCCCGGCCGAGCTGATCCTGACCTCGGGCGAGCCGCAGATGACGCCGGTGGCCGGCACCGGGCTGCTGGCGATGTCGAACGCCGACCACGCGGTCTTCATCGACCCGTCGAGCAACCAGACCTACGTGCTGCTGTCGGGCCGCTGGTTCCGCGCGGCCATGCTCAACGGCCCGTGGGAATTCGTGCCGGGCGCCCAGTTGCCGGCCGAATTCGCGCGGATCTCGCCGCAGGACCCCAAGGCCAACGTGCTGGTGTCGGTGCCGGGCACGCCGCAGGCGCGCGAGGCCGAGATTGCCGCGACGATCCCGCAGACCGCGTCGGTCTCGCGCAGCAAGGCCGTGGCGGCCATCACCTACGACGGCACCCCCAGATTCGAGTCGATCCCGGGCACGTCGCTGCGCTACGCGGCCAACACCGGCACCCCGGTAATCGAGGTCGACCCGTCGCACTACTACGCCGTGGTCAACGGCGTCTGGTTCACCGCCAGCGTGCCCGGCGGCCCGTGGCAGGTGGCCACCGAGGTCCCGTCGGCCATCTACACGATCCCGCCCAGCTCGCCGCTGTACTACGTGACCTACGTGCGGATCTACTCGGTCACGCCCACGACCGTGGTGGTGGGCTACACGCCCGGCTACCTGGGCGTGGTGGTCAATCCCGACGGCACCGTGGTCTACGGCACCGGCTACGTCTACCCGCCCTACGTCGGCACCTATTACTACGGCTATCCGGTGACGTACGGCTATGGGGCCGGCTTTGGCATCGGCGTGGCCGAAGGGTTTGCGTTCGGCTTCGCGGCCGGCGCCATCTGGGGCACGGCAGTGCCGTACTGGGGTCCGTTCTGGTACGGCGGCGCCAGCTTCGTCAACATCAACCAGGCCAATTTCTATGGCCGATGGGGGCAGGGCACCGTGACCCATGCGGAAGGCTGGAACGCGTGGACGGGTACCCAGTGGCGCGGCACCGCCGGCGCCGGCTACAACGCCGCCACCGGCGCCCGCTTCCAGGGCAGCCAGGGCGCCGCCTTCAACCCGTACTCGGGCAACTACGCGGCGGGGCGCCAGGGGTCGTTCGCCAACCCGTCCACGGGCCGCGAGGGGGCGGCGCGCGGCGGCGTGGTGGGCAACGAATACACCGGCAACGTGGCGGCCGGCCGGCAGGCGGCGGGCTACAACGCGCAGACCGGCCGCGTGGCCGCCGGCGAGGCCGGCATCGCGGGCAATACGCAGACCGGCCAGTACGCGGCCGGCAGCCGTGGTTTCGTGGCCAATCCGAACAAGGACAACGCCGTGGTATGGAACAACGGCAATGTCTATGCTGGTCATGACGGCAACGTCTACCAGCACACCGACGACGGCTGGCAGAAGCACACCGGCAACGGCTGGGAGCCGGTGCAGCCCAACCAGGACATGCAGGGCCGGCTGGACCAGCAGCGGCAGGCGCGCCAGCTTGGCCAGCAGCGCTTTGGCAACGCGGCGGCGCAGCAATGGCAGGGCCGCTTCGCGGGCGGCGGGCGGTTTGGCGGAGGTGGCGGCCGGTTCCACGGGTTCCGGCGCTAGGCGGCAGGCGCGGAAGGCGCGGAAGGGGAGGGGGCGAAGACGGCGCCCGGGGCCGCGGCGGAATCGACGATTTCCCTTAACGTCCCGAATAAAAGATTCATTGGCCGCAGACTTTGTGCGGACATAACCTGCCGACTACACGGGCGCGGTCCGCGTGCCTGGTCCACAGGGGAGCGGCGGATGACTAGGGCAGTGCAGGCGGCGCGCGTGCGCCGGTTCGCGGGTCTGGTAACGACGATGGTCTTGCTGGCGGCGTGCGGCAAGTCCGAGCCGCCGCCCGCGGCGCAGCAGCCGGTGCCGGTGCAGGTCTTCCAGACCCGCGCGCAGGACCTGCCCGTGACGTTCGACTTCGTCGGCCAGACGCAGAGCGACCAGGCCGTCGACATCCGCGCCCGCGTGGCGGGCTTCCTGGTCAAGCGCAACTACACCGAAGGCTCGGTGGTCAAGGCCAACCAGCTGCTGTTCGAGATCGACCACAAGCCGTTCCAGGCCCAGCTCGACGCGGCCCGCGCGCAGTTGCAGCAGCAGAAGGCCCGGCTGGAGGTGGCGCGCGCCAACCTGTCGCGCGTGAAGCCGCTGGCCGAGCGCAACGCGCTGTCGCAGAAAGACCTGGACGACGCCACCGGCAACTTCCACGAGGCGTCGGCCGGCGTGGAGCAGGCCACCGCCGAGGTGGAGACCCAGCAGCTCAACCTGTCGTACACCTACGTGCGCTCGCCCGTGGACGGCGTGTCCAGCTTCGCGGTGCTGCCCGAAGGCGCCTACGTCAGCACCACCAACAGCCTGCTGACGACGGTATCGACGCTGCAGCCGATGCGGATCAACTTCAGCGTGTCGGAGCCGCAGACGCTGCAGTTCCGCGCCCAGCGCCAGGACAAGTCGCTGGTCGTGCCCGATGACCAGCACTACACCGTGACCGTGGTCATGGCCGACGGCAGCGCGTACCCGCACAAGGGCCGCATCACGTTTGCCGACGCCACCTACAACGAGAAGACCGGCACGTTCCTGGTGCGCGCGCTGATGCCCAACCCGGACGGCGTGCTGCGCCCCGGCCAGTTCGTGCGCGTGCTGGTGGAAGGCGCGCGGCGGCCCGGTGCCATCGTGGTGCCGCAGCGCGCGGTCATGCACGGGCCCAAGGGCGACGTCGTGTTCGTCGTCGACAAGGACAACAAGGCGTTGCCGCGCCCGGTGATGGTGGGCGAGCTGTCCGGGTCGATGTGGCGCATCGCCAAGGGCCTGCAGCCGGGCGAGGTGGTGGTGGTGGACGGCGCCGGCAAGCTGACCGAGGGCGCGCCGGTGCGCGTGACCGGCGAGGCGCCGCTGGCGGCCGTGGGCGAGGGCAGCCGGCCCGCGTCGGGCGCATCGGGTGCGTCGGGCGCGCCGGGCGTGCCCGGTGCGTCGGCGCCCGGTGCCGCCCCGGCCTCGGCGCCGGCCGCCAGGACCTGAGCCGGAGGCCGCCATGCTCTCAGCCTTCTGCGTCAACCGGCCCATCTTCGCGATGGTGGTGTCGCTGATCATCGTCATCGGCGGCGGGGTGGCGATGTTCGCGCTGCCCATCGCCCAGTACCCGGACATCACGCCGCCCCAGGTGACGGTCAGCGCCACCTACGCGGGCGCCGACTCCGACACCGTGGCCCAGACCGTGGCCGCGCCGATCGAGACCCAGGTCAACGGCGCGGACAACATGATCTACATGCAGTCCACGTCGTCGCCCACGGGGTCGATGACCCTAAACGTCTATTTCGACATCGGCACGGACCCGGACACCGCGCAGGTGCAGGTGCAGAACCGCGTGAACCTGGCGCTGCCGCAGTTGCCCGACACGGTGCAGAAGACCGGCATCAACGTGCAGAAGCGGTCGTCGAGCTTCCTGCTGCTGATCGCCGTGTACTCGCCGGACGGCCGCTTCGACCAGCAGTACATCAACAACTACGCCAACCTGTACGTGCTGGACGCCATCAAGCGCGTGAACGGCGCCAACCAGGCGCAGATCATGGGCTCGGCGGACCTGGCCATGCGGATCTGGCTGCGCCCGGACCGCATGGCCGCGCTGGGCATCACCGCGCAGGACGTGCAGCGCGCCGTGCAGAGCCAAAACGAGCAGTTCGGCGCCGGCAGCGTGGGGCAGGCGCCCAACGCGCGCCCGGTGGAGCTGTCGTTCCCGCTGGTCACGCCGGGGCGGCTGACCACGCCCGAGCAGTTCGACAACATCATCCTGCGCGCCGACAGCCAGGGCGCGGCCATCGTGCGGCTGCGCGATGTGGGCCACGCCGAGATCGGCCAGCAGCAGTACACGCTGCGCTCGTCGCTGAACAGCAAGGCGGCGACGATCATCGCGGTCTACCAGCAGCCCGGCTCCAACGCGATACAGGTGGCCAAGGACGTCAAGCAGACGCTCGACGAGATGTCGAAGACGTTCCCGGCCGGCATGGCCTACAAGGTGTCGCTGGATACCACGGAGTTCGTCAGCGCGTCGATCGAGGAAGTGGTCCACACGCTGGTGGAGGCCGTGATCCTGGTGGTGCTGGTGGTCTTCATCTTCCTGCAGAACTTCCGCGCCACGGTGATCCCGGTGCTGGCCGTGTTCGTGTCGATCATCGGCACCTTTGCCGGGCTGCTGGCGCTAGGTTTCTCGATCAACCTGCTCACGCTGTTCGCGCTGGTGCTGGCCATCGGCATCGTGGTGGACGACGCCATCGTGGTGGTCGAGAACGTCGAGCGCAACATGTCCGAATTCCACCTGTCGCCGCGCGACGCCACGCTGCGTGCGATGGAGGAGGTGACCGGCCCGGTCATCGCCATCGTGCTGGTGCTGTCGGCCGTGTTCATCCCGGTGGCGTTCGTTTCGGGCACCACGGGCCAGCTCTACCGGCAGTTCGCGCTGACGATCGTCGTGTCGGTGGTGATTTCGGGCTTCTGCGCGCTGACGCTGTCGCCGGCGCTGGCCGCCATGATCCTCAAGCCCGGCCACCACACGCCATGGCGCGGCTTCGTCTGGTTCAACACGAAATTCGACCGGCTGGTGCACCACTACGGCAACTGGGTGCGCGGGTTCATGCGCCGCGTGGTGCTGGCGCTGGTGCTGTTCGCGGTGATGATCGTCGCGGTCTGGCAGATGTTCTCGCGCATCCCCACCGCGTTCGTGCCGGCCGAGGACCAGGGCTACGTGCTGGTGGCCGTGATCATGCCGGACTCGGCCAGCCTGGACCGGACCGAGAAGGTGACCGAGCAGGTGGCGGCCATGTTCCGCGAGCACTCGGCCGTGGAGGACGCCTCGGCGCTGTCCGGCTACAGCTTCATCGACAGCCAGTACAAGACCAACGCCGGCACGGTCTTCGTCGGCATGAAGAGCTTCAGGCAGCGTGACACGGCCGACCTGGGCGTGCCGGCCATGCTGCAGGCCATGACGCCGAAGCTGCGGGCCATTCCCGAGGCCGTCATCATCCCGGTGAACCCGCCGTCGATCCCGGGGCTGGGCTCGCAGGGCGGGTTCGAGTTCTGGGTGCAGAGCCGGGGCACCGGCAACACGGCCGAGCTGGAAGCCGCGACGCGCAACTTCATCAAGGCGGCGGCCGGTCATCCGGAGCTGGGGCGCCTGACCAGCACCATCCAGTCGGCATCGCGCCAGATGCGCGTGGAGGTGGACAAGGAAAAGGCCGAGACCATGGGCGTGCCGATTGCCGATGTCTACGGCACGCTGCAGACGCAGTTCGGATCGCTCTACGTGAGCCAGTTCTCGCAGTACAGCCGCGTCTGGCAGGTGATCCTGCAGGCCGAGCCGCAGTTCCGCGGCACGCCGAACGACCTGGAGTACCTGTACGTGCGCGGCCGCGACGACAAGATGGTGCCGGTCTCCGGCCTGCTGCTGAACCGCTACGGCAGCGGGCCAGACCTGCTGTCGCGCTTCAACAACTTCCCGGCCGCCAAGATCACCGGCGACGCCGCGCCCGGCTACAGCTCGGGCCAGGCGCTGGCCGCCATGGAGGCCGTGGCGCGCGAGACGCTGCCGGCCGGCTACGGCTTTGCGTGGAGCGGCGAGGCGTTCGAGCAGAAGAAGTCGGGCAACACTACCACCATCGTGTTCGTGTTCGGCATCGTCATGGTGTTCCTGATCCTGGCCGCGCAGTACGAGTCGTGGTCGCTGCCGCTGTCGATCCTGACCGCCGTGCCGTTCGGCATCTTCGGCGCGCTGCTGGCCATCCTGCTGCGCGGGCTGTCGAACGACGTGTACTTCCAGATCGGGCTGGTCACGCTGATCGGGCTGGCGGCCAAGAACGCGATCCTGATCGTCGAGTTCGCGGTGATGAAGCACAAGGAAGGGCTGTCGCACGCCGACGCGGCCGTGGAGGCCGCCAAGCTGCGGCTGCGCCCGATCGTGATGACGTCGCTGGCGTTCATCCTGGGCGCGGTGCCGCTGTTCATCGCGTCGGGCGCGGGCTCGAACTCGCGCCATTCCATCGGCACCGGCATCATCGGCGGCATGATTGCGGCCACCACGCTGGCGCTGCTGTTCGTACCGTTGTTCTCGTGGCTCGTCGGCACCGCAGCGGACAAGTGGGCTGCCCGCAAGCGCCGGCGCACGCCGGAAGCCGCCACCACCCCCACCACGCCGCCCACGCCTCCCGCAGGAGAACCATCATGACCAACCGTACCTGCCGCTGCGTGGCGATGGCCCTGGGCGCGGGCCTGATGACGGGCTGCGCCATCGGGCCCGACTACGAACGCCCCGAGGTGGCGCAGCCGCCGGCCTACCGGCTCGACACCGGCCTGCTGACCGTGGCCGCCGACGGCGACTGGTGGAACGCGTTCAACGACCCGGTGCTGACCGCGATGGTCGAGACCGCGCTGCGCAACAACTACGACGCGCGCATCGCCTCGGCCCGCATCGACGAGTTCCGCGCCCGGCTGATGATCGCGCGCTCGGGCCTCTATCCGCAGCTCAACGCCACGGCATCGGCGGCACGACAGAAGAGCGGATCGTTCAACGGCACGCCGTTCCAGTCGTTCGGCGGCCCGCAGAACAGCTACGAGGCGCTGCTCAACGCGAGCTGGGAGATCGACCTGTGGGGCCGCATCCGCCGCCAGGCCGAGGCCGCGCAGGCGGACCTGTGGAACGCCGAATACGCGCGGCGCGGCGTGGTGCTGTCGCTGGCGGCGGCGGTGGTGCAGGGCTACGCCACGCTGCGCGGGCTCGATGCCCAGTTGGAGGTGGCCCAGCAGACGCTGACCACGCGCGGCCAGGCGCTGGACATCTTCCGGCAACGCTACGAAGGCGGCGTGATCTCGCAGGTGGAACTGGCGCAGTCCGAGAACGACTACTACTCGGCCGAGGCGACGATCCCGTCGCTGCGCGCGTCGATCGCCCAGACCGAGAACGCGCTGTCCTACCTGCTGGGCCGCGAGCCGGGCCCGGTGGAACGCGGCGCGACCATCACCGAACTCCAGGCTCCGGCCGTGGGGGCCGACCTGCCGGCGGCGCTGCTGGCCCGGCGGCCAGACATCCTGCAGGCCGAGCAGCAGGCCGTTTCCGCCAACGCCCAGGTGGGCGCCGCGCGGGCGCTGTTCCTGCCATCGGTCAACCTGTCGGGCTTCTTCGGCGCGCTGGCAACGTCGCCAGGCGCGCTCTGGCAGAGCGCATCGCAGATCTGGGGCTTCGGCGCGGGCCTGACCCAGCCGGTGTTCCAGGGCGGCGCCATCCGCGGCCAGGTGAACGCGGCCGAGGCCGTCAGCGCGCAGGCGATGCTCGGCTACCAGTCCAGCGTCATCAACGCACTGGCCGACGTGAACACATCGCTCGCCTCGGGCGTGGAAACCCGCAACCGGCTCACCAGCCTGCGCAAGCAGGAGCAAAGCCTGACGATCTACGCCGATCAGGCGAACGCGCGCTACGAGGGCGGCTATTCGAGCTATCTCGAAGTCACCGACGCGCGGCAGAAGCTATTTACGGTGCAACTGGCCGCCATCCAGGGCCAGGTCGACGTGCTGACCAGCGCCGCAGGGCTTTACAAGTCGCTAGGCGGCGGCTGGCCCGCCGTGCCGACCGACGTGCGCGATGCCGGGATGGTCGGCGACGCACGGGCAACGCTGCCACCGTCAGCGTCGGCATCGACGAGCCCGCCGGCTGCGCAGTGAGGCCGCTCAGCCCGAACGCCGCGTTCGGTTGTCTCCCCTCTCCCGCCATGGCGGGAGAGGGGCCGGGGAGAGGGCCAGCGGTGCAATTGCGACCAGTCGGCAAGCAGACCCTCAACGCCCTCTCCCCCAACCCCTCTCCCGCAGGCGGGAGAGGGGAGCAAAACCATCGGCAAGGTCTGAAGAGGGAAGCAAAAACCAGCGGTGAGCTTGAACGCCACCGCCTGTTGTCTCCCCTCTCCCGCCACGGCGGGAGAGGGGCCGGGGGTGAGGGCCAGCGGTGCAATTTGCGACCAGTCGGCAAGCAGACGCTCAACGCCCTCACCCCAGCCCCTCTCCCGCAGGCGGGAGAGGGGAGCAAGAAACCATCGGCAAAGTCTGAAGAGGGGAGCAAAAACCAGCGGTAGAGCTTGAACGCCACCGCCTGTTGTCTCTGTAGTGGTCCAATTTCCTCAGACAGGTCGATAGGTGGAAAATCACGATCGACGAGGAAAGGACGACATGACAAAGCAACGTCGCAAGTTCGACGCCAGCTTCAAGCTGGAGGTGGTCCGGATGATCCGGGACCAGGGGCTTTCGGTGGCCGAGGTCTGCCACACGATGGCCATTGGCGAGACGGCCGTGCGGCGCTGGCTGGCGCAGTACGACGCGGAACTGGCCGGCGGCAAGGGCATTGGCCGGCCGCTGACGCCCGAGCAGCAGCGCATCCGCCAGCTGGAGGAAGAGAACCGCCGCCTGAAGGAGGACAACCTGATCCTAAAAAAGGCATCGGCCTTCTTCGCCCGCGAGCTGAAGTGATCTATCACGCAGTCAGCGCGCTGGAGAAGGAGGCCGTGGCGGTCAGCCGTGCCTGTCGGGTACTGGGAGCGAGTCGCGCGGGTTACTACGCGCACCGGCGCGGCCGGCCGGTCAACGTGGAGCGCAACCGGCAGCAGATCCACGTACGGGCGGCATTCGAGGCGAGCGGGCGCACCTACGGCAGCCGGCGCGTAGCACGGGATCTGGGCAGACAAGGCGTGAAGATCGGGCGCTATCGGGCGCGCACGCTGATGCGCCAGGCCGATCTGCGTCCGGTCTGGAAGCGCAAGTTCGTGGCGACGACCAACAGCCGGCACGACCGGCCGGTGGCGCCGAACGTGCTGGGCCGGCAGTTCAGTCCGGTGCAGCCCAACCAGGCCTGGGCGGCGGATATTACCTACGTCCGCACGGCCGAGGGCTGGCTGTATGTGGCGGTGGTGCTGGACCTGTATTCGCGCAAGGTAGTGGGATGGGCCATGGCAGCGGCCATGCCTGCATCGCTGGTGGTCACGGCGTTGAGGATGGCGATCCAGCAGCGCAATCCGTCACCGGGCCTGATCGTGCATTCGGATCGGGGCAGCCAGTACGCGAGCGAGGAATACCGGGGCTTGCTGGGACGCCACGGCCTCATTTGCAGCATGAGCCGGCTGGGCGATTGTTGGGACAATGCGGTGGCCGAGCGCTTCTTCCTGAACCTGAAGATGGAGCGCATCTGGCAAAGGCGCTACGTCGACCGGGCTGAAGCCCGGCGCGACATTACGCAGTACATCGTCGGCTTCTATAACCCGGTGCGATTGCACTCGACACTGGGATATGAGTCGCCGCAGGAGTTTGAGGACAAGTTCAAACGCCAGACAACCTTAATACCTGTCTGAAAAAACTTGACCACTACAACCTGCTCCCCTCTCCCGCGCCGCGGGAGAGGGGCCGGGGGTGAGGGCCAGCGGTGCAAATTGCGACCAGTCGGCAAGCAGACGCTCAACGCCCTCACCCCCAGCCCCTCTCCCGCAGGCGGGAGAGGGGAGCAAAAACCATCGGCAAAGTCTGAAGAAGGGGAAGCAAAACCAGCGGTAGAGCCTGAACGCCACCGCCTGTTGTCTCCCCTCTCCCGCCATGGCGGGAGAGGGGCCGGGGAGAGGGCCAGCGGTGCAAATTGCGATCAGTCCGCAAGCAGACGCTCAACGCCCTCACCCCCAACCCCTCTCCCCGCAGGCGGGAGAGGGGGAGCAAAACCATCGGCAAGGTCTGAAGAGGGGAAGCAAAAACCAGCGGTAGAGCTTGAACGCCACCGCCTGTTGTCTCCCCTCTCCCGCCATGGCGGGAGAGGGGCCGGGGGAGAGGGCCAGCGGTGCAAATTGCGACCAGTCGGCAAGCAGACGCTCAACGCCCCTCACCCCCAGCCCCTCTCCCGCAGGCGGGAGAGGGGAGCAAAACCATCGGCAAGGTCTGAAGAGGGGAAGCAAAAAACCAGCGGTAGAGCCTGAACGCCACCGCCTGTTGTCTCCCCCTCTCCCGCCATGGCGGGGAGAGGGGCCGGGGGAGAGGGCCAGCGGTGCAAATTGCGACCAGTCGGCAAGCAGACGCTCAACGCCCTCTCCCCCAACCCCTCTCCCGCAGGCGGGAGAGGGGAGCAAAAACCAGCGGCAAGGTCTGAAGAGGGAAGCAAAAACCAGCGGGAGAGGGGAGCAAGAAACCATCGGCAAATTCACCGCGCCGACCAAACCGCCTGCCGCACGCCGATCGCCGTCACCAGTCCATAAGCCGTAATCCCCAGCGCCACGCCGAGGAAATGGCCGTCCAGGCCCATGCCGGCGACGTTGGCCAGCAGCCAGCCGCCGCCGGCGGCCAGGGCGATGCGGCTCAGGCCGGCCAGCACGGGCCAGCGCATGCGGGCCGCGCCCAGCGAGGCGAAGTAGAGCGCCATCCCCAGCCCGAAGCCGCCGAACGCCGGGCCGACCCATGACAGCGCGCGCGCGGCGATGGCGGCCACTTCGGCGTCCTGCGTGAACAGGGCGGCAAAGCGGGCCGGTGCCAGCCCCACGGCGGCGCCCACCGACCCGGCCAGCAGCAGCGCCAGCAGCGCGCCGACCCACGCGGTGCGGCGCGCGGTGTGCCAGTCGCCGGCGCCCACGGCGCGGCCGACCAGCGCGGTGAGGGCCGATCCCACGCCGAATGCCAGCGGGATCATCAGGAATTCCAGCCGTGCCGAGATGCCGTAGGCCGCCACGGCCGTCGTGCCGTAGTGGCGCAACTGCGCGGTCACCAGGATCGTGGTCAGGTTGGCCACCGACGCCAGCGCGCAGGCCACCAGTCCCACGGCCAGGATGCGATGGAACAGCGCGCGCGACAGCTTCACGCGCAGCGTCGGCACGAAGCCCGCGCCGCCGCACAGCACCACCCAGGCCATCATCAGCGCCGCCGCCCAAGACGCCGCCGCAAGCCCCGCGCCGATGCCGGCCAGCCCCATCCCCAGCCGCTCCGCGAACCACCACGCCAGCACCGGAAACGCGATCCACATGCCGGCCAGCACGCGCGCGGCCAGCGCGTGGCGGCCGCCGCCACGCAGCACCGACGCCAGCGTGTTCGCCAGCCACGCCGGGATGGCGCCGGCGCCAAACAGCCAGATCGCATAGGTGGCGGCGGCCTCGGCGGCCGTGGCGCCCGCCACCGCGCCGAATACCGCGTGCGGAAAGCCGGCCAGCGCCACCGCGAACGCCAGCCCGGCGGTGATGGCGATGATGACCGCGTGCATCACCAGCGTCGATGCCTCGTCGCGCCGCCCGGCACCGAGCGCGCGGGCGATGGCCGACACCACGCCGCCGCCCATCGCACCCGCCGACATCTGCTGCAACAGCAGCGCGAACGGCAGCACCACGGCCCAGCCGGCCAGCGCCGCCGTGCCCTGGCGCGCCGCCAGCCAGGTTTCGATCAGTTGCGACGCGGCCTGCAGGAACGCCACGAGGCT
Source organism: Cupriavidus sp. H18C2 (assembly GCF_049393795.1). NCBI lineage: Bacteria > Pseudomonadati > Pseudomonadota > Betaproteobacteria > Burkholderiales > Burkholderiaceae > Cupriavidus > Cupriavidus sp. H18C2. Next base: position 3,222,159 of record NZ_CP186010.1, on the reverse strand, counting down.
CGTCGGCGCGGCCAGCACGGCAATGCGCCGCGCGATCTCGCCCGACGATACCGGCTCGGCCGGGGCGGCAGCGCCGCCCAGCGTCATCGCGTCAGGCTTGCTCATGGGCGGCCTCCGCGGGGTCCAGGCCGGCAGCGGCGGCCGGATCGCCAAAGCGCTCGCGCAGGTAGCGTCCCGCGCCGGGGCCGGGCCGCACGCGCAGGTCGTCCACCGTGATCGTGCTGCCGTCGGCCCGGGTCAGGCACCCGGCCACGATCTCGGCGCCGTCGCGCCGGTCTTCCAGCACGGTCAGCGGGCCCTTGTCGTCGGCCAGCCAGCGGTCGGCCCACGCCTTGAGCGCCACGTAGACGGGAAAGAAGTCGCGCCCCATGTCGGTCAGCCGGTACACGTGCCGCGCGCCGCCGCCGGGCGCCGGCACCTTTTCCAGCAATCCATGGCCCACCAGCGTCTTGAGCCGGGCGCTGAGGATGTTGGGCGCGATGCCCAGGTGCTTTTCGAATTCGTCGAAGCGGCTGCTGCCGTAGTAGACCTCCCGCATCAGCAGGATCGCCCAGCGCTCGCCCAGCATGGCCATCGAACGGGCCACCGGGCACGGCATGTTGGCAAAGTCGGTAGGTGCCATCGTCTCCCCTTTTTACTTTTGATATGCAAGTCACATGGATTCGATCATAGCTTGCAATTTGAAAGTTGAAAGGGGTTTAGCGCCGGACCTGTGCGAATACCGGCGGGCCGGCGCCGCGCGCGGCGGGAACGACGCTACAGTGCACAGCCATCGAAGACGCCGTGCCCACGCGCCGGCCAGCCCAAGGAGACTTTCCATGCCCGCAGACCTCTGGTTCGAATCGTTGCATCGCCCCGGCGCCGAAGTGCTTGACCGTGGCACGCGGCTGGCCGGCGGCCTGCGGCGGCTGGGGTTGGAGGCGGGCGGCGTGGTGGCCGTGCTGCTGCGCAACGACCCCGTCTTCGCCGACGTCGTGTTCGCGTGCCGCACGGCCGGCGTCTACTACTGCCCGATCAACTGGCATTTCATGGCCGACGAGGTGCGCTACCTGCTGCAGGACAGCGGCGCGCGCGTGCTGATCGTCCATGCCGACCTGCTGGCCGGCGTGCAGGCGGCCGTGCCGGCCGGGGTGACGGTGCTGACGGTGGGCGGCCCGCACGCCGGCGCCACCGACTACGAGCCGTGGCTGGCCGCGCAGGCCCGGTACGATGGCCCGCGCGTGGCGCCGCGCGGGCATCTGGCGTACACGTCCGGCACCACGGGGCGGCCCAAGGGCGTGCTGCGCGCGCCGGTGCCGCTGGCCGAGGTCGATGACCAGCAGGCGCGGCTGCGCTCGCTGATCCGGCAGGCATACGGCATCGTGCCGGGCTGCCGCGCGCTGATGTCGGCGCCGCTCTATCACAGCGCGCCCAGCGTCTACGTGCAGAACGCGCTGCAGATGGCCGAGCGGCTGGTACTGACGCCGCGCTTCGATGCCGAGCAGGTGCTGGCGCTGGTCGCGCAGCATCGCATCGACGTGCTGTACCTGGTGCCGATCATGTACGTGCGGCTGCTGAAGCTGCCGCCCGAGGTGCGCGCGCGTCATGACCTGTCGTCGATCCGCTTCGTGGCGTCCACCGGATCGCCGTGCGCGCCCGAGGTCAAGCGGGCGATGCTCGACTGGCTCGGCCCGGTGATTCACGAAACCTACGCGTCGAGCGAAGCGGGGCTCGTGACCGTGGCCACGCCCGCCGACGCCATGGCGCGGCCCGGCACGGCAGGCAGGCCCGTCGATGCCGGCAGCGTGCGGATCCTCGACGAGACCGGCCGGCCCTGCGCGCCCGGCGAGGTGGGGCTGGTCTACGTGCGCCAGCCCGCGTACCCCGATTTCACGTACCTGAACAACGACGCCGCGCGGCGCGCCATCGACGTCGACGGCCGCGTCACGCTTGGCGACATGGGCTACCTGGATGCCGACGGCTACCTGTTCATCTGCGACCGGGCGTCGGACATGGTGATTTCCGGCGGGGTCAATATCTACCCGGCCGAGATCGAGCACGTGCTGGCTGGCCACCCCGGCGTGGCCGATTGCGTGGTGTTCGGCGTGCCCGACGACGAGTACGGCGAGCGCCTGCACGGCGTGGTGCAGCCCGTGGCCGGCGCGGCCGTGGAGCCGGCGGCGCTGGTCGACTGGCTGCGCGCGCGGCTGTCCGGCTTCAAGGTGCCGCGCACCATCGAGATCGTCGACCAGTTGCCGCGCGACGAAACCGGCAAGCTGGCCAAGCGCCGGCTGCGGGACCGCCACTGGGCCGGCCGGCAGCGCCGCGTCTGACGCCGCCTCGGGGGCCGATGGCCGGGCCCCGGGCCGCACAATGCAGCGTGGGCGGGGCGTATAGTGGAGGGCGTTTTGTTTCACGCCCCGCACGCCCCCGCATGCCTACCGCATCGACGCCATGACCGATCCTGTCGAGCCGCCCGAATCCAGCCAGTCCTCCCGCCCGCCTTCGGCCGCCGATGCCCGGCCGCCGGACGGCAACCCCGACGCTTCCGCCACAGCCCCGTCAGCCGCCGACGTTGCATCACGCCGTGACAGATTGCGCGCGCTGCAACTGCGCGCGCGCCGCACCGCGCATCGCAAGAGCCGGCAGGTCGGCCGCATCTCGCGCACGTCCATGCGCTACGCCGCGTTCATGTGCGGCGCCGGCTGCGTGGCGCTGTTCTCGATCGTGTTCGCCTATATCGCCGAGGTGGCGCTGCGCTGGAACACGCAGCTCACCAGCGCCACGCCGTGGCTGGCGTTCGTGATGCTGCCGTTCGGGCTGGCCGGGCTGCGCTGGATGACGATCCGGCTCGCGCCGCAGGCGCGCGGCAGCGGCATCCCGCAGGTGATCGCGGCGGTGACGCTGCCGCCGGCCGGCACCGCGCAGACCGTGCTGGTGTCGTTCCGGCAGTCGATGTGGAAGGTGCTGCTGACCACGGGCGCGCTGCTGGCCGGTGCGTCGGTGGGCCGCGAGGGGCCGTCGGTGCAGGTGGGGGCCGCCGCGATGCTGGCCTGGGGCCAGTGGTGCCAGCAGAAGCTGCGCTTCCGCATCGGCTTTCATCCCAACGCGCTGATCGCTGCCGGGGCTGCCGGCGGGCTGGCGGCGGCGTTCAACACGCCGCTGGCGGGCGTGGTCTTCGCCATCGAGGAACTGGGCCGGGGCACGGCCGTGCGGTGGGACAGGCTGGTGCTGTCGGGCGTGCTGACGGCCGGCTTCCTGTCGCTGGCGGTGCTTGGCAACAACCCGTACTTCAGCGTCAAGGTGCCGATGCTGGTGCTGCACGACGCCTGGGGCCCGGTCATGCTCTGCGCCGTGGTCAACGGCGTGCTGGGCGGGTTGTTCGCCAAGCTGCTGATCCGCGGCGTGCCGGGGCTGGTGCCATCGGCGTGGCGCGGCTGGACGTCGGCGCATCCGGTCTGGGTGGCGTTCTGCTGCGGGCTGGTGGTGGCCGTGCTGGGCTGGGCGACGGCCGGCGCCACGTTCGGCACCGGCTACGAGCAGGCGTCGGGGCTCATCAACGGCGAGCCGCACGGCACGCTGTGGTTCGGGCTGGCCAAGTTCGTGGCCACGGTGGTGTCGTACTTCGCGGGCATCCCGGGCGGGATCTTCACGCCGTCGCTGGCTATCGGGGCCGGCATCGGCGCCAACGTGGCAGACGTCGTCACGCACGTGCTGCACATCGGCATGGCCGAGCCGCGCGTGCTGGCGCTGGTGTCGATGGCGGCGTTCCTGGCCGCCGCCACGCAGGCGCCGATCACCGCCAGCGTCATCGTCATGGAGATGACCCGCACCCAGGACCTGACGATCTACCTGCTGGCGGCGTCGCTGCTGGCGTCGTTCCTGTCGCGCCAGTTCAACCCGCACCCGTTCTACCACCACATGGGCCACGCGTTCCGGCGCGAGGCGATGGCGATCGGCCGCAAGGCGGCGGCGTAGCGACCGCGGCCGGCTGGCGTTACAGCCAGTTACAAAGTCCTGCCCGCGCCACGGGCCGAAGTGTGGGTTTGGCAGCAAAAGTCCCGTGGCGGGCACTTGGACGATGCTCTACCATGTGCCGCGCACGGACCGATGGCGGCAGATCGATCGGCGTGCCTGTGTACCGGCGGCACAGCGACGCGCCGGGCGAACTGGCAGTGCTTTTCGGGGGAGCAGGACATGGCCACGCAACGACCGGGCGGCTCGCGCCCACAACCGTCTCAACGTACGTCCCAGAACCATCCGTCGCGCCCGGCGCCGCATCGTGCCGAACGGCCGGCGGCGCCGTGGGATGGCAGCCTCAGCGCCGACACCGCGATCTGGCATACGCGCGGCCTGCAGACAGAATCGCGCCTGCGCGCGCCGGTGGCGCGGCGCACCCCGTCGCGGCAGTTGCCGCCCAGCCCGGTACCCCGGCTGATCCTCTGGGCGGTGCTGATCGGCGCGGCGCTGGTATGCTTCCAGGCCGTGAAGCATCTGCTCTGACCGGCCCTGTCGGCCCGGCATCACTCCGGTGATGACCGAGCCGCCCGGCAGGAACCCCCGGTCCGGAGCGGGCTCCAACGCGGAGCCGTTTTCCAGGAGTGTGTTTTGAGATTTGCTCTCGCCGGGCTGGCTGCTGCCGCCCTGCTGGCGACGTCCGTCGCCCATGCCGCGCCGCCGGCCAAGCCTGCCGCGGCACCCGCCCAGCCGGCGCCGGCCCCCGCCGCCACGCCGAACCTAGAAGGCAAGGACCGGTTCTCGACGATGCTCGACACGCTGGAGATCGGCAGCCCGCTGCCAGCGCTGCCCGACTGCGCCGACCACCGGACGCCCGACGGCAAGGACGTGACCGCCTACTGCGTGGAACTACGCGGCGACGGCGTGATGCGCCAGGTGGGCGTGCCGCGCGACGTGCGCCCCGCGTTCATGGACGGCCCGCGCCTCGTGGCGCTGGTCGACGGCAACGCGCTGGTGGGCCTGATAGTGCCGACCGACGGCTTCCGCTCGCAGGACGCCGCCGCGCAGGCGCTGAACGCGCGCTACGGCAAGCCGTTCCGCCAGGAAATGGCCGACATGAAGGACAAGGCCGGCAAGGCCGTCCGCACGATCCACGCGGGCTGGCTGCGCAAGCCGCTGACCGTCGAGCTGTACGCGATTCCCGAGGACCCGTCCGAAGGCACCATCGAACTGCTGCTGCCGCAGGCGCGCGCGCTGATGGCCAATCGCGACGCCGAGGTGGCGAAGTCGCTGGCGCCGCCCGCGTCCGGCGCGGCGGCCAAGGGCGCCAAGCCGGAAAAAGCCGAGAAGGCCGCCGACAAGAAGGCGCCGCCCAAGCCCGTCAATCCCGGTAGCTGGTAAGCCACCTCCCCTCCGCCTCAGCCAGCCGCGCGGCGGCGGTCGATCTTGCGTGCCAGCACGATCGACGTCGTCGTGTGGTTGACCCCGTCGAGCATGCCGATTTCGTCGAGCAGCTTGTCCAGCCGCGCGTGCGTGTCGCAGCGGATCACGGCCATGTAGTCCACCGGGCCACTCACCGAATTCAGTTCCTCCACCTCGGGCAGCCGCTGCAGCGCCTTGACCACGGCCGGCGCGGCCTTGGGCTGCACCGACAGCCCGCAGAACGCCAGGATCGCGTGGTCCTCCATCTGGCTGCCCAGCCGCACCCCATAGCCGGCCACCACGCCGGTCCGCTCCAGCCGCGCGATGCGTGCCACCACGGTGGTGCGCGCAATGCCCAGCACGCGCGCCAGGTTGGCCGCGCTCTCTCGCGCGTTGGCCTGCAGCAGCGCCAGCAGGTGCCGGTCGGTCGGGTCGAGGTCAGCCATGGTCGTCGATGACGTTTCGTCAAATTACGATGTCGATGCGACCGATTATGCCGGGCTTTCGTCAATCTTGTGGCTACAAAACGTGCGCGGCGCTGCCCATACTGAAGCCATCCCAGACGAATTCCTGACGGAGACAGCCATGCAGCCATCCACGCTGGGTCCCGCCGCCGTGCGCGACCTGACCCTCGCCCCGCGCCCGCTTTCGGTGGTCGTGCTCGGCGCCGGCAAGATCGGCCGCGTCATCGCCACGATGCTGGCCGACACCGGCGACTACCGCGTCTGCCTGGTCGACCATGACGCCCACCGGCTGGACGGCCTGCCGCGCGGCATTGCGGTGCGCGCGGGCGATCCGACCGAGCCGGGCACCTGCGCCGCGCTGCTGGCCGGCGCCGACGCGGTGCTCAACGCGCTGCCGTTCCACGCGGCCATCCACGTGGCGACGGTGGCCGCGCGGCTGGGCGTGCACTACTTCGACCTGACCGAGGACGTGGCGGCCACCCACGCCATCCGCGCGCTGGCGGCCAACGCGCGGTCGGTGCTGATGCCGCAGTGCGGGCTGGCGCCGGGGTTCATCGGCGTGGTGGGGCATGACCTCGCGCAGCGCTTCCTGCAAGGCGGCGGCGAGCTGCTGGACCTGCGCATGCGCGTGGGCGCGCTGCCGCGCTATCCCAGCAACGCGCTCAAGTACAACCTGACGTGGAGTACCGAGGGGCTGATCAACGAGTACTGCAACCCGTGCGAGGCCATCGTCGACGGCCGCCGCGTGGAACTGCCCGCGCTGGAGGGGCAGGAGACGTTTGCGCTGGACGGCGTCGAGTACGAAGCCTTTAATACATCGGGCGGCCTGGGCACGTTGCCGGACACGCTGGCGGGCCGCGCGCGGCAGGTGGACTACAAGTCGATCCGCTACCCGGGCCACTGCGCGCAGATGAAGCTGCTGCTGAACGACCTGCGGCTGCGCGAGCGGCGCGACTGGCTGCGCGAGATCTTCGAGCACGCCATTCCCGTGACCGCGCAGGACGTGGTGGTCGTGTTCGCCAGCGCCACGGGCCACCCGCCCGGCGTGCGCGGCGAGGGCCGGCGCGGGCCGCTGACGCAGGCGTCGTTCTCGGCCCGGATTGGCGGCGTCGACAACTTTGCCGGCATCGGCCACGTGAACGCGATCCAGCTCACCACGGCGGCCGGCATCTGCACCGCGCTGGACCTCGTGGCCACCGGCGTGCTGCCGCAGGCCGGCTTTGTCCGCCAGGAAGCCATGCCGCTGGACCGCTTCCTGGCCAACCGCTTCGGCCAGCATTACGCCCGGCACCCGCTACAGGAGACGCTTGCATGAACGCGCAACCCTTTGCATCGACATTCGCCACCTGCTGGCAGGACCTGGGCCTGGCCGCGCCGCCATGGACCGCCGCCGCGCCGGGCGGGGCCGGCACACTGGCCGTGCGCTCGCCCATCGACGGCGAGGTCTTCGGCCAGTTGCCGGTCTGTTCGCCGGCCGATGCCGACGCGCGCATCGCCCGCGCCCACGCGGCGCAAAGCCTGTGGGCGCTGACGCCGGCGCCGGCGCGCGGCGAGCTGGTGCGCCGGCTTGGCGAGGCGCTGCGCACGCACAAGGCCGCGCTGGGGCGGCTGGTGTCGATGGAGGCCGGCAAGATCCTGCAGGAAGGGTTGGGCGAGGTGCAGGAGATGATCGACATCTGTGACTTCGCGGTGGGGCTGTCGCGGCAACTGCATGGGCTGACCATCGCGTCCGAGCGGCCGTCGCATGCGATGCGCGAGACCTGGCATCCGTACGGCCTGTGCGGCGTGATTTCCGCGTTCAACTTCCCGGTGGCCGTGTGGGCGTGGAACGCCGCGCTGGCGCTGGTCTGCGGCAATGGCGTGGTGTGGAAGCCGTCGGAGAAGACCCCGCTCTGCGCGCTGGCCGTGCAGGGCCTGCTTGATCGCGTGATCGCCGACCATGCGCCGCAGTTTGCCGGGCTGGCCTGCGTGCTGACCGGCGGGCGGCAACTGGGCCAGGCGCTGGTCCAGCATCCGTCAGTGCGGCTGGTCAGCGCCACCGGCTCCACGCGCATGGGCCGCGAGGTGGGCATGGCCTGCGCCGCGCATTTCAAGCGGACGATCCTGGAACTGGGCGGCAACAACGCGGCCATCGTGGCGCCGTCGGCCGACCTGGAGCTGACGATCCGCGCGATGACGTTCGCGGCGGCCGGCACGGCGGGCCAGCGCTGCACCACGCTGCGCCGCGCGTTCGTCCACGCGGACCGGATCGAGACCGTCGCGCAGCGGCTGCGGCAGGTGTATGCGCGGCTGCCGGTGGGCGATCCGCTGCAGGACGGCACGCTGGTCGGGCCGCTGATCGACGCGGCCGCCGGTGATGCCATGGCCAATGCGCTGGCCAGTTGCCGCGCGCAGGGCAACGTCGTGCACGGCGGCGAACGGCTGCTGGCCGACCGCTTTCCGCGCGCCTGCTACGTGCGGCCGGCGCTGGTGCTGACCGACACCCAGCACGACACGATGCTGACCGAAACCTTCGCGCCGATCCTCTACCTGATGCCGTACACGTCGCTGGACGAGGCCATCGCGCTGAACAACGCGGCGTCGCACGGGCTGTCGTCGTGCATCTTCACCGAATCGCTGCGCGAGGCCGAGCGGTTCCTGTCGGCGGCGGGCAGCGACTGCGGCATCGCCAACGTCAACATCGGCACCAGCGGCGCCGAGATCGGCGGCGCGTTCGGCGGGGAAAAGGCCACCGGCGGCGGGCGGGAATCGGGCTCCGATGCGTGGAAGGGCTACATGCGGCGCGCCACCAATACCGTCAACTACGGCGACACGCTGCCGCTGGCGCAGGGTATCCGTTTCGACGTCTGAGCGGCCGCCGGACTTACATCCACGCAGGCGTTGCGAATCGTAACAAGGGTTACAGCGCCTTGACGCTGTATTACCAGACCCGCCCGTATAACGTTCTCAAGAACAGTGCATTGCCATGCGTCAATGCCGAACAAGGAAACTGCAATGAGAACGAGATCGATTGTCCTGGGTCTGGCCGTGACCGGCGCCGCCATGCTGGGCGGCTGCGCGGTCTATCCCACGCCATACGGCCCCGCCGTGGCCCCCGCGCCCGTCGCCGTGGCCCCGGCCCCGGTCTACGTGCCGCCGCCCACCGTGGTGGTGCGGCCGGCGTACGGGTACTACGGCGGGTACTACGGCCGGCGGTATTACAGGCATTGGTGAGGGGGAGCGGGAGAGCCAAGGCGCGCAGCAAAGAGCCGCGGGGCAGCGCGCGCCCCAAACTGGCTCCCCTCTCCCGCTGGCGGGAGAGGGGAGCTTGCTGCTTGCCGCTCGCGCAAGCTCAGTTCCCACCCCCATTCAACCCCATCCACCCCGGCGCCAGCCGTTCGCCCACGTCGCGCAGGTCCACCAGGTCGAGCACGCGGCCGATCGTGTGGTCGACCAGTTCTTCGATGGTCTGTGGTTTCTGGTAGAAGCCCGGGACGGGCGGGAAGACGATGCCGCCCATCTCGGTGACGGCGGTCATGTTGCGCAGGTGGGCCAGGTTCAGCGGGGTTTCGCGGACCATCAGCACCAGCTTGCGGCGCTCCTTGAGCGTGACATCGGCGGCGCGCGTGATCAGGTTGTCCGAGAGGCCGTGGGCCACGGCGGCCAGCGTGCGCATGGAGCAGGGCGCCACGATCATTGCGTCGGCGCGGAATGACCCGCTGGCAATCGTCGCGCCGATGTCGCGCACGTTGTGCACCACGTCGGCCAGCGCTTCCACGTCCGCGCGGCCGATGTCGAGTTCGTGCTGCAGGTTCATGACGCCGGCGGGCGACATCAGCAGGTGGGTTTCCACCGTCGCCACGTCGCGCAGCACCTGCAGCAGCCGGACGCCGTAGATGGCGCCGGTGGCGCCCGTGATGGCGACGATCAGCCGTTGCGGCGCGCCGCCCTGGTTCACAGGCATGATGGGTCCGGCCGTGTTCAGGCCTTGAGCAGCGACTGCAGTTCGCCGTTCTGGTACATCTCCATCATGATGTCCGAGCCGCCGATGAACTCGCCGTTCACGTACAGCTGCGGAATCGTCGGCCAGTTGGCGTATTCCTTGATGCCCTGGCGGATGCCCTCGTCCTCGAGCACGTTGACCGTGGTCGGCGCGTCCACGCCGCAGGCCTTCAGGATCTGGATCGCGCGGCCCGAGAAACCGCACATCGGGAACTGCGCGGTGCCCTTCATGAACAGCACCACGGGGCTGCCCTTCACGATCTGGTCGATCTTCTGTTGTACGTCACTCATGATGAAAACGTTCCGGTTGCATGGGGATGGGCGGATTTTACCGGAATCGCGTCCCGGCATCAGGGTGCGGCTCGGGCCGGCAGCCGCCCGCCGCTGCACCGCTCGTTGCCGCCCAGGTCGCGTGCGGTAAAGACCTCGGCAAAGCCGGCCGACGTCAGCAGGTGCCGTGTGGCGTAGCCCTGGTCGTAGCCGTGCTCCATCAGCAACCAGCCGCCCGGCACCAGGTGCGCCGGGGCGCCGGCCACCAGGATGCGCAGGTCGGCCAGGCCGTCCTCGTGGTCGGTCAGCGCGTCGATGGGCTCGAAGCGCAGGTCGCCTTCGGCCAGATGGGGATCGCCCGCGGCGATGTACGGCGGGTTGCTGACGATCAGGTGGAAGTGCTGCGCCGGTGGCAGCCCCTGGTACCAGTCGGATACCAGGAAGCGGATGTTGTCGGCCTGCAGCGCGCGCGCGTTGTCCTGCGCCACCATCAGCGCGCCGCGCGAGATGTCGGTGGCCCAGACCTCGGCGTCGGGCCGCTCGCGGGCGATGGTCACGGCCAGCACGCCCGAGCCGGTGCCCATGTCCAGCACGCGCGGCGCCGGCACGCCGGCCAGCCGGGCCAGCGCGGCCTCGGCGGCCACCTCGGTGTCGGGGCGGGGAATCAGCACGTCGGGCGTCACGCGGAACGTGCGGCCGAAGAATTCGCGCTCGCCCAGCAGGTAGGCCATCGGCTCGCCCGACAGCCGCCGCGCCAGCAGCGTGGAGAATGCATCATGTTGTGCGTCATTGAGGTGCTCTGCGTCGCGCGTGATCAACTGCGTGCGCGTGTAGCCGGTGACGTGGGACAGCAGCATGCGGCCCTCCAGCATCGGCAGGCCGGCCATCGCAGCCAGCGACAGCGCCTCGCGCAGCGTGGGAGTGGAGGGGAGGGGCGGCGGGTCGCCCGGTGCATTCGAGGACATCGGCGGTACTGGCGGTACGTCTGGGATTTCCGGCCATTCGCAAAAAACCCCGCCGGGCGGGAGCCAGACGGGGTTCTTGCGCGGCGCTGCATTCAGGCGCCAGTGTAAGCCGTTTTCAGCGGCCGGCGCTGGCGCGCGAGCGATTACTTGTTGACGGCGTCCTTGGCCTTGTCGGCCGTGGTGTTGACGGCGTCCTTGGTCGCTTCCTTGGCGTTGGCCATGGCGTTGCCGGCATCGATGCGGGCCTTCTCGGCGGCGGCCGAGACGTCCGAGGCGACACCGCTGGCGGCGGCCTTGGCGGCGTCGGCGGCATTCGCGGCGGCGGCAGCGGCGTCGCTGGCGGCGGCCTTGGCCGATTCGGCGGCGCTTTGCATCGCGCTGTCGGCATTGGTTTGCGGAGCCTCTTCCTTCTTGCCGCAGGCGGCGACGGAAATGGCGGCGGTGAGCATCAGCACGGCGAGCAGCTTGTTCATGATTTCATCCTTAGTGTCTGTTGGAGGAGTGGACATCCAATCCAGACTTCGAGGCCCCCGGGCGTCCGACACCGGAAAGTGACGTATCGGGGTGGTCTGGTCGAAATCGATTATAGACAGCGCGTTATGACAGGCCAGTGCTGTTTCAAGCATTTACCTCGGTTACAAAGTCGCCCGTTCAGCCCTCGTCGCCCAGCGCGGCAAGCTGGTCGGCCTGGTGCTCGGCGGCCAGCGTCGACACCAGTTCGTCGAGGTCGCCGTCCATGATCATGTCGATCTTGTACAGCGTCAGGTTGATGCGATGGTCGGTCACGCGGCCCTGCGGGAAGTTGTACGTGCGGATGCGGTCGCTGCGGTCGCCCGAACCGATCAGGTTGCGCCGCGTGCTGGCCTCCTTGGCCTGCGCCGCGCGAAGCTGCCCGTCCTTGATGCGCGCGGCCAGCACCTTCATGGCCTTTTCCTTGTTGCGATGCTGGCTGCGGTCGTCCTGGCATTCGACGACGATGCCGGTCGGCAGGTGGGTCAGGCGCACGGCCGAATCGGTCTTGTTGACGTGCTGGCCGCCGGCACCGGACGCGCGAAAGGTGTCGACGCGCAGGTCCGACGGATTGATCTCCACCTCGCCCACCTCGTCGGCCTCGGGCATCACGGCCACGGTGCAGGCCGACGTGTGGATGCGGCCCTGCGCCTCGGTGGCCGGCACGCGCTGCACGCGGTGGCCACCCGATTCGAACTTGAGCTTCGAGAACGCGGCGGCGCCGGCAATGCGGACGATCACCTCCTTGTAGCCGCCCAGGTCCGAGCCCGATTCGCTCATGATTTCCACCTGCCAGCGCTGGCGTTCCGCATAGCGCGTGTACATGCGCAGCAGGTCGGCCGCGAACAGCGCGCTTTCCTCGCCGCCGGTGCCGGCGCGGATTTCCAGCAGCAGGTTGCGGTCGTCGTTGGGGTCTTTGGGCAGCAGCAGCGTCTGCAGCGACGTTTCCAGCGTCTCCAGCCGGGCGCGCGCGGCGCCGATCTCGTCGGCCGCGAAGTCTTTCATCTCGGGGTCATCCAGCAGCGCCTGCGCGGTGGCCAGGTCTTCCTGCGCCTGGCGATACTGGCCGTACTGCTCGGCCACCGGCGACAGCTCGGCATGCTCGCGCGACAGCCGGCGGTACTGGTCCATGTCCGACGCCGCCTTTTCGCTGGCGAGCAGGGCGCTGACTTCGTCGAGTCGCTCGGCCAACTGGTCGAGCTTGTGGAGCATGCTGGGTTTCATCGGTAGCGGAATCGGGATGCTGGGACGCCGGTGGCGGGGCCGGGGCGCTGGAAAGGGGGACGGGCGGAGACGACAGCCCGGCGCTGGCAGGCCAGCGCGGCAGGGACGGCGCGGCTAGCGCTCGGAGTGGCTGCTGTGGCGGAACAGACCGGGCACCAGGCGCAGCAGCGCCTCGCGGTCTTCGCCCTGGGTGTGGTTCAGCGCGTGCGTGGGGCCGTGCAGGAACTTGCGCGTCAGCGCGCCGGACAGCGCCTCCAGCACGGCGGCGGGGTCGTCGCCCCGGGCCAGCATTTTGCGTGCGCGTTCCAGCTCGGCCTGGCGGATGGCCTCGCCGCTGGACTGCAGTTCGCGGATCACCGGCACCACGCTGCGCGTTTCCAGCCAGTGCATGAAGTTCTGCACGCGCGATTCGATGATGGCCTCGGCCTGGGCCACGGCGGCCTGGCGCAGCGCGTTGCCCTCGCGGACCACGGCGCCGAGGTCGTCGACGGTGTACAGGAAGACGTCGTTCAGCCGGGCGACTTCGGGCTCCACGTCGCGCGGCACGGCCAGGTCGACCATCATGATCGGGCGGTGCTTGCGGCGCTTGACCGCGCGCTCCACGGCGCCCAGGCCGATGATCGGCAGCGAACTGGCCGTGCACGACACGACGATGTCGAACTCGTGCAGCCGCTCGCCCAGGTCCTGCAGGCGGATGGCCTGCGTGGTCAGGCCCTGCTCGGCCAGTTGTTCCGCCAGTTTCTCGCCGCGTTCGACGGTGCGGTTGGCCACCACTACCTGGCGCGGCTTCTGCGCGGCGAAATGCGTGGCGCACAGCTCGATCATCTCGCCGGCGCCGATGAACAGCACCCGCTGCGTGGACACGCTTTCGAAAATCCGCTGCGCCAGCCGGACCGCCGCGGCGGCCATCGACACCGAATGCGCGCCGATCTCGGTCTGGCCGCGCACTTCCTTGGCCACCGCGAACGTGCGCTGGAAGAGCTGGTTCAGGTACGTGCCCAGCGCGCCGGCCTCGCCAGCGGTGCGCACGGCGTCCTTCAACTGGCCGAGAATCTGGGTTTCGCCCAGCACCATCGAGTCAAGCCCGCTGGCTACGCGGAACGCATGGCGCACGGCTTCGGACTGGGGCAGGGCGTACAAATGCGGGGCCAGTTCACCGGCAGGCACGTTGTGATGCTGGGCCAGCCAGCGCAGCGTGTGCTCGAAACCGTCCTGGCCCGGCTGCAGCACGTCGGTGGCGCAGTAGATCTCGGTACGGTTGCAGGTGGACAGGATGGCGGCCTCGGTGCCGCTGCGGCCCGCCAGATGGGTACGCAGCGTACCCAGGGCCGGTTTGATCTGCTCAAGCGGAAACGCCACACGTTCGCGGAGCGAGACGGGTGCCGTGGTGTGATTGATACCGATCGCGAGCAGTTGCATTTGTGGGGTTGGGTTGCCATCCGGAACGGTGCCGGAAGCGATGGCCATTATACCGCCCCGTTACAAAGTTGCAGGGAACCGCGGCACCCGGAGCGCGGTGCAGTATCGTTACGACCGGTCCACATTTGCGGTGGATCAAACGACACGGGAGGAAGGATGTTCGGATTGGTTTTTGTCGGCGCCGTGGTGGGCCTGGCCGGCCGATGGTTGCACCCGGCCGGCCGCGTCGTGACCGTGCCGGCCGCGCTGGGCCTGGGGATCGGCGGCGCGCTGGTCGCGTTCTACGCCGGGCGCACGGCCCACCTGTTCACCGACGGCCAGATCGTCGGATGGGGCGCGGCCATTGCCGGCGCGGCGCTGGCCGTGGGCATCTACGGCGTTGTGCGGCCGCGACGGTAACGGCAAAACTACATAAAAATCAGCAATCTGCGATGCGCCGGCGCGCCTGATCGTCGAGGAATCGCGCCAGGATCGCGCTGGAATAGTGGCTGGCGATGTCCCGAAGGAAGGCCGGGAAATCCACATGTGCCGTATCGTCCGCCCGGTCGGACACGGTGCGCAGCAGCGCGTAAGGCACGCCGTATTCGTGGCAGATCTGCGCCAGCGCCGCGCCTTCCATTTCCACGGCCTGCACGCCGGGCAGCGCCTGCCGCAGCGCGGCCACCTCGGACGGGCAATCGATGAACTGGTCGCCGCTGGCGATCATCCCGACATGCAGCCGGGGCGTCTCGATGCCGAAGCGGGCCAGCACGCTGGCCGGCACCTCGGTGGCCAGGTCGTCACGCAGGAAATCGGACGCCGCTGTCCGCAGGGCGGCCGTCAGCGCCGGGTCGGCCGGAAACGTGGCGCGGCCCAGCAGCGGCACCTCGTGGCGCGGAAACAGCGGCCGGGCGTCCATGTCGTGCTGGATGGCCTGGTCGGCCACGACGATGTCGCCGACCCGCACGCCATCGCCGACGCCACCGGCCAGCCCGGTGAAGACGATCCCATCCACCCCGAACTCGCGGATCAGCGTCACCGTGGTCGCCGCCGCGGCCACCTTGCCCACGCGCGACAGCACCAGCACCACCGGCTGGCCGTGCAGCGTGCCGCGGTAGTAGTCGCGCATGCCGATGGTGGTGCAGGTGGCGCGGGCGTCTTCATGGCGCATGGCGGCGATCAGGCCGTCCACTTCGTCGTGCAGCGCGGCAAGGATGCCAAGGGTCATGGTGCTGGGGGGGCGGGATGCGGAAGGCCGCCAGCATACCGGCGCGCCGGGCGCGGCGAAAGTCGGCCGCCACTGTGGGAATCGCGCGACAAGATTGCTTACAACCGTGACCAATTGTGTTGTCAGCAATACAAGACGCTACAATCTCGCTCTTTATTGAAATGCGAGTCATTCGCATTCCCGTTTCCAAAAGCAAGAGAGAGAAGAGATCCATGTCTGTCCGCGCCCGGGGCCGCATCCGCCGCTCGCACGCCATTCCGTTGACCACGCTCGTCCTGAGCCTGCAAGCCGCCAGCCTGGCCAGCGCCCAGGAACAGCCGCCCGCCGGCGAGGCCGCCCACCACAGCCTGCCGGTGGTCACGGTCAGCGGCAGCAATGCGCCGGAATCGCCCACCGGGCCGGTCCATGGCTTTGTCGCCCGGCAGGCCGTGACGGCCACCAAGACCGACACGCCGATCGTCGAGACGCCGCAGTCCATCACGGTCATCACGCGCGACCGCATCGAGATGCTGGGCGCGCAGTCGGTGGCGCAGGCGTCCGGCTACACGGCTGGCGTGACGACGGCCGGGTTTGCCAACGACAACCGGACCGACACGATCAAGATTCGCGGCACCGATTCCACCCAGTACCTGGACGGCCTGCTCAACGCCGTGAGCTTCTACAACAACACGCGCCCGGACCCGTACTCGCTGGAGCGCATGGAAATCCTGAAGGGCCCGTCCGGCATGCTGTACGGGCAGGGCGCGGTGGGCGGCATCGTGAACCTCGTGTCCAAGCGCCCGCAGGCCGAGGCGGCGCGCGAGATCGGCGTGAGCTTTGGCAACTACAACCGCAAGCAGATCCAGGCCGACTTCACGGGCCCGATCGACGCCGACGGCAAGTGGCTGTACCGCTTCGTGGCGATGGCGCGCGACAGCGACACCTCGGTGGACTACGCCAAGGACAACCGCTACTTCATCGCCCCGTCGCTGACCTACCGGCCCAACGCCGACACGTCGTTCACGCTGCTGGCCAACTTCCAGAAGGACGACAGCAACACGATGATCGGCTTCTTTCCGTGGCGCGGCACGCTGCTGGGCAACCCGGCCGGGCAGATCCCGCAGAGCTTCTTCGTGAGCGAGCCGGGCTTTGACAAGTACACGGCCGAGCAGCACGCCATCGGCTACCAGTTCTCGCACCAGTTCAACGACACCTTCACGGTGCGCCAGAACCTGCGCTACTCGCACAGCAGCGTCGACTACCGCAGCATCTACACCACCGGCTTCACCGGCGCCACGCACGGCTGGGTGCCCGGCAGCGACACGCTGCTGCGCCGCGTGGTCTACCTGAACCAGCCGACGCTGAACCAGCTTGCCATCGATACCCAGGGCCAGGCCAAGTTCCGGACCGGCACGGTCGGCCACACGCTGCTGGCCGGCTTCGACTACCAGAACAACGAGATCACCGGCCGCACCGGCGTGGGCGGCGTGGCCGCGCCGATCAACGTGTTCAACCCGGTGTACGGCAACTACACGGCGCCCGCGTCCACGCGCGACCTGGACCCGGCCAAGCAGATCCAGACCGGCATCTACCTGCAGGACCAGCTCGAATGGAACAAGTGGCTGCTGATGCTGGGCCTGCGCTACGACTGGTCGCGCGCGTCGCAGGACAACCAGCCGCAGGGATCGCGCGACGACAACCAGCTCACCAAGCGCTTCGGGCTGATGTACCGCACGGACATGGGCCTGAACCCGTACGTCAGCTATGCCGAGTCGTTCCAGGGCCAGGCGGGCTTCAACAACGCCGGCCAGGCGTTCAAGCCGCTGGAAGGCAAGCAGTGGGAAGTGGGCGTCAAGTACCAGCCGCCCGGCAAGAACATGACGCTGACGGCCGCGCTGTTCGACATGCGCGAGCAGAACCGCAAGGTGGCCGGCGTGGTCAATGGCCGCCCGGACACCGTGCAGGCCGGTGAAGCCCGCACGCGCGGCGCCGAACTGGAGGCGCTGGTGTCGCTGGGCCGGCTGGACCTGATCGCCGCGTACACGTTCCTGAACGCCAAGGTGATCGAGGGCTCGCCGGCCGAGCAGGGCCAGCGGCTGGCCAGCATCCCGACCAACACGGCGTCGCTGTGGGCCAACTACCGCTTCAGCCTGTTCGAGATCCCCGGATTCCTGGCCGGCGCGGGCATGCGCTACAACGGCCCCAGCACCGACGGCACCGGCAACAACCGCGTGGGCGGCTTCACCGTGTTCGACGCCGTGCTGGCCTACGACCGCGGCCCGGTGCGCGTGTCGCTGAACGTCAACAACCTGTTCGGCAAGGAATACGTCTATAGCTGCATCGCGCGCGGCGACTGCTTCTTCGGCACGGCGCGGACGATCGTCGGCAACGTGACCTACCGCTTCTGACCGGCGCGATCTGGCCGGCGGATTCCCCGGGGAGACTTTGGCGCACCGGTTTGCTAGCATGCAGGCCATGCCGATTACCCGGGGGAACGCTGGTTGGACACCTTCACTTCTCGCCGCACCATCCAGCAGGCGCTGGCCGACTGGCGCAGCCGGGGCCGGCTCGGCGCCGACGACCTGCTGGCCGCCTGGGCCCCCACGCTGCCCGGGCGCGCGCACTGGCACCACTGGCTGGACCGCGCGCTGCTGATCCTCGGCACGGCGCTGCTCTGCGCCGGCGTGATCGTCTTCTTCGCCTTCAACTGGGCGGCCCTGCACAAGTTCACGAAATTCGGCCTCGTCGGCGGTCTGCTGACGGGGCTGGCGGCGCTGGCGCTGCTGCGGCCGGCGGGCGACCCCATCGGGCGCGCCGCGCTGGCCGGCGCGCAGATCGTGTCCGGCGTGCTGATGGCCGTGATCGGCCAGACCTACCAGACCGGCGCCGATGCGTGGCAGCTCTTCGCGCTGTGGACGCTGCTGGCGGTGCCCTGGGCGCTGGCGGCGCGCGCGGCGCCGCACTGGTGGATCGTGCTGGTCGTCGGCAACGTGGCGCTGCTGCGTTACTGCAGCGTGCAGCTTGGCATCGGCGGCATGCTGGACCTGCTGTTCTCGGGCCGGGATGCGCGCGCGACGGTGCTGTTCCTGCTGGCGATGTCGATCGTCCAGCTTGCGGCGTGGTATGTGCTGGCCGCGCGCGCGGGCCGCTGGGGCTTTGCCGGCGTGGCCGGGCCGCGGCTGATCGGCCTGATGGCCTGCGGCTACGCGGGCTGGCTGGGCGTGATGAGCGTGCTGACGTCGCAGCCCAGCGTGCCGGTGCTGCTGGCCAGTTGCGTGGCACTGGCGGGCCTGGGCGCGTGGTTCCGCTGGCGCGCGTTCGATATCGTGGTGCTGAGCCTGGCCTGCCTGACCGGCATTGGCGTCATCGTCACGGCGGCCGGGCGCTGGCTGGCTGACCTGCATGGGGACTTTGGCACCTTCCTGCTGCTGGCCCTGCTGACCATCGGGCTGGCCGTGGCGGCGGCCACCTGGCTGCTGCGCGCGTGGCGGTCGACGTCGGGGAGCGCGGCATGAATCCGGACCAGATCGAACGCTCGCTTTGGCAGCGGCTGGCCGCGCGCGGCGCGGTGCAGGGCGATTTCACGCCGACGCTGCGCACGCCGTGGCCCATCCGCCTGCTGATGGGCGGCGCGGGCTGGCTGGGCGCGCTGTTCTTCCAGATGTTCCTGATCGGCACCGTGTTCGCCGCCGCGCGCGGCAACGGGCCGGCCATGGCCATCACCGGGCTGGTGATGATCGGCATCGCCATCGTGCTGTACCGCCTGACCGCGCGCGACGGCGGCCGCATTGCGCTGGGACAGTTCGCGCTGGCGCTGAGCCTGGGCGGGCAGGGTCTGGCGATTGCCGGCGTGGGCGAGGCCATCGGCTTCCACAGCTTCCTGCAGGTGGCGCCGTTCTGGCTCGGCATCGCCGTGTTCGAGGCGGTGCTGTTCGCGGCCGTGCCGGACCGGCTGCACCGCTTTCTGGCCGCGCTGGGGGCCTGGGTGGCGCTGGCCGTGGCCGCGTGCATCGGGCTGGGCGACGTCGTCGCGCCGCGCTGGACGGCGGTGCCGATTGCGCTGGCGCCGCTGTCGGCCGCCGCGTTCGCGCTGGTGCTGGCGTTCGTGCTGCGCGAGGACGCCATCGCGGCGCGCGGCCGCCACGACCTCTGGGAACCGGCCGCCGACGCCACGCTGCTGGGCGCGCTGGCCGCCGCGCTGGTGGTCACCGGGCTCGCGCATCCGGCCGACCTGCTGTTCGGCACCAGCACGGTCTGGCGCGGCCACGGCGCGTGGCTGGCTGGCGCGCTGCTGGGCGCCGTGCTCGTGTCGCTGGTATTGATCGAATGCAAGCGGCTGGCCTGCGCGCCGCCGCTGTGCGCCGCGCTGCTGGGGCTGGCCATTGCGTTCAGCGCGCTGATGGTGTACGCGCCGGCCGTCACGGCCGGGGTGCTGGCGCTGGCCCTGGCGTTGCGGCGCGGGTCCCGGCCCTGGCTCGGTCTGGCCATCGCCACGGTGCTGATCGGCTTTGCCTGGTACTACGGCACGCTGCACTGGACGCTGCTGGCCAAGTCCATCACGCTGGCGGCGGCAGGGGCGCTGCCGCTGGCCGCCCGGGCCGTGCTTGCCCGCCTGCCGCGCAAGGAGACCGCCGCATGAAACGCTGGATCATCGTCGGATGGCTGCTGGCCATGGGCGTGGCGCTGGCTGGCATCGTCGGCAAGGAACGCCTGATCGCGCGCGGCGAGGTGGTCTACCTGCGGCTGGCGCCGGTGGACCCGCGCTCGCTGATGCAGGGCGACTACATGGCGCTCCACTTTTCGGTGGCCGACGCGGTGCGCGTGGCACACGGCTCCGAACAGACCCGGCTGGCGCGCGAGGAACGCATCGTGATCCGCCGCGACGACCGCCAGGAGGGCCACTTCGTCCGGCTGGACAAGGGCGAGCCGCTGGCGCCCGGCGAACTGCTGCTGCGCGTGCAGAACGTGCCCACGCGCTGGGGCGGCAACGGCGTGCAGGTATCGACCGATGCATGGTTCTTCCAGGAAGGCCAGGCCGACCGCTACGCCCGCGCCCGCTTCGGCGAATTTCGCGTGGACGCCAGCGGCCAGGCGCTGCTGGTGGGAATGCGGGATGAACGGCTGGCGCCGATGTAGGCGCGCCGGCCGCCAGCGCGACGCAAAAGAAAAATGCCCGGGAAGACCGGGCATTCTTGCTGGCGCGGAGTGTGGCGCGGATCAGACGTTGAACAGGAAGTTCATCACGTCGCCGTCGTGCACGACGTATTCCTTGCCTTCGGCGCGCATCTTGCCGGCTTCCTTGGCGCCGTTTTCGCCCTTGTACTGGATGTAGTCGTCGTAGGCGATGGTCTGGGCGCGGATGAAGCCGCGTTCGAAGTCGGTGTGGATCACGCCGGCCGCCTTCGGGGCGGTGTCGCCCACGTGGATGGTCCAGGCGCGCACTTCCTTCACGCCGGCCGTGAAGTACGTCTGCAGGCCCAGCAGCTTGAAGCCGGCGCGGATCACGCGGTCCAGGCCCGGCTCTTCCATGCCCAGGTCGGCCAGGAATTCGGCCTTGTCGGCGTCGTCCAGGTCGGCGATCTCGGCCTCGATGGCGGCGCAGACGGCCACCACGGGCGAGCCGGTGGTCTTGGCGTGCTCGCGCACGGCGTCCAGGTGCGGGTTGTTCTCGAAGCCGTCCTCGCGCACGTTGGCCACGTACATCGTCGGCTTGGCGGTGATCAGGCAGAACGGGCGCAGGGCGTCCCATTCCTCGGGTGCCAGGTCCAGCGTGCGCACGGCCTTGGCCTGGTCCAGCACCGACTGTGCCTTTTCCAGCACGGCCACCAGGCGCTGGGCTTCCTTGTCGCCGGCGCGGGCCGGCTTGATGTAGCGGGCCAGCGCCTTCTCGACGGTGGTCAGGTCGGCCAGCGCCAGTTCGGTGTTGATGACCTCGATGTCGGACAGCGGGTCGACCTTGCCGGCCACGTGGATCACATTGTCATCCTCGAAGCAGCGCACCACGTGCGTGATGGCGTCGGTCTCGCGGATGTTGGCCAGGAACTGGTTGCCCAGCCCTTCGCCCTTGGACGCGCCGGCCACCAGGCCCGCGATGTCGACGAACTCGACCGTCGCCGGCAGGATGCGCTCGGGCTTGACGATCTCGGCCAGCCTGGCAAGCCTCGGATCCGGCACTTCCACCACGCCCACGTTGGGCTCGATGGTGCAGAACGGATAGTTTTCGGCGGCGATGCCGGCTTTCGTCAGGGCATTGAACAGCGTGGACTTGCCGACGTTGGGCAGGCCGACGATGCCGCATTTGAGGCTCATGGTGTCAGGCGGGAAATGGCGAAACCCGTATTCTAGCGGATGGCCGGCGCCGGCCGAGGCCGCGATGCACGCCGGCGCGCCCGGCCGGGGGCGCCCGAAGGCCCGGGGGCAGCGCGGCCGATGCCGCCGCGGTCACGTCGCTATAATCCAGCCATCCGCACCCGCCGCGCCGTCGCCCAAGCGACGCCGCCATATCGATGTCGTCGAATCCTTCCTCCCGCTTCCAGATCGCCGTGGTCGGCGGTGGCATTGTCGGCAAGGCCTGCGCGCTGCTGCTGGCGCAGCAGGGCATGCAGGTGGCGCTGGTGGCGCCCCGGCCCGCCGCCGACACCGCCCGCACCGGCGACGACGACTGGGACAGCCGCATCTACGCCTTCTCCGCCAGCTCGCAGGCCCTGCTGGACCGCCTGCGCGTGTGGGAGGCGCTGGACCCCGCCCGCGTGCAGCCGGTGCGCGACATGCGCGTGTTCGGCGACCAAAGCGCGTCGGAGTCAGACCCCTCGCCCGATGGCGACCTCCATTTCTCGGCCTACGCCGCCGCCGTGCCGCAACTGGCCTGGATCGTCGAATCGGGGCATGTCGAGCGGGTGCTGGACACCGCGCTGCGCTTCCAGCACCAGGTGACGTGGTTCGACGACACCGCCGAACGGCTCGACCGCGACCTCGACGGCGTGACGCTGACGCTGGCCGATGGCCGCCGCGTGCGCGCCAGCTGCCTGGTCGGCGCCGACGGGGCGCGGTCCTGGGTGCGCCAGCAGTGCCATATCGGCACCACCCAGCGGCGTTACCGCCAGCTTGGCGTGGTGGCCAACTTCCGCTGCGAACTGCCGCACCAGGAAACCGCCTGGCAGTGGTTCCTGGGCGCCCCGGAAAAGCTGATGGCCGACGAGGAACCCGCCAACGGCGAGATCCTGGCCATGCTGCCGCTGCCCGGCAACCGCGTGTCGATGGTCTGGTCCGCCGACGAGGCCCACGCCCGCGACCTGCTGGCGCTGACGCCCGAGGCACTGGCCGCCACGGTGGCGCAGGTGGCCAGCGGCGCCGTGGGCGCCCGCTTCGGCACCCTGCGCTGCATCACGCCGGCGCAGGGCTTTCCGCTGATGCTGCAACGGGCCGATCACTTCGCCCAGCCGCACGTGGCGCTGGTGGGCGACGCGGCGCACGTCGTGCATCCGCTGGCCGGGCAGGGCATGAACCTGGGCCTGCGCGACGTGGTGGAGCTGGGCCGCGTGATGGCCGACAAGGAGCCGTTCCGCCACGAGGGCGACCTGCGGCTGCTGCGCCGCTACGAGCGCGCGCGCGCCACCGACCTGCTGTCGCTGACGGCCGCCACGGACGGCCTGCACCGGCTGTTCTCGCTGCCGGGCACGCCGGCCCGCATGGTGCGCAACCTCGGCATGCGCGCCGTGGGCGGCCAGGGGCTGCTCAAGCGGCTGCTGATCAGCCGCGCACTGGGCTAGGCCGCCGATGCCCACAATTGCGCGTTCCACGATTTACCGATGACATCGCCGCCGGCACACTGACCGGCAAACCGCTACCTGGAGTCAATATGTTGCAACTGTTCCGCCGCCGACCCGCCCGCCTTGCCGCGATCGTCGCCTGCGTCGGCGGCCTGGGCGCCGCCGGCTACGCCCTGCACGCGCTGGCCGCGGACGAGCCGGGCACGGACAAGATCAAGGCGTCGATCCAGCGCATGCTGGGCGGCCGCGCCGAGGTGAAGAGCGTGACCAAGGCGCCGGTGCCGGGGCTGTACGAGGTCAACGTCGGCGGCCAGCTCGTCTACACCGATGCCACGGGCCGCTACATCCTCAATGGCGAGCTGATCGACACCAGGACGAACACCAACCTGACCGAGGAACGGCTGGCCGAGATCAACAAGATCAAGTGGTCGGACCTGCCGCTGTCGCGCGCCATCAAGTGGACCAAGGGCGACGGCAGCCGCACCGTGGCGGTGTTCTCGGACCCGAACTGCGGCTACTGCAAGAAGATCGAGCAGACGTTCCAGCAAATGGACAACATCACGGTCTACACCTTCCTGTACCCGGTGCTGTCGCCGGACTCGGCGGTCAAGTCCAGGCAGGTCTGGTGCGCCACCGACCGCACCAAGGCGTGGCGCGACTGGATGCTCAACCACACGGCGCTGACCGGCAACGGCAGCTGCAAGACGCCGGTGGACGAGAACCTGGCGCTGGGCCAGAGCCTGAACATCACGGGCACGCCGGCCGTCTTCTTTACCGACGGCACGCGCATTCCGGGCGCGGCGGACGCCGCCACGCTGGAACGCAAGCTCGCCAGTCTCAAGAAATAACGACGACGCCGGACCCCGCCGGCTGACGCGAACGGCCGGCCCAGTCCGGCCGTTTTGCATGGCCGGATCGACCTACGACAATCGGGAGACACCCCATCATGACCTTCCAGGCGCTGCTGCTGACCCAGGCCGACGACAAATCCACGCAGGCGCAGATGGCCCAGCTCGACGAGAGCCAGTTGCCCGCCGACGGCAACGTGCTGGTGGCCGTGGACTATTCGACGATCAACTTCAAGGACGGGCTGGCCATCACGGGCCGCTCGCCGGTGGTGCGCAAGTGGCCGATGGTGGCCGGCATCGACGGCGCGGGCACCGTGCTCGATTCCAGCGACCCGCGCTGGAAGACCGGCGACCGCGTGGTGCTGAACGGCCACGGCGTGGGCGAGACGCACTGGGGCTGCCTGGCGCAGCGCGCGCGGCTCAAGGGCGAATGGCTGGTCAAGGTGCCCGATGCGTTCACGACGCGGCAGGCCATGGCGATCGGCACGGCTGGCTACACGGCCATGCTGTCGGTGCTGGCGCTGGAACGCGGCGGCGTGAACGGTCCGGTGCGGCCCGGCGATGGCGATGTGCTGGTGACCGGCGCGTCGGGCGGCGTGGGGTCGGTGGCCATCGCCATCCTGTCCAAGCTGGGCTACCGCGTGACGGCGTCCACGGGCAAGACGGCCGAGGCCGACTTCCTGCGCGCGCTGGGCGCGGCCGACGTGATTGACCGCGCCGAACTGGGCGCGCCGGGCAAGCCGCTGCAGAAGGAACGCTGGGCCGCCGTGGTGGATTCGGTCGGCTCGCACACGCTGGTCAACGCCTGCGCCCAGGTGCGCTACGGCGGCGTGGTCACGGCGTGCGGGCTGGCGCAGGGCATGGATTTCCCGGCGTCGGTGGCGCCGTTCATCCTGCGCGGCGTGACGCTGGCCGGCATCGACAGCGTGATGGCCGCGATGCCGCTGCGCGAGACGGCCTGGAAGCGGCTGGCGCAGGACCTGGCGCCAGACCGGCTGCAGGCCATCACGCAGGAGATCCGGCTGGCCGATGCCATCGACGCCGGCCGGCGCATCGTGGAAGGGGGCATGCGCGGCCGCGTGGTCGTCGACGTGAACGGCTGACCCCGGCGGCCGGCCGCACCGCCCGTCCCCGGGCGCCCCGGGGCGTGACGCTACAATCGAGACCATGACGCCGATCCGCTACGCCATCGCCCCGCTTCAACCGGAAGCCCACCTGTTCGCCGTGACCGTGACGGTGGACGTCCCCGACCCGGCCGGCCAGGTCTTCACGCTGCCCGCGTGGATCCCGGGCAGCTACATGATCAGAGATTTCGCACGCAATATCGTCCGCATCCGCGCCGATGCCGGCCGCGTGCGCGTGCCGCTGACCAAGCTGGACAAGCAGACCTGGCTGGCCGCGCCGTTGCCGGCCGACGCCGGCCCGCTGACACTGAGCTACGAAGTCTATGCGTGGGACCTGTCCGTGCGCAGCGCGCACCTGGACACCACGCACGGCTTCTTCAACGGCAGCTCGGTGTTCCTGCGCGTGGTGGGGCAGGACGACCGGCCGTGCCTGGTCGATATCCACCCGCCGGCCGGCGACGCCTATGCCGGCTGGCGCGTGGCCACGGCGCTGCCCGAGGCGCGCGGCCCCGGCGGCGCGCGCCGCTACGGCTTTGGCCGCTACCAGGCCAGCGACTACGACGAGCTGATCGACCATCCCGTGGAAATGGGCACGTTCGCGCTGGGCAGCTTCCGCGCCTGCGGCGTGCAGCACGACGTGGTGTTCACGGGCCGCGTGCCGCAGCTCGACATGCCGCGCATCTGCCGCGACCTCAAGCGCATCTGCGAGGCGCAGATCCGGCTGTTCGAGCCCCGCTCGGCCCGCGCGCCGTTCCTGGACAGCAACCGCCGCTACGTCTTCATGACGATGGTCACGACCGACGGCTACGGCGGGCTGGAACACCGTGCCAGCACCGCGCTGATGTGCGCGCGCAGCGACCTGCCCGTGCGCGGCAACGCCGAGACCAGCGAGGGCTACCGCACGTTCCTGGGCCTGTGCAGCCACGAGTATTTCCACACCTGGAACGTCAAGCGCATCAAGCCGGCCGCGTTCGTGCCGTACCGGCTGGAGGCGGAAAGCTACACGCCGCTGCTGTGGCTGTTCGAGGGCTTCACCAGCTACTACGACGACCTGATCCTGGTGCGCACCGGGCTGGTCACCGAGCAGCAGTACGTCGACATGCTGGCCAAGACCTGGAACGGCGTGCTGCGCGGCACGGGCCGCACCAAGCAGAGCGTGGCCGACAGCGCGTTCGACGCCTGGACCAAGTACTACCGCCAGGACGAGAACGCGCCGAACGCCATCGTCAGCTACTACACCAAGGGGTCGCTGGTGGCGCTGGCGCTGGACCTGACCATCCGCGAGAAGACCCGCGGCCGCCGCTCGCTGGACGACGTCATGCGCGCGCTGTGGCAGCGCTACGGGCGCGACTTCTACGCGCCGGGCGCCACGCAGCGGGGCGTGACCGAGGCCGAGGTGTACGCGCTGATCGACGAGGTCAGCGGCCTGAAGCTGGGCGGCCTGCTGCGCGCGCTGACCGAGGGCACGGGCGAGATCGGCCTGCCGGCGCTGTTCCGCGGCGTGGGGCTGGTGGCCGAGCCGCAGAAGCCGAACGGCGCCGCCGCGCTGGGCATCAAGACCCGTGGCGACGATGGCTGGGTGCGCGTGAGCCAGGTGCTGGACGGCGGGGCCGGGCAGCGCGCGGGGCTGTCGGCCGGCGACCTGATCGCCGCCGTGGATGGCCTGCGCGTGGCGCCGGGGCAGCTCGACAAGCTGCTGGCGCGCTACCGCCCCGGCGACCGGGCCGAGCTGCACGTGTTCCGCCGCGACGAACTGCAGGTGCTGCCCGTGACGCTGGCGCGCGAGCCGGCCACGCAGTACAAGGTCAAGGTCGAGGCCGGCAGGCATGCCGGGCGGGCGCGCTGGCTCGGCCAGTAGCCGCCCCGTCACCGCGCCGTGGCCATGATGGCGACGGCGCCGCCGCCTCTCCACCCGCCCCCATCGCCCCATGGAATACGCGCACGACCCCCGCACATTCCTGTTTTCGCACTACATCTACCGTGGCCTGCGCTCGGCCACGGGCGTGATCGGCCTGACGCTGCTGGCCATGCCGTTCATGGACCTGCCCAGCGCCATGGTGGTGTCCGTGGGCGCGCTGTGCACGAGCCTGATGGACCTGCCGAGCCCGCTGCCGCACAAGTTCAACGAGATGCTGGCGAGCGTGCTGCTGTGCACCGCCGTCACGGCCATCGTGGCGCTGGCCACGCCGTTCCCGCAGG
Source organism: Cupriavidus sp. H18C2 (assembly GCF_049393795.1). Taxonomy (NCBI): domain Bacteria; kingdom Pseudomonadati; phylum Pseudomonadota; class Betaproteobacteria; order Burkholderiales; family Burkholderiaceae; genus Cupriavidus; species Cupriavidus sp. H18C2. The sequence goes on along the minus strand of NZ_CP186010.1, from coordinate 3,194,842 downwards.
TGCAGCCGTTCGTGCTGGTGCTGGTCACGTTCCTGGCCGGCATGATGACGGTCTACGGCAACAAGACCATGCCGCTGCAGTTCTCGATGCTGTTCGTCATGACGCTGACGATCAACGAGGAATTCGTGGTGCGCAAGGCGCTGTCGCACGCCGCGCTGTTCGGCATCGGCGCGTTCGGCTACCTGGTCTACGCGATGGCCGTGAGCTGGCTGATGGAGCGCCGCACGCGGCAGCAGATCCTGGCCGAATCGCTCTACGAGATGGCCGGCTACCTGGAGATCAAGGCCGCCTTCTACGACGCCGGCACCGACTACGACGAGCAGTTCAACCGGCTGGTGCGCCAGCAGATCGTGGTGGCCGAGCGCCAGCAGGCCGCCCGCGACATGGTGCTGCGCGGCAACAAGACCCCGCACGACGGCCTGCTGGTGCAGGTGCACCTGCGCATGCTGGACCTCTACGAATACCTGCTGTCGACCAACACCGAGTACGCCCTGCTGCGCCAGACGTTCGGCGGCACGCCGGTGCTGGACGGCCTGCGCCGGCTGGTGCTGGGCCTGGGCAAGGACCTGGAGGAGATTGCCTACGACGTGACGCGCGGCAGGCCGTCGTACAGCGCGTTCGACTACCGGCCCGACCTGAAGAAGGTAGAGGACGAGATCGACCAGCTTCGCCACCATCACGTCTCGCCGGCGGCCATGAACGCGCTGCGCGACACGCTGGAGATGATCCGCGGCGCCATCACGCTGGTCGGCCAGTTGCACGAGGCGTCGCGCACGCCGGTGGAGCCGGCCAAGGTGCTGCCCGGATCGGACATGACGCCGTTCCTGACGCGCCAGAAGTACGAGTTCGCCGTGGTGCGCGACAACCTGCACTGGCGCTCGCCGGCGTTCCGCTTCGCGCTGCGGATCACGCTGGCCGTGGCCGTGGGGCTCTGGATCGGCGACCGCCTGCCATATGCGTCGCACAGCTACTGGATACTGCTGACCATCGTCGTGATCCTGAAGCCGAACTTCAGCATGACCAAGCAGCGCTACAACGACCGCCTGATCGGCACGCTGATCGGCTGCATCATCAGCGTGGGTATCCTGCGCTGGGTGCACGAGCCGCTGGCGCTGATCGCCATCCTGTACCTGGCGCTGGTGGCCAGCGCCGCGTTCGTGACCATCAAGTACCGCTACACGGCCATCGCCGCGTGCGTCCAGGTGCTGATCCAGATTAATCTGCTGATCCCGGGCAGCCAGACCGTGGTGGGCGAGCGGCTGGTGGACACGGTCATCGGCGGCATCATCGCGTCGATCTTCAGCTTCGTGCTGCCGAGCTGGGAGTACCGGTCGATCCCCAAGCTGGTGGAGAACGTGCTGCAGGCCAACCGCCGCTACATCGCCGCCACGCGCGACCTGCTGACGCGCAAGGCATCGGACGACTTTGCCTACCGCGTGCAGCGCAAGCAGTTCATGGACAACCTGTCGGCGCTGATCGGGTCGTTCCAGCGCATGCTCGACGAACCGCGCAGCCGGCACCGCGCCGTGGACAACCTGAGCCGCTTCATCGTCCAGAACTACCTGGTGGCCGCCCACGTGGCCGCCGCGCGCATCCAGGTGCGGCAGCACTATGGCGAGCTGGATGTGCCCGCGGCCGAGGCCGCCATCGACCAGGCCACCGACGCCGCGCTGCGCTCGCTGACGCTGGCCAGCGAACGCCTGGCCGGCGAGGAGCGCCACGGCCCGCGCGGGGCAGGCTTCATCCGCACCCCGGTGGAGGCCGCCGTGGCGGGCGTGGAACTGGCCCCCGAGCCGGCCACGGCGGAAAAGCCCGAGGCAACCGCGCCAGCCGAAGAGGACGCCAGCGAACGCCGCGCCCGCATCGCCGACTCGGCCGACCGCCGCAAGGCCGACGTCCTGGCCCAGGCCGCCGCCGCCGGCGAGATCGGCGCCAACGAACCGCTGCAGAAATCGCAGGACCAGCACGCCGCCACATCGGCCAGCGCCTCGGGCCGCCCCGCCAACGCCCTGCTGGAAAGGCGCCTGCGCGCGCTACGCGAAGACGCAGCCAAGATCGCGCTGCGCACCGGGGCAATCGGACGGGCCGTGCGCATGCCGTTGAAGGGGTGATGGCGTACGGATTGGCTGGGGGTTTGCAATCCAGCGGGCCGCCTGAGCCATCGCGCGGTTTGGCGGAGCAAACCAGCGGGGCCGCCTGAGCCATCGCACTGTTTTCGCTCCCCTCTCCCACAACGTGGGAGAGGGGCTGGGGGAGAGGGCGTTGAGGATCTGCTTGCCGACCAGGTCGCAATTAGAGCCGCCGGCCCTCTCCCCCAACCCCCTCTCCCGCAAGCGGGAGAGGGGAGAAAACCAGCAGCGACGCCTGAGCCATCGTACTGTTTCGCTCCCCTCTCCCACAACGTGGGAGAGGGGCTGGGGGTGAGGGCGTTGAGGATCTGCTTGCCGAGTACGTCGCAATTAGAGCCGCCGGCCCTCACCCCCACCCCCTCTCCCGCAAGCGGGAGAGGGGAGCAAACAAGCAGCGACGCCTGAGCCATCGCAAGCTTTAGCGGAGCATCACCCCGTCCCCATCCCCTCCGGCAGCGTCAGCATGCCGCTGTGAAACGAGTACCCGTACACCTCGCCATAGCGTCCCCAGTCGATGGCGATCTTGAGCACGCGGGTGGCTTCGTCCGGTTTCAGGAAGGCTTCCAGTTCGCGCAGGATCGCTTCCTCGCCGATTTCGCCGTCGGGGCTGCGTTCCAGTTCGCGGCGGATCTGGGCGGACAGGGCGATGTGAGTCAGGAGCTGGTGGCCGAACAGGACCTTGCGCTCGGGCGGCGCGGTCTCGTAGTAGCGGCGGCCCAGCGGCGTGGCGGAGATGTCGCCGCCGGCGATCTGGGCCAGGCCCAGCAGCTGCATGGCCTCGCAGGCGGGCAGCAGGTCGTCGTCGGTCAGGCCCGCCTCGCTGGCCAGGTGGGGCAGGTCGGCGCGGCCGAAGAACGGGGATTCGTGCGGCAGGTCCAGCACGGCTTCCATCTGGCCGATGTCGGCGTCGGGCAGCCGGTAGCCAATCTGCTGCGCGGCGGCCATGGCGGGCACGCGCGGGCCCAGTGCGGCCGGCGATGTCATCAGCGCGTAGACCTCGTCCACCAGCGCCCGCACCTGCGGGTCGTCGCGGTTGCGCGGGCGCGGGAACGGCACGGGCACCTCGGCGCGCACGCGGCCCGGGTCGCTCGACAGGATCACGATCCGGTCGGCCATCATCACGGCTTCCTCGATGTTGTGCGACACGATCAGGATGCTGCGGATGTTGGCGCGGCCCGATTCCCACAGGGCCAGCATCTCGTCGCGCAGCGTCTCGCCGGTCAGCACGTCCAGCGCGGAGAACGCCTCGTCCATCAGCAGCAGGTCCGGCTCGGTCACCAGCGCCCGCGCAATGCCCACGCGCTGGCGCATGCCGCCCGACAGCTCGCGTGGCAGCGCGCTGTTGAAGCCCGACAGGCCGATCATGTCGATGGCCGACTCTGCCCGGCGCGCGCGCTCGGCGCGGCCCACGCCCTGCGCTTCCAGCCCCAGCTCCACGTTCTGCTGCACCGTCAGCCACGGAAACAGCGCGAACGACTGGAACACCATCGCGATGCCCTCGGCGGTGCCGGTCAGCGGCCGGCCCCGGAAGCGCACCTCGCCACGGTCGGCGCCGACCAGGCCGGCCATGATCCGCAGCAGCGTGGACTTGCCCGAGCCGGACTTGCCCAGCATCGCCACGATCTCGCCCGCGCGCAGCGTCAGGTCCACGCCCTCCAGCACGGCGCGGTCGGTATGGTCGGCGGTGCGGAACATCTTGCCCACGCCGCGCAGGTCGATCACCGGGGTGGTGTCTTGCGGTGTCATCGTCATTTCCTCAAAGCCGCGTGCGCGACTGCGCCAGGTCATAGAGCCGGTTCCAGAACAGCCGGTTGCAGCCCACCACGAACAGCGCCATCACGGCGATGCCCAGCGCGATGCGCGGAAAGTCGCCGCGCGCGGTCATCTCGGCGATGTAGCTGCCCAGGCCCGTGGCCACCAGCGTGCGGTCGCCCCAGGTCACGTATTCAGACACGATGCTGGCATTCCACGACCCGCCCGCCGCCGTGACCAGCCCGGTCAGCAGGCTCGGGAACACGGCCGGCACCAGAAAGCGCCGCCACAGCAGCCAGCCGCGCAGCCCCATGTTGCGCGCCGCCAGCCGCAGTTCCATGGGGATGCCCGACGCGCCGGCCACCACGTTGAACAGGATGTACCACTGCGTGCCCAGGATCATCAGCGGGCTGAGCCAGATTTCCGGGTTCAGCCCGAACCGGGCAATCGCCATCACGGCCAGCGGGAACATCAGGTTGGCCGGAAACGCGGCCAGGAACTGGGCGATGGGCTGCGCCACGCGCGCGGCGGCCGGGTTCAGGCCGATGCGGATGCCGATCGGCACCCAGACCAGCGCGGCCAGCGCGATCAGCACCATCACGCGCGCCATGGTCAGCGTGCCGAGCCAGAGCACGTGGGCCGCCTCCGCCCAGCCCACCTCGCCATGCACGAAGTGGAACACGCGATAGAGGGCGGCCAGCGCCACGGCCACGATCAGCGCGTCGCGCAGGCGGTCTGGCCACGGCGCCCAGCGCGCCGGCGCGGCCGGCAGCGCCACGGTGCCGCGATGGCGGGCGCTCCAGGCCAGCGTGCGGCCGGCCAGCGCGGCGGCGTGGCCCAGCAGCGCGTGCACCCACGCCGAGCGGCGCAGCAGGCCCAGCAGCCACGACTGCGGCACGGCGTCCTGCGCGAGCGTGTCGAAGCGGAAGCGTTCCGCCCACGCCACCAGCGGGCGGAACAGCAACTGGTCGTAGAGCACGATGCCGGCCAGCATGGCCAGGATCGCCCAGCCGATGGCCGCCAGGTCCTGCTGCTGGATGGCAAGCGCGATGTACGAGCCGATGCCGGGCAGCCGGATGTCCTGCCCGGAGACCGAGATGGCCTCGGACGCCACGACGAAAAACCAGCCGCCCGACATCGACATCATCATGTTCCAGAGCAGCCCCGGCATGGCGTACGGCACTTCCAGCCGCCAGAACCGCTGCCATGGCGACAGCCGGAACATGGCGGCCGCTTCCAGCAGGTCGCCCGGGATGGTGCGGAACGACTGGTACAGGCTGAACGCCATGTTCCACGCCTGCGACGTGAAGATGGCGAAGATGGCCGCGCATTCCACGCCGGCCAGGTTGCCCGGGAACAGTGCGATGAAGCCGGTGACCGTGATCGACAAAAAGCCCAGGACGGGGATCGACTGGAGGATGTCCAGCGCCGGCACCATGACCTTCTCGGCCGTGCGGCTGCGCGACGCCAGCGCCGCGAACGCGAACGAGAACACCAGCGACGCGGCCAGCGCGGCCAGCATGCGGATGCTGGTGCGCATCAGGTAGTAGGGCAGCCAGGCCGGGTCCAGGTGGATGGCCAGCGCCTGGCCGGGCTGGTACGGCACGTCCATCTGCCGCGCGGCGTAGGCCACGGTGACGATGACGGCCAGGATGATCGGCAGCAGCGCCAGGTCGAACCGGTTCGGCGGCGCGGTCAGCAGCGGCGCGGCGTAGCCCGGTGCTTGCCGGGTGTCTGGCGTTGGTGGCATGGCACGGGCTCCCGGTCGTCGTATGCTGACGTGCTAACGCCCGACCGGGCTAGGTAGTTTACCTAGGTGAGAGGAAAACCATGACAGCTTCGACCGAAACCTGGCGCCTCGTGGCCCATGGCCGCGTGCAAGGCGTGGGCTACCGGGGCGCGTGTGCCGACAAGGCCATGGCGCTGGGCCTGACGGGGTGGGTCCGCAACCGGATGGATGGCACGGTGGAGGTCATCGCCACCGGCTCGCGCGAGCACCTTGAGGCGCTGCGGCAGTGGATGGAGCAGGGCCCGCCGGCCGCGCAGGTGTCGCGGGTCGACATGGCGCCGGCGCCGCCCGAGACGTTCGACAGCTTCGCTTGGCGCCCGACGGCCTAGGTCCGCTAGGTCCGTTGCCAGTCGATGCCGGGCCGGCCGTGGCGTTCCAGCCAGTCATTGGCTGCCCGGAAGTGCCCGCAGCCAAGAAAGCCGCGATGCGCCGACAGCGGCGACGGATGCGGCGCTTCGAGCACACAGTGGGTCTGGCCCTCCAGCAGCGCGCGCTTGGCCTGGGCGTGGCTGCCCCAGAGCATGAAGACGAGGTTCGGGCGCGCCATGGCCAGCGCGTGGATCAGACAGTCGGTCACGGCCTCCCAGCCGCGCCGGGCGTGGCTGGCGGCGCTGCCCTGTTCGACGGTCAGCACCGTGTTCAGCAGCAGCACGCCCTGGCGCGCCCAGCCTTCCAGGTTGCCCGACGCGCGCACCGGCGCCACGCCGTATTCGGCGCCGATTTCCTTGAAGATGTTGCGCAGGCTTGGCGGCACCTTGACGCCGTCCGGCACCGAGAACGCCAGCCCGTGCGCCTGCGGCACCTCCACGCCGCCGACCACGCCCGTGCCGTGGTACGGGTCCTGGCCCAGGATAACAACCTGCACCGCGTCGGGCGGCGTCAGGTGCAGCGCGTGGAACACCGCGTGCGGAAACACCGGCTTGCCGGCGGCGCGCTCGCCATCGACAAAGTCGCACAGCGACGCCCAGTCGGCGTTGCCCAGGCATGGCTGGAGCAGGGTGCGCCAGGCGGCGGGCAGGGCGTCGACCTGGGCTTGCAGGCAGTCGATGGCGGGCGCGGCGGCCGCGGCGCCGGCGGTGTCGGTGGCGAACAGGTCGGATTGCATCAGTCGGAGCGGGTCAGTCGGTAGCCGCGCGCGGCCTTGCTGAGGTCGGAGGGTTGCAGCGGCGCCACATGGCCGATGCGTGCCGCAAACGCGCGCAGGGCCGCTTCGGCCACCGCTTCGTCGGCGTGGCTGCCGGGCAGCCATTCGAGTTCGAGTTCCTGGATGCGCTCGGTGCGGGCCGTGCCCGGCGCGCGGATCGTGCCGGTGTCGAGCGCGGCCTCGATGCGCTCGCCGTCCTGCTCGACGATCCACGTGCGGCGCACGAAATCGGTCCGGAACACCGGCGCAAGGCGGTCGGCCAGCGGCGCCAGCACCGCGCGGGCATCGGCGTCGAAGCGGTCAAGCTCGATGGCTTCGCCCGCCACTTCCACCTCCCACTCGTGGCGCGCCGCCAGCCCGCCGGCGCTGCGGCCGGCCGTCTTCAGCGTCTGCAGCCACTGGTTGCCGCGCTGGCGCAGCCGCAGCGCCGAGCTGGCCGCGGCCAGGTCGCGCGCCGGGGTGTCCAGGTAGATGTTCAGCAGCGTGGTCTCGCCGCGCGTCGCGCCATGGGCGTCGAGCCAGGCGGCCACGGCCGCCAGCGCGGCGTCCGGCACGGCCAGCTTCAGTTCGATTTCCTTGGCCATGGCGGCTCCTTTCAGTCAGCCGAACAGGCGCGCCAGTTCCACGCCGGGCTCGGGCGCGCGCATGAACGCCTCGCCCACCAGGAAGGCGTGGACGTTGGCGTCGCGCATGCGCTGCACGTCGGCCGGGCCCAGGATGCCCGATTCGGTCACCACCAGGCGGTCGGCCGGCATGCGCGGCAGCAGGTCCAGCGTGTTGTCCAGCGACACCTCGAAGGTGCGCAGGTTGCGGTTGTTCACGCCCACCAGCGGCGTCTTGAGCTTGAGCGCGGCGTCCAGTTCGTCGGCGCCATGCACTTCCACGAGCACGTCCATGCCAAGTTCCAGCGCGCAGGCTTCCAGCTCGGCCATCAGCCCGTGGTCCAGCGCGGCCACGATCAGCAGGATGCAGTCGGCGCCCCAGGTGCGGGCCTCGTAGACCTGGTACAGGTCCATCATGAAGTCCTTGCGCAGCGCCGGCAGGTCGCAGGCGGCGCGGGCGCGCTTCAGGTAGTCGGCATGGCCCTGGAAGAAATGGACGTCGGTCAGCACCGACAGGCAGGCCGCGCCGTGCGACGCGTAGCTCTCGGCGATGGCCTCCGGCACGAAGTGCTCGCGCAGCACGCCCTTGGACGGCGACGCCTTCTTCACCTCGGCGATCACCCCGGCGTGGCCGGCGGCGATCTTGGCGCGCAGCGCCTGGGCAAAGCCGCGCGGGGCCAGGCCGGGCTCGGTGCGCAGGCTTTCGGCCTCGGCACGCAGGCTGGGCAGGTCGCGCTGCTTGCGCGCCGCGTTCACTTCGTCGGCCTTGACGGCCAGAATCTTCTCAAGAATGTCTGACATGGCGATTTACTTGAATTGCTGCGTGGCGCGCACGAACTGGTCCAGCTTCTGGCGGGCGGCGCCGCTGGCGATGGCCTCGCGGGCGCGGGCGATGCCGTCCTCGATGGAGCTGGCGACGTTGGCCGCGTAGAGCGCCGTGCCGGCGTTCAGCGAGACGATCTCGCGCGGCGTGCCCGGCACGTTGTCCAGCGCTTCGAGCAGCATCTCCTTCGATTCGGCCGCATCGGCCACCTTCAGGCCCCGGTTCGAGATCATCGACAGGCCAAAGTCCTCGGGATGGATCTCGTACTCGCGCACCTCGCCGTCCTTGAGCTCGCCGACCAGCGTGGCGGCGCCCAGCGACACCTCGTCCATGCCGTCCTTGCCGTAGACCACGATGGCGTGCCGGGCGCCCAGCCGCTGCATCACGCGCACCTGGATGCCCACGAGGTCAGGGTGGAACACGCCCATCAGGATGTTGGGCGCGTCGGCCGGGTTGGTCAGCGGGCCCAGGATGTTGAAGATCGTCCGCACGCCCATTTCCTTGCGGATCGGCGCCACGTTCTTCATGGCCGGATGGTGGGTGGGCGCGAACATGAAGCCGATGCCGGTCTGCGCGATGCATTCGCCCACCTGGTCCGGCGTCAGCATGATGTTGACGCCAAGCGCCTCCAGCACGTCGGCGCTGCCCGATTTGGACGAAACGCCACGGTTGCCGTGCTTGGCGATCTTGGCGCCGGCCGCGGCCGCCACGAACATCGACGCCGTGGAGATATTGAACGTGTGCGAGCCGTCGCCGCCGGTGCCGACGATGTCGACAAAGTGCTCGCGGTCGGCCACGGTCACGTGGTTGGCAAACTCGCGCATGACCTGGGCCGCCGCCGAGATCTCGCCAATTGTCTCCTTCTTCACGCGCAGCCCGGTCAGGATGGCCGCGGCCATCACGGGGCTGATCTGGGCCTGCATGATCTGCCGCATCAGGTGCAGCATCTCGTCGTGAAAGATCTCGCGGTGCTCGATGCAGCGGGTCAGCGCTTCCTGGGGCGTGATGGACATGGCGGATTCTTTGGTGTCGGGGGCGGGGGCGGCGTAGGCGGTAAAGTCGGCGCGCCTCATCGCGGCGCCTTGATGAAATTGGCCAGCAGCGCGTGGCCGTGCTCGGACAGGATCGATTCCGGGTGGAACTGCACGCCCTCGACGTTCAGCGTCTTGTGGCGCACCCCCATGATCTCGCCGTCCGGCGTCCAGGCCGTGACTTCCAGGCAGTCGGGCAGCGTCTCGCGCTCGATGGCCAGCGAATGATAGCGCGTCACGTCGAAGTGCTTCGGCAAGCCGGCGAACACGCCCGACTGGGTGGTCTCGATCGTGCTGACCTTGCCGTGCATCACCTGCTTGGCGCGGATCACCTTGCCGCCGAACGCCTCGCCGATGGCCTGGTGGCCCAGGCACACGCCCAGCAGCGGCTTGCGGCCGGCGAAGTGCTTGAGCACTTCCACCGAGATGCCGGCCTCGCGCGGGCTGCACGGGCCGGGCGACACACAGATGTGGTCCGGGTTCAGCGCCTCGATCTGGTCGATCGTGATCTCGTCGTTGCGGTAGGTGCGCACGTCGGCGCCGAGTTCCCCGAAGTACTGGACGAGGTTGTAGGTGAACGAGTCGTAGTTGTCGATCATCAGCAGCATGTCATCTCTCCCGGGGGCTCAGAGGTCGGCGTCCAGGCCGTCCTGGACCTGCTCCGCGGCGCGGATCACGGCGCGCGCCTTCGCCTCGGTTTCCTTCCATTCGGCCTCGGGGTCCGAGTCCGCGACGATGCCGGCGGCCGCCTGCACGTAGAGGTTGCCGTCCTTGATCACGCCGGTGCGGATGGCGATGGCCAGGTCCATCTCGCCGCCGAACGACAGGTAGCCCACCGCGCCGCCGTAGATGCCGCGCTTGCGCGGCTCCAGCTCGTCGATGATCTCCATCGCATGCACCTTGGGCGCGCCCGACAGCGTGCCGGCCGGAAACGTGGCGCGCAGCACGTCGAGGTTGGTCATGCCGTCGCGCAGCGTGCCTTCCACGGAGCTGACGATGTGCTGCACGTGCGAGTACTTCTCGATCACCATCTTGTCGGTGACCTTGACCGAGCCGGTCTCGGCAATGCGGCCGATGTCGTTGCGCGCCAGGTCGATCAGCATCACGTGCTCGGCAATCTCCTTCGGGTCGTTCAGCAGCTCGGTGGCCAGCTGGGCGTCGCGCTCGGGCGTGCTGCCGCGCGGGCGGGTGCCGGCAAGCGGGCGGATGGTGACGATGCGGGCCGTGTCCGGCTCGCCGTTGCCGGCTCCGGCGGCGCCCACCTTGCGGGTTTCCTGCCGCACCAGGATCTCGGGCGAGGCGCCCACCACCTGGAAGTCGCCAAAATTGTAGAAATACATGTACGGCGACGGGTTTAGCGACCGCAGCGCGCGGTACAGCGACAGCGGCGAGTCGCGGTACGGCTTCACCAGGCGCTGGCCGATCTGCACCTGCATCATGTCGCCGGCCATGATGTATTCCTTGGCCTTGTGCACGGCGGCCAGGTAGTCGGCCTTGGCGAATTCGCGGTAGACCTCGGTCTGCACCGACGGGCTCGTCACGGGCACGTCCACCGGCTGGCGCAGCTTCATGCGCAGCTCGCGCAGGCGCTGGCGGGCGCGGGAGTAGGCTTCGGGCAGGGTGGGGTCGGCGTAGACAATCAGGTACAGCTTGCCGGACAGGTTGTCGATGACCGCCAGTTCCTCGCACAGCAGCAGCTGGATGTCGGGCAGGCCCAGGTCGTCGGGCATCTGCGTGTCGGCCAGCTTCTTCTCGATGTAGCGCACGGCGTCGTAGCCGAAGTACCCGGCCAGGCCGCCGCAGAAGCGCGGCAGGCCCGGGCGCAGCGCCACCTTGAAGCGGGTCTCGAACGCGGCGATGAAGTCCAGCGGGTTGCCTTCGTGGGTTTCCACGACCTTGCCGTCGGTCACCACCTCGGCGCGCTGGCCGTAGGCGCGGATCAGCGTGCGGGCGTGCAAGCCGATGAACGAGTAGCGGCCAAAGCGCTCGCCGCCGACCACCGATTCCAGCAGGAACGTGTTCACGCCGCGCGTCTGCGACTGGGCCAGCTTCAGGTACAGCGACAGCGGCGTTTCCAGGTCGGCCAGCGCCTCGGCGATGATCGGAATGCGGTTGTAGCCCTGGTCGGCCAGCGATTTGAATTCCAGTTCGGTCATGTCGATCCTCTTCTTGCTCTGCGGCGCCGGCCAGTGCGGTCGGGTCGGGGCGGCACCATGATGGACGTCGGCATGAGGCGGGGGACAACCTGCGTCAACCCGCCCCGGCCCGTTCGTTGGGGCGGACCGTGGTGCACACGCGCAATTGGGGCAGGGCAGCACACGGCCGGGTGGCGCGTGGTGCGTTCTCGAGGCTAACCGTAGCACAGGCGCAAGCGGGAGCAACCGGAACTACGGCGCTGGCGGAAGGATCTGCCGGGGAGGCCGGTCGACAGGGAGCCTGGACCGGTCCGGCGGAGCTTGGGGGCGGGGGATCGGCGGAAGACCGCGCGGATCGGGTGCCCCGGCAAGCCCGTCAGGAAACTCGCGAACGCACTTTACGCCTGTTCAAAGGCGCGCCAGCGACGCCAGGGCCAGGCCTGCCGATCACTGCCAAAAAAGTTGCGTTTGCGGTTGAGGAACATTGAAAAGTGTTCTGCTGGAAGTCAGCGGGGAATTGGCCGGTGGTCGGCAAGCAGGGCCGCCACGCGGGCAATGTCGGCGACTATACCATCGGCGTCGACGCCTTGTACAGGGTTCCCATGGTTGTAGCCATAGGGCATCAGCAGCACACCCATGCCCGCCGCGCGCGCCGCGCGGGCGTCGTTTTCCGAGTCGCCGATGGCCAGCACGGCCGACGGCTCCACCCGGAACGCCTCGGCCACCCGCAGCAGCGGATACGGGTCGGGCTTGCGCAGCGCAAAGGCGTCGCCGCCGTAGACCAGTTCGAAATACTGCGCCAGGCCGGTCTTGGCCAGCAGCGGCTCGGTGAAGTTCCAGGGCTTGTTGGTCACGCACGCCATGCGCAGTCCAAGCCGCTTGAGCGCCGCCAGGCCCTCGCGCACGTTGGGGTACACGTCCGAGAACTGGCCGTTGATGCGCACGTACTCGCGGTCGTACAGCGCGTAGGCATCGGCAAACAGGCCGTTGGCGTGCAGCGGGCTGAAGCGGGCGTCCAGCACGCGGCGGATCAGGTTTTCCGACCCCTTGCCGACGAAGCCGACGATCTCCCCGGCCGACATCGGCTGAACCGGCCCCAGGTCAGGATGCTGGTGCGCCAGCGCCAGCAGCATCGCGTTGACGGCCGCGTGGAAGTCGCCGGCGGTGTCGACCATGGTGCCGTCCAGGTCGACGATGACCGCCTCGATGCCGCGCCAGTCGGTGCGGCGCAGGATTTCCGTCGTCATCTGGCCGTCCTTACTGGCCGACCGTCGCGAGCTTGTCGCGGAACGTCTGGATGATGCCGCGGTAGCCGCCGTCGGCATCCGGCTTGCCGAACACGGCCGATCCGGCGACGAAGGTGTCGGCGCCCGCGGCGGCGATCTCGGCGATGTTGTCCGGCTTCACGCCGCCGTCCACCTCCAGCAGGATCTGGCGGCCGGTGCGGGCCGTGTAGGCGTCGATCCGGGCGCGCACGGCGCGCAGCTTGTTCAGCGTCTCGGGGATGAACGACTGGCCGCCGAAGCCCGGGTTGACGCTCATCAGCAGGATCACGTCCAGGCGGTCCATCACGTGGTCCAGGTGGTGCAGCGGCGTGGCGGGGTTGAACACCAGCCCGGCCTGGCAGCCGTTGTCGCGGATCAGCGCCAGCGAGCGGTCGATGTGGTCGCTGGCTTCCGGGTGGAACGTGATGATGTTGGCGCCGGCCTTGGCAAAGTCCGGGATGATGCGGTCCACCGGGCGCACCATCAGGTGCACGTCGATCGGGGCGGTCACGTGCGGGCGGATGGCCTCGCAGACCAGCGGGCCCACGGTCAGGTTGGGCACGTAGTGGTTGTCCATCACGTCGAAGTGGATCCAGTCGGCACCGGCCTCGGTGACGCGGCGCACTTCCTCGCCCAGGCGGGCGAAGTCGGCGGACAGGATGGACGGGGCGATGCGGTAGGTGGGCTGGCTCATGGCAGGGCTCTGGCGCGAAAGTGGGGCTCTGAAGGCGGCGGATGCGGGGTCGATCCGCGAGATTGGCGCGTATTTTACGCCGGTTGGCCCGCCCGGCGCCGACAACGCGCCCGCTTGCCGCTGCCCGGGGCTTGACGCACAATGCGACACACCCGGCCGCGCCCCCATGGGCGGGCGCCGGCCTGCCGACCATCCTCATCCGTCGAACAATGAGCGAGTACGCTTTTTCCGTGGCCGTGCGCACCCAGTACATGGCCGACCAGTCGGACCCCGACCGCGGGCGCTACGCGTTTGCCTACACCATCACCATCCACAACACCGGCGAGGTGGCCGCGCAGCTGATCTCGCGCCACTGGATCATCACGGACAGCGACAACGCCACGCAGGAAGTGGCGGGGCTGGGCGTGGTGGGCCACCAGCCGCTGCTCAAGCCAGGCGAGCACTTCGAGTATTCGAGCTGGGCGACGATCTCGACGCCGGTCGGGTCGATGAAGGGCGAGTACTTCTGCGTGGCCGAGGACGGGCACCGCTTCGAGGTGCCGATTCCGGAATTCGCGCTGGTGCTGCCGCGCATGCTCCATTGACGGCCCGGCCCGGCGCGGGCTGGCCGGGAACCTAGGCGTCCGGCGCCCGGTCGGTGTCCTGCGGGGCCTGGCCGGTGCGCGACGGGTGGTCTTCCGGGGCGCGCGTGGGCCGCGGATGCTTGCGCGCCGTGCCCATCGTCCAGACCACGATGAAGATCAGCAGCAACAGCGCCACGCCGGCCTCGGCGGCCAGCAGCAGGGTGGGGTGGTTTTCGAAGAACTGGCTCATCGCGATTTTGGGGGCGCCCGCGCCGGACGCGGCGGGCAGTCGACGGATCGGTTGAGATTGTAGGCATAGAACGAACGAGATGGCATATCAGTATTCCCTGCGTGCGCCTGGCGCGCGCCTGTCCGGCTGGCTGGGGCTGGCCGCCGCCACGCTGGGCGCGGCCCTGCTGGCTGGCTGCATGAGCGGCGGCCCGGTGCGGGTGCAGCCCGGCGGCACGGCCGGCACCACCCCGGCGCCTTCCACGTCGCCCGCGGCGGGCCGGCTGCAACCAGCCGCCTGGACCGAGATTGGCGGCTGGAGCCAGGACGACGTCCGCGCGGCCTGGCCGGCGCTGCAAGCCAGTTGCCAGGCGCTGAAGAAGAAGCCGGAGTGGAACCGCGTGTGCGCGGTGGGCCTGATGGTCGACGCCGGCGACCTCGTCGCCATGCGCACCTACTTTGAGACCCACTTCCAGCCGTACCGCGTGGTCAACACCGACGGCACCGACAGCGGCCTGATCACCGGCTACTACGAGCCGATCCTGCACGGTTCGCGCACGCGCCAGGGCCCGTACCAGGTGCCGCTGTACCGCCGTCCGCCGCAGTTGCGAGGCGCATTGCCGGCGCGCGGCGAGCTGCTGCAGATGCCGGCGATGCGCGGCAACGAGATCGTCTACGTGGACGACGCGGTGGAGGCAGCCTTCCTGCAGATCCAGGGCTCGGGCCGCATCCGGCTGCCCGACGGCACGATCATGCGCGTGGGCTTTGGCGGCACCAACGACCAGCCGTTCCGATCGTTCGGCAAATGGCTGCTCGACCGCGGCGAGATCACGCCGGCCCAGGCGACCATGCAGGGCATCAAGGCGTGGGCGCGCAACAACCCGGCGCGCGTGGAGGAAATGCTCAACGTGAATCCGCGCTTCGTGTTCTTCCGCGAACTGCCGCCCAACAACGACGGCCCGGTAGGCGCGCTGGGCGTGCCGCTGACCGCCGAACGCTCGATCGCCGTGGACCCCGCCACGATCCCGCTCGGCGTGCCCGTGTTCCTGTCGACCACGCGCCCGCTGTCCACCGAACCGATCCAGCGCCTGATGTTCGCCCAGGACACCGGCTCCGCCATCAAGGGCGGCGTGCGCGCCGACTTCTTCTGGGGCGCCGGCGACGCCGCCGGAGAGACGGCCGGCCGCATGAAGCAGGGCGGCCGCATGTGGGTGCTGATGCCGAGGAGTTGACGGCCGGCTGGTCTGTTTGTCTTGTCGGTTTGCTCCCCTCTCCCGCAGCGCGGGAGAGGGGCCGGGGGAGAGGGCCGGCGGTGCAATCCGCGCGGGTCGGCAAGCAGAGCCGCCATGCCCTCTCCCCCAACCCCTCTCCCACAGGTGGGAGAGGGGAGCGACGTCCGCGATCGCGCTACCCCCCCATACCCTCTCCCCCCGCAAGGTCTTTCCCCTTCCCGCGTCCTCCATTTGCGTTTCTCCAACGCGCCAGCGCCATTCCGTCACGCTGTGAGGTAACTGCCCGAACGAGTTCCGTGTGAACTCTGCGCGGCTTGACTGCCATCAATCCCCGGCCATCGCAATTTCACGATGATGGGCACATCCGACGTGCCAGAGCACGCCACCGCATTCCCCACTCTCGCTGAGCAGAGACATGAAGGCGACACCCAGGATGTTCCCCGCGCTGGCGGCCTTGCCGCTCCTCGTCTGGATGGCCCATGGCCACGCGGACACCGCCCCGCCGGCGCAGCCGGTGCCGGCGTTGAGCGCCGATGAATTCAACCATGCCCGACAGATCTACTTCGAGCGCTGCGCCGGTTGCCACGGCGTGCTGCGCAAGGGCGCCACGGGCAAGGCGCTGACGCCGGACATCACGCGGGCGCGCGGCACCGAATACCTGAAGACCTTCATCAAGTACGGCAGCCCGGCCGGCATGCCGAACTGGGGCACGTCGGGCGACCTGTCCGACGCCGAGGTGGACCTGATGGCCCGCTACGTCCAGCTGGAGCCGCCCACGCCGCCTGAATTCTCGCTGGCCGACATCGAGAAATCGCGCAAGGACATCGTGCCCGTGGCCAAGCGGCCCACGCGCAAGATGAATGGCTACAACCTCGACAACCTGTTCTCGGTGACGCTGCGCGATTCGGGCGAGGTGGCGCTGATCGACGGCGATTCCAAGCAGATCATCAACATCGTCAAGACCGGCTACGCGGTGCATATCTCGCGCATGTCGGCGTCCGGGCGCTACCTGTACGTGATCGGGCGCGACGCGCGGCTGAACCTGATCGACCTGTGGATGCCCAAGCCCGACAACGTGGCCGAGGTCAAGATCGGCCTGGAGGCGCGCTCGGTCGAGACGTCGAAGTACAAGGGCTACGAGGACCGTTACGCGGTGGCCGGCTCCTACTGGCCGCCGCAGTACGTGATCATGGAAGGCGACACGCTCAAGCCGCTCAAGGTGGTGTCCACGCGGGGCATGACCGTCGACAACGAGTACCACCCCGAGCCGCGCGTGGCGTCCATCGTGGCCAGCCACTTCCGGCCCGAGTTCGTCATCAATGCCAAGGAGACCGGCAAGATCCTGATGGTCGACTACTCGGACCTCAAGAACCTGAAGACCACGACCATCGACGCGGCCAAGTTCCTGCATGACGGCGGGTTCGATTCCACGGGCCGCTACTTCCTGGTGGCGGCCAATGCGTCGGACAAGATCGCCGTGGTCGACACCAAGGAAGACCGGCTGGCCGCGCTGGTGGACGTCGGCAAGACGCCGCATCCGGGCCGGGGCGCCAACTTCGTCCATCCGAAGTTCGGCCCGGTCTGGGCCACCAGCCACCTGGGCGACGAAACGGTCAGCCTGATCGGCACGGACCCGGTCCGGCACAAGGCCCACGCCTGGAAGGTGGTGCAGACGCTCAAGGGCCAGGGCGGCGGGTCGCTGTTCATCAAGACGCATCCGACGTCGCGCAACCTCTGGGTCGATACGCCGTTCCACCCCGATGCCAAGCTGAACCAGTCGGTGGCCGTGTTCGATACGCGCAAGCTGGACGCCGGCTTCGAGGTGCTGCCGATTGCCCAGTGGGCCAACCTCAAGGGCGACGGCGCCAAGCGCGTGGTGCAGGCCGAGTACAACAAGGCCGGCGACGAGGTCTGGTTCTCGGTCTGGGGCACCAAGGACCAGGAGTCCGCGCTGGTGGTGGTCGACGACCGGACGCGCAAGCTCAAGGCCGTCATCAAGGACCCGCGCCTGATCACCCCGACCGGCAAGTTCAACACCCATAACACCCAGCACGACGTCTATTGACGTCAGGGCGCGGCCGACGCTCCGGCGCCGGCCGCGCCGTCCCCCATCCCATCAGGAGAATCTCTATGCATCCCGCAACTGTGCTCGGCGCCATGGTCATGGCCGCCGTGCTGCCCGTCGCCGCCCACGCCAGCGCCGATCTGGCCAAGGCCAAGAACTGCATGGCGTGCCATGGCGTCGACAAGAAGCTGGTGGGCCCCGCGTTCAAGGACGTGGCCGCCAAGTACAAGGGCGACAAGGGCGCCGCCGCCAGGCTGTCGCAGAGCATCGTCAAGGGCAGCAGCGGCACCTGGGGCCCGATCCCGATGCCGCCCAACGCGATCAGCGAGGCCGATGCCAGCGCGCTGGCCAAGTGGGTGCTGGCCCTCTGATTGCCTGGCCCCTTGATCCCCTGACCCTCCCATCCCCACTGACCATGGCCCGGTATTTCGTGATGCCCCTGGCGCTGGCCGGCCTGCTCGCCACGGCGGGCGCGCCGGTGCAGGCCGCTGCGGCCGAGCCCCCGGCGGCGCGCCAGGCGCAGCTTGCCCGCTGGCTGCGCGACGACTGCGGCGCCTGCCACGGCATGACGCTGCAGGGCGGGCTTGGCTCGCCGCTGACGGCGCAGGCGCTGGCCGGCAAGCCGCGCGACGGGCTGGTGGCCACCGTGCTGCACGGCCGGCCAGGCACCGCAATGCCGCCATGGCAACCGTTCATGACGCAGGAAGAAGCGCAATGGCTGATCGATCGACTCCAGGCGGGCAAGCCGCCGCCCGTGACCCCCGCACCGTCTGGCAGCGCCTGGGCCGACTGACCCGGCGCGCGGCGGTGGCCGTGGGCGCGGCGTGGCTGGCCGCGGCCTGTACCGGGCTGCCGGAGGCGTCGGTGCGCGGCACCGGCGACCTTGGTGTCGTGATCGAGCGGGCCAGCGGCCGGGTGCAGATCGTGGAAACCACGGAGATGACGCGGCTCGGCGCCATCGACGGGCTGGGCGACCTGTCGCACGCGAGCGTGGTGTTCGCGCGCGACGGCCGCCATGCCTACGTGTTCGGGCGCGACGGCGGCCTGACGCGGCTGGACCTGCTGGCGCAGCGCATCACCCATCGCGTGAAGCAGGCCGGCAACAGCATCGGCGGCGCGGTGCTGCAGGACGGCAAGGTCGTGGCCGCGCAGAACTACGCGCCCGGCGGCATCAAGCTGTTCGATGCCGGGACGCTGGAGTTGCTGGCCGACATCCCGGCTATCGGGCGCGACGGCCGGCGCTCGAAGGTGGTCGGGCTGGCCGACCTGCCGGGCCAGCGGCTGGCCGCGAGCCTGTTCGAATCGGGCGAGATCTGGATCATCGACGCCACCAACCCGCGCCAGCCCGCGGTGACCCGGCTGCCGGCCGGCCGCGAGCCGTACGACGGACTGGTGACGCCCGACGGCCGCTGGTACCTGGCCGGCCTGTTCGGCGAGGACGGCCTGTCGCTGGTCGACCTGTGGCAGACGCCGCCCGCCGCGCGGCGCGTGCTGGCCGGCTACGGGCGCGGCCAGGCCCCGCTGCCGGTGTACAAGATGCCGCACCTGCGCGGCTGGGCGATGGCGCAGGGCCAGGCGTGGCTGCCGGCCATCGGCCGCCATGAACTGCTGGTGGCAGACCCCGCGCGCGACTGGCAGGAGCAGGCGCGCGTGGCCGTGGCCGGCCAGCCCGTGTTCGCGATGGCGCGGCCCGACGGGCGGCAGGTATGGGTCAACTTTGCGTTTCCGCGCAACGACACGGTGCAGGTCGTCGACACCGCCACGCGGCAGGTGGTCAGGACGATGACGCCGTGCCGGGGCGTGCTGCACATGGAATTCACGCCCAAGGGCGAGGCGCTGTGGCTGTCGTGCCGCGACGACAACCGCGTGGAGGTCTACGACACGGCCACGCTGCGGCGCATTGCCACGCTGCCGGCCGAGCAGCCCAGCGGCATCTTCTTCACGGCGCGCGCGCAGCGCTTCGGCATGTGACGGCCATGTTCGACGAGCAACGTTTCTACGACGGCATCCAGCGCGACTTTCCGATCGTGCCGCGCCCATACCAGCACGCCGGCGCGGCGCTGGACATGAACGAGCACGCGGTGCTGACCCGGCTGGCGCGCGATGTGGGCGCCGGGCGCGTGAGCCGCGTCGGCGCCGTGTTCGCCCCGAACGTGATCGGCGCCAGCACGCTGGCCGCGCTGTCCGTGCCGCTGGACGCGCTGGCCGACGCGGCCGCGCGCGTCAACGCCCATGTGGCGGTCAGCCACAACTACGCGCGCACCGGCCATCCGTACAACCTCTGGTTCGTGGCCGGCGCGCGCGACCGCGCCGCGCTGGACGCGGTGCTGGCCGGCATCGGCGAAGACCTGGGGCAGGCGCCGCTGGACCTGCCGATGGAGCGCGAGTACCACATCGACCTGGGCTTCCCGATGGCCGGCCCGTGCGCGACGCCGCGCGGCCGGCGCCAGCCGGCGCCCGCGCCCGTGGCGCTGGACGACGACGACTGGCGGCTGGTGGCCGCGCTGGAAGGCGGGCTGCCACTGACGCCGCAGCCGTTCCACGCGCTGGCGCGGCACAGCGGCGTGCCGCTGCATCGCGTGCTGGCGCGCATCGCGCAGTGGCAGGCCAGCGGGGTGATCCGCCGGTTCGGTGTGATCCTGCACCACCGGCGCTTTGGCTATCGCCACAACGCGATGTGCGTGTGGGACGTGCCCGACAACCGTGTCGATGCCATCGGCACGCGGCTGGCGCGCGTGGCGCCGGTGTCGCTGTGCTACCGCCGGGCGCGCCGGCTGCCGGCGTGGCCGTACAACCTGTTCGCGATGGTGCACGCGCGCAGCGAGGCGGAACTGCACGCGGCGCTGGACCACTTCGCGCGCCGCGCGGGCATGGCGGAGCTGCCGGGCCGGGTGCTGCGCAGCGGCACCTGCTTCAAGCAGTGCGGCACCCGCTATAGCTGGGAGGCGCCGCAGCCATGACCGCGCCCGACACCGCCCCGGCCGAGCTTGACCCGCTGGACCGGCGCATCGTCAACGCGCTGCAGCGCGGGCTGCCGCTGGTGCCACGGCCCTACGCCGAGGCCGCCGCCGCGCTGGGCATCGACGAAGCGACGCTGCTCGGCCGGCTGCAGGCGCTGCTGGCGCGCGGCGTGCTGACGCGCTTCGGGCCGCTGTTCCAGATCGAGCGGGCCGGCGGGCAGTTCGTGCTGTGCGCCTGCCACGCGCCGCCGGAACGCGAGGCGGCCGTCATCGCCGCGATCAATGCCTACCCCGAGGTGGCGCATCACTACGCGCGCACCCATCGGCTGAACCTGTGGTTCGTGCTGGCCGTGCCCGATGCCGCCGATGTGCCGGCGGTGCTCGCCCGCATCGCCGCCGACGCCGGCGTCGAGATCCTGCCGTTCCCGAAGCAACGCGAATTCTTCGTCAACCTCTTTCTGCCGGTGTAGCAGCCATGCCCGACGCCCCACCATCCCTCGACCCGATCGACCGGGCGCTGATCCAGGCCACGCAGGCCGGCCTGCCGCTGGTGCCGGCGCCGTGGCAGGCGCTGGGCGACGCGCTGGGCCTGGACGAAGCCGCCGTGCTGGCCCGGTTTGCAGCGCTGCGCGCGCGCGGCGTGCTGCGGCGCGTGGCGGCCGTGCCGAATCACTACGCGCTGGGCTACCGCGCCAACGGCATGACCGTGTGGGACGTGGACGACGCCCATGTGGCGGAACTGGGCGCGCGCATCGGCGCCTTGCCCGGCGTGAGCCACTGCTACCAGCGCCCGCGCCACCGGCCGGACTGGCCCTACAACCTGTTTGCGATGGTCCACGCGCGCACGCGCGACGAGGCGGCGCCGCAGATCGCCCGCATCCGCGCGCTGCTGGGCCCGGCCTGCCGCGCGCACGACGTGCTCTGGTCCACCCGCATCCTCAAGAAAACCGGCCTGCGCCTGCAGGCGCCAGGAGATTGATCCATGTTCAGAGTGTCCCGCTTCATGGAAGCGCTGCGCGATGGCGGACCCGTGCCGCCGCCACGCCGTGCCGCCGGCCCCGTCGTCATCTGGAACCTCGTGCGGCGCTGCAACCTCAACTGCAAGCACTGCTACTCGACGTCGGCCGATACCGACTTCAAGGGCGAGCTGTCGACGGCGGAGGCCATTGCCGTGCTCGACCAGCTCAAGGCGGCGCACGTGCCCGCGCTGATTCTGTCCGGCGGCGAGCCGCTGCTGCGGCCGGACCTGTACGAGCTTGCCGCGCACGCCAAGCGGCTGGGCTTCCACCTGTCGCTGTCGTCCAATGGCACGCTGCTCGACAACCGGCACGCGGCCCGGCTGCTGCTGGCCGGGTTTGACTACGTCGGCGTCAGCCTGGACGGCCTGCGCGCCACGCACGACCGCTTCCGGCGCTGTGCGGGCGCGTTCGACCAGGCGCTGGACGGGCTGCGCGTGGCGCGGCAGGCCGGGCTGCGCGTGGGCGTGCGGATGACGCTGACCGAGGCCAACGCCGACGAGCTGCCCGACGTGGTGGCGCTGACCGAGGCGGAAGGCATCGACAAGTTCTACCTGTCGCACTTCAACTACGCCGGCCGGGGCGGCAGCCACCGGGGCGACGACGCCCGCCATGCGCACACGCGCGTGGCGGTGGACTGGCTGTTCGACCATGTCTGGGAGCGCGCGAGGCGCTGCAGCGCCGGGGACTTCGTGACCGGCAACAACGATGCCGACGGCGTGAGCCTGCTGTACTGGATCGCGCGGCGGCAGCCCGAGCGGCTGGCCGACATGCGGCAGCGGCTGGTCAACTGGGGCGGCAACGCCACGGGCGTGGGCGTGGCCAATATCGACAACCTCGGCAATGTGCATCCGGACACGATGTGGTGGCACGTGTCGCTGGGCAACGTCCGGGAGCGGCCGTTCGCCGAGATCTGGGCCGACCGCAGCCACCCGCTGATGCGCGGGCTGAAGGCACGCCCCCGGCCGCTGGAGGGCCGCTGCGCCACGTGCGCCCATCGCGACATCTGCAATGGCAACACCCGCGTGCGCGCGCATGCGGTGAGCGGCAATCCGTGGGCCGAGGACCCGGGCTGCTACCTGTCCGATGCCGAGATCGCCGAGCCGATCGGCCGGGAGGCCATCGCATGAGACGGCGGCTGGCGGGGATGGTGGCGGCTTGGGTCGGCATTGTGGCGTCGATGCCGGCGTGGGCGGGCGGGCCGGCTGGGTCCGTTTCCGATGTGGCGACGGATTACGTCCAGCACTGCGCGGTGTGCCACGGTGCCGACCGGCTAGGCGGCATGGGGCCGGCGCTGCTGCCAGAGAGCCTGGAGCGGCTCAAGCCCGACGCGATGCGCGACCTGCTGCGCAACGGCCGCGCCGCGACGCAGATGCCCGGCTTTGCCGGCCAGTTGCCCGAGGCCACGCTGGACCGGCTGGCCGCGTGGCTGCGCACGGCGCCGGCGGTGGCGCCGCACTGGGAGGCGGCCGACATCCGCGCGTCGCGCGTGGTGCACCACGCGCCGGGCAGCCTGCCGGACCGGCCCGTGTACCAGGCCGATCCGTCCAACCTGTTCCTGGTCGTGGAATCGGGCAGCCATCACCTGAGCGTGCTCGATGGCGACGCGCTGGCGCCAATCCACCGCTTCCAGACCCGCTTCGCGCTGCACGGCGGGCCCAAGTTCAGCCGCGACGGCCGTTACGTCTTTGTGGCGAGCCGGGACGGGTGGGTCAGCAAGTACGACCTCTGGAACCTGGCGCTGGTGGCCGAGGTGCGGGTAGGGCTGAACACGCGCAACGTGGCCGTGAGCGACGACGGCCGCTGGGTGATGGCCGGCAACACGCTGCCGCGCACGCTGGTGCTGCTGCGCGCGGACGACCTGTCGCTGGCGCGCGTCTATCCGGTGGCCGGGGCGGACGGCCGGGCGTCGCGTGTGTCGGCGGTCTACGACGCGGCGCCGCGCCAGTCGTTCATCGCCGCGCTGCGCGACATCCCGGCGGTCTGGGAGATTCCGTACGCGACGCTGGAGCCGCGCGTGATCGCGCTGGACGACGTGCTCGACGACTTCTTCTTCGACCAGCCGTACCGCCATATCCTGGGCGCGTCGCGGGCCGGGGCGGGGCAGGTGATCGACCTCGACGCCGGGCGCAAGGTGGCCGACCTGGCGCTGACCGGCATGCCGCACCTGGGCAGCGGCATCACGTGGCGGCGTGGCGGGCGGGAGGTGATGGCGTCGCCCAATCTCAGGCAGGGTGCGCTGTCCGTGATCGACATGCAGACCTGGCAGACCGTGGCAACGATCCCGACCAACGGGCCGGGCTTCTTCCTGCGCAGCCACGAGGCCACGCCGTACGCCTGGACCGACGCGATGATGAGCCCGCGCCGCGACACGCTGCAGGTCATCGACAAGCAGACGCTGGCCGTGGTGGGCAGCGTCACGCCAAGCCCCGGGCGCACGGCCGCGCACGTGGAATTCACGCGCGACGGCCGCTACGCGCTGGTCAGCCTGATGGAGCCGGACGGCGCCATCGTGGTCTACGACGCGGCGACGCTGCGCGAGGTCAAGCGCCTGCCGATGGACCGGCCGGTCGGCAAGTACAACGTGTTCAACAAGACCACGCGGTCGTCGGGCACGAGCCATTGAATCGGACAACGACATGAAGCATTCGCGAAGCACTGGAAAGGTATGGCTGGTGGGCGTGGGTCCCGGAGACCCCGACCTCGTGACCGTCAAGGCCGCCCGGGCCCTGGCCCAGGCGCAGGTCTGGCTGATCGACGACCTGGTGCCCGAGGCGATGGCGTGCCACGCCAGCCCCGGCACGCAGATCATTCCGGTCGGCAAGCGCGGCGGGCGGTGCTCGGTCAGCCAGGCCAGCATCCACGCCCAGACGCTGGCCCACGCGCTGGCAGGCCGCTGCGTGGCCCGCGTGAAGGGCGGCGACCCGCTGATGTTCGGCCGGGGCGGCGAGGAAGCCGCGTTCCTGCGCGGGCACGGGCTGGAGGTGGAAGTGGTCAACGGCATCAGCAGCGGGCTGGCGGCGGCGCAGGCGCTGGGCATCGCGCTGACGCACCGGGCGCACTGCCACGGCGTGACCTTCGTCACCGCCCACACCCGCGGCGACGGCGAACCAGACTGGCACGCGCTGGCCGCCAGCGGCACGACGCTGGTCATCTACATGGGCATGCACCGCATCGCGGCAATCCAGGCGTCCTTGCTGGCGGCCGGCATGCGCGCCGACATGCCGGCCGGGGTGGTCATGCACGCAAGCTGCCCCGACCAGCGCTGCTGGACCGGCACCCTCGACACACTGACCGCCGCAGCCACCGCCGGTCTGGCCAGCCCATCGATCATCGTGGTGGGAGAGGTGGTGGGAAGGCAGGCCGGGGGCGCGTGGCTGGTCGAGGGTTCAGCAGACCAGGACGCCCGAGCCGACAGGACAAGCTGCGATGTAGTGGCCTGAATCGCTGTTTCCTGCTGGGTTTTGCTCCCCTCTCCCGCGAGCGGGAGAGGGGCTGGGGGTGAGGGCCGGCGGCTCAAATTGCGACGTGGATCGGCAAGCAGATCCTCCACGCCCTCTCCCCCGACCCCTCTCCCGCCTTGCGGGAGAGGGGAGAAAGCCTGCCGCAGCCACCGGCGTTACATCATCCCGCGATGTTTTTCGCTCCCCTCTCCCGCGAGCGGGAGAGGGGCTGGGGGTGAGGGCCGGCGGCTCAAAATTCGACGTGGATCGGCAAGCAGATCCTCCACGCCCTCTCCCCCGACCCCTCTCCCGCCTTGCGGGAGAGGGGAGAAAGCCTGCCGCAGCCGACGGCGTCATCAGCCTGCTCCATCCATCACTGCCCCACCAGCCGGCCCTCTGGCACTTCCCGTGCCCGGTTGCCGTCCAGCAGGCCCAACACCACCTGCAGTGCGAATGTCAGCGCGCCCACCAGGAACACCACGTCGCCAAAGGTGCGGACCCAGCGCAGCGTCTGCAGGATTGGCTGCTGGACGAACGCCTCGCTGCGGGCGTACCAGAGCCCTTCGCTGATGCTGGCCAGTGCCTGGATGATGCCCACCGGCAGCAGGCTGGTGCCGATCATCAGTGCCAGGCCGCCGTTCAGGCCCCAGAACGCGATCGACATCAGGCGCGGGCTCAGCCGGTAGGCTGGCCGCACGTAGCGCAGCACCAGCAGCGTGAAGCCGAGCGCCAGGAAGCCGTAGACGCCGAACAGTGCCGCGTGGGCGTGGACCGGCGTGGTGTTGAGCCCCTGCACGTAGTACAGCGAGATTGGCGGGTTGATCATGAAGCCGAACACGCCGGCGCCGAGCATGTTCCAGAACGCCACGGCCGTGAAGCACATCACCGGCCAGCGCAGGTTGTCCATCCACGGGGCACGAGTCTTGAGGCGCCAGTTTTCCCACGCTTCATGGCCCAGCACGATCAGCGGCATCACCTCCAGCGCCGAGAACGTGGCGCCGATGGCCATCACCGGGGTGGTGGTGCCGGCGAAGTACAGGTGGTGGAACGTGCCCGGAATGCCGCCGAGCATGAACAGCGACGCCGATGCCAGGCTGGCCGCCGTGGCCATCGGGCGCGACACCAGGCCCAGCGTGGAGAAGATGAAGGCCAGCGCGGTGGTGGCGAAGACCTCGAAGAAGCCCTCCACCCACAGGTGGACCACCCACCAGCGCCAGTACTCCATCACCGTCAGGCTGGTGCGCTCGCCGTAGAACAGGCCGGCGCCGTAGAACAGGCCGATGGCGACCACGGACGACGTCAGCAGCGCCAGCAGGTTCTTGTCGCCGCCGTCACGCGCCCGGAAGGCCGGGGCGATGCCGCGCAGCATCAGGACGAGCCAGATCACGATGCCGGCAAACTTGCCGATCTGCCACAGGCGTCCCAGGTCCACATACTCGTAGCCCTGGTGGCCCAGCCAGAAGTTCAGGTGGGCGGGCAGCTTCTGGGCGATGGCGAGGTAGTTGCCGGCGAACGAACCGACCACGACCACCACCAGCGCCCAGAACAGCACGTCGACGCCGAGCCGCTGGTACTTGGGGTCCTTGCCGCCGTTGATCAGCGGCGCCAGGAACAGCCCGGCCGCCAGGAATCCGGTGGCGATCCAGAACAGCGCGCTCTGGATGTGCCAGGTGCGCACCAGCGTGTACGGGAACCACTGCGACACGTCGATCCCGTAGAACTTCTGGCCTTCGACCGTGTAGTGGGCGGTAAAGCCGCCGATCAGCACCTGGAACGCGAACAGCGCCACCACCAGGAACACGTACTTGCCCAGCGCCCGTTGCGACGGCGTGAGCGCGAACGTCGACAGCGGGTCGCGCGCGGGCGGAGGCGGCAGCGGCGACTCCTGGCCGCGCAGGAACGCCCAGGCCCAGATCAGCAGCCCCACGCCGGCCAGCAGCACGACCACGCTGGCCACGGACCAGACCACGTTTTCGGCGGTGGGACGATTGTCGATCAGCGGCTCGTGCGGCCAGTTGTTGGTGTAGGTGGCGGTGTGGCCGGGGCGGTCGGTCGCGGCGGCCCAGGCGGTCCAGAAGAAGAAATGCGTGAGCTGCACGCGACGCTCGGCCGACGGCAGCGTGTTTTCCTTCATCGCAAAGCTCTCGCGGCTGCGGCGGAGCTCCGGGGCGTCGGCAAACAGCCGCTGGTAGTAGTCGGCCGTGATTTCCATGGCCTTGGCGCGGCGGGGCGACACGGTGAGCACGTTCTGGGCGTCCACCTGGTTGCCGCGATATTCGGCCTTCAGATGGGCGCGCAGCGCGGCCTGCTGGCCGGCGTCGAGCGCGGCGAAATCCTGGCCGTGGCGCTCGCGGGCGGCCAGGTCCAGCCAGGCGGTGAGCTCGCGGTGCAGCCAGTCGGCGGTCCAGTCGGGCGCCTGGTAGGCGCCGTGGCCCCAGATCGAGCCGAGCTGCATGCCGCCCACCGATTGCCAGGCGGTCTGGCCGTCGAGGATGTCATCGGCGGTGAACAGCGGGGTGCCGTCGGCGGCCACCACCTGTGCCGGGATCGGCGGCTGCTGCCGGTAGACCTCGGCACCGTAGTAGCCGAGCAGTGCGAACGTGACCGCCAGCACGGCGATCAGCGTGAACCATAGTTTCTTGTAGGGACCCATGATGAAAGCGCGGCAGGGCGCGTGATGAGGGTGTTGATGGTGTGGATGGGGTGCCGGGCGGCGCGGCTCAGTGGCCGCCTGCGGCCCCGCCGCGCACGGCGTTGTCGAACAGCACGTTGTTTTCCAGATGGATGTGTTCCATCAGGTCTTCGCGGAACGTGCGCAGGCCCAGGTAGAGCGCGCGCCAGGTGTTGCAGGCGGCGCGCGGCAGCGTGATGTCGCCGGTCAGTTCGGCCAGCCGCTCCAGCGCGACGCCGTGGTCGTCGTGCTCCATCCGCATGACCGTGATCGGCGCGCCGGCCATGGCGTTCATCCCGCGCGCGAGCATCGGGAACAGCACCTGTTCCTCCTTCTGCATATGGCTCAGCAGCTCCTGATGCATGACGCCCAGGTGATCGGCCAGGCCCACGGGGCAGTCGGGACGGTCGCCATGGACTTCCTCCACCCGGCGCGCCAGCCGGATCAACTCGGGCAACTGCTCGCGGTGGCGCTCGTGGAAGCGGGACAGGATGTGGGCGATCAGCGCGTCGGCGGGGGCGTCGCCCCAGTCCTGGCCGTCGGCCGGTGCCTCGGCCTGCAGCGCCTGGAGCCGCGCCTCGATGGCGGCGGCGTCCAGCCCCCTGGCGTGGGCGGCGTCGCGCAGCGTGTGGGCGCCGCCACAGCAGAAGTCGAGCTGGTAATCGTGGAAGATCTTTGTCGCACCGGGGATGCGGCGGGCCAGTTGGCCCAGGGACTGGTCTTGCATGCTCATGGTTTGCTCCTTCTCAATAGATGCAAGCGTTCCCTGTGCGATTCTCGTGCCCATCGCAAAACTTCAAAGATTCAACGATTTACGTTTCGGTCGGGTATTTGTGACCCCGGCCAGACGTGGTGAATCGAACCTGACGAGGGTGTTTTTAACCATGATCGGCGAGCTACTTCTGGCGGACCTGTGCGCGGACCTGCCGCAGGCCGTGCGGATGCAACGGCTGGTGGGCAGCCTGCGCGCGCATTTCCGCTGCGGCGCGGTGGCGCTGCTGCGGCTGGAGGAAGACCAGTTGCGGCCGGTGGCGGTGGACGGGCTGGTGCGCGACGCGCTGGGGCGCCGCTTTGCCGTGAGCCTGCATCCGCGGCTGGCGGCCATCCTGGCCCGGCGCGGCGTGACCTGCTTTCACCACGACAGCGCGCTGCCCGATCCGTACGACGGGCTGATCGATGCGCACGTGGGCGAGCCGCTGCCGGTGCACGACTGCATGGGCGTGAGCCTGGAGGCCGAGGGCCAGCCGTGGGGCGTGCTGACGCTCGACGCGCTGCAGGTGGGCACCTTTACCGATGCCGCGCAGGTGGACCTGCAGCGGCTGACGCCGCTGGTGGAGGCGGCCATCCGCCTGACGCGGCTGGAGGCCGAGATCCGGGCGCTGCGGCAGGGGCGCATCGACGCGCCGGCCGGCGAGGTGGGACGCGACGAGGGCGAGATCATCGGCCAGAGCCAGGCCATCGCCCATCTGCTGCACGAACTGCGCGTGGTGGCCGATTCGGAACTGCCGGTGCTGCTGCTGGGCGAGACCGGCGTGGGCAAGGAACTGTTTGCGCACCGGCTGCACCGGCTGTCGCGCCGGCGCAATCGGCCGCTGATCCACGTCAACTGCGCGGCGCTGCCCGAATCACTGGCCGAGAGCGAACTGTTCGGCCATGCGCGCGGTGCGTTCTCGGGCGCCACGGGCGAGCGGCCGGGGCGGTTCGAGGCTGCCGATGGCGGCACGCTGTTCCTGGATGAGGTGGGCGAACTGCCGCTGTCGATCCAGGCCAAGCTGCTGCGCACGCTGCAGAACGGCGAGATCCAGCGGCTGGGCAGCGACCGGCCGCGCCGCGTGGACGTGCGCGTGATCGCGGCGACCAACCGCCACCTGCGCGAGCACGTGCGCGACGGGGCGTTCCGGGCCGACCTCTATCACCGGCTGTCGGTCTATCCGATCCCGATCCCGCCGCTGCGCGAGCGCGACAACGACGTGCTGCTGCTGGCCGGCCACTTTCTGGAGCTGAATCGGGCCCGGCTGGGGCTGCGCAGCCTGCGGCTGTCCGCCGCCGCGCAGGACGCGCTGCGCCGCTATCCGTGGCCCGGCAACGTGCGCGAGCTGGAACACGTGATCAGCCGCGCGGCGCTCAAGCGCGTGAGCCGCGGGGCGGACCGCAACGACATCCTGACGCTCGATGCCGACCTGTTCGGCGACCTGTTCGATGTGTCGGACCTGTCGGACCCTGCCCAGCGCGGCGGCTGGGCGCCGTCCGGACCGGCCGAAGGGCCGCTGGCGCCCGTGGTGGTGCCGGAACTGACGCTGCGCCAGGCCGTGGATTCGTGCCAGCGCCGGTGCATCGAACAGGCGCTGCTGGCGCAGGACGGCAACTGGACGCAGGCCGCGCGGCAGCTTGGCGTGGATGCCAGCAACCTGCACAAGCTGGCGCGCCGGCTCGGGTTCAAGCGGGACGACCGACGGCGCGCGGCGGCCTTGCCGGCGCCAGCGCGCGCCGGGGGCCGGCGCTAGCGCGGGCGGTTGTCGACGATGCGGCGCGCCTTGCCCACCGAGCGCTCGACGCCGCCTTCGCCCAGGATCTCGATCCCGGCCGTCACGCCGATGTACGCCTTGATGTCGTGCGCCAGCTGCTCGCGCGCTTGGCCGGCCGCCGCCGGATCGGCACCGTGGGCGCATTCCACGCGCACGGTCAGCGTGTCCAGCGGGCCTTCCTTGCCCAGCACGCACTGGTAGTGCGGCGCCAGCCCGCTGTGCTTGAGGATCAGTTCTTCGATTTGGGACGGAAATACGTTGACGCCGCGCACGATCATCATGTCGTCGGTGCGGCCCGTGATCTTCTCCATGCGGCGGAACGCGGCGCGCGCGGTGCCGGGCAGCAGCCGCGTGAGGTCGCGCGTGCGGTAGCGCACCACCGGCATCGCTTCCTTGGTCAGCGACGTGAATACCAGTTCGCCGAATTCGCCGTCTGGCAGCACCTCGCCGGTGTCGGGGTCGATGATCTCGGGATAGAAATGGTCTTCCCAAATGGTCGGGCCGTCCTTGGTCTCGGCGCACTCGTTGGCCACGCCGGGGCCCATGACCTCGGACAGGCCGTAGATGTCGACGGCCGAGATGCCCATGCGCTTCTCGATGGCCAGCCGCATCTCGGGCGTCCACGGCTCGGCGCCGAAGATGCCGATGCGCAGTGACGTGGATGCCGGGTCGATGCCCTGGCGCTCCAGCTCGTCGGCAATCGCCAGCATGTAGCTGGGCGTCACCATGATGATCTCCGGCCTGAAGTCCTGGATGAGCTGCACCTGCCGCTCGGTCTGGCCGCCGCCGAACGGGATGGCGGTCAGCCCCGCCTTTTCCACGCCGTAGTGGGCGCCCAGCCCGCCCGTGAACAGGCCGTAGCCGTAGCTGATGTGGACCTTGTCGCCGCGGCGGGCGCCTGACGCCCGGATCGAGCGGGCCATGACCGTGGCCCAGGTGTCGATGTCCTGCAGCGTGTAGCCCACCACCGTGGGCTTGCCCGTGGTGCCCGACGAGGCGTGGATGCGGGCGATCCGGTCCTGCGGCACGGCGAACATGCCGAACGGGTAGTTGTCGCGCAGGTCCTGCTTGGTCGTGAACGGAAAGCGCGCCAGGTCGGCCAGCGACTGGACCTGGTCCGGATGCACGCCGGCCTGGTCGAACTTGCGCCGGTAGACGGGCGAATGGTCGTAGGCATGGCGCAGCGACCATTTCAGGCGCTCGAGCTGCAGGGTTTGCAGCGTCTGCCGGCTGGCGGTCTCGATCGGCTCCAGCAGCAGATCGGTCAGGGGCGTACTCATGCGTGTCTCCACGTTTCCGGGATGGTTGCGCTACGTTGGCGCGGGAACGGCGGGGTGCCGGGCGTCAGCCTTCGGCGGGCGGGATCACGTGCCCCTTGATCTGCGCCGACTTGCCGCGGAACATCGCCACCGGCTCGCCGGCGCGGTTGGTCACCTTGATGTCGTACACGCCGTGGCGGCCGGACAGGATCTGCTCCACGGCCTCGGCGGTCAGCACGTCGCCGCCCTGCACGGGCCGCAGGAATTCGATCGCGCAGCCCGACGCCACGGTGTTGATGTTGTGGCTGTTGCAGGCGAACGCGAAGGCCGAATCGGCCAGCGTGAACATCAGCCCGCCGTGGCAAATGGCGTGGCCGTTCAGGAATTCGGGCCGCACGGGCATCGACAGGCGCGCGTAGCCGGGCCGTACTTCCTCGATCACCATGCCCAGCCAGCGGCTACAAGCGTCGGATTCGTACATCGCGTGGGCGGTGGCCTGCGCCAGCGCCTGGGGATCTTGCGTCAAGCGGATCTCCTGGTTGCGGGGGACGGGATCAGGCGCCCTTGAAATGGGGCGCGCGCTTTTGCAGGAAGGCGTTCACGCCTTCCGAGTAATCGTGGGACTGGCCGAGATCGCGCTGCAGGTCGCGCTCCAGGTCTAGCTGGGCGTCGAACGTGTTGGTGGCGCTGGCGTGCATGGCGCGCTTGATGGCGGCCAGCGCGCGGGTGGGCTGGCCGGCCAGGTGCGTGGCGATCGCCATGGCCTGCTCGGGCAGCAGCGGGTCGTCCATCGCTTCCCAGATCAGGCCCCACTTCTCGGCCTCGTCGGCGCTGAGCTTGTCGCCGGTCATTGCCAGGCCAAGGGCCCGGGCCATGCCCAGGCGCTTGGGCAGCAGCCACGTGCCGCCGGAATCGGGCACGAGGCCGATCTTGACGAACGCCTGGATGAAGCTGGCGGAGCGGGCGGCCAGCACGATGTCGCACGCCAGCGCCAGGTTGGCGCCCGCGCCGGCGGCCGTGCCGTTGACGGCGGCAATCACGGGCAGCGGCAGCGCCTGGAGCCGGCGGACCAGCGGGTTAAACCAGGTATCGATCAGCTCGCCGAGGTCGGTGGCGTGGCCGGGCGTGAAATCGAGATCGGCAAGGTCCTGGCCCGCGCAGAAACCGCGGCCGGCGCCGGTCAGCAGCAGCGCGCGGGCCGCGCCGGCTTCGACGTGGTCCAGCGCCTGCACCAGCGCGCGGTGCATGTCGCGCGTGAAACTGTTGAGCTTGTCGGGGCGATTCAGCGTCACGACGGCCACGTCGCCCTGCCAGCGCAGCAGGATCGGGCCGGCTTCGAGCGTGGTGCGCACGGCGGCTTGCGCCGGGGTCGGGGGCATGGGGGTCTCCTGCGCCATGTTGGGTCTCCTGGTCCGGGGTGTGGATCGACTGCCACGCGGGGTGCTTCGCACATTGTAGATAGCGTGCGGCGCCCGTTAAATTAACCGACCAGTCGGTCGGCAAATAGTAGTGGGGAAGAGGGCGCGGCGCAAGAGGTGTCGGCCCGCCTTGACCGTGGCAGGGTGGCGGGCGAGTATCGACCCGCAGATCGGCCCGTCGCATCGCCGGGCCGATTCCATTCATCGCAAGGAGAAGACATGTCGTACGAGAACATCCTGGTGGAGACCCGCGGCCGGGTGGGGCTGGTGACGCTGAACCGGCCCAAGGCGCTCAACGCGCTCAACGACGCGCTGATGGACGAACTGGGCGCCGCGCTGACGGCGTTCGACCAGGACGACGGGATCGGCTGCATCGTCATCACCGGCAGCGAGCGGGCGTTCGCGGCGGGGGCCGATATCGGCATGATGGCCAGGTACTCTTATATGGATGTCTACAAGGGCGACTACATTACGCGCAACTGGGAGACCATCCGCCGCATCCGCAAGCCCGTGATTGCCGCGGTGGGCGGCTACGCGCTGGGCGGCGGCTGCGAACTGGCGATGATGTGCGACATCGTGATCGCGGCAGAAAGCGCAAAGTTCGGCCAGCCTGAGGTGAAGCTGGGCACCATGCCCGGCGCCGGCGGCACACAGCGGCTGCCGCGCGCGGTATCCAAGGCCAAGGCGATGGACCTGTGCCTGACCGCCCGGATGATGGACGCGGCCGAGGCCGAGCGGGCGGGACTGGTATCGCGCGTGGTGCCGGCGGACAAGCTGGTGGACGAAGCGGTCGCCGCGGCGGAGACCATCGCCGGCTATTCGCTGCCCGTGGTGATGATGATCAAGGAATCGGTCAACGCGGCCTATGAGACCACGCTGAACGAAGGCGTGCGATTCGAGCGTCGGCTGTTCCATTCCACCTTCGCCACCGAGGACCAGAAGGAGGGGATGGCTGCGTTTGTGGAGAAACGCGCACCCAACTTCACCCATCGGTAATAGTTGAGTCAGGGAATACCCGAGGATAGCGCGGGGGTATTATGCGGCCCGGCAAATGTTTGTCGGGCCGATTTTCCTTATCGATCAAGGGTTTGAATGAGGGCGCGAACATTCTCCGCCCCAGGTTCGTGACATACGTGTTGCAAAGCGCGCCGATCGGGCCTAATATTCGCCCCCTCGCAACACAAACCGCGCTGCAAACGCAGCAGCGACAAGGGTTGCGGGGTCGATGGGGGTTGGAGTTGGCGAGGTTTGCCAGCGCCGGCCGGCAGAAAAAAGTTCTGCGAAACCTGTTGACGAAACGTTGAATGCTCTGCATAATCTCGTTTCTCCGCTGCGACGAAATACGCAGCGACAGCGAACGGCGAAGCCGGCCCGCTGAAGTTCTTTAACAACCAAACAACCGATAAGTGTGGGCGCTTGATGGCGAACGCCGCCGGGGACTTCGGGTTCCTGGTGTTGCTTCAACAGTATCAAGTGCTCGCACAGTAAAACATGTTGGTTTGGCTCTTCGGGGTCAAGCCAGTCAGTTTTCTGAGAGTGAGCGACCGCTCGAAAGAGCGAGCCCTTCGGGGCACACAGAGATTGAACTGAAGAGTTTGATCCTGGCTCAGATTGAACGCTGGCGGCATGCCTTACACATGCAAGTCGAACGGCAGCGCGGACTTCGGTCTGGCGGCGAGTGGCGAACGGGTGAGTAATACATCGGAACGTACCCTGTTGTGGGGGATAACTAGTCGAAAGATTAGCTAATACCGCATACGACCTGAGGGTGAAAGCGGGGGACCGCAAGGCCTCGCGCAGCAGGAGCGGCCGATGTCTGATTAGCTAGTTGGTGGGGTAAAGGCTCACCAAGGCGACGATCAGTAGCTGGTCTGAGAGGACGATCAGCCACACTGGGACTGAGACACGGCCCAGACTCCTACGGGAGGCAGCAGTGGGGAATTTTGGACAATGGGGGCAACCCTGATCCAGCAATGCCGCGTGTGTGAAGAAGGCCTTCGGGTTGTAAAGCACTTTTGTCCGGAAAGAAAACGTTCTGGTTAATACCTGGGGCGGATGACGGTACCGGAAGAATAAGCACCGGCTAACTACGTGCCAGCAGCCGCGGTAATACGTAGGGTGCGAGCGTTAATCGGAATTACTGGGCGTAAAGCGTGCGCAGGCGGTTTTGTAAGACAGGCGTGAAATCCCCGGGCTTAACCTGGGAATTGCGCTTGTGACTGCAAGGCTAGAGTGCGTCAGAGGGGGGTAGAATTCCACGTGTAGCAGTGAAATGCGTAGAGATGTGGAGGAATACCGATGGCGAAGGCAGCCCCCTGGGACGTGACTGACGCTCATGCACGAAAGCGTGGGGAGCAAACAGGATTAGATACCCTGGTAGTCCACGCCCTAAACGATGTCAACTAGTTGTTGGGGATTCATTTTCTCAGTAACGTAGCTAACGCGTGAAGTTGACCGCCTGGGGAGTACGGTCGCAAGATTAAAACTCAAAGGAATTGACGGGGACCCGCACAAGCGGTGGATGATGTGGATTAATTCGATGCAACGCGAAAAACCTTACCTACCCTTGACATGCCACTAACGAAGCAGAGATGCATTAGGTGCCCGAAAGGGAAAGTGGACACAGGTGCTGCATGGCTGTCGTCAGCTCGTGTCGTGAGATGTTGGGTTAAGTCCCGCAACGAGCGCAACCCTTATCTTTAGTTGCTACGAAAGGGCACTCTAGAGAGACTGCCGGTGACAAACCGGAGGAAGGTGGGGATGACGTCAAGTCCTCATGGCCCTTATGGGTAGGGCTTCACACGTCATACAATGGTGCGTACAGAGGGTTGCCAACCCGCGAGGGGGAGCTAATCCCAGAAAACGCATCGTAGTCCGGATCGCAGTCTGCAACTCGACTGCGTGAAGCTGGAATCGCTAGTAATCGCGGATCAGCATGCCGCGGTGAATACGTTCCCGGGTCTTGTACACACCGCCCGTCACACCATGGGAGTGGGTTTTGCCAGAAGTAGTTAGCCTAACCGCAAGGAGGGCGATTACCACGGCAGGGTTCATGACTGGGGTGAAGTCGTAACAAGGTAGCCGTATCGGAAGGTGCGGCTGGATCACCTCCTTTCCAGAGGCTTGTGTTCACAAGTCAAGCGTCCACACTTATCGGTTTGTTTGAGTGTTACAGCCAAGGGTCTGTAGCTCAGGTGGTTAGAGCACCGTCTTGATAAGGCGGGGGTCGTAGGTTCAAGTCCTACCAGACCCACCAAGTTATCCGGGGGATTAGCTCAGCTGGGAGAGCACCTGCTTTGCAAGCAGGGGGTCGTCGGTTCGATCCCGTCATCCTCCACCACTTACCTTGGGGTAGTTGTCAAAGAGAAGCGCTCGGTTGCGAGTGTTTGTCTTTGGCTGTTGCCATCGAGCATGTTTGCTCGGCTGTTCTTTAACAATATGGGATGTAGTAAAGGTGTCGCGAGTGCGTTGATGAGGCGTGCTGCAGTACGCGATACCGGGTTGTGATTGTATCAACCAAAATGTATTTAAGTGATCGAAAGATGACTTGGAATACGGCACAAACGCGAGAACTCAGACCTGTAATGGATGTGGAGACACACTCGTTATAGGGTCAAGCGAACAAGTGCATGTGGTGGATGCCTTGGCGATCACAGGCGATGAAGGACGCGGTAGCCTGCGAAAAGCTTCGGGGAGCTGGCAAACGAGCTTTGATCCGGAGATGTCCGAATGGGGAAACCCGGCCCGTATGGGTCATCCCTTGCTGAATACATAGGCAAGGGAAGCGAACGCGGCGAACTGAAACATCTAAGTAGCTGCAGGAACAGAAATCAACCGAGATTCCCAAAGTAGTGGCGAACGAAATGGGAAGAGCCTTGTACTCTTTAGCAGCATTGTTAGCAGAACGGGATGGAAAGCCCGGCCATAGCAGGTGATAGCCCTGTATGCGAAAACAGCGTTGTGGAACTAGGTGTACGACAAGTAGGGCGGGACACGTGAAATCCTGTCTGAAGATGGGGGGACCATCCTCCAAGGCTAAATACTCGTGATCGACCGATAGTGAACCAGTACCGTGAGGGAAAGGCGAAAAGAACCCCGGGAGGGGAGTGAAATAGATCCTGAAACCGCATGCATACAAACAGTCGGAGCCTGGCAACGGGTGACGGCGTACCTTTTGTATAATGGGTCAGCGACTTACATTCAGTGGCAAGCTTAACCGATTAGGGAAGGCGTAGCGAAAGCGAGTCCGAACAGGGCGTTGAGTCGCTGGGTGTAGACCCGAAACCAGATGATCTATCCATGGCCAGGTTGAAGGTGCGGTAACACGTACTGGAGGACCGAACCCACTAACGTTGAAAAGTTAGGGGATGAGCTGTGGATAGGGGTGAAAGGCTAAACAAATCTGGAAATAGCTGGTTCTCTCCGAAAACTATTTAGGTAGTGCCTCGTGTCTCACCTTCGGGGGTAGAGCACTGTCATGGTTGGGGGGTCTATTGCTGATTACCCCGCCATAGCAAACTCCGAATACCGAAGAGTGCAATCACGGGAGACAGACATCGGGTGCTAACGTCCGGTGTCAAGAGGGAAACAACCCAGACCGCCAGCTAAGGTCCCCAAGATTGGCTAAGTGGGAAACGAAGTGGGAAGGCTAAAACAGTCAGGAGGTTGGCTTAGAAGCAGCCACCCTTTAAAGAAAGCGTAATAGCTCACTGATCGAGTCGTCCTGCGCGGAAGATGTAACGGGGCTAAGCCAGTCACCGAAGCTGCGGACGCGCGCAAGCGCGTGGTAGGAGAGCGTTCTGTAAGCCTGTGAAGGTGTCTTGTAAAGGATGCTGGAGGTATCAGAAGTGCGAATGCTGACATGAGTAGCGATAAAGGGGGTGAAAGGCCCCCTCGCCGTAAGCCCAAGGTTTCCTACGCAACGTTCATCGGCGTAGGGTGAGTCGGCCCCTAAGGCGAGGCAGAGATGCGTAGCTGATGGGAAGCAGGTTAATATTCCTGCACCGTCGTATGATGCGATGGGGGGACGGATCGCGGAAGGTTGTCCGGGTGTTGGAAGTCCCGGTCCCTGCATTGGAGAAGGCGCTTAGGCAAATCCGGGCGCGGAATTCAAGGATGCGGGGCGAGCGGCCTAGTGCTGCGAAGCAATTGGAAGTGGTTCCAAGAAAAGCCTCTAAGCTTCAGTCATACGAGACCGTACCGCAAACCGACACAGGTGGGCGAGATGAGTATTCTAAGGCGCTTGAGAGAACTCGGGAGAAGGAACTCGGCAAATTGGTACCGTAACTTCGGGATAAGGTACGCCCTGGTAGCTTGACTGGCCTGCGCCAGAAGGGTGAAGGGGTTGCAATAAAATGGTGGCTGCGACTGTTTAATAAAAACACAGCACTCTGCAAACACGAAAGTGGACGTATAGGGTGTGACGCCTGCCCGGTGCCGGAAGATTAAATGATGGGGTGCAAGCTCTTGATTGAAGTCCCGGTAAACGGCGGCCGTAACTATAACGGTCCTAAGGTAGCGAAATTCCTTGTCGGGTAAGTTCCGACCTGCACGAATGGCGTAACGATGGCCACACTGTCTCCTCCCGAGACTCAGCGAAGTTGAAGTGTTTGTGATGATGCAATCTCCCCGCGGCTAGACGGACAGACCCCATGAACCTTTACTGTAGCTTTGCATTGGACTTTGAACCGATCTGTGTAGGATAGGTGGGAGGCTTTGAAGCGTGGACGCTAGTTCACGTGGAGCCGTCCTTGAAATACCACCCTGGTTTGTTTGAGGTTCTAACCTTGGCCCGTGAATCCGGGTCGGGGACAGTGCATGGTAGGCAGTTTGACTGGGGCGGTCTCCTCCCAAAGTGTAACGGAGGAGTTCGAAGGTACGCTTGGTACGGTCGGACATCGTACCTAAAGTGCAATGGCAAAAGCGTGCTTAACTGCGAGACCGACAAGTCGAGCAGGTGCGAAAGCAGGACATAGTGATCCGGTGGTTCTGAATGGAAGGGCCATCGCTCAACGGATAAAAGGTACTCTGGGGATAACAGGCTGATACCGCCCAAGAGTTCATATCGACGGCGGTGTTTGGCACCTCGATGTCGGCTCATCTCATCCTGGGGCTGTAGCCGGTCCCAAGGGTATGGCTGTTCGCCATTTAAAGAGGTACGTGAGCTGGGTTTAAAACGTCGTGAGACAGTTTGGTCCCTATCTGCCGTGGGCGTTGGAATCTTGACGGGGGCTGCTCCTAGTACGAGAGGACCGGAGTGGACGTACCGCTGGTGTACCTGTTGTCTCGCCAGAGGCATCGCAGGGTAGCTATGTACGGAAGAGATAACCGCTGAAAGCATCTAAGCGGGAAACTCGCCTGAAGATGAGGATTCCCTGGAGGCTTGACCTCCTTGAAGGGTCGTTCGAGACCAGGACGTTGATAGGCTGGGTGTGGAAGCGCAGTAATGCGTTAAGCTAACCAGTACTAATTGCCCGTAAGGCTTGATCCTATAACCAGTGTGTTTTACCTGGTGTTCCGCTGTGCCACAGGCATACAGCACAACCCCATATCTTTACTACACCCAGATTCGCCCGCGCTGACCACACGTCAGCGCCGGCAACCCCTCATGCCTGGTGACCATAGCGAGTTGGAACCACCCCTTCCCATCCCGAACAGGACCGTGAAACGACTTTGCGCCGATGATAGTGCGGACTACCCGTGTGAAAGTAGGTCATCGCCAGGCTCTTATACCCAGAACCCCCAAGCCCAAAAGCTTGGGGGTTTTGCTTTGGCAGCGGCGGTTTTGCGATCCGTCATGTTGCCTGTTGTTTTCAGGGTACCGGAGCATTCCGGCGCCCCGAGGCATCTGATATGTTCTCGCTCAAGCGCTGAAAAATTCAGCACGAAGCAGTCTGCAAGACCAAAAGCCTCGGCGCCGAATAGCCAGGAACTTGGGATTTCGACGAACGGGTAAGTATCAGGGTCCGGGGGGTATCGTGGCCATGAAGTTTCGGCCAGCATTGGCTTGTTTGGTGAGCGTGGTCGCGCTTGCCGGTTGTGCATCCACGTCGGTCGTGTCGACCGATTCGTCCAAAATGGCTGCCGTTTCCGATGGAAACTGCGCGGCGTTCAAGGGGAAGGGCCTGTTGCAGGCCGCCGCATCCCCCATCCCGACTGATCCGCTCGAGCTGGCCAATCGCATCGCGAAGTCCGGCGCGGAGGCCGACGCCGGTGGCGATGGCGAAGCGGAAGCCGATCCGGCTTCGCTACCGCTGCTGTCGCACCTGCCGCTGTTCTCGGCAGGCTCGGGTCCGATGGTCCAGCCCTCCGGCTGGCACCCGTGGACCGTCAATCGCAACAAGCTGCCCACCCGCTATTCGCTGACCGAAGATGACCGGCGCCTGGTGCTTCATGCCCAGGCCGACGCTTCGGCATCCGGCCTCTATGTGCCGCTCGTCCAGCGCGATCCGGGCACGTTGCGATGGATGTGGAAGACCAGCGACGTCATCCGTGTCGCCGACAACGCCGTCAGCCATCGCGAAGACGCGCCGCTACGGATTTTCGTGGCGTTCGACGGAGATCGGACCACGTTGTCGCTGAAAGACCAGTTGATGTACGAGATGGCGCGCATCACGACGGGGCGGGAGATGCCCTATGCCACGCTGATGTACATCTGGGCCGGCAAGCGCCCGCCCGGTACTGTCCTGAACAATCCGCACACCGACCGCGTGCGCATGATCGTCGTCGATTCCGGCACGCGCCACACCAAGGAATGGCGTTGCCACGAGCGTGACCTGCGTGCCGACTACCGCAAGGCGTTTGGCGCCGATCCGGGCAAGGTGCTCGCGGTGGGGCTGATGACCGATACCGACAACACCAAGAGCCGCGCGGAAGCCTGGTACGGCGACATCGCCATCGACTGAGCGACGGGCGCCACGCAAGGGCGGCCAGCCGGCCGTCCCGTGATCAGGCTGGCGCCAGCCACTTCTCCACCAGCTTGACGAAGAACGTCGAGCCCACCGGCAGCAGTTCGTCGTTGAAGTCGTAGCTCGGGTTGTGCAGCATGCAGGGCCCCATGCCGTGGCCGGCCTCGCGGTGCCCGCCTTCGCCGTTGCCGATGAACAGGTAGCAGCCCGGCTTTTCCTGCAGCATGAACGAGAAATCCTCGGCGCCCATGGTCGGCTCGACGTTGCCGTCAACGTTCTCCGCGCCCACCAGCTCGCTTGCAATCTCCACCGCAAACGCCGCCTCGGCCGCGCTGTTGATGGTCGGCGGGTAGTTGCGGCGGAATTCGAAGTCGATGGTGCAATCGAACGCCTGCGCCACGGCCCGGGCAACCTCTTCCATGCGCCGCTCGATCAGGTCCAGCACCTCCACGGTGAACGTGCGCACGGTGCCGCCCAGCCAGGCTTCGTTCGGAACGATGTTCGTCGCGTCGCCGGCGTGGAACTGGGTGACCGAGATCACGGCCGTGTCGATCGGCCGCTTGTTGCGCGTGATGATGCCCTGCAGTGCCGACACGATCTGCGCGCCCGTGAACACCGGGTCGCAGCCATTGTGCGGCATCGCGGCGTGGGCGCCCTTGCCGCGCACGGTGATGCGGAATTCGTTGCTCGATGCCATCAGCGGGCCGGCCGTCGTGCCGAACGACCCCACCGGCATGCCGGGCCAGTTGTGCATGCCGAACACGGCGTCGCACGGAAACCGCTCGAACAGGCCGTCCTTGATCATCTCGCGCGCGCCGCCGCCGCCTTCCTCGGCCGGCTGGAAGATCAGGTGCACGGTGCCGTCGAAGTTGCGGTGCTCGGCCAGGTAACGCGCGGCGCCCAGCAGCATCGCGGTGTGGCCGTCGTGGCCGCACGCGTGCATCTTGCCGGCGTGCTGCGACCGATGGCCGAAGGTGTTGGCTTCCTGCAGCGGCAGCGCGTCCATGTCGGCGCGCAGGCCGATGGCCCGCTTGCTGCTGCCGTTGCGAATCACGCCGACCAGGCCGGTCGTGCCGAGTCCGCGATGGACCTCGATGCCCCACGATTCCAGGTTCTGCGCCACCACATCGGCGGTGCGCTGCTCCTCGAAACACAGTTCGGGATGCGCGTGGATGTCGCGTCGGATGGTGCGGATTTCGGCTTGCGCCTGCAGGATTTCGGGAATGAGCTTCATGATGCCGGTCCAGGCAAGTGGGGCGATTGGATACCCCGATCATACGACGGCTATCGCAGAAGCGCCAAAACAAGGCGTTCCGCGCACCCGGCCGCTCGCGCGCGTGCATTGCAGCATCGCGCGTGCACTGCCTGGCGGGTGGGTTTCCCCGCATGGCGGCGGGCCGGCACTGCTGGAACAGTTCATGCTTGAAGTGCCCGGCCGGTCGCGCGCCACGTTGCCCTGCACGGATGCCGCACCAAAATGCGGCCCGACGCAACGCTCCCGCGCGGCCGATCCTAAACGTCATTTCAAGTCCCACAGGGAGAATCGCGCGATGTCCCTTCGTCACGTCAAGAAGGCTGTCGGC
This sequence comes from Cupriavidus sp. H18C2, assembly GCF_049393795.1. NCBI lineage: Bacteria > Pseudomonadati > Pseudomonadota > Betaproteobacteria > Burkholderiales > Burkholderiaceae > Cupriavidus > Cupriavidus sp. H18C2. The sequence continues at coordinate 3,152,608 of NZ_CP186010.1, read as the reverse complement.
AAGGCCGTCGGTATGGCCCTGCTGACCGGCGCCCTCGGCTTCGGCCTGGCCGCACAGGCCCAGGCGGCCGATCTGAAGATCGCCATGAGTTCGCCGCCGACCTCAATGGATCCGCATTTCTATAACCTCTTCTCGAACATCAACGTGTCCGAGCACGTGTTCGAATCGCTGATCAAGCTCGATCCGGACAGCAAGGTCGTGCCCGGCCTGGCCGAGTCCTGGAAGCTGGTGAACAACCTCACGTGGGAATTCAAGCTGCGCCGCGGCGTGAAGTGGCACGACGGCACCGAACTGACCACCGAGGACGTCGCCTGGTCGCTGGACCGCCCGGCCACCATTGTCAACAGCCCCGGCAAGTTCGACGTCTACACCAAGGCGATCATCAACAAGAAGATCATTGACAAGTACACGATCCAGCTCACCACCAACCAGCCGTACCCGTTGATGCTGAACGACCTGACGTCGGTGTTCATGGTCCAGAAGAAAGCCACGCAGGGCCTGTCCTCCGACGACTTCGCGCAGGGCAAGGGCATGATCGGCACCGGCCCGTTCAAGTTCGTCAGCTACGCGCGCGACGACCGGGTGGAACTGGTGCGCAACCCCGACTACTGGGGCGCCAAGCCGGCCTGGGACAAGGTGACGCTGCGCTTCATCCCGAACCCGGCCACGCGGCTGGCGGCGCTGCTGTCCGGCGACGTGCAGGCCATCGAGAACGTGCCGACGCCCGACCTGCCCAAGGTGCGCAACGACCCGAAGCTGTCGTTCTTCTCCAAGATCTCGCACCGCGTGATCTACCTGTACTTCGACGTCAAGCGCGACAAGTCGCCGTTCGTGACGACGAAGGAAGGCCAGCCGATGGACAAGAACCCGCTGAAGGACGCGCGCGTGCGCATCGCCATCAGCACGGCCATCAACCGCCAGGGCATCAAGGACCGGCTGATGGAAGGGCTGTCGGAGCCGACCAACAACCTCGTGCCACCCACGCTGTTCGGCCACAACCCGCAGCTCAAGACGCTCAAGTACGACCCGGAGGCGGCCAAGAAGATGCTGGCCGACGCGGGCTACCCCAACGGCTTCGGGCTGACGCTCCACACGCCGAACAACCGCTACGTCAACGATGAGAAGATTGCCCAGACCATCGCCCAGAACCTGACGCGGATCGGCATTAACACCAAGGTGGAAGGCATGCCGATGGCCACGTACTCGTCGAAGGCGATCAAGCGCGAGTGGTCGTTCGGCCTGGTCGGCTGGGGCGCCCAGACCGGCGAGGTCAGCTCGCCGCTGCGCGCGCTGGTGGCCTGCGAGGACGCCAAGAAGGGCTTCGGCACGACCAACTGGGGCGAGTACTGCAATCCGAAGATGGATGCGGTGCTGGAAAAGGCGCTGGCGACGGTGGACGACACCGAGCGCTCCAAGCTGCTGCAGGAGGCCACGGCCATCGTCGTGCTGGACGGCGGCATCATCCCGGTCCACCATCAGGTGACCACGTGGGCCACGCAGAAGGGCATCACGTACGTGCCGCGTACCGACGAGCGCACCTACGCGCACCTGTTCAAGCCGGCCCAGTAAGCAGGCGGGGCAGGGCGGGGCCGCCAGCCGGGTGCCGACGGCTCCGGTATGATCGCGGCCCCGGCGTCCACGCGGCGCCGGGGCGGTTTTCCCACGGTGTCCCCCGTGGGCCGCGAACCCGCTGGCGGTGCGTCACGCGCGTGCCAGCGAAAGGAAAAGCGTCTGGAACATGCTGGTCTTCATCATCCGGCGACTGATGCAGAGCGTGGTCGTGCTGCTGGTCATGTCGCTGCTCGTCTTTCTTGGCGTTTTTGCGATCGGGAACCCGATCGACATCCTGATCAGCCCGCAGGCCGACCAGGAGGACATCAAACGCACCATCGCCGCCCTCGGCCTGGACAAACCGCTATGGGAGCAGTACTGGATCTTCCTGCAGAACGCCCTGCACGGAAACCTGGGTATCTCGTTCGCCCATGGCACGCCGGCGCTGCGGCTTATTTTCGAACGCATGCCGGCCACGCTGGAGCTGGCGATCTGCGCCATCCTGCTGGCCATCGTGCTCGGCATCCCGCTGGGGCTGTGGGCCGGGCTGCGGCCCAACGGCGTGGCGGGCAAGACCATCATGACGGTGTCGATCCTGGGCTTCTCGCTGCCCACGTTCTGGGTCGGGCTGATGCTGATCATGGTCTTCGCGGTGCAGCTTGGCTGGCTGCCGTCGAACGGGCGCGGCGAGACGGTCCGCGTGCTCGGCGTGCCGCTGAGCTTCCTGACCGTGGACGGCATCCGCCACCTGATCCTGCCGGCCGTGACGCTGTCGCTGCTGAACATCGCCATGGTGATCCGGCTCACGCGCGCCGGCACCCAGGAGGCGATGCTGCAGGACTACGTGAAGTTCGCGCGCGCCAAGGGGCTGTCGAACACGCGCATCGTCGGCGTCCACGTTCTTAAGAATATTCTGATCCCGATCGTGACCGTGATCGCGCTCCAGTTCGGCTCGATCATCGCGTTCGCCATCGTCACGGAGTCGATCTTCGCCTGGCCCGGCATGGGCAAGCTGATCATCGACTCGATCCAGTTGCTGGACCGCCCCGTCATCGTCGCCTACCTGATGGTGATCGTGACGCTGTTCATCCTGATCAACCTGCTGGTGGACATTGTCTACAGCCTGCTTGATCCGCGCGTGCGCATCGCCGACAACAAGGGGTAAGCCATGAGCACTTCGACCCTCCCCGAGCCGGCACCGGCCCAGGCGCCCCGCGCCGTCAAGGAAGAGACCCCGCGGCGCCGCTTTGCGCGGCAGTTCTTTGCCAGCAAGCTGGCCGTGCTGGGGCTGGCCACGCTGGTGCTGATCGTGCTGATCGCGATCCTGGCGCCGTTCCTGGCCCCGCAGAACCCGTACGACCTGGCCACGCTGGACGTGCTCGACGCCCGGCTGGCCCCGGGCGAGCAGTCCGGCACCGGCATGACGTTCGTGATGGGGTCCGACGAGCAGGGCCGCGACATGCTGTCGGCCGTGATGTACGGTCTGCGCATCAGCGTCGGCGTGGGCGTGGTCAGCACCGTGATCGCGCTGCTGCTGGGCGCCACGCTCGGGCTGCTGGCCGGCTTCCTGGGGGGGGGCCGCACCGAGGCGTTCATCATGCGCGTGGCCGACCTGCAGCTCTCGTTCCCGCCGATCCTGCTGGCGCTGATCCTGCTGGCGTTCCTGCGGCCCGGCATCGGCAACATCGTGATCGCGCTGGTGGCCGTGCAGTGGGCGTACTACGCGCGCACCACGCGCAGCGCGGCGCTGGTGGAGCGGCGCAAGGAATACATTGAGGCCGCCACCTGCCTGGGCCTGCCGCCGCGCCGCATCATGTTCCGCCACCTGCTGCCGAACTGCCTGCCGCCGCTGATCGTGATCGCCGCGTTGCAGGTGGCGTCGGCCATCACGCTGGAGGCCACGCTGTCGTTCCTGGGGCTGGGCGTGCCCGTGACGGAGCCGTCGCTGGGCATGCTGATCGCCAACGGCCAGCAGTACATGCTGTCCGGCAAGTACTGGATCAGCTTCTTCCCCGGCATCGCGCTGGTCATCACGATCGTCGCGATGAACCTCGTGGCCGACCAGTTGCGCGACGTGCTGAACCCGCGCCTGCAGACCCAATAACCCGCCAGGAGCGCCAAGATGACACAGCCCACCCTGGTCGTGGAACACCTCAAGACGCAATTCTTCACGCGTGCCGGCGTGGCGCGGGCCGTCGACGACGTCTCGTTCTCGGTCGGCCGTGGCGAGATCATGGGCCTGGTCGGCGAATCGGGCTCGGGCAAGTCGATGACCGGCTATTCGATCATGGGACTGATCGATCCGCCGGGCAAGGTCGTGGACGGCCGCATCGCCCTGACCAGCCGCGACGGCGTGACGCGCGACCTGCGCGCGCTGACGCCGGCCCAGCAGCGCGACGTGCGCGGCAACCGCATCGCCATGATCTTCCAGGACCCGATGATGACGCTGAACCCCGTGCTGCGCATCGACACCCAGATGATCGAGGCGGTGCGCGCGCACGACAACGTCAGCAAGGCCGCCGCGCGCGAACGGGCCCGCAACGCGCTGGCCCGCGTGGGTATCCCGTCGCCGGACGAGCGGCTGCTGGCCTATCCGCACCAGTTCTCGGGCGGCATGCGGCAGCGCGTGGCCATCGCCATCGCGCTGCTGAACAAGCCCGACCTGATCATCGCCGACGAACCGACCACGGCGCTGGACGTCACCATCCAGGGCCAGATCCTCTACGAGATGCAGACGCTGTGCCGCGAATCGGGCACGGCCCTGATCTGGATCACGCACGACCTGTCCGTGGTGGCCGGCCTGGCCGACAAGGTCTGCGTGATGTACGCGGGCCGCATCGTCGAATCGGGCGATGTCCGCCAGGTGCTGGAGCGCCCGGCGCATCCCTATACGCACGGGCTGATCGGCTCGGCGCCGTCGCGCAACCCGCGCGGCACGCCGCTGCGGCAGATCCCGGGCATGACGCCGTCGCTGCTGAACCTGCCGGGCGGCTGCGCGTTTCGCAACCGCTGTCCCTACGCCACCGACGTCTGCAAGACCGATCCGCCGCTCGACGTCACGCCCGACGGCCGCCAGTTGCGCTGCTTCCACCCCGTGCACGCCCAGCAGGAGGCCGCATGAACACGCCCGTGATCGACAACCCGGCCGCCGCGCCGCTGTCCGCCGAAACGGCCACGCCGCCGGCGCCGCTGCTGGAATTGCGCGGCGTGTCCAAGCGCTTCGTCAAGACGCTGGACGTGGCGGCCAAGCTGGCCAACGTCTTCGGCGCGAAACAGAAGATGGAAGTGGTGCACGCCGTGGACAAGGTGGACCTGGCCATCCGCACCGGCGAGGTGGTGGGGCTGGTGGGCGAATCGGGCTGCGGCAAGTCCACGCTCGGCCGCATGGCCGTGGGCCTGCATACGCTGACCGAGGGCGAGCGGTTCTGGCGCGGCACCAACCTGGACCGCCTGCCGCCCGACAAGAAGCGCGAGAAGCAGCTTGGCATCCAGATGATCTTCCAGGACCCGTACGCGTCGCTGAACCCGCGCCTGCGCGTGCTGGACATCGTCGGCGAGGCGCCCGTGGTGCACGGCATGGTCGACAAGGGCGCCCAGCAGGCCTACGTCGAGGACATGCTGGTGCGCGTGGGCATGGACCCGACCGTGCTGCGGCGCTTTCCGCACCAGTTCTCGGGCGGCCAGCGGGCCCGCATCGGCATCGCGCGGGCGCTGGCGGTCAAGCCGGAATTCCTGGTCTGCGATGAATCGGTGGCCGCGCTGGACGTGTCGATCCAGGCCCAGGTGCTGAACCTGTTCATGCGCCTGCGCGAAGAACTGAACCTGACCTACCTGTTCATCAGCCACGACCTGGGCGTGGTCAAGCACATCAGCGACCGCGTGGTGATCATGTACCTGGGCCGCGTGGTGGAGTCCGCGCCCACCGACCAGGTGTTCGCGGCGCCCAACCATCCGTACACCCAGGCGCTGCTGGCCGAGGCGCCCAAGCTCGAAGTCGGCAAGAAAACCTACGTGGCGATCCGCGGCGAGATCCCGTCGCCGCTCCATCCACCCACGGGCTGCCACTTCCACCCGCGCTGCCCGCACGCGATGCCCCGCTGCACCACCGAACAGCCCGCGCTGAAGGAAATCGCCCCGCAGCGGTGGTCGGCTTGCCATCTGAATGACATGGGCTAGCGAGGGACAGATTGGTTTGCTCCCCTCTCCCACAACGTGGGAGAGGGGAGCAAACCAGCGGCGAAGCGCGAACCCAGCCCTACCGGATCACCACCCCCCGCGAGTTGATGATCGTCATTTCGACGAATTTCGAGCCCACGTGGTTGTCCGGGCCGAACTGGACGATGAAGCCGCCCAGGTCGACGTTGCGCATGCTTTCCAGCGCCATGACAAAGCGCTCGCGGGTCAGGTCCTTGCCGGCGCGGCGCAGGCCCTCGACGAACGCCTTGGCGGCGATGAAGCCTTCGATGCTGGCGTAGTCGAACGCGTTCTGCTTGCCGGCGGCCTGGAGCAGGCGCAGGTATTCGCGCACCACGGGCAGCGTGGCGTTGCCCGGGTGGGGCATCACCTGCGAGATGATCACGCCGCTGCCTTGCGGGCCCACCTCCTTGGCCAGCGCTTGCGTGCCGACGAACGACACGTTGTAGAACTGCCCGCTGTAGTTGCGGCGCAGCGCTTCCTTCACGAACGCGCCGGCCGTCCGGTAGGCGCTGATCAGCACCACGGCGTCGGGCTTGGCCTTCATGGCCTCCTGCATCGCGTCGCCAATCTCCACGGTGTTGCGGATCACGCTGGACTGCGCCACCAGCTTCACGCCGCTGTCGGCCGGCAGCGACTTGATCGCGTGCTCGATGCCGGCCAGCCCGGCCTTGCCGTAGCCATCATCGTTGTAGACGACGGCGATGCGCTTGAGCCCGGTGGTGCGGATCTGGCGCACGATGGCGGCCGTCTCCTCCTCGTAGCCGGCCCGCACGTGGAACACATAGCGGCTGTGCGGCTCGCGCAGCGTCTGGGCGCCCGTGAACGGCGCGAAGAACGGGATGCGTGCCTGGTTGACCAGCGGCAGCGCGGCCTGGCTGGTCGGCGTGCCCACGTAGCCGAATAGCGCAAAGACGTGGTCTTCCTCGATCAGCTTCTTCGTGTTCTTGATGGCCTCGTCGGGCTCGTAGGCGTCGTCCAGCACGCGGAGTTCGATCTTGCGGCCGAACACGCCGCCCTGGCTGTTCACGGCGTCGAAGTAAAGGCGGGCGCCGGCGTTCATCTGCTTGCCGAGCACCGCGGTGGGGCCGGACAGCGCGGCGGACTGGCCGAGCAGGATGGTGTCTGCGGTAACGCCGGACTCGCCGGCCGTGGTGTTCGCGGCAAAGGCGGCCCCGGTGGCGCCGCTGGCCGCGAGCGCGGCCGCCATCATCAGGCCGACCACGCGCCGGCGCTTGACCCCGTATGTGAAACCCATGTGAATCCCCGTCAAAAATCCGTCAAACGTTGTTGTTGCTTGTTGTTGCTACCCGCTGCTTTGTCGCAGCTTTCGGACCCCGCGCACCCCGTCCGGATCTTGTGCCGGTACGGGTGCCGGCCCGTGCCGGGCCGGACAGTGCGGGGCGGGCCCGGACTGCGCCGGCACATCATAATCGAATACAATCGGAGCCAAACAAATTCTCCCGGTCCGGAATGTTCGGCCGAGGCCACTGCGCCACAGTCGCCGTTGACAGGCGCGCCAGGCCATCCGCCCCACCATGCCCGCGCCGGGGCGCCCCCACCGTCTGACTGCCTGCCGAATTCCACCATGGCCACCCGCATCGTCCGTGCCGCCTGTCCCCATGATTGCCCCGATACCTGTGCGCTGCTCGTCACCGTCGAGGACGGCCGCGCCACCAAGGTTGCCGGCGACCCGGACCATCCCACCACCGGCGGCGTGCTCTGCACCAAGGTGTCGCGCTACACCGAGCGCACCTACCACCCTGACCGCGTGCTGACGCCGCTGCGCCGCGTGGGCCGCAAGGGCGAGGGCCGGTTCGAGCCGATCTCGTGGGACGTCGCGCTCGATGAGATTGCCACCCGCCTGACCGCCATCGCCGCCCGCAACCCGGAGGCCATCGTGCCGTACAGCTACGCGGGCACGATGGGGCTGGTGCAGGGCGAAAGCATGGCCGCGCGGTTCTTCCACAAGCTCGGCGCGTCGCTGCTTGATCGCACGATCTGTGCCAATGCCGGCGCCACGGCGCTGCGCTACACCTATGGCGCGAGCGTGGGGATGGACATCGAGCACGTGGTCGATGCGAAGCTGGTGATCATCTGGGGCGGCAACCCGATCGCGTCGAACCTGCATTTCTGGACGCGCGTGCAGGAGGCCAAGCGCCGCGGCGCCACGCTGGTGGCGATCGATCCGTACCGGTCGCTGACGGCCGAGAAATGCCATCGCCACATCGCGCCGATGCCCGGCACCGACGGCGCGCTGGCGCTGGCGATGATCCACGTGCTGATCCGCGACGGCCTGCTGGACCACGACTACATCGCCCGGCACACGGTGGGCTTCGACGCGTTGCGCGACCGGGCGATGGACTTTCCGCCGACCACGGCCGCCGGCATCTGCGGCGTGCCGGTGGAAGACATCGAGTGGCTGGCCGGCCTGTACGGCAGGATGGCCGTCACGGACCGCCAGCCGGTGGCCATCCGCCTGAACTACGGCATGCAGCGCGTGCGCGGCGGCGGCCAGGCCGTGCGCGCCGTGGCGTGCCTGCCGTCGCTGGTGGGCGCCTGGCGGCACGCGGCCGGCGGGCTGCAACTGTCGACGTCGGGCTTCTTCCCGGTGGACACCGCCGCGCTGCAGCGTCCGGACCTGCTGCCCGACTGGCCGCGCGTGCCGCGCACGGTCAACATGAGCACCATCGGCGACGCGCTGCTGGACGACGGCACGCAGGGCAACGGCCCGAAGATCGAGGCCGTGGTGGTCTACAACAGCAACCCGGTGGCCGTGGCGCCGGAATCGTCGAAGGTGGCCCAGGGGTTCGGGCGCGAAGACCTGTTCACCGTGGTGCTCGAACACTTCCGCACCGATACGGCCGACTACGCCGACATCGTGCTGCCGGCCACGACCCAGCTCGAACACGTGGACGTGCACAAGACCTACGGCCACGTCTACTTCATGGCCAACAACCAGGCCGTCGCCCCGCTGGGCCAGGCGCTGCCCAACACCGAGATCTTCCGCCGCCTGGCCGCGCGGATGGGCTTCACCGACCCGTGCTTTGCCGATAGCGACGAGACCATCGCCAGCCAGGCCATCCTGCGCGGCGACGCGCGCGCCGAGGGCATCAGCTGGGAGACGCTGAAGGACAAGGGCTGGCAGCGGCTCAACATCGGCGCCGCGCCGTTCGCCAACGGCGGCTTCCCGTCGGCGTCGGGCAAGTGCGAGTTCTATTCGGAAGCGATGGCCCGCGACGGGCTAGACCCCGTGCCGGCCTACGTGCCGCCGTACGAGACTCCGGCCTCGGCGCCGGAGCTGGCCGCCCGCTACCCGCTGTCGATGATCTCCCCGCCGGCGCGCAACTTCCTCAACAGCTCGTTCGTCAACGTGGACAGCCTGCGCGCCACCGAGGGCGAACCGCACCTGGACATCCACCCGGCGGACGCCGCCGCGCGCGGCATTGCCCATGGCGACATGGTGCGCGCCTACAACGACCGCGGCAGCATGCAGGCACGCGCCCGCGTGACCGACAAGGCCCGGCAGGGGCTGGTGGTGGGGCTGTCGATCTGGTGGAAGAAGCTGGCGCCGGACGGCAAGAACGCCAACGAGCTGACCAGCCAGCGCCTGACCGACCTGGGCCGCGCGCCGGTGTTCTATGACTGCCTCGTGGAAGTGGAGGCGGTGCGCACCGGGGCCCTGGCATCATGACGCGCTGGCCGGCCCTGCGGCGCCTGGCGGCGGTCCTTGCCGGACTGGCCGTGCTGGCGCTGGCGGCCGGCTGCGACACGGTCGGCTATTACTACCAGTCGATCGGCGGCCACCTGGGCGTGATGGCGTCGGCGCAGTCGCTGGACGACGCCATCGCCACCGCCAACGGCGCCAACGACGCCCGGCTGGCCCAGCGGCTGGAACTGGCCCGCCGCATCCGCGACTACGCCTCGCGTGAACTGAAGCTGCCGGACAACGGCAGCTACCGCCGCTACGCCAACCTGCACCGGCCCTACGTGGTCTGGAGCGTGTTCGCCACGCCCGAGCTGTCGATGGACCTGCGCAAGTGGTGCTTCCCCATCGTCGGCTGCATCACCTACCGCGGCTACTACAGCCAGGACGATGCCGAACAGTACGCGCAGGGCCTGCGCCGCAGCGGCTTCGAGACCTACGTGGCCGGCATCCCCGCCTACTCGACGCTCGGCTATTTCGACGACCCGCTGCTCAACACCTTCGTCTACCAGCCCGAGGGGGAACTGGCGCGGCTGGTCTTCCACGAACTGGCGCACCAGGTGGTCTACGTGCGCAACGACACGGCGTTCAACGAGTCGTTCGCCACGGCCGTCGAAGTGGCCGGCGTGGAGCGCTGGCTGGCCCAGGAGGGCTCGGCCGACGCGCGCGCCAGCTACCGGATCTACGACGGCCGCCGCCGCCAGTTCCGTACGATGCTGCTGGGCACCCGCGACAAGCTCGTCACGCTCTACAAGTCGCCGCTGGACGACGAGGCCAAGCGCCAAGGCAAGGCGCGGATCTTCGACGAACTGCGGCAGGAGTACGCGGCGCTGAAGACCGAATGGGGCGGCTACACCGGCTACGACCGCTGGTTCGACCAGCCGCTGACCAACGCCCACCTGGCCGCCGTGGCCACGTACCAGCAATGGGTGCCGGCGTTCACGGCGCTGCTGGCGCAGTCCGGCGACTGGACGCGCTTCTACGCCGCCGCGCGCCAGATCGGCGACCTGCCGCCCGCCCAGCGCGACGCCGCGCTGCGCCAGCTGGCCCCGCCGGCCACCGAGGTCACGCCGCTCACCGCGCGTGGCAGCGGCGGCGCCGGCGCCGATACGTCGAAACCCTGACACGGGAGTTTCCCGATGGTGACGCGCGGTACGCATGCGAAAATGGCGGCCATGTCTCACGCCCCCCGAAAAGCCGGCAGCCCGCCGCGCGCCGCCGAAGCTGCGTCCCTGAGCGACGATGGCCCCGCGCGTTCGCACATCGCCGAACGCCAGGAAGCGCGCCGCCGCCAGATCCTGGACACGGCCGCGCAGCTCTTCTACACCAAGGGCTACCCGGGCATGACGATGAACGACCTGTGCCGGGCGCTGGGCGTGACCAAGCCGGCGGTCTACTACTACTTCGCCGACAAGTACGAGATCTTCGACATCCTGTGCCGCGAATCGGCCCAGACCTGCCTGCCGGTGATCCGCGAGACCGCCAACCCGGCGCTGCCCGTGCGCGAGCGGCTGCACGCCTGCCTGCTGGAAATGGCACGCCGCTGCGTGCGCTGCCACGTGGCAGCCGCGCTGAGCTTTCGCGACAACCAGTACCTGAAGCCGGACACCGTGGACTGGCTCAACGCCATGGCGCGCGATTTCTACCGCGACCTGTACGGCCTGCTGGAGGAAGGGCGCGCCACCGGCGTGTTCGCGTTCGGCGACGCGCGCGTGACCGCGCATTCCATGGGCGGCGTGATCGGCTTCATGTACACCTGGCACGAGCCCGGCCGGATGGACGCCGAGGCGCTGGCCCAGGAACTGGCGCGCAACATGATGAAGCTGGTGCTGCCGCCGGCTTGACCGCGGCCAAGGTTGTGGCGATGGGCGCCGATTTTGTCAGGGTATTCCCTTGAAGCCGGCGCGGGGTGCCGCATAATCCACGATTTCGACGCTCCCGTTCGTGGAGGACTTCGTCTAACGGGTTGTCTTTACATGGGGCACGCGTTTAGCATTCCCCAAAAATCGAACGACCATTCAGAAATTCAGGAGACGGTATGGAAAAGCTGTGGCTGAAACACTATCCGGCAGGCGTACCGGCAGAGATCGACGCCAGTCAGTTCCGTTCGCTGGCCCAGTTGCTTGAGCACTCGTTCCGTACCTACGCCGACCGGCGCGCGTTCATCTGCATGGACCGCGCCATTACCTACGGCGAACTCGACCGCCTGTCGCGCCAGGTGGCGGCGTGGCTCCAATCGCGCGGCCTGCGTCCGGGCGCGCGCGTGGCCATCATGATGCCGAACGTGCTGCAGTACCCCGTGGTGCTGGCCGCCGTGCTGCGCGCCGGCTACGTGGTGGTCAACGTCAACCCGCTGTACACGCCGCGCGAGCTGGAGCACCAGCTCAAGGACAGCGGCGCCGAGGCGATCTTCATCCTGGAAAACTTTGCCGCCACGCTGCAGGCCGTGCTGGCGGCCACGCCGGTCAAGCATGTGGTGGTGGCCAGCATGGGCGACATGCTGGGCGGGCTGAAGGGCGCCATCGTCAATTTCGTGGTGCGTAACGTCAAGAAGATGGTGCCGGCGTGGGAGCTGCCCAACTGCGTGCGCTTCAACGACGTGCTGGCCGAATCGCGCGCCATGGAACTCAAGCCGGTGGATACCGGGCCGGACGACATCGCGTTCCTGCAATACACGGGCGGCACCACGGGCGTGTCCAAGGGCGCCACGCTGCTGCACCGGAACATCGTGGCCAACGTGCTGCAGTCCGAGGCGTGGATGCAGCCGGCGCTGGCCAAGGGCGCCCATATCGACCAGGTGGTGACGATCACGGCGCTGCCGCTGTACCACATCTTCGCGCTGACGGTCTGCTGCCTGCTGGGCATGCGTAGCGGCGGGCTGAGCATCCTGATCCCGAACCCGCGCGACATCCCGGGCTTCATCAAGGAACTGCAGAAGTACAAGTTCCACATGTTCCCGGCCGTGAACACGCTCTACAACGCGCTGCTGAACCACCCGGACTTCGGCAAGATCGACTGCTCGGGCCTGCGCGTGGCCAACGGCGGCGGCATGGCCGTGCAGGAAGCGGTGGCCAAGAACTGGCTGGCCAAGACCGGCTGCCCGATCATCGAGGGCTACGGCCTGTCGGAGACGTCGCCGTCGGCCACCTGCAACCCGACCGATACGGACACGTTCTCGGGCACGATCGGGCTGCCGCTGCCGTCCACCGAGGTGTCGATCCGCGACGACGACGGCAACGAACTGCCGCTGGGCCAGCCGGGCGAGATCTGCCTGCGCGGCCCGCAGGTGATGGCCGGCTACTGGAACCGCCCGGACGAGACCGCCAAGGTCATGACGCCGGACGGCTTCTTCAAGACCGGTGACATCGGCATCATGGACGAGCGCGGCTACACGAAGATCGTCGACCGCAAGAAGGACATGATCCTGGTCTCGGGCTTCAACGTGTATCCGAACGAGGTGGAAGGCGTAGTTGCCGAATGCCCGGGCGTGCTGGAAGTGGCCGCCGTGGGCGTGCCCGACCAGCACTCGGGCGAGGTGGTCAAGCTGTTCGTCGTGAAGAAGGACCCGGCGCTGTCCGAGGCCGACGTGATCGCGTACTGCAAGGACCGCCTGACCGGCTACAAGCGGCCGAAGTACGTGGAATTCCGCACCGAACTGCCGAAGACCAACGTCGGCAAGATCCTGCGCCGCGAACTGCGCGACAGCAGGAAGGCGGCCTGATCAGGGCTGCCTGACGCGCGCCTCTCTGCCGCACTGCGGCAGGGGCGCCGCCCCCTCCTCAACACTCGTTCGACGGCGCAAGCTGCGGCTGGGTGGTCCCGTCCGGATAGATCAGCCTGACGCACGCGCCCGGCTCCAGCCCCGGCGCGGCGGGGCCGTTGACTTCAGCCACCAGGCCGTCGGCCGTCCGGACCTTGTACTGGAACAGGTCCATCAGCAGCGGCGGCTGCGGCTTGCGGAAAAGCTGGGTCAGATCCACCGCGAAACCCACGCCCACCGCACCCCCGCCGCCACCGCCACCCCCCGCGGCCACGCCGCCCACGCTGCTGTAGCCACCGTAGCTGGACCCCTGCGGCACTTCCACGCGCGACACGAAGGTTTTCTCCGTCACCCGCCCCAGCTTGACCGTGGCGTTGATCGGCGTCACCTGTGGTGGCGTGGGCGTGCTGCTGCAGGCGGCCAGCAGGCAGGCGGCGGCCATGGCGGGACGAACGCGGGGAAGCATGGGTCGGGCGGGGCGGGCGGATTGGGTCATGGCGAGCTCAGGCTGGTTTTGAGGCGTCCCAGCAGTCGGAAGAGGGCGCGCCTGTCCGTTTCGGCAAGCCCGGCGAACAATTGTTCCACCCAGCCCTCGTGGGCGCTGGCCATGCGCGAGAAGGCCTCGCGGCCGGCCGGGGTCAGGCGGATCAGGTAGGCGCGGCGGTCGGTGGGCAGCGCCTCGCGCGTGACCAGGCCCTCTTGCTGGAGCTGGTCGGTGATGCCGGTGACGTTGCCGCCGGTCACCATCATGCGGCGCGACAGCTCACCCATCTTGAGACCCTCGGGATGGCGGTCGAGCTGGGACATCAGGTCAAAACGCGGCAGCGTCACCGCGAACTCCTGGCGCAGGCGCGAGCGGATGTCGCCCTCGATCAGCGTGGTGCAGGTCAGCAGGCGCAGCCAGAGCCGCAGCGCCTCGTGCTCCGATTCCCCGGCACTGGTTTCCAGGTCTACCGGGGCGCCCTCGGTGGCGGCGCTGCTGGCGGCGGAAGGATTGGGCATCGTGATCCGGGAAGCTCGAACATTTGATGCCTCAAGTATATGCGCTGCCGGGGCGGGCTGGCGCCCGGCCTAGTCGACCTTGGCGCCCGAGTCCTTGACCACCTTGGCCCACTTGGTGGTCTCGGCGCGGATCAGCGCGGCGAACTGCTCGGGCGTGTTGCCGCTGGGCTCGGCGCCCTGGGCCACCAGCCGCTCGCGCACGGCCGGCGTGCCGAGGCTCTTGGACACTTCCTGCTGGATGCGGTGGATGATCTCCGGCGGCGTGCCGGCCGGCGCCAGCAGGCCAAACCACGAACTGGCCTCGAAGCTGGGCAGGTTCGCGGCCTGGGCCACCGTGGGCACCCCCGGCAGCGCCGGCGACGGCTTGGCGCTGGTCACCGCCAGCGCCTTGAGCTTGCCGGACTTGATCAGCTGCATCGACGACGGCAGGTTGTCGAACATCACCTGCATCGTGCCGCCCGTCATGTCGGTCAGCGCCGGGCCACTGCCGCGGTACGGAAAATGGACCATGAACGTCTTGGTCTGGGTCTTGAACAGCTCGCCGGCCAGGTGGATCGACGTGCCGTTGCCGCTGGACGCCATGTTCAGCTTGCCCGGATTGGCGCGCGCGTAGGCGATCAGGTCGTTCACCGAGTTGATCTTGTTCTGCTGCGCGAACGCCGGGTTGACCACCAGCACGTTCGGCACGGCCGCCACCAGCGTGATCGGCGCGAAATCCTTGATCGGATCGAACGGCAGCTTGCCGTACAGCGACTGGTTGATGCCGTGCGTGCCGACCGTGCCCATCAGCAGCGTGTAGCCGTCCGGCGCCGCCTTGGCGACGATGTCCGAGCCGATGTTGCCGCCCGCGCCGGGTTTGTTGTCGACCACCACGTTCCAGCCGGGCAGCTTCGACAGCTCGGCCGATACGGCGCGCGCCATGATGTCGGTGGTGCCGCCGGCCGGGAACGGCACGACCAGCCGGATCGGCCGGGCGGGATAGGCGTCGCTGGCATGGACGGACGCCGCGGCCAGCGGCCCCAGAGCGATCGACAGGAACAGCGCGAGGGTGCGCCGGCGGGGTGCGTGCATGGCAAGGTCTCCAGGTATGGCGGCCGGGTGTTCCGGTCTGCAGGCCATTCTAGTTTGGCGGACGCCACTTCGCGGATGAGGTGAAACCCGTTGAGACATTCACCGCGCGCCATGAAAAAAAGGCGCCCGAAGGCGCCTTGGAAGATAAGGAACAATGTCGACGGCGCGAGGCGGTCAGAACTTGTGGCGGATACCGACGGCCACGCCGATCTGGCTGTTCTTGCCCTGCTGCAGGAAGTAGCCGTTGGCAAAGCTCACGGCCGAGGTGTCGAAGTTCAGGCCCGAGTTCTTCACGTAGCCGGCCGTCAGGTAGACGTCCGTGCGCTTCGAGAAGTTGTAGTCGGCCACGAAGCTGATCTGCCACGGGTTGGCCGGGTTGTTCGACGCCAGGCCCGAGGCCGCGCGCAGTTGGCTGATGTCGTCGTAGAAGTACGCCAGCGTCAGGCCCAGCGGCGGGGTGACCTGGTAGTTCAGGCCGGCCCAGTAGTAGTTGTCGCGCTGCAGTTCGGCACCGTCGGCGGCGGTCAGGCGGCCGTAGCGGGCGCCGATCATGCCCTTGAACGGGCCCACCGCGTAGCTGCCGGCCACGCCAATCTTGCGCGAGCGGCCTTGCTGGCCGATCACGACGGCCGGACGCCATTCGTCATAGGCCACGGTCAGGCCGAACGGACCGCTCATGTACAGCAGGCCGGCGCCGCCGCCCGCGTTGTTGTTGAAGTTGCCCGGCACTTCGCCGGCGCCCGCGCCTGCCAGCGGCACGGGGCCGATGGCGGCCACGCCGGTGCCGAAGCTCCAGTGCGCCTCGGCCGTCAGCGGGCCGGCCTTGGCCGTGTACTTGACCGTGTTGTCCGAACGGAAGTTGGTGCCAAGCTGCGCCACCACCGGTTCGTAGATCGTCGCGTAGCCGGTCGGCGAGAAGTTCGCGAACATGTCGAACATCGTCGTGTACTGGCGACCGAAGGTCAGGCGGCCCAGCGTGTTGCTCTGCAGGCCGACGTACGCCTGACGACCGAACAGGCGGCCGCCCTGCTGCGAGCGGCCGTCATCGAGGCCGAAACCGCTTTCCAGCACGAACAGCGCCGAATTGCCGCCGCCCAGGTCTTCGGTACCGCGCAGGCCCCAGCGCGAGCCGGACAGGCCGCCACCGGTCTGCAGGCCAACGCGGCTGCCGCCGCCCGGCAGCGATTGCGGGATGCCGCTGGCGTTCAGGCCGGCCGGCGTGGTGTTGACGCCCGGTGCCAGGTGGTTGTTGTATTCGATCGGCACGTCAACGACGCCGTACAGGGTCACGCTCGATTGCGCATTTGCAGCCGTGGCAAAAGCGCTCATCGCGGCAAGCGCGAGTAGCGATTTTTTCATGCTGGGTGATCTCCACTTAAGAATTATTAGTTGAAGCTATGCGGAAGGACCTCCTGTGAGCCCTCTTCATCCTTCCGTGCTTGACTTCCTGGGAAGCTGCCGACCACTCTAGCAAAAGCGCTCTTTTTTTGACCCTGTGGTAAACGTCTTGTCTGGTTTTCACAACTAAGGGTTATTGGGGACCCGGCCTTAGCGAAACCAAGCCGTGGCATGGCATGGCACAAACCTGCACAAAACGGCGCGGGTACAATGCGGGAAATCCCGGAACGGTGCCGAGACAACCCTCTACCCATCAGTGGGGCATCGCGCGTGCCGGCTCCGCAGACTCTCCATTGACACACGCATGGACACGCTGATCAGAGAATTCGACGTGGCGCTGCGCGCCATCGCCGGCGCCACGCGCGGCGGCCGGGACAACCCGGCGGACCGGCTCGCGCCCGACGCGGAGCAGATGAGCCCCGAGGAACGCCGGCACGTGGCCGGCCTCATGCGCATCAACCATGTCGGCGAGGTCTGCGCCCAGGCCCTGTACCAGGCGCAGAAGCTGGCCGCGCACAGCGCGCCGGTCCGCGCGCAGATGGACGCCGCCGCGCGCGAGGAAGAAGACCACCTGGCATGGTGCGCCGAGCGGCTGCGCGAACTGGGTTCGCGGCCGAGCCTGCTGAATCCGCTCTGGTACGCCGGCGCGTTCGCGATCGGCTTTGTTGCGGGCCGGGCCGGCGACCGCGTGAGCCTGGGCTTTGTCGCCGAGACCGAGCGCCAGGTCGAGCACCATCTGACCGGACACCTGGAACGCCTGCCCGCCGCCGATGGCCGCTCGCGCGCGATCCTCGAACAGATGCGCGACGACGAAGTCCGCCATGGCGATGCCGCGCGCGATGCCGGCGGCGTGCCGCTGCCCGGGCCGGTGCGCGCGCTGATGCGTGCCGCGTCCCGGGTGATGACCACCACGGCCTATCGCATCTGAGTACATTCGAGCCGGGCGGGCCGTCGCTGCCTGCCCCGCCTGTGGAAAACCGCCGCGAGCCCTTGGCCGGACGGGGCTGGCGGCAAAACGTTGTATCCTTCCCCACGGCGCGGAACGCAAATGTGTCCGCGCCGTCAGCAGTCCCTCCCGCGAGTCGTTCTCAGGTGGTTTCTCTGCTTTGCTCCCCAAGTGCTTCATTTCATTAAGGATTCACTGTTGCGGTGCGTGAAGTTGGCGCGCTAAGTCTTTGTTCTGATTAAAAAAACCCCCTTTTTTGCCCCATCTCGAGCCTTGACCGGCCAAAATGCTTCCTCTAAAGTGGGAAATAGTGTGAGGAAGTGTATTTTTGTGTGATAAACCGACCTCCGTCTGCGATCATTCGCGTCGGAACAATCGGTTGCGGTCAATGACGAATCGACCTGCCAAAGGCTGGAATAGCCGGCGGTTACCGGGGGAAAGAGCTTGTTTCAGGGAGCATCGGCGCTGTCGCTCGATGCCAAGGGCCGGATGTCCATTCCGGCCAGGCACCGCGAGGCGCTGCAATCGCAGGCCGAGGGCCGGGTGACGCTGACCAAGCACCCGGATGGCTGCCTGTTGCTCTTTCCCAGGCCCGAATGGGAGGTCTTTCGCGGCCGCATCGCGGCGCTGCCGATGGATGCGCATTGGTGGAAGCGCATCTTCCTGGGCAACGCCGCCGACGTGGAGATGGACGGCGCAGGCCGCGTGCTGATCGCACCGGAGCTGCGCAGTGCCGCCATGCTCGACAAGGAAGTGATGCTGCTCGGCATGGGCAGCCATTTCGAAGTCTGGGATGCCGCCACCTACGCCGCCAAGGAACAGGCGGCGATGGCGCAAGGCATGCCGGACGCATTGAAGAATTTCTCTTTCTGAAGAGGTCATGACCCCTACCGAAACGCCGGGGACCACCGCCCTGCGCCATCGCACCGTGTTGCTGGACGAGGCCGTCGACGCGCTCGTCTGGCGGCCCGACGGCGCCTACGTGGACGGCACCTTCGGAAGAGGCGGTCACAGCCGGGCCGTGCTGGCGCGGCTTGGGCCGGCCGGCAGCCTCGTCGCCTTCGACAAGGATCCGGCAGCAATCGCAGAAGCGGGCACCATCAAGGATGCCCGCTTCTCCATTGAGCACGCGAGCTTTGCGGACATGGGCACCCGGCTGGCCGGGCGACCCCGCGTGGCTGGCGTACTGCTCGACCTGGGAATCAGCTCGCCCCAGATCGACGAGGCGGCGAGGGGATTTTCCTTTCGTTTCGAGGGCCCGCTGGACATGCGCATGGACACCACGCGCGGCGTCACCGCCGCCGAGTGGCTCGCGCAGGCGGACGAGCAGGACATTGCCAGGGTGATACGAGACTATGGGGAAGAACGGTTTGCTGTACAGATTGCAAAGGCGATTGTTGCTCGCCGGCGCGAACCCGGCGATGGCGGACCAGTCGCCACTACTTCAGAGCTTGCCGCGCTCGTGGCGAAAACCGTCAAGACACGCGAGAAGGGTCAGGACCCTGCGACCCGCACCTTTCAAGCTCTACGGATTCACGTCAATCAAGAGCTTGAGGACCTCGAAAGAGGCCTGACGGCGGCGTACGAACTGCTGCAGGCCGGAGGCCGCCTCGTGGTGATCAGCTTTCACTCGCTGGAGGACCGCATCGTCAAGCGGTTCATGCAGGCGCATGCGCAACCGGGCCGCGACGCGGACCCGGCGCTGCGCCGCGCCCCGCTGCGCGCCGCCGACCTGCCCCAGCCGACCATGAAGCTGCTGGGCCGCTTCAAGCCCGGTGCCGAGGAAGTGGCCGCCAACCCGCGCGCCCGCTCCGCCGTGATGCGCGTGGCCGAAAAGCTCGGAGGCCAGCCGGCATGAACCGCCTGACCTTCTTCCTGCTGGCCGCGCTGATGCTGTGCGCGCTGTCGCTGGTCAGCGCCCAGCACCAGGCGCGCACGCTGTTCGTGGCGCTGGAGCGCGCGCAGGCCGAGGAGAAGCAGCTCGATATCGACTGGGCGCGGCTGCAGTACCAGCAAAGCTCGCTCAGCAAGAGCGCGCGGATTGCCGACGCGGCCCGCGCGCAGCTCAAGATGGCCCCGGCAATGGCCGGCCGCACCCAGTACCTGCAGGGCGTGGTGTTGCCCGATACCCCGCCGGATGCCCAGCAGCCGGCCGGAGGCGCCGCGAAATGAGCCTGGCCCGTCCGTCCCTGAACCGCGCCCGCACCGGCAACAAGCCGCGTGGCGACGCCGCGCGTCCGCGCACCGGCCAGTTTTCGGCCAGCCCGGTCCTGGGCCTGCGCCTGCCCATGTGGCGCTCCAAGTTCGTGGTGTTCCTGATGTTCGCCGCGTTCCTGGCGCTGGCCGGGCGCGCGATGTGGATCCAGGGCCCGGGCAACCAGTTCTACGAGGCCGAAGGCAAGAAGCGCTTCCAGCGCACGCTGGAACTGCCGGCCACGCGCGGCAAGATCCTGGACCGCAACGGCCTGGTGCTGGCCACCAGCCTGCCGGTCAAGGCCATCTGGGCCGTGCCCGAGGACGTGCCGAACGACCTGGAGCCGCAGCGCATGCGCCAGCTTGCCAAGCTGCTGGACATGTCCGAGAAGGAGTTGCGCACCAAGTTCAACGAGGACAAGAGCTTCGTCTACCTGAAGCGCCAGGTGCTGCCCGACGCCGCCGACAAGATCGCCGCGCTCAAGATCGACGGCGTGCACCAGACCCGCGAATACAAGCGCTTCTACCCGGAAGGGGAGGCGATGGCGCACATCGTCGGCTTCACCAACGTCGAGGACAAGGGCCAGGAAGGCGTGGAACTGGCGCGCGAGGGCGTGCTGGCCGGCAGCCCCGGCGCCCGGCAGGTCATCAAGGACCGCCTGGGCCGCGTGGTGGAAGACGTCGGCATTCTCAAGACGCCGCGCGACGGGCAGGACATGCAGCTGTCGATCGACGCCAAGATCCAGTACCTGGCCTACAACGAGGTCAAGGCCGTGGTCGAGCGCAACAAGGCCAAGGCCGCCAGCGCCGTGGTGCTGGACGCGCAGACCGGCGAGGTGCTGGCGCTGGCCAACTGGCCGACCTACAACCCGAATGACCGCAGCCGCCTGTCGGGCGAACAGCTGCGCAACCGCGTGCTGACCGACACCTTCGAGCCCGGCTCGATGATGAAGCCGATCACGGTGGGCCTGGCGCTGCAGCTGGGCCGCGTGACGCCGGCCACGACGATCCAGACGACCGGCAAGTTCACGTTCGAGGGCGCCACGATCTCGGACACCCACAACTACGGCGCGCTCACGGTGGGCGGCGTGATCCAGAAGTCGAGCAACATCGGCACGACCAAGATCGCGATGATGATGAAGCCGCAGGAAATGTGGGACATGTTCACCAGCGTGGGCCTGGGCCAGGCGCCGAAGATCGGCTTCCCGGGCGCCGTGGCTGGCCGCGTGCGGCCCTGGAAGAGCTGGCGCCCGATCGAGCAGGCCACGATGTCGTACGGCTACGGCCTGTCCGTGTCGCTGTTCCAGGTGGCGCACGCCTATACCATCTTCGCGCACGACGGCGAGCTGATCCCGGTGTCGATGTTCAAGACCAACGGCCCGGTCAGCGGCGAGCGCATCCTGTCGCCCCAGGTGGCGCGCGACGTGCGCGGCATGCTGGAAACCGTGACCGCCCCGGGCGGCACGGCGCCGGAAGCCCAGGTCATGGGCTATCGCGTGGGCGGCAAGACCGGTACCGCGTACAAGCACGTGGGCCGCGGCTACGACCGCAGCAAGTACCGCGCGTCGTTCATCGGCCTGGCGCCGATGTCCAACCCGCGCGTGATCGTGGCGGTCAGCGTGGACGAGCCGACCGCCGGCAGCCACTACGGCGGCGCGGTGGCCGGCCCGGTCTTCTCGGCGATCACCGGCGGCGCGCTGCGGTCGCTGAACGTGCAGCCCGATTCCCCGATCCGCCAGCTCATGGTCACCGACAAGGTGCAGGAAAGCGAACCGCCCTGGAGCGCCACGCCATGACGGCAACGCCGATGCTCCCGATCGAGGTGTCCACCCAGGCCAGCAACGCGCTGGCCTGGCTGCGTACGCACACCCCGGCCGGCGCGCGCCTGACCGGCGACACGCGCCGGCTGCGTCCGGGCGACGTGTTTTTCGCGTACGTGCTGGGCAACGCGCGGCTGTCGACCGACGGGCGTCCGCATATCGACAAGGCCATCGCCGCCGGCGCGTCGGCCGTGGTCTACGAGGCCGACGGCTTCGACTGGCCGCATGGCGACGCCGTGCCGCATCTGCCGGTGTCCCGGCTGCACTGGCTGGCTGGCCCGATCGCGGCCGGCTGGTACGGCATCGCCGGCCGCAACCTCGCCGTGACCGGCGTGACGGGCACCAACGGCAAGACGTCGTGCTCGCAGTGGCTGGCGCGGCTGCTGCAGGCCACCGGCACGCCGTGCGCGACCATCGGCACGCTGGGCACCGGCTTCCCGGACGCGCTGCAGCTCACCGGATTCACGACGCCCGACGCCGTCCAGCTCCAGGCCAGCCTGGCCGAGCTGCACGACGCCGGCGCGCGCGCCATCGCCATGGAGGTGTCGTCGCACGGGCTGGAGCAGGGCCGCGTGGCCGGCACCGGGTTTGCCGTGGCCGTGCTGACCAACCTGACGCAGGACCACCTGGACTACCACGGCTCGATGGCCGAGTACGAGGCGGCCAAGGCGCTGCTGTTCCAGTGGGACGGGCTGCGCGCGGCCGTGATCAACCGCGACGATGCGATGGGCACCCGGCTGCTGGCCGGCAACGCCGCCGCCGTCAGCGCGCCGCAGGTCATCGAATACGGCATCGACGGCAAGGCCGGCGCCACCACGGCCCGTGGCCAGTGGCTGCGGGCGACCGACGTGCGCGCCACGGCGTCGGGCACGGCGTTCCGCGTCGATGGCAGCTTCGGCAGCGCCGACGTGGCCACGCCGATGATCGGCACCTTCAACGTCAGCAACCTGCTGGCCGTGCTGGGTGCCGCGCTGGCCCACGGCGTGGCCTGGGATGCCGCGATTGCCGCGCTGCGCACGCTGGCGCCGGTCGACGGCCGGATGGAACTGTTCGGCGGCCACGACGCGCCGCTGGCCGTGGTCGACTACGCCCACACGCCCGACGCGCTGGCGCAGACGCTGGCCGCGCTGCGTCCGGTGGCCGACGCCCGCCAGGGCCGGCTCTGGTGCGTGTTCGGCTGCGGCGGCGACCGCGACGCCACCAAGCGCCCGCTGATGGGCGGCGTGGCCGAGCGGCTGGCCGACGAGGTGGTGCTGACCAGCGACAACCCGCGCAGCGAGGACCCGCTCGACATCCTCGAACAGATTGCCGATGGCATGCAGGACCGCAGCCGCGCGCGGCTGATCGAGGACCGCGCCGCCGCGATCCTGCAGGCGATCCGGCACGCCGCCCCGGCCGACGTGGTGCTCGTGGCCGGCAAGGGCCATGAAGCCACGCAGGAGATCCAGGGCCGCAAGCGGCCGTTCTCCGACCGCGAACATGTGCGCCTGACCCTGGGCACGCGGGGAGTATCGGCATGAATGGAACCCCGATGACGACTTTGCAGCAAGCCGCCGGCTGGATGGCCGGCGCGCGTATTTCAGGCGATGCCGCGCGTGCGTTCTCGCGCGTGCATACCGACAGCCGCACCGTGCAGCCCGGCGACCTGTTCGTGGCGCTCAAGGGCGAGCGCTTCGACGCGCACGACTTCCTGGCCGATGTGGTGGCGCGCGGCGCCGCCGCCGTGCTGGTGAGCCGCGAACCGGGCGTCGACGTGCCGGCGCTGGTGGTGCCCGACACGCGCATCGGCCTGGGCGAGCTGGCCGCCGGCTGGCGCCGCCAGTTCACGCCGCCCACGGTGGCCGTGACCGGCAGCAACGGCAAGACCACGGTCAAGGAGATGATCGCGGCCATCTTTGCGGCGGCCGTCGGCGAGGCCGACCGGCTGGCAACCGGCGGCAACCTGAACAACGACATCGGCCTGCCGCTGACCGTGCTGCGCCTGCGCGCGCACCACCGGCTGGCCGTGCTGGAACTGGGCATGAACCACCCGGGCGAGACGGTCTACCTGGCCGGCATCGCCCAGCCCACCGTGGCCGTGATCACCAACGCCCAGCGCGAGCACCAGGAGTTCATGGTCAGCGTGGAGGCGGTGGCGCACGAGCACGCCAGCGCCATCGCGGCCCTGCCGGCTGACGGCGTGGCCGTGTTTCCGGTGGATGCCGAGAGCGGCGGCGAGCACGCGGCGATCTGGCGCCAGGCGGCCGGCACGCGGCGCGTGCTGGCGTTCGGCACCGACGCGTCGGCCGACGTGCGGGCCAGCGTGTCGGTCCAGGCAGGCGTGCAAGTCATGCATGTGGTGGCGGAGGACATGGCGTTCGACCTGCGCCTGCCGCTGCTGGGCGCCCACAACGTGCGCAACGCGCTGGCCGCCACGGCCTGCGCGCTGGCCGCCGGCGTGGCGGTCGATGCCATCCAGCGCGGCATTGCCGGCTTCGCGGCCGTGAAGGGCCGGCTGCAGGTCAAGCACACGCCGGCCGGGACTGTGGTGATCGATGACACGTACAACGCGAATCCGGACTCGATGCGCGCCGCCATCGACGTGCTGGCCGGCTTTGCCGCGCCGCGCGTGCTGGTGATCGGCGACATGGGCGAGGTGGGCGACCAGGGCCCGGCATTCCATCGGGAAATCGGCGCCTATGCGCGCGAGCGCGGCATCGAGACGCTCTGGGCCACCGGCGAACTGGCCACGCACGCGGTGCAGGCGTACGGCGCCGCGGGCCGGCATTTCGCCACGGCGGATGCGCTAACGCAGGCGCTGCAGGCAGACGGGGAGGGCGTGGTGGCCGGTGCGGCCGCCGTGCTCGTGAAGGGATCGCGCTTCATGCGCATGGAACGGATGGTCGACGCGCTGGTCGCATCACCTTCCGCTCATTAAGAAAGAAAGACGATGTTATTGGCTCTGGCCCAGTGGCTGCAAAACGATTACAGCTTCCTGCGGGTCGTCAACTACCTGACCTTCCGCGCGGTGATGGCCAACCTCACCGCGCTGGTGATCGGCCTGGGCTTCGGGCCGTGGGTCATCCGCCGGCTGACCGAGCTGAAGATCGGCCAGGCCGTGCGCACCATCGGCCCGCAGACGCACCTGGTGAAGTCCGGCACGCCGACGATGGGCGGCGTGCTGGTGCTGATCTCGATCTGCGTGTCGACGCTGCTCTGGAGCGACTGGGGCAACCGCTTCATCTGGGTGGTGCTGCTGGTGACGATCGGCTACGGCGCCGTGGGCTGGGTGGATGACTACCGCAAGGTCGTGTATCGCGACCCGCGCGGCATGTCGAGCCGCGAGAAGTTCTTCTGGCAGACGCTGATCGGGCTGGTGGCCGCGGTCTACCTGGCGTTCTCGGTGTCCGAGGCCAGCAACGTGCGCGTCTGGAGCCTGTTCCTGGGCTGGATCGAAGGCGGCATGTTTGCCGACGTGCCGTACAAGATGAACCTGATCGTCCCGTTCTTCAAGGAGATCAGCTACCCGCTGGGCGTGACCGGCTTCATCGTGCTGACGTACCTGGTGATCGTCGGCTCCAGCAACGCGGTGAACCTGACCGACGGGCTGGACGGCCTGGTGATCATGCCCGTGGTGCTGGTGGGCGGCGCGCTGGGCGTGTTCGCGTACGTGATGGGCAATGCGGTCTACAGCAAGTACCTGCTGTTCCCGCACATCCCGGGCGCGGGCGAGCTGCTGATCTTCTGCTCGGCGATGGCCGGGGCGGGGCTGGCGTTCCTGTGGTTCAACGCCCACCCGGCGCGGGTGTTCATGGGCGACGTGGGCGCGCTGGCGCTGGGCGGCGCGCTGGGCACCATCGCCGTGATCGTGCGCCAGGAAATCGTGCTGTTCGTGATGGGCGGCATCTTCGTGGTGGAAACGCTGTCGGTGATGCTGCAGGTGACGTGGTTCAAGTTCACCAAGAAGCGGTTTGGCGAGGGCCGGCGGCTGTTCCGCATGGCGCCGCTGCACCACCATTTCGAGCTGGGCGGCTGGAAGGAAACCCAGGTCACCGTGCGGTTCTGGATCATCACCATGTTGCTGGTGCTGATCGGCTTGTCGACGCTGAAGCTGCGCTGAAGCGGCGCTGATGCGGCGGAAATCTCTCTCTACGGACTGAAAAGGCAGGAAATCGAAGTGTTCGGCGTGTTGCAGAAACCTCATGTGCTGGTACTTGGCCTCGGCGAATCGGGGCTGGCCATGGCACGCTGGTGCGGCCTGAACGGCTGCCGCGTGCGCGTGGCCGACACCCGCGAGGCGCCCGCCAACCTGGCCTTCCTGCAGGCCGAACTGCCGTCGGCCCAGTTCGTCGGCGGCCCGTTCGCGGATGCCCTGCTCGACGGCATCGGCCTGGTGGCGATCAGCCCGGGCCTGTCGCCGCTCGATCCCGCCACGCAGGCGCTGCTGGACGCCGCCCAGGCGCGCGGCATTCCGGTCTGGGGAGAGATCGAACTGTTCGCGCAGGCACTGGGCTACCTGGAAGCCACGTCCGGCTACGCGCCGAAGGTGCTGGCGATCACCGGCACCAACGGCAAGACCACCACCACCGCGCTGACCGGCCGCCTGATCGAGCGGGCGGGCAGGACCGTGGGCGTGGCCGGCAACATCAGCCCGTCGGCGCTGGACAAGCTCTCGGCATGCATTGCCAGCGCCACGCTGCCCGATGTCTGGGTGCTCGAACTGTCGAGCTTCCAGCTGGCCTACACATTCTCGTTGGCGCCGCACGCGGCGACTGTGCTGAACCTCACACAGGATCACCTGGACTGGCACGGCTCGATGGAGGCCTACGCGGCCGCCAAGGCGCGCATCTTCGGCCCGGCCGGCAAGGGCTGCGTGCAGGTGCTGAACCGCCAGGACCGCCTGACGATGGACATGGCCCGCCCGGGCACCGCGCTGGTCACCTTCGGCACGGACCTGCCCGAGACGGTGGGCAGCTACGGCGTGCTTCGCGACGGCGGCATGCCGTGGCTGATCCTGGCCGAGCCCGACCACGAGGCCGAAGCCGACCAGAAGCCGCGCCGCCGCAAGAAGGACGACACGCCCGAGGCCGCCCTGCCGGTGCGCCACAAGCGGCTGATGCCGGCCGATGCGCTGCACATCCGCGGCATGCACAACGCCACCAACGCCATGGCGGCGCTGGCGCTGTGCCGGGCGATCGACCTGCCGCTGAACGCGCTGCTGCACGGCCTGCGCGAGTATCGCGGCGAGCCGCACCGCGTGGAATGGGTGGCGACGATCGACGACGTCGAGTACTTCGACGACAGCAAGGGCACCAACGTCGGCGCCACGGTGGCGGCGCTGAACGGGCTGGACAAGCGCGTGGTGCTGATCGCCGGGGGCGAGGGCAAGGGCCAGGACTTCTCGCCGCTGGCCGCGCCCGTGGCCCAGTACGCGCGCGCCGTGGTGCTGATCGGCAAGGACGCCGGCGAGATCCGCGCGGCGCTGGCCGACACCGGCACGCAGATCGTTGACGCCGACTCGCTGGAAGCCGCCGTCGAGGCCGCCGCGCGGCTGGCCGAGGGCGGCGACGTGGTCCTGCTGTCGCCGGCGTGCGCCAGCCTGGACATGTTCCGCAACTACGTCCACCGCGCGCAGGTGTTCCGCGGCGCGGTGGAAGAACTGGCCCTGTCCCGGGGGATCATGCCATGAGCGACACGCAGGTCAAGCGCAGCGGATTCATCGGCGCCACCATCGGCAGCGCCTGGGGTGGCCTGCGCGACGCGGTGTCGGGCGTCAAGCCCACGCGCTCGCGGATGATGGAGTACGACCAGCCGCTGCTGTGGGTGGCGATCGTGCTGCTGACGTTCGGCCTGGTGATGGTCTACTCGGCGTCGATCGCGCTGCCGGACTCCCCGCGCTACGCCAACTACCGCGAGGCCCACTTCCTGGTGCGCCACGCGTTCGCGCTGTTCATCGGGCTGTCGATGGGGCTGGTGGCGTTCCAGATCCCGGTGAAGGTCTGGGACAAGTACGCACCCAAGCTGTTCATCGTCGCGCTGGTGCTGCTGGTGCTGGTGCTGGTGCCGTTCGTGGGCAAGGGCGTGAACGGCGCGCGGCGCTGGATTCCGCTGGGCATCATGAACTTCCAGCCGTCGGAGCTGATGAAGCTGGCCGTGGTGCTGTACGCGGCCAACTACACGGTGCGCAAGCAGGAATGGATGCAGACCGTCTCCAAGGGCTTCCTGCCGATGGGCGTGGCCGTGGTGGTGGTGGGCATGCTGCTGCTGCTGGAGCCGGACATGGGCGCGTTCCTGGTGATCGCGGCCGTGGCGATGGGCATCCTGTTCCTGGGCGGCATCAACGGCAAGCTGTTCGCGGGGCTGGTGGGCGTGGCGGTGGGGGCGTTCGGGCTGCTGATCACGGCGTCGCCGTGGCGCCGCGAGCGGATCTTCGCCTACCTGAACCCGTGGGAAGAAAGCAACGCGCTGGGCAAGGCGTACCAGCTCACGCACTCGCTGATCGCGTTCGGGCGCGGCGAATGGACCGGCGTGGGCCTGGGCGGCAGCATCGAGAAGCT
This sequence comes from Cupriavidus sp. H18C2, assembly GCF_049393795.1. Classification (NCBI taxonomy): domain Bacteria; kingdom Pseudomonadati; phylum Pseudomonadota; class Betaproteobacteria; order Burkholderiales; family Burkholderiaceae; genus Cupriavidus; species Cupriavidus sp. H18C2. The sequence goes on along the minus strand of NZ_CP186010.1, from coordinate 3,124,431 downwards.
GCACTACCTGCCCGAGGCGCATACCGACTTCATCCTGGCCGTGATCGGCGAGGAATTCGGCTTCGTCGGCGTGCTGGTCATGATCGTGCTGTTCTACTGGCTGGTGCGCCGCTGCTTCAACATCGGCCGCACGGCGCTGCAGCTCGACCGCACGTTCGCCGGGCTGGTGGCCAAGGGCATGGGCGTCTGGATCGGCTGGCAGACCTTCATCAACATGGGCGTGAACCTGGGCCTGCTGCCGACCAAGGGGCTGACGCTGCCGCTGGTGAGCTACGGCGGCTCGGGCATCCTGATGAACTGCGTGGCGCTGGCGATCGTGCTGCGGATCGACTACGAGAACCGGGTGCTGATGCGCGGAGGCAAGGTATGACCGACGCCCGCACCCTCCTCGTCATGGCGGGCGGCACCGGGGGCCACGTGTTCCCGGGGCTGGCCGTCGCGCACGCGCTGCGCGACGAGGGCTGGCGCGTGGTCTGGCTTGGCAACCGCACGGGCATGGAAGCCACGCTGGTGCCCAAGCACGACATTCCGATGGAATTCGTCCAGTTCGGCGGGCTGCGCGGCAAGGGCCTGCTGACCAAGTTCCTGCTGCCGCTGAACCTGCTGCGCGCCTTCTGGCAGAGCCTGGGCGCGCTGCGCCGGGTCAAGCCGGACGTGGTGCTGGGCATGGGCGGCTACATCACGTTCCCGGCCGGGATGATGGCGTCGCTGCTGGGCCGGCCGCTGGTGCTGCACGAGCAGAACTCCATCGCCGGCCTGACCAACAAGGTGCTGGCCAGGGTGGCGGACCGCGTGCTGTGCGCGTTCCCCGATGCGCTGCCGGACAGCGAGTGGACCGGCAACCCGGTGCGGGCCGAGCTGGCGTCGATTGCCGATCCGGCGTCGCGCTACGACGGCCGGACCGGGCCGCTGCGGATTCTCGTGGTGGGCGGCAGCCTGGGCGCCGCCGCGCTGAACGACGTCGTGCCGAAGGCGCTGGCGCTGCTGCCCGAGGCCAGCCGGCCGGTGGTGACGCACCAGGCCGGGGCAAAGCAGATCGACCAGCTTCGCGCGAACTACGCGGCAGCGGGCGTGGCCGGCGAGACCGTGCCATTCATCGACGACATGGCGGCGGCCTATGCCGACGCCGACCTGGTCATCTGCCGCGCGGGCGCGATGACGGTATCCGAGGTGGCGGCCGCCGGGGTGGCCGCGCTGTTCGTGCCGTTCCCGCACGCGGTGGACGACCATCAGACCACCAACGCCCAGTTCCTGTCGAAGCAGGGCGCGGCGTTGCTGGTGCAACAACATGCGTTGAACGCGGAGGGCCTGGCGCAGACGCTGGCCAGCCTGGACCGCGGGCAACTGAAGGACATGGCGCGCGCTGCGCGTCACCTGGCGAAGCCGGACGCCACGCGGCGCGTGGCCGAAATCTGCCGCCAGATGGCAAGGTAAATCGAATTCAATGAAGCATATCGTCAAGAACATCCACTTCGTAGGCATCGGCGGGGCCGGCATGAGCGGCATCGCCGAGGTCCTGCTGAACCTGGGCTACAAGGTCTCGGGCTCCGACATGGGCAGCAACGCCGCCACGCGGCGGCTGGCCTCGCTGGGCGCCCGCGTCTGCCACGGCCATGACGCGGCCAACGTGGACGGTGCCAATGCCGTGGTGGTGTCCACCGCGGTGACCAACGACAACCCCGAGGTGCTGGCCGCCCGCGCGCGCCGCATCCCCGTGGTGCCGCGCGCCGTGATGCTGGCCGAACTGATGCGGCTCAAGCAGGGCGTCGCCATTGCCGGCACGCACGGCAAGACCACCACGACCAGCCTGGTGGCGTCGGTGCTGGCCGAGGGCGGGCTGGACCCGACCTTCGTGATCGGCGGCCGGCTGAATTCGGCTGGCGCCAACGCCCGGCTGGGCACCGGCGACTTCATCGTGGCCGAGGCCGACGAGTCGGACGCGTCGTTCCTGAACCTGTTCCCGGTGATGGAGGTCATCACCAACATCGACGCCGACCACATGGACACCTACGGGCACGACTTCGCCCGGCTCAAGCAGGCGTTCGTGGAGTTCACCCAGCGCCTGCCGTTCTACGGCATTGCCGTGCTGTGCGTCGATGATCCGAACGTGCGCGAGATCATGCCGTTCGTCTCCAAGCCCGTGGTGCGCTACGGCTTTGCCGAGGACGCCCAGATCCGCGCGATCGATGCGCGTGCCGTGGACGGCCAGATGCATTTCACGGTGCTGCGCCAGTTGAACGGCCACGCCGAGCCGCCGCTGGACGTGGTGCTGAACCTGCCCGGCCTGCACAACGTGCAGAACGCGCTGGCCGCCATTGCCATCGCGACCGAGCTGGAAGTGCCGGACGCCGCCATCGTCAAAGCGCTGCGCGAATTCCACGGCGTGGGCCGCCGCTTCCAGCGCTACGGCGAGGTGGCCACGCCCGACGGCGCCGGCACCTTCACGCTGGTGGACGACTACGGCCACCACCCGGTGGAGATGGCCGCGACGCTGGCCGCCGCGCGCGGCGCGTTTCCGGACCGCCGGCTGGTGCTGGCGTTCCAGCCGCACCGCTTCACGCGGACGCGCGACTGTTTCGAGGATTTCGTGAAGGTGCTGGGCACCGTGGACGCGCTGCTGCTGGCCGAGGTCTACGCGGCCGGCGAGGCGCCGATCGTGGCCGCCGACGGCCGCGCGCTGACCCGCGCGCTGCGCGTGGCCAACAAGGTGGAACCCGTTTTCGTGGAGCAGATCGAGGACATGCCCCAGTCGATCATGAATGCCGTGCGGCCTGGCGATGTGGTCGTGACGATGGGTGCCGGCACGATCGGCGCCGTCCCGGGACAACTGGTGTCGCACCAGGCAGGAGGCCAGCAATGAGCTTCGTCGCCCATCCCAATATCGATCCGAAGTCGCTGGGCAAGGTTGGCGTGCTGCTGGGCGGCAAGTCGGCCGAGCGCGAGATCTCGCTGATGTCTGGCAACGGCGTGCTGGCGGCGCTGAAGGCGCGCGGCGTGGACGCGCACGGCTTCGACCCGGCGCTGCAGTCCGTGGCGGAGCTGGCCGCGGCAAGGTTCGACCGCGTGTTCATCGCGCTGCACGGCCGCTACGGCGAGGACGGCACGATGCAGGGCCTGCTGGAGCAGCTTGGCCTGCCCTACACGGGCAGCGGCGTGCTGGCATCGGCCATGGCCATGGACAAGCAGGCCACCAAGCGGCTCTGGATGACGCACGGGCTGGCCACGCCGCGCTTTGCCATGCTGCATGCGGATACCGATTTCGACGCCGTGGTGCGTGACCTGGGCCTGCCGCTGATCGTCAAGCCGGCGCGCGAGGGGTCGTCGATCGGCCTGACCAAGGTGACCGAGGCCGGCCAGATGCGCGACGCGTTCGCGCGCGCCGCCGGGCTGGACGCGGACGTGATTGCCGAGGAATTCATCGACGGCGACGAGCTGACCTGCCCCGTGGTGGGCGAGGGCGCCACGGCCGAGGCGCTGCCTGTCATCAAGATTGTGGCGCCCGAGTCGAACTACGACTATCAAAATAAGTACTTTACTGACGATACCCAATACCTGTGCCCCTCGACGCTGCCCGACGCGCTGGAGCGTGAAGTCCGCGCGCTGGCCGTGGAGGCGTTCCGCGTGCTGGGTTGCCGAGGCTGGGCCCGCGCCGACGTGATGCTGACGCGCGCCGGCAAGCCGTACCTGCTCGAAATGAACACCTCGCCCGGCATGACCGGCCATTCGCTCGTGCCAATGGCGGCGCGCGCGCAGGGCATCAGCTACGAGGATTTCGTGATGCAGGTGCTGGCCGCCGCGACGCTGGACCTGCATCCGAACGAGCACTGGAAACCCGAGTAATCCGACCAACCCGCCTCAACGCGACCCGAACCGGCTGACCGCCCGACCTACGACCATGTGGCACAACGCGCGCCTGCTCAACCTGATCGCCTCAGCGCTCTATGCGCTGGTGGCGCTCATGGCGCTTGGCGCCGGCCTGCTGTGGCTGGCGCAGCGGCCCGTTTTCGCCATCACGCACGTGGAGCTGACTTCCACGGACGGCAGCCAGCTGCGCCACGTGAACGCGCCGAGCGTGCGGGCCAACGCGCTGAACAAGCTGTCGGGCAATTTCTTCACGCTCGACCTGAACGCCGCGCGCCAGGCGTTCGAATCGGTGCCATGGGTGCGCCATGCCAGCGTGCGGCGCGAATGGCCGAACGGGCTGGCCGTGCAGGTGGAAGAGCACGAGGCGCTGGGCACCTGGGGCGGCACGGACAGCGGGCGGCTGATCAACACCTATGGCGAGGTGTTCGTCGCCAACACGGCCGAGGCCGAGGAAGACGCCCAGTTGCTGGCGCTGGACGGCCCGCCGGACAGCGAGGAAGACGTGGTCGCCAAGCTGGAAACGATGCGCGAGTGGTTCAGGCCGATCCAGGCCGAGCCGCTGGCGGTGGCGCTGTCCGGCCGCTATGCGTGGCGGGCACGGCTGTCGAACGGGATGGTGATCGAATTCGGCCGCGAGCAGAACGACGAGGACCGCGGTGCCATGGAGGCGCGGGTCAAGCGCTTCGTGGCGTCGTGGCCGCAGCTGACGCAGCAGTGGGGCAAGCAGATCGAATACGCCGACCTGCGCTACCCCAACGGTTTTGCGATCCGCACGGCGAACGTGCGTTTCCTGACCGAGGACCAGGCGAAGGCCGCGGCCAAGGCGGCGGCCAAGGAAGCAACGAAGGCGGCGGCAACGGGTGCCGCCCAGGCGGCTTCGGCCGGCCACTCCAACAACAATCCGACGCGACTCAAGAGTAAGAACGCGGAGAAAACTCGATGAGCAAGGAATACAAGGACCTTCTGGTCGGTCTCGACATCGGCACCTCGAAGGTGGCGGCCGTGGTGGCGGAACTGCGCCCCGACGGCAGCTACGAGGTCATCGGGATGGGCCAGTCAGAGTCCAAGGGTTTGAAGAAGGGGGTCGTGGTCAACATCGAGGCCACCGTGCAGTCCATCCAGCGCGCGCTGGAGGAGGCCGAGCTGATGGCCGACTGCAAGATCGCCGAGGTGTTCACGGGCATCGCCGGCAGCCATATCCGCAGCTTCAACTCCAGCGGCATGGTGGCGATCAAGGACAAGGAGGTCACGCAGACGGACGTGGCCCGCGTGATCGAGACGGCCAAGGCGGTCAACATCCCGACCGACCAGCAGATCCTGCACATCCTGACGCAGGAATTCATCATCGACGGCCAGGAAGACGTGCGCGAGCCCATCGGCATGAGCGGCATCCGGCTGGAGGTGAAGGTGCACATCGTGACCGGCGCGGTCAGCGCGGCGCAGAACATCGTCAAGTGCGTGCGCCGCTGCGGGCTGGAGGTGCACGACCTGATCCTGCAGCCGCTGGCGTCGAGCCTGGCCGTGCTGACCGAGGACGAGAAGGAACTGGGCGTGGTGCTGGTGGACATTGGCGGCGGCACCACCGACATCGCCATCTTCAGCGAAGGCGCGATCCGCCACACGGCCGTGATCCCCATCGCCGGCGACCAGATCACCAACGACATTGCCATGGCGCTGCGCACCCCGACGCCCGACGCCGAGGACATCAAGATGCAGTACGGCATTGCCAAGCAGGCGATTGCCGACCCGGAAGACATGATCGAGGTGCCCGGCGTGGGCGACCGCGGCACGCGCACGCTGAGCCGCCAGGCGCTGGCCGCCGTGATCGAGCCGCGCATCGAGGAGCTGTACTCGCTGGTGCACCAGGTGGTGCGCGAATCCGGCTACGAGGAGCTGCTGTCGTCGGGCGTGGTGATCACGGGCGGCACGGCGATGATGCCGGGCATGGTCGAGCTGGGCGAGGACATCTTCCTGAAGCCGGTGCGCGTGGGCGTGCCCGAGTATCGCGGCAACCTGCACGAGGTGGTGAAGAGCCCGCGCTATTCCACCGTGATGGGCCTGCTGCAGGAAGGCTGCGTGCAGCGGATGCGCGGCCGCAAGGTGGCGGTGCAGAGCGGACAGGTCAAGCAGGTGTGGACACGCATGAAGGAATGGTTTGTTGGCAACTTCTGAGCCGCAAGCGTGTCAGGAAATTCTTAAGTGCAACGTGCCTGTTGCAGTCAGCGGATCGGCGCGTGACACGTTGAGCAGGATCAGGCAGTTTTTCAGCAGTATTGGCGAGTAGTTCTTTGATGGTTTCTTGTTCAGGAACCAAGGGTTGCGGCGGGGAGGCCGCAGCGTTTGGGGACTGATTTTTCTCGGAGGCAGTGATGGACTTTGACATGATCGAAACGGAGATTCAGGACGGCACCATCATCAAGGTGGTGGGCGTGGGCGGCGCGGGCGGCAATGCCGTGCAGCACATGATCAGCCGTGGTGTGCAGGGCGTGGAATTCATCTGCATGAATACCGATGCCCAGGCGCTCAAGCGTTCCACGGCGTCGCGCGTCCTGCAGCTCGGCAACACCGGCCTGGGCGCCGGTGCCAAGCCCGAAGTGGGCCGCAACTGCGCCGAATCGGCGCGCGAGCAGATTGCCGACGCGCTGCGCGGCGCCCACATGGTCTTCATCACTGCCGGCATGGGCGGCGGTACCGGTACCGGTGCCGCGCCGATCGTGGCGCAGGTGGCCAAGGAAATGGGCATCCTGACCGTGGGCGTGGTCAGCAAGCCGTTCGACTTCGAAGGCGCACGCCGCGCCAAGGTGGCCGAACATGGCTCGGGCGAGCTGGAAGCGTCGGTGGACTCGCTGATCGTTGTGCTCAACGAGAAGCTGTTCGAGGTGATGGGCGACGACGCCGAGATGGACAAGTGCTTCCAGTGCGCCGACGACGTGCTGCACAACGCCGTGGCCGGCATCGCCGAGATCATCAATGTCGACGGTCTGGTGAACGTCGACTTCGAGGACGTGAAGACGGTGATGGGCGAGCAGGGCAAGGCCATGATGGGCACGGCGACCGTGTCCGGCGTGGACCGCGCCCGCCTGGCCGCCGAGCAGGCCGTGGCGAGCCCGCTGCTGGAAGGCGTGGACCTGTCCGGCGCGCGCGGCGTGCTGGTCAACATCACGGCCAGCCGCTCGCTGAAGCTGTCGGAAACCAAGGAAGTCATGAACACGATCCGCAGCTACGCCGCGGAAGACGCGACCGTGATCTTCGGTACGGTGTACGACGACTCGATGGGCGACGCGCTGCGCGTGACCGTGGTGGCGACGGGCCTGGGCCGTTCGGCCAAGAAGCAGCAGCCGATGACGCTGCTGAAGACCGGCACGGACAACATCCCGGTGCAGATGATGGCCGGCCTGACCGCCGCGCCGGCACATGCCTCGCCTGACTACAGCAACCTGGACACCCCGGCGGTGTGGCGCAGCTCGCGTGAGTCGGCATCGGCCCACGTCGCGGCGCTGCAGGAAAAGGGCGTGGACACGTACGACATCCCGGCCTTCCTGCGCAAGCAGGCAGACTGAGTTGGGCTCCGGCGGGGCGGCGGCTGCGGCCGTGCGCCTGGCAGGTTGTCCGAAGTCCGTCACGCATCGCCTGGGCGCTCCCTATCCGCCCGGCGATAGCCTGGACTGACGTCGCCCGTCAGCGCGCACGGCGAATAGCCGCCGCGCCATGCCGCATGTCGTCCGTCGCATCCCGTTGCCGGGCAGGCAGGCCATCGGCCGCCTCCCCGGACTGGTTTCCCGCCCTCCCGGCGGCGGGATGTCTCCGCCCGCGCGGCGCGTTCCCGTAACGCGCCGCGCGGCGTTTCGACCGTACAAGGTATGCCCGCTGCACACGCATGGCCGCACGGCCTGTCGCGACCCCATTCCGCGACGGCATTCGGTCTATGATGCAGGCAGGTTTCTCCCCCCTGAAGGACAATTCCCATGATCGCCGTTGGCCAGCGCGTCCCCGACGCCACGTTGTACGAGTTCTTCGAGACCGAGACCGGCGGCTGCGCGCTCGGTCCCAATGCGTTTCCGGTGGCCCAACTGGTCAAGGGCAAGAAGATCGTGGTGTTCGGGCTGCCCGGCGCGTTTACGCCGACCTGCTCGGCCAAGCATGTGCCCGGTTTCGTCCAGTTGAACGATGACCTGCGCGCCGCCGGCGTGGACGAAGTGTGGTGCCACTCGGTCAACGACGCATTCGTGATGGGCGCCTGGGGCCGCGAGCAGAATGCCGGCGGCAAGGTCCGCATGATGGCCGATGGCGCCGGCGAATGGGCGCGCGCGCTGGGCCTGGACCAGGACCTGAGCCAGCGCGGCCTTGGCGTGCGCGCCAAGCGCTACGCGATGGTGATCGACGACGGCGTGGTGACCCACCTGTCGGTCGAGGCGCCGGGCGAGTTCAAGGTCAGCAGCGCCGAAGCCGTGCTTCAGGCGTTGCGTGGCTGACACGAACCGTGTCAGGAAAAGTGATTTATTAGGCTTTTCATTAACATTGCATAACACCCGGACACAAAGTGGTGCAGCGCAATACACTGACTGGTGGTAGCATCGCGTTATTGGAAATTTTGCCTAATAGCTTTTAATAATAGTTGAGGCCGTCATGCTCAAACAGCGCACTATCAAATCCGTGGTGAAGACGGTCGGCATCGGTTTGCACTCGGGTCGCAAGGTGACGCTGTCGCTGAGGCCGGCCCCCGCCGATGCCGGCATCGTGTTCACGCGCGTCGACCTGCCCGAGCCGGTGGAGATTCCGGTGGCCGCCAGCGCCATTGGCGACACGCGGCTCGCCTCGGTCCTGCAGAAGAACGGCGCGCGCGTGTCGACGGTCGAGCATCTGATGTCGGCCTGCGCCGGCCTGGGCATCGACAACCTCTATGTGGACGTCGACGCCGAGGAAATCCCGATCATGGATGGCAGCGCGGCATCGTTCGTGTTCCTGCTGCAGTCGGCCGGGATCGAGGAACAGCCGGCCGCCAAGCGGTTCATCCGCGTCAAGAAAGCCGTGGAAGTGCGCGAGGGCGACAAACTGGCGCGGCTGGAGCCGTTCTTCGGCTTCAAGCTGGCGTTCACGATCGATTTCCGGCATCCGGCCGTCGACAAGACCGGCCAGACGTTCTCGATCGACTTTGCCGATACCAGCTACGTCCGCGAGATTGCCCGTGCCCGCACGTTCGGCTTTGCCCACGAGGTGGAGGCGCTGCGCGAGATGGGCCTGGCCCGCGGCGGCAGCCTGGACAACGCGATCGTGCTCGACGAGCACCGCATGCTGAACAACGAGGAACTGCGCTACGGCGACGAGTTCGTGCGCCACAAGATCCTCGACGCGATCGGTGACCTGTACGTGGTTGGCCATCCGCTGATTGGCGCGTACATCGCCAACAAGTCGGGCCACGGCCTGAACAACCAGCTCCTGCGCGCGCTGCTGGCCGACCAGGAAGCCTACGAGATCGTGACCTTCGACAAGGTCGAGGAAGCGCCGGTGGCCTTCCTGCCGCAGGCCCAGCCGGCCTTCGCCTGATCTGCCCCTGGCGCCTGCGCCAGATCAAAACCCCCGTTCGCAAGAGCGGGGGTTTTTGTTTGGGGCATGACTTACGCGGCCACGGGCACCGGCGGCTTGGGGCCGGCTACGGCCAGTACGATCCCCAGGGCGACGCCGAGCAGCGCGGCAAACAGGATCTGGGAGTCGGGCGGCAGCAGGAACGTCAGGGTGTGGGCCGGAATCCAGAACAGCGGGATGGTCTTCTTGATGACGAAGCCCCACTGGGTCTGCCAGTCGAGCGCCTTGAGGTGGTCCGCAACGGCGATCGGCCGGCACAGCGCCCGCAGGCCGCCCCGATGGCGGGCGATATGCATGTCGGTGACCTTGTGCGCGGTCATCATCACCGGCGAGAACGTCAGGTTCATCAGCGTGCTGATGACCAGCGCGCCGGCCAGTTTCAGCGCCGTGAACTCGCCGGCCATGGCCGCGACCACCCCGTCCAGGCCCAGGTACTCCGCAAAGTAGGGCGCGCCGACGGCGAAGACCTTGAACGCCATGCTGATGAACAGGCCAAGAATCCCCCAGACGACGATCCTGGGCACGATGCCGAAGTCCCGCGCCGGATAGTGGCCGGTCCGTATGCGCTGCCCGATGACCTCGCCCAGCGTGGCCAGGAAACCGAACTTGAAGAACGCCATCACCATGCCGTGCTCCGCATTGACGGTCTTGTAGGCCGCCAGCCAGTCGGGGAACACCGCGAACGGCACCAGCACCAGGCAGAGCAGCGCGGCCAGCGCAAGGTCCTGAGGTTTCATCGCCGGGCGCCGGTCACTTCAGGTAGCGCTCGGTGAGCGCGCACCAGTAGGCGGCGGCTGGCACCAGGCACTTGTCGTTGAAGTCGTAGCCGGGGTTGTGGACCATGCAGTAGCCGGGCTGGTCGCCGCTGCCGATGATCATGTAGCTGCCGTTGGGGTGGGCTTCCAGCATGAAGGCGAAGTCCTCGCTGCCGGGCAGTTGCGGGGCGTCGGTGTGCACCTTGTCGGCGCCGAACAGCTCGCGCGCCACCTGGGCCGCGAACTCGGTGGCCTCGCCGCCGTTGACCAGTACCGGGCTGCCGTTGACGTGCGTGACCTCGGCGGTGGCGCCGAAGCTCTGCGCCTGCAGTTGCGCAACTTCGCCAATCCGCTTGAGCAGCAGCGTCCGGACGTCGGGATGCAGCGAGCGGACACTGAGTTTCATCAGCGCCTTGCTGTTGATGATGTTGGGCGCCTCGCCCGACTGGATGCTGCCGATGGTGATTACCGCCGCCTCGAACGGCGAGACATTGCGCGAAACAATGCTCTGCAGCGCCGTGCCGATATGGCACGCAACCAGCGTGGCATCGATTGCCTTCTCGGGGATCGCGCCGTGGCCGCCGACGCCCTGGATTTCGATGTGCAGCGTGTCCGACGACGCCATGAACGCGCCCGGCCGGAAGTAGAACTCGCACTCCTTGAAGCCGGGCATGTTGTGCATGGCGAAGATCGCATCGCACGGGAACCGCTCGAACAGGCCGTCGTTGACCATGACCTTGCCGCCGTACAGCAATTCCTCGGCCGGCTGGAAGATCAGGTTCAGCGTGCCGTCGAAATTGCGCGTCCTGGCCAGGTACTCGGCGGCGCAGAGCAGGATGGCGGTGTGGCCGTCGTGGCCGCAGCCGTGGAATTTGCCGGGCACCGTGCTGCTCCATGCCTTGTGGCTGGCCTCCATGATCGGCAGCGCGTCCATGTCGGCGCGGATGCCCAGCCGCTTGCCGCCGCTGCCGACCTTCAGGGTGCCCACCACCCCGGTCTTGGCCAGGCCGCGGTGCACGTCGTAGCCCCAGCCTTCGAGCAGCCGGGCCACCAGGTCGCTGGTGCGGGTTTCCTCGAACCCGATTTCCGGGTGCTGGTGGATCTCGTGCCGGATCTGGACGAACTTGTCCTCGGTCTCGGCGATGGCATTCAGCATGCGTTGGTACATGGCGCTTCTCCTTTGATCGGTGCAAAGGGCCGTGAGCACGACCGAATCCATTCTATGGGCCGGGAAGACGCATCAAATTGCCCGGCGTCATGGTTTGGCCGACGACGGGCGAGAGGGAAGGATCAGCGGGGGGAGGCGGGTTCAGCGGTGGCGCGCCAGCAACGCGCGGACGGCGTCCTTGAGCGGCGAGTCGTCGAGGTCGCGCGCGAGCGCGTCCATGCTTTGCAGGCCGGCCGGCGGCAGATTCTGCGTGCGCGGCTTGCGCTCGACCGGCCCGGTGTCCCAGTCCGCGCGGCCCACCTCGGGCTGCACGCGCACCCGGATCGCCGTCACCTGCGAGCCGCGTTGCTGCAGCCGGGCGAGCAGGGTGGGCACCACCTGCCGGACCCGCGCGGCGGCCGCACCGTGGGCTGCCAGCAACAGCAGCGTCTGCTCGGCCTGCGGCCCGCGGTTGTCGGTCTTGACGCCGGCCACCGCGATGCCGCCGCGCAAGGCGGGCGGCAGCAGCGCAAAGACCTCCGCTTCCAGCGACGCCAGTTCCCGCGCCGTCCGCATCAGGGACGACACAGGCCCGGACTTGGCCAGCCAGTCGTTCAGCGGCTTGGCATTGGGCGTCTGGAGGGCGTGGTGGGTGAACATGCGCATGCGCGCATTCTATCGCGCAATCCCGGCCGGACACGGGCCGAAATGCGCGGCCGCCCGCCCGGCCGCGTGTGCGCGATGTGCCACTGAGAGGGCGCCGTGCCGGCCCGCCGGAACATTGCGGTGGCCGCGCCAGTCCCAACCTGCTGGACGGGTCGCCGACGCGTTCGCGCCCGGCTGTCGGTCCGTGCAGAATCTGCGCCTGCCACAGGCCCGGTCAGGACTTCGGCACATGATAAACTCGGCGTTTTGCGCCAATCTACCCATTGCCCGCGCGGATCTGGCCGGACGTACGCCGGACTGCGGGGCAGGTGAAAGCACTCGATGATCACGGGCCTTCTCAAGAAAGTCTTCGGCAGCCGCAACGAACGGCTGATCAAACAATATCGCCGCACGGTCGCGCAAATCAACGCGCTCGAGCCGAAGTACGAGGCGCTTTCGGACGACGAACTGCGCGGCATGACGGAGACGTTCCGCCAGCGCCATGCCGGCGGCGAGTCGCTCGATTCCCTGCTGCCCGAGGCGTTCGCGGTCTGCCGCGAGGCCAGCAAGCGCGTCATGAAGATGCGCCACTTCGACGTGCAGATGATCGGCGGCATGGTGCTGAACGACAACAAGATTGCCGAAATGCGCACCGGCGAGGGCAAGACCCTGACCGCCACGCTGGCCGTGTACCTGAATGCGCTGACGGGCAAGGGCGTGCACGTGGTGACCGTCAACGACTACCTGGCCCAGCGCGACGCCGAGTGGATGGGGCGCCTCTACAACTTCCTGGGCCTGTCGGTGGGCGTGAACCTGTCGCAGATGCCGCATGACCAGAAGCAGGTGGCCTACAACGCGGACATCACGTACGGCACCAACAACGAGTTCGGCTTCGACTACCTGCGCGACAACATGGTCTACGACCCGTCGCAGCGCGTGCAGCGCCCGCTGCACTACGCGATCGTCGACGAGGTGGACTCGATCCTGATCGACGAGGCGCGCACGCCGCTGATCATCTCGGGCCAGGCCGAGAACCAGACCGACCTCTACCAGCGCATGAACGGCATTCCGAAGCTGCTGGAGCGCCAGGTCGGCGAGGAAAAGGCCGACGGCACCGGCGTGGAGAAGCCCGGCGACTACTACGTGGACGAGAAGGGCCACCAGGTCTACCTGACCGAAGCCGGCCACGAGAAGGCCGAGCAGATCCTGGCCGCCCAGGGCCTGATCGGCGAGGGCGAGTCGCTCTACGCGCCGCAGAACATCACGCTGATGCACCACCTGTACGCCGCGCTGCGCGCGCACAGCCTGTTCCACCGCGACCAGCACTACGTGGTGCAGAACGACGAGGTGGTCATCGTCGACGAATTCACGGGCCGCCTGATGACGGGCCGCCGCTGGTCCGACGGCCTGCACCAGGCCGTGGAAGCCAAGGAAGGCGTGTCGATCCAGCAGGAAAACCAGACGCTGGCGACGATCACGTTCCAGAACTACTTCCGGATGTACGAGAAGCTGGCCGGCATGACCGGCACGGCCGATACCGAGGCGTACGAGTTCCAGGAAATCTACGGCCTCGAAGTGGTCGTCATCCCGACCAACCGCCAGGCCCAGCGCAAGGATTTCCAGGACCAGATCTACAAGACGTCCAAGGAACGCTACGACGCCGTGGTGCGCGACATCCGCGACTGCTACGAGCGCGGCCAGCCGGTGCTGGTGGGCACGACGTCGATCGAGACCTCCGAGTACCTGTCGGACCTGCTGAACAAGGAAAAGCTGCCGCACCAGGTGCTGAACGCCAAGCAGCACGAGCGCGAGGCCGAGATCGTGGCGCAGGCCGGGCGGCCCAAGATGATCACGATCGCGACCAACATGGCCGGCCGCGGTACCGACATCGTGCTGGGCGGCAACGTCGAGAAGCAGGCCGGCTTCATCGAGGCCGACGCGAGCCTGTCCGACGCCGAGAAGGCGTCGAAGATCGAACAGCTCAAGGGCGAATGGCAGTCGCTGCACGAGCAGGTCAAGGCGTCGGGCGGCCTGCACATCGTCGGCACCGAGCGCCATGAGTCGCGCCGGATCGACAACCAGCTGCGTGGCCGTGCCGGCCGCCAGGGCGACCCCGGTTCGTCGCGCTTCTACCTGTCGCTGGACGACCAGTTGCTGCGGATCTTCGCCGGCGACCGCGTCCGCGCGATCATGGAGCGGCTGAAGATGCCCGAGGGCGAGCCGATCGAGGCCGGCATCGTCACGCGCTCTATCGAATCGGCGCAGCGCAAGGTGGAAGGCCGCAACTTCGACATCCGCAAGCAACTGCTGCAGTACGACGACGTTGCCAACGACCAGCGCAAGGAAATCTACAAGCTGCGCAACGACGTGCTGGAAGCGCGGGACGTGGGCGACATGGTGGCCAACCTGCGCGAGAGCGTGCTGATCGAGCTGTTCCGCGACCATGTGCCGGCCGAGACGATGGAAGAGCAGTGGGACATCGCCGGACTGGAACAGCGCCTGCGCGAGGACTGGAACCTGGACGTGCCGCTGGCCAAGACCATCGAGGGCGCGCAGAGCATCGAGGACGACGAACTGCTGAACCTGGTGCTGGGCGCCGCGCGCGACAGGTACGACGCCAAGGTGGCCCAGGTGGGCCGCGAGTCGTTCGCCGGCTTCGAGCGCTCGGTCATGCTGCAGAGCATCGACACGCACTGGCGCGAGCACCTGGCCGCGCTGGACCACCTGCGCCAGGGCATCCACCTGCGCGGCTACGCCCAGAAGGACCCGAAGCAGGAATACAAGCGCGAGTCGTTCGAACTGTTCGCCCGCCTGCTGGACGTGATCAAGAGCGAGGTCACGCGCGTGGTGTTCAACGTGATGATCCAGTCGCCGGAGCAACTGGAGCAGGCGTCCGAGGAGATCGAGGAAGGCCTGTCGCACCTGGAGAACGTCCAGTACAAGCACGACGAATTCGCCGAAGGCCGCGAGCCGGTGGAACAGTCGCCGGTGCGCAGCGGTGCCTCGGCGGCGGCCATGGCGGCCATGGGTGGCGACGTCGCGCTGGCCGGCATGCCGAAGGTGGGCCGCAACGACCCCTGCCCGTGCGGATCGGGCAAGAAGTTCAAGCAGTGCCACGGCAAGCTGAGCTGAGCCCGCCGCACGCCCCGCAGTGATAGAGAGACATGCCCGCTTGAGTCCGTGCTCAAGCGGGCATGTTCGTCAGAAGCATCGAAGATTTTGAGGAAACGCACATGCCCGTGAACTTGCCCCTGCCGCTGGCAGAGAACCTGAAATCCGTCGCTGGTGTCGAGCTCGGCTGGGCCGAGGGCGGCATCCGCAAGGCCAATCGCAAGGACGTGCTGGTGGTGAAGCTGACCGAAGGCAGCACGGTCGCGGGCGTGTTCACGCGCAACCGCTTCTGCGCCGCGCCGGTGCAGGTGTGCCGCGAGCATCTGGCCGCGGGCGCCGGCATCCGCGCGCTGGTGGTCAATACGGGCAACGCCAACGCCGGTACCGGCGAGCCGGGCCTGGCCGCCGCGCGCGCCACGTGCAACGCCGTGGCCAGCCTGTTCGCGATTGGCGCGAACCAGGTGCTGCCGTTCTCGACCGGCGTGATCCTGGAACAACTGCCGCTGGACCGCCTGACCGCCGCGCTGACGCCGGCCATCGCCAACCTGCGCACCGACAACTGGCTGGCCGCCGCCGAGGCGATCATGACCACCGACACGCAGCCCAAGGCGGCGTCGCGCACGGTCCAGATCGACGGCAAGACCGTGACGATGTCCGGCATCAGCAAGGGCGCCGGCATGATCCGCCCGAACATGGCGACGATGCTGGGCTTCATCGCCATGGACGCAGCCGTGCCGCAGCCGGTGCTGCAGCAGCTGGTGACGCACGCGGCCGACCACTCGTTCAACAGCATCACCATTGACGGCGATACGTCGACCAATGACTCGTTCGTGCTGATCGCGTCCGGCCAGGCCGGCGTGACCGTGGACCGCACCGACGGCCCGGCTTTCCAGGCGCTGCGCGACGCCGTGACGTCGCTGGCCCAGGAACTGGCCCAGATGATCGTGCGCGACGGCGAGGGCGCCACCAAGCTGATGACGATCCGCGTGGAAGGCGGCAAGGACGTGGCCGAGTGCCGCCAGATCGCCTATGCCGTGGCCCATTCGCCGCTGGTCAAGACCGCGTTCTACGCGTCGGACCCCAACCTGGGCCGTATCCTGGCCGCCGTGGGCTATGCCGGCGTGGATGACCTGGATGTGGCCGGCGTGAACCTCTGGCTCGACGACGTGCTGGTGGCCCGCAACGGCGGCCGCAACCCCGAGTACCGCGAGGAAGACGGCCAGCGCGTGATGAAGCAGGCCGAGATCACGGTGCGCATCGCGCTGGGCCGCGGTCAGGCCGAGGCCACGGTGTGGACCTGCGACCTGTCCCGCGACTACGTGTCGATCAACGCCGACTACCGTTCCTAAGCCGACCCTTTTCGTTTTCGCCCTGGAAGAAGCGCCCCATGTCTGACCTCGCCGCCCGCCTCGATGGCTTCCTCGCCCGCCTTGAACAATGGCTGCCGCCCGAACTGACCGATGCGGACTGGCAGGAGGCGGTGGCGTTTCGCTGGCGCAAGCGGCAGAGCCTGTTCGGCAACATCGGCTACCTGCAGGCCATCCGCCAGCTGCCGCCGATCCATCTGGACGACCTCAAGAACATCGACCGCCAGAAAGACGCCATCGTGGCCAACACGCGCCAGTTCGTGAACCGCCTGCCGGCCAACAACGTGCTGCTGACCGGCGCGCGCGGCACCGGCAAGTCGTCGCTGATCAAGGCGTGCCTGAACGAGTACGTGCAGCACGGCCTGCGGCTGGTGGAGGTGGACAAGGACGACCTGGGCGACCTGGGCGACATCGTCGAGAAGCTGGCGTCGCGTCCCGAGCGTTTTGTGATCTTCTGCGACGACCTGTCGTTCGAGGAGGGCGAGTCGGGCTACAAGTCGCTGAAGTCGGCGCTGGACGGCTCGGTGGCCGCGCAGTCGGACAACGTGCTGATCTACGCCACGTCGAACCGCCGCCACCTGTTGCCCGAATACATGAAGGACAACGAGACCTACCAGCACACGGCCGATGGCGAGATCCATCCGGGCGAGGTTGTGGAGGAGAAAATCTCGCTGTCCGAGCGGTTCGGGCTCTGGCTGTCGTTCTATCCCCCGAAGCAGGACGAGTACCTGGCCATCGTCGGCCACTGGCTGTCGCACTTTGGCTGCACGCCGGCCGACATCGAGGCGGCCCGTGGCGACGCGCTGGTCTGGGCGCTGGAGCGCGGCTCGCGCTCGGGGCGCGTGGCGTGGCAGTTTGCGCGCGACTGGGGTGGCAAGCACGGCAAGCCGTTCGTGGCGGACAAGGCGTAAGCGGGCATGACGGGACACGCCGAAACCGTGACGACGCCCGACGGGCAGACGCGCAAGGTCACCGAGGTGGCCGTGGGCGTGATGATCCAGCCCGACGGCCGCTTCCTGCTGGCGCAGCGGCCGGCCGGCAAGCCGTACGAAGGCTACTGGGAATTCCCGGGCGGCAAGCTGGAACCCGGCGAGACCGTGGAGGCCGCGCTGGCGCGCGAGTTGCACGAGGAACTGGGGCTCGACATCGTGCGCAGCGAGCGCTGGCACACCCTGGAACACGATTATCCGCACGCCTATGTGCGGCTGTATTTCTGCAAGATCACCGACTGGCGCGGCGAGCCGGTTGGCCGGGAGGGGCAGGCGTTTGCCTGGCAGGCCGTGCCCGTGGACGTTGGGCCGTTACTGCCGGCCACCATCCCGGTGGTCGACTGGCTGGCGGAAGAGTCCCGCCACCGCTGACTACGCAGATAATTCATGCCCGGCCACAAGCCGGGCATTTTCGTTAACCATCCACAAGACGAATCAGGAGGCTTCATGCAACGTGTCGATCGTATCGATGACGCGGTCTCGCTGCCCGAACTGACACTGCGCGGCATCATCCTCGGTGCGCTGATCACCGTGGTGTTCACCGCGTCCAACATCTACCTGGGCCTGAAGGTGGGGCTGACGTTCTCGTCGGCCATCCCGGCCGCCGTGATATCGATGGCCGTGCTGCGGCTGTTTCCGCACGCCAACATCCTTGAAAACAACATGGTGCAGACGCAGGCTTCGGCCGCGGGCACGCTGTCTTCAATCATCTTCATCCTGCCCGGGCTGGTCATGCTGGGCCACTGGCAGGGCTTTCCGTTCTGGCAGACGCTGGCCATCTGCGCGGCCGGCGGCATGCTGGGCGTGATCTTCAGCATCCCGCTGCGCCTCGCCATGGTGGTGCAGAGCGACCTGCCGTATCCCGAAGGCGTGGCCGCCGCTGAAATCCTGCGCGTGGGCAGCGCCAGCCAGGCCGCGGGCGGCCGGCAGCAGGGCACCGGGCTGGCGGACCTGATGGCCGGCGGCGTGGCGGCGGGGCTGTTCAGCTTTGCGGCGGGCGGGTTGCGCGTGCTGGCCGAGGGCGCCAATGCGTGGCTGGCGGCGGGCGCGTCGGTCGTCCGGCTGTCGATGGGGTTCTCGCTGGCGCTGGTGGGTGCCGGCTACCTGGTCGGCATCGTCGGCGGGCCGGCGATGCTGCTGGGGCTGGTGCTGACGTGGGGCGTGGCGGTGCCGTGGCTGACGGCCATCACGCCGATGCCGGCCGGCGCCACGCTGCAGAGCTTTGGCACGTCGATCTGGAGCACGCAGGCGCGCTTTATCGGCGCCGGGACGATCGGCATCGCGGCGATCTGGACGCTCGGCACGCTGTTCAAGCCGATGGTGGAGGGCGTGCGCGCGTCGATGGGCGCGCTGCGCGGCGGCGCGGCGGCCAACGGCGGGCAGGTGCCGCGCACGCAGCGCGACATGCCGGCGGTGTGGATCGGCATCGTGACGCTGGTGCTGCTGGCGGTGCTGGCCGTCACGTTCGGCTACTTCCTTGCCCCCGCGCCGCTGGACCGCGCCGCGATGTGGAAGCTGGTGGCCTGCGCGGTGCTGTTCGCGTTCGTGTTCGGATTCCTGGTGGCGGCGGCCTGCGGCTACATGGCCGG
Source organism: Cupriavidus sp. H18C2 (assembly GCF_049393795.1). Lineage (NCBI taxonomy): Bacteria > Pseudomonadati > Pseudomonadota > Betaproteobacteria > Burkholderiales > Burkholderiaceae > Cupriavidus > Cupriavidus sp. H18C2. The sequence continues at coordinate 3,105,381 of NZ_CP186010.1, read as the reverse complement.
CCTGGTCGGCTCGTCGGCCAGCCCGATCTCGGGCATCGGCATCATCGCGGTCATCCTGGTGTCGCTGCTGATCCTGGGCCTGGGCACGCTGGACGGGCTGCTGGACACGCCCGAGGGCGGCAAGTTCGCGATTGCGCTGGCCATCTTCACCACCTCGGCCGTGGTGGCCGTGGCGTCGATCTCGAACGACAACCTGCAGGACCTGAAGACCGGCTGGCTGGTGGGTGCCACGCCGTGGCGCCAGCAGGTGGCGCTGTTGATCGGCTGCGCCGTGGGGGCCGCCGTGATCCCGCCCGTGCTGGAGCTGCTGTACCACGCGTACGGCTTCGCGGGCGCGCTGCCGCGGGCGGACATGGACCCGAACGCCGCGCTGGCCGCGCCGCAGGCCACGCTGATGACGGCCATCGCCACCGGCATTTTCACGCATCAGCTCAACTGGACGATGATCCTGATCGGGGTGGGGCTGGGCGTGGTGCTGATCGCCATCGACGAAATGCTGCGGCGGCGCGGCGGCACGGCGCGGCTGCCCGTGCTGGCCGTGGGCATCGGCATCTACCTGCCGCCGACGATCAGTTCGGCGCTGGTGGTGGGCGCGGTGCTGGCCTGGGCGCTGAACCGCGCGCAGCGGCGCCGGGCAGAGGCGCGCGGCGACGATGTGCAGGCCGCGCTGGCGCACGCCGAGCGGCGCGGCACGCTGCTGGCGTCGGGGCTGATCGTCGGCGAGAGCCTGGTGGGCGTGGCGCTGGCGGCCATGATCGGGCTGTCCGGCAAGGAAGCCCCGCTGGCGCTGGTGGGCGAAGGGTTTGCCGTCACGGCGCAGTGGCTCGGGCTGGCGGCGTTCGTGCTGGTCTGCGCGGGGTTCTGGCGGCGGGTGATGGTGGCGCGCTGAGCGTCGCGCCGGCTGCCACGCAGGTGGCGGCCGGCCAGGGCGGCCCGGCGGTCAGTCGTCCGGATCCTCGGGCAGCTCGGGCGACGAATCGCCGGGCTTGCCGCCGATCACGTATTTTTCGGACGCCCATGCGCCCAGGTCGATCTGCTTGCAGCGATCGGAGCAGAACGGGCGGAACTTGTTTTCCGGCACCCAGGCAACATCCTTGCCGCAGGTGGGACATTTGACGACGGCTGGCATCGTGGTGAACTTCAGAAATTGCAGAGCTTGAGCAGGAACGGGATGTCCGCATCGACGGAGCGCGGCCGCATGTCGCCGTCCTGCTGGGTAAAGCGCACCCAGAGCATGTACTTGTTGGCGCTCATTTCCGGGATGAAGGCCAGCAGCGACTCGTCCAGGTAGACCTGCATCAACTGGTAGCTGCGGCCGGACAGCATCTGCTGATAGCTGCCGCCCGTGGCGATGACCTTGCCGCTCTGGCCCGACTCGCGCAGCAGGCGCAGCACGATGGTGGCGCCCATGCGCAGCGACGCCAGCGGGCGCGCCCACTTCAGGATATCGGCGCGGCGGTCCTCGGCGGGACGGTGTTGCCACGCGAAATAGGCGGGCAGGTCGAACTCGCAGGTGCCGCCCGGAATGATCGCGCGGCTGCGGATGCTGGTGAGCCACTCGTTGTCGGTCAGCAACTGGCCGGCCTTGCCCACGGTCTGGTTCAGCGCCGCGATGCCCTGTTCGATCTCGGAAATGACGCTGACCAGCGCGTCCTGGTCGATCTGCGGGTTGGCCCGCAGCGGCGCCAGAGCCTGGCGCTGGCGCTCCAGTTCCTTGATCAGGTCAGTCTTGAGGTCGGCGCGGCCGGCCACGTCGATGATCTCGAAGATCGTCGTGATGGCAACGTGGTGCTGCAGCGGATGTTCCTGCCCAAGGAAATAATCCAGCCGATCGAACAGGTCTTCCAGGCGCAGGAGCGTCCTGATGCGTTCGTTGAAAGGATATTCGTACAGGATCAAGTCGGTATCCGTGCTGCGCGCCGAATGGCGGTGGTTTCAGTCGAGGGCGCCCGCAGGCCAGCCGGTGCCGCCGCGCACGCTTGAGGGAGGTCCGAGGCGGCGCAAAGGCCGTCAGCCGTCACTTGGCGCGCCATCTCCGGCATGTTTCAGCGCATTCTATGCGAGTCGGCGCCCGAGGACAAATCGAATGTTCCCAAGGTGGCCCGTAACAAACGTGGCCGGGCTACGCGCTGGCCGACAGCGACCGGTACAGCGTGTCGAGCCGCGCCACCTGCGGTGCCAGGGCCTCGGGCGGGCCGTCGTTGTCGACCACGTCGTCGGCCACGGCCAACCGCGCCGCGCGCGTGGCCTGCCGGTTCATGATGGCCTGTACCTGTTCGCGCGTGAACCCGTTGCGGGCCATGACGCGCGCCACCTGCGTCTCTTCCTGGCAGTCCACCACCAGCACGCGGCCCACCCGCGCGCGCCACGTGCCCGATTCCACCAGCAGCGGCACCACGTAGATCAGGTACGGATGCTGGCCGGCCGCCCGGATCGCGGCGGCGCGCGACGCGGTGAGCTGGCGGATCAGCGGATGGGTGATGGCTTCGAGCCGGGCCTTGGCGGATGGGTCCGAGAACACCAGCGCGCGCATGGCGTCGCGGTCCATCGCGCCGTCGGCGCGCAGGCAGCGCGGGCCAAAGGCTTCCACCAGCGGCGCGATGGCCAGGCCGCCGGGCGCGGTGATCTCGTGGGCGAGCAGGTCGGTATCGATCAGCGCGGCGCCGCGGGCGGCAAACAGGTCCGCGACGCGCGTCTTGCCGGAGCCGATGCCGCCGGTCAGGCCGATTTCCAGCATGGAGCGAAATCCTTCGGTGGGGATGGCGCCAACGATACCAGCTTTGCGGGCGCCGGCTGGCCGCTACAGGCCGGCCAGCAGGTCCAGCGGCAGCAGGTCGCGCCCGAGGAACAGTACGACCAGCCCCGCGCCGGCAATGTACGGCCCGTACGGGAACGGCGTCTCCCGGCCCTTGCGCTGGACCAGCAGCATCAGCCCGCCAATCACGGCGCCGACGATGGACGACGTCAGGATCAGCGCCGGCAGCGCCTGCCAGCCAAACCACGCGCCCAGCGCCGCCATCAGCTTGAAGTCGCCGTGACCCATGCCGTCGTGGCCACGGACCAGCGCGTAGACGAGGTTGACCAGCCAGAGCACCAGGTAGCCGGCCGCCGCGCCGATCACGGCGTCCGCCAGCGGCGCGAAGTAGCCCTGCAGGTTCAGCAGCAGGCCCAGCCACAGCAGCGGCAGCGTGATCTGGTCCGGCAGCAGCATCGTGTCGGCATCGATCATGAACAGCGCCACCACGGCCCAGACCATGACGATGGCCGCCAGCGCCTGCACCGACGGCCCGAAGTGCCAGGCCGCCAGCGCGGTGAGGACGCCCGTCACCGCCTCCACCAGCGGATAGCGGACGCTGATCGGCGCCTTGCACGCCGAGCACTTGCCGCGCAGGAACAGCCAGCTCACGACCGGCACGTTCTCCCATGCCGCGATCTTGTGCCCGCAATGCGGGCAGGCCGAGCGCGGCACCATCAGGTTGTACCGGTCGGGGTGCGGCAGCGGCTCGCCGCGCACCTCCGCGATGTAGTTGGCTTCCTCGCGATCCATCATCCGGGGCAGGCGATGGATCACCACGTTGAGAAAACTCCCAACCAGCAGGCCGAGCAGGCCGGCCACCGCGATCAGGAAGACCGGCGGCCAGGCCGCCAGCGATGCCAGCGTGGCGACGCCACCCGGGCCAAATGCAGCTTGCATTGCGTTACACCTGTCGTTGCGCCGTCCTCAGACCACCTGGCCCAGCTTGAAGATCGGCAGGTACATGGCCACGACCATGCCACCGATCAGCACCCCGAGGATGACGATGATCAGCGGCTCGATCAGGCTGGAGATGGCCGCCACGGCGTCGTCCACCTCGCGCTCGTAGAACTCGGCCACCTTCAGCAGCATGTTGTCCAGCGCGCCCGATTCCTCGCCGATCTGCGTCATCTGCAGCACCATGTTGTCGAACACGTGCGTGGCCTGCATGGCGTTGGTCAGGCTGGTACCGATCCGCACGGCCTGCTCGATCTCGCGCGTGGCATCGTAGTAAATCCAGTTGCCAGCCGCGCCCGCCACCGATTCCATCGACTCCACCAGCGGCGTGCCGGCCGCGAACATCGTGGCCAGCGTGCGGGTCCAGCGGGCCACCACGGCCTTGCGGAACAGGCTGCCGAAGATCGGCATCTTGAGCAGCGCCTTGTCGTGCCAGCGCTGCACCTTTTCCGATGTCTTGCGCGCCCGGAAGTAGCCGATGATCGACAGGATCGGCCCCCCGACGATCAGGTACCAGTACTCGACGAAGAAGTCCGAGATGCCGATCACCACCTGGGTCGGGGCGGGCAGGGCGGCGCCAAAGCTGGAGAACACGCCCTTGAACGCCGGAATCACGAACAGCATCAGCACCACGGTCACCGCGAACGCCACGGTCAGCACGGCGATCGGGTAGATCATCGCGGACTTGATCTGGCTTTTCAGCGCGATGCTCTTTTCCATGTACAGCGACAGCCGCTCCAGCAGCGCATCGAGGATACCGCCCTGTTCGCCGGCGTCGATGAGGTTGCAGTAGAGCGTGTCGAAGTACCGGGGTTGCCGGCGGAACGCCTGCGCCATGCTGCTGCCGGACTCGATGTCGAAGCGGATGTCGTTCAGCAGCTGCGTGAAATTCGGGTTGGCATGGCCGCGCGCGATGATGTCGATCGACTGCAGCAGCGGAATGCCCGCCTTGAGCATCGTCGAGAGCTGGCGCGTGAAGTACGCGATGTCCTTCTCGGTGATCTTCTTGCCGCGCGCCGCCTTGCGCTTCTTCATCTTGACGACGGTCAGCCCCTGCTTGCGCAGGGTGGCGGTCACCTCGGCCTGGCTCTCGGCCCGCTGCTCGCCCTTGAAGCCCTTGCCCTTGCGGTCCTTGGCTTCCCATTCGAAGATGTACTGCGTGGGCGCCTTTCGCCCTGTCTTGGCCCGCGACGGCGCTGCCGTCCGGGCGCCCGCCGCTGGTGCGCGCGTCGCCATGATATGACCCCCGATGTCTTGCTATTGCTATTGTTTTGCGGCGCCGCACTGGGTGCGTGCGCCATGTGCGCGGCCTGCCCAACGCAAGGACTGCCCGGCCGCGCGCCCGGCTGTCCCGTTCCAACCCGTCAGTTGTTCGTGGTTGCCAGCACTTCCTCCAGCGACGTGATGCCCTGCTTGACCTTCTGCAGCCCGGCGTCGCGCAACGATAGCACGCCCTCTTTGCGCGCCTGCTCGGCGATCTGCAGCGCCGTGCCGTGCGCCAGGATGATCTGCTGCATCGCCTCGGAAATCGGCATGACCTGGTAAATGCCGCAGCGCCCCTTGTAGCCGCTGCCGTTGCAGCGCTCGCAGCCCACCGGGTGGTAGGGTTTCCAGGAGCCGTCGATATCGGCCTCGGTAAAGCCCGCGTCCAGCAGCACCTGCGGCGCCAGGTCGCCCTCGCGCTTGCACGAGCAGAGCCGGCGCGCCAGCCGCTGGGCGGTAATCATCAGCACCGACGACGCGATGTTGAACGGCGCCACGCCCATGTTCATCAGGCGGGTCAGCGTGGTCGGGGCGTCGTTGGTGTGCAGCGTGGACAGCACCAGGTGGCCGGTCTGCGCGGCCTTGATCGAGATGTCGGCGGTTTCCAGGTCCCGGATTTCGCCAACCATGATGATGTCCGGATCCTGCCGCAGGAACGACTTCAGCGCGGCGGCAAACGTCAGCCCGGCCTTGTCGTTGACGTTCACCTGGTTGATGCCGGGCAACTGGATTTCGGCCGGGTCCTCGGCCGTGGAGATATTGATGTCGCCCTGGTTCAGCATGTTCAGGAACGTGTAGAGCGACACGGTCTTGCCGCTGCCCGTGGGGCCCGTGACCAGCACCATCCCGTAGGGGCGCTTGATCACTTCCATCAGCAGTTCCTTCTGCCTGGGCTCGTAGCCAAGCTGGTCGATGTCGAGCTTGTCGGTCGACGAATCCAGAATCCGCATCACAATCTTCTCGCCGAACAGCGTCGGCAGCGTCGAGACGCGGAAGTCGATGGCCTTGTCGGTCGTCTCCTTGCCGTCCTTGTCCTTCGGCACGGCAATCAGCAGCTTCATCCGGCCGTCCTGCGGCACGCGCTTTTCCGAGATGTCCAGCCGCGACAGCACCTTGATGCGGGTGGCGATCTTGTCGCGGATGTCCAGCGGGGGGCGCGCCACTTCCTGTAGCACGCCGTCCACGCGGAAGCGGATGCGGTAGAAGAACTCGAACGGTTCGAAATGCAGGTCTGAGGCGCCGCGGTTGAATGCCTCGGTCAGCAGCTTCTGCAAGAACCGCACGACCGGCGCGTCGTCGATCTCGTTGCCCGGCCCCTTGCGGGCGGCGGCCGCGGCCGATGGATCGTATTCGATCATCTTCTGCGCGGTGGGTGTGACCGGCGAGATGTTCTTCATGGTGCCCAGCGCCTCGCCGGCCGCCCGCACGTGCTTCATCAGCTTGTCGTGCTCCACCACGACCGTTTCCACGGGCAGGTTCAGCTTCTGGCGGATGGCCTCGACGCCGGCCTGGTTGGCCGGGTCTGACATCGCCACGATCACCCGGTTCTCGCGCCGGCCCAGCGGCAGCAGCCGGTGGGCGTGGAATTCCCGGTTGCCGGCCAGCGCCGGTGGCACGCGGTTGAGGTTGTACTGGGACAGGTCCAGCAGCGGCAACTGGTACTTGTCTGCCGCGAAGATCGCCACGTCGTGCGCGGACATCGTGCCGCTGCCGATGATCTCGTCGATCAGCTGCGTTTTCTTCTCCCGTGCCGACTGCTCCAGCTGGGCGAGCAGCGCGGGCGCGATCCGCCGGCTCTGGGCAAGCGCAAGACCTAGTGTCATGGCGAAATACGGTGCAAGGGGCGCAGGCTGCCGAAGGCTGGTGGGAAAACGGCGGGCGGCGCGGTTGACTGCGGCGGGACGGCACAGGCCGGAGCTCCCGGATCGGGGCAGTTTGCCGCCGGGGTCACTTTTTGTAAAGCCAGCCCGCGCGCGCGTTGGCGTTTGCGCGACACGGCTGCAACCCTACTTGCGCGGGGGAGGGGAATGGCGTGGGAACGGGCGTGCGCGACGGCGGCCGGAAAGCAAAAAAGCCGCACGTGACTGTGCGGCTTTCTGCTGATACTGGCGATGTCCGGCGGTGCCGTGCATCGAAATCTGGTCGGGGTGAGAGGATTCGAACCTCCGGCCTCTACGTCCCGAACGTAGCGCTCTACCAGGCTAAGCTACACCCCGATTTCTGTTGCTTTCTTTGCCGTGCCGACGGTGCGTTGTCAGCAGCAAAGAACAAAATTTTAGCGGCGTTTCCTGAGGTTGGCAAGCGCCTTTCTCAAGAAAATCGACCGATCGCCGTCAGCTCTGGCGCTGGAGCGAGAACGCGCACAGTTCGATCAGCGTGTTCTTGAGCGGCGAATCGGGGAATTGCATCGCGGCGCGCTCGGCGGCCTCGGCCTCGTGGCGGGCGGCGGCGAACGTCACCTCCAGCGCGCCGCTGGCGTGGATGGCCGAGAACACGGCATCGAAGTGCTCGGTGCCGCCCTGCACGATGGCGTCGCGCGCCAGTTCGCGCTGCTCGGCCGTGCCGTGCTCCAGCAGGTGCAGCAGCGGCAGGGTGGGCTTGCCTTCGCGCAGGTCGTCGCCGGCGTTCTTGCCCATCTGCTCGGCGCTGGCCGTGTAGTCGAGCATGTCGTCGATGAGCTGGAACGCGGTGCCGATGCGCCGGCCGTACTCGGCGGCGGCTTCCTCCATCGCGGCGTCCGCGCCGGCCAGCACGGCGCCCAGCTGGGCCGATGCCTCGAACAGCTTGGCGGTCTTGTAGCGGATGACCTGCAGGTAGCGCTCGACGGTGACGTCCGGGTCGTGCATGTTCAGCAGCTGCAGCACCTCGCCCTCGGCAATCACGTTCGTGGCATTGGAGAGAATCTCCATGATGCGCATGCTGCCGGCGTCCACCATCATCTGGAAGGCGCGCGAGTACAGGAAGTCGCCCACCAGCACGCTGGCGGCGTTGCCGAACACGGCGTTGGCCGTCTGGCGGCCGCGGCGCAGTTCCGATTCGTCGACCACGTCGTCGTGCAGCAGCGTGGCGGTGTGGATGAATTCGACCACGGCGGCCAGCTCGTGGTGGCGGTGGCCCTCGTAGCCGAACGCGCGGGCCGACAGCAGCAGGATCACCGGGCGCAGGCGCTTGCCGCCCGCGCTGATGATGTATTCGCCGATCTGCTCGACCAGCGGGACTTCCGACGACAGGCGCCGGCGGATGACGGCGTCAACGGCGCGCATGTCGGCAGCGACCGGGGCAAGCAAGGCAGTGGCGGAAGACTGGGACAAGATGAGATCACCGTTTCGGGAGGGTAGGAGGAGCCCATTGCTAGACCCCTCCCCCCTAAGAACCGTACGTGCGAGTTTCCCCGCATACGGCTCAAGCCTCTACAAAATGTATGAGTTATTCAAACACCGGCTTCACTGCGACTCTTCCGTAGTGATGAACCTGGACATGGCAGTCGGGATGTACCAGTACACGATTGCTTAGAGCGTCGGACCCACCTACTACTCTGGGTTCGATGTGATGGTCATGCCACCCGGTCTCTTTGCTTATCGCGCTGTGACACACCGCGCACAAGCCTCGCTGGTCGACATACAGCTTGATCCACTGTTTCCGGTGAGACATGTTTTCCAACATGCGGTCCCGGCGTAGATTTTCGCCATACATTTCCTGCGCTGGATCGAAGGGGTTGAACTCCCCTCGAATCTTCTTGTGCCTTCTAATGGGCGTGCTGGCAAGCGAGTACAACTCCTGCCAACGCCGTTCCCCATCATCTTCCACAAACTCGGTCCCGAACACCCAGTTCCGATCGCCAAACGACGCGAAGTACTTCTTCCGCACCCATTCGGCATTCTTTCCTCGGTGCCGCCGTTTCGCCCACCAGAGCAGAGCGCGGAAGATACTGCGCTCCATTTTGTTGAACGACTCTTTCGCCACAACTGGACTGTGATACTGTGCCCAGCCTCTCAGCATCGGGTTCAGCAGGCGGATAAGATTCTCCTGCTTTGCCGTCTTATTGGCGCTGATGACCTCCTTCACCTTGCGGTAGAACGCTTGCGCGTTTTTCTTGCTCGGTTTGATGAGCAGCGTTCCCGAGTACTTCCGGAAATTCCACCCGAGGAAGTCGAAACCCTCGGCTATGCTGACGATCCGCGTTTTCTCCGTGGACAGCGAAAGCCCCCTTGTTGCTAGGAACTGTTCCACCCACGGCTTCACTTCGTTTTCTAGGACTTCCGGCGTGTAGCCGGTGATCACGAAGTCATCCGCATACCGTACGACATTCACTTTCAACTTCTTAGTATTGGTTACTCCCAGCTTTGCCCGTAGGGACTCGACCAGTTGTTGTTCCAACCCATTCAGTGCCACGTTAGCCAAGGTCGGGGAAATGATGCCCCCCTGTGGTGTTCCAGCGTCGGTCGCCTGAAACTGGCCTTGAAATACCACGCCAGCTTTCAACCACTTCCGCAGGATTGCTTTGTCCATAGGGACATTGCGTTCCAGCCAGTCGTGGCTGATATGGTCGAAACACCCTTTGATATCCGCTTCTAGGATCCATTGGGCCGAAGCCTTTCTGGATAAGTTGACGAATAGCTGGGACATGGCATCCGCCGTGGATCGATTGATCCGGAACCCATAGGAGTTCGGATCGCTCGTCCCTTCGGACACTGGTTCCAGCGCCAGCAGATACAACGCCTGCATGGCTCTGTCCAACATGGTCGGAATACCCAGAGGGCGTTCCTTCCCGTTGGCTTTGGGGATAAAGACCCGCCGTAATGGCATGGGCCGATACCCCCGGCGCTTCAACCGCCCAATGGCTTCCCATCGGGCTTCAGGCGATTTCCACTTTTCGCGGTCGACTCCTGCCGTCCGCGCACCTTGGTTCATCGCCACTCGCCTTACCGCCGATGCTTTGGCGGAAAACGAGCGGGTCAGGGATCGTTGCAGGGCTTTCACCCGGCGCCAATCCCCTTCCTGTGTTGCCTTCGCAATTCGAATCTGCATTGCCCGAACATTCCGATCAACGCGGCGCCAATTGATGTCGCCCCATCGTTGCGGGATGCCGGAGGGCGCAGATTCATCCTCTCGGATCAATGCTTCCATGCTGCTCTCCTATCTTGAGGACTTCCCCAAACAGCAGAGACAACATGCCCCCTTGGGGGCATGTCACCCCCCAAGGGAAGAAAATTAAACAAGCGAGTTCAGTCAGCCGCCTTGCGACGAAAGACCAGTTGGAAGTCTGCTCGCTTTCGCGTGGGATGATGTTTCAATCCCTATCCGGACCATTACAGCCTGGCGTTCGCTTTCTCCAACCTCCCATACCCGCACAGCCAACAGCGTTCCTTACGGTTCGCCTGCCTGAGTCAAACTGCACTCCGGCAGCCATACGGGCTTACCACGTTCCCTGCGCATTACACGACTGGGTTAGGGCCTGCCTCTCCGCCGGTGGTCATACTAGCGACGTGTCCCGAGTTTTGAGCGGGGCATCCGACCACGTACCTTTTGGTTAGTGCCTATCAGCAGCTTTGGCACCGCAATCCTTACGACGTTTATCAGCAGTTCACTGCGTTACCCATACCAGCCAGCCCGCACCTCGACCCCTTTGCTGCTTGGAGCCTTTACATCCCCGCCTCACGGCATGGACGCACCCTTACGGGGGCAGCGTTGTCAGAAGAGCTTCACACCCCACCGTTACCAGTGACGCATGTCTCCCTAGGCTACTGCTAGTCGCATAGCAGGTTCTCTATCGAGGCACCCTCGCGGGTGTATTCGACCGAACCATAACGCGCAGAGCTATACGCTCCGGGAAACCTCACTTCATTACTTCAGTGCCTCCGTGCTGGCAGGCGCTTGACAACAGACGGGCTCTTACGAGCGCATGGCCTGTGTCCCAAAGAACGTAGCGCCGACCCTATTGGGTCGGCTTAAATGCTATGTAGCGAACACGCAGCGAAACTGCCGCTGCATGTCCACCCGCACCCTCCGGGGAGAGCGCGTACTGCAAAGACACCTGCCCAAAGGCAAGCGTCCCCGCCTTTGGGCAATGGCTGGAAATCCATCCAGCAAATAGCAAGCTGCGATTTAGCCGATACGCTGGCCTTGCCGCAACACATGGACTCGCTCCAACCTTGCGGCTGGGCTTGTCAAAGCAAGAAATGGTTGAGATTGGACGGTTCAGGCCGAGGCTTTCCCCTTGTCTCAACGAAAGGTCGATGCTCCTTACGTTGGAGCTACCCGGACACGAGTGTGCGTGTCGCACCAAAACCGGTGGATTATATGCGATGCGCATGTACCATGGCCGAAGCCTGCATCGCGGTGGAAGGGAATGTCAGGAGGGCGCGCCGCGCCGTGCCGCACCTATAATGCCGCCGTGGACAAGCCCCAAGCCTCACGACGGCATGTCCGCCGCACCGCCTGGTGGGTGGCGTTTGCTGCCCTGGCCGGGTTCCTGCTGGCCGACCTGACCTGACGCCTCGCGCGCTCCACGAAGTGCGCCGCCCGCCGCAGCCATCGCCCGGCGGGCTATCTCGTTGTTTTCTTTGCGCTTTTCCGTAAACCGGTCTATAATCGCCGGTTACTTCGGTTGCGTTTCACGCGCAAACCGTCTGCGGCGCACGAAACGGCGCCGGCTCCGGGGCTCCCCGGGGCAGCATTCATCGTTTCAATCAACATCGAGAGGTTCGACAATGTACGCGGTCGTAAAAACCGGCGGCAAGCAATACAAGGTTGCTGCTGGCGAAAAACTGAAAGTAGAACAGATACCGGCTGACATTGGCGCAGAAATCACGCTGGACCAGGTGCTCGCAGTGGGCGCTGGCGACCAAATCAAGTTTGGTACGCCGCTGGTGAGCGGGGCTTCCGTCAAGGCTACCGTTATCGCCCAGGGTCGTCACGACAAGGTGAAGATCTTCAAGATGCGCCGTCGCAAGCACTACCAGAAGCGTCAGGGCCATCGTCAGAATTACACCGAACTGCGTATCGAAGCCATCGTGGCCTGAGCTCCGGCTCGGACACCCGTTTCATCGCACTAGGTCAACTGGAGTTAAGACATGGCACAGAAAAAAGGCGGCGGTTCCACGCGGAACGGCCGTGATTCGGAATCGAAGCGTCTGGGCGTGAAGGTGTACGGTGGCCAGGCCATCAACGCCGGCGGCATCATCGTCCGTCAACGCGGCACCCGCGTGCACGCTGGTGACAACGTCGGCGTGGGCAAGGATCACACCCTGTTCGCGCTGGTGGACGGCCACGTGCAGTTCGCCGTCAAGGGCCCTGCCAAGAAGCAGCAAGTCAGCGTCGTTCCGGCGGCCTGATACAGCCTTTGCAGCACGAAAGGCCCCGCAGCACATGCGGGGCTTTTTCTTTTGTGGCGCGATAGAATGGCGCCAGCCTCGCTGGCCGGCGTCCGCCGCCGCACCCACCTCGGATATCCAACATGAAGTTCATTGACGAAGCCCGTATCGAAGCGATCGCCGGCAATGGCGGCAACGGGAGCGCTTCGTTCCGGCGCGAGAAATTTGTGCCCTTCGGTGGCCCCGACGGCGGTGACGGCGGCCGTGGCGGCAGCGTGTTCGCGCAGGCCGACCGCAATATCAATACGCTGATCGACTACCGCTACGCCAAGAAGCACGTGGCCCGCAACGGCGAGAACGGCCGTGGCTCGGACTGCTACGGCGCCGCTGGAGAGGACGTCACGCTGCGCATGCCCGTGGGCACGCTGATTACCGACATGGACACCGGCGAGGTCATCGCCGACCTGACCGAGCATGGTCAGCGCGTGTGCCTGGCCGAGGGCGGCATGGGCGGCTGGGGCAACCTGCACTTCAAGTCGAGCACCAACCGGGCGCCGCGCCAGCAGGTCGACGGCAAGCCCGGCGAGCGCCGCATGCTCAAGCTGGAGCTCAAGGTGCTGGCCGACGTGGGCCTGCTCGGCATGCCGAACGCCGGCAAGTCGACGTTCATCACGCAGGTGTCGAATGCCCGCCCCAAGGTGGCGGACTACCCGTTCACGACGCTGCACCCGAACCTGGGCGTGGTGCGCGTGGACCACGAGCAGTCGTTCGTGGTGGCGGACATCCCCGGCCTGATCGAGGGTGCCGCCGAAGGCGCCGGCCTGGGTCACCAGTTCCTGCGCCACCTGCAGCGCACCGGCCTGCTGCTCCATATCGTCGACATCGCGCCGTTCGACGAGAACGTCGACCCGGTGGCGGAGGCCAAGGCCATCGTCGGCGAGCTGAAGAAGTACGACGAAACCCTGTTCGACAAGCCGCGCTGGCTGGTGCTGAACAAGGTGGACATGGTGCCCGACGAGGAGCGCGCGGCCCGCGTGAAGGACTTCATCAAGCGCTTCAAGTGGAAGGGGCCGGTGTTCCATATCTCGGCACTGACCGGCGAAGGCTGCCGCGAACTGATCTACGCGATCAAGGACCACCTGGCCGCGATCAAGGCCGAGGAAGCCGCCGCGCTGGCCGAACCGGACATCCGGCTCGACGACCGCCTGCACAACGTCGACCGGGGCGGCGAACAGGCGTAAGCTGCCCGGCTCCCCTACAACAACCACGGCTCGGAGACAGGAACCCCGCCATGCAATCGGTCATCGCGCAGGCTAAACGTATCGTCGTCAAAGTGGGCTCCAGCCTGGTCACCAACGACGGCAAAGGGCTGGACCACGACGCCATCGCGCGCTGGGCGGCCCAGATCGCCAAGCTGCGCGGCACGGGCAAGGAGGTGGTGCTGGTCAGCTCGGGCGCCATCGCCGAGGGCATGCAGCGGCTGGGCTGGGCGCGCCGGCCGAAGGAAATCCACGAACTCCAGGCCGCGGCGGCGGTGGGCCAGATGGGCCTGGCGCAGGTCTACGAGAGCCAGTTCGGCCGCTACGGCATCCGCACCGCGCAGGTGCTGCTGACCCACGCCGACCTGGCCGACCGCGAGCGCTACCTCAATGCGCGCTCCACGCTGCTGACGCTGCTGTCGCTGGGCGTGGTGCCGATCATCAACGAGAACGACACCGTGGTCACCGACGAAATCAAGTTCGGCGACAACGACACGCTGGGTGCCCTGGTCACGAACCTGATCGAAGGCGACGCGCTGGTGATCCTGACCGACCAGCGCGGCCTGTACACGGCGGATCCGCGCAAGGACCCAAACGCCGAGTTCGTGCACGAGGCGCTGGCCGGTACGCCCGAGCTGGAGGCGATGGCGGGCGGCGCGGGCACGTCCATCGGCCGAGGTGGCATGCTGACCAAGATCCTGGCGGCCAAGCGGGCGGCCAAGTCCGGCGCGCACACGACGATCGCGTCGGGCCGCGAGGCCGACGTGCTGGGCCGGCTGGCCGCCGGCGAGGCCATCGGCACCCAGTTGCTGGCGCCCACCGGGCGGCTCACGGCCCGCAAGCAATGGATGGCCGACCACCTGCAACTGCGCGGCCGCGTGGTGATCGATGCCGGCGCGGTGGAAAAGCTGACGGGCGGCGGCAAGTCGCTGCTGCCGATCGGCGTGACCGAGGTGCAGGGCGAATTCGCGCGCGGCGAGGTGGTGGCCTGCGTCGATACCGCCGGGCGCGAGGTCGCGCGCGGCATCACCAACTATTCGAGCGCGGAGGCGCGGCTCATCGCCCGCAAGCCGTCGTCGGAAATCGAATCGGTGCTGGGCCACCTGAACGAGCCCGAGCTGATTCACCGCGACAACCTCGTACTGGTCTGATACCAGCCCGCGCAAGAAAAAACGGCGAGTCCCGCAGGGGGCTCGCCGTTTTGCGTTGGGCGCCAGGATCGGATCAGCGGCTCGGCGCGTACGCCTTCAGGTCGCGGATGATCTGTTCCGGCTTGCCCGCCACGGTGCGGCCTTCGCAGAAGTAATCGGTCGCCAGCGTCGCCGCGTAGGCGTTGCGGGCGCGGTTCTGCATCCGGATCCACATGTCGCGCGACTCGCCCAGGTTCGGCACCCAGGCCGTGGCGCCCTTGGGCAGCGTGGCGTAGATGCGACGCTCGAAGGCGTCGCAGCGCAGGCCCTCATAGCTGACGTTGCGGCCGCCGCCGGCGCTGGTGATGACCACCGTGTAGCGCACCACGCGGTCGACGCCGACCGAGATCGACTTCGGATCCACGGCAAAGCGGAAGTCCGACGAATCGTTGACCGAGAACGGAATCAGGTCCTCGTCGCGCGGCAGGGCGGGCAGGGCCGCCTCGGCCTCCTTGAACGGCCGGTCCTCGAACGGGTTCAGGAAGCCGCTGTCGGCCGCCTTTTCCTCTTCCTCGGGCAAGCCCTTGGCCGTGGTCTTGCAGCCGGCAAGCGCCAGGCACGCCGCTGCCAGCAACAGGCCGGAGCACAGGCTCCGGCCGCTGAAACTAGTCATCCATGACTCCGGTTGGTGGTCGCCGGCGAATCCGGCGTAAGAGAAGATTCCTGCGCACTGGCCGCGCCGCCGCTGGCCACGGGCCCGGCCGAGGCGGTGGCCTCGATGGCCGGCATGCCCGCCGCCTGCCTGGCCGGCCGCGCGCCGTCGCCGTGCCGGGCGTGCCCGACGTGGTGGTGCCCGTAGGGGCTCAGTGGCACGCGGGCGCGGTTCAGGAAGCGCGACAGCTCGGTCAGCGCCAACTGGTAGACCTCGCGCTTGAACTCGATGACGGCGTCGAGCGGCACCCAGTATTCGCTCCAGCGCCAGGCGTCGAATTCGGGATGGTCCGATGCGCGCAGGTGGATGTCGCAGTCGCGGCAAACCATGCGCAGCAGGAACCAGATCTGCTTCTGGCCCTTGTAATGGCCGCGGATCTCGCGGCGGATGAACTTGTCCGGCACCTCATAACGCAGCCAGTCGCGCGTGCGACCGACAATCCTGACATGCTCCGGAAGCAGGCCGACTTCTTCTTGCAGCTCCCGATACATGGCCTGTTCCGGCGTCTCGCCGTACTTGATGCCACCTTGCGGAAACTGCCAGGAGTGTTCGCCGATTCGCTTGCCCCAGAAAACCTCGTTACGTGCGTTGATGAGGATGATGCCGACGTTCGGGCGAAAGCCTTCACGATCGAGCATGACTGCACCTCGAATCCTTTAGAATTACGTCGATTATAAGGGATGCGCGCGCAACGGCCTGACCCCGGGAATGCTGGTTTTCCCGAGCAGATGGGCAGTTTCAGGCGCGTCTCCCCGGAACCGGAAGCCCTTTGCCGCCGTCCGGCGGCGCGGCCGCCGACGGCCCGCCACGACCCGCATCACGAGAAACCAACGGATGAAAGCCTCGCATTTCTTCATTTCCACCCTCAAGGAAGCCCCCGCCGACGCGGAAATCGTGTCGCACAAACTGATGATGCGGGCCGGCATGATCCGCAAGCTGGGCGCCGGCATCTACAGCTACATGCCGGTGGGCCTGCGCGTGATCCGCAAGGTGGAGAACATCGTTCGCGAGGAAATGAACCGCGCCGGCGCCGTGGAACTGCTGATGCCGGTGGTCCAGCCGGCCGAGCTGTGGCAGGAAACCGGCCGCTGGGACAAGATGGGCCCGGAACTGCTGCGCCTGAAAGACCGCCACGAGCGCGACTTTGCCGTCCAGCCGACGTCCGAGGAAGTGGTCACGGACATCGCCCGGTCCGAAATCCGCAGCTACAAGCAGCTTCCGGTCAATTTCTACCAGATCCAGACCAAGTTCCGCGACGAGCGACGGCCCCGCTTCGGCATCATGCGCGGCCGCGAGTTCACGATGAAGGACGCCTACTCGTTCGACCGTGACGTGGACGGCCTGAAGGTGTCGTACCAGAGCATGTACGACGCCTACGTGCGCATCTTCCAGCGGTTCGGCCTGCAGTTCCGCGCCGTGGCGGCCGACAACGGCGCCATCGGCGGGTCCGGCTCGCACGAATTCCACGTGATCGCGGAGACTGGCGAGGACGCCATCGTCTACTGCCCGACGTCCGACTACGCCGCGAACATGGAAGCCGCCGAGGCCCTGCCGCTGGCCGCCGCGCGCCCGGCGCCGGCCGAGGACCTGACGAAGACGTCGACGCCCGGCAAGGCCAAGTGCGAGCACGTGGCCGAATTCCTAGGCATGCCGCTGGCCCGGACGGTCAAGTCGATCGTGCTGGCCACCGACGGCGACGCCGGCGTGCAGATCTGGCTGCTGCTGATCCGCGGCGACCACGAACTGAACGAGGTCAAGGCGTCGAAGGTGCCCGGCCTGGCCGAATTCCGATTCGCCACCGAGACCGAGATCGTCGACACGTTCGGCTCGCCCCCGGGCTACCTGGGCCCCATCGGCACGAAGAAGCCGGTCAAGGTGGTGGCGGACCGTACTGTCGCCAACATGGCCGATTTCTGCTGCGGCGCCAACGAGCGCGACTACCACTACACCGGCGTGAACTGGGGCCGCGACCTGCCCGAGCCGGTGGTGGCCGACCTGCGCAATGTCGTGGCCGGCGATGCCTCGCCGGACGGCAAGGGCACGCTGGAAATCTGCCGCGGCATCGAGGTGGGCCACGTGTTCATGCTCGGCACCCGCTATTCGGAGTCGATGAACGCCGTGTTCCTGGACGAAAACGGCAAGACCCAGCCGATGCAGATGGGCTGCTATGGCATCGGCGTCACGCGCATCCTGGGCGCCGCCATCGAGCAGAACTATGACGAGCGCGGCATCATCTGGCCGGCGGCGATTGCGCCGTTCGCCGTGGTGGTCTGCCCGGTCGGCTACGACCGCAACGAGGCCGTGAAGGCCGAGGCCGACCGCATCCATGCCGAACTGCTGGCCGCTGGCGTGGACGTGATCCTGGACGACCGTGGCGAGCGCCCGGGCGTGATGTTTGCCGACTGGGAACTGATTGGCGTGCCGCACCGCGTGGTGGTGGGCGACCGCGGCCTGAAGGAAGGCAAGGTCGAGTACCAGGGCCGCCGCGACGCCCAGGCCACCCCGGTGGCCGTGGCCGACGTGGTGGCGCACGTGCGCGGCCTGCTGGCAAGCTGACCGCCGCCCCGAGCCCACGCGCCATGCCCGCCCAGCTTCTCCCCATCCGCCGCCCCCTGGCTGCCCTGGCCGCCGGCCTGCTGTGTGCCGTGCTGGCCACGGCGGCGCATGCCGGCGCGCAGAAGGAAGAGGCGCTGGCCGATTCCGTGCGCGGCGCGCTGGCGGCGGCCATCGCCGACAACCGGCCGGTCCGGCCGGTGTTTGCGTCGGGCGCCGAGCGGCTCGGCTACCTGAAATGGCTGGGCGAGATGTCGCGCCGGCTTGAAGCGCGGTTGCCTGACCCGCAGACGCGCGTGGAACTGATCGAAACCGTCTATTACGAAGCCAAGCGCGCCGGGCTGGAACCGTCGCTGGTGCTGGGCCTGGTGCAGGTGGAAAGCGGCTTCCGCAAGTACGCGATCAGCTCGGCCGA
Organism: Cupriavidus sp. H18C2; assembly: GCF_049393795.1. Classification (NCBI taxonomy): domain Bacteria; kingdom Pseudomonadati; phylum Pseudomonadota; class Betaproteobacteria; order Burkholderiales; family Burkholderiaceae; genus Cupriavidus; species Cupriavidus sp. H18C2. The sequence continues at coordinate 3,086,985 of NZ_CP186010.1, read as the reverse complement.
TGCGCGCGGGCTGATGCAGGTGATGCCGTTCTGGGTGCGCACCATCGGCGACGGCGACACGCGCAAGCTGTTCCACCTGCAGAGCAACCTGCGGTACGGCTGCACGATCCTGCGCCACTACCTCGATCGCGAGAACGGCGACCTGTACCTGGCGCTGGGCCGCTACAACGGCAGCCGGGGCCGGGCCGAGTACCCGAACGCGGTGCTGGGCGCCTGGAAGCGCTGGCAGTATTCCGAGGCCACGGTGACGATTGCGGGCGATCCGGACGGCGCCGTGCCGGCCGCCACCGCGCCGGCGCGCCGCACGCTGCCGCCGGAGTCTCCGGCGCGCAACCCGTTTTCGCCGCAGCGGCTGACCAATCCGTCATGACCCGAGAATCCCGCGCGGGCTATCGCGCGACGTCCCCCGAGCTGGAGCAATGGCTGGCGCGGCATATCGAACAGGGTTTCGATGCCGAGGCGCTGGTGCTGTCGATGCTGCGCTCGGGCTACGACGCCACGTTTGCCCGCGATACCGTCAACGCGGCCCTGGGCCATCGGGCCCCGGCGCGGCAGGCCCCGGCGCCCGCGCCGCCCGGACCGCGCGGCGTGCCCCAGCCGCCGGCGGCCGCCCCGGCCGAGACCCAGGCACCCACCGGCCGCAACGCGTTCCACCACGACGGCCGCGACGTGCCGATCCTGTTCGCGCTGGAAGCGCCGCGCATCCTGCTGCTGCAGAACCTGCTGGACGGCACCGAGTGCGACGCGCTGATCTCGCTGGCGCGCGACCGCCTGCACCGCTCGCCGGTGGTCAATCCCGATACCGGCGACGAGAACCTGATCGACGCCCGCACGAGCATGGGCGCAATGTTCCAGGTGGGCGAGCACGCGCTGATCCAGCGCATCGAGGCGCGCATCGCGGCTATCACGGGTTTGCCGGTCGACCACGGCGAAGGGCTGCAGATCCTGAACTACAAGCCTGGCGGCGAATACCAGCCGCATTTCGACTTCTTCAATCCGAACCGCGCCGGCGAGGCGCGCCAGCTCCGCGTGGGCGGCCAGCGCGTGGCAACGCTGGTGATCTACCTGAACAGCCCGCCCTCGGGCGGCGCCACGGCGTTCCCGAAGCTGGGCCTTGAAGTGGCGCCGGTCAAGGGCAACGCGGTGTTCTTCCGCTACAAGCAGGCCGATGGCACGCTGGACGAGCGCACCCTGCACGCCGGGCTGCCCGTGGAATCGGGCGAGAAGTGGATCGCCACCAAGTGGCTGCGCGAGCATCCCTACCGCAGCCAGGTCTGATCGAACCCTTGAATAGCCGGCCCCGTCACCCGGTGTCTCCCTCCGGACGGCGGGCCCGTATCGGCGCTTTTCCTCCCAACTGTACCGGTACTGTATCGTGACGTGTCCCTAGACTGAGTGCCTGTTCCAGTCTTCGGAGTTCGCCATGGCCCTGTCCGCCACGCCCCAACTTGCCGCCAGCACCAGCGTGCTGCTGGCGTACAGCGCCTTCCTGCTGGTGTCGTCGATCACGCCCGGCCCGAACAATACGATGCTGCTGGCGTCGGGTGTCAATTTCGGCCTGCGCCGTACCGTGCCGCACCTGCTCGGCATCTCGATCGGGATGGTGGTGATGATCACGGTGGTCGGCCTCGGCCTCGGCTCGGTCTTCACGGCCCTGCCGTGGACGTGGAACGTGCTGCGCGTGGCCGCCACGGCCTACCTGGTCTGGCTGGCGTGGAAGCTGGCCACGGCCGGCGGCCTGCAGGACCGCGAGGTGAGCCGGCCGATGACATTCCTGCGCGCGGCCGCGTTCCAGTGGGTCAATCCGAAGGCGTGGGTGATGGCGGTGGGGGCGTGCAGCGCCTATGTGCTGCATCCGAACATCTGGGTCAACGCGGCGCTGATGGCCGTGTTGTGCGGGATGGTGAACCTGCCGAGCATCACCACCTGGGCGGTGTTCGGCGCCGGCCTGCGCCGCTGGCTGGCCAATCCGCGCGTGCTGCGCGCGTTCAACGTGACGATGGCGCTGCTGCTGCTGGCATCGCTCTGGCCGATCCTGGGCGCGGCCCCGCACGGCGGCTGAGCCGGGCAGGGCAGTGGTGGCGGGCGCCCGGAGCCGGGCGCCGGCGCCGCGTCAGACCAGCGCGCGGATGGCGCCGAGATTGCGCCAGTAGCCCTTGACGTCCATGCCGCAGCCAAAGACGTAGCGGTCCGGCACCTGGAAGCCGCAGAAGTCCGGGTGCATCGGCTTGGCCTTGGTCAGCGTCTTTTCGCACAGCACGGCGGCGTGGAATTCCTTGGCGCCCATGTCCATGATGCGCTCGCGGATGGCCGCCATGGTCTCGCCTTCGTCCAGGATGTCGTCCAGCACCAGCACCACGCGGTCCTTGACCGATTCGCGCGGCGCCACGCGCCATTGCATCTCGCCGCCCACGGTCTTGTTGTTGTAGCGCGAGAGGTGGATGTAGTCGAATTCCAGCGGGAACTGCAGCTTGGGCAGCAGCATGCCCGTGAACACCACGGCGCCACCCATCACGGAAAGCACCAGCGGAAAGGCGTCGCCCATGCTCGCCGTGATGTCGCTGGCCATGCGGTCCAGCGAGTCCTGCACCTCCTGGGCGCTGACGATTTCCTCGGAGCTGGCCCAGAGTTCGCGGGCCTGTTCGGCGGTCATCATGATCGGTGTGTCCTGTTACGTGTCTTTTTTGCGGAAAGGGGCGGGAGCCGGCGGATCAGCGGTTGAAGAGGCCCTTCATGCCGCCCTTCATGCCGCCCATCTGGCGCATCATCTTCATCATGCCGCCGCCCTTCAGCTTCTTCATCATGCCCTGCATCTGGTCGAACTGGTTCAGCAGGCGGTTCACCTCCTGCACCGGCACGCCGGCGCCGGCCGCGATGCGGCGCTTGCGGCTGGCCTTGATCAGCTCCGGCTTGGCGCGCTCGGCGGGGGTCATGCTGTTGATGATGCCCTCCATGCGGCGCACCTGCTTTTCGGCCTGGTCCATGTTGGCGCCCTGCGCCTGCTGCGCGAACTGGGCCGGCAGCTTGTCGACCAGGCTGCCCAGGCCGCCCATCTTCTTCATCTGGCCGATCTGGGCCTTGAAGTCTTCCAGGTCGAAGCCGCCGGTCTTCTTGATCTTCTTGGCCAGCTTCTCGGCCGCTTCCATGTCCACGCCGCGCTGGGCTTCCTCCACCAGCGCGAGGATGTCGCCCATGCCCAGGATACGCTGGGCCATGCGGTCGGGATAGAACGGCTCCAGGCCGTCCAGCTTCTCGCCCACGCCCACGAACTTGATCGGGCGGCCCGTGATGTGGCGCACGGACAACGCGGCGCCGCCGCGCGCGTCGCCATCGAGCTTGGTCAGCACCACGCCGGTCAGCGGCAGGGCGTCGTTGAACGCCTTGGCGGTGTTGACGGCGTCCTGGCCCAGCATGGCGTCGACCACGAACAGCGTCTCGGCGGGCTTGATCTCGGCGTGCAGCGCGGCAATCTCCTGCATCATCGCCTCGTCGATACCCAGCCGGCCGGCCGTGTCGACGATCAGCACGTCGTGGTAATGCTTGCGCGCCCAGTCCAGCGCGGCCCGGGCGATGTCCACGGGCTTCTGGTCCGGCTGCGACGGGAAGAAGTCCGCGCCCACCTGCTCGGACACGGTCTTGAGCTGCGCGATGGCCGCGGGACGGTACACGTCGCACGACACGGTCAGCACCTTCTTCTTGCGGTTTTCCTTGAGCCACTTGGCCAGCTTGCCCGACGTGGTGGTCTTGCCCGCGCCCTGCAGGCCGGCCATCAGGATCACGGCGGGCGGCTGGACGTTCAGGTTCAGCTCATTGACCTTGGCGTCGGCCACGGCGTCGTCGCCGCCGATGATGGCGGTCAGCTCGCGCTGCACCACGCCCACCAGCGCCTGGCCCGGCGTCAGGCTCGTGACGACTTCCTCGCCAAGCGCCTTTTCCTTGACGCGTGCGACAAATTCGCGCACCACGGGCAGCGCCACGTCGGCTTCGAGCATGGCAAGGCGCACTTCGCGCAGCATCTCGGCGGTGTTGGCCTCGGTCAGTCGGGCCTCGCCGCGCATGGTCTTGACGACCCGCGCCAGGCGTTGTGTGAGGTTATCCAGCATGGCAGAAAAGGGAGAGGATTCGGCTTGGAATGCGGGGGCGCAGCCGGCATGTCGGGGGCGTTGTGGCGGGAATCCATCGCCAGAACCACCCGTGATGGCACTAAGGTAAACTGCGCAAATGGCCATTGTACTGTATGCCTTGACGGCAATTCTCTACTGCGGCCTGGCCTTCCACGGCTGGGCGACGCGCAACCCGCAACTGGCGGCCGCCGGCGGGGCAGCGGTCGGGCCGCAGGGGCGCGCCGCGGCAATGGCCGTGCTGGTGCCCGCGCCGGTGCCGGGCGACGCGGCCGCCGGGCAGCCGGCCTGGTGGCACGCGGCGGTGCTGGCCGCGCTGGTCAGCCACGGCGTGCTGCTGCACGAGACCATCTTCCCGTCTGACCACATGATGTTCGGCTTTGCCTTCGCGCTGTCGGCCATGCTGTGGCTGGGCGTGGGCATCTACTGGATCGAAAGCTTCTTCTTCTCTCTGGCCGGCCTGGGGCTGATCGTGTTCCCGGTGGCGATGCTGGCCAGCCTGATGCCGCTGGCGTTTCCGGGCGCGCAGATCCTGGGCTATGCCGCGCGGCCGCTGTTCAAGCTCCACTTCGTGATTGCCAACGTGGCCTACGGGCTGTTCACGCTGGCCGCGTTCCACGCCTTCCTGATGCTGCTGGCCGAGCGCCGGCTGCACGGCTTCAACCGGCCGGCCGCGGGCGAGCCGGCGTCCGGGCAGTGGCTGGGCCGCTGGCTGGACCTGCTGCCGCCGCTGCTGACGCTGGAAAAGCTGCTGTTCCGGCTGATCGCGGCCGGCTTTGTGCTGCTGACGCTGACCATCGCGTCGGGCTTCCTGTTCTCGGAGCAACTGTTCGCCCGCGCGTTCCGGGTGGACCACAAGACCGTGTTCGCCATCATCTCCTGGGTGATGTTCGGCGGCATCCTGGTCGGCCGGCGCTTCCGGGGCTGGCGCGGGCGGACGGCGCTGCGCTGGGTCATCGCGTCGTTCGCCATCCTGCTGCTGGCCTATGTCGGCAGCCGCTTCGTCATCGAGGTGGTGCTGCACCGGATCACCTGACCGGGCGCGCCGTCTTCTCTCGTACCGTTCCAATCCATGGCAAGAATCTTACTCCTGCTGGCTGTCGTGCTGGGCATCCTGTGGTGGCTGCGCGCGCGCGCCAGCGCGCAGAGAGGTGACGAGCAGGCCCAGGCGCAGGCGCGGCGCGAGGCCGCCCGGGCGGACGGCGCGGACGGGTCGTCCGAGCCGATGGTCCAGTGCGCGCAATGCGGCGTGCACCTGCCGGGCAGCGACGCCATTGCCTGGCACGGCCTGCACTACTGCCGCCGCAGCCATCTGCCCGATTCCGCCGGCGAGGGCGGCGCATGACGCGGCGGCCGTCGGCCTGGGCCAGGCTGAGCGGCTGGCACCTGCTTGCCGCGCTCTGGCGCCAGCCCGAGCCGCCCGACTTCCACTGGCGCCTGCTGCGCTACTTCTGCTGGACCCGCGCCGCCGTGGCGCTGCTGCTGCTGGGCTATGCCTGGCTGCCGCTGGAGCGCGGCAGCAGCGCCGTGTCGATGGTCGGCATCGCCACCAGCGCCCGCACCGCGGCGGCCATCCCCCGTGGTGGTGCCGTATCTCTGCATCGCGCTGGCCACGCTGCTCGGCACACTGTGGCGGCGCCACTTCCACCTGCGCGTGCGCGCCCAGGTCATCGTCGATCTGCTGCTGCTCGCCGCCATCTACCTGGTGCTCGGCGGCGCCGGCAGCCACGGCGAAGGGCTGGCGATGATCTTCCTGCTGCCCGCGCTGGAGGCCGGCGCGCTGACCAGCCTGCTGTTCGCGCTGTTCACGGCGGCCGTGTCGGCGATGCTGGTGATGTTCAACCCCTTCGCCCAGACGCTGCTGGCCCGCCAGGCCGACGCCAACTTGCTGGGATCGGGGCTGTTCGGGCTGGTCTTCATGATCGCCGCGCTGGTCATGTACACGCTGGCCAACCGCCAGATCGCCCAGGAGCAGCTGGCGCTGGCCCGCGAGCAGGAACTGCGGCTGCAGCAGCTTGTGAACCGGCTGATGGTCAACGACATGCAGGACGGCGTGATGCTGGTGCGCGCCAACGGTGCCGTGGTGGCGGCCAACCCGGCCGCGTTCGTGCTGCTGGGCGTGCAGCCGCACGAGCGGATCAAGCAGGGGCAGGTGCGCGCCGGCGAGCGCGAGAACGTGCTGTTCGACCTGCGCCGCATCCCGCGGCTGCAGCCGCTGATGGAAATGCTGCGCGACTGGATTCATCGCAAGGACGACGTGCCGCGCATCCTGCAGTTGCTGCCGCTGCCATCGCGCCCGTCGGCCAGCCGCGCGCCGATGCTGCACACGCGGCTGCGGCTGCGCTTTGTGCTGCCGGGGCTGGCCGGGCTGCGGGCCACGCTGGGCGGTGTGTCCACGCTGGGCGGCGACACGGCCGGCCTGCACGACATGTCGCCCGAGGGCGCGGCGCGGCTGCGGCTGGCCATCGCCCAGAACGAGGCCATGGCGTGGAGCCCCGAGGACGAGACGCTGCTGCGCAGCGAGATGCGCGACACGGTGCTGGTGCATATCGAAAGCTGGGAACGCATCGCCGAGCAGGTGCAGCAGGAAAAACTGGCCGCGATGGGCCGGCTGGTGGCCAGCGTGGCGCACCAGATCCGCAACCCGCTGGCCGCGATCAGCCAGGCCAACGAACTGCTGGCCGATTCGGGCGGCGGCGAGGGCAACATCGACGCGCGGCTGCTGCGGATCATCAGCGACAACGTGCGGCGGCTGGACCAGGTGGTGTCCGACGTGCTGCAGCTATCGCGCCGGCCCCGGACCGACCAGAGCGCCGTGGACCTGGCGCAGGCGCTGCCCGAGATCGTCGACCGCTGGCGGCTGGAAATGCGCGCGCGCGCCGGCACCCGCGCCGAGGTCAACGCCAATGCGATCCGCGTGACGGTGGACCTGCAGGGGCCGGTGATCTTCGACGTGGCGCAGTTGCAGCAGGTGCTGGGCAATCTGCTGGACAACGCCTGGCGCTACTGCAGCCGGCTGCCCGGCGCAATCCGCATGCTGGCCCACGCGCTGGACCAGCACCATGCGGAGCTGATCGTCTGGAACGACGGCGCCGAAGTGGCGCGCGACCAGCAGCGCAGCCTGTTCGAGCCGTTTTTCACCAGCAATCCGCAGGGCACGGGGCTGGGCCTGTTCATGGCGCGCGAGCTGTGCGGGGCCAATGACGCGCAGGTGCGCTACGGCGCCATCGTGCTGGACGCGCTGCTGGAGCACACCGGCACGCTGGCCGGCGGGGCGCGCGATACACTGCCGGCCAAGGCGTTCGTGCTGACGATGCGCCTGCAGGCGCCGGACGTGGTCGACGCGGCCATCGCCTCCCACCCCGTTACCGCTACCGCCACTGCCGCCCCCGCACGCACGCCGCCGCGCACCGCACAACAATAACCGGACACCCACACCGCCATGCCAGCCCGACCGCCCGCTCCCGATCCGATCCTCGTCATCGACGACGAGGCTGACCTGCGCGAGCTGCTGGACATCTCGCTGCGCCGCATGGGCCATGACGTGGTGATGGCCGGCTCGCTGGCCGAGGCGCGGCTGCGGCTGGCCGAGCGCCGCTACAGCCTGGTGCTGACCGACATGCGGCTGGGCGACGGGCTGGGCATCGACATCGTGCGGCAGCTGTCGGCGTCGCCCGAACGCACGCCGGTGGCGGTGATCACGGCCTATGGCAGCGCCGACAACGCCGTGGACGCGCTCAAGGCCGGCGCGTTCGACTACATCGCCAAGCCGGTGTCGCTGGACCAGCTGCGCACGCTGATCCTGAACGCGCTGGGGCGCCAGCAGCGCGCGCCGGTGGAGGGCGGGCAGGGCGCGGAGGCGTCGGAGCTGGCCGATCGCGCGGCGGGGCTGCTGCCGGGCGTGTCGGCGGCCATCAACGAGGTGCGGCGATCGCTGTCGCGGCTGGCGCGCAGCATGGCGCCGGTGGTGATCAGCGGCGAATCGGGCAGCGGCAAGGAGCGCGCGGCGCGTGCCATCCACGCCATCAGCGCGCGCTCGGCGCATCCGTTCGTCGCCGTGAACTGCGGCGCGATTCCCGAGACGCTGATGGAGGCCGAGTTCTTCGGCCACGTGAAGGGCGCCTTCACGGGCGCCGACGCCGAGCGCGGCGGCTTCTTCCAGGCCGCCCATGGCGGCACGCTGATGCTGGACGAGGTGGCCGACCTGCCGCTGGCGATGCAGGTCAAGCTGCTGCGCGCGCTGCAGGAACGCCGCGTGCGCAAGATCGGCGCCAGCAAGGAAGACAGCGTGGACGTGCGCGTGATGTGCGCCAGCCACAAGGACCTGGCCGCGATGGTGGCGGCTGGATCGTTCCGGCAGGATCTCTATTACCGGCTCAACGTGCTGGAACTGCGCATGCCGACGCTGCGCGAGCGCGTGGAGGACGTGCCGGTGCTGGCCCACGCCATCCTGGAACACCTGGCCACGCGCTACGGCGACGCGCATCCGAAGCGGCTGTCGCGCGCGGCGCTGGAGCGGCTGACCGCCTACCCGTTCCCCGGCAACGTGCGGGAACTGGAAAACCTGCTCGAACGCGCCTATGCGTTCGCCGAATCGGAAGAAATCGCCGTGGCCGACCTGGGGCCGCTGGACGCTGGCATGGAACGCGCGACGCTCTGGCAGGCCGGTGCGCCGGCGCCGATGCTGGCGCCCGCGCCGGCTCAGGCCGGCTATCACGCCTGGGGCGCCTCGGCCGGCTGGCCTGGGTCGACGGGCATGGCCGCGCCGGCCGCGCCGCCGCCCGAACTGGTGCCGGACCCGGCGCCGGGCGCCGCCGTGGCGCCCGACCCGCTGGCCACGGCGCTGGAAGACCTCGCGTTTCCGATCGACCTGCCCGCGCGGCTCGAAGCCGTGGAGCGCGAGCTGATCCTGCGCGCGTTGCGGCAGACCGGCTTCAACCGCACGGCCGCCGCGCCGCTGCTGGGGCTCAATTTCCGGCAGTTGCGCTACCGCATCCAGCAGCTCGGCATCCGCGACGAGCGCGAGGGCCGCGAGGGGCAGGCCGCCACCGACGACGGCGAGCCGCTGCCCGAAGGCGAGGGACGCGATGCCTGACACGGCCGGCGCGCCCGACGCCTTCCTGCCCGACGCCGACGGCTGGGTGCCGGCCGCGCGCCGCGTGCCGTCGCCGAACCACGACGCACGCCCGGACGGCGAGCCGGTGGACGTGGTGGTCATCCACAACATCAGCCTGCCGCCCGGCCAGTTCGGCACGGGCGACATCGAGGCGTTCTTCCAGAACCGGCTCGACGTGGCGCGGCATCCGTTCTTCGAGACGATCCGCGACGTGCGCGTGTCGGCGCACTTCCTGATCGCCCGCGATGGCGAACTGGTGCAGTTCGTGCCATGCCGGCTGCGGGCGTGGCATGCGGGTCAGTCCGACTACTGCGGCCGGCCGCGCTGCAACGACTTCTCGATCGGCATCGAGATCGAAGGCGCCGATGACCAGCCGTTCACGCTGGCCCAGTACGACACGGCCGCCGCGCTGGTGGCGGGGCTGCGGGTGGCCTATCCGATCCGGGGCGTGGCCGGGCACAGCGACATCGCGCCGGGGCGCAAGACCGATCCGGGGCCCCATTTCGACTGGGACCGTTTTGCCAGGCTGGCCGGACTGCCTGGCAGCCTGCTGCCCTACCGGCACCCCGGCGACGACCCCGACTAGGGATTTATCCCGGTGTTGCACAAACGCCGCACGCACCGTTTGCACCCGGAGTGATGCCGGAAGACCTTACGTGGCGCAGGGTGTCATCACGGTGAAAAATTGCGGTGCAGCGGCCCGCGCGCCGCATCATTCCGGCGCATTCGCCGCTACAATCGCGCCCCCGGCCGGACGCTGTCCGCCCGATTCCGGGGCGCCTATCGGTGATCCATTCCCAATAAAAATTATTTCCGGATTGTGTGCGCCGCCGAACGTGACGGCGCCAAGCCTTGAGGCAGCGCGCTTTGCGGGAATGTGGCGCCGCCGCACCCGCCGGCGTGGACGCCGCCACGCACTTGTCAAGACTGGTCATTCGCTTTCGTTTCACTATACTTAGGCCCAGTTTTGATCGGCACCACAATATCTAGTGGTGCTGCCGGGGAACCGGCCCGGAAGTGCAGCAGGCGCCGCCGCAGGATGCGACGTCTGGGCCAGGCAAGGCCACCGGGCCGGCGTAGTACCGAAAGTCCCTAGCAAAATGTCCGTACGAGCAGTTTGGTTCGCATTTGGCAGCACCGGAATCAAGTGTCTTAGACAGCGCATTTTGCTAGGGACTTTGTCGTCTCAGTCGAAGAACTACAGCACTCATTACAGGGTTAAAACCGGAGTTACCTCATGCAAACGGCCCAAAACGAACAACAAACCACTGGCGTAACCGGCGCCACCGGCATTGGTGGCGCGGCAGCCGGCTCGCAGCAGGGCGCAGCCGCCGCAGGCGTTTCGTATCAGGACTACAAGCTGATCCGCCGCAATGGCGCCGTGGTGTCGTTCGAGCCGAACAAGATCGCCGTGGCCATGACCAAGGCATTCCTGGCCGTGAACGGCGGACAGGGCGCGGCCTCGGCGCGCGTGCGCGAGATCGTGGAGCAACTGACCCAGGACGTGGTGCGCGCGCTGCTGCGCAGCCGCCCGAACGGCGGCACGTTCCATATCGAGGACGTGCAGGACCACGTGGAACTGGCGCTGATGCGCTCGGGCGAGCATGAGGTGGCCCGTGCCTACGTGCTGTACCGCGAGAAGCGCACCCAGGAGCGCGCGCAGGCCAACGCGCAGGCCGTGGCCCGCGTGCAGGAATCCGGCGTGTCGTTCAACGTGACCGACAACGGCGCCTCGCGCCCGCTGGACCTGGTGGCGCTGCACGCGCTGATCGACAACGCCTGCAGCGGCCTGGGCAGCGCCGTGAGCGCCGAGCCGATCCTGAAGGAAACGCTCAAGAACCTGTACGACGGCGTGCCGATGACGCAGGTCTACGATTCGGCCATCCTGGCCGCGCGGACCCTGATCGAGAAGGACCCGGCCTACAGCCAGGTGACCGCCCGCATCCTGCTGCACACGATCCGCAAGGAGATCCTGGGCGCCGAGGTGACGCAGGCCGAGATGTCGGCCAAGTACGCCGAGTACTTCCCGAAGTTCATCGCGCGCGGCATCGAGGCCGAGCTGCTGGACGAGAAGCTGGCCACCTATGACCTGGCCCGCCTGGGCGCCGCGCTGGACGCGTCGCGCGACTTCCAGTTCAACTACCTGGGCCTGCAGACGCTGTACGACCGCTACTTCCTGCACGTGGACGAGCAGCGCATCGAGATGCCGCAGGCGTTCTTCATGCGCGTGGCCATGGGCCTGGCGCTGGAGGAAAAGGACCGCGAGGCCCGCGCCATCGAGTTCTACCAGCTCCTGTCGTCGTTCGACTTCATGTCGTCCACGCCGACGCTGTTCAACTCGGGCACGCGCCGCTCGCAGCTCTCGTCGTGCTACCTGACCACGGTCTCGGACGACCTGGAAGGCATCTACGAGGCGCTCAAGGAAAACGCGCTGCTGTCGAAGTTTGCCGGCGGCCTGGGCAACGACTGGACCAACGTGCGCGCGCTGGGCTCCCACATCAAGGGCACCAACGGCAAAAGCCAGGGCGTGGTGCCGTTCCTGAAGGTGGTCAACGACACGGCCGTGGCCGTGAACCAGGGCGGCAAGCGCAAGGGCGCGGTCTGCGCGTACCTGGAGACGTGGCACCTGGACATCGAGGAATTCCTGGAGCTGCGCAAGAACACCGGCGACGACCGCCGCCGCACCCACGACATGAACACGGCCAACTGGATCCCGGACCTGTTCATGAAGCGCGTGATGGAAAACGGCGAATGGACGCTGTTCTCGCCGTCCACCTGCCCGGACCTGCATGACAAGGTGGGCAAGGCCTTCGAGCAGGCGTACCTGGGCTACGAGGCCAAGGCCGCCAGCGGCGAGCTGAAGCTGTTCAAGAAGGTGCCGGCCATGCAGCTCTGGCGCAAGATGCTGGGCATGCTGTTCGAGACCGGCCACCCGTGGATCACGTTCAAGGACCCGTGCAACATCCGCAGCCCGCAGCAGCACGTGGGCGTGGTGCACAGCTCGAACCTGTGCACGGAAATCACGCTGAACACGAACGACAGCGAAATCGCCGTGTGCAACCTGGGTTCCGTGAACCTGGTGGCGCACCTGAAGCAGCAGGCCGACGGCACGCACGTGCTGGACCACGCCAAGCTGCAGAAGACCATCCGCACGGCGATGCGCATGCTCGACAACGTGATCGACATCAACTACTACGCGGTGGACAAGGCGCGCAATTCGAACCTGCGCCACCGCCCGGTGGGCATGGGCATCATGGGCTTCCAGGACTGCCTGCACGTGCTGCGCACGCCGTACGCCAGCGACGCCGCCGTGAAGTTTGCCGACACGTCGATGGAAGCGGTCTGCTACTACGCCTACCAGGCGTCGACCGAACTGGCCGAGGAACGCGGCCGCTACAGCTCGTACGAGGGCTCGCTGTGGGATCGCGGCATCCTGCCGCAGGACTCGCTGAAGCTGCTGGCCGACGAGCGCGGCGGCTACCTGGACGTGGACCTGTCGTCGACGATGGACTGGGACAGCCTGCGCGCCCGCATCAAGCAGCACGGCATGCGCAACTCGAACTGCATCGCGATCGCCCCGACCGCCACGATCTCGAACATCATCGGCGTGTCCGCCTGCATCGAGCCGACGTTCCAGAACCTGTACGTGAAGTCGAACCTGTCGGGCGAGTTCACGGTGGTGAACGACTACCTGGTGCGCGACCTGAAGGCGCGCGGCCTGTGGGACGAGGTGATGGTTGCCGACCTGAAGTACTTTGACGGCTCGCTGGCCCGCATCGACCGCATCCCGCAAGACCTGCGCGACATCTACGCCACGGCGTTCGAGGTGGAGCCGACCTGGCTGGTGGAGGCCGCGAGCCGCCGCCAGAAGTGGATCGACCAGGCCCAGTCGCTGAACATCTACATGGCCGGCGCATCGGGCAAGAAGCTGGACGACACGTACAAGCTGGCCTGGCTGCGTGGGCTGAAGACGACGTACTACCTGCGCACGATGGCCGCCACGCACGTGGAGAAGTCCACGGTCACGCGCGGTTCGCTGAACGCGGTGTCGTCGGGCGCCACCGGCGGCTCGGCCATCGACGCGGCAGCCGCGTCGGCCCCGGCCATGCCGGAAGCCGAAGGCGCGGTCTGCACGATGCGCCCGGGCGACCCCGGCTTCGACGAGTGCGAGGCCTGCCAGTAACACATTGCATCCCCCCTCGGACTGCTCCCCGTTCCCGCCATGCGGGCGCGGGGCCGGGGGAGAGGGCCGGCGCATCGCTCGCCGACGCGCGGTGCCTGAGCCGCCCCTAATCGAATCTTGGAGAACACAACATGCTGAGCTGGGACGACGACGTTCAAGCCACCCCGCAGGCCCAGCCTGCCCTGCAACCCGCCATCCCGCCCGCGCCGGCCGCCACGGCTGACCAGATGGGCGTGCTGCCGCTGGCCGCCACGGCCCCGGCCGGCATCCTCGGCAACAACCCGAACGCCGCCGCCGCCCAGAGCACGCGCCGCGTGAACGCCGCCGACAAGCGCGTGATCAACGGCGCCACCGACGTGAACCAGCTGGTGCCGTTCAAGTACAAGTGGGCGTGGGAAAAGTACCTGGCCGGCTGCGCCAACCACTGGATGCCGCAGGAAATCAACATGTCGCGCGACATTGCCCTGTGGAAGGACCCGAACGGGCTGACCGAGGACGAGCGCCGCATCATCAAGCGCAACCTGGGTTTCTTCGTGACGGCCGACTCGCTGGCCGCCAACAACATCGTGCTGGGCACCTACCGCCAGATCACGGCGCCCGAATGCCGCCAGTACCTGCTGCGCCAGGCGTTCGAGGAAGCCATCCACACGCACGCCTACCAGTACATCGTTGAGTCGCTGGGCCTGAACGAGGCCGAGATCTTCAACGCGTACCACGAGGTGCAGTCGATCCGAGACAAGGACGAGTTCCTGATCCCGTTCATCGACACCCTGACCGACCCGTCGTTCAAGACCGGCACGCCCGAGAACGACCAGAAGCTGCTGAAGAGCCTGATCGTCTTCGCCTGCATCATGGAAGGGCTGTTCTTCTACGTCGGCTTCACGCAGATCCTGGCGATGGGCCGCCAGAACAAGATGACGGGCGCGGCCGAGCAGTACCAGTACATCCTGCGCGACGAGTCGCTGCACTGCAACTTCGGCATCGACCTGATCAACCAGATCAAGCTGGAAAACCCGCACCTGTGGACGGCCGAGTTCAAGGCCGAGATCACCGAGCTGTTCAAGAAGGCCGTGGACTTGGAATACCGCTACGCCGAGGACACCATGCCGCGCGGCGTGCTGGGCCTGAACGCGCCGATGTTCAAGAGCTACCTGCGGTTCATCTGCAACCGCCGCTGCCAGCAGATCGGCCTGGACCAGCTGTTCCCGAACGAGGAAAACCCGTTCCCGTGGATGAGCGAGATGATCGACCTGAAGAAGGAACGCAACTTCTTCGAAACGCGCGTGATCGAGTACCAGACCGGCGGCGCGCTGTCGTGGGACTGATCGGTCACCTGATCGAACCACGCGCTACGCGATGGAAGGGTCGGCTGCAGCGTAACAACGACAAGCATTGAACAGTCCAGGGCAGCCGGGACGGGTGTAACGGACATCGGGCGGGGAGCCCGGTGTCCGTTTTTCTTTTTGGGGCGGGAATGTGTGGAGGGGGGGTTAAACCGTGCGTCTGCACGGTTTTTTGTTGAAAAGTGGGTAACCGTCCCATAAACCGTGCAATCAAACGGTTTTTATGGTTTTATCGCGCGGAAGCCAATAAAACCATGCGATCAACTAGTTTTTTTCGGTTCCCGGTGCTATCTTGGTTGAAACTAGTCGATCGCACAGTCTGGCGCACCCCATCATGCAATACACCCTCCAGCAAGCCTCGGATATCGGCGGCGTGATTCGCGCCGCGCGCAAGACGGCCAACCTGCGCCAGGACGACGCCGCCGGCGCCGTGGGCGTCAGCGAATCGTTCATGGTCAAGGCCGAGCGGGGCGCGGAAACCGTCCAGTGGGGCAAGTTGTTCCAGATCCTGCAGGGCTTTGGCGTGCGGGTGACCGTCGACATCCCGGACACCGATCTCGACGCGCTTGCCGAACAAATGGCCCGCGCCGAACGCAGGGCCGACGCCCGCCGGCAGCGCGCCCGGACCCGCGACGGCGACCCGCAGGCGCCAGCGTCCTCGACGGGAGAGATCGAATGACCGGGCGCGAACTGCTGGCATCGATCGACGGCAGCGTCGTCGGCACCCTGCGCGAGGACGGCAATCTCTGGAGTTTCGAGTACGCGCCATGGTGGATGGCCGACGCGTCCGCGTTCATGCTGAGCCCCCACCTGCCGATGCAGGCCGGTCCGCAGGCCGACGGCGCCACCGAGCGCGCGGTCCAGTGGTATTTCGACAATCTGCTGCCGGAAGAGGGCGCCCGGGCATTGCTGGCCCGCGACGCCGGGCTGCGCGACATCCACGACGCCTTCGCGCTGCTGGAATACTACGGACGCGAATCGGCGGGATCGCTGACGCTGCGCCGGCCGGACGACGTCGCGCCGCCCGACCACACGCTGCGGCCGCTCACCGACGCCGAACTCGATACGCGCATCCGCAACCTGCCGACCGTCCCGCTGACGCACGATGCACCCAAGAAGATGTCCCTGGCAGGCGCGCAGCACAAGCTGGCCGTGGTCCTGCGGGACGGCCAGTTGTTCGAGCCCAGCGGGCAGGCCGTGTCGACCCACATTCTCAAGCCCGACCATCCTCAGACGGACAACTATCCGTATTCGGTGATCAACGAGTGGTTCATCATGCGGCTGGCGGGCCGGGTGGGACTGGATGTTCCCGAGGTCGAGCGTCGCTACGTGCCGGCGCCCGTGTACCTGATCCGCCGTTTCGACCGGGCCGTGTCCAATGGCGTGACGACGCGCCTGCACGCCATCGACGGCTGCCAGTTGCTGAACCTGTCGCCGGCCATGAAGTACTCGGCATGGTCGCTGGTGTCGCTGGCCCGGCTGGCCAACGCGTGCCGGGCGCCCGCCGCGGCGCGGCTGCGGATCTACCGCTGGCTGCTGTTCTGCATCCTGGTCGGCAATGGCGATTCGCACCTCAAGAACCTGAGCTTCCTGGTGGATCGCCAGGGCATCTCGCTGGCGCCGCACTACGACCTGTTGTCCGAGAGCGCCTACGAAACCCGCGCCTACAGCCCGCGCGAGCGCTGGCCGGACCTGGTCGAATTCACCAGCCCCATCGCGGGCGAGCGGCGCTATGCCGGGTTCACGCGCACGTTGCTGGTCGATGCCGGCCAGTCGCTGGGCCTGACGCGCCCCACGGCCACGCGCCAGGTGGACGACATGCTGCGGATGATCCCGGCGCACGCCGATGCGCTGCTGGCCGAGACCCTGGACGAGAACGACCGGCTAGGCGCCGCGCGGCCCGAACTCCGCGCCACGTTCGCGGGTGAAGCGCGGCTGCTGCGCACCATCCGCCATGTGGTGATCGACGAAACCGTGGCGCGCCTGCTGGCCTGAGCGCGCCACACCGGCCGGCTCAATCCGCCGTCGCTCCCGACCGCTTCACCACCGACGCCCACTTGCGGATCTCGCTGTCCACGAACTTGCCGGTATCCGCCGGCGTCATCGGCATCGGTTCCGAGCCGCGGTCGGTGATGAACTTGCGCAGCTCCGGCGATTGCAGTGCCTTCACCGTTTCCGCGTTGAGCTGGCTGACGATGGCGGGCGGCGTGCCGGCCGGGGCCATCATCACGGCCCAGCCCAAGGCCTCGAAGCCCGGTACCCCCTGCTCGCGCACGGTGGGCACCGACTGTAGCTGCGGCACCCGCTGCGCCGTGGTCACGGCCAGCGGCACGGCCTTGCCGGACTGGATCAGCGGCATGGCGGCCGTCACGGAATCCACCATCAGCGGCACCTGGTTACCCAGGAAATCGGCCTGCGCCGGGCCGCTGCCCTTGTAGGGGATATGGACGATGAAGGTGCCGGTCTGCGCCTTGAGCATCTCGGCCGACAGGTGCTGCGTGCCGCCGATGCCGGCGCTGGCGTAGCTGTACTTGCCCGGCGCCGCCTTGGCCTTGGCGATCAGGTCGCGCAGCGAGCCGAAGCCCGACTGCGGCGTGGCCAGGAACACCAGCGGCACCGAGAACACGCCCGAGACCGGCGCGAAATCCTGGCGCGGATCGTAGTTGACCTTCTTGTAGAGCGTCTGGTTGATCGCCATCGCACTGCCGGCCATGACCAGCGTGTAGCCGTCGGCGGGCGCCTTGGCGGCGACTTCCATGCCGATGTTGCCGCCGGCCCCGGCGCGGTTCTCGACGACGATCGACTGGCCTAGCTGTTTGCCGAGTTTTTCGGCCAGCGCGCGGGCAAAGATGTCGGTGGCCTGGCCCGGCGGGAAGGGCACGATCAGCTTGATCGGCCGCTCGGGCCAGGCTGCGTGGGCGGTGCCGACGGCGGCGAGCAGCAGCGTGGCCAGCGTCAGGCCGGCGTGGGGGCGCAAGAACTTCAAGGGGGTCTCCTCAACTGTTTGGCGAAATGGCGACGTCTTTGTGCGTGGCGTCGTTCCCCGCGATTCTACGCGCGCCATTTTCAGAATCGGCTCAAAGACGGTGGGACGCCGAGTCCCTACGATCGACTGCGGACATCAACGAAGGAGAGCATTCCGATGCGAGCGGTCGTACTGCAACAGATGGGCGAAGCCCCACGCTTCATGAGCTTCCGTGACCCCGAACCCCGTGCCGGCGAAGTGCTGGTGCGCGTGTGCGCCGCCGTGATCCGGCCGGCGGACCTGGCCATTGCGCGCGGCCTGCACGCGTGCATGCCGCTGGAACTGCCCTATGTCTGCGGCAGCGATGGCGTGGGCTACCTGGCGGACGGCCAGCGCGTCTACTTCCGCGCCGAGCGCAGCCCGTTCGGCGCAATGGCCGAGTTCGTGCCGGCGCACTGGACGGTGCCGGTGCCGGACGAGGTGGAGTCGGCCGCCGCGGCCGCGCTGGTCGGGCCGGCCGTGCAGGCGTGGCTGCCGCTGGCGGTGCGGGCCGATCTGGCGCCGGGCGAGACCGTGCTGATCCTGGGCGCGGCGGGGCTGGCGGCGCGCCTGGCCGTGCAGGCCGCACGGCTGCAGGGCGCGGCGCGCGTGATCGTGGTGGGCCACCGCATCGACCTGGCCCACGTGACCGGCGCCGATGCGATGGTCGACCTGGCGCAGCCGCCCGCCACCCTGCAGCAGGCGTTCGCGGGCTTCGCGCTGGAAGGCATCGACGTGGTCGTGGATTTCCTGTGGGGCGAGGTGCTTGAGCTGCTGCTGGCGGCGCTGGTGCAGGCGGGCGGCCCGCCGGCGTCGGCGCGCGACCACGGCACTCGGATCGTGACGGTTGCCGACCGTCGCATGGCGCCGAGCGTGCTGATGGCGCCGTCGGCCCTGCGGGATTCCCGCGCCGTGGTGATGGGCTGCGGCCCCGCCAGCTATCCGCTCCCGGAAGACCTGAGGCTGCTGGTGGAGGACGTGCTGGGCTGCATGCGCGAGGGCCACCTGTCGGTCGACGCCGAGCAGATGGCCATGCAGGAGGTGGCCGCGGCGTGGCGGCGCGTGGGCGAGACCGGCCAGCGCGTCGTGCTGACGCTGGAGTGAGCGCGGGCCGGGGTCGGGCGGGGCGGTGAGGCCGGGGTTGGGACCGGGGACGGCCGGGGTCAGGCGGCCTTGCGCGGCGCGTCGGTGATGGCCGACTCGGTCTTGCGCTCGCCGCCCAGGGCGTCGGTCAGGTCGGTCAGCAGGCCGGCCAGTTCACCGGCCATCAGCGCGAAGTCGGCGTCGAAGCGCTCGTCCTCGTCGTGCAGCGTGGCGTCGGCCTGTTCCTTGATCACGTCCAGCGGATTCACGCGCTTGACGGCCAGGGCGTCGGTCAGCACGAAGGACACGCGGTCGTTCCACGTCATCGCCAGGCGCGTGCAGCGCTTGCCGGCGGCGATGTGGCGGCGCAGGTCCTCCGGGTCGAGCGGATGGCGGACGTAGCGCACGGTGGCCTTGCTCTCGCTGCTCGACTGCAGCTCGATCTCCTGGTCGACCGTGAAGCCAGCCGGGGCGGTATCGGTGGCCAGCCATTCGGTCATGGCGGCCACCGGCGACAGGTTGACCTGCAGGCCGACCACTGGCAGCGGGTCCAGCGCCTTGAACAGCATGCCGCGTACCTCGTCCGCCTTGGCGGTGCCGGCCGCGTCGATGGCAAGCCAGCCGTTCACGGGATCGATCCAGACGCGCGTGTCGCGGCGGATGCTGAAGGCGCGGGGCAGCAGTTCCTCGGTGACCTGCTCCTTCAGTTCCTTGAGCTGCTTGCGGCCGGGCTTGAAGCCCTGCTGCTCCTCGATCTCGGCGGCACGGGCCTTGGTGACCTGGTTGACCACGGTGGCGGGCAGCAGCTTCTTCTCGGTGCGCAGCACCAGCAGCATCTGGCGGTTCACGCAGTGCACGAGCTGGCCGTTGTCGCGCGGCGATGCCCAGCCCTGGGTTTGCATCTCAAGGCTGGTGCCGGGGTAGAACGCATGCTTGGCCAGGCTGGCCTCGACGTCTTCGGCGGAAAGCGTCCACGGGGCGGAGAAACGATGAATCTGGAGATTCTTGAACCACATGAGAATTCGGCCTCGCGTACGGTTGGAATTGGCAAGGCACGCATTCTAACGGCTCGGGCGGCAGGTGGGCGGCCAAGAAAAAATGGCGTCGCGGATGCGGCATCGGAATGCCGCACCCGGGACGCCATGTGGCGGTGGCCGGCGCGGTGGCCGGCCCGGCCGTCAGATGTCGAGCTTCGAGATCTTCGTGCCTTCCAGGCTCAGGCCGGCCATCACGCCGGCGTTGGTCATGGCAAAGCCGATGATCGGCTGCTGGGCCGTGTTGGTATCGATCTGGCCATTCGCGCCGATCGTGGCCAGGGCCACCGTGGCGTCGGCGCCGACCTGCCAGCCGCTGCTGCGCACGAACTTGTCGTAGGCTTCCTGCGTCATGAACATCAGCACGAAGGCCTTGGACTGGGCGCCGATCTGCCAGCCGATGGAGCCGGAAATGGCACGGTAGTAGCCACGGTTGGCGCCGCCCGAACGCAGCACGCCGTCGCCATACTCGCCCCCGACGATAAAGCCGGCGGACAGCAGTTTCGGGAAAATCAGGATGCCCTTGGCTTTGGCGCCAAGGTCGCGCGCACCGCTGGCCGTCGCATACAGACGGTTCAGCGTATCGGTGGCGCCAGTATCGATCTCGCGACGCTTGGACGCGCTATCGCCAGAGTCCTTGGGACCGGTCACGCTGCAGCCCGTCAGCGACAGCGCGCCCAAAGAAAGACCAGTAAGGCCGACAAGCCCAGCACTGCCGGCGGACAGGAAGGTTCGACGTTTCATTATTTCCTCCAGGAGGGGGTCATGTGTTGCAACCGCCTCTACAGCATAGGCGGACAAGCCACATCCGCAAATGCGATTTTGTCTGACAAGGGGGGGAGGGGGCTCTGACATGACATAGTCATACTTTCTTGCAAAATCAGGGAACCGCGACAGGAACCCCGCTTGCCAAGCCCGGTCTTTGGTGCATGCCAACGCCAACCGCCCCCATGACGATCTCCACCCGCTCCAACATTTCTGGTATATCTTCCGCCGCCCCGACCCTCGCGCATGCTGCGTCGCAGCGTCCCCGTCAATGGTTGCGCCTCGGTGCCGCCGTAACGCCGCTGGCGGCCCTGTTGCTGGCGGCCTGCGGGTCGGCCCCGACCGTCGAGTCGCCCGAAGCCAAGCAGGAAGTGGCCCAGATGAATTCAGGTTGGCAGGCCGAGCGCGCCAAGTACATGGATTGCGTCCAGGACAAGGCCAGCGACGGCGCCAAGGGCAAGGGCACGTCCAAGGACGTGGCCGCCGGTGCCATCGACGCGTGCAAGGATCAACTGAAGGTCATGCACGACGCCTTCCAGTCGTACCTTTCCGCCCAGATGAGCAGCGCCCACGGCCAGAACAGCGCCCGCCAGGCGGCCGACCGCGTGACCACCGACACGCGCGAAAAGGCACGTACCTATCTGACGCGCTATGTCGAGGTCGAGCGCTACAAGGCCGGCCAGCGCTGACCCCTCGGATCCCGCTGATCCCCTGATCCATTACAGCATCGCCAGCGGCTGCGCGTGGCGCGGCGGCGGGAACAGCGCGTCCAGTTCGTCCAGTTGCTCGGGAGTCAGCGTGATTTCCAGCGCCCGGACGTTCTCGCGCAGCCGGTCCCGCTGGCTGGTCTTCGGGATGGCGATGATGTCGTCGGTCCGCAGCAGCCACGCCAGCGCGGCCTGGGCCGGCGTCATGCCGTGCCGCTCGGCAAAGCGCCGCAGGCCGGCGTTGCGTAACAGCCGGGCCTGCTCGATGGGCGAGTAGGCCATCACCGGCACGTTGCGTTCGCGCAACCATGGCAGCAGGTCGAACTCGATGCCGCGCCGGCTCAGGTTGTAGAGCAACTGGTTGACGGCCACGGCGTCGCCGCCGGGCACGTCGCAAAAGGCTTCCATATCGTCGAGGTCGAGGTTGCTGACGCCGAAATACCGGATCTTTCCGGCGGCCTGCAGCGCCTGGAACGCCTCGATCGTCTCCTCGAACGGTACGTCGCCGCGCCAGTGCAGCAGGTACAGGTCCAGCCGGTCGGTGCCCAGCCGGCGTAGGCTGCGCTCGCACGCGGCCACGGCGCCCTTGCGGCTGGCGTTGTGCGGATAGACCTTGCTGACCAGGAACGCCTCGTCGCGACGGCCGGCCAGCGCCTCGCCGATCAGCGATTCCGACAAGCCCTCGCCATACATCTCGGCCGTGTCCACCAGCCGCAGGCCCAGGTCCAGGCCCATCCGGAGCGTGGCGATCTCCTCGGCGCGCGTGCCGCGGTCGTCGCCCATGTTCCAGGTGCCCATGCCCAGCGCGGGAACGCGCTCGCCGCCGGGTAGCGTGACTTGCTTCATGCGATGCCTCCGGTATCGGGAAATCCGCCCTCCACACTAGTTAACATCGCTGCGCGGCACAAGCACGCCGCCCGCACGGCACTTTTGACCGGGGCGATGGAATGGCCGGCGCCCCGGCCGCCCGCTCAACGGTGCTGGTGCCGGTACTCCTGCGTCCGGCCGCCATAGCCGTAGGCCGCCGCGCGCGCGTCGATGACGTGGATATACGAGACCTCGTTCACGTCGCCAATCAGCTCGGATAGCGCCGCGAACGCCTGCCGCAGGTAGTCGGCTTTCTCGGCCTTGGTGTTCGTCTCGTCGGTCACGCTGATGTCGAGTTGGAACGCGTTGCGACCCGTCTCACGCGCCGACAGCGGCTGGCCGCCGATGAACCACTGCTCGCGCGGGATGAACGTCACGGTCGTGGCGATGACCGGCGCTTCCTTGCCCAGCACGCGCTGGGTCAGTTCGCCCACCGTGGCAACGGCGCGGCGCATCAGGTCGGTATCGGGCTGGCCGGAAATCTGCAGGGAAACGTGGGGCATGACGGGCTCCTTTCGGGTGGATGGATGCGCGTTGCCGCTGCGCCCGTTGGCGGGCTCTGGCGGCTGCGGTAACGCTAGCGTAGGCGTCTCCTTGCCATCGGAAAAGAGGGAATATACGATTACATGTATCGGATAATCCGAAACATCGGAAAGGCAGGCGGCGATCATGCGTGGATTCGAGACAGACCAGCTCCGGACGTTCGTGGCGGTGGCGGAAAGCGGCAGCCTGTCGGCGGCGGCGCCGCGCCTGTTCCTGTCGCAATCGTCGGTCAGCGAGCAGTTGCGCAAGCTGGAGGCGCGCGCCGGCGTGCCGCTGCTGACGCGCGGCAAGCGGGGCGCCGCGCTGACGCCGGCGGGGGCGCGGCTGCTGGACTACGCGCGGCGCATCCTGTCGCTGAACGAGCAGGCCATGGCCGAACTGCGCGGCCAGACGCTGGATGGTGAGCTGAGGCTGGCCGTGACCGACTACTTCCGCCCCGGCGAAATTGCCGGCATGCTGCGCCGGCTGCGCGACCGCTATCCCTATCTGAAACTGCACGTCACGGTCATGAAGAGCGCCGCCATCGAGGCGGCGGCCGACTTGGACACGTTCGACATCGGCCTGAGCATGCGGCTGATCGGCGCGCGCGGCCCGGAGGCGCGGCGCGAGGGCGCGGCGCGCGGCGGCACGGTGCTGCGGCGCGAGGCGCTGGCGTGGGTGGCGGCGCCCGAGATTGCGCAGGCGCCGCAGCCCACGCTGCCGCTGGTGCTGCTGCCCGACTCGTGCTCGCTGCACCAGTTCGTGGTGCAGTTGCTGATGCGCCGCCGGCGCGAGTTCGACATCGCCCATTCGGCGTCGGGGGTGGCCGGGCTGCATCTGGCGCTGGCGGCCGGGCTCGGTGTGTCGTGCCTGAACACGTCGGCCATCGGGCCCGGCGTGATGCCGGTGGACGCCGCCGACGCGAGCGGCTGGAAGCTGCCGGCGCTGCCGTCGGCCGAGTTCTATCTACTGGCCCCGCGGCGCGGGGAGGGCGAGTTCATCGAACAGGCCAGGCAGGCGCTGGCCGAGCAGTTCGGCTGAAGCGGCGACGCCCAACAAAAAGGCCCGCATGGAGCGGGCCGTCTGCCAGTGCCTGGGCAAGCCGGGTGCGGTGGCTTACTCGGACGTCATGTTGGCGTTCTTGGCGATGCGGCCCAGCCGTCCCCGCTCGGTCTTGATGAAGGTCACAAAGCTCTCGACCGAACCGCCGGCCGGCTCGATACCGTTCTGGATCAGCCGGTCGCGGATCTCGGGATTCAGCATCCCGGCCGTCAACTCGGCATTGAGCTTCTTGATGATCGCCGGGTCGGTGCCCTTGGGCGCGAAGATGCCGGCCCAATGGCCAATGCGCACCTCGGGCAGACCCTGCTCGGCCGTGGTCGGGATGCTCGGCGCCGCCGGCATCTTCTTGTCCCAGGTGGCGCCCAGCGCCTTGAGCTTGCCCGCCTTGATCTGGGGCAACACCACGATCGACGCCTCCGACGTTGCCGCCACCTGTCCGCCAATCACGGCGGTAATGCTTTCCGACCCGCTCTTGTAGGGCACCACGGTGAGCTGGGCACCCTTTTCCTTAAGCATTTCTTCGACGAAGTGCGGCGTGCTGCCGCTGCCGGCCGTGGCAAAGGGCACGCCACCCTGCTTCTTCGAGTACTCGACCAGTTCCTTGACGTTGTTCACCGGCAGCGACGGCGACGCCACGATCACCGACGGGCTGACCGCGATCAGGCCCACCGGCACGAGGTCGTCCGGCTGGTACGGCATCTTGGTGCGGATCAGGCTGTTGGTGACGGTGCCCACGGCGCCCACCAGGAACGTGTAGCCGTCGGGCTTGCTCTTGGCCACGTAGTCGGCGCCGACGATGCCGCCGGCACCGGGACGGTTCTCGATCACCACCGGCTGGCCGATGCGCTTGCTCACCGCCTCGGCGCCGGCCCGCGCCACGAGGTCGTTGGCGCCGCCGGCCGTGAACGGCACGACGAACTTGATCACGTGGTTGGGCCAGGCATCGGCGGCGTGGGCGGTGGTGGCCACCAGCGAGGCGGCGGCAAGCGCCAGGGCCAGGGTGCGGCGGCGCGGGGAAAAGCGCAGGGGGGAATGCATGATCGGTCTCCAGTCTTTGTCGTAGCCCATTCGGGGCTTTCGATCTTACCGATCGAACCTGTCAGTTGGCTGTAGGACGGCGTGGCTTGCGGCCGACCTGCCGGGGGACGGCGGGGGCGGGAAAGTCGGGACGGAGGCGCGGCCGGGTGGGCAGGGAAAGGAAGCGGGCAGCGGGGCGGCAGCGGCCCCGCTCCCGCGCGGCGTCACGGCTGGCGCACCCAGGTCTGGGTCCGGCCAATCAGGCTGATGCCGATGAAGCCGCGCACGTTGAGCTTCTTGCCGTCGTCGGCCATCGACATCTTGCACTTGTAGAGCTTGCCGGTCTCCGGGTCCAGGATCTCGCCACCGGTCCACTCGTTGTCGCCCGTCTTGCGCAGCCCGGTCAGCAGCGTCATGCCGATGATGGGCTGGTCCTTGCGCGCGTCGGTGCATTTGTCGCACACCTTGGGCGGACCTTCGGACGGCACCAGGCTCTTCACGAGCTTGCCGCTGTACACGCCGTCCTTCTCCGAGATCTCGATCACGCCGCGCGGCTTGCCGGTGGCGTCGTCGATCGTGTGCCAGGTGCCGGCCGGCGTCGACTGCGCCATGGCGAAGGTGCTGGCGGTGAACGCCGCGGCAAACAGCGCGGCGCGGGCGGTGGTGCGAAGCAGGGCGCGGGGGGCGGTCATGCGCATGAAAGTCTCCAGGTTCAGTGTTTCCGCGACGGCGGATTCGCCAGGTCGCGGCGCGGGTGGTGTCGGCTGTACGGCGGCGGACGCCTCTGCAGGTCTGACGTGCAAGCCGTACAAGGCGAGCAGGATATCCGCACGCGGCCCGGATGGTTGCACGGGCCGGTGCTGCACCGATGCCCACCGGTCGGCGTCTTTGCCGCGCGACGCCAATCTACTGGCGCCGCCCGGACACCGCAACGGCCAACATCCGTTTGCGTACGCACCAGAGCGTAGCGCAAGGGCGGCGCGCATCGCCCGCCAGCCGGCGCCTGGCGTGGATTTTGTCCTGCAGCAACACGCCCGCGCGGGGCCGACCCGAGGCATTCCTCTAGCCGGCTAAAACGGTGGCGTTGCGGTGGCGTCGCGGCGCCGCCGGAGGTGGTCGGCATGTCGGCGCGCGCGTCCGCCGATGCATTGGTGAGAACCCGAATGTCATCGCAAGACACGGTCGACGAAGCGTGCGATGCGCGTGGTGGGTCGACGGGCGATCCGGTGCGCGCGGCGCGTGCGTCGACACATCGTTGTGCATGCCATCGATGTCCAAACGCGGATGCAAACACGTGTCGCAGCGACCGACCGTTGCGTGCGCGCATCACTCTTTCGTCGTACTCGCGCAACTGTCGTGTCGATGCACGCGCGGTCAGTCGACGCGATGCGCGGTGGCATCGCGCGCGTGCCGATCGGTGGTCGATGCGGAAGCGCGTCGGACACGTTGGGGCGCCGATGGACGCGCGTGCCGCAGCCACGCGCAGCGACGCGGCAGCGCATCGCGCGCGTGATCGTACGCAGGCCGGAAAGCCACTGTTCATGCGGCTTTCGAGACAGCGCGCGGGTATGCGGATGGTGGTGGCGAGCGGGTGCGATGCGGTACCCGAGCGGTCGTCCGACGGTGCGTGCGCGACGTGCGCGCGCACCGCGCGAGACAGTGTGCGACGCCGTCGATCGCGGTCGAAACTCACGCGCTTCGGAACTTCGATCGACGCGTGAGAGTCGTCATCAGAGAAGGTGTCGATGGTGTCGTCATCGAAGCGCGCGCGTGAAGTAGATCGATTCGATCTTGCGCGCAAGTTTTTTTGCACTTTTTTCTTAACATCATCGAACAAACGAATTATGATTCGCCTTGACAAGAGTCTCACTTCATTGCATCGACGTGATTCGACGAAGCGGGCGTCGCAAGAAGGCAAGCAAGAAGCAACGATGACGCGACGCTTCGGCGCAGTGAATGCGGGTAGCCAGGGAGCACCAGAACTTTGACGCAGACCGGGCCGATCAGGCTTCTTACAACGCGTGCAGTCTCCTGTAGCCCAGTGACGGGATGGGCGAGCTACCCCCGTAGGATTGCCGTCTGCAGTGCGCGAGGCCAAGCCCGTGCTGCAGGCAAGCTGACCGATATCTCCTCTTATCCGGCAGCGCGTCGCCACGATGGACGGCGCGGGCCAATCGAATATTCCAGGGCACGGCATGCCCCGGAGATCCGCCTGGACGCTGGCGTTGCAGCCCGCGCGCGGATCTTGCGCTGCCGTGAAGACACCGTGCCGCGCCATGCGGGTCGCGGCCGGTGCCCTGTCACCGAATTCATTAGCGTGCGGTTGACGAAGTGTCGTGCGCCGATGAATCGCTCGCTCGGTTGGGGCCAGGCAGGAACGCGCCTCGGGCCGGTCGGGTCGTCCATTTAGGTCATTCGATATTTCACGTTAGTGAAGGAGTTATCCATGGCAACTGCTGCAAAGAAAAAGCCGGCGGCCAAGAAGGCTGCCAAGCCCGCCGCCAAGAAGGCCGCTGTGAAGAAGGTCGCCGCCAAGAAGGCAGCGCCGGCCGCCAAGAAGGCTGCAACCAAGAAGGTCGCAACCAAGAAGGTCGCCGCCAAGAAGCCGGCAGCCAAGAAGGCCGCTGTGAAGAAGGTTGCAGCCAAGAAGGTCGCCACCAAGAAGGTAGCCGCCAAGAAGGCAGCACCGGCCAAGAAGGCCGCGGTGAAGAAGGTTGCCGCCAAGAAGGTTGCAACCAAGAAGGTCGCCGCCAAGAAGGCAGCACCGGCCAAGAAGGCCGCAGTGAAGAAGGTTGCCGCCAAGAAGGCCGCACCGGCCAAGAAGGCTGCTGCCAAGAAGGCTGCGCCGGCCAAGAAGGCTGCTGCTGCGAAGAAGCCGGCCGCCAAGAAGGCCGCTGCCAAGAAGCCGGCTGCCAAGAAGGCTGCCAAGCCTGCCGCGGCCCCTGCCGTTGCTCCCGCTGCTGCTGCACCGGCCAAGACCACGCTGAACCCGGCCGCGGCCTGGCCGTTCCCGACGGGCAACCGTCCGTAATCGCCTCGCCTCGTGCGAGCGGTCACCACAGGGAATCGCCAGAGCACGCATCGCGTGCCACATTGACCGGATACGCGGTATCCGGTCAGCAAGACAGCAAGTCTTGCCAACCCGCCGATGGCCTCCGTGCCCGGCGGGTTTTTTCATGCCCGCGCGCTGGCGACTCCCCAAAAGCAAAACGCCGCGGCCCGAAGGCACGCGGCGTTGCAGCATGGCAGCCGTGTAATGTTGTCAGTGCGAGACGCGCGTCACGCCGCCCGACGACAGCAGCCGCACCCGGTCGCCGGGGCGGAACACCTCGTCGGCCTCCTGGGTGATGGCGCGCAGGTCGCCGTCTTCGAGCTGCACCGTGATCTCCAGGCCGCGCCGTTGGGTGATGCGGTTCTCGGCCGCGCTGCCGGCAATGCCGCCCAGCACCGCGCCAAGCAGGCCCGCCGCCACCGATCCGCCACCGCTGCCGATGGTGCTGCCCGCCGCCACGCCGCCCAGCGCGCCGCCGGCGATGGTACCGGCGCCCGTGGTACCGCCCTGGATCATGACCTCGCGCACGCCCTGCACCACGCCGTAGCGCACCGTCTGCTCGCGGTTGGCCTGGCCGGGCGCGTAGACGCTGCCGGAGTTCGAGTAATTGGCGCAGCCGCCGACCAGTGCTGCCGCGGCCAGTACCGCCGCGCCGCCGAATCGAAGTATCTGATGCATGGCAACTCCCGTCTGTTGGCCGCGCCGTTCGTCCTCACCCGGTGCGCGCGGTGCACCGTTCCATCTTACGCGTATTGGTAGCCGAATGCCGACGCGAACCGGCTGGCGATCTCGTCGTGCGAAATCCAGTGATTCTGGGGGCCCTGCTGGGCGATCTTGAGCGCGCCCATCAGCGACGCCAGCCGGCCCGTGGTTTCCCAGTCCATGCCCTGCTCGATGCCGTGCAGCAGGCCGCCCCGGAAGGCGTCGCCGCAGCCGGTGGGGTCCACCACGCGCTCGGCCTGCACGGCCGGGATGGCGTACTGCTGGCCGTCGGCGAAGATCGTGGCGCCGCGTTCGCCGTGCGTCACGATGAACGCGCGGACCTTGGCGGCCACCTCGGCACTGGTCCACGCGGTGCGCGACAGCATGACCTGCGCTTCGTAGCCATTGACCGTCACGTAACTGGCGAGTTCAACGAACCGGCGCAGGTCCTCGCCGTTGAACAGCGGCATGGCCTGGCCCAGGTCGAAGATGAACGGGATGCCGGCCTCGGCGAACTGCCGCGCATGGTGCAGCATGCCCTCGCGGCTGTCCGGTGCGACGATGCCCAGCGCCGGGCGCGTGCCGGCCGCCAGCACGTCCTGCACGGCATTGAGCTGCGACTGGCCCATGGCGCCCGGGTGGAAAGCCGTGATCTGGTTGTTGTCGAGGTCGGTCGTGATCATCGCCTGCGCGGTGAACGTGTCCGGCAGCGTACGGATATGCCCGGTGCCGATACCCAGATCGCGCAGATGCTGCAGGTACGGTCCGGCGTCCTGGCCCACCGTCGCCATCACCACCGGTTCGCCGCCCAGCATCTTCAGCGTGTAGGCGATGTTGCCGGCGCAGCCGCCGAACTCGCGCCGCATGCCGGGCACCAGGAACGAGACGTTCAGCATCTGGATCTGGTCCGGAAGGATGTGTTCACGGAACCGTCCGTCGAACGTCATGATGGTGTCGTAGGCGACGGAGCCGCAGATCAGGCTGGACATCTTTTCTCCAAGCGTTCCGGCCCAGGGATGACGGGCAGAAACAGATACGTTAAATAATTCCGCCCGTGCATGACGGGCGGAGGCGCTTCGCAAATCGTGTGCTACCGCACAGATTATTTCAGGGCGGCCAGCGCGGCGTCGTAATCAGGCTCCTGCTTGATCTCGGGCACGAGCTGGCTGTACTTGACGGCGTCGTTCTCGTCCACGACCACCACGGCACGTGCGCACACGCCGGCCAGCGGGCCCGACTTGATGTCCACGCCGTAGGCGTTCTTGAAATCGGCGCCGCGCATGGTCGACAGCGTCACCACGTTGGCCAGGCCCTCGGCCGTGCAGAAGCGGCCCATCGCGAACGGCAGGTCGGCCGAGATCGTCAGCACCACGGTGTTGTCGAGGCTGCTGGCGGCCTCGTTGAACTTGCGTGCCGACGCCTGGCACACGGGCGTGTCCAGGCTGGGCACGATGTTCAGGACCTTGCGCTTGCCGGCGAAGTCGGCCAGCGTCACGTCCTTGAGGTCCTTGCCGACCAGCGAGAAGGCCGGGGCCTTGTCGCCAGCCTGGGGAAACTTGCCGCCAACTTCGATGGCGTTGCCGCCGAGGGTCACGTTGCTCATGGTTGCTCCTGTCAGGAAGGTACGGCCCGCCGGTCCGGTGCATTGCCGGCCGGCGTGGCGGGGGGCGATGAATTCAGGGATAGAAGATCAGCACGCGGTAGTTCGCCGCGGCCTGCTGCGTCCGGAATCGTACCCGAACCGGCAGCTCGCTGCCCGCGCGCAGGCCCGAGGTGGCAAAGCCGCGCTGGGCCGGCTCCAGGTACTCGCCCGGCTGCAGCACGCGGCGCAGCAGCAACTGGTCCTGCAGGTCGGTCATCACGAGTTCGATGGCGGGCAGGGCCGTGGTGGCGCGGCCCTGGTTGCGCAGCGTGACGGCCAACTGGTAGACGTCGGCGCCTTCGTCCTGCTTCTGCAACTGCGAACTGTCGATGCGCAGCGCCTCCAGGTCGCGCCACGGCGGCACGGCGCAGCCGAACGGCGCGCAGGCCGCTTCGAGTACCGGCCGCAGCACCGGCACGCTGCCGGCAATCTGGCTGCGCGCCAAAAAGATGCCCTGGACCAGGATACCCAGCCCCAGCACCACGGCCGCCGCGCGGATCCACGTGCGCTGGCTGCCGGGCACCGTCACCTTGGGGCGCGGCGCGCGCGCCTGTTCGCGCTCGCGGGTGTGGCGCAGGAAATCGGGCGCGAAGACCGGGCCGGCGCTGGCTGCCGGTTCGTCCCGGCGCAGCCAGCGGCGCGTGGTGGTCTCGCGCGCCACGCTGCTGGGCGTGTCGTCGCGCGGCGTCACGCCGAGGTCGTGTTCGATGACGTCGCGAGCCTGCGCGGCCCAGGCTTCCGCCTCGGGGTCGGCCGGGTCCGCGCTGCGCAGGAAGCCGCTGGCGCTGGGCACCGGGTCGGCCGGCGTGGCGGGTTCGGGCGGCAGTTCCGCGACAGGATCGGGTGCAACGACGCCGGGTTCGGCCGCTTCCACCGGGGCCGGCACTTCGGGTTCCGGTGTGCCGTGGTCGGCGGGGTGGGAGGTCGGGCCTTCGGACGGCCGCAGTGGTGGCCAGCTTGCCTTGGCGCTATAGGCGCCGTACGGCGGCAGGCCCGAGGGGCGCGTCGATGCAAACGCTGCGGCGGGATCGAGCGACGAGTGCGGCGCCGGCGCGGCGGCTGTCGGCGCCGGCGCGGCGGCTGTCGGCGCCGGGCGGGGCGGGGCGTCGTCGAACGCGGCATGGTCGAGCGTCGGCCAAGGGACGGGCGGCTCGGTCAGCGGCGTTTCGGCGGGTTCGGGCGATGGGTCGGCTTCCGGGGCGGTTTGCGGTGCGGCCTCGTCCGGCAGCACGGCGTCGGTCTCGGCAGCCTCGTCGAAATGCGCGGCGGCCTCTTCAGGTACCGCATCGGCCACCGCGCCCGCCTCGGCGGGTTCGGGTTCAGGTGACCGTTCAGGCGCCACTTCCGGGGGCACTTCCGGCGCCACGCCGACCACTTCCTCGGCTTCCGCCTCGGACATCATCGTCGTCGGCGAATCCAGCGCCGGCACCTCGTAACCTGGATCGAAGCCGGGATCGAACGGCGCGTCGGCCTCGCGGGCGCGCGCCGCCGCCTGCGCCTGCTCGGCGTGGGCCAGCGCGGCGGCCATCGACACGGACGAGGAGGGCGGCGCGGCCGCCGGCGTACCGGCGGGGACGCTGCTGGCAGCCCCAGCGGCGCCGCTACCGCCCGGCGTGGGCACCTCGATCAGGTGCTCGCGCGCATCAAAGACGGTGTCGCACTGGCCGCAGCGGACCAGGCCCTTGCGCAGCCGCAACTGGTCCGCCACCAGCCGGAACGCGGTGCGGCAGGCCGGACAGCGCGTGACGAGCTTGGCAGCGGCCATGGTCGGGAATCAGGATTGGTTGGCGGATGCCGCGGCCGGGCGCGTGCCATGCAGGCACACCCAGCCTTCCTCGCTGCGCCAGACCGACATGGCGATCCACGGCGCGTAGGCCGCCGCCACCTCGTCGGCCTGCCGTTCGAGCACGCCGGACAGGATCAGCCGGCCGCCCGGACGCACGCGCGCGGTCAGCATCGCGGCCATCAGCTTGAGCGGGTTGGAAAGGATGTTGGCCACCACCAGGTCATGGGTGGCCTCGGACACCGCCTCGGGCAGCGCGAAGGTCGCCGCCACGCGGTTGCGCTCGGCGTTGTAGCGCGATGCCTCCACGGCGTTCGGATCGATGTCGATGCCGACCGTGTCGCCGGCGCCGAGCTTCTTGGCCACGATGGCCAGGATGCCCGAGCCGCAGCCGTAGTCCAGCACCGTCTCGCCGGCCCGCACGTTCTGTTCGAGCCACTGCATGCACAGCCGCGTGGTCGGATGGCTGCCCGTGCCGAAAGCCAGGCCCGGATCAAGCTCCAGGATCACGGCGTCGGGGTCGGGCGCATCGTGCCACGACGGCACCACCCAGATGCGCTCGCCCACGCGGATCGGCTCGAACTGCGACTGGGTCAGCCGCACCCAGTCCTGGTCGGCCACCGGGCGCAGCGTGTAGTCGGGCACCGGGTCGATGCCCAGCGTGTTGGCGGCGGCCGTCACCACCAGCGCGGGATCGGTCTCGTCGTCGAACAGCGCCACCACGCGCGACCGATTCCACGCCAGCCGCGTCGGCTCCAGCCCGGGCTCTCCGAACAGCGGCTGCTCGTCAGGCGTGTCGGCGTCGGCGTCTTCCACCGATACCGACAGCGCGCCGAGGTCGAACAGTGCATCGGACCAGGCTTCGGCCTGATCCTGCGCAATTTCGATCACACATTCCTGGAAAGCCACGGGGTTCCTTTGCTGCAAGCCGGCCGCTGGGCCCCGCCTCAGGCTTTCTCGCCGTGAGCGTTGGCCTTCTGGGCCAGGCGGTGTTCAAGATAATGGATGCTGGTGCCGCCTTCCACGAAGTTGGCGTCGAGCATCAGGTCGCGGTGCAGCGGCACGTTGGTCAGGATGCCGTCCACCACCATCTCCGACAGCGCGATGCGCATGCGGGCGATGGCCTGGCCGCGCGTGGCGCCGTACGTGATGATCTTGCCGATCATCGAGTCGTAGTTGGGCGGCACGAAGTAGCCATCATACGCGTGCGAGTCCACGCGGACACCGGGGCCGCCGGGCATGTGCCAGGCGGTGATGCGGCCCGGCGACGGCGTGAACTTGAACGGGTCCTCGGCGTTGATGCGGCACTCGATGGCGTGGCCGCGCAGTTCCACATCCTTCTGGCGGAAGCGCAGCTTCTCGCCAAAGGCGATGCGGATCTGCTCCTGCACGATGTCGATGCCGGTGATCATCTCGGTCACCGGATGCTCCACCTGCACGCGGGTGTTCATCTCGATGAAGTAGAACTCGTTGTTCTCGTACAGGAACTCGAACGTGCCGGCGCCCCGGTAGCCGATCTTCTTGCATGCATCGGCGCAGCGGTCGCCGATACGCTCGATCAGGCGGCGCGGAATGTGCGGCGCGGGCGCTTCCTCGATCACCTTCTGGTGGCGGCGCTGCATCGAGCAGTCGCGCTCGCCCAGCCAGATGGCCTGCTTGTGCTGGTCGGCCAGGATCTGGATTTCCACATGGCGCGGGTTCTCAAGGAACTTCTCCATGTAGACCTCGGGATTGCCGAAGGCACGGCCCGCTTCCTCGCGCGTCATGTTGACGGCGTTGATCAGCGCGGCCTCGGTGTGCACCACGCGCATGCCGCGGCCACCACCACCGCCGGCGGCCTTGATGATCACGGGATAGCCCACGCGGCGCGCGGTGGCCAGGATTTCCTTGGGGTCGTCGGGCAGTGCGCCGTCCGAGCCCGGCACGCACGGCACGCCGGACTTGATCATCGCCTGCTTGGCCGACACCTTGTCGCCCATCAGGCGGATGCTGTCGGACGTCGGGCCGATGAACACGAAGCCGGATTTCTCCACGCGCTCGGCAAAGTCGGCGTTCTCCGACAGGAAGCCGTAGCCCGGGTGGATGGCCTGGGCGTCGGTGACTTCGGCGGCCGAGATGATGGCCGGCATGTTCAGGTACGACAGCGGCGAGGGGGCCGGGCCGATGCAGACGGCTTCGTCGGCCAGCTTCACGTACTTGGCTTCCTTGTCGGCCTCCGAGTACACCACCACGGTCTTGATGCCCAGCTCGCGGCAGGCGCGCTGGATGCGAAGGGCGATCTCGCCGCGGTTCGCGATCAGAATTTTTTCAAACATGGTCTCTCTCTGCGAGAACAGGGGCGGGCCCGCGCACGCCGGAATGGCGCGCCGGGCCAACGCTTGGCGGCAGGGCCACGGGCCGCTGTGCCGCGTCAGCCGGCGGCTGGCTTCAGCCGATCACGAACAGCGGCTGGCCGTACTCCACGGCCTGGCCGTTTTCGACGAGGATTTCCTTGATCACGCCGGCCTTGTCGCACTCGATCTCGTTGAGCAGCTTCATGGCTTCGATGATGCAGACGGTCTGGCCTTCCTTGACGGTGTCGCCCACGTTCACGAACGGGGCGGCGCCCGGCGACGGGGCGCGGTAGAACGTGCCGACCATCGGCGACGTGACGATGTGGCCGGCCGGCAGTTGCGGGGCGGCGTCGGCGGGGGCGGCAGCCGGCGCGGCGGCGGCCGGTGCGGCGCCAGCCATGGGCAGGGCCTGGAGCTGGGGCATGGCAACCGGGGCGGCCACGACCTGCGGGGGTTGCTTGACGATGCGAACCTTGCCGTCGCCCTCGGTCACTTCGAGCTCCGAAATGCCGGATTCGGCCACCAGGTCGATCAGCGTCTTCAGCTTGCGCAGGTCCATCTTCTTATCCTCCAGAATCGGGTTGTCCGGTCACCTTCGGGTCAGGGAAGGGGACGGCGGCGGTCAGTCATTGATGTTGGCCCGCCTCGCCAGGCGCGACAGGCCGCGGTTGTCTCGGTTGCCTACCAGGAAGGGCTAGCTGCCCGGGGCGTCCTGCTCCTGCGCCAGCGCGTAGTCCAGGGCCAGCAGGTAACCCCGCCAGCCCAGCCCGCAGATCACCCCGATCGCCTGATCGGAGAAATACGAGTGATGGCGGAACGGCTCGCGGCGATGCACGTTGGACAGGTGCACCTCGACGAACGGAATCGCCACGCCGGCCAGGGCGTCCCGCAGGGCCACGCTGGTATGCGTGAACGCCGCGGGATTGATGATCACGAAGTCCACCCCCTCGGTACGG
Source organism: Cupriavidus sp. H18C2 (assembly GCF_049393795.1). Lineage (NCBI taxonomy): Bacteria > Pseudomonadati > Pseudomonadota > Betaproteobacteria > Burkholderiales > Burkholderiaceae > Cupriavidus > Cupriavidus sp. H18C2. The sequence goes on along the minus strand of NZ_CP186010.1, from coordinate 3,051,693 downwards.
GCGGCCTGGACGCGATCCACGAGGGCGCCCTCGTGGTTGGACTGGAAGGTCTGCAGGTCGACCCCGGCCGCGGCGGCATGTTTGGCCAGCGCGGCGTCGATATCGGCCAGCGTGGTATGCCCATACACCTGCGGCTCGCGGGTCCCGAGCAAATTGAGGTTCGGACCATGCAGAACCAGCACTTTGCGATAGCGGGCGGCGCGGCTGACGGTGGGGGTAGACGACACGGCGACTCGACCAGTTCAACGAAATTGCGCGGAGATTACCGTAGCTTAGAGGGATTTGTCTAGCACGCGATACAAGGCCGAAGTCGCCTCCAAGGCATATGAGACGCGCCTCACGCAGTACAGATCACATTTTCCGAAAACCATCGGATCTGGCGGTCCTTCCATCGTCACTTCTGCGTCATTTGGGGGCAGAAGCGCGCAGTTACGGGAAATTTCCCTCGGAGCCGGCAACCCGGCCCGTCAGGCGCCCGGCAATTCCTTGCGCAGTTCGTCGGCGTGGACACGGCCCATCTTGCGGTACTTCACGTCGCCGTCAGGCGTGATGACCACCGTGTAGGGCAGCCCGCCCTGGGCATTGCCGAAACTCTTGGCCAGTTCGGTGCCGGCGAACCCGGCCACGGCCAGCGGATACTTCACGGGGACTTTCTTGAGGAATTCCTGGATGTTGCTGGCCGAATCGATTCCGATGCCGATGAATTCGACATTGCGCTGCGCGTACTCGCCGTGCAGCGCGGTCAGCTCCGGCATTTCCTCGACGCAGGGGCCGCACCACGGCGCCCAGAAGTTCACGACCAGCGTCTTGCCGCGATACCTGGACAGGTCCAGCTCCGCGCCGCTTGGGTCGGGCATCCTGGCTTGGAACAGCGATTCGACGGCTTGGTCCGATGCCGGCTTGGGCGCCATGGCAAAGTGGGCGGCCACGGCGCCGGCCACGGCGGCCAGCAGGGCGACGACGATCCAGAGGACCAGGGACGAGCGGCGGGCCGGCTTGGCGTCGGGGGTGGAAGCGGTCATGTTCGAGGCGGAAGAAGACAGTTCTATATAGATAGGGGTGGCGGCTGGTCGGGCGCGCCTGCCGCCTCGTCCATCAGCTCGCGGACGGCGTCGATGTCGGCCCGGGCCACACGGCCGCTGGCGTCGGCGCGCGCCGCGCCCCGTTCGTCGACGGCATCATACAGCGCGATGTGGACCCCCACCGGGGCGCCCAGCATCTCGCGCACCTCGCCGGCCAGCAGGCGCGCCTCGCGGCCGGCCGGCCACTGGCCGCGCCACAGGAAGCTGAGCGTCTCCACGTCGCCCCGGCCCGCGAAGTGCCGGCTCTCGCTGGTCTCGAAATCCACGCCGGCGTTGATCAGGTGCAGTGCCACGTCCTTGGGGCTGTCGCAGAAGCACTGGATATAGACGTCGGAATGCTCGGTGGCCGTGCCGTTGAGCACGGCGCCGACCAGATAGGGGCGGAAGCCGGCCAGATCGTCCATGGCCAGCACGGCCAGTTGCCGCAGCAGGGCCAGGATGCGCGGCTGGTGCTCGCCCTGGAACAGCGCCTGGTAGGCGCGCACTTCTTCCTCGATCAGTTCGTTGTCGGGCAGCCATTCGCCGGCCACGCGGACGTCGCCCAGCAACTGGCGGGCGGCCTTGCGCTTGGCGGTGGCGTAGTCGGCGCCGTCTTCGGCAATCATGCGCGCCGCGGCCTGGGCAATTTCCTCGCGCAGGCGGGCGGGGTCGGAGGGGGTACGTCGGGACATGGGTCGATGATACCCGCACGGCCGGGGCCCGGCATGCGGCACAGGCGCGCGGCGGGGCCGGGCGCCGCGCCGGGAGCGGGTCGGGAACCGGACGCATGCGGGTACAATCAGACCCTTCACTTCTGCGCCGCCGGCCCGTCCGCGCGGCCCAACGCATTCCCACGCATTCCCGAAGCTCCCATGCATATTCACATCCTTGGCATCTGCGGTACGTTCATGGGGGGCCTCGCGGTCCTGGCGCGGCAGGCGGGCCACCGGGTCACCGGCTGCGACGCCAACGTCTACCCGCCGATGAGCACCCAGCTGGAAGCCCAGGGCATCGACCTGATCGAGGGCTTCGACCCGCAGCAGCTATCGCTGAACCCCGACCTGTACGTGATCGGCAACGTGGTGTCGCGCGGCAATCCGCTGATGGAAGCCATCCTGGACCGCAACCTGCCGTACGTGTCCGGCCCGCAATGGCTGGGCGAGCACGTGCTGAACGGCAAGTGGACGCTGGCCGTGGCCGGCACGCATGGCAAGACCACCACCACGTCGATGCTGGCCTGGGTGCTGCAGGACGCCGGCTACAACCCCGGCTTCCTGGTCGGCGGCGTGCCGCAGAACTTTGGCATCTCGGCGCGGCTGACAGAATCGGACTTCTTTGTCATCGAGGCCGACGAATACGACACCGCGTTCTTCGACAAGCGCAGCAAGTTCGTGCACTACCGCCCGCGCACGGCCATTCTGAACAACCTTGAATACGATCACGCCGACATCTTCCCCGATCTGGCCGCGATCGAGACCCAATTCCATCATCTGGTGCGCACGGTGCCCGGCCAGGGCCGGCTCGTCGTGAACGGGCTGGAGCCCGCGCTGGCGCGCGTGCTGGAACGCGGTTGCTGGAGCGAGGTGGAGCAGTTCGGCATGGGCGACTGGCGCGAAGGCGACGCCCGCACCGAGGCGCCGGCCGGCAAGGACGCGTTCGACGTGTACTTCCAGGAGGCGCTGCAGGGCACCGTGGTCTGGGACCTGCAGGGCACGCACAACCGCATGAACGCGATTGCCGCCATCGCGGCCGCCCGCCACGTGGGCGTGCCGCCGGCGCAGGCCATCGAGTCGCTGGGCCGCTTTGCCAACGTCAAGCGCCGCATGGAAGTGCGCGGTGTGGCCAGCGGCGTCACGGTCTACGACGATTTCGCGCACCATCCGACGGCCATCCAGACCACGCTCGACGGCCTGCGCCGCCGCGTGGGCGACGCCCGCATCCTCGCCGTGCTGGAGCCGCGCTCAAACACGATGAAGCTGGGCGTGATGGCGGCCCAACTGCCGGCCAGCCTGGAAGCGGCCGATCTGGTGTTCGGCTACGGCGCACCGTCCGGCAAGGACGCGCTGGGCTGGAACCTGGGCGACGCGCTGGCGCCCATCGGCGACAAGGCCGCCGCGTTCCAGGACCTGGGCGAACTGGTGCAGGCCGTGACCGCCGCCGCCCGCCCCGGCGACCACGTGCTGGTGATGAGCAACGGCGGCTTCGGCGGCATCCACCAGAAGCTGCTGGACGCCATCGGCGCCAAGGGCTGACGGCCCGCCGGCCACTTTCACACAGGGAATCCCATGCTGCTGTACCTGCACGGCTTCCGTTCCTCGCCGCAGTCGATGAAGTCGCGGCTCGTGCAGGAACGGATGCGCGCCTGGGGGCTGGAGAAGTATTTCGCCTGCCCGGTGCTCAATGTGTCGCCGTCCCAGGCGATTGCCCAGGCCGAGGCGGTCATCCGGGGCGCCCGGGCCGGCGGCGAGACCGACATCGCCGTCGTCGGCTCGTCGCTGGGTGGCTTCTACGCGCGCTGGCTGGCCGAGCGCCACGGCTGCCGCGCCGTGCTGCTGAATCCGGCCATCCATCCCTGGACCGACCTTGAGAAATATCTTGGCGAGCAGCCGCTGTACCACGGCGGCGGCTCGGTCGAGGTCAAGCGCGAACATCTGGACGAACTGCTGGCGCTGCGCGTGGATACCATCACGCGCCCGGAGCGCTATTTCCTGCTGGCGACCACCGGCGACGAGGTGCTGGACTACCGCGAGATGGTCGCGGCGTGCCCCGGCGCCCAGATCCGCGTGATCGAGGGCAGCGACCACGGCATCAGCGAATTTGACGCCTACGTCGACGAAGTGCTTGCCTTCTGCGGCTATCGGCCCGACGGACGCCAGCCAGCCCGCCCGGCATGACGGCGGCGGTTCCCGGCCAGAATGGCCCGAGCGGCCTGCGTGCCGCGTGGCACGCCCACCTGCCGTACGACGCCGCCATCCCGCTGAACCAGCGCCGCTGGATTGCCGGGGAGGGCTCGCTGACGGCCCGGCTGATGTCGGCGTCCAGCCGGTTCCGCGTGACGCGGATCAACCAGTCGCCACAGCCGCCGTTTGCCGATGAATGGCGCGCGCTGGGCCTGATCCGGCCCGTGCCGGCCATCACCCGCGAAGTGCTGCTGATCTGCGACGACGTGCCCGCGGTCTTTGCGCACACGATTGTCGATCCGTACCGCGCGCGGCGCGACTGGCCGTTTCTGCGCGGGCTGGGCAACCGGCCGCTGGGCGGCGCGCTGTTCGTCGATCCGCGCGTGCGGCGCGAGCCGTTCCAGTTCGCGCGGCTGACCGTCCATCACCCGCTGCGCCAGGCGCTGCAGCGGGTGCTGCCGGCGTTTGCATCGGTGCCGATGCTGCCCGCGCGGCGCTCGGTGTTCCGGCGCGGCGGCGGCGCCATGCTTGTGACCGAGGTCTTCCTGCCAGACCTGCTCACGCGGGCTGCGCCGCCCAACATCGGCGCCGGTGGCACCCGGCTGCCCCGCCGGATCGACACCCACCACAAGGAAGCGAGACCCGCATGAAACTGGAAGGACGGGTCGCCATCGAGCGCGCGATCCGCGATGTCGCCGAGGCCGCCGGGCCCGGCGGCGGCATGTCGCTCTGATTCCCCGCCCCTGGGATGCCCGCCGGCGCCAACGCTGGGTGCGGTATCATCCCGGGTCGAATATCCGCCCGGACGGGCCGGCTCGACCGCGCGCTTGTGCGCGCACCGTGGCGGCGTGTCCCGGCCCTTTCCGAAAGTACCGATCCATGCAGTTGCTGTTCGAAGAAGGCGGCGAAATCCGCGCCGGCACCGTCCTTGCCCAACAGGGCGAGGCCTACCAGGTGGAATTGCCCGCGGGCAAGCGCACCAAGGTCAAGGCAAAGGACGTGCTGCTGCAGTTTGCCCAGCCGTCGGCCAGTGAAATGGTGCGGCAGACCGGCGAGCTGACCGCCGAGATCGACCTCGACTTCCTCTGGGAATGCGCGCCGGCCGAGGAATTCGGCTTTGCCGACCTGGCTGCCGAATACTACGGGGCCGATGCCGGCGCAGTGCAGCAGGCTGCACTTGCGATGGCGCTGCATGGCAATCCCGTCTATTTCCGCCGCAAGGGCCGCGGCCGCTACCTGCGCGCGCCCGAAGACCAGCTCAAGGCCGCCCTGGCCGCCGTGGAGCGCAAGAAGCAGCAGTTGCTGGTGCAGGCCGAGTACGAGGCCCAGCTCAAGGCGCACCAGTTGCCCGACGCGTTCCGCGGCAAGGTGCTGCAACTGCTGTTCAAGCCCGACAAGAACAGTCTCGAATTCAAGGCCATGGGTGCCGCGTGCACGGCGCTGGGCATGACGCCGATGCGCCTGATGGTGGCCGTGGGCGGCGTGGAAAGCCCGCGCGCGCTGCACGAGGCCAAGTTCCTGGCCGACTGCTTCCCGAAGGGCACCGGCTTCCCGGACGTGGCCGTGCCGGACCCGTCGGGCAGCCTGCCCGTGGCCGACGTGGAGGCGTTCTCGATCGACGACGTCACGACGACCGAGATCGACGATGCGCTGTCGGTGACGCGCCTGGCCGACGGCAAGCTGCGCGTGGGCATCCACATCGCCGCGCCGGGGCTGGGCTTCACGCGCGGCGAGTCGCTCGACGCCATTGCCCGCCAGCGCCTGTCCACGGTCTATTTCCCCGGCGACAAGATCACGATGCTGCCCGACAGCGTGGTGGAACGCTACACGCTGCAGGAAGGCCGCACCTGCCCGGCGCTGTCGCTGTACGTGACGGTGGACCCGGACACGCCGGACGGCCTGGCCATCGTCGGCAGCGAGACGCGCGCCGAACTGGTGCCGATTGCCGCCAACCTGCGCCACAACCTGCTGGAGGACGTGGTCACCGAGGCCGCGCTGGCCAGCGGCACCGGCGACTACCCGTTCCGCGAGCAGCTTGGCGAGCTGTTCCGGCTGGCCAACCACCTGCACGACGAGCGCCAGAAGGCGCGTCTGGCCAGCGGCCTGCGCCCGGAGGCGCACAACCGCGCGGACTTCAACTTCTATATCGATTCGGTGGACGGCGGCGGCGAGCGCGTGCGGATCGAGCAGCGCCGGCGCGGATCGCCGCTGGACAAGATCGTGGCCGAGCTGATGATCCTGGCCAACAGCACGTGGGGCAAGCTGCTGGCCGACCACGGCGTGCCGGGCATCTACCGCACCCAGAAGGCGTGGGGCATGCACCGCACGCGCATGCAGACCTATCCGGCGCCGCACGAGGGGCTGGGCGTGGCGCAGTATGCGTGGAGCACGTCGCCACTGCGCCGCTACGTTGACCTGGTCAACCAGTGGCAGATCCTGGCGGTGGCCCAGCATGGCGTGACCGCCAAGCTGGTGGCGCCGTTCAAGCCCAAGGACGCCGACCTGCTGGCCGCCGTGGCGGACTTCGAAGGCACCTACGCGGCCTATGCCGACCACCAGTCGACCATGGAGCGCTACTGGTGCCTGCGCTGGATCGCGCAGGAAAACCGCGGCAAGCTGATGGCCACGGTGCTCAAGGACGGCGCGGTGCGCTTTGCCGAGATCCCGCTGGTGACGCGGGTGCCGGAACTGGCGCAGGCCGTGCGCGGCACGCAGGTGCTGCTGGAGATTGCGTCGACCGACGAGATCTCGCTGGAAGTGTCGTGCCGCGTGCTGGAGATCTTTGCCGGCGAGGGCGAACTGCCGGAAGAGGAACTGGAAGGCGACACCGAGGACGAGATGGCGGAGGTTTCCGCCGAGGCAGCCGCCGAGGCGGCGGCCGAGGATGCCGCCGAAGCCGCAGCGGAAGGTGGCACGGAAGGTGGCACCGAAGGCGCCGCCGAGGCCCCGGCCGAAACGGCCCCGGACGATGCGTCGGCGCCACGCGACACCGGCGCCAACCCCCCCGCCTGAGTCCTTCGGTAAACCGGGCGGCTCCCGTACAATCGAAGTCCGTTCCGGCCATCCCCCTGCAGGGGGGGGATGGCCGGTTTGCCGAACGATTGCCCTCCCACGCCGACCGCCTGGTCCCTGACCCATCGTGAACGCCGTTCTTCCCGCTTTCCGCCCCTCGCATCCGCGCGACTGGTGGCGATCCAGCAGCACGCTGGCCAAGGCGCTGGCCGTGTCGGTCGCCATCCATGCGGCGCTGCTGATGGTGCGCATTGCCGCGCCGGAAGTGTTCGAGATCAAGCGGTCCGATCCCCAGCTCGACGTGGTGCTGGTCAACGCGAAATCGGCCGAAAAGCCGCGCAACCCGACCGTGCTGGCCCAGGCCAACCTGGACGGCGGCGGCGACCATGACGCCCAGCGCGCCACCACGCCGCTGCCGGCGCAGACCGAATCGAAGGACGGCGACCTCGTGCGCCTGACCCAGCGCCGCATCGAGCAGCTGGAAGAAGAGCAGCGCCGCCTGATGACGCAGGCCCGCGAGGCGGCGCCGGCCGTGCGCAGCCAGCCCATGAAGCCGGGCGAGCAGCGCCTGGACACCCCGCTGCGCGGCCAGGACGACCGCACGTCGACCGACGAGATGGCCAAGCTGGAGGCCGAGATCGGCCGCAATCTCGAACACTACGCCAAGCGCCCCAAGCGCATGCAGCTTACGGCCACCAGCGCGCAGGGCGTGGAGTACGCGCAGTATTACGACCGCCTGCGCCGCCGGATCGAGGCGCGCGGCACGAGCGATTTTCCGCAGAAGAACGGCAAGCCGCTCTATGGGCAACTGATCCTGGTGATCAACGTGAACCGCCAGGGCAAGCTCGGCTATAACCGCGACGGCTACAACATCGACGCGATCGACGTGGCCAAGAGCTCGGGCGACCCGGCGCTGGACCGCCAGGCCGTGGCGATTGTCCGCGCGGCGGCGCCGTTCGGGCCGTTCACGGCCGAGATGCAGTCGAAGCAGGACATCCTCGAAGTCATTTCCACTTTCAAGTTCACCCGCAGCGGGCTCGACGTCCGCCTGCAAGGACGCTGATGACCGCAGAACAGTCTTCCCCCGCCGACCGCTACGTCGTGGTCGGCAACCCCGTCTCGCACAGCCGCTCGCCGGCCATCCACGCCGCGTTTGCGCGCCAGACCGGCGAGGCCGTGCAGTACGACCGCCTGGAGGCGCCGCTGGACGGCTTTGCCGACACCGTGCGCCGCTTTCTGGCCGAGGGCGGCCACGGCTGCAACGTGACCACGCCGTTCAAGCTGGAAGCCTACGACCTGTCCGACCGCCTGACGCCGCGCGCCGAGGCCGCCGGCGCGGTCAACACGATGTGGATCGAGGACGGGCTGATCCATGGCGACAACACCGACGGCGTCGGGCTGGTGCGCGACATCCAGGACAACCTCGACGTGCTGCTGGAAGACAAGCGCATCCTGGTGCTGGGCGCCGGCGGCGCGGCGATGGGCGCGATGCTGCCGCTGATCGAATGTCGGCCGGCCCGCATCGTGGTGGCCAACCGCACGGCGCAGAAGGCCAGCGACATGGTCGAGGCGTTCGTCGAGGCGGCCGACCAGTACGGCGTGGAGCTGTGGGCCGGCGGGCTGGACGCGCTGGGCGCGCTGTCCGAGGAAGAAGGCTGCGACGTGGTCATCAATGCATCGGCCAGCAGCCTGCAGGGCGAGCTGCCGCCGGTGCCCGAGCACCTGCTGGGCGAAGGCGTGCTGGCCTACGACATGATGTACGGCGCCCGGCCGACCGTGTTCCTGGCCTACGCGGCCAGGTGCGGCGCGCGCACGGCCGATGGCCTGGGCATGCTCGTGGAGCAGGCCGCCGAGGCGTTCTACAACTGGCGCGGCGTGCGTCCGGGGACCACCCCGGTGCTGGCCGAGCTGCGCGCCGCGCTGCAGGCGGAAGCCGCGCGCTAACCGCCCGTCATCTGCCTTGGCTCGCCAGCGCACCGCCGCCGCACGCGCGCCCGCCAGAGCGTCGGGCGCGGCCAATCCGCTGCGCTGGATCGGCTATCTGGGCGAATGCCTGATCGTCGGCGTGCTGGCGCTGCAGGTGTACTTCTTCCTGCAGATCGCGGCCTGGCAGTACCTGGACCCGTCGTCCACGTCGTTCATGCGCGCCGAGCGCTGGCGGCTGTGCGGGCTGAATGTCTGGAGCTGCTCGGTGGACCGCAAGTGGGTGGGCTATGGCGAGATGTCGCGCAACATCAAGCGCGCGGTGATCGCCAGCGAGGACGCCGACTTCGTGAACCACCCGGGCTACGAGCTGGATGCCATGCTGGACGCCTGGGAGCGCAACAAGAAGCGCGGACACATCGTGCGCGGCGGGTCGACGATCACCCAGCAGCTTGCCAAGAACCTGTTCCTGTCCTCGGAGCAATACTACGTGCGCAAGGGCCAGGAGCTGGCCATCACGTGGATGCTCGAATTCTGGCTGGACAAGCAGCGCATCTTCGAGATCTACCTGAACTCGGTGGAGTGGGGCGAGGGCGTGTTCGGCGTGGAGGCCGCCGCGCAGCACTACTTCCACACGTCGGCGTCCCGGCTGACCGTCGGCCAGGCCGCCCGGCTGGCTGCCGCGCTGCCGGCGCCCAAGTGCTTCGACAAGAAGGAGTACTGCGCCAACGTCCGCGTGAACTTCCGCACCAAGGCATCGATCATCGCCCGTCGCATGGGCGCGGCAACGCTGCCGGATTGAGGGGAGCCAGGGCCAGCCTGCTAGCTCAGCCAGCCCTTCCGGCGGAAATACACCAGCGGAATCGCCGCCGATACCGCCATCAGCGCGATGGCCCACGGGTAGCCGATGGCCCAGTCCAGTTCCGGCATCAGCTTGAAGTTCATGCCGTAGATGCTGGCGATCAGCGTGGGCGGCATCAGCGCCACCGACACCACCGAGAACAGCTTGATGATCTTGTTCTGGTTGATGTTGATGAAACCGACCGTGGCGTCCATCAGGAAGTTGATCTTGTCGAACAGGAACGCGGTGTGGTTCTCGATCGAGTCGATGTCGCGCAGGATCTGGCGCGCCTCGTCCTGCTGCTCGGCCGACAGCAGCTGGCTGCGCATCAGGAACGACACGGCGCGGCGCGTATCCATGACGTTGCGGCGGATGCGGCCGTTCAGGTCTTCCTCGCGGGCAATGGTTTCCAGCACGTCGGCGGCGGCGGCATCGGTCACGTTCTCGGCCAGCACGCGGCGGCTGGCTTCCTCCAGGCGCTCGTAGATTTCCTCGATCGAATCGGCCGAGTACTCGGCGTCGGTCGCGTAGAGGTCCATCAGCACGTCCTTGGCGTTGCGCACGGACCCCGGACGCATCCGGGCGCGCAGCCGCACCAGGCGGAACACGGGCAGGTCTTCGTCGTGGATCGAGAACAGGACGTCGCGCGTGAGCACGAAGGCCACGCGCACGTTGCGCGACGCCTCGTCCTCGTCGAGCAGGAAGTCGGTGCGGATGTGGATATTCTCGTCCTCGCCCTCGAAGTAGCGCGCCGACGCCTCCAGGTCGCCCAGGTCCTCCAGCTCGGGCAGGACCACGTTGTAGGCTTCCTTGATCCACGCCAGCTCCTCGTCGTCGGGGCTGACCACGTCGATCCAGATGGGCTTGTGCTGCAGCAGCTCGTTGCGCTCGTCGACCTGCTCCTGGGCAAGCCGGCCTTTCTGCAGGACGAACAGGTTGATCATCCCTGGGATTCCTTGTGACTGATTGCGCGGGTCGGAGACGTGCGCAGGCAAGGCTTGGCCAGCAAGGCGACCATGAGGCGGCCGGCAAGCGTGATCGCGCTGCCGGCGGGCGCGGGACCGCGTCCGGGGGCAAGGCGATGACGTTTGCCTGTTGCCTGTATCTGGCTGGCAAGCCGGGGGAGGGAAGATCCGGTGCGCGACGCGGCGGTCAGCAAGACGCACCGCGCGGGAATCGGAAGGACACACTCACCCGCAGGTGTCTGCGGGCAAGCACGGCGACGAGCAGGGCGATGGCCCCGCGCGGATCGGCGTTACGCAGCCCGCAGTGACATGGCATCCGGCGATGACGCGGCACGGCCGCGGCAGCCCGAACACCCGATGCTACTGCCCACGTAGTTTCTCCGGGATTCTGATGGCCGCGAGTGTAATCCAACGGGAGGGGGCTTGTTAAGTGAAATCTCTGGTGTTGCTCAGAGGCGCCGGCGCAGCAGCGGCGCCAGCATGACCGACGACAGCGCCGCGAACATCAGCACGATGGCCGCGTAGTCCTGCCAGTGCGGCGTCTCGCCCAGCAGCCACATGCCCGAGAACACGCCCACCACCGGAATGAACATGATCGACAGGCTCGACACCACCGGCGGCAGGCTGCGCGCCAGCGCGAACCAGACCAGGTGGCAGTAGGCAAAGACCACCACGGCGTTGTAGCCGATGGCGGCCCATTCCACGGCCGTCGGCATGCGCCAGCCGGTCTCGAACAGCGCCGAGCCGATGGCCAGGAACGGCAGCGTGACGGCCAGCATCCAGAACGTCAGCGCGCCGATGGATACGTCGATGGGCGTGCGTTTCATCAACTGGGTGCCAAAGCCCCAGCCGGCCGCCGCCACCAGCATCAGCACGGTGCCGGCCGGGCTGCCGGTCAGCGCGGCGATCTCGCCGGACAGCAGCAGCACCGTGCCGGCCAGCGCGCAGCCGATGCCGATCCAGGCCGACAGCGCAATCCGCTCGCGGAAGATCACCAGCCCCCAGATCACGGCCCAGATCGGCATGGTGTAGCCCAGGATGGCCGCGCGGCCCGACGACAGCAGCTTGACCGCGCAGATCGCGAACAGGTGCCAGATGACCATGTTAGGGATGGCCAGCCGCACCACGGTGCCCCACGCCTGGCGCGGCACGCGCAGCGATTCGCCGCGCACCTTGAGCGCCAGCCCCAGCGCCACGAGCCCGCCGGCCATGCACAGCAGCCGGAACCCCATGGCCGGGAAATGCGCCACGCCAAGCTTCATGATCGGCCAGTTCAGGCCCCAGGCAAGGGTCAGGATGACGAGCAGGAGCACGCCGCGGCGGTCGAGTTGCATGGATCGGCGGAATGGCGACGTGGCGGTCGCTCTTTTTAAGCGGAAGCTCCAGACAATAGCATGCCAGCAGGTAGAATGCCGCCGACGCCACCATGGCGCGCCGCGCGACGCCCGTCGCGCCCTGCCGGCGGCCAACCGCCCGGCCGCCGCGCGCGTTATGCTGTGCATACTGTCGAACCCGGGCGGGACGCCAGCCCCGCCCGACTTCTCCGAGCCTCCCATGACCTTTACCGAGCTGCTGTCCAGCGCCTGGCAGCGAAACGATTCCCTGCTGTGCGTCGGGCTCGATCCGGACCCGGCCAAGCTGCCGCTGTCGATGACCGGCACGGGCGGGGCGATCTTCTCGTTCTGCCGTGAAATCGTCGACGCCACCGCCGACCTGGTCTGCGCCTTCAAGCCGCAGATTGCCTATTTCCATTCCCAGCGCGCCGAGGACCAGCTAGAACAGCTGATCGAATACATCCACGACGCCCACCCGGGGATCCCCGTGATCCTGGACGCCAAGCGCGGCGACATCGGCTCCACGGCCGAGCACTACGCGATCGAGGCGTTCGACCGCTACAAGGCCGACGCGGTGACCGTCAGCCCGTACATGGGTTTCGATTCGATGTCGCCGTACCTGGCGCATCCGGGCAAGGGCGTGATCGTGCTGTGCCGCACGTCGAACCCGGGCGGCTCGGACGTGCAGTTCCTGCAGGTCGACGGCAAGCCGCTGTACCAGGTGGTGGCCGAGGCCGCGCGCGAACGCTGGAATACGAACGGCCAGATGGGCCTGGTGGTGGGCGCCACGTTCCCGAACGAGATTGCCCGGGTGCGCCAGATCGTCGGCGACATGCCGCTGCTGATCCCGGGCATCGGCGCCCAGGGCGGCGACATCGAGGCAACGGTGAAGGCCGGCCGCACGGCCGACGGCACCGGCATGATGATCAACTCGTCGCGCGCCATCCTGTACGCCAGCCGCGACAAGAACTTCGCCGCCGCCGCCCGCAACGTGGCGCTGCAGACGCGCGAGACGATCAACCGGTTCCGGCACGGCTGAGCCCGGTTGGCGCTGGTGGGCTCCCCTCTCCCGCGTGCGGGAGAGGGGCTGGGGGAGAGGGCCGGCGGCTCAAATTGCGACTTGTCGGCAAGCAGATGCTCAACGCCCTCTCCCCCGACCCCTCTCCCGCCGTGCGGGAGAGGGGAGCCAACTGTCAGACCGTCAACCCCCGCCTTACGCCTCGTTCCGAATCAGCTCGATCAGTCCGCGCATCGCGTGCTCGGCCGCCTGGCGGCGGATCTGGGCGCGGTCGCCCTTGAAGCGCTGGGTTTCGGTGCGGGTGGTGATGCGGTTGCTCCAGCCAAAGCAGACCATGCCGACCGGCTTGTCAGGGGTGCCGCCGGTGGGGCCGGCCACGCCGGTGATCGACAGCGACACCTGGGCGCGGCTGTTCAGCAGGGCGCCCTCGGCCATGGCGTGGGCCACTTCCTCGCTGACCGCGCCGTGGTCGCGGATCAGCTTCGCGGGCACGCCGATCATGGTCGTCTTGGCCTCGTTCGAATAGGTCACGAAGCCGCGCTCGAACCAGCCCGACGACCCCGAGATATCGGTGATGGCCGCCGCCACGAGCCCGCCCGTGCAGGATTCCGCGGTGGCGAGCATGAGCGAGCGTTCCGCGAGGGCGGCTCCGGCCTGGATGGCTAGCTGGTCAAGCAGGCGGCTGACGGACATGGCGGCGATTCCCCGAATCCTGGTGCAGAAAGGGCGCGGCGCTCAGAACGAGCGCCACAGGGCGAACACGAGCAGCGTGTAGAACGCCGCGAAGATATCGTCGAACATCACGCCGAAGGCGCCCGTGAAGCCGGGGCCCTTGAGCGTGCGGTCGTAGTAGCGGATCGGCGCCGGCTTGGCGATGTCGAACAGCCGGAACCACAGGAAGGCCGCGAACTGGCCCCAGAACCCGGTGGGCGTGACGAAGACGAGCACCAGCCAGAACGCCACGATCTCGTCCCAGACCATGCTGCCGTGGTCGTAGACGCCCATGTCGCGCGCGGTGCGCAGGCAGGCCCAGATGCCGAGCACGAAGCCCCCGGCGATGATCCACAGCCACGTGGTCGGCTCGATCCACATCGAGATCACGACGAACGACAGCCAGCCGTAGAGCGTGCCGACCGTGCCGGGGCTGACCGGCGACAGGCCGGAGCCAAAGCCAAGCGCCAGCAGCCGGGCCGGATGGCCAAGCATGAAGCGCGCGGTGGGGCGCGTGATGCGGGACGTCTGGCCGGCCTCCAGCGTGACGGGCTCGGCAGGATGGGCGGGGTCGCGCGGCGCGGCCCCGGGGGGATAGGCGGACATCAAGAACCTGGCTCGACTTTTCTAGTGATATATGGCGCGCAAGCGCACGGCTCTCCCTGTTGCGCGCATGCCCGGCATCATGACACGGCTTGGCGGCGGTGTGTCACGGCGCGGTGAAATGATCGAACGACGCGCCCGCGTACGTGTACGGGTCGCCATGGCGGTCGACCAGCCGCAGCCCGGCCTCCGGAGTGATCGATCCGGCACGTGTAAGCGGCAGGCCCAGTTGCTGGCCGATGGCGGCGATGGCCTCGCGCTGACCCACCGGGGCGGTGAAGCACAGTTCGTAGTCGTCGCCGCCGGCCAGCACGCAGTCGCGCTGGCAGCCGATCGGCTGCGCGCCCAGGATGGCCGAGCGGGGCAGGGCGTCGACGTCGACGATGGCACCGACCGACGAGCGGGCGAGGATGTGGCCCAGGTCGCCGATCAGGCCGTCGGAAATGTCCAGCGCCGCGTGCGCCACGCCGCGCAGCGCCATGCCCAGCGCCACGCGCGGCGTCGGGGTGTCCATGCGCGGCCGCACCTCGGTGAAATCGGGCTCGGGCAGCAGCCATTCGCCGCGGCAGTCGCCCAGTGCCAGCCGGGCGTCGCCGAGCGTGCCCGAGATCCAGATGTCGTCGCCCGGCCGGGCGGCGTCGCGGCGCAGCGCCTGGCGTAGCGGTACGTCGCCGAACACGGTGATGGAGAGCGTCAGGGGGCCCTTGGTGGTGTCGCCGCCGATCAGCTCGCAGCCGTGGTCGTCGGCCAGGGCCAGCAGGCCGCCGGCAAAGGCTTCCAGCCAGGCGGGATCGGCCTCCGGCAGCGCCAGCGCCAGCGTGAACGCGCGCGGCTCGGCGCCCATCGCGGCCAGGTCCGACAGGTTCACGGCCAGCGCCTTGTGGCCCAGCGCGCGCGGCGGGACATCGGGAAAGAAATGGCGGCCGCTGACCAGCATGTCGGTGCTGATGGCCAGCTGGTGGCCCGGGCGCGGGTCGATCAGCGCGCAGTCATCGCCCACGCCGAGCGCCGCCTTGTGCACCGGGCGCGTGAAGAAGCGGCGAATCAGGTCGAATTCGGAAAGGGAGACGGCGCTGGGATCTGGCATGAAGGTGGGGGGCATACCGGCTGGTCAAGCCCAGCGGCATGCGGCATATTGTACCGAAACGCAAAGGTGCCCCGCGCAAAACGCCCATTGTGAAATAGTTTTTCACAATATAAAATGCGCCATTTCCAAGGCAGCAGCCTAAGCGCCTGTGAAAGCGGAGACAGCGGGTTCGTGGAGCCGGCCCGTGCTCATTCCCAGCGTTATTCATGCGGCTCCACTGATCGGAAGATGCGCAGATGACAAGCCCTCAGCAGTCCCCGTCCCAAGACGATCTGAAACAGCAGCAGCGTGAGGCGCTGCGCAAGGCCGCACTCGAATACCACGAGTTTCCGACCCCCGGCAAGATTTCCGTCACCCCCACCAAGCCGCTGTCGAACCAGCGCGACCTGGCCCTGGCCTACTCGCCGGGCGTGGCCGCCGCGTGCGAGGAAATCGTCGCCGACCAGGCCAATTCCTTCCGCTATACCGCCCGTGGCAACCTGGTGGCCGTGATCACCAACGGTACCGCCGTGCTGGGCCTGGGCGACATTGGCGCCGCGGCGTCGAAGCCGGTCATGGAAGGCAAGGGCGGGCTGTTCAAGAAGTTTGCCGGCATCGACGTCTTCGACATCGAGATCGACGAGAAGGACCCCGAGAAGCTGGTGGACATCATCGCGTCGCTGGAGCCCACGTTCGGCGGCATCAACCTTGAAGACATCAAGGCGCCGGAGTGCTTCTACGTGGAGCGCAAGCTGCGCGAGCGGATGAAGATTCCCGTCTTCCACGACGACCAGCACGGCACCGCCATCGTGGTGGGCGCGGCGGTCATCAACGGGCTGAAGGTCGTCGGCAAGGACATCTCCAAGGTGAAGCTGGTGGCCTCGGGCGCCGGCGCGGCCGCGCTGGCCTGCCTGGACCTGCTGGTCGACATGGGCCTGCCGATCGAGAACATCTGGGTGACGGACCTGGCCGGCGTGGTCTACGAGGGCCGCACCGAGCTGATGGACCCGGAAAAGGCGCGCTTCTCGCAGAAGACCGACAAGCGCAAGCTGGCCGAGGTCATGGACGGCGCCGACATCTTCCTGGGCCTGTCCGCCGCCGGCGTGCTGAAGCCGGAAATGGTGCAGAAGATGGCCGACAAGCCGCTGGTGCTGGCGCTGGCCAACCCGAACCCGGAAATCATGCCGGAACTGGCCAAGGAAGTGCGTCCGGACGCCGTGATCGCCACGGGCCGCACCGACTATCCGAACCAGGTCAACAACGTCCTCTGCTTCCCGTTCATCTTCCGTGGCGCGCTGGACTGCGGCGCGACGACGATCACGCGCGAGATGGAGATTGCCGCGGCCAACGCCGTGGCAGAGCTGGCCCGCCAGGAACAGAGCGACATCGTGGCCACGGCCTATGGCATCCAGGACCTGTCGTTCGGCCCCGAATACCTGATCCCGAAGCCGTTCGACCCGCGCCTGATCGTCAAGATCGCGCCGGCCGTGGCCGAGGCGGCGGCCAAGAGCGGCGTGGCCGCGCGGCCGATCGAGGACATGGACGCGTATCGCCTGCAACTGCAGCAGTTCGTCTACCACTCGGGCACGCTGATGAAGCCGATCTACGCGGCCGCGCGCAAGGTGGAGATGGAAAAGAAGCGCATCGTCTTTGCCGAGGGCGAAGAGGAACGCGTGCTGCGCGCCGTGCAGGTGATCGTCGACGAGAAGCTGGCCAACCCGATCCTGATCGGCCGTCCGGCCGTGCTGTCGCACCGGATCGAGCGCTTTGGCCTGCGCCTGCGCATGGGCGTGGACTTCACGGTCGTCAATCCCGAGCATGACGAGCGCTTCCGCGACTATTCGGACACGTACTACCGCATGATGGCCCGCGAGGGCGTCACCCAGCAGTACGCCAAGCTGGAAATGCGCCGCCGCACCACGCTGATCGGCGCGATGCTGGTCAAGAAGGGCGAGGCCGACGGCATGATCTGCGGCACGGTCAGCACCACGGCGGCCCACCTGCGCTATATCGACCAGGTGCTGGGCGGCACGAACAAGGTGTACGCCGCGATGAACGGTCTGGTGCTGCCGGGCCGCCAGATCTTCCTGGTGGACACGCACGTGAACGTCGACCCGACCGCCGAGGAACTGGCCGAGATCACGATCATGGCGGCCGAGGAACTGAAGCGCTTTGGCATCGAGCCGAAGGTGGGGCTGCTGTCGCATTCGAACTTCGGCACGTCCGAGGCACCGTCGGCCCGCAAGATGCGCGATACGCTGCAGATCCTGCGCGACCGCGCGCCGGACCTGGAAGTGGATGGCGAAATGCACGGCGACAGCGCGCTGGACGAGAAGCTGCGCGATTCGCTGGTGCCGGACGGCTCGCTCAAGGGCGAAGCCAACCTGCTGGTCTGCCCGAACATCGACGCGGCCAATATCTCGTACAACCTGCTCAAGGTGGCGGCCGGCAACAACGTGGCCATCGGCCCGATCCTGCTGGGCGTGAAGGCGCCGGTGCATATCCTGACGCCGTCGGCCACCGTGCGCCGTATCGTCAACATGACCGCGCTGGTCGTGGTGGACGCCGCCGCCAAGGGTTGATCGCCGTAAAAGCCCGCGGGCCGGCGCCGGCCCGCCGGGCCATCGTCCGCATGTGATGCAGAAGCCGGGTCCGCCCGGCTTTTTTCATGTCCGCGCCCGGCGCCCCTTGCGAGGTTAGTATGCGCACACATATCAATAACATATTGAAACAATTGAAGAAATTCCGCCTGCCACGGCGCGGGGATTGATTAATGATGGACTTGCGCGTAACCTTACGCCTTTGAATGCGGACGCTCGCCTGGGCGTGCCGGAGCCGTCGCAGGCCTTTCTGCGTGGCGCCGGAATGACCCGCCATCAACCTTCGCCAACGATTCATTCACCATCGTGGGTTCCCGGAATTCGCAAAGCCAGTCGCAGCGGCAGTCAAGTCGGCAGTCCCTGAGCCTGGTACGGAGCCTGGGCCACGTGTTGGCCGGCGCGGCGCTGACGATGGCGCTGTCCCTGGCGCCGCAGGGTGCGATGGCAAGGCAGTCGCCCGACCCGGCCGGGATGGTGGGAACCATCGCGGCCCCGCAGTTGCCCAACGAGGCGCAGCAGACGCTGGAGCTGATACAGGCCGGCGGGCCGTTCCCGTATGACAAGGATGGTTCGCGGTTCGGCAACTACGAACGCATCCTGCCGCAGCAGCCTCGTGGGTATTACCGCGAATACACCGTCAAGAACAGCAAGAGCCGGAATCGGGGAGCCAGGCGGATCGTGTGCGGTGGTGACCAACGCGCCGCCAACGACTGCTATTACACGGAAGACCACTACAACAGTTTCAAACGGATAACCAAATGATGACTGACATTTTCGGACTGGGCGACGCCCTTGCCGCCCGCGAGGAGCGCGGCGCCGGAGATGGCTGGCAAAGGGCTCACCATCACGCCCAGAACCTATATGACAACGTGCTGATGATGCCCCGCCAGGATCTGACGCACCGACTTCCGCCCGCCTGTGCGCCAGTCATGGTCACGTGGGCTGACGACGGCACCAACGAGGGAGCCATGAATCTGTTCAAGACGGTGCGTCCCAACATCGTCCAGTCGATCCGCGCGTTCCGGGTGCCCGAGCTGTCCCAGGCCGCCGCCGCGCTGAACCAGCATTTCCTGTACGCCAACTGCGCCGATTGCGCGAGCAAGGCGGAAATCCTGGAGCGGATTGCCACGGAATTCACGTTCCCGAAGCATTTCGGCAAGAATTTCGACGCCCTGTCCGACTGCCTGACCGACATGATCCACAAGTCGGGCCCGCAGCCCGGTTTCGTGATCGTGCTGGAAGGTCTGCCGATCGCGCAGAAGTTCGACAAGGAAGCGCGCGAGGTGCTGCTCGACGTGTTCCGTGACGCCGCCGAGTTCTGGAGCGAGCGCAAGGTGCAGTTCCGGGTGTTCTACTCGTTCGCCTGAGCGCCGCGCCGGCTCCGCGCTGGCATGATGAAAAAAAGCCCGCTGCTGCCAGCGGGCTTTTTGTTTGGGCGAACGCCGTGGCGCGGGCGTTCAGGCCGGCGGCGGGACCTGCCCGTTCGGCGTGAGCCGGTCGATCAGTTCCGGCAGGCCCTCGCTGAGGCTCGCGGCCACGTCGTCGGATGACATGCCGGTGGTTTCCGCCAGCGACTGCAGCGCGCCGGTGTCGCCCAGCGCCGACGACAGGTCGGCCGGGCTGACCGCCTCATTGGCGCCGGTGCCGATCCAGGAATCCACCTGATGGCCCAGCCCGGCCTGGCCCAGGATGTCGCGCAACGCGCCGATGCCGCCGGCCGCCGCGCCCATCGCCTGTGCCGATCCGCCGGCTTCGCCCTGACCGCCCAGCAGGCCGCCCAGCAGCGATCCGAGGTCGAGACCGCCCGGCGCCGGCGCGCTGCCGCCGCCCAGCATGCCACCGAGCATCCCGCCCAGGCCACCCAGACCCCCGAGTCCGCCCAGCCCGCCACCCGCCGCGCCCGCGTCGGCGGGGTCGGCCGGCGCCACGCTGCCGTCGGCGCCCTGGTGCTTGTTGCGCATGGCCAGCATCGCCAGCAGGCCAAGGGCCATGATCAGCTTCGGATTGACGCCGCCGGACTGGCCCGGCTGGCCGCCCCGCTGGCCCAGCACGCCACCCAGCACGCTATCGAGTAGTCCCATCTCAGACTCCTTATCAAAATCCGCCAAGGATGGCGTTCAGCGTTGCCAGGCATGCCAGCCCGGCGGTTTCCGTGCGCAGGATGCGCGGCCCCAGCGTCACGCCGATGAAACCGGCGCGGCGCGCGGCGTCTTCCTCGTCGGCGGACAAGCCGCCTTCGGGCCCGATCAGCAGCGTGACGCCCGTGGCACGCCATGCGTCACGGTGCGTCGCGGCCAGGTCCGCCAGCGACCCGGACGCGCGCGGCGACAGCAGCAGCCGGGCGCCCGGGGCCGGTGCGCTGGCCAGCCACGCTTCCAAGGTAGCGACCGGCGCCACGGCCGGCAAGCGATTGCGTCCGCATTGTTCGCACGCGGCCTGCACCAGCGCCTGCCAGTGCGCCTGGCGCTTGGCCGCGCGGTCGCCAGACAGCCGCACGACCGAGCGGCTGGCCTGCAGCGGCTGGATCGCCGTGACTCCCAGTTCCACGGCTTTCTCGATCAGCCAGTCCATCTTGTCGCCGCCGGCCAGCCCCTGGGCCAGCGTGACGGTGAATGGCGTTTCGGCCTCGGCGGCGTCATGGGCGCCCACGCGGGCCAGCGCGTGCCGCTTGCCGATCTCGGCCAGCGTGGCGGCGTGGCTGCCGCCCTGGCCGTTGAACAGCGTGATGGCGTCGCCGGTGGCCAGGCGCAGCACCTGCACGTGGCGGACGACGGGTTCGGGCAACGGCAGCACGGCATCGGCGACGAGCGCCGTATCGACAAAGAATCTCGGTGGCATCAAGCGTTGGGGGTGGCGTCGGGGGATGCGGCCAGCCGCGTGGCGAAGCCCCATCGGTATCCATCGGGGTCCTCGACCATGCAGTAGCGGTCGCCCCAGAACTGGTCGGCTGGCGGCGCGATGCTGGTGGCGCCGGCAGCGATGGCGCGCGCGTACAGCGCGTCCACGTCGTCGCAGTAGACGTAGAACGTCTGGGGCGCTTCCACGCCCATGGAGCGGGGCGTGCGGGCCGTGCTGCCCCAGGCGCCCTCGGGCGCGAACATGATGACGAGCTGGCCCCGGTAATGCATTTCGGCATGGGTGGGCACGCCGTTTTCGTCGACCACGTGGCCGGCTTCGAAGCCGAAGGCCCGCTGGTAGAAATCGATGGCGGCGCGTCCGCTGGCGACCGTGAGATAGGGCGTCAGCCAGGGCGTATTGGGCGGTCTGGACATGAGGGTCTCCCGGATGGCACAAGCGCCCGGCCGCACGGCGCGGCGGGGCGTCCGTGCATGTTACGCGGGACGGCCAGCGCTGTCGAAGATCGCCTGGAGGTGGCGCGGGTGATCGAACAGCGCCGGATGCAGCTCGGCGCGGTAAGCGCGCAGGGCGCCGTCGAGCTGCCACTGGCGCAGCCGGTCGGCAATGCGCGCGGGCGGATGGGTGGCGATGTCGAGCGCGTCGCTGGCCAGTGCGATGCCCCACAGCGCGCCATACGCGGGGATGAACGTGGTCAGCGGCGCCACGTGCCGGAACACCTGGCGCAGCCGGGCCAGCAGCAGGCGGCTGGCATCGGGCCGGTGCCACGGCGGTCCGAGATGCATCGAGATCGCCCCGCCCGGTGTCAGGCAGCGGCGCGCGGTCTGCATGCCGTGCGGGGAGAAGAGGGCGGCGGCGGGGCTGCCGTCGTCGGCCTCGGTCAGGTCGTAGACAATCAGGTCGAACTGGCGCCCGGCCCGCGCAAAGGCTTCCATCAGCCCCAGGCCGTCGCCGATGGCGATGTGCAGGCGCGCATCGCCGGGCTCGTCGAGCGCGCCCCGGTGGATGCCGGCCAGCCACGTGCGCGCCAACCGCACGACTTCGGCGTCCAGTTCGGCCACCACGACTTCCCGCATCGTGGGAATCCGTAGCAGTTCGAAGGCCGAGCCGCCGTCGCCGCCGCCCACGACCAGCGCGCTACGTGGCGAACCGTGCACTGCCGCCATCGGCACCGTCATCAGTTCGTGCTGGATGAAGGCGTCGGCTTCGGTGCTCATCACGCGGCCATCCAGCCGGAAAATCCGGCCAAAGCGCGCGTTCTCGCCAATTTCCACCTGCTGGTGGGGCGTGCGCGAGGCCGCCAGCACGGCGATCTCGCCCAGCGTGGTGCCCACGCCGGGCGCCAGCCATTCGGTCCACGTCTGAGACCCCCTTCGGGACGTGTCCGGACGCCCGGAAATGCCGCCTGCTTCTGCTAAAATTGCGGTTTTCCCGCCGTCAGGTTCCCGCATGTCTGCCCTCGCCCATCCCGCCACCAGTCCTTTCGCCAACCAACCCGTCAAGCTGATGGCCGATGCCATCCGCGTGCTCGCCATGGACGCCGTCCAGCAGGCCAACTCCGGCCACCCCGGCGCGCCGATGGGGATGGCGGACATCGCCGTGGCACTGTGGGGACGGCACCTGAAGCATAACCCGGTCAATCCGCAGTGGGCCGACCGCGACCGCTTCGTGCTGTCTAACGGCCACGGATCGATGCTGATTTATGCCCTGCTGCACCTGACCGGCTACGACCTGCCCGTGGAAGAGCTGCGCAACTTCCGCCAACTGCACAGCAAGACGGCGGGCCACCCCGAGTACGGCATTACGCCGGGCGTGGAAACCACGACCGGCCCGCTGGGCCAGGGCATCACCAACGCGGTGGGCATGGCGCTGGCGGAACGCCTGCTGGCCGAGGAATTCAACCGCCCGGGCTTCGACATCGTCAACCACCACACGTACGTGTTCATGGGCGACGGCTGCCTGATGGAAGGCATCAGCCACGAGGCCTGCTCGCTGGCCGGCACGCTCAAGCTGAACAAGCTGATCGCGTTCTGGGACGACAACGGCATCTCGATCGACGGCGACGTGGTGCACTGGTTTGCCGACGACACGCCCAAGCGCTTCGAGGCCTATGGCTGGAACGTGATCCGCGCCGTGGACGGCCATGACGTGGTGGCCGTGGACAACGCCATCGCCCAGGCCAAGGCCAGCGACAAGCCGACGCTGATCTGCTGCCGCACGATCATCGGCAAGGGCGCGCCGAACAAGGCCGGCGGCCACGACGTGCACGGCGCCCCGCTGGGCGGCGCCGAAGTGCTGGCCACGCGCGAGGCGCTGGGCTGGGCGCACGCCCCGTTCGAGCTGCCCGAGGACGTCTACGCGGCCTGGAACGCCAAGACCACCGGCGCGGCGCTGGAAAAGGCCTGGGACGCACTGTTCGACGGCTACGCCGAACTGCATCCGAACGAGGCCGGCGAATTCAAGCGCCGCATGCGAGGCGAACTGCCGGCCGCGTTCGACGCCGCCGTGGACGCCTTCATCGCCAAGTGCGAGGAAAAGGCCGAGACCATCGCCACGCGCAAGGCCAGCCAGAACACGATCGAGGCGTTCGCGCCGGTGCTGCCCGAATTCCTGGGCGGCTCGGCCGACCTGACCGGCTCGAACCTGACCAACTGGTCGGGCACGCAGCCGGTGCGCGTGGACGCCTGGGGCAACCACATCAACTACGGCGTGCGCGAGTTCGGCATGAGCGCCATCATGAACGGCATCGCGCTGCATGGCGGCTACGTGCCCTACGGCGCCACGTTCCTGACGTTCTCGGACTACAGCCGCAACGCGCTGCGCATGGCCGCGCTGATGAAGATCCGCTCGCTGTTCGTGTTCACGCACGATTCGATCGGCCTGGGCGAGGACGGCCCGACGCACCAGTCGATCGAGCATGTGGCCAGCCTGCGCCTGATCCCGAACATGGACGTCTGGCGTACCGCCGACACCACCGAGACCGCCGTGGCCTGGGCCCAGGCGATCCGCCGCGAGAACGGCCCGAGCTGCCTGATCTTCAGCCGCCAGAACCTGCCGTTCCAGCAGCGCGACGACGCGACGCGCGCCAACATCGCCCGCGGCGGCTACGTGCTGCGCGACGCCAGGAACCCGCGCACCAAGCGTCCGGACGCCGTGATTCTGGCCACGGGCTCGGAAGTGGGCCTGGCCGTGGGCGCGGCCGACGCGCTGGCCGCCGATGGCGTGTACGTGCGCGTGGTCTCGGTGCCGGCCACGACCGTGTTCGACAAGCAGGACGCCGCCTACAAGGCCAGCGTGCTGCCGGCCGGCGTGCCGCGCGTGGCCGTGGAAGCCGGCGTGACGGACTTCTGGTGGAAATACCAGGTGCAGGCCGTCGTCGGCATCGACACCTTCGGCGAGTCGGCCCCGGCCGGCGTGCTGTTCAAGCATTTCGGCTTCACCGTGGAAAACGTGGCGGACACCGTCCGCGCCACGCTGGCCCAGTAAATCTCGCCCGCGCGGTTGGCCGGTGCGATGCGCCGGCAACCGGCGCGCGCTACCGGCTTCATCGATTGCACTCTAGGAGATAGACATGACCATCAAGATCGGCATCAACGGCTTCGGCCGCATCGGACGCATGGTGTTCCGCGCCGCCGTGGCGAACTTCAAGGACGTGGAAGTCGTCGCCATCAACGACCTGCTCGAACCGGACTACCTGGCCTACATGCTCCAGTACGACTCGGTGCATGGCCGCTTCGACGGCGAAGTGTCGGTGGACGGCAACACGCTGGTCGTGAACGGCAAGAAGATCCGCCTGACCGCCGTCAAGGATCCGGCGGAGCTGAAGTGGGGCGAGGCTGGCGTGGACGTGGTGATCGAGTCGACCGGCATCTTCCTGACCAAGGAAGGCGCGCAGAAGCACATCGACGCGGGCGCCAAGAAGGTGATCATGTCGGCCCCGTCGAAGGACGACACCCCGATGTTCGTGTACGGCGTGAACCACGACTCGTACAAGGGCGAGGCGATCATCTCGAACGCCAGCTGCACCACGAACTGCCTGGCCCCGGTGGCCAAAGTGCTGAACGACAAGTGGGGCATCAAGCGCGGCCTGATGACGACCGTGCACGCCGCCACGGCGACGCAGAAGACCGTCGACGGCCCGTCGAACAAGGACTGGCGCGGTGGCCGCGGCATCCTGGAAAACATCATCCCGTCGTCGACCGGCGCCGCCAAGGCCGTGGGCGTGGTGATTCCGCAGTTGAACAAGAAGCTGACCGGCATGTCGTTCCGCGTGCCGACCTCGGACGTGTCGGTGGTCGACCTGACCGTCGAGCTGGAAAAGCCGGCCAAGTACGAGGAAATCTGCGCCGAGATGAAGGCCCAGAGCCAGGGCGCGCTGAAGGGCGTGCTGGGCTACACGGAAGACAAGGTCGTGGCCACGGACTTCCGCGGCGATGCGCGCACCTCGATTTTCGACGCCGAAGCCGGTATCGCGCTGGACGGCACGTTTATCAAGGTCGTGAGCTGGTACGACAACGAGTGGGGTTATTCGAACAAGTGCCTGGAAATGGCACGCGTCGTGGCCAAGTAATCGGTCGGATCGACCCCGCTTCACGGAAAACGCGCCTTCGGGCGCGTTTTTTTGTGGGCGCTGGCGGCTGGGAGCTATTAAAAAAGCCGAAAATTCTTAAGAATATGCGTCTGCGCAAGGCAGGAATCGGCCCACATCGATCAATATGGCGGGCCGTCGGCGCGTGATGCCGTGGTTTTTTGACATTATCTGTCCCGAAGTCGTCAAAAATCCGCTTATCTGCATTTGAAGTAGTGCGAGAAATGCTGAATTTGCTTTCCGCTGCCGATTTTTTCTCTTACACTCGGAAGAATCTGTTGAAATCTGATGTGCAGCCAGTGAAAGTGGTGGGCCGTCGACGCGTGAGACTTTCCAACCGGGCCTGATCATGGTGAACGTGGATACCAAGCTGCTGGTGATTTTCACCGAGCTGCTGAGCAAGCGAAACGCCACTTATGTGGCCGAGAAAATGCACATGACGGCGCCTGCCGTCTCGCACTCGCTTGGCCGCCTGCGCGAAATCTTCGACGACCCTCTTTTTATCCGTGTGCCGCACGGCCTGACGCCGACGCCCCGCGCGCTCGAACTCGGCCCGAAGATCCGCGACATGCTGGACCTCTGGTCGTCGATCAACGAGGGCGACGCCGACAATTTCGATCCGGCCGTCGCCACCGGCACGCTGAGCATCGGCTTTGCGGCCGAGCTGGGCGATACGGTCTTCAACCGCTTCGTGCTGCGTATCAAGCAACTGGCGCCCGACCTGCATATCCGGCTGGTGGAGTCGCATTCGTGGGAAAGTGACGTGGCGTCGATGCGCGCCAACGAACTCGACCTGGCATTTTCGCCATTTCCCACGCGCCACCCGGAAATCGTCGAGGAAATGGTCACGTCGCTGAACCTCTGGGTTTGCGCACGCAAGAACCATCCGGTCCTGAAGAACGATTGCACGCTGGAACAGTATCTCGACTGCAGCCATATCTTCATGGCGCACTCGGGCGGCACGGGCCGGCCGGCCACGGCGCTGATCCCGCTGGACTACGCGCTGCAGCAGCGCGGCCTCAAGCGCAATGCCACGCTGACCGTCCATTCCTGGCGCGCCCAGGCCGAACTGGCCGCCCAGACCGACATGATCTTCACCGTCAGCGCGCTGACCAAGGACATGGCGTGCGAGACCTACGGCCTCAAGGCGTTCCCGCTGCCGGCCGAGCTCAACACGACGCTGGGCCTGAACATGTTCTGGCACCGCAGCCGCAATACCCATCCGATGCTGGTCTGGGCCCGCAACCTGTTCCGCCAGGTCGTCGGCGAGTTCGTGGGGCTGCCGCCGGCTTCCACCGTGCGCAACCTGCGCGTGGTGACCGAAGCCGCGCCGGACGACCTGCCGCAGGAGTAACCCGCCGGCGGACGGCCTGGACCATGAAAAAACCGGCGCCGAGGCGCCGGTTTTTCTTTGTCTGCAGGGCTCGGCGTGGCATAGGGCCAGTGCCGGCGCGGCTTATCGTTTGGGTCGGTGGGGACAGTCGTTCTTGGTGCAGTTGCCGTACAGCGACAACGCATGTTCCTGCAAGGCGAAGCCGCGCTCGCGCGCGATGCTCTGCTGGCGCTGCTCGATGTCGCCGTCGAAGAATTCCTCGACGCGACCGCAGTCCAGGCACACCAGGTGGTCGTGGTGCTTGCCTTCGTTGAGTTCGAAGATGGCCTTGCCCGATTCGAAGTTGTTGCGGGACAGCAGGCCCGCCTGCTCGAACTGGGTCAGGACGCGATAGACCGTGGCGAGGCCGATATCCATATGCTCGTTGAGCAGGATCCGGTAGACGTCTTCCGCGCTGAGATGGCGCTGTTCGCTGGTCTGGAAGATTTCAAGAATCTTCAGGCGGGGGACGGTCGCCTTGAGGCCGATGTTTTTGAGGTCCGCCGGACTCGGCATGGGCGTGACTCCCTAGAGTACAATGTCTGGATAGTTGAATCATAAGGGTTTTGGCGACAAAAGTCGCCCCGGTGCCATGGCGCCCGGACGCCGCCCGCAGGGTGGCGTACCCGCGATGCGCCTGGCCGTGCCGGACGCCGCCGCTCTCGCGCGGTGCGCCGGTTCCGGCACAGAACCATTCCCGTCTGGAAGCGAGATACATGCGTTCATTCCGTTCGTCCGCCATGCGCCCGGCGCTGGTTTCATCCCTGCTGGCCGCCGCGCTGCTGGCCGGTGCCTGCTCGGCCTACGACAGCACGTCGCGCAAGGTGGCAGAAGCCATCACGCCTTATCGCATCAACATCGTCCAGGGCAACTTCGTCTCGCGCGAGGCGGCGGCGCAACTGCGCGAAGGCATGACGCGCGACCAGGTGCGCTTCCTGCTGGGCACGCCGCTGCTGCAGGACGTGTTCCACGGCAACCGCTGGGACTACTACTTCTCGTTCCGCCGGGGCGCCACGCCGGTGGTCCAGTCGCGCAAGTTCACGGTGTTCTTCGATGGCGACACGCTGACCAAGTGGCAGGGTGACGACCTGCCGTCGGAATACGAACTGATCGCCGAAATCGACGGCATGAAGGCCGCCCAGCGCAACCAGAAGATCGGTGTCGGGTCGTCGTCCTCTTCGTCCGCCCCGGCCGCATCCGCCGCCCAGGCGGCCCCGGCCGCACCGGCGACCCCGGCTGCCGATGCGGCGGTGGGCACGCCGCCGGCGTCCGAGCCGGCCGCGCAGGCCCCGGCCACCAGCGCCGCCCAGGACAAACCGGCCAGCTGACCGGCCACGGCCGCCGGCCCGTTCCGGTCGGCATCTCATCGCACCCCGCGCCCGGCAGATCCGCCGGGCGTCCGTCTCCCCGATACCCATCATGAAAATCGCCATCGCAGGGGCTTCCGGCCGCATGGGCCGCATGCTGATCGAAACCGTGCTGAACACCGACGGCGTGACGCTGGCCGGGGCGCTCGAACATGCCGCGTCGCCCGCGCTGGGCCAGGACGCCGGGCTGTTCCTGGGCCGCAACACCGGACTGCCGATCACGGCCGACATCGACGCCGTCATGGCCGCCGCCGACTGCCTGATCGACTTCACGCGCCCGGAAGGCACGCTCGTGCACCTGGAGGCGGCCCGCCGGCTGGGCAAGAAGATCGTCGTCGGCACCACGGGCTTCGACGCGGCGGGCAAGCAGGCGCTGGCCGACGCCGCCAAGTCCATCGGCGTGGTGTTCGCGTCGAACTTCAGCGTGGGCGTGAATGCCACGTTCAAGCTGCTCGACGTGGCCGCCCGGCTGCTGTCCACCGGCTACGACATCGAGGTCATCGAGGCGCACCATCGCCACAAGGTCGATGCCCCGTCCGGCACCGCGCTGACGATGGGTGAAGTGATTGCCAATGCACTCGGTCGCAACCTTGACGACTGCGCCGTCTATGCCCGCGAAGGCCACACGGGCCCGCGCGACGCCAACAGCATCGGCTTTGCCACGGTGCGCGGCGGCGACATCGTCGGCGATCACACCGTGATGTTCGCCGGCATCGGCGAGCGGATCGAGATCAGCCACAAGTCGTCGAGCCGCCAGTCGTATGCCGATGGTGCCGTGCGTGCCGCCCGCTTCCTCGCGGACAAGCCGGCCGGCATGTTCGACATGCAGGACGTGCTGGGCCTGAAGTAATCCGTCCGGCGCGCCGCCTCGGGGCGGCCAGGCGCCGGCTTTCCGCAGACTTGCAGCGCCCCGTGGCGGCCCGGATTCGGGGCCGGCCACGGTTATAATCGCTGCTTTCGCATTCCGATCCCCCCGGCCGCCCGGCGCGCCCGTTGCCGCGCGAGCCCGTTGTCCAGACCCGTCGTCCCGACCATGCAAGACAAATATCTTCCGTCCGCCGTAGAACAAGCCGCCCAGCAGCATTGGCAAGCCATCGATGCCTACCGGGTATCGGAGCACGCGGTCGGACCGGACGGCAAGGAAAAAGCCAAGTTCTACGCCTGCTCGATGCTGCCGTACCCGTCGGGCAAGCTGCACATGGGCCACGTGCGCAACTACACGATCAACGACGTGATGGCGCGCTACCTGCGCATGAACGGCCGCAACGTGCTGATGCCGATGGGCTGGGACGCGTTCGGCATGCCCGCCGAGAACGCCGCGCTGAACAACAAGGTGGCGCCGGCCGCCTGGACCTACGACAACATCGCTTACATGAAGAAGCAGATGCAGTCGATGGGCCTGGCGATCGACTGGTCGCGCGAGGTGGCCACGTGCAGCCCCGACTACTACCGCTGGAACCAGTGGCTGTTCCTGAAGATGCTGGAGCGCGGCATTGCCTACCGCAAGACCGGCACCGTGAACTGGGACCCGGTGGACCAGACCGTGCTGGCCAACGAGCAGGTGATCGACGGCCGCGGCTGGCGATCGGGCGCCGTGGTGGAAAAGCGCGAGATCCCGATGTACTACCTGCGCATCACCGACTACGCGCAGGAACTTCTGGGCGACCTGGACGGCCTGGGCTGGCCCGAGCGCGTCAAGATCATGCAGCAGAACTGGATCGGCCGCAGCGAGGGCGTGCGCTTTGCGTTCCCGCATGACATCCGCGACGCCGCCGGCCAGCCGATCCAGGACGGCAAGCTCCACGTGTTCACCACGCGCGCCGACACGATCATGGGCGTGACGTTCTGCGCCGTGGCCGCCGAGCACCCGCTGGCCACGCACGCCGCCGCCACCAACCCCGAACTGGCCGCCTTCATCGACGAATGCAAGCACGGCTCGGTCATGGAAGCCGACATGGCGACCATGGAGAAGAAGGGCATGCCCACCGGCCTTCAGGTCACGCACCCGCTGACCGGCGAGCAGGTGGACGTCTGGGTGGGCAACTACGTGCTGATGAGCTACGGCGACGGCGCGGTCATGGGCGTGCCGGCGCACGACGAGCGCGACTTCGCGTTTGCCAACAAGTACGGCCTGCCGATCCGCCAGGTCATCGACGTCAAGGGCCAGCCGTATTCGACCGACGCCTGGCAGGAGTGGTACGGCGACAAGGAGCAGGGCGTCTGCATCGACAGCGGCAAGTACGACGGCCTGGCCTACAAGGCGGCCGTGGACGCCATCGCCGCGGACCTGGCCGCCAAGGGCCTGGGCGAGAAGAAGGTGACCTGGCGCCTGCGCGACTGGGGCATCTCGCGCCAGCGCTACTGGGGCACGCCGATCCCGCTGATCCACTGCGACGCCTGCGGCGTGGTGCCGGTGCCCGAGCAGGACCTGCCCGTGGTGCTGCCCGAAGACCTGGTGCCGGACGGCACGGGCAACCCGCTGAACAAGGACGCACGCTTCCTGCAATGCACTTGCCCGTCGTGCGGCAAGCCGGCGCGCCGCGAGACCGACACGATGGACACGTTCATCGACTCGTGCTGGTACTACATGCGCTACACGTGCCCGGACGCCGCCACGATGGTCGATGCCCGCAACGACTACTGGATGCCGATGGACCAGTACATCGGCGGCATCGAGCACGCAATCCTGCACCTGCTGTACGCGCGCTTCTGGACCAAGGTCATGCGCGACCTGGGCCTGGTCAAGTTCGACGAGCCGTTCACCAACCTGCTGACGCAGGGCATGGTGCTCAACGAGACGTACTTCCGCGAGGACGCCAGCGGCAAGAAGACCTGGTACAACCCGGCCGAGGTCGACGTGCAGACCGACGAGCGCGGCCGCCCGTCCGGCGCCACGCTGCAGGCCGACGGCCAGCCAGTGGTGATCGGCGGGGTCGAGAAGATGTCGAAGTCCAAGAACAACGGCATCGACCCGCAGGCCCTGATCGACCAGTACGGCGCCGACACCGCGCGCCTGTTCGTGATGTTCGCCGCGCCGCCCGAGCAGCAGCTTGAATGGAGCGGATCGGGCGTGGAAGGCGCGTCGCGCTTCCTGCGCCGCGTGTGGAACTATGGCTACGCCAACGCCGCGGCAATCCGCGACGGCGCGGGCAGCCAGCCGGCCGCCGCCGATGCCGACCTGCGCCGCGAGTTGCATACGGTGCTCAAGCAGGCCAACTACGACTACGAGCGGATCCAGTACAACACCGTCGTGTCGGCCACGATGAAGATGCTGAATGCGCTGGAAGACGCCAAGGGCGCGTCGCCGGCCGCGCGCCGCGAGGGCTTCAGCATCCTGCTGCGCGTGCTGTACCCGGTGGTGCCGCACATCGCCCACGGCCTGTGGGCCGAGCTGGGCTACGCGGCCGAGGCCGGCGACATCCTCGACGCCGCCTGGCCGCAGGTGGACGAGACCGCGCTGGTGCGCAGCGAGATCGAACTGGTGCTGCAGGTCAACGGCAAGGTCCGGGGCAGCCTGACGGTGCCGGCCGACGCCGACCGCGCCGCCATCGAGGCCGCGGCCGCCGGCAGCGACATCGTGGCGAAGTTTGCCAACGGCGGCGCGCCCAAGAAGATCGTGGTCGTGCCGGGCCGGCTCGTCAACGTGGTGCTCTGAGACCCCTTAACCAGGAAGACATGGCAATGGATCGACCGGACATGGGACGCCGCGGATTTCTCGCCCTCGGTGCGGCGACGGTGGCGGCCGGCCTGCTGGCCGGTTGCGGCTTTCACATGCGCGGCAGCGCGGACTTCGCGTTCAAGAAGCTCTACATCGGGCTGCCGGCCAATTCGCTGATGGGCGCGGACCTGCGCCGCAACATCCGCAACGGCTCCGACACGCTGATCGTCGAGGACCAGGCGCAGGCCGACGCGCTGCTGGACGTGCTGCAGGACGCGCAGTACCGCTCGATCCTGTCGATCACGGCCCAGGGCGTGGTGCGCGAATACCGGCTGACGCAGCGCTTCACCTTCCGGCTGCGCGACGCGGCCGGCAAGGAACTGATTGCGCCGTCCACGCTGCTGCTGACGCGCGACCTGACCTACAACGAAGCCAACACGCTGGCCAAGACGTACGAAGAGCAGCAGCTCTACCGCGACATGCAGAAGGACATCGTGCAGCAACTGATGCGCCGGCTGGCCGCGGTCAAGACGATCTGAGGCGGCCAGGGCCGGGATGCAGCTCAAGCTCGACGGACTTGAAGGCCACCTGAAGCAGGCCCAGGCCAGGGGCCTGGCGCCGCTCTACGTGGTGCATGGCGACGAGCACCTGCTGGTGCTGGAGGCGGTGGACCGCCTGCGCCGCGCCGCGCGCGAGGCCGGCTACACCGAGCGCGAGGTGCTGGTGGCCGAACGCGGGTTCCACTGGAGCCAGCTCACCGAGGCCCAGCAGTCGATGTCGCTGTTCGGCGACCGCAAGATCGTGGAACTGCGCGTGCCGTCGGGCAAGCCCGGCAAGGACGGCGGCGAGGCGCTGCGGGCCGTGGCGGCCCAGCCGTCGCCCGACGTGGTGATGCTGGTGACGCTGCCGCGGCTGGACTTCGCCGCGTCCAAGTCGGCCTGGTTCCAGGCGCTGGAATCGGCCGGCATGTCGATCAAGGTCGACGCGGTGGACCGCACGCGGCTGCCGGCCTGGGTGGGCGACCGGCTGGCGCTGCAGCAGCAGCGGGTGGAGCCGGGCGAGGCCGGCCGGCGTGCGCTGCAGTTCATCGCCGACAAGGTGGAAGGCAACCTGCTGGCCGCGCACCAGGAAATCCAGAAACTCGGCCTGTTGTACCCGCCGGGCGTGCTGACCTTCGATGCAGTGCACGACGCGGTGCTGAACGTGGCCCGCTACGACGTCTTCAAGCTGTCCGAGGCCATGCTGGGCGGCGACGTGCCGCGCCTGACCCGGATGCTCGAAGGGCTGCGCGGCGAGGGCGAGGCCACGGTGCTGGTGCTGTGGGCGCTGACCGAGGAAATTCGCGTATTATCCAAGGTCCGGCAAGGGCTGGCGGCCGGCAAGCCGGCGGGCGTGCTGATGCGCGAGCTGCGCGTCTGGGGCCCGCGCGAACGGCTGGTGCCGCAGGCCGCGCAGCGGCTGTCGATGCCGCAACTGGAGGCCGCGCTGGCCATGGCCGCGCGGCTGGACCGGCAGGTCAAGGGCCTGTCGGACCTGCCAGGCGCGGGTGGCGCGGCGGGCAGCCTGCCGGCCGAACCATGGGACGGGCTGCTGCAACTGGCGCTGCGGATCGCGCGGCCAGCCTGACGCGCCGGCCACGCCAGCCAAACCGAACACAGCCGGCAGCCGCGCCGGCGCCTCGACATCGCGGCACCCACAGCAGACCGGGCACGGCCCGGACACCATCGTGACCGAGTTCGATCTCCACGCTTACATGTCCCGCGTCGGCCAGCAGGCCCGCGCGGCGTCGCGCGCCATGGCGCGGGCCTCCACGGCCGACAAGAACCGCGCGCTGCTGACGATTGCCGCCGCCATCCGCCGCGACGCCGGCAAGCTCAAGGCCATCAACGCGCGCGACGTGGAGCGCGCCCGCGCCAACGGCCAGGACGCCGCGTTCGTGGACCGCCTGACGCTGTCCGACAAGGCGATCGACACGATGGCCGCCGGGCTGGAGCAGATTGCCGCGCTGCCGGACCCGATCGGCGAGATCAGCAACATGAAGTTTCGCCCCACCGGCATCCAGGTGGGCCAGATGCGCGTGCCGCTGGGCGTGATCGGCATCATCTACGAGTCGCGCCCGAACGTGACGATCGACGCCGCGGCGCTGTGCCTGAAGTCGGGCAACGCCACGATCCTGCGCGGCGGGTCCGAAGCCATCGAATCGAACACGGCGCTGGCCGCGCTGGTGGCCGAGGGGCTGGCCAGCGCCGGGCTGCCGGCCGAGGCCGTGCAGGTCATCGAGACCACCGACCGCGCCGCCGTGGGCCGGCTGATCACGATGACCGAGTACGTGGACGTGATCGTGCCGCGCGGTGGCAAGAGCCTGATCGCGCGCCTGATCGAGGAAGGCCGCGTGCCGATGATCAAGCACCTGGACGGCATCTGCCACGTCTACGTCGACGACGATGCCGACGTGGAAAAGGCCGTGCGCGTCTGCGACAACGCCAAGACCCAGCGCTACGCGCCGTGCAACACGATGGAGACGCTGCTGGTGTCCCGCCGGATCGCCCCGGCCGTGCTGCCGCCGCTGTGCCGCATCTACCAGGACAAGGGCGTGGAACTGCGCGTCTGCGCCGATACCCGTGCCACGCTGGAAGCGGCCGGGTTCACGAACCTGGTGGACGCCACCGAGCAGGACTGGCACACCGAATACCTGGCGCCGGTGCTGGCCATCCGCACCGTGGACGGCCTGGACGCCGCCATCGCCCACATCAACACCTACGGCTCGGCCCACACCGACTCGATCATCACCGAGAACTACAGCACCGGCATGCGCTTCCTGCGCGAGGTGGATTCGGCCAGCGTGATGATCAACGCGTCCACGCGCTTTGCCGACGGCTTCGAGTACGGCCTGGGCGCCGAGATCGGCATTTCGAACGACAAGCTGCACGCCCGCGGCCCGGTGGGGCTGGAAGGGCTGACGTCGCTGAAGTACGTGGTCTTCGGCCACGGCGAAGTGCGCACCTGATCAACGGCGGGGAACGTAGATGCTCTGGGTCAAAGCCTTCCATATCCTGTTCGTCGTGTCGTGGTTCGCGGGGCTGTTCTACCTGCCGCGCATCTTCGTCAACCTGGCGATGGAGACCGAGCCGGCCGCCGTGCAGCGGCTGCTGCTGATGGCGCGCAAGCTGTTCCGCTTCATGACCATGCTGGCCGTGCCGGCCGTGGTGTTCGGGCTGTGGCTCTACCTGGGCTACGGCATCGGGCGCGGCACGGGGCAGGGCTGGATGCATGCCAAGCTGGCGCTGGTGCTGGTGCTGATCGGCTATCACCACGGCTGCGGCGTGCTGCTGCGCAAGTTCGAGCGTGGCGCCAATGCCCGGTCGCACACGTTCTACCGCTGGTTCAACGAGCTGCCGGTGCTGGTGTTGCTGGCCATCGTGATTCTGGTTGTCGTAAAGCCGTTCTAATCTGTCGGATCCCAACTGTTTTCGATGAGGTCGTGATGAGCAAGCAGGTCGAGTATTTCCTGGCGCCCCAGTCACCGTTCGTCTACCTGGGCCACGCCCGCTTCATGGAGATCGCCAACCGCCACCAGGCGCAGGTGCTGCTGAAGCCGGCAGACCTGGGCCGCGTGTTCTCGGTGTCCGGCGGGCTGCCGCTGGCCCAGCGTCCGCCGCAGCGCCAGGCGTACCGGCTGGTGGAACTGGAGCGCTGGAGCCGGTTCCTGGACATCCCGCTGAACCTGCATCCGACGTTCTTCCCGGTGTCCGGCGATGCCGCCGCGCGGCTGATCATCGCGGCACAGCTGGCCCATGGCACGGCGCGCGCGCTGGCGCTGACCGGCGCCATCACGCGCGCGGTCTGGGCCGAGCAGCGCAACATTGCCGACGCGGCCACGCTGGCGCAGATCGCCGACGAGAACGGGCTGGACGGCGCCGGCCTGCTGAAGGCCAGCGAGGCGCAGGCCGTGCAGGCGGCCTACGCCCAGAATACCCAGGATGCGATCTCGGCCAACGTGTTCGGCGCGCCGTGGTTCATCCATGACGGCCAGCCGTACTGGGGCCAGGACCGGCTCGATTTCCTGGACCGCGCGCTCGCGGCAGGCTGATCGGCACCCGGACCCACGCTTGACCCGTCCGCCGTCGCGGACGTTTTTGTTTTCAGGAATCCCTCGCCATGACCCAAGCCTTCTTTGCTCCCTGCCCGCGTGGCCTCGAATCGGCACTGGCCGAGGAGCTGCGCGAGATCGCGCAGTATCCGGCCGTGGCGGCCGCGGCACCGTTCGAGGTGCACCGCGAGTTGCCGGGCGGCGTGAGCTTCTCGGGCGGCATGTCGGCCGCCTATGCGGTCAACCTGCATTCGCGCATCGCCAGCCGCGTGCTGCTGCGCGTGGCGCAGCGCGGCTACCGGCACGAGGACGACATCTACACGCTGGCGCGGCAGCAGCGCTGGGAGCAGTGGTTCTCGCCCGACGAGAGCCTGCGGATCGATATCACGTCGCACAAGTCGCCGCTGCGCAGCCTGAATTTCACGGCGCTGCGGGTCAAGGACGGTGTCTGCGACGCGATGCGCGAGCGGCTGGGCGCGCGGCCCAGCGTCGACACGGTCAGCCCCGACGTCCGCATCTACGCGCACCTGAGCGAGACCGACTGCACGCTCTACCTGGACACCACCGGCGAGCCGCTGTTCAAGCGCGGCTGGCGCATGGAGAAGGGCGAGGCGCCGCTCAAGGAAAACCTGGCGGCGGGCATCCTGCGGCTGGCTGGCTGGACGCCGGGCAACACCAGCCGGCCGTTCTTCGACCCGATGTGCGGCAGCGGCACGTTCCTGGTGGAAGCGGCGCAGGTGGCGCTGGGCATCGCGCCGGGCGTAGGTCGCACGTTCGCGTTCGAATGGCTCAAGGGCGCCGACACGAAGGCCTGGCAGGCGCTGCGCGCCGACGCCCAGCGCGCCTGCGAATCGGCCGCGAGCCGTAGCGCCGCGTTGCAGATCGCCGGTTCGGACATCTCGACGGACATGCTGTCGATGGCCGATGCCAACTGGCAGCGCGCCGGGCTGCCCGGGGACGCGCAGCTCAAGCAGGTGGACGCACGCTTCGTGCAGCCACCGTTTGCCGAGGCCGGCCTGCTGATGATGAATCCGCCCTACGGCGAGCGGATCGCGGTGCGCGGCAGCCGCCGCGACGCGCCGATGGACGCTCCCCGCGACGAAGCCGAGGAGGCCGCCGCCAACCAGTTCGCCAGCGCGTTTGCCACGACGCTGAAGCAGCATTTTGCCGGCTGGCAGGCCTGGGTGTTCACGGGCGACCTGGGCTTTCCCAAGCGCCTGCGCCTCAAGGAATCGCGCCGCACGCCGCTGTTCAACGGCAATATCGAATGCCGGCTGTTCCGGTTCGACATGGTGCGCGGGGGCAATCGGGAGGCAGGCAGGAAGGAGTGAGGCCGGCGAGAGGCCCAAAGCTCCGAAGCTCCGAAGCTCCGAAGCTCCGAAGCTCCGAAGCTCCGAAGCTCAAGCCAGCTTGTTCCGCCCAGTCATGGCGTCGGCGTTGCGCGAGAATTCCGACAGGAAGCTCTGCAGGCTGACCACCGGCTCCTGCAGCATGTGGCGCGGCAGGTCGAACAGCGCGTAGAAGTATTCCTCGTTGCCCTCGCAGCGTTCGGCGGGCAGGCAGTACTGTTCCCAGTCGACGCAGGCCGGCGTGTACATGCCGTTGCCGGGCCAGAAGAACGGCACGATGCGGCCCTCGCGCAGCCCCTCGATCAGCGCGGCCGGGGCCTCGTAGGCTTCGGCCGATTCCACCTGGCTCATCAGCCCGGCGCGGGTCTCGATGACCATCAGCGTGGCGTGGCCCTGCGCGGTCAGCAGCAGCATACCCACCGGGTTGGGGAACAGGTAGAACTCGACAAAGCCGTAGCGCGCCGCCGTCTGGCGCACGCGGTCGGCCATGACCGGGTCCGACAGGAACGCGTACGAATGGCGGGTCAGCAGGTCGCGCAGCGTGCGCGAGATGGCCGCGAAGTACTGCTGCTGCAGCGCGTCGATCTCGTCGTTCAGGCGCGCCACCATGTTGGGGTCGTGCTTCTTCACGTAGCGGTCGATCAGCCCGTGGTTGAAGCCCTGCACGGCGATGTTCTCGTCGGCCGTGCCGGTCAGCAGGATGGTCTTGCACGGCAGGTCTTCCAGCGCCTGGCAGAACTCCAGGCCGTCCATCTGCGGCATCGAGTAATCCACCACGATCACGCCCGGCTGCAGAAAGCGGTGGACGTCATGGATCTGGCGGTGGATGCGGTCGACGTCCAGCTGCACCGTGCGGCGCTCGGACAGGAAGGTCAGGTCGTCGTGCGTCACGCGCACGGGCAGGAAGGCGGGGTGCCGCGTGGCATAGGCATCGCGAATCCACGCCAGCGCGTCGCGCGGATCGGTGAAACTGACCACCGCGCGCGATGCATCCATCTGGAAA
The DNA here is from genome assembly GCF_049393795.1 of Cupriavidus sp. H18C2. Taxonomy (NCBI): domain Bacteria; kingdom Pseudomonadati; phylum Pseudomonadota; class Betaproteobacteria; order Burkholderiales; family Burkholderiaceae; genus Cupriavidus; species Cupriavidus sp. H18C2. The sequence continues at coordinate 3,013,376 of NZ_CP186010.1, read as the reverse complement.
GCCAGGCTGTCGATAAACGATTTGCTATCGTCCACCAGCACCGTCAGGACGGGGTGATGGAAAACCGACAGGTTCCGGTCATGCGCGGGGAAGGTCATGGTGCGATCGAATCTGGCCGCTGCCGCAGGGGAAAAAGAACGGGGCAAGCCAGTATAGCGCCTGAGCCTGCGCGCGCAACCCGACGGCCAAAAAGGACGCGGCCAGCGTTGGTTGCTGGCCGCAGTCGTTCGATTTCGTTGATGACAGGTCTGCGCGTTGCTTTATTCACGCGGCCAGAATGGCACCGTGACGGTCGCGAAGATTAACGGCAGATTAGTCGACGGCCTTGAACATGTCTTCCACCACCTTCTTGGCGTCGCCGAACACCATCATGGTCTTGTCCATGTAGAACAGCTCGTTGTCCAGGCCCGCGTAGCCGGCCGCCATCGAGCGCTTGTTCACGATGATGGTCTTGGCCTTGTACGCCTCCAGGATCGGCATGCCGGCGATGGGGGATTTCGGATCGGTCTTGGCGGCCGGGTTGACCACGTCGTTGGCGCCCAGCACCAGCACCACGTCGGCCTGCCCGAATTCGCTGTTGATGTCCTCCATCTCGAAGACCTGGTCGTACGGCACCTCGGCCTCGGCCAGCAGCACGTTCATGTGCCCCGGCATGCGGCCCGCCACGGGGTGGATCGCGTACTTCACGGTCACGCCGTGCTCGGTGAGCTTCTCCGTCAACTCCTTCAGCGCATGCTGCGCGCGGGCCACGGCCAGGCCGTAGCCGGGCACGATGATGACCGTCTCGGCGTTGCTCATCACGAACGCGGCGTCGTCGGCTGAGCCGGACTTCACGTTGCGCTGCGCCTGCTCTCCGGCGGCCGCGCCGGCCGAGGCGTCGGCGCCAAAGCCGCCCAGGATCACGTTGAAGAACGACCGGTTCATCGCCTTGCACATGATGTACGACAGGATGGCACCCGACGACCCCACGAGCGAGCCGGCGATGATCAGCATGGGATTGTTCAGCGAGAAGCCGATGCCCGCCGCCGCCCAGCCCGAGTACGAGTTCAGCATCGACACCACCACGGGCATGTCGGCGCCGCCGATCGGGATGATGATCAGCACGCCCAGCACGAACGCGATGGCCAGCATGATCAGGAACGGCAGCCACGCCTGCGACAGGAAGAAGATGATGCCGAAGCCGATCATGGCGATGGCCAGCAGCAGGTTCAGCCAGTGCTGGCCGGCAAACACCACCGGGGCGCCCTGGAACAGCCGGAACTTGTAGCGGCCGGACAGCTTGCCGAACGCGATGACCGAGCCGGAGAACGTGATGGCCCCGACAAAGCACCCGATGAACAGTTCGATGCGGTTGCCCACCGGAATCGCGTGCGACCCGGCCGGCGTGATGCCGAACGCCGCCGGCTCCGCCACGGCCGCCACGGCGATGAACACCGCCGCCAGGCCGATCAGCGAGTGCATGGCCGCCACCAGCTCGGGCATCTTGGTCATCTCGACCTTGCGCGCCACGTAGGCGCCAATGCCGCCGCCCACCACCAGCGCGCCGAAGATCAGCGCCAGCCCGGTGCCGACCGACGACTGCGCCGCGCCCACCGCCAGGAACTCGTTCTTGAGCTTGACGATCAGCACCAGCGTGGTCACCACGGCCACCGCCATGCCGATCATGCCGAACGCATTGCCCTTGCGGGCCGATGCCGGGTGCGACAGGCCCTTGAGCGCCTGGATGAAGCAGACCGACGCCACCAGGTACAGCAGCGTCACGAGGTTCATGCTGATGGCTTCCATCACGCACCCTCCCTGGCGGCTTCAGCGCCGGCCTTGGCGCGCGGCTCCTTCTTCTTGAACATCTCCAGCATGCGCTGGGTCACCAGGAAGCCCCCGAACACGTTCACCGCGGCCAGCGCCACGGCCAGCGTGCCCATCACGCGGCCCACGCCGCCTTCGGTCAGGCCGGCCGCCAGCATGGCGCCGACGATGATGATGGCCGAGATCGCATTGGTCACGGCCATCAGCGGGGTGTGCAGTGCGGGCGTGACCGTCCACACCACGTGGTACCCCACGTAGATTGCCAGCACGAAGATGATCAGGTTGATCACCGTGTGGTTCACCATCTCCATCGACTTCTCCTCCGTTGCTTTTGAATACTTGCGCTGCGGTGCGCCCGGCTGTCCAGGGAACTGCAAGTTTCAGCACTGCGGGATCGGGCACGCCGGGATGCGGCCGCCGTGGCGCGGCCGGCTCGGGCCGCGTCACGGACACTGTTGGGGCGGGATGTCAGGCGGCCTGCTGCCTGACGACCTGGCCGTCCTTGCACATCAGGCAGGCGGCGACGATGTCGTCTTCCAGGTTCAGCGTGTAGCGGCCGTCCTTGTCGACGATCAGCTTCAGGAAGTCCAGCACGTTGCGCGCGTAGAGTGCCGACGCATCGGCGGCCACCATGCTGGCCAGATTGGTGTGACCGATCAGCGTCACGCCATGGCGTTCCACCACCTCGTCGGCCACGGTCAGCGGGCAGTTGCCGCCCTGCGCGGCGGCCAGGTCGACCACGACCGAGCCGGGTTTCATCTGCTTGACGGTGTCCTCGGCCAGCAGCACGGGGGCCCGGCGGCCCGGGATCAGCGCGGTGGTGATGACGATGTCGGCCTGGATGGCGCGCTGGTGCACGAGTTCGGCCTGGCGGCGCATCCAGTCGGGCGGCATCGGGCGGGCGTAGCCCCCCACGCCCTGGGCAATCTCGCGCTCTTCGTCGGTCACGAACGGCACGTCCAGGAACTTGGCGCCCAGCGATTCGATCTGCTCCTTCACGGCCGGGCGCACGTCTGACGCCTCGATCACGGCGCCCAGCCGCTTGGCCGTGGCGATGGCCTGCAGCCCGGCCACGCCGGCGCCCAGGATCAGCACGCGCGCCGCCTTGACGGTGCCGGCGGCGGTCATCAGCATCGGCATGAAGCGCTGGTAATGGTGGGCGGCCACCAGCACGGCCTTGTAGCCGGCGATGTTGGCCTGCGACGACAGCACGTCCATGCTCTGCGCGCGCGTGGTGCGCGGCGCGGCTTCCAGCGCGAACGCGGTGATCGCGGCGCTGGCCATGCGGGCGTTGTTCTCGATATCGAACGGGTTGAGCATGCCCACCAGCACCGCGCCGGGCCTGAACTGGGCGCGTTCGGCGTCGTCGGGGGCGCGGACCTTGAGGACGAGTTCGGCACCCAGCGCGTCGGCCGGGCCGCCGATACGGGCGCCGGCCGCCTCGAATGCCGCATCGGGAATGCTGGCGCGTACCCCTGCGCCCGCCTGCACCGTAACCTGATGGCCCTGGGCGACATACTTCTTGACGGTCTCCGGGGTGGCGGCGACACGCGTCTCACCTGCCCGCGTCTCGAGCGGGATACCGATATGCATCGTCAATTTCTCCTGTCTGGCGTCGTTCGTAGTCGTGGTCGGGCCAACGTCCTCGCCCGTTGGTGCAATGCAAAAGACTGCACCAATTTTTGCGCAGCTTACCCGAAACTTACGTTCGATGGTGACCGGGCGGTCAGTGTTTTGTGCAGGGGGCGCGACTTATTTTTGCGGCTCATGAAATGGCGCTTTTGATGCACATCGAATTGACGCCGCCAGTCGTCTTTATCGGAAGGCTTCAGCGGGGCGGCCAATCTTGATGCCGATTTGACGGCCGGCTGCGTATCGTGGCGCCAACGTCTCATTCGAGGCGTCCTTTTTCACGATTCCCACTCATGATCGCAACCCGCCTGATGACCTCGGCGCCGGCCACGCTGGCCGCCGCCATCCTGCGTGCCGCACCGTTTTCCCAAGCCTTCGCCCAGCAGGCGCCCGCCGATGCGGCCGACGCCGCCGCGCCCGCGTCGCCGCACAGCTTCACCGCCAACGTGTCCGTGGTGTCCGACTACCGCTACCGGGGCATCAGCCAGACCAACCTGCGGCCGGCCGTGCAGGGCGGCTTCGATTACGCCCACGCCAGCGGCTTCTATCTGGGCAACTGGAATTCCAGCATCAGCTGGCTGGGCGATGCCGACGCATCGGTCTCGGCGCCGGTCGAGATGGACTTCTACGGCGGCTTCCGCAACGCGTTCCGGCTCGGCGGGCAGGACATCAGCTACGACGTCGGCGTGCTGGAGTACTACTACCCGGGCGGCTACACGGCCACGCGCCCGTACACGACCGAAATCTATGCCGGCGTGGGCTGGGGCCCGCTGTCGCTGAAGTACTCGCACGCGCTGACCAACCTGTTCGGGTTTGCCGACAGCCGCAACAGCTACTACGTCGACCTGACCGCCAACGTGCCGCTGAACGTCTGGGGCCTGACGCTGAACGCCCACGTCGGCTACCAGGGCGTGCGGCACTTTGGCGACGCGTCCTACACCGACTGGAAGATCGGCGTGACAAAGGACCTGGGCAACGGGTTCGCGCTGGCCGTGGCCTATCTCGACACCAATGCCAGCCGCACCGCGTACACCAACACGCGCGGACGCTACCTGGGCAAGGCCACCGCGTTTGCGTCGATCACCAAGACGTTCTGACCCGCGCCGGCCGGCCATTTTGATGCGTTGTTGATGCCCGCCGGCCCAAACGCTGCATCAAATTGACGCCGGTCTCCCTAGCATGAACCCATCTCCAACAGACGACCCGCCCCGCGCGGGTCCGCGCTTCATGCGACAGTCATCGAGTCTCGCCGTGGCGTTTGCCTCGGTCCCGCGGCGCCGCGCCGTGCCCCAGGAGGCATGGATCCGCCTGCGCCTGGCCGTGTCTTCCGCGCAGGTGTTCGCGCTGCGCCAGACGCTGCATCGGGCTATCGGGGGCATGGCGCGCATCTACGTGGTCGAGGTCGACCATCGCCATGGCGAGACCACGCTGCATGTGGAGGTGGAACGCGCCGAGCGCGACGCCGCCATGCACGCGATCATGCAGGCGCTGCCGGCGGCCCAGTTCGGCGTGGCGTCGATCCTCGGGGACGACCATGGCACGCACTGACGCCCGGCGCGGCGCCATCGCGGACGGGCTCTGGCTGCCGATGGTGACGCCGCTGCGCGACGACCAGATCGACCTCGACGCCGCGCAGCGGCTGGCGGCCCACTACGCCGCCGCCGGCGTGGACGGCCTGATCGTGCTCGGCACGACGGGCGAGGGCGGCCTGCTGACCGATGCCGAGCGCTTCATGCTGGCCGCCGCCGTGTGCGAGGCGGCCGGGGGCCGGCTGCCGGTGATGGCCGGCGTCGGCGGCGTGGCCACGCACGCGGTGTGCGAGCAGGTACGCCGCCTGGACCGCCTGCCGCTGGCCGGATTTCTGGTGCCGCCGCCGTACTACCTGCGCGTGTCCGACGAAGGCATCGCCTGGCACCTGCGCAGCGTGGCCGCGCGCACCGGCAAGCCGCTGATGCTCTACAACGTGCCGCGCCGCACCGGCTGCACGATCTCGCCCGATCTGGCGTGGCGGCTGGCCGCCCATCCCCAGATCGTCGCGATCAAGGAGTGCGAGCCGTCGGGCCTGCGCACGCTGGCGCTGCAGGACCGCATCGACGTGTTCTGTGGCGACGACGCGTCGATGCTCGACCACCTGCTGCGGGGTGGGCAGGGCATCGTGCCGGCGGCGGCCCATGTGCGGCCGGACCTGTTCGTGCGCCTGCTGCACGATGCGCGCGGCGGGCGCGAGGCGGCGGCCCGCGCGCTGTTCGAGCAGTTGTCGCCGCTGATTGCGCTGATGTTTGCAGAGCCCAATCCCGCGCCGGTCAAGGCCGCGCTGCAGCGGATCGGTCTGACCACGGCCGAGGTGCGCCGGCCGCTGATGCCGGCGTCGCAGGCCCTGGTCGCCCAGATCGACGCGGTACTGGCCCAGTTGCCGCCAATGGTCGACGCCGCGGCCGCCTGAGCCCGTCCGGCCATGCACGTTCCGACGGCAACCGGTAGAATGCCGGATTGCTTAAAAAATGTGCATCATGTCACGTGAATGGAATGCCAGCGTCACGGTTGCGGCCGTGATCGAACGGGGCGGCCGCTTCCTGCTGGTGGAAGAAGAAACGGCGGACGGCCTGCGCTTCAACCAGCCGGCCGGCCACCTGGAACCGGGCGAGAGCCTGGTGCGCGCCGTGATCCGCGAAACGCTCGAAGAGACGGCCCACACGTTCGAGCCGCGCGCGCTGATCGGCTGCTACATGAGCCGGGGCCGCTCGTCGCGCGACGGCGGCGACACCACCTACATCCGCTTTGCCTTCACTGGCGACCTGGGCGCGCTCGACGCCGGCCGGCAGCTCGATACCGGCATCGTCCGCACGGTCTGGATGACCGCCGAGGAAATCCGCGCGTGCGCCAGCCAGCACCGCTCGCCGCTGGTGATGGTCGTCGTCGACGACTACCTGGCCGGCAAGCGCTTTGCGCTCGATGTGCTGCATGCGCATCCCACGGCCATCGCCACCCCGGCCGCCACGGCCACGGGCGCGGCGCCGGAGGTGGCATCGTGAGCGGCAAGCGGGTAGTGGTGGGCATGTCGGGGGGCGTCGATTCGTCGGTCACGGCATGGCTGCTCAAGCAGCAGGGCTACGAGGTCATCGGCCTGTTCATGAAGAACTGGGAGGATGACGACGACAGCGAGTACTGCTCCACGCGGCAGGACTGGCTGGACGTGGCGTCCGTGGCCGACGTGATCGGCGTGGACGTGGAGGCCGTGAACTTTGCCGCCGAATACAAGGACCGCGTGTTCGCAGATTTCCTGCGCGAGTACTCGGCCGGCCGCACGCCGAACCCCGACGTGCTGTGCAACGCCGAGATCAAGTTCAAGGCGTTCCTGGACCACGCGATGTCGCTGGGCGCCGACCTGATCGCCACGGGCCACTACGCGCGCGTGCGCCAGGCCGCCAGCGGCAGGTTCGAGCTGCTGAAGGCGTTCGACCACACCAAGGACCAGAGCTACTTCCTGCACCGGCTGAACCAGGCGCAGTTGTCGCGCACCGTGTTCCCGCTGGGCGAAATGCCGAAGACCCGCGTGCGCGAGATTGCCGCCGAGATCGGCCTGCCGAACGCGCGCAAGAAGGATTCGACCGGCATCTGCTTCATCGGCGAACGGCCGTTCCGGGACTTCCTGAACCGCTACCTGCCGACCAGACCGGGCCCGATGCTGACCGACGAAGGCAAGGTCGTCGGCGAACACATCGGCCTGGCGTTCTACACGCTGGGCCAGCGCAAGGGCATCGGCCTGGGCGGCAGCCGGGATGGCAACGGCGATGCGTGGTACGTGGCGCGCAAGGACATGGCGGCCAACACGCTGTACGTGGTGCAGGGGCACGACCATCCGTGGCTGCTCCAGCCGGAGCTGGATGCCGCGGACCTGTCCTGGGTGGCCGGCGAGCCGCCCGCCGCCGGCGCGACGATGGCCGCCAAGACCCGCTATCGCCAGAGCGATGCGGCGTGCACGGTGGTGAAGGCGGAGGGCGATGCGCTGCGGCTGTCGTTCCCCGAGGCGCAATGGGCCGTGACGCCCGGGCAGTCGGCCGTGCTGTACGACGGCGAGATATGCCTGGGCGGGGGCATAATCCAGTAGCTGCGATGGAAAAAAGGGGCCAGACGGCCCCTTTTTTCATGGTGCGGCGGGGCGGTCAGCCCTGCGGCGGCGCGGTGTCGATGAACGACTGGCGCTTTTCGATCTTGTCCTGGAACGCGACAAGGTTCTCGTACTGGTCGCGCCAGGCGATGTCCGGGAAGCGGAAATCGAGGTAGGCCAGCGCGCAGCCCACGGCCACGTCGGCCAGCGTGTAGTGGATGCCGGTGCACCACGGCTTGTCGGCCAGGCCCTTCGACATGGCGGCCAGGGCGGCGTCGATCTTGCCGCGCTGGCGGGCCACCCAGCTTTCGCTGCGTTCGGACGGCTCGCGCTGCGTGACTTCCAGCCGCACCAGCAGCGCGGCGTCCAGCAGGCCGTCGGCCAGCGCTTCCCAGCAGCGCACTTCCAGGCGTTCACGGCCGCCCTGCGGGATCAGGCGGCTGACGGGCGACAGGGTATCGGCATATTCCGCGATCACGCGGGAATCGAAGACCGCGCCGCCGTCTTCCATGATCAGGCACGGGACCTTGCCGAGCGGATTGAACTGACCGATGGTGGTGTCGGGCGACCAGACGTTTTCCTCGATCATCTGGTAGTCGATCTTCTTCTCGGCCAGCACCACACGCACCTTGCGCGCGTACGGGCTGGTGTGGGACGCATACAGCTTCATGTTCTCCCCTTGAGCTTGTTATGAAGTGCATCGGCGCTCGTGGCACGGTGGCGCTGGCAGGCGCGTCGGCGTGCCCGATGGACTTCATAACAGGCTAACGGATGAGCGAGCGCGAGTATACATGCGGAGTGCCGGGATTGCGGCGCCAATGCGGGCTTGCGCACGCTGCCCAACGCCGGCGCGCCGCGAGCGCGCACGGGGCCGGGGGCGATGGTAAAATCCCGCGTTGCGCGTTCGGCGGCCGTCTTGCATCGGCTGCCTGTCGGCTTCTGCACGGCAGTGCCGGGCGGCGCATCCGCCGCTTTTCCGCGCCCCCGCACAAGCCCCCCCGAATCCTCTTTTCTCCGGTTGCCAGCATGTCCACGTCGTCCCTTTCGCCGCTCACCGCCCTGTCTCCCATCGATGGCCGTTATGCCGCCAAGGCCGACGCGCTGCGCGAGTGGCTGTCGGAAGCGGCCTTCATGCGCAACCGCGTCAAGGTCGAGGTCAACTGGCTGATCGCGCTGGCCCAGGCCGGCCTGCCCGACGTGCCGAAGTTCTCGGCCGATTCCGAAGCCCGCCTGCAGGCCCTGGTCGACAACTTCACCGAGGCCGATGCCGCCCGCATCAAGGAGATCGAGGCGGTCACGAACCACGACGTGAAGGCCGTGGAGTACTGGCTCAAGGAGCAGGTCAAGGGCAACGCCGAGCTGGAAGCGGCAAGCGAGTTCATCCACTTCGCCTGCACGTCGGAAGACATCAACAACACGTCGCACGGCATGATGCTCAAGGGCGCCCGCGACGGCGTGATCGTGCCGGCACTGCAGCGCGTGCACGGCCGCCTGGTGGAACTGGCCAAGCTCAACGCCACCCAGCCGATGCTGTCGCGCACCCACGGCCAGCCGGCCAGCCCGACCACGCTGGGCAAGGAAGTCGCCAATGTGGCGGCCCGTCTGGCCCGTGCCATCGAGCGCGTGCAGCGCGTGGAACTGCTGGGCAAGATGAACGGCGCGGTGGGCAACTACAACGCGCACCTGTCGGCCTACCCGTCGTTCGACTGGGAGTCGTTCTCGAAGCAGGTGATCGAGCAGCGCCTGGGCCTGACGTTCAACCCGTACACGATCCAGATCGAGCCGCATGACTACATGGCCGAACTGTTCGACGCCATCGCCCGTGCCAACACGATCCTGCTGGACCTGAACCGCGACGTCTGGGGCTACATCGCGCTGGGCTACTTCAAGCAGAAGACCAAGGCCGGCGAAATTGGCTCTTCGACGATGCCGCACAAGGTCAACCCGATCGACTTCGAGAACTCCGAGGGCAACGTGGGCCTGGCCAACGCCGTGCTGCGCCACCTGTCGGAAAAGCTGCCCGTCTCGCGCTGGCAGCGCGACCTGACCGATTCCACCGTGCTGCGCAACATGGGCGTGGCATTCGGCTACAGCCTGCTGGCCTATGAGGCCTGCCTGCGCGGCCTGGGCAAGCTGGAAACCAATCCGGAACGCCTGGACGAAGACCTGGACAACTGCTGGGAAGTGCTGGCCGAGCCGGTGCAGACCGTGATGCGCCGCTTCGGCGTGCCCAACCCGTACGAGCAGCTCAAGGAGCTGACGCGCGGCAAGGGTATCTCGCGCGAGGCGCTGCAGACGTTCGTCCAGGGCCTGGCGATTCCCGACGATGCCAAGCAGCTGCTGCTGGCGATGACGCCGGCCAGCTACATCGGCAAGGCCGTGGAACTGGCCAACCGCATCTGACGCCGTCTTGCCGCGCCACGGTTGCCGTGGCGGCCAGACAACAGGGCTGACCTTCGGGTCGGCCCTTTTCGTTTGCGCGGGCTGGCCTGGCATCGCGTGGGTTCCCGGGCGCAGGGTGCGACACGTCACCACATCAAATCATTTGAATAACTTCATGAACTTCGACCCTTCCCAGCCGCTGCCGCTCACTCAATAATGCGAGAATTGCTGGCGCGTGAGGGACCGGTCCGGGACGAGACCGCGCTGCGACGCCAGCAGACCGCATCAACAACAAGGATCGAAGGGATTCACCGAGATGGGCTACCAAGGAACCGGGCCGGGGGGCCAGGCGCAGTACACCGCCACCGCCATCGGGCTGCACTGGCTGATTGCATTCGGCATCTTCGCGGCGTTCGGCCTGGGCCTGTACATGACCAGCATCCCGGGGCTGACGCCGACCAAGCTCAAGCTGTTCTCGTGGCACAAGTGGCTGGGCGTGACGATCTTCGCCGTGGCCGTGCTGCGCGTGATCTGGCGCGCCACCCACGCCGCGCCGCCCGTGGCGCCTGGCACGCCGGCCTGGCAGGCCCGCGCCGCCGCCGCCGCGCACCATCTGCTCTATCTGCTGATCCTGATCGTGCCGATCACCGGCTACCTCTACAGCTCGGCCGCCGGCGTGCCGGTGGTGTACCTGGGCCTGTGGAAGCTGCCGGCGCTGATCGACGCCAGCGACACGCTCAAGCCCATCCTGAAGCAGGTGCATATCTGGCTGAACTACAGCATGGCGGCCATCGTCGTGGTGCACGCGGCCGCGGCCGTCAAGCACCAGATCGTGGACCGCGATGGCACGCTGGGCCGCATGATCCCGTTCCTGCGCTGAGCGGCAGCGCACCGTTTTCCTGCTTTCCGCCTGACCAACCGGCCGCGATGGCCAGCCACCACTGGAGTCTCAGATGAAACGCATGACCCGTCCCGGCACGATGATCGTGGCGGCCACCCTGGCAGCTACCGCGCTGGCCGCCAACCTTGCCTGGGCGCAGATCGACGCCGCCAAGAGCACGGTCACGGCCACCGCCAAGCAGATCGGCGTGCCGATGGAAGGCAAGTTCAGGAAGTTCGACGCCACGCTGGACTTCGATCCGGCCAAGCTGGCCACGTCGTCGGCCAAGGTCGAGATCGACGTGTCGTCGTTCGAGATCGGCGACGCCGAGACCACCAAGGAGGTCAAGGGCCGCGACTGGTTCGACGCCGCCAAGTATCCGAAGGCGGTGTTCCAGTCGACCAGCATCAAGGCCGGCGCGGCCGGCAAGTACGAAGTGGCCGGCAAGCTGACCATCAAGGGCAAGACCGTGGACGTGACCGTCCCGGCCACGTACCGCCAGGACGGCGCCGCCCAGGTGTTCGACGGCGTGCTGCCCATCAAGCGCACCACGTTCAACATCGGCGATGGCGAATGGAAGGATACTTCCGTCGTGGCCGACGACGTCCAGATCAAGTTCCACCTCGTGACCCCGGCGAAGAAGGGCTGAGGCGGGCACTGTCCCGCTCGACGCTCCTTGGCCGTTATTCCTGACCTTCCTCTCCAACTTTTTGACGGGAGACTCAACATGAAGATGCGCACCCTGATCGCCGCCGCCGCGGCTGCCTCCGCCACGTTCGCCGCCGGCGCCGCCATGGCGACCGCCACGACCTACAACATCGACCCGACCCACACGTACCCGAGCTTCGAGGCCGACCACATGGGCGGCCTGTCCAAGTGGCGCGGCAAGTTCGACAAGTCCAGCGGCGTGGTGACGCTGGACCGCGCTGGCAAGGCCGGCACGGTCGACATCAAGATCGACGCCGCGTCGATCGACTTCGGCAACGGCAAGCTCAACGAGCACGCCAAGGGCCCGGAAATGTTCGACGTGCAGGCGTTCCCGGATGCCACGTACAAGGGCAAGTTCTCGAAGTTCAAGGGCGACGTGCCGACCGAAGTGGACGGCGTGCTGACGCTGAAGGGCGTGTCGAAGCCGGTGAAGCTGGAGATCAAGGAATTCAAGTGCATGCAGCACCCGATGCTCAAGCGTGAAGCCTGCGGCGCCGACGCCGTGGCCCACTTCAACCGCGCCGACTTCGGCATCGACTACGGCGTGAAGTACGGCTTCAAGCAGGACGTGAGCCTGGCCATCCAGGTGGAAGCGGTCAAGGCCGATTGATCATGCCGCGACGCATCCGCCGCCGGCGGATGCCGTCATGGAGAAATGTTATTTCTCCAATACAAAGTAGAAAAATGAGCCAACTATCCTGTTGGCTCATTTTTTTTGCGCTTTGCATACCCCACTTCATGCAGCAGGTGCACTGTTGTGCGGTGAAGAATTGCCACAGTACAATGGGTCGCCGCAGTCCCACCCTCTGGGGCGGCGTCGCTCCGTCCCCGAAACACCCCTGGCGGCGCGCGCCCCGCAACTGGTCACGCGCATCGATATGAGCATTGGCTGCATTCCCTGACAGGTAGTTTCGCCGCAAGACCCTTGCCTTGAGCTGTACCCGGCCGACGCCTGCTGGCGCCGTGTCCCGCAGCGTTTCTCGGATTTCCCTGGCGCGATACCGTGTACTCCAAAACGCAAATCGATCCGGTAGTTAGCTTCCGCAACTCGCAGGGCGAGCAGGTGCGGGGCACGATCATCAATCTCCAGCGCAAGTCGCTGGTGATGGAAATCTACAATCCCTACTCGATTGTCCAGGTCAGCGAAGTATTGAGCGAGCTGAGCGTGCGGATGGGCGCGAAGAACGCCTACCTGGGCAAGGCCGTGGTCATGAGCCTGGTGAACACCGGCCTGACCGCGGTGGTGTCGCTGACACTGATCGACGAGTGGCGCGAACTGACAGACGTCAACGATGCACCGAAATCGGTCGCGCGTGAGGCCGAGCTGTTCGTCCAGGACTGGGACACCCGCTTCAACATCCGGCGCGACTACCAGATCGTGGTCAACGAGATGCGGGCGTTCCTGTCCGAAGTCTCGCGCTGGGTGGAACAGGTGGACCTGACCGAATCGCTGCCCAAGAAGGAAGGCCGGCTGCGCGAGGACGTGTTCTACGAACTGGCCACGCCGCTGATGGGCAAGGTGAAGACTTACCTCGACTGGCTGGAGGACGAGGCCAAGCGGGTGGACCAGGAACTGGCGCCCGTGCACCGTACCTACGCCCAGGCGGCGCTGCACCCGCTGCTGCTGCGCGCGCCGTTCGTCTACCGCACGTTCACCAAGCCGCTCGGCTACGCGGGCGACTACGAGATGGTGAACCAGATCCTGAGCGATCCGCAGCAGGGTCCCACCACCTACTTCCAGATCGTCAATACCGCCTTCCTGAAGGCGGCGGTGGCCACGGCCCACCGCAACCGGATCGACCTGCTGGTCGACTTCCTGACCCGGCAGGCCGAACGCGCGCGGGCCGAGGGGCGGCCGTTCCGGGTGCTCAACGTGGGCTGCGGCCCGGCGTTCGAGATCCAGCGCTTTGTCCGTGAATACCCGAATCCCGAGCTGCTGTCGTTCCAGCTGATCGACTTCAGCGAGGAAACGCTGGAATACACCCGCGCCTCCGTGGAGCGCTCGGCGGCGGGCGCCGGCCGCAAGGTGTCGGTGGAGATGGTGCACCAGTCCGTGCACGACCTGCTCAAGCGCCGCATTGCGATGGACGACCCGAGCCTGCGCGAATTCGACGCCGTCTACTGCGCCGGGCTGTTCGACTACCTGTCCGATAAGGTCTGCGCGCGGCTGCTGCAGTATTTTGCGTCGCGCTCGCGGCCGGGCGGCCAGTTGCTGGTCACCAACGTCCACTCCGACAACCCCGAGAAGTTCGGGATGGAACACCTGCTGGAGTGGTATCTGATCTACCGAGACGAGGCAGGGATGACCTCGGTCTTGCCGGAGAACTCGCATGCCCACCGACTTTATGTCGATGAAACCGGCGTCAATGTCTTCGCCGAAGCCACTGTCAGCTGACGTGGCCGACGTGGCGGACGCCGAAGAGGCGGCGCCGGCGGCCAGGCCCGTCAGCTCGAACCAGCTCTACGCCGGCTACCAGTCCGAACTGGCCGACTTCCGCCTGGCGTTCAGCCGGGGCGGGGCGTACACGGCCATCGCGCTGGTGATGCTGGGCGTGGGGCTCGACTACGGCCAGTATCCGCACCTGCAGGTGCCGTTCGCCATCGCCCGCGTGCTGGTGTCGCTGCTGATCGCCGGCGTGGTGGTGGCGCTGTACAGCCAGGCCGGCCGCCGCTTTGCGCCGTGGCTGACCATGACGTGGCTGCTGCTGCCGCAGATCATGATCGCCTGGATGATCTCGCGCACCGAAGGGGTGGAATCGCCGTACTACGTCGGCCTGAACCTGGCGATCTTCGCGTCGGGCATCGCGCTGCCGTTCGGGCTATGGCAGAACCTGGTGTTCGGCATCCTGTCGTACGTGCTCTACGCCGCGGCCTGCCTGCTGCACCCCGGCGGTATCGAGCCGATGGGCACGTTTATCGTCAACTCGCTGTTCCTGCTGTTCGCGGCGGCGGCCAGCGGCGTGTACACGTTCTTCAACGAACGGGCGCGCTTCATGCTGTTCCGGCTCAAGGCCGAGGTGGCGGACAAGAATACCGAGCTGGAAGTCATCAACCGCAAGCTCGTCGACATCAAGGGCCAGATGCTCCAGCAGGAAAAGATGGCGGCCATCGGTACGCTGGCGGCCGGCCTGCTGCACGAGGTGAACAACCCCGTGAACTTCTGCCTGATGGCCATCGAGGTGGCCATGGAGGAGCCGGCGGCCAAGTCCGAGCCGATGCTGGAAGAGTGCCTGGTCGATGCCAAGCAGGGCATGCAGCGCATCCAGCATATCGTGTCCGACCTGAAGACCTTTGCCTACCGCAAGCCCGGGGCCGAGGTGGAAGGCACGCCGTTCCTGTTCGAGAAGGCGCTGGATTCGTCGCAGCGCCTGACCGCGCACGAATTGCGCGGCGTCAAGATGACGCGCGAGATGCCCGACGACACGCTGGTGATGGGCGACGAAGCCGCCATTATCGGCGTGCTGATCAACCTGTTCTCGAACGCCGCATTGGCGATGCGCAAGGCCGGCACCAAGGAGCCGGCCATCCATACCACGGTGCGCTGGCAGGAAAAGCGCCTGCACGTGACGGTCAAGGACAACGGCCCGGGCATCGCGCCCGAGCACCTGGCACGCGTGTTCGAGCCGTTCTTCACGACGCGGGAAGTGGGGCAGGGGCTGGGCCTGGGGCTGTCGATCAGCTATGCGGTGATCGAGCGCCACGGCGGGGTGCTGTTCGCCGAAAGCGAGGTCGGCCAGTGGGCCGCCTTCAGTTTCGACCTCCCGCGGGCGGAGTAAGGCAGTGACGATGGACACCACGCAGACGCGGCCCACCATTCTCTACGTCGACGACGAGGAGATGGCCTGCAAGTATTTCGCGCGCGCGGTCGGTAGCGAGTACGAGGTGTTGTCGGCCACCGGCGCCGACGAGGCCGTCGGCATCCTGCGCGCGCACCACGCGCGCATCTCGGTGCTGGTGACCGATTTCCGCATGCCCGGCCGCGACGGCGGCGACCTGCTACGGCAGGTGGCGCAGGAATTCCCCCAGATCGTGCGCATCCTGGTCACGGCCTATGCCGACAAGGACATGCTGCTGGAGACCGTGAACACCGGCGAGGTGTTCCGGATCCTGGAAAAGCCCATCGGCGTGGCCGACGTGCGGGACATCCTGCGCCTGGCCGGCGAGCGCTACCGCGAACGCGCGGTGCGCCAGCAGCGGCTGATGGCCATCGACGAGACGCTGGCGTTCCTGGCGCATGAACTGAACACGCCGCTCGCGGCGATCGCCAATTTCGCGCTCGGCATCGAGTCGCGCGTGGGCGGCGAATACAGCGAGGCGCGGCAGGCCGAGATCGGGCGGGCAGCCAGTGCCATGCATGACAACGCCCAGTATTGCCTGGCGGTGCTGTCGTCGTTCCTGCAGTCGGTGCGCAGCAGCGCCGGCGGGGCGGTGCCGGCGCGCGGTGTCGGACAGGAGGTCAGCGCGGGGGCGCTCGTCGCATCCCTGCTGGATACCTATCCTTTTGCCGATAACCAGCGTAGCTGGGTGCACGTGGAGATGGAGGGCGACTTCCCCGTGCCCACGCTGCCGAACTGCGTGGCGCTGGTGCTGTCGTCGGTCATGAGCAATGCGCTGCGCGCTCTGGCCGATGTGAGTGCCCCCTCGCTACGTTTTGTGGTGGTGGCTGGCGACCGGCCCGAGATCCGCATCGCCGACAACGGGCCCGGCATCCCGCCCGAGGTCATGGGCCGGCTGCTGGTGGATCCGGTGACCACGCATGCGTCGGCGGGCGGCAGTGGCATGGGCATGATTTTCTGCAACCGGGTGATGCAGTCCTTCGGTGGCGGCATCCGGATTGCGTCGGCCTCGGGCGCCGGCACGACCGTTACCCTCGATTTCCCCAATTTCAAGAATCGTATGCACAGGAGTGATCGATGAGCGAACCGAATACTACGCAGGCACCCCCGGCGATTCTGTTCGTCGACGACGAAGCGACTGCGGTCAAGTATTTCCAGCGGGCCATCGGCCAGCTTGCGCCGGTGGTGACCGGCCAGTCCGTGGAGGAGGGCAAGACGCTGCTCGACGCCCACGCCGACAGCCTGGCCGTGCTGGTGTCCGACCAGCGCATGCCCGGCGAGTACGGCAACGAACTGCTGCGCTACGCGCGCGAGCGCTATCCGCATATCGTGCGGATCCTGACCACGGCCTATTCGGAACTGGACCAGACCGTCGAGGCCGTGAACCAGGGCCAGATCCATCGCTATATCAAGAAGCCGTGGGACATCACCGCGCTGCGCATGGAGCTGAAGCAGGCGCTGGAACTGTCCGGACTGCGCAAGGAACGTGACCAGCTGGTGCGCGAGAAGCTGATGGTGCTGCAGAAGCAGACCGTCGCCACGCGGGTCGGAATGATCCACGCGCTGTGCGCCAGCCTGATCGGCCCGGGCCGCTTCCAGCCGGTGGAAACCTACCTGTCCGGCACGTCGCTGGCCGGCGCCAGGAACGCCGAGCCGGACTGGCAGCGCCTGGACTACGCAGACCTGGTAGGCGCCGAAAGCAAACGCAGCGGATCGTTCGGCCACGCCGTCAGCAACAAGCTGGCCGCCCTGCGCACCGCTAACCGCGGCGCGGGCGACGTGGCCGCCGTGCTGGCGGAATCGCTGGGCGCCAGCGTGCGCCGCGACGGCGACGTGGTCACCTGGACCTCGCCCGCCACGCTCAACGAGTTCGTCTCCCGGCCGGTAGCCGAAGAGGTATCGCCCGAGCACGCCGGCTGGCTGGCCGCCTTGCTGTGGCTCGAAGAAGCAGGCGGCGCCCTGCAACTCGTACGCGAAGGCGACGCCATCTCGGCCCGCACCACCCCCCGCACCGAATCGTTCTCGGCCGACCGGCTGGCGGTGTGGATCGAGGAGTTGACGGAGGCGTAGGGCGGTCCGGCTGTTGTTGCAGCGTTGAAGTCCCGCGCTTGCTCACCTTGACCATCAGGTTCAGGAACTGATGCCAAGGGCGCGGCACCCAAAGAAAAAGGCACCCGCAGGTGCCTTTTTTCATGCCGCGCGACGGAGTCCGTCAGGCTTGTGCCCCGTAGTTCGGGTCGTTGCGGTCCGTCACGTCGGCCTTCTTTTCGCCCTTGACCAGGTCCTCGCGCTTCACGCCGAGCCACATGGCCAGCGCTGCGGCCACGAACACCGACGAGTAGATGCCGAACAGGATACCAACCGTCAGCGCCAGCGCGAAGTAGTGCAGCGTCGGGCCGCCGAAGAAGAACATCGACAGCACCATCATTTCGGTCGAGCCATGGGTGATGATCGTGCGCGACATCGTGCTGGTGATGGCGTGGTCGATCACCTCGCGCGTGCTCATCTTGCGGTACTTGCGGAAGGCCTCGCGGATCCGGTCGAAGATCACCACCGACTCGTTCACCGAGTAGCCCAGCACGGCCAGGATGGCCGCCAGCACCGACAGCGAGAACTCCCACTGGAAGAACGCGAAGAAGCCCAGGATGATCACCACGTCGTGCAGGTTGGCGATGATGCCGGCCACTGCAAATTTCCACTCGAAGCGGAACGACAGGTAGATCACGATGCCGGCCACCACGCACAGCAGCGCCAGCAGGCCGTCGGTGGCCAGCTCCTTGCCGACCTGCGGGCCGACGAACTCCACGCGCTGGAGCTTCACGTCGGGCGCGGCGGCGGTCAGCGCGCCCATCACCTGTTCGCTCTGCTGGGCCGACGTGACGGGCTTGCCGTCCGGACCCTTCTGCAGCGGCAGGCGGATCATCACGTCGCGCGAGGTGCCAAAGTTCTGCACCTGTACGTCGGTGTAGCCCAGCTTGCCCACCTGGCCCCGGATTTTCTCCAGGTCGGCGGCCTGCTGGTAGTTGACCTCCATCACCGTGCCGCCGGTGAATTCGATCGACAGGTGCAGGCCCTTTTGCCAGAGGAAGAAGACAGCGGCGGCAAACGTCAGGAAGGAGACCACGTTGAAGATCAACGCGTGCTTCATGAACGGAATGTCGCGCTTGATGCGGAAGAATTCCATGATGTTGTCCTGATGTGTCCTGGCTTACTTGGCCACCGGCGCGTCGGCGTCCGGCTTCCAGATCTGGCCGATGGCCAGGCTCTGGAGCTTCTTCTTGCGGCCGTACCAGAGGTTGACCAGGCCGCGGTTGAAGAACACCGCCGAGAACATCGACGTCAGAATGCCCAGGCAGTGCACCACGGCAAAGCCGCGCACCGGGCCCGAGCCGAAGGCCAGCAGCGCCAGGCCGGCGATCAGCGTGGTCACGTTGGAGTCCAGGATGGTGGCCCAGGCGCGGTCGAAGCCGATGGCGATGGCCATCTGCGGCGACGCGCCCGCGCGCAGTTCCTCGCGGATCCGCTCGTTGATCAGCACGTTGGCGTCGATGGCCATGCCCAGTACCAGCGCGATGGCCGCGATGCCGGGCAGCGTCAGCGTGGCCTGCAGCATCGACAGCACCGCAATCAGCAGCAGCAGGTTGATGCCCAGCGCGGCCACCGAGAACAGCCCGAACAGCATGTAGTACAGCACCATGAAGACGGCGATGGCGGCAAAACCGTAGGCCACCGAGTCAAAGCCCTTCCTGATGTTGTCGGCGCCCAGCGACGGGCCGATGGTCCGTTCCTCGATGATCTCCATCGGGGCGGCCAGCGAGCCGGCGCGCAGCAGCAGCGCCAGGTCGTTCGCGGCCTCGGTCGAGTACGAGCCGGTGATCTGGAAGCTGGAGCCGAGTTCGGACTGGATCGTCGCCACGGTCAGCACTTCGCCCTTGCCCTTTTCGAACAGGACGATGCCCATCGGCTTGCCGATGTTCTCGCGCGACACGTCGCGCAGCACGCGGCCGCCCTGGGCGTCGAGCTTGATGTTGACGGACGGACGCTGGTTTTGGTCGAAGCCGGCCGACGCGCTCTCGATGCGGTCGCCCGTGAAGATCACCTGCTTGCGCAGGATCACCGGCGCGCCATTGCCCTGGGTGAACAGTTCGTCGCCAAACGGCACCGGATCGCCCGGACGCGGGTTGCGCGGCGCGTCCGGATCGGCCAGGCGCGCTTCCAGCGTGGCGGTGCGGCCGATGATGTCCTTGGCCTTGGCGGTGTCCTGCACGCCCGGGAGCTGCACGACAATGCGGTCGGCGCCCTGCTGCTGGATCACCGGCTCGGCCACGCCCAGCTCGTTCACGCGGTTGTGCAGCGTGGTGATGTTCTGCTTGACCGCCGCGTCCTGCACGGCCTTGCGGGCCGCTTCGGTGAACACGCCCACGACGTTGTTGCCGTCGATCGAGAACGCCAGTTCGCGCAGGTTGTCGGCCAGGATGCCGCGCGCGCGGTTGGCGTCGTCGGCGTTGCTGAAGCGCACGGTCAGGCGGTCGCCGTCGCGGTCGATGCCGCCGTGGCGCACGTTCTTGTCGCGCAGCAGCGTGCGCGTGTCGCCGGACAGGCTGTCCAGCTTCTTGTCGACGGCGCCCTTCATGTCCACCTGGAGCAGGAAGTGCACGCCACCGCGCAGGTCCAGGCCCAGGTACATCGGCAGCGCGTGCAGCGACGTCAGCCACCGGGGCGAGCCCGACAGCAGGTTCAGCGCCACCACGTAGGTCGGGTCGTTGGCGTCGGGGTTCAGCGCGCGGGTCAGCGCGTCCTTGGCCTTCAATTGCTCGTCCGTGGTGCGGAAGCGGGCCTTGACCGAGCCCGACTGGCCGGCGACGTCAAAGAACACGCCGTCGGGCTGCAGCTGGTGCTGGGCCAGGATGTCCTCCACCTGCTTCTGCATGGAGAGGTCCACCTTGACCGTCGCCTTGGCGGACGATACCTGGACAGCAGGGGCCTCGCCGAAGAAATTCGGCAGGGTGTAGATGATGCCGATGGCCAGGGCCACCAGGATCACGATGTATTTCCAAAGCGGATAGCGATTCATCTTTGGCCAGTCATTGCGGTTGGCATGCCGACAAGCCGCGCAAAACGCGCGCCGGTTCGGCGGACCGGTTGGCAAACAGCCGCCTGGCAGCCCCGACACGGGTCCGGGAGGACCCGCCGGGCTGGTTCAGGCGGCTGCGCAGGGCAGGGTCGGCGTAGCGACGGGGCGCCACTCGACGTGTGCCGGATCAGGAGGAGGAGACCGTCCCGATCAGAGCGACTTCAGCGAGCCCTTGGGCAGTACGTTGGTCACGGCGTTCTTCTGCACGGTGATTTCCATGCCTTCGGCCACTTCCAGCGTCACGTAATTCTCGTTGACCTTCGTGACACGACCCAGGATGCCGCCGGCGGTGACGACTTCGTCGTTCTTGGCCAGCGCTTCCAGCATTGCCTTCGCTTCCTTCTGGCGCTTCATCTGCGGGCGGATCATGATGAACCACAGCACCGCGAACATCAGGATGATCGGCAGGAAGCTCATGAGGCCACCGGCCGCGCCGCCGGCACCGGCGGTCTGCGCAAAAGCGTTCGAAATCAGCACGTTACTTCTCCGTCACAAAGGTCAATCAGGGAATCGGGCATTCTATCACCCGGTTGTTGTCCCGCCTTGGCATTCTAGGGCGAATTACGGGTTTGTTCGGGTGCTTTGCAAGTACTTTGCAGACGAAGCAGAAGCGCCCCGCGCAACCCCGGCGCGGGCAGTGATTCGACAGGCTGCGGGCCAAAAGTTCGCGCTGCCTGTCTGATCCTTAAAACAATGTCATCTGGTGCCGCGCGCCCGGTCTTCGGCAAACCGGCGGCGGAACGCCTCGAAGCGATGTTCTTCGATGGCGGTGCGCATTTCGCGCATCAATTCCAGGTAGTAATAGAGGTTGTGGATGGTGTTCAACCGCGCGCCCAGGATTTCGCCCACCCGGTGCAGGTGGTGCAGGTAGGCGCGCGAGAAATTGCGGCAGGTGTAGCAGCCGCACTGCTCGTCCAGCGGGCGCGGATCGTTGCGGTGCGCGGCGTTGCGGATCTTCACGTCGCCAAAGCGGGTGAACAGCCAGCCGTTGCGCGCGTTGCGCGTGGGCATCACGCAGTCGAACATGTCCACGCCGTGCGCCACGCCGGCCACCAGGTCTTCCGGCGTGCCCACGCCCATCAGGTAGTGCGGCTTGTGGGCCGGCAGGCGCGGGCCCACGTGCTCCAGCACCCGCATCATGTCGGCCTTGGGTTCGCCGACCGACAGCCCGCCGATGGCGTAGCCATGGAAGTCCAGCTCCGACAGCCCGGCCAGCGACTCGTCGCGCAGGTCCTCGAACATGCCGCCCTGGACGATGCCGAACAGCGCGTTGGGATTGGCCAGCCGGTCGAATTCGTCGCGCGAGCGCTTGGCCCAGCGCAGGCTCATCCGCATGGACCGGGCCGCCTCGTCGTGCGTGGCGGGGCGGCCGTCGATCTCGTACGGCGTGCATTCGTCGAACTGCATGACGATGTCCGAGTTCAGCGTGCGCTGGATCTGCATCGAGATCTCGGGCGACAGGAACAGCTTGTCGCCATTCACCGGCGACGCGAACGTGACGCCTTCCTCGGTGATCTTGCGCAGTTCTCCGAGCGAAAACACCTGAAAGCCGCCCGAATCGGTCAGGATGGGCTTGTCCCAGCCGACGAACTTGTGCAGGCCCTGGTGCGTCTCGACCACGTCCAGGCCGGGGCGCAGCCACAGGTGGAACGTGTTGCCCAGGATGATCTGGGCGCCAATCTCGTTCAGCTCCAGCGGCGACATCGCCTTGACCGACCCGTAGGTGCCCACGGGCATGAAAATTGGCGTTTCCACGACGCCATGGTTCAGCGTGACGCGGCCGCGGCGCGCGTTGCCATCGGTGGTCAGCAGTTCGAAGTTCAGCATGATTCGGTTCTCGGATGCGGTCAGTCGCGGCGGGTCAGCAGCATGGCGTCGCCGTAGCTGAAGAAGCGGTAGCGCTGTGCCACGGCGTGGCGGTAGGCGGCGCGGATGGCTTCCACGCCGGCCAGCGCCGACACCAGCATCAGCAGCGTCGACTTCGGCAGGTGGAAGTTGGTGATCAGCGCGTCCACCGCGCGGAAGCGGTAGCCGGGGGTGATGAAGATGTCGGTGTCGCCGTGGCCCGCGTGCAGCGTGCCGTCCGGGGCCGCGGCCGATTCCAGCGCGCGCAGCGACGTGGTGCCCACGGCGATGACCCGGCCGCCGCGCGCGCGGGTTTCGCGCACGGCATCGGCCAGTTCGGGGGTGATCCTGTACCACTCCGAATGCATCTTGTGCTCGGCCAGGTTCTCGGTGCGCACCGGCTGGAACGTGCCGGCGCCCACGTGCAGCGTCAGGAACGCGCGGCGGATGCCGGCGGCGTCCAGCCGCGCGAACAGCGCGTCGTCGAAATGCAGGCCGGCCGTGGGCGCGGCCACGGCGCCGGGGTTGCGCGCGTAGACGGTCTGGTAGCGCGTCTCGTCGTAGGCGTCGGGGTCGTGCGTGATGTACGGCGGCAGCGGCAGCCGGCCGTAGCGCTCGATCAGGTCCAGCGCCGGCTCGGGAAAGTGCAGCGTGAAGAACTGGTCGACGCGCGGCCCCACCGTGACCGCGAAGGCGTCATCGGCCAGCAGGAGCTGGCTGCCTTCGGCGGGCGTCTTCGAGGCCCGCACCTGGGCCAGCACCGTGTGGGTGTCCACCACGCGCTCGACCAGCACCTCCACGCGGCCGCCGCTGGGCTTCTGGCCGAAAAAGCGCGCCTTGATCACGCGCGTGTCGTTGAAGACGAGCAGGTCTTCCGGGCGCAGGTAGTCCAGGATGTCGCTGAACGCGCGGTCCACCAGCCGCACGGCGTCGGCGGTATCGGCGGGCGCTGTCCGTTCCACCACCAGCAGGCGGCTGGCGCTGCGGTCGGGCAGGGCGGACTGCGCGATCAGTTCGGGCGGCAGCGGGAAATCGAAATCGGACAGGGTCAGCATGGGTTCAGCGGGCAAGGCAGCGCCGTACCGAAGGCAATAGGGGGCTGGGCGGCAGTCCTTGCGCGGTGCCGCCGCAGTGATCGGTACGGCATGGGTACAATCGGCGAATCCGACATTGTAAGGCTTGGGCGGCCGGCTTCGCCCGCGCCCCGCTTGTGACTTTCATATTTCCGCGCTGATGCCAGGCACCGCCACCGACCCCCTAGACGACCCCGCGCCCGCCGCCGCCAAGCCGGCCCGGCCCGCCGCAGGACAGGCCGGCAAGCCGGGCACCGGGGCGGCGGACAAGGCCAAGCCGTCATCCGCCATGGCCCGGCTGGCCAAGCTGGGCCTGCGGCGCCCGGTTGACCTGGTGCTGCACCTGCCGCTGCGTTACGAGGACGAAACCACGCTGGAGCCGATCCGCGACGCCATCCGCCGCGCCGGCATGGGCCTGGCCGCGCAGGTCGAGGGCGAGGTGGTGTCGAACGAGGTCACGTTCCGCCCGCGCCGCCAGCTTGTGGTGAAGATTGCCGACGACACCGGCGAGCTGACGCTGCGGTTTCTGAATTTCTATGGCAGCCAGACCAAGCAGATGGCCGAAGGCATGCGGCTGCGCGTGCGTGGCGAGGTGCGCGGCGGGTTCTTCGGCGCCGAGATGGTCCATCCGACCGTGCGCCCCGTGACCCCCGACGAGCCGCTGCCCGACCGCCTGACCCCGGTCTATCCCGCCACCGCCGGCATCTCGCAGGCGTACCTGCGCAAGGCCATCGGCGGGGCGATGTCGCGCACGCCGATGCCGGAGACGCTGCCCCAGGCGGTGCTGCGCGGCCCGCTGGCATCGCTGAAGCTGGCGCCGCTGCCCGATTGCCTGCGCCTGCTGCACAACCCGCCGCCGCAGGAAAGCGAGGCGGCGCTGGCCGACCGCTCGCATCCGGCCTGGGTGCGCATCAAGTTCGACGAACTGCTGGCGCAGCAGATCTCGCTGCGCCGCTCGCAGGCCGCGCGGCGCGAGAAGAATGCCCCATCGATGCTGCGCCGGGACGATGGCCTGCTGACGCGCTTCCTGGCGGCGCTGCCGTTCCGGCTCACCGGCGCGCAGGCGCGCGTGGTGGAGGAGATCGCGGCGGACATGGCGCGCCCCCATCCGATGCACCGGCTGCTGCAGGGCGACGTGGGCAGCGGCAAGACCATCGTCGCCGCGCTGGCCGCGTGCCAGGCCATCGACGCCGGCTACCAGGCCGCGTTGATGGCGCCCACGGAAATTTTGGCCGAGCAGCACTTCCGCAAGCTGTCGGCGTGGCTGGAGCCGCTGGGCGTGCCCGTGGCCTGGCTGGCCGGCAGCCTCAAGGCCAAGCTCCGGCGCGAGGCCGTGGCGCGCGCTGAATCGGGCGAGGCGCGGCTCGTGATCGGCACCCACGCGCTGATCCAGGACGGCGTGAAGTTTGCCAACCTGGGGCTGGCCGTGGTCGACGAGCAGCACCGCTTCGGCGTGGCCCAGCGGCTGGCGCTGCGCGGCAAGGCCGGCGAGCCCGGCGCGCCGGGGCCGGTCGACGAGAAGGTGCCGCACCAGTTGATGATGTCGGCCACGCCGATCCCGCGCACGCTGGCCATGACCTACTACGCGGACCTGGACGTGTCCGTGATCGACGAATTGCCGCCGGGCCGCACGCCAATCGTCACGCGGCTGGTCAACGATGCGCGGCGCGACGAGGTCATCGAGCGCGTCCACCACGCCGCGGCCGAGGGCCGCCAGGTCTACTGGGTCTGCCCGCTGATCGAGGAAAGCGAGGCGCTGCAGCTTCAGACCGCGCAGGAAACGTACGAAACGCTG
The DNA here is from genome assembly GCF_049393795.1 of Cupriavidus sp. H18C2. Taxonomy (NCBI): domain Bacteria; kingdom Pseudomonadati; phylum Pseudomonadota; class Betaproteobacteria; order Burkholderiales; family Burkholderiaceae; genus Cupriavidus; species Cupriavidus sp. H18C2. Next base: position 2,988,177 of record NZ_CP186010.1, on the reverse strand, counting down.
ATGGCCGCGCTGCCGGACCTGCGCGTGGGGCTGGTCCACGGCCGCCTGCCGCCGGCCGAGAAGGCGGCCGTGATGGACGACTTCAGCGCCAACCGGCTGCACGTGCTGGTGGCGACGACCGTGATCGAGGTGGGCGTGGACGTACCCAACGCCTCGCTGATGGTGATCGAGCATGCCGAGCGCTTCGGGCTGGCGCAGCTGCACCAGTTGCGCGGCCGGGTGGGGCGGGGCAGCGCCGAATCGGTCTGCCTGCTGATGTATCAGGCGCCGCTGTCACCCAACGCGCGTGAACGGCTGGCGACGATGCGCGAGACCACCGACGGGTTCGAGATCGCCCGGCGCGACCTGCAGATCCGCGGGCCGGGCGAATTCCTGGGTGCGCGGCAGTCTGGCGAGGCGATGCTGCGCTTTGCCGATCTGGAGACCGACGCGTGGCTGGTGGACTATGCGCAGGCGGCCGCCGAAATGATGCTGGCGCAGTTCCCGGAGGCCGTGGAGGCCCATCTGTCGCGCTGGCTGGGCGGACGCGAGCACTTCCTGAAGGCGTAGGTTGCGCCCGCTCCCTATCTGATCAGTCCGAAAAAGTGGCGCAAGACTGACATTGCTTCTGCGATCTGACAGACGGCGGATTCGAAGTTAAAATCTATCGCCTAACCAGATTTGATTAATCATGACGCTCACCGAACTCAAGTACATCGTTGCCGTAGCGCGCGAGCGCCATTTCGGCCGGGCGGCCGAGGCGTGCTTCGTATCGCAGCCGACGCTGTCGGTCGCCATCAAGAAGCTGGAAGACGAGCTGACCGTGCAGATTTTCGAGCGCGGCACCTCGGAGGTATCGGTGACCGCCATCGGCGAGCAGATCGTCGCCCAGGCCCAGCGCGTGCTGGAGCAGACCATGGCGATTCGTGAAATCGCCAAGCAGGGCAAGGACCCGCTGGCCGGCCCGCTGCGCGTGGGCGTGATCTACACGATCGGGCCGTACCTGCTGCCGGCGCTGGTCAAGCAGATGATCGACACCGTCCCGCAGATGCCGCTGATGCTGCAGGAAAACTATACGAACAAGCTGATCGAGCTGCTCAAGCAGGGCGAGATCGACTGCGCGATCATGGCCGAGCCGTTTCCCGATTCGGGCCTGACCGTCCGGCCGCTCTACGACGAGCCGTTCGTAGTAGCCGTGCCGCGCGGCCACAAGCTGGCCGAGCAGGCCATGGTCGATCCGGACGAACTCAAGCAGCAGACCATGCTGCTGCTGGGCAGCGGCCACTGCTTCCGCGACCACGTGCTCGGCGTCTGCCCGGAGCTGTCGCGGTTCTCGCAGGCCGCGGACGGCATCCAGAAGACCTTCGAGGGCTCGTCGCTCGAAACCATCCGCCACATGGTGGCCAGCGGCGTCGGTATTACCGTGCTGCCGCGCACGTCGGTGCCGGACCTGAAGCCGCGCAACGACATGCTGTCGTACGTGCCGTTTGCCGATCCGGTGCCCGATCGCCGCGTGGTGCTGGCTTGGCGCAAGAGCTTCACCCGGCTGCCCGCCATGGAGGCGCTGGCCAATGCCGTGGCCGCCTGCGACCTGCCGGGCGTGCGCAAGATCGGCGACGCGGAACCCGTCGAGGCCGTGGCCGCCTGATACGCGCCAGGCTTCGCACATGCGAGAACGGCAGGGGCGACCCTGCCGTTTTGCCGTCCGCGGCCCCTGCACCAAAACCCTGTTCACGACCCGGACATAGTCCCGGACTATCCCATAGTTAAAAAGTATCAAATAGTCACATTCATAGCCGATGACTACACTTCGTCCATCGGTTGCACGCATGCCAGGCGGACATGACGGCAGCCCCCATGGACTCAGGAGAATCATCATGGCAATGCTCGGGCTGTTCGTCAGCGAATTCCGGCAACTGCGCGCGCAGGCGGGCAAGGCAGGCGATACCGCGCGGCTGCGCCGCAAGGTGGTCCGCAAGGAAATCGGCATGGCCGTCGTGGCGCTGGGCGCGATGGTCATGTTCATGGACGCGGCCCGCGGGCTGTCCGTCCTTGTGACTTGAACCTGATACGATAATGGCCGCTGTTCGTCCGCCATGCGCGGGCGGTCGATCCTCGTGGCCTGACCAAGAATGGAGCTGAGAAAAATGGCAAAGAAGAATGAGATGAGCGTGAACATCGGTATTTCGGACAAGGACCGCAAGAAGATCGCGGAAGGCCTGAGCAAGCTGCTGGCCGACACCTACACCCTCTATCTCAAGACCCACAACTTCCACTGGAACGTGACGGGTCCCATGTTCAACACGCTGCATACGATGTTCGAGACCCAGTACACCGAACTGGCGCTGGCTGTGGACTCGATCGCCGAGCGGATTCGCGCGCTGGGCTACCCGGCACCGGGCACCTATCGCGAATTCGCCAAGCTGTCGTCGATCGCCGAGGAAGAGGGTGTGCCCGAGGCCACGGACATGATCCGCAAGCTCGTGGAAGGCCAGGAAGCCGTGGTGCGCACCGCGCGCTCGCTGTTCCCGGTCATCGACGCAGCCGGCGACGAGCCGTCGGCCGACCTGCTGACCCAGCGCATGCAGACGCACGAGAAGACCGCGTGGATGCTGCGCTCGCTGCTGGCCTGATCCCCGTCATGCCCGTCACCGGTTGAACCGGTACAACGCGCCTCGGACCCGTGCCGAGGCGCGTTTTTGCTTGGTATTTCCTGAAGTCCGCCTCCGCCATGTCCCATCCGTCCGCCGCTCCCCACCATCCAGGCCGCCTCGCGCTCTACGCGCGGCTGGTACGCATCGACAAGCCGATCGGCACGCTGCTGCTGCTGTGGCCCACGCTCTGGGCGCTGTGGATGGCAGCGGAAGGCCCGCCGACGTGGCAGATCTTCTGCATTTTCTTTGCCGGCACGTTCCTGATGCGCTCGGCCGGCTGCGCCATCAACGACTGGGCGGACCGCGACTTCGACCGCCACGTCAAGCGCACCCGCGAGCGGCCGCTGACCGCCGGGCTGATCGCCAGTTGGGAGGCGCTGGCCGTGGCGGCCGTGCTGGCACTGGTGGCGTTCGCGCTGATCCTGCCGCTGAACGGGCTGACCAAGTGGCTGGCCGTGGTGGCGGCGGTGCTGGCCGGCACGTATCCGTTCTTCAAGCGCTTCTTTGCGATCCCGCAGGCGTACCTGGGCATCGCGTTCGGGTTTGGCATCCCGATGGCGTTTGCCGCCATCCAGGCGCAGGTGCCGTTCGTGGCGTGGCTGATGCTGCTGGCCAACGTGTTCTGGGCCGTGGCGTACGACACCGCCTACGCGATGGTCGACCGCGACGACGACCTGCTGCTGGGCATGAAGACGTCGGCCATCACGTTCGGCCGTTTCGACGTGGCCGCGATCATGATCTGCTACGCGGCATTCCTGGGGCTGATGGCCTGGGCGGGCGCGCTGCTGGACCTGGGCTGGCCCTACTACGCCGGCCTGGCCGCGGCAGCCGCGATGGCCGGCTACCACTACACGCTGATCCGCAACCGCGACCGCATGCAATGCTTCGCCGCATTCCGCCACAACAACTGGCTCGGCGCGTGCGTGTTTGGGGGCACGCTGGCGGCGTATCTGGTGAAGTAGGGCAGGGTCGCGTTTGTTTGCTCCCCTATCCCGCAAGGCGGGAGAGGGGAAAAACCTGCGGGCTTCAGACTACGCCCCCAACCTTCAATCCTTCCCAAACTCCGCGCCCATTTCCTTGCCCCGCGCCGCGGCGGCATGCATGGCCTTGACGAAGGCTTCGGCGATGCCGCCGGCGTCCATGGCGGTCAGGGCGGCGTAGGTGGTGCCGCCCTTCGAGGTCACGCGCTCGCGCAGCAGTGACACCGGCTCGGGCGATTCGGCGGCCAGCGCGGCGGCGCCGCGGAATGTCTCGACGGCCAGCTTGCGGCCCTGCTCGGCCGACAGCCCCAGCTCCCTGGCCGCGCGCTCCATCGCTTCGACGAAATAGAACACGTAGGCCGGGCCGCTGCCGGAGATGGCCGTGACGGCGTCGATCTGGTCGTCGCCATCGACCCAGACGCACTGGCCCACGGCCTCGGCCACCGCCGTGGCGATGGCCCGGTCGCGCTCGGCCAGGCCCGGCGCGGCGGCCAGCCCGGTCATGCCCATGCCGGCCAGCGCCGGGGTGTTGGGCATGGCGCGCACCAGCCGGCTGCGGCCGAGCCAGCGGGCCATGTCCTGCAGCCGGATGCCGGCCGCCACGCTGATGACGAGGTTGTCGGCCAGCAGCGGCACCAGCGGCGCGATGGCGTCGCGGAAATGCTGCGGCTTGACGGCCAGCACGATCACGTCGCTGGCGCCAAAGGTGGCGTCGGGCGCCGCCATGGCCTGCACGCCGGTCTGGGCCAGGCGCTGGCGCACGTCGGCGGACGGGTCGACCACGCGGATCGCGCCGGCGGGCACGCCACGGGCCACCAGGCCGCCGATCAGGGCGGCGGCCATGTTGCCGCCGCCAAGGAAGCCGAAGGTAAGGGAATCGAGCATGAAGTTTCCTGGTAGGCCGGTGCGAAGCGTGTCGACCGGCGTGGTGCGTGGTGCGGTGTCGGGGGGCTGGCGGCGTGCTACTGCCGCGCGCCGAAGATGGCGGTGCCGATGCGCACCAGCGTGGCGCCTTCGGCAATGGCCGCGTCCATGTCGGCGGACATGCCCATCGACAGCGTGTCCACGTTTAGCCCGGATTGGCGCAGTTGGTCAAGCAGCCCGCGCAGCGCGGCAAACGGCTGGCGCTGGGCGGCGGGGTCCGACGCCGGCGCCGGGATGGCCATCAGCCCGCGCAGGCGCAGGTTCGGCAGTTGGGCGATAGCCTGCGCCAGTGCGGGCACCTCGGCCGGCGCCACGCCGCTCTTGGTGTCCTCGTCGCTGATATTGACCTGGATGCAGACCTGCAGCGGCGGCAGCCCGGCCGGCCGCTGGGCCGACAGCCGCTCGGCAATCCGCAGCCGGTCGATCGCATGTACCCAATCGAACTGCTCGGCCACCGGGCGCGTCTTGTTGCTCTGCAGGGGGCCGATGAAATGCCACTGGAGCTGGCCGCGCAGGTCGTCCAGCGCGGCAATCTTTTCCACCCCTTCCTGGACGTAATTCTCGCCAAATGCCCGCTGCCCGGCCGCCACCGCCTCGCGCACCCGGGCCGCCGAAACAGTCTTGGAAACCGCCAGCAGCATGACGTCGGAGGGCGCCCTGCCGGCTTGTTGTGCGGCCGCCGCGATGTCATGGTTCACGGCTTGCAAGTTGGCGGCGATTACAGACATAATCCAGCGGAATAATTCCAAGAAGTACAAACAGAAGTACAACAATAAACCGGTAAAGGCCCGGCAAACGGTGTACCGCCAGGGCCTGTTCAGGGTGGGGTCATTATAGATGGACATCGCACAGCTTCTGGCCTTCGCGGTCAAGAACAAGGCTTCCGATCTTCACCTCTCGGCAGACATGCCGCCGATGGTGCGTATTCACGGGGACATGCGCCGCATCAACGTCGCGGCCATGACGCACAAGGACGTCCACGCCATGGTGTACGACATCATGAGCGACGTGCAGCGCAAATCCTACGAAGAGCGGCTGGAGGTCGATTTCTCTTTCGAGATCGCCGGGCTGTCCCGCTTCCGGGTCAACGCCTACAACACCCAGCGCGGCGCCGCGGCCGTGTTCCGGACGATTCCCTCCAAGGTACTGACGCTCGACGACCTGCACGCGCCGGCCGTGTTTGCCGACCTGTGCATGAAGCCGCGCGGGCTGGTGCTGGTGACCGGGCCCACGGGCTCGGGCAAGTCGACCACGCTGGCGGCGATGGTGGACCACCGCAACGACAACGACATGGGCCACATCCTCACGGTGGAGGACCCGATCGAATTCGTCCACAACTCCAAGAAAAGCCTGATCAACCAGCGCGAGCTCGGGCCGCACACGCACTCGTTCGCCAACGCGCTGCGCTCGGCGCTGCGCGAGGATCCGGACGTGATCCTGGTGGGCGAACTGCGCGACCTGGAAACCATCCGCCTGGCGCTGACCGCCGCGGAAACGGGCCACCTTGTCTTTGCCACGCTGCACACCAGCTCGGCGGCCAAGACCATCGACCGGGTCGTGGACGTGTTTCCGCCCGAGGAAAAGGACATGGTCCGCACGATGCTGTCCGAATCGCTGGAAGCGGTCATCTCGCAGACGCTGCTCAAGACGCGCGACGGCAACGGCCGGACCGCCGCGCACGAGATCATGATCGCCACGCCGGCCATCAGGCACCTGATCCGCGAGAACAAGATCGCCCAGATGTACTCGATGATGCAGACGTCCAGCGGCCTGGGCATGCAGACGCTGGACCAGTGCCTGAGCGACCTGATCAAGCGCGGCATGATCAACTACAACGACGCGCGGGCGATTGCCAAGAATCCTGACGCCTTCATGGGATAAGGAGCCAGCATGCTAGACCGCGAAAGCGCATCGAAGTACATCAACGACCTGCTGGAGCTGATGGTGAACAACCGCGGCTCGGACCTGTTCATCACGTCGGAATTCCCGCCCGCGATCAAGGTGGACGGCAAGATCACGCCGGTGTCGCAGCAGCCGCTGAACCCGACGCAGGCCCTGGGGCTGGTGCGATCGATCATGAACGAGCGCCAGGTGAAGGAGTTCGACGACACGCGCGAGTGCAACTTCGCCATCACGGCGCCCAACGCCGGGCGGTTCCGCGTATCGGCGTTCATCCAGCAGGGCCGGGCCGGCATGGTGGTGCGGACGATCAACACGCGCATCCCGTCGGTGGAGGACCTGGACCTGCCGCCGTCGCTGCATGACATCGTCATGTCCAAGCGCGGCCTGGTGATCGTCACCGGCGCCACGGGGTCGGGCAAGTCGACGTCGCTGGCGGCGATGCTGGACCACCGCAACGCGCACTCGTACGGCCACATCATCACGATCGAGGACCCGATCGAGTACGTGCACGCGCACCAGAACTGCATCGTCACGCAGCGCGAGGTGGGCATCGACACTGAGTCATGGCACATCGCGCTCAAGAACACGCTGCGCCAGGCGCCCGACGTGATCCTGATCGGCGAAATCCGCGACCGCGAGACCATGGAGTACGCGATGCAGTACGCCGAGACGGGCCACCTGTGCCTGGCCACGCTGCACGCGAACAACGCCAACCAGGCCATCGACCGGATCGTCAACTTCTTCCCCGAGGAAAAGCGCCAGCAGTTGCTGATCGACCTGTCGCTGAACCTGAAGGCGATGATCTCGCAGCGGCTGCTGCCGCGCGCCGGCCGCAAGGGCCGCGTGCCGGCCGTGGAGATCATGATCGGCACGCCGCTGGTGGCCGACCTGATCTTCAAGGGCGAGATCCACGAGCTCAAGGAAGTCATCAAGAAATCGCGCGAGCAGGGCATGATCTCGTTCGACCAGGCGCTGTTCGAGCTGTACGAGGCCGACAAGATCACGTACGAGGACGCGCTCAAGAACGCCGACTCGCTGAACGACCTGCGCCTGATGATCAAGCTGCACAGCACGCGGCACCGCGACGCGGACCTGGGCGCCGGCACCGAGCACCTGAACGTGATCTGACGCGCCGGGAGCCGGGCGCGGTATCCTTGCGCCCATCCCCACCAGGAGACCGACGATGCAAAACGTCTACCAGTTCGAAGCCAGCTCGCTGGCGGGCCAGCCGGTGCCGCTGGCCGACTTCCGCGGCAAGGTGCTGCTGATCGTCAACACGGCGAGCGAGTGCGGGTTCACGCCGCAGTACGCGGGGCTGCAGGCGCTGCAGGACGCCTACCAGACGCGCGGTTTCGACGTGCTGGGCTTTCCGTGCAACCAGTTCGGCAAGCAGGAGCCTGGCGATGCCGAGCAGATCGGCGCGTTCTGCGAGTCGCGCTTCCACGTCACGTTCCCGATGTTCGCCAAGATCGACGTGAACGGCGCCGACGCCCACCCGCTCTACAAGTGGCTGACCTCCGAGAAGCCGGGCCTGCTGGGGACCCAGGCGATCAAGTGGAATTTCACCAAGTTCCTACTGCGCCGCGACGGCACGATCTTCAAGCGCTACGCGCCGACGACCAAGCCCGACGAAATCCGCGCCGACATCGAGACGCTGCTGAGCGACCCGGGCGCCTGAGCGCCTCAGCCCTGTATCGCCGCCACCGCCACGGTCAGCCGTGGCAATCGTTGCTGACCGCCCGCAGGAAGCCGTTGAGCGAGCGGTCGGACGTTTCCTGGAAGTGCTCGGCCAGCATGGTGAGCTGGCGGCAGCGGTCGAGCCGGAAGCTGCGGTAGTCCTCGCGCGCCGTGCACCACGCCGCCACGAGCCAGACATTGCCCCAGAAGAACAGTCCCAGCGGCTGCACCACGCGCACGGTGTCGCGCTGCTGCGCGTCGCGGTAATCGATCTGCAGCAGCCGCTGCGCGCCGATGGCCGTGTGGACGATGTCGAACGCGTCGCGCACGGCCGGCTGGTTCACGTACTCGGGCGCAAAGATCCGGCTCTGCTGGGCGGCCAGCCGGCGCTGCGGCGGCAGCGCGCCCATCAGCTTTTCCAGCGACGGCTCGGCCGCGGCGGCCAGCGCGCCGCCGCCCCACGCCTTGAGCAGGCGCAGGCCGGCCACCATCGCCTCTACCTCCAGCGACGTGAACATCAGCGGCGGCACGTCGTAGTCGGGCCGCAGCCGATAGCCGATGCCGGCCTCGCCCTCGACGGGCACGCCGGACAGCGACAGCGCCTGGATATCGCGATAGACCGTCCGCTCGGAAACGCCCAGCCGCTGGGCCAGCAGCGCCGCCGTGGTCAGGCGGCGGCCCCGCAGGACCTGCACGATCTGGAAGAGGCGGTCGGCGCGTCGGCTCATGGCGGATGGCGGGTCAGTAGGCGGCGGCGGTCTCGGCCGGCTGCGCTTGCGGCATCGTGGCCGGCTCGTGCAGGCCGATCCGGTTGCCTTCGCTGTCGGTGATGTGGGCGTAGCGGCCCATGTTGTCGGGTAGCTGCACCGGCCCGCGCACGGTCCGGCCGCCGGCGTAGGCCACGCGGGCCAGCATGTCGTCCAGCTGCGGCGCGTTCAGGTACGGCACCGGCCCGTAGAACGCGCTGGAGCGGTACTGGTCGCCGCGCACCAGCGCGCCGCCATCGACATGGGTGAACACCGCAAGCTCCTCGTCGCCAAGGGTCTCGCGGCGCAGCGGATGCTCGAACACCGCCTCGTAGAACTGGATCGCGCGCTGCATGTCGGTCACCGGAATTTCGAGCCAGTTGACCAGGGCATTGGATGGTTGGGCCATGGTGGCGCTCCTCATCGTCGTTGGGGAGACCGGATGATGCGCGGCGCCTCCTGACAGCGTGCTGTCAGGAGCCTGTCAGGGGCCTCAGCGCGGCATCCAGGCGGCCATCACGGGGACCAGGATGGCGGTCAGCACGCCGTTCAGGCCCATGCCCAGCGCCGAGAACGCGCCGGCCTCCTGGCTGACCTGGAACGCCCGCGCCGTGCCGATGCCGTGCGCCGCCACCCCGGTGGCAAAGCCGCGCACCGTGTAGTCGCGCACGCGCAGCAGATTCAGCAGCCCGGTGGCGCTGACCGCGCCGATGATGCCGGTGGCCATCACCAGCACGGCCGTCAGCGACGGCAGCCCGCCGATCTTTTCGGACACGCCCATCGCGATCGGGATCGTCACCGACTTCGGCGCCAGCGAGCGAACCACCTCCGGCGACGCGCCCAGCAGGTAGGCGATGCCGACCGCCGACACCACCGCCGCCACCGACCCCGCCAGCAGCCCCACCAGCAGCGGCAGCACGTTGCTGCGCAGCTTCGGTAGCTGGGTGTACAGCGGCACCGCCAGCGCCACGGTAGCCGGCCCGAGCAGGAAGTGGACGAACTGGGCGCCGTCGAAATAGGTCTTGTACGGCGTGCCCGTGACGGTCAGCACGGTGACGAGGATGGCCACCGAGATCATGACCGGATTGGCCAGCGGCGAGAACTTCGCCCGCTCGTAGATGCGGAACGCGAATACGTAGGCGATCAGCGTGGCCGTAAGCCCGATCAGCGGGCTGGCGGCCAGGTACACCCAGATCTCATTGAGACGCGGCGACATCATGGCTGCGCTCCCGCGTCGGCCGGGGCTTCCCGGGGCGGCTTGCGCATCAGCGCCCGCGTGACCAGCGCCGTGACGGCGATGGCGATCCACGTGGAGAGCACCAGTGCGATGACGATCGGCATCCACTCGCTGCCAATGCGGTTGGCATGGACCATGATGCCCACCCCGGCCGGCACGAACAGCAGCGACAGGTGCTTGAGCAGCTCGCTGGCCGACCCCTGGATCACGGGCAGCAGCCGGTTGTCGAAGACGAGCCAGCCAAACAGGAGCAGCATGCCGATCACCGGACCGGGCACGGGCAGGCGCAGCGCGTAGCTGATCACCTCGCCCACGGTCTGGAAGACCAGCAGGATCGCGAAAGTCTGAAGCATGGGGGCAGCTTGGGAACCGAAGTGCCGACATGGTACTCCCGTACAAGCCGCGTGCAAGGGTGTCGGCAGCCCCGGATTAGCTCCTCACTTCCGCCAGCGGCAGAGGGGTTTGGGATGAGGGCCGGCGTGCCGGGATGCCGCGGCGGCTGGTTGAACCGCCTTGCCCTCTCCCCCGGCCCCTCTCCCACAATGCGGGAGAGGGGAGACAACATCGGGACTACTTCACCCCACCGCCACGCCGGCCATCATCCGGTCCACCAGTTCCACCCAGTGCATCACCGGCGTTTCCGTGCCGCTCTGCAGGTGCGTGATGCAGCCGATGTTGGCCGTGACGATGGAATCGGGCGACGTGGCCTGGAGCTTGTCGAGCTTGTCGTCGCGCAGCCGGTATGACAGCTCCGGCTGCAGCACGGAGTACGTGCCCGCCGATCCGCAGCACAGGTGGCTGTCGGCGCAGAGCCGCACGTCCACGCCCAGGCGGGTCAGCAGCGCCTCCACCTTGCCGCGGATCTGCTGGCCGTGCTGGAGCGTGCAGGGCGGATGCCACGCCACGCGGCGGCCGTCGCGCGGCACGGCGCCGGCCAGCCGGTGCAGGTCGTCGGCAAAGTCGGGCAGCAGTTCGGACAGGTCGCGCGTCAGTGCCGACACCCGGGCCGCCTTCTCCGCGTAGCGCGGGTCGTTGCGCAGCAGGTGGCCGTAATCCTTGACCATCGCGCCGCAGCCGGACGCGGTCATGACGATGGCCTCCGCGCCGGCCTCGATATGCGGCCACCATGCGTCGATGTTGGCGCGCATGTTGTCCAGCCCGCCGGCATGATCGCTCGTGTGGAAGCGGATGGCGCCACAGCAGCCGGCCTGGGGCGCCACCACCAGTTGCACGCCCAGCTTGTCGAGCACCCGGGCCGTGGCGGCATTGATGTTGGGCGACATGGCGGGCTGCACACAACCGTCGAGCAACAACATCTTGCGCGGATGCTCGGTGCGCGGCCACGTGCCGGGCGGGGTGGGATGGGCCGGCACCTTGTTGCGCAGCGCCTGCGGCAGCAGCGGGCGCACCACCTGGCCGAGCTTCAGCGCCGGGCCAAACAGCGCCGGCCGCGTCAGCCCCTCGCGCAGCAGCCATCGGGCAATGCGCTGGCCCGCCGGGCGCTGCACGCCCTGTTCGGCCAGCCGGTTGTCAACGAGCTGCCGGCCGATGTCGACCAGCCGCCCGTACGTCACGCCCGACGGGCAGGTGGATTCGCAGTTGCGGCAGGTCAGGCAGCGGTCCAGGTGCACGCGCGTGCTTTCCGTCACCGGGTTGCCTTCCAGCACCTGTTTCATCAGGTAGATGCGCCCGCGCGGGCCGTCCAGCTCGTCGCCCAGCAACTGGTACGTGGGGCAGGTGGCCGTGCAGAAGCCGCAGTGCACGCATTTGCCGACGATGGACTTCGCCTCTTCGCCCTCGGGGGTATTGCGCAGGAATTCGGCCAGGGTGGTTTGCATGGTGGGGGATCGTGATGTTGGCGCGGGGCGCGATCAGAGGCCGGGGTAGAGGCGCTGCGGGTTGAAAATGCCCGCCGGGTCGAAGCTGGCCTTGAGCCGCTTGTGGATGGCGGCCAGCGGCGCGGCCAGCGGCGTGAAGACGCCCACGGCCTTGTCGCCGTTGCGGAACAGCGTGGCGTGGCCGCCGGCGGCCTGGGCGATGGCGCGCACGTGGTCGGCCGATGCCGCGCTGGCATCCGGCGCCAGCCACCAGCGCTGGCCGCCGCCCCATTCCACCAGCGTGCCGCCGGGCAGGTCCAGCGGCGGCGTCACCGTCGGCACGGCAATGCGCCACAGCGCGTGGCCGGCCTCGCGCGCCGGCGTGAAGAACGGGTGGGTCTGCTCGCGCAGCGCCGCCCAGAGCTGGGCGCCGTGGCTGGCATCCACCGTCTCGCCGCCCAGGCTCTCGCGCGCGGCGCGCACGGCCGCCGTGGCGCCGGACAGCCGCACGTGCAGCACCCCGTCATGCCACGCCGACGCCGCAATCGGTAGCGGCTTGCCGCCCCACTTGTTGAGCTGGTCGATGGCTTCCGCCTGCGCCATGCCAAAGCGCAGCGTGGCGTCGTCGAACGGCACCGGCAGCACCTTCAGCGACACCTCGGTGATCAGCCCCAGCGTGCCCAGCGACCCGGCCAGCAGCCGCGACACGTCGTAGCCGGCCACGTTCTTCATCACCTGCCCGCCGAAGTTCAGGATCTCGCCCTGGCCGTCCATCAACTGGGCGCCGAGCACGAAATCGCGCAGCGCCCCCACTGCCTGGCGGCGCGGCCCGGACAGCCCCGCCGCCACCGCGCCGCCCAGCGTGGCGCTGCTGCCCTGGCCCGGCGCGGCAAAGTGCGGCGGCTCGAAGGCCAGCATCTGCCGATGACCGGCCAGCGTGTCCTCGATCTCGGCCAGCGGCGTGCCGCAGCGCGCCGTGATCACCAGTTCGGCCGGATCGTAGTCGACGATGCCGCGGTAGGCACGCGTGTCCAGCACCGTGCCGGACAGGGCCTGGCCGTAGAAATCCTTGCTGCCGCCGCCGCGCAGGCGCAGCGGCGTGCGGCTGTCGCGGGCCTGGCGGATCGCATCGCGGAAGGCGTCGAGAGTGGCTTGCATGGGGACGTGGTTATCGTTGTCGGAATGGGGGGCGGGGCGTCACCGGTCGGGCGGCCGGGCGCCCGGTGCGTTGTCGATCGCGCCTTCGAGCTTCGAGTCGGACTGGTACTCGGGCAGCTCGGTGCCGCAGTGCTTGCAGAAGCGGGCGCCGGGCTCGTGTCCCTCGGTCAGGCAGTGCTCGCAACTGCGCGTGGTCAGTGGCCGCTTGATGATGCTGGCGGCCAGCTCGGCGCCGACGATGCCGGTCGGGAAGGCGATGATCCCGTAGCCCAGCAGGATCGTCAGCGACGTGATGAACTGGCCCACGGGCGTGCGCGGCACGATGTCGCCAAAGCCCGTGGTGGTCAGCGTCACGATGGCCCAGTACATGCTGAGCGGAATGCTCGTGAAGCCGTTCTCGGGGCCTTCCACCACGTACATCACGGTGCCCAGGATCACGGTGATGATGAACACGGTGCCCAGGAACACGAAGATCTTGCGGCGGCTGTTGGACAGCGCCCGGGCCAGGATCTCGGCTTCCTCGAAGTAGACGGTCAGCTTCAGGATCCGGAACACGCGCAGCAGCCGCAGCAGCCGCACGTCGATCAGGAACGCCAGCTCCGGCACGAAGAACGACGCCCAGGTGGGCATGATCGAGATGAAGTCGATGATGCCGTAGAAGCTCAGCGCGTAGCGCAGCGGGCGCCGTACCACGGCCAGCCGCATGCAGTACTCGGCCGTGAACAGCAGCGTGAACATCCATTCCAGCACCGTGAACAGCGTGCCAAAGCGCGCGTGGATGGACGGCGTGCTGTCCAGCATCACCACCAGCACGCTGGCGACGATGGCCACCAGCAGCACTTCGTCGAACAGGCGCCCCTGGCGCGTGTCGGCTTCGAAGATGATCGTGTACCAGCGCTGGCGCCAGCCGGATTCGGGCTGGCCCAGGCGTTGGCGGTTCAGGGCGTTGAGGTTGCGGTTCGGCATATCGGACGGTCGGATTTCGGAAAAGGCGGCGCGCCGATCCCGTTGCCACGCGCCGGTCAGAAGCGCGGCAGGTCCGGGTGCGGCAGCAGGCCGCGCCTGACGTGCATCTTGCCGTATTCGGCGCAGCGCGCGAGCGTGGGGATGGCCTTGTCCGGGTTGAGCAGCCGCGCGGGGTCGAAGGCCGCCTTCACGCCGAAGAACGCCTCGCATTCCTCGCGCGAGAACTGCACGCACATCGAGTTCAGCTTTTCCACCCCCACGCCGTGCTCGCCGGTCACGGTGCCGCCCAGCTCCACGCAGGTCTCAAGGATGTCGGAGCCGAACAGCTCGGCGCGGTGCCACTCGTCCACGTCGCCGCCATCGAACAGGATCAGGGGATGCATGTTGCCATCGCCGGCGTGGAACACGTTGATGCATCGCAAGCCGTACTTGTGCTCCATCTGCTCGATGCGCTTGAGCAGCGTGCCGATGTGCTTGCGCGGGATCGTGCCGTCCATGCAGTAGTAGTCGGGCGAGATCCGGCCCGCCGCCGGGAACGCGTTCTTGCGGCCGCTCCAGAAGCGCAGCCGCTCGGCCTCGTTCTGCGACACGGTGATCCGCGTGGCGCCCGACGCGCGCAGCACCTCGCTCATCCGGCCGATCTCCTCGGCCACTTCCTCTGGCGTGCCGTCGGACTCGCAGAGCAGGATGGCGGCTGCGTCCAGGTCGTAGCCGGCCTTGACGAATTCCTCCACGGCGGCCGTGGCGGGGCGGTCCATCATCTCCAGGCCGGCCGGGATGATGCCGGCCGCGATCACGTCGGCCACGGCGTTGCCGCCTTTTTCCACATCGTCGAAGCTGGCCATGATGACCTGCGCAAGCTGGGGCTTGGGCACCAGCCGCACGGTGACCTCGGTGACCACGGCCAGCATGCCCTCGGAGCCGATCACGGTGGCCAGCAGGTCCAGCCCGGGCGAATCCGGCGCCTCCGAGCCGAACACCACGACGTCGCCCTCCATCGTCACGGCGCGCACGCGCAGCACGTTGTGGACGGTCAGGCCGTACTTCAGGCAGTGGACGCCGCCCGAGTTCTCGGCCACGTTGCCGCCGATGGAGCAGGCGATCTGCGACGACGGATCGGGCGCGTAATAGAGATTGTGCGGCGCGGCGGCCTCGGAGATTGCCAGGTTGCGCACGCCGGGCTGGACCACGGCCGTGCGCGCGTACGGATCGACCGACACGATGCGCTTGAACTTGGCCAGCGACAGCACCAGCCCGCCGGCAATCGGCATGGCGCCGCCAGACAGGCTCGTGCCCGACCCGCGCGGCACCACGGGCACGCCCAGTTCGTGGCACAGCCGCAGCACGGCGCAGACCTGGTCCTCGGTGTCGGGCAGCACCACGGCGTCGGGCACCTGGCGGTAGGCGGCCAGGCCATCGCACTCGTAGGGAATGGTGTCCTCGGCCTTCCACAGCACGGCGGACGCGGGCAGGATGGCCGCAAGCCGGGCCAGCAGCGTGGCGCGGCGCGACTCGGCGGATACTTCCGCGACGGGGTGGGCGTCTTGCGGGGCGTTCATGGCAGCAACTCCTGTGACGGACAGGGCGCCGCGCACGGGATTGACACGCGAAGCGCCAGTGCACGGCCGGGACGGCAGACTATAGCGCAGGCCCCTCGCCAGGCGGGCCCCGGCGCACGTGAATTCGGCATGGCAACCCGATCAAAATGGTTCATGCTGGCCGCCGCGGGCCGGGGGACGATTCCAGCGTAGTGGCTCGGACGCTACCAGTCCAGCCCGAGCAGCCAGTCGATGAAGTAGCGCGCCTCGGGCATCAGCGGCGCCTGTTCGCGCTCCACGATGTAATAGCCGTGCGGCGACACCGACTCGATATCCAGCAGCTTGACCATCTGGCCCGCCGCCAGCCACTGCCGCGCCATGCGCTGCCGCACCAGCCCCACGCCCTGGTTCGAGACGATCGCTTCCAGCATCAGCCCGATGTCGTTGAACTGGGCGCCGGTCTGCGGCTCGGGCCAGTCCAGCCCGGCGGTCTCGAACCACGGCCGCCATGGCTCCAGCGGGCTGCGCAGCAGCGTCAGGTTGTGCAGGTCCTCGGGCTTGGTCACCGCGAAGCCGTTCACCCGTTCGTAGTATTCCCGCCCGCAGGCCGGAAACACCTGCTCCACCAGCAGCCGCGTGGTCTTCAGGTCCGGGTAGCGGCCCGTGCCGTAGCGGATCTCGATGTCGGTGTCCTCGGCCTTGACGTCCAGGAACGGCACCGCCAGGTGCAGCTCCAGGTCGATATGCGGGTACAGCGCGCTGAATTCGGGCAGGCGCGGCACCAGGTGCTGGCGGCCGAACGTGGGCGGGATGGCCACCCGCAGCCGCGTGCGCAGCTTGTTGTACTCGGGCCGGGCCAGTTCGTTGAGCGACTTCAGCGCGTCCTGCACGTTGCGCTGGTAGCGCGTGCCGGCGGCGGTCAGCCGCAGCGCGGCGTTGGAACGCACGAACAGGTCCTCGCCCCACAGCTCCTCAAGGTTCTTGATCCGGTGCGACACCGCGCTGGGCGTGACCGACAGCTCCTCGGCCGCGCGGGCAAAGCTGCCCAGCCGCGCCGCCGATTCGAACGCGATCAGCAGGTGCAGCGGCGGCACACGTTGGAAAACCGATGCCATGGCCGTGGCTCAGCGCGTGGCGCTGAAGATCTTGCCCGGGTTCAGGATGTGGTTCGGATCGAGCGCGTCCTTGATCGCCCGCATCAGGTCCAGCGCGTCCTCGCCATGCTCCTGCACGAGGAAGCCCATCTTGTGCAGCCCCACGCCGTGCTCGCCGGTGCAGGTGCCGCCCATCGACAGCGCCCGTTCGACGATGCGGCGGTTGATCGCCTCGGCCTCGGCCATTTCCTCGGGCCGGGCCGTGTCCACCAGGATCGCCACGTGGAAATTGCCGTCGCCGACGTGGCCGACGATGGGGCAGGGCAGCGACGACGCGTTCAGGTCGCGCTCGGTCTCGGTCACGCAGTCGGCCAGGCGCGAGATCGGCACGCAGACGTCGGTGGTTACCGCGCGGCAGCCCGGCTTGAGCTGCAGCATGGCGAAGTAGGCCGTGTGGCGCGCGTTCCAGAGCCGCGAGCGGTCTTCGGGGCGGGTGGCCCATTCGAAGCCCTGGCCGCCGTGCTCGGCGACGATTTCCTGCACGGTCTCGGCCTGCTCGCGCACGCCGGCCTCGGTGCCGTGGAATTCGAAGAACAGGTGCGGGGTTTCGGGCAGCGTCAGGTTGTCGTGCCGGTTGATCGCGCGGATGGCCAGCGCATCGACAAACTCCACGCGGGCCACCGGCACGCCCAGCTGGATGGTCTGGATGGTCGCGCGCACGGCGTCGCCCATGCTTGGGAACGCGCAGACGGCCGCCGAGATGGCCTCCGGCTGCGGATACAGGCGCACGGTGACCTCGGTGATGATGCCCAGCGTGCCCTCGCTGCCGATGAACAGGCGCGTCAGGTCGTAGCCGGCCGACGACTTGCGCGCCTGGGTGCCGGTGCGGATCACGCGGCCGTCGGCCGTCACCACGGTCAGCGCCAGCACGTTCTCGCGCATGGTGCCGTAGCGCACGGCGTTGGTGCCCGATGCCCGGGTGGCGCACATGCCGCCCAGCGACGCATCGGCGCCCGGATCGATCGGGAAGAACAGCCCGGTGTCCTTGATCTCCTGGTTGAGCTGCTTGCGCGTCACGCCGGGCTGGACCGTGACGGTCAGGTCCTCGGGGTGCACGGCCAGCACGCGGTTCATCTGGGACAGGTCCAGGCTGACGCCGCCGGCCACGGCCAGCAGGTGGCCTTCCAGCGACGACCCGGCGCCGTAGGGAATCAGCGGCACGCCGTGGGCGTTGCACAGCCGCGCCACGTCGGCCACTTCCTCGGTGGTCTGGGCAAAGACCACGGCGTCAGGCAGCGCGGGCGGAAACGGCGACTCGTCGCGGCCGTGATGGTCGCGCACGCCGGCCGAGGTGGAGAACCGCTCGGCAAAGCGGGCCGACAGGGCGTCGGCCAGCGCGGACGGGAACGGACGGCGCGCCAGGGCGGCGGCAGGTGTGGGGTGGTTCATGCGGGTCTCCGGGCGGGCCGTATGGCGCTGTATGCAGTCGAATGCCGCTATTCTACGACCGGCCTACGCCGCGCGCGCCCCCGGATCGGTGGGCTTTTGCCGTCACCGGGCCGATAAACGGCCAGCCCGGGCCGGAAGCAGGCCATAATTGCGCCGCTTGACCGGGCCGCTCGGCCCCGGACACACCCTCATTGACCAAGGAGACCGGCATGGGCAACCGCCTGTCCAAGATTGCCACGCGCACCGGCGACGCCGGCACCACCGGCCTGGGCGACGGCAGCCGCGTGGGCAAGAACAGCCTGCGCATCGCCGCCATCGGCGACGTCGACGAGCTGAATTCCCATCTCGGCCTGCTGCTGACCGAGCCGGGCCTGCCCGACGACGTGCGCGACGCGCTGCTCCATATCCAGCACGACCTGTTCGACCTGGGCGGCGAGCTGTCGATCCCCGGCTACACGCTGCTCCAGCCGCCCCAGGTGGCCCAGCTCGACGCCTGGCTGGACCACTACAACGCCAGCCTGCCGCGGCTGGCCGAATTCATCCTGCCCGGCGGCAGCCGCGCTGCCGCCCAGGCCCACGTCTGCCGCACCGTGGCGCGCCGCGCCGAGCGCTCGCTGGTGGAGCTGGGCGCCGCCGAAGCGCTCAACGAGGCGCCGCGCCAGTACCTGAACCGGCTCTCGGACCTGCTGTTCGTGCTGGCCCGCGTGCTGAACCGCGCCGGCGGCGGCAGCGACGTGCTCTGGCAGCGCACCCGGCATCCCGAAAAGTAATTTATACGTAACATTCATCCGAGGGCGGGCGCAGACGGCCAAAAACCGAGAAATTTACTCGGCATTGCCGATTTCGCCCTTGAAATGGCCCGGGACGGCCACATTTCGCCCTCAGTCGAGTATGCAAGCCCCTGATGAGAGACAGGGCGAATAAGGAGAGAACACTATGGGTAAGATCATCGGTATCGACCTCGGTACCACCAATAGCTGCGTGTCGGTGCTGGAAGGCAACACGCCGAAGGTCATCGAGAACTCGGAAGGCGCCCGCACGACGCCGTCGATCATCGCCTACATGGAAGACGGCGAGATCCTGGTGGGCGCGCCCGCCAAGCGCCAGGCCGTCACGAACCCGCGCAACACGCTGTACGCCGTGAAGCGCCTGATCGGCCGCAAGTTCGAGGAAAAGGAAGTCCAGAAGGACATCGGCCTGATGCCGTACGCCATCGTCAAGGCCGACAACGGCGACGCATGGGTGGGTGTGCGCGACCAGAAGCTGGCCCCGCCGCAGGTGTCCGCCGAAGTGCTGCGCAAGATGAAGAAGACCGCCGAGGACTACCTGGGCGAGCCGGTGACCGAGGCCGTGATCACGGTGCCGGCGTACTTCAACGATTCCCAGCGCCAGGCCACCAAGGACGCCGGCCGCATCGCCGGCCTGGACGTCAAGCGCATCATCAACGAGCCGACCGCGGCCGCGCTGGCGTTCGGCATGGACAAGAACGAGAAGGGCGACCGCAAGATCGCCGTCTATGACCTGGGCGGCGGCACGTTCGACATCTCGATCATCGAGATCGCCGACGTGGACGGCGAGAAGCAGTTCGAGGTGCTGTCGACCAACGGCGACACGTTCCTGGGCGGCGAGGACTTCGACCAGCGGATCATCGACTACATCATCGGCGAGTTCAAGAAGGAACAGGGCGTCGACCTGTCGAAGGACGTGCTGGCCCTGCAGCGCCTGAAGGAAGCCGCCGAGAAGGCCAAGATCGAGCTGTCGAGCTCGCAGCAGACCGAGATCAACCTGCCGTACATCACGGCCGACGCCTCGGGCCCGAAGCACCTGAACCTGAAGATCACGCGCGCCAAGCTCGAAGCGCTGGTGGAAGACCTGATCTCGCGCACGATCGACCCGTGCCGCACCGCGATCAAGGACGCCGGCGTCAAGGTCAGCGACATCGACGACGTGATCCTGGTGGGCGGCATGACCCGCATGCCCAAGGTGCAGGAGCAGGTGCGCGAGTTCTTCGGCAAGGAAGCCCGCAAGGACGTGAACCCGGACGAAGCCGTGGCCGTGGGTGCCGCCATCCAGGGCTCGGTGCTGTCGGGCGACCGTACCGACGTGCTGCTGCTGGACGTGACGCCGCTGTCGCTGGGCATCGAGACGCTGGGCGGCGTGATGACCAAGATGATCAGCAAGAACACGACCATCCCGACCAAGCATGCCCAGGTGTTCTCCACCGCCGACGACAACCAGCCGGCCGTGACGATCAAGGTGTTCCAGGGCGAGCGCGAGATGGCCAGCGGCAACAAGCTGCTGGGCGAGTTCAACCTGGAAGGCATTCCGCCGTCGCCGCGCGGCACGCCGCAGATCGAGGTCTCGTTCGACATCGACGCGAACGGCATCCTGCACGTGGGCGCCAAGGACAAGGCCACCGGCAAGGAAAACCGCATCACGATCAAGGCGAACTCGGGCCTGTCGGAAGACGAGATCCAGCGCATGGTCAAGGACGCCGAGGCCAACGCCGAGGAAGACAAGAAGGCCCGCGAGCTGGCTGACGCCCGCAACCAGGCCGACGCGCTGATCCACTCGACCCGCAAGGCCGTGACCGAGCATGGCGACAAGCTGGAGGCCGGCGAGAAGGAAAAGATCGAAACGGCGATCAAGGAACTGGAAGACGCCGCACGCGGCGGCGACAAGGCCGAGATCGACGCCAAGGTGGCGGCGCTGTCCGAAGCCAGCCAGAAGCTGGGCGAGAAGGTCTACGCCGAGATGCAGGCCAAGGCTGGCGAAGCCGGCGCCGCGGGCGCGGCCGGTGGCGCGGGCGCGCAGCAGCAGGCCCAGCCGCAGGACGACAACGTCGTGGATGCCGAATTCAAGGAAGTGAACGACAAGAAGTAAGCGGGACGGGGGCGGCGGCGCCAGGTGATGCCGGCGCCGTCGCCCGCCCCCCACGCCGGGCGACGGTGGTCTGACTTGCGGTGCAAACCACGGTCGGACACCGCGCTCGGCTTTTTTGCTTATCGCGCGGCGGGGTTTTCCAGACCCGCCGGGCCAATCAGGTATGAGCCACCATGGCAAAACGTGACTACTACGAAGTGCTCGGGGTAGGCAAGAACGCGAGCGACGACGAGATCAAGAAGGCTTATCGCAAGCTCGCGATGAAATTCCATCCGGACCGCAATCCGGACAACAAGGAAGCCGAGGAAAAATTCAAGGAGGTCAAGGAAGCCTACGAGATGCTTTCCGACCCCGAGAAGAAGGCGGCCTACGACCAGTATGGCCACGCCGGCGTGGACCCGAACATGGCCGGCGGATTCGGTGCCGGCGGGTTTGGCGGCGGTGGCTTTGCCGAGGCATTCGGCGACATCTTTGGCGACATCTTCGGCCAGGCGGCCGCCGGTGGCCGCCGGGGCAACGGCCCGCAGGCGTATCGCGGCGCCGACCTGCGCTACAGCATGGAAATCTCGCTGGAGCAGGCCGCGCACGGCCACGAGGCGCAGATCCGCGTGCCGCACTGGGACGACTGCGACCACTGCCACGGCAAGGGCGCCGAGCCGGGGTCGTCGGTGGAAACCTGCCCGACCTGCAACGGCATCGGCCAGGTGCGCGTGTCGCAGGGCTTCTTCACGATGCAGCAGACCTGCCCGAAGTGCCACGGCAGCGGCAAGTTCATCCCCAAGCCGTGCACCAAGTGCCACGGCCAAGGCAAGCTGAAGTCGCAGAAGACGCTGGAGGTCAAGATCCCGGCCGGGATCGACGAAGGCATGCGCATCCGCTCGTCGGGCAACGGCGAGCCGGGCATCAACGGCGGGCCGCCGGGCGACCTCTACGTCGAAGTGCACATCAAGCCGCACGAGGTGTTCGAGCGCGACGGCGACGACCTGCACTGCCAGATGCCGATCTCGTTCGCCACGGCGGCGCTGGGCGGCGAGCTGGAAGTGCCGACGCTGGGCGGCAAGGCCAGCTTCCCGGTGCCCGAGGGCACGCAGGCCGGCAAGACGTTCCGGCTGCGCGGCAAGGGCATCAAGGGCGTGCGCTCGGGCTATCCTGGCGACCTCTACGTCCATGTGCTCGTGGAGACGCCGGTCAAGCTGACCGACGCCCAGAAGGAACTGCTGCGCCAGTTCGACCGCTCGGTTCACGAAGGCGGCTCGCGCCACAGCCCGCAGGAGCAATCCTGGCTGGACAAGGTGAAGAGCTTCTTCAGCTGATCCGGCGGCGGCTGGAAACTGAAACCGGCTACGTGCGCAACGTGGCCGGTTTTTTTATGTATGGTTGGTGCAGGATGGCCCGCACGCCGCCGCACAACCCACCACGCCCGCGCCTTGTCCGACTTTTCCGATCCTTTCGTCCTTCTCGATGACGCCCACGCGCCCGGCGTGGCCGCGTCGCGCCTGTACACCGGCTTCGCGCGCCAGGACGTGCTGGCGGCCGGCACCGACCCCGCCACGCTGGACGCGCTGCTGGCGCAGGGCTGGCAGGCCGGCCTGCACGTCGCGCTGTTCGCGCCCTACGAGTACGGTGGCCATCTGGTCGACGCGCCGGTGCACGTCGACACGGCGCTGCCGTTCCACGATGGCGCGCTGCGGCTGATGTGGTTCCGGTCGCTGGCGCGGCTCGACGCCGGCGCGGTGGCGGCCTGGCTGGACGCGCGCCGCCAGCCCGGCCCGGCCGGCGTGCTCGGCGTGGCCGGCAACTTGTCGCGCCAGCAGTACGCCGACGCCATCGCGCGCATCCACGCCTATATCGCGGCCGGCGACACCTACCAGGTCAACTTCACGCAGCGGCTGCGCTTCCAGGCGTTCGGCGACCCGGTGGCGTTCTACGCGGCGCTGCGCGCGGCCCAGCCGGTGCCGTTCGGCGCGCTGGCCCGGCTGCCCGGCGATGGCTGGGTGCTGTCGCTGTCGCCGGAACTGTTCGTCGCGCACGATGGCGACGGGCATCTGGTGGCCCGGCCGATGAAGGGCACGGCCCCGCGCACCGGCTATGCCGACGCCGACGCCCGGTCGGCAAGGGTGCTGGCCGCCGATCCGAAGAACCGGGCCGAGAACGTGATGATCGTCGACCTGCTCCGCAACGACCTCGGGCGGCTGGCCGTGCCGGGCAGCGTCCAGGTGCCGGCGCGCTTCATCGTCGAACCGTTCGGCCGGGTGCTGCAGATGACGTCGACGGTCACCGCCACCGCGCGGCCGGCCACGTCGTTCGGGGCGACCATGCAGGCGCTGTTTCCGTGCGGGTCGATCACCGGCGCGCCGAAGCGGCGGACCATGCAGATCATCGCCGAACTGGAGCCGTCGCCGCGCGGGCTCTACACCGGCGCCATCGGCTGGCTCGACGCCCCGCGCGATGCGCAGACGCTGGGCGCGTTCGGGCTGTCCGTCGCCATCCGCACGCTGGTGCTGGGGCCGGTGGCCGACGACGGCCTGCGGCGCGGCGAAATGGGCGTGGGCGGCGGCATCGTCCACGACAGCGTGGCCGACGACGAATTCGCCGAGTGCGGCTGGAAGGCGCGCTTCCTGACGGCCCACGATCCGGGCTTCACGCTGTTCGAGACCATGCACGCGCGCGACGGGGTGGTCCGGCACCGCGAGCGGCACCTGGCCCGCATCGCGGGCTCGTGCCACGCGTTCGGCTTCGCCATCGACCTGCCCGCCGTGCGCGCGGCGCTGCAGGCCGAAGCCGGCCGGCTTGGCGATGGCGACTGGCGCCTGCGGATGGCAATCGACAAGCAGGGCGGGGTCACGTTCGCCAGCGGCGCGCTGGCCCCGCTGCCATCGGGCGAGGTGGTCGTCGAACTGGGGGACACGCCGCTGCCGGTGGCAGATCCGCTGCGGCGCCACAAGCACAGCGCACGCGCCACCTTCGACCAGGGCTGGCAGGCCGCCGAGCAGGCCGGCGCATTCGACCGCCTGTTCTTCAACACACGCGGCGAACTGCTGGAAGGCGGGCGCTCGTCGGTGTTCGTCAAGGTCGACGGGCAATGGCTGACCCCGCCGCTGTCGGCCGATATCCTGCCCGGCGTGATGCGGGCCGCGGTGATCGAGGAAGGAGATGCGGCAATTGACGGCCCGGTGAAAGAGGCGCCGGTGACACGGGACATTGTGTTGCGCGCCGAGTCGGTAGCCATCGGCAATGCACTGCGCGGCGTGATGCGGGCGAGGGTGCGACGCCAGCGGGATTGACGAGGCCGTAGTCCCGCGGGGTTTTCTCCCCTCTCCCGCGCGCGGGAGAGAGGTCGCGGGAGAGGGCCAGCGGCTCAACCTGCGAGACGCCCGTGGTCGTTCAAGCGCCGGCCCTCACCCCCAGCCCCTCTCCCGCAGGAGGGAGAGGGGAGCCAAACCAAGCTACGGCATTACGTTTGGGCCCGGCTTACTCCACGCGCGGGGGAGATGGGAGCAACGCCCCCGGCATTGCCCGTGCCGTAGCCCACGGTTTTCTCCCCTCTCCCGCGCGCGGGAGAGGGGTCGGGGGAGAGGGCCAGCGGGTCAAGCCGCGAGACGCCCGTCTGGTCGTTCAAGCGCCGGCCCTCACCCCCAGCCCCTCTCCCGCAGGCGGGAGAGGGGAGCCAAACCAAGCTACGGCATTACGTTTGCGCGCGGCTTGCTTCACGCGCGGGGGAGAGGGGAGCCAAACCAAGCGAGCCATCACGGCTGGCCGGAGCCGTCGCTCAAGCCGAAAACGTATGTTCTTCCGCCGGGAAGCTGCTGTCCTTCACGGCGGTCACGTAGGCCCGGACGGCGGCCTCGATCGAGGTCTGGCCTTCCATGAAGTTGCGGACGAACTTGGCCTTGCGGCCGGGGTAGATGTTCAGCATGTCCTGCAGCACCAGCACCTGGCCCGAGCAGTCCACGCCGGCGCCGATGCCGATGGTGGGCACCTTCAGCAGCGCGGTGACTTCGCCGGCCAGCTTGGCGGGGACGGCTTCCATCAGGATGACCTGCGCGCCGGCCGCTTCCAGGGCTTGCGCGTCGCGCTTCAGTTGCGCGGCGCCGGCCTCGGTCTTGCCCTGCACCTTGAAGCCGCCGAACGCGTGCACGGACTGCGGCGTCAGGCCGATGTGGGCGCAGACCGGGATGCTGCGCTCGACCAGGAACTTCACGACGGGCGCCAGCCATTCGCCGCCTTCGAGCTTGACCATCTGCGCGCCGGCGCGCATCAGCGTGGCGGCGCTCTCGAACGCCTTCTCGGGCGTGGGATAGGTGCCGAACGGCAGGTCCGTCACCAGCAGCGCGGTCTGGTTGCCGCGCGCCACGCATTCGGTGTGGTAGGCCATGTGCTCCAGCGTGACGGGCAGCGTGGTCTGCTGGCCCTGCATCACGTTGCCCAGCGAATCGCCGACCAGGATCATCTCCACGCCGCAGTAGTCGAGCAGCGCGGCGAAGCTGGAGTCGTAGGCGGTCAGCATGGCGATCTTGTCGCCCGCGTCGCGCATGGCCTGCAGCCGGGGGATCGTGACGGTCTTGCGGGAGGGATCGAGGAGGTAACTCATGGCGGTGCCCGTAGGAGTGGCGGCCGTGGAGCGCCGGATACGCCCCGGCGGCGGCCGTTGTCGTTATCGTGTCGTGCTGCCGGGGGCCTTAGGCGCGTCTTTGCAGCGGCGGGTGGAGCAGACTCAGGGCGCGGCGAGATTCAGGAAAGCCTTGCGGCCCCGCATGGTCTCGATGCGCGACAGTAGTGTACGGAAATCGCCGTCGTTGTCCACCGGATTGAAATGCGCGGTATCGACGATCAGCACCGGCGCGTCGTCGTAGCGGTGGAACAGCTCGCCATAGGCGTCGTGCAGGCGCTGCAGGTACGACTCGTCGATGGCGGTTTCGCCCGGCAGCCCGCGCCGCAGGATGCGCTCGCGCAGCAGCGATGGCGTGGCCTGCAGCAGGATCACCAGGTCCACGCGCTGCGCGGGCAGCGCCAGCCGGGCGGCCAGCGCGTCGTAGAGCGCGAGTTCGTCGGGCTCCAGCGTCAGCGCGGCGTAGAGCCGGTCGCGCGGCGCCACGAAGTTGGTAATCATCCGATGGCCGGCCAGCATCGCCGCCTGCCACTGCTGCAACTGCGTGGCACGCTGGTTCAGGCACGCCAGCTGCATCGGCAGCGCGTAGCGCGCCGGTTCACGGTAGAAGCGTTCCAGGAAGGGATTGTGGCGGGCGCCGTCGGGCAGTTCGCCGGCCCGCAGGTATTGCGCCAGCCGCTGCGCCAGCGCCGATTTGCCGGAGCCGACGGGGCCTTCGATGACGATGCGGCGCAGGTGGTCGAGCATGGCCGGGATGCTCCGTCGCGCTCAGGTCGGCGCGTTGCCTTCCTGCAAGCGGGTGCACTTGCATGAGGAAAGCTTCTCGATGCGCTGGCCCTGCACGCCGGGCAGGTAGCCGGCCGCGCGGCCGTGGCCGGGAATCTCCAGCGCCGGGTCCAGTTCCAGCAGCGGCACCAGCACGAACGCGCGCTCGGTGATGCGCGGGTGCGGCACGGTCAGCGTCTCGGTGTTGATGGCATCGGCGCCGAACAGCAGCAGGTCCAGGTCCAGCGTGCGTGGGGCGTTCTGGAACGGCCGCTCGCGGCCGAACTGGTCTTCGATGTGGTGGCAGATGCGCAGCAGCTGCGGCGCGGTAAACGACGTCTCGATCTTCACCACGGCGTTGAAGTAGTCGTCGCCCGTCGCGTCGACCGGCGCGGTGCGATAGAACGAAGACCGGGCCACGACCGTGATGCCGACCTGCTGGGCCAGGCACACGATCGCGTCCTTCAATGCCTGGCGCGCATCGCCAAGATTGGCGCCGATGCCGATGAAGGCGAGCGTCATGTTATTCCTCCGGCTGGGCGCGGCGGGGGTCCGGCTCGGACTGACCTCCATCGGTCCGGTCGGCGGCATCCGCCTCGCTGCGGGAAGACACTTTATCCGATTTCCGCGGACCGCGCCGGCGGCGCCGCTTGCGTGCCGGGGCGTCGCCCTCGGGGCCGCCGGCGAACTCCGTGCCGCCTTCGTCGCCGGCGTCCGCGCCACCTTCGGCACCTTCATGGGCGGCATCGCCGCCGCGTGCGCCGCCCTTGCCGGACTTGCCGCGCGCGGGCCGTACGGCGTCGATCAGCGTCTCGCGTTCCTCGGGATGGGCGTTCTGGAAGTCCGTCCACCACTGGCCCAGCTCGGCCGGCTGTTCGCCCGCCTGGCAGCGCAGTTGCAGGAAGTCGTAGCCCGCGCGGAAGCGCGGCGATTCCAGCAGCCGGTAAGGCATGCGGCCCACGCGCTTTTCAAAGCGCGGCTGCATGCCCCAGATGTCGCGCATATCGGTGACAAAGCGGCGCTGGATGGCCAACTGGCCGGTCTGCTTTTCCAGCACCATGTCCATGGCCGTGTTCAGCGCGGCGATCGGGTGCTCGCCGCCTTCGCGCAGCTTGGTCCAGCGCTGCAGCACGTGGTGCCACAGCAGCGACGCGAACAGGAAGCCCGGCGATACCGGCTTGCCGGCCTGCACGCGGCGGTCGGTGTTGTCGAGCGCAAGCTGCACGAAGCGCTGGCCCATCGGCTGCTCGATCGCCACGTCCAGCAGCGGCAGCAGGCCCTTGTGCAGGCCGGCCTTGCGCAGTTCCTGCAGCGACGCCCAGGCGTGGCCGGACATCAGCAGCTTCAGCATCTCGTCGAACAGCCGCGCGCTGGGCACGTTGTGGATCAGCGGCGCCAGCTCGCCGATCGGCAGGCGCGTGGCCTCGTCGATGCCAAAGCCGGTCTTGGCCGCAAAGCGCACCACGCGCAGCATGCGCACCGGGTCTTCGCGGTAGCGGGTGACGGGGTCGCCGATCATCCGCAGCGTCTTCGCGCGGATGTCTTCCATGCCGTGATGATAGTCATGCACGGTCTGGGCGGCCGGATCGTAGTACATCGCGTTGATCGTGAAGTCGCGGCGCTCGGCGTCCTCGGCCTGCGAGCCCCAGACGTTGTCGCGCAGCACGCGGCCGCTGGCGTCGATCGCATGCGTCTTGCTGTCCAGCTCCGCGCGCTTCAGGCGGCGGCCCTCGGGCAGCGTCTCGCTGGCCACGGCGTCGACCAGCGCGCGGAACGTGGAGACTTCGATGATTTCCTGCTCGCGGCCGCCGTAGAACGTCACGTGGACGATCTGGAACCGCCGGCCGATGATGCGCGAGCGGCGGAACAGGGCCTGCACCTGCTCCGGCGTGGCGTTGGTGGCCACGTCGAAGTCCTTCGGCTTGATGCCTAGCAGCAGGTCGCGCACGGCGCCGCCCACGATGAAGGCCTGGTAGCCGGCCTGCTGGAGCGTGGACGTCACCTTGACGGCGTTGCGCGAGATCAGGGACGGATCGATGCGGTGTTCGTCGACGCCGACGATGTTCGGCATGTGGGCGCGGCCGGTGCGGCGCTGTTTCGGCCCCGGCTTGCCGAGCAGCCGGGTGATGAGCTTCTTGATCACGTCAGAACAGGTCCATGATGCGCCAGCCGGCGGCGGCCGCGTGGTTGCGCAGGCGGTCGTCGGGGTTGGCGGCGATCGGCTCGCTGACTTTTTCGAGCAGCGGCAGGTCGTTGGCCGAATCGCTGTAGAACGTGGTGGTGCCAAAGTCGTCCCACTTCGCGCCCAGGCTCTTGAGCCAGCTTTCCACGCGGGTGATCTTGCCCTCGCGGAAGCTCGGCACGCCCATGACCTCGCCGGTGAAGGCGCTCTCGGGCTTGCCGTCGACGGTCTCCGGGTCGGTGGCGATCAGGTGCTTGATGCCGAATGCCTGCGCGATGGGGGCGGTGACGAAGCTGTTGGTGGCGGTGACCACGGCGCACAGGTCGCCGGCTTCCAGGTGCTTGTACACCAGCGCCTTGGCCTGCGGCGTGATGACGGGCTCGATGACCTCGTGCATGAAGCGCACGCGCCACTGGTCCAGGCGGTCGCGCGGGTTGGCCGCCAGCGGGGCCAGCGCGAAGCGCAGGAATTCCTGGATATTGAGCGTCCCAGCCTTGTATTGGCTGTAGAACTCGTCGTTCTTGCGACGATACGATTCCTCGTCGACGACGCCCATGCGGACCAGGAAGCGGCCCCATTCGTGGTCGCTATCGGTCGGGATCAGGGTGTGGTCGAGGTCAAACAGTGCCAGATTCATGGGGCGCGATTTTACATTAAGGTGCCGCGGGCGGTCGGCCTGGCCCGGGCGGGGGTGGGGCGGCGCGTGGCCGGCCCCGCGGATGGGGGGCGGGGCGGCTACTCCCGGAATTCGGCGAACATTTCGCGCAGCAGCGGCAGCGTCACGGCCCGCTTGCGCTCCAGCGCATACATGTCCAGCGCGTCCAGCAGGGCCATCAGGCTCGGCATGTCGCGGTAGTGGCGCGTGACCAGCCAGTGCGGGATTTCGGGCGATAGCTGCAACCCGCGTTCCCTGGCGGCCTGCACCAGCGCGGCCATCTTGTCCTCGTCGGACAGCGGCTGGAGCTGGTAGACAAGCCCCCAGCCCAGCCGTGTGCGCAGGTCTTCACGTACCGGCATCGCGCGTGGCGCCAGGCCGCCCGCCACGATCAGCGCGCACCGCACATGGGCGCGCACTTCGTTGTACAGCGAAAACACGGCGATCTGGCGCGCCTCATCCAGCAGCTCCACGTTGTCGACCGTGTAGACCTGGCAGGCCGGATCGAAGATGAAGTCGGCCAGCGCGTGGTGCGGGCTCAGGTAGCGGCAGTTCAGTCCCGCGTGGATGGCGCCGTCGCAGACCGCGTGCAGCAGGTGCGTGCGGCCCGAGCCCATGTCGCCCCACAGGTAGACCAGCCGGTCGTTGGCCTGCTCGCGTGCCACCTGGCCGGGCAGTTCCTTCAGCCGCTGCACGGGCTCGCGGTTGGCAGCCACGAAAAAATTCTCGAACGTCGAAGGGGGCGGGCTGCCCAGTTCGAGAGATAGCTGCTTGTGACTTTGACGCGGTGACATGACGAATCCGTAACTTGCGCGATGCGGGTGCGCTAGCAGGCCGATGCGCCCGCCTACTGGTCGCCGGGAGCCTGTATCCGTTAAAATCGCGATTTTACTGGAGTCGCGCCCGCGCCCCGCGTCCGATTGTCCCCAACGGTCCGGGAAGCGCGTCAAAAAGCGGCGGATTCCACACTTCACCCTCCTCAAAGACAAGCAGGTTCTCATGAGCGCATCCCCGACCGCCGGCCAGGCAGGCCTTTCCTACCGCGATGCCGGTGTTGACATCGATGCCGGCGACGCCCTGGTCGACCGCATCAAGCCGTTTGCCAAGCGCACCATGCGCGAAGGCGTGATGGCGGGCATCGGCGGTTTCGGCGCCCTGTTCGAGCTGTCGAAGAAGTTCCAGGAGCCGGTGCTGGTCTCCGGCACGGACGGCGTGGGCACCAAGCTCAAGCTGGCGTTCCAGTTGAACCGCCACGACACCGTGGGCCAGGACCTCGTGGCGATGAGCGTGAACGACATCCTGGTGCAGGGTGCCGAGCCGCTGTTCTTCCTCGACTACTTCGCCTGCGGCAAGCTGGACGTGGACACCGCCGCGACGGTCATCCAGGGCATCGCCCACGGCTGCGAACTGGCCGGCTGCGCGCTGATCGGCGGCGAGACCGCCGAGATGCCGTCGATGTACCCGGACGGCGAGTACGACCTGGCCGGTTTTGCGGTCGGCGCGGTGGAAAAGAAGAAGATCATCGACGGCACGACGATCCGCCCGGGCGACGTGGTGCTGGGCCTGGCCTCGTCGGGTGCGCACTCGAACGGTTACTCGCTGGTGCGCAAGATCATCGAGGTGGCCAAGCCGGACCTGAATGCCGATTTCCACGGCCAGCGCCTGCAGGACGCCATCATGGCGCCCACGCGCATCTACGTGAAGCCGCTGCTGTCGCTGATCGAGACGCTGCCGGTCAAGGGCATGGCCCACATTACCGGCGGCGGCCTGACCGAGAACGTGCCGCGCGTGCTGGCCGACAACCTGACAGCCGTGATCCAGAAGGACGCCTGGACGCTGCCGCCGCTGTTCCAGTGGCTGCAGGCCCAGGGCAACGTGGCCGACGCCGAAATGCACCGCGTGTTCAACTGCGGCATCGGCATGGTGGTGATCGTCGCCAAGGAAGACGCCGAACGCGCCATCCGCCACCTGCAGGCCGCCGGCGAAGCCGTGTGGCAGATCGGTGAGATCCAGGAACGCGCCGAAGGCCAGGCCCAGACGGTGGTGGTGTAACGCCCCACCGGTGTAGTGCTCCCCTCGCCGCATGGCGGGAGAGGGGAGAAACCTCCCTCCCCGGCGTTCCTACGCCGCCCCCAGCTCCCGCAACGCTTCCCCCGTTACCCGGCAGATCCGCCAGTCCGGCATCACGTCGGCGCCCATGGCGCGGTAGAAGTCGATCGACGGCTGGTTCCAGTCCAGCACCGACCATTCGAAGCGGCCGCAGTCGCGCGCCACGGCCAGTGCCGCCAGATGCTTGAGCAGCGCCTTGCCGAGCCCGTGGCCGCGCCAGGCCGGTTCCACGAACAGGTCTTCCAGGTAGAGCCCCGGCTTGGCCAGAAAGGTCGAGAAATTGTGGAAGAACAGCGCAAAGCCCACGGCGCGCGGGGCGCCATCCTGGTCGACTTCCACGAGTACCGCTTCCGCATGGGGCCGGGCGCCAAACAGCGCGGCTTCGATCTTCTGCGGCGTGGCTTCCACCAGATGGGTCAGCTTTTCGTATTCGGCCAGGTCGGAGATCAGGCGGAACAGCGTGGCGCTGTCGGCAGGCATGGCGGGGCGGATCGAGAACGGGGTCATGGCGGGGCGTGCCGAGCGTCGGCGCTTGAAAAAGTGAACGCCGATTATCGTCCAGCTCTGGCGCGATCACCAGC
Organism: Cupriavidus sp. H18C2; assembly: GCF_049393795.1. Lineage (NCBI taxonomy): Bacteria > Pseudomonadati > Pseudomonadota > Betaproteobacteria > Burkholderiales > Burkholderiaceae > Cupriavidus > Cupriavidus sp. H18C2. Next base: position 2,956,272 of record NZ_CP186010.1, on the reverse strand, counting down.
CCGCGGCGCGGGCCACCTGGGCGACGTAGTCGGGCGCCAGCGCATCGACGGACACGCGCTCGGGCGTGCTGCGCAGCCACGTCAACTGGCGTTTGCAAAGCTGGCGCGTGGCGGCGATGCCGCGCTCGCGCATGGTGGCGAAGTCGCAGTCGCCATCCAGATACTCCCAGACCTGCCGATACCCGACGCACCGCATCGACGGCAGCCCCAGGTGCAGGTCGCCGCGCGCGCGCAGGGCCTTGACCTCGTCCAGCAGGCCGCCTTCGAGCATGGCGTCGAAGCGGGCGGCGATGCGCGCGTGCAGCACGGCGCGGTCCGATGGCTCCAGCGCGATCACCCGGTAGCGCGCGTCGGCGGCGCCGGCGAACGTGCGGGCATCGGCCTGGCGGGCCAGCAGCGCCGACATCGGCTGGCCGCTCAGGCGGAAGATTTCGAGCGCGCGCTGGATGCGCTGCGCATCGTTCGGCGCCAGGCGGGCGGCGGTCACCGGGTCCACCTCGGCCAGCATCGCATGCAGCGCCGGCCAGCCGCGCGCGGCCGCCAGCGCGTCCAGTTCGGCGCGCAGGGCCGGGTCGGCCTGCGGCAGGTCGTTCAGCCCCTGCGTCAGCGCCTTGTAGTAGAGCATCGTGCCGCCCACGATCAGCGGCGTGCGCCCGCGCGCGCGAATATCGTCCACCAGCCGCTCGGCATCGGTCACGAACTGCGCGGCCGAGTAGCTGTCGAGCGGGTCGATGATGTCGATCAGGTGGTGCGGCACGCTGGCCAGTTCGTCGGGCGTCGGCTTGGCCGTGCCGATATCCATGCCGCGATAGACCAGCGCCGAATCGAGGCTGATGATCTCCACGGGCCGGCGCGCGGCCAGGGCCAGCGCCGCCGCGGTCTTGCCCGAGGCGGTGGGACCCAGCAGGCAGACGACGGGCGGGTGAGTGGAAGACTGCGCGGACATCTTGCAGGCAGGTTACTGGCCGCGCAGGAACAGGCGGTCGAGTTCGGTCACGGTCAACTGGACCCAGGTGGGACGGCCGTGGTTGCACTGGTCGGCGCGCTCGGTCTGCTCCATCTGGCGCAGCAGCGCGTTCATTTCCTCGATCGTGAGCTTGCGGTTGGCGCGCACGGCGCTGTGGCACGCCAGCGTGGCCAGCAGTTCGTTGCGGCGCTCGGCCAGCACGCGCGAGCCGCCGAACGATTGCAGGTCGCGCAGCACGTCGCGCGCCAGCGCCTCGGCGTCGGCCTGCTTCAGCAGCGCCGGCACCGCGCGCACGGCCAGCGTGGTGGGCGACACCGGCGCGATGTCGAAGCCCAGCAACTGCAGCGTTTCCTGATGTTCCTCGGCGGCGCCGATCTCGACCGGGCTGGCGGGCAGCGTCACCGGGATCAGCAGCGGCTGCACCGCAAGGTCGCGGGCGTCCAGACCGGTCTTGATCTGCTCGTAGAGAATGCGTTCGTGGGCCGCGTGCATGTCGACCAGCACCAGCCCGCGCGCGTTCTGCGCCAGCACGTAGATGCCGTGGAGCTGGGCGATGGCGTAGCCGAGCGGATGGTCGGCGTCGGCATCGTCATCGTTCGTGGCCGGCAGGCCGGCGTCGCGCGGCGGCAGGCGGTCCAGCAGGCCGGGCGGCTCGTCGGCGCGGGCAGCCTGGGCATCGGCCAGCCAGGCCGGCGGCTGCGGGGACGGCTGCCAGGCCCGCGCGGTGTCGCCGGACGCCGGCGCGGTAGCCTCGCGCACCATGCCCAGGTACGCCTGGCGCGGCTGGGCGATGCCCAGCTCGCTCTGGCGGCCGGCCGAATAGTTGATCCACTGCGGCGCGGCGCCGGGCACGCCGGCCGGACGTGCCGCCGGCATCGGCACCAGCCCGGCACCCTCGCCGGTATCGGAATGCAGGCTGTCGCCCTGTTCGCCGGCCTGGCGCGCCAGGCAGCGCTGCACGGCGTGGTAGACAAACTGGTGCACCGCGCGCGATTCGCGGAAGCGCACTTCGATCTTCGACGGGTGCACGTTGACGTCGACCAGCTCGGGCGGCAGGTCCAGGCACAGCACGTACGACGGGAAGCGGTCGCCGTGCAGCACGTCCTGGTAGGCGCTGCGCACGGCGTGGTTCAGCAGCTTGTCGCGCACGAAGCGGCCGTTGACGAAGAAATACTGCTGGTCCGGCCGCCCGCGCGACGCGGTGGGCAAGCCGGCAAAGCCGTACAGGTGCAGCGCGTCGGCGCCTTCGTCCAGCGCCAGCCGGGCGCGCGCGAAGTCGCTGCCCAGCACCTGGGCGGTGCGCGTGGCCACGTCGCCGGCGTTCCAGTGTTCGAGCGGCTTGCCGTTGTGGTGGACCGAGATCGTGACGTCGGGCCGTGCCAGCGCCGCGCGGCGGATCATTTCCAGGCAATGGCCCAGCTCGGTCTGCTCGGACTTGAGGAACTTTCTGCGCGCCGGCGTGTTGAAGTACAGGTGCTGGACGTCGATCATCGTGCCGACCCCGCCGGACGCGGGCTGCACGTGGCCGGTATCGGCGCTGATTTGCGTGGCATGGGCGTCGCCGGCCGTGCGGCTGGTCAGCACGAGGTGCGACACGGAAGCGATGGACGCCAGCGCCTCGCCGCGGAAGCCCAGCGTCAGCACCGATTCCAGCTCGTCGAGCGAGGCAATCTTGCTGGTGGCGTGCCGCATCAGGGCCACCGGCAGTTCGCTGGCGGGAATGCCGCAGCCGTTGTCGGTGATGACGATTCGGCGCACGCCGCCTTCCTCCAGCCGGATGCCCAGTTGCGTGGCGCCGGCGTCGAGCGCGTTTTCGAGCAGTTCCTTGACCACCGACGCGGGCCGCTCCACCACCTCGCCGGCGGCGATCTGGCTGATCAGTTGATCGGGCAACGGCCGGATCGGGCGGCCGGGCTGGGTGGTGCGGAGGGAGGCCCGGGCTTCGGGCAGGGCGGCGTCGGCAGGCATGCGGGCGATTATACGTGCGGCCGGACACCTTTTCGGCGCACTCCGGACCGGCAGGGGCCGGAACGGTTTCATGGCTCTTGTATGATGGGGGCCTTCACGAGAGAGAGGTCAAATTTGGATACCGCATTGCACCTGTTCGACATGATCCTGCATGTCGACAAATTCCTCGGTCAGTTCGTCCTGGACTACGGCGTCTGGGTCTACGGCATCCTGTTTGCCATCGTGTTCGCGGAAACCGGCCTCGTGGTCGTGCCGTTCCTGCCTGGGGATTCGCTGCTGTTCATCGCGGGGGCCATGTGCGCCACCGGGGCGATGAACGAGTGGATGCTCTGCGGCCTGCTGTTCGCGGCCGCGGTGATCGGCAACACCGTCAACTATTTCATCGGCAGCTGGATCGGGCCGAAGGTGTTTGACCACCAGTGGCGCTTCCTGGACCAGAACGCGCTGCGCAAGACGCACGATTTCTACGAGCGCCACGGCGGCAAGACGCTGGTCATGGCGCGTTTCATCCCGATCGTGCGGACGTTTGCGCCGTTCGTGGCGGGGGTGTCTCAGATGACGTTCGCGCGCTTCCAGCTCTTCAACGTGCTGGGCGCCGCCCTGTGGGTGTTCGGCCTGGTCTTTGCCGGCTACTTCTTCGGCAACCTGCCGTTCATCAAGCAGTACCTGAACCTGATCGTGCTGGCCGGGATCGGCGCGGCCATCGTGCCGCTGGTGCTGGGCGGGCTCTGGAAGCTGGTGCGCGGCCCGCGCCGCCGTCCGGCCGACCGCAAGCCCTGATCGCGGGGCGCCCGTGGGGCGCTCACCGGTGGGCCGTCAGCTCAGGCTGCGGCTCATCATCCGCAGGGCCGGCATGCGGTCGCGGATCTGCGTGGTGTCGGCCGCATCGGGCCGCGCCCGCACGTAGGCTTCCAGGTCTTCCAGCGCCGGCCGGAAGCACTCCAGGTTGGCATAGGCCAGCCCCCGGTCGCGCACTTCCTCGATCGAATCGGGCAGCAGGATGACCAGGCGGTTCTGCACCGCCAGCAGCCGCTGCCAGCGCGATTCCTGCAGGTAGATCGCCTTCAGGTTGCGCAGCATGCGCGCCACGATCTCGCGGTGGCCGGCCACCTGCAGGAACAATCCCAGCGGTACCTCGTTGGACCCGGTGATGCCTTCGCGCTCCAGCCACGGGTCGAGCATTTCCTGCAACTGCTCCCGGGACAGCGTCTCGCCGGTCAGCGGGTCGAGCACGACCTCGCCGGCCGGAATGGTCATGCGCACCAGAAAGTGGTTCGGGAACGACACCCCCTTGAGCGGCAGGCCGATCTGCTGGCCCAGTTCCATGTACAACACGGCCAGCGAGATGGGAATGCCGCGGCGCTGCTTGAGCACCACGTTCAGGTAGGAGTTGTCGGGGTCGTAGTAGTCGTTCGCGTTGGGCCCGAAGCCCAGGTCGCGGTAGAAGAAATGATTGAGCAGCCGCAGGCGCTGGATGGCCGGCGTGCCCTCGGCAATCCGGCGCTTCAGGCGCACCGCCAGCACGTCCAGCGCGGCAAGCTCGGCCTGCAGGTCGAGGTCCGGATAGGCGTCCTGGGCGATCGCGAGCGCGGTTTCCGTCAGCGGGATGGCGTCGTCGTCGGCCACGAGGCTGGCGAAATAGTCCAGGACTTTCGTGGAGGTCATGGGGGCGATGTTCCTGACTAGCCGGCGCGGCGCCGGAAGGCCGCATAGCGCAGGCCCATGAGCCACAGTGTACCGAAGTAGACCGCCGCCGCAAGTACCAGGCAGGCCGCCATCAGCGCGATGCGCAGCCAGGGGGTGGCGCCCATTCCCACCCAGTCGAAGTTGCGCGAGAACCAGAGCAGCATGCCCGACAGGATCAGCACGGCCGCCACCAGCCGCAGCAGGAACAGCCCCCATCCCGGCGCGGGATGGTAGAAGCCGCGCCGGCGCAGGCCGAAGAACAGCAGCAGCGCGTTGACCGTGGCACCAAAGCTGATCGACAGCGCCAGCCCCGCATGGGCGAACATCGGCACGAACACGAAGTTCGACACCTGGGTGATGACCAGCACCAGCACCGCGATCTTGACCGGCGTGCGGATGTCCTGCCGCGCATAGAAGCCAGGCGTCAGGATCTTGATCAGGATGAGGCTCAGCAGCCCGACGCCGTAGGTGGCCACGGCCTGGCGCGTCATTTCCACGGCGTGGGCGTCGAACTTCCCATAGTTGAACAGCACCGACGTCAGCGGCGTGCCGAACACGAAGAGGCCCACCGCGCACGGCACGGCCAGCAGGAAGGTCAGGCGCAGGCCCCAGTCCAGCAGGCCCGAATATTCCTCGCGGTCGTCGTTGGCGCTGGCGCGCGACAGGCTGGGCAGCAGGATGGTGCCCAGCGCCACGCCCAGCAGGGCCGTGGGGAATTCCATCAGCCGGTCGGCATAGGTCAGGTACGACACGCTGCCCGCCGCCAGCCGCGACGCGATATTCGTATTGATGATCAGGCTGATCTGGGCCACGGACACGGCCAGCAGCGCCGGCGCCATCTGCCGGGCCACGCGCCGGGCGCCGGGGTTGGACCACGCCGCGCGCAGGTTCAGCGACACGCGCGGCAGCACGCCCAGGCGCCGCATGGCCGGGACCTGGATGGCCAGTTGCAGCACGCCGCCCACCAGCACGCCCCACGCCTGCGCGTAGATCGGCTGCGCCATGTGCGGGCCGACCCACAGCGCCGCCACGATCAGGCAGACGTTGAGCAGCACCGGCGTGAAGGCCGGCACGGCAAAGTTGCGCCACGTGTTCAGCACGCCCGACGCCAGCGCCACCATCGAGATCAGGCCGATGTACGGGAACATGACGCGCGTCATGAATACGGCGGCGTCGTAGGTCTCGGCGTCGCCCCGGAAGCCGGTGGCCACGACGGTCATGACAATCGGCGCGGCCACCACGCCCAGCAGCGACACGGCAGCCAGCACCCAGGCCATCACCGTGGCCACGGCGTCGATCAGCCGGTGGGTTTCCTCGTCGCCGCGCTTGCCGTGGTACTCGTTCAGGATCGGCACGAACGCCTGCGAGAACGCGCCCTCGCCAAAGATGCGGCGCAGCAGGTTGGGGATGCGGAACGCCACGTTGAAGGCGTCGGTCATGTCCGAGGCGCCAAAGGCCCGGGCGATCAGGATTTCGCGCATCAGGCCCGTGATGCGCGAGAGCATCGTCAGGCCGCTGATGGTGGCGAGCGCTTTGAGGAGGTTCAAGGTATCGGTCGGGGGAAGCTGCGGTGCCTGGCGCCGGCAAGCCGGGCGCCTTGTCTGGCGGATCAGACGCCCGGCCGCGCGCAAAGTTGCCGCGGCGCCACGCCGGGGTGCCGATTGTGGCGCTTATTATACGGATCGGCCACGGTTTGCCGGCTGCGGGGGCGCCGTGGCGCAAGTGTCGCGGATCGGCCTTGCCTCCGGCGCGGCCATGTGTGTATAATCGCCGATTCGCAAGGACAGTCGCGTCCAGGATTCGTTTGTCGAAACATCCCGGGTCGCACGATGTGACTTAATTGTTGCGTCCCAAATTATTGCGTCGCCCCGGGCGCGCATTCTGAATTCAGGAAGAGATACATGGCAAATTCCGCACAAGCTCGCAAGCGCGCGCGCCAGGCCGTCGCCGCGAACGCCCACAACTCCAGCCTGCGCTCGCGTCTGCGCACCGCCGTCAAGGCCGTTCGCAAGGCCATTGACGCTGGCGACAAGGCCGCAGCCGCCGAGATCTTCAAGCAATCGCAGACGATCATCGACAGCATCGCCGACAAGAAGATCGTGCACAAGAACAAGGCAGCGCGCCACAAGTCGCGCCTGTCGGCCGCCATCAAGTCGATGGCTGCCTGATAACCGCCCGGGCCGCTCCGGCGGCCGGTGGTATCGAAAAGCCCGTCTCCGGACGGGCTTTTTTGTTGCCGGACGATCCGCCTCGGGTGGGCCGTCCAGGAAAAAAACCCGGCGCAGGCCGGGTTTTGCTTTTCTGGTGCCGGGCGGGCCGGTCAGTCGTGATGCACCGAACAGGCTTCCACGACCTGCAGGTTGTTGTCGCGGGCAAAATTCAGCACGAAGTCCAGCGCCTTGGGCTCGATCTCGCGCAGCCGGGTATCGACCACCACGTTCTTCACGCCAGCCACGATCACGGGCCGCACGTACGGCGAGTAGGTCAGTCGGGGATCGCCGGTATCGCCCTCGGGTCGGAATTGCGCCATCACGCCGCACAGCCGCTCGGCCCAGTCGCTGGGACGGAAGGTCTTGCCTTCCTTTGTCACGCCTTGGATGAAATATTCGCGAACTTGGGGGGTGGTCATGGGACTGCGGGGATCTGCTTGGTGACTCGACGGTAAACCCGTGGCACGGGCGCCCCGTTTGACGGGTCCGGCGGGCGATTGGTTCGCGCGCGTCCGGACGGGGAGCGGGGCGGTCATGTCGACGGGGGCACTTTTGATGCCGGCGGCGGGCGGTGGCATGGGTATGCCGGGCCCCGCGTGAATCAGCGAGTATTATATCTTATATAAGACTTGCGCATACGACGAAATCCTGTCGGGAACCTGTCAGCGGCCGCCATCAGGGTCCTCTGCCGGGTTAACGGCGCGGGCTCGCCAAAGCTGGAATAATCCCTTATGATCTTTGCAATTACATTGCGTAAGCGACGCGAAAGGCGGCTCCGCGACACGCTCCAGTCCTGAAGGTTTGCGCTTGGCGCGCGCCTCCGGACTGCGTGTCCCAAGCGAGTCGCCTTCTTTGTTTTATGAGCCCAACCCCGATCAAGCATTACCTCCAGTTCAGCGACCTCGGTGCCGATGAGTACGCGTACCTGCTGGACCGCGCAAGGATCCTGAAGGCGAAGTTCAAGAACTACGAGACATGGCACCCGCTGCACGACCGCACGCTGGCCATGATCTTCGAGAAGAATTCCACGCGTACGCGGCTGTCGTTCGAGGCTGGCGTCCACCAGCTTGGCGGCCATGCGGTGTTCCTGAACACGCGCGATTCACAGCTGGGCCGCGGCGAGCCGATCGAGGACGCGGCCCAGGTCATCTCGCGGATGGTGGACATCATCATGATCCGCACCTACGGCCAGGACATCATCGACCGCTTTGCCGCCCACTCGCGCGTGCCGGTCATCAACGGCCTGACCAACGAATACCACCCGTGCCAGGTGCTGGCCGATGTCTTCACGTACATCGAGCAGCGCGGCAGCATCGCCGGCAAGACCGTGGCGTGGATCGGCGACGCCAACAACATGGCGTACACGTGGATCCAGGCGGCCGAGCGGCTCGACTTCACGTTCACGTTCTCGGCGCCGCCGGGATACCAGCTTGACCCGGCGATGGTGCCGGCCTCCGCCGCGTCGCGCGTGAAGGTGTTTGCCGATCCGCTGCAGGCCTGCGAGGGCGCCCACCTGGTGACCACCGACGTCTGGACCAGCATGGGCTTCGAGGCCGAGAACGACGCCCGCAAGCGCGCGTTCAAGGACTGGATGGTGACCACGGCGATGATGGACCGCGCCGCCGCCGACGCGTTGTTCATGCACTGCCTGCCCGCGCACCGCGGCGAGGAAGTGGAAGCCGCCGTGATCGACGGCCCGCGCAGCGTGGTCTGGGAAGAAGCCGAAAACCGCCTGCACGTGCAGAAGGCGCTGATGGAATACCTGCTCTGCGGCCGCTACTGAGCGCGCACCGGAGCCGATGGAAGGGGGCCGCGAGGGCTCCCTTTTTTACGTCCTTGCAAACCCGAATCGAGGAGATGAGATGAGCCAGTTCGACAACGTGTCGGTCGTCAAGAAAGCCAACCTGTATTTCGACGGCAAGTGCGTGAGCCACACGGTGCTGTTTGCCGACGGCACGCGCAAGACGCTGGGCGTGATCTTTCCGGCCACGCTGACGTTCAACACGGGCGCCCCGGAGATCATGGAAGTCAACGCGGGCAGCTGCCGCGTGCGCCTGGCCGGGGCCGACGAGTGGAAGACCTATGGCGCCGGCCAGCAGTTCAATGTGCCCGGCAACAGCAGCTTCGACATCGAAGTGACCGAGACGCTCGACTACGTCTGCCACTTCGAATGACCCCACCGGGGCTCAGAGGATCACCGGCTCCGGCTCGATCCTGACCCCGAACCGCGCCTGGACCGTATCTGCGATACGGTCGGCCAGCTTCAGCAGCGCGGCGCCCGTGCCGCCGCCGTGGTGCACCAGCACCAGCGCCTGCTTGCCGTAGACGCCCACCGGGCCGTCGTCCAGCCCCTTGAACCCGCACTGGTCGATCAGCCAGCCGGCGGCCAGCTTGTAGCTGCCGTCGGGCTGGGGATAGCTGACCAGCGCCGGGTGATCGGCCAGCAGCGCGTGGCGCTGGGCGGCCGGGACCACCGGATTCTTGAAGAACGACCCTGCATTGCCGATCCGCGCCGGATCGGGCAGCTTGCGCGAGCGGATGGCGATGACCGCGTCGCGGACCTGCGCCGCCGTCGGCGCGGCCAGGCCCTCCAGTTCGCGTGACAGTTCGCCATAGTTGAGCACCGGCCGCCACGCCTTGGACAGGCGCAGCGTCACGGCCGTGATGATGTAGCGGTCGCGGCCGGCACGCTTGAACAGGCTGTCGCGGTAGCCGAACGCGCAGGCGTCCAGGTCGAGCGTGACGAATTCCCCCGCCTGGCGGTCGTAGGCGCGCAGGCTGGCAAAGCGTTCGCGCAGTTCCACGCCGTAGGCCCCGATGTTCTGGATCGGCGCCGCGCCGGCCGTGCCGGGGATCAGCGCCAGGTTTTCCAGGCCGGGCAGGCCGTCGGCCACGGTGCGGGATACCAGCGCGTGCCAGTTCTCGCCAGCGCCGGCCGTGACGTGCCAGTTGTCGCCCTGGTCGGCCACGGCGTAGCCCGAAATCTCCATCAGCAGCACGCAGGCGTCCAGGTCTCCCGTCAGCACCACGTTGCTGCCACCCCCGAGCACCACCACGGGCATGCCGGCCGCGCGGGGGTCCGCCAGGGCGGTCACGAGGTCGGTTTCGGTGCGAATATGCGCCGCCAGGCGCGCGCGCGCATCGAAGCCGAATGTATTGTGGCGGCGCAGGGGATAAAATTCGTGAAAATCTGCCATGAAGGACGGGGAAAGCACCCCGGACCGGGGCAGGCCCCGATTATACGTAACCGTATGGACCGGCCACCGCCGCAGGCGGCGCGCCGGGCCGTGCCAGGAGAACCGAAATGCCGTCGTTTGACGTAGTGTGCGAAGCCAACATGGTGGAAGTGAAGAACGCCGTGGAGCAGGCCAACAAGGAAATTTCCACGCGCTTCGACTTCAAGGGATCCGACGCCCGGGTCGAGCAGAAGGAAGGCGAACTGGTCGTCTTTGCCGACGACGACTTCAAGCTGGACCAGGTCAAGGACGTGCTGATCAACAAGATGGCCAAGCGCAACGTGGACGTGCGCTTCCTGGACTACGGCAAGGTCGAGAAGATCAGCGGCGACAAGGTCAAGCAGGTCGTCACGATCAAGAAGGGCGTCACCGGCGACCTGTCCAAGAAGATCGTCCGCATGATCAAGGACAGCAAGATCAAGGTCCAGGCCAGCATCCAGGGCGACGCGGTGCGCGTCTCCGGCGGCAAGCGCGACGACCTGCAGTCGGTCATTGCGCTGCTGCGCAAGGACGTGAGCGAAGCGCCGCTGGACTTCAACAACTTCCGCGACTGAGCGCCCGCCCAGCCGCCCCTACTGCGCCTGCCGCGGCTGCGGCAGGCCGCCAATTTTTGCGCCGGGCTTGATGCCCTTCTGCGCGAACCACCCCTTGTTCATCTCCAGCGCGTAGCGTACGGCCGCGCGCGGGCAGTGGTTGTCCTCGGTCTGGGGCTTCATGTCCTCGATGTTCACGATGCTGCCGTCGTCGGCCAGGAAGGCGATCGACAGCGGCAGGTTCGTGTTGCGCATCCAGAAGCAATGGCCGGCCTTTTCCTCGAAGACGAACAGCATGCCGGCGTTGGCGGGCATCGACTTGCGGTACATCAGCCCGCGCTCGCGCGCCTCGGGCGTGCCGGCCACCTCGGCCTGGATGGCATACATGCCGGCCGTCAGCGGAATGACGGGCAGCGCCGATTGCGCCTGGGCCAGGCCCGTCAGCGCGGTGGCGCCCACGGCAATCAGGTACTTGAACACAGGATGCATGGCGGTTCTTGTCGTTGGAGGTCAACTGCAGGCGAGAGCATAGCGCAGCCATGCCGCCCGTGCCCGCGCGCCGGGCATGAAAAAAGGCAGGACGCCGGGGCGCCTGCCTTGCGATGCGCGCCGCCGCGGGGGGCGGCGCGGCAGCCCGCCGTATCAGGCGGCCGGGGCCGAAGCGGCCGCCTTCTTGGCGTGCTTCTTGGTGTGCTTCTTGTGGGTGGTCTTCGCGGGCTTGGTGGCTTCCTTGGCGGCCGGCATGGCGTCGGCGGCCGGGGCCGAAGCCTGCGCGAAGGCGCCGGTAGCGAACAGGCCAACAGCCAGGGCAGCGATCAGTTTTTTCATTGCGAGTACCTCAGGAGGTTCCGAAGTTTGGAGGGTTCGACGCGTGTCAGACGTGTCACTCGCAACAACGGCACGCCATCTTATGGCGTTGACGTCGACTTTGCGACGAGTTGTAACCGCGTTTTACGGTCGTTTGCGCACATGTATTGCGCGACGGACATGTGACGCCCCCGCTGGAAGTCCCAGCATGCGGTCATCCACCTGACACCATTGGCCGGGCTTGAGCCCGAGGTCCGCCAGCGCAATGCCGCCGATGGCCGCGCGGACCAGCCGCAGCGTGGGAAAGCCCACCGCCGCCGTCATGCGCCGCACCTGCCGGTTCTTGCCTTCGCGGATCTGGATTTCGATCCATGTGGTCGGGATGGCGGCGCGGTAGCGGATCGGCGGGTCGCGGTCCCAGAGCCACGCAGGTTCGTCAATGCACCGCGCGCCCGCCGGCAGCGTCCTGAAATCGCCGAGATCGACCCCGGCACGCAGGCGCGCCAGCGCGGCGTCGTCGGGCGTGCCCTCCACCTGGGCCAGATAGGTCTTGGCCAGCTTGTGGCGCGGATCGGCGATGCGCGCCTGCAGCGCGCCGTCGTCGGTCAGCAGCAGCAGGCCCTCGCTGTCGGCGTCGAGCCGGCCGGCCGGGTAGACGCCGGGCAGGTCGACACAATCGGCCAGCGTCGCCCGCGTGGGGTGGGCGGAGAACTGGCTCATCATCTGGAAGGGCTTGTTGAGGGCGATCAGGGTCATGGCGGCGCATTATCCCCCAGGCGGCGGCGGCCGTTACAATGCCTCGCACAACACAATCGCATCGCCGGGCGGCGCGGCCCGGCGCCAGCCATCGAGTCATCACCCATCCGCAGTTGGAGACGCATATGTATCAGCACATCAAGGTGCCGGCAGGCGAGAAGATCACGGTCAACGCCGATTTTTCGCTGAACGTGCCGGACAATCCGATCATCCCGTACATCGAGGGCGACGGTACCGGGGTCGACATCACGCCGGTGATGCTCAAGGTGGTGGACGCCGCGGTGGCCAAGGCCTACGGCGGCCGCCGCAAGATCGCCTGGATGGAGGTGTTTGCCGGCGAGAAGTCGACGCGGATCTATGGCCCGGACGTGTGGCTGCCCGACGAGACGCTGGACGTGGTCAAGGAGTACGTGGTGTCGATCAAGGGCCCGCTGACCACGCCCGTGGGCGGCGGCATCCGGTCGCTGAACGTGGCGCTGCGCCAGCAGCTCGACCTCTACGTGTGCCTGCGCCCGGTGCGCTATTTCAAGGGCGTGCCGTCGCCGGTGCGCGAGCCCGAGAAGACCGACATGGTGATCTTCCGCGAGAACTCGGAGGACATCTACGCCGGGATCGAATGGGCCGCCGGCAGCGAGGGGGCGAAGAAGCTGATCGCGTTCCTGCAGACGGAGATGGGCGTCAAGAAGATCCGCTTCCCAGAAACCTCGGCCATCGGCGTCAAGCCGGTGTCGCAGCAGGGCACGCAGCGGCTGGTGCGCAAGGCGATCCAGTACGCGATCGACAACGACAAGCCGTCGGTGACGCTGGTGCACAAGGGCAACATCATGAAGTTCACCGAGGGCGGCTTCCGCGACTGGGGCTACGAGCTGGCACAGCAGGAATTCGGCGCCGAGCTGGTGGACGGCGGCCCGTGGTGCAAGTTCCGCAACCCGAAGACCGGCCGCGACATCGTGATCAAGGACGTCATCGCCGACGCCTTCCTGCAGCAGGTGCTGCTGCGCCCGGCCGAGTACTCGGTCATCGCCACGCTGAACCTGAACGGCGACTATATCTCAGACGCGCTGGCGGCCCAGGTGGGCGGCATCGGCATCGCGCCGGGCGCCAACATGTCCGATTCGGTGGCGATGTTCGAGGCCACCCACGGCACGGCCCCCAAGTACGCGGGCAAGGACTACGTGAATCCGGGTTCCGAGATCCTGTCGGCCGAAATGATGCTGCGCCACATGGGCTGGACCGAGGCGGCGGACCTGATCATCGACGCCATGGAAAAGTCGATCCTGTCGAAGAAGGTCACCTATGACTTTGCCCGGCTGCTGGAGGGCGCGACGCAGGTGTCGTGCTCCGGCTTCGGACAGGTGATGATCGACAACATGTAAGGCGCCGGCGGCTGACGCCAACAAAAACGCCCGGCACATGGTTCACATGGGCCGGGCGTTTTGCCGGATGCTTGGCGTACGCGCTTGTTTCAGCGTGCCCCGGCCGGGGCATTGCCCGCCGTGGCACAGGATCCCGTTCCGAAGGGGTTGCCCCCTTCCCATCCGCATTGGCCGACGCCGCTCTCGATGGCGCGTTCGGCCGCGGCGCACTCAGGCCGTCGCGTCCTGGATGTTCGTGGCTTGCTTGCCCTTCGGGCCTTGCACTACCTCGAACGACACGCGCTGGCCTTCCTTCAGCGTCTTGAAGCCCGACATCTGGATAGCCGAAAAGTGCGCAAACAGTTCTTCCTCGCCATCGTCCGGCTTGATAAACCCGAAACCCTTGGCGTCATTGAACCATTTGACGATACCGCTTGCCATAAACTCCCCCAACGAAAAAGCTGATTTCAAGCGGGGAAACCAATGGCCAGCCGAAAACCACCATCGCGGCCCGGCCAGCCCGCCCCGGTGGGAACGGTCTGCAAGCGCCGCGCAAATGAAATTCGCGTCGCCAGCCGTCGGCGTTCGTCCGAAAACGCACCGCAAATGGCTGGCTACGCCGGTCGTGGGCCTCCCTGCTCACGGAAACATCCGGTCCGGACTTTATGCTTGGCTCGCTGCCAGGCCCGGGATGTGCAAACGATTTTTCTGGCAAACGAAAATACTGTCAAGCTGGCAGATTCCCCACTCCGCGAAGGGTGTGGCAGGATTGAAACGGCCAGGAATGGTACCTTTGCCGCTGTGGTGCGACGCCCCCGCGCGGCGCCCGGCCGGCCGCCCGTTCGTGCCCCGGCATGGGTCGGCAGGCACGGGGCTTGCACCGCAAACGTGCGCGGGGCGCCCTTTGTGCGGCAGCCCACGTGCCAGCTATTTCCGAAGGGCTGCCCTTGAATACCGGGCCAGTTCCCCAAATTGCAGACTTGTGAGTAAGGGTTAGAATAAAAGCCATGGCGACACGGCTGGCGAACACCCCCCAACGCGAAGCAGGCACAGTCATCGAGCGGAAAGAGCAGCAGCTCAAGCCGCCGGCGATGTACAAGGTGCTCCTGCTCAATGACGACTACACTCCGATGGAGTTTGTCGTGATGATCCTGCAGCAGTATTTCAGCAGGGACCGGGAAACGGCGACGCAGATCATGCTCACCGTCCACCGGGAAGGTAAAGGCGTTTGTGGTATCTACACGCGGGATATTGCGGCGACCAAGGTCGAGCTTGTATCAACCCATGCGCGGCAGGCGGGCCACCCGCTGCAGTGCGTGATGGAGGAAGCATGATTGCGCAAGAATTGGAAGTAAGTCTGCACATGGCCTTTGTCGAGGCTCGCCAGGCGCGCCACGAGTTCATTACCGTGGAGCACCTGCTACAGGCGCTGCTCGACAACCCCACGGCAGCGGAAGTGCTGCGCGCCTGCGCGGCCAATATCGAGGACTTGCGCACGAGTCTGAAGAACTTCATCGCCGACAACACGCCCGTGGTGCCCGGTACCGATGAAGTGGACACGCAGCCGACGCTGGGCTTCCAGCGGGTGATCCAGCGCGCCATCATGCACGTCCAGTCGACGTCGAATGGCAAGAAGGAAGTCACCGGCGCCAACGTGCTCGTGGCCATCTTCGGCGAGAAGGATTCCCACGCGGTCTACTACCTGCAGCAGCAGGGCGTGACCCGCCTGGACGTGGTCAATTTCATCAGCCACGGCATCCGCAAGGACCAGGCCGAGCCGGCCAAGCACGGGGAAGGCAATCCCGAGGGCGAGGGCGGCGACGGCAAGGAAAGCCCGCTGGAGCAATACACCCAGAACCTGAACGCGCTGGCCAAGGCTGGCAAGATCGACCCGCTGATCGGCCGCGACAGCGAGGTGGAGCGCGTGGTGCAGGTGCTGTGCCGCCGGCGCAAGAACAACCCGCTGCTGGTGGGCGAGGCCGGCGTGGGCAAGACCGCCATCGCCGAGGGCCTGGCGTGGCGCATCACCAAGAACGAAGTGCCGGACATCCTGGAAAAGGCCACCGTGTACTCGCTCGACATGGGCGCGCTGCTGGCCGGCACCAAGTACCGCGGCGATTTCGAGCAGCGGCTCAAGGGCGTGCTGAAGTCGCTCAAGGACAATCCGAACGCCATCCTGTTCATCGACGAAATCCACACGCTGATTGGCGCGGGCGCCGCATCGGGCGGCACGCTGGACGCCAGCAACCTGCTCAAGCCGGCGCTGTCGTCGGGCCAGCTCAAGTGCGTCGGTGCGACCACGTTCACCGAATATCGCGGCATTTTCGAGAAAGATGCGGCCTTGTCGCGCCGGTTCCAGAAGATCGACGTGGTCGAGCCCTCGGTGGACCAGACCGTGCAGATCCTGCGCGGCCTGAAGTCGCGCTTCGAGGAGCACCACGGCGTCAAGTACGCGGCGTCGGCGCTGACCGCGGCGGCGGAGCTGTCGGCCCGGTTCATCACCGACCGCCACCTGCCGGACAAGGCCATCGATGTGATCGATGAGGCAGGCGCCGCGCAGCGCATCCTGCCGAAGTCCAAGCAGAAGAAGACGATCGGCAAGGGCGAGATCGAGGATATCGTCTCGCGCATCGCCCGCATCCCGCCGCAGAGCGTGAACCAGGACGACCGCAGCAAGCTGCAGACCCTGGAGCGCGACCTGAAGTCGGTGGTGTTCGGCCAGGACCCGGCCATAGAGGCGCTGTCGTCGGCCATCAAGATGTCGCGGGCCGGGCTGGGCAAGACCGACAAGCCGATCGGCTCGTTCCTGTTCTCGGGCCCCACCGGCGTGGGCAAGACCGAAGTCGCCAAGCAGCTCGCGTTCATCATGGGCATCGAGCTGCTGCGCTTCGACATGTCGGAATACATGGAGCGCCACGCGGTCAGCCGCCTGATCGGTGCGCCGCCGGGATACGTCGGGTTTGACCAGGGCGGTCTGCTGACCGAAGCCGTCACCAAGAAGCCGCACTGTGTGCTGCTGCTCGATGAGATTGAAAAGGCACATCCGGACATCTTCAACATTCTGCTGCAGGTCATGGACCACGGCTCGCTGACCGACAACAACGGGCGCCGCGCCGACTTCCGCAACGTGATCATCATCATGACCACGAACGCGGGGGCCGAGACGATGAACCGCGCGACGATCGGCTTCACCACGGCGCGCGAGCAGGGCGACGAGATGGCCGACATCATGCGCATGTTCACGCCCGAGTTCCGCAACCGGCTGGATGCGACGATCAGCTTCCGTGCGCTGGACGAGGAAATCATCCTGCGCGTGGTGGACAAGTTCCTGATGCAGCTCGAAGAGCAACTGCACGAGAAGAAGGTGGAAGCCAGCTTCTCGGACAAGCTGCGCAAGTATCTGGCGCGCAAGGGCTTCGACCCGCTGATGGGCGCGCGCCCGATGCAGCGCCTGATCCAGGACATGATCCGCAAGGCGCTGGCCGACGAGCTGCTGTTCGGCAAGTTGGTCACCGGCGGCAAGGTGGCGGTGGACCTGGACGACGCGGACCTGATCAAGCTGACGTTCTCGGAAGCCGATCCGGAACCGCCCGAGGCGCCCGAGAGCGAGCAGCGCGCCGAGGTCTGAGCGCGGCCGATCTCCCGTATCGCCGAATCGATGGCCGGGCCTGTCCCGGCCATTTTTACGTCCGATTGTTCCAGTTCTGGGCGATCACCGACGGTTCTCCCAGCAGGTTGGGCGATCATCGGGCAAAATACGCGGCGGCGGCCTGCCGCCTTTTCCCGATTCCGCGGCCGTCCGGCCGCCCAGCCCGAGTCACAGATGTCTTCTCCCGACCGCATGCGGCTACGCCGCCTGCTGCTCAAGTCCCTGCCGGCCAGCGCCTTGCCCGTGGCCTCCCTTGCCGGTCTTGCCCGGATGGCCCACGCCGCGGAACCGGCCACGAGCGGCCGTCCCATCTCGATGGTCCTGCCGTTCCCGCCCGGGGGCAGCGTCGATATCGTGGCCCGGCAACTGCAGCCGGGGCTGAAGACGGCGCTGGGGCAGACCGTGGTCGTCGACAACAAGCCCGGCGCCGGCGGCCTCATCGCCAGCAGCGCCGTGGCGCGCGCCAAGCCGGACGGCAGCACGCTGCTGATGGCGTTCGATACCCACGCGATCAACCCGTTCGCGTACAAGAACCTGCCGTACGACACGTTCAAGGACTTCACGCCGATCACCCAGCTCGTGCGCTTTCCGCTTGTGATTGCCGCCAATCCGGCGCTATCGGCGTCGAACGTGCGCGAATTGATCGACCTGGCCAAGACCCACCCGAATGGCGTGCGCTTCGCATCGTCGGGCATCGGCAGCCTGAACCAGCTTGCCGCCGAGGCGCTGGCCACCGAGGCCGGCGTGCACTTCCTGCACGTGCCCTACAAGGGCGGCGGCCCGGCCGTGCAGGCGGTGCTGGCTGGCGAAGTCGACCTGTTCTTCAGCAGCTACGCCGCCGTGCAGGCGCATATCGCCGCCAAGACCATCAAGGTGCTGGGCGTGACCGGCTCCAGCCGCATCAAGCAACTGCCGCAGGTGCCGACCGTGGCCGAGCAGGGCTACAAGGGGTTCGAGGCGTACTCGTGGATCGGCGTCTTCGGCCCGGCGCACATGCAGGCCGACACGGTCACGCGGCTCCATGACGCGCTGGCCGCGTCGATCCGCCAGCCCAGGGTGGTGGAAGCGCTGACGGCCCAGGGCTTCGAGATTGCCGTCGGCTCGCCGGCCGACCTGGGCCACCTGGTGCGCCACGAGCACGACAAATGGCAGGCGGTGGCGCGCAAGGCCAACATCCAGTTCGATTGATGACCACGCCGACGGACCCGTTCGACCACGCCGTCATCGTCTGCAACGACCTCGATGCCGCCGCCGCGCGCTGGCGCCGGCTTGGGTTCACGCTGACGCCGCGCGGCTTTCACACGCTGGGCTCGCAGAATCACTGCATCATGCTGGCGCGCGACTACCTGGAACTGCTGCACGTGACCGCGCCCAGCCCCAGCCGCCAGTATTACTGGGACGCCCAGCAGCGCGGCGACGGCTGTGCCGCCATGTCGTGCAAGAGCCGCGATGCGTTTGCCACGGCCGACCGGCTGCGCGCGGCCGGCTTCCAGCCGTCGGACCCCATCGAGTTCTCGCGCCCCGTGCGCCTGGACGACGGCAGCGAGCATCCCGCCACGTTCCGCGTCACCGCGCTGGACCACGCGCCCGGCGCACGCTACTTCGTCTGCGAACACCGCACGCCCGGCCTGCTCTGGCGCCCGGAGTGGACGGCGCACGCCAACGGCGCGCAGGCGATTGCGGCAACCTATCTGGTGGTGGAGGCCGGGCAGGTGGCCGCGACGGCCGAAGCCTACGCCACGTTGACCGGCGCAGCCATCGGGCAGGCGACTGGCGAAATGGCGATGCTCGACGTCGCCGGGGCCTCGTTCGTGATCGTGGCCCCGCAGGCGCTGGCCGATGCGGCCGACGTGCCGGGGCTCAAGGCATCGTCCGCCGGCTACGCGGCCATCCGGCTGACGACGTCGGACCTGTCCGCGGCCCGCCGTGGCTGGCAGGCGCAGGGCGTGGCGGCGGTCGACATGTCGGCCACGGTGTCGCTGATCCCGGCCGCCGAGGCCAATGGCGTCGCGCTGATCTTCGAACAGCGCTAAGGGTCGGCCGGGGCGGGGGCTTACCCCTTGGCGTGCGCTACGCCGGTGGAACCAAAGCCGCCGGCGCCGCGCGCCGAATCTTCCGAGAAGGTCTCGACGGTCTGGAACACGGGCCGCAGCACCGGCACGAACATCATCTGCGCGATGCGCTCGCCCGGCTGGATCACGATGGGGTCGCTGCCCGGCGCGTTGCGGTTCCAGACGCTGACCATGATCTGGCCCTGGTAGTCGGCGTCGATCACGCCGATCGAGTTGCCCAGCACCAGCCCTTTCTTGTGGCCCAGGCCCGAGCGCGGCACGATCGTCGCGCACATGAACGGGTTGGCCATGTGCACGGCGATGCCGGCCGGCACCAGTTGCGCGGCCGTGCCCGGCGCGATGGTCAGCGGGCCGTCGACGCACGCGTGCAGGTCGATGGCGGCGGCCATGTCGCTCTGGTAGGCGGGCAGGCCCCAGTCGTTCAGGCGGGCGTCGAGCACCTTGATCTCGACGGTCGGGTTCGCGGCTACGGTCATGGATTCGGTTTCCTGCAGCACCCCGGGCGCGCCGGGGATCGGTGGATCGGTGGATCGGGAAAGGCGGCATGATACCGCGCCGCCCCGGCCGATCAGACACTTCCCGGCGGTACTTCAGCCCTGCAGGTCGAACGCCTCGGCCAGCAACTGATAGGTGCGCAGCCGCGCCTGGTACGACGCCGTCACGCTCAGCACCACCAGCTCGTCGGCGGCAAAGCGGTCCTGCAGCGCCAGCATGCGCTCGGCAACCTGCGCCGGCGTGCCGCAGAGGGTGCGCGGCCGCTCGCGTTCGATGATCAGGCGGTCGCGCTCGGTGGGCGTGAAATCGGCCGCCTGCGCCAGCGACGGGATTGGCGCGTTCACGCCATACGCCATCTGCAGCCGGCGGATGTCCACCGCCCGCGCCAGCGCCTCGGCCTCGGCCTCCGTATCGGCGCAGATCACGAACACGGCCGCCGCGCTGTAGGGCGCGTCATCGTAGCCGGGCGCGAAGTCCTCGCGATACTGCCGCGCCACCAGGTCTCCGTGATGGGCGTTGATGAAATGCGCGAACGCGAAGCGCAGGCCCAGCCGCGCGGCCAGCGCGCCGCCGAATTCGCTCGACCCCAGCACCCAGAGTTCGGGCCGCGTGTCGATGGCCGGCTGCAGCAGCACGCCCTCGGCCAGGTGGTCGGGCGGTACCTCGCCACGCAGCAAAAACGCCAGGTCCTGCACCTGCTGCGGAAACTGGTCGCCACGGTTGTACTGGCCCATCGCCACGGCCTGCGCGGTGCGCATGTCGCCGCCGGGCGCGCGGCCCACGCCCAGGTCGATCCGGTTCGGAAACAGCCCTTCAAGCATGCGGAACTGCTCGGCCACCTTGAACGGGCTGTAGTAGGGCAGCATCACGCCGCCAGAGCCCAGGCGGATGCGCCGCGTCACGCTGCCCAGCCGGGCCAGCATGACCTCGGGCGCCGGGTTGCAGACGCCGTGCAGGCCGTGGTGCTCGGCGCACCAGTAGCGGGTGTAGCCGAGTTCGTCGGCCAGTTGCGCCAGTTCCACCGTGGCGGCCAGCGCGTCGCGGGCGGTATGGCCGTGGATGACCGGGCTCTGGTCCAGCACCGACAGGCGCAGCTTGGGACGGGTATCGCTCATGGCAGGGCTGGGGTGTCAGACGGACTTGCGCGGCAGGCGCTGGCCGATGGCGGCCACCAGCGCGCGGGCCAGCGACAGCTTGTCGGCGCGCGGCAGGCGCGTCATGCCCTGGGCATCGAACAGGACGATCTCGTTGTCGTCCAGGCCGAACGTATGGTGGCCGATGTTGCCCACCAGCAGCGGCACGCCCTTGCGCTGGCGCTTCTGCTCGCCGTACTGCTCCAGGTTCTCGCTCTCGGCCGCAAAGCCCACGCAGTAGGGCGCATCGGCGCGCGCGGCCACGGCCGCCAGGATGTCCGGGTTTTGCACGAACTGCAGCGTCGGCGTGTCGGTATCGTTGGCCTTCTTGAGCTTCTGCTGGGCGATCTCGGCCGGCCGCCAGTCGGCCACGGCAGCCACGGCCACAAAGATGTCCACGCCGCGCAGCTGCGCCATCACGGCATCGTGCATCTGCTGGGCGCTGCGGATGTCGGTACGCGCCACGCCGCGCGGGGTGGGCAGCGCGGTGGGGCCGGCTACCAGCAGCACCTCGGCGCCGGCCTCGCGGGCGGCGCGGGCGATGGCAAAGCCCATCTTGCCCGACGACAGGTTGGTGATGCCGCGCACGGGGTCGATGGCTTCGAACGTCGGCCCGGCCGTGATCAGCATGCGCTTGCCCTGCAGCGGCTTGGGCTGGAAGAAGGCGACGAGGTCGTCGACCAGTTCCTCGGGCTCCAGCATGCGGCCGTCGCCAATCTCGCCGCACGCCTGGTCGCCGGTGCCGGGGCCCAGGATCGTCACGCCATCGGCGCGCAACTGGGCGGCATTGCGCTGCGTCGGCGCGGCGGCCCACATCTGGCGGTTCATCGCGGGGGCCACCAGCAGCGGGCATTCGCGCGCGATGCAGAGCGTGGTCAGCAGGTCGTCGCAGAGGCCGTTGGCCACCTTGGCCAGGAAGTCAGTGGACGCCGGCGCGATCAGGATGGCGTCGGCCTCGCGCGAGAGGTCGATGTGCGCCATGTTGTTGTCCACGCGCGCATCCCACTGCGACAGGAACACCGGCCGCCCGGACAGCGCCTGCATCGTGACCGGCGTGATGAAGTGCGTTGCCGCCTCGGTCATCGCCACCTGCACGGTGGCGCCAGCCTTGGTCAGCAGCCGGACCAGCTCGGCCGACTTGTAGCAGGCGATGCCGCCAGTCAGGCCGAGGACGATGTGCTTGCCGCGCAAATCCATGGGGAACGCTCTTCAGAAAATCGGGGGTTCCGCATGATACCGCTGGCGGGGGGGATGTGCTGGAGGGGGGGCTTGCGTTGCCGGGACGGCTGCAGGCGCCGGGGGCGGTTCCCCTCTCCCGCAAGCGGGAAAGGGGCCAGGGGAGAGGGCAGGCGCCTGGGGTACTAACCCGGCTGGCCAGCCTGCGGCAGGCTTGCCCTCACCGGGGCAGGACGGTGGAAATCCGCGCGCGGCGGCTTTGGAGAGCGGGGCGGCAGGAATCCGCTGCTCAGTGCCGCCTTACCCGCCGCAGCTCATCCACGATCAGCAGGACGGCGCCCAGCGTAATGGCGCAGTCGGCCACGTTGAAGGCCGGGAAGTGCGTGTTGCGCCAGTGGAAGTCCAGGAAGTCGATCACGTGGCCGTGGATCACGCGGTCTACCACGTTGCCCACCGCGCCGCCCAGGATCAGCGATACGGCCAGGCAGAACAGCTTCTGGCCCGTGTGGCGGTACAGCAGCCAGACGATGAAGCCGCCCACCGCCACGCCCAGCAGCGTGAAGAACCAGCGCTGCCAGCCGCCGGCGTCGGCCAGGAAGCTGAACGCGGCGCCCTTGTTGTAGACCAGCACGAGATTGAAGAAATTGGTGACCGGCCGCGACTCGGCGTACTGGAACGAGCGCGTGATCAGGACCTTGAAGAACTGGTCGATCATCACCACCAGCAGCGCAAAGGCCATCCACAGCCACGGCGTGACGTTGGCGCCGGACTTGCTCTTGCCGCGCGACGAACCGGCGCGCGAGGAACGGGTAGAGGACGTGGCCATCAGGCGTGGCTCCTGTGCTCGCCGGCGCCGAACAGGTTGCTGTCGCAGCGGCCGCAAAGGGTGGGATGGGCGGGGTTGTGGCCCACGTCGGCGCGGTAGTGCCAGCAGCGCTCGCACTTGGCGTGCTGCGAGGGCGTGACCGTCACCAGCAGGTCGCCGCCCTCGGGCGCCGCCGTGACCTTGGCGGCCGACGTCAGCAGCACGAAGCGCAGGTCGTCGTCCAGGCTCTGCAGCGCGGCCAGCACCGGCCCGCCTGCGGCGATCGTCACCTCGGCCTGCAGCGACGAACCGATGTCGCCTTCCACGCGTACCGCTTCAAGCTGGCGCGTGACCTCGGCGCGCACGGCGCGGATCTCGTGCCACTTCTGCAGCAGGTCGTCGGCGTCGTCCACGGCCGGCACGTCGTAGTAGGTGCTCGTGAAGATCGTGTCGGTGTGCGCGGTGCCGTGCTGGAATACCTGCCAGGCTTCCTCGGCCGTGAACGACAGGAACGGCGCCATCCAGTGCAGCATCGACTGGGTGATGTGGTACAGCGCGTTCTGCGCGGCGCGGCGGGCCTGCGAGTCGGCCGCCGTGGTGTACAGACGGTCCTTCAGCACGTCCAGGTAGAAGCCGCCCAGGTCTTCGGAGCAGAACGTCTGGAGCTTGGCCACCACCGGGTGGAACTCGTACTGCTGGTAGTGCGACAGCACTTCCTTCTGCAGGCGGTCGGTCAGGGCCACGGCGTAGCGGTCGATCTCCAGCCATTCCGACGCCGGCAGCGCGTGTTTGGCGTGGTCGTAGTCGGTCAGGTTGGCCAGCAGGAAGCGCAGCGTGTTGCGGATGCGGCGGTAGCCTTCCACCACGCGCTTGAGGATCTCGTCGGAGATCGACAGCTCGCCCGAGTAGTCGGTCGATGCCACCCACAGGCGGATGATCTCGGCGCCCATCTTGTTCGAGATGTCCTGCGGCGCCACCGTGTTGCCGATGGACTTCGACATCTTGCGGCCCTCGCCGTCGACCGTGAAGCCGTGCGTCAGCAGCGCCTTGTAGGGCGGCTTGCCGTACAGCATCGACGCGGTCAGCAGCGACGAGTGGAACCAGCCGCGATGCTGGTCGGAGCCTTCCAGGTACAGGTCGGCCAGGCGGCCATCGGGCGTGTCGGCCGACGGCTCGTACAGTTCGTCGCGGTGCGAGCCGCGGATCACGGTCCAGTGCGTGGTGCCGGAGTCGAACCAGACGTCCAGCGTGTCGCGGTTCTTCTCGTACAGCGCGGCCTCGTCGCCCAGCAGTTCCTTCGGATCGAGCGACTGCCACGCCTCGATGCCGCCCTTTTCCACGCGCCGGGCCACTTCTTCCAGCAGCGCGGGCGTGTTCGGGTGCAGCGCGCCGGTTTCCTTGTGGACGAAGAACGCCATCGGCACGCCCCACTGGCGCTGGCGCGACAGCGTCCAGTCCGGCCGGTTGGCGATCATGTTGTGCAGCCGCTGCTTGCCCCACGCCGGGTAGAACTCGGTGGCCTCGATGCCGGCCAGGGCCGTCGCGCGCAGCGTCGGGCCGTTGTCGGCCGGATCCACGTCCATGCCCGCGAACCACTGCGACGTGGCGCGGTAGATGATCGGCGTCTTGTGGCGCCAGCAGTGCATGTAGCTGTGCTCGTACTTGTGCGAGTTGAACAGGTTGCCCGACTCACGTAGAACTTCCACGATTTTCGGATTCGCGTCCCAGATCGACAGGCCGCCGAACAGCGGCAGCGTGCTGGCGTAGACGCCATCGCCCATCACCGGGCTGATGATGTCCGCATCCGGCATGCCGTGCGCCTTGCACGACTGGAAATCCTCCACGCCATAGGCCGGGGCCGAGTGGACGATGCCGGTGCCGGTGTCGGTCGTGACGTAGTCGCCCAGGTAGACCGGCGCCGTGCGCGCGTAGCCGGCGTCCATCGTTGCCAGCGGATGGTGGAAGCGGACCTCGGTCAGCGCGTCGCCACGGGCGGTGGCCACCACGGTGCCTTCCAGCGCGTAGGTCTTCAGTTGCTCCTCGACGCGGTCCTTGGCCAGGATCAGGAAGCCGCGCGGCGTGTCCACCAGCGCGTATTCGACTTCCGGATGCATGTTCAGCGCCTGGTTCGACGGGATCGTCCACGGCGTGGTGGTCCAGATCACGATCCAGCCCGGCTTGCCTTCGAGCTGGGCCAGCGGCACGTGGAAGGCGTGGGCGATCTTGTCGGTCTCCGCGAACGGGAAGCCGACGTCGATCGACAGGTCGACCTTGTCCTTGTATTCCACCTCGGCCTCGGCCAGCGCCGAGCCGCAGTCGAAGCACCAGTTCACCGGCTTCAGGCCGCGGAACACGTAGCCTTTCTCCATGATCTTGCCCAGCGCGCGCAGCTCGTCGGCCTCGTTGCTGAAGTTCATGGTCAGGTACGGGTTGTCCCAGTCGCCCAGCACGCCCAGGCGCTCGAAGTCCTTCTTCTGGCGGGCGATCTGCTCGGTGGCGTAGGCGCGTGCCTTGGACTGCACTTCCTGCACGGGCAGGCCCTTGCCGAACTGCTTTTCGATCTGGATCTCGATCGGCATGCCATGGCAGTCCCAGCCCGGCACGTAGACGGCGTCCAGCCCGGTCAGGCCGCGCGCCTTGATGATCATGTCCTTGAGGACCTTGTTCACGGCGTGGCCGATGTGGATGTCGCCGTTGGCGTACGGGGGGCCGTCATGCAGCACAAACTTCTTCGCGCCCTTGCGGGCCGCGCGGATCTTCTTGTAGATCTGCTTGTCCTGCCACTGCTTGACCCACTGCGGCTCGCGCTTGGGCAGGTCGCCGCGCATCGGGAACGGGGTATCCAGCAGGTTCACCGGATACTTGCTTTTTTCGGGCTTGGCGCGTTTGTCGTCGGACATGGTCGATTCTCGGGGCAATTCGTCGGGCGCGCGGCTGGCGTTGGCCGCCGCGCGCGGATCATTCTGGGCAAGGCGGGGCGGGTCCCGGCGGCGCGCTGCGGTGGCGGCGCGCTGCCGGCCGCTAGCTAATTCGGTCGGTCGCGGAGGTGGCGAAGTCGCGGCGGCCGCTGCCGTCGGGCGCCGCCAGGCCAAAGAACGCGCGGGCGTCGTCGGCATCCTTGGCGATGGCGGCGGTCAGCGCCTCCAGCGAGTGGAAGCGCGCCTCGTCGCGCAGCTTCTTCATGAATTCCACGCGCACCAGCTTGCCGTACAGGTTCTGGCTCATGTCGAACAGGTGCACTTCCAGCAGCACGCGGCCCGCGTCTTCCACTGTCGGCCGCACGCCGATGCTGGCCACGCCGGGCAGCGGCTGGTCGGCGATGCCGTGCACCTGCACCACGAAGATGCCGTTCACGGCCGGGCGCTTGTGCGTGATCCGCAGGTTCAGCGTGGGGAAGCCGAGGTTGCGGCCCAGCTTGCGGCCGTGGATCACGTGGCCGCTGATCGCGTAGCCGTGGCCCAGCAGACGGCGGGCATGCTCCAGGTCGCCGTCGGCCAGCGCCTGGCGCACGGCCGAGCTGGAGATCCGGATGCCGCCTTCGGACACCGAGCCCATCTGCTCGACGTCGAAGCCGAACTGGCGGCCGGCCTGCTGCAGGTAGGCAAAGTCGCCGGCGCGGCGGGCGCCGAAGCGGAAATCGTCGCCCACCAGCACCCAGCGGGCGTGCAGGCCGTTCCAGAGCACGTTCTCGACGAACGCCTGCGGCGACTGGGCGGCAAAATGGGCGTTGAAATGCTCGACCACCACGCGGTCCACGCCATTGCGGCGCAGTGCGTCGAGCTTGTCGCGCAGCAGGGCAATGCGGGTGGGGGCGTGTTCGGGCGCGAAGAACTCGCGCGGATGCGGCTCGAACGTCATGACGCACAGCGGCAGGCCGCGGGCGTCGGCGGCGGCGCGGGCGCGCGCGAGCAACGACTGGTGGCCGCGATGCACACCGTCGAAATTGCCGATGGTGAGCGCGCAGGGCGCCCGGCTTTCGGCGTTGGGCAGGCCGCGGAAGACTTTCACGAGGACGGCGGACGAGCGTTTCAGGGAAAGCGAGCATTATAAGGCGAATGGCCCGGCCTGCCGCCGCTTGTCCCGTTTTGCCGGCCCGGGCCCGGTGCCAGTGTCGCCAAGCTGCCCACAAATGGCGAAATTGTGACGCCATGCGCCACCCCGCGATGGCGCAGCGCCGCAAAAGGCGGCATGATATGCGCGATTCAGAACAAGAACCGCGCGATTCCTGCAACAGTCGCCGCCGTCCGGGTCGGGTTGCAGCGGAATGTCGTCGCCTTACATGCCAGGCCACACTTGAACGCGCTGCTAAACAAGATCCTGCCGCCCCCGGGGCCGCAACTGGATACCGAGACGCGGGCCAAACTGCTGGCCACCGTCCACCGCGTATCGCCCACCGCCATTGCATCTGCCGTGCTGCTGCCCACGCTGACCGCCTGGGCGTTCTGGCGCGAAGCCAACCACGCCGCGCTGCTGATCTGGTGCGCCATCATGCTGCTGCTCACCGCCGGGGGTAGCTGGTTCTACTTCGGCTACCAGCGCGACAGCGGCAAGATGAGCCGTTCGGCGCACACGCGGAAATGGTGGAACAACATGCGCGCCATCGCGTTCCTGACCGGGCTGACCTGGGGCAGTTCGGCCGTGCTGCACCTATATACAGAGTCGGTAGTGTTCTCCAGCGTGCTGTACCTGCTGACGCTTGGCGTGCTGGCCGGCGGCGCCACGTCCCAGTCGCCGATCCCGTCGAACCTCGTCTTTGCCGGCGTGCCGATCCTGGTGCCCAACATCCTGCTGGCCGACTTTGCCTTCCCCGGCCATGGCGGCTTTGTGCAGATCCTGCTGGTCGTTTACGCGCTGATGCTGGCGCGCCACTCGCTGAACCTGCAGCACACGCTGGTGCGCGCCATCCAGCTCGAATCGGAAAGCCGCCGGCTGGCCAAGCAGTTCCAGGAGGAAAAGGAGCGCGCGCTGCACGCCAGCGAGGAAAAGTCGCGCTTCCTGGCGGCGGCCAGCCACGACCTGCGCCAGCCCGTGCATGCGCTGGTGATGCTGGTGGAAGCGTTGCGCGCGCGCAACCAGTCGAGCGCGCTGCATCCGCTGGTGGAGCAGGTGGCCGCCGGCACGCAGACCATCGACCTGTTGTTCCGGTCGCTGCTGGACCTGTCCAAGCTCGAAGGCCGCAAGGTCCTGCCCACGCTGGAACCGTGCGAACTGCACGTGCTGATCCACGACGTGATGAGCCAGTTCGCGGCCGACGCGCGCGAAAGCGGCCTGACGCTGACGCCACGCGTGCCCGATGAACTCTATGCGATGGCCGAGCCCGTGCTGCTGCGCCGCGCGCTGTTCAACCTCGTGCAGAACGCGCTGCGCTACACCAGGCGGGGCGGCATCCTGGTCACCGCGCGCCAGCGCCGCAAGCACGTGCGCGTGGAGGTGTGGGATACCGGCGCCGGCATCACGCCCGAGCACCTGCCCGAGATCTTCTCGCCGTACTACCAGGTCCACAACCCGCAGCGCGACCCGTCGCAGGGGCTGGGGCTGGGCCTGGCCATCTTCAAGGAATGCGTGCGGCTGATGCGCGGCACCTACGGCGTGCGGTCGGTGCCGGGCAAGGGGTCGGTGTTCTGGTTCGCGCTGGCGCCGGTGCCGGCCGAGACCGTCGATAACGTCCGCGCCATGCGTGCCAACGCGCAGGCCGAGGAAGCGCGGCAGGACCGCCTGCGAGGCACGGTGCTAGTGGTGGACGACGACAGCCAGATCCGCAAGGCGTGGATCGCGCTGATGGAGGCGTGGGGCATCCGCGTGGCCTGCGCCGCCCACGGGCAGGAGGCCGATGCGCTGTTTGCCAAGGGGCTCAAGCCGGACATCATCTTCTGCGACCTGCGCCTGCCCGGCAACGAGAACGGGCTGGACCTGCTGGAACGCTGGCAGACCACGCAGCCGCAGGCGCGCAGCGCGCTGCTGACCGGCGACCTGAAATCGGCGGCACTGCTGGCGGCCGAGGACGCCGGCTACTTTGTGCTGCCCAAGCCGGTGGACCCGGCCAACCTGCGCATGCTGCTGCGCCGCTGGCTGCAGGCCGGCTGAGACCGTCAGTCATCGCCGCAAACAACAACGCCGCCCGGAGTGGGCGGCGTTTTGCATGGCGATCCCGCGATGTTGCGGTGGCGCTTACTGGCGCAGGCGGAAGCGTTCCATCCGCGACATCACCTGCATGCGCGTGCGCACGCCCAGGCGCTGCAGGATGGCGGAGACGTGTTCCTTGACCGTGTTCTCGGTCAGGCCCAGCTTGCGCGCGATGACCTTGTTCGGCAGCCCTTCGAGCACCAGCGCCAGCACCGAGCCCTGGCGCGGCGTCAGGCCCAGCTCGGCCGGGGTGACCGGAATGCCGTGCGCGGGACCGAACGATTGCGAGCGGCCGGACAATGCCTCGTCCGACGGAAAGCTAGTATCGCCGGCCAGCACCTTGCGCACGGCCGCGGTGAAGGCGTTGGCATCGAGATGCTTGCCGACAAAGCCGCACGCGGACAGCGCCCGTGCGCGCCCGACGATCTCGGGCGTGGCCTCGGCGGACATGAAGATGAAGCGCGCGCCCGGGATCACGGTCTTGAACGCCTGCATGGCATCGAAGCCGGTGCCATCGTTCAGCCAGATATCGAGCAGCACGATATCGGGACGGAGTCCCTGGTTCAGCGAGTGGAGAGCTTCCTTGGCACTACCGGCGGCATGGACGGCGACGTCGGGCATCACCTCCGCCAGGAAGGCGGTGGTGCCGGAAAGAGCCATAGGATGATCATCGACCACCAACAAAGTCGGTGCAGCGTTCGACATGCGTATTCCCGTCTAATTTCCCGTTTCGTCCTTGTTGTCACCGTATTCGCGGAATCCGGCGCGTGGACGTAGGGCCCACTCTATCAGAGCGGGGTGCGCGTCACAATCCGTCACACTGGGGTGTTTTTTCTTGCAACACGGACGCAAAGCGTTGTGGGAGGCGCGTTTCGCGGTAATTAAGTACCTATTGAGCACGGATTGCAAGCGTTTGGACAACAGCTTGGTAGAATCGCGGCGATGAAAAATATTGTCATATTGATTTCCGGGCGTGGCTCCAATATGGAAGCGATCGTCCGGGCCTGCGCAGCCGAGCATTGGCCGGCGCGCGTGGCCGCGGTGCTGTCGAACCGGCCCGATGCCACGGGCCTGCAGTTTGCCGCCAGCCACGGCATTGCCACAGGTGTGGTGGACCACAAGCAGTTTCCCGATCGTGAGCAGTTCGATGCGGCGATGCGCGATGCCATCGACGCGTTCCAGCCCGACCTGGTCGTGCTGGCCGGCTTCATGCGCATCCTGACCGACGGCTTTGTCGAGCACTACGCGGGCCGGATGCTGAATATCCATCCGTCGCTGCTGCCGAGCTTTCCCGGCATGCACACGCATCGCCAGGCGCTGGAGGCCGGCGTGAAGCTGCATGGCGCGACCGTGCATTTCGTCACGCCGCAGCTGGACCACGGCCCGATCGTGATGCAGGCCGCGCTCGATGTTCTCCCAGGCGACACGCCCGAGTCGCTGGCCGATCGTTTGCTCGATAGCGAACATGTCATTTACCCGCGCGCCGTGCGCTGGTTCGTCGAAGACCGCCTGCATGTGCAGGACGGTGTCGTTCAAGTTCAACCGGCCGAGCCCCAATGGTTCATGGCCATCTCGCCCACCGAGGCAGGAAAACAGCCATGACTCGTCAAGATACCCAGACCACCCGGGACAATCGCCAACGCCCGCGCAGCAGCAAGGGCAAGGCCAGTCCGATTCGCAAGCCGCAGGGCGCGCAGGCCGGTCACGCGCCGCGCACGCCCGGCAGCCTCCAGGCATTCCATCTGCAGCACATCGACCGCGTGCTCGGCAAGGTGCTGCTGTTCGCGCGCCCGGCCGATGCGGTGGTGAGCCACTACTTCCGCGAAAATAGCAAACTTGGCCATCGTGACCGAGGAATCATCGCTGAAGCAGTTTTCGCAGTGTTGCGTCGACGCGTCGAATTCGGTCAATTTGCCGAAAGCGGCACCGGCGCCGCCACGCGTCGCCTGGGCCTGCTGGGCCTGGCCGCCACGTTGGGCCGCGACACGCTGACGCCGTTCCTGTATCCCGACGAAGCGGAATGGCTGGACCGCCTGACTACGATCGAGCGCTCCAGCCTGGCACCGCGCGTGCGGGCCAATTTGCCGGAATGGCTCTATGACGACCTTGTCGCACGTCATGGCGAGGCGTTCACGACGGCGATGGGCGATGCATGGCTGCGGCCCGCGCCGCTGGACCTGCGCGTGAATACCGCCAAGCTGTCGCGCGAAGAGGCGCTGGCGGAGTTGCAGACGGCCGGCATTGTGGCCGAGCCGGCGCCGATGGCGCCCGCGGGCATCCGCCTCAAGGGCAAGCCGGCGCTGAACCAGTTGCCGCTGTTCATCAACGGCGGTGTCGAGGTGCAGGACGAAGGCAGCCAGTTGCTGTGCCACCTGCTGGCCCCGCGCCGTGGCGAGATGGTGGTGGATTTCTGCGCTGGTGCGGGCGGCAAGACGCTGGCACTGGGCGTGGCGATGCGGTCGACGGGACGCCTCTACGCATTCGACGTGTCCGAGAAGCGCCTGGCCAACCTCAAGCCGCGCCTGGCGCGTAGTGGTTTGTCCAACGTGCATCCGGTGCTGATCGATTCGGAGCGGGACGCCAAGGTCAAGCGCCTCGCCGGCAAGATCGACCGCGTGCTGGTCGATGCGCCGTGCAGCGGCCTAGGTACCCTGCGCCGGAATCCGGACCTCAAGTGGCGCCAGACGCCGGAATCGGTGGTCGAGCTGACCGCCAAGCAGGGCGCCATCCTCGAAGCGGCGGCCAAGCTCGTGAAGGGTGGCGGACGTGTCGTGTACGCCACCTGTAGCGTCCTGGAGGCCGAAAACGAGGCAATCGTCCGCGATTTCCTGGCCAAGCACGAGAATTTCCGCTTGGTGCCCGTGGCCGAAGTGCTGGCCGAGCAGAAGATCGAAGTGCGTGACTTGCCGGCCGAAGGCGGCATGTTGGCGCTGTATCCGCACATCCATCAGACCGACGGCTTCTTTGCGGCGGTGCTGGAACGCACGCGCTGATTCCGATGATGGCTGGATCGCTGCCGAAAGCCGCCCGATGAACGCCGATACGATCGTGGCGCTGACGCGCTCGCATTCCGTGATGGGCAAGATGCTCCAGGATCTCATCGACGATGCGGGCGGGCAGGGCTTCTTCTGGCAGATCGGCATCCTGCTGGGATGCCTGCTGGTGGCGTGGCCGCTGGCGCGCCACGTCATCAAACGGCTCGAAGCCCGGCACGAGACGTCCAGCTTCGCGCTGCGGCTGGCCGCGGTCAGCCTGGAGCGGGCCATGTTCCCGCTATTCGCGTGGCTGCTGGTGCTGGTGGCGCGCTACGCGCTGGCGCCGTTTGCCTCGGTCAGCGTGCTGAGGCTGGCGCTGGTGCCGCTGTTCGGCATCACGGCGCTGTACTTCGCGTTCTATATCCTGCGCCGCGTGATGTCGGCCAGCGGCCAGCTTCACGGCATGCTGGTGCTGGTCGAGAAGGTGCTGACCACGCTGGTTTGGCTTGGCATGGCGCTGTACGTGGTGGGGCTGCTGCCGGACGTGATCCACTGGATGGAATCGGTGCGGTTCCCGGTGGGCGGCAAGCACCCGATCAGCATCGCCGACGCGCTGATGGGCGTGATCTGGATCCTGCTGACCGTGCTGGTGGCGCTGTGGTTCGGCTCCTGGCTCGAAGAGCGGCTGATGCGGGCCAGGACGCTGGACGCGAACCTCAAGGTGGTGCTGACGCGCATCGCCAAGGCGCTGCTGCTGCTGGTGTCGCTGCTGCTGAGCCTGTCGCTGGTCGGCATCGACCTGACCGTGCTGTCGGTGTTCGGCGGGGCGCTGGGCGTCGGGCTGGGCCTGGGTTTGCAGAAGATCGCCAGCAACTACATCTCGGGGTTCATCATCCTGCTGGACCGCTCGGTCAAGCTGGGCGACCAGATCACGGTGGACAAGTACACTGGCATCGTGTCGCAGATCCGCACCCGCTACACCGTGGTGCGCAATGGCGACGGCGAGACGCTGGTGCCGAACGAGCAACTGGTGGCGCAATCCGTGCAGAATCATTCATTCTCCGGCACCAACGTGCGGGTAGCGGTGCGGGTGCAGGCCGACTACGCGAGCGACCCCGAGACGGTGATCGCGCTGCTGCAGGACGCTGTGCGCGATGTGCCACGTGTGCTGCCCAAACCGGCCCCGGCGGCGTTCCTGGTGGCCTTTGCCGACAGCGGTATCGAGTACGAAGCGGCGGTCTACATCGCCGATCCCGAAAACGGCAAGCTGGGCGTGCAGTCGGCGATGAATCGCGCAATCTGGCGGATCTTCCAGGCGAATGGCGTGTCCATTCCTTATCCGCAGCGGGAACTGCGGGTCTTGCCGGGCGCCGGCGAGCCCGTGGCGGCGGCCGCGGTGCCACAGGACTGAGTGGCGCCAACGCCATCTGCGGAACGAATGGCGGCAGGCCCTATCAAAGTCGGGGAAAAAGCGGATGTCCCACCCGCCGCGATCCGGTAGAATTGCCGGTTGTCGCGGGTTGACCGAATCCCCGCTGCCCCACACCAGACAACCGCCAGATTGCAGCGGTTCGTGCCTCGGCCTGGCGCCCCCTCAGGGCAGCGCCCGCGCCAGAAAGCTATCGCAATCGCTGAATTTGCAGTCCTTTTTCTGCGCGACAGGTGCGCCGCACGGTGGTGCCGCGCTGCAAACACTCGTTTTACGACGGAGAACATAGTTTGTTCGACATTATTCTTGACTGGGCCGCCAACGGCCTTGCCAACTGGTCCTGGTGGGAGATCGTGATCTTCACGCTCGTGGTGACGCACATCACCATCGCCGGCGTCACCATCTTCCTGCACCGCTGCATGGCGCACCGGTCGCTGGACCTGCATCCCATCGCCCAGCACTTCTTCCGCTTCTGGCTCTGGCTGACCACGGGCATGGTGACCAAGGAATGGACCGCCATCCACCGCAAGCACCACGCCAAGTGCGAGACGGCCGACGACCCCCACAGCCCGCAGACGCGCGGCATCCGCAAGGTGCTGCTGGAAGGCGCCGAGCTGTACCGCACCGAGGCCAAGAACAAGGAAACGATTGCCAAGTTCGGCCACGGCACGCCTGACGACTGGATCGAGCGCAACGTGTATTCGCGCTTTGGCTGGCAGGGCGTGGGCCTGATGCTGATCATCGACCTGGCGCTGTTCGGCGTGATCGGCATGACCGTGTGGGCCGTGCAGATGCTGTGGATTCCGATCCACGCGGCCGGCATCATCAACGGCCTGGGCCACTGGTGGGGCTACCGCAACTACGATTGCGAGGATGCTTCGACCAACGTGTCGCCGTGGGGCTTCATCATCGGCGGCGAGGAACTGCACAACAACCACCACACGTACCCGACGTCGGCCAAGTTTTCGATCAAGTGGTACGAGATCGACGTGGGCTGGTGGTACATCCGCGCGATGCAGTCGGTGGGCCTGGCGAAGGTCAAGAAGACCCCGCCCAAGGCTCGCCTGGTGGAAGCGCGTCCGGTGGACCACAACACGCTGGAGGCGATCATCGCCAACCGCTACGACGTGATGGCCCGCTACGCCAAGGCGCTGAAGAGCGCGTACCGTGCCGAGCTGCGCAAGCACAAGGAAGGCAACTCGCCCGAGTACAAGAGCTACAAGCCCGCGCGCAAGTGGTTCCACCGCGAGGAAGTGAAGCTGGCCGCGCCGCAGCGCCAGCAACTGGCCAGCATCACCGAGCAGAACAAGATGCTGCACACCTACGTGGAAATGCGCCGCGAGCTGGCCGTGATCTGGGGCCGCTCGAACATGACGCGCGAGCAACTGCTGGCCCAGCTTCAGGCGTGGTGCCACCGCGCCGAGGCCAGCGGCATCCAGGCGCTGCAGGAGTTTTCGCTGCGTCTGCGCCGGTACGCCTGATACAATCGCCGACGCGCCCGTCATGGCTAAAAGCCCCGCCCCAGGCGGGGCTTTTCTTTTGGCTACACTCCCCCATGTTTCCGGCATAGATCGCGCGGCCGAGCGCGACGGCCCACGGGCGCCACGAGGAGTACTGCTTACATGACCCCACAAACGATCAAGACCGTCGAGTTCGAGAAACCGAACCTCGCGGATGCCGAGAACGCCGCTGGCGGCAGTTGCGTGGCCCACGCCTGGGCCAAGGTGCCGCCGGCGCTGACCCCCGACGAACGCAGCGCCCTGAAGGACCGCATCCGCCGCCTGCTCAAGGCGCGCAACGCGGTGCTGGTGGCGCACTATTACGTCGACGCCGACCTGCAGGACCTGGCCGAGGAAACCGGCGGCTGCGTGTCCGATTCCCTTGAGATGGCCCGCTTCGGCCGCGACCACGCCGCGCAGACGCTGGTGGTGGCCGGCGTGCGCTTCATGGGCGAGACCGCCAAGATCCTGAGCCCCGAGAAGACGATCCTGATGCCGGATCTCGATGCGACCTGCTCGCTCGACCTGGGCTGTCCGGCCGACGAATTCGCCGCGTTCTGCGACGCGCATCCGGACCGCACGGTCGTGGTCTACGCCAACACCAGCGCCGCCGTGAAGGCGCGCGCGGACTGGATGGTGACGTCAAGCATCGGGCTGAAGATCGTCGAGCACCTGCACGCGCGCGGCGAGAAGATCCTGTGGGCCCCGGACAAGCACCTGGGCAGCTACATCCAGAAGCAGACCGGCGCCGACATGCTGCTGTGGCAGGGCTCGTGCCTGGTCCACGACGAGTTCAAGGGTGTCGAGCTGGACCTGCTGCGCCGCGAGCACCCGAACGCCAGGATTCTGGTGCATCCCGAGTCGCCGGCGAACGTGGTGGCCCAGGCCGACGTGGTCGGCTCGACCAGCCAGCTGATCGCGGCCGCCCAGCAGCTCGACGCCAGGGAGTTCATCGTCGCGACCGACAACGGCATCCTGCACAAGATGCGCATGGCCGCGCCGGGCAAGCTGTTCATCGAGGCCCCCACGGCCGGCAACAGCGCCACGTGCAAGAGTTGCGCGCATTGCCCGTGGATGGCGATGAACGCGCTGACCAACCTGGCCGAGGTGCTGGAGACAGGCCGCAACGAGATCCACGTGGATCCGGCCATCGGCCGCCGCGCCGTGACCTGCATCGACCGCATGCTCGACTTTGCCGCCGCGCAGAAGGCCAACGTGCGGCCCGCCGCCGACCTCGCCCGCGAGGGCGCGCTGTTCCAGGGAGTCGGCCCGGCATGAGCGTGAATCCGTTGTTCGACAGCTACGGCCCGGCACTGGCCGCCGCGCTGGAAGCCAATGTGCGCGCCGCGATTGCCGAGGACGTGGGCACGGGCGACCTGACCGGCCTGCTGGTGCCGGCCGACAAGCCGGTGCAGGCGCGCGTGATCGTGCGCGAGGCGGCCGTGCTGTGCGGCCGTCCGTGGTTCGAAGCGTGCATGAAGGCCGTGGACGAGCGGCTGCGCGTGACGTGGCATCGGGAAGAAGGCGCGCGGATGGCGCCCGACGACCTGGTATGCGAGATCACCGGCCCCGCGCGCGCGCTGCTGACCGCCGAGCGGCCGTCGCTGAATTTCCTGCAACTGCTGTCGGGCGTGGCCACGGCCACCCGCCGCTATGCGGACCTGATCGCCGACACGCGGGCGCGCGTGCTGGACACCCGCAAGACGCTGCCGGGCCTGCGGCTCGCGCAGAAGTACGCGGTCAAGGTAGGCGGCGGCGAGAACCAGCGGCTGGCCCTCTACGACGGCATCCTGATCAAGGAAAACCACATCGCCGCCGCGGGCAGCATCACGGCCGCCGTGCAGGCGGCGCTGGCGCTGGGCACGCGGGCGTCGATCCAGGTCGAGGTCGAGTCGATCGCCGAGCTGGAAGAAGCGCTGACGGCCGGTGCGAAGTCCGTCCTGATCGACAACTTCACGCTCGACATGATGCGCGAGGCCGTGGCGATCAACCAGGGCCGGGCGCTGCTGGAGGTGTCGGGCGGCGTCAACTACGAGACCATCCGCCAGTTCGCCGAAACCGGCGTCGACCGCATCTCGGTGGGCGCGCTGACGAAGGACGTGCGCGCGACCGATTACTCGCTGCGGGTGGTGGGGTAGGGATGGTTTTGCTCCCCTCTCCCGCTGGGAGATGGGTTGGGGGAGAGGGGTTGGGGAAGAGGGCGTTGAGGTTCAAAGTGAGACTTGTCTGGCCTTGAACCGCCGGCCCTCACCCCCGCCGCCGTGCCGCCCGTACCGTCATCGGTTGCAGCACGGTCGGCAGCGCCTTGGGCAGCGTGTCGGGGTAGTCGCGGCTGTAGTGCAGGCCGCGGCTTTCGTGGCGCGAGTAGGCGCCATCGACGATCATCGCGGCCACTTCCACGAGGTTGCGCAGTTCCAGCAGGTCGCGCGTGACGCGGAAGTTGGCGTAGTACTCGGCGATTTCCTCGCGCAGCAGGCCGATGCGGTGCTGCGCGCGTTCCAGCCGCTTGTCGGTGCGCACGATCCCGACGTAGTTCCACATCATCCGCCGCAGTTCGTCCCAGTTGTGCGAGACGACGACTTCCTCGTCGGCGTCCGACACGCGGCTCTCGTCCCAGGCGGGTAGCTGGACGTCGGGCGCGCCGGCCTTGCCCTGCGCGGCGATGTCGTCGGCGGCCGCCCGGCCGATCACCATGCATTCCAGCAGCGAATTCGACGCCAGCCGGTTGGCGCCGTGCAGCCCGGTGCAGCCGGTCTCGCCCACCGCGTAGAGGCCGGCCACGTCAGTGCGTCCGGCCGTGTCGGTGACCACGCCACCGCAGGTGTAGTGGGCCGCCGGCACCACCGGGATCGGCTCGCGCGCGATGTCGATGCCAAGCTCCAGGCAGCGCGCGTGGATCGTCGGGAAATGTTCCTTCAGGAATGCCTCGGGCTGGTGCGTGATGTCCAGGTAGACGCAGTCCAGGCCGCGCTTCTTCATCTCGAAGTCGATGGCCCGCGCCACCACGTCGCGCGGCGCCAGTTCGGCGCGGTCGTCGTGATCGGGCATGAAGCGCGTGCCGTCGGGCAGCTTCAGCAGGCCACCTTCGCCACGCACGGCTTCCGAAATCAGGAACGACTTGGCGTAGGGGTGGTAGAGGCAGGTCGGATGGAACTGGATGAATTCCATGTTGGCCACGCGGCAGCCCGCGCGCCATGCCATGGCGATGCCGTCGCCGGTGGCCGTGTCCGGGTTGGTCGTGTAGAGATAGACCTTGCCGGCGCCGCCGGCCGCCAGCACGGTCTGGGTGGCCGTGATGGTCCGCACCGTGTCGGTGGCCACGTCCAGCACGTAGAGCCCGTAGCAGCGGTTGCCGGGCAGGCCCAGCTTGGCCGACGTGATCAGGTCGATGGCGAACTGGTCTTCCAGGATCGTGATGTTGGGATGCCGGCGCGCCTGCTCGGCCAGCGTGGTGACCACGGCGTGGCCGGTGGCGTCTGCGGCGTGGATGATCCGCCTGCGGCTGTGGCCGCCTTCGCGCGTCAGGTGAAAGCCCAGTTCGGCCTGGTCGTCACGGGTGAACGGCACGCCGCGGTCGATCAGCCACTGGATCGCCTCCCGGCCGTGCTCGACGATGTAGCGCGTGGCCTCCTCGTCGCAGAGCCCGGCACCGGCCACCAGCGTGTCCTGCGTATGCTCGTCGTGGCTGTCGCCCGAATCCAGTACTGCCGCGATACCCCCCTGGGCCCAGTCGCTGGCGCCCGTCGTCATGGCGCGCTTGCTGAGGATGACCACCCGGTGGGTGTCGGCCAACTGCAACGCGACGGTAAGGCCGGCCAGACCGCTGCCGACGATCGCGACATCGAAGTTCATGGTGCAGGGGGATCGCTTTGGGGGCGAAAGCGTGATGGGGGAAGCGGGGAAGTCTACACCGGCTTGCCACAAAACTGACATCTTTCCCTTGTCTGACAAGGGTTGGCGGCCGATGGAAGGGCGGCCGGCAACGCGGCGCGGGCCCCAATGCAAAAAGCCCCGCGAATGCGAGGCTTTTGGCTGAAGACCATCGATCAATTACTTGATCTTGGTTTCCTTGTAAGGCACGTGCTTGCGGGCGATGGGATCGAACTTCGAGATCTCCATCTTTTCCGGCATGGTGCGCTTGTTCTTGGTGGTCGTGTAGAAATGACCGGTACCTGCGGTCGATTCCAGCTTGATCTTGTCGCGTCCGCCTTTGCTGGCCATGGTGTACTCCTAATTAGACTTCGCCGCGTGCGCGCAGGTCTGCGAGCACGGCGTCGATGCCTTTCTTGTCGATCAGGCGCAGACCGGCGTTCGAGACGCGCAGGCTCACCCAGCGGTTTTCCGATTCAACGAAGAAGCGGCGGTTCTGCAGGTTGGGCAGAAAACGGCGCTTGGTCTTGTTGTTTGCGTGGGAAACGTTGTTGCCGACCATCGGCGCTTTCCCGGTCACTTGACAGACGCGTGCCATGAAGCACTCCTAAATCTTATTCGTGGACAATGTTCGCAACAGATCAACAAAAGGCGCGCGGGCCCGGACTGCAGCGGATTGGTACTTCAGCGAAACGAACATTATAGACCGGAAACGAGCGGCGAATCAATGCCTTCCGAGAGTTTCGGAAGCGGGCCGTTGTGCCGTGCCGCTTGCGTCACGTACGGCGACGCCGATCGGCGGGTCTTGTTCCAGGGCACCGCGGCGGGGCGCGGTGCGGCCGCCACTGTAATCGGGCCGCCGGCGGAAGTCCAGCGCCGCGCGGCCGGCCGGGGTCGATATTTCCCGAAAGCGATGGGGGCGTCCCGGGCGGTGGACGGTGCAGTCGCTTACAATGGCGGCTGTTGACCGGTTGACTCCCATGACTTTGCAAACTACTCCGGCGCAGGCCGGCGCCGCGGACGCGTCCGCGCGCAAGACCGTCCAGGCCGATTCCTTCCTGACGCTGCACTACAGTATCGCCCTCGAGAACGGCACCGAAGTGGTGAGCACGTTCGAGGAAAAGCCGGCCACGCTGCTGCTGGGCCAGGGCCAGCTGGCGCCCACGCTGGAGCAGGCGCTGCTGGGCATGCCCGAAGGCCAGCGCATGACGTACCGGCTGGACCCGGACCATGCGTTCGGCCCGCGCAATCCCGAACTGCTGCAGTGGGTCTCGCTGGCCACGCTGCGCGAGAACAGCTCGTTCGAGGAGGAATACACGCCGGGCGATCTCGTCGAGTTCAACGCGCCCGGCGGCGGCAAGTACGCCGGTGTGCTGAAGGAATACGGCGACACCGCGGCGCTCTTCGATTTCAACCACCCGCTGGCCGGACAGACGATCCTGTTCGACGTCCAGCTGATCGGAATTCTCTGATGTCTGTCGTGGCCCCCGACCCTACTACCGCCGCCGACGCGGAAATCCTGATGGCGCAGCCGCGCGGCTTCTGCGCCGGCGTGGACCGTGCCATCGAAATCGTCGAGCGCGCGCTGTCGCTGTTCGGCGCGCCGATCTACGTGCGCCATGAAATCGTGCACAACGCCTATGTGGTGGCCGACCTGCGCAAGAAGGGTGCGATCTTCATCGACGAACTCGATGAAGTGCCGGCCGGCTCAACGGTCATCTTCAGCGCGCACGGCGTGTCGAAGGAAGTGCGCGCGGACGCCACGCGTCGCGGTCTGACCGTGTTCGACGCCACCTGCCCGCTGGTGACCAAGGTCCACGTGGAAGTGGGCAAGATGCGCGCCGAAGGCTGCGAGATCATCATGATCGGCCACAAGGGGCACCCCGAGGTGGAAGGCACGATGGGCCAGTCCGAGCACGGCATGCTCCTGGTGGAATCGGTCGACGACGTGAAGCGGCTGGAGGTCAAGGACCCGGCCCAGCTTGCCTACGTCACGCAGACCACGCTGTCGGTGGACGAGACCGCCGAGATCGTGGCCGCTCTCAAGACGCGCTTCCCGCTGATCCGCGAGCCGAAGAAGCAGGACATCTGCTACGCGACGCAGAACCGCCAGGACGCCGTGAAGTTCATGGTGCCGCAGGTGGAAGTGGTCATCGTGGTGGGCAGCCCGAACAGCTCGAACTCGAACCGCCTGCGCGAGCTGGCGGACCGCCTGGGCGTGCCGGCCTACATGGTCGACGACCCCGACCAGCTCAAGCCCGAGTGGGTGGCCGGCAAGCGCCGGATCGGCCTGACCGCGGGCGCGTCGGCGCCCGAGGCGCTGGCCCAGGCGATCGTCGAGCGCCTGCGCACGTTCGGCGTGAAGAGCGTGCGCGCGCTGGAAGGTGTCGAGGAGAACATGTCGTTCCCGCTGCCGCGTGGCCTGGCCAGCGTGTCGGTCCAGTCCTGATCCCCGGCGGCCCCGCCGCCCTCGCTGTTTCCTGAACGCCGCTGGCCTGACCGCCAGCGGCGTTTTGCTTTTCCGGGCCGGTTGCACCGCTGCGGTGCGGCCGGTCGCACCCTCCCGCGCATACATTTGCCACCCGTCGGCGCGGGCGTCCAGCCGCGTGCGCGGCGCATTTGCGACGATTATCCCCGACCGGCTGTCCGGGCACGCAGACAATATCAGGGTAATCCCGGGGAGTGGGGTTTTCCCTATTATGGTGCGGCGCTACATTCTGCACATTAGAGAACGCGCCAGGTATTTGGAATGAAATACCTAATTAATAGGACGGCATTATAGGTGGCGCCGGAAATGCTTGATTCAGCGCGCAAGCGGCTTCGCAGGCGCTGCAGGCATGATTCTTGAAAGCGTAGGAGACGGGTCTGCCAAGTGGGCGGAGATTGCCCCAATCTGTGCATTGGGGAAATTCCCTAGCTCAATTGGCGGGTAAATGGTTCAGGTTGTTGCGTCGCGTATTGCATCCGCAAAGAAAGGGGATACAATGCGCGCGTTTCAAATTGAAACTAAACAAAGGCGGTCCAGGGAATACGTCCGGGAGGCGTGTTATTTCCCTGTTTTTGTGAATCCTAGGAGATCACTCATGCAATTCACGTTTGCCAAGATTCTGCCGATCGCGGCCGCTGTGGCGCTGGTCGCTGCATGTGGCAAGAAGGAAGAAAAGCCGGCCGATGCGGCAGCATCCGCACCGGCAGCCGCCGCGGCCCCCGCCGCTGCCGCTGGTGGTGAAACCGTCGTCAAGATCGGCCACGCTGCGCCGCTGACGGGCGGCATTGCCCACCTTGGCAAGGACAACGAGAACGGCGCGCGCCTGGCCGTCGAGGAAGTGAACAAGACCGGTCTGGAGATCGGCGGCAAGAAGATCAAGCTGGAACTGGTTGGCGAAGACGACGCCGCCGACCCGAAGACCGGCACCGCCGTGGCGCAGAAGCTGGTGGATGCCAAGGTCGTGGCCGTGGTGGGCCACCTGAACTCGGGCGTGTCGATCCCGGCCTCGAAGATCTACAGCGATGCCGGCATCGTCCAGATCTCGCCGTCGTCGACCAACCCCGACTACACCAAGCAAGGCTTCAAGACGACCTACCGCGTGGTTGCCACCGACGCCCAGCAGGGCCCGGCACTGGCCAACTACGCCGCCAAGAGCCTGCAGGCCAAGAGCGTGGCCATCGTCGACGATGCCACCGCCTACGGCAAGGGCCTGGCCGACGAGTTCGAGAAGACCGCGAAGGCCGCTGGCGTGAACGTCGTGGCACGTGAAGCCACGAACGACAAGGCCACCGACTTCAAGGCCATCCTGACCAAGATCAAGGGCAAGAAGCCGGACGTGATCATGTACGGCGGCATGGACGCCACCGGCGGTCCGTTCGCCAAGCAGGCCAAGGAACTGGGCATCTCGTCGAAGATCGTCGGCGGTGATGGCGTCTGTACCGACAAGGTGGCTGAACTGGCCGGCGACGCCGTGACCAACATCATCTGCTCGGAAGCCGGCCTGGCCCTGTCCAAGATGGAAACCGGCGCCGACTTCGAGAAGCGCTACCAGGCCCGTTTCAACTCGCCGGTGCAAATCTACGCACCGTTCACCTATGACGCCGTCATGGTGATCGTGGATGCGATGAAGCGCGCCAACTCCGCCGAACCGGCAGCCATCCTGGCCGAAATGCCCAAGACGAACTACAAGGGCGTGATCGGCAACATCGCCTTCGACGAGAAGGGCGACATGAAGGAAGGCACCATCACGCTGTACGAGTACAAGGACAAGAAGAAGTCCGTCCTCGACGTCGTGAAGATGTAATCGGGCTTACCGGCCCCATCGAACGGCACCGTGAGTACCTTGCGGTGCCGTTCTTTTTAGTCTCGCCAACGTGTTATCAGCATCCTTACCATGGATGGAACAGGGCGGGCAGCACACCAGCAAACTCACTATCAACCTACCCGATCTATCCAACATTACCGTCCCTTCCCAAGGCATCCACACCATGCCGGCCGGAGCGGGGCTGAAGCAGGAGTTTTCATGGATATCTTTATCCAGCAGATCGTGAACGGTCTGGTGCTCGGCAGCATCTACGCGCTGATCGCACTGGGCTACACCATGGTCTACGGCATTCTGGGCATCATCAACTTCGCTCACGGCGACGTCCTGATGATTGGCGCGCTGACCGCTTTGTCGGCAATCATGGGGCTGCAGAAATTCGCCCCCGGCCTGCCCGAATGGCTGACGCTGGTGATCGCCACGCTGATCGCCATGCCCGTCTGTGCAGTGCTTGCCTACACGATCGAGCGGGTCGCCTACCGGCCGTTGCGCAATGCGCCGCGCCTGGCCCCGCTGATCACCGCGATCGGGGTCTCGATCATCCTCCAGACCATGGGGATGCTGATCTGGTCGCGCAACCCGCTGACGTTCCCGCAGCTGCTGCCGTCGGAACCGATCGACATCGGCTCCACCGGCGCCACCATCACCGGCAAGGAAATGGTCATCATCGGCCTGGCCGTGATGGTCATGGCCGGCCTGCTGGCCCTGGTGAACCGCACCAAGCTCGGCCGCGCCATGCGCGCCACCGCCGAGAACCAGAAGGTGGCGGGCCTGATGGGCGTGAACCCCAACTTCGTGATCTCGGCCACGTTCATGATCGGCGCCACGCTGGCGGCGCTGGCTGGCGTGATGATGGCCACCAACTACGGCAACGCCCACTTCTACATGGGCTTCATCCCGGGCCTGAAGGCGTTCACCGCCGCGGTGCTGGGCGGCATCGGCAACCTGGCTGGCGCCATGGTGGGCGGCATGCTGCTGGGCCTGATCGAGGCACTGGGCGCCGGCTACATCGGCGACCTGACCAATGGCGTGTTCGGTTCGAACTACCAGGACGTGTTTGCTTTCATCGTGCTGATCACCGTGCTCGTGTTCCGTCCGTCCGGCATCATGGGCGAACGTGTGGCAGACCGCGCCTGAGGAGAGAGAATCCATGAATACCCCGATTCCATCCACGGCCGTGGCCGCGCCGTCGCGTGTGCCGGCCAAGACGCTGGCCGCGCTGCTGGTGTTCCTGGCGGTGGCACTCTGCGCGCCGTTCTTCGTCCAGTCCTTTGGCGGCAACTACTGGGTGCGCGTGCTGGATTTCGCGCTGCTCTACATCATGCTGGCGCTGGGCCTGAACATCGTGGTCGGCTTTGCCGGCCTGCTTGACCTGGGCTACATCGCGTTCTACGCGGTGGGGGCCTACAGCATGGCGCTGCTCGGGTCGCCGCACCTGGCCAACCAGTTCGAGTGGATCCAGCAACTGGCGCC
The DNA here is from genome assembly GCF_049393795.1 of Cupriavidus sp. H18C2. Lineage (NCBI taxonomy): Bacteria > Pseudomonadati > Pseudomonadota > Betaproteobacteria > Burkholderiales > Burkholderiaceae > Cupriavidus > Cupriavidus sp. H18C2. The sequence goes on along the minus strand of NZ_CP186010.1, from coordinate 2,911,745 downwards.
GAACGGCGTCCACCTCACGATGTGGCTGGTACTGCCCATCGCGGTGCTGATCGCGGCCACGTTCGGCGTGCTGCTGGGCGCGCCGACCCTGAAGCTGCGCGGCGACTACCTGGCCATCGTGACGCTGGGCTTTGGCGAGATCATCCGCATCTTCATGAACAACCTGGACCGTCCGGTCAACATCACCAACGGCCCCAAGGGCATCACGGCGGTAGACCCGGTGCACATCTTCGGCTTCGACTTCTCGAAATCGCACGAGATCTTCGGGATGAAGTTCACGCCGGTGTTCATGTACTACTACCTGCTGGTGTTCCTGGTCATCGTGATCGTGTTCATCTGCCTGCGCCTGCAGAACTCGCGGATCGGCCGCGCGTGGGTGGCCATCCGTGAAGACGAGATCGCCGCCAAGGCCATGGGCATCAACACCCGCAACATGAAGCTGCTGGCGTTTGCCATGGGTGCGTCGTTCGGCGGCGCCTCGGGCGCGGTGTTCGGCGCGTTCCAGGGCTTCGTGTCGCCGGAATCGTTCACGCTGTGGGAATCGATCTACATCCTGGCCATCGTGGTGCTGGGCGGCATGGGCCATATCCCGGGCGTGATCCTGGGCGGCATCCTGCTGGTGGGTTTCCAGGAACTGCTGCGCGTCGTGGCGGAACCGATGCAGACCGGCCTGTTCGGCCACGTGATCGTCGATGCCGAGGTGCTGCGCCAGCTTCTGTTCGGCCTGGCGCTGGTGGTGGTGATGCTGTACCGCCCGGCCGGCATCTGGCCGTCCCCGCGCAAGGAAGACCGCCCAGTGGTGCGCCGCGCGGGCAGCGTGGGCCGTTTCTGAACAGGAGGACAACATGAGCCAATCCGAATTCCTCCTGTCCGTACAGGGGGTCAACAAGCGTTTCGGCGGCCTGCAGGCGCTGTCCGATGTGGGCCTGCAGATCAAGCCCGGTGAAATCTACGGCCTGATCGGCCCCAACGGCGCGGGCAAGACCACGTTCTTCAACGTGATCACCGGCCTGTACACGCCCGATTCGGGCGAGTTCGTGCTGAACGGGGCGCCGTACCAGCCCACGGCCGTCCACGAGGTGGCCCGCACCGGCATTGCGCGCACGTTCCAGAACATCCGCCTGTTCGGCGACATGACCGCGCTGGAAAACGTGATGGTGGGCCGCCACGTGCGGACCAAGGCCGGCATCTTCGGCGCCGTGTTCCGCCCGCCCGCGGTGCGCCGCGAGGAGGAGGGCATCGAGGACATGGCCCACGACCTGCTGGACTACGTGGGCATTGGCAAGTACGCCAATTTCACGTCGCGCAACCTGTCGTACGGCCACCAGCGCCGCCTGGAAATCGCCCGCGCGCTGGCCACCGAGCCCAAGCTGCTGGCGCTGGACGAACCGGCCGCCGGCATGAACGCGACCGAGAAGGTGGAACTGCGCGGCCTGCTGGAGAAGATCCGCAACGATGGCAGGACCATCCTGCTGATCGAGCACGACGTGAAGCTCGTGATGGGCCTGTGCAACCGGCTGACCGTGCTGGACTACGGCAAGGTCATCGCCCAGGGCCTGCCGCACGAAGTCCAGAACAATCCTGCCGTGATCGAGGCCTACCTCGGCGCGTCGGCGCACTAAGGCGGGAGAGACGCAACATGACACAGACGATTCTCAAGATTTCCGGCCTGAAGGTGGCCTACGGCGGCATCCAGGCCGTCAAGGGCGTGGACCTGGAGATCCAGGACGGCGAACTGGTGACGCTGATCGGCGCCAACGGCGCCGGCAAGACCACCACGATGAAGGCCATCACCGGCCTGCAGGGCTGGGCCGGCGGCGACGTGGAGTACATGGGCAAGTCCATCAAGGGCGTGCCCAGCTACACGCTGCTCAAGCAGGGCCTGGCGATGGTGCCGGAAGGCCGCGGCGTGTTCGCGCGCATGACGATCACCGAGAACCTGCAGATGGGCGCGTACACGCGCAACGACGAGGCCGGCATCAAGGCCGACATCGACCGCATGTTCGAGACTTTCCCGCGCCTGAAGGAACGCGCCAACCAGCTTGCCGGCACGATGTCCGGCGGCGAGCAGCAGATGCTGGCCATGGCGCGCGCGTTGATGAGCCAGCCCAAGCTGCTGCTGCTGGACGAGCCGTCGATGGGCCTCTCGCCGATCATGGTCGAGAAGATCTTCGAGGTGGTGCGCACCGTGTCGGCCCAGGGTGTGACCGTGCTGCTGGTGGAGCAGAACGCACGCCTGGCGCTGCAGGCCGCCCACCGCGGCTACGTGATGGAGTCCGGCCTCATCACGATGAGCGGCGACGCCAAGCAGATGCTGGACGACCCGAAGGTGCGCGCCGCGTACCTGGGGGAATAAGCGGGTCAGCCGTCGGTCGGTCTGCTCCCCTCTCCCGCATGCGCGAGAGGGGCCGGGGGAGAGGGCTAGCAGCACAAGCTGCAAGGGCCGTCGGCGAGGACCAAAAAAAACGCCTCGCAACCGCGAGGCGTTTCTCATTGCCGGACCACTCCGGTCCAGGCCCAGGCTCAGCCCAGCTTCTTCAGCAGCTCGCGCAGCATGCCGATCATCTGGTCGATTTCCTCGCGCGTCACGTTCAGGGCCGGCATGAAGCGCAGCAGGTTCGGGCGCGGGGCGTTCAGCAGCAGGCCGGTCGGGTTCATCTCGCGGGCTTCTTCCACGATCTGCGGGCCGATGTCCTTGCCCAGCACCAGCGCGCGCAGCAGGCCCTCGCCGCGCTCGCCGCCCAGGCCGAACTCGGCCGACAGCGCCAGCAGCTGCTCGCGCAGGTAGGCGCCCTTGGCCTTCACGTCGTCCAGGAAGCCCGGCGCGGTCAACTGGGCGATCACCGAGCTGCCGACGGCCGTCATCAGCGGGTTGCCGTTGTAGGTGCCGCCCTGGTCGCCGGCCTCGAAACTGGCCACGTCGGCCTTGCAGAGCAGGGCCGACAGCGGCACGCCGCCGCCAATGCCCTTGCCCAGCGTCATGATGTCCGGCTCCACGCCCGACAGCTCGTACGCGAACAGCGTGCCGCAGCGGCCACAGCCGGTCTGCACTTCATCGACGATGAACAGCAGCTTGTGCTTGTCGGCCAGCGCGCGCAGGCCCTGCATGAACTCGCGGCTGGCCGGGATCACGCCGCCTTCGCCCTGCACCGGCTCCAGCATGATGCCGACGGTCTTGTCGGTGATCAGCTTTTCCACCGATGCCAGGTTGTTCAGCTCGGCCTTCGGAAAGCCCGGCACCTGCGGCGCGAAGATGGTGTCCCAGCCGGCCTTGCCCGACGCGCTCATCGTCGCCAGCGTGCGGCCGTGGAAACTGTGGTCCATCGTGATGATTTCGAACGCGCCGTTCTTGTGCTTGCGGCCCCATTTGCGCGCCAGCTTGATCGCGCCCTCGTTGGCCTCGGCGCCGCTGTTGGCAAAGAAGACCTTGTCGAAGCAGCTGTTGTCGGTCAGCTGGCGGGCCAGCTTCAGCATGGGCTCGTTGTAGAACGCCGGGCTGGGGTTCAGCAGCTTGCGCGCCTGCTGCTCCAGCGCCTGGATCATGCCCTCGTTCGAGTGGCCCAGCGCGTTGACGGCCCAGCCTTGCACGAAGTCCAGGTATCGCTTGCCGTTATGGTCCGTCAGCCACGATCCCTTGCCTTCCGTGAAGACCAGTTCGGGGCGGTTGGTGATGTACATCAGCGATTGGACGGGATACTCGGCAAATGCCATGGCGGACTCCTGGGGTCGGCATGAAACGATGGACGGACAAAAGCAAAAAGCCACGGGGGATGCCCGTGGCTTGTTGACCTGAACAGACGCTGTCGACGGTCAGCCGCGCGGCACCCCGGAGGGGAGCAACGTACGAGCGCGGCGTCGGAGGATGGCGGTGTTCATGGCGGCCAATATAAGACGCATGCGTCCGGGTGTCAAAGCGAAATTTGGCAGACCCGGGTGGCATTGTTGTGTCGGCGGAACGGCCCGGCGCGCGCGTCAGGCGGCCCCGGCCGGGTGCAGGTCGGCCTCGGACGTGAACGAATCGGCAAAGAACGCGTCCTCGTGCAGCCGGCACTGGGCCGTGAAATCGGTCCGCGCGGCGTTGACCATGACCGGGGCGCCGCAGGCGTAGACCTCGTGGCCGGACAGGTCCGGATGGTCGGCGATCACGGCCTGGTGGACAAAGCCGGTGCGGCCGGTCCAGTTGTCTTCCGGCCGGGCGTCGGACACCACGGGCACGTAGCGGAAGTTCGGCAGGTCGCGCGCCCACTGCTCGCACAGCGCGTGCATGTACAGGTCCTGCGGGCGGCGGCCGCCCCAGTACAGCGTCATCGGGCGCGTGATGCCGGTGTAGGCGGCGTGCTCGACGATGGCCTTGATCGGCGCGAAGCCGGTGCCCGACGCCAGCAGGATGATCGGGCTGTCCGATTCCTCGCGCAGGAAAAAGCTGCCCAGCGGGCCTTCGAAGCGCAGGATGTCGCGCTCCTTCATCGCCGGCATGCCTTCCTTGGCGCCGAACACGTAGTCGGTGAACGCGCCGCCGGGCATGTGGCGGATGTGCAGTTCGATCGGGCCTTCCTCGTGCGGCGGCGTGGCAATCGAGTAGCTGCGGCGCTTGCCGTCGCGCAGCAGGAATTCCACGTACTGGCCGGCCAGGAACTGCATGCGCTCGGTGGCGGGCAACTGGAGCTTGATCGCGATCACGTCATCGGCCAGCCGTTCCATGGTACTGACGCGGCACGGGATCTTCTTGATGGGGATGTCGCCGGCGCCATGCACCTCGCGGCATTCGATCGTGATGTCGGACGTGGCGTTGGCGCAGCAGAACAGCGCGCGGCCCTCGGTCTTTTCCTGCGCCGTCAGTGCCGAGGCAGCGTGGTCGCCCTGCTGGATCGTGCCTTCGACGACACGGCCCTTGCAGGACCCGCAGGCGCCGTTCTTGCAGCCGTAGGGCAGGCCGATGCTATGGCGCAGCGCGGCGCCCAGGATGGTTTCGTCGGCGGCCACTTCGAACTTGTGGCCACTCGGCATGACGGTAACTTGATAAGCCATAATCGGGTCTATGAACCAAATTCTGTCGCCGCAAGCGGCGTTGTCTTCCCCTCGGGGCGTCCGGCGTCGTCGGCTGGGCCGGCCGCGCCTGCTGATCGTGGGCTGCGGCGACGTGGGCACCCGCATCCTGCGGGAGCTGGCCACGCGCATGCGCGTGTTCGCCGTCACGTCGCAACCGGCCCGGCGGGCGGAGCTGCGCGAGGCCGGCGCGGTGCCGCTGGTGGCCGACCTGGATCGTCCCGCCACGCTGGCGCGGCTGTCGCGCCTGGCGGACCGGGTCATCAACCTGGCGCCGCCGCCCGGCCTGGGCGAGGGCGATCCGCGCACACGGGCCTTGCTGGCCGCCCTGCGGCGCACCGCGTGGCGCCGGGCGCGCACTGCGCGCTTCGGCCCCGGCCCCGGCGAGGCCGCCATTCTATCCGAGCGGGGCTGGCACCGCGCGTTCGAAGCGTCCGCGCGCCACCGGGCCAACGGGGCCTTCGTCTACGCCAGCACGACCGGCGTCTACGGCGACCGCGGCGGTGCCCGCGTGCAGGAATTCCACGCGGTACGCCCGCAGACCGCCCGCGCGCGACGGCGCGTGGCGGCGGAGTCGGCGGTGCGCGCGTTCGGCCGCGACGCCGGCTGGCGCGCCAGCATCGTCCGCATCCCGGGTATCTATGCCGACGACCGCCTGCCCGTGGCGCGGCTGCACAAGCGCACCCCGGCGCTGGCGCCGCAGGACGACGTCTACACCAGCCACATCCACGCCGACGACCTGGCGCGCGCGATGATCGCCGCGCTCTGGCGCGGCCGGCCCCAGCGGGTGGTCCACGCCAGCGACGACACCGAACTGCGCATGGCCGACTATTTCGACCTCGTGGCCGACCGCAAGGGGCTGCCCCGCCCGCCCCGCATCAGCCGCCAGCAGGCCCGCGAGACCATCGATCCCACGCTGCTGAGCTTCATGAGCGAATCCCGCCGGCTGGACAACCGCCGGCTGAAGCGCGAGCTGCGGCTCAGGCTGCGGTATCCGACCGTGGCGGCGTTCTTCGATCGCTGAGCGGCGCCCGCCGGCCGGTTTGCTCCCCAGGCACGACACTTGCCACGCTTCCGTCAGCCACCCTGTCTATACAGCCACGGTGCGCCGGACGGATGTCGATGCTTCCACCCGGTGCACCACCACCCCCTGATGCACCCCGAAAGGGCGCCAGCACCCGCATAGCGGACGATGCACTTTGCCGGCGGCCGGGGTAAACACCGGGTTGGTCTTGTATATACAGGTTTGCTAGAGTGCCCGTCAGGCCGAGCGCGGACACAGCGCCGCCTGGTCCAGGAGACGGGACCCACATCCAGAAAAGACCCAACGGGAGCCGACAGCATGAAGCTGCACCGCCGCGCCGCATTGATCCTTTCCACCCTGGCATTCGCCACGCTGGCCGCCGCCCCGGCCCAGGCCCAGAACACGCCGGTTGCCATCGGCATGAGCGGCTGGACCGGCTTCGCGCCGCTGTCGCTGGCCGACAAGGCCGGCATCTTCAAGAGGCACGGGGTGGACGTGGAGATCAAGATGATCCCGCAGAAGGACCGGCACCTGGCGCTGGCCTCGGGCGCGATCCAGTGCGCGGCGACCACGGTCGAGACGCACGTGGCGTGGAATGCCAATGGCGTGCCGATCACGCAGATCGTCCAGCTCGACAAGTCGTACGGCGCCGACGGCCTGGCCGTGCGCGGCGACGTGAAGTCGTTTGCCGACCTCAAGGGCAAGACCATCGGCGTCGATGCACCGGGTACCGCGCCGTACTTCGGCCTGGCGTGGATGCTGAAGAAGAACGGCATGACGCTGAAGGACGTCAAGCTGACCACGCTGTCGCCGCAGGCCGCCGCGCAGGCGTTCGTGGCCGGCCAGAACGACGCGGCGATGACCTACGAGCCGTACCTGTCCACGGTGCGCGCCAACCCGGACAAGGGCCGCATCCTGGCCACCACGCTCGACTATCCGATGGTGACCGATACGCTGGGCTGCGCGCCCAAGTGGCTCAAGGACAATCCCAAGGCCGCGCAGGCGCTGGTCGACAGCTACTTCGAGGCGCTGGAGCTGATCCGCAAGGAGCCGGAAAAATCCAACGAGATCATGGGCGCGGCGGTCAAGCAGACCGGCGAGCAGTTTGCCAAATCGTCGTCGTACCTGCGCTGGCAGGACAAGGCGGCGAACCAGAAATTCTTCTCGGGCGAGCTGGCCAGCTTCAGCAAGGAAGCGGCCGACGTGCTCAAGGACATCGGCGTGATCCGCCAGGTGCCCGACGTGACGGCGCTCTATGACGCCCGGTTCCTCAAGTAAGCGGGAGGCCACGATGTCGCAAGCCTCCACCACGCAGGCGCCCGCGCCCATCGTCGCCGCGGCGGCCGACCGCGCGCCGCGCGCCCGCCATCCGTGGCTGTCGCCGCTGGTGCCCGTGTCGTCGCGGGCCCGCTGGATGCTCGGCCTGTCGTTCTTCGTGCTGTTCTTTGGCGTCTGGGCGGCCGCCACGCTGGGCGGATTCGTGTCGCGCACGTTCCTGGCCGATCCGCTGACGATGGCCAACGAAGGCTGGCTGCTGTTCACGCAGTACGGCTTCATCGGCGACATCGGCATGACGGTCTGGCGCGTGGTGGGCGGCTTCGTGCTGGCGGCCGTGCTGGCCGTGCCGCTGGGCATCCTGATGGGGTCGTACAAGGCGGCCGAGGCGTTTTTCGAGCCGTTCGTGTCGTTCTGCCGCTACCTGCCGGCATCGGCGTTCATCCCGCTGCTGATCCTCTGGGCCGGCATCGGCGAGACGCAGAAGCTGCTGGCATCTTCATCGGCTCGTTCTTCCAGATCGTGCTGATGGTGGCGGTGACCGTGGGCGGCGCGCGCAAGGACCTGGTGGAGGCGGCCTACACGCTGGGCGCCACGCCGCGCGGCATCGTCCGGCGCGTGCTGATTCCGGGCGCGGCGCCCGAGATTGCCGAGACGCTGCGGCTGGTGCTGGGCTGGGCCTGGACGTACGTGATCGTGGCGGAGCTGATCGGCTCGTCGTCGGGCATCGGCCACATGATCACCGACAGCCAGGCGCTGCTGAACACTGGCCAGATCATCTTCGGCATCATCGTGATCGGCTGCATCGGGCTGGTGTCCGACCTTGTCTTCAAGCTGGCCAACCAGCGCCTGTTCCCGTGGAGTTCGATCAAATGAGCGCGCTGTCGATCCAGCAGGTTTCTCGTACTTTCGCCAATCCGAACGGGGGCAGCACGCAGGCGCTGCTGCCGGTGGACTTCGAGGTGCGCGACAACGATTTCGTGACGATCCTGGGTCCGTCGGGCTGCGGCAAGTCCACGCTGCTGCGCATCGTGGCCGGGCTCGATGCGCCCAGCGGCGGCCGGGTGCTGCTGGACGGCCAGCCCGTGGCCGGCCCCGGCGCCGACCGCGGCATGGTGTTCCAGTCGTACACGCTGTTTCCGTGGCTGACCATCGAGCAGAACGTCCGCTTTGGCCTGCGCGAGCGCGGCATGAGCCTGGCCGAGCAGAAGGAGCGTAGCGATTTCTTTATTTCGCGCGTCGGGCTGCGCGGTTTCGAGCAGCACTATCCGAAGCAGTTGTCGGGCGGCATGCAGCAGCGCACGGCAATTGCGCGCGCGCTGGCCAACGACCCGAAGATCCTGCTGCTCGACGAGCCGTTCGGCGCGCTGGACAACCAGACGCGCGTGCTGATGCAGGAGCTGCTGCTGGGCATCTGGGAATCGCACCGCAAGACGGTACTATTCGTCACGCACGATATCGACGAGGCCATCTTCATGGCCAACCGCGTGGCGGTCTTTTCCGCGCGGCCCGGTCGGATCAAGAGCGAGATCGCGGTGGATTTTCCCCATCCGCGCCATTACACGATCAAGACGTCGCCCGAGTTCTCCGTGCTCAAGGCACGGCTCACCGAGGAGATTCGCGCCGAGGCCATGGCTTCGGCCGAACACTGACCGGGCAGCCCGCAGACCCATCCATGAATTCGTCCGCCCATCCGGCAGCCCACCCCGCGGCGCCCGCCCCCGCCGCCAACGCCCCGGCCGCGCTGTACCAGCAGGTCAAGGAATACATCGCGCGCCAGATCCAGAGCGGCGCGTGGCAGCCGGGCGACCGCGTGCCGTCCGAGCAGGAGCTGGTGAACCGGTTCTCGGTGTCGCGCATGACGGTCAACCGCGCACTGCGCGAGCTGTCGGAGCAGGGCAGGGTGGTGCGCGTGGCCGGCGTGGGCACGTTCGTGGCCGAGCACAAGCCGCAGTCCACGCTGCTGTCGGTGGTTAACCTGCAGGACGAGATCCGCATGCGCGGGCACGACTACGCGTGCGACGTGATCCTGGTGGAGCGCGTGTCCGCGTCGATTGAGGTGGCCGCCGCGCTGGAGCTGCGCACCGGCGAATCGGTCTACCACTCGATCTGCATCCACCGCGAGGACGGCGTGCCGGTGCAGCTGGAAGACCGCTACGTGAACCCGCGGGTGGCGCCCGATTTCATCACGCAGGACTTTGCCGATACCCAGCCCGGCGAATACCTGCTGCGCAACGTGCCGTACGACCAGGTCGAGCATGTGGTCGACGCCATCGCCGCCACGCCCGAGCAGGCCGCGCAGCTGGAAATGCCGCCCACCCAGCCGTGCCTGCTGCTGACGCGCCGCACGTGGACCAGTGGCGTACCGGTCACGTTCGTGCGATGCCTGCATCCGGGCAACCGGTACCGGCTGGGCAGCCGCTTTCGCGCCGACGGCAATCCCGCCTTCGGCTAGGACAAGAAGCCCGAGGGCCGGCCAGAAACCGGTCCACGGGTTTATTTTTCGACTAACCTGTATAGACAGGCTCATACAACAAGCCACTACCCGAGGCGCCGCAACATGACCGCAGATTCCCGCCCCCTCCTGACCCTGAACCCCGGCCACGTGACGCTGGACGACCTGCGCCGCATCCATCGTGGCGAAGTGCGCCTGGCGATGGCCGACGCCGCCTGGGCCGGCGTGCGCGCCGCGCAGGCCACCGTGCAGGACATCATCGACGCCGACGCCGTGGTCTACGGCATCAACACCGGCTTCGGCAAGCTGGCCCAGTCGCGCATCGCGCACGACAAGCTGGCCGAGCTACAGCGCAACCTGGTGCTGTCGCACAGCGTGGGCACCGGCCCCGACCTGGCGTCGGACACCGTGCGGCTGATCCTGGCGATCAAGGCCGTGAGCCTGGCGCGCGGCCATTCGGGCGTGCGCCCCGAACTGATCGAGGCGCTGCTGGCGCTGGCCAACCACGGGGTCACGCCGTGCATCCCGGCCAAGGGGTCGGTCGGCGCGTCGGGCGATCTGGCGCCGCTGGCGCATATGTCGTGCACGCTGATCGGCGTGGGCGACGTGCTGGTCGATGGCCGCCGCGTGCCGGCCGCGCAGGGGCTGGAACACGCGGGGCTGCGGCCGTTCACGCTGGGTCCCAAGGAAGGGCTGGCGCTGCTCAACGGCACCCAGGTGTCCTCCGCGCTGGCGCTGGCCGGCCTGTTCGCGGCCGAGGACACCTTCGCCGCCGGGCTGGTGGCCGGCGCGCTGTCGCTGGAAGCCATCAAGGGCTCGGTCAAGCCGTTCGACGCCCGCATCCACGTGGCGCGCGGCCAGGCCGGCCAGATCGCCGTGGCCGGGGCCGTGCGCGCGATGCTGGACGGCAGCGACATCGTCGACTCCCACAAGACCTGCGGCCGCGTGCAGGACCCGTATTCGATCCGCTGCCAGCCGCAGGTGATGGGTGCCTGCCTGGACAACCTCGCGCACGCCGCCCGCATCCTGCGCATCGAGGCCAACGCCGCGTCGGACAACCCGCTGGTCTTCTCCGAGCAGGGCGACGTGGTGTCGGGCGGCAACTTCCACGCCGAACCGGTGGCCTTCGCGGCCGACATCCTGGCGCTGGCCATCGCCGAAATCGGCGCGATCTCCGAGCGCCGGCTGGCGCTGCTGCTCGATACGGGCCTGTCCGGCCTGCCGCCGTTCCTGGTGCGCGACGGCGGCCTGAACTCGGGCTTCATGATCGCGCAGGTCACGGCGGCGGCGCTGGCGTCGGAAAACAAGTCGCTGGCGCACCCGTCCAGCGTCGACAGCCTGCCCACGTCGGCCAACCAGGAAGACCACGTGTCGATGGCCACCTACGGCGCCCGCCGCCTGGGCGACATGGCCGCCAACACGGCCGTGATCGTCGGCATCGAGGCCATGGCGGCCGCGCAGGGCATCGAATTCCACCGCCCGCTCAAGTCGTCGCCGCTGGTGGAGCAGGAACTGGCCCGTATCCGCAGCCGCGTGGCGTTTGTCGAGCAGGACCGCTACCTGGCGCCCGACATCGAGGCGATGAAGCAGTGGGTGGTACAGGGCGACGCCGGCGCCGGCTGGCCCGCCGCCGTCCGCGACATCCTGCCCACCAACGCCGCAGCCTGACATCCGAACCCCTTCGCAGAGACACGAGACCGCCATGAACGCCAACGAACGCCAATTCACCGACACCGCGCGCGGCCAGCGCGAGATCCGCGCCCCGCGCGGCAGCCAGCTTCACTGCAAGAACTGGCTGATCGAGGCCGCGTACCGCATGATCCAGAACAACCTCGACCCCGACGTGGCCGAGCGCCCGCAGGACCTGGTGGTCTACGGCGGCATCGGCAAGGCCGCGCGCAACTGGGAATGCTTCGACGCCATCCTGGACAGCCTGCGCCGGCTGGGCGAGGACGAATCGCTGCTGGTGCAGTCGGGCAAGCCGGTGGGCGTGTTCCGCACCCATGCCGACGCCCCGCGCGTGCTGATCGCCAACTCCAACCTCGTGCCGCACTGGGCCACCTGGGACAAGTTCAACGAACTGGACCGCGCCGGGCTGATGATGTTCGGCCAGATGACGGCCGGCTCGTGGATCTACATCGGCACGCAGGGCATCGTGCAGGGCACGTTCGAGACGTTCGTCGAGGCCGGCAACCAGCACTATGGCGGCGACCTGACCGGCAAGTGGATCCTGACCGCCGGGCTGGGCGGCATGGGCGGCGCGCAGCCGCTGGCCGGCGTGCTGGCCGGCGCGTGCGTGCTGGCGATCGAGTGCCAGGAGTCGCGCATCGACTTCCGCATCCGCACGCGCTACCTGGACAAGAAGGCCACCACGCTCGACGAGGCGCTGGCGATGATCGAATCGGCCACCCGGCAGGGCCAGGCCATCTCGGTGGGCCTGCTCGGCAACGCGGCCGAGATCGTCCCGGAACTGGCGCGCCGGGCGCAGGCTGGCGGCATGCGGCCGGACATCGTGACCGACCAGACGTCGGCGCACGACGTCATCAACGGCTACCTGCCCGAAGGCTGGACTGTCGCGCAGTGGGAAGACCTGCGCGTGCGCGACCCGAAGGCCGTCGAGGCCGCCGCGCGCCAGTCCATCGTCAAGCACGTGCGGGCGATGCTGGCCTTCCAGCAGATGGGCGTGCCGACCGTCGACTACGGCAACAACATCCGCCAGGTGGCGTTCGAGGAAGGCGTGCAGAACGCGTTCGACTTCCCCGGCTTCGTGCCGGCCTATATCCGCCCGCTGTTCTGCCGTGGCAAGGGGCCGTTCCGCTGGGTGGCGCTGTCGGGCGACCCCGAGGACATCTACAAGACCGACGCCAGGATGAAAGAGCTGTTCCCGGACGACAAGCCGCTGCACCGCTGGCTGGACATGGCGCGGGACCGCATCGCGTTCCAGGGCCTGCCGTCGCGCATCTGCTGGGTGGGGCTGGACGAGCGCCACCGCGCCGGGCTGGCGTTCAACGAGATGGTGCGCAACGGCGAACTGAAGGCACCGGTCGTGATCGGGCGCGACCACCTGGATTGCGGCTCGGTGGCGTCGCCGAACCGGGAGACCGAAGCGATGCGCGATGGGTCCGACGCGGTGTCCGACTGGCCGCTGCTCAACGCGCTGCTGAACACGGCCGGCGGCGCCACGTGGGTCAGCCTGCATCACGGCGGCGGCGTGGGCATGGGGTTCTCGCAGCACGCCGGCGTGGTCATCGTCTGCGACGGCACCGAGGCCGCCGACCGCCGCATCGCGCGCGTGCTCTGGAACGACCCGGCCACGGGCGTGATGCGCCATGCCGACGCGGGCTACGACATCGCCATCGCCTGCGCGCAGGAAAAGGGCCTGAACCTGCCGATGGTGAACCGCTGATGCGCGCCACGCCGTTCACGCTGGACGCCATCGCGCCCACGCCGTGGAAGAACGGTGGCGGCAGCACGCGCGAGATTGCCGTGTGGCCGCCCGGCGCGGGCATGGACACCTTCGACTGGCGGATCAGCGTGGCCGACATCGCCACGGACGGGCCGTTCTCGGCCTTTCCGGGCATCGACCGCCAGATCGTGCTGATGGAAGGCGCGGGCGTGCACCTGCAGGCGCACGACGACTCGTTCTGCCACAAGCTCGTGCGCGTGGGCGAGCCGTTCGCGTTCTCCGGCGACACGGCCGTGCACGCCACGCTGGTGGACGGCCCCACGCGCGACTTCAACGTGATGACCCGGCGCGGCACCTGTCGCGCCCACCTATCGACGATGCATGCGCCATTCACGACCGAGTCGGTCGACGGGGCCGATGGCGCCGATGCCACCGTGCTGCTGCTGGCGTTGCGCGGCGCGTGGCAGGCCGGCGACGGCCAGCGGCTGGCGGCCGGTGCGGGCCTGCTGGTGCCTGCCGGCCTGCCGGCCATCGCCTGGCAACCGGCCGAACCTTCCGCGCTGTGCCTGCGCGTGACCTTGCTTGGGGAGCGGGACCGATGAACATCCACGACGCGCCGTCCGCCGACGGCGTCTGGCATCACTGCCACCTGCTGCCCGATGGCGACCCGGACCGCGCGATCCGCGACGGCGCGCTGGTCGTCGAGCATGGCCGGGTGGCCTGGATCGGCGCGCACGCCGCGCTGCCGGGCGACTTTGCGCACCTGGACCGCCACGACGCCGGCGGGGCGTGGATCACGCCTGGGCTGGTCGATTGCCACACGCACCTGGTCTACGGTGGCCAGCGGGCTGACGAGTTCGCGATGCGGCTGGCCGGCGCCAGCTACGAGGACATCGCGCGCGCCGGCGGCGGCATCGTGTCCACCGTGCGCGCCACGCGCGAGGCCGACGAGGCCACGCTGTTCGCGCAGTCGGCCGTGCGGCTGCAGGCGCTGCTGGCCGAGGGCGTGACGGCCATCGAGATCAAGTCCGGCTACGGGCTGTCGCTGGACGCCGAGCGCAAGCAGTTGCGCGTGGCGCGGCAACTGGGCGAAGCATTCGGCGTGACCGTCCACACCACGTTCCTGGGTGCCCACGCGCTGCCGCCCGAGTACGCGGGGCGCGCCGACGACTATATCGAGCTGGTCTGCGGCACGATGCTGCCGGCACTGGCCGAAGAGGGGCTGGTCGACGCGGTGGATGCGTTCTGCGAGGGCATCGGCTTCTCGCCGGCGCAGACCGCGCGCGTGTTCGACGCCGCCGCGCGCCACGGGCTGCCGGTCAAGCTCCATGCCGAACAGCTGAGCAACCTGGGCGGCGCGGCGCTGGCCGCGCGGCACCGCGCGCTGTCGGCCGACCATCTCGAACACCTGGACGAAGCCGGCGTGGCCGCGATGGCCCAGGCCGGCACCGTGGCCGTGCTGCTGCCCGGCGCCTACTACTTCCTGCGCGACACGCACCTGCCGCCGCTGGCGCTGCTGCGCCAGTACGGCGTGCCGGTCGCCATCTCGACCGACCACAACCCGGGCACGTCGCCCACCACGTCGCTGCTGCTGATGATGAACATGGCCTGCACGCTGTTCCGCATGACCGTGCCGGAGGTACTGGCCGGCGTCACCACGCACGCCGCGCGTGCGCTGGGCGCGGCCGACCGGCATGGCTGCCTGGCCCCCGGCCGCGCCGCCGACTTTGCGCTCTGGCGCGTGGCATCGCCGGCGGAACTCGCGTACTGGTTCGGCCGCAATCCGTCTGCCGGCGTGGTGCGGCAGGGCAGGGTGTTCCGATGAGCGCCGGCCAACTGTTCGCGCGCGACGCGCTGCTGCCCGATGGCTGGGCCCGCGACGTGCTGCTGGCATGGGACGCGCAGGGCGCGTTCACCAGCGTGACGGCCGGCGCCGCACCCGCGCCCGGCGTGCCGCAGGCGGCGGGGCCGGTGCTGCCGGGCATGCCGAACCTGCACTCGCATGCGTTCCAGCGCGGGTTTGCCGGGCTGACGGAGTACCGCACCGTGTCGCCCGACGGCGACGATCCGGCCGGCGCCGATTCGTTCTGGAGCTGGCGCACGCTGATGTACCGCTTTGCGCTGCGCGTGGGGCCCGATGCGCTGGAAGCCATCGCCACGCAGCTCTATATCGAAATGCTGCGCGCGGGCTATACCAGCGTCTGCGAATTCCACTACGTCCACCATGATCCGGACGGCCGGCCCTATGCCGACCGGGCCGAAATGTCGCTGCGGCTGCTGCGCGCCGCGCAGGCCGCCGGTATCGGCATGACGCTGCTGCCGGTGCTGTACCAGACCGCCGGCTTTGGCGAGCAGCCCGCGCAGGCCGACCAGCGCCGCTTTCTGCACGATACCGATGCCATGCTGGCGCTGCTGGAACGGCTGGCGCCGCACTGCGCCGCCTATGGCGCGCGGCTGGGGCTGGCGCCGCATTCGCTGCGCGCGGTGCCGCCGCGCAGCCTGGCGCAGGCCGTGGCCGCGCTGCACGCAATGGACGCCACGGCGCCGGTGCATATCCACATCGCCGAGCAGCAGAAGGAGGTGGACGACTGCCTGGCGGCCACCGGCGTGCGGCCCGTGCAATGGCTGCTCGACCATGCGTCCGTGGACGCGCGCTGGTGCCTGGTGCACGCCACGCACATGGACTGGGACGAGCGGCGCCGGCTGGCGCGCAGCGGCGCGGTGGCCGGCATCTGCCCGACCACCGAGGCCAACCTGGGCGATGGCGTGTTCGACGCCGCGCCGTACCTGGCGCAGCAGGGCGCGTGGGGCATCGGATCGGACAGCCATGCCAGCGTCAGCGTGGCCGAGGAACTGCGCACGTTCGAATACGGCCAGCGGCTGGGCCTGCAGCGCCGCAACGTGCTGGCGTCGGCCGCGCACCCGCAGGTGGCGGACCGGCTGTGGCTGGAAGCGGTGTCCGGCGGCGCGCAGGCCGCGGCGCGGCCGGTGGCCGGGCTGGCGGCAGGCCAGCGTGCCGACTTCATCGTGCTGGACGGCCAGCACCCGACGCTGGCCGGGCTGGATGGCCCCAGGGCGCTGGCGACCCACGTGTTCGCCAGCCACGGGCATGAGACACTAGCGGAAGTCCGCACGGGTGGCACGTGCCGCGTGCAGCACGGCGTGCATCGGGATCAGGCCGATGCGGGCCGGTTGTTCGCCGAGGCGCGCGCCCGGCTGCTGGCGGACTGACGCGCCGCCGGCCCGTCCTCGTTACAAAAGCCTCAGAGACACAAAGCCCCCACGATGTCCTCCTCCTTCCGCACCGATACTCCCGCCTTCACGCTGCATCGCGGCACGCGCCCGCTGCTGGTGTCGATGCCGCACGTCGGCACCCACGTACCCGCCGGGCTGGCCGCGCGCCTGACGCCCGAGGCCCGCACCGTGCCCGACACCGACTGGCACATGGACCGCCTGTACGACTTTGCGCGCGACCTGGGCGCGTCGATCCTGATGGCCACGCATTCGCGCTACGTCGTCGACCTGAACCGCCCGCCCGACAACGCCAACCTGTACCCCGGTCAGGACACCACGGGCCTGTGCCCGGTGGACACGTTCGACAAGACGCCGGTCTACGCCGACGGCGAGCCCGGCCCCGACGACGCCGAGATCGCGCTGCGCCGCGACGCGATCTGGCATCCGTACCACAACGCGCTGCAGGCCGAACTGCAGCGCCTGCGCGACGCCCACGGCACGATCGCGCTCTGGGACGCCCACTCGATCCGCTCGGTGCTGCCGCGCTTCTTCGAAGGCAAGCTGACCGACTTCAACCTGGGCACCGCCGACGGCAAGAGCTGCGACCCCGAACTGGCCGCCAGCCTGTTCGACATCGCCAGCGCCGTGCCCAACCATACGGCGGCGCTGAACGGCCGCTTCAAGGGCGGCTACATCACGCGCCAGTACGGCAACCCGGCCGCCGGCGTGCACGCCGTGCAGCTGGAGCAGACGCAATCGTCGTACATGGAAGAGGTCTACCCGTTCGCGTACGACGAAGCCAGGGCCGCCAACATCCGCCCAGCCATCCGGCAGATGCTGGAGACGGTGCTGGCGTTCGTCGAGGCGCGCTGAGCCGGCGGCCTACTTCTTGGTCACGTTCTTGTCGGCCTTGCTGCCGGTGGCCTGGTTGTACCGCTCCACGTAGTCCTCGAACAGCTTGCGGATCGACTTGCCGATCTTGGCGTAGTCGGACTCGTTGAGGTTGGCCAGCGACACGCGCCCCGACGGGTGGCGCGTGCCGAAGCCGCGGCCCGGCAGCAGCACCACGCCGGCTTCCTCGGCCAGGCGGAACAGCAGTTCGGTGGGTTCGGTCGACGACAGCACCCATTTCACGAACTCGGGCCCCAGCGCCTTGCCGCCGAGCTGTTCGATGTCGAGCAGCGTGTAGTAATCCACCACGTTCGGGTCGGCGGCGTCCTCGGGGGCGATGCCGATCTCCCTGAACAGCGCGGCCTTGCGGCTGCGGATCAGCCGCTTCATCGCCTGCTTGTAGGCGTCCGGCGTGTCCATGAGCGAGAACAGCGAGAACAGCACCATCTGCACCTGCTGCGGCGTGGACAGCCCCGCCGTGTGGTTCAGCGCCACGGTGCGGCTGTCGGCCACGATGCGGTCGATGAACTTGAGCGTGTCCGGCGTGGTGGTGATCGAGTTGTAGCGCTTGTGCAGTCCCTTGCGCTGGTCCTCGGGCAGCTGGGCCAGCTTCTCGTCGAAGATGTTGTCGCGGTGGGTGGCGATCACGCCCAGCCGCCAGCCCGTGGCGCCAAAGTACTTCGAGAACGAGTAGACCAGGATTGTGTTGCGCGGGCAAAGCGCGAACAGCGAGACGAAGTCGTCGGCAAAGGTGCCGTAGACGTCGTCGGTCAGGATGATCAGGTCGGGCCGCTCCTCGATGATCGACGCCAGGTATTCCAGGCTCTCGTCGCTCATCCGCACGGACGGCGGGTTGCTCGGGTTGACCAGGAAGAACGCCTTGACGCTGGGGTCGCGCAGCTTGTCCAGCTCCTGGTTCGAGTACTGCCAGCGCGACTCGGGGTCGGCGTCGATCGACAGCTCCACGAGCTGGTAGTCGTTCAGCTCCGGGATCTCGATGTACGGCGTGAAGATCGGCATGCCCAGCGCGATCTTGTCGCCGGCCTTGAGCATGTGGTTCTCGCGCATCGAGTTGAACAGGTAGGTCATGGCCGCCGTGCCGCCTTCCACGGCGAACAGGTCGAACTCGCCGATGAACGGGTGCTTGCCGATCATCTCCCTGCGGATGTACTGGCCGACGATCACCTCGCTCAGCTTGAGCATGCGGTCCGGCACCGGGTAGTTGCAGGCCAGGATGCCCTCGCACATCTCGTACAGGAAGTCGGCGGCGCTCAGGCCGAGCTGGTCGCGCACGTACGACACCGCGCCGGCCAGGAACTTCACGCCCGGTACCTCCTGGTTCTCGCGCGCGAACAGGTCGAAACGTTCCTCGATGCCGTCGCGGCGCGGGAATCCGCCCACGCCCTCGGGCATGTACTGGAACGAGCGCTCCGACTCGCGCATCGCAAACAGGCCAAGCTGCCAGAAGCCGTGGCGCGGCACGGTGGCCAGGAAGTTCGGGTTGCCACGGCCCGCGTTCAGCATCAGGCGGTTGGCATCGCTGCTGGCCAGCTTGATCAGTTCGTCCTTCAGTTCGAACGGCGACAGGCTGGACAGCGTGGACAAGTCCGGTTTGCTCATGGCATTGCTCCTTTCGGGAATCCGTGTTCGATGAGGCATCAGGAAACGGCCATCAGACAAAGCCGACGACCAGGGGGCCAAGCAGCGTCAGCAGGACGTTGGCCAGGGCATAGGTAATGGCGAACGGCACGGTCGGCACGGGGCTTTCGGCCTTGTCGAGGATGCCGCCGAAGGCCGGGTTGGCACTGCGCGAGCCCGACAGCGCGCCGGCCAGCAGCGCGGCGTTGTCGTACTTGAGCACGTAGCGGCCGAAGAACATCGTCAGGAACAGCGGCAGCAGCGTGACCACGGCGCCCAGCAGGAAGATGGTCACGCCGCTGTGGCGCAGCGTGTCCACGGCCTGCAGGCCGGAGTTGATGCCGACGATGGCCACGAACGCGGCCAGGCCAAAGTCCTTCAGCAACTGGCAGGCCGCCGTGGGCATGGCGCCGTACATCGGGTGCTTGGACCGCGCCCAACCGAACACCAGCCCGGACAGCAGCGCGCCGCCGCCGGCGCCCAGCGTGAGCGGGATCGACCCGATCCGCACCACCAGCAGGCCGATCAGCAGCCCCACCAGCACGCCGGCGCCGAAGTAGACAAAGTCGGTCTTCTCGCTGGGCACCAGCTCATAGCCGGCGCGCTCGGCGGCGCGCTTGGTGTCGGCCGGGGTGCCGTAGAACGTGATGATGTCGCCGTGCTGGAGCTTCAGGTCGGGCAGGATCGGCAGCGGATGGTCGTAGCGCTCGATCCGCTCCAGGTACACGCCGTGGCGCATCTCGCGGCTTACGTTGGCCACGATCTCGCCCAGCGGCTTGTTGTTGAGCCCCTTGCGCGTAAAGACCGCGCGGCGCGTCTGCATCACCATGCCCATGCCGTCGGCGTCGGCCACCTCGTCGCCAATCACCAGCGCGGTCGGCACCATGGCGTCGCGGCGGCCCACCAGCAGCACGATGTCGCCGGCCTCCAGCACGGTGTCCTGGCCGAATTCGATCACCTTGCCGGCGCGCTGCACCTTTTCCACGGTGATCAGGTCCTCGCCGCCCACCTCGATGTCCTTGACCGTCTTGCCGGCCGCCGCGGTCACGCGGAACAGCCGCCCCACCAGCCGCGGCAGTGCGCCGAACTGGCCTGGCCCGAACTGCGGCAGGCCGCCGTGCATGGCCGCCTCCACCTTCTTGGCGTCGGTCTTCAGGTCCGCCTTCATGAAGCGCGGCAGGATGTTGACGCAGACGATGATGGCGCCCAGCGATCCGAACACGTAGGTCACCGCATAGCCGATGGCCACGTTGGCCTGCAGGATCTTGACCTGGTCGGGCGGCAGGCCGAGCTTGGTGATGGCGTCGCCGGCCGTGCCGATGATGGCCGACTGCGTCATGCCGCCGGCCGCCAGCCCCGCCGCGATGCCCTTGTCGAGGTTGAAGATCTTGGCCAGCACCACGACCGTGACAAGCCCCGCCAGGGCCATGAACACGGCCATGGCGATCTCGCGCAGCGAATTGCGGTTCAGCGAGTTGAAGAACTGCGGGCCGCTCTCGTAGCCCACGGCGTAGATGAAGACCGCGAACATCACGGCCTTGACGCCGTTGTCGATCTCCACGCCCACCTGGCTGATGATCACGGCCGCCAGCAGCGACCCGGCCACCCCGCCAAGCTGGAACTTGCCGAACGTGATCTTGCCGATCGCGTAGCCGATGGCCAGCGACAGGAACAGCGCCGACTCGGGCGATTTCTGAAAGATGGTGTGCAACCAGTCCATGGAAACTCCTCTGCGAAACAAAGGCTGAAGGGGCGCGGACCGGCGAGCGCTGCGGCAGCCCGCCCGGCCTGCGGGGCACAGCTACTTCGGCACCGTGGCGAGGGCGCCGGCCATGGCGACGGCAACCGGGCCGAGCAAATGGCAGCAGGACATTGGAGATGGCGTAGGGAATCGTGTAGCCGCCTTGCGGAAGCTCCGCAGGCGTGAGGCATTATCGGTACGCCGCGCCGTGGCGCGTACTGAAAGCTTTTGGTGACGCGTATTAAACGCGTTCAGAAAACAGGGGGATGAGCGGGGAAGGGAGGGGGCGCCGGCCACGCGACGGTGGCCGGGCGGGGGGCGGCGGGCGCGTTACTTGCCGCTGTTGAGCCGGTCCTGGATGTGCTTGGCGCGGGCCTCGGAGCCCGGGTGCGAGCTGAGCATGCTCGACTTGCCGCCATCGAGCTTGGCCAGCTTCTGGAACGCCGTGACCAGCGCCTGGCGTTTGGCGCCGTTCTTGGTCAGCAGGTCGAACGAGTAGTCGTCGGCCTCGCTTTCCTGACGTTGCGAGAACTGCGCATTGACGAAGGTCTCGCCCAGCTCGCCGATCTGCGACGACGACAGCGCGGTGAGCGTGGCGTTGCCGGTGGACCCCAGCAGCCCGCGCGCGGCCGCCGTGGTGTAGGCCACCTGCATGGCGCGCTTGGTATGGCCCAGCGCCACGTGGCCGATCTCGTGGCCCAGCACGCCGCGCACCTCGTCGTCGGTCATCATGTCCATCAGCCCGCTGTACACGCGCACGCAGCCGTTGGCCATGGCCCAGGCGTTGACGTCCTTGGTCATGTAGACCTTGGCGTCCAGCGGCAGCCCGGTGTTCTTGAGCCCGCTCATGACGTTGACCAGCCGCTTGGCGTAGGTGCTGTCGGCCGGGGCCACCTGGTTCTTCTTGTCCATCTCGGCGCAGGACTGGTCGGAAAGCTGCTTGACGTTGGCGTCGGTCAGCGACGCCGCCGAAAACAGGCTGCCGCCGGCCTGGGTCAGGCTGTCCATGTTGGCACCAGCGCAGCCGGCCAGCAGCGCCGCGCAACCCAAGGCCGCGGCAGTAGCAGTAAGGCGATTCATCTTCGGTTCCCTGAAATCAAGTCGTTGTTGTGACGGAGGCGCTGCGTGAAGGATAAGCATCGACGGGCGCGCGGGCCAGTGGTTTATGTCTGACAAGGCAGGGGCTGCACGGGGGGATGCGGACGTGCGGCATCGCGAAGGCTGCGGGACGGCGGGGGCGTTACGGTGGCCAGGACGGCCGGGGGGCGCGCCGGATGGCGCGGGAGATGGTGCCCGGGGTCGGACTCGAACCGACACGCCTTGCGGCGGGGGATTTTGAGTCCCCTGCGTCTACCTGTTTCACCACCCGGGCATGGGCTGGGCGATGGCCTGGACTGCCCATCGCGCGCTGATGAATCGCGGATTATGCCGGAATTCACCGGGCCGGACAACCGCGCGCCGGGCCGCGCCTAGCGTCCGCGCCGGGCGTTGGTGGTGCGGCTGCGGTCGTAGAAGCCGGGCGGCTTGCGGGCGATCCAGCGGATGAAGTCGGCCATGGCCGGGTGGGCGCGCAGCGCGTCCCAGTCGTGCCACGTGGTGGCCAGTTCGGTCTCGGTGAAGACCGAGTGGATCTTCTGATGGCAGACCCGGTGCATGGCCACGACGGTCCGGCCGCCCCGGCTGCGTGGCACGGGATGGTGCAGGTCGGTGCTGGCGTCGTCGAGCAGCGGCCGGCCGCACAGCGGGCACGTGGCGGCGGCCGGGGCGGGCGCGACATCGGGCGGGCCCGGTTGCGAAACCTTGCCGGCGCGCAGCCGGCGCTTGACGACCATGCGGGGGTCCGGTGAAAACGGGGGGTCTGGCAGTTGCGGTAGGATAGCGCGCAACCGCCCCACGCGGTGCCGCACCGAATCCACCCGGAGCCGAGAGCCATGTCCGCCCAGCCGACCCTCGATGCCACGCCCGCCGCCAGCCTTGCCAGCCTGGCGGCGTTGCCGTCCCAGGACCCCGCGTTCTACGCCAAGGCGTACAACAACCGCGCCAATGTACCGGACAATGCCATGCACATGGCCCGCTGGGCGGCGGATTCGGCACTAGCTCGGGCCGGCATGGTCACGTACTTCGAGAACCTGAACTACGGCGATACCGATTCGCCACTTGCCGCCACCGAGACGCTCGACTACTTCCCGGCCGCGCTGCGCGACGACGACGCGCCGCCGCTGCTGGTGTTCCTGCACGGGGGCTACTTCCGCGCGCTGGACAAGCACGACCACAGCTTCGTCGCCAACGTGCCCACGCGGCGCGGGGTGTCGGTGGCCGTGGTCAACTACGCGCTGTGCCCGGCCGTGAGCGTGGAAACCATCGTCTGGCAGGTGATGCAGTCGGTGGCGTGGCTGTACCGCGAGGCCGACCGGCTGGGCCACGATCGCAACCGGATCTTCCTGGCCGGCCATTCGGTGGGCGGGCACCTTGTGACGATGCTGATGGCGGCGCTCTGGCCGCAGTTCGGCGGTGACCTGCCGGTGGACCTGATCAAGGGCGGCCTGTCGATCAGCGGGATCTACGACCTGGAACCGCTGCGCCGCGCCGATTTCCTGCAGGCCGACCTGCAACTGACCGAGGCTGAAGTGGCGCGCCTGTCGCCGGCGTTCATGGCGCCGGCCACGGCCGCGCCGCTGATCACGGCGGTCGGGGCGCTGGAGTCGAGCGAGTACCACCGCCAGCACGCGCTGATCCGCGCTGCGTGGCCGGCCAACGTGCGCGAGGACATCGTGCTGGCCGGCCGCCACCATTTCAATGTGATGGACGACCTGATGCGCGACGACAGCGCGCTGTCGCGCGCGCTGCTGGGGATGATCGCCGGGGTCTGAGCCGGCGGCATCGTCCTAGGGCTTGATTTCCAGCACCTTCAGCAGCGACGACGTATCGTCCTTGCCCCAGCCCTGGGCCATCAGCGTGTCCAGCTGGGCGGCCGTGGCACGCATGGCGGGCAGGTCCAGGCCGATCTCGCCGGCGATGTCGGCGGCCAGCCCGAAGTCCTTGGCATGCAGCCGCGATTCGATGCCGGCGCCAAAGTCGCGCGCCACCATCTTCGGTCCCATCATGTCCAGCATGCGGCTGCCGGCAAAGCCGGTCGACAGCGCCTGGAACACCTTGCCGGTATCCACGCCCTGGGCGCCCGCAAAGCGCATGGCCTCGGCGATCCCCTCGATGTTCACCACCTGCGCGATCTGGTTGCAGAGCTTGGCCACCTGGCCGGCGCCGTGGTCGCCGATATGGGTGATGGTCTTGCCGATGCATGCCAGCAGCGGGCGTACCCGCTCCAGATGCTCGGCCTTGCCGCCGACCATGATCGTCAGCGTGCCGGCCTGCGCGCCCATCGTGCCGCCCGAGACCGGGCAGTCAAGCGCCGCGATGCCGCGCGCGGCCAGCGCCTGGGCAATCTCGCGCGTGACGATGGGCGAGATCGTGCTGTGGTCGACGCAGATCGTGCCCGGCGCGGCGCCTTCGATCACGCCGTCGCGGCCCAGCAGCACCTCACGGACATCCTCGGACGAGGTGACGTTGGTGAACACCACCTCGGCGCCGCGTGCGGCCTCGGCCGGCGTGAAGAACGGTTCGGCGCCCAGCGCGCGCGCCGCGTCGGCGGCCTCGGGGCGGCGGACGAAGGCGCGCACGGTGTGCCCGGCGCGGATCAGGTGACCGGCCATCGGCGCGCCCATGGCGCCCAGGCCGATAAAAGCCACGGTAGTCATCAATGCTTCCTCGGGTGGTCTCGGGTGGGTCTTGGGGGGTGGCGCTACTTCGCGGCCAGCCGCCACAGCGACGTCACCTCGGCCTTGCGGGCCGCGTGCA
Source organism: Cupriavidus sp. H18C2 (assembly GCF_049393795.1). NCBI lineage: Bacteria > Pseudomonadati > Pseudomonadota > Betaproteobacteria > Burkholderiales > Burkholderiaceae > Cupriavidus > Cupriavidus sp. H18C2. Next base: position 2,887,180 of record NZ_CP186010.1, on the reverse strand, counting down.
GCGGGTCATCGGCGTCGGTGGACTTGGGATGCTTGGGGCGGATGTCGGCACGGCCCAGCACCTTGAGCCCGGCTGCGTCGATCCATCCCAGCAGCTCGTCGCGCGTGCGCAGGCCCAGGTGCTCGGCAAAGTCGGACAGGATCAGCCAGCCCTGGCCGCCCGGTTCCAGGTGCGCCGCCAGCCCGTCCAGGAAGCCACGCAGCATGCGGCTGTCCGGATCGAACACGGCGTGCTCGATGGGCGAACTCGGCCGCGCCGGCACCCACGGCGGGTTGCAGACGATCAGCGGCGCGCGGCCTTCGGGGAACAGGTTGGCGTCGACAATCTCCACGTGCTGCGCCAGGCCCAGCCGGTCGATGTTCTCGCGCGCGCAGGCCAGCGCCCGGGGGTCCTGGTCGGTGCCGACCACGCGCCGGACGCCGCGCTGCGCGAGCAGCGCCGCCAGCACGCCGGTACCGGTGCCGACGTCGAAGGCCAGCGCCTTCGACGGCAGGTCCTGCCGCGCCACCAGTTCCAGGTACTCGCCGCGCGCCGGCGAGAACACGCCGTACCACGGATGGATGCGGTCGCCCAGCAGCGGAATCTCCACGCCCTTGCGGCGCCACTCGTAGGCGCCGATCAGGCCCAGCAGCTCGCGCATCGACGCCACGTAGGGGGCATCGGCCGGGCCGTAGACCTGCTCGCAGGCCTGTTGTACGTCGGGTGCCCGGCGCAGCGGCACCACGTGGCCGGGCTCGAACGGCAGCAGCAGCATGCCCAGCGTGCGGGCGCGCTGGGACTGGGCCAGCCGGTGCTTGTGGAAGGCTTCGGTCAGGCTGGCCGGTGCCTGGGCGCCGCCCCGCGCCTTGCGCTGGGGTTTGCGGTCGACGCGCCGCGCCATGGCCTGCAGCAACTGGCGCGCGTTCTGGAAGTCGCCGCGCCAGAGCAGCGCGGTGCCTTCGCTGGCCAGCCGGTAGGCGGTATCGGCCGCCATCTGGTCGTCGGCCACCACCACGCGCCGGGGCGGCGGCAGGCCGGCTTCGGACCGCCACAGCGCGCTGCGCTCGGCGCCGTCCTCGGACCAGTGGAGGCGGGGAGGGGAATCGGATACGGACATATCTATATAGAGGAGGGCCGGCTTACAGCTCGTAAGCCTCGTGGTCGCCGGACATCGCCTGCTCCACGAGCTTGCGGTTCAGGGTCGGCGAGAACAGTTCGATGAAGGTATAGACGAAGCTGCGCAGGTAGGCGCCCTGCTTGACGGCCAGGTGCGTGACATTGGTGCCGAACAGGTGGCCGGCGGGCAGGCCGCGCAGGTTGCGGTCGCGCTCGGGGTCGAAGGCCAGCCCGGCCACGATGCCGATGCCCAGGCCAATCTCGACGTAGGTCTTGATCACGTCGGCGTCGATGGCTTCCAGCACGATGTCGGCTTCCAGGTGACGCAGCGCGAACGCCTTGTCGATCTTGGGCCGGCCGGCGAAGTTCACGTCATAGGTGATCAGCGGGTAGGTCGCCAGGTCTTCCAGCGTCAGGTGCTTCTTTTCCAGCAGCGGGTGGTCAGGTGGCGTAATCACCATATGCTGCCACTGGTAGCCGGGCAGGGACACCAGCGCCTTGTCGCTGGAGATGCCTTCGGTGGCGATGCCGATGTCGGCCTGGTCGTGCAGGATCATGTCGGCAATCTGCACCGGCGTGCCCTGCTGGATCGACAGCCGCACCTTCGGGTAGCGCTTGGTGAACTCGGCAATCACGCGCGGCAGCGCGTAGCGGGCCTGCGTGTGGGTCGTGGCAATGGTGAAGTTGCCCTGGTCCTGCGCGGCGTAGTCCTTGCCCACCCGCTTCAGGCTTTCCACTTCCTGCAGGATCTTCTCGACGGACACCAGGATGCGGCGGCCCGGCTCGGTGAGGCTGCGGATGCGCTTGCCATGCCGGGTGAAGATATCGACACCCAGCTCTTCCTCAAGCTCGATGATGGCCTTCGACACGCCGGGCTGTGATGTATAAAGCGCTTTTGCCGCTTCCGTCAGGTTGAAGTTCTGCCGGACGGCCTCACGCACGAAGCGAAACTGGTGGAGATTCATATAACTTCGCTCGTATAAACAAACAACTTCTTATTAGTTTGAGATATGAGGCGAGTTTATTACGATTCTCGAACTTTGTTAAACGTTCGCCTGCCCGAATTGCGTCCGCGGCCCGCCTGAAGAAGGTGGCGCCGGCACCACCGGCGGCAGGCGCAACCCGATAAGCGTCCCCGATGTCCCTGGCTTTCACCGTTTCCGGTCTGCTGGTAGGTATCCTGGTTGGTCTGACCGGGGTAGGTGGCGGCTCGCTCATGACGCCGCTGCTGACGCTGCTGTTCGGCTTCTCCCCGGCCACGGCCGTGGGCACCGACCTGGCCTTCGCCTCCATTACCAAGGGGTTCGGCACGATCGCGCACCGCGCGCACGGCCACGTGCAGTGGCAGGTGGTGCGCCGCCTGTGCATCGGCAGCCTGCCGGCCGCGCTGGCCGCCATCCTGGTGCTCAAGAGTGCCGGCGAGCTGAACGCCCAGTGGCTGCATGCCATCCGCGTGACGATTGGCGTCTCCGTGCTGCTGACCGTGCTGTCGCTGCTGTTCCGCAAGCAGATGCTGGCGTGGCTGGAACGCAACCCGCGCTACCAGCTGGAAGGCCGCCGCCAGGTGGTGGCCACGATCGTCGTGGGCGCCGTGATCGGCGTGCTGGTGACGGTCTCGTCGATTGGCGCCGGTGCCGTGGGCGCCACGCTGATCCTGCTGCTGTACCCCCATATGAAGCCGGCCGAGGTGGCCGGCACCGATATCGCCTACGCCGTGCCGCTCACGGCCGTGGCCGGGCTGGGCCACGTGTGGCTTGGCACCGTCGACTGGAATCTGCTGCTGGCGCTGCTGGTGGGATCGATCCCCGGCATCTGGCTGGGCGCCCAACTGTCGCGGGCGCTGCCCGAGCGGCTCGTGCGCGCCGCACTGGCGACCACGCTGACGCTCGTCGCCATCAAGCTCGTTTCCTAAGCATCCAACGAATACTGAACGGACCCACACCATGTATCAGTACGATCAATACGACCAGCGCATCGTCCAGGAACGTGTCGCGCAATTCCGCGACCAGGTGCGCCGCCGCCTGTCGGGCGAGCTGACCGAGGAAGAGTTCCTGCCGCTGCGGCTGCAGAACGGCCTGTACATGCAGCGCCACGCCTACATGCTGCGCGTGGCCATTCCGTACGGCCTGCTGGCGTCGAAGCAGCTCCGCATGCTGGCCCACATCGCCCGCAAGTACGACCGCGGCTATGGCCATTTCTCCACGCGCCAGAACATCCAGTACAACTGGATGGAGCTGGAGCAGGTGCCCAACGTGCTGGCGGAACTGGCCAGCGTGGAAATGCACGGCATCCAGACCTCGGGCAACTGCGTGCGCAACATCACGACCGACCAGTTCGCGGGCGTGACCCCGGACGAGTCCGTGGACCCGCGCGTGCTGGCCGAACTGCTGCGCCAGTGGAGCACGTTCCAGCCGGAATTCGCGTTCCTGCCGCGCAAGTTCAAGATTGCCATCTCGGCCAGTCAGGACGACCGCGCCGTGGTGCAGATGCACGACATCGGCATCTACGCGTACAAGAACGCCGACGGCGAGACGCGCCTGCGCATCCTGGCCGGTGGCGGCCTGGGCCGCACGCCGATCCTGGGCACGATCATCAAGGAAGACCTGCCGTGGCAGCACATGCTGACCTACGTCGAGTCCGCCATCCGCGTCTACAACCGCTACGGCCGCCGCGACAACAAGTACAAGGCCCGCATCAAGATCCTGGTGAAGGCCATCGGCGCCGAGAAGTTCGCCGCCGAGGTGGAAGAAGAGTGGCAGTTCAGCAAGGACGGCCCCGGCACGCTGACGCAGGCCGAGTTCGACCGCGTGGCCCAGTACTTCCAGCCGCCCGCCTATGAAAAGCTGCCGGACACCGACGCGTCGTTCGAGAAGCACCTGCTGGAGAACAAGGCGTTCGCCCGCTGGGTCAGCCGCAATGTGCGCGCGCACCGCGTGACGGGCTACGCGTCGGTGACGCTGTCGACCAAGCCGGGCCCCGTGTCGCCCCCGGGCGATGCCACCGCCGAGCAGATGGAAGCGGTGGCCGACCTGGCCGACCGCTACGGCTACGGCGAGCTGCGCGTGGCGCACGAGCAGAACCTGGTGCTGCCCGACGTGAAGAAGAAGGACCTGTTCGCGCTGTGGGAAGCGGCCCGCAAGGCCGGCCTGGCCACGGCCAACATCGGCCTGCTGACCGACATCATCGCCTGCCCGGGCGGCGACTTCTGCTCGCTGGCCAACGCCAAGTCGATCCCGATCGCGCTGGCCATCCAGGAACGCTTTGACGACCTGGACTACGTGCATGACCTGGGCGAGGTGTCGCTGAACATCTCGGGCTGCATCAACGCCTGCGGCCACCACCACGTCGGCAACATCGGCGTGCTCGGCGTCGACAAGGACGGCTCCGAGTGGTACCAGGTGACGCTGGGCGGCGCCCAGGGCAACCAGTCGGCGATCGGCAAGGTGATTGGCCCGTCGTTCAGCGCCGAGGAAATGCCCGAGGTGGTGACCCGCATCATCGACACGTTCGTGGCCAACCGTGCCGGCGACGAGCGCTTCATCGAGACGTTCGCCCGCATCGGCATCGCCCCGTTCAAGGAACGCGTGTACGCCGACAAGCAGCGCGAAGAGCGCGCCGAAGCCTGAAAGAGACCGAACATGGCAAAGATCATTCAACTGCAACGCGACGACGCAGGCCAATTCCGTCCCGTCATCGTCGAAGACCACTGGACCGTGCTGCGCGCCACCGACGAGCAGCCGCTGGACGCCGCGCGCATTGCCGCCGTGGCACAGGGCGCCGACGCCGTGCTGTTCCCGCTGTCCGTGTGGAAGGACAACCAGGCGCTGCTGGCCGGCCGCGACAAGGCTGTCACCGGCGTGTGGCTGGCCCCCGAGGACGAACCCGCCGATGCGCAGCCGCTGTTCGACCAGGTGTCGGTCGTCGCGGTCGACTTTCCGGTGTTCCGCGATGGCCGCGGCTTCTCGTCGGCCTACCTGCTGCGCACCCGCTACGGCTGGACCGGCCAGCTCCGCGCCATCGGCGACGTGCTGCGCGACCAGCTCAACTTCATGAAGCGCTGCGGCTTTGACACGTTCGCCGTGCGCGCCGACAAGAACATCGACGACGCGATCAAGGGCTTCACCGAGTTCACGGTGGCGTACCAGGCATCGGTGGACGAGCCGCTGCCGCTGTTCCGCCGCGCCCGCGCCGATGTGACAGCGCAAGGTTCGGCATGAGCACGATTTCCGAGATCCCCGTGGTCGACGGGGCCGCGCCCCAGGTGTCGTCGCTGCGCCCCCCAGCGCTGTGGACGATGCCGCTGTACACGGGCTCGGTCGAGGCGCTGGAAGCCAAGGAACGCGCGCTGGCCGAGCGGCTGGCGGGCATCGCCGGGCGTTTCTTCCGCGCGCGCTTTGCCACGAGCCTGGCCGCCGAGGACATGGTGCTGACCGACGCGATCCTGCGCGGCACCGACGCCGTGCGCGCCGGCATCCGCGTGTTCACGCTGAACACGGGCCGCCTGCACGCCGAGACGCTGGCGGTGCTGGACGCCGTGCAGACCCGCTACGGCTACACGGTCGAGCAGTTCACGCCGGACCAGGAAGCGGTGGACAACTACGTCCGCAAGCACGGCCTGAACGCCGTCTACGACAGCGTGGACCTGCGCAAGACCTGCTGCGGCATCCGCAAGGTGGAGCCGCTGAACCGCGCGCTGTCGCACGCCGACGCGTGGATGACGGGCCAGCGCCGCGAGCAGGCCGTGACGCGCGCCGAGCTGCCGTTCGAGGAACTGGACGAGGCGCGCGGCATCCCCAAGTTCAACCCGCTGGCCGACTGGACCGAGGCCGAGGTCTGGGCCTACCTGACGCGCCACGACGTGCCGGTCAACGCGCTGCACGCCAAGGGCTACCCGAGCATCGGCTGCGAGCCGTGCACGCGGGCCGTGAAGGCGGGCGAGGATGTGCGGGCGGGGCGCTGGTGGTGGGAGTCGAAGGACTCGAAAGAGTGCGGGCTCCACGAGCAGAACATCAAGCATTGAACGAATTACCAGAGGCCGATAACGACATGGGCATCATGAACGACATCGCAGACGCAGGCGTGGCCGCCAACGTGGAACACCTGCTTCAGGTCCAGAACGACCACCTCGACCGGCTGGAAGCCGAGTCGATCTACATCATCCGCGAGGTGGTGGCCGAGTGCCGCAACCCGGCGCTGCTGTTCTCGGGCGGCAAGGACTCGATCGTCATGCTGCACCTGGCGCTGAAGGCGTTCCGCCTGGGCGACCGCAAGGTGGAGCTGCCGTTCCCGCTGGTCCACATCGACACCGGCCACAACTACCCCGAGGTCATCGCCTTCCGCGACCAGCGCGTGGCGGAACTGGGCGCGCGGCTGGTGGTGGGCCATGTCGAGGACTCCATCAAGCGCGGCACCGTGCGGCTGCGCAAGGAAACCGATTCGCGCAACGCCGCGCAGGCCGTGACGCTGCTGGAAACCATCGAGGCGCACAAGTTCGACGCGCTGATGGGCGGCGCCCGCCGCGACGAGGAAAAGGCGCGCGCCAAGGAGCGGATCTTCTCGTTCCGCGACGAGTTCGGCCAGTGGGACCCGAAGGCCCAGCGCCCCGAGCTGTGGAGCCTGTACAACGCCCGCATGGCCGCCGGCGAGCAGATGCGCGTGTTCCCGATCTCGAACTGGACGGAACTGGACGTGTGGCAGTACATCGCCCGCGAGAACCTGGCGCTGCCGCCGATCTACTATGCGCACGAGCGCGAAGTGGTGCGCAAGAACGGCCTGCTGGTGCCCGTGACGCCGATCACTCCCAAGCAGGACGGCGACGTCAGCGAGGTGCTGTCGGTCCGCTTCCGCACCGTGGGCGACATCAGCTGCACCTGCCCCGTGGCCAGCACCGCGGCCTCGCCGGTCGAGATCATCGCCGAGACGGCCGTGACCGAGATTACCGAGCGCGGCGCCACGCGGATGGACGACCAGACCAGCGAAGCGTCGATGGAACGCCGCAAGAAGGAAGGCTACTTCTAAGCCGATGCCGCAGAGGAACACGAACATGTCTCAATATTCGCAACACCAGGGCCTGCTGCGCTTCATCACGGCGGGTTCCGTCGACGACGGCAAGAGCACGCTGATTGGCCGCCTGCTGTTCGACAGCAAGGCCGTGCTGTCCGACCAGTTGACCGCGCTGGCCAACGCCAAGAACAAGCGCACGGCTGGCGAGGAGATCGACTTCTCGCTGCTGACCGACGGCCTGGAGGCCGAGCGCGAGCAGGGCATCACGATCGACGTGGCGTACCGCTATTTCTCCACGGCGCGCCGCAAGTTCATCATCGCCGATACGCCGGGCCACGAGCAGTACACGCGCAACATGGTGACGGGCGCGTCGACGGCGCACGCGGCCATCGTGCTGGTGGACGCCACGCGCGTCACCGTGACCGGCGGCCGTGCCGAGCTGCTGGCGCAGACCAAGCGCCATTCGGCGATCCTGAAGCTGCTGGAGATCCAGCACGTGATCGTCGCCGTGAACAAGATGGACCTTGTGGAATACAGCGAGCAGCGCTTCAACGAGATCCGCGCCGCCTACGCCGAGCTGGCAAACCAGCTTGGCCTGAAGGACGTGGTCTACGTGCCGGTGTCGGCGCTGCGTGGCGACAACATCGTCCACGCCAGCGACGCCATGCCGTGGTACCAGGGCGAGCCGCTGCTGCCGCTGCTGGAGGCGCTGCGGGTGGAAGACGTGGCGCCCGAGGGCGACGCGGCGCTGCGCTTTCCGGTGCAACTGGTGGTGCGCCAGGACGGCGCCGCCGCCGACGACTTCCGCGGCTATGCCGGCCGCGTGGAAGCCGGCACGGTGCGCGTGGGCCAGAAGCTGCGCGTGCTGCCCGCCAACCGCGAGGCCGTGGTGGCCGAGGTGCTGACGCCGAACGGCGCGGCCGATTCGGCCAACGCCGGCGACACCATCACGGTGCGCCTGTCCGAGGACGTCGATGTGTCACGCGGTGACATGTTCGTGGCGGCCGACGCCACGGCGGCTTCGGCCAAGAAGCTGACGGCCGACCTGTGCTGGTTCGATGACGAATCGCTGAACCCGTCGCGCAAGTACGTGCTCAAGCACACCACGGCCAGCGTGTTCGCGCGCGTGTCGGCGGTGGATCGCGTGCTGGACGTGCACACGCTGTCGCACGAGACCGGCCGCCACGACATCCGCCTGAACGACATCGGATCGGTGCAGCTGTCGCTGCAGAAGCCCATCGTCTGCGACACCTACGGCGACAACCCGGCCACGGGCGCCTTCGTGCTGATCGACGAGGCCACCAATCACACGGTGGCGGCGGGCATGATCCGTGCGTATGCCTGATATCGTCCCGAACGGACAGCAATGGTAATGGTGGTGCAGATGAACACGCGCAAGGCAACCTCGACCGGCAAGGTGTACCTGATTGGTGCAGGCCCCGGTGCGGCCGACCTCATTACGGTGCGCGGTGCCCGCTTGCTGGGCGAAGCCCAGGTCGTGCTGCACGACGCGCTGGTGTCGCCCGAGATGCTGGCCTGGTGCCCCCAGGCCGAGCTGATCGAGGTGGGCAAGCGCTGCGGGCAGCGCTCGACGGCGCAGCTGTTCATCAACCGCCAGATCGTCGACCTGGCCGGCAAGTATGAGCGCGTGGTGCGGCTCAAGGGCGGCGACCCGATGCTGTTCGGCCGCGCCGACGAGGAACTGCAGGCGCTGGAGGCCGCGGGCATCGCGTACGAGGTGGTGCCCGGCATCACGGCGGCGCTGGCCGCCGCCAGCGCCATCGCCCGGCCGCTGACCCGGCGCGGCGTATCGCGCAGCGTGGCATTCGCCACCCAGGCCAAGGCTGCCGATGCGGTGGATGTCGAGGCCGACGTCAAGGCCGACACCATCGTCTACTACATGGGCCGCGACCAGGCCGCCAACATCGCCGCCCAGCTCATCGCGCGTGGCAAGCCGGCGTCCACGCCTGCCTGGGTGGTGGAAGCCGCCACCACGCCGCGCCAGCGCAGCCACCAGTTCACGCTGCGCGAGATGGCCGCCGGAGAGGCCGCGCGCTGGATGGACCCGGTGCAGCCCAGCCTGCTGATGATCGGCGAGGCCCTGGGGACCCGTGCGACCGAGGTGGCGGAGGCGGTAGCGGTGGACAGGGCGGCGTAACGCCGCTGCGGTGGCAGAACGAAAAAAGGCCAGGGGGAATCCTGGCCTTTTTGCTTGCTGGGGCTCGCTGCGGCGTGCGGGATGGCTAGGGCTGCGCCCCGTTGCCGGGAGAGACGGCCTGCGCGCAGTAGGCCGCCATCGCGTCGAGCACCACATCGGCCTCGCCCACCGCCGTGGCCACGCCGATATCCACGCCCGGATGGCGCGCCCGGCATTCCTCGACCAGCAGCGGGAAATCGCGCCGCAGATGCCCGCCCTGGCCCAGGAACACGGGCACCACCGTCACCGCGTCGATGCCCTCGGCAGCCAGCGCGTCGATGGCCTCCGCCAGCGACGGCGCCATCAGTTCCAGGAAGGCCAGCCGCACCACGCAATCGGGCCGCAGTGCCGACAGCCTGGCATGCAGCCGGTCGAACGGCTCGCGCCAGCGCGGGTCGCGCGCGCCGTGGCCAAAGAGGACGATGGCTTGCCGCATGGCGCTCAGTGCCGGTCGACCCAGCGCAGCGACGTCAGCGCGAAGGTCAGGTACAGCGTGCCTGGCACCAGCGCCGAGACAATCGGCGGCCAGGTGTGCAGCAGGCCGACGTGCGAGAACAGCGTGTTCGCCAGGTGGAACGACAGCCCCAGCATGATGCCGCCGAACACCTTGACGCCCACCGCACCGGCGCGCGCGTGCAGGTAGGCGAAGGGCAGGGCCAGCGCCACCATCACGAACAGCGTCAGCGGGTAGACCACCTTCTTCCAGAACGCGATCTCGTAGCGCTGTGTGTCCTGCTTGTTGTCGCGCAGGTGGCGGATGTAGCGGAACAGGTCCAGCGTCGACATCCGCTCGGGCGTCACCAGCAGCACCGACAGGATTTGCGGCGTCAGCTCGGAATGCATGACCATGTTCGGGAACAGCGCCTGCTCGGCCCGGAAATCGGGCGCCAGCGCGTCGCGCTTGGCCGGGGCGGGCGCCGCCGCGCCGTCGCGCAGTTCCACGAAGCGCGTCTCGTTGACGTCGTTCAACTGCCATTGCTGGCCGCCCTGGTAGCGCCCTTCCTTGGCCACGCGGATCACGCGCAGGCGGTAGTCCTGGTCGAACTCGTAGATCGTGATGCCGTTGATCGTCTGGTCCGGGCGCAGACCCTGGACGTTGACGAAACGTGTGATCTCGCCGCCACCCGCGGACGTATCGCGGTCACGGTCCTTGACCCAGACGCCCGAGCGGAAGCCGGACGATACCGTCGCGCCAATCGCCTGCAGCTTGATCTTCTGCGCGTATTGCTCGGCCGCCGGGCCAATGAATTCGCCGAACACGAACGTGACCAGCGCCAGCGGCACGGCGAGCTTGAACAGCGAGAACAGCGCCTGGCGCGTGTTCAGCCCGGCCACGCGGAAGATCGTGAACTCCGACTGGCTGGCAAGCTGCGAAAACACGTAGATGGCGCTGATCAGCACCGCGATGGGCAGCACCTCGTAGACGCGCGTGGGCGCCTGCAGCATGACGTGGAAGAACGCCACCAGCGACGTATAGCCGCCCTGCACGCTTTCCAGCTCGTTGAGCATGTCGAAGAAGATGAACAGCGACAGCACCGCGAACAGGATGAACGCGAAGACGCCGTAGATCAGCCGCGCAAAATAGCGCTCGTAGACGGCCAGCACCCTCATGCCTGGCCCCCGGCATTGCCATTGGCCTTGCGCTTGAGGCCGAACACGGCCCGCCAGCCGCCCAGGCTGCGGTTCTGCCGATAGCGGAACAGCATCAGCGCGCACAGGAACACCAGCACGTGCAGCGGAATCAGCGCCATCCAGAACGAGAGCGACCCCGACCGCACCCAGGCCTGCGCCAGGTTGATCGTGTTGCTGTAGGTCAGGTAGATCAGCACCGCGAACACCAGCGGCGTGTAGCGGCCCAGCCGCGGGTTCACGTAGGCCAGCGGGATGGCGATCATCACGAAGTTGAAGGCCAGGATCGGCAGCGACACGCGCCAGAGCAGCTCGGCCATGTTGTCGCGGGTGGGATTGCGCAGCAGGTCGATGGTGTCGCGGCTCTTGGCGGGCAGGTCGGCCTCGGTCTCGGGCGGCTTGTTGTCGACCTTGACCGCGTACTTATCGAATTCCAGGATCCGATAGTTGAGCTGGCCCGGCACGCCGGCGTAGTGCCGGCCGTTCTCCATGACCACCAGCCGGTCGCCGTTGGGCTGGGTCTCGAACTGGCCCTGGTGCGACAGCGCCACGCCGATCTTGCCGGCCTCGGAATTGGCCACGAACACGTTGCGGGCGTGCTTCATGTCGGCGTCGATGCCCTCGATGAACAGCACGTAGTTGCCGTTGGCGGGCTCGATGAAGCGGCCCGAGGCGATCATCGACAGCACGCCGCGCTGCTGGAACCGGTCCCGGAACAGCGCGCTCTGCTGGTTGGCCCACGGCCAGGCGAACATGCCCAGCAGCAGCGCCATGATGAAGAACGGCGTGGCGAACTGCAGCACCGGCTTGACCAGGTCGCGCAGCGAGATGCCGGCCGAGAACCACACCACCATCTCCGAATCCTTGTACCAGCGGGTCAGGACGATCAGGGTGGAGATGAACAGCGTGGCCGACAGCAGGATCGACAGGTAGCCAATGGTGGCCAGGCCGATCAGCATCAGCACGTCGTTGGGGCTGGCCTTGCCGTTGGCGGCCATGCCCAGGATGCGGATCACGAGCGACGTGAGCATGAACGTCAGCATCACCAGGAACACCGCACCGGCGGTGTAGGCAAGCTCGCGTCGCAGGGCTTGTTGAAAAATCATGCGCCAATCGCTTCCGGCTTCCGGCCGGAGCGGGCGATGTGCCGGGGCCGAGGGACTGGCAGGACCGCGGGCTGTCAGCTTGCAGGATCGGCGGCGGCAGATCGCGGATGAAAATCGCGGATAATGGGGGCTTTCTTTTCGACGAGCCCCTGGAAGGAAGCGCGATGGAATTTAGCACAAAAGCCCTGGATCTGAGCAAAGCCGGCCAAAATGGTTTCCTGGCCACCAAGACCGACTGCCTGGTGGTGGGCCTGTTCGAGGGCCAGAACCTTGCCGACGTGGCCAAGGCGCTGGACGTGGCCACCAAGGGGCTGGTGGCGCGTCTGGTGCGCCAGGGCGACTTCGAAGGCAAGCGCGGCACCCAGTTGATGCTGCACGAGGTGGCCGGCATTGGCGCCGCCCGCGTGCTGCTGGTGGGCCTGGGCAAGGAGGCCGAGTTCAGCGACCGCGCCTTTGCCGAAGCGGTGCGCACCGCCATGCGTGCGCTGGGCAGCACGCGCGCCGCCACGGCGCTGTGGTGCCTGGCACAGCAGGTGCCGCCCCAGCGCGACATGACCTGGGGCGTGATCACGACGATCACCATCGTGCGCGAGGCCGGCTACCGCCTGCTGGAGCGCCATCCCGAACTCAAGCGCCCGGCCAAGGGCGCCGGCACGGCCGACAAGCCCACGCTGCGCCGGATCGTGCTGGCCGTGGACGTGGCCGACGGCAAGGCCGCCACCCAGGCCGTGGTACGCGGCACCGCCATCGCCAACGGCATGGAACTGACGCGCGACCTGGGCAACCTGCCGTCGAACATCTGCACGCCGACCTACCTGGCCAATACCGCGCGCGGCATCGCCAAGCGCCACAAGCTCAAGGTGGAGATCCTGGGCCGCAAGCAGATCGAGGCCCTGAACATGGGCGCCTTCCTGGCCGTGACCAAGGGCAGCGTCGAGCCGCCGCAGTTCATCGTGCTGCGCTACGACGGTGCCAGCGCCAAGGCCGCGCCGGTGGTGCTGGTGGGCAAGGGCATCACGTTCGACACCGGCGGCATCTCGCTGAAGCCGGGCGAGGGCATGGACGAGATGAAGTACGACATGTGCGGCGCCGCGTCGGTGCTGGGCACCATCCAGGCCGTGGCCGAGATGGGCCTGAAGCTGAACGTGATTGCCGTGGTGCCCACCTGCGAGAACATGCCGGCCGGCAACGCCACCAAGCCGGGCGACGTGGTGGTCAGCATGTCGGGCCAGACCATCGAGATCCTGAACACGGACGCCGAGGGCCGCCTGATCCTGTGCGACGCGCTGACCTACGTGGAACGCTTCAAGCCGGCCGCCGTGGTCGACGTGGCCACGCTGACCGGCGCCTGCATCATCGCGCTGGGCCACGTGAACAGCGGCCTGTACGCGCGCAGCGACATGCTGGCCGACCAGTTGCTGGACGCCGGCCGCAAGGCCATGGACACCGCCTGGCGCATGCCGCTGGACGACGACTACCAGGACCAGCTCAAGTCGAACTTTGCCGACATGGCCAACATCGGCGGCCGTCCGGCCGGCAGCGTGACCGCGGCCTGCTTCCTGGCGCGCTACACCGAGAAGTACGACTGGGCCCACCTGGACATTGCCGGCACCGCCTGGAAGAGCGGCGCGGCCAAGGGCGCCACGGGCCGCCCGGTGCCGCTGCTGACGCAGTTCCTGATGGACCGCGCCGCGTAAGCGGCCGACAGGGCAAGGCAGCCATCCATGACGCGCATCGACTTCCACAGCAACGTGCCGGATACGCTGGCCTACGTCTGCCGCCTGGTCCGCAAGGCGTACGGCGCCGGGCAGAAGGTCGTGGTCTACGGCGCGCCCCAGCAGCTGGGGCAGCTCGACGCGCGGCTGTGGTCGTTCTCGCCGCTCGACTTCCTGCCGCACTGCGGGCTGGACAGCCCCAATGCGGCGGTGACGCCGATCATCCTGGCGGCCACGCTGGACCAGGTGCCGCACCGCCAGTTGCTGGTGAACATCGCGGCGGAAGCCCCGCCGCAGTTCGCCAGCTTCGAGCGGCTGATCGAGGTGGTCGGCGCGACGCCGGACGCCCGCGACGCCGGCCGCGAACGCTATCGCTTCTACCGTGAGCGCGGCTACCCGCTCACGCACCATGACATCGGGCAGGCCAAGGGAGAATCGGCATGAGCGAACGCACGACTTCGCGGGTGATCCCGCGCCTGGGGCCCAACGACAGCGTGCCGCTGCTGACGGAAATCGTCGAGTTGCCGGACACGGTGTTCGAGGCGACCCCGGCCGCCCGGCCCGGAGCGGCGGTGATCGACACGGCGGACATGCCCGATTCGGGCCTGGTGACGGCCGTGGGAGACACCGAGTCGCTGCCGGACATCGTCACGGCGCCCGACACCGAACCACTGGCCGACCCCGCGGCCTTCCAGCCCGGCGAGGACGACCTGCGCGCTGTTCGCACCGAACTGCTGACGCGCGTGATGATGCGCTTTCGCACCGAATGGCCGCAGGTCGTGGAAGCCCACACCGAGGCCACGCTGCAATCACGGCTGGCCCCGCTGACCGCCCAGCTCGCCAGCGAACTGACCCAGGCCCTGGAAGCCCGCCTGGTCGAATGGCTCGACGCCACGCTGGAAGAAATCGAACGCGATCCAGGCGGGGTTTAGCTGCATCTTCTGGGTTGGTTTGCTCCCCTCTCCCGCAGCGCGGGAGAGGGGCCGGGGGTGAGGGCAGGCAGTGCTAACTGCGACAAGTCAGCAAGCAGACCCTCAACGCCCTCTCCCCCAACCCCTCTCCCGCACGCGGGAGAGGGGAGCAAAAAGCCGGTGGAGACTTCGACATTGACCCAATGTTGTCTCCCCCCGCAGCGCGGGAGAGAGGAGCAAAAAGCCAGTGAAGACCTCGACTCGACCCAATGCTGTCTCCCCTCTCCCGCAACGAGGGAGAGGGGCCGGGGGAGAGGGCCAGCAGTGCTAACTGCGACAAGCCAGCAACATCAATCCGTCACCGCCCCCTTGCTGGCCGTCGATGCCAGGCGGGCGAACTTCGCCAGTACCCCTCGCGTGTAGCGCGGTGCCGGTTGTTGCCAGCTGGCGCGGCGGCGGGCCAGTTCGTCGTCGGGAACGTTCAGTTGCAGCAGCAACTGGTGCGCGTCGATCGTGATCGAATCGCCTTCCTGGACCAGCGCGATGTTGCCGCCCACGTGGGCTTCGGGGGCGACGTGGCCCACCACCATGCCCCAGGTGCCGCCCGAAAAGCGGCCGTCCGTGATGAAGCCCACCGACTCGCCCAGCCCCTTGCCGATGATGGCCGACGTAGGCGCCAGCATCTCGGGCATGCCCGGGCCGCCCTTGGGCCCCAGATAGCGCAGCACGAGGATGTCGCCGGCCTGGATCTTGTCGGCCAGGATGGCTTCCATCGCGCTCTGCTCGTTCTCGAACACGCGTGCCGGCCCGGTGATGACCGGATTCTTGAGGCCCGTGATCTTGGCGACGGCGCCTTCCTCGGCCAGGTTGCCCTTGAGGATGGCCAGGTGACCCTGCTTGTACAGCGCCTTGTCGATCGGCATGATCACGTCCTGGTCGGCGCGCGGCTGGTCGGCCACGTGCTCCAGTTCCTCGGCCAGCGTGCGGCCGGTGATGGTCAGGCAGTCGCCATGCAGCAGCCCGGCGTTGAGCAGGATCTTCATGACCTGCGGGATGCCGCCCGCGCGGTGAAGGTCGGTGGCCACGTAGGCGCCCGACGGCTTCAGGTTGCAGATCACCGGCACGCGGCGGCGGATGCGCTCGAAATCGTCGATCGTCCATTCCACCTCGGCCGAGTGCGCAATCGCCAGGTAGTGCAGCACCGCGTTGGTGGAGCCGCCCGTGGCCATGATCAGCGTCACGGCGTTCTCGATCGACTTGCGCGTGATGATGTCGCGCGGCTTGATGTCGCGCTTGACGGCCTCCACCAGCACGCGGGCCGATTCGGCCGCGCTGTCCACCTTTTCCTGGTCCGGGTTGGCCATGGTCGACGAATACAGCAGCGACATGCCCAGCGCCTCGAACGACGAACTCATCGTGTTGGCCGTGTACATGCCGCCGCAGGACCCCGTGGACGGGCACGCGTTGCGCTCCACGCCCTCGAAATCCTCCTCGCTCATGCGCCCGGCCGTGAACTCGCCGACGGCCTCGAACGACGACACGATGGTCAGGTCCTTGCCCTTCCAGTTGCCGGGCTTGATCGTGCCGCCATAGACGTAGATGCCGGGCACGTTGGTGCGGGCCAGCGCGATCATGCCGCCGGGCATGTTCTTGTCGCAGCCGCCGATCACCACCACGCCGTCCATCCACTGGCCCTGCGCGGCCGTCTCGATGCAGTCGGCGATCACTTCGCGCGAGATCAGCGAGTACTTCATGCCCTCGGTGCCCATCGACATGCCGTCGGAGATCGTCGGCGTGCCGAAGATCTGCGGGTTGGCGCCCGAGGCCCGGATGGCTTCCACGGCTGCGTCGGCCAGCCGCTGCAGGCCGGCGTTGCACGGCGTGATCGTCGAATGGCCATTGGCGATGCCGACCATCGGCTTGTCGAAGTCTTCCTTCTGGTAGCCCAGCGCGTAGTACATCGACCGGTTGGGGGAGCGCGCCACGCCTTGCGTGATGTGCTGGGAGCGTTTGTTGAAAGCCATGGGGTCTCTCCGGGGGAATGTCGTTGTTGTGCCGCAGAGCATGCGCCTTGCCATTTTGCGTGTCCAATATATTATTCGACCGTTATTGAGTCGAAAAACCTATCAATCCGACTGGATTCGGGGAGGCACCGCGCTTGGACCTGCGCCAGTTGCGCTACTTCGTCACCGTCGCCGAGGAGCTCCATTTCGGACGCGCCGCGCGCCGGCTCGCCATGACGCAGCCGCCGTTGTCGCAACAGATCCAGGCGCTGGAGGCGGAAATCGGCGTGCCGCTGTTCGTGCGCACCCGCCGCTCGGTAATGCTGACCCCGGCCGGCCAGCAGTGGCTGCCCGAGGTGCGCCGGGTGCTGGCCGATGCCGCCGCGCTGCCCGGCCTGGCCCAGCGGCTGGCGCGCGGCGAGGTGGGGTCGCTGGCGCTGGCCTTTGTCAGCACCGCCGACTACGGCATCCTGCCCGAGCTGCTGCGGCATTTCCGCGCACGGCATCCGGACGTCCAGTTGCAGCTGCGCGAGGCCACCAGCGACGTCCAGCTCGAAGCGCTGGCCGACGGGGCCATCGACGCCGGGCTGGTCATCCGCCCGCAGCTTGCCGTGATGCCGCACGGGCTGTCGTACCTGCCGCTGGTGCGCGAGCCGCTGGTGCTGGCCGTGCCGGATGGCTGGCGGCCGCCCGGCGCGCGGCAGGTGCCGGCGCAGGTGTCGCTGCGCGACGCCGCGCGCGAGCCGCTGATCATCTTCCCGCGCCGAAGCGCGCCGGCGTTTTATGACATCATTACGGGCTACTATGCGCGCGACGGCCTGACGCCGGTGATCGCCCAGGAGGCCATCCAGATGCAGACGATCGTCAGCCTCGTGTCGGCCGGCATGGGCGTGGCGCTGGTGCCCGCGTCGCTGTGCAACCTGCGGCGCACCGGCGTGTCGTACCTGGCGCTGCGCGATGCCGGCCCCGAGATCGAGACCGGGCTGGCCTGGCGCGAAGGCGTCGCCGGCGTGGCCCCGGTGCTGCGGTCGTTCATCGACATCGCCACGGGGCTGGCCGGCGCCATCGGCCTGACGCATGGCCGTGAGACAACTACATAGCGCGGCCCGCCCCGCGCTCAACCTGACCGCTTTCTCTCCCCGCTTCCAAACATGCTCGTTCATCCGCAATTCGATCCGGTTGCCATCCACCTGGGGCCGCTGGCCATCCGCTGGTACGGACTGATGTACCTGGCCGGCTTCATCATGTTCCTGTGGTTCGGCCGGCTGCGCATCCGCCAGCCGCACGTGGCGGCGCGCGGCTGGGTCACGCGGGACCTGGACGACATGCTGTTCTACGGCGTGCTAGGCGTGATCCTGGGCGGCCGGCTGGGCTACGTGCTGTTCTACAAGCCAAGCTACTACCTGACCCATCCGCTGGAAATCTTCAAGGTCTGGGAGGGCGGCATGGCCTTCCACGGCGGGTTCCTGGGCGTGCTGGTGGCGATGTGGGTGTTCGCCAAGGTGCGGCGGCGCCATTGGATGGAAGTGACCGACTTCATCGCGCCGCTGATTCCGTGCGGGCTGGCCGCCGGGCGCATCGGCAACTTCATCAACGGCGAGCTGTGGGGCCGCGCCACGGACCTGCCGTGGGGCATGATCTTCCCGCAGGCCGGCGACAACATCCCGCGCCATCCGTCGCAGCTCTACCAGTTTGCCGGCGAGGGCGTGGCGCTGTTCATCATCCTGTGGCTGTTTGCACGCAAGCCGCGGCCGATGGGCGCGGTGTCGGGCGTGTTCCTGATCGGGTATGGCGCGTTCCGCTTCCTGGCCGAATTCACGCGCGAGCCGGACAGCTTCCTGGGCCTGCTGGCGCTCAAGCTGTCGATGGGCCAGTGGCTGAGCCTGCCGATGGTGCTGGCCGGCGTGCTGATGCTGGTCTGGGCCTACCGCCGCCAGGCAAACGGCGCAGCCGCTGGCGCGGCGCGCTGAAGGCCTTCCTGTTTCAGTTCTGCAACCAGGTGGCGCACCGTTTCCGTGCGCCGCCGAACGCATTCCCGTCCCGCTATGTACCGTTTTCGGCATATTTAGGGGCTGGGTTGCCTACGATACAGGCAGCCGCGTAACCAAGACTCGTATCGGCGAAGATACATCCTGTTACATACCTTGGCCCGTGTCACAAGTCGTGTTTCGTCCGCCTCAATGAAATCAAGGACTTGGCGACGGTGGCACGGTCCTCGCTATGTTGGTTGTTACAAGATGGTCGGGGCGGGCAGCGATCCGCCCGGCATGGCGGCAGGGGGAGGGGCGCACGGCGAGGCGTTCGCGCCATGACAACGACGAAAAGCCGAACGGGAAAAGGCACGGGAACATCCGCACTCCATGACGAGTGCTTGATCGGGGTAGGCGTCGGGTTGGCGCCAGTCAAGCAATCCGACCCGCAAGCGTCCGGCCACGCTGCCCGACGCCCATGACAAGACCGCGGCAGTCTTTCACGCGCGGGCGACCGTTCCTGCAGGGAGGTGGGAGCGGTCGCCTGCCGCACCTGTTTTGCCGCGCCGCTATCCCGCCGATATCCGGCCGATATCCCGCCGCCGCGCGCCCGCCGCGCTCATGGATTTCCCGCAGTCACCGCCGTTCCAGCCACGCCTGACGCACACCTGCCGCGATGCAGCATCGAAACCGCTTGCGATTGGCCGAACTTCCCGTAATTATGAATTATTGCGGCGTAATCGCCGCTCGGGCGTGCAGTTCCGTTACGGTGTTTTCCGGTCCGAAAGGGGCACGATGCGTATCGTCAGGCAGGCGCTGTACCTGGAGGTGGCGGACCGGCTCCGCACGATGATCGACGACCGCACGCTGCCGCCCGGCGCGTGGATCGACGAGGTGGCGCTGGCGTCCACGCTGGGCACGTCCCGCACGCCGCTGCGCGAGGCGCTCAAGGTGCTGGCCGCCGAGGGGCTGGTGCGGCTGGAGCCGCGGCGCGGCTGCTTTGTCAACGCGCTGAGCGAGCAGGACCTGGACGAGATCTTCCCGCTGATGGCCTTGCTGGAAGGCCGCTGCGCCTACGAGGCGGCCCGCAATGCCACGGAAGCCGACCTGGGCGCGCTGGAGGGCCTGCATGCCGATCTGGCCCGCTACGCGCGCGCGGGCGACATCGACGCCTACTACGAGACCAACTACCAGATCCACGAGGCCATCCAGCGGCTGGCGGGCAACCGCTGGCTGTCGGGCGTGGTCAGCGACCTGCGCAAGGTGCTGCGGCTGTCGCGCCACAAGAGTTTGAAGCTGCCGGGGCGCATCCACGAATCCTGCGCCGAGCACCTGTCGGTGTTTTCTGCGTTGAAGGCACATGACCCGGAAGGGGCCGAGGCGCTGATGAAGACCCACGTGCTGCGCCAGCGTGGCGCGTTGCGCGCGCTGGGGGTGGCCGAACCCGAGGCCGAGCCGGTGCCGCTGCCCGATGCCGCATCGGCCGGCCGCCTGCGCCTGGCCGGGCAGGGCTGACCCGTCACCTTCGATCGATTTCATCGCCAACCGACGCCGCAGGACATCGCCATGACCGCCTTCGATCCCGCAGACCAACAGAAAGTCAGTGCGCCGCTGGAAGCCAGCGAGCCGGTCAGCGACTCGCTGTTCACGCGCTTTGGCCGGTGGTGGGGCCGCAAGGACGACGAGCCCGGCAAGCCCGGCAAGCCGCCCGCGCCGGCGGCGGACCAGACGCTGTCCGTGCGCGCCATCAAGCGCCAGCGCGACCAGCTTCGCCAATGTTTCGACGCCCGGTTGACCGATGGCGCGGCCAACGCCGCCGCGCTGGCCTGGCAGGACGCCTACCAGGCCGCGTCCGAGCCGCTGCGCCAGGCCATGCTCGGCGTGCTGGCCGAAGTGGCCGCGGGCCGCGACGCGCCTGGGGCGGCGGGCAGCAGCGCATCGGCCCTGTCGCAGGCGCTGTCGAATGCGCGCATCCGCTTCTTCAAGCGCTTTGCCGCGCACCACGGCCAGCGCGGCGACAGCGCCTGCGGGTTGCATTTCCTGATCCAGTTGCGCGCCGACATGCTGCGCTGGCACAAGCGCATCCCCGGCCTGCGCGAGCTGGACGAGGACCTGGAGGCGCTGTTCTCGAACTGGTTCGACGTGGGCCTGCTGGAGCTGCAGCCCATCACGTGGGATTCGCCGGCGTCGCTGCTGGAAAAGCTGATCCGCTACGAGGCCGTGCACGAGATCGCGTCGTGGACGGACCTGCGCAACCGGCTCGATTCGGACCGCCGCTGCTACGCGTTCTTCCACCCGCGCATTCCGCGCGAGCCGCTGATCTTCGTCGAGGTGGCGTTCGTGCCCGAGATGGCAGCCAACGTGCAGGCGCTGCTGGACGAAGCCGCGCCGCTGGAAGACCTGCGCCGCGTGAAGTGGGCCATCTTCTACTCGATCTCGAACACGCAGGCGGGGCTGCGCGGCGTCAGCTTCGGCAACTTCCTGCTCAAGCGCGTGATCGAGGAGCTGCAGCGCGAATTCCCCAAGCTCAAGCAGTTCGCCACGCTGTCGCCGGTGCCGGGCTTTGCCGACTGGCTGCGCCGGCAGGAGGCCGAGGCGGTGGCACGCATTCTGGGTGACAAGCGGCTGTCGCGCTGGCGCGAGCGCCACGGCGACGCGCCGGCCGACGGCGCGGCGTGGTTCGCGGCGCTGCCGGCCGACGCGCAGGACCCGGTCATCCGCGACACCGCGCTGACGCTGGTGGCGCACTACCTGGTGCGCGAGGGCGGCAAGGGCGTGCCGGCCGATCCGGTGGCGCGTTTCCATCTGGGTAACGGGGCATGTGTCGAGCGCGTGAACTGGGGCGCGGACCTGTCGCGAAAAGGCCGCGCCCAGTCGGGCGGGGTGATGGTGAATTATCTTTACGTGCCCGAGGCGCTGGATGACAATCTGGCTCGTCTCGGCGACGGCAATCCCCGCATCAGCCGTGCGGTGGCCAAGCTGCTGTAGCCCCTGGGTCGGGCACGAACGCCGGGCGGTTTTCTGTCGGGTGGGTTTGCAGTAGGCAGTACTTCGATTGACTTTCCACGCATAGAGTAGAGAGAGGAGACAGTACATGAGTCGTCAGCGCAGCCTGACCGCGTTCGCGCGCGTCTTTGCAATCGCCGGCCTGGTCGCCGGCACCGGGGTGAGCCTGTATTCGCCCGCCGTCCAGGCCGCCGATGCGTGGCCCAGCAAGCCCGTCACCGTGATCGTGCCGTTCCCGGCCGGCGGCGGGACCGATGCCTTCGCGCGGCCCCTGACCGCGCAGCTGTCCAAGCAGCTCGGCAAGCAGTTCGTGATCGACAACCGCGGCGGCGCCGGCGGCACGGTGGGCGCGAGCCTGGCGGCCAAGGCCACGCCGGACGGGTACACGATCTTCATCGGCGGCGCCCACCATGCCATCGCGCCGTCGTTCTACAAGAAGCTCGACTACGACATCGAGAAGGACTTCATCCCGGTCACCGTGATCGCGCAGCCGCCGCAGGTCATCGTGGTCAATCCGAACAAGGTGCAGGCCAACACGCTCAAGGACCTGATCGCCTACGCCAAGGCGCATCCGGGCCAGCTCAACTACGCGTCGGCCGGCAACGGATCGGCCCACCACCTGGCGGGCGAGCTGTTCAAGCTGCAGACCCAGACCGACCTGGCCCACGTGCCGTACAAGGGGGCCGGCCCGGCGCTGTCCGACCTGATCGCGGGCCAGGTGGACCTGATGTTCGACGGGCTGGGTTCGTCGGCGCAACACATCCGCGCGGGCCGCATCAAGGCGCTGGCGGTGGCGGCCAAGACGCGCTCGGCGGCGTTCCCGAACGTGCCGACCGCGGCCGAGGCGGGCGTGCCGAACTACGAGGTGTCGACGTGGTACGCGCTGTGGGCGCCCAAGGGCACGCCGAAGGAAGTGGTCGACAAGCTCTACGCGGAGACCACCAAGGCGCTGAACAGCCCTGAAATGAAGGCGATCTGGCTGCAGAACGGCTCCGAGATCCCGCAGTTCACGCAGGAACAGTTCGCGCAGTTCCAGCGCGCCGAGATCAAGCGCTGGGCCGAGGTGGTGCAGCGCTCGGGCGCCAAGATCGACTGATGGCCGGCACGGTCACTTTCGCGCGTGAGGGACAGGTGGCCACGGTCACGCTGTCCCATCCGGGCAAGCTCAACGCGATCTCGGCCGGCATGTGGCAGGCGCTGGCCGCCGGGTTTGGCGCGCTGGCCGCCGATGTGGCCGATGGCACCGCGCGCGCGCTGCGCTGCGTGGTGGTGCGCGGCGCCGACGGCAACTTTGCCGCTGGCGCCGACATCGCCGAGTTCCCGACCGTGCGCGGCAATGCCGACGCGGTGCGGCGCTACCATGCCGACACCATCGCCCCGGCGCTGCGCGCCATCGCCGAATGCCCGCTGCCCACGCTGGCGGCCATCGAAGGCGTCTGCGTGGGCGGCGGGCTGGAAATTGCCTGCAACTGTGACCTGCGCATCGCCGCGGCGGGCAGCCGCTTCGGCGTGCCGATCAACCGGCTGGGCTTTCCGATGGCGCCGGGCGAGCTCCAGGGCCTGCTGGCGCTGGCTGGGCGCGCCGTCACGCTGGAAATCCTGCTGGAAGGCCGCGTGTTCGACGCCGCCGAGGCCGCCGCCAAGGGCCTGCTGACGCGCGTGGTGCCCGAGGCTGCCCTGCACGACGAGGTGGCCGCCACGGTGCAGCGTCTGTGCGCGGGCGCGCCGCTGGCCGCGCGCATCAACAAGGCCACGATCCGCCGCCTGTCGCCGGCCCCGGCGCCGCTGACGGCGGCCGAACTGGATGCCCACTTTGCCTACGCCGGCAGCCGCGACCATGCCGAGGGCGTGGCCGCGTTCCTGGCGCACCGGCCTCCGGATTTCACCGGGGAGTAATATGTCGGCCGGCCGGCTATCATGGCCGGCTGCCCAGGCTTTTCCGCTGCCACCCACGGGCATGCCATTCCAATCGCTCCGTACCATGAACGCCAACCTGTTCGCCCTGTTCGAATCCCGCTTTCCCGAAGACCGCGGCGCCTGCTGCATCGAGACGCACGACGGCCTGTACTACTCCTGGGACGACCTGGACCGTGCCACGGCCAAGATCGCCAACCTGCTGACCGCGCTGACGCTGCCCGCCGGCGCGCGCGTGGCGGTGCAGGTGGAAAAGTCCGTCGAGGCGCTGTGCCTGTACCTGGCCACGCTGCGCGCCGGGCTGGTCTACCTGCCGCTGAACACCGCCTACCAGGAAGCCGAGATCGACTACTTCATCGGCAACGCCGAGCCGGCGGTGGTGGTCTGCAGCAGCGCGAACTTTGGCTGGGTGTCCAAGGTGGCGTTCAAGCACAACACGCACCACGTGTTCACGCTCGACGAGAATCGCACCGGGTCGCTGCTGCAGCGCGCGGCTGCCCAGCCGGACACCTTTGCCACGGTGCCACGCAAGGAGGACGACCTGGCGGCCATCCTGTACACGTCGGGCACCACGGGGCGCAGCAAGGGCGCCATGCTGACGCACGGCAACCTGGCGTCGAACGCGCAGACGCTGCATGCGTACTGGGGCTGGCGCAGCGACGACGTGCTGCTGCACATGCTGCCGATCTTCCACGTGCACGGCCTGTTCGTGGCGTCGCACGGCGCGCTGCTGGCCGGCGCCAAGATGATCTGGGCGCCCCGGCTGGACATGGGCCAGCTACTGAAATTCATCCCGCGCAGCACGGTCATGATGGGCGTGCCGACGTACTACGTGCGCATGGTGCAGGAGTCGCGCTTCGACCAGGACCTGTGCCGCAACATGCGGCTGTTCGTGTCGGGCTCGGCGCCGCTGCTGCTGGAAACATTCGACGCATTCCGCGAGAAGACCGGCCATACGATCCTGGAACGCTACGGCATGAGCGAGACCGTGATGCTGGTGTCGAATCCGTACGATGCGGCGCTGGGCGAGCGCATCGGCGGCACCGTCGGCATGCCGCTGCCGGGCGTGTCGGTGCGTGTGATGGATGGGGAAGGGCGGCTGTGCGAGCCGGGCGTGATCGGCAATGTCGAGGTCAAGGGCCCGAACGTGTTCAAGGGCTACTGGCGCATGCCGGAAAAGACCGCCGAGGAATTTACCGCCGATGGCTGGTTCAAGACCGGCGACGTGGGCCGCTTCGGCGGCGCCATCGTCAGCCAGGCCGGCGAACGCAAGGTGCCGGACCAGTACCTGACCATCGTCGGCCGCAGCAAGGACCTGATCATCTCGGGCGGCTACAACGTCTACCCGAAGGAAATCGAGAGCTTTATCGACGAGATGCCGGGCGTGGCCGAATCCGCCGTGATCGGCGTGCCCCATGCCGACTTTGGCGAGGCCGTGGTGGCCGTGGTGGTGCGCAAGCCCGGTGCCGACATCGACGAAGCCGGCATGATCGGCACGCTCAAGGGCCGCATCGCCAACTTCAAGGTGCCCAAGCGCGTGCACGTGGTGGACGAACTGCCCCGCAACACGATGGGCAAGGTCCAGAAGAACGTACTGCGCCAGCAGTTTGCGGGCATCTGAGGCCCGCCGGATACGGATTTGCGGGATTTGCGCCCGGCCCCCGCGCGGGGCCCGGGCGCAACGGACCGCTTACTTCACCATCTGCACCGACCCGTTGACCGACACGGTCACCTGGGTCTTGCCGCCTTCCACCGGGATCGGCATGGCGGCGTCTGCGGACATGGCCTTGGCCGCGTACATGCGCGGCATCGGCGGCACCATGCCGCCCTGCTCGTTGACCGCAACCTCGCGGATCGTATAGCCGCTGTAGCCGAACAGCTTGGCGGTGGCCTGCGCCTTGTCGCGGAACGCGGCGACGGCCTGGTCGGCCAGCTTCTGCTCGGCCGCCATGCGGGCCTCGCGCGACAGCGAGAACGCCACGTTCTGCACCTGCATCTGGCCGGCCAGTTCGCCCGCCAGCTTCGACACGGCCGCGAAATCCTTCGACTTGAGCTGGATCTCGGAGCGCCCGCGCCAGGTGCTGATCTTGCCGTTGCGGTCCGTGTTCGGATGGATCGTGAAGCCGCCCGACTGGGCCTCCACGCCCGAGACCCGCTTGGCCTGGGCCAGCGCGGCCTGCGTGCGCTGTGCCAGCGCGCTGGAGATGGCTGACGGCTCCGGGCCTTCCTGCTCGGCGGCCAGGACCATCGTGACGACGTCGGTCGGCACTTCGGTCACGGCCTCGGCGTTGAGCGACAGCACGCCGGACGGTTGCGGCATGGTCACGGTCTGGGCCGACGCCATGGCGGCGCAGGTACCCAGCAGCGAAGCGGCCAACAGTTTCTTCATATTGTTCTCCGATCAATGTGATGGCTATCAGATACGGGTTCGCGCGTTTCGTTCCGCGCGCGGGCCAGCAGGGCGATCCAACGGGCGAGCGGCCCGATCGGGGTCAAGGCGGGGCAAGAAAAGCGGGCGCCGCGGCGGCTATTTCATCAGCTTTTCGGTGATGTAGCGCCATTCGGCCGGCGTGACCGCCGTGATCGACAGCCGGTTGCCCCGGCGCAGCACGACCATGTCGGCCAGCGCATCGTGCTCGCGCAGGGCCGGCAGCGGCACCAGCGCGCTCTTGCTGACGAAACGCACGTCCACGAGCGACCAGCGCGGGTCGTCGGGCTTCGACGCCTTGTCGTAATAGTCGCTCTTGGGATCGAACTGGGTGGGATCGGGGTAGGGCTGGGAGCAGACCTCGGCCAGGCCGGCGATGCCCGGCTCCGGGCACGACGAGTGGTAGAACAGCACGCCGTCGCCGATGCGCATCTGGTCGCGCATGAAGTTGCGGGCCTGGTAGTTGCGCACGCCCGTCCAGGGCAGCGTGCCCTCCCGGGCAAGGTCGTCGATGCTGGCTTCGTCCGGTTCGGACTTCATCAGCCAGTACTGGCGGGCGCGCTGTTCGGCCATGGTCAATGGATGACAGGTCAGATGACAGGTCGGGAGGCGAAATGAAAAAGGCGGTGGTTCGTTGAAACCACCGCCTCTTCATCACTTGAAGGGGGTCCCCGCCTTGGCCGCTGGGTCGGCATCCTGAACCCAAGTGAGGTTCAGAGTGGCTGCGGAAGTCGTATTTCGGGTACATCACCCACTCAGGGAGTCCAGGCTGGGCCCAGACTATGAATGCGGCGACGCGCTCGCCCACACGACATGATCCCGCACCATGCAATGCATATCGGTTCAAGGAGTTATGACCCTCACGAACCAGGCAGGGAAACTGTCAAACGTCTGACCTGTGTTCCTGTGCGTGCAGCACGCTTGGGATGTCAGACGTTTGCCGTTTCAAACTAGGATGGGATGGAAACGGCGGCCAGGCACGATAACCCGACCATCCAGCTGCGTCGGTCGCACGCGCCGCGCAGTGGCTCCACTATACACCGCGAGGTCGGGCATACCAAGTCGGACCTGTCGCGTCGTTACATTTTCCACCACACCTGTCGCCACGCCCACACAGGGCGCGGCATCGGCTTCACATGGTCGTCATATGTGGCCACCGCCGCGCAATTCAAGCATGCGCGGCAGGGTTTTTCAGCGGCTCAGCGCGTGCCCACGTGGGCGTACTGGCGCAGCGCCTCGTCGGCGCGTTCGTTGAGTTCGCGGATGCGCGCGCGCACCGCGTCCACGGGGATCGCGCCGTCCTCTTCCTGCTTGCGGCGGGCCGCCAGCAGGTCGGACGCGATGCTGATCGCGGCCATCACGGCCACGCGCTCCACGCCCTTGGCCGCCACGCTGCCCTTGAGCTTGTTCATCTTGTCGTCGACCAGCGCCACGGCCTCCAGCAGCGCGGCCTCGTTGTCCGGCGAGATCGCGAAGCGATAGGGCTGGCCGGCGATGTTCACTTCCACTTGCTTGTTGCTCATGCATGTTCTCCGGGGGCTTGCTGCGAACCTTCCGCCGCGGCACGCGGGCCGTCGCCCAGCAGGTCGAGCTGGCGCGCATCGCTGGCGGTGGGCAGCTTGTCCAGGATGGACTGGATGCGCAACTGGGCTTCCTCGATCTTGATATTGAGCAGTTCGCGGTCGGCCGCCATGGCTTCGCGGTCCGCGCGCAACTGGCCCGCCTCGGCCTGCAGGCGGTCGATCTCCGCCCGCAGCCGCTGGTTTTCCGCCGCCAGGGTGTCCGCATGGTGCAGCACACGTCCGATCTTGGCGGCCAGTTGTTCGAGTTCGTTGAGCATAGTGCCTGTCGTGTCCGGTAAGGAGTAAGGGTCAGGTTTCGGGATTCTAGCCGATGCACGCACGCTGGCTACCTGCAACAAGCCCGGTGAGACTTGCGTGCCGCACGGAAGTTGCACGGATCGCCGCCGATCGGCCCGATTGCGCGCGTCATCCGGTGGTTATCGGCAACCTGATCCATCGCATTGACGCCAACTTTGAAACTCCCTACACTCGCGCACGTTCCAGGTGCTCGCAGCCCTTTCGCAGGTGCTGCAGTTCAACGGGAAACAGGGAGCCGGGGTGCCGCTGCCAGACTGGATATCGCCAGCCTGGACAGCGCGGCGCGGGCCAACCTGTGCTGCCCCCGCAACGGTAAGCGACCGCGGACACGCTCATGACGAGCGTCGCCCGCAGGGCCGGCCAAGCGCCACTGATCCGGTTTCGTCAGCCTCTGGCGATCCGATCGGGAAGGCGGCCTGCCTGATGTCGTCAGCCCGGATACCGGCCTGAAGAACGCGGGCGTCCGCCCCTTGCGGCGCCCATTCGCCAACAGGTCCGCGGGGGAACGGACCCGGCCGTTCTCTTCCATCCTGCTCATGCGTTCCACGCCTTCCAGGTCGACTGCCGCGGCAAAGCCGCCGGTCCGCCTATCCACGTCCGCCATCGTGGCGGCCGTTGCCGTCCTGTCCGCCGCCCCGGTGCCGGGCCTTGCCCAGACCGCGCCGGCCGATGCCGCGCCGTCGCAATCCCAGCCGCAGGCCCTGGCGCCCGTCGTCGTCACCGCCTCGCGCACCGCGCAGAGCGTGACCGAGGCGCTGCCGCACACCACGGTGGTGACCCAGGAGGACATCGTCAATTCGCAGGCGCCCGACCTGCGCTCGCTGCTGCGCGGCCAGGCCGGCGTGGAATTCGCCGTCAACGGCGGCATGGGGGCCAACACGTCGCTGTTCATGCGCGGCGCCAACTCCAACCAGGTGCTGATCCTGATCGATGGCGTGCGCGTGTCCGGCGCCAGCAGCGGCACGGCGCAGCTTGCCAACATCCTGCCCGACGAGATCGACCACATCGAGGTGGTGCGCGGCAACGTGTCGGCGCTGTACGGGTCCGACGCCATCGGCGGCGTGGTGCAGGTCTTCACCAAGAACGGCGCCGGCCACGCGCCGGCGGCCAATGCGCAGATCGAATACGGCAGCAACAACACGCGCCAGGGCTCCGTGGGCTATGGCGGCCAGATCGGCGACACCACGTTCAACGTGACCGGGTCGATGTTCAAGACCGACGGTTTCTCGTCGATCAATACCAAACTGCGCCCGACCGCGAACCCGAACGACAACCCGTACGAGAACAAGAGCGTCTCCGGCCAGCTCCGCCACAAGTTCACGCCCGACTGGGACGCCGGGGTGGCCGCGTACTACTCCGACAGCGACCTGTCCTACGACGGCGGCGGCCGCACCGACGATACCCGCCTGCTCAGCAAGCTCTACACGGTGTCCGCGTTCGCCAACGGCCGGCTGACGTCGGCGTGGACCACGCACGTCAAGGTGGCGCAGAGCGAGGACCGCAGCGAGGGCCGCAAGAACGGCCTGTTCGACAGCCTGTTCAGCACGCGCAACCGCCAGTTCAACTGGCAGAACGAATACGCGCTGACAGCCGGCCACAAGCTGCTGTTCGGCACCGACTGGCTGCAGCAGGAGCTGACGTCCAGCGCCTACAACGCGCCGTCGCGCAACGTGTTCTCGGTCTACGGCGGCTACGAGGGCCGCATCGGCCGGCACCAGCTCCAGCTGAACGGCCGCAACGACCACTATTCCGACTTCGGCAACCAGGGCAGCTTCTTCGCCGGCTACGGCTTCAACGTGACCGATCAGGTCAAGCTGATCGCCAACGTCAGCAACGCGTTCCGCGCGCCCACGTTCAACGAGCTGTACTACCCCGGCTTTGGCCAGCCGAACCTGCAGCCCGAGCGGGCCAAGTCGGCCGAGGCTGGCGTGCAAGTCGATACCGTCAGCGCCGGCCTGCTGCGCGTGACCGCGTTCGAGACCCGCTACGACGACCTGATCGTGTCCACGCCGGTGGGCGTCGGCAGCGGCATCTACCTGGCCCAGAACGTCAACAAGGCCAAGGTGCAGGGCGTGGAGGCGTCGTGGCGCGCCACGGTCCTGGGCACTGACCTGGGCGCCAGCGTGACGTTCCAGAACCCGGTGGACGAAAGCAGCAATACTCAGTTGCTGCGCCGCGCGCGGCGCCATGCGTCGTTCGATGTGGGCCGCAACTTCGGCGACTGGCGCTTCGGCGGCGAGTGGCTGCTGTCGTCGTCGCGCATGGATTCCGGCTCGCGCCGGCTGGGCGGATACGGTATCGTCAACCTGACCGCCCGCTACCACATCGACAAGCAATGGTTCGTCGCCGCCCGCGTGGAAAACCTGTTCGACAAGGACTACATGCTCGCCTACCCCTACAACACGCAGGGCCGGGCCGGCTTCATCACGCTCGGCTGGAGGCAGAAGTAACCGATGACTGACCTGCGGCGCGCGCTGGCTGTCTGGACGGTCCTGGCCCTGGCCGGCGCGGCCGTGTTCGCGCTGTCGCTGGCCGCGGGCAGCGTGGCGCTCGATGCCGGGCAGCTCTGGCAGGCGCTCTCCGGCGCCGACAGCGGCACGGCCGGCGCCATCGTCCGCGAGCTGCGGCTGCCGCGCGCGGCCGCTGCGTTTGCCTGCGGCGGCCTGCTGGCGCTGTCCGGCGCGCTGATGCAGGTGCTGCTGCGCAATCCGCTGGCCGAGCCCTACGTGCTGGGCGTGTCCGGCGGGGCATCCACCGGCGCGCTGATGGCGATGCTGCTGACGCTGCCGGTCTGGATGGTGCAGGCCGGCGCGGCCGGCGGCGCGCTGGCGTCGATGCTGCTGGTGGCCACGCTGGCGCGGCGCGACCTGCTTCACCCGCAGGTGCAGGGCGGCCACCACGAGGCCGGCGCCCGGCTGCTGCTGACCGGCGTGATCCTGGCGGCCGGCTGGAGCGCCGTCATCATGCTGATCCTGGCCATCGCCCCGGAATCGCGCCTGCGCGGCATGCTGTTCTGGCTGACCGGCGACCTGGGCGGCACGGCCAGCTACGGCTGGGCGATGACCACGCTGGTGGTGGCGCTGGCCCTGGCCATGCCGATGGCGCGCGCGCTGAACGTGATGCTGCTGGGCGAAACGGTGGCGCAGTCGCTGGGCGTGCGCGTGGGCCGCGTGCGGCTGGCCACGTTCCTGATCGCGTCGGTGTCGATTGCGGCGGCCATCACCACGGCCGGTTCCATCGGCTTCATCGGCCTGGTGGTGCCGCACATGGTGCGGCTGGCCTGGGGCAACGACCAGCGCCAGTTGCTGCCGGCGTCGATGCTGCTGGGCGGCACGCTGCTGATGGCCGCCGACCTGATCGCCCGCACCGTGATCGCGCCCGCGCAGTTGCCGGTGGGCGTCATCACCGCGCTGCTGGGCGTGCCCACCTTTCTCTACCTGCTGCTGCGGAGGCCGCGATGAGCGCGTGGTACGAACCGCTGGCGGCCTGCCCGCGACTGGCGCTGCGCGACGTGCGGCTGCAGGCCGGCCCGCGCGTGCTGGTCGACCGGTTGTCGATGTCGATCGCGCCGGGCCAGCTCTGGTGCATCGTCGGCCCAAACGGCGTGGGCAAGTCCACGCTGATGGGCGTGCTGACCGGCCTGCGCGCGCCCGACGGCGGCAGCGTGGCGCTGGACGGCGCCGCCATGGGCCAGATTGCGCCGGCCGCGCTGGCGCGCCAGCGCGCCTACCTGCCGCAGGCCGTGCACGACACGTTCTCGATGGCCGTGGAGGATGCGGTGCGCGTGGGCCGCCATCCGCACCTGAGCGGCTGGGGCTGGGGCCGGCGCGACGACGACCGCATCGTGCGCGACGTGATGACCGCGCTGGACCTTGACGCGCTGGCTGCGCGCGACGTGCTGACGCTGTCCGGCGGCGAACGCCAGCGCGTGTCGCTGGCCGCCGTGCTGGCCCAGCAGGCGCCGCTGCTGATGCTGGACGAACCCGTGTCGCACCTGGACCTGCGGCACCAGATCATGGTGCTGGACGTCCTGCGCCGCCTGACCGCCGCCGGCCGCCACGCCGCCGTGGTCATCCTGCACGACCTGACCCTGGCGCGGCGCTACGCCAGCCATGCGCTGCTGATGGCCGAGGACGGCCCCGCGCTGCACGGCCCCGCGCCCGAAGTCCTGACCCCCGCGCAGTGCTCCCGCGCGCTGCGCACCCCGATCATCAGTCTTAGCGACGGCACGCACACCGCGCTGATCCCCGACGGATACCCCCATGAGCGACATTGAACGAATCGACCCGGCCGACGCCGACGGCCGCGACGCACGCCACAAGGCACGCATGGTCCGCAAGAAGGAAGTGGTGGATGCAAAGATCGCCGCCGCGCAGGCCGAGCGCGGGGTGATCGTCATCACCACCGGCAACGGCAAGGGCAAGTCCAGCTCGGGCTTCGGCATGGTGGTGCGGGCGATGGGCCACGGCATGCGCACGGGCGTGGTCCAGTTCATCAAGGGCGCCATTCCCAGCGGCGAGGAACTGTTCCTGCAGCGCTTTCCGGACCAGTGCGCATTCGACGTGATGGGCGAGGGCTACACCTGGGAAACGCAGGACCGCGCGCGCGACGTGGCCAAGGCCGAGGCCGCCTGGGAGATCGCGCGCGGCATGCTGCGCGACCCGTCGGTCGGGCTGGTGCTGCTGGACGAGCTGAACATCGCGCTGAAGCTGCACTACCTGGACGTCGACACCGTGATTGCCGACCTGCGGGCCCGTCCGCCGATGCAGCACGTGGTCATCACCGGCCGCGGCGCGCCGCCCGCGCTGGTGGAGGCGGCCGACACCGTCACCGACATGACGCCGGTGAAGCACGCGTTCCAGCAGGGCATCAAGGCCCAGCGCGGCGTGGAAATGTAGCCCGGGAAGCGTCCGATGACCATGACCCCCTTTGCCGATGTCGCGCTGACGCTGCCGCCCGTCGCGCCGCTGGACCAGACGCTGCGCGCGGCGCTGCAGGCCGCCATCGACGACAAGACCAAGCCGCCCGGATCGCTGGGCCGGCTTGAATCGCTGGCGCTGCAGATCGGCCTGATCCGTGGCGACGCGGCGCCCGTGCTGTCCCGCCCGGCCATCATCGTGTTCGCCGGTGACCATGGCGTGGCCGATGCCGGCGTCAGCGCGTTCCCGGCCGAGGTCACCGCCCAGATGGTGCTGAACTTCCTGAACGGCGGCGCGGCGATCAACGTGTTCACGCGGCTGCACGGGCTGGCGCTGGAAGTGGTGGACGTGGGCGTGCGCGCGCCGTTGCCGGCCGCGCTGGGGCTGGTCAACTGCCGGGTGGCGAATGGCACGCGCAACTTTGTCGACGCCCCGGCCATGACGCCGGCGCAGGCCGGCGCGGCGCTCAACGCCGGCATCGCGCGCGTGCTGCGCCATGCGCAGCTTGGCACCAACGTGATCGGCTTTGGCGAGATGGGCATCGCCAATACCTCGGCGGCGGCCTGCCTGATGAGCCGGCTGACCGGGCTGCCCATCGAGGCGTGCATCGGCCGTGGCACCGGGCTGGACGACGCCGGCGTGGCGCACAAGCGCGCGGTGCTGTCGCAGGCGCTGGCGTGCCATGCCGGCGTGACCGATCCGCTCGACGTGCTGGCCACGTTCGGCGGCTTCGAGATCGCGGCGATGACCGGCGCCTACCTGGCCGCGGCGGCCAGCCGGATGGTGATCCTGGTGGATGGCTTCATCGCGTCGGCGGCGCTGCTGGTGGCCGCGCGCATCGACCCGAACGTGCTCCAGTACTGCGTGTTCTCGCATTGCTCGCACGAGCAGGGCCACCGCGCGCTGCTGGCCGAATTCGGCGCCGAGCCGCTGCTGGCGCTGGATCTGCGCCTGGGCGAAGGCACCGGCGCCGCGCTGGCGTGGCCGCTGGTGGCCTCGGCGGCGGCCTTCCTGCGCGAGATGGCCACGTTCAGCGGCGCCGGCGTCAGCAACGCGTCGGCATAGCGGCAAGGGGGCGAGCATGGCCGACGAACTCCGCTTCTTCCTGACCGCCGTGGGCTACTTCACGCGCGTGCCGTTGCCGCAGCGGCTGGCAAGCTGGGTCGGCTTTGCGCCGCACTACCTGAACGCCGCCGCGCGCTACTTTCCGCTGGTGGGGCTGCTGGTGGGCCTGGCCGGCGCGGCGGTCACGGGTCTTGCGTGGCAGTTCTGGTCGCCGCCGGTGGCCATCGTGCTGGGCATGGCGGCCACGCTGCTGCTGACCGGTGCGTTCCACGAGGACGGGCTGGCCGATTGCGTCGATGCGTTCGGCGGCGGCTACCGGCGCGAGGACGTGCTGGAAATCATGCACGACTCCCGCGTCGGCGCGTTTGGCGCGATTGCCCTCGTCGTGGCGCTGCTGCTGAAGTGGCAACTGCTGGTGTCGGTGGAAGACCGCGCCGATGCCGGGCTGCTGCTGGCCGTGCTGGTGGCCGCGCACGGCGCCAGCCGCGCCATGGCGATCACGTTCCTGGCCACGCACGACTACGTGCGCGCCGAAGGCAAGGCCAAGCCCGTGGCGCAGCGGCTGGAGACGCGCAGCCTGCTGTTCGCGCTTGCCTGCGGCGCGGTGCCGCTGCTGCTGATTTCGCCGGTGTTTGCGGCGGTGGTGGTGCTGGTGCTGGTGGGCCTGCGCGCGGCGCTGGGCGCGTACTTCGTGCGCCGCATCGGCGGCTATACCGGCGACTGCCTGGGCATGGCGCAGCAACTGGCCGAACTGTCGATCTACCTCGTGGCGGCCGCATGGAAGTGGTACTG
This sequence comes from Cupriavidus sp. H18C2, assembly GCF_049393795.1. NCBI lineage: Bacteria > Pseudomonadati > Pseudomonadota > Betaproteobacteria > Burkholderiales > Burkholderiaceae > Cupriavidus > Cupriavidus sp. H18C2. The sequence goes on along the minus strand of NZ_CP186010.1, from coordinate 2,852,547 downwards.
ATCCGCCACGCGCAGCCCGACGTGGCCGAGGGCGTCTGCTACGGCCGGCTGGACCTCGCGCTGGCGCAGCCCGTGGCGCCGCTGGCGTCGATCGTCGCCCAGCTCGCGCCGCCGGCGCGCATCGTCACCAGCCCGGCCCGCCGCGCGCGCGACACCGCCGCGCTGCTGGCCGATTGCCTGGCCGCGCCGCCGGTCTGCGAGGCGGAGCCGGCGCTGCGCGAGATGGATTTCGGCACCTGGGAAGGCCAGCGCTGGGACGCGATTCCGCGCGACGCGCTGGACCTGTGGGCCGCCGACCTGATGCACGCCCGGCCCCACGGCGGCGAGAGCCCCGCGCAGGCCATGGCCCGCGTGACGGCGTGGGCCGACGCGCTCGATGCGGGCGCCGACGCGCGGCTCTGGGCGGTCACCCACGCCGGCCCGATGCGCATGCTGGCCGCGCACTGGCTGGGCCTGCCGCTGGCCCAGACGCTGCACTGGTCGCTGGGATTCGCCGCGACGTGCAAGTTCGTGCTGGAAGGTGGGACGGTCAGGCTGGGGGTGGTGGAATCGCGTGGCGGGTTGATCAGCGGCTGGCTGTCACCTCCTACCGATCTCCCGCGTTGTGGGAGATGGGAACCATCGGTAATTCAGATGCTGCCGGTTTGCGCCCCGCTCCCGCAAGCGGGAGCGAGCCGGCGCGTCCCGGACCACCGGCATCCTCACCGCCCCCTGCGCCCCCGCGCCACCTCCAGGTCCTTGCAGATTTCCGCCGCCCCCTGCACCACGCGCGGGCCGGCGCGGTTGACCAGGTCGCCGTCGATGGTGAACAGGTTGTTGCGCGCCACGGCGGTGACCTGCTTCCACTTCTCCCATATCGAAAAATCGGCCAGCGGCTTGTCGGGGCGCGTGGCGCCCATGGCGGCAGTCAGCATGACCTCGGGGTTGCCGGCGATCACCGCTTCGACGGACACGGTGGGCACCAGCGGCGCCTCGGTGGCAAACAGGTTGCGGCCGCCGCAGAGCGTCAGCAGGTCGCTCACGAGGTGCTGGCCGTTCAGCGTCATCAGCGGCTGCTGCCAGACCTGGTAGAACACCGTGACCGGCGGGCGGCCCGCGTAGGTGCGGCGCAGCGTGTCCACCTGCTGGCGGAAGTCGCTCGCGGCGCGGCGGGCGACGGATTCGGTGCCCATCAGCGTGCCGAGCTTTTCCAGATTCTCGGGGATGGTCTCCAGCCGGCGCGGCTCGCTGTAGAACACCGGCATGCCCAGCGCGCGCAGGCGGTCGGTCTGCTTCTGGGCGTTGCCATGGCGCCAGACCACGATCAGGTCCGGCTTGAGCGCGGCAATGCGTTCCAGGTCCAGCGCCTTGTTGTCGCCCACGCGCGGGATGTCGCGCGCCTGCGGCGGGTAGTCGCTGTAGCTGACCGTGCCGACGATGCGCTCGCCGCCGCCGGCTGCGTAGATCATCTCGGTCACGTGCGGCGCCAGCGAGACCACGCGCCGCGCGGGCTGGGCCAGCGTGACGATCTGGCCCGCGTCGTCGACCACGGTGATGGCGGCGCGCGCGGGCAGGGTGGCGGCCAGCAGGGCGGCCAGCAAGAAGGATTTAAAGGCCATCGGCATCGGGCAGGGGAAGGGTCTTGGCGAGCGCGCGGGCCAGTTGGTCCCACGCCCGGGGCTGGTCCGGCGGCAGGCCGAAACGCAGGCTCGGCGGCTGACCGCCGGCGGCATCGAAATAACGGGTCCAGACGCGGCACGTCGCCAGCGCCACGTGCAGGCGCCGCGCGTGGGCGTGCGGCACCCAGCAGAACAGCGGGTGCGATGCCACTGCCAGGCCGTGGCCGGTCAGCAGCGTCGCCAGCCGGTGCCCGCTGGCGGCCAGATGGTCGCGTGCATGGGCCTGCCAGCCGGCGTCCGCCAGCGCGGTCCGGGCGATGGCGCGGGCCGGGCCCGAGACGGCCCAGTGGCCCAGTTCGGCATCGAGCGCGTCAAGCAGGGCCGGCGCCGCCAGCACAAAGCCGCAGCGGACGCCCGCGAGCCCGAAGAACTTGCCCAGCGAGCGCAGCACGACCAGCCCCGGCCTATCGGCGTGGGACGCGAGCGAGCCGCCGGGCGTGGCGTCCATGAATGCCTCGTCGACCAGCAGCGTGCCGTCGCGCGCCGCCAGCCGGCGGTGCCAGTGCCGCAGCGTGTCCGGCGGCACGCGGCGCGTGGTCGGGTTGTTCGGCGTGACGACGACCAGATGGTCGAGCGCGTCGGCCAGGTCGTGGCGGCCGAAGTCGGCTTCATCGAGCAGCACGACGGTGTGCCCGGCACGGGCGAAGGCCGGCGCGTACTCGCTGTAGCCCAGCGCGGCGATGCCCACGCGGCCGGGCCGCAGCAGGCGCGGCAGCGTGCGGATGGCCGCCTGCGAGCCGGCCACGGGCAGCGCGTGCGGCGCGCCGTAGTAGCGGGCGGCCAGCGCGGCGAGGTCGTCGTCCTCGGGCAGCCGGTGCCAGGCGGCGGCGGGCAGCGCCGGCACCGGATAACCGTCGGGATGGATGCCGGTGGACAGGTCGAGCCAGTCCTCGGCTGGCCCGCCGAATTCACGGATGGCCTGCTGCAGGTTGCCGCCGTGGCGGATGGTGGACGTCATGAAGCGGAGATCAGATGAATGGCCGGCACGCTCAGCATCGCCACGCCAAGCCACAGCCAGAGCGTACGCTGCACCAGTCGCAGGCAGGCCAGCACATGGGCGGCGCGCGGCGCATCGCCCACGCCCAGCGGGGGGCGAGCTTCCCATTCGCCGTGGTAGCGCGCGCCGCCGCCCAGCGCCACGCCCACCGCGCCGGCGCCGGCCGCCATCACCGGGCCGGCGTTGGGACTGGACCACGCCGGGGCCTGCGTACGCCAGCAGCGCAGCGCCTGCGCGGTGGCGCCCAGCAGCGCATACGACAGCGCGGTCAGCCGCGCGGGAATCAGGTTCAGCAGGTCGTCGATGCGTGCCGCCGCCCAGCCGAACATGGCCCAGCGCGGCGTGCGGTAGCCCCACATCGCGTCGAGCGTGTTGGCCAGCCGGAACACGATGACGGCCGGCGCGCCGCCGACCAGGAACCAGAACAGCGCGCCAAAGACTGCATCGTTGCCGTTCTCCAGCGCCGATTCGCAGGCGGCGCGGGCCAGCGCCTCGGCGTCGGCATCGGCCGTATCGCGCGACACGATGCGGGCGGTCAGCGTGCGCGCGGCGGGCAGGTCGTGGGCGGCCAGCGCATCGGCAATCGGGGCGATATGGCGCGCGAGGCTGCAGGCGCCCAGCGCGAAGTAGAACGCCAGCACGTGCAGCGTCCACGCCAGCAGCGGATGCACGGCGCCGGCCATGCCGACCAGCCACGCCACGGCGGCGGCGGGCCCGAGCACCACGGCCGACCACGCGAGCAGCCCCGCCGCGCGCTGGCGCAGCGGGTGGCTGCCGGGGCGGTTCAGGCGGTTGGCAACAGCCGTGGCCAGGCGGCCAAAGCCGACCAGCGGATGCCAGCGGCGCGGCTCGCCGAGCCAGCGGTCCAGCAGCACGCCGGCGAGCGCGGCGGCCACGCAGGCCGGCCAGGACAACAGCATCATCGTGCGGCGTGCAGGCGGGAAGGGGGCGGGTCCTTGATCGCGACCGGGATGCCGGCCACGAGCAGCCGCACGCGGTCGGCGGTGGCGGCCAGCTTCTGGTTGAGCCGGCCCAGTTCGTCGACGTAGAAGCGGGTGATGGTGCCCATCGGCACCACGCCGAAGCCGATCTCGTTCGAGACCAGGATCACGTGGCCGGGCAACATCGGCAGCGCGGTCATCAGCGCGTCGATTTCCTCGGTAAAGGCCGGCGGCGGCGTGATGACGCCGTGCTCGGGGTAGTCGCGGCCGTCGCCGAAGATCAGGTTGTTGAGCCACAGCGTCACGCAGTCCACCAGGATGCAGCCGTCGTGGCGCGCGTGCGCGTAGAGCGCGTCGGCCAGGTGCACGGGTTCCTCGACGAGCGTCCAGTCTGCCGGGCGGCGTGCCCGGTGCAGCGCGATGCGGACTTCCATCTCCTCGTCGGCCGGTTCGGCGTTGTGCCGGGCCGTGGCGATGTAGGTAACCGGCCCGCGCGTCAGCGCCGCGTGGTCGGTGGCCAGTTGCTCGGCGAAATGGCTCTTGCCCGAGCGCGCGCCGCCGAGCACCAGCGTCAACTCGCGCGGCGCGGCGGTGCCGGCCTGCGGCTGCGGGGCCGGGGCGGTGTCGGGTTCGACGTCCGCGGCCGCGCCTGCCGAAGCCGGCTCGGTGGTGGCCGAGAGATTGAGCGCCCGAGGCGTGGCGGGGGTCTTCATCGGGCGTATTGTAGCCGCCGCATCCGCGCCCCGCACGCACGGTTTTTGCAGGCCGGCGCCCGCCGCGCCAACCCTGCTGCGATAATCGCGCGATGCAAAATCCTCCGTTCCCGTTTGCGCCGCGTGCCCTGCGCGGCACCCTGATGGTCCAGGGCACCACCTCGGACGCCGGCAAGAGCACCGTGGTGGCCGGGCTGTGCCGCGTGCTGGCGCGCGCCGGCGTGGCCGTGGCGCCGTTCAAGCCGCAGAACATGGCGCTGAACAGCGCGGTGACGGTGGATGGCGGCGAGATCGGCCGCGCGCAGGCGCTGCAGGCCCAGGCGGCCGGGCTGGCGCCGCACACCGACATGAACCCGGTGCTGCTCAAGCCCAGCAGTGACATCGGCGCGCAGGTCATCATCCACGGCCGCGCCCGCATGGACCTGGACGCCCGCGCGTACCACGCCTACAAGCCGCAGGCGATGGCGGCGGTGCTGGAAAGCCATGGGCGGCTCGAACGGGCGTACGACGTGGTGCTGGTGGAAGGCGCCGGCAGCCCGGCCGAGGTGAACCTGCGCGACCGCGACATCGCCAACATGGGCTTTGCCGAGCGCGTGGACTGCCCGGTGGTGCTGGTGGCCGATATCGACCGGGGCGGTGTGTTCGCGCATCTGGTCGGCACGCTGGACTGCCTGTCCGACAGCGAGCGGGCCCGCGTGAAGGGGTTCGTCATCAACCGGTTCCGGGGCGATATCGCACTGCTGCAGCCGGGGCTGGACTGGCTGGCCGCGCGCACGGGCAAGCCGGTGTTCGGCGTGCTGCCGTACCTGCACGGGCTGCACCTGGACGCCGAGGACGCCATTGCCAGCGCGCAGGTGGCCCGGCGCGACGGCCAGGCGCTGCGCGTGGTGGTGCCGGTGCTGCCGCGCATCTCCAACCATACCGATTTCGACGCGCTGCGCGCCCATCCGGACGTCGACCTGCAATTCATCGGCCCGGGCAGCCCGATGCCGCCGGCGGACCTGGTGATCCTGCCCGGCAGCAAGAGCGTGCGCGCCGACCTGGCGTTCTTGCGCGCCAACGGGTGGGACCACGCGCTGCTGCGGCACCTGCGCTATGGCGGCAAGCTGCTGGGCATCTGCGGCGGCATGCAGATGCTGGGGCGGCGCATCCATGATCCCGATGGCCGCGAGGGACCGGCCGGCAGCAGCGACGGGCTGGGACTGCTCGACTTCGACACCACGCTGGCGCCCGAGAAGCAGCTACGGCGCGTGCACGGTGAACTGGCGGCCGGCGGCGCGGCCGTGGCGGGCTACGAGATCCATCTGGGGGTGACGCAGGGGCCGGCGCTGGCGCGGCCGGCGTTGTGGCTGGCGGAGGGGGAGGGGGAGGCGGGCGCGGGGCGTCGGCCCGACGGGGCGGTGTCCGAAGACGGCCAGGTCATGGCGACCTACGTCCACGGCCTGTTCGACCAGCCGGACGCCTGCGGCGCGCTGCTGCGCTGGGCCGGGCTGGCGCACGCCGGCGGCGTGGACCTGGACACGCTGCGCGAGGCATCGATTGACAGGCTGGCGGCCAGCATGGCCGAACACCTGGACCTGCGCGCGATGCTGGCCCCGCTGGCAGCTACGGCCCCGGTGCCAGGCGGCTGACCAGCGCGTCCACGTCGTCCCAGCTCACGCGGCGCACGGCCACCATCAGGTCGGTGCCGGGGAACGGGTCATCGAAGACGTCCGATTCCACGCCGCCCAGGCGCCGGTAGAAATCGCGCGCCTGGGTGTTGCCATCGAGCACGTACAGGAACAGCGGCCGGCCCGGCCACTGGCTGGCCACGCGCGTGGCGCAGCAGGCCATCAGCGTCTTGCCGTAGCCGCGGCCATGGTACGCCGGCATCACATGCAGGTTGTCCAGGTAGATGCCATAGCCGGGCTCGGCCAGCGGCATCAGGCACGAGAAGCCGGCCGGGTTGCCGTTCACGCGCAGGATGGTGGCTTCCAGCGGCGCCTCGGCCCCTTCGAGCATGCGGGCGCGCCAGGTGGCCAGCCGTTCGGCGGGGGCGTGGACGTCAAGATATTCGGCGGGAACCAGGCCGGCATAGGCGTGGCGCCAGCTGTCCGCGTGCATGGCGGCAAGCAGGTCGGCATCGGCCGGAGAGGCGGGAAGCAGTTCGATCAAGGGCATGGCAGGGCGGGGGCGGCACCCGGATGACGTTGGAATGCGGTGCGGCCACGATCTTAACGTCACGCTGCTAGAATCGCGAATTCTTCGCATTTGCATTAGCGCGCTGGCGCACAGATGCGAGGGCCAAAATGCCCGATGCCCGCGGCCAGCGCGGCATCCCAGAACAAAGAGTCACATGGTCTCCGGCCGCCTGCGCACCGTCCTCGTCAAGCTTCACCTCTACATCGGCCTGGTCTTCGGCCTGCTCTTCGTCCTGATGGGCCTGACCGGCACGCTGATCTCGTGGCGCGACGACATCGACAAATGGCTGAATCCCGATCTGCTGCAGGGCGTGTCGGCCACCCGCATCCCGGTGGGGGCCGCGACCGTGGAATCCGTCACGGCCAGGCTGATGGCCGACCCGCGCTATGGCAAGCCGAACCTGCTGATGCTGCCGATCGACGAGCACGACGTGTTCATCGCCTACTACCCGATCCAGGGCGCGCAGGCGGCGCCGGGGCGGTCGCGGCAGGTGATGATCGACCCGATCACGCTGGCCGTGAAGGGCGAGCGGCTGTTTGGCGTGCCGGGGCTGTCGCGCCAGCAGATCATGCCGGCGCTGTTCCACCTGCACCGCTACCTGCTGTCCGGCGAGACCGGCAAGACCATCGTCGGCGTGACCGGCATGGTGCTGCTGCTGAGCGTGCTGCTGGGCGTGGCGCTGTGGTGGCCGAAGTCGCGGCTGCGCGCGTGGAAGCAGTCTGTGCGGATTGCGCACGGCGGGTCGTGGTCGCGCTTTACCTATACGTTCCACCGCGCCGGCGGCATCTTCGCCGCGCCAGTGCTGGCCGTGATCGCATTCTCGGGCTGGTACCTGAACCTGCCGAAGTGGGTCACGCCGATCATCGGCAGCGTGATGACGGTGAGCGCGCCGGCAAAGCACCAGTCGGACCCGCCGCCGTCGGGCGCCCACGCGATCACGCCGGCGCAGGCCATGACGGCAGCCCAGCGCCAGTTCCCGGGCGCGCAGGTCACGCGGATCAGCCTGCCGCGCAAGCCCGGCGACGCCTATGAGGTGCGGCTGCGCCAGGAGGGTGAGCTGCAGGCCGACAGCGGCGCCACGCGGCTCTGGCTGGACGCCTACACCGGCCGCCCGCTAGGCGCCCGCGACCCGCGCGACGCGCAATCGGGCGATGCCTTGATCTTCTGGCTGTTCCCGCTGCACACCGGCGAGGCGTTCGGCACCTACGGCCGCGTGTTCATCACCGCGTTCGGCCTGATGCCGCTGGCGTTTGCGCTGACGGGCGTGCTGATCTGGTGGAAACGCCGCAGCGGCCATCAGCGGCATCTGGAACGCGAACGGGTGCGGCTGAAGCGGGGGTAGCGGAAAGCGCTTCAGATTTCCAGGTTGTCGATCAGCCGCGTGTTGCCCAGCTTGGCGGCCGACAGCACCACCAGCGGCTCGCCGGCGGCGAATTCCTCGCGGGTCGGGGCCTGGAGGTTGCTGCGCTTGCGGATCGACACGTAGTCGGGGTTCCAGCCGCGCGCCTGCAGCCGGGCCAGCGCGTCGGCTTCCACGGCCAGCAGGTCGACGTTGCCGTTGCCCAGCACGGTGTCGCGCACCTCGTGCAGCGTCTTGTAGAGGACCGGCGCCTCCTTGCGGTCGGCCTCGCCCAGGTAGCGGTTGCGCGACGACAGCGCCAGGCCGTCCTCGGCCCGCACGGTCTCGGCCGGAATGATGTCCACGGGCAGCGCGAACTGCTGCGCCATGCGCCGCACGATCATCAGTTGCTGGTAATCCTTCTTGCCGAACACGGCCACGCGCGGCTGTACGCAGCAGAACAGCTTCATCACCACGGTGCAGACGCCCTTGAAGAACCCCGGGCGGAACTCGCCTTCCAGGATGTCGCCCAGGTCGTGCGGCGGGTCCACGCGGTATTCCTGCGGCACCGGGTACATGTCCGATTCGGTCGGCGCGAACAGCACGTACACGCCCTCGCTCTGCAGCTTCTCGATGTCGTCCTGCAGCGTGCGCGGGTACTTGTCGAAATCCTCGTTCGGGCCGAACTGCAGGCGGTTGACGAAGATCGACGCCACCACGGGGTCGCCGTGCTGGCGCGCCAGGCGCATCAGCGACAGGTGGCCTTCGTGCAGGTTGCCCATGGTGGGCACGAAGGCCACGCGGTTCTGGCCGCGGAGCTGGTCCCGCAGCGCCTGGATGGAGGAAATGACTTTCATGAAATGTGGTGTGCCGTCGTGGTTGAGCGTGCCGCTGCGTGGCAGCGTGCGTGCCGGACTCTAGGGAACACAGTGGCCGGCTGTCGGCGGATTGTAGAGCATCCGCGCCGGTTCAGGCCGGCAGCCCGCGGCAATTGTTCCGCCCGGTGGAAGGATCAGGCCGGCGTGTACGCCAATCGCACATAAATCGGTGCGAACGGCTCTGCCTGGGTAATCTCGACCAGCGCCTCGCGCGACAGCTCCAGCATGGCGATGAAGTTCACCACCACCACGGGCACGCCCTTGCCAGAGCGGATGGCGTCCTCGAACAGCTCGCTGAACTCCATGAAGCGGGCGTGTTGCAGACGGCGCAGGATCTGGCTCATGTGCTCGCGCACGGACAGTTCCTCGCGCGAGATCTTGTGGTGCTGGTTCAGCTTGGCGCGCTTGAGCACGTCGGCCCAGGCGGACTGCAGGTCCACGGTTTCCACGTCGGGAAAGCGCGGGGCGATGCTCTGCTCGATGTAGACCTGCGAGCGCAGGAAATCGCGGCCAAGCTGGGGCACGGTGTCCAGCCGCTGGGCGGCCAGTTTCATCTGCTCGTATTCCAGCAGGCGGCGCACCAGTTCGGCGCGCGGGTCCTCGGCTTCCTCGTCGCTGTCGGCCTTCTTGACCGGCAGCAACATCCGCGACTTGATCTCGATGAGCATCGCGGCCATCAGCAGGTACTCGGCCGCCAGTTCCAGGTTGCGCTGCCGGATCTGGTCGACGTACGAGAGATACTGGCGCGTCACCTGGGCCATCGGGATGTCCAGGACGTTGAAGTTCTGCTTGCGGATCAGGTACAGCAGCAGGTCCAGCGGGCCCTCGAACGCCTCCAGGAACACTTCCAGCGCGTCGGGCGGGATGTACAGGTCCTGCGGCAGCTTGAACAGCGGCTCGCCGTACAGCCGCGCGAACGCCAGGCCGTCGACCATGTCGGCCGGATTGGCCGTGCCGGCGCCGGGCTGCCCCACGCTGGGCAGCGCCACGGGCAGGGTCAGCTTTTCCTGCGCGGCGGGGTCCAGCGGGTCGCTCGGCGGCATCGTGTCGGGTGCGGGAGGGGGTGGGCCGGGTGGCCGATCAGTTGTCGGACGAGTAGACGTACGGCTTCTGGGCCACGCGCGACGCATTGGCGCGGGCGCGTTCTTCCAGGTCGATCGGGGTCTTGTCCCACAGCAGGGCGCGGCCTTCGCGCTGTTCGGCTTCCAGGGACGGGCGCTCCTGCTTGAGGGTCTTCAGGAACTGGGTGATATCCGATTCGTACATGGCCATGGTGAAACCTGTGCCCGCAGGGGGCGGCGTTGGGGATGACGGGGCTGGATTTTACCGTATCGGCACCGGGCGCTGCCGGTCACCCCGCTGAAAACGTCAAATTTGCCCGGACGATGGTCTGGCGCGGCCGGTGGTGTGGTCAAATAGCGACTTGATTCGGGAGCCACTAGGACGGATGACGCTTGATTTGGGCCGGCTGGCCGAACCGACCGTCGCAGCACAGGCGCGGCGCATCCATGGCGGTGCCGGCCGGCATGCGCGCGCCGCGGCACTGGCCCTGTGCCTGGCCGTCCTGCTGATCGCGGCGCTGCTGGGCGCCCCGGGCCACGCCCACGCGGCGAAGGCCGCCTACAAGGTGGAGATCGACGCCCCCAAGGCGCTCAAGGACATCCTTGAGGAACACCTCGATCTGGCCCGCTACACCACCCGCACCGACATTTCCGACGACCAGTTCCAGTACATGGTGGAGACCGTGGGCGACCAGGTGCGCCAGTTCGCGTCCACCGAGGGCTGGTTCGACCCGGTCACCAAGGCCACCGTGGAAGGCCAGGGCGACAGCCGCGTGGTCCACATCACCGTCGACCCCGGCGCCCGCACGCTGATCCGCCGGGCCGACGTCGAGGTGGCCGGCCCGGCGGCCACCCAGTCGCCGGCGCAGATCGAGGCAATGCGCCGCAAGTGGGGCCTGCCCGTGGGCGACCCGTTCCGCCAGGCCGACTGGGACAAGGCCAAGGAAGACGCGCTGGTGCAGTTGCAGAGCCAGAGCTACTACGGCGCCCGGCTGGCGTCGTCCCGGGCGCGGATCGAGCCCGACGAGCACGCCGCCGACCTGAGCGCGAAGTACGAGAGCGGGCCGGCCTACGTGCTGGGGCCGCTGGAGATCGAGGGCACGCGCCGCTATCCCGAGCAGATCATCCGCAATGTCAACCCGCTGCGCGAGGGCGAGCCGTACCGCGTGGAGCGCCTGCTGGAATTCCAGCGCGCGGTGCAGAACCAGCCCTATTTCTCGAACGTGCAGGTCGAGCTGGAGGAGCCGCCCGCCGCCACCTCGGCCGAGGCCGCCGCGCAGCAGCAGACCGTGACGGCGCCGGTGCGCGTGAAAGTGCGCGAGTACCCGACGCACCGGCTCAGCTCCGGCGTCGGCTTCACGACCGATACCGGCGCCCAGGTCGAAGGCCGCTATTCCTACTACAACCTGTTCAACCGCGCCTGGGTGTTCGACTCGCAGGCCCGGATCGAGCAGAAGCGCCAGTATGCGTTTGCGGAAATGGCCATGCCGCCCGATTCGCACACCTACCGCAACAGCCTCTACACGAGCTACGAGCGGACCATCGACATCGAGAGCACCGACACCAAGAGCTGGCGCGCCGGCCTGAAGCGGTCGCGCTCGCGCGAGAAGTACGACACCACGGTCTCGCTGGACTTCTACTACGACATCCTGACGCCGTACGGCCAGCCATCGCAGTACTCGAAGGCGCTGGTGCCGGCGTTCGCGTGGACGCGCCGCGACGTGGACAACCCGGTGTTTCCGCGCCGGGGCAACGTGATCAACACCCAGGTCGGCGTGGCCGCCAAGGGCGCGCTCAGCGACGCCACGTTCCTGCGCGTGTACGGCCGCATCCGGCAGTACGTGCCGGTGGGCAACCGTGACCTGTTCGTCGCCCGGCTGGAACTGGGCGCCAACATGACCTCCGACGACCCGTCGCTGATCCCGGCCACGCTGCGCTTCCGCGCCGGCGGCACCGATTCGATCCGCGGCTACAGCTACCAGTCGATCGGCACGCCCAACGGCCAGAGCGTGCTGCCGGCGCGCTACCTGGGCACCGGCAGCCTGGAATACCAGTACTGGTTCAAGCCGGACTGGGGCGCGGCGGTGTTCTGGGACATGGGCACGGCCACCAACAACCTCGACGGCATCACGATCTACCACGGCGTGGGCGTTGGCGCGCGCTGGCGCAGCCCGGTGGGGCCGGTGCAGCTGGACATCGGCTACGGCATCCAGCAGCGGCAGTTCCGGCCGCATATCTCGCTCGGGGTGGCGTTCTGATGAACATGCCGGACATGCCGCCCGTGCCGCGCGAGGACCGCGACGCCCCGCGCCAGCCGCGCCGGCCCCGCCGCCGCATCTGGAAGGTGCTGGGCTGGACCGTGGCCGTGCTGCTGGCGCTGCTGGTGGCGCTGGCCGTCACGGCCGTGCAGGCGCTGCGCACCGAAACCGGCACGCGCCACCTGTGGAGCATCGCCACGCGGCTGTCGGCCGGCATGCTGGCCGGGACGTACGAGGGTGGGTCGGTGGCCAGCGGGCTGCGGCTGCGCGACGTGGTCTACGCCAGCGGCGACACGCGCGTGACGGTCGACCGCATCGACGCGCGCTGGCAGCTTTCGTGGTCGCCGCGGCGGCTGCACGTGGAATGGCTGCGGCTGGGCAAGATCGACGCGCGGCTGCCGGCGTCGGCCCCGAGCACCGAGCCGGCCCGGATGCCTGATTCGCTGGCGCTGCCGCTGGCTGTCGACGTCGACACGCTGACGGTGGCCGAGCTGTCGCTGTTGCAGGGGCCACCGGCCACGTCGAGCCCGCTCGTGCTGTCGGACCTGTCCGGCGCGCTGCACAGCGACGGGCAGCGGCATCGCGTGGTCGTCGACCGGCTGGTCACGCCGTACGGCAAGCTGCAGGCCAACGCCCAGATCGGCGGCACCACGCCGTTCCCGCTGTCGGCCGAGGCGCTGCTGGAAGGGCGCTGGAAGGAAGAGACGTATGCCGTTTCCGCCACCGCCAGCGGGTCGCTGGACAGCCTGCGCGCCGAACTGGAAGCCAACGGCGACCGCATCCGCGCGCGCGGCAACGCCGACGTGACGCCGTTCGGCAAGGTGCCGTTCACGCACCTGATTGTCGATGGCGAGCGCATCAACCCCCGGCTGTTCAGCCCCACGGCCCCGCAGGCCAACCTGACCGTCCATGCCGAACTGCGCCCGGTGGAGGCCATCGCGCCGCCGCCGCAGGTGGCCCAGCCCCGGCCCGGCGAATCGACGGCCAGCGCCGTGGCGGCTGCATCGGCCGCGTCGGCGTCGGCGCCGGTGCCCACGCCGGCCGCGCCGACCAGGAACCCGCTGGCCGTGGCCGGCGAGGTCACGGTCCGCAACCTGGAGCCGGGTCCGATCGACAAGGAACGGCTGCCCGTGCACGCGGTGCAGGCGCGCGTGGAACTGAGCGAGATGACGCAGACGCTGCGCGACCTGCGCATCACGCTGCCGGGGCGCGCCGAGATCGTCGGGCAGGGCACGCTGCACGATGGGCGCGGCGGCTTTGACCTGGACGTGCGGCGGCTGGACGCCGCGGCGCTGCACACGGGCATGGTGGCGACCAACCTGTCCGGCCCGGTCATCGTGCGGCTGGAGCCAGGCCGGCAGAGCGTGGCGCTGGACGTGGCGGGCGGCGAGATCAAGCTGTTCGCCGATGCGCGGATCGATGCCGAGGCGGTCACGCTGGCGGCGCTGCGCGCGGGTCTGGGCAGCGGCACGCTGACGGCCGACGGCAAGCTCGGGCTCAAGGACGCGCAGGCGTTCGACTTCAAGGGCAAGCTGACCAACTTCGACCCGGCGCGGCTGGCCAGGGTGGCGCCGGGCCGCATCAACGCCGATTTCTCGGCCAAGGGGTCGCTGGCCAACGTGCTGCGCGTGGCGCTGGACTTTGCGCTGGGCGAGAGCGAGTACGCCGGGCTGCCGATGACCGGCAACGGCAAGGTGCGCGTGGAGGGCGAGCGGCTGCTGCCCAGCGAGGCGTCGCTGCTGATGGCGGGCAACCAGGTCAACCTCAGGGGCAGCTTTGGCGCGCGGGGCGACAGCCTGCGGGTCAACGTCGACGCGCCGCAGCTGGATCGCCTGAAATTCGGCGTCGGCGGCCGCGCCCGGCTGGACGCCGTGGTCACCGGCACGCTGAAGAAGCCCGAGGTGGTGGGCGACTACAGCGCACAGGCTCTGGTGGTGGGGCCGCACAAGGTGGCTAGCGCCGATGGCCACGTGGAACTGCGCGGCGGGCTGGACGGCACGCTGGCCGCCCGGCTGGCCGCGCGCGACTACCAGGGCCCGCAGGCGTCGATCCGCACGCTCGACGCCACGCTGAGCGGCACGCAGGCCAATCACACGTTCGACGCCCGCGCGGCCGGCACGATGCACGGCCAGGCGATGCAGCTGGCGCTGGCCGGGCAGGGCGCCTGGCGCGGCGAGCAGGGCTGGAACGGCACGATCCGCACGCTGGAAGAGCGCGGCGCGGTGAACGTGCGGCTGCTGGCGCCCGCGCAGCTGATGGTGGCGGACCAGCGCATCCGGCTGGGCCCGGCGCAACTGCAGTTCGCGCGGGCGACGATGCGCGTGGACGGCTTCGAGTTCGATCACGGGCGCATCCGCACGCAGGGCAACTTCAACGGCGTGGAAGTGGCCAACCTGCTCAAGCTGATGGAGACGTGGACGGGCGAGGCGCCGCCGGTGCGCTCGGACCTCGTGCTCGACGCCAACTGGAACCTGAACCTGGCCGAGACGGCCACCGGGTTTGCCGAGGTGCGGCGGCGCAGCGGCGACGCGTCGGTCAACGCCGGCCGGGGCTGGACCACGCTGGGGCTGGGCGAGACGGCGCTGCGCGCGGACTTTGGCGGCAACCGCGTGACGCTGCGCGGCGGCACCACGTCGCAGCGGATCGGCAAGGTGGCCGTCGATGCGTCGGCCGGGCTGGTCACCGAGCAGGGGTTGCTGACGGTGGGGCCGGCGTCGGCGCTGGGCGGCACGGTCACCGCCGACGTGCCGCGCCTGAAGTCGCTGGAAGCGCTGACCGGGCCGCAGTACGCGCTGCAGGGCAAGCTCGCGGCGGCGCTGCGGCTGGCCGGCACGGTCGGCAATCCGCTGCTGACCGGCACCGTGGATGGCAGCGACATCGGCATCACGCTGTACGACCTTGGCATTCGCCTGACCGATGGCGAGGTGCACGTGGTGCTGGACCAGAACACCGTGGAACTGCGGCAGGTGCGCTTTCGCGGCGGCGACGGCACGCTGACGGCCACGGGCGCGGTCAAGCTGGGCCAGACCGATCCGAACATCACGGGCCGGATCGTGGCGGACCGGCTGCAGCTGTTTGCCAGCCCCGAGCGCACGCTGATCGTCTCGGGCGAGGCCGGCATCGCCAACGAGAACCAGCAGCTGGCCATCCGCGGCAAGTTCCGCGTGGACCGCGGGCTGTTCGACCTGCCCAAGGCCAGCGCGCCGGTGCTGGGCGACGACGTGGTGGTGGTGCGCCGCAAGGACGAGCGCGAGCTGAAGACGGCGGCCACGCCGGTGGTGCCGGAGTCCAAGCCGGCCAGCCGCTTCAGCCCGCTGATCGACGTGACGATCGACCTGGGCAACGACTTCCGCTTCCGGGGGGGCCGGGGCCGACATCCTGCTGGCCGGGCAACTGGGCATCCGCAGCGAGCCGCTGTCGCCGATGCGCGCGACGGGCACGGTGCGCGTGGTGGACGGCGCCTACGAGGCATTCGGGCGCAAGCTCGACATCGACCGCGGCACGATCAACTTCAACGGCCCGGTGGACAACCCGAACATGTTCATCCGCGCCATGCGCCGCAACCAGGAGGTGGAGGCCGGCGTGGAGGTGACGGGCACGGTGCGGCTGCCGCGCGTGCGGCTGGTGTCCGAGCCGAACGTGCCCGACGAGGACAAGCTGTCGTGGCTGATGTTCGGCTACGGCGCCGAGAGCGCGGGATCGAGCCAGCAGCGGCAGTTGAGCGGCAGCGCGCTGGGCGGCGCGGCACTGGGCATGATCGGCGGCAAGGCCGGCAAGAGCGTGGTGTCGCACTTCGGCATCGACGAATTCTCGATCGGCCCCAGCACGGCGGGCCTGAACGACCAGCAGGTGGTGAGCATCGGCAAGGCGGTGTCGGACCAGATCTCGGTGGGCTACGAGCAGAGCCTGACGTCGGCATCCAACGTGGTCAAGCTGACCTGGGCGTTCTCGCGGCGCTGGTCGCTGATTGCCAAGGGCGGGTCGATCAACGGGCTGTCGGTGCTGTTCAACCGGCGCTTCAACAACTGGAGTACGCTGTTTTCCGGCGGGTCGTGGCGGCGTTCGAACGCGGCGGCCGATGCCGCCGTGGAAGGCGCCAGCGCGCCGGCCGGCGATCCGGTCGAAGCGATCAAACGATGAATCGAAGCCTGCGATGAAACCTTTCTACCGCGCGTCGCGCAGACGCCTAGCCGCCATGGGACTGATAGCCAGCCTGCTCGCCCTGTTCGGGTGCGACCAGCAGAAGGTGGACGAAGCGATGAAGAAGGCGCGCGACGTGGCCACCGACACGTGGAACAGCGTCAAGCCGGACAGCCAGTTGTTCAAGGGCATCGAGATCGGCAAATCGACCGAGGACGACGTGCGGCGCCAGGCCGGCAAGCCCGAGATCGTCTGGGAAGAGCCGGACGGCGGCCGCCGGCTCGAATACCCGCGCGGGCCCGAAGGCACGTCGACGTGGATGGTCACGACAAACCCCGACGGCACCGTGCGCGCCATCGAACAGGCGCTGACGGCCGCGAACTTCGCCAGGGTGCGGCCCGGGATGACCAAGGACCAGATCCGCCGTCTGCTGGGCAAGCCGACCAAGGTGGAGGCGTTCCGGCTGAAGCAGGAAGAGGTCTGGGGCTACCGCTGGATGGAAACCCCGACCGACCGTGCGTTTTTCAACGTTCATTTCAACCCTGATGGCACGGTCGGCACGACGTCGCGGAGCGACGATCCGTCGAAGATGGGCGGCGGCTAGTCAGTCCAGGCGTCCGCGCATCTTCAGGTCCCGCCTAGAGTTCATCGGAGAAGCGGAATCCAACGCGGGCAATCTCCGCGGATGGCGCGGTTGCCACATTGGTATTGACGATGCGTACGCCACGCTGCCGGGCGTAGTCCAGGAAGGCCGCAAGCGCGAATCCACCGGCGCCACGCAGCGCACCCTCACGGTACGGCAACTGGACATTCGACGGCATGCTCACGGCAGACCCGATATCAGCGCTGGTCCCGTCACCGAAAAAATAGCCGCGCAGTACCGCCACGACCTGGCCGCGGAACGATACGGCTACGACGACGATGTTGGGACGGGGTCCGATCGCCATACGCTGCTGCAAGCTACGGCTCAGGGACACGCCCATTTGCAGGAGTCGCGCATAGCTGCTGTCTCCGCCGGTGCTTGCGGCAGCCGCGGCGGCTCGGTAGTCGGTTTCCCATTGCGCAAGGGCTGTGCTGATTTCTCCCAGTCGTTGGGTATCAGTGCTGACGAGAATTTCCGCGGAGAATGCGTCTTGCGTTTCTACCCACTGGCCATTCGACCATAGGCGCGGCGGTCGAGAGGCGGGCGGGCGATAGTCGCGCATGTCGAGCGTGTACCGGCCCAAGGCAGCCGATGCGGCCTGCGTGACGTTTGCAAAGCGGGTACTTGGGCCAGGCCCTGGCGGCATGGCGGCACGCGCCGCAGCGTACTGGGCGGTGATGTTCTCGAAATCCATCGAGCCATACGTCGAGTATTGATACAGAACGTTGGCTTCGTGGAAGCTTTGTGTGATCTGGTCTAACTCGGTGACGCGGGCCATGACGGCCGATGCCAGGCGCTGTGCGCTGCGCTCGTCGTTGGTGGGATAACCAGCGCGGCCTGTACGGCGGATGTTATCGATAATGGTCGTGAAATCCTGCAGGTTCCAGTACTCGCTGAAAGCTGCCTGGTAAAGCGTGATAATGGCCGCCGTCTGGAAACCGCAATCGACGTGGTCATCAACGCCACGACGCTCGCGCGATCGGATGACCGCAGCCAGCGACTTGTCGCAGACGCGCGCGGCCGCGTGAATCGCCATGGGGTTCTGCCCGATGCCGATAATTTCATCGAGCAGCGCGGTAGTGCCGGCATTTTCATGAACGGCAGGAAATGCGGCTGATTCGTTTGCTTTTTCCCCGGCGATGAGTGTCAGGTTATTCTCGGGTTTATCCCGGTCGTCAGCGTAGAAACTATCGGCACTGGGCGTCGAACAGTTTCCGGAAAAGAAGTTGATGACAGCCAGTACGGGGTTGTTCCAGCAGTGGGTGCCTCTGCGGACGCGCCGGCTGGCGGGCTGGTCCTCGACAGCGAACGAGGCGGCGGTCAGCGATAGCGTGCCCAGCGAACGTCCTGGTACCACGGTGTTGTGAATGGCCAATGTCGAATTGGCCCCCATTTGCAGCGATCTGGTAATGATCGGCGTGGCATTCAGATACCGTCGGTTCTTGTCTGTCAGGAAGACTTGTGTCGAGATGAAGTTTCGTCCATCCGTGGCGAAGGCGACGACCCCGTATGCGGCAGATGGCGCGACCTGGATGGTGCTCAGGCGGGTCACGGAGCGTGGGAGCGATGGCATGGTCTCGATGGTGGCGCTGGAGCCATCAAACCTGACGCTCATGCCAAACGTCTGGACTGTGAATGGGTGGTTGCGGCGCAGTTCGAATGCCAGACTCACATGTCCGGCCTTGGATTGGGTCCAGTATTTCTCGAACTGGGTTTGCAGGTCATAGGCGTTCTCAAGAAGGATCAGGCAATTCTTGGTGCAGTCTGGCTGCAGCCGGGAAACCTGGAGCGATCGGGTCAAGTCATTCATGCCGATGCGGGCCAGAACCGGGTAGTCAAGGTCGCGGTCTGTGCCTAATCCTCGGCCATCGCCAAGTTGTTCGGTGAACAGCAAGGCTTTCAAGCCGCGCGGCACCCGAACCGAGGAAATCTTCCGGTCGATCCACGGGGGGAGTACATCGTGGAGCTTGCCCGGTCCCACGCAGAATTGCGCGCCGCGGAACCCTGCGTGCTCGTAGAAGCAGACCTTGTCATTGGGCCCAACCTGGGCTTGCGCAGGACTGGGTAGTAACAAGGGCATGAACAATGCGACTGCGATTGAGATGACCCGGGCAAGCACACAGGCATCCAACCAGCGATGAATCACTTTTGGCATGCTGAACTCCTTGGCGTATGCGGCATACGGAGGTGTATGCCGGATCCACGCTAGAAACTGCGCACGCGCTAGTGAATAGCCGCTTTACGAATCTGAACGCCCCTGCGTGACGAATCACCGATCTGTTGATGGCGGCAGGCTTGTGCAGGCTTCGGGATTGGGACGAACGGGAGGGGAGACGCGCCCGGTACGAGCGCGGGCGAATGGTCCGGGCAGATTCCCGGACGCGCGGGTCAGGCTATGCATGGCCAGTGGCCGGTCTCGGCCACTGGCGGCAGTCACAACGAGAGGTGTCAGCGGATCCGCATCCCCGGCACCGCGCCGCTGTGCGGTTCCAGGATGTACAGGCCCGGGTTGGCCTTCTCGTCGGCGGCGGAGGCGGCCAGGACCATGCCTTCGGACATGCCGAACTTCATCTTGCGCGGCGCCAGGTTGGCCACCACCACGGTCAGCTTGCCCACCAGCTGCTCGGGCGTGTAGGCCGACTGGATGCCCGAGAACACGTTGCGCGTCTTGCCTTCGCCCACGTCCAGCGTCAACTGCAGCAGCTTGTTCGATCCTTCCACCTTCTGGCAGGCGACGATCTTGGCCACGCGCAGGTCGATCCTGGCGAAGTCGTCGATCGTGATCGTGTCGGCGATCGGCTCGATGGCCGCGCCGGCGGCGTCCGGGGCGCTGGCCGGGTTGGCGGCCTGCAGCGATGCCTTGTTGGCTGCCAGCAGCGCATCGATCTGCTTGGCGTCGACGCGGGTCATCAGGTGCTGGTAGGGCTGGATCGGACGGTCGGCCGACAGTTGGCGGTCGATGGCGCGCCAGTCGAGCGGCTCGACGTTCAGGAACGCCTCCACGCCGGCGGCCACGGTGGGCACCACGGGCTTCAGGAACACCGTCAGCAGGCGGAACGCTTCCAGCGAGACCGAGCAGGCGGCGTGCAGCGCGTCGCGCTTGGTCTCGTCCTTGGCCAGTTCCCACGGCTTGTTGGTGTCGACGAACGCGTTGACGGCGTCGGTCAGCTCCATCACCAGGCGCAGCGCCTTGCTGTACTCGCGGCCCTCGTAGTACGCGGCCACCTGCGGCGCGGCCTGACGAAGCTGTTCCAGCAGCGGGTTGGCCAGCGCGGCTTCGTCGACCTTGCCGTCGAAGCGCTTGACCAGGAAACCGGCCGCCCGGCTGGCGATGTTCACGTACTTGCCGATCAGGTCGCTGTTCACGCGCGCGACAAAGTCGTCCAGGTTCAGGTCCAGGTCTTCCATGCTCGCGTTGAGCTTGGCGGCGAAGTAGTAACGCAGCCATTCCGGGTTCATGCCGGTGTCGATGTAGCTCTGCGCCGTGATGAACGTGCCGCGCGACTTGCTCATCTTGGCGCCATCCACGGTCAGGAAGCCGTGCGCAAAGACGTTGGTCGGCGTGCGGTAGCCCGAGAACTTCAGCATCGCGGGCCAGAACAGCGTGTGGAAGTACAGGATGTCCTTGCCGATGAAGTGGTACTGCTCGGCCGTGGAGTGCGGGCCCACCCAGGCGTCGAAGTCGATGCCGCGCCGGGCCGCCAGGTTCTTGAAGCTGGCGTAGTAGCCGATCGGGGCGTCGAGCCAGACGTAGAAATACTTGCCCGGGGCGCCCGGGATCTCGAAGCCGAAGTAGGGGGCGTCGCGCGAGATGTCCCAGTCGGACAGCGTCGATGCCTCGCCCTCGGCGCCCAGCCACTCCTGCATCTTGTTGCTGGCCTCGGGCTGTGCCAAATCGGCCACCCATTCGCGCAGGAACGACTCGCAGCGCGGATCGGACAGCTTGAAGAAGAAGTGGGTCGACGACTTGCGCACCGGCGTGGCGCCCGACACCACCGAGTACGGGTTTTTCAGGTCGGTCGGCACGTAGGTTGTGCCGCAAACTTCACATGAATCGCCGTACTGGTCCTTCGCGCCGCACTTCGGGCATTCGCCCTTGATGAAGCGGTCCGGCAGGAACATGTTCTTGACGGGGTCGAAGAACTGCTCGACCTCGCGCTCGGCAATCAGGTCCTGGTCCTTCAACGCCAGGTAGATTTTCTCGCAGAGTTCACGGTTCTCGTCGGCGTCGGTGCTGTGGTAGTTGTCGAACGACACCAGGAAGCTGTCGAAATCGCGCTTGTGCTCGGTCCAGACGCGGTCGATGAGCTGCTTGGGCGTGATGCCTTCCTTTTCCGCGCGCAGCATGACCGGGGTGCCGTGGGTATCGTCGGCGCCGACGTAGTAGACCTCGTTGCCCATCATGCGCTGGAAGCGCACCCAGATGTCGGTCTGGATGTATTCCACCAGGTGGCCGATGTGGATCTGGCCGTTGGCGTACGGCAGGGCGGAGGTAACAAGGATGCGGCGTGCGGTCATGAAGTGGCCGTTCAGTGGGGATCGGTGCGCGCCCGGCGGCTGCCGGACGAAGGAACCGGCTATTTTAGCAACTGCGACGCCGGATTGCTCGGGATGGCGGCCGGGGCGGCACAATCGGGCCGCCAGGGGTGGAATCGGGCCAGAACTGGCCGATTCGGCGGCGAACGGCCAAAAAAAAGCGCCGGTTAGTCACCGGCGCAGCTTTCCACAACGGAAAAGGAGGAGAAATCAGGTACCGCCCGGGAGGTCAGCCACCCATCGCGAGCCAGCAACGGTGGCAAGCGGTACCTGAACTCTATGACTGGTCACCCCGAAATTGGTTTCAAGAAAATTTCGACACGGCGATTCTGGGCCCGGCCGGCCTCGGTGCCGTTGTCGGCCACGGGCTGCGTCTGGCCCCGGCCTTCGGCGGTCAGGCGGTTGCGCGAGACGCCGTGGTCACCCAGGTACGACGCCACGCTCTGGGCGCGACGTTGCGAAAGCTGCATGTTGTAGCTCGGGTTGCCGGTGCTGTCGGTATGGCCGACGACGTTGGCTGCCACGTCCTGGTGCTGGCTCAGCGTCTGCGACACCTGGTCCAGCACGCTGCGGAACGACGGCTTGATCGTGGCGCTGTCCGTATCGAAGGTCACCTGGCTCGGGATGTTGACCTTCAGCGACCCGTCCGGCTGCTCGGTGATCTGCGTGCCCGTGCCGGCCGTGTCCTTGTTCAGCTTGCCGCGGATGGCGTTCCAGTTGTACCCGGTGGCGCCGCCCAGCGCGCCGCCCACGGCCGCGCCCACCAGCGTGCCGGTGGTGTTGCCGCCGATCAGGTTGCCCAGCCCTGCGCCGACCGCCGCGCCAACGCCGGTACCCACCGCGGTGTTGGTCTGCTGCTCCGTGGCGCAACCCGCAAGGGCGGCCGCCGCGACGATCGAAACGGTGACGAGCTTGAAGTTCATGCTTTCTCCTTCTGAGTTTCCCGTGAAATTTTTGCCAACGGCCTGCCGCATGGTAACGCGGGCCGCGCATCGGCGGCCATCCCGCGACAAGATTCAACATTGCGTATGAAAACGCTCAAGACCCGGGCCGCGCCGACACGTCGGGCGGCCTTGCGGTCAGGCTGGCGGCACTACAATAGGCACATGGCGTGCCAGGCACAAGCCTGAGAATGTGAGAGATGTAAATGTCTGTAATCCCCCACTTAAGCCAAGGTTAAAACGGCGCGATGCCCCGCACGGCGGCCGGACCTGCTACCTTGGCCGCTGTCCCGGCGTGCCGGCATGGCGCGCCTGCCGTACCCATCGAATCCCCACTATTCCAATACAGAGCGGAGTCCGTCTTGACTGCCACCATTGAACAGGTAACCGAAGCCCTGCGTACCGTCATCGATCCCAATACGGGCAAGGACCTTGTCTCCACCCGCGCCGCGCGCAACGTGCGGGTCGACGGCGGCAACGTGTCACTGGAAGTGGAGCTGGGCTACCCGGGCAAGAGCCAGTTCGACCTGATCCGCGGGCTGGTCACCGACGCCGTGCGCAAGCTCGACGGCGTGGCGGCCGTCAACGTGACGGTGTCGATGAAGATCGTGGCCCACGCGGTGCAGCGCGGCGTGAAGCTGCTGCCCGGCGTGCGCAACGTGATTGCCGTGGCGTCCGGCAAGGGCGGGGTGGGCAAGTCCACCACGGCGGTGAACCTGGCGCTGGCGCTGGCCGCCGAGGGCGCCCGCGTGGGCATGCTCGACGCCGACATCTACGGCCCGAGCCTGCCGATGATGCTGGGCATCTCCGGCCGCCCGGAATCGACCGACGGCCAGACCATGATGCCGCTGCAGGGCCACGGACTGCAGGCCAACTCGATCGGCTTCCTGATCGAGCAGGACAACCCGATGGTGTGGCGCGGCCCGATGGTGACGTCGGCGCTGGAGCAACTGCTGCGCCAGACCAACTGGAACGACCTGGACTACCTGATCGTCGACATGCCGCCGGGCACCGGCGACATCCAGCTCACGCTGTCCCAGAAGGTGCCGGTCACGGGCGCCGTGATCGTGACCACCCCGCAGGACATCGCGCTGCTGGACGCCCGCAAGGGCCTGAAGATGTTTGAAAAGGTGGGCATCCCCATCCTGGGCATCGTCGAGAACATGGCCGTCTACTGCTGCCCGAACTGCGGCCACACCGAGCACATCTTCGGCACCGGCGGTGCTGAAAAAATGAGCAAGGACTACGACGTGGACGTGCTGGGCAGCCTGCCGCTGAACCTGTCGATCCGCGAGCAGGCCGATTCGGGCCGCCCGACCGTGGTGGCCGACCCCGACGGCCAGATTGCCGCCATCTACCGCGAGATGGCCCGCAAGGTGGCGATCAAGGTGGCCGACAAGGCGCGCGACATGAGCAACAAGTTTCCGAGCATCGTCGTCCAGAACACCTGAGCACCGGGCGGCCGGGCCAAAATGGGACGCCGTCCGACATTGTCGTGCCGGGCGGCTGTCCTACAATCCACCCGGCAGGGCGTCGCAACCACGCGCATCGATCGCGCTCACAAGCAAGAAGAGGAGGAACGCATGAAACGGGTACTTTTCGGATTGACCATGGGCGCCGCCGCCGTGCTGGCAGCGGGATGCTCGCAGCCGGGCAAGAGCCCGTCCGCCGCGCCGATGGCCGCCACGGCCGCCGCCGCCGCGCCGGGTGCCACGCGCGCCGCGGCGCCGCTGACGCCCAAGAGCGGCACGAACACGTCGGGCCGTGTCACGTTTGACCAGCAGCAAGGCGGGGTGATGGTCGTGGTGGCCGTGACCGGCCTGCCGCCGGGCACCACGCACGGCTTCCATATCCACGAGAAGGGCGACTGCTCGGCGCCGGACGCCATGAGCGCGGGCGGCCACTTCAACCCCGGCGGCAAGCCGCATGGCCAGATGTCGATGGCCGACCACCACGCCGGCGACATGAACAACCTGACCGCCGATTCGGCCGGCAACGCCCGCGCCCAGTTCATGATGTCCGACGTGACGGTGGGCCCCGGCCCGAACAGCGTGATCGGCAAGGCCGTGATCGTCCACAAGGACCCGGACGACTACCGCACCCAGCCCACGGGCAACGCGGGCGGGCGGATCGCGTGCGGGGTCATCGCCGCCTCGTAGCCGGGCATGCCCGCGCGACCCTTCTCCCGCCGCGCGGGGGAGGGGGCCGCCCCGCGGGGGAGACGGGCCATATGGTTGTACAATGCGCCCCAATTCGCGTGCGGCGCCCGGCTGGGCCGGCCCGCCGCCCGTCCACCCTGCCACGTCTATATGAGCATCAAATCCGACAAGTGGATCCGCCGCATGGCGGAGCAGCACGGCATGATCGAACCGTTCGAGCCCGGCCAGGTACGGGAGTCGGCGGGGCGCAAGATCGTTTCCTACGGCACCTCAAGCTACGGCTACGACATCCGGTGCGCCGACGAATTCAAGATCTTCACGAACATCAACAGCACGATCGTCGATCCGAAGAACTTCGACGAGAAGTCGTTCGTCGACTTCAAGGGCGACGTCTGCATCATCCCGCCGAACTCGTTCGCGCTGGCCCGGACGATGGAGTACTTCCGCATCCCGCGCAGCGTGCTGACGATCTGCCTGGGCAAGAGCACCTACGCGCGCTGCGGCATCATCGTCAACGTGACGCCGTTCGAGCCCGAGTGGGAAGGCTACGTGACGCTGGAGTTCTCGAACACCACGCCGCTGCCGGCCAAGATCTACGCGGGCGAGGGCTGCGCGCAGGTGCTGTTCTTCGAGTCCGACGAGGTCTGCGAGACGTCGTACCGCGACCGGGGCGGCAAGTACCAGGGCCAGCACGGGGTGACGCTGCCCAAGACCTGACGGCCTGTCATCTTCCCGGACTAGAATGCCGGCGGCCCGACCCCGCCGGGGGCGCCGCCGGCCATGAACCGGCCCGGCGCCGGACCTGACCCACGAGCCACATGCCGCCGCCGCACAGCAAGGCCGCGGGCCATGTGGCTCAAGTCTTTACAAGCACCTCATCAAGGATTGCCCGATGAAATTCCGCTTCCCCGTCATCATCATCGATGAAGACTTCCGCTCCGAGAACATTTCCGGCTCGGGCATCCGCGCGCTGGCCGAGGCCATCGAGCGCGAGGGCATGGAAGTGATGGGCCTGACCAGCTATGGCGACCTGACGTCGTTCGCGCAGCAAGCCAGCCGGGCATCCACGTTCATCGTGTCGATCGACGACGACGAGTTCGTCCGCGCCGACGACCAGCCCGAGGCCGCCGCGATCGAGAAGCTGCGCGCGTTCGTCAACGAGGTGCGCCGCCGCAACACCGACCTGCCGATCTTCCTGTACGGCGAGACGCGCACTTCGCGTCACATTCCGAACGACATCCTGCGCGAGCTGCACGGCTTCATCCACATGTTCGAGGACACCCCCGAATTCGTGGCGCGCCACATCATCCGCGAGGCCAAGGTCTACCTGGACACGCTGGCTCCGCCGTTCTTCAAGGCGCTGATCGACTACGCGCAGGACAGCTCGTACTCGTGGCACTGCCCGGGCCACTCGGGCGGCGTGGCGTTCCTGAAGAGCCCGGTGGGCCAGGTGTTCCACCAGTTCTTCGGCGAGAACATGCTGCGCGCAGACGTCTGCAACGCCGTGGAGGAACTGGGCCAGCTGCTGGACCATACCGGCCCGGTGGCGGCGTCCGAGCGCAATGCGGCCCGGATCTTCAATTCGGACCACATGTTCTTCGTGACCAACGGCACGTCGACGTCGAACAAGATGGTCTGGCACGCCAACGTGGCGCCGGGCGACATCGTGGTGGTGGACCGCAACTGCCACAAGTCGATCCTGCACGCGATCATGATGACCGGGGCGATCCCGGTGTTCCTGATGCCGACGCGCAACCACTACGGCATCATCGGCCCGATCCCGAAGAGCGAGTTCGACCCGGAGACCATCCGCCGCAAGATCGCCAACCACCCGTTCGCCAGCAAGGCCAAGAACCAGAAGCCGCGCATCCTGACGATCACGCAGGGCACGTACGACGGCGTGCTGTACAACGCCGAGCAGATCAAGGAGATGCTGGCGTCCGAGATCGACACGCTCCATTTCGACGAAGCCTGGCTGCCGCACGCGGCGTTCCACGACTTCTACCGCAACATGCACGCGATTGGCCGCGACCGGCCGCGCAGCAAGGACGCGCTGGTGTTTGCCACGCAGTCCACGCACAAGCTGCTGGCCGGGCTGTCGCAGGCGTCCCAGATCCTGGTGCAGGATTCCGAGTCGCGCAAGCTGGACCGGTACCGCTTCAACGAGGCGTACCTGATGCATACGTCGACCAGCCCGCAGTACTCGATCATCGCCTCGTGCGACGTGGCCGCGGCGATGATGGAAGCGCCGGGCGGCACCGCGCTGGTCGAGGAAAGCATTGCCGAGGCGCTGGACTTCCGCCGTGCCGTGCGCAAGGTCGAGGCCGACTACGACGTGGTCAACAACGGCGACTGGTGGTTCAAGGTCTGGGGCCCGGACTCGCTGTCCGAGGAAGGCATGGCCGAGCGCGACGACTGGCTGCTCAAGGCCAACGAGCGCTGGCACGGCTTTGGCGACCTGGCCGACGGCTTCAACCTGCTGGACCCGATCAAGGCCACGATCATCACCCCGGGGCTGGACGTGGACGGCGAGTTCAGCGAGCGCGGCATCCCGGCGGCCATCGTCACCAAGTACCTGGCCGAGCACGGCATCATCATCGAGAAGACGGGTTTGTACTCGTTCTTCATCATGTTCACGATCGGCATCACCAAGGGCCGCTGGAACTCGCTGGTCACGGAGCTGCAGCAGTTCAAGGACGACTACGACCAGAACCAGCCGCTCTGGCGCGTGCTGCCCGAGTTCGTCGGCAAGTACCCGCAGTACGAGCGGATGGGCCTGCGCGACCTGTGCGACGCGATCCACAGCGTCTACAAGGCCAACGACGTGGCCCGCGTGACCACCGAGATGTACCTGTCGGACATGGAACCGGCGATGAAGCCGTCGGACGCCTGGGCGATGATGGCGCACCGCGAGATCGAGCGCGTGCCCGTGGACGAGCTGGAAGGCCGCGTCACGGCCATCCTGCTGACGCCGTACCCGCCGGGCATCCCGCTGCTGATCCCGGGTGAGCGCTTCAACCGGACGATCGTCCAGTACCTGAAGTTCGCCCGCGAGTTCAACAAGCTGTTCCCGGGCTTCGAGACCGACATCCACGGCCTGGTGGAAGACGAGGTCGACGGCCAGAAGGCGTACTTCGTCGATTGCGTGAAGCAGTGACGTAGCGGTTTCGCCAGTTCTGGGCGGACAAAGAAAAAACCCCCGGCCTCGCGGCGCGGGGGTTTTTTGTTCTGGCTGGCGGGTTACTTCGACTTCTCGAACTGGAACTGCGGCGCGGCCGGCTCGCTTTCCTGCGGGGCCGACGGCAGCTCGGGCTGGGCCTTGCCTTCCGCGCCGCCACCCAGCGACGGCGCCTCGGGCGCGGGCCCGGACGGCGCGGCGGGGGCCGGCGCGGACTGCTGCAGGTCGATGCTGAGGTCGCGCGTGATGCTGCGGTCCTGCTTCGGGCCGGTGCCGGTGCTGACGATGCCCGGGAAGGCGATGATCAGGCCCACCATGACAAGCTGGATCACGACGAACGGCACCGCGCCCCAGTAGATGTCGGTGGTCTTCACTTCGCGCGGCGCCACCGAGCGCAGGTAGAACAGCGAGAAGCCGAACGGCGGGTGCATGAACGACGTCTGCATGTTCACGGCCAGCAGCACGCCGAACCAGATCAGGTCGATGCCGAGCTTGTCAGCCACCGGGCCCACCAGCGGCACCAGGATGAACGCCAGCTCGAAGAAGTCCAGGAAGAACGCCAGCAGGAAGAACAGCACGTTGACGGCGATCAGGAAGCCGAGCTGGCCGCCGGGCAGCGCGGTCAGCAGGTGCTCCACCCAGATATGGCCGTCCACGCCGTAGAACGTCAGCGAGAACACGCGCGCGCCGATCAGGATGAAGATCACGAACGCCGACAGCTTCAGCGTCGATTCCATCGCCTGCTTGGTCAGCCTCAGGTTCAGCCGGCCCTTGATCAGCGCCAGGACCAGCGCACCCAGCGCGCCCATGCCGCCGCCTTCGGTCGGCGTGGCCACGCCGATGAAGATCGTGCCCAGCACCAGGAAGATCAGCGCCAGCGGCGGAATCAGCACAAAGGTGACCTTCTCGGCCATGTGCGACAGCAGGTTCAGCTTCAGGCCCTTGTTGATCACGGCCACCAGGAAGGCGAACGTGATGCCGGCGCCGACGCTGATGACCAGGCGCTCGTCCAGCGGGGCTTCCGGCTTGTAGAGCTTGTCCACGGCAACCGCCACGGCCACCGACAGCACGGTCAGCACCAGCACCGAGCGGCTGCCGGTCTGCCCGCCGGGCTCGCGGAACGTGCGCGCCTCCAGGGGCAGCGCGGGCGCGGCGTTCGGGCGGATCAGCGTCACCAGCAGCACGTAGAGCATGTACAGGCCGGTCAGCACCAGGCCGGGCACGAAGGCGCCCTTGTACATGTCGCCGACCGAGCGGCCAAGCTGGTCGGCCAGCACGATCAGCACCAGCGACGGCGGGATGATCTGCGCCAGCGTGCCCGACGCCGCGATCACGCCCGACGCCAGCCGCTTGTCGTACTTGTACTTCAGCATCAGCGGCAGCGAGATCAGGCCCATCGAGATCACCGACGCGGCCACCACGCCGGTCGTGGCCGCCAGCAGCGCGCCGACGAAGATCACGGCGTAGGCCAGGCCGCCCCGGATGGGGCCGAAGAGCTGGCCGATCGTGTCCAGCAGGTCCTCGGCCATGCCGGAGCGTTCCAGCACCAGTCCCATGAACGTGAAGAACGGAATGGCCAGCAGCGTGTCGTTCTCGATGATGCCGAACAGGCGGCTGGGCAGCGCCTGCAGCAGCTCGGGCGGCAGCATGCCCAGCTCGATCCCGATGAAGGCGAACAGCAGCCCGTTGGCGGCCAGTGCAAACGCGATCGGGAAGCCCGACAGCAGGAATACCACCAGGCTGGCGAACATGATCGGCGCCATGTTCGCGGCGACAAATGACATCATGGCGCGTCCCTTATTGTTTTGGTGTCGGCGGCAGCAAGTTGGCCTGCGCGATGGCGGCAATCTCCTCGGCCGGGTCGGTGGCGTGCTTGCGGAACGCCGAGAACGGCAGCAGGCCCTTCAGGTAGGCCACGCGCTTGATCAGCTCGGACAGGCCCTGCAGGATGATCAGGAAGAAGCCCGCCACGATCAGGAACTTGGCCGGCCAGCGGATCAGCCCGCCCGCGTTGCCGGACATCTCGTGGCCGGCGTACGACAGCCAGAAGTACGGGATCGACAGCCAGAGGATGATCGAGCAGATCGGCAGCAGGAAGAACAGGATGCCGAAGATGTCGATCCAGACCTGCTTGCGCTCGGACAGGTGGCCGGCCACCACGTCGATGCGCACATGCTCGTCGCGCCGCAGCGTGTACGGCGCCCCCAGCAGGAACACCCCCGCAAAGAGGTACCACTGCAATTCGAGCCAGGCATTGGAGCTGATGCTGAAAGCGTAGCGGATGATGGCGTTCCCGGCGCAGATCAGCACGGCCAGCAGGATCAGCCATTTCGCCCACTGCCCGATGAAATCGTTCACGGCGTCGATAAGCCGCGAGATTTTCATGAGGAAAGACATGTGATCGTCCCAGGTGGAGATACAAAAAGGTGGCGCGTCAGTCTACGGGTTTCGGCGCGGGGCGACGCTAGGGTGAATCCCCAGTGCGTCACTTTTTTGCATCGGCGGGACAGGGCGCGAGTGGCCTGGCGAGCGGCTTTCAGACCGGCGTAAGGTCCGCGTAAGGTAGGCGGGAAGCGAGCGGGACAGCAGCGGGAAAGCAGGGGGGAAAGCAGGGGGGAAAGCAGGGGAAAAGGTGGCGTCAGCCGGGGGGGGCGCGGGGCGGCGGATGCGCCGCCCCGGCAGGGCGTGGCGCGGCGCTCAGCCGGCCAGCGTGGCGCGGGCCGCGGCGATGGCGGCGCGCACCTGGTCCGGCGCGGTGCCGCCGATGTGGTTGCGCGCGGCCACCGAGCCTTCCAGCGTCAGCACGGCGTGCACGTCGTCACCGATCAGCGACGCCTTGTCGCCCAGGCCGGACGCCTGGCGCAGTTCGTCGACGGAGAGGTCGGCCAGGTCGCAGCGGCGGTCGTCGCAGGCGCGCACGGCATGGGCCACGGCCTCGTGGGCATCGCGGAACGGCAGGCCGCGCTTGACCAGGTAGTCGGCCAGGTCGGTCGCCGTGGCGTAGCCCTGCAGCGCGGCGGCGCGCATCGCGTCGGGCTTGACGCTGATGCCGGGCACCATGTCGGCAAAGATCCGCAGCGTGTCGACGATCGTGTCCACGGTGTCGAACAGCGGTTCCTTGTCTTCCTGGTTGTCCTTGTTGTACGCCAGCGGCTGGCCCTTCATCAGCACCAGCAGGCCGCTCAGGTGGCCGAACACGCGGCCGGTCTTGCCGCGCGCCAGCTCGGGCACGTCCGGGTTCTTCTTCTGCGGCATGATCGAGCTGCCCGTGCAGAAGCGGTCGGCGATGTCGATGAAGCCGACGCGCGGGCTCATCCAGATCACCAGTTCCTCGGAGAAGCGCGAGACGTGCGTCATCACCAGCGACGCCGCCGCGACGAACTCGATGGCGAAATCACGATCCGACACGGCGTCCAGCGAATTGCGGCACACGCCGTCAAAGCCGAGCTGCTGCGCCACGAACTCGCGGTCGATCGGATAGCTGGTGCCGGCCAGCGCGGCGGCGCCCAGCGGCAGGCGGTTCACGCGGCGGCGGCAGTCGGCCATGCGCTCGGCGTCGCGCGTGAACATTTCGACGTAGGCCAGCAGGTGGTGGCCGAACGTGACCGGCTGGGCCACCTGCAGGTGGGTGAAGCCGGGCAGGATCGTGTCGGCGTTCTTCTCGGCCAGGTCCAGCAGCGCGCCGCGCAGGTCGCCCAGCAGGCCGATGATGTTGTCGATCTCGCTGCGCAGCCACAGGCGGATGTCGGTGGCCACCTGGTCGTTGCGCGACCGGCCCGTGTGCAGCCGCTTGCCGGCGTCGCCGACCAGCGCGGTCAGGCGGGCCTCGATGTTCAGGTGGACGTCTTCCAGGTCGAGCTTCCACTCGAACTGGCCGGCCTCGATCTCGCCCCGGATCTGCGTCATGCCGCGCTCGATCTCGGCGCGGTCGGCCTCGGCGATGATGCCCTGCCTGGCCAGCATGGCCGCGTGGGCCAGCGAGCCCTGGATGTCGAACAGCGCCAGGCGCTTGTCGAAGAAGACCGACGCGGTGTAGCGCTTGACGAGGTCGGACATCGGTTCGGAGAAGCGGGCGGACCAGGCTTCGCCTTTCTTGGCAAGTTGGGAGGTCATGGCAGGGGCAGGGCGGAAAATCGGAAACGGCGATTATATCGCCTGGGAGGGGGACAAACGCTGGCGGCTGGCTCCCCTCTCCCGCTGCGCGGGCGAGAGGAGAAAACCGCCGGCTACGGCACGCATCAGCGACGATTCACCCGCTGTTGCGCAACCCCGCCGCCACGCCGTTGATCGTCAAGTGAATCCCGCGTCGCACGCGGACGTCGTCGGCGTCCTTGCCGGCGCGGTAGCGCTTGAGCAGTTCCACCTGCAGGTGGTTCAGCGGGTCCAGGTAGGCAAAGCGGTTCTTGATCGACCGCGCCAGCAGCGGGTTCTCGGCCAGGCGCTCGGTGCGGCCCGTGATCAGGCTCAGCATGTCGCAGGTCAGGTGCCATTCGGCGCTGATGCGCGAGAACACGGTCTTGCGCAGCGCGGCGTCGTCGCACAGCGCCGCGTAGCGCGACGCCACGGCCAGGTCGGTCTTGGCCAGCACCATGTCCATGTTCGACATCAGCGTGCGGAAGAACGGCCACGTCTTGACCATGCGCTTCAACGTGGCCACGCATGCCTTGCGCGATTTCTCGTCCGGCGCCTCGTCCAGCAGCGCCTTGACCGCGCTGCCGAAGCCGTACCACCCCGGCAGCAGCAGCCGGCACTGGCCCCACGAGAAGCCCCACGGAATGGCGCGCAGGTCCTCGATCTTGCGGTGCTTCTTGTCCATCAGCTTGCGCGAGGCCGGGCGCGAACCCAGGTTCAGGTCGGCAATCTCGGTGATCGGCGTGGTGGCGAAGAAGTAGTCCTTGAAGCCGGGCGTCTCGTAGACCAGGTGGCGGTAGGCGCGGAAGGCCCGATCCGACAACTGCTGCATGATGCCCTCGAACGTGGCCAGCCCGGCCGGCGCGTTCTGCGTGGGCAGCAGCGACGCCTCCAGCGTGGCCGCGATCACCGTTTCCAGGTTGCGCCGGCCGATTTCCGCATTGGCGAACTTGCTATTGATGATCTCGCCCTGCTCGGTCAGCCGGATCTGGCCGTTCACGGTGCCCGGCGGCTGCGACAGGATGGCCTCGTAGGTCGGGCCGCCGCCGCGCCCCACGGTGCCGCCGCGGCCGTGGAACAGCCGCAGCTTCACGCGGCGCGCCTCGAACAGCTTCACCAGCGCCAGTTCGGCCTTGTACAGCTCCCAGTTCGACGTCAGGAAGCCGCCGTCCTTGTTCGAGTCCGAGTAGCCGAGCATCACTTCCTGTTCCACGCCATGGTGGCGGATCACTGCGTCGAAGCCGGGCAGGTCCAGCAGCGATTCCATGATGCCGGCCGCGTTGCGCAGATCCTCGATCGTTTCGAACAGCGGGATGACCATCAGCTCCATGCGGGCCGGATCGGTCTTGCTGCCCAGCGTGCCGCGCAGCAGCCCGGTTTCCTTCTGCAGCAGCATCACTTCCACGAGGTCGGACAGCGTCTCGGTATGCGAAATGATGTAGTTGCGCGCCACGCGGTTGCCGTAGCGGGCGCGCAGGTCGCGCGCCATGGCGAAGATGGCCAGCTCCTTGCGCGTCTGCTCGGAATAGTCGTGCCACGGCAGCATCAGCAGGCGCGGCTGGCGCAGTTCGGCCAGCAGCAGTTCCAGCTTGCGGGCCTCGGGCAGCGCCGCGTAGTCGGGCGCGATGCCGGCCGCCTTGAACAGTTCGGCGATGACGGCCTCGTGCACGTCCGACACCTGGCGCATGTCCACCGACGCCAGGTGGAAGCCGAAGATCGCAATCGCGCGCACCAGCGCGTCGATCCGGCCCCGGGCCAGCGCCTCGCCGTGATGCTGGCGCAGCGAATCGAGCACGATGCGGATGTCGGCCGCGAACGCCTCGGCGTTGTCGTACGGCGCCACGTCGGCCACCGGATGGCGCGGGGCCACGTGGCCGGTCAGGCGCTCGGTGGTGGCGGCCAGCCGCGCATAGATGCCGATCAGCGCGCGGCGGTACGGCTCGTCGGCGCGATGGTCGGAGTGGTCGGGCGAGGCATCGGCCAGCGCCAGCAGCTCGGCGCTGGCATCGACCATCAGCGACGACAGCGGCAGTTCCGCCCCCAGCGCGTGCACTTCGTCCAGATACCACTGCATGATCAGCGACGACTGCTGCTGGGCTGCGTGCTGGAGCGTCTCGGCCGTCACATTCGGATTGCCGTCGCGGTCGCCGCCGATCCAGGACCCCATCTGCAGGAACGGCGCCAGCGGCTCGGGCACGGCGCCGGCCTTGCTGCGGCGCGGGAACACCTGGGCCAGGTCTTCCTCCAGGTCGGCCATCAGCCGGGGAATGCCCTGCAAGAACGTGGTGCGGTAGTAGGACAGCGCGTTCTCGATCTCGTCGACCACCATCAGGCGCGTGTTGCGCAGCATGCGGGTCTGCCAGAGCGTGGTCACGCGGGCGCGCAGCTGCGCGGTGTTGTGGTCGCGCTCGCGGGCCGTCATCGGCAGGTCGCGCTCGGCCAGCAGGCGGGCAATCTCGCGCTCGGCGTCCAAGATCGACTTGCGCTGCACCTCGGTGGGGTGCGCGGTCAGCACCGGCATGATCAGCGCGTCGTTGAGGAAGTCCCGCACCTGCTTGCCGGTCACGCCGGCCGCGTCGATGGCTTCCAGCGCGCGGGCCAGGCTGCCCGGCTGCGGCGGCGATCCGGCCAGCGCGTGCACGCGGCGGCGCCGGTTGTGGTGCTGGTCCTCGGCGATGTTGGCCAGGTGCGAGAAGTAGCTGAACGCCCGCACCACGGAATTGGTCTGGTCGCGCGACAGCCGCTTGAGCAGGCGGTCCAGCTCGGCGCCCGCGGCGCGGTCGTTCTCGCGGCGGAAGCGCACGGCCGTCTGGCGGATGGTTTCCACGAGGTCGAACGCGGCATCGCCTTCCTGCTCGCGCACGCAGTCGCCCAGCAGGCGGCCCAGAAAGCGGATGTCCTCGCGCAGCGGCACGTCCTTGTCGGCGGTGCGGCGGGCCGGGGCGACGGTGTTGCCTTCGGCGGTCACCACGGACAGCGTGGGCTTGGCGCGCGGGGCGGCGTTGCGGGACGGGGCTTTGCGGGCGGTGGCGTCCGGGGCGGCGCCCGGCGCGTCATGCTGGCCCGAGGCGGGCGATGCGGGCGAGGTGGGCTTGCGGCTGGTGGAACGGGTACGGCCGGTGGGGCGCGCAGCAGGCTGCGTCATTCACTATCTCCTCTTCTCGGTACGTCTTATATATGTATCGAACCCCGGACAGGTGCCCCGGGCCAACCGGCATCAACAACCGTCCGGAAAGTCACTTTCGGGCCGGCCATTGTGGCGGTTTTGCGAGGGGGTGCGTGCTAACATGCGCGCATGCAAGCACCCGCCCACCCGTCGTCTTCGTCCGCTGCTACGTCACGCAGCCTGCCACAAAAGCTCGTCATCGCGTCGCGCGAAAGCCGGCTGGCGATGTGGCAGGCCGAACATGTCCGTGCTGCGTTGCAACAATACTATCCCCAGTGCGATGTGTCCATTCTCGGCATGACGACAAGGGGTGATCAGATTCTCGACAGGACCCTGTCCAAGGTAGGCGGCAAGGGGCTGTTCGTGAAGGAACTGGAAGTGGCCATGGCGGAAGGGCGCGCGGACCTGGCCGTCCATTCGCTCAAGGACGTGCCGATGGAGCTGCCCGAGGGCTTTGCGCTGACCGCCGTCATGGAGCGCGAGGACCCGCGCGATGCGCTGGTTTCCGCCCACTTTGCCTCGCTCGACGAGATGCCGCCGGGCACCGTGGTCGGCACGTCGAGCCTGCGCCGCGAGGCCGCCCTGCGCAGCCGTTATCCGCATCTGGTCATCAAGCCGCTGCGCGGCAATCTGGACACCCGGCTGGGCAAGCTGGACCGTGGCGAATACGGCGCGATCATCCTGGCCGCGGCCGGCCTGAAGCGGCTGGGGCTGGGCGAACGCATCCGCGCGCTGATCGAGCCGGAAAGCTCGCTGCCGGCCGCCGGACAGGGCGCGCTGGGCATCGAGATCCGCGCCGACCGGCCCGAGGTGGCCCAGTGGCTGGCGCCGCTCAACGACGTGCCGACGCTGCTGGCCGTCTCGGCCGAGCGCGCCGTGTCGCGCCGGCTGGGCGGGTCCTGCCAGGTGCCGCTGGCCGCGCATGCGCGCTGGCACGGCACGACACTGCAACTGGATGCATTCGTCGCGCTGCCCGACGGCAGCCGCAACGTGCGGGCCCACGCCACCGCGCCGGTGGATTCGGTCCAGGCCGCCGAGCAGCTCGGCGCCGCCGTGGCCGGCGACCTGCTGGGGCAGGGTGCCGACGCGGTACTGGCCGCCCTGTCGACCGCCGGACCCGCCTGAGGATCGCCCGATGCCCCGCCCGACCGTCGTAGTCACGCGACCTGCCGGGCAGTCCCGGCAACTGACCGAGGCCCTGCACAACGCGGGCCTCGACGTGCTTGGTTTTCCGCTGCTGGCCATCGGCCCGGCCGCCGACGACGCGCCGCTGCGCGCGGCGCTGGCCCGGCTCGATACCTATGCCCTGGTCGTCTTTGTCAGCCCCAACGCGGTGTCGTTCGCGCTCGATGCGCTGGCCCAGGTCCAGAACACGGCCGGCGCCGCCCAGTGGCCCGCCGGCGTGCCGGTGGCCGTGGTTGGGCCGTCGAGCGTGGCGGCGCTGGCCGAGCGCGGCATCGCGCCGCCCACCCATCGCGTGATCGCCCCGGCCGGCGCGCAGGACGGCACCGACCCGGCCGCCGATACCCCGCGTTTCGACTCCGAGGCGCTCTGGTCCCAGCTGGACACCGCGCCCGGCGCGTTTTCCGGCCGGCAGGTGCTGATCATCCGCGGCAACGGCGGGCGCGACTGGCTGGGCGACCGGTTGCGCGAGGCGGGCGCCACCGTCGAGGCCGTGGAAGCCTACAGCCGGACGCTGCCCGAGCCCACCACGATGCAATGGCAGGCCGTGCGCGACAGCCTGCGGCCCGGCGCGCCGCCGTATGCGTGGCTGCTGACCAGTTCCGAAGCGGTACGCAACCTCGACGCGCTGGCGCGGCTGCACCTGTCGCCGCAGGAACACGAGCGTCTGAAGCAGATGCAGTGCATTGCGCCGCATGCGAGAATTGCCGCGCAGGCCCAGGCGCTGGGCTTTGCGCACGTGCTGCCCGCCGCGCCCGGCGATGCTGGCCTGCTGGCCACGTGCACGCAGTGGGGCAACGCGCATGCGGGCCCGGCGGCGCCTGTGGCGATGGCCGATCCGGTGCCCGTGCCGCAGCCCGAACCGGCCGCCGCGCCGGCATCCGCCCCAACCGATAAAGAACCAACAGGGTCCCCCGGACCCACGACAACGAAGGTCGAACGCGTGACGCCAGACACCACGTCCCCCTCGTCGAGCCATGCCGCGCCGTCCGGTGCCGCCGGCGCTACCCACACGTCCCACGCGGCCGGACCGGCCGCCCGCCGCAACATGGCGGCCTGGTGGGTCATCGCTGCCGTGTTGCTGCTGGCCATTGCCGGCGGCTTCTTCTGGCTGCAGATGCGCGTGGAGCACCTGACCGAAGAGCTGGCGCGCCGCCAGCAGAGCAACGACGCGCTGGTGCAGGAAACGCGCGTGCTGTCCAGGAACGCGCAGGACATCGTCAAGGAACTGCAGGCCAAGGTTGGCGCGCTGGACGGCCAGGTGGTGGAAGCCCGCGACAAGCAGGCGGCGCTGGAACAGGTCTACCAGGACCTGATGCGCAACCGCGACGACTGGGAAATCGCCGAGATCCAGCAGTTGCTGACCAATGCCGGCCAGCAGCTCCAGCTGACCGGCAACGTCCAGGTGGCGCTGGCCGCGCTGCAGAGCGCCGACGCCCGGCTGGCGCGCGCGGACAAGCCGCAGTACAACCAGTTGCGCCGCGCGCTGGCCCGCGACATCGCGCGCATGAAGGCCGTGCCCGACACGGACCTGACCGGCGCCGCGATCAAGCTCGACGAATCGATCAACCAGATCGACGCGCTGCCGCTGCTGTCCGGCGAGCGCATGCTGGACCGCGTGCCGGGCGAGACCGACCGCGCGGTGGGCCCCGGCGCCAAGGGGGCCTCGGCGCCGGCCGCGGCCGGATCGGCCAGCGGCGGCAACGTGCTGACCCGCACCTGGGACTACGTGCTGGCCGAGCTGGGCCAGGTGATCCGCGTGCGCAAGGTGGAAGACGCCAACGCGCTGCTGCTGTCGGGCGACCAGGGCTGGTTCCTGCGCGAGAACGTCAAGCTGCGGCTGCTGAACGCCCGGCTGGCGCTGCTGTCGCGCAACGAGCCGGTCTTCCGCAACGACCTGGCCGCCGCCCAGGCGATGATCGGCCGCTATTTCGATACCCGCTCGCGCCGCGTGCAGGGCGTGCTGACGCTGCTGAAGCAGGCGCAGGCCAGCGCCGTGAGCGTGTCGCTGCCGACCATGGCCGAGAGCCTGGGTGCGCTGCGCGCGCTGAAGAAGGAGTAGCCGCATGCGACTGCTTTTCTGGGTAGCCGTACTGTTTGGCGGCGCGGTCGGGCTGGCGCTGTTCACGCAGTTCAATCACAGCAACGTGGTGCTGTTCTATCCGCCGTACCGGGTGGAGATGTCGCTGAACCTGGCGCTGGCGCTGCTGCTGCTGATGTTCTTCGTGGTCTGGACCGTGATGTCCACGGTGCGCCACCTGTCGGAAATGCCGCGCCGGGCCGCCGCGTACCGCGAACGCAGCCGCATGAGCAAGGCGCAGGCCGCGCTGCGCGAGTCGATCGAGAACCTGTTTGCCGGGCGCTTTGCGCGCGCCGAGCGGGCCGCCAAGGAGGCCCAGTCGTGGCCCGAGCAGGCGCAGACGGCGGCGCTGGTGGGCGCGCGGGCCGCGCACCGGATGCAGGAATCGGAACGGCGCGACGCCTGGATGTCGCAGGTCACCGATCCCGAGCGCGAGCAGGCCCGCCTGGTGTCGATGGCCGAACTGCTGGTCGACGCGCGGGACCCCGAGGGGGCGCTGGAGACCATCGCCCAGTTGCAGGAAAAGGGCGGGCGCCAGATTCACGTGCAGCGGATCGCGCTGCGCGCGCACCAGCACCTGAAGAACTGGAGCGAGGTGCTGCGGCTGGCGCGCACGCTGGAAAAGCGCAACGCGCTGCATCCGGTGCTGGCGCTGCGGCTCAAGCAGATGGCGGTGGAGGCGATGCTGGAAGAGCGCCGCCACGACGCGGAATCGCTGTACCACTTCTGGCGGTCGCTGTCGGCCGACGAGCGGCACGCGGTACGCATCGCCGAACAGGCCGCGCGCTATTTCTCGGCGCTGAACCGGCAGAACGAAGCGCGCCGGATCGTCGAGGAAGCCCTGAAGGTGAACTGGGACAGCCGGCTGGTGCAACGCTACGCCGACTGCGCGGAACCGGGCAAGGCGCTGCCGCAGATCCAGCAGGCCGAGAAATGGCTGGTCGACCATCCGAACGATGCCGACCTGTACTACACGCTGGGCGTGCTGTGCCTGGGCGAGCAGCTCTGGGGCAAGGCACAGTCGAACTTCGAACGGGCGCTGCGCTACGCCAACCGCGAAAGCCAGCGGCCGATCTGCGTGCGCAGCCACCTGGCGCTGGCGCGGATGTTCGAGGAAACCGACCGCCCCGAGGATGCGCAGAAGCACTATCGGGAAAGTGCGATGCTGGCGGCTTGAACCTAGCCTGATGGTGTGCTCCCCTCCCCGGCGTGCGGGAGAGGGAGCGAAACCCGGGCCGTGCCTGGCGTCTTACTCCTCCACCGCCTTCGCCTTCGCCTTCGCGCCTTTCACCGCGCCGTAGCGCTCCAGCGCTTCCATGCGCGCCACCTTGTGCTGCACGATCGGGTGCGGATAGTTTTCGCCCAGCTTCACGCCTGCTGCGGCCAGCACGTCGGCTGGCGCGGTCCATGGGGCGTGGAGGTAGCGGTCCGGCAGCCGTTCCAGCACGGGCAGGTATTTGCGGATGAAGCGGCCCTGCGGGTCGAACTTTTCGGACTGGGTGACCGGATTGAAGATGCGGAAGTAGGGCTGCGCGTCGCAACCGGTGGACGCCGCCCACTGCCAGCCGCCATTGTTGGCCGAAAAATCGAAATCGTTGAGCTGGTCGGCGAAGTACTGCTCGCCGCGCCGCCAGTCCACGCCCAGGTCCTTGATCAGGAAGCTGGCCGTGACCATGCGCAGCCGGTTGTGCATGTAGCCGCTCTGGTTGATCTGCAGCATCGCGGCATCGACGAGCGGGTAGCCGGTCTGGCCCCGGCACCAGGCGTCGAAGTAGCCGTCGCCGGTGTGGCCGTCAACCCAGCGCAGCCCGTCGTATTCCGGGTGGTATGACTTGCCGTCCGCCAGGTGCGGATGGTGGTGCAGGATCATGAAATAGAAATCGCGCCAGATCAGCTCGGACAGCCAGACGGCGGCGCCATTGGCGCCTGCGCCGGCGGTCTCCATGGCCTGGTGGGCGGTGCGGGCGAGCGTCCGGATCGAGATGGTGCCGAAGCGCAGGTGGACCGACAGGTAGCTCGGGCCGCGCAGCGCGGGGTAGTCGCGGCGGCGGTCGTATTCGCCGATGCGGGTCAGGAAGTCGTCGAACAGGGCCTGCGCGCCGTCGGTGCCGGTAGGCAGCGCAAGGTCGGGCAGGTTGCTCGGCGCGAAGCCCAGCGACGCGAGCGTCGGCAGCGGCTTGTCGAGCCGCGACGGCACGGGCGCCAGCGCCTTCCGGTACGCGGTGACCGGGTAGGCGCGCAGGTCGAACGGCGTCACTTCGCGCAGCCAGGCGTTCTTGTACGGCGTGAAGACGCTGAACGGCCGGCCCTGGCCGGTCAGGATCTCGTTGGCCTCGAAGATGACCTGGTCCTTGAACGTCAGCAGCGCGCGCGATTCGGCTTCCAGCGCCTGGCGCACGGCCGCGTCGCGGTCGTTGGCGGCCGGTTCGTAGTCGTGGTTGGCAAAGACGGCCTCGGCGTCAAGGGCTGCCGCAAGTCGGGGGATGGCGTCGCGTGCCCGGTCGTCGAGCACAATCAGGCCGCCGCCGGCCGCGGCCAGCGCCTGCCGCAGCGGCGCCAGCGATGCGAGGATGAACTCGACGCGCCGGTCGGCCTTCAGGCCCCGTTCCAGCAGCGGATCGAGGATTTCGCGGTCGAACACGAACACGCACCACACCTGCTCGCAGTGCTTGAGGGCATAATGCAGCGCCGCGTGGTCGTCGGCGCGCAGGTCGCGCCGGAACCAGACCAGGCCGCGCGCGTACCGCCGGTCGATCCGGTAGGGCAGGCGCGCGCCCGCGGGGGCGACGGGGGAAGGTGATCTTGGCATCGCCGTAACCTAACATAGCCCGCATACCCTTCACATCACCGACACGCAGTTCATCCATGGCCACGACACTCGACCGCATCCTGCAATCCCAAGGCTTCGGCACCCGCCGCTATTGCTGCGACCTGGTGGAGGCCGGGCTGGTCGAGGTCAATGGCGAACTGTGCGAAGACCCGGGTGCACGCTTCGAGGTGGACGGCCTGCGCCTGACCGTGGACGGCGAGGAATGGCTGGCGTGCACCAAGGCGTACCTGATGCTGCACAAGCCCACCGGCTACGAGTGCTCGCAGAAGCCGCGCCACCATCCCAGTGTGTACAACCTGCTGCCGGTGCCGCTGCGCCAGCGCGAGGTGC
Organism: Cupriavidus sp. H18C2; assembly: GCF_049393795.1. Taxonomy (NCBI): domain Bacteria; kingdom Pseudomonadati; phylum Pseudomonadota; class Betaproteobacteria; order Burkholderiales; family Burkholderiaceae; genus Cupriavidus; species Cupriavidus sp. H18C2. The sequence goes on along the minus strand of NZ_CP186010.1, from coordinate 2,811,205 downwards.
AGGCCGTGGGCCGGCTCGATCACGACACGACCGGCCTGCTGCTGCTGACCGACGACGGCCAGTTCATCCATGCGCAGACGTCGCCCAAAAAACAGGTGCCCAAGGTGTACGAGGTGACAACCTTCGATCCGGTCACGCCGGAGCAGGTCCAGGCCCTGCGCGACGGCGTGCAGCTTGACGACGAGCCGGCGCCCATCGCCGCCCATGCCTGCGAGGCCACTGGCGAGCGCAGCCTGCGGCTGGCGCTGCTGCAGGGCAAGTACCACCAGGTCAAGCGCATGGTGGCTGCGGCCGGGAACCATGTGACGGCCCTGCATCGCAGCGCCATCGGCGGCCTGCGGCTGGACCCCGCGCTGGCGCCCGGCGAGTGGCGCTGGCTGACGCCCGAGGACATGGTGGCGCTGAAGTCGGCGGGCGACTGAAGCCCGGCCGGCGTGCCCGGCGGGTGACGGCGGCGGCAGAAGTTTTCCGCGGCAGCCGGGGTGTGATTTGGTAGAATGCAAGCCATGGCGACGCCCGAAGCTTCCATCAATCTCACCAATCAGTTCCTGATTGCCATGCCAGGCATGGCAGATCCGACGTTTTCGGGTTCCGTTGTCTACCTCTGCGAGCATAACGAGCGCGGCGCGCTTGGCCTGGTGATCAACCGGCCGATCGACATCGACATGGCCACGCTCTTCGACAAGATCGATCTCAAGCTGGAAATCCAGCCTGTTGCCCACCAGCCGGTCTACTTCGGCGGCCCGGTGCAGACCGAGCGCGGCTTTGTGCTGCATGATCCGGTCGGCATCTACGTGTCGTCGCTGGCGGTGCCCGGCGGGCTGGAAATGACCACCTCCAAGGACGTGCTGGAGGCCGTGGCCAACGGCAGCGGCCCGCACCGGTTCCTGCTGACGCTCGGCTACGCGGGCTGGGGCGCCGGGCAGCTGGAGGAAGAGCTGAGCCGCAATGGCTGGCTGACCGTCCAGGCCGATCCCGAAATCATCTTCAGTGTGCCGCCCGAGGAACGCTTCGCGGCGGCCGTGCGCCTGCTCGGCATCGACGTGACGATGCTGTCCGGCGAGGCCGGGCATGCCTGAGCTGCCGGGGCGCGAGACGCCCCGCGACGGCACGGTGCTCGCGTTCGACTACGGCGAGAAGAAAATCGGCGTGGCGCTGGGAAATTTCATCACGCGGCAAGCCTCTGCGCTGACCATCCTGCCCAATGTGACGGTCGAAGGCCGTTTCGAGGCCGTGGGCGCGCTGATCCGGGAATGGACGCCGGTGCGGCTGGTGGTCGGCATGCCGGTCAACCCGGAAGCCGGGCCTGACGACGCGGAACAGGCGTCGATGCGGCTGGCGCGCCGCTTTGGCAACCAGCTCAACGGGCGCTTCAACCTGCCCGTGGAATGGGTGGACGAGCGCTACTCGTCGCGTGCGGCCTCGATGGCCGGGGCGCGGCGCGGGGCGCTGGACGCCGAAGCCGCCCGGATCATCCTGCAACAGTATTTCGACGAAATCCCGCTATGACCCAGACTTCGACTCCCGATGCCGAGGCGCTCTACCACGCGCTGCGCGACCAGGCCCAGGCCCTGATGCCGTCTGCGGACCGCGCCCGCTGGTCGGTGGCCGGCATCCACTCCGGCGGCGCCTGGATTGCCGAGCGGCTGGCGGCCGACCTGAAACTGGGCGAGCACGGCGTGATCAACGTCGCCTTCCACCGCGACGACTACGCCAAGAAGGGCCTGCACAGCCAGGCGCAGCCGACCACGCTGCCGTTTTCGGTGGAAGACCGCAACATCCTGCTGATCGACGACGTGCTGGCCACGGGCCGCACGATCCGCGCCGCCGTGAACGAGCTGTTCGACTACGGCCGCCCCGCGCGCGTGGCGCTGGCCGTGCTGGCCGACCGCGGCGGCCGCCAGCTGCCGTTTGCCGCCGACTACGCCGCGGCGACCCTTGAACTGCCGCAGGACAGGACGCTGGTGCTGTCGCGCCAGGGCGAGGGCGCCGCCACGCGCTTTGCGTTTGCCACCGAGGCCCGTGCCTGAGTGTCAACCCGCGCCGCCGCCTGAACGTCAAGCACCGAAGCCGTACCCAGACCGTATCCGCCCGACCGAACCCGCCAGACCGAATCGCGCCCCGACCCACCTGCCATGACCAAGATGTTCCGCAACCCGCAGCTCACCCGGAACGGCGAGCTCAAGCACCTGTTGTCGATCGAGGGGCTGTCGCGTGACATGATCACGCACATCCTCGACACCGCCAGCCAGTTCGTCTCGCTGTCCGACTCGGACCGCGACGTCAAGAAGGTGCCGCTGCTGCGCGGCAAGAGCGTGTTCAACCTGTTCTTCGAGAACTCCACGCGCACGCGCACCACGTTCGAGATTGCCGCCAAGCGGCTGTCCGCCGACGTGCTGAACCTGAACATCAACGCGTCGTCGACCAGCAAGGGCGAGTCGCTGCTGGACACCATCAACAACCTGTCGGCGATGTCGGCCGACATGTTCGTGGTGCGCCACGCCAGCTCGGGCGCGCCGTACCTGATTGCCCAGCACGTGGCGCCGCATGTGCACGTGATAAACGCCGGCGACGGCCGCCACGCGCACCCGACGCAGGGGCTGCTGGATATGTATACGATCCGGCACTTCAAGAAGGACTTCACGAACCTGACGGTGGCCATCGTCGGTGACATCCTGCACTCGCGCGTGGCCCGCTCGGACATCCACGCGCTGACCACGCTGGGCGTGCCGGAAGTGCGGGCGATTGGCCCGCGCACGCTGCTGCCGTCGGGGCTGGAGCAGATGGGCGTGCGCGTCTTCCACAACATGGAAGAGGGCCTGAAGGGCGTGGACGTGGTGATCATGCTGCGCCTGCAGAACGAGCGGATGAGCGGGGCGCTGCTGCCGTCCGCGCAGGAATACTTCAAGGCGTACGGCCTGACGCCCGAGCGCCTGGCGCTGGCCAGGCCGGACGCCATCGTGATGCACCCGGGACCGATGAACCGCGGCGTGGAGATCGACTCCGCCGTGGCCGACGGTCCGCAGTCGGTGATCCTGAACCAGGTGACGTTCGGCATCGCGGTCCGCATGGCCGTGATGGGCATCGTCGCTGGCAACAACGACTGAGCAGCACCTTGGGTACAACGAACCGCACATCGCAGGAAGACATGAAGATCCGCATCCAGGGTGGCCGCCTGATTGATCCGGCCGCAAACGTCGACGCCGAGCAGGACCTGTATATCGCCGCCGGCAAGATCGTGGGCGTGGGCCAGGCGCCGGCCGATTTCAACGCCAACAAGACCATCGACGCGCGTGGCCTGATCGTGTGCCCGGGCCTGGTGGACCTGTCCGCGCGCCTGCGCGAGCCGGGCTACGAGTACAAGGCGACGCTGGAATCCGAGGTGGCCGCGGCCACGGCGGGCGGCGTCACGAGCCTGGTCTGCCCGCCCGATACCGACCCCGTGCTCGACGAGCCGGGCCTGGTGGAAATGCTCAAGTTCCGTGCGCGCAAGCTGAACCAGACGCACGTCTATCCGCTGGGCGCGCTGACCGTCGGCCTGAAGGGCGCGGCGCTGACCGAGATGGGGCAACTGACCGAGGCCGGATGCGTCGGCTTCAGCCAGGCCGAGATGCCGATCCAGGACACCAAGGTGCTGCAACGCGCGATGCAGTACGCGCAGACGTTCGGCTTCACGCTGTGGCTGCGGCCCGAGGACCCGTTCCTGGGCGGCGGCGTGGCCGCCAGCGGCGCGGTGGCGTCGCGGCTGGGCCTGTCGGGCGTGTCGGTGATCGCCGAGACGGTGCGGCTGCACACCATCTTCGAACTGATGCGCGCCACCGGCGCGCGCGTGCACCTGTGCCGCCTGTCGTCGGCGGCCGGGCTGGAGCTGGTGCGCCAGGCCCGCAAGGAAGGTCTGCCGGTGACCTGCGACGTGAACATCCACCACGTGTCGCTGACCGACATGGACATCGGCTTCTTCAACAGCCAGATGCGCTTCACGCCGCCGCTGCGCGGCGCGCGCGACCGGGACGCCATCGTCGCCGCCCTGGCCGACGGCACCATCGATGCGTTGTGTTCCGACCACACCCCGGTCGACGACGACGAGAAGTTGCTGCCCTTCGCCGAAGCCACGCCGGGTGCCACCGGCCTGGAACTGCTGCTGCCGCTGACGCTGCGCTGGGCCGCCGAGCACAAGGTGCCGCTGGTGAAGGCGCTGGCCCGCATCACCAGCGAGCCGGCCCGGGTGATCGGCCTGCACGCGGGGTCGCTGACCACGGGCAGCGCCGCCGACGTCTGCGTGTTCGATCCGAAGCACGTGTGGAAGGTGGAACGCGCCGCGCTGAAAAGCCAGGGCAAGAATTCGCCGTGGCTGGGCTACGAAATGGAAGGGCGCGTGCGCACCACGCTGGTCGGCGGCCAGGTGGTGTACGAGCAGCGCTGATCGCCGGTTGCCGGCAGGCTCCAGGATTCGATGATGATCTGGCTACGCAAGCTGCGGCTGGGATTCCATTTGCTGCGCGGCATCTTCGTCTGCGCAACGGTCTTCCCGTGGGCGAGCACTCACGTACGGGAGCGGCTGATCCGCGGCTGGTCGCGCAAGCTGCTGGCCATCTGCGGCATCACCGTGGAAGTGCACGGGCTGCCACCGGGCGGCGCCCCGCGCGGGGCAATGCTGGTGGCCAACCATATCTCGTGGCTGGACATCTACGTCATCCATAGCTGGCAGCCGGTAAGGTTCGTCGCCAAGTCGGAAATTCGCAGCTGGCCGGTGATCGGCTGGCTTTGTGACAAAACCGGCACAATTTTCATCGAACGCGCCAGCAAGCGCGACGCCCACCGTGTGCTGCACCACATCACCGACGTGATGCGGCAGGGCGACCTGGTCTGCGTGTTCCCGGAAGGCACGACCACCGACGGCAGCAAGGTGCTGCCCTTCCACGCCAACCTGATGCAGGCGCCGGTGTCCGGCGGACTGCCCGTGCAGCCGGTGGGCCTGAGCTACCTGGACGCCGCAACCGGCCAACCGACGCTGGCCCCGGCGTATATCGACGATATCTCGCTAGGCCAATGCCTGAACGCCATCCTGCGCTCGCCACCCATCACGGTACGGCTGACGCTGGGGCCGCAATTGCTGGCGCAGTCGGCAAGCCGGAGGGAGCTGGCGGAGGCGGCGCGGGAGGTGGTGGTGCATCTGGTGGGGGGGATGCCGGAGGCGGCTGGGAGTGTGGCCGAACGGTTGCACCATGCCGCGAAGGACGACGCGCCCACGGCGGCGGCCGCCACATCCTGACAGGTCGCAGCGCGGCCAGGGCACGCGCGGCCAGCTATTCCGCTTCGGGTAAACTACCCGGCTTTATCGCAAGCGTTGCAGTTTGCTTGCGCAATCGATTCCCCATAACGGTATGACTGGCAAGACCGACACCGCCTGCGCCGCACGCAAGGCGTCACGAAAGGGAACGACATGAAATCCGTGGCTATCGTCCAGTCCAACTACATTCCGTGGAAGGGCTATTTCGATATGATTGCCAGCGTCGACGAGTTCATTCTCTACGACGACATGCAATACACGCGTCGGGACTGGCGTAACCGAAATCAGATCAAGACGCCCCAGGGTGTGCAGTGGCTGACGGTGCCTGTTCAGGTCAAGGGCCGTTACGACCAGAAGATCCGCGACACTGAAATCGACACGTCGACGGAATGGGCCCGGACACACTGGCGTACGCTGGAACAGAACTATCGGCGTGCCGCTCACTTCGACGAAGTGGCAAAGTGGGTGGCCCCGCTGTATTGCGACGCGGTCTACGGCAATTTGTCCGAGATGAATCGCGTCTTTATCGAGGCCATTTGCGCGTACCTTCGGATCGACACCAGGATCTCGAACTCCTGGGATTACGTGCTCACCGATGGCAAGACCGAGCGGCTGGCAGACCTTTGTGCCCAGGCGGGGGGCACGAGATACGTGTCCGGACCTGCCGCGCGAGATTATGTCGACGAAACCGTTTTTGCTGATCGCGGTATTGAGCTCCACTGGTTCGATTACGGCGGTTATGCGGAATACCCTCAGCTCTGGGGCGAATTCACGCATGGGGTATCCATTCTCGACCTGCTGTTCAACTGTGGCGCCGACGCGCGTCGCTATATGAAATACGTCCAGCCATGAAGCTGTCGATTGTTGCCACGCTTTACCAGTCGGCGCCGTATATCGAGGAATTCTGTACCCGGGCAAGTGCGGGCGCGCGAGAACTGGTCGGCGAGGATTTCGAGATCGTTCTCGTCAACGATGGTTCGCCTGACAACAGCCTGCAAATTGCGGTGGAGCGCGCCGAGCGCGATGCGCATGTCGTCGTCGTGGACTTGTCGCGCAATTTCGGGCACCACAAGGCAATGATGACCGGGCTCGCCCATGCGCGCGGCGACGAGGTTTTCCTTCTCGACGTAGATCTGGAGGAGGAGCCAGAATGGCTGCTGACGTTTGCCGCCCAACGCCAGGCGCAGGCATGTGATGTCGTGTACGGCGTGCAGGAAGCCCGCAAGGGTGGATGGTTTGAACGGTGGAGCGGTCAGTGGTTCTATCGCCTGGTGCGTTTGCTGACCGGCCTGTCGCTGCCCGAGAATGTCGTCACCGCGCGGCTGATGAGCCGGCGTTATGTCGATGCACTGATTTCTCATGAAGAGCGGGAAGTCTTCATGGCAGGGCTGTGGCATATCACTGGATTTGCCCAGTGCCCGCAGACCGTCCGCAAGCACAGTACCAGCGAGACGACCTATACGTTGCGCCGCAAGATGTCGCTGCTGGTGAACTCGGTCACGTCGTTCAGCAATGCTCCACTCGTTGGTATCTTCTATTTCGGGCTGGCCATTTCCGCGGTCGCCCTCGTCTATATTGCGTACCTGATCCTGAACTGGATGTTCCTTTCGCATCCCATGAGCGGTTGGACTTCCGTCATGGCCTCGATCTGGCTGCTCGGGGGACTGATTATCTCGTTCATTGGCGTGGTCGGCCTGTACCTGTCGAAGGTCTTTTCCGAGACAAAGCGCCGGCCCTATACGATCGTGAGGAAAATCTATGGCAGACGTGGGGAAATGGCACGCGCGCCTGTCATGTCATCGTCACCGTGCGCAAACAGGGAGATCGGCGAATGAAAACACCCTTGGTTATCTTCGGAGCGGGTGATATCGCGCAGTTGGCCCACTACTACTTTGGCCATGATTCAGAGTACGAGGTGGTGGCTTTCTGTGTCGATGCGGCCTTCCTGAAGGAAGAGACATTCTGCGGCCTGCCTGTGGTGCCCTTCGAGGACGTGGACGCCCGTTTTCCGGCCGACCGTCATGCCATGTTCGTGGCGATGAGCTACGCAAAGGTCAATGGCGTACGCAGGGCAAAATACGAAGCCGTGCGGGAAAAGGGCTATCGCCTCGCCAGCTACGTCAGTTCGCGCGCCACGGTGCTCAATGATGGGCAAATCGGCGAGAACTGCTTCATCCTGGAAAACAACGTGATCCAGCCGTTCGTGACGATTGGCAACAACGTCACGCTCTGGAGCGGCAATCACATCGGCCATCATTCGACGATCGGGGACCATTGCTTTCTGGCGTCGCACGTCGTGGTGTCGGGTGGGGTAACCATCGCGCCCCAGTGCTTTATCGGCGTCAATGCCACGCTACGCGATCACATCACCATTGGCGAACGATGTGTGATCGGCGCGGGCACGCTGATGCTCGCGGACGCCGAAAGCGAAGGCGTCTATGTCGAGCAGACCACGCCACGCTCTGCCGTGCCCAGTTCGAGGCTGCGAAAAATATGAGAAGGACCGGGCAATGGCGCAAACTGGGTCGGATCTTCTGTCCGGACGGCTCGGTTGACTGGATGCGCACCCATGCGGCGGTGCCTATCGCGCAACCGCTTGGTGGGGATCTGTATCGCATCTACTTCAGTGCGCGGGACGCTGCCAGCCGAAGCCATACTGGTTATGTCGATATCGATATCACGCGACCTGAAATTATTCTCGCGTGTGGCAAGGAACCGGTGTTATCCCCTGGCGAACTCGGCGCGTTCGACGACAGCGGCGCCATGGCGACCTGGCTGACGCAGGCGCCCGATGGCGACCGGCTCTATTACATTGGCTGGAACCTCGGGGTGACGGTGCCATTCCGGAGCGCCATCGGCCTGGCGGTGGCGCGTAACCCGAATGCATTCGAGCGCTATGCGCGCGGTCCCATTGTGGATCGGACCGCCAGCGAACCTCACTTCTGCGCAAGCTGCTGCGTGTTGCGCGACGAGACGGGATGGCGCATGTGGTATCTCGCCTGTACGGAATGGCGGCAGACGGCAAAAGGGCCGGAGCATCGCTATCACATCAGGTACGCGACGTCCGATGATGGTATCCACTGGCAACGCGACGGAACCGTGGCGATCGACTATGCCAGCGACGCCGAGGTGGCGATCTCCCGGCCTTCGGTAATCCGGGACCCGGATTGCTGGCGCATGTGGTATTCCCACCGCATCGATCGTTACCGGATCGGTTATGCGGAGTCGGACGACGGCATCCATTGGGTCCGGAAAGACGAAGAGAGCGGTATCGAGGTATCGGAGAGCGGGTGGGATGCCGACATGATCGAGTATCCTTTCGTGTTCGACCATGCCGGGCGGCGTTATATGCTCTACAACGGCAACGGCAACGGTTACGGTGCGACCGGTTTTGGTCTTGCCGTGCTGGATTGAGAAAATGACACGCGCTCTCGATTATCTCTACATTCTCGCCACGATATTGCTGACAACGTACGGTCAGCTCATCCTGAAATGGCGCATCGGCAAGTTCGGCGCCATGCCGCAGGCTCCTTTGGAGAAGCTGCGCTTCCTGGTGTTGCTGCTGCTGGATCCGCTTATTTTCTCGGGATTCTTTGCTGCCTTTCTGGCGTCGCTGGCCTGGATGGCCGCCATGACGAAGTTCGACCTCAGTCAGGCCTACCCTTTCATGAGCCTGAATTTCGCCATTGTGCTGTGCCTGAGCATCTGGTTCCTGGGCGAGCCGTTCTCCGGACCTAAATTGGCCGGTGTGGCACTGATCATGCTGGGCACCGTAGTCGCGGCACGCGGGTAAATTCAATGAACGATCAAAACATTCCATTCAACGCACCTCATCTCACTGGGGATGAGTTTTCGTACGTGGCCGAACTTGCCCGCACGCGCAAGCTGGCCGGTGATGGGCAATTCACGAAGTGGTGCAGCGACTGGATAGAGCGGCGCACAGGTTGCGCGCGTGCCCTGCTGACGCATTCCTGTACGGCGGCGCTGGAGATGGCGGCGCTGCTGCTCGATATCGAGCCGGGCGATGAAATCATCATGCCGTCCTACACCTTTGTCTCGACTGCCAACGCATTTGTATTGCGTGGCGGTGTGCCGGTGTTCGTGGATATTCGAGAGGACACGCTGAATCTCGATGAGCGCCTGCTTGAGGAAGCGATTACGCCGCGGACGCGCGCAATTGTTCCGGTGCACTACGCGGGCGTGGCGTGCGAGATGGACACGATCAACGAGATCGCGCGCCGTCACGGCCTGAAGGTCGTGGAGGATGCCGCGCAGGGCGTGCTGGCAAGCTATCGCGGCCGTCCGCTGGGAACGCTCGGCGATATGGGCGCGTTCAGTTTCCACGAAACCAAGAACGTGATATCCGGAGAGGGCGGCGCGTTGCTCGTCAATGATCCGGCTCTGGTTGCGCGTGCCGAGATCATTCGGGAAAAGGGTACGGACCGCAGCCGCTTCTTTCGCGGCGAAATCGACAAGTACACGTGGCAGGAAGTGGGCTCTTCATTCCTTCCCAGTGAACTAATTGCAGCATTCCTGCGGGCGCAGTTGGAACATGCCGATGCGGTGACCGCCGATCGCATGGCGAGCTGGGACCGTTATCACGCGGCATTCTCCGAGCTGGAGAGCCGCGAATGGCTGCGCAGACCGATCGTACCGACGCACTGTGAGCACAATGCCCATATGTATTACGTGCTGCTGGCTGACGGCATCGATCGACAAGCCGTGCTTGAGAAACTCAAGGCATCGGGTATCTCGTCTGTCTTTCATTATGTGCCGCTGCATACGTCGCCGGGCGGCCAGCGGTACGGCCGGGCGCATGGCACGCTGGCCGTCACCAATCGTCAATCCGAGCGACTGATCCGTCTGCTGCTATGGGTGGGCATGGATGCGGACATGCCGGGCAAGATCGCGCACGCCATGGCGCAGACGATCGCACAAACGATGGGTAACGATACGAAGGGCCGGGAATGAACCAGGAACGCACAGACCTGCTGGGCGAGGTGGCCGGATACTACTCCGCACGACTTGCGGAGCACGGCGAGACCGCGCAAGGCGTGGACTGGAATGGAGAGGAAAGCCAGTTTCTTCGCTTTGCGCAACTGAGCAGGGTCATTGGCGACAGAACCGAGCCGTTCAGCGTGAATGACCTGGGATGTGGCTACGGCGCACTCAGGGAATACCTCGGCAAAAGCTACCCGCAGCTCAGCTATACCGGCATCGATGTGGCGGAGGAGATGATTCAGGCTGCATCCCGGCGCCTGGGCGGCGATCCGTCCACGCGGTTCATCGTGGGAAGCGAACCCGATGAGGTAGCCGATTTCGGAATCGCCAGCGGTATCTTCAACGTGCGCATGGCTCGTGGAGACGCGGAGTGGCTGGATTACATCAAAGGCGTGCTGGACATCATGGACAGGACCAGCCGCCTGGGTTTCGCGTTTAATTGCCTGACCTCGTACTCCGATGCCGACAAGATGCGCGACACGCTTTATTACGCGGACCCTTGCGCGCTGTTCGACCATTGCAAGCGGCGCTATTCGCGCAACGTCGCGCTGTTGCACGACTACGGACTCTACGAATTCACCATCGTCGTCAGGAAGGGCGGCGCAGGCACGGCGTAGTCGCCCAGGTGGGCGGTATCCGGGGATGCCGCGCCAACTCAGTGTTTGTCCACCGCAGCTTGCGTGCCGCGCGCAGACCCGGGGCGCAGGCAACGCACGTGATGGATGACGAAGCCCGGGCGTTCATGAATCACCTTGTCGTCGAGCGTCGATTGCAGATGTTCCCGGCAATAGGTGCGCAGGCGCTCAAGCCGCCCGTAGGGCATGCTGATATTCAACCCCGCTTCCGTCGTCAGGCGCGCCAGAAAGCCCCGTCCGGCCTGTTCTTCCTGCATGGCTACGGAGAACGGTGCAAGCGTCGAAACACCCATCGGATAGATCTGTACCGACCGGGCGTCAGGAATGCCGTGAAACGGCGTGAACGCGGCCTCGTAGGGGAATGCCGGCCCCCAGACAAACAGGGTTCCTTTGGGAACGCCTTCCAGTTGCAGCCGGGTCTGCGCCACGCGCGATCTGGCTTCCACTTGGTGGGGCCAGGCGGCATGGAGGGCGGCCGCGCCTGCCAGAACGAGCGCCAGCGTAGCAATGCCACGTGACCGTGCAGGGCGTGCTGGCAATGCGCAGATGGCGGCAACAAGCAGGAACGCCGCGAGCGGATAGTAGACGCGAGTCACGCCGGGCCTTCCAATGGCGCCGAGCGCAAACACCGCGGCCACCACCAGCACGCCAAGCATGATCACGACGCGCGACGGGCTGACGAACGCGATCAGGCAGGCGCAAGCCAGCAAGGGCCACATTTGGTCCACCAGCAGTTGGCGTAGCGACTCGATACCCAAGCCGAAGCCACGCTGCACCCACTCGTGCAGCTTGATGTCGTCGAGCATGCCGTTAAGCTTGGCCGGGTCCATCAGGTGCGGGTCGACAAAGAACCAGTCGCTGACAAGATCGATATCGTTGGCCGAGAAACCGTGCCGGGCCAGGACATCCGGCCGCTCCTTCACCTGGACGCCGGCGCGAAAATCGGTGTAAGGCGCGCGGGCGATGTTGAATGCGTGGAAACTCTTCCAGGCTTCGGTGTCGTAGGCAGCCTTGTTCAGATACGCGGCACCACCGATCATCACGGCCAGAAGGACGACGGAAGCCTGCATGGCCCGCTGACGGGCGAGCGCTTTCCATGGCAGGAATGGCAGGCCGACGGCCAGCACGAGCCAGAACTCCTGGTCCCGTATCAGGTAGGCGAAAAAGCCGAGCAGGCTGGCCACGGCCAGGCTCGACATCTCGCCAGTCTCGGCGAACGTTCGCCAGCCCAGCACAGCCGCCACCGCCAGCAAGCCCGCGTTCAGCGTGAACTGGGGAAACAGCACCGGCCAGAGGAATATCAGCGCGACGGCAAGGACCGCATGGAGGCGCGCCACCCCCAGGCGCATCATGAAATACAGAATGGCGGCGCCCGCCAGCACGATGACAAGCGTCGACGCGACAGTGTAGCCAACGACGCCGCCGAACTGCGGCATGGCCCGCACGATACGGCCCCAGATGACGTTGGAGAAAATCAGGTTGGGCGAGCTTTCGGCAACAAATCCGTAGCCATGGGCAATCATCGACATGCCAACGTCATCGTTGGTTTCCCACATGGGCATGAACCATGCCGAAAGCAGGAAAACCAGCGCAACTGCAGTGCCAACTGCCAGCAGGAGATGCTGGTGCCCGCGGGTCCGCGGCACGCCAACACTGTTCTCGTAGTGATTCTTGTACATCGAAGGAATATTCCGTGGCCTTCTGATTGATCGGGGGCTCAGCCGGCGGCCATTCTACGTTGCGCGGCACGGGGATGGTTGTCACTGTCCTTGCGACGGACAACCCATCGCCTGCGATTACGCCAGCGGATCGCGATAAGCCGGGCAATCGACCTGAATCACATCGCGGCCGGCGGGGTCCGGCGAGAGCCGGGCTGCCGTCAGTTGGCCGCCCCAGACGCAGCCGGTGTCCAGTGCCATCAAGTCGGGACGCATCACGAGCCCCAGCGTCGACCAGTGGCCCACCACCATGGTCACATCGGCAGTACGACGTCCCGGAACGTCGAACCAGGGCATGAAGCCATCGGGCGCGCTGCCCAGGCCTTCCTTGGTCTTCAGATCCATCACCCCATCCGCATTGCAGTAGCGCAGCCGCGTCAACGCGTTCACGATCACGCGATGGCGTTCAATGCCCCGCAGGCCATCATGCCAGCGGTCGGCCGCGTTGCCGAACACATCGGCAAGAAAGCCCTGCCAGTTGGCGCCACGGAGCTGGTCTTCCACTTCGGCGGCGAGGTCCATTACCTGTGCCGCGCTCCATTGCGGCAACACACCGGCGTGGACAACGAGAAAATCGTCGATGCGCACAGCCAGCGGACGGCACCGCAGCCAGTCGAGCAGCGCGTCGCGATCGGGCGCCGCGAGGATTGCGTCCAGCGTGTCCGACTTGCCGGCCTTGCGGACGCCTGCGCCCACCGCAAGCAAGTGAATATCGTGATTGCCCAGCACCGACCGCGCCCGGGCACCCATGTCACGAATAGTGCGCACGGTTGCCAGCGAATCGGGCCCGCGATTGACCAGATCACCGACGAAGCACAATCCGGCGTCGGCCGGCACCCGATCTAGAAGCGCCTGAAGGGAAGGGTGGCATCCCTGCAGGTCGCCGATGGCGTACAGGCCGGTTTCCGGGGAGTTTGCAGTCATTGGCATGGCGTCGCCCGGGCGGGCCGGGGGCTGGTGGGGTCATGCGAGGCCGGACGCGGCGCGCCCGGATCGGGTCCGGACTTCGGATAGAATATGCGGCACCTCAAAGCGGACGCGCCAATTTTGCCATTCAACCGGTGTAAACCGGAAGCCATATCGAGGTAGCGCCGCCTCTACCGTCCTTCTCCCGTCAGCAGAAATGCCGCTGTGCGGCGCTCGCGTGCCGGACCGGTAGGATCTCGAGACCCAGTACGGAGCCACAGCAATTGCCCAATATTCTCGTCACCGGGGGAGCCGGTTTCATCGGAGCCAACTTCGTGCTCGACTGGCTGGCGGATCCGCAAGCCGACGGCGTGGTGAATGTTGACAAGCTGACGTACGCGGCCAATCTCCAGACGCTGGCACCTCTCGATGGCGATGCCCGGCATGTGTTCGCGCGCGTGGATATCTGCGATCGCGCCGCACTCGATAGCCTGCTGGCGACGCACCGGCCCCGCGCGGTGGTCCATTTTGCTGCGGAGAGCCATGTCGACAGGTCGATCCACGGGCCAGCCGACTTTATCGAGACCAATATCGTAGGCACCTTCACGCTGCTGGAGGCGGTCCGCGCCTATTGGGGGACGCTGGATGCAAATGCGCGACAGGCGTTCCGGATGCTGCATGTGTCCACCGACGAAGTCTTCGGATCGTTGGGGCCTCACGATGCCCCGTTCTCCGAGACCACCGCATACGCGCCGAATAGCCCGTATTCCGCCTCCAAGGCTGCATCCGATCATCTGGTCCGGGCGTATTTCCACACCTATGGCCTGCCGGTCCTGACGACCAATTGCTCGAATAACTACGGTCCTTACCAGTTTCCCGAGAAGCTTATCCCGTTGATTATCGCCAACGCGCTGGCCGGTAAATCGCTGCCGGTCTACGGCGATGGTCTCAATGTGCGGGACTGGCTGCACGTCTCGGACCATTGTCGCGCGGTGCGGGAGGTGCTTGCGCGCGGCGTTCCTGGCGAGACTTACAACATTGGCGGCCTGAATGAACGGACCAATCTCGATGTCGTTCACACCATCTGCGACCTGCTTGACGAGATGCGCCCGGACGCAGCGGGACCGCGACGGCGCCTGGTTACTTTCGTGCCGGACCGGCCCGGACACGATCGACGCTATGCGATCGATGCCGGCAAGCTGACCCGCGAGCTGCGGTGGGCCCCGCTGGAGACCTTCGAGAGCGGGCTGCGCAAGACCGTCCGCTGGTATCTGGACAATCAGGCTTGGGTGGATTCGGTGGCGTCGGGCGAGTATCGCCAATGGATTGCGCGGCACTATGCAGCGTAGCGAGCCGCCAACCCTTCTTGTACTGGGCGCCAACGGACAGCTTGGCTTTGAACTGCGCCGTAGCCTGGCCTGCCTGGGTGAGGTGGTGGCACTCGACCGTTCCGGTTGCGATATCGCCGAACCCGACCGCTGCCGCGCAGTGCTTGCGCAGCACCGGCCGAGCGTCGTCGTCAATGCGGCTGCCTACACGGATGTCGAGCAGGCGGAACGAGATCAGGACGCGGCTTTCCTGATCAACGCTGCGGCGCCGGGCTGGCTGTCGGAAGCCGCGCGCGATGCCGGCGCGCTGTTTGTCCACTATTCGACCGATTTCGTATTTGATGGCCGCAGCGGACGCCCCTACACGGAAGCGGACGTCCCGGCGCCCCTGTCAGTCTACGGCGCGACAAAGCTGGAAGGGGAGCGGGCGGTGATGGCTGCCGGCGGGCCGGCGCTCGTGCTGCGCACGGCGTGGCTTGCTGGTCTGCACGGGACAAACTTCCTGAAGACGATTCTCGCGCGCGCACTTGCCGGCGATCGGCTGCGCGTCGTGACGGATCAGATCGGCACGCCGACATCGGCCGCGCTGGTCGCCGATGTCACTGCGCAGATCGTGGCCCGGCACTGGCTGGGGGGCGCCGCACGTGCCGCGTTTCCGACCGGTCTGTACCATGTCGCCGCGGGCGGCGAGGTCTCCCGGCACGGCTACGCATGCGAGATCCTCCGGTACGCCCTGGCCTGTGGCGCGAATCTGCAATCGGGACCCACAGACGTGGAGCCCTGTACGGCGGGGGAAGTTGGCGGCAAGGCATCACGCCCCGCCCATGCCGTGCTGAATACCGACCGCCTGCGTGAAACCTTTGGATTGCACCTGCCTCCGTGGGAGCAGGGCGTCCACTGGCTGCTGGAACAAATCATCTGGGGAAAAAGCACCCATGCGTAAGGGCATCATTCTTGCCGGTGGATCCGGGACGCGTCTTTATCCGGTTACACGGAGCGTTTCCAAACAGTTGCTGCCGGTATACGACAAGCCGATGATCTACTATCCGCTGACCACGCTGATGCTGGCTGGTATCAGGGATATTCTGATCATCACGACGCCTGAAGAGTCGTCGCGTTTCGTTGAACTGCTCGGTGACGGCTCGCGTTGGGGGCTCAATCTTTCCTATGCAGTGCAGCCTTCGCCGGACGGACTCGCGCAGGCATTCCTGATCGGTCGTGATTTCATCGCCGGCCAGCCGTGCGCGCTCGTGCTTGGCGACAATATTTTCTATGGTCATGATCTGGCTCGCCAGCTGCGCGCCATCTCGGCCAAGGAAGCCGGAGCCACGGTTTTCGCCTATCACGTGCAGGATCCGCATCGCTACGGTGTCGTGGAGTTCGACGACGAGTACCGCGCCATCTCGCTAGAGGAAAAACCTGCTCATCCGCGTTCGCACTACGCCGTGACCGGCTTGTATTTCTACGATGACCAGGTTTGCGACATCGCGGCGGACGTCAAGCCGTCGGCGCGTGGCGAACTTGAAATCACCGATGTCAACAAGCGCTATCTGGAAGCGGGCCAACTGGACGTCACGATTTTTGGCCGCGGACATGCGTGGCTGGATACGGGCACCCACGAATCGCTGCTGACGGCAGCCAGTTTCATTGCGACGCTGCAGAACCGGCAGGGGCTGATGGTGTCGTGTCCGGAGGAGATTGCGTACCGGAGTGGCTGGATTACCGCCGAGCAGGTGGTCGAGTTGGCGGAGCCCCTGCGCAAGGTGGCCTACGGCCAGTATCTGCTGCGCGTCATCAATGAACTTTCCGGCGAGATGCGGCCTTGAAGATCACGGCGACGCGGCTGGCATTGCCCGAGGTGATGTTGATCGAGCCGCAGGTTTATCACGACCCGCGCGGGTTTGTTTTCGAAGCGTTCAATGCGGCGGACTTCGCCAAAGCCACGGGGCTGCAACGCGAATTCGTACAGGATAATCATTCGCGGTCGCGGCGGGGTGTGCTGAGGGGCTTGCACTACCAGTTGCCCTATCCCCAGGGCAAGCTCGTACGCGTGGTGTCCGGCGAGATTTTCGATGTTGCCGTGGATATTCGCAGAGGTTCGCCGACTTTCGGGCAATGGGTGGGCGCGACGCTTTCCGGTGACAACCATCGGCAGATGTGGGTGCCCGAAGGATTCGCGCATGGTTTCGTCGTGACTTCCGATGGCGCCGACGTGTTGTACAAGACGACCGATTACTACCATCCCGAAACGGAGCACTGCATTCGCTGGGATGACCCAACCATCGGCGTGGCATGGCCGGATCCGGGTGTCCCGCTCATCATGGCAACAACGCGCCTGGGTGTCCCCCTCTCTCAAGCGCAGCTTTTCTGACCACTTTGCATATCGTGAAAACAGGCAACCGTTGGGCGTGGCCGGCGTGGGCAATTGTTGCGGTCTTCGGGGTGGTGCTCGCCACGGGCATTTTCGTACCGGTCTACGCGGACGAAGCCGCCGGTGTGCTGATGCGCGGCATGTTCCTCGCCAATGATTGGCGCCTGAACACGCTGATGCCGCAATGCGGTCCGGGCTTCTTGCAGTCCGTGCAATGGCTGCATCTGCCGGGCGCACTTGTATCCGATCTGATCATGCATGCCGGCACCCCGCTGGGGGTTCGGGTGCGTGGTCTCGCGATCGGTTTCGCCTGGCTCCTGGCGACATGGATGGTGTTCCGGGCGCTGATCCGTTCCGATGTCTTGAGGATCTGGCTCTTTGCGGGGTTCGTCGCGGTGCTGGGTGTGGGGGTGCTGCCGCTGACGCTGGTTATGATGCGCGGAGAACAGATGATGCTGTTCCTGCTGTCGGTGCTGCTCGTCCTGCCGCTCGTTCTCAGGCGGGACAGAGCGGCCGGCCATCAGGGCACCACGGCAGGGCTGGCCGCGGCGTTCTGCCTTGTTACCAGCCTGTTCTTCTATACCCACCCCAAGGCTGTTTTCTTCATTCCGCTGGTACTGCTCTCGGCGGTGGCGACGTTTGGACCGCGAAGCCGGTATTGGACGGCGATTGTCACCACGGTGGTCCTTGGCGCGGCCTGGCAGACGCTGAAGTTCGCGGCCCAGGTGTCCTCGTGTCCGGGCGCGCCCCAGATGTCGGCGATCCTCGCCGGAAACACGGTATCGCTCGGCGGTGCCTGGGCTGCGCCTGGCGCCTTCGTGCAAACGCTGATCGCAAACGTCCAGGCCGCGCCTGAAGCGATGTTGCGGCATATCGTGTTTGCCGACAACTATCAGTTGGCCTGGCTGGCTTCGGTGCCTGGGCTGGAGCAATGGCAGCCGGCGGCATCGATCAACGCCTGCATCGGCTATGTCGTGCGCGGCACCTACTGGGCCGCGCTACTGTTCCCGCCCGTGCTGATCGTCGTCCAGGCCATTCGGCGGGCGCCGGCGGGTGCAGTGTGGTGGATGGCAGCGTTCTGGCTCGCCCTGGTCGGCCACGCCGCACTGTTCAAGACGTGGAATTTTTATGCCGCATCGCTGCTGCTGCCGATCGCGTTGTGGTGCCTTGTCTTCGCCATCGCTACGCTGCTTGACCGCTGGCGTGCGGCGGATACCGCGCGTACCGGCCATGTTGTCGCCGCCGTACTGTCTCCGGTGCTGGTCTTGTTCCTCGCCAGTGCAGCCGTCCTGGTGCTCCGGGCGTTACCGGCGACCATCGAATCGTCGCGGTCGGCAGGCTTCGGCTTGCCCAGGCAGGGCCTGTCCATCCCGACGCTCGACTACGCGAAACAGCGACCCGGGATACGCGCATTTGCACGCCAATGCAACATCCAGGGCGACGGCGCGCGCCATCTGGTCGTCGACAACCTCACGTACTTTGCCTTCCACGATCTCCGCGAGCCGTTGCAGTCTGACTATCTCTACGAGCAGGGCTTCGGCGTCGACCTGAAGGGCGATGCGCTGCCCGCGTTGCTGAAACGCCTGGGCGCGCCGGGGATCATCGCCCAGTGCACCATGTTCCCCACGGTCTTCGCCCCGCGTATGCGACGCGAAGGCAATCTCTGCTGCGTCGACCTTTCGAACGGGCAATGACGACCAGCTACGGCGTGGATCGTGAAAAGTTGTTGCTGAATGTGGCTTTGTGACGGCTTATGGGGTGGTCAGTAACACCCCGCTACAAATGTCCGATTTTGGTCGGAAGCGGTGCACCACGTCGGATAGAATGTCGCCCGACATGACATTGGCGTGACGTGGTGCGAACGAAGTCGTCGTTTGAAAGTTGCTTATAAGCCACTTCCAACCGGCTGCGCCACGCTTTCGGTCCGCTGGTGGACGAGAAATGCTGCTCCGCAGCAACAAGGTGGCAGTAGCCTGGCTGCCGGTGATTCCCGTCATTCGCCTGGCCTTCGCCGGCGATACCAACGGAATGGCAACTCAATAACTATGAACAGAACCGGCCTCCACAACCTGGCTCATGCGTGACTTCAGAGTAATCGGCTTGCTTGCCGGTGCTACGCTGGTCAAGGCGCTGGCCGGACTGGCTACCGCAAAAATCATTGCCACGTCGGTAAGCCTGGGTCAATTTGGTCAGCTTTCCCAGTTCATGGCCCTTACTGCCTTTGCCGGGATGCTCGCGGCAGGCGGTATCGCGCCGGGCGTCACCAGGGCCATCGCGGCGCACAAGGGTAGCGAGCGGGAGCAGGACTGGATCGACGTCATCACGCAGATTTACGTGGCAACCACGGTTGTCATGGCCGTGGCCGTCCTCGTTTGCTCGTCGGCACTTTCGACGCTGGTGTTCGGAGCGCAGGATTATCGGTGGATTGTCGCGCTGCTCGGTGTCACCCAGGCCTTGGTCGGTTTTTGTGCCCTTTACCAGGCGTTCGCGTCGGCTTATGGACGGTATGGCGTCATTCTGGCGTCAAACGCTGCGGGCGCCGTTATCGGCATCGCCCTGCTGGCGGCGCTGACTCACTACGGCGGGTATGCCGGGGCGGCGTTGGGCGTCGTGTTGTTGCCTGCTATGCCTGGCGCAACCCTCCTGGTCATGAAGTTCCGGAGCGTGCGGTCGCGCGTAGCCGTGGACTACAGGCGCGTGGACATGGCCAAGGTGCGCCATATGTTCTCGTTCTCGGCCATTACGCTTGCGGGTGCGGCCAGCATTACGCTGGGGCAGATGGCGGTGCGGGATCTCGTCGGCGCGGTCTCGGGCTGGGACCAGGTCGGATTTTGGCAATCGACGATCCGGATTTCGGACGTCTACATGCAGTTCGTCAGCGTTTTCCTGCTGAGTTATGCGATGCCGAAGCTGGCTGGCATGGAAGACCGGCAGATTCGCCGGGCTTTTGTAGGGATTCAGGGCAAGGTCCTTGTGCTGTTCTTTCTGGGCGGACTGTTCCTGTGGCTTGTCCGTCATGAACTTTATCGCCTGCTGTATTCGGCGGAATTTGTCGGGGCCAGCACGCTGCTGGTGCCGCAGTTGATCGGGGATGCCTTTCGGGTCGTGGCAGTGAGTATTTCCACGCTGTTCATGGCGCGTGGCACGGTGCGGGTCTCCCTGGTGTACGAAATCCTGCAGGGGGTGCTGCTGTTTGCTGGCACGGCCCTGTTGGTGGATCACTTTGGTGGTCGCGCCCCGGTTTATGCCTATGGCGCAACCTATTTCGGACTCATGGTGGGTATGATGCTGATGTACCGATTGCGATTCAGGATGTCCGCGGAATGAAGATCGTGCTGCTAAGCACCGGCTATTCGCTGGATGCGGAAACTCCTTCGCTGTCGGATGAAATGGCCGAGGCGTTCGTTCGCAAAGGCCACGACGTCAGTGTCTTCGTCGTGAACTGGTCGAAGCGGCCGTACGGCAAACCGGTTTCCGTGCGCAACGGGCCACTAAGCGTCTATATCGCCGACCCATTCCAGCTCAGCTTTGGTCCGCCGCTGATCAGGAAAATCGCGAAGTGGACGCTGTCTTCGGTCAGCGTTGCCGGGCAATTGCTGAAGTTCCGGCGCGAAAACCGCGCAGACGTCGTCATCGGGTTTTCTCCTGCCACCGCCATGCTGGTGCCGATTATCGTCATGACGGCATTTACTCGGGCGCGGACTTTTCTTGTGCAGTGGGATTTCTTTCCCAACCATCACGCCCAGATTGGTCTGCTCAACGGCAAGGCGCTCGTGCGCGGTCTGAAAAAACTCGAAACCTGGCTGATGCGGCGCTTCGAAGTGATCGGCTGCATGTCGCCCAGGAATATTGCGTACCTGCGCGACAACTACGATCTGTCGCCAAAGCAGAAAATTGTAGAATTGCCAATTTGGTCCTCATTTCCGGCGTCTCCGAGCGAGGCGCGGGATGCCGCGCGGCAGGCGTTCGGTTTGCCGCTCGACGCCACCATTCTGGTATTCGGTGGACAACTGTCCAAGGGACGCGGCATCGAGGACATCCTGAGTGCGGCCCAGGCGGCAGTGGAGCGGGCGCTTCCGTGTATCTTTTTGATTGTCGGCAATGGTGAGCAGGAAGGGATGATCAAGGATGCCATCAGCGCAGGTGCCCATAATGTCATGCACATGGCCGGCCTGACGCGCCAGAAGTACCTTGCCCTGCTGTCGGCGTGCGACATCGGTATTGTCAGCACGGTGCGCGGCGTCGATGTCCCGACTTTCCCTTCGAAGACGCTGGATTACATCAATATCGGTCTGCCGGTGCTGGCTTCGGTGGAAGAGGCGACCGATTTTGGCGAGTTCGTGGAGGGCAGCGGGATCGGACTGTCGGTGCCCGCCGGGAATGCCCAGGCATTTGTCGACGCCATTGACCGAATGATTTCTGCCGGACCGTCCGCTCCCTGGAAGGATGCGCGGGCATTTGCAGAGACCAAGCAGCGTTTTCAGGTGGATCGGGTGTCCGACCATCTGCTGGAAACGGTAGGGTGCCACTGAATGCAAACCGGGGTATCAGGGTTTTTGGCTTCCGAGCAAGCATGGCGCGCCACTTCGGTGGGCGTCCGCTTTGCGCCGCTCGTTTTCTTTTGCGGCTGGACCCTGTTGCCCCTGTTCCTGATTTTCTGGGGCCCCTTTGATTTTCGGCTCAGCCAGCCGGACGCGCTGGTGGGCTTCATCTTCGCGTGTGTCCTGGCATTTGCGATGGGCTATGTCCTGTTTGCCTCGACCGCCGCGCCGCGTGTCGAGCTGGCGCCGGCCCCGCATCCCTGGATCAATCGCCTGTTTCTTGGCGCCTGCCTGCTTTCCGTCATGCTGATCGAGCCGTCGATCTATGCGTACACCGGCAAGCATGTCTGGCAGGTGGAATCCGTGCTGAACCAGCGCGAGGTCTATCTGCAGTTGCTTACGGGCCTGGAGCAGTCATCGCCCTTGCGCAAGGTGATGTCGGCGTTGCGGGGGCTCGCGGCGCCTATCGTGCTCCTGGTCCTGCCCACGGCGGCGGTCTACTGGCCGGATCTCGATCGTCTGGCCCGCCGTGCAGTGCTTGGCGTCGTGGCATGTTTCCTGTTGTTTTCCCTGTTTCGGGGCACTGACAAGGAAATGGGGGACTTGCTCGTCTTCTTCTTTGTCGGCCTCGGTATTGCCGCGGGATTTCGGGCCATTCGTGGCATCCAGATGAATGTCCGGGCATTCCGGCGCGGCAACTTGCTAGCCGTCGGTGTGGTATTGGTCTTCGTGACCCTGTTTACACTGCGCAAGGCCGCCCGCATGCAGGGCGCGCTGTCGTTTTGCCTATACAACGACGTCGCGTGTTTCACGGTCGATAGCGGCTCAGACATTATCAATCTGGTCCGTTTTGCGTTCGGCATGCTGACCGCGTATCTGAGCCAGGGCTATTACGGCCTGAGTCTGGCATTGAATACCGATTACAATTGGACCTACGGTATCGGCCACTCGTCGTTCCTGGTGTCATTCTTCAGTTCGTTTATCGACACGGACGCGATCTACAAGGACGGTTTGATGTATGCCCTGCGGGCATCCGGATGGGATGACCGCTATGTCTGGTCCTCGGCGTTTCCGTGGCTGGCATCGGACCTGACCTTCTGGGGCGTACCGCCCCTCATGTTCCTGATCGGCGCTATTTATTCGCGCGCGTGGATGGCCGCCATCGCATGGCGGAGCCTGTCCGGGATCATGGTATTTGCGTTGCTGTCGATATTCATCGTCTATTTGCCCGCGAATAATCAACTGGCACAGAGTCCAGATTATTACGTCGCGACAGTCGTTTGGTTAGCTATCTTTGTACTTGAGGGTGTGCGAAATGTTTCTCGGAAAGACTTTGTTGATCACGGGCGGAACCGGCTCGTTCGGTAACGCAGTGCTGCGCCGTTTCCTGAATTCGGACATCGGCGAAATCCGCATCTTCAGCCGCGATGAAAAGAAGCAGGACGACATGCGCAAGCGCTATGCCGATCCGAAGCTCAAGTTCTACATTGGCGATGTGCGCGACATCAGCAGCGTTGCCGCTGCGATGCGCGGCGTCGACTACGTATTTCATGCCGCCGCCCTGAAGCAGGTGCCGTCCTGCGAGTTCCACCCGATGCAGGCGGTACGTACCAACGTGCTCGGCACGGAAAACGTGCTTGAAGCGGCCGTGAATGCCGGCGTCAAGCGCGTGGTATGCCTGAGCACCGACAAGGCGGTGTACCCCATCAACGCCATGGGCATCAGCAAGGCGATGATGGAAAAGGTCATGGTGGCGGCCAGCCGCAATCTGGAAGGCACTGGCACCGTCATCTGCGGCACGCGCTATGGCAACGTCATGGCGTCCCGCGGTTCGGTCATTCCGCTGTTCGTGGACCAGGTGCTGGCCGGTCGTCCGATCACGATCACCGATCCGACGATGACCCGCTTCATGATGACGCTGGCCGATGCAGTGGATCTGGTGCTCTACGCGTTCGAGCACGGCAACAACGGCGACATCTTCGTCCAGAAGGCGCCGGCCGCCACTGTGGAAGTGCTGGCCAAGGCCATCCTCGATCTGATGAAGAAGCCCGAGCACACCGTCAATGTCATCGGCACGCGTCACGGCGAAAAGCTGTACGAAGCGCTGCTCAGCCGCGAGGAGATGGCGTGCGCCGAGGACATGGGCGAATACTTCCGGGTCCCGCCCGATGGCCGCGACCTGAACTACGAGAAGTTCTTCGAGAAGGGCGAGCAGCGCATTACGCAAAGCCTGCATGGCGAGGACTACAACTCCCACAATACGACGCGCCTGGACGTGGAAGGCATGAAGACGCTTCTGCTCAAGCTGGACTTCATGCAGCGCATTGCGCGTGGCGAGCACGCCGTCGCGGAGGAGTGAGTCCGTCATGCGAGTCCTGATCACTGGCGCCGACGGCTTCGTCGGCAAGAACCTCCGGCTCGTCCTGGCCGAGCGCAAAGATGTCGAGGTCAGTGTCTTCACACGCGCGGACGATCCGGCCACGCTGCCGGCGCGGGTGGGCGCGGTCGATTTCGTGTTTCACCTGGCGGGCGTGAACCGTCCCAAGGACCCGGCGGAGTTTGTGTCGGGTAACGCGGGCCTGACCCAGGCGCTTGCCGATGCGCTGCGGCAGGAAGCCGTGGCCAATCAGCGGCGCGTGCCCGTCATCTACACGTCGTCCACGCAGGCCGAGCTTGGCAATGCCTACGGCGCGAGCAAGCGCGACGCCGAGCAGGTCCTGTTCGACCTGAAGGAAAGCCACCAGGTGCCGGTGCATGTGTTCCGCCTGCCCAACGTGTTCGGCAAGTGGTGCAAGCCGAACTACAACTCGGCGGTGGCTACGTTCTGCCACAACATCGCCCGTGATCTGCCGATCCAGGTCAACGACCCCGCGGCGCCGGTGACGCTGGTGTATGTCGACGACGTCGTGCAGCGGTTCGTGCAACTGATGGACGGCGCAGATGCCCAGGTCGACGCCGGCGGCTTTGCCACGGTGACGCCCCAGTACTCCACCACGGTGGGCGAACTCGCCGACAGCATCCGGGCGTTCCGCGAAAGCCGCAACACGCTGATGACCGATCGTGTCGGCACCGGGCTGATGCGCGCGCTCTACGCGACCTACGTGAGCTATCTGCCGGTGGAGTCGTTTGCCTATCCCGTACCCCAGTATGGCGATGCGCGCGGCGTGTTCGTCGAAATGCTGAAGACGCCCGACTGCGGGCAGTTCTCGTATTTCACGGCCCATGCCGGCATCACCCGTGGCGGCCACTACCACCACACCAAGACCGAGAAATTCCTCGTCATCAAGGGCCAGGCCCGTTTCAAGTTCCGCCACATGCAGACCGGCGAGACCCACGAGCTGGTAACTAGTGGCGACAAGGCCGAGATCGTCGAGACCGTGCCCGGCTGGACGCACGACATCACGAACATCGGGCAAGACGAAATGGTGGTCATGCTGTGGGCGAACGAAGTCTTCGATCGGGCTCGCCCGGACACCTTCGCCTGCCCGCTGTGACGGGACCTCTCAGACAGAAGCAATCTACGATGAAGAAACTCAAAGTCATGACCGTGGTCGGCACCCGACCCGAGATCATTCGCCTGTCCCGTGTCCTGGCGCGCCTGGACGAGTACTGCGACCACGTGCTGGTCCACACCGGCCAGAACTACGATTACGAGCTGAACCAGATCTTCTTCGACGATCTCGGCATCCGCAAGCCGGACCACTTCCTGAACGCGGCCGGTGGCAACGCGGCGGAAACCATCGGCAAGATCATCATTGCGATGGACGAGGTGCTGGGCCGCGAGAAGCCCGAGGCGCTGCTGGTGCTGGGCGACACGAATAGCTGCCTGTCCGTGATCCCGGCCAAGCGCCGCAAGATCCCCATCTTCCACATGGAAGCCGGCAATCGATGCTTCGACTTGCGCGTTCCGGAAGAAACCAACCGGCGGATCGTCGACCATACGGCCGACATCAACCTGACCTACAGCTCGATCGCGCGCGAATACCTGCTGCGCGAAGGCTTGCCGCCCGACATGGTGATCAAGACCGGCAGCCCGATGGCCGAGGTGCTGGCACATTACCGCCCGGGCATCATGGCCTCCGACGTGCTGACGCGGCTGGGCCTGCAGGAACACCAGTATTTCGTCGTGAGCGCGCACCGCGAGGAGAACATCGACTCGGACGCCAACTTTGGCAAGCTGGTGCAGTCGCTGAACGCTGTCGCCGAGCACTACAACCTGCCGGTCATCGTGTCCACCCATCCGCGCACCCAGAAGCGCGTGGATGCCATGGGCGCGCGCTTCCACGGCAACGTCAGGCTGCTGAAGCCGCTCGGGTTCACGGATTACAACAAGCTTCAGGTGAGCGCCCGCGCCGTCCTGTCCGACAGCGGCACGATCAACGAGGAATCGTCGATCATGAATTTCCCGGCGCTGAACCTGCGCGAGGCGCACGAGCGCCCCGAAGGCATGGAAGAGGCCGCGGTGATGATGGTGGGCCTGGAAGTGGACCGCGTCATGCAGGGTCTTGCGATCCTCGAAGACCAGCCGCGCGGCGAGCAGCGCCTGCTGCGCCAGGTTGCGGACTACAGCATGCCGAACGTCTCGGACAAGGTGCTTCGCATCATCCAGAGCTATACCGACTACGTGAACCGTATCGTCTGGAAGAAGTATTGATCCATGGCGCCTCGCGTTCTTCTCCTGACACAGTGGTTCGATCCGGAACCCACCTTCAAGGGACTCGTCTTCGCGCGCGAACTCGTGCGGCAGGGTTTCGAGGTGGATGTGCTGACCGGGTTCCCGAACTACCCCGGGGGCCGGCTGTACCCTGGGTATCGCATGCGATGGCGCCAGCGGGAACTGATCGACGGTGTGCGGGTGACCCGCGTTCCGTTGTACCCCAGTCACGACAACTCCGCGATCCAGCGCGTGCTGAACTATGTCAGCTTCGCGGCGGCCGCACTGTTGCACGGGTTGTCAGCGCGGCCGTGTGACGTGGTCTATGCCTATCATCCACCGCTGACGGTCGGCATCGCCGCGTCGATCCTGCGGCTCGTCCGCCGTACACCGGTGGTCTACGATATCCAGGACATGTGGCCCGACACGCTGCGCGCCACCGGCATGATCGGCAATCCGCGGGTGCTCGATATCGTGGGCAAGGTCTGCGCGTGGGTTTACCGGCGCGTCGACCACATCGTCGTGCTGTCGCCGGGCTTCAAGCAGCTTCTGGTGGAACGCGGCGTCCCGGCGAGCAAGATCGACATCATTTGCAACTGGGCTGACGAGGCGTCGCTGGCACAGCCGTCGGGGGTCTTGCCACAGGGTTTCCCGGGGCCGGAACGCTTCCGTATCGTCTACGCGGGCAACATGGGCCGGGCGCAGGCGCTGGACGTCGTGCTGGATGCCGCCGCGCTGCTGAAGACGCGCGGCGCGCCGGTGAGCTTTGTCCTGGTCGGCGGAGGCCTCGACGCGGAGCGGCTATCGAAACTGGCCATCGAAAGAGGGCTCGATAACGTGACATTCCTGCCGCCGGTGCCGATGCGGGAAGTCGGGACGCTGCTCAATGCGGCGGACGCCTTGCTGGTGCATTTGCGTCGTGATCCGCTGTTCCGGATCACGATCCCGTCCAAGACGCAGGCCTACATGACGCAGGGGAAGCCCCTGCTGATGGCGGTCGACGGCGATGCCGCCGACCTTGTCCAGGCGGCGGATTGTGGCGTGGTCGCGGAATCGGAAGATGCCGCGTCGCTGGCGGATGCCGCAGAGCGCCTGGCGGCAATGCCGCCCGCGGAGCGGGACGCCATGGGCAGCCGTGCCCAGGCGTATTATCGTCAACACCTTAGTCTGGAAGTCGGCACGTCCCGGTTCGGGGATATTTTCAGGAAGCTGGCACGGGATCCCTCGGCATGAAGCGCTTTTTCGATATATGCGTCGCCTTTTCGGCGCTTGTGGTGCTGGCCATCCCCTTGTGCTGCCTGGCGGTGCTGGTGCGCGTCAAGCTCGGCAGCCCGGTCCTGTTCGCCCAGACGCGGCCGGGCAAGGACGGCAAGCCGTTCCGGATGGTCAAGTTCCGCACGATGACCGACGCCCGGGGCAGCGATGGTAAATTGCTGCCCGATGCCGACCGGCTGACGTCGTTTGGCCGCCTGTTGCGCTCCACCAGCCTCGACGAGCTGCCGGAGCTGTGGAACGTGCTCAAGGGCGACATGAGCCTGGTGGGCCCGCGTCCGCTGCTGATGGAGTATTTGCCGCTGTACTCGGCGGAGCAGGCACGACGCCACGACGTGCGGCCGGGCGTGACCGGCTGGGCCCAGGTCAACGGGCGCAACGCGCTGAGTTGGGAAGAGAAGTTTGCGCTGGACGTCTGGTACGTCGATCACCGGTCGTTCTGGCTGGACATCAGGATCCTGTGGCTGACGGTACGCAAGGTGCTGGTCCGAGAGGGCGTTAGCGCAGCGGGAGAAGCCACGATGTCCCGGTTCACCGGTTCGAAACATTAATGCGACCACGATAACTATGAAGAGATTTGCGATTTTTGGAGCCAGCGGGTTCGGCCGTGAAGTCATGCCGGTGCTTCGTGAACAGCTGGAGCGCACCGAGTCGGAACCGTGGGACCTCGTGTTCGTCGATGACAACCCCGGCGCCGAAAGCCTGAATGGACATCGTGTGATGACCTACGCGCAGTGGCTGGCCGAGCCGGCGAGCTATCGTGGCATCAGCCTGGCCATCGCGAACAGTGCGGTCCGCGAGAAGCTGGCGGCGCGATGCGTGCAGGACGGCGTGGCGTTCGTCGAGCCGCGCGCCGCCAACGTGGTGACGATGGACGACGTGACCGTGGGCGAGGGCGCCATCCTGTGCGCGTTCGTGATGCTGACCAGCAACGTGCGCATCGGTCGCCAGTTCCACGCAAATATCTATAGTTATGTGGCCCACGACTGCGTGGTCGGGGACTATGTCACGCTTGCACCGGGCGTGAAATGCAATGGAAATGTCGTGATCGAGGATCACGCGTACATTGGCACGGGCGCCATCCTCAAGCAGGGCAAGCCGGGAGAGCCCCTTGTCATCGGTCGTGGCGCGGTGGTCGGCATGGGCGCGGTGGTGACGAAGAACGTACCTCCTGGTGTGACGGTGGTGGGCAATCCTGCCAAACCGCTCGAACGCCGTACGAATTAAGCTGCCGGTCGGAGACGCCATGCTGAATACCCCGTTTTCCCAATGGCCCAGCTTTACCGCGGAAGAGGCCGAAGCCGTCCAGCGCGTACTGCTGTCCAACAAGGTCAATTACTGGACCGGCACCGAGTGCCGCGAGTTCGAGAAG
Organism: Cupriavidus sp. H18C2; assembly: GCF_049393795.1. NCBI lineage: Bacteria > Pseudomonadati > Pseudomonadota > Betaproteobacteria > Burkholderiales > Burkholderiaceae > Cupriavidus > Cupriavidus sp. H18C2. The sequence continues at coordinate 2,782,117 of NZ_CP186010.1, read as the reverse complement.
GAATTCGCTGAGTGGACCGGCACGCGCCGCGCACTGTCGCTGGCGAACGGCACGCTGGCTCTCGATGTCGCGCTCAAGGCGCTCGATATCGGGCCCGGTGATGAAGTCGTCGTCACCCCGCGCACGTTCATCGCCAGCATTTCCTGCGTGGTGAACGCCGGCGCGACGCCCGTGTTCGCCGACGTCGAGCCCGATAGCGGCAACCTGTCGGCAGAGACGATCGCCAGGGTGCTCACGCCGCGCACGCGCGCGGTCATCTGCGTCCATCTGGGCGGCTGGCCCTGCGACATGGACCCGATCATGGCGCTTGCGGCCAAGCACGGGTTCAAGGTGATCGAAGACTGCGCGCAGGCCCATGGCGCCCGCTATCGCGGCCGAGCGGTCGGATCGATCGGCCACATCGGCGCGTGGAGCTTCTGCCAGGACAAGATCATGACCACGGGCGGCGAAGGTGGCATGGTGACCACCGACGACGAGGCCCTGTGGCGGACGATGTGGTCCTTCAAGGACCACGGCAAGAGCTACGAGGCGGTGTACGAGCGCCAGCATCCGCCCGGCTTCCGGTGGCTGCACGAGAGCTTCGGCACGAACTGGCGCATGCTGGAGATGCAGGCGGTCATCGGCCGGATCCAGTTGCGGCGCATGCGCGACTGGACGGCGCGCCGTACCGCCAATGCCGAAGCCATCTGGGCTGCCTGCCGCCCGTTCGCGTCGATTCGCGTGCCCGAGGTGCCGCAGGGCGTGGAGCACGCGCACTACAAGTGCTACGTCTACGTGAAGCCCGAGCACCTTGCGGCCGGCTGGACGCGCGACGGTATCGCCGAAGCCATCAACGCCGCCGGCGTGCCGTGCTACCAGGGCTCCTGCTCGGAGGTGTACCTGGAGAAGGCCTTCGACAACACGGGCTGGCGTCCGGCCGAGCGGCTGCCGGTGGCTCGGGAACTGGGCGAGACGAGCCTGATGTTCCTGGTGCATCCGACGCTGACCAGCGCCGAAATCGAGAAGACCTGCGCGGTGATCGCCAACGTACTGGAACAGGCCACCCGGTGAACAAACTGATCGCTCTCTTGTTGGGATTGCCGCGTCCTGCAAAGCGATGCGTGGTGGTGGCCGTCGACCTGGTCCTGTCTGTCGCATCGGTCTGGCTGGCGTTCTATCTGCGGATAGATCAGACCGGCCTGCCCGTGCTGCAGCAGAAGTATGTCTATCTGCTTGCACCGATCCTGGCGTTCCCGCTGTTTGTCCGCTTTGGCCTCTACCGGGCCATTTTCCGCTACACGGGCATGGCGGCCCTGGCAACGACGGCCAAGGCGGTGGGCATCTACGGCGTGTTGTTCTTCGCGGCGCTGCTGCTCGTCAAATGGGACGGCGTGCCGCGAAGCGTGGGCCTGATCCAGCCCATCCTCTTCCTGCTGCTGGTCGGTGCCAGCCGCGCGCTGGCGCGTATCTGGCTGGCCGGCAATATCGCGCGCAGCCGCCAGTGGGAAGGGCGGCTCCTGATCTACGGTGCCGGCGATGCGGGCGTGCAGACCGCGTCAGCCCTTGCGCTGGGGTGCCAGTTTGCACTGCTCGGGTTTGTCGACGACGATCCCGCGAAGATCGGCCGCACCATCAATGGCCTCGACATCATCGGTCCGGGCGAGGTGCAGGACGCGGTGGAGAGCATGGGTGTGACCGACATCCTGCTTGCCGTTCCCTCGCTGGGCCGTACCCGGCGTAACGAGATCATCGCCAGGCTGCGCGAACTGCCGGTGCACGTGCGCACGCTGCCCGGCATGGCGGATCTGGCGGCTGGCCGGGTCACCATCCGCGACTTCCAGGAACTCGACGTCGAGGATCTGCTGGGCCGCGCCCCGGTGCCACCGGACCAGGCGCTGCTGGCCAGGAACCTGGCTGACAAGTGCGTGCTGGTCACCGGCGCAGGCGGCAGCATCGGCAGCGAACTGTGCCGGCAGATCGTGCTGGAAAAGCCGCGTCGGATCCTGCTGGTCGAACATAACGAGTTCGGCCTGTACACGATCCATAGCGAACTCGAGGCGCTGTGCAGGGAAAACAATCTCGCCGTCGACATCATTCCGCTGCTGGCGAGCGTGTCGAAGCTGGGCCGCCTGCGCGAGATCTGCCAGAAATACCGCCCGGCGACGGTCTATCACGCTGCCGCGTACAAGCATGTGCCGCTGGTGGAGTGCAATCCGTCCGAAGGCGTGCTGAACAACATCTTCGGCACGCTCAACATGGCGCGCGCCGCGCTGGAGAGCGAAGTCGAATACTTCGTCCTGATCTCGACCGACAAGGCCGTTCGCCCGACCAACGTCATGGGCGCGACCAAGCGCATGGCGGAGCTGGTGCTCCAGGCGATGGCCAGTACGCAGACGCTGGATTTCGAGCCGCTCGATAACCGTCCCTGCGTGGTGTCGCGCACGCGGACCGTCTTCGCCATGGTCCGTTTCGGCAACGTGCTGGGCAGCAGCGGCAGCGTCGTGCCGCTGTTCCGCCGCCAGTTGCAGGATGGCGGACCGCTGACCGTCACGCATGAGGAAGTGACGCGCTACTTCATGACGATTCCCGAGGCGGCTCAACTGGTGCTGCAGGCAGGCGCCATGGCCCACGGCGGCGAAGTGTTCGTGCTCGACATGGGCCAGCCGGTTCGGATCATGGATCTGGCCCGGCGCATGGTCCAGTTGTCCGGCCTGACGGTGCGCGACGAGTCGAATCCGGCCGGCGATATCGAGATCAAGGTCACCGGCCTGCGGCCCGGCGAAAAGCTCTATGAAGAGCTGTTGATTGGCGACAATCCCGAGCCGACTGCGCACGAGCGCATCATGAAGGCGCGCGAGGAATACGTGGAGTGGGAGTCGTTCGTCAGGGTGCTGGCGTCGATGCGCCTTGCCGCCGAACAGAGCAACGATGCAGTGCTGAGAGGTATTTTTGGCGAGTATGTTCAGGGCTACGGCCAGCGGGAGCTGGCTTGCGGCGATACCACGCTGGCCTGAACGGAAGTAACTGTTTTGCGCCCGGGGTGCCGGGTTTCAGGGAGTGATAAAAAAAATGAATCACGGGTCGTTTCTTATCCGCGACAATTTCTTCTCGCCCGAGGAATTGGAGCCCATCAGGCAGCTTTGCCTGCAGCTCGACAAGCAGAAAAGCAATGTGCATGAAGCCGGCCGCTACAAGGACTTGCAGTGGCACAAGGTGGATCTGGTAGCCGAGGAGCATCCGTTTCTCGGCAAGATCTACGATTTCCTTGGCGCCAAGCGGGACGGCTTGTGCGTGTTCTATTACCTGTCGCCGGGTGCGATGCTGCATCCGCACCGCGACCTCACGGGTGCGTCGTCGAACGCGCGGATCCGCTTTCACGTGCCCGTGATCACCAACGACAACGTGTTCTTCGAGGTCTCGCGCAAACGTGTCAGGATGCTGCCGGGCCAACTGTGGTCGCTCGACACGTCGTACCTGCACAGCGTGGAAAATCGCAGCGACCAAACGCGCGTCCATATCGTGATCGAGTGCGATATCGACGAGAACGTGATGCGGCATCTGCCGCCGAAGACCGTCGCCTCGCGCATCCACGACCTGCATTTCTTCTCGATCCTGGGCTGGGCGTTCGCCAAGGCCATGGTGATCAATTCGTGGAAGAACCCGAGCTACTTCGTCAACCAGCTTCGCATGATCGCCAAGTTCGTGGGCTGGCGGTTTTTGGGTCAGAGCCGCAAGGACATCTGAAACAAAAATGCCGCGGCATCGGAATCCGATGCCGCGGCATTGTCTTTTCAGGTGGGGCTTGCGCCCGGCGATCAGGACCGGAGGCGCGAGAGGACGGTCAGCGCGATCCCGAAGATGATCCCGACCAGCGCGCCGAGGCCGATATAGACCGTCCGGCCCGGCGATGTGGGTGCGGTCGGCACGTACGGTGCGTCGACCAGCCGGCTCGGGTAGGTGCGGACCGGCTCCAGGCTGTACTCGAGCTGCGTCTTGCGCCGTTGCAGGTCCAGCACCTGGCGCGACACGGTCGCCGCGATGTTGGTCGCGAACAGGTCACGCATCGCGGTGCCTTCCCGTGCCTGCGACGTCTTCATGGCATCGAACACCTTCGCATATTCCTCTTCCGCTGCGGCCAGCCGGGCGTTGGTGTCCGCCAGGTCCTTCTTCATCCTGTCGACGGCATCGTTGAACATGTTCGTGTGTTCGCGCGTCAGCAGCGCGTACGAAGCACTCAGGACCTTCTTTGCCTGCTCGGGCGAGTTGGCATTGACCTGGACTGCCACCAGATCCGCACCGCGGCCGGGCGTGGCACGCAGCGATTCGAACACCAGCGTGGACTCCGCATGGCCCTCATAGGGCTTGGGCGGGCCCACGGCGTCCAGCACGCCGAAGCGGTAGTTCGGCTGGTTGACCAGTTCCACGGTCGTCAGCTGGGAATCCAGCGGCTTGATGGCGACGCCGGCATCGACGAAAGCGGTCACTTGCCCCAGCTTGACCAGCATCTTGGCCGTCCAGCGCGGCTCATGAAGCTGGAAGAGCGCGAAGCCAACAATCGCGCCAATAATCGCGGTGACGACGACGATTCTGATCGAGCGCGCGTAGGCCAGGCGCAAGTCTGCAAATATAGTGTTTTGTGTGCGGGGGCGATCTTGCATGGGGTGAGACGCTCGTTCCGGGAGGCGGTATTGTAGCGCTTTTGCTTCACGACTCAGCCTGAAGGCTGCGCTGGCCTGCCTCGTCCGCATCGATGGCAAGCACGTCGATCCATTGGCCGACGACCTTGTCCAGCGAATAGGCCATGGCATCGGCGCGTGCCGCCTGGCCAAGCCGTCGGCGACATGCCTCGTCCTGGATCAACTGCTTCAACGCCTCGGCCAATGCCCGGGGATTTCCGTTGGCACTGACCAGGGCATTGTCCCCGTGCCGAAGGATCTCGCGCGGGCCTGCCTCGCAATCGGTCGATACGATGCCAAGCCCGAAAGACATGGCTTCGATCAGGACCAGTCCGAACCCTTCGTAGCGCGAGCTCAGGCAAAAGATTGCTGCATCGCGATAGCAGTCTTCGACGCGATGCTGCGCGCCCGGCATCGTCACGGCGTCGCCAAGGTTCAGAGCGAGGGCCATCCGTTCCAGGGCGGCACGATCCTCGCCTTCGCCAACGATCTTCAGCACCCAGCCGGGCGCAGAGGGCGCGACCATTGACCACGCCTGCAGCAGCACGTCGAAGCCCTTGGCGCGGGTCAGCCGGCCCACCGCCAGCACGCAGTACTCCGTACCGGGCGACGGCGCGGCAGGGAAGGGGAAAGGCAGCGGGTTGGCAATCACTTCCACGCGGCCCCGCGGCCGCACGCGGGCCAGCCAGACTTGCTGGTCCCGTTGGGTAAGCACCACGATCGCCTGGTTGAATCGGCCCGCTACCCACCGCGCCACCCGCCGCGCCCGCCGGCCCAGATCCTCGTCAAAATGGCAATGCTCCCAGGCGATCCGGCGCACGGTCATGCCCAGCGTGGCCGGCACCGTGAACAGTGTCAGCATCGTGTCTACTTCGACCAGCACGTCGATCTGCTGCAGGCGGACAAAGCGGCGAATCCCCGCCACCGTGGCGAAGTACTGCCGCTTGAATGACGGCCGTGACGCGAACAGGGCGTCGTGGACAATGTCGCGGTGCAGCGGAAACACGGACGCCTGGTCCCAGAGGCTCAGGATCCTGACGCGATAACCGCGTTCGGCCAGCGCGTTGGCGATGACGGCGGTCATTCGCTCCGCGCCGGCAAAGGCATTGAGCGTGCCGGTCAGAAAGCAGACGGTCGGGCGCGAAGTCATGCCGATGCCATCTCGGAAACGGGCCGGAACCGCCACCAGAGTGCCGCCCCGAACAGCACGGCCACCCCGTTGCCGAAGGCATAGCCGGCAATCGCGCCCCAACTGCCGAAGCGGGGAATCAGGACGAGGTCGCATGCCAGGATCGTGGCCAGCACCAGCGCCCATTTGATGGCGATCCAGCGCGGCTTGCGCAGGTGCACCATCAGCAGGGTGAGCGCCACGTCGGCGAACACCAGCGCCGAGATGACGGCCGCCATGCGCAGCAGTCCCACCGTGGCCTCGAACGCCTGGCCATAGAGAAGCTTGACGATCCAGGGCGCGCAGACCGCAATGGCCAGCCCCCCGGTCAGCCCGACGGCGCCCATGCCGAGCACGATCCGGCCGATATTCGCGTGCGCGTCCTCGAACCGCGCGCGGGCGTACACGTAGCTCGGCGCGATGCCGGCGGCCAGGATCGTCGCGACCATCGTGAAATTGTCGAGAATCTGCATGCAGGCGGCATAGGCGCCGAACTCCGCGGTCGGCACCGACGGCTGCAGGATCAACTGGTCGACGCGGCGCGCGCCCATCATCAGGATGAAGCTGACCCAGAACAGCGTACCGGCGCCCACCAGCTCGCGCGCCAGCGCCGGCTGCCAGCCGATGCCTCCCAGTGGACGCTCCCGGAAGTAATAGGCGGCCAGCAGCGCGGCCACGATCAGCGCTTCCAGGGCGAAGGCGACGGCGTAGCCGGACACCTCCCGCACATGGCTGGCGTAGAGCACGGCGACGATCACGACCTTCACCGTCAGCGCGGCCAGGCTGAACAGCGTGCCGGGACGATTGTTCGTGTGGGCCTGCATCCAGGCCGTCACCACGCCGAATGGCTCGCGCAGGAAGATGGCAGTGCCCAGCCACAGCGCGGCCAGCCAGATCTCGGTCACCGCCGACGTGGCGGCCAGATAGACGCACAGCAGCCCATAGCCGATGGCGGCGCCGACGAATCGCAACAGAAACGCCTGGGTCAGCAGTTGATGCTGGGCGGCCGGCGCGGGGTGGGCCACCAGCCGGGGCACCACGACCTCGCCGCTGCAGACCAGGGCCAGCGACGCGGCGATCAGCACCACCGCCTGGGCGTACTGGAAGTGGGCAAACCCCTCCGGCCCCAGTCCGCGCGCGAGCACGGCGACGACGCCAATTCCCGCGCTTACCTGCAGGCCCCGCTCGACCAGCATCCACAGGAGATTGCCCGCCACCCGCGTGCGCATCAGGCAATCTCCGCTTCGTGCGCGGCCACGGTGCCGGCCAGGCCAGCGTAGATCGCCAGCCAGCGCCGCGCCACGGCGTCGATCGAGAACCTGCCCATCACGTGGGCCCGGCGCGAGGCTTCGTCCGATGGCGATCCGCGCCCTTGCCGCAGCGCTGCATCCATGGCCGCCGACAAGGCGCCCGCATCGCCGCGCGGCACGAGGGTGCCCTGGTCGGCCAGCACTTCGCGGACGCCCGGCGCGTCGGTCGCCACCACGGGGCAGCCGCTGGCGAGCGCTTCGACGAGGACCATGGGCAGTCCTTCGATATCCGATGACAGCACGAAGGTATCGGCCGCGTTCAGCAGGGCAGGCACGTCGTGGCGCGGGCCGAGCAGCGTCACGCGCGACGCCAGGCCCAGCGACGCGATCTGGTCCGCGAGCGCCTGCTGCAGCGGACCACCGCCGGCAATCAGCAGATGGACGGGCAGCGTGACGGGGTCGATGCGCGCAAACGCCTGCAGCAGCAGCGCCTGCGCCTTCTCGGGCACCAGCCGTCCGACGTTCAGCGCCAGCCGCGTGCCGGCACTGATGCCCAGCCGCGCGCGCATCGCGCCGCGCAACGCCGGTGCGGGCCGGAACCGGTCGACGTCGATGCCGTTCGGCACCACGACGATCCGGTCGGCGCGCACCGCACGGGCCGCGACCATGCCCGCGCGGCCGTCCTCGCTCACATGGGTAGTCAGTGCATGCCAGCGATCGGTCAGCCGATAGGCCGCCATGCGCAGCCGCCCGCCCTCACGGAAGCTGTGGGCCGTGCAAACCAGCGGCGGACAGCTCGCCACCCGCGTCAGCAGCCGCGCAAAGATGTTGGCGTGAATCATGTGGGCGTGGAGGACGTCGGGCCGCCACGACTTGACGAGCCGGCGGGCCTGCCACAAGGCGCGGGCCATCCCTGCCACGGACTTGCGCATGTCGAGCTCCACCACGTACGCGCCCGCCGGCACCTCGATCTCGCGTCCCGGCGACAGGCTGACGATGGCAACGGCATGCCCCATGGCCAGGAAGGCGTGCGCCAGCGCCACCACCTGGTGTTCCGCTCCGCCGACCTTCAGGCCGGTGGTGACCAGCATGATGCGCATCGGTGCGCGTCCCGCCCCATCGTTCGATGCCATCACCGCGCCCCATACCCCGTCAGCAGCGTCCGCACGGTCTTCACTGCAATCAGCAGGTCCAGCGCGAACGAGCAATGCTTGACGTAGTACAGGTCATAGCTGAGCTTGGTGACCGTCTCGGCATGGGTGCCGACGTAACCCTGCTGCACCTGCGCCCAGCCCGACAGGCCGGGACGCACCAGATGCCGGTACGGGTAGTAGGCGATGGTTTCCGAAAATTCCTCGACCATCGGCACCTGCTCTGGCCGGGGGCCGATGAAGCTCATGTCGCCGACCAGCACGTTCCAGAGCTGCGGAATCTCGTCCAGCCGGTACTTGCGGATAACCCTGCCCACGCGGGTCACGCGCGGGTCCTGGCGCAGCGCAAACTGGGCCGGCGCGTGCCGGTCCACACCCATGCTGCGGAACTTCAGCATCGTGAACGGCTTGCCGAACAAGCCCACGCGCCGCTGCCGGAACAGCGCGCCGCCTTCGGTCTCCAGGCTGACGGCCAATGCCACGGCCAGCCCCACCGGCACGGCCAGCGGCGCCAGGACCACCACGGCCACGATGTCGATCAGCCGCTTGATGTAGTCGAACAGGTAGTGGTCGGCGTAGTCGTCAAAGAAGTTCTCGTCGATATGGTCCAGCCCCACGCGGCCGGTCAGCATCTCGCCGATCCGCTCGACCGAATACATGCGCAGGTGGCCCAGCCGGTATTGCGTCAGCAGCCGCGTGCGATCCGGGTCGGCGGTCAGGCCGCGCTCGACCAGGATGCCGTCGCAGTGCAGGGCTTCCTCGATCGAGCCGATCTGCTCGAAGCGCGTCTTGGCCGGCGGCGTGGCGCCGGGCATCTCGATGATCCGGTTCAGATGCTGGAGCGTCTGCGGATCGAGATAGCCAAACAGCGGCACGTAGTTCTGGACGTAGCGCCGATAGCCGAACCAGATCCACGCCAGCGTCGTGCCGTAGCCCACCAGCACCGCCCCGCGCGAGTACTCGATATGGAAGCCGGCGTAGACGATCAGCAGCAGCGCGAAGGGCAGGGTGGTGGCCACCCCGACGATGCTGGCGCCTTCCATGGCCGGCAGATGCAGCGCCCGGTGCAGCAACAGGAAGGCAGCCAGGTAGGGCACGATCGACCAGAGCAGCGTGCGCGGGAAGACATAGGTAACAAGCCCGGCCTGGTGGGCTACTTCAGACAGGGCGGCGTTGATGCCGAACAGGACCAGCCCGATGGCGGCCCATCCGATCATGCGGCTGGCGCGCCGGGTGGTCTCCGACCGTGCGGGGGCGCCGGTGCCATTGCGCCGCAAGGCGTCGGTGTGCGTGGAATTCATGATGCCGACACCCGCGTACCCACGGGCCGCGTGGCCGAGACCGCCTCGCGATAGACCGCCAGCGTGGCGCATACCATCGGCTCGATCCCGAAGCGGGCTTCCCATCGCTCGCGTGCGGCCGTGCCCAGCGTGGCCCGCCGGTCCGGATGATCGGCCAGCGCGCGCAGGGCGTTGGCGAAGGCTGCCGCATCGTTGGCCACGAGCACGCCGCATTCGCCGTCATCCAGCTGGTGCCTGATACCCGGCAGATCGCTGGCCACCACCGGCAGCCCGGCCCGCATGGCTTCGAGGACCGACAGCGGAAACCCTTCGTGCTCGGAAGCCAGCATGAAGACCTGTGCGCCCGCGAGCAATGTCGGGATGTCGTCGATGTTGCCGGCCAGACGCACGCGGCCTGGCGCCACCTGCCTGGCAAGGGACTCCAGTGCGTCGCGCTGCGGACCATCGCCCGCGATCACCAGTTCGCACGCGGGCAGGTTGGCCTGCGCGAATGCCTGGATCAGCACATCGGCACGCTTGGGCGCGGCCAGTCGCATGACGGCCACGATCCGGCGCAGCGGCTCGGCCGGCTTTGCCCGCGCCGCCACGTCGGCAATGCCGTTCGGAATCACGCGGATATGCTGCGCCGGCATCGGCAGCCGTGCCGCCAGGGCGCGCTCGGCGTCGGCCACGCAGATCAGGCGCGTGGTCAGCGGGGCCAGCAACCATTCGGCGAGGCGGGCGACCGACCGCTGCTTCCACGGCGCCGCCGGCTTGAAGGCAAAGCCATGGACGGTATAGACGACCGGGATGCCGAGCAGCCGCCCGGCAAGCCGGCCCAGCGCGCTGGCCTTGGCACTATGGGTATGGATGACGTCCGGCGCGGCCTGCCGCAGCGCCCGCATGACCTCGCGCAGCGCGCCGATGGCCTTGACGGGCGACAGGGCATTGTCCATGGCCGCGAGCCGGATCGATGGAATGCCGGATTCCCGCGCCAGATCGAACAAGGGGCCGTCGCCACCCGCCAGCAGCACGGCATCCACCTGCCCGCGCATGGCGCGCAGCAGGTCGGCTACGTGGGTCTGGGCGCCGCCGATCTCGGAATTCGTGATCAGATAGGCGATGCGCGGCCGGTCTTGCGGCAAATCTGGCAACGTGAGCTGGATCAAAGGGGCAACGGCGCAAATGGCGCGGCGATGTCGATGTGGGGGCGCCGCGCGCACCGCCTGCCTGGTTGGACTGGAGCGCCGCCGCTACGTGCGCCGGCGGACCGAATCTACCCGAAAAGGGCCCAACAATTCCCCTGAGTGGGCGGTGACGGCGATTATAGCGCCTGCGCCACGCGCAATCCGGCACAATACGTCTTTTTGGCGCCCTGCCCGCGCCCCCTCCGGCAGGCCGGAACACCGGAGGGATACGCACGATGAACCTTGTCTCCAGGAAGCCACATGCAAATTGATCCCTCGATCTTCAAGGCCTATGACATCCGCGGCATCGTCGGCAAGACGCTGACCCCGGAAGTGGCCCGTTACATCGGCCTGTCCTTCGGTTCGGCAGCCGTCGAACTTGGCGAAAAAGCCATCGTGGTGGGCCGGGACGGCCGACTGTCGGGTCCCGACCTGCTGGGCGGGCTCGTCGAAGGGCTGCGCGCCGCCGGGCTCGATGTCATTGATCTTGGCATGGTCGCCACGCCGATGGTGTACTTCGGCACGAATATCGAGCTCGACGGCCGTCGCGCCACGTCGGGCATCATGGTCACGGGCAGCCACAATCCGCCGGACTACAACGGTTTCAAGATGGTGCTGGGCGGCAAGGCCATCTATGGCGACCAGATCCAGGCGCTGCGCCAGCGCATCGACGCGGGCAAGTTCACCGAGGGCGCCGGCAGCTACAAGCTCGTCGACGTCCGCCAGCAGTACCTGGACCGCATCATCGGCGACGTCAAGCTGGCCCGGCCGATGAAGATCGCGCTGGACGCCGGCAACGGCGTGGCCGGCGCCTTCGTGGGCGACCTGTTCCGCGGACTCGGCTGCGAAGTGGTCGAGCTGTTCTGCGACGTGGACGGCCACTTCCCGAACCACCATCCCGATCCCGCCCACGTCGAGAACCTGCAGGACCTGATGAAGTGCCTGCGCGAGACCGACTGCGAGCTGGGCCTGGCCTTCGATGGCGACGGCGACCGGCTGGGCGTGGTCACCAAGGACGGGCAGGTCATCTTCCCGGACCGCCAGTTGATGCTGTTTGCCGAGGAAATCCTGTCGCGCAACCCGGGCCAGCAGGTCATCCACGACGTCAAGTGCACGGGCAAGCTGGCGCCGTGGATCCGCCAGCACGGCGGCGAGCCGCTGATGTGGAAGACCGGCCATTCGCTGGTCAAGGCCAAGCTCAAGGAAACCGGCGCGCCGATCGCGGGCGAGATGAGCGGCCACGTGTTCTTCAAGGACCGCTGGTACGGCTTTGACGACGGCCTGTACACGGGCGCGCGCCTGCTGGAAATCCTGTCGCGCCACGCCGACCCGAGCGCCGTGCTGAACGCGCTGCCGAATTCCAACTGCACGCCGGAACTGCAACTGAAGGTCGCCGAAGGCGAGGCGTTCACGCTGCTCGACAAGATCCGCGCGAACGCGAAGTTCGAGGGTGCGAAGGAAGTGATCACCATCGACGGCGTCCGCGTGGAATACCCCGACGGCTTCGGCCTGGCCCGGCCGTCCAACACCACGCCCGTCGTGGTGATGCGCTTCGAAGCCGACAACGATGCCGCGCTGGCGCGCATCCAGGCCGAATTCAAGCGCGTGATCCTGGCGGAAAAACCGGATGCAAAGCTCCCGTTCTGAGGCCGTGCAGGCGCAGCCCGGCACGCCCCCGCAGCCCCTGGCGGCCGTGGGGGCCTTCGCGCTGCCGGCGCGGCCGCGCATCCTGATCGTCAAGGTGTCGTCGCTGGGCGACGTGGTGCACAACATGCCGCTCGTGCATGACCTGCGCGCCCGCTGGCCCGACGCCGAGATCGACTGGGTGGTGGAAGAGGGCTATGTCGACCTGGTCAGGCTGCTGCCCGAAGTGCGGCGCGTGATCCCGTTCGCGCTGCGGCGCTGGCGCAAGCGGTTCTGGCAGGGCGAGACCTGGGCCGAGGTGGCGGCGCTGCGAGCGGCCATCCGCGCCCACGACTACGATGCCGTGCTCGAAACCCAGGGCCTGCTCAAGACCGCCATCGTGGCACGCTCGGCCACGCGCGCCGATGGCGCGCCGGTGATCGGCCTGGGCAACGCCACGCAGGGCTCGGGCTACGAGCCGGCCGCGCGGCTGTTCTACACGGCGCCGGTCAAGGTGCCCCGGCAGACCCACTCGGTCCGCCGCTCGCGCCTGCTGGGCGCGGCGCTGACCGGCGTGACGCCGCCGGAGCCGCCGCGTTTCTTCGGTCCGGCCGCCAGCACGCTTCATGTCGACGATCCGCTCTGGGCCGGCCTGCCGGCCCGCTATGCCGTGTGCTTCCACGCCACGGCGGGCGCCAAAAAGCGCTGGCCGGTGGCGAACTGGCATGCGCTGGGCCAAAGGCTGCACGCCGAAGGGCTGACCGTGCTGCTGCCCTGGGGCAGCGAAGCGGAGAAGCGCGATGCCGAGGCGCTGGCCGCGGGCATCCCCGGCGCGCAGGTGCTGCCGCGCTTCTCGGTCATGCAGGGGTTCGGGCTGATCAACCGGGCCGAGGTCGTGATCGGCGTCGATACCGGGCTGGTCCATATCGCGGCGGCGCTGTGCCGGCCGACCGTCGAAATCTATACCGCCACGTGGCGCTGGAAGACCGAGGGCTACTGGTCGGACCGCATCGCCAACGTGGGCGACGACGGCATCGTGCCGGGCGTCGACGAGGTCCATGCCGCCGCGCGGCGCGTGCGCGGAGTCAGTCTCTGATGCTTCGAATCATCTATACCTTGCTGTGGCTGGTCATCCTGCCACTGGCGCTGCTGCGCCTGGCCTGGCGGTCGCGCAAGGAGCCGGGCTACGTGCAGCACGTGGGCGAGCGGCTGGGCCGCTATGACGACGTGCCGGCCGACGGCCCGTGGCTCTGGGTCCATGCCGTGTCGGTCGGGGAAACCCGGGCCGCGCAGCCGCTGATCGATGCGCTGCTGGGCAGCTACCCGGGCCACCGGCTGTTGCTGACGCACATGACGCCCACCGGCCGCCAAACCGGCGCGCAGCTCTATGGCGACAACCCGCGCGTGCAACAGTGCTACCTGCCGTACGACGTGCCCTACATGGTCCGCCGCTTCCTGGCGCATTTCCGGCCCGAGGCGGGAATGATCATGGAGACCGAAGTCTGGCCGAACCTCGTCCACGTGACCCGGCGTGCCGGCGTGCCGCTGTTCCTGGTCAACGCCCGGCTGTCGCCGCGCAGCTATCGGCGGACCGCGCGCTTTGGCGGTGCCGCGGCGGCGCTGTACAACGATTTCACGATGGTGCTGGCACAGACGGCCGGAGATGCCGAACGCTATCGCGCGCTCGGCGTGCGCGCGGTGCAGATCACCGGCAACCTCAAGTTCGACATGCAGCCGCCCGAGGCCGGGCTGGCGCGCGGCGCGCAGTTGCGGCGAGCCTTTGGCGGGCGGCAGGTGCTGGCCGCCGCAAGTACGCGCGAGGGCGAGGAGCCGCTGATCCTGGAGGCGTTCTCGCGCTGGCCGGGCGCCCGGCGGCCGGCGCTGCTGCTGGTGCCGCGCCATCCGCAGCGGTTCGACGAGGTTGCCGCGATGGCCACGCGCGCCGGCTTTACGGTCCAGCGCCGCAGCACGCTCGACATCGACAAGCCCGATGCGCCGATCACGGCCGACATCGTGCTCGGCGACTCGATGGGCGAGATGGCGATGTACTACGCGGCATCGGATATGTCCTATATCGGCGGCAGCCTGATCCCGCTGGGCGGCCAGAATCTGATCGAAGCGTGCGCCGTGGGCACGCCGGTGCTGATGGGGCTGCACACCTTCAACTTTGCCCAGGCGACGGAAGACGCCATCGCGGCGGGCGCCTGCCTGCGCGTGGCCAATGCCGACGAACTGATGGCGGCGGCGGCCGGCGTGCTGGACGATCCGGCGCGGCTGGCCGAGATGCGGTCCAACGCGCTGACCTTCGCGGGCCTGCATCGCGGTGCGACGGCCCGTACACTTGGCGCGCTCGCGCCGGTGTTGCGCTGACATACAAAGCGTGCGCCGGGGGCTAGACTGATCCGGTAGTGGTCCTTGCGCCGCTTGGCGCCGCCCAAATGCTGTGGGTGGCGGTTGGCGCACAGGGCCCGTTCGCTTCCAGAGCCGCCGAGGAGCCCCCATGCCGAATCGTCCGATGTTTCGTACTGCTGCCGCAGCCCTGATGGCAGCCGCGACAGCCGCCGTGCTGTCCGCCTGCGCCACCGGCCCGATGCCCGACAACCCGTCCGCCAGCCCCGCCCTGAACGAAACCCGTTCAAGCGGCCCGAGCCGCTGGGAACTGATGCGCTGGCAGCGCGAGGACGGCAGCTTGCGGGACATCCCGCATGGCGACAACGGCGAACCCATCGTCTTCAACTTCAGCGACGGCATCGATTCGTCGCAAGGCACCGTCAGCGGCACCAGCGGCTGCAACCGGTTCACGGGCGGCTATGGCAAGACCAGCAGCGGCATCAAGTTCGACCGCGTGGCCGGCACGCGCATGGCCTGCCCCGGCACGCGGATGGAAATCGAATCGGCGCTGCTCAAGGCGATGCAGTCGCCGTTCACGACCGTCGGCACCCAGCCCTCGGCGGGCACCACCGGGCGCCAGATCATCTGGAAAACGGCCGACGGCGAGTTGCTGCAGTTTGTGGAGCGCGAGGGCGTGGGCCGGCGCGGCGACAAGGTCGACCCGGCCACCGGCGCCGTGCCGGGCCGCGAGAAGATCGTCTACCTGGACTCCCAGCGCGTGGAATGCACCGGGGTCGGCAAGATGCAGTGCTACCGCTGGCGCGAATCGCCGGACGCCCCGTGGCAACTCTGGTACGGCCCGATCGAGGGGCTCGATTTCGAGCCGGGCGTCGGCTACAAGCTGCGCGTGCGCGAATACCAGGTGCCCAACCCGCCGGCCGATGCATCGGCCATCCGGTGGCAGTTGCTGGAGGTGGTGGAACGGCGTCAAGGGAGGTGAAAGGGGGATCGATTAGAATGCCGGGTCGGCTCAAACGGGCAAGTGACGAAGTGGTCGCTGACAGGCATTCGAAACCTCTAGCTATGATGAACTTCAGCAAACACGGGATCTCGACGCTCGCAGATGTTCTGGTCTTTGCGTTTCCCATCCTCGTTCTGTGCGTGCCGCGCGGCGCGGGCGTTTTCCTGGCTGGCGTCGGCCTGTTGATCCTGCTGGGCTGGCGTGGCATGGGGCGGGCATGGCGCGAACATGCCGATTTCCTGGTGCCGCTGGCGGTGTCGGTCGGGCTGTTCCTGGCGGTCTTCGTGTTCTCGAAGTTCTACCACGACACGCCCTGGAATGTGATCGATAACCCATCTCGTGCGTTGCTGGCGATCCTGGCGTGCTGGGTGATGGTGCGCACGGCGTCGGATCCGACCCATCTCTGGCGCGGCATCACGGTGGCGCTGGCCGGCGCGCTGATGATCGTGATCTATCAGAAGTTTGTGATGGGCATCCCGCGCCCCGGCGCATGGGTGCAGGCCATTGCCTTTGCCAACATGGTCGCGGCGCTGTCGCTGGTCGGTTTCGCCCGGCCGGGTACCAGCCGGTTCGCCCATGCCGAAGCGTGGCTCAACGTCATCCTCGGGACGATGATCCTGATGCTCAATGGCACGCGCGGGGCGGTGGTGGCGATGCTCGTGGCCGTGGTGCCGATGCTGATGGTGCGCTACCGCCGTCTCAGTTTCCGGATGTTTGTCGTGGCGCTGGCCGGCGCCGCCCTGCTGGGCACCGCCGCCTATTTCGTGCCGGACAGCCCGGTCTCGGCCCGGGTCGACGACGCGGTGAGAGAGGTGCAGCAGTACCAGCACGGCCAGATCGAGACGTCGGTAGGCGTGCGGCTGAAGATCTGGCACCTGGGCATGCAGTATTTCGCCGAGCATCCCTGGACCGGGATTGGTGTCGGCCAGTTCGCCCGCATTCTCCACGCCTCAACGTTCTGCCAGCAGAACGAGTCGACGGCCTGCGTGCTCGAACATGCGCACAACGATTTCGTGGAAGCCGCATCGACCACCGGCATCCCCGGTCTGATCGTCTTCCTTGGCCTGTTCATCGTCCCCGCCGTCCTCTTCGCGCGCGTGATGCGTGCGTGCCGCGCCAACGTTTGCCCGAAGGGGGTGAGCCTGGGCGGCGGTGGGCTGGGCGTGGTGCTGTCGGCGTTGATCTGCGGATTGACGCAGGTGACCCTGGCACATCAGGCCAATGTCGTTTTCTATGCGGGATTGACTGGCATGCTGCTGGGACTGGCGGCGCGGGAAGCGCGCTTGGCGCAGCGGCATCAGGCCACGCCGGCGGCCAGCGCCAGCGTATCGCCCAACGCGATCCGGATGGCCGCGGTCGGCGCCGTCTGAATCGGTCCGCTCAGGAGCGCGGCGCCAGGCTCTCGCGCCGGCCGCCCGCGCGGCGTGCCGGCGCCGACTGCGGCACCGCCCCCACCCGCGCCTTCTCCGGCAACCGGTACATCGCCCCCGGCAACTGCGTCAGCAGCGTATTGATCTGCACCACATCGGCCTCGGACAGCGTGCCGGTCGATGCCTTGAGCCGCATCCCGTTCATGATCGTGTCGTAGCGGGCCTTGGCCAGGTCGCGTCGGGTCGAGAACAGTTGCGCCTCGGCGTTCAGCACGTCGATATTGATCCGCACGCCCACCTCGTAGCCCAGCTGGTTCGACTCCACCGCGCTCTGCGCCGAGCGTTCGGCCGCTTCCAGGGCCTTGACCTGGGCCAGGCCGTTGAACACGCCGGAGTAGGTCTGCCGGGCCTGTTGGGCGGCCGTGCGGCGGGCGAATTCCAGGTCGCTGGCGGCCTTGTCGGCCAGGGCCAGCGTCTCGCGCACGCGGGACTGGGTGAAGCCGCCGGTGAAGATCGGGATATTGAGCTGCACGCCGACCACGCCGGAGTTGTAGCGGCTGCCGACGTTGCTGAGCTGCGTGGCCGTGCCCTGGGCGTTGGTGTAGCCGTAGGAGGCCACCAGATCCACGGACGGCAGGTGGCCCGCCTTGGCCTTGTTCGTCTCGCGCTGGGCGGTCTCCAGGTTGTAGTTGGCCAGGTTGACCTGCGGATTGCTCTGCTCGGCCTGCGCCGCCCAAGCGTTGACGTCGGCCGGCAGCGGGCCGGGGATCTGCGCTTCGGGACGCAATCCCATCAGTTCGTCGACGGGCTTGCCGGTTACCTGCTGCAGCGTCGCCCGCGTGATCTCCAGCGCGTTCTGCGCGGCGATCTCGGTCGACGTGGCCAGGTCGTAAC
Organism: Cupriavidus sp. H18C2; assembly: GCF_049393795.1. Lineage (NCBI taxonomy): Bacteria > Pseudomonadati > Pseudomonadota > Betaproteobacteria > Burkholderiales > Burkholderiaceae > Cupriavidus > Cupriavidus sp. H18C2. Next base: position 2,764,187 of record NZ_CP186010.1, on the reverse strand, counting down.
GAGCCTGGGCGTCGTTGGCGTCGGTGATCGTCGCCGTGCCTACCTCGAAATTGCGCTTGGCCTGCTCCAGTTGCTCGGCGATCGCCTTTTTCTGGGCGCCGGCCAGGTACAGGTTGTCCTGCGCGGCCAGTACGTCGAAATAGGCTTGCGAAGCGCGCGTGATCAGGTCGAGTTGAGCCTGCTGGAACGACACCTCGCCCGCCATCGCCGCCAGTTCGCCCTGCTTGTACGTCTCCCAGCGGTCCCAGCGGAACAGCGGCTGGGTAAGCTGCAGCGCCCACGTGTTGGCGTTGAAATAGCGCGTGACTTCCACCGGCGAGCTGTAGTCGGCCATGGTCCGCTGCGCGCCAGCCGTGCCGGCTACCTGCGGCAGCAGGCCGGACAGGCCCTGCGGCAGCTTCTCGCGCGTGGCCAGCAACTGGGAGCGGGCGCTGGCGAACTGGGCGTCATTGGCTTGCGCGTCGCGGTACACCTGCAGCAGGTCGGCCGCGAGCGCGGACGGCACGTGCAGCCAGGTGAGCAGGGCAGCCGCGAGCACCAGGGGTTTCCTGGCCGCAACGGGCACGGCGGAAAGCGCAAAACTCATGACATCTCCAGCTCGGCCTGCGGCGCGCGCGGCCAACGTTCGGTTCAGTGCGACGGATAGGACAGCCAGGGCGGGGTACGGCGTGCCGCAGGCACTGCGGGTACTGCGGGTACGGCGGACAGGCGGGATGCGGCGCGGTGGCCCGGTCCCGCCCCGGAACGGGCCGGCACCGGGTCCGGATCAGTACTGCGGAACGGACGGATCGACCTGGGTCGACCACGCGTGGATGCCGCCGGTCAGGTTGTAGACCTTCGCGTAGCCCTGGCGCTCCAGAAAGCTGGCGACCTGCATGCTGCGCGCGCCGTGGTGGCAGATGCAGACGATCTCGGCGTCTTCGTCGAGATCGTTCAGACGGGCCGGAATCTGGCCCATCGGGATATGCGTGATGCCGGGCATGGCGGCCGTGCGGATCTCCAGATCCTCGCGCACGTCCAGCAGCACCGGCTTGGCGCGGCTGGCATCGGCCAGCCACTGCGCCAGTTCGGGGGCGGTAATCACCTGCATGGCTGGCTCCGGATCAGAACTTGAAGCGCGACGGCTGCGCGGCGCCTTGCAGCGGCTTGGCCAGCGTCTCGAACACGTTCACCACCTGGTACGCGGTCTCGGACACGCGCGTGATGATCCGCGCTTCCATGACCGGCGCCGTGCCGACGATGGCGGCGATACGGCCGCCCACCTTGACCTGCGACAGGATCGACTGCGGCAGCTCGGGCATCGAGCCGGAGATGCAGATCACGTCGTACGGCGCGGCCACGGCCCAGCCGTCGGCGGCGTTGCCTTCGGCCACTTCCACGTTGGTCACGCCGGCGTTGGCCAGGTTCTGCCGCGCCAGGGCCACCAGTTCGGGGCGGATGTCGACGGTCAGCACGTGGCGGGCGCGGTTGGCCAGCAGCGCGGCCATGTAGCCCGACCCGGCGCCGATTTCCAGCACGTTCTCGTGCTTGCGCACGTTCAGGTCCTGCAGGACGCGGGCTTCCACGCGCGGGGGCATCATGTTCTCGCCGCCCGGCAGCGGGATTTCCATGTCGACGAAAGCCAGCGCGGCGTACGCCTGCGGCACGAACGCTTCCCGCTTGACCACGGCCAGCAGGTCCAGGATTTCCTGGTCCAGCACGTCCCACGGGCGGATTTGCTGTTCGATCATGTTGAATCGGGCTTTTTCGAGATCCATCTTGCCTTTCCTTCCAGATGCTTGCGGGGTGGCGCAGCCGGCCGGTAAGCCTTGCCGTCAGCGCTGTTGTGTCGAGTGATGCCGGGTTTGCGGTGTCCCGGCCGGGCGCGCTGCCGCGGCTGGCCGGGATGTTACGCAAAAGCCCGCTATTTTACCCCTGCGGGCCCGGCTGGCATGTTTACAAACCGTTATCGTTGCGTGGCGGCACGCGGGGGCGGGGCGGGCGAGGGGGGTATTCATGGCCGGGCGGGTTCGGTGTCGTCTTCGGCGGTGTCCTGCAACGCCGTGGCCGCCCGCTCGGCGTTCAGTTCGTCGCGGATCTTCTCCCAGATGAACGGGCCCTGCGGCGCCGGCAGCGGGGTATCGCGCGACGTGCCGGTGGTCAGGCCGAACAGCAGCACCTGCAGCAACTGGTCGACAAAGGCATCCGGGTCGATGGCCGGCACGTTCAACTGGCTGAACGCGCTGCGCCACAGCATCAGGAACACCAGCGGGGCGCAGAGCAGCGTCGTGGTCGGATTGGCCGGCACTTCGCGGAACTCGCCCCGCGCCACGCCGCGCGCCAGCACGCGGGCGAACAGTTCGTCGCCCGGGCCCATGACCTCGTCCTGGTAGAACTGGGCGATGTCGGGGAAATTGCCCGATTCGGCGATGATCAGCTTGGTCAGCCCGGCCACCGGCGTGGCGCCGATCAGGCCCCACCATCCCAGCAGTAGCTCGCGCAGCAGTTCGGGCGTGGAGCCCTGGAACGTGTCGACGACCTCGGTGCCCTTGGCCAGCGCCGGCACCATGTTTTCGCGCACCACGGTCTTGAACAGCTCTTCCTTGTTGGCGAAGTACAGGTAGACGGTACCTTTGGACACCCCGGCCGCGGCCGCCACGTCTTCGAGCCGCGTCGCGGCATAGCCGCGCTCGACGAACAGGGTCAGCGCGGCGGCCACCAGTTCCTGCGGGCGCGCGGCCTTGCGGCGGCTCCATCGGCGGGTGTCGGTGTCTTTCTTGGGCAGGGCAGGGGTCACGGGACAGGCGGCGCACGGGTTGCCGCGGCATTAAATAACTTGTCGGTCAGTAATGTAGGGGGCCGATCTGGGCGCGTCAAGCGGCGTGCGACGAACGGTGAAAGTGCGGTATCGCACGCATGTTGCCCTTTGTTGCAGGTCGGCCGCGCCCGCTCAGGCACAATGGCGCCTCGGCCGCGCGACTGCGCTGCCGCTATTGTCGGCATCCGCCACTGAAACCTTCACCATGTCCTGCCAGTCTGAACCCACCTGCCGCGATGGCTGTGGCGCGTGTTGCATCGCCCCGTCCATCACGTCGCCCCTGCCGGGCATGCCCGATGGCAAGCCGGCCGGGCAGCGGTGCGTCCAGTTGATGCCGGACATGCGCTGCGCGGTCTTTGGCCGTCCCGAGCGCCCGGCGTTCTGCGGCGGCCTGCGGCCGTCGGCCAAGATGTGTGGCGATTCGCGGGAAGCGGCCCTGGTGTGGCTGACCCGGCTGGAGCAGGCGACGGCGCCCGGTGCGCTGGCCGCCTGACGTCCCGCCCCAGATGGAGAAGCATGCATGATCGCAATGACGCGCCGGCGCTGGCTGGCCGCAACGGGCATGGCCGCGCTGGCCGGCGCGGGATGGCTGGCCGGCTGCAGCGTCTTCCGCAGCGAGTACACGTTCTCGCAGAGCCAGTTGCAGGACGCGCTGGCGCGGAAGTTTCCGTTCAACAAGCGCTATATGGAAGTGTTCGACATCCAGTTGGCCAATCCGCAACTGGTGCTCGATAGCCCCCGCAACCGGGTGCTGGTGAGCTTCGACGCGACCATCGACAACCGGCTGTTCTTCCGCCAGCCGCTGACCGGCCGCTTTGCGCTGGACAGCGCGCTGCGCTATGACCCGCCCACGCACTCGCTGGTCCTGCAGGACCCCGAGGTCAAGCAGTTTGACGTGCAGGGGCTGCCGGGCCAGTTCTCGCGGCAGCTCAATGCGCTGGGCGGGTTGTTGTCCGAGCAGCTGCTGCAGGGATATCCGCTCTATACGTTCAAGCCGGAGCAACTGCGGCTGGCCGGCACGAGCGTGGAGCCCGGTACAATCACGGTCCTGCCCGACGGTATCAACGTCAAGATCAATCGGCCGTAAATCCAGATCAACAATATTGCGGTGCCCGGCATCGCGGGCGGTTCAGACCGCCTTTCGCACGTACTTTTTCGAGTCCATATGGATATTGCACTTGCCCTCAAGGCCGTCATTCTCGGCATCGTCGAAGGACTGACCGAGTTTCTTCCCATTTCCAGCACCGGGCACCTGATCCTCGCCGGGCAACTGCTCGATTTCAACGACGAGAAGGGCAAGATCTTCGAGATCGTGATCCAGTTCGGCGCCATCCTGGCGGTCTGCTGGGAATTCCGCCGCCGCATCGGCGCGGCGCTGGGTGGCCTGGCGTCCGACCCGAAGCAGCAACGGTTTGCCATCAACGTGATCGTGGCCACGCTGCCGGCCATCGTGCTGGCGTTCGTGTTCGGTAAATGGATCAAGGCCCATCTGTTCAACCCGATCTCGGTGGCGATGGCGTTCATCGTCGGCGGCGTGGTGATCCTCTGGGCCGAATGGCGCGAGGCGCGGCGGGGCATGGTGTCGCATCCGCAGGGCAACGCGTTGCTGGAAGCGGCCAAGGCCGGCGCGCCGCGCATCGAGTCGATCGACGACCTGACGTGGCGCGATGCGCTCAAGGTGGGCGCCGCCCAGTGCTTTGCGCTGGTGCCCGGCACGTCGCGGTCGGGCGCGACCATCATCGGCGGGATGCTGTTCGGCCTGTCGCGGCAAGTGGCGACCGAGTTTTCGTTCTTCCTGGCCATCCCCGTGATCTTCGGCGCCACGGTGTACGAACTCTACAAGGCGCGCGCCGTGCTGTCGGCCGACGATCTTGGCGTTTTTGCGATCGGCTTCGTGTTCGCGTTCCTGTCGGCGTTCCTGTGCGTGCGCTGGCTGCTGCGATTCGTCGCCACGCACGATTTCAAGCCGTTCGCGTGGTACCGGATTGCTTTCGGGATTATCGTGCTGCTGACGGCGTGGACCGGGCTGGTGTCGTGGCACGCTTGAGGCGCGCCGAAACGCACCACCCGTGAAAAAGGGGCCGATCCGGCCCCTTTTTTTACGCCTTGCGGAACACGACGTCCCAGACCCCGTGGCCCAGCCGCAAGCCGCGCTTCTCGAACTTCGTCACCGGACGGTACTCCGGCCGTTCGGCAAAGCCGCCCGGCGCCTGCGACGTATTCACCAGCGTGGGCTCGCCCGACAGCACCTCGACCATCTGGTGCGCGTACTCCTCCCAGTCCGTGGCGCAATGGAAGTAGCCGCCCGGCTTGAGTCGGCTGGCCAGCAGCTTGACCAGCGGCGGCTGCACCAGCCGGCGCTTGTTGTGGCGCTTCTTGTGCCACGGGTCGGGGAAAAAGATATGCACGCCGTCCAGTGACTGCTCAGTCAGCATGTGCGCAATCACCTCGACGGCATCGTGGTTCATGATGCGCACGTTCTGCAGGTCCCGCTCGCCAATCAGCTTCAGCAGCGCCCCGACGCCCGGCTCATGTACCTCGCAGCCAATGAAGTTGTCGTCCGGACGCAGGCCGGCGATATGCGCGGTCGTCTCACCCATCCCAAAGCCAATTTCAAGGATCGACGGCGCCTGGCGGCCGAAGGTGGCCGTCCAGTCCAGCGGTTCGGGGCGGTAGGGCACGATGTACTGCGGGCCCAGGTCGTCGATGGCGCGCTGTTGTCCGGTCGACGTCCGGCCGGCCCGCCGCACGAACGACCGGATGCGGCGCGGGTGCGCGACCCCTTCGCCGGGCTGGGTGGGAGCGCTGGAAGCGTCTGCAGGAGTTCCGCTGGCGCCGTCGGCATCGTCGCCGGGCAGCGTGTCGGTATGCGTGTCTTGGGGAAGCATGGCAACAAAAAACCGCCGGGCAGTCTACCGGTCATCCTTCGACCGGGTGCCAAGGCGGCTTGTCAGGTGAGAACTGGAGCGGGCGATGGGAACATCATCGTGTTCCCAACTCGTTGATTGATAACGAGTTTTCCGCACTCGGCGAACCGAGATGGACATAATTATGGACTGAAAACCACGCTTGGTCAACGCGCGCTCCGAGCAAGTCCAGTGCGAGCCATGGACAGCCAGCAGTAGCCAATGTACCCGAGCGCTCAACGTCACGAGGCCGGTTCATCTCCCTTTGGCAGGAACTCCTCGCGGGCGCGCTGCAGAAACCGCTTCATGGGCTCAGAGGGTTCGGCGCTGCGGCGCAGCAGGTAGGTAGACAGCATGGGCGGCGTGCCGGCCAAGGGGCGAACGGTTATGTCGGGGCGGTTCAGGGTCTGCACCTGCGAGGCAATGGCGAAACCTAGGCCATAACCGGCACCGACCAGAGTCAGCATCACGCCTAGGCTCGTCACCTGATCTACCAGCTTGAGCGGCTTGGACGCACCTTGAAGCACCGCCTGGATCTGGTGGTGGCAGCCCGATCCCGCGTCCGGATGGCACAGTACCAACGGAAACTTCAAGGCTTCATCCAATGGCACTTCCGCGTGCGCCAACAAGGGGTGGCGCACGGGCACGATCACCGACAGAGGATCGGTCCACACGGGCTCGGCGACAAGGCCTTCGCTCACCGCGTCCGACAGCGCAAAGCCGATGTCCAGCAGATCGTTGTGCAGGCCCTTGAGCTGCTGCGCGAAAGGCAGCTCGAAGACGCGAATCTCCAGTTCGGGCTCTTCCTCGCGGCTGCGCGCCAGCAAGGTGGCAATGTGGGGCTGCGCCAAGCTGTCGCAGATGGCGATGCGCAGATAACCCTGATAGCCCTGCGCCGCCGCCTTTGCGGCACTCACCGCCTGCTCCACGGTGGCCAGCACACGCCGGCACTCACCGAGGAACACTTGACCGGCCCAGGTCAGTCGCGTCTGGTGCGCGCTGCGGTCGAACAACTGCACGCCGAGCGTGGCTTCGAGATTGCGCATTGCGCGCGACACAGGCGATTGTTCTACGCCAAGGCGCTCGGCCGCTCGCGCGAAATGCAGTTCTTCCGCGACCGCAACGAAATAGCGCAGTAGTCTGAGTTCCAATGCGGCCTCCTGTTTGCCTCGTTCCTGGCCTGCGTCCACCTCATGCGGATTGCGCCTCGCTTTCTCCTTCGATGATTGGCAAGAGGTTCCGGCGTTGCATGCTTGCCTATTCGGATAGGCAGATCGCATCCGAAAATTACGGAGGTTGAGGCGGAACGCTACCTGGCCGAAGACCTGAGAACCTCAATCACCGCGACGCTGCACTACCGCCTGATCCACAGGTTCAGTTCAATCAATTCCCGGGTTGCAGCTCCACACGCACCTCGCGCGATTTGCCGGCCCGTTCCACTGACAAGACCACCACATCGCCGACCTTCCTGTCGTCTAGCCGCGCGAGCAGCTTGGCCACATCGTCCGTCGCCTTGCCATCAACATCGATGATGCGGTCGCCCGGCACGATGCCTTGCGGCGTGACTTCGACACCCGCGAGGCCGGCCTTGTGCGCTGCCGAACCAGGGGTAACACGCAACACGAACACGCCCTTGCTTCCGGTCAGTGCAAGCAGACGCTGATTGAGCTGTTCGTCCACCTCAATGCCCAGCGCCGGACGGATGTACTTACCGGTCTTGATGAGTTGCGGGACTACGCGCATGACGGTGTCCACCGGCACGGCGAAACCAATCCCGGCCGAGGCGCCGGAGGGGCTATAGATCGCCGTGTTGATGCCGATGAGCCTTCCTGCCGAATCGAGCAGCGGCCCACCGGAGTTGCCAGGGTTGATGGCGGCGTCGGTCTGGATCAGGTGATCGATGGCCGGGCCGCCCGCTTCTCCGGGTAACGAGCGGTCGAGCGCGGAGACGATGCCGGTGGTGAGCGTCCAGTCCAGGCCGAAGGGGTTGCCGATAGCGAACACCTTCTGACCCACCTTGAGGTCGGCACTGGTGCCGACCGGCACGGCCGGCGGGCGCTTGAAACCGACGCCAATCTTGAGCACGGCGATGTCGTGCGCTGGGCTCGTCCCCACCAGCGCGGCCTGGTAGTCGCGGCCATCGGCGAGTTTGACCGTGGCTTCAGAAGCACCCTGGATGACGTGGAAGTTGGTGACGACGTGGCCGGCATCGTCCCAGATAAAGCCCGAACCGGTGCCGCGCGGCATGGAAAAGACATTGCGAGTCCAGACGTCGCGCACCAGCTGCGCGGTGGTGATGTAGACCACCGAAGCGCGCGATTCTTCGAACAGTTCGATGGTGGCTTTCTCGTCCGCCGCCAGATCGCCACGCGCCGTCACGGTGCGATCTGCCGCCTCGCGCGGACTGAACCAGGCCTCGATGGCGGGCAGGAACTGCCACAGCAGCATGAGCGTGGCAATACAGGCGGTGATGAAGAGCCAGCGCCGGATGAAGGGGTCCGGTGCGGGGCGTGGGTACGGGTCGGGGTAGGCCATGAGAAGTCTCCTGTTGATAGGCAATCAGCGCCACAGCCCGCTCGGGTGCCAGCGCGGCGGGCGCGGCGTCACAGCGGATTCCGGCAAGAAATGGGGCGCGTGGAATGGCAACGCTGATGCTGGCCCAGGCGCCAACGTCAGCAGGCGTGCGATACGCTCTTGCGTTGCCGGATGCGTGCGCAAGCAGGAGGGCTCGGGATTGCCCCATCCCGGCCACAGCCAGGCACGCCAGGAGCGGCTGACCCGCTCGATTTTCGCCAGCGCGGACGCCAGCCCCTGCGGGTCGCCCGTCAGTTCCGCCGCGAGGCGGTCAGCGTCGAACTCACGCACGCGAGACAAGCCGAGCTGTGCGAGCAGGGCCAGCTGGGGCGATGCGGCCAATAACAATAGACCAGGCCAATAGACCTCCGCCGCGCCAACCAGCAGCGCGGGCAGGTTGAGCAGGATCGCGATTTGTCCCATGAGGGCCAGCAGGCTCGTGAGGCGACTGACGGAATCCGCCAGCCTCATGACGCGCAGATCCTCATTGGTGATGTGCGCGATCTCGTGCGCGAGCACACCCGCCAGCTCGCGTGGGCTCAGGCTGCGCAGCAGGCCATCGGTGAGGGCGATCGATGCCTCCTGCTTCGATCCGGTGGCGAAGGCGTTGACGACGGCACTGGGCACATAGTGCGGCACCGGCGTGGCGGGCAAACCGGCACGGGCGGGCAGCTCGCGCAACAGGGCCCACATCTCGTGGGCTTCTTGCGGGTGCAAGGCCCGTACGCGGTACAGGCGCAAGCTCAGCGCCGACGCGGCTACCGGTTCCAGCAGCAACGCACCTGCAACGGCAAACAGCGCGAGCCACAGGCCGCCTTCCCCAAACGGCAGTCTCCCTGCTGCGGCTGCGATCCCGACCAGGGTCAGGACCAACAGCCCGGTCTGCAGGCGGTTGAGCCAGCGGTGTTGCAACAGCGCCGTGCGCGGATCACTGGGATGATGACGGGTCATGCTCAGAGGTCTCGGCGGCGCGGTCGCCGCGCTTGCGCAGCAGCCAGTAGGTCGCACCCAGAGCCAGCGTGGCGCCTGCCAGCGCGGCTATCTTTGCGGGGCTCGCCTCGGGGTCAAGGATCACGAACTTGCGCGCCAGCGCGATCAGACCGATGAGGATCACGGTCTTGCCCTGGATGATGCTGTCCCGACGCAGCGCCACGCGCACAATGGAATGCTTGAACTCCATCGCGATCAAGAGCGTCATGATCATGCCGAACACACTCTGGAATACCTTGTGATCCAGGGGATTGAAGGCATCGAGGACCAGCAGCGTGAAGACGATGGCGATGAGCTGGAACAGCGACACCACGATGATGACGGCAATTACCGCCGACAGAACGAGGGCGACGACCTGCTCGAAGCGCTCGTATAAACTCATGATGGCCCATTGGTCACGGAAGACCTGAAATGGATTGCGGCCTGTTGACTTCATGCAGATGGACTCCCTGCGACATTGCCGCTGTCGAGACGGCGGCGCATCGCACTGATGTTTCGTTCGACGAGCTTGGCCGACATGCCAAGCGACGACATCACTTGTTCCGCCAGCCCAAGGCCTGCGGCAAAGGATTGCTGGTACACACGCACGTTGGGCATGGCGCGAAATGCATCGGCCGCGGTCGTACTTCTGCATGACACCCACAAGGTCAGCGCCGGACGGCGCTCGGCAATCGCCTGGGCGATGCGCAGCACTTGCTGGGCATGGGCGAACGTGAGCACCACCAGACGCGCTTGCGCCAACCCGGCAGCCAGCAGGGTATCGGGCCGACTCGCATCGCCATGGAACACCGGCACGCCGGCGGCACGCTCGGCCTCTACCTTCTGCTCGTCTGCTTCCAGCAGCAGATGCGCCACGCCGGCGTGGCGAAGAATCTCACTGACGGTCAGGCCAAGCTCGCCCGCGCCGCAGATGATGACGTGGTCTCGAAATCGCGCTGTCTGCGCGGTGATCTCAACTTCTTCAGCCTGGGGTGGCTGAATGACGCCGCCGGTGCGGCTCAAGAACCGGGCAAGTACATCGTGATGGCGGATCAGCAGCGGTGCCAAGGCCATGCTGAGCACCAGCGCGACCAGCATGGGTTGTACGACGGTCGCGGGAATCAGATGCTGCTGCAAGACCATGCCCAACAACAGCAGGGCGAACTCGCCGCCATGCCCCAACGCTATGCCCGTGCGCCAGGCATCGAGGGCGGACAGGCGCGTCGCCCGCAAGGCCAGGGTGTTGAGCCCGATCTTGACCGGTACCAGCACTGCCAGCCACGCGAACACCGCCAGTGGTGCCGAAAGAATCTGCGCTCCGTCCAACTGCAGGCCGATGGTCACGAAGAACACCCCCGACAACACATCGCGAAACGGTTTGAGGTGGCTTTCCATGTGGTGACGGAAGTCGCTCTCGCCCAGCACCATGCCGGCCAAAAACGCACCCAGGGCGGCGGATACGCCGACCGCGTGTGCAGCAGCGGCGGCAGCCACCACCACGCACAAGGAAACCAGCACGAAGGATTCTTCGTGGCCCTGCCGCGCCACCCAGCCCAGCAGGCCATGCAACAGACGACGGGAGGCGAGGGCCGCTGCCGCGAACAACATCAGCACGCCCAACACTTCGAGCAGCACGCTCTCGATCTTCGGCGACTCGCCGCGCGCCCAGATCGCCAGCAGGGCCAGCAGGGGCACGCTGGCCAGGTCCTGAAAGACCAGCACGCCGATGGCGCTGCGGCCGTGGCGGGTGGTGAGCTCGCCTTGGTCGGCCAGCTGTCGGCTGACCAGCGCCGTGGACGACATGGCCGCCGCAGTGCTGAGCAACGCAGCGCGCTGAACTGGCTGTCCCAGCCACATCAACATCAAGGTCAGTGGCGTGGCGACAGCGATCATCTGCAAGCTGCCGGCCGCCAATACGGTTTTACGGGAAAGCCAGAAGTGCCCGAGGGAGAACTCCAGCCCAACCATGAACAGCAGCAGGGCCACGCCCAGCTCGGACAGAAAATCAAGCGCTTCTCCCGGCGCGACTACACCGCTGACCGACGGGCCCAGCAAGGCGCCGACGGCGAGGTAACCCAGCAAGGCGGGTACTCTGAACGCCGCCGTCGCCACATCCGCGAGGCTGCATGCCGCCAGCAGGATCAGGGTGGCGCCGAGCAAGTCCTGCATCGGTCAGCGCCCCACCTGTGCAGATGCCCAGCGCACGATGTCCTGCGCGCCCAAGGCGCCAGCCTGACGCCCGATCTCCCGCCCACCCTGGAACAGGGCGAGCGTCGGAATGCTGCGGATGCCGAACTGCGCGGCCAGGTGGGGTTCTGCCTCGGTATTGACCTTGGCCAGCCTGACCCTGGGTTCGAGCTGGCGCGCCGCTTGCTGGAACTGCGGGGCCATCATCTTGCACGGCCCGCACCAAGGTGCCCAGAAATCGACCAACAGTGGCAGGTCGCTGCGCTCCACGTGGCGCGAGAACGTCGCCGTGGTCAACTCGATGGGCTCGCCCGTGAACAAGGGCTGCTGGCAGCGGCCGCAGTTGGGATGTTCCGATAGCTTCGCAGTCGGTACGCGGTTGATGGACTGGCAATGCGGGCAGACAAGGTGAAGATCATTCTTCATGGTTCGCCTCCTTGGACCACAGTGAGGCTGCCTCGCTTCGGGTCACAGACAATGCCGACCAATCAACGCCTTGGAGCCAATCGTTCCCGTTTTTGCTTACTCCGGCCTCTTCCAGATGAGCAGCGATGAATGCTTCGGCCTGCATGAGCCACCTTCGGACAGCATCTTCCTTACTAGGAATCAGCAGGATTTCAGAGACGCTGCTGGCATTCAGCCCGTCCACACGGATAAGCAGAAAAATGCGCCGCCACAAACGCGGCATGTCCTTCAGCAGGTCGAATGCAAAAGCGAACTCGCTCGACCGATCAATCAGCTCCTCCTGTTCCGCGATCGTTGCGACATCGGGATGCTGACTGCCAGCGAAGATATCGGCCAGCTTGAGTGTGTCATCGGGCTGATAAAATTCGAAGATTTCCTCTTCCACCATGGCCTCGGCGACGTCCTGGGCATCCGGTTCGACCGGCGCGTACAGAGAAACGAATTCGCCAAATTGCCGGCTGCTTGCCACTTCGTTATCCAGGACGGCGAACAGATGCTTCAAAAGACCGGTGTAAGCCTCTTTTTCCCCCGGCACGGATTGCCATTCCACCTCAGCTCGGACAATCGCTTCATCCACCACGTCGCGCAGCGTCGGATAATCGCGCGGTAAATCGCCGACGGCCCGCAGATAAGCCAGCTCACGCCTTGCGACAGCCTCAAGTTTCGACAGTAGAGGCATTCGGGTCTCTTTGGCCTCATGGGCGGCTGACGCGGGTTTTGCAGCAATTCGCACCTTGAGCTCGCGCAAGCGCTCGCGTCGTGCTTTGCGCTTGATTTGATCCTGAGCATGCAGTCGGTCAAAATGCTTCTTGGCCTGACGGAACAACGACTGTGCGAGCATCTGCGCGAGGGGCGTCAGCTCGTCATGTGATGCAGTAACGCTGACAATCTTTTTGCCGGGCAGGTGCATATAGCCACTGGCCAGAAATTGCCGCTTGATCTTGTCGCGATCAAGGACGATTTGAAGTTGCGCTGAATCTTTAGTGTGTTTGTCGAGCAATGGCTTGAGGGCGTGCTCGATCACATTTCCCAAAGCTCTCTGCCAAGGTTCATGAAACTCTTTGTCGATAGCTCGATAGCTATATTGCATCTGCATGTATGACTCCTTCGATGTCATTTCTATGGAGGTATGAATCGAGGATGCTCATATCCATAGAATTTAGTTTGACCCGCTCTTATCCCTGGCGCGTTTTGCGAAGACGCCAACTCAAGAACAAAAGCGTGACACCATAGACTGCCGCATAGAAGCCCAACAGCCAGCCTGCGGCCAGGAATGACTCGACCGGACGGGAAAAAAATATCCACAAGACGATAGCGCCAAGGACAATCGAGAGCAGTCCACTGAAGGCAAGCCAGATTTCACCCTTGATTTCTTGACGCAGCCGAACGGCGGCGGATATCTCCAGCACACCGGTGAAAATCGCCCAGAACCCCACGCTAGCCCATAAAAAAGAAGCCATGACCATCGTGGCGACCCAAGGAGCAACCAGGACGACGACGCCGGTAAGTATGCCGACAATGCCGCTGAACAGCAGCCAGCCCCAGCGCTCTTTTTTCTGGATATGGCGCACCGCTGCAACCAAGTTGAAAGCGCCATTGACCAAGGAAAATGCGCCGAACACTAAGGTCATGGCCAACAGAGCCGATTGTGGCATCCAGAACGCAAGGGCTGCGAAAATCAATGCCAAGACACCGCGCAACGCAAAAATCCACCAATTTTCGGTCAATGAACACAGTGTTTTGGTGGGCTCATCCGCACTGGAATCGGTGATGGTGTCTGTATTCATGCTATATCTCCTAAAGATCTAATGGGGTGAAAAAGCAAACACTCCTGAGCCAAGAGAGGGGCGCGACGCGCCCCTCTTACGCCCTATCCAGCGGTTTCAGATCAACTTGGACAGCTTTGCCTTGATTTCATCGAGCCAGCCTTTTCCGCCGCCTCCCCCAGCCGTCTTTTGCTTGACTTTCTTGAGTTCAGCATACAGGGGCTCAAAGTCCTTCTTCTTTCCATAGCCCAGCAGTTCTGCCATTTCCAACTGCTGCCGCGCTTCGTTCAATAATGTCTCCAGGCGCTCATTGGACGCTTCGCTCCGCTGACCATCTTCTACCAAGGTCTCGGCGCGCTTCAGGAGCAGCCTGGCGCGCAGGGCGGGCAGCGGATGCACGCTGCGCGTCTCGACCAGCGTGCTGAGCGCTGCCTGCAGCGCGGCTTTGGCTTCTTCAATCTTGCCCTGATCGATCAGCGGCACGACTGACTTCACGGCTGCGGGATAGGACGCCAGAGGGATGTTGGTGACCGCGATCACGATTTCACTGGCCAGCAAAGCCAGCACGTGACGTGCCTGTTGCACCTCGCCATGTTTGAGGGCATCCAGCGCCTCGTCGGTCATCGCCTCAATGGTTTCCGTGTTGGCGAACAAGTCGTGCACGATGGTGCGCACATCAACGGGGGCCAGGGCGAGCGTGGGTTCGCGCGCAACGATCAGCTCCAGCTTTCCCGTCACTTCGGCCAGCGTTGCCAATGCGCGTGCAGCGTCCTTTCCGTCAAGTGCGGCCAGCGCTGATTTGGTCAGCGCCAAGGCCGAGACGGCCTCATCGAGGACTTGTTTACGTTTGTCTGCCGCCTGCGAGTCCGTTTCCTTCTGAACCTCAGGCTGTACCTCCGTGACGACTTCAGCCTTGGCCTCTGGACTGACAGGAAGGCTGCTTACCGCGGCCTGTTCGTTTATTTCTTTGTTCGTCGCATTGGGATTCGATGTTTGCTCATTCATGGTGATATGCCTCGTGTGAGTTAGTGAAAATAGGCGAATCTATTGGGGCTGACTGCGAACATCGCGAGACTGACCGACCGAACAGTCGGCCCCTTCATCACCTCAAAACAGCTTTTGGAGGCGCGTCTTCAACTCGTCGAACCATCCCTTGCCGCTTTTGCCACTAGCCGACTTTTGCTCAATGGACTTCACATGATCGAAGATGGGTTTGAAATCCGCCTTCTTGCCATAACCCAGGATCTGCGCCATCTCGATCTCCGTGCGCACGGACGACAGCAAGGTGCTGAGCTCCTCGTTCTGCTTGGCATCGCGCTTGTCGGTCTCGGCCAGCTTTTCAGCTTTTGCCATCGCGGCTTCAGCCCGTAGCACGGGCAGAGGAAAGGCGACCGAGGTCACCACCAGCGTGTTCAGTGCTCGGGCGAGTTCCGCCTTGGCGTCGTCGATCTTGCCGCTGTCGATGAGCCGTGCGGCCGACTTGATCGCTGCCGGGTACGTTGCCATCGGCAGGTTGTCGGTTTCGATCACGATTTCGCTGGCCAGATTGGCGACGATGGGCCGGGCCTTTTGCAGCTCGCCATCACCCAAGAACTCCCGAGACAACTTGACCGCCTTCTTCACCGATTCCACGTTGGCGTGGATATCGTGGGTGATGACGCGTACATCGACCGGCGCCAAAGCAAGTTTGGCGTCGCGTGCCAATACCAGTTCCAGCTTTCCGCTGGCCAGTTCCAGCGCAGCGAGCGCCTCCTTGGTCTTCTTTGCATCAAGGAGTGTCAAAGCCTCCTGGGTCTTGGTGAGCGCCGTGATGGCGTCCTGAGTGAGCTCAGCACGCTTTTTTTCGGCTTCCCGGGCGGCCTTGTCATCTACCTGTGGCTGCGCCGCCTTGGAAGCGGCAGAGGGTGCTGCAGCACCTGGGCTAGAACCTGCCGCCGATTGGGCCAGAGCCGGTCCGCTCAGTCCGACGACGACCGCCAGGGCTAGTGCGGAGAAGGTTGATTGGGGCTGTTTGATATTCATGATCTTGGGCTCCTAATTAAAGTTAGTTGACTGAGATTTCAATCTGTTTCGGTTTGGCTTGCTCGGCCTTGACAAGCCGCACTCCCAGCGCGCCGTCTTTCATCAGCCGTCACCTTGGTCGGATCAACGTTGTCAGGCAAGACAGAGCTGCGCACAAAGCGGCCATACGCACGTTCGATGCGGTGGAACTTCTTGCACTGCTTCTCTTTTTCCAGTTTGCGCTCGCCGCTGATGGTGAGCACGCCGTTTTCCGCGCTGACGCGCGCGGCATCCTTGGGGACCTCCGGCAGATCCAGCTTGAGGAGGAATGCGTTCTCATCCTCGCTGATGTCCACCATTGGTGCCCAGTCCGCCGTGGTCATGGCTTCGTTGCCGGTACGGGCGCCCTGTCGCTGGGGTATTCGTCCGAACATCGTCGCCAGGCCGTTTTGCAATTCATCCAGTTCCCGGAAGGGGTCCCACGGAGTCAATGCAGACATATCGGTTCTCCTTGAACAATGCCGGCGAATTGGATGACGCACCGAACAGAGCCGCCGGCTTACTCTGAATAGCGCCTACTACTTTTCGTTTCCATCAAGAACAAGTCCTTGGGTCAATTGAAGGATGTCGTTCTCGTCGAGCGTTTCCCGCGCCAGCAGTTCGCGCGCACAACGCTCCAGCACCGCGCGGTTGGTGTCGAGGATCCCGTAGGCGCGCTCGAACACGCCCATCACGATGTCGCGGATGGCCTGATCGATGCGCGCCTGGGTCGATTCGGCCACCCGGCAGCCGCCGTGGGCCAGTTCCGGTGTATCGAGAAAGCGTGGCCGCTGCGCCTCGAAGGCGATGTAGCCCAGTCCTTCGTCCATGCCAAAGCGGGTGATCATGTCGCGGGCAATGTCGGTGGCCCGTGCGAGGTCATCGGCAGCCCCGGTGGACAGCTCGCCGAACACGAGCTTCTCGGCCGCACGACCGCCCAGCAGCACGGCGATCTTGTGTTCCAGATCGGCGCGCGTCATCAGGAAGCGGTCTTCGGTGGGGCGTTGCAGCGTGTAGCCCAGCGCGCCGATGCCGCGCGGGATGATTGAGATCTTGTGCACGGGGTCGGTGCCGGGCAGCGCCAGCGCCACCAGCGCATGGCCCATCTCGTGATAGGCCACGGTTTCCCGCTCCTTGGGATTGAGTACTCGGTTCTTCTTCTCCAGGCCCGCCACGATGCGCTCGATGGCGGCGGTGAAGTCCTGCAACTCCACGGCGGACGCTTTGCGCCGGGTCGCGGCCAGCGCGGCCTCGTTGACCAGGTTCGCGAGGTCTGCACCCGAAAAGCCCGTGGTCAGCGCAGCCACCTGTTCGAGATCGATATCCTGGGCCAGCGTCACCTTCTTGACATGAACCTTCAGGATGTCCAGCCGTCCCTTCTTGTCGGGCCGGTCCACCAGCACCTGACGGTCGAAGCGACCGGCGCGCAGCAGCGCCTGGTCGAGGATTTCGGGGCGGTTGGTGGCGGCGAGGATGATCAGCCCGACCGAGCTGTCGAAGCCGTCCATCTCCGTGAGCAGCTGGTTGAGGGTCTGCTCGCGCTCGTCGTGGCCGCCGATGGGGCCGCCGACGCCGCGCGCGCGGCCCAGCGCATCGAGCTCGTCGATGAAGATGATGGCCGGCGCCTGCCCGCGGGCCTGCTCGAACAGGTCGCGCACGCGCGCTGCACCCACGCCGACGAACATCTCGACAAACTCTGATCCGGAGATGGAGAAGAAGGGCACCGCCGCCTCGCCGGCAACAGCCTTGGCCAGCAATGTCTTGCCGGTGCCCGGTGGGCCGACCAGCAACACGCCCTTGGGAATGCGCGCCCCGAGCCGTCCATACTCCTGCGGATTCTTGAGGAAATCGACGATCTCAACCAACTCCGCCTTGGCCTCATCGACACCCGCGACATCGGCAAAGGTGACGCCGGTGTTCTTCTCCATGAACACCTTGGCGCGGCTCTTGCCGATGCTCAGGAAGCCGCCCATGCCCTGCTTCTCGGCGAAGCGGCGGAACAGGAAGAACCAGACGCCGAAGAAGGCCACCGCCGGCAGAATCCAGGAGAGCACATCACGTAGCCAGGTGCTTTCCACCACCCGCGCGTAAGGCACGTCGTACTTGGACAGCCGCTCGGCCAGGTCGGGTTCGACGCGAGTGGCCACGATGGTGGTCTTGCCCCGGCTGTCCGGCGATTTCAGGCGCCCGGTGACCGTGCGGTCCGACACCAGCACTTCGGCGACGCGCCCCTCGGCCAGCGCCTTCTCGAATTCGCTGTAGGGCACGGGCTCGACGGTCTTGGCCGCCTGCCAGTAGTTCTGCAGCGTCAGCAGCAACAGGCCGGCGACGATCCAGTAGCCAATGTTCCATTGATCTTTCTTTTCCATGGGCAATGTTCCTCGCAAGTCGTGCCGCTAGAGAATGGGGGTGAACAGACGGGCCACCCCGTCGCGCAAGCGGATGGCCAGCGGGCGGGCGCGCAACGCCATGGCCGATATCTCGTTCGATGCATCACGGGCGGCATCAAAAAGGGATTCCAGCCGCGTAGACAGCGCGGTGTCGTACACCTCCACATTGAACTCGAAGTTGAGGCGCAGGCTGCGCGCATCCCAATTGGCCGAACCCAGGCAGCACCACTGGCCGTCTATCAGCATCAGCTTGCTGTGGTCGAACGGGCCCGGCCGTTCGAAGATGCGCATACCGTGCTCCAGCACCTGCCAGTAGTGGGCGCGTGCGGCCCATTGCACCGTGGGATGGTCGCCGTTTGCGGGCGTCAGCACGTCGATACGCACGCCGCGCAACGCGGCCGTGCTTAGCGCCGCGATCATCGGCTGATCGGGCACGAAGTAAGGTGTCCAGATGCGCACCGAATGCTTCGCCGCGCTCAAAGCGCCCATGAAGGTCCAGCGCAGCCGGTCCAGGGCCTCATCGGGACCGGCCTCGATGCCGCGCGCCCAAGAGGTTCCTTGCTCATCAGCCGTTGCGGGCGGTTCGCCCCAGAGACCCTCGTTGAGCCGCTCGCCCGTGGTATCGCACCAATCGTCGGTGAAGCACCGCATCAGATGCGCAACCACCGGCCCGCGCAGACGAAAGTGCAAATCGTGACAGGCCCGGCCCGGCGCATCGGGCCGCCAATACGGGCTGAAGATGTTCATGCCGCCGGTGAAACCCGTCTCGCCATCGATCACCAGCAGCTTGCGGTGATTGCGCAGATGCGCGGCATGCAGGCGCGCGGGAATCAACGTCGGGTTGAACGTCGCCGCCGGAACGCCGGCGCGCTGCAAGGCGCGGTAGGCGCTGCGGGGCGTCCAGCGGGCATACACGTCGTCGATCAGCACCCGCACTTGCACGCCGCGCTCATGAGCCCGGCGCAGCGCATCGACGAACTGCGCCCCGATGCCTTGGCTGTCGAAGATGTACGAGGCCAAGGCGACGCTGTACCGCGCCGATTCGATGGCGGCGAGCATGGCCGGGTAGGCCTGCTCGCCATCGACAAGCGGCTCGATGCGGTTGCCGCTGGTCAGCGACTGGCCGGTGGCGCGTCCCACCAGGTGGGCCAGACCGGCAAGCGGCGGCGATACAGCCTCGGGCATCGTGGGCGAGAGGTCCTGCCGAACAGCAGGATCTGCCCCCGGGAAGAGCCGCCGCGCCCGCCGCTGGTAACGGTTGATGCCGAACAGCCCATACAGCAGCGAACCGCCCAGCGGCAACAAGGCGATCAGCAGTACCCACAGCGTGGCCGATCGAGGGTCACGCTTGTAGATGACCGCGTGCCCCGCTGTGGGGATAGCGACCGCCAGCGACACGAGGGTGGCTGCCCATGTCAGCCCGTTGGGGTCGGACACGACAGCCTCCCCATGACTCAAGATTCGCCGCCCGCTGACTTCTTCTTGCGCGCAGGCTTGCTCGCGTCGCTCGGCGGCGTCTCGGCCGCGTTCGCGGCATCGGGCTTCTCAGGCTCGGCCGGCTTCGCGGGTGGCTCCTGGCGCTCGAAGACCACCCGTTCGGCCTTGTCGTCCCAGCGGGCGCTGGCGTGATCGGCCTTGCCGATACCGCCACCCAGCATCTCGCGCGCCAGTGCCGTCTCCAGCTCGCTGCGGATCAGCCGCTTGAGCTCACGCGCGCCGAACTCGGGCTTGTAGCCTTCCTCCGCGAAGTGATCGATCAAGGTCTGATCGAAGGTCAGCGTCACGCCCTGGCTGGCGGCGTTGCGGGCCACACGATCGAGCTGCAGGCCGACGATATGGCGGATCTCCTCCTTGCCCAGCGCATGGAAGACGATGATCTCGTCGATGCGGTTGAGGAACTCGGGGCGGAAGTGTCCGCGCAGCACGTCCATCACCTCGCCCTTGGTCTTCTCGTATTCCTCGCCGGCGGCGCCACGGGCCTTCAGCCGACGCTGGATGATGTCCGAGCCCAAGTTCGAGGTGGCGATGATGATGGTATTGGTGAAATCCACCACCCGGCCCTTGCCGTCGGTGAGCCGCCCGTCGTCGAACACCTGCAGCAGGATGTTGTAGACGTCGGGGTGAGCCTTCTCGATCTCGTCCAGCAGCAACACGCTGTAGGGTTTGCGCCGCACCTTCTCGGTGAGCTGGCCACCCTCGTCGTAGCCGACGTAACCCGGAGGCGCCCCCACCAGGCGTGCCACGGTATGGCGTTCCCCGTACTCGGACATGTCGATGCGCAGCAGAGCACCTTCATCGCCATAGATGGACTCGGCCAGCGCCTTGGCGAGCTCGGTCTTGCCCACACCCGTCGGCCCGAGGAACAGGAAGGTGGCCACTGGCTTGCCGCCTTCGCGCAGGCCCGCGCGCGCCAGACGCACGGCATCGGCCACCGCGCGCACCGCTTCGTCCTGGCCCACCAGGCGCTCGTGCAGCCGCTGCTCCAGATGCAGCAGCTTCTCGCGTTCTTCCACCGTCAGCTCGTTGACCGGAATGCCGGTCAGGCGCGAGACGATCTGCGCGACATGCTCGGCTTTGACTTCGGCGCTACCCGAGGCGCGCTCGCGTTCCCATTCCTCGACAAGCTTCTTGAGTTCGGCCTCTTTGGTCTCGATGTGCTTGCCCAGCTCGGCGGCCTTGTCGTACTGCTTGCGCGAGGCCACATAGTCCTGCTCACGCCGCAGCTGGTGCAGTTCGGACTCCAGCTCTTGTACGGCCACTGGGCGGGCCGTGGCCGACAGCTTCACACGTGCGGCCGCCTGGTCGAGCAGGTCAATTGCCTTGTCGGGCAGAAAGCGGGCGGTGATGTAGCGGTCGGACAACTCGGCGGCGGCGATGATCGCGTCCTCTGTGATACTGACCTTGTGGTGCGCCTCGAACGTGTCGCGCAGGCCGCGCAGGATCATCATGGTCTGCGCTACCGTCGGCTCGGGCACCATCACCGGCTGGAAGCGACGCTCCAGCGCGGCGTCCTTCTCGATGTACTTCTGATACTCGTTGAGCGTGGTGGCGCCGATCAGGTTCAGCTCGCCGCGCGCCATCATCGGCTTGAACACGTTGGCCACGTCCAGCCCGCCTTCGCCGCCACCCTGGCCGGCACCGACGATGGTGTGCACCTCGTCGATGAAGAGAATCAGCTCACCCTGGTGCTCGGTCACTTCCTTGAGCACCTTCTGCACGCGCTCCTCGAACTCGCCGCGGTACTTGGCGCCTGCCACCATGGCGTTGATGTTGAGTTCGACCAGACGCTTGTCGCGCAGCGTCTCGGGCACTTCGCCGGCGACCATGCGCTGCGCCAGCCCTTCGACGATGGCGGTCTTGCCGACGCCGGGCTCGCCGATCAGCACCGGGTTGTTCTTCTTGCGCCGGGCCAGCACTTCGATGGTCGTCTCGATCTCCTGCGCGCGGCCGATGACCGGATCGAGCTTGCCCTCGCGCGCCATCTTGGTGAGGTCGCGCGAATACTTGTCGAGTTCCGGCGTGTTGGTCGGCGTCTCGGCGCGGCCATCCTCGGCCCCTTTGCCGACCACCTTGCTTACCTGCTGGCGCAGCGCTTGCGGCGTGAGGCCGTAACGGCGCAGCAGGTTGGCCGCCAAACCTTCGCCTTCCTCGGCGAGCCCGATCAGGAAATGCTCCGGCCCGACATAAGAGTGGCCGAGTTCGTTGGAGGCCACGAAAGCACGGCTGAGCGCGTCCTTGACCCGGGGCGACACGCCGATCTCGCCCTCGAACGGCTTATCGCCGCGCTTGGCTTCGGATTCGATCTGGCGCTTGAGGTCATCGACCTTGATCTTGAACTGCCCCAGGATGGTCTTGACCACGTCGCTGTCGGATAGCGCCAGCAGCAGGTGTTCGGTATCGACTTCGGCGCGCCCGAACTCTGCAGCGTGTCGGGCGGCCTCCTGCAATAGGGCCTCGGACTGTTCGCTGATACGGCTGGCGAGCCCACTGCCGCGACGGCGCGCGGTGCCCGTACCGGCCGGGGCGGGTTCGCCGAACGAGGCATCGACGACCTCGTCGGTATCGGCCGCCATGGACGGTGCGTCGTCACCGATGCGGAAGAAGTCGCTGCCAAGGAAGTCTTCGAACAGCCCGCTGCGCGAGCCGAACAAGGCTTCCAGCGGTGAGACGGTGCGCTTTTGCTGGCGCACCAGTTGGCGATAGTGATCGTCACACAACAGCATGGTGCTGTGGCGACCATTGAGATTGGCTTCCACCCGCACCGTGGCGGGCTGGCCGCAGACTTGGCATTGTTTTCTGGCCATGCTGATGCTCCTGTAAAGATTGATCTGACGAGGCACCGCCGATCACGGTGCCTCATCTCTTTGTGGTTTTTGAGAAAAACGCGCTGCCCCGCGTCAGCCGTTGATCGGGATCGAGCGCCCCTGCTTGGGCGTACTGGCCTCGCGCTTTTCCATCGTGATCGTGAGCACGCCGTTCTTGAAAGCGGCCTTGATCGTGTCCTGGTTGGCATCGGCCGGCAGATTCAGAGCGCGCTGAAAGCTGCCGTAGGAGCGCTCCACCCGGTGGAAACCACCGTCTTTGCTTTCCTGCTCCTGACGCTTTTCACCGCGCACCAGCAGCACGTCGTTGTCGAGCGTGATCTGGATGTCTTTTTCCTCGATGCCGGGTACTTCCAGGGCGATCTTGTACTGCTTGTCGGTCTCCTGGATGTCCAGCGCCGGCTTCAGCATGCCCGGCCAGTCCGACGGCCAGCGTGGCATGGCCAGCGTCGGGAAACCGAAGCCTCGAAACGCGTCGTCGAACAGGCGGTCGATCTCGCGATGCAATTGCAGGATGGGACTGACGGGCCCACCCGCCACCGGCAGGTCATTGCGCTGCACCGGCAGCGAGGCAGTGCTCTGTTGTTCTTCCTGCTCCTTTTTGAACCAGTTCCAGGGAGCCAATTTCTTGAAATCAATGTCCATGTCATACCTCCAGAAATCAATTGAAGACTCACTCAATCCGCTTGCCTGCGGCTATGGATAGCGCGCCCAGGCAACACGGGATGTTTCGCTGACTTCGGCTGCTCATCTGTGCGTATCACCTCCTTCTTTCTGCCTGCTTGGATCTGATCATTGATCCATTGATCGATTTCACTTTGACGAAACCGCCACGTCCCGCCGACCTTGAAGGCCGGAATTTCCCCGTGCGCGGCGAGCCGGTAAAGCGTCCGCTTGCCGACCTTTAAGTAGGTAGCCAACTCGTCGAGTGTGAAGATCGCCTGCTGGCGCGCTGTCATACCACCCCCACATGTTCCGTCGTCACGCGGCCTCGCTCGAGGAAGTTCTTGCAAGACTTTGCAAGATAGTGCGCCTAAAATGCCGAAAGTCAAGAGTCAACATCCAGCGATCTGCTGGCCGATCGATGTGAATCAATCGTAAGCAGCGAGGAAACAAATGTTGGCTGCCGCCGCGATGGTGCTCCCCAAGTCGTCAATCTGTAGCCATGTGAAGGGGAAGTCCATGAACGAGATTGCCCGAGTCGGGGTGGATCTGGCCAAGCGGGTTATCTAGGTGCATGCGGTGGATGCGCGCGTGGTGGTTGCCAAGGCGCTGGCCGCTGACAAGTTTGCGGCCTGGTGCGTGGAGCTGCCTCCCGGCTGCCTGGTGGCCCTGGAGGCCTGCGGCGGTGCGCATCACTGGGCACGCAAGCTGCGCGGCTATGGGCTGGATGCGCGGCTGATTGCAGGCCACTTCGTCACGCGCTACCGCATGGCCGGCAAGGGACGCAAGAACGGTGCGGCCGATGCCGCAGCGATCTGCGAGGCGGCAACCCGCCCGCACATGCGCTTCGTGCCGGTGAAGCCGCCGGCGCAGACGCTGCTGACCACCCATCAGCTGCGCAAACCTCCCGATTCACTCACGCAGCTGATTCCTGCTTGCCTAGGGACGACCGTGTAAGCGGCAGATGGTCGGAGTCCTTTGCGACCAGCACCTACGTGAGCAGCCCGGAGGTGGGGATGCCCTTGGCGATGATCTCCGCCGGGACTGGCGCCTGGGTCAGCGTTCGGCACCTGTGCGCAGGTCCACTTGCCGCGGATGTGGCACTCTACCGTGAATACGCCCGGTGTGTTGTCCAGCTTCTCGCTGATGCGCTTGAGCGCACAGCCGCACGCGCAGCGAGTGTTCTCGGGCTCGTGGTGGCAGTCCACGCGCGGCAGGTCCGCCGGCAAGGCGGTGCGCTTAGGCATCGCGCCAGGCGTAGCCGGCGGCTTCTTCTTGCCCAGCAGTTCCTGGAGCTGCGCCTCAGCCGCGGCAAGGTCGGCGTCCAGAGCCTCGTCGAACAGCGCGCGTTGTTCGGCATCGAGCTGCTCGCTCTTCTTGCCGAACTTCAGGCGTCGCAGCTGGGCGATCTCGAACGAGAGCTTCGCCGTAGGCGCTGACATGGGCGAAAAGCATCCGAGCATCACCCCCCAGGATGGCTCTCATCTCGATACAGAGGTGAATCCTCCGCACTATTCGGCTCCCTACGATGATATGGACTGATCACATCGGTAGGGAGAAAGCATGAACTTACGCCATCTTCGCTGCTTCATCGCCGTAGCCGAGGAACTGCACTTCGGCCGGGCTGCTCGACGGCTGCACATCGAACAGTCTCCACTGTCGCGCACGATCCGCCAGATGGAGGCGGATTTAGGGGTGCCGCTGCTCAACCGCTTGCCACGCAGTGTTCGTCTCACACCGGCGGGACAGGTCTTCCTCGAAGAAGCCCGGCGCGTACTGCTGGCCTTCGAGCAAGCGCAGACCAAGGCACGCGCCGCAGCGAACCAGCGGAACACGCTGCGCATCGCACTATCTGGTGACATGGGGCAGGCCCGCTTGTCGGCGTTGCTTGCGCTTTGCCGCGAGGAGGCACCACAGGTCGGCATTCGGATATTTGAAACGCCACTGGCGCAGTTGGTGACTGGACTGCGCAACGACTTGTATGACGCAGGTTTTGCATTGGCTGGTGAAATGGACGCCGGCATCGTCGCCATGCCGGTGTGGCGAGACCCGCTGGTGGTGGCTTTGCCCGCCAGGCATCCGCTGCTGGCTTTCAAGGAAGTGCCGCTGGAGGAAGTGGCGAGCTATCCGCTGGTGCTGTGCGATCCCCAGGTCTGCGAAGGTTGCAGCCGGCAGCGCGAACGGCTGCTCCGCACGGTGGATGCGCAGCCGACGGTAGCCGAGTACGTCAAGACCCATTCCCTGATGCTGGCCCTCGTGGCCGCCGGCTACGGCGTGGGCTTTTCGAGCGCGGCGCATCTGGCGGGTTGCCATCAGGCCGATGTCGTCGTGCGGCCGCTGGCCGACGAGACCGCTTCGCTGACGACCTATCTACTGCGACCCGAAGGCGAAATCATGGAGCCGCTGCGGCAGTTCATCGACCGCGTGGAGCGTGTCGGACGCCCGCAAGGCACCGATCAACGCCCGATGTGACGCGGGGATTTTGGACGGTACGATTCCCTTTCGGTCTGGACCTTGACCCGCATTGCATCGGCGGCCGACCTTTTGCGTCACGGGCATGGATGGCGAATCGGGCCTATCCACCCGGCATCAAGCAAGGCACCTTCAAGCTGTCGAGGTCACAGCAGTGACGCAGAACGCATGAGCCCTTGCTGGATGCAAACCGGCTCAGCCGGAAGTCGCATTGGCGCTTTACCCCGCCCGTATTCCTACGAAAACTTTGCCCTGGTTTTCCGGTCAAGCGCAGCATCCCTTCCTGATCGAACTTGGATGCGCGGCTTTTCAGACCGTTGCGCCGGTAACAAGATTTTTCGCAGGTGCATTATGGTTGAGGTGTAGCGGGCACCGCAAGAAGGTTTGCCCCCTGCGTAACGCTCGGCGACATCGCCGCACCCAACGTCCACCACGATGCCGACCGGCTCGCGCTTCATCGGGTTCTTTGGGCAATCGCTGCGCCCATGTGGGCCGCGCGCGCTTGCCATGTGTCGATCCGACGATGGGAAGAGCGCGATATGCCGAAATCGAGCAGCCACGCCTTTGGCGCAAAGACGTACTACCGACCGATCGAGGCGGCCGTCCGCTGGTGCGGTCTCCTGCGCTTCGAGCAGCGTATTCTGGAAGCGCTGGAGCAGCGTGCCATGCCGGAGCCCGGCGAATTCCCGCGCTGGCCGCTGCTGCGCCTGTATGCCGAGCGCATCTTCGACGCGCTGACGCATGGCGAATTGCCCGGTGGCAAGGCCGGCATCGTGCTGGACTCGCAGCGGCCGGCGCTCGACGACCCCGAGCTGACCGTGCGCCACGTGGACTTGAAAGCGTGGATGTCGCAGTTCTACCCCGGCGATCGGCCGGGGTTTTTGTTTGACGGCATCGAACGCGCGGTGCATCCGGCGGTGAGCGTGGACACGCTCAACATTCTGCTGGCCGATCGCGAAGCAGCGAAGTCGCAACTTGCCGAACTTGCCCTGGTGCATGAAACGCTGCGCACCGCGCACGAAGCACTGGCGAAGGAACATGCCACGCGCGCGGCCAACGACGAACAGGCGCGCGAGCCTGGCCTGCGCAGCGAGACGACTTACCTCAACATCATCGGCGGACTGCTGACGCTGCTGCTGGGCAATTCGCCGTCAGGCGCGGCCTATTCGTCGTTCCGCAGCATGGATGCCGTGGTCAGCGCGCTGATCGCACACCATGAGGGGCGGCCGGGTCTCAGCGAGCGGACGCTGTGGAGCAAGCTCGCGCAGGCGCGGCGCCACCTGGAGGCGTCGCGCTGACGACGCGGCCAGCATGATGCCGATGCGGCGCACTGCAATTGCAGTCGCTGCTTCTGCAATTGCAGTGATTTCGGCGACCGCGGTGTATTGAATACGAGGCACTTTCCGAACAGCGCCAGTGAGCGTCAAGGAGTGTCTCTCATGTCTTCGCAGACCACCGCGCCGGCAGTGCCGGCCGAGCACCGCATCCTGCGTCGCGCCGAAGTCGAGGCCAAAACCGGCTTCAAGCGCGCGCATATCTACAGCCTGATGAAAGAAGGCAAGTTCCCCAAGGCGCTGCGCTTGGGCGTGCGCGCCGTGGGCTGGGACTCGGCGGAGGTCGAGCAATGGATCGCCGATCGCCTCGATGAGCGCGCCTGACGCTTTTCCTCGGTACATGCCATTCAACCGGGAGAGGCCCATGCAGGTGGTGTCCATCATTTCGACCAAGGGCGGCGTCGGCAAGACCACGACGGCGGCCAACCTGGGCGGCTTCGCAGCCGACACCGGGCTGCGCGTGCTGCTGCTGGACCTGGACGTGCAGCCCACGCTGTCGAGCTACTTCACGCTGGCCGAGCGCGCGCCGGCCGGGATCTACGAGATGCTGGCCTACAACGAGCAGCGCGCCGAGCAACTGGTGTCGCGCACCGCGATCGAGCGGCTTGACCTGGTGCTCTCGAACGACGACCGCGGCGAGCTGAACACGCTGCTGCTGCACGCGCCCGATGGCAGATTGCGGCTGCGCCACCTGCTGCCCACGCTGGCGCCGCACTACGACCTGCTGCTGATCGACACCCAGGGCGCGCGCAGCGTGCTGCTGGAGATGGCGGTGCTGGCCTCGAACTTGGCGCTTTCGCCGGTGACGCCGGAAATCCTCGCGGCGCGCGAGCTGCGGCGCGGCACGCTGCAACTCATCGAGGACATCGCGCCGTACCGCCACCTCGGCATCGAGCCGCCGCCGCTGCACCTGCTCATCAACCGCGTGCATCCGGTGTCGTCGAATGCGCGGCTGATCCAGCAGGCGCTGCGTCAGGTATTCCAGGAGCAGCCTGGCGTGCGCGTGCTGGACACCGACGTGCCGGCGATTGAAGCCTATCCGCGCGCCGCGACGCGCGGACTGCCGGTGCATCGGGTGGAATACCGCCAGCCGGCGGGCCGCACGGCACCTGCCGCATTGGAGACCATGCGCGCGCTGGCCGGCGAGCTGTTCCCGGCGTGGCAGGAGCGCTTTGCGCTCGTCACCGGCCGAGGCGACGCGGGAGGGGCCGGCCATGGCCAGCGCACATGACCTGGCCCGCGGCCACAAGCGGCTGCGAGGGCTGATCGAGTTCGCCCTGGGAGAAGGTTGGAAGGTGGTGCGCACCCGCGGCGGGCACCTGCTGTTCACGAAGCAAGGCTGCGCGCCGATCTACACCAGCTCGACGGCGAGCGACCACCGCGCCGAGCGCAACGCCCGTGCGCAGCTTCGCCGCGCCGACCGACAGGCGGCCCAGGGTGTTGCAGCATCTCAGGAGAATGGCCGTGGCTGACCTGACGCCGCAGGACATGGCCGCCAATCTGCTGGCCTCGGGCTTCGAGCGCAACGGCCCTTCGGTCGCGGCCCTGAGCGACCCCATCGCCGACACGCCGATGGTGGTGACGCTGGACCAGTTGCGCCCCTACGACCACGACCCGCGCGTGACGCGCAACCCGGCCTACGAGGACATCAAGGCCTCGATCCGCGAACGCGGGCTCGATGCGCCGCCCGCGATCACGCGCCGGCCCGGCGAACCGCACTACATCATCCGCAACGGCGGCAACACGCGCCTGGCGATCCTGCGCGAGCTGTGGAGCGAGACGAAAGACGAACGGTTCTTCCGCATCCCCTGCCTGTTCCGCCCGTGGCCGCAGCGCGGCGAAGTGGTGATGCTGACCGGGCACCTGGCCGAGAACGAGTTGCGCGGCGGGCTCAGCTTCATCGAGCGGGCCTTGGGCGTGGAGAAGGCGCGCGAGTTCTACGAGCAGGAAATGGGGCGGGACAGCGGCCAGCCGCTGTCGCAGAGCGAGCTGGCGCGGCGGCTTACGGCCGATGGCTTCCCGCTGCCGCAGTCGCACATCAGCCGCATGCAGGACGCCGTGCACTACCTGCTCCCGGCGATCCCCACGCTGCTGTACGGCGGGCTCGGCCGGCATCAGGTGGAACGGCTCGCGGTGCTGCGCAAGGCCTGCGAACGCACCTGGGAGCGGCATGCCCTGAGGCGCAACCTGTCGATGGACTTCGCTACGCTGTTCCAGGACCTGCTGGCGCAGTTCGACACGCAGCCCGACAACTTCTCACCGCAGCGTGTGCAGGACGAGCTGGTCGGCCAGATGGCCGAGCTGCTGGAAGCGGACTACGACACGCTGAGCCTGGAAATCGACGACAGCGAGAGCCGGCAGCGCGCATTGACCAGCGATCCTGCGCCGCTGCAGGCGGCAAGACCTGCGGTGCCGGCCGGGCCACCGCGACCACCGTCACCGCCTTCGCTGCCGCCCGGCCCCTCGGTGCAGTCGTCGGAGCCTGGCCCTGGCCAGGCTGCGCAGGCCGGTTCCACGCCGGCCGCCAGCGACAAGGGCATGCAGCAGGATGACGAACGCCTGCAGGGTCACATCGTGTCCCCGGCCCCGACCACCGAACGCCTGCAATCCATCCAGCGCATGGTGGCCGATCAGATGGGCGACAAGCTGCCCGACTTCGAGGCCGACGCGCTGCGCGCGATCCCTGTGCAGGCGGGCGGGCTCTACCCCATCTCGGATGTCTGGTACATCGAGCCCGGCCTGGATGTGCCGGATCGGCTGCGGGTGCACATCGCACAGTTCGCGCGCGAGATCGCCGAGGAAGCCGACGTGGCCGGGCAGGTCGAACCCAGCGAAGGCGGCATGGGCTTCGTCTGCGTGGCGCCCCCGGCGGTGCGCGCATTGCCTCCGTTCGCGTGTGCGGTGCTGACCTTGCTGCATGCGCTGTGCGCCGCGCCCCGACCCGCCCCCGGCTTCGATGGCGCCCGGCTGGCCGACGACCTTGCGGCCTTGCTGCATGGCGGCGGCGCATATCCGCGCCTGAGCGATGCCGGGCTGGTAAAGCTGTTCCGGCTGCTGCGCATGGCGCGCCGGCTGCTGGATCTGGAGACCGGCGCGGCCTTCAGCAACCCCGGCCACGGCGCCTGAGCAGAGGCCATCATGTCGGCACCGCATCCGCTCAACCAGGCCGTCATCGCACAGGCGCTGCACGACCTGCGCAATGGGCAACTGCGGCGCTGCAAGGCGATGGGCTTCGGCGAGGAGGAGCTGGACGCGCTCAAGCACCCCGAACTCGTGAGCATGCTGGTGAACGCCACGGTGTCGTGGTGTTCGGTGTCGGTGAACCGCGATGTGCTGAAGCGGCTGCTGAGCCAAGTGCACGACGTGGAGCGAGAGATCGCGACGGTCGACCGCATGCTGCGCCTGGGCGCCAGCACGGAGATGGTCAGCCGCTTCTACGGGCTTACGCACCAGGAGGTGGCCCTGCGCCGCGACATCCTCGGCCTGCCCAAGCGCAAGGGGCGGCATCCGGTGCTGGACGAGGCGCAGGACACGGCGCTGTGGAAGCAGTGGAAGGCCGGCGTCATGGAGCGCGGCATCGCGCTGGACGATGAGGTGGCGATGCTGACGCTGACCATGGACCTGGCCGAGACCTTGAACCTGCCGATGTCGGTGATCTGGTCGGCGATACGCAACTGGATCGACCAGGGGCTGGTGTAGGCCATGGCGACCGGCGGCGCACCCCGGCGCGATGGCCCCGTGGCGCTGTCGGCACTGTTCGACGACGCGCTGCGGGAACTGGTGCCACGGGCACCACCGACACCGCCAGCCCCGCGCGGCGCTGCTGCTGCATTGCCGGCCGCGCCGGTCAGCGACGGCTTCCTCTACAGCGGCAACCGGCACGAGAGCGTGCCGCGTGCGCTGTTCCTCGACCGGCGCCTGACGCCGCTGGAGCGCAACGCCTGGCAGGTGCTCCGCCTGCAGCTCCAGAGCGACGGCGTGACGGCGTTCCCGACCTACGACCAGCTTCGCCCCTACCTCGCCTCGATGCCCTGCGCGGCGCAGGCCTCGCACGAGACCGTGGCGCGCGCCTTGACGCTGCTGCGGCTGACGCGCTGGCTGAGCCTGGTGCGACGGCGCCGCGACCCGAAGACCGGGCGCATCCTGAGCAACCTCTACGTGCTGCACGACGAACCGCTGACACCCTTCGAGGCGATGCAGCTCGACCCCGACTACCTCGGCCTGGTCAGCCAGGCGCTGACCCATGCGGCGAAGGCGGTGCAGATCGTCGGCATGAACACCCTGCGCGAGATCGCCGAAGACCCGATGCTCAACGGCCGCACGCTGCCCACGCGGCTGCAGGTGCTGGCACAGCGCATGGCGCGCAACGAATGGGCGGACGCGAGTTATCCACAAGCGCCTGTGGATCACGAATCCGAAGAAGGCCAGGACGGCCTGCTTCGGAATCTCGAAGGCCCGTCTTCGGAATCCGAAGCAGGGCTGAAATCCGCGCCAGACGGCTCACTTCGGAATCCGAAGGAGGACCGTACTGTACGTATGGATCGTATAAATCAAGTACGTACAGTACCGCGCGCGAAGTCGTTGCAGCACCTGCGCCTGCCCGAGCGCCTGCTGCGCTTGAAGGACGAGCAGCAAAGCGGCGCGATGGTGGCCTTGCAGCAGGTGGACGAGTCGCTGCGGCAGGCGGTGTTGGACGAATGGGATGCGCGCTGCCGCAAAAGCGCGGTACGCAACCCGGCCGGCTATCTGTTCGGCATCATCCAGAAGGCGATGCGCGGCGAGTTCAAGGCCTGGGCCGGCGAAGGCGGTTCGCCATCGACGCCGCCTGCGCCGCCGCCACGGCCAGCCGCACCGGCACCGTCTGCACCGCCACCGCCCGCGCCGAACGGCCCTGGCCGCGAGGCAGCGCGGGCCTACCTGGCGAAACTGCGTTCAACCCTGGGCGATTCCTGAGCAGCTATCCCCAGGGGATAGCTGGGACACGAAGCCTTCCAGGCATCGGCTTCGGTTCTGTCATGCGTCGCACGGTCGCAGCCCGGCGCGGACCTATCCCCTGGGGATAGACGGAACACGCGACCTTCCGGGGCGACAACCGGGAGCGCACCCGCTGCGGTTTGTTGACTGACGCCCTTCCGGGCGATGCCGATGCTGGCGGCTCGTTCCCGTACCGCGAGTCGTCACCATGGCCAATGAATCCCAGCCGCCCCTGCAGTTGAATCTCGGATCGCTGCGCAGCGCGATGTCGCTGACGCTGCACACCCACCACGCTTCACGCATCTGGCATGGCCGAGCGCCTGCCGAGGGCCGGCCCGGGATCATCGGCCTGAACGGCTACATCAGCGTGATGAACAAGATGAAGCGCGGCGCCGAGCAGGACGATCCCTACTCGGATTTCTGGATGCTGCGCATCGAGGACAAGCTGACGCAGACCAAGGACAGCTTGCAGGCGCTGCGTGAGCAGGTGGACCAGGCGCTGGCCGACGTGCCGCCCGCGCTGTCGCTGGGCGAGAACATGAACGTGCAGCCCGTGAAGCTGCCGCTGTTCGTCAATGCGCAGCTCGGCTTCATAGCGGTGTACCTGCTGGCCGACTACGACGACCTGGCCCGCAAGCTGATCCTCGCCCACCACACCGCGCTGATCGACCGCAGCACGCTGGAACGCTGGCTCAACGACGGCGCGCATGCGCTGCGCAGCCTGTTCTCGCTGGCACAGCAGTACCGCTACTCCGGCGCGACGCGCGACGACTTCGCCTCGAAGAACGCGGTGGCGCGGGCGGCGCTGGAGAAGTTCGGCGAGTTGCCGCAGGACGTGCTCGAAGGCACGCGCCGCTCGCGCTTTGCGCCACCGATCGCACGGCGGTCGGGCAAGCCTGGTAAAGCCGCGGATGCCGCACCCAGCGCTGGCGCAGCCGACGTGGCGGACGACGACCACGACCATGACGGCGAAGGCACGAAGGCATGACAGCATCGTCTTCCAACGGCCAACCGGCGCGCTTCCTGCCGCTGGAACAGGCGGACTTCCAGCGCCTGGAACACGGCTCCTACCTAAAAGGCCTTTTACAGCCTTTTAAAGGTAAGGGGAGTCTGGAGGCCTGGGCCAACCAGTGCACGGCGCTGCGCGACGACTTAATCGGGCTGGCGCAGCGGCGCGTGCTGCAACAGGCGCGGGCCTACCCCTTCTCGCTGCTCGACGTGCAACTGGCCCAGCAGACCACTGGCGCAGGCACGACCTTCCTGCGCTGGCGCAACCACGACCGTTCTTCCATGGGCGTGGCGCTGTGGGAATCGCTGCTCGACCGCCCGGCGACGCCGGCCTCGCTGATCGACGACCTGTACGCGATGGAGCTGCAGCGCATCGCTTTGAACATGCAGATCAGCCTCCTTCACACGCTGGGCCGCCAGGCCCAGGAGTGCGCCAGCAAGGCCGCGCAGGCCGAAGCGGCTTACCTGCGACGTGTCCACGGGCATGCCGCGTCGGTTCCATCCACCACCCCCAAGGAGTCTCCATGAGCACGCACTTCGTCGGCGAGGGCAACATCGGTTCCGCGCCGGACTATCGCGAATTCCCTAACGGCAACGACGAGCCGCGCCGGCTGCTGCGCCTGAACGTCTACTTCGACAACCCGATCCCAAAGAAGGACGGTGAATTCGAGGACCGCGGCGGCTTCTGGGCGCCGGTGGAGCTGTGGCACCGCGACGCCGACCACTGGAAAGACCTGTACCAGAAGGGCATGCGCGTGCTGGTAGAAGGCCGCACGGTGAAGGACGAGTGGGAGGACGCCGACGACAACGAGCGCACGACCTTCAAGATCGAGGCCCGCCGCATCGGCATTCTGCCGTACCGCATCCAGGCCGTGACCCTCAGCGCCAGGACGCTGGAACCCGAGGCCGCAGTACCGCCGCCGAAGGAGACCAAGGGGACGAAGGCGTCGAAGGAAACCAAGGCCAAGGGCTGATTCCCCGCAGGGGGCGGCTGTAGCAACCGTCAGACGCCCGCCATGCACCAGCTATCCCCAGGGGATAGCTCCAGGGTGTTCCACCGGGTTCCAGCCGCCCTCCCGAAACGACGCTCCCGCTGCGCCAGCCGTTGCGGCTTCGCGCATGCCGCTGCGGCAACGCATCGCCTGCCGATCACAAAGCGGTGTCTGCGCCAATCGGCTTCCTTGCTGCCGTCATCCGCTGGCCCGGCCAAGCTGGGGCCATCCGATGACCGCACACTTCCAAGGAGGCTTCATGCGCGTGTTCCTGTGCGAGAAGCCGTCCCAGGGCAAGGACATCGCCCGTGTGCTGGGCGCCGGCCAACGCGGCAACGGCTGCTACAGCGGTGCGGGTGTCGTCGTGACCTGGTGCATCGGTCATCTGGTCGAAGCGGTTCCGCCCGAAGGCTACGGCGAGCAGTACAAGCGCTGGGGCATCGAGCAACTGCCTATTCTTCCCGAGCGTTGGCGTGTCGAGCCCAAGGCGGCGACCGCGGCGCAGTTCAAGGTCGTGCAGCAGCTCGTCGCCAAGGCGGGCGAACTGGTGATCGCGACCGACGCCGACCGCGAGGGCGAGATGATTGCCCGCGAGATCATCGAGCTGTGCGGCTACCGCGGCCCGATCCAGCGCCTGTGGCTGTCGGCGCTCAACGATGCGTCGATCCGCAAGGCCCTGGGCACGCTCAAGCCGTCCGCCGAGACGCTGCCGCTTTACTTCTCCGCGCTCGCCCGATCGCGTGCCGACTGGCTGATCGGGATGAACCTGAGCCGCCTGTTCACGTTGCTCGGGCGCCAGGCCGGCTACACCGGCGTGCTGTCGGTCGGGCGCGTGCAGACACCGACGCTCAAGCTGGTGGTGGACCGTGACCGCGAGATCGCGCGTTTCGTTTCGGTGCCGTTCTGGGCCATCGAGGTTGCACTCTCACATGCGGGCCAGTCCTTCGTCGCAAGCTGGACGCCGCCGCAGGGCAGCACCGACGACGCCGGCCGCTGCCTGCAACAGCCGGTGGCGCAGCAGGCTGCCGAGCGCCTGCGCGCGGCCGGTGCCGCCCAGGTGCTGTCGGTGGAAACAGAGCGCGTGCGCGAAGGGCCGCCGCTGCCGTTCGACCTCGGCACGCTGCAGGAGGTGTGCTCGAAGCAGTTGGGTCTGGACGTGCAGGAGACGCTGGACATTGCCCAGGCGCTGTACGAGACGCACAAGGCGACCACCTATCCGCGCTCGGACTCAGGCTACCTGCCCGAGAGCATGTTGGCCGAGGTGCCCACCGTACTCGACAGCCTGCTCAAGACCGACCCCGGCCTGCGCCCGCTGATCGACCGCCTGGATCGCCAGCAGCGTTCGCGGGCCTGGAACGACGGCAAGGTCACGGCGCACCACGGCATCATTCCCACGCTGGAACCGGCGAACCTCTCGGCGATGAGCGACAAGGAGCTGGCCGTCTACAGGCTGATCCGCGCCCACTACCTCGCGCAGTTCCTGCCGCACCACGAATTCGACCGGACGGTGGCGCAGCTTACGTGCGGCGGGCAGTCGCTGGTCGCGGTCGGTAAGCAGATCGCGGTGGCCGGATGGCGCCAGGTACTGGCGGCGCCGGAGCCCGACGACGCGGACGGCGAGGAAGCGCAGCGCGGCCAGGTGCTGCCGGCGCTGCGTGCTGGAGCTTCCTGCCAGGTCGGCCAGGTCGATCTGAAGGCGTTGAAGACGCTGCCGCCCAAGCCCTACACGCAGGGCGAGCTGGTCAAAGCCATGAAGGGCGTCGCCAAGCTCGTGACCGACCCACGCCTGAAGCAGAAGCTCAAGGACACCACGGGCATCGGCACCGAGGCCACGCGCGCCAACGTCATCAGCGCCTTACTGGCACGCGGCTATCTTGTGAAGAAGGGCCGTGCCATCCGCGCATCGGATGCGGCTTTCACGCTGATCGACGCGGTGCCGGCGGCCATCGCCGATCCGGGCACGACGGCGGTGTGGGAGCAGGCGCTGGACATGATCGAGGCCGGCCAGATGACGCTGGACACCTTCATCGCCAAGCAATCGGCCTGGGTCGCCCAGCTCGTGCAGCAGTACCGCGGCGCAACGCTCCCCCTCAAGCTGCCGCCCGCGCCGAGCTGCCCGCAGTGCGGCGCCCCGATGCGCCAGCGCACTGGCAAGAACGGCGCGTTCTGGTCGTGCAGCCGCTACCCGGACTGCAAGGGCACGGAGCCGGTCGAAACCGCGACAGGCAAGCCCGCAGCGCCAAGCCCGCGGCGTCGGTCTCCGAAGGCGAGCTGACGCCCACGTTTCCCTCTGCCACGCCGGCTGCTGCCGACGGCGGGGCAAACCTCCCGCACCCCGCGGGACTCCCCAGCGCGCGTTCCCTTCTGCAACGGTGTGCGCGTCCTGCAGGCCCATCACGGCCTGCTGGGCGAGAAGGTCATTTCTCCCCGGATCGCGTTCGCCGCGGTTCCCCTGATCGAGGTGCTTCCGCCGATACGCGAGCGGTCTCCTGACGCCTTGGTGTGCAAAACTGCGAGGCGCCAGGAGACCGCTTGCGGTCGACGGTATTCGGTGCCGGTGCCCGCCGGCGGAACAACGGGCTCCCTTTGTGTGTGGATGCACGCCAGAGGATTCCGGCCCCCAGCCACGAAACGGGCCGGGTGAGATTGCTGACGCAGCGAATGGCTTTGACGATGGCCTGGCCTGCTTGCAGCCCACAGGTGGATTGATTTCTCTCCAGCCGAAGCCTTGCGAGGCTTCGGCGCCTTTGTCGTGGGCGAACGGAATCGTGCATCGCTGCTCTTGCCAGCGCTCGGCCCAAACTGGACGGCGTTCGGTTCCGTTTGATCAGCGACGGAGTGCCGCCGCGCTTTCATTCTTCCCGCATGTGTCGCTGACGGTCGTCAGCACCATGCCCTGGCAGCCCCGGTCCTCAAGGCTGCAACGCGGTTCGCCGCGTTGACCGATCCAGTCCGCTTCGCACCGACCACCGCGGACGCGCGTCGCCACGACGCGGGTGCTTTTCATGTTCAACCCTTCGGGAGGTATCCGCTCCCGTCAGGGCGTGGTGCTCCCGGTCTTCAACCAACAGGAGAAAACCATGTCCCTTGCGCTCGCATCGGCACCTTTGAGTGCTGAACAGGCCCGAGCCGAATCCATCGGCTACCAGGCCCTGGCCTGCGTCGGCAAGCGCCTGCCCCTGCAAGTGCTGTGCAGCGCAGCCGGCCACTACATCGGCACCGCCGATGCGGACGGCCCGGTCTCGCGGGAGTCGGTCAGCTACTTCCGCTCGCACCACGCCGCCGAGCACGCCCTGCAAACGGGCCGCTGGCAGCAGCGCCTCCACCCGTGATGTCCAACCACCAGGAGCCCATGTCATGAACCGTGCCCTGCCTCAAGAGGTACTTGATCAGATCGAGCTGGAACACCAGCACTTCGCCGCCGCGCCCCAAGCCTTCTTCGAGGCGTGGAAACGCGGCGTCGACATCGCCGGAGCCGAATGGTTCGGCGACGGCACCCGCGAAGGCCTGCAGCGTGCCACCACCAAGTGGGATCTGCGGCCGAAGCTGCTGATGCTCAACGATGCCCTCGGCGTCCTGAGCAGCGACCAGCGGATGTTCCTGTCCGCGATGGTGAGCTTCTACAACGCCCGCGAGGGCGGTGCGATGCTCAAGCGTTGCGGCTTCGAGGGTCTGTCCGACCTGGGCGGCCTCGACCTGGAACGGCGCAAGGTCGTCGCCGACCTGACGCTGAACTACAACGGCTGGTGAGCCGCGCTGCGGCCTGCCGACGTTCTTCTTTTCTTCCCACCCCACGAGGGACATGCGTCCCTGCATGGGGCCATGTCCCTCCTTTTCTTGAAAGGAGTGATTCATGTCCCCTGACTTTTCCATCGGTCTGCTCGTGACCGACGACGACATCGATGCGGTCATCCTTGAAGGCTGGCCGGCCGACGTGCGCAAGCCGCGCATCGTGGTGTTCGACTACGCCGGCAATGATGTGCCCGACGAGTATGTGCTGCATGTCAGCAGCGGAACCCCGAATACCGGATTGACCGGGCGCGAGGTGTTCCCGGTCGAGTACGGACCCGACTGCCGCTACCCATCGCCCGCTGAAGTCCTTTCGGTGCTCGATGCACCTAAGCCGGCCGGAAAACCTTCCGCGCTGAGCATCGCCCGCAACGTGCACCAGAGCATCCTCAACCTGGATGCGCGGCTGGATCGCCTGGAGCAGGCGCCGACCGGCGACGACTACAACCGCCTGTACCAGCTTGCGAATGGCGGCCTGCTCGACCTGTTGAAGGCGCTGGGCGACCCGTCCTCTACCGCTGCCGGCTGACCGGCTGCCACTTCATCCACCCGCTGGGGTTCAATCCCCAGCAGGGGATTGCCTCGGCCATCCCCTGCTGGAGAAATCCCATGTCCTACTCGAACAACAATCCCTTTGTCCGCGGCTACGACGGCCTGTCCGTCCAGCGGCTGCTCGCCATCTCCTACGACGACGACTGCCCGCTGACCTACCTGCCGCTGCATCCTTCGCAGTCGAATCTGCCGGACAGCCAGGTCGAACGGCGGGCCTGCATCTTCTCGGACGACTTCGTGCTGATCACCGAGGACCAGGTGGTCCCCAACGAGTTGCAGGCGCAATGCCGCAGCCACGGGCTCGCCCGCAACGTGGTCTATGCCGTGATGGCCGAGGAAGACGGCAAGCCACTGCACGTGGGCGACACTTACTCCGAAGAAGCGGCGCGGGAAGTCGTGCGGCGCCTGCGCTATGAAACCGGCTACTACAGCCGGTGCTGGGAAATCAGCAGCGCGCACCTCGACGCCGACGCACACCGCTTCCTCGCCGAACTGGCGGACATCGCCACGCCGACGCTGTTCCTGTTCGTCGCCTTCCGCATCCCGTACGGCCCGGCCATCGGGTTGAAGCTGATCGCCACGCCCTGGACCGACGAGAACCTGCGCGCGGTCGAAGGCATCACGGCCAAGCGGCTGATGCAGGAGCATCGCAAGAAGGGCATGCCGGAATCCCTCATGCACGTGCTGCACCTGGCCGCGCTCGCCGACGTGCGCATGCTGGTCTTCGATGCCGATGCGCAGGTGCTGGACGGCCTGCCGATCTACGACGACTGACACCACCTTTCGAGCCCCCACGCGGGGCTCGTATTCTTTCTGGACGAAGCCGGTGGACGCGCAGTGCCGATTCCCCCGCGTCGCTGGCCCACGCCTGACGCACGCTGCTCGCATGTTCGCTGGCGTTGCCGGCAAGCATGCCCAGGCAGTCGAGACCTTCGAGGCTGCGGCACGGTTCGCCGTGCTGGTTGCTATTCCTTCTCCGGGCGCATGTCGCGTCCATCCACCTCACCCCCAAGGGACACACCTCCCTTGCGGGCGGAAGTCCCTTGGTTGCCACAAGGAGTCTTCCATGGATACCCAAGCCATCCGCGCACAGATGCCGACGCTGGTTCGCGGCCACGTGCCTTCCAACGTCCGCAGCTTCAAGTTCAACATCTTCGACGGCCAGCCCAAGGTTTCGACGCTGGGCTTCCACGTTGATCCCAAGCCCTTCGAGGGCAAGGTCATCGCCACCACCGACGAGGCCATCGTCGTCAAGACGGGGCGGGCCGAGTTCGCGGTGCTCGACAAGGCCCTCGTCACCGACGTGCCCGACGAAGGCGCCAAGGTGCAGGTCGAACCGTATGCGCGGCGCCGCTTCGACGGCTTGCGCGCGGATACGCCCGAGGAGAGCACTGAGTTCACCGCCGACGGCCAGCCGTACACGGTGAAGCGGCTCATCCTGGGTTCCGCGCCGGCCAAGCTGCCGATCCCCGAGCCGCAGTGCCCCGAGCTGCAGGAGCTGATCCACCAACTGGAGCAGTTGCCCGCGCCCGATGGATTCCGCCGCATCACGCACCTGCTGGTGGATGCCGGCGCGCGGGACTTCACGGTGGTCGATCCGAGCCCCAGCAACATCATCGCCACGCCGCCGGCCATCGGCTTCACCGTCGCTTCGGCGAAGTTCCAGGGGCGCGTCACCGTGCTCTACGAACGCGGCCTCGACACCTACGCGGTGGAGCTGCATCGCGAAGGCGAGCTGGTCGAGCGGGTCGATGAAGTGTTCTTCGACACCTTGGGCCAGGTGCTGGAGCGGCTGATCGACGACGGGAGCTGGCGCCTCATCCGCGTACAGCGCCTGTCCGGTCGCAAGCCCGTCCAGCACTGATCCCCTCACGTCCCCAAGCGGCTTCCCGTCCTCGCGGCGGGAAACCTTCTTCCTTCACCGTTGGAGACCACTTCCATGACTGTTCGATTCAAAGGCACCGAGCTTCGGCCCGTGCTTGCCGAGGCGGCGGCCAACCAGTGCCGCGTCATCCTGGTCAAGGACCAGGGCGTGTATTTCATGGCCGAGCACGGCGAGAGCCGGCCCGATGGGCGGCGCAAGACCATCGCCTACGCCGTGGGCTGCAACCCCGATGTCGATGCGTTCGACGACTGGTGGGAACTGGCGCGCGCCGAATTCGGCGGCGACGACTTCGGCGAGTTCTTCGCCCTGCAGGAACGGGTCCTCACCCGTATCCTGCACAGCGAGGACGACCTCGAAGTGTCGGCCACGGTCACGCACCTGTCGATGCAGGCGGTATCCGCTGCACCGGCCGGCCACTGACCGTACTGCTTCCCAGCCCCCTTCACGGGGGCTTCTCTTTATCTCGTGCCGCGGCCCATGGCCGCATCGCACGCGCTCGTCTCCAGTCCGGCTCGGGCCGCTCACGCCGGCATCTGCCGGTGCCACCGCCTGGTGACGCCTGCATGCGAGACCCGTTCAAGATCGAGCAACCGACCTGCATCAGCTTCAGCGGCGGCCGCACCAGCGCGTACATGCTCTGGCGCGTGCTGCAAGCCAACGGCGGCCTGCCCGCAGATGCCGTCGTCTGCTTCGCCAACACCGGAAAAGAAGTGGAAGCCACCTTGCGCTTCGTGCGCGACTGCGCCGAGCACTGGCAAGTGCCGATCCACTGGCTGGAGTACCGGCCCATCGAACCGGGCTTCGTGGTGGTGGACTTCGATACCGCCAGCCGCGCGGGCGAGCCCTTCGAGATGCTGGTCCGCAAGCGGCAGTACCTGCCCAACCCGGTGGCGAGAGGGTGCCACTAATGCGGACAGCCGCCGGTGCCGATTGCCGCTCGCGCGGGCGCGCGCCTGGCGCCACGCTGCCGCCATGTTCCGCTGACGCCCGTCAGCAGCATGCCCAGGCAGTCTCGATCTTCAAGACTGCGACGCGGTTCCGACCGCGTTGATCAACCAGTTCGCTCCGGCATCCCAGCGCGAACAGCCATCGGTTCTCCCGATGGTGATGCCACCCAAGCTGTTCCTTCAACCCACGCGGGGGTTCCACACCTTCCCCGCCTTGGGTCGGGTGTGTCTCCGCCTCATTGTTCTCAGGAGATTCACCATGACCACTTCCACCGACAAGTCCTACTTCGACCTGCACATCACCGGACTCGGGTATCTCAATCGCATCCGCGAAGTGAAGCCCAAGAAAGGCGATGCGTTCCTGGCCTGCGACATCGCGGCGCTCAACGGCCCCAGCGATGACGTGGCCTACGTGCGTTTCGACACGCGCGTCTCGGGCTCCGAAGCGCAGCACCTCGTGCGCCGCTGCATCCAAGCGGTCGATGCCGAGAAGAAAGTGATGATCGGCTTCCGTCTGGGCGACCTGTGGGCCGACACCTTCACCTACTCCAAGGGCAAGCGTGCCGGCGAGCAGGGGGTGAGCTTCAAGGCCCGCCTGCTGTTCGTCAGTTGGATCAAGGTCGACGGCAAGCTCGTCTACAAGGCCGAGCCCAAGCCGACCGATGCCGACCAGCGCGACGAACGCGACGTGCGTAACACGGATGTCCCCGCGACGTTCGCTGAGCCGCAAGCCGCTGCGTTCGAGCCCGCCAGGCCCGCCGCCGAAGCTGCCGACGAAGCCACTGCCGATGCGCCTGCATTGGAAGTTGCCGAGTCGTTCTGATCCGCAAGGCCCCGACTCTGAATTGAGTCCGGGGCTTTGTCTTCTCCCACTCGCGTGCGCATGCGACCGTCGCCATGACGGCCGTGTGCGTGATCGCAGCTTCGTCCGCAGGAGTTCTTCATGATCACCATTCCCGGCCAATTGGCCATCAAGACCATCCACGGCCGTAACGGCGACTTCAACGTCGGGCGCCTTGCGACCTCCATCGGCGAGTTCGTCGTGAAGAACGCCGAACTCGACCAGTACGCCGAAGGCAAGTACGAGGGCGATTTCGCCATCGCGGAGATTCGCCCGTCCACGTACACCGCCAACGGCCGCATGGTCATTGAGATCCGCGCCCTCCTGGGTGGGATGACTTTGTCCAACATCGACGCCCTGAGCCGTGACGACGCCCGCCGGCTGAGTCCGCAGGAAGTCGATCCGATCGACGAGGAAGCGCAGACCGCCACGCCGACGCCGACGACCGCCCCCAAGGCGGCCGGCCGGAAGAAGGCGCGCAGCTCGCGCGACCCGCTGGTCGATACCACGCCGTTCGGCAGCGAGCCGGCTGCTGCGTCTGCCGAGGCTACGGCCCATGCGGACGACGACGGCGACGCGGCGCTGTTCGGCACACTCTGGCCGCTGGGCGATGTCGTCAAGCTCGATGCCACCGTGGATCGGCGCGTGCTGCGTCAGCAGCGCGACCGCCTCGGCGACCTGGGCTACGAGTTCGCTCCGCTGTCCCAGGACTGGCACCTCACCAGGGTCTGATCCCATCGCCATTTCACGCCGCATGCCTGCGGCTTTCCACCACCCGCCGGGGCTCCTTCCCCGGCGGGAGGACTCCGGCCCTTTCTCACAGGAGTCATTCCATGGGCTGGACATTCGTTCGATTGACGCGCGATCAGTTGATCCGCGAGCTGACCGCAACCGAGGAAACCGAGCGGTCGCGCAGTGAGGTCATCGACCACACGCTGGTCGGCAACGTGCTGTGGACGGTGGCGCGCGTCACCGCCAAGCAGGCCGGCGTCCTGGGTCTCGCACCCGGCGAGTCGGCCACCTTGATCGGCTGCCATCTGCTGGAAAGCGAGGGCCGCGAATGGGGCTACAAGTTCCTGGTCGAGGCCGAGCACCCGTACTACTACTCGTGCCCGCTGCGCTATCTCGACATGGCGCCGCAGCGCTGCGCCACCTGGCGCGCAAGGGTGCATGCCTTCCACCAGCAGCCGACGCGCAAAGCGGCCGGCGATGCAGCCACCGACTGAGGCGAACATGGACACCCTCATGTCGTCCTTGCCGCCCGAGCTGCTTCGCTTCGTCGAAGACCAGTTGGCCAACAACGAGGTTTCCGACGACGACGAACTGCGCGAGCACTTCATCGCCAACGGCCTGAGCGAAGAACAGGCGTGGCAGGCACTGACCTACCGCGCGCTGTACCTGCGACACGTCTTTCTCGACGGCTTCACGCCGATCCTCAAAGGCCAGGAAGCGCTTTGCTTCAACCCGCACAGCCGCGGCTGGGAGCCGGTTCCGAACCCATAGGCCGGCCTTCACGCGGCGCACTTCTTCATCCCTTTCATCAGGCCCTGTTCAGCAGGGCTTTTCTTCGTCCTACGCAATCGCACGCATCCGGCCTCGGCCGCTGGATGCCGATTGCTCCATTCCGCAAGGAGATCATCATGCAACTCGCATCTCGCTTCGCCCCTCGTTCCCCGGTGCTGCGCGCCGACCATCCGTTGTCGGACGATCAGATTCGCACCGTGGCCCCATCCATCTTCGCGGACACCCCGCACGAAAGCCGCTCCGAACGGTACAGTTACATCCCCACGGCGGCTGTGCTGACCGAACTGCGCAGAGAAGGTTTCCAGCCGTTCATGGTGTGCCAGACCCGCGTGCGACACGAGGATCGCCGCGACTACACCAAGCACATGCTGCGCCTTCGCCACGCCAGCCAGATCAACGGCGCCGAGGCGAACGAGATCATCCTGCTCAACTCGCACGACGGCACCAGCAGCTACCAGATGCTCGCGGGCATGTTCAGATTCGTCTGCCACAACGGCCTGGTGTGCGGCGACACCTTCGCCGACGTGCGCGTGCCCCACAAGGGCAACGTCACCGATCACGTGATCGAAGGCGCCTACGAGGTGCTGCACGGCTTCGAGCGCGTGCAGGACTCGCGCGACGCCATGCGCGTCATCACCCTCGACGACGGCGAGGCCGAAGTCTTCGCCAGGTCGGCGCTGACCTTGAAGTACGACGAGTCGGGCAAGGCCTTGCCCATCACGGAGACGCAGATCCTGCGGCCTCGTCGTTTCGACGACAACCGTGCCGATCTTTGGTCGGTCTTCAACCGGGTTCAGGAGAACCTGGTCAAGGGCGGCCTGACTGGCCGTGCCGCCAACGGGCGCCAGCAGCGCACGCGACCCGTTCAGGGCATCGACCAGAACGTCCGGCTCAACCGGGCGCTTTGGCTGCTCGCGGATGGCCTGCGTCAGCTCAAAGCCTGACCCACAAGCGGATCGTGCCTCGCGGCATGGTCCGCTTTTTCTTTGGCGGCGCTGTGCTGCCAGCGCACCACGTTCAGTTTGGTTCGGTGTAACCCTAATGCGGCAATTCGCTGCCGCCGCGAAAATTGCGGTTCGACTGCATACCTCCCTGGCTTTTCCTCCCTGAGCCAAGCAGTCATCTTTGCCGCCTCGGTGTTCCCGGGGCGGTTTTCTTTTATGGCCGTCCTTCCAGGCCGCGGGCGATGCGCCAGCGCAAACAGGGTTGGACGCTGGGTCGGTTTTCCGCTCCCGCTGTAGGCGCACCTTGGCGCAGGCTATGTCCCATGTCCGTCGGCGTTGCCGACAACATGCCCAGGTAGTCCAGACCTTCAAGGCTACGGTGCGTTGCGACGCACGGTCTGATTCTTCACCACGACGCTCACCGCGTCTTCTTCCATCCCCCTGGGGCAGTGACTGCCCTCGCGGTTGGTGCTGTCTCCGCTCACTTCGAGGACATCACCATGCCTGCACCTTCTTCCCCCAAGACGCTCTATCGCATCGACGAATGCCCCGACCTGATGGCCGATGGCGTCGTCG
This sequence comes from Cupriavidus sp. H18C2, assembly GCF_049393795.1. Taxonomy (NCBI): domain Bacteria; kingdom Pseudomonadati; phylum Pseudomonadota; class Betaproteobacteria; order Burkholderiales; family Burkholderiaceae; genus Cupriavidus; species Cupriavidus sp. H18C2. The sequence continues at coordinate 2,719,270 of NZ_CP186010.1, read as the reverse complement.
GTGACGAGAACGGCAACCTGGTCTTCATCTCCCTCTGGGCGCGCGACACCGCCGTCCAGGAATTCCTGGCCCGCCTCACCCTGGGCCGGGACGAACAGGGACTGGATCAGTTCCACGTCATCACCGAGCAGGGCGCCAGCATCCCGGTCTTCGTCGGCAACGTCGAGAACCTGGAGAAACGCAGCGCACGCGCCTACCGGCGCACGCTGTTCGGCTCGCTGACCAACATCTGGCTGTTCGATCGGCGCTGCGTCAAACCCGACAAGGCCAACGCCAGCGCACTGGCGCTCCTGCCTCGCGATTCCACGCACCGGCTCGACCGGCTGTGGACGCTGGTGCGGGACACGTGCCCGCTGCCGCTTCTCGATCCCTGGCGCGACAGCGTACTGGAACTGCTGCAGGCGAAGTCGATGCTGACGCGCCTGCCGTTCGCCCTCGGGCCTCTGGAAGGCCATCGGCTCGCCATCGACGTGCCGACGCTGACCGAGGTGCTGGGCGGCCTGATCCGCAGCGGCGCGCTCGTCGGCGGCGCACCCGCCAGCCGCACCCCCTCGGCGCAACCGCTCGAAGCGGTGGCTTGAGGTTCCTTCACCGGACATGCACGCGCGCATGTCCGCATCCCTTCATCTTCAATGCCAGGAGATTCCCATGGCCCTCATGTTCCCGCGGCTCGCCCGCAACTTCGTCAAGAACGGGTACTTCCCCACGGATGAACCCACGCTCGAAAGAGCACTCACCGCACTGGCGCCCGCCGAGGCCTCGGCCGGGCCGCTGTGCATCCTCGATCCCTGCGCCGGCGAAGGCGTGGCGATCGCCGAAGCCGCGCACGCCCTCGGGCGCGAGCAGGTCCAGGCCTTCGCCGTCGAGTACGAGGCCGAGCGCGCACGCCATGCCCGGCAACTGGTCGATCGCTGCATCCACGGCGACCTGATGGACACACTGATCAGCCGGCAGAGCTTCGGCCTGCTGTGGCTCAACCCGCCGTATGGCGACCTGTCCAAGGACACCAACGGCAACGTCGGCTACCAGGGCCAGGGCCGCGCTCGGCTGGAAAAGCTGTTCTATCAGAAGGCGCTGCCGCTGTTGCAGTACGGCGGCGTGCTGATCTACATCGTCCCGCACTACGTGCTCGACGCCGAGCTGGTCGGATGGCTGACCCGGCACTTCGCCGAGTTGCGCATCTACCGCGCGGTGGACACGCAGTTCAAGCAGGTCGTGATCTTCGGTCGCAAGGTTCGCCAGCGCGACCAGGCATCGGAGTCTGTCAAGGCCACGCGCGCGCTGCTGCTGCAGATAGGTCTTGGCGACGCCGAAGCGGAAGAGCTGCCAGTCGAATGGCCGTTCCTGCCCTACACGGTGCCTGCCACGGCCGAGCCGGAGCACTTCTACCGCGTGACGATGGAGCCCGAGCAGTTCGCCGAGGAAGTCGGCCGACTGCAAGGGCTCTGGCCGACGCTCGACACGCACCTGGGCGCCGCGCAGCAGTCGCTGCGGTCCCCGGCGCGAGGTTTATCGCATTGGCATCTCGCCTTGGCACTCGCCGCAGGTGCGATCTCCGGAGTGGTGAAGTCCAAGACGGGCCGCGTGCTCGTCGTCAAAGGCGACACCCACAAGGAGAAGACCTTGCACACGGAGTACACCGAGCGCGACGACGGTTCCGTGGCCGAGACGCGCATCCTGACCGACAAGTTCGTGCCGGTCATCCGTGCCTGGGACATGACACCAGGCTCGCCGACCTGCGGCGAGGTGTTGACCATCCGCTGATCGCTGTTCCCTGACGGTCGCCGTCGATCTGTTCTTCCACTGCGGCTTCGCGCCGTTCTTCTCTTCCCACCCCGGGGCATGCCATCGCCCCGCAGGGGGAGGTGCATGCCCCATCTTCTTTGGAGCATCACCATGTCCCTCGATACCGAAGTCGTTCCCGCCGCTGATGGCACGCCCGTCCAGAGCGACGTGCTCGAAGCGACTGCTTCTCCCCTGGCGATGAGCCTTCAGGATTTCGTTGCCGAATTCGGCGACGAGCTGCTGGACTCGCTCAACCGCGCCAACCCTCCCGTCTACACCGGCCAGGCCCGGCCGCATCGCCAGCTCGTGCTGGCCAGTCTCAAGCGCAAGCTGTTCGGCGCGCAGGCCGAGGTGGTGCATGCCGTTACCGAGCTGCTGGCCGACCGCGGCGAACGCGCCGCGATCGTCAATGGCGAGATGGGCTGCGGCAAGACCACGGTCGGCATCGCCACGGCGGCCGTGCTGCACGCCGAAGGCTATCGCCGCACGCTGATCCTCTCGCCGCCTCACCTGGTCTACAAATGGCGCCGGGAAATCCAGGAGACGGTGGCCGGCGCCAAGGTCTGGGTGCTCAATGGCCCGGACACGCTGGTCAAGCTCATCAAACTGCGCGAGCAATTGGGCGTGCCGGTACGCGGCCAGGAGTTCTACGTTCTCGGTCGCGTGCGGATGCGCATGGGTTTCCACTGGAAGCCCGTCTTCAACGTGCGGCGCACGCGGCACGGCGAAGTGGGCGCATGCCCGGACTGCGGCCAGGTCATCACCAATCTCGACGGCGAGCCGATCAACCCGGTCGAACTCGAAGCCGAGGACTACCGCCGCCGGTGCAGCCATTGCGCCGCACCGCTGTGGACGCTGATGCGACCGCGGAGCCTGTCCGCCAGCGACCAGTCCACGGCCGTCTTCAAAGCCTTGCAGCGCATCCCGACCATCGGAGAGGTCACGGCGCATAAGCTGATGAAGAAGTTCGGCGACGGCTTCCTGGCCTCAATGCTGGGCGACAACATCCACGAGTTCATCAACCTCATGGATGCCAACGGTGAGCTGGTGTTCTCGGATCGTCAGGCGCACCGCATGGAGCGGGCGATGGCGAACATGGAGTTCGGCTTCGGCGAGGGCGGGTATCAGCCCAGCGAATTCATCAAAAGGTACTTGCCGCAAGGCACGTTCGACCTGCTCATCGCCGACGAGGCGCATGAGTACAAGAACGGCGGTAGCGCCCAAGGCCAGGCCATGGGCGTGCTCGCAGCGAAGGCGCGCAAGGCCTTGCTGCTCACTGGCACGCTGATGGGCGGCTACGGCGACGACCTGTTCCACCTGCTGTTCCGAGCCCTGCCTGGGCGAATGATCGAAGACGGCTACCGCCCGACCAAGAGCGGCAGCATGACCTCGGCCGCGATGGCGTTCATGAGGGATCACGGCATCCTCAAGGACATCTATTCCGAGAGCACGGGCACGGCGCACAAGACGGCCAAGGGCAGCAAGGTCTCGGTGCGCACGGTCAAGGCGCCGGGCTTCGGCCCGAAGGGCGTGCTGCGTTGCGTCCTGCCGTTCACGGTATTCCTCAAGTTGAAGGACATCGGCGGCAACGTGCTGCCGTCCTACGACGAGGAGTTCCGCGAGGTGGCGATGGACACGGCGCAAGCCGCGGCTTATCGCGATCTGTCGTTTCGTCTGACCTCGGCGCTGAAACAGGCGCTGGCCAAGCGCGACACGACGCTGCTCGGTGTGGTCCTCAACGTGCTGCTGGCCTGGCCGGATTGCTGCTTCCGGTCGGAGACGGTGGTGCACCCGCGCACACGCCAGACCTTGGCCTTCGTTCCGGCTCAGTTCAACGAGCTGGAGGTGATGCCCAAGGAGCGCGAGCTGATCGAGATCTGCAAGCAGGAGAAGGCTGCGGGTCGCAAGACGCTGGTCTATTCGGTCTACACCGGCACGCGCGACACCACGTCGCGCTTGAAGGTGCTGCTGGAGCAGGAAGGCTTCAAGGTGGCGGTGCTGCGCGCAAGCGTGGATGCCTCCCGCCGCGAGGACTGGATCGCCGAGCAGTTGGACCGCGGCATCGACGTGCTGATCACGAACCCCGAGCTGGTGAAAACCGGCCTGGACCTGTTGGAGTTTCCGACGATCGTGTTCATGCAGTCGGGCTACAACGTCTACAGCCTGCAGCAGGCGGCCCGGCGCTCATGGCGCATCGGCCAGAAGCTGCCGGTTCGCGTGATCTACCTCGGCTACGCGGCTTCCTCGCAGATGACCTGCCTGGGGCTGATGGCGCGAAAGATCATGGTCTCGCAGAGCACGTCGGGAGACGTGCCCGAGTCGGGATTGGACGTGCTGAACCAGGACGGTGATTCCGTCGAGGTGGCACTGGCCCGGCAACTCGTCGCGGCCTGATCCACCCACCCACGCCGGCTGCCCTTCGGGGCGCCGGCTTCTTTTTTCCGTGCATCGATGGCGCGCGATGAAGTCGGGCGCCTGCCAGTTCCCTTTGTTTGCTGCCCGAACGCTTCGCGGCGGCGATGGTGAGGGCTCCGTGTTCCAGGGAATTGCCCCATGCAACCACTCACCTGCGTCGCTCACCGCTTGGCTGTGCCTGCCTTGCTGGCCGGCTGCGTGCTCATCACCGGCTGCGCCGCCACGGGCACGACGAGCCCTCCCACTGTCCATGACTCGCTCCCCGAGCCTGCGGTGTTGGTCAGAACCATCGCCCCGGAGCCCGAGCCGGGCCTGATCCCGGTGGCCCGCTACGGGCGCTACACGCTGGTCGAGATGGTGCCGGAACCGGCACAGCGCGACCTGCTGCGACAGGTGATCGAGATTTCGATTCCGCCGATCTTGGACGCGAGCGTCGGCGATGCCCTTCGGCACGTGCTGCTGCGCACCGGCTACCGGCTCTGCGACGCGACGGAGGCGACCGCGCTGTACGCGTTGCCGCTGCCGGCGGCGCACCTGCGGCTCGGGCCGCTGCCGCTGCGCGATGCCTTGCTGGCACTCGCCGGCCCGGCCTGGGAGTTGTCCGTCGATGACGCTTCGCGCGCGGTGTGCTTCACGCGCGTGACGACTGCGCGTGCGCCGAGCGCAAGCCCGATTCCCGCGGCTCCGGCACCGAGCGCGCCGGCCGCCGAACCCGCCGATTCCCACGTGCCCCAGGAGGCCCAGCCATGACCATCCCGCAGCTTCCCGACGAGAACGCCGGCCGCGCGCGCTGGTTGAAGATCACAGCGGCCGCATGGCTGCTGCTCGTGAGCATCCTGGCCGTGGTCAACAGCGTGGGCCTGTCGCGCCTGAGCGAGCAAAGCCAGGCCAGCGCCCAGGATGCCCACGTGCAGGCGCTCAACACGCGCGTCGCCGAACTCGAACAGCAGGCGGCGGCCTCGAAGAACCAGCCCAAGCCCGTCACCCAACCCGACTTCGAGGCCGCCCGCAAGTTGCTGGACGAACGCCTGGCACAGGTGGAGCACACCCAGGGCGCAGACGCCCATGCCGGCGACTTGCAGGCGCTGCAGGCGCGCATGGGCGACCTCGAAGCTCGCATGAAGCGAACCGCCGCGCCTGCCGCGGCACCCCGGCGCACCGCCGAGCCGGCCAAGCCCAAGGTGCCCGAACCGCCGTTCAACGTCGTGGGCGTGGAGCTGCGCGGCGGCGAGCGCTTCCTGTCGGTGGCGGCACCCAAGGCGTCGTCGGTGCTGGACGTGTGGCTGCTGCGCGAAGGCGATGCCGTGGGCGCGTGGCATCTGCTGGCGATCGAGGCGCGCGCCGCCGTGTTCCGCGTGGATGGACAGACCCAGCGCCTCGCGCTGCCGTAGGAGCCGGCCATGAAGCACGCCGCGATCTGCTTCGCCGCCATCCTCGCCGCTGTCGCAGGAACGGCAGGCACGGCCTCGGCACAGTCGGCGCCGGTCGCGTCCTCGCGCACGGTGCCCGCCCAGATTCAGAACAGCAGCGACGCCGCGCTGGACGAACGGCTGGCGCGCGATTGGGGCCTGCGCTCCGATGAGTGGGCGCGCTACCGCCAACTGATGCAGGGGCCGCTGGGCATCTATTCCCCGAACCTCGATCCGCTCACGGCGCTGGGCATCGAGGCGCGCAGCGACGAGGAACGCAACCGCTATGCGGAGCTGCAGGTGCAGGCGGAATCGAAGCGCGTGGGCAAGACGCTGGCCTACCAGCGGGCCTACGACGCGGCGTGGAAGCGGCTCTATCCGGGACAGCAGCGCGTGAACATGCCGGGTGCGAAGGCGCCGGGCGCCGGCAACCGGGGCTCGGGCCGGCTGGCGGTTTTCGTGAAGGCCGAGTGCCCGTCGTGCGAGCAGCGCGTGCGCCAGCTGCAGGTGGCCGGCACCGCCTTCGACCTCTACATGGTCGGCAGCCGCCAGGAGGACGCCCGCATCCGCCAGTGGGCGACGCAGGCCGGCATCGACGCCGGCCGCGTGCGCTCCCGCACCATCACGCTCAACCATGACGCCGGGCGCTGGCTGTCGCTCGGCCTGCCCGGCGATCTGCCCGCCGTGGTGCGCGAGGTCAACGGCCAATGGCAGCGGCAGTAACCCGCCGTGCAGGCTGCGCGGCCTTGGTCCTCGGCCTCAGCGCCCATGCCGCCATCGTCTTCGGCCAGGAGGTGCCACCACCCGCCTACCAGCTCGCCGCCCAGCAGGCGGGCGTGCCGTCGCCGGTGCTGTATGCGGTGGCGCTGCAGGAGAGCGGCGCCCGGCTGCGCGGCCGGCTGATCCCGTGGCCGTGGACGCTCAACGTCGCCGGCCGCGCCGAACGCTATGCCACGCGGGCCGAGGCCTGCGCCGGCATCCGCCGGGCGCTCGCCCGCACGCCGGTCAACCGCATCGACGCCGGCCTCGGCCAGGTCAACCTCGGCTACCACGCGCACCGCTACGCGCATCCCTGCGAGCTGCTCGACCCATACCGCAACCTCGCCATCGCCGCGGAAATCCTGCAGGAGCAGCACACGCCGGGCGAGGACTGGCTGGTCGCCATCGGCCGCTACCACCGCCCCGCGGGCGGGGCGCCCGCCGCCCGTTACCGCCGCAGCGTCCACCAGCACCTGACCCGCGTGCTCGGGCCGGGAGCCTCACTTCCCTCTGCCCGGAGTCCCATGCCATGAACCGCATCCTCGTCGCCGCGACTGCGGCGCTGCTGGCCACCACCGCAGACGCGCAGGACCGCGGCCCCGTTACCAAGAACAGTTCCCCGCCGCTGATCGTGGTCGAGGACAAAGGCGGCACCTCGGCGCTGCCGTACTACCGGGCCTTGAATCCGCAGGATGCGCAGCCCGGTCAGCCAGCCACGCCGCAAACCAAGCCGCGCATTGGCGGCCCGGCCGAAGCCGAGGCGGCCATGCTGCCGGTGCGCTCGATGCGGCTGACACCCGGCGACGAGCCGCGCCGCGTGATCCGCGCGCCGGGCCTGACGCCGCTGTTCCTGATCGGCGACGACGACCGCTCACGAGCCTGGCTCCAACGACGGGGCAAGGACTTGCAGGCGCTACGCGCCGTGGGCTTGGTGGTCAACGTGGCGACGCCCGAAGCCCTGGCCGCGTTGCGTCGCCTCGCACCGGGCTTGATGCTGTCGCCGGCCTCGGGCGACGAGCTGGCGCAGCGCTTGGGGCTCAAGCACTACCCGGTGCTGATCACCGCCACCGGCATCGAGCCCTGACGTGACGTGAAGCACCCGCCATGCCCCAGTCCCAAGCCGTCGAAGTCTTGCTGCGGCCAGCGGTGGAGCTATACACCGTCGCGGTCTGTGCGGGCGCCGCGTTTCTGTGCCTGGTGGCCCCGTGGTCGCTCGCGCTGAGTCCCTTGCTGGGCCTGGGCAGCGCGCTCGCTTTCCTCACCTTCGGCGCGCTGCGCTTTCGCGACGCCTGGGCCATCCTGCGCTACCGGCGCAACATCCGGCGCCTGCCGCGCTACGTGATGACCAGCCGCGACGTGCCGGTCAGCCAGCAGCGGCTGTTCGTCGGCCGGGGCTTCCACTGGGACCAGCGTCACACGCACCGACTGATGCAGACGTATCGGTCGGAGTTCCGTCGCTACGTGGAGCCGACGGCAATCTATCGGATGGCACGGCGCATGGAAGAGCGCCTGGAGTTCGCGCCGTACCCGTTGTCCAAGATGGCGAAGGCCCTGGCCTGGGACAGCCCGCTGAACCCGGCGCGGCCGCTGCCGCCGGTGGGCGGCCTGCCGCGGCTGCACGGCATCGAGCCGCACGAGGTCGACGTCACCCTGCCGTTGGCCGAGCGCGTCGGCCACAGCTTGGTGTTAGGCACCACGCGCGTCGGCAAGACCCGCCTGGCCGAGCTGTTCATCACGCAGGACATCCGGCGCAAGGTCAATGGACAGCACGAGGTCGTGATCGTCTTCGATCCCAAGGGCGATGCGGATCTGTTGAAGCGCATGTACGTGGAGGCCAAGCGCGCCGGACGCGAAGGCGAGTTCTACGTTTTCCACCTGGGCTGGCCGGACATCAGCGCCCGCTACAACGCGGTGGGCCGCTTCGGACGCATCTCGGAAGTTGCCACGCGCATCGCCGGCCAGCTTTCCGGTGAAGGCAACAGCGCGGCGTTCCGCGAGTTCGCCTGGCGCTTCGTCAACATCATCGCGCGGGCGTTGGTCGAGCTGGGGCAGCGGCCCGACTACCTGCTGATCCAGCGCCATGTCATCAACATCGATGCGCTGTTCATCGAGTACGCCCAGCACTACTTCGCCCGGAACGAGCCCAAGGCCTGGGAGGTCATCGTCCAGCTCGAAGCCAAGCTGAACGACAAGAACATCCCGCGCAACATGATCGGCCGCGAGAAGCGCGTCGTCGCGCTGGAGCAGTACCTGTCGCAGGTGCGCATCTACGACCCTGTGCTCGACGGCCTGCGCAGCGCGGTGCGCTACGACAGGACGTACTTCGACAAGATCGTCGCATCGCTCCTACCGCTGCTGGAGAAGCTGACCACCGGCAAGATCGCGCAGTTGCTGGCGCCGAACTATTCGGACCTCGCCGACCCACGCCCGATCTTCGACTGGATGCAGATCATCAGGAAGCGGGCCGTGGTCTATGTCGGCCTCGATGCACTGTCGGACGCGGAAGTCGCGGCGGCGGTCGGCAATTCGATGTTCTCCGACCTCGTATCCGTCGCGGGTCACATCTACAAGTTCGGCATCGACGACGGCCTGCCGGGTGCCGCGACGGGCATCAAGGTGCCCATCAACGTCCATGCCGACGAGTTCAACGAACTCATGGGCGACGAGTTCATACCCATGGTCAACAAGGGCGGCGGCGCGGGCGTCCAGGTCACGGCCTACACGCAGACCCTCTCGGACATCGAGGCACGCATCGGCAACCGCGCGAAGGCGGGCCAGGTGGTGGGCAACTTCAACAACCTGTTCATGCTGCGCGTGCGCGAGACCGCCACGGCCGAACTGCTGACGCGGCAACTGCCCAAGGTCGAGGTCTACACGACGACGGTGATGAGCGGCGCCACCGACAGCTCGGACCCGACCGGCAACACCGCCTTCACCTCCAACACGCAGGACCGCATCAGCAGCAACAGCGTGCCGCTGATTGAACCGGCGCACGTGGTCGGGCTGCCCAAGGGCCAGTGCTTTGCACTGATCGAGGGCGGGCACCTCTGGAAGGTGCGCATGCCCTTGCCGGCGCCCGACCCCGACGAGGCCATGCCCAAGGATTTGCAGGAGCTGGCCGGCTACATGCGCCAGCACTACGTCGAGGCCGGCGATTGGTGGGACAACAATGGGCTTCCCGGACTGCAGGACCAAGCACTGCCCGACGACTTGCTCGCCGACTTCAAGCAGATGGCCAGCGCGGATGAAGGGGCCACGGCATGAGCGACCCCGCCGTCGCCGTCCAGCGCCAGCAGGTTCGCCAGCAGGGCCTGATCGCAGGCCTCATCACGCTGCCGTTCCGGCTGTTCGGGGTGTTGGCCGGTTCGCTGGTGCTGTGCATCGCGATCGAGTGCATCGGCATGCACTTCTTCTGGCCCGAGCAGGGCTGGCGCCATGCGCAGGGCATGCTGAACTACGAGCTGTCGCAGGTCTCGGAGCATTTCACGCAAAGCGTGCTGGTGCAGGAGCCGGGGCGCAGCGCCCTCCAGCTCGTCGAGTGGGCCTACCAAGGACTGTTCGTGAAAACGGGCCTGCTGGACTGGATACGCGACGCGGCGGCGCAATCGCGTGCCGGCGCGCGCAGCCAGGCGCAGGACTTCCGCTACTACATCGGTCAGCTCTACGTGCATGTCGAGAGCTACCTGATCGCCTCGGCGTACACAGTGCTGGTGTTCCTCGTGCGGCTGCTGGTGCTGGTCCTGACCTTGCCGCTGTTCCTGATGGCGGCCTTCACCGGCCTGGTGGACGGGCTCGTGCGCCGCGACGTGCGCGGCTTCGGCGCCGGCCGCGAATCGGGCTTCGTCTACCACCGGGCGAGAGCCAGCCTGATGCCGCTGGCGGTGCTGCCCTGGGTCACTTACCTCGCGCTGCCGGTCAGCGTGCATCCGCTGCTGATCCTGCTGCCCAGCGCGGCGCTGCTCGGCGTCGCGGTGTGCATCGCGTCGGCGACGTTCAAGAAGTATCTGTGAAAGCGGTTCAAGATAATCTCCGTCTCACTCTTCATGGCGACTCATCGACACCAAACATCTTTTGACCTTTGACACTGCATCCACCCTACATCTTCGAGGCCATGTGGCCACTCAGACACACGAACGCAAATGGCCTCAGCGGCGCCTGCTGCGTCCCGGCCACGGTAGCTGCCCAGTGAGTTCAGCCAAGCCACCGTCGTCCTCGACGCGTACACCGAAGCGGTTCACTTCGACCTCAGGTAAATCGTCGCTGTCGAACCAGAGCAGCGAGGTCGTGGTGTCAGTACGTGCGTAGTGCCTGGAGAGTTCCCAGAGATCGAGGCCCTTTTCCCAGTTGTCGAACCAGATGTCTTGTGCAACCTCATCTGTGTCGGCAGCACTGCTGCCTGAAGAACGGAGACGGTGAGCCACAGAGCCGACAGGAATGGCAGACCTGGGAGATATCCAAGCCCCAGCCTGTCGCAAACTGGTGGAGCGTGCCGCGTAGCGCACTGCACCGCGCTCCATGGTGACGAAGGCGCAAGGGATGTCGCTGAGGGAGGCGAACCGCGACGCAGCGGCGGGAAATGATGTGCTGAAAAGCGCCGCCATGCCCTGGATCAGCTCCAGCGAAGGTTCTTCCTTGGGCACAAGCGATAGCCATTGCTGATACGGCATCAGCAACTCGGCGGCGAAAGTGTCGCATGCGATTTCGTTCGGATGCCGCTTCGCATAGGACCAGGACGGCACCTCTTCGTGGCTCGATTCCAGCGCAAGGACGATATGCGCAATTTCGTGGCAGATGGTGAAGCGTTGGCGTTCTTCTGTCTCCAGCGAATTCACCGTGATCACGTGCTTGCCATTCGGCTTGGTGATCGTGTAGCCGGACTCCCCCTCACTAAGCTCCTCTTTCTTGACTTTGGCGTTGGCCGCGACCACATAGGGCGTCAGGTCTTCTCGGATGCCGGACACATCAACCTTCGCAACAAAGGCCCGTGCTTTCTGTGTGACATCCGCTTCATCCATATTCAGTCATCCTCGTCCTCGAATGCTCGCTGTATCCGGGCGATCAGTGTCGCGGGATCGGGCCTTGTATTTCCACGATGCCTCACGCCTGCTGCAGCCGAAAAGATGTCGATGCTGATGGAAGGATCGTTCAGCACGAATTCAACAAGGCGGGGATCGGCCTCCGCATGGTCGACAAGCCACATCACCAGCGCAGCATCTCTTTCACCTGGTTTGAGAACCTTCAGCAGCTTCTCGACTAAGTCCACTGACGGATTTGTCTTTTCGCCGGACTCCAGCCGGTGGACATAGGCATGGTCCACCGAAGACAGTTGACCGATTTCGCGCAATGAGAGGGTTCTGCGCTCGCGTAGCGTCTTGAGGGCGACGCCCAGGCCTGTTTGTGACATCCGTTCCGTTCCTTGTGGCTGCGGCGGACAACGGTGTGTGTCCGGTCCGAAGCAGTTGCGTTCTGCGGCACCAATCCCACCATTTGCAGCTTGGCACCAAGTCTGATACATTGTTGTCCAGCCAGACAACAGAAGTGAGTTCTACGACTGCAGCAAGTTGATTTGGCTTGACTCGCCCGTTGTCTGCAAGAGCAACGAATTTTGCTTCAACCGGTGGTCATTGGCAACCCGGCCGGCTGGCCGGGGTCTCGATGGTTCAACTTTAGGAAATTCGCCATGACAGGCAAAAATCAGCATGTAGTTCCTCACCAGGACGGTTGGGCCGTCAAGGGTGCCGGCAATCAACGGGCAACCTCCGTGCACGATACGCAGCAGCAGGCCATTGACGCGGCGCGGGACATCGCACGCAACCAGCAGTCCGAACTGGTCATCCACCGTCCGGACGGTCGCATCCGTGACAAGGACAGCCACGGTAACGACTCCTTCCCGCCGAAGGGCTGAGTGCCATGATGGGCGTGCCCACCTACCATGTGCTCGCCCTGTCTGGGGGCGGCTATCGCGGCTTGTACACAGCGACGGTTCTTGCCGAGCTTGAAGCCGTGCTAGGCCGCCCCATCGCTTCTCACTTCGACCTGATCTGCGGCACCTCTGCAGGCGGGATGCTGGCCTTGGGGCTGGCCGCGGAAATCCCCGCCATTGAACTCAAAGCCTTGTTCGAACGACAGGGCTCCCGCATCTTTGGTTGCCGAAGTCTCGCTCGGCGCCTTCTGGGCTTCTGGTTGACCGCCAAGCACGACTCCGCAGGGTTGCGGGGCGTGCTGACCGAGCGCTTTCAAGACGCCACGATCGGCAACTTGAAGCACCGCGTTCTCGTGCCAGCCGTCAACTACTCGACGGGGCGCGGCCAGTTCTTCAAAACGCCTCACCATCCCTCATTTGAGATGGACCACCGCATGAGGATCGTGGATGTGGCGTTGGCGACCGCCGCTGCGCCCGTTTACTTTCCGCTAGCGCGCAACGATCGTGGCGTCTTTGCGGATGGAGGACTGGTCGGCAATGCGCCAGGACTGTTCGGGCTGCACGAAGTCAATACGTTCCTCGCGCCGAAACAGAATGCACTGGTCCGGGTGCTGTCCATCGGCACGATGACGATCGGTGCAACCGTCCGTGGCGGCGCCAGCCTCGACCGCGGATTCGGCAAGTGGCGCGGAGGGCTGTTCGATCTGGTGATCTCTGCCCAGGAGTCGTCGGTGGACTACATGCTGCGCCAGTCGTTGGGTAGCAACTACTTCCAGATCGACGACAAGGCCACGCCCGATCAAAGCAAGGACGTAAAGGCGCTGGACCGGGTTTCCATCGGCGCCACGAATACGCTGAAGGACCGCGGCAATCATGCAGCGCAGCGCGCGCTTGGCGACCCTCTTTTCCAACCGTTTCGAGCGCACCAGGCCGGCGCACCCACCTTCTATCACGGCCCCAACAAGAATGTGCCGGAGGCCGAATGCTGAACCTGAGCCCGCTTTTCTTTACCACCGTCGATGACGAATCCTGCATGCATGACGAGCTGGATCTGTCGCCCGAGCAACGAGCCTGGATCGCCAGCGCCCGAAATGATGTCAGGAACTGCCTTCGCACCGGAATTCCGCGCGTGCTGCGCGAACGCGGGTACACGGACGACGTGCCGCAGCCACGCTTCTTCACGCAAGGATCGTGGGCGTACAAGACCTTGAACGGCCCGGCACAACGGCCCCAGCAGGCGGATGTCGATGATGGTTGCTATCTGCCGTTGAGTTTTGTCTCGCAGACGAAGCGTCCCAGCAGGGCCACAACGGTGTTCTTTGCAGCTGCTGAAGAAGCCTTGAGGCTGTTGGTCGAGGAGAAGCACTGGAAGCTTGTCACCGACAAGCCGACATGCATCCGGATTGTCATTGCGGCCTATGCCCACATCGACATTCCGTTGTACGCCATCCCCGACGAAGAATTCGTCACGCTCGCGAAAGCCTCGATGGAGCGATACGGCTATGACTCGCTGACGGAGGCGGTGAACATGGCAGAGCGGGATGCCTGGACGGCATTGCCCGCTGATAAAGTGCTCCTGGCTCACCGCGAGTGCAACTGGATGCCCTCCGACCCCAGGCCTGTGAAGGAATGGTTTTTGGGCGAGGTGGAGGCCAAGGGCGAACAGTTCCGTCGCGTGATTCGCTACTTGAAGGCGTTTCGCGATTGGCGGTGGTCGAGCGGTGGACCGGCTTCGATTCTGTTGATGGCCGCTGCGGCTCCGCTATTCGAGAAGCGGGATCGGCGCGACGACCTGGCGTTGCTGGATGTCGTCGCGGCATTGCCGGCCCGGCTGCGCGCGGGGGTGAACAACCCCGTTGATGAGTCGGAGTCGCTTACTGCACGCCTTGGTAAAGAGGGCGTCGAAGAGGCTGCGAAAGCGTTCGAAGCATTCGAAAAAGTGCTGCGCGGAGCCACCAACGCCGGCAGCCCTTCACAGGCCTGCGTCTGGATGCAAGGCGAATTCGGTCCGCGTTTTCCGAACGAGCCGGACCGGGTCAAGGTGGTATCCGTTGTCGCCACCATTGCCGCAGCGCCGGCTACGGCTGGTCCGAGCGAATTGGTCGGGCGCACGAAGGCCGGATGAGCAGCGTCGCCGTGGTCTCCGATGTGGTCGAAGCCTTCAGGCTGCAAGGCTTCGAGTTTGTCGGCAAGACGGACGACGGCTGGTTCAAGCTGAGGGGGCCGTTGATCCCGTGCGGCGCGGACGATGGCATTCCATGTGAGGTTCAGCTCGACCCTACCTTCTTCGACCTGCCTCGCATTCGGCTGCTCGAAATTCCGCCTGAACTGCCCAATGCAGTTCCTCATCTTGGCGCGGAGGGCGGCCTTTGCTATCTGGCCAAGGGAACTGTCGTGCTGGACATCTACGATCCTGTAGGGCAGTCCTTGGCGTGCCTGCAACGGGCGGCAGCGGTGCTCGGGCAGATCTTGAAGGGCGAGATGATCGAAGATCTCGCCGAAGAGTTCTTTGCCTACTGGAACGGCTGGCTTTGTTTTGTGGACATGCAAGGCGAAGATCTGGGGCGACAAAACTGTATCGTTGCGCAAGCCAATGGGAATCCACTCTGGTTCATCACCGACAACGAAGATCGAACAACAAGAAAGTTGCATTCACTCGGCTACCAGGTCACTGATAAAACGGTGCTGACATACCGGGTCAAGACCACCGCGCAACCCCGCCCACTAACCAGCCACTGGCCCCCCGAAACGGTGGGGGACGTCTTGGCTTGGCAAAGCACCCTGGACCCACGGTGTCGGCGCAAGATTCACGAACGAATCAAGGAAGGGCAAAGCAAAAAAGCAAATGGCGTCCTGATCATCATCGAATCGCCACTGATGACCTACGGCTTTGCCGTGCTCTTTGACCACCAAGTGAGTCAAAAGACCAAGCTTGCTGATCGCAGGGATTCGAGTTTTGGGCTGAAGGTAATGCCCGTCTCAGTGATCAGGATCGATGACCGGTATCTGGCCCAGCGCAACATCCCCAAGTCGAAAACGTTGGCGGGGAAACGAATCGCACTTGTGGGTTGCGGCACGATCGGCGGATACCTCTCGGACATGCTGGTCAAGGCCGGGGCAGGATCATGCGGAGGGAAACTCACGCTGGTGGATTTTGATGGCCTCCTTCCACAGAACATCGGACGGCATCGGCTCGGCTTCCCGGACCTGTTGTCGAACAAGGCTGAGGCGATGGCGAAGGAACTCAAGCGCTTGTCGCCAGGCGTCGAGGTTCATGCGCTCCCCGTGGACGTGAGACAGGCCCAACTGGGAAAGCTGGACCTACTCATCGATGCCACCGGCGAAGAATCCCTCGGGCATTGGCTGTGCGGCCGCTACAGGGCTCCCACGCCCATGCTTTCTGTTTGGATCGAAGGGCCGGGAACGGCTGTGCGTGCGCTCCTGAGAACGAACGCATCGGGTGCGTGCTACCGATGCCTATGGCAGAGCCACAGAAGAGGCGAACTTCGCTCGACCATTGATGCTCTGCCTAACATCTTGGCAGGCCACGGGTGCGAGGGCTTGTATGTGCCATTTCCGGCTTCGGTGTCGGTGCAGGCAGCCAGCTTGGGTGCTGAGATGGCCCTTGATTGGGTCAAGGGCGTCCACTCTCCTGCATTGCGGACCCGGCTGATCGACCAGACCCATCATCTGGCCACGCCTGACTGCGATCCTCTGCGAGATCATGATTGCCCTCTATGCAATTCCTAGGGTCCTGGGCAACTGGCGACAAGAGCAGGTTGCTGCATTTTTCGACCCAGACGCTGGAGACATTCAGTCAGCATATCCAGGCTAGTGATGCCGACTGCGAAGCGGGCGGACTCTTGCTTGGTTCTGTACATGGAGCCCATTTGCTCATTGAGCAGGCGACGGTTCCTACCGCGTGGGACAAGCGGTTTCGCTATCTGTTCGAGCGGATGCCGTTTGGTCATGAGGCTATTGCGTTGTCGCGATGGACGGCGAGTCAGGGAACTGTCCGCTATTTAGGCGAATGGCATACCCACCCGGAAGACCATCCCCAGCCTTCTAGCCTTGACAGATCTGAATGGACTTTGTTGGCAGCGCAGCGTCGGGACAAGCGGCCAGTGCTCGCTGTCATCATCGGGCGTAGATCTCTGTATGCAGAGTTGGTGCCGAGATCAGGCGAAGGGTCGATATTCTTCCCCGTGGAGTAGAGCACTAGCGCAACAACCATCATCGTCTTGACTTGCACCTCCACTCAGACGGTAGTGCATTAAAGACGACGTCATCGGGGAAATTCCTTCCTCTGCAGCGGAGTTTGCCGCGGAAAGCGGTGGCTGGCCGGTTCCGATTGATTGCGGCGCCGGAAGACCGGCCGTTTGAGCATCGAGCCATCCGCATCCCTCGGAGAACGGCTCGATGGAAACCACTCGCAATCCCGCGCAGGTTCGGCGCTTCGCCGTCGAGGCACCCTGGGCCGTGCGTGTTGCCGCGCTGCTGCTTGCCGCTGCCGGATTGCAGCCCGCCATCGCCGCTGACGCCTCCGACAACGCTGCGGAGCGCGAGATGCTCGCCGCGGTAACGCGCCAGCTCGAACTGCTGGACCGCCTCGCCGAGCACGCCGCCACCACCGCGCCGCAGGAGCGCGCCCGCTACCACTTCGACTACGCGCGGCTGCGCGCCGACCTGGAGCGCGTGCGCACCGGCGTGCGCGACTACCTCGTTCCGCAACGCGCCCAGCCGCGTGATCCCGTGCCGCTGGCCGGTGACTACACGCGCAGTAACGCGGCGCCTGCGACGTCGCCCAAGGAGGCGCCGTCGTCATGACGCCTTCCGCCGATCAGGTCGCCGCCTTCACGGCCAACGGCGGCTTCGCGCCCGGGGCCGTCTCCACCGTCGTGCTCGGCTTCGTCTTCGCCATCCTGCTGCTGTGGGGCGTGTGGGCGATGCGCACTGCCTATGTCGGCTGGGCCGAGCACCACCTGACCCAACGCCAGTTCCTCGGCGTCATCGTGCGCTTCGTCGCGATGTACCTGGTGCTGGGCTTTTTCCTCCTGTCCTGACCCCATGAAAGGTACTTCGCCATGAACGCTCCCGCTACTTCTCGCCGTCCCACGTCGCGGCCCGCCGCGCGCATCGCCGCGCTGCTGATCCCGCTGGGCATCGCCGCCACGCCGCTGCCGTCGTTCGCCGACCTTCCCACGCTGGAAGACCCGTCGCGCGGCACCGGCAGCGGCATCATGCAGACGCTGCAAAACTACGGCTACGACATCGTGCTGCTGATCGCGCTGCTCGTCGTCGCCTCGATGTTCGTCGGCGTCTGCTACCACGCCTACACGCGCTACGCCGAGATCCACACCGGCCGCGCAACGTGGGGGCAGTTCGGGTTGACCGTCGCGGTGGGCGCGATCCTGCTGGTCGTCGGCATCTGGCTGCTGACCAAGGCTACCGGCGTCCTGTAAGGCCCGGCAACGATGGCCGGCGCCCTGGAGAGTCCGTCGCGCGACGGGCTCGTGACCTTCCTGCCGCACCGCCTCAACCGCCACCCGGTGGTCGTGCGCGGGCTCACGGCCGACGAGCTGTGGGTCTGCGCCGGGCTGTCCGGCGCGGCCGGTCTCGTGGCCGGCGTACCGCTGGCCTGGCTGACGCACAGCATCGCGATGGTGCCCACGCTGATCGTCGCCGGCATCGGTGTCGGTGTCTTCGTGGGCGGCGGCCTGCTGCGGCGGTGGAAGCGCGGCCGGCCCGACACCTGGCTGTACCGCCAGCTCCAGTGGCGCCTCGCGCTGCGCTACCCCGCGCTGGCTGCGCATGCGGGCGGGGGCCGGCTCATCACCCGGTCGGGCTGGTGGTCCACGCGGCGCCTGCGGCCCGATCCGTCCCTGCGTCGAGGTAGACCATGAGCCGATTCAAGAACGAGGTCGCGCACCTGCAGGCGCATGTGAAGACCTTGCGCCTGGCTGGCGCCGCACTGTTCGTCGTGGCGCTGCTGCTCGGCTTCGGCTGGTGGAGCGCACCCAAGAGCCTGACCATCCACGTGCCACCCGACCTGCGCTCGGGCAGCACGCGCAAGTGGTGGGACGTGCCGCCGGAGAGCGTCTACGCCTTCACCTTCTACATTTGGCAGCAGGCCCAGCGCTGGCCGACCAATGGCGAGCAGGACTACCCGCGCAACCTGCATGCACTGTCTGCGTACTTCACGCCGAGCTGCCGTGCCTTCCTGCAGCAGGACTACGAATTCCGGCGCAGCAACGGCGAGCTACGCCAGCGCGTGCGCGGCATCTACGAGATTCCCGGCCGCGGCTACGGCGACGAGCCGGCCATGCGCGTGCGCACCGTGTCGGCCAACAACTGGATCGTCACGCTGGACGTGAGCGCCGACGAGTACCTGGGCGCCGAGCAGGTCAAGCGCGCGCTCGTGCGCTATGCACTCAAGGTTGTGCGCATGGACGTGGACCCCGAGCGCAACCCCTTCGGCCTGGCGCTGGACTGCCATGCACGCGCGCCGGAGCGCATCGAGACCCCGCCGCCTGCGGCGCCGCCCGGCCGGGCCGCAAGCGCCGGCTCCAACTTGCAGGGAGACACCCCATGAAGTCCCTCGGGAAGCGTTCATCTGCGGCGGCCCTGGCTGGCCTGCTGCTGTGCCTGGCCTTCGTGCCTGCGGCCCATGCCGTCGAAATCCTGCGCTGGGAGCGCCTGCCGCTGGCGGTGCCGCTGGTGGTCGGCCAGGAGCGCGTGGTGTTCATCGAGCGCAACGTGCGCATCGGTGTGCCGCCCACGGTTGGCGAGCAGTTGCGCGTGCAGAGCGCTGGTGGCGCGATCTACCTGCGCGCGAGCGCGCCGATCCCGCCCACACGGCTGCAACTGCAGGACGTGGAGTCGGGCGCGCTGATCCTGCTGGACATCGCGGCCGAGCCGGCGAAGGCGGGCCAGCCTGCACTCGAACCCGTGCGCATCGTCGAAGGCGACGTGCCGGCGACGCGCTACGGCGAGCCGGCCAAGCCGGCGGACGACGATGCGGAGCGCACCGTACCCGCAGCGAAGCGCGCCACGCCGGTGGCGGTTGTGCTCACGCGCTATGCGGCGCAGAACCTCTACGCGCCGCTGCGCACCGTGGAGCCCGTTCCCGGCCTCGGCCGCGTCAATCTGCGCCGTGGGCTGGAGCTTTCCACCTTGCTGCCCACACTGCCGGTGCGTGCGCAGGCGCTGGCCGCTTGGCGGCTCGAAGACCAGTGGGTGACGGCGGTGAAGCTCACCAACGCCTCCGGGCGCTGGCTCGACCTCGATCCCCGCGCGCTGCAGGGCGACTTTCTCGCCGCGACCTTCCAGCACCCGAATCTGGCGCCGGCCGGCCGCGCCGCCGACACCACGGTGGTCTACCTCGTGACCCGTGGCCACGGCCTGGCCGAGTCGCTGCTGCCCAAGCTCTCACCGATCGACGCGACGGTGAACCTGCCGCCGGCCGCGGCGGCCGGCCAGGCCGAAGGAGGTGCCCGCCATGAAAAGTAACCCCCTCCTGAAGTGGCTGCTGATCCCGATGGCGCTGGTGCTGCTGTTCGTCGGCATCAAGATGTTCTCCGGGGATCGCGGCGCCAAGCCCGTTCCGGCCGGCAGCGCCAACTCGCTCACGCCCGAAGAGATGAAGGCGCTGGGCATCGAGGGCGACACGCCGCGCGATACCGTTGCCACACTGGTGGCCCAGGTCAAGCAGTTGCGCAACGAGCTGCAGACGGCGCTCAACGACAACAAGAACCAGAAGAGCGAGAACGAGCGTATGCGCGCGCGGGAAAGCGCGATCGACCAGCGCATCCAGTCCGCGCTGGATGGTGAACGCGGCCGCCTGCAGCAGTACCGCGAGCAGTTGGCCGGCGACCGCCAGCAGACCCAGGGCCTGCTGCAAGACCTGCAGCGGCGCCTGGATGGGCTTTCCGGCAAGGGCGGCCAGGCCGATCTGCCGGTCGGGCTCGGCCTGGAGGACGGCGACGGCAAGGGCTTCAGCGGCAGCCAGGGCGGCGCCGCGCGCAGCACCAGCGGCACGCGCTGGGTGGAACCGGACGATGCGAAGCCTTCGGCGAAGAACGGCAGCAGCGGCGGCCTGAACTTTCCGACCAGCTTCGGGCCGGCGCAGAAGACGCTTTCCGACACGGCCGACAACGTGGCCAGCACCGTCGCGGATGCAGGCAGCCGCGCCGTGGGCACGTCGTCCAAGCCGGTCTACACGGTGCCGTCGAACTCGACGCTGATGGGCTCCATCGCGATGACCGCGCTGATCGGCCGCGTGCCGATCGACGGCACGGTCAACGACCCGTACCCCTTCAAGGTGCTGATCGGCCCGGACAACCTCACCGCCAACGGCATCGACATTCCCGACGTGGCGGGCGCGGTGGTCAGCGGCACGGCCTCGGGCGACTGGACGCTTTCCTGCGTGCGCGGCCAGATTCGCTCGGTGACGTTCGTCTTCAACGACGGCACGGTGCGCACGATGCCGGAGGACGGCAACCGCAACCAGAGCGGCGGCGGCCAGGGCAATGGTGCAAACAGCACGACGCAAGGCGGCCTGGGCTGGATCAGCGATCCCTACGGCATCCCCTGCGTCAGCGGCGAACGGCGCAGCAACGCGCAGCAGTACCTGGGTTCGCAAGCCCTCATCACCGCGGCCGGCGCCGGCGCCGCTTCACTGATCAAGTCGGACAACGGCAGCGTGGCCGTGGTCGCTAACAGCAACGGCTCGCTTGGCACGGTAGGCATCAGCGGCAACGAGGCGATGGGCCGCATCCTGGCCGGGGGCGTCCGCGACATGGCCGATTGGGTCAACAAGCTTTACGGCCAAGCCTTCGCCGCCGTCTACGTGCGGCCCGGCGCCAAGGTCGCGGTGCATCTGGAGCAGCCGCTCAACATCGACTACGACGCCAAGGGGCGCCGGGTCAATCAACGCATCGGAGGCAAGCATGCGTCGGATTTGGATTGAATCGGCCGCGATCCTGTGCGCGGTCCTGGTGCTGGGCGGCTGCGCCACCAGCAAGGACAAGTTGCTGCCGCACGGCGATCACACCATGCTCGACGTGTGGAATCAGGAGACGGGCGGCAGCGCCGGTGGTGGGCAGGCAGCGCGGCAACTGCTCGATGCACGCCAGGACTTGCGCCGGCCGCTGACCGAGGCCGACGTGCAGGCGGTGCCCGCCGCCGCTGCCGCCTACACGCGCACCGCGGCCAACGAGATTTACCGCCAGTTCCGACGCCTGCCGAACCCGGACCTAGTGATGTACGTGTTCCCGCACCTGGCCGGCACCGACCCGGTGCCCGTGCCCGGCTACACCACCGTGTTCCCGCTCTACCAGCGCGTGCAGTACGCGATGCCTGGCGAGCGCCTGGAGGACTACTGATGGCTTGGTCGTTGCCCTGGGCACGCAAGGCCGTCACGCCCGCCGGCCCCGACCTGGATGCCGATGACGCCTGGTCGCAGCATGTCTCGACGCTGGCCGCGCACGGCATTCCCGAGCCCGGCAGCGCGATGGGCAGCCAGCCGCGCCCGCCGACCACCGAAGCGGACCTGCAGGCGCTCTACGGCGTGGCACCGTCCTTCGCCGACCTGTTGCCGTGGATGGAGTACCTGCCCGGCTCCAAGAGCATGTTGCTGGAAGACGGCCAGTCGGTTGCGGGCTTCTTCGAACTGGCCCCGGTCGGCACCGAAGGCCGTGAGATGGCCTGGCTGTGGCAGGCACGCGATGCACTGGAGAACGCGCTGCAGGACTCGTTCGACGAACTCGACGAGAACCCGTGGGTCGTGCAGCTCTACGCCCAGGACGAATCGACCTGGGACACCTACCTGCGCGGGCTGGCCGACTATGTGCGGCCGCGCGCCCAGGGCAGCGCCTTCACGGACTTCTACCTGCGTTTCTTTGGGCACCACCTGCGCGCCATTGCCAAGCCCGGCGGGCTGTTCGAGGACACCACGGTGACGCGGCTGCCGTGGCGCGGCCAGGTCCGGCGCGTGCGAATGGTGGTCTACCGGCGCGCGAACGCTACGACCGCATCGCGGCGCGGCCAGTCCCCCGAGCAGGCGTTGACGACGATCTGCGACCGGCTCGTGGGCGGCCTCGCCAACGCGGGCGTGAAATCCCGCCGCATGGAGGCGGCCGACATCCACGACTGGCTGCTGCGCTGGTTCAACCCGCACCCGACGCTGCTCGGCCCCAGCGCCGACGACCGCGAGCGCTTCTATGCGCTCACGCGCTACCCCGAGGCAGTCGAAGACGGCGAGATCGAGCTGGCTAGCGGAGACTTCGCGCAGCGCCTGTTCTTCGGCCAGCCGCGCTCGGACGTGGCGAACGGCACGTGGCTGCTCGACGGCATGCCGCACCGGATCATCGTGATGGACCGGTTGCGCATGCCGCCTGCGACCGGCCACGTCACCGGCGAAACGCGCAAGGGCGGCGATGCCGTCAACGCGCTGTTCGACCAGATGCCCGAGGACACGGTGATGTGCCTGACCGTCGTCGCGACGCCGCAGGACGTGCTCGAAGGGCACCTGAACCACCTGAGCAAGAAGTCGGTCGGCGAGACGCTGGCTTCGGAGCAGACGCGCCGCGACGTGCAGGAAGCGCGCGGGCTGATCGGCAGCGCGCACAAGCTCTACCGCGGTGCGCTTGCCTTCTATCTGCGCGGACGCGACCTCGCGCAGCTCGACGCCCGCGGCCTGCAACTGGTCAACGTCATGCTCAACGCCGGCCTGCAGCCGGTGCGCGAGGAAGACGAGGTGGCGCCGCTCAACAGCTACCTGCGCTGGCTCCCGTGCGTGTTCGATCCGGCCACCGACAAGCGCCAGTGGTACACGCAACTGATGTTCGCGCAGCACGCGGCGAACCTCGCGCCGGTGTGGGGCCGCAGCCAGGGCACCGGCAATCCGGGCATCACGTTCTTCAACCGCGGCGGCGGGCCGATCACCTTCGACCCGCTGAACCGGCTCGACCGGCAGATGAACGCTCACCTGTTCCTGTTCGGTCCCACCGGCTCGGGCAAAAGCGCCACGCTCAACAACATCCTGAACCAGGTGACGGCGATCTACCGGCCGCGGCTGTTCATCGTCGAGGCGGGCAACAGCTTCGGCCTGTTCGGCGACTTCGCGGCGCGGCTAGGCATGAAGGTGCATCGCGTTAAGCTGGCCCCCGGTGCCGGGGTGAGCCTCGCGCCGTTCGCCGACGCCCACCGGCTGGTGGAAACGCCCAGCCAGGTGCAGACGCTGGATGCCGACGCCCTGGACGAGGACCGCGACGAAGCGGCACAGGCAGCGGATGCCGACGAGCAGCGTGACGTGCTGGGGGAACTGGAAATCACCGCGCGGCTGATGATCACCGGCGGCGAGGACAAGGAAGAGGCGCGCATGACGCGCGCCGACCGCAGCCTGATCCGCCAGTGCATCCTCGATGCGGCCCAGCGTTGCGTGGCCAACCAGCGCACCGTCCTGACGCGCGACGTGCGCGATGCGCTGCGCGAGCGCGGCCGCGATACGGCACTACCCGAGGTGCGGCGCGCGCGGCTGCTGGAAATGGCCGACGCGATGGATATGTTCTGCCAGGGCGTGGACGGCGAGATGTTCGACCGGCCCGGCACGCCCTGGCCCGAGGCCGACATCACCATCGTCGATCTGGCGACCTTCGCACGCGAGGGCTACAACGCGCAGCTTTCCATCGCCTACATCAGCCTTATCAACACGGTCAACAACATCGCCGAGCGCGACCAGTTCCTCGGCCGGCCGATCATCAACGTGACGGACGAGGGGCACATCATCACCAAGAACCCGCTGCTTGCGCCCTACGTCGTCAAGATCACGAAGATGTGGCGCAAGCTCGGCGCCTGGTACTGGCTGGCGACGCAGAACATCGACGACCTGCCCAAGGCCGCCGAGCCCATGCTCAACATGATCGAGTGGTGGATCTGCCTCTCGATGCCGCCCGACGAGGTGGAGAAGATCGCGCGCTTTCGCGAGCTGAACGCGGCGCAGAAGGCGCTGATGCTGTCGGCCCGCAAGGAGGCCGGCAAGTTCAGCGAGGGCGTGATCCTTTCCAAGAGCATGGAAGTGCTATTCCGCGCGGTGCCGCCCAGCCTGTACCTGGCGCTGGCTCAGACCGAGCCGGAAGAGAAGGCCGAGCGTTTCCAGTTGATGCAGCAGTACGGCATCGGCGAACTGGACGCCGCTTTCAAGATCGCCGAGAAGATCGACCGCGCCCGCAGCATCGAGCCGCTGGTGCTCGATGCGCTGGCGTGACGGGGAGTCCACGATGCGCATCCCTCGCTTCGCGCCGTCCCGCACCGTCCTTGTCGTCGCGCTGCTGATGGCCGCGGCCCTGACAACGGCCGCATGGCTCGGCCTGCGGCCGCAGTCGCCGCCCGCCGAACCCGATTTTCCTTCGGCAGAAGCAACGCCTGCGCCGGCAACGGCACCAGCCGGCCCGCCCTGGCGCTATGGCCGCGCCGATGCGCGCTTCACGGTGGTCGAGTACGCCGACCTCGAATGCCCGTTCTGCCGCGCCTACTTCGCAGTGCTCAAGCGCTGGATCGACGCGCACCCGGACGTGAGCTGGCAATGGCATCACCTGCCGTTGCCGTTGCACGAGCCGGCCGCGTCTGCCGGTGCGCGCCTGGTGGAGTGCGTCGGCGAGGCCGGCGGCCAGGCCGCGTTCTGGCAGGCCGCCGAGTGGGTCTACACGCACACCCGCGGCGACGGTCAGGGCCTGCCCGAGGGCCTGCGCTATCCCGACCTCACGCCGGCCGCGCAGCAGTGCCTCGACAGCGACCGCCCCGATGCGCTGATCCGCGCACAGTCGGCGAGCGCGGCGCAGGAGGGCATCAAGGTCACGCCCACGCTGCGCCTGCAGGATCGCCAGTCCGGCAAGACGCTGCTGCTGCACGGCCCGGTCGAAGGAGATGCCTTGCTGTCCGCGATCGACCTGCTGGCGGCCAGTGCAGCGGCCGAGCCCGCATCGAAGGAAATGCCTGCCGAGTCTCTCGGAGACATGCCCAGGTAGCCACGATCTTCAAGGCTACGACGCGGCTTGGCCGTGCTGATCGACCCCGTTCGCTGCGCATCCCTGGACGCGAACAGCCACTGTGCATGCGGTGGCGGATGCCCGCTCTTCTGCCGCTTGTTCTTCATCGTCCCCGGAGGGTTTGTCCCTCCCGGGACAGGCGTCCTCCGACTTCATCCCGTGGAGGTTCGCCATGTCCTATGTCGTCGCCGACTCGCGTCCCGAGTCGCTCAGCCTGATCGCCGCCCAGCACGAAGACTGGATCATCCGCCAGGCCATCGCCTTGCTGGAACAACGCATCTTCAAGGCCGGCCCGATGCTGAACAGTCCCGCCGCCGTGCGCGACTACCTGCATCTGAAGCTGGTCGCGGAGCCCAACGAGGTCTTCGCCGTCGTGTTCCTCAACTCTCAGCACCAAGTCCTCGCCTACGAGCCGATGTTCAAGGGCACGGTCGATCAAACCTCGGTGTACCCGCGGGTGCTGGTGCAGCGCGCCCTGGCCCTCAACGCCTCGGCGGTCATCCTGGCCCACCAGCATCCATCTGGCATGACCGTGCCTTCGGCCGCCGATCAGGCGCTGACCGACCGGCTCAAAGCCGCCCTGGCGATAGTCGATGTCCGGGTGGTGGATTACTTCATCGTCGGCAAGGGCACGCCGTACTCCTTCGCCGAATCCGGCCTGCTGTAGCGCCGCTGACCGCCTGGTCCCCGCGGGAGCCTCGGCTGCCGCTTTTCTTTCGCCTGTCTGCCCAAAGCGGAGCGCGCGCGGTGCGCATTCCTTGTCGCGGTTGGACTGCCTTCGGCGTTCGACTAGAGCCTTGCTCTCATTCCCAGGACGCCCGCCATGACGGCTCCCTTCTTGAAACCCATCCCGCGGCTGCGGTGTACGCGCATCGCCTGCGCGGGAGGGCTGCTGCTGTGCCTGCTCGGCCAGGACGCATCCGCAGCCGACGTGCTGGTCGTGACCGACAGCCGCCATCCCGTGCAGTCCGCATCCGGCGCGCGCGTGATCGAGCTGGATCTGCCCGAGCGCATCGAGGCCGAACTGGCCGCGGGCCTGCCTGCCGATCCGGGCCGCGCGGCCGCGCTCGTGCAGCAACGCCTGCGCGATGGCAGCCAGGCACTACAGCGCCGCATCGGCAGCGCCTACCAGGGCGTCGCCGATGCCTGGGGCTTGGGGCTGGCCAAGGTGCCTGCCGTGGTGGTCGATCGCCGCTACGTGGTCTACGGCGAGCCCGATGTCGCGCGCGCCGTGGCACGCATCGAATCACATCGGAGGGCACAGCCATGAACCGCCTGCTGTCGGCGTCGTCGCGCCGGGCCCGCCTTGCCATCGCTTCGGTGCTGCTCGGCGGCGCCGCTTCGAGCTTCGCGCTGAACACGGCTACCATCGTGTCCTCGGCCCTGTCGCCCGACTGCCTGGAATATCGCGTCGTCGGCATCTGCTACTGGCTGTTCTGCACCTGGACGGGCTGCACGGTGCGCACCTCGGTGAAGGTGCGCCACTACATTCCCGACGCGGTGGTGTCGAGCTACAGCAACACCGGCGAGAACCCGTGGATCGAGGTGCGCGCCATGAGCATGCCCAATCCCACGGCGCAGGCCGGCGGCGACGGGACGACGAACCACGACAACGAGAACAACCTGGCGAAGTTCAAGAACGCCGACGTGATCGGGCATCCCGGCGGTTCGGTGTTCAGCCAGTTCGCCAGCGCGTCCGGCTACGCCTGCCAGGGCGCAGGCACGGCCTTCATGCCGTACCTGCTGAGCACCCTCGACACGCTGGCCTGGCGCTACAACGTCCCGGAGATGGTGTACCCCGAGGCGGTGATCCCCGGCATGCGCGAGATCGGCGGCCGCACGACGCTCAACCTGTGGGGCAACGTCTATCCGCGCGGCGGCTTCCTGCATCAGACCGACGACTACAAGAGCGGCGCCGTCGTCGCGCAGCGCGCGGGCGATGTCGTCACGCGGCGCATGCAGCCGCACGTCTACCAGCCGCTGCTCGCGAGTTCGAGCGACGGCTATTGGCCGGCCGGCGCCCTGGTGGAGAGCGATGCCTCCACCGGCAAGTGGCAGGAGCTGACGCCGACCCTCTCCAACTCCTGCGCCGTGTTCCCCCACTCCAACACGCGCGTGCAGGCCCAGCAAGGCGACTACGCCTGGGCGCTGTGGCGGCCCTATGCCTGCTGCCAGCGCCGCGGGCAGGTCTTCCTCGGCAGCGTCGATTTCCTCTGAGGTATTCCGATGAAAGCGTCTCTCTCCCGTTTCGCACAGCGCGCCAGGCCCTACGCGCTCAGCATCGCGCTCGCCTGCGCCGTCACGGCCGCAGCCGGCGTCGCGTGGGCGCAGACCCGCATCAGCCCCACCGGCGTCGGCGTGAGCGGCAGCGTCATCGGCGACGACGTGCTCTACAGCATCGGCGGCGGCCGGGCCGTGTCCATGGGCGGCGCCGGGAACATGCAGAGCATCGGCGTGGGCATCGGCTGGAACAGCAACCTGATCTGCGGAAACATGAGCATCACGACGACGCTGCAGAACCAGTTGAACGGCCTCACCAATGGCTTTCAGCAGATCATGTCCTCGGTGATCCAGAGCGCCACCAGCGCCGTGGCGTCGCTGCCGGCCCTGATCATCCAGCGCGCCGATCCGGGCCTCTACAACCTGCTGACCAACGGCGTGCTGCAGGCTCGGCTCGATTTCGACCGCAGCAAGTTGACGTGCAAGGCGATGGCCAACCGGATGGCGGACATGGCCGGCGGCCAGGCCGGGTGGGATCAGCTCGCCGAAGGTTTCGCGCTGCGCGATGCGGTGAGCAGCACCGATGCGGTGTCCGCCGTCGAGCAGGCCGAATCGAACAAGGGCAACAACGGCGTGCCCTGGGTGGGCGGCGGCAACGCGGGCGGCTCGGGCCAGGGTTCCATCAAGGTGGTCGGCGACGTGACCCGTGCCGGCTACAACCTGCTCAACAGCCGCGGCGTCAGCGACACCTCATCCATCCCGCGCGCGTCCTGCGGCAACCGGCTGACCTGCCAAACTTGGTCCTCGCCGCAGGCCGCAGCGGACTTCGCAACCCGCGTGCTCGGCGAGCGCGAGCAACGCACCTGCGAGACCTGCACCAAGACGCAGACCACGCCTGGCGTCGGCCTGACGCCGGTGATCCAGGAAGAGTACGAGACCAAGCTGCAGGCACTGCAGGGCCTCGTGACGGGCTCGACGCCGATGACGGTGGCAAACCTCGAAGCCGCCGGCAGCAACTCGCTGCCGATCACGCGCGGCGTGATCGAGGCGCTGCGCGACGAGCCCGATCAAGACCTGCTCGGCAAGCGCCTGGCGTCCGAAGCCGCGCTGTCGAGCGTGCTGGAGAAGGCCCTGCTGTTGCAGCGCACGCTGCTGACCGGCAAGAAGGAGCCGAACGTCGCCGCCAACGAGCTGGCCGTGAAGGCGGTCGATCAGGAGAACAACGCGCTGGAGCAGGAGATCAACAACCTCAAGACCGAGCTGGAGCTGCGGCGCACGCTGGCCGGCAATTCGGCGATGGCGATCGTGCAGCGCCACGGCACCCGCGCCGCGGGCTCGCGCGGCATCTTCGAGGGCGACACGACGCGCGACCGGCTCAAGGAAGTGCAGAAGCCGCGGAGCGGGCCATGACCAGCCGGGCCTGGCTGCGGCCGGCACGGCTGCTCGGCCGCCGCGTTGGCATCGTGCTGCTGTGGGTGCTGCTGGTGGCGGGCATCGCGGTCGGCGTGAACGTCGTCGGCCTCCACATCGTCGGCAGCATCGACGGCTGGGAGCAGTGGCTGCGCGAGCACTCGGGCCACTTCCTCGTCTGGCGGCTGCTGCTCTACGCGGCGACGGCCTACGGCTGGTGGTGGATGCGTCGGCGCCTGCGCGAACGCGAGCCATTGGCCGAGACCCATCAGCGCCTGCTGCGCGCCGAGATCGCGGCCGTCGCCACCCTCGTGCTGCTCGAAGGCAGCCAGCTACTGCGCAATGGCTGAGCCCTGGAGAACGCCATGACGCTCAACACAACGGACTACCTGGAGTATTACCTGACCCTGGTCGGGTGGATCGTCAGCAACGGCATCTGGAACATCCTCGTGGCCAGCGGCGTATTCGCGCTGCCCTTCGTGGTCATGGTGGTGCAGGAATGGCTGCGCGCGCGGGCCGAGGGTGCGGACGAGGGCAACAAGGGGGTGCTGTCATCGATGCGCATCGAGAACCGCGTGTGGGTGGCGATCGTCGTCATCCTGTTCGCCGGCATCCCCTTCATTCCGGTCGACCTCAGCACCATCAAGTTCGACACGACGCGCTCCGCGCAATGCCAGGTCAGCGTCCCGCAGCCCACCGACACGGGCTGGTCGAACGCCTACACCACGCTCAACAACCAGAGCGCGCTGGTGCCGGTGTGGTGGTTCTTCATGCACGCCATCTCGAAGGCGGTGACGGGCGGCGCGGTGGCGGCCATCCCCTGCGGAACGGATCTGCGTCAGATGCGCATGGACGTGGATGCCACGCGCATCGATGACCCGGTGCTGGCCCAGGAGGTCGGCGACTTCGTGCATGACTGCTACGGCCCCTCGCGCGCCAAGCTGTTCATGTCTCGGCCCACGCTCTCCGACGAGCAGATGAATGACGTGACCTGGATCGGTTCGAGCTACTTCCTGAACAACGCGGGCTTCTACGACACCTACCACTCGAACACGCCACGCACGGCCTGGCCCTACGACGCGACGCGCGATGCGGGGCTGGCCCAGGTGGATAGCGGCGGGGG
Source organism: Cupriavidus sp. H18C2 (assembly GCF_049393795.1). Taxonomy (NCBI): domain Bacteria; kingdom Pseudomonadati; phylum Pseudomonadota; class Betaproteobacteria; order Burkholderiales; family Burkholderiaceae; genus Cupriavidus; species Cupriavidus sp. H18C2. Next base: position 2,689,180 of record NZ_CP186010.1, on the reverse strand, counting down.
CTACCCCACGTGCCGGCAGTGGTGGTCGGACGGCGGCAGCGGCCTGCGCGCGCGCCTGCTGGCCCAGGTCGATCCCGACCTGCTGACGCGCATCGGCCGCTGGGCGGGCTTCCTGTCGCAGAGCGAGGTGAACGACTCGGTGATCCGCGCCGTGGTCTCGCCGCGGCAGCAGAAGATGAACCAGGGCTCGGTCTACACCGACTACGGCGGCCAGATCGAGAAGACGCTGCCCAACGTCGTGACGCGCGGCGCCGGCGACCTGGGGCTGACCATGGGCTCGCTGGGCTTCTTTCCGGCGATGGACGTGGTACGCCAGGCGCTGCCGATGGTGCTGTCGCTGCTCAAGATGGCGCTGGTGATCTGCATCCCGCTGGTGCTGGTCTTCGGCACCTACGAGCTGAAGGCGCTGGTCGCGGTGAGCTGCGTGCAGTTCGCGCTGTTCTTCGTGGACTTCTGGTTCCAGCTCGCGCGCTGGCTGGACAGCACGATCCTCGACGCGCTCTACGGCTGGGGGTTCGGCGCGAACCGGCCGCACAGCAACTTCGATCCGCTGATCGGCCTGAACAACGCCTTCGGCGACATGCTGCTGAACTTCGTCATGGCGACGATGTTCATCGTGCTGCCTACCTTCTGGGTGGCTGCGCTGGGCTGGGTAGGCGTGCGCGCGGGAACGGCAATTCAAGGGCTGGCGGCAGGAACCAGGGATGCCCAAGCTGCTGGCGGCAGGGGTGCGGGTGTCGCTATGAAAGCAGCGAAGTAACGCCTCTAGGCTTGCTCGTCTTCTGGATCGTGGGGGTCGATCCGGTAATCGTCATGGGTGTAGAGGCCGTACCCGGCAGGGCCGTATCGCCATTCCGGCTTGTGTTCCTCGTCGTAGCTCCCATCGTCGTTGCGGACTACCCAGGCGCCGACCAGCGCGAACGCAAGCAGCAGTGCCAGCCAGAACGCGGTGTAGAGCAGGACACCGATCGCAGCGAGCTTGACGGCCAGCAGCGCGGCCTTGGCAATGCCAGGCGCCCATCCCTGCGCGAGCAGCCAGCCCTGCGCCCGCCGATCCAGACGCGCGCAGCCTCTCCACGCCCGGCCCAGTGTCCGGCCGAGGCGTTCTGCGAAGGTGGTCTGTGCGGCGGTCTTCATGGTGGCTACCTCATGTTCATCCTGTCGTGTGGCTGTGATCCCTGTCCGTGTCGCGATTGAAACCTGTGCTGTTCTTCAACCGCGGTCTAGTCCTTGTCTGCTGCGCGCCAGTCGGCCTGGCTTGCGGCCACCAGCGCCGCCCAATCGTCCGGCGGGTTGCCGCGTCCCAACATCTTCTCGAACACCGCATAGGGGTCGGACTTGCTGCCCGACGACCGCAAGGTCTGCTCGTCGTTGACCCAGGCGAACACGATCGCCTTGGCCTTGGAGTCGAAGCGGAAGAACAGCCGGAACCGCCTCCCGATCTTTGCGCGCCGCCAGTGCCGGTAGGCCGGCCCCAAGGTGTTGCCCTGGCGGAATTCGTCGCGCGCAGGATCGCTCGGCACGACATCCATGATCAACTGGCTCAACGCCCGGAACAGCTTGACGTTGGCGTTGCTCTCGAACCCCTGCGGGTCGTTCTGTTCGGCCCGTTCCGCGGCCGCGTGCAGCTTGCGCAACTGCTCGATCACGCCCTCGTGGAACAGGAGCGTCCAACCGTGCCGCTGCATCAGAGCGCCACTTCGCCTTCGATGTCTTCATCGAGGTTCACCGCGTGGTGCGCGTTGGCCAGCATGGCCCGCGCCAGATCGTCCGGCAGGGACTGGACGTGCCGCCCGGCCCGGATGTCCGCTTCCAGCAGCCCCAGGAAGGCGCCGATGGCCGGGTCTTCATGGTCGGCGTCGGCGCGGGTCACGACGACTTCGCCGCCGCGCAGGTCGAACGCCACCTTGCCGCCGGTGTCCACGCCCAGCGCTTGCCGGATGGACTTGGGCAGCGTGATCTGACCCTTGGAGGTCAGCGTCGCGACTTCGTGGATTTCGGGCATGGCGGCACTCCTGATGGCAATGCCTGGATGGTAAGGAAATTTCCTTACCTTGTCAATCTGGGTGTGCATGGTGCTCCGTCCGGTCGATGAAACGGCTCCATCGTAGGGGCGGCACAGCCAGCCTTCCCGCATCAATCCGACTTGGGCCAAACCCGCATTGGTTGTGGTTCGGCAGGCGTCGTTGCCCTATATCCAAAGGTTTCCGTAAAGGCCAAAGGGCTGGGGAAGGGGCAAGGGAATGGGGCCAAGGGGAAAGGCCCTACCCGAAAAGGCCAAAAGGCTCTCCCGACCGGCCCGCCGTCTGGGGTTCGCCATGCTCTCGCTGTTCCAACGCAAACGGGTGCCACCTGCCGCCAGTGCGCCACCGCCCAAACCTCCCGCCGAGCCCGGCAAAGGGCTGATGCGGCCGGAGCCGGCCGCATCGCTGCTGGCGACGCCGCGCCGGCAGAAGCTGCTGGAACACATCTGGCAGCGCACCTCGCTGTCGCGCCGGCAGTTCGCCACGCTGTACCTCGCCCCGCTGGAACGCTACGCCGAGCTGGTCCAGCAATTCCCCGCGTCGGAGGCCCATCACCACGCCTATCCGGGCGGCATGCTGGACCACGGCCTGGAGATCGTCGCCTACGCGCTCAAGCTGCGGCAGTCGCATCTGCTGCCCGCCGGCGCCACGCCGGAGGCGCAAGCCGCCCAGGCCGAGGCCTGGACCGCAGGCACCGCCTATGCTGCGCTGCTGCACGACATCGGCAAGATCGCGGTCGACCTGCACGTCGAGTACGCGGACGGCACGGTCTGGCATCCCTGGCACGGCCCGCTGCGGCGGCCGTACCGCTTCCGCTACCGCAGGGAGCGCGAATACCGGCTGCACAGCGCCGCCACCGGGCTGCTCTACGCCCGGCTGCTCGATCCGGGCATCTTCGACTGGCTCGCCGACTACCCCGACCTGTGGGCCGCGCTGCTGTACGTCCTGGCCGGCCAGTACGAGCACGCCGGCATGCTCGGCGAACTGGTCGTGCAGGCGGACCAGGCATCCGTCGCCCAGGAACTCGGCGGCGATCCGAGCAAGGCCCTGGCAGCGCCCCGGCACGCACTGCAGCGCAAGCTGCTCGATGGCCTGCGCTACCTCCTGAAGGAAGAATTCAAGCTGAACCAGCCCCAGGCCTCGGATGGCTGGCTGACCCAGGACGCGCTCTGGCTGGTGAGCAAGACCGTCTCGGACAAGCTGCGCGCGCATCTGCTGTCGCAGGGCATCGACGGCATCCCGGCCAGCAACACGGCGGTGTTCAACGTGCTGCAGGATCACGGCATCGCCTTGGCCACACCGGACGGCAAGGCGATCTGGAAGGCCACCGTCACCAGCGATGCCGGCTGGTCGCACAGCTTCACCTTCCTGAAACTGTCTCCGGCCATGGTCTGGGATGCGGCCGACCGGCCGGCGCCGTTCGCGGGTCGCGTGCAGGCCGACGAGGAACAAGGGGCGCCGACACCGCAGGCACCGGCATCCGAAGCGCCAGGCTTGGAAAGCGCCGATACGGCGCCACCAAGCATCGCGCCGACCGTCCCTATGCCCAGCGACAACGGCGTGGCTGCGCTGCTCGATCTGCTGAGTGACACGGCCCCACCCGTAGCGCCGGAGGCCCCGAGCGAACCCGAGCCTGCCTCGCCACCGGCGCCTACGGTGCTGCCGCAGATAAGCCTCGCGCCATTTCAGGATCGGCCGGAGCCATCCGGCGAGCATTTCATGGCCTGGCTGCGTCAGGGCATCCAGACGCACAAGCTCATCATCAACGACGCCAAAGCCTTGGTGCACAGCGTCGCCGGAACGGCCTACCTGGTGAGCCCCGGCGTCTTCCAGCGCTATGCGCAGGAACATCTGCAAATCGCCGCACTGGCGAAACCGGAGAACCTGGAGGGATGGCAGTGGGTGCAGAAGCGTTTCGAGAAGCTAGGCCTGCACCGCAAGCAAGCCAGCGGGCTGAATATCTGGACCTGCGAAGTCACGGGGCCGCGCAAATCCAGGCGACTGCACGGCTACCTGCTGAGCGCTCCCGAAGCGCTGTTCCAGGAAATGCCTCCGGACAATCCATACCTGCGCCTCCTCACCGAGGCCGTAAAGCGCGAAAATTCAGCCGCCGGTAATAAGAACGACAACGAACAGGGGTAGACAAGGAGCCACGGCGCGGGCCGGCTTCAGTCCGCTGATTTAGGCGGAGCCGTCTCTGCCAGCTTGGCTTCAGTCAGCGCCATCAAGTGGGCAGAACTGCATTTCAGCGCACGGGCGATTTTGAGAATGAGGGGGAGCGTGGGGACATGCTCGCCACGCTCGATCTTTCCCATGTGCGAACGCTCGATTCCTGACAGATGAGCCAGCGTTTCCTGGGCGATGCCTTGACTGGTTCTTTCTTCGCGCACGGAGGCCCCAAACGCGATGGCTGGTTCCGCTTCGTAGGTTGTTGTCCCGGTGGGCCGGCCTCTTTGAATCGAACGCTTTTGCATTGCCAAAAGCGTCGAGGATTGACACGATATAAACCACGTTAAACTTAACTCAATAGAAGCGACTTCATCGGTCGCCGCGAGTTCACTGCCTGGAGGAACTGGACGTGAAATCGAGCGATGCCTCCACTGAAATCCGGGTGGCTGTGCTCGGCGAGTGGGTGCCTTCACCGCTTGCCGACTTGCTGGCGTTGCAGCGCGCCGAAGAGCCAGAGACCGCCACCGCCTTGATCGGATGCAGTTCCACAGCGCAGGCGCAGGAACTGCCGCACGATAACTTTGACTTGGCCCTGTCCACAGCCGCCTGGGAGTGGCCAGGCTGGGTGTGCGAGCCGTTGTGGCATGACACGCTGGCAGTCGCCGTCGCCAAGCGCTCGCACCTGCTGTCCTACCGTGAAGTGCCTCGCCAAGAGCTGCTCAAGCAGCCGTTGATCTGCGCGCAGTCAACGGCCGACGAGCCGTGGCGCGCGGTGGCGCATGGCCTGGTCGAGGATGCACCGCAGGGCCATGAGCAGACCGTCAGCACCTTCGACATGGCGATGACGCTCGTCTCCGCGGGCTACGGCATTGCCGTCGCACCCGCCGCGAGACTGACCTGCTACCTGCGTCGCGGCATCGCCGCGCGGCCATTGGCTGGCGCACCCATCATCGTGATGGCCTACCTGCTTCGCCCGTCCTCGTCCTTGACCGAGCCCCAGGAAAGATTCGCCCGCCGCGCGCGCTCCGTGTCCTGAGACAGGGGCGCGCACTGCTGGGCGCTGGCGCGCTACGCAAACGCCACCTGCTGCGGGGACCACTCGCTTTCCTTCACCGTCGTGCTCACCGCCATGATGATCTTGTCGAGATTTGTGGCACTGACGCTTTCCAGAGCCGAGCCGCCGCGCAGCTTCGCGCGCGGCTGCAGGAGCGCGTTGTAGATCTGCCAAGGGTCGGCGCCCCTGGTCAGCTTGAGGACCGCCTGGATCAGCGCGTGCTTGACCGGATCGAGATGCCAATCCGGCACGCGCTGACCACGGTTGCCCAGGTTCAGCGCCAGCAGGTTGCCGGCCTTGATCTCGTAGCTGATCCACCGGCGGGACTTGCCCGCCATCTTCGCGTACTCGGCGACTGGCAGGTTGTGTGGTGCCTCGAAGACATCGACCAGTTCCATCCGCTGGCGCTGTATGTCGGACAGCGGTTCCTCCATGACGGAACGCGGCAACGGCACTGCGGGCAGCCGATGCGTCTCGGCTGACACCAGTGGCATCGCGTCTCCCGGCCTGGTCACGATCAGGAGCGGCGCCGACGCGGCCGCTGGTTTGGGTGGCGCACTCGCGGCTTCCTCATCCGAGAGGACGGGCACGCCCTCCAAATGAATGGTGAGCGGCATGCTCGCTGCCTCGACCATGTTCTGCTCGAAGAGATCGAGCCGGTCGGCCCAATCCTGCATCATCCGCCGCCGCTGCTCGACGTACTCGGCGTGGTTGTAGGTGGCACTGACCTTGTTGGGATCGACGTGCGAGAGTTGCGCGTCCACCCACACCTTCGGGTAGCCGATCTCGTTGAGCGCGGTGGACATCGTGCCCCGGATGCCGTGCCCGGTCAGCAGGTCGCGATAGCCCATGCGCTTGAGCGCGCCGTTGAGCGTGTTCTCGCTCATGCGCTTCTTCAACTCGCTGTCGTGGCGGAACAGATAGTGCTGGGCCGGTTTGAGCTGTTCGAGCAGGTGCCGGACGATCTCGATGGCCTGCACCGACAGCGGCACGATGTAGGGTGGAATGTCCTTGGGCAACTGGCGCTTCCTGCGCATGTCCACCTGGAGCTGCTTCACGACCTCGGGCGGGATGATCCAGAGGCCCCGATCGAGGTCGAACTGATCCGGCGTCGCCAGGCGCAGCTCGCCCGTGCGCACGCCGGTGAATAGCAGCAGCCGCAGACCGAGCTGGGTCTGCAGCCGGCCACGATACTTGCGCAGGCGCTGCAACAGCTTCGGCAACTCGGCCATGCGCAGGAACGGGTTGTGGTTCACCGGGGGCAGCGGCAGCGCCACCACGTCGAGGTCGGAAGCCGGGTTCTGCTCCAGGCCCGGCACGACCACCAGCGCGTAGCGGAACATCTGGTTGAACCACGTCCTGACTTTCTCGGCGACGGAGAGCGCCTTGCGCCGCTCGATCCTGGCGATCACTTCCAGCAGGTCAGGGCGTTTGATGTCGTAGATCGAGCGCTTGCCCAGCAAGGGCAGCACATCCTTGGCGAAGACGCGAGGGAGGATCGAGAGGGTGGTCTGCCGGCCCTTCTTGAGGCCGCGTTCGCGGTGGGCAAGCCACTTCTTGTAGATCGCCTCGAAGGTGTTTTCACCGGCGAGTTTGACCGCGGCGCGCTTTTGCTTGCGGTGAAGGCGCGGGTTGATGTCCTTGGCCACCAAGGCGCGCGCCTCGTCACGCAGGGCGCGTGCCTCACGAAGGGACACCTCGGGATAGGTGCCCAGCGACATGCGCTTGGGCTCCTTCATCCAGTAGTAACGGAAGTGCCAGCTCTTGCTGCCCGTGGCCGTCACGGCCAGGGAGAGACCATCGATGTCTGGAAGTGTGTAGGCCTTGCCGGTGGCTTTGGCTTGGCGGACCACCAAGTCTGAGAGTGCCATGCTCTAGCTCCTGAACATGAGTCAGGAACCAGATGCTTAACCCATCGACCTCAGCGCCCTAGCAACAATCCGGAAGCCGTCGTGCCCGCAAAAATGGACACAAAAATGGACATAAACGTCGTGGCTTCAGGTGGATTTCCGTGGAGCCCACTGGAACATCGAGGTGTCGAAAACTCAACCAGAATCAACGACTTACGATGCCTCTTGGACTTCCTCAGAATTCCCTGGAACGATGCAGTGGAGCGGGCGATGGGAATCGAACCCACGTCTTTAGCTTGGGAAGCTAAGGTAATGGCCATTATACGACGCCCGCTATGGCTTACTGGGGGCGGATTGTAGCATGGTTGCCCAGGGGTCTCATGCCAGTTGCGGCAAAGTCGCCGGCACCCATGCCGTCAAGGGAGGGACCGCGCGATATAGAACGTCGCCGCGGTCAGCAGCGCGCCGAAGCCCGAAACGAAGGTCAGCAGCCGCCAGGTCTGCATGTTGATGGCGCGGTAGACGTCGGTCTGGCACTGCAGTACGTCCGCCTTGGTCGCGGTGAAGATCACGCGCTCCTCGATACGTTCGACCCGGTTCTCGACGCTGCGCAGCCGATCGTCCATGACTTCGAGGTTGGCGTCGATCCGGACGAGGCGCTTGTCCAGGGCGTCTAGCGCTCCAAAGACCGCGGCACTCGCGCCCGTCCGCCCACTGGTCGTACCGCCGTCCATCCACTTGCCTTCGCACCGCATGCGACCCTCCATACGCTTCATGCCAGCCACGATTGTGGCGCGGATTGGCCCGATGCGTTGTTAAATTAGGTGTCCGATCACATGCGGCTTTGTGTCGGCGGTGACTCGGCGCACTGGTGCCGCTATCCCACCATCACCCGGCAGCTCGCCGACTCCTCCGCCCCTGGCGCCACCCACCGCAGCCCCTTGCCATGGTGAATCGCATTTGGCAAACCCAGCCATGGCTCCACGCAGTAAAAATCAGAATCGTCTCGTTCCGTCCACGTGGTCACTGCGTACCATGGTGTCGAGCCTTCGATGTCGAGGTCCAGGTTGATGCGGCGGCCTGGGAGTTCGAGCCGTGTGGGTGCCGTCGCGTGCTGCAGCACGTGGAAGGTGTCCTGCAGGCGGGGGTCGTCCAGGGCGTAGCCGGGCTCGCCGCTTGCGGGCGGGGTCAGGCTGCCATCGGCTTGCTGGCGGACGCGCGTCGATGTCGGCAGCGCGAGGCGGCTCTGGCTGCGCGCCTGGTGGGGCAGGGCGAAGTAGAAGTGGTGGCCGGCGTAATAGGGGAGCGGGGTGCTGCCGGTGTTCCGGGTATGCAGCGTCACCGCCAGGCCGTCCGGTATGAGTCGGTAGGTGACCGTGAAGACGAATTTGAAGGGGTAGCCTGGCTGTGTGGCGTCGGACGCGTGTAGCGACAGGCTGACCGCTTCATCGGAGAGGGCCGATACGTCGAAGGGCAGGTCGCGGGCGAAGCCATGCTGGGGTAGGTCGTGGACGGCGCCGGCGCCGTCGCGCCATTTGCCGGCCTCGCCGTCGACAAAATGGCGGCCGATGAACGGGAACAGCAGCGGGTTGCCGCCGCGTACCTTGGCGACGCGCGACCAGTCGGCGTTGTCGGGCCAGTAGAGGATGTCCTCGCCACGGCAGACCCACCTGACCAGGCGGCCGCCGTGGGCCGGGGCCAGCAGCAGAAAGTTGTCGTCGTGGCCGACGCGGAGCAGGTCCTGGCCCTGGAAACGCTGTGTGATGGTCATCGTGGCCCTGCGCGCAAAGGGAAAGCTGGAGCGTAGCGCAATCCGGCAGCGCCCGGCGAGGTGGCATGCGGGTTGCGAACGCAGTACGACCGATGTCTGCGCGGCGCCAAGCCAAGCGCAATGTGTGAGTTTTGCGGCACTTAGGCCGTCGCCAGACCACCCGCCGCGCACAGCCACGGTGCACGCTGGCGAAACGGCGACGGGCCGCCGATACTGCAAGCGAACCATCGCGCCCAGGGCTGGGCGGAGGAGAGAGGATGGCCAAGACGACGCTGACGATCAGCAGCAAGACCTATTCATCGTGGTCGCTGCGGGGCTGGCTGCTGGCCAGGTTCGCGGGGCTGGAGTTCGAGGAGGTGCTGGTGACGCCGGACGATCCCGCGGTGCGTGCCGAGATTCTGCTGCTCTCGCCCTCGTTCCTGGTGCCGTGCCTGCGCCACGAGGGCGTGACGGTCTGGGACACGCTGGCCATCGGCGAATACCTCAACGAGATTCGGCCGGAAGCGCGGCTGCTGCCCGCCGATCTGGCCGCCCGCGCGCACTGCCGCGCCATCTGCGGCGAGATGCATTCGGGGTTTGCCGCCATGCGCGCCGCCTTGCCGATGAACCTGAAAGGGCATTTCCCCGGGCTCAAGGTGTGGTCGCGGGCGCAGGCCGATATCGACCGGATCTCGACGATCTGGACCGAATGCCTCGACCGCTACGGCGGGCCGTATCTGTTTGGCGCGCAGCGCACGATGGCCGATGCGATGTACGCGCCCGTGGTCACCCGGTTTGTCACCTACGGCGTGAAGCTGGAGCCGCCGCTGGTGGCGTTCTGCAAGACGATCCTGGCCATGCCGGAGCTGCAGGACTGGATTCGCGGCGCGCGCGACGAACCCGGCGAGATCAGCGAACTGGACGTGGACCGCTGAGCCCCGAGCCGCCACCCGCACCACCCGCGCGCCCTCATGCCACGCGCGGCTGCCGCGCCAGATAGTCGGCCGCGTAGGCGAAGTACCACGGCAGGCAGTCCGGATTGGCCATCGCGTCGGGATTGGCGATCTTGTCCGGCGCGTGGCCCAGCAGCAGCTTCTTGACCGGCACTTCCATCTTCTTGCCGGACAGTGTGCGCGGCACGCCGGGGACCTGGACGATCTCGTTCGGCACGTGGCGCGACGACAGCGCGGCCCGGATGCGCGCCCGCATCGTTTCGCGCAGCGTGTCGTCGAGAACGCGGCCCTCGCGCAGCACCACGAACAGCGGCATGTACGACTCGCGGCCCAGGTATTCCAGGTCGACCACCATGCTGTCGAGCACCTCGGGTAGTTCCTCCACCACGCGGTACAGCTCGCTGGTGCCCATGCGGATGCCGTGGCGGTTGATCGTGGCGTCGGACCGGCCGTAGATCACCGCGCCGCCGCGCGGCGTGATGCGGATCCAGTCGCCATGCCGCCACGCCTGCGGGTAGACGTCGAAATAGCTGTCGCGATAGCGCTTGCCGTCGGCGTCGCCCCAGAGGAACAGCGGCATCGATGGCATCGGCTCGGTGCAGACCAGTTCGCCGACCTCGTCGATCAGCGCGTGGCCGTGGTCGTCGAACGCTTCCACCTTGGCGCCCAGGCAGCGGCACTGCATCTCGCCCGCGTAGACCGGTAGCATCGGGCAGCCGGCCACGAACGACCCGGCGAAGTCAGTGCCGCCTGACATCGGCGCCAGCCACACGTCGTCGCGGACGTGGCCGTAGATCCAGGCGTAGGCGTCCTCGGACAGCGGCGAGCCCGTGGAGCCGATGCCGCGCAGCCGCGACACATCGGCAATCCGCGCCGGTTCCACGCCGGCCTTCATGCAGTTGGCGAAGAACGCCGCGCCGGCGCCGAACATCGTCACGCGGGCGTCGTCGACGAAGCGCCAGAGCACGCCCGCGTCGGGCCAGGCGGGGTTGCCGTCGTACAGCGCAATCGTCGTGCCGAGCAACAGGCCGGCCACCTGGGCGTTCCACATGATCCAGCCGCTGCTGCTGTACCAGTGGAACACGTCGTCGGGGCCGAGGTTGTTATGGAACGCCATCAGCTTCAACTGCTCGATCACGATGCCACCGTGGCCGTGGACGATCGGCTTCGGCATGCCCGTGGTGCCGGACGAGTAGACGATCCACAGCGGGTGGTCGAACGGTACAGGGTCCACCTGCAGCGGCACGTCGTGGGCGATGGCGTCGGCCCAGGCGTGGCGGCGCAGGCGCGGCGGCACGGCGACGTCGCTGCCGCTGGACGGGACGATCACGATATCGGTCAGCGAGGGCAGGGCGGCCACCAGGTCGGCTATTACCGGCGCGCGGTCATAGTCCTTGCCGCCGTAGCGGTAGCCGTCCACGGCGATCAGCACCTTGGGCTCGATCTGCCGGAACCGGTCGATCACGGCCACCTGGCCCATGTCCGGCGCGCAGCCGGACCAGATCGCCCCGATGCTGGCGGTGGCCAGGAACGCGATGGTCGTGGCGGGGATGTTGGGCAGATAGCCGGCCACGCGGTCGCCGCGCGCCACGCCCATCTGCCGCAGCGCATGCGCCAGCGAGGCGACCTGGCTTTCCAGCGCGGCCCAGCTGATGTCGGCCAGCGGCTGCGCCTCGCCGGCATGGCGGATGGCGGTGCGCTGGCGGTCTGCGCCCGCGCCGGTATGGCGGAACACCTGCTGCACGTAGTTCAGCGTGGCGCCTTCGAACCAGCGCGCGCCGGGCATGGTGCGCGCGGCCAGCACGGCGCGGGGCGGCGTGTCGAAGCGGACGTCGAAATAGTCGACGATGGCCTGCCAGAACGCCTCGATATCGGTCACCGACCACTGCCAGAGGCTGGCGTAGTCGGCAAAGTCCAGCGCGCGCTCGCGGCGCAGCCATGCCATGAAGGCGGCCAGCTGGCTGCCATGGGCGAACGCCGCGGACGGCGTCCACATCAGTGTCCCTGCCTGGGTCATGGGTCTCCTCCGCAGCCCGTCTGACGCGGGCCATGAGAGTGTTGGGCGGTCCGCAGATGATAGCGGACCGCCGCAGTGGCTGCCGGGCTACTTGCCGGCTTCGAACAGCGTGCCCCAGATGGCGTCGACGCGGGTCTTGACGGCCGGGTCCATCTGGATCGGCGTGCCCCATTCGCGGGTGGTCTCGCCGGGCCACTTGTCGGTGGCGTCGATGCCCATCTTCGAGCCCAGCCCGGACACCGGCGAGGCGAAGTCGAGATAGTCGATCGGCGTGTTGTCCACCATCACGGTGTCGCGGGTCGGATCCACGCGCGTGGTGATGGCCCAGATCACCTCCTTCCAGTCGCGGGCGTCGATGTCGTCGTCCACCACGATGATGAACTTGGTGTACATGAACTGCCGCAGGAAGCTCCAGACGCCGAACATCACCCGCTTGGCGTGGCCGGCGTACTGCTTTTTCATCCGCACCACGGCCATGCGATAGCTGCAGCCTTCAGGCGGCAGGTAGAAATCGGTGATTTCCGGGAATTGCTTCTGCAGCAGCGGGACGAACACCTCGTTGAGCGCCACGCCCAGCACGGCCGGCTCGTCGGGCGGCTTGCCGGTGTAGGTCGAGTGGTAGATCGGGTCGCGCCGCATGGTGATGCGGTCGATCGTGAAGACCGGGAACCAGTCCTGCTCGTTGTAGTAGCCGGTGTGGTCGCCGTAGGGACCTTCCAGCGCGTGCTGGTAGCCCGACGGATGGTTCGGATCGGGCTGGATATGGCCTTCGAGCACGAACTCGGCCGAGGCCGGCACCGACAGCTCGCCAAGCGTCGGCGTCAGGCAGCTTGCCAGCGCGGTGCGGCTGCCGCGCAACAGGCCGGCGAACTGGTATTCGGACAGCGTGTCGGGCACGGGCGTCACGGCGCCCAGGATCGTCGCCGGGTCGGCGCCCAGCGCCACGGCGATCGGAAACGGCTGACCGGGGTTGGCCAGCGCGTGCTCGCGGAAATCGAGCGCGCCGCCCCGATGCGCCAGCCAGCGCATGATCACCTGGTTGCGGCTGATCACCTGCTGGCGGTAGATGCCCAGGTTCTGGCGCTTCTTGTGCGGGCCCTTGGTCACGACCAGGCCCCAGGTGATGAGCGGGGCGGCGTCGTCGGGCCAGCAGGTCTGGATCGGCAGACGCGCCAGGTCGACGTCGTTGCCCTCCCAGACGATCTCCTGGCAGGCCGGGCTGCTGACGCGCTTGGGCGCCATGTCCCAGACGGACTTGACCAGTGTGAACAGCTTGCCGGCTTCCTTCAGGCCGCGCGGCGGCTCGGGCTCCTTGAGCGCGGACAGCACGCGGCCGATGTCGCGCAGGTCCTCCAGCGTGGACGCGCCCATGCCCAGTGCCACTCTTTGTGTCGTCCCGAACAGATTTGCCAGAACAGGTACTTTATAGATATCCCCATCGTCACGGCGCGGCGCCTCGAACAAGACCGCCGGGCCGTTGGCGCGCAGCAGGCGGTCGCAGATCTCGGTCATCTCCAGGTTCGGCGATACCGGCGCGGTCACGCGGCGCAGGTCGCCACGCTGTTCGAGCTGGCCGATGAAATCGCGTAAATCTTTGTATTGCATGGTGATTTTGGTTCGGGATGTGGCGCCGCGCCATGGCAGGACGGGCGGATGCGGTGTGTGTGACGATACACACGCGGCCTCAACGGCGCAAAAAAATCGTGTCGAAATGCGCCAGGAAATTGTAAGCAAGTTACGAGTTCGGGCCTTTGTCCAGACATTTGCGAGGCTAGGTCGGGCCTGCGATTCCGGGAAACTGACTTGTCGCGGGGTGCTGTAAAAGTCATTGTTACATATTGCTTGAAGTAGTAATTTTTCGAGTTCTTATGCTTGACGGGTTATAAAAGCGTTCCTACAATCCGGTCTGCTCTGTGGGGTGTTGCGTTGCAACATAGCCGGGCGCCTGCTGTCAAGAGGTGCCAGCGAAAAAAGCAGCGTCGACATGTCCCCATCGACCGCCAGCCAAGCGGCCCCTCCGAGGTGCCCGGCGCGCGGTCCCCCGGCGGGAGGCTGGGGTCGTATTGAGTGATTCGTGGCAGGGTGCGGCTCCCCAAGCTGTACCCTGTTTCTCGTTGGGCGCATGGGGAGCGCCCGCCAACAGATGCTTGGACACCCCTGCTAGGTGGCGCAGCATCCTTACTTGAATACGTTGAGATCGGGCACGCGCAGTTGTCGGGCGCGCGCAGCGGGCGACGGATGGAGGTAAGCATGAGCGGTTGGAAAACCCTTCATCTTCCCGGCATCGGGCGGGCATTGCAGGTCCGCTTCAGACAGCCGGTACCCGGTGTGAGCCGCGCACTGCAAGTGCGTCTGGCCCATCCGGTGGCAGGCCGCGCGTTGCTGCGCGGCGGCCGCACAACCTTGAAGTACACCCTGAACAGCCTCGGGGTGCTGTCGGTGGCCGCAGCGGTCACCCTCACCGTCAGCCAGCAATGGCGCACCTCGCTGGCCGGCGCGCTGGCGGGCAACGAAGCGCCTGCCGTGCTGGTGGACGCCGCCGTGGCTAACGCGCAGGCGGTCAGCACGATCAACGCCGTGGCAAGCACGCCCGTGCCGTCGATGTCTGCCGATGCGGCCGCCGCGCGCCTGCTGGCCACGACCCCGGTCAAGGCCAAGGGCCTGCCGACCGTGTCGGGCGTGGACGAGTGGAGCCAGACGCCGGCCGGCAAGGTACCGTCGGTGGCAGCACCTGGCTGCCCAGATTCCGGTGCAGCGCGTGGCGCTGGACGCCCGCAACACGAGCGCCCTCGGGTCCGCCCGTGAGCAGGCGGCCGTGGCCGACTACATCGCCCGCAAGTATCGCGTGGCGACGCAGGCGACCGCGCAACTGGTCAAGGCGGCCTACATGACCGGCCGCGAGGTTGGCATCGATCCGCTGCTGATCCTGGGCGTGATCGCGATCGAGTCGAGCTTCAACCCGTACGCCGAAAGCGGTGTCGGTGCGCAGGGCCTGATGCAGGTGATGACCAAGGTCCACCAGGACAAGTACGAGGCGGTGGGCGGCGTGACCGCGGCCCTGAACCCGTACGCCAACATCAAGATCGGCGCGCTGGTGCTGAAGGACTGCATCGCCCGCGCCGGTACGATCGAAGGCGGCCTGAAGTACTACGTGGGCGCCACGACCAATACCGACGGCGGCTACGGCGCCAAGGTGCTGGCCGAGCGTGCGCGGCTGCGGGCCCTGCTGGGCCTCTCGAATGCCGACACGGCCACCGCCAAGGCGGCCGGCGACGACAAGACGCAGGCCGAGCACCACCAGAACGGCGAGAAGCTCGAGGCATCGGGCAACACGGCACAGGCGGCCTGATCCCCGCTCGGGCCCGCCACGGCTGGCCCGCTAGTGCGCCAGTGCGCAGGCAAAGGAAAGGCACCCCTCGGGGTGCCTTTTTCATTTGGCGATGACGATGACGACGCCGGTGCCGCAGGGGCCGCCAACCCGCCTCATCGCAGGAAATGATGCATCCGGTCCATCGCTTCCTCGATATTGGCCATCGACGTCGCATACGAGATGCGGATGTAGTCGTTGGCCGTGTGCGGGCCGAAATCGGTGCCGGGCACCATGACCACGCCGGCGTCGTGCAGGATGGCCTGCGTCAGCTTGTCGGCGTTGCCGGCGGCGGGGTGGTTCACGTGGCGGCAGTCGGCGTAGACGTAGAACGCGCCGTCGGGCTTGACCGGCACGCGCAGGCCCAGGGCCTCCAGTGCGGGCAGGATGGCGTCGCGGCGGCGGTGGAACTCGGCCTTGCGCTCGTCGTAGATCGCCAGCGCCTCGGGCGAGAAGCAGGCCACGGCCGCGTGCTGGGCCACGGCCGACGCGCAGATAAACAGGTTCTGCGCCACTTTCTCGAAGGCCGGGACCAGCGCATCGGGCACGACCAGCCAGCCGAGCCGCCAGCCCGTCATGTTGAAGTACTTCGAGAAGCTGTTGACGGTCACCACGTTGTCGTCCAGCGACAGGGCCGAGACCGGCGGGGCGTCGTACGACAGGCCCTGGTAGATCTCGTCCAGGATCGCGAAGCCGCGCCGCTCTCGCACTTCCGCCAGAATTGCCTTCAGTTCGTCCGGCAGGATCGACGTGCCCGTGGGATTCGAGGGCGACGCCAGCAGCACGCCGCGCGTTTTCTCGCCCCAGTTGGCGGCCACCTGGGCGGCGGTGAGCTGGAAGCGTTCGGCGGGGCCGCTCGGGATCATTTTGGCGTGGCCGTCGAAGGCCGCCACGAAGTGCCGGTTGCACGGATAGCTCGGGTCGGGCATCAGCACCTCGGCGCCAATCTCGACCAGCACCGCGCACGCCAGCAGCAGCGCGCCCGACGCCCCGGCCGTCACGATCACGCGCCGCTCGGGAATGTCGATCCCGTACGCGGTCTTGTAGTAGCCGGCGATGGCCTCGCGCAGCGCGTGGATGCCCAGCGCGCCCGTGTACTGCGTGACGCCGCGCCGCATGGCCACCTCGGCCGCGTGGACGACCGGCGCCGCCGCCGTGAAATCGGGCTCGCCGATTCCCATGTGGATGATGTGCCGGCCAGCCCGCTCCAGCTCGGCCGCCTGCTTGGCCAGTTCCATCACATGGAAGGCCTCGATGTTGGCAAGGCGGGAAGCGGTGGCAATGCGGGCGTAGTCCATGACTGAAGGGCGAAAGATCAGCGGTTCAAATGAAAACACCCGCCGGGGCGGGTGTCATGCCGGCCAACGGGCGTCAACAGGCATCATCGGATGCCATCGGCCGGAAGGCAACAACTATCGGGACGGCAACCTGGCGGCCGGGCAATGCCCGGGCAGGCGCCAGGACGACGCTCAGCGCCGCGCCGCCACCTCGGCCGCGCGCACCTGGGCGGCAAGCTTGTCCAGCACGCCGTTCACGTACTTGTAGCCCTCGACGCCGCCAAAGGTCTTGGTCAGCTCCACGGCCTCGTTGATGACGACCTTGTACGGGATGTCCAGGCAGTGCACGAGTTCGTAGCTGCCCACCAGCAGCGCGGCGCGCTCCACCGGCGACAGTTCGTCGACCGTACGGTCCAGGAACGGCTCGAACGCGGCGGTCAGGCGCGATTCCTCGCGTACGGCGCCGCCCAGCAGCGCATCGAAATGCTCGCGGTCGGCCTTGTTGAAGCCTTGCGCGTCATGCAGGTGGGCCTGAATCGCACCAATATCGTTGCGATTCAGCAGCCACTGGTACAGGCCCTGCAGGGCCAGTTCCCGGGACCGGCGGCGCGCGCTCTTGGGCGGGGCCTTCGGTTCGGTGCGGGGCTTCGCGCCGGCCGGCTTGGCGCCAACGTCGTTCGCGTCGCCGTTGTCGGGCGCATTACTCATCATCTTCCTCGTCGTCTTCGTCGTCGCCATCGTTCTCGCGCAGCGAATCCAGGGCCACCACCAGGTTGGCCATTTCCACGGCGGTCCGGGCGCAGTCGCGGCCCTTCTCGCGGGTGCGGGCATGGGCCTGCGCGTCGGTGTCGACGGTCAGGATGCCGTTGGCGATGGGCACGTTGAAATCCAGCCCCACGCGCGTGATGCCGGCGCCCGATTCGTTCGAGACCAGTTCGAAGTGGTAGGTCTCGCCGCGCACCACGGCGCCCAGCGCGATCAGCGCGTCGAACTGGCCGCTCTCGGCCATCTTCTGCAGGGCCAGCGGCACTTCCAGCGCGCCCGGCACGGTCACCAGCAGCGTGTCCTCGCCCTCGACGCCCAGCTTTTCCAGCTCGGCCGTGCAGGCTTCGCGCAGTTCGTCGCAGACGGGCTCGTTGAAGCGCGCCTGCACGATACCGATGCGCAGGCCTTCACCGTCGAGGTTGCTCTCGTAGAAGCCGTGATCCATTGTCATTTCTCCGTTGTTGGGGTCAGGCACCGGCGGGTTGGGGCCGATGCCGCGTCATGCCGTGTGATGCCGTATGGCGGGCGGAGACAGAGGCCGCCCGGCCGATCAGTCGCAGGCCGGCTCGCCTTCCATGGGCTGGCAGCCGACGATTTCCAGGTCGTAACCGGTCATGCTGGGCATCTTGCCCGGCGAGCCCAGCACCCGCATCTTGCCCACGCCCACGTCGCGCAGGATCTGGGCGCCCACGCCGTAGGTGCGCAAGTCCGGCTTGCGGCGCGGACGGTCCTGCGGGGCGTCCAGCGCCGCGAATTGTTCGAACAACTGCTCCGGGGCGTCGCCGCAATTCAGCAGCACCACCACGCCGCGCTCGGCGCCGTGCAGCACTTCCAGCGCGGCCGGCACGCTCCACGAATGGGTGGTGCGGCTGGCTTCGAGCAGGTCCAGCACCGACAGCGGCTCGTGCACGCGCACCAGCGTTTCCTGCTCGGGGTGCGGCTGGCCCTTCACGAAGGCCAGGTGCGCGCGGCCCGACGCCTTGTCGCGGTACATCACGCTGCGGAACTGGCCCCACGGCGTCTGCATGTCGCGCTCGCCCATGCGTTCGATGATGCTCTCGGTGCGGCTGCGGTAGTGGATCAGGTCGGCAATCGTGCCGATCTTGAGATCGTGCTCGCGCGCGAACTCGACCAGGTCGGGCAGGCGCGCCATCGTGCCGTCGTCCTTCATGATCTCGCAGATCACGGCCGCCGGGGTCAGGCCGGCCAGCGCGCCCAGGTCGCAGCCGGCCTCGGTGTGGCCAGCGCGGATCAGCACGCCGCCGGGTTGGGCCGTCAGCGGGAAGATGTGGCCGGGCTGCACCAGGTCCGACGCCCTGGCGTCGCGCGCCACCGCCGCCTGCACCGTACGGGCGCGGTCGGCGGCCGAGATGCCGGTGGTCACGCCTTCGGCGGCCTCGATCGACACCGTGAAGTTCGTGCCATGCACCGTGCCGTTGCGCGACACCATGGGATACAGCTCCAGCTGGCGGCAGCGTTCGGCGGTCAGCGTCAGGCAGATCAGGCCGCGGCCGTACTTGGCCATGAAGTTGATCGCCTCGGGCGTGACGAAATCGGCTGCCAGCACCAGGTCGCCCTCGTTCTCGCGGTCTTCCTCGTCGACGAGGATGACCATGCGGCCGGCGCGGATGTCGGCGATGATGTCTTCAGTACGGGCGATTGTCATGGCTTGGGGCGGCGTTCAGTGGCAGGCGGGGATGCGGAATGCGAGCAATCAGGCGGGCAGGCCGGCGCGGATGCCGCGATACCGGCGAAATCAAGGCCGCTATTGTACGACATGCCGCCCCCCATCGCCCCGTTCGCAAGCCGTGCCGCCGGGCTCCGGGGGGCGGGTTGGCCCGGGTTGCGCCCAAGTGGATTCGGCGGCATATCGATAGGGTCGCGTCGCCGCACGCCAGCCATCGCCGGGACTGACCGGCCGGGAGTTTGCGCATGAAGCCGCCATTGCAGGGCATCCGCATCGTCGAATTCGAGGGCCTCGGGCCCGGACCGCTGGCCGGCCGGATGCTGGCCGACATGGGCGCCGAGGTGACAGTCGTGGCCCGGCCCCAGCGCGGCGCCGTGGCCAACCAGCTCGGCGGCGACAAGCCCAGCCCGCTGCGGCGCGGCAAGACCATCGTGCTGCTGGACCTCAAGCAGCCGGCCGACCACGCCGAGGCGATGTGCCTGGTGGCCGCCGCCGACGGCCTGATCGAAGGCAACCGGCCCGGCGTGATGGAGCGGCTGGGCCTTGGTCCGGCCGATTGCGCCGCCCGGAACCCTCGGCTGGTCTACGGCCGGATGACCGGCTGGGGCCAGGCCGGCCCGCTGGCACAGACCGCCGGGCACGATCTGAACTACGTGGCGCTGACCGGAATGTTGTCCCTGTCGGCCCGGCCCGGCCAGGCGCCAATCACCCCGCCGACGGTCCTGGGCGACGCCGGCGGCGCGCTGGGCCTGGCCTTCGGCATGGTCTGCGCGATGCTCGACGCCCGCGCCACCGGACACGGGCGCGTGGTGGACGCCGCCATCGTCGACATGGTCGGCATGCTCGGCAGCATCGCGCTGTGGGTCCGCAACAATGGCCAGCTCGACGGCCCGGCGCCGAGCCCATTCCACGCATCGCCGTTCTACGATGTCTACGCCTGCGCCGACGGTGGCTTTGTCACCATCGGCGCACTGGAACCCCAGTTCTACGCGCTGCTGCTGCAGAAGCTCGGCTTCGACGACGTCGACCCGGCCAGCCAGTACGACCACGCCGTCTGGCCGACGCTGAAGCAGCGCTTTGCGGCCCGGTTCCTGAGCCAGCCGCGCGCCCACTGGGACAGCCTGCTCGGTGGCACGGACGTCTGCTACGCGCCAGTGCTCAGCATCGCCGAAGCCGCCCGGCATCCGCACAATGTGGCGCGCGGGCTGTTCGTCGAGCAGGCGGACGGTACGCTCGACACCCTCGGGGCGCCGCGGTTCTTGCCGACCGGTCCGTCCGATGCCTGATCAGCGCTTGGCGTCGGCGTCCGCAGCCGACAGCATCCGTTCGACGTAGCGCGCGATCAGGTCGATCTCCAGGTTCACGCGCTTGCCGGCGGCCAGTTCGTTGAGCGTGGTCACTTCCACGGTATGCGGGATCAGGTTGATCGAGAACTCGCAGCCATCGGCCTCGTCGCTGACGCTGTTGACGGTCAGCGACACGCCATTGACCACCACCGACCCCTTGTACGCCAGGTAGCGACCCAGCTCGCGCGGGGCGCGGATGCGCAGTTCGTGCGATTCGCCGACCGGGGCAAAGCGGACCACTTCGCCCAGCCCGTCGACGTGACCGGACACGAGGTGCCCGCCGAGACGGTCTGCCAGGCGTAGCGCTTTCTCCAGATTGACGCGCCCGGGCTGGTCGAGCCCGACGGTCTTGTCCAGCGATTCGCGGGACACGTCCACGTCGAAGTGGCCAACCGCGAGCGTCACGACCGTCATGCAGGCGCCCTGGATGGCGATGCTGTCGCCGATGCCCACGTCGGACAGGTCCAGGTCGCCGGCGGCCACGCGCAGGCGGACGCCCGCATCGGCGTCGCCGAGCGGGGAAACGGATTCGATGCGGCCGACGGCCGCCACAATGCCTGTAAACATGCTTGCCTTTGTCTGAATGCGTTGATGGCTTGGATTCGGGGCGCGATGCGGATCGCGCGGCCGGGGTCAGTCCATGCTGTCCTCGCGGCGGGCGATCAGGCGCAGATCGTCGCCGATTTGCTGGATCTCGTGCCAGCGGAACGGCACCGCGTCGTCCAGCCGGGCCAGCGGCGGCAGGTTGAACATGCCCTGGGCATCGCCGAGCAGCCGCGGTGCCAGGTAGAGCAGCAGTTCGTCCGCACAACGTTCGCGGATTAGCGAACCGTTGAGCTTGAACCCGGCCTCCACGTGCAGTTCGTTGATGCCGCGCTGGCCCAGGACTTCCAGCATGCGGCGCAGTTCGACCTTGCCGTGGCGGTTGGGCAGCACCACGACCTCGGCCCCCCGATCCTCCAGCGCGCGCTGGCGGGCGCGGTCTTCCACGGCGCAGAACACCAGCACGGGTTTGGCGAACTCACCGGTATCGCGGTGCAGGATCTGGGCGTCCAGCGGCACTTCGAGCCGGGAATCGACGAGCACACGCTGCGGCTGGCGCGGCGTGGGAATTGCCCGCACGGTCAGCGCGGGATTGTCGTCGCGGACCGTGCCGATGCCGGTCAGGATGGCGCAGGCGCGCGCGCGCCAGAAGTGCCCGTCGTCGCGCGCGGCCTGGCCCGTGATCCACTGGCTGGTGCCATCGTGCAGCGCCGTGCCGCCGTCCAGCGATGCCGCCAGCTTGACGCGCACCCAGGGCAGGCCGCGCGTCATCCGCGAGACAAAGCCGATATTGAGATCGCGCGCTTCCTTTTCCAGCAAGCCGCAGCGGACGTCGATGCCCGCGTCGCGCAGCCGCTGCAGGCCACGCCCGGACACGCTCGGATTCGGGTCCTCCATGGCCGCCACCACGCGCGCGATGCGGGCACGGACCAGCGCGTCGGCGCACGGCGGCGTGCGCCCGAAGTGGCTGCACGGCTCCAGCGTGACGTAGGCCGTCGCGCCGGCGGGGTCGTGGCCGTGCGCGATGGCGTCCTTCATGGCCTGGATCTCGGCATGGTCCTGGCCGGCCGGCTGGGTGTAGCCCTGGCCGATGACCTGCCCATCCTTCATCAGGACACAGCCGACGCGCGGGTTGGGCGTGGTGGTGAACATGCCCCGCGCCGCGAGTGCGAGGGCCTGCTCCATGGCGGTGTGGTCGGAATCGGAGAACATGGTGTGGCGAGTCGGGCCTGAAAGTGCGTCGGGTGAAACGGCGGGCAGGGGACAGCGTGGATGGTCATGGGTCCGCGGCAATGCCGGTCGCGTCCGCTGGATCTCATTGGCAATCGGCATCGGCGCCGGGCCGGCAGATCCGGATGCGCCCCTGCGCGCCCAGCCGGACCTGGCGCTGCGCGTTGCCGCAGCGCACCTGGAATGTGGCCGCCAGAAAGCCGCCCCGCCCAGACCGTGAGTATCCCACAGGTGTCAAGCGCAGGCTTTGCCTGGCTGCAACGCCGCCGGGCGCCCGCAACGCAATGTGCAGGCATCGCTCGTGCAGCGGCACCACGAGGAATGGCGGGTCCGGCCCGGCCCCTTCGCCGCCCGCCGCGCCGGCCACGGCCAGTTGCCAGCCCCGGTCCAGCGTGTTGGCGCCGGCAATTGGCGCCAGGCTGACCTCCATGCGCCGGGCCGACGCGGTGGTCCGCGCCAGCGCCAGCGACGCCGCCAGCCGGTCCGCCGCATGGGATGCGTGGTGTTCGGCCAGGATCGCGCCGACCGATGGCCACGCCACGACGGCCAGCACCGCGGCCACCGCCAGGCATACGAGCAGTTCGATGACCGTCATGCCGCGAGGCCAAGGTTGCCTGTCAGCGCGCGCCATGTCAGCACCCGTCCGGCATTGGTACTGCCGCATCGCCGGCCGGGGGCAGTGAAAGCCACTCGCCCGTACTGCGAAGCACCAGCGTGCCGCAGCGCGGGTCGGGCTGCGTGGGCGCTGCGCGAACTTCGACGCAGCGCGACAGGTCCATGCCGGCGCAACTGGTCGCCGTCAGCCAGTGTCGCACCCGGGCCGGCGGCGGGGGGACTGGCCTGGGCCAGTCGCCAGCGGCGTGTGCGCCGCCGGGCGTGGCCGCGAAGGACAGCGTCAGCAGCGCGTGGCGTTCGAGCGCCAGCATCGCGGACAGCAGCTCGGCCCGCGCCTGCATCCGCCAGCTCCGTTCGACGTGCCGCTGCCACGCCGGTACGGCCATCACCGTCAGGATGACGACGATGCACAGCACGATCAGCAGTTCGATGACGCTGAACCCGGGCCGGCGCGATGGGTTGGCACGTGGCACGGTCATGGCGAGGTCCGGATCAGTTCGCGCCAGCCCAGCCGTCCCCGGCGCCGATGCCAGCGCGCCTGCTGCAACGGCTCGGCGACATCGCCACGGACGTTCCATTGGTCGAGCGAGAAGGTGTCGCGCACCGACGTCCCCGGCGCGGTGGCCGGGCCCGTGGCCACTGGCGACACCACGCCGATCGGCACGCCATTGCCACCGGACCACGGTAGCCCCGTGACCGCGTGGGCCGGCAAGCCATCGGTGCCGGCCACGACGACCGATTCGCCGGTCCCGGCATCGACGAGATAGCTGCGCGCTTGCCCGTGTTCGTCCAGTGTCGTAAAGCCAAGGTGCACCGGCGTGGCGCTGGATAGCGTCTCGATGCGCTCGCCGGCGTGCGGCAGCGTCAGCGTCCAGCCGTCTCCACGTGAGGCGGCGTCGGACCGTTCCGAGCGCAGCACGACGCCGTCGCCGCTCGGCAGCGCCAGGATACGTGCGGGCGTGCCAGACGCCGCCGGGTTTGCGCCATCGGCCACCGCCGTCAACTCGCTGGACGTGCCATAGACGATGAGCGCGCCCTGGCCGGTCTGCACCACGACTGGCGCTTCCACGGCCTGCCCGGCCACGCCGCGCTGCCGGTGGAGGCACGTCGCCGCCGGCCCCGGCGCAGGGCTGGCCAGATCGTCGAGCGCAAAGCGCCAGAGCCGGCCTTGCCGATCCGTCGCATACGCCGCGCGGGCCACGCCGCTGGCTGCGGATTGCACGGTGACGGCCAGCAGTTCGGCCGCGTCGGTCGGCGCGCCGCAGCCGGATGCTGGCAGCGCCATGCGACGCACGGCATGCGTGCCCGACCAGCGCTGGGGCGGCCGGTCTAGCGGCAGCAGCGCAAGGCCGGCCCGTTGTCCCGCGTCCCGGTCCGAAGCGACGAGCGCCCCCGCCGCCCAGCGTCGTATTCCGTCCTGTTTCCACATCACCGCGCCAACGGGCCCGCTGCCTGACAACGGCAACGCCGGATTGCCGCTGGCTTCCCATAGCAGGCCGATCGGTGTGTCGGCGTCCGGCGTGGTGACGTCGAGCACGAATACGGTGCCCGGGCGCGCGGGCGTCGTCGTCCTGGCTGCGGGGATGGCGCACAGTAGCAGCGTCCGCCACACGCCCGAGATATCGGCATCGATGCTGGACGGTCGCGGGCAGGGCGCGGCAGGCATGGCCCCGTTGGGGGCGGTGAAAGCGGCCGCTTCCGGCAGCATCGCCCGGGGCAGGAAGGCCGCGCGCTCGCGGCCCGTCACGGCGTCGAAGCCATGCAGCAAGCCGTCACGGGTGCCGAGCCAGACCATGGTAGGGCGTCGGTCATGGCGTTGGCGGAATTCCGCATGGCCGGGCTGCATCGGCTGCCAGGACGGCGGCGCCGCCACGTGGACGCGCGACCCCGCGGCGCTGCCCAGCCGCGTGTCGCGCCGCCTCAGGGTGCGGTCGCGCAGGTCGCCACGCAGCCACGCCAGCCGCGCCGCGCCCTGCCCGTCGGGCTCGATGCCATCGAGCACGGCCTGCGTCTCGGTGTCGAGGGCCGTCCAGTACAGCGGCGTCAGCCGGCTGCCGCCGAGATACAGCCGCCTGGCGTGAATGTCCTGTCGGTCGAGCTGGGCGCCGGCTTCCCATTGCGTCAGCACCGCCTGCGAAGACAGGTTCGCCGTGCGGAACGCCAGCGCGTGCAGTTGGCCGGTCCAGGGATAGGTGCCGGCCGCAATCCGATAGCCGAGCGGCAACTGGCCGGGCATGGCGGCGGCGCTGTCGATGGCTCCGGCCGTCAGCGCGAGGCCAACAAGCAGACGCAAGAATCGACGGCAGACGTTCATGGCTGGAACTCCGTCTGCAGCAGCACGCGGACATCCGGGTCACGCCCCAGACCCAGCGCGACGATTCGCATGCGCGGCCACATGCCCGAGGCCGGCGGGTCGTCCATGATCTCGATCAGGTAGCGTGGCGCGACAGTGGCGCCGATGACGCCGTCGGAGGGCCGCCTCGGCGGCCCGGAATGCGATCTCGCGGTCGAGCGGCTGGCTCGTGAGTTGCCGACCGGCCAGCAGGAAGTGCAGGGCGGCGACGCTGACGCCGCCCATCAGGAGCAGCAGCATGGCGACGCATGCCAGCAGCGCGGTGCCCTGACTGTGGTGGCGGGTCAACATAGTGACTCCTGGCAGGGCGACGGATTGCGCAGCCGCACGGTCGTCAGGAAGGCCCGGCGCCGCAGGCGCGGATGGGTCGTCGGGTGGAAGGTGTACGCGTCGGCGGTATCGGTACCGTCCATCGGAAACAGCCGAAGCGTCTGCACCGTACCTGGCGCGAGCGTTGGCCGGTCGCCGCGCACGACCAGCGCGATCTGGACGGCCCGCACCCGGTGCCAGCCAGCCGGGCCCTGGGCGTGCCAGGCGTCGGCCGGCACGAAGCGGTCGAGCGCGCCGTCGCCGTCGATGTCGACGCCATAGCGCAGTTGCATCGTCTCCACGCCGCGCACCAGGGTCCCGGCGGTATGCGCGTCGGACCGCACCCGGTTTCCCTGCCGGCTCGGATAGCGGCAGAGCAGTTGCGGCACGCCATCGCCGCCGGTGCCGATATAGAACAGATTGGTCGATGCGTGGTAGGGCGGCCGGCTACCCTCGGCCGCCACGGCGCGGGCCGGCAGCGGGTAGCCGCCGCAGTCGGTCATCGTGCCGTCGGGAAGGGTGGGATCGGCGGCGAGCCCGCTGCCCGATACGCGCACCAGCAACGCGTCGCTGGCATGCACGCCCGAGCGGCCGCACTGGAGCCCGGACTGGAGCCACGGCTGCGCGCAATCGTCCCGCCCTTCGACGGGCGAGGCCGGCGCGGCGTGAGCGGGCGCCAGCGCGACGTGCGCCGGGATCCATCCGGCCTGCCGGATCGCGTGCGACACGATGGCGAGCGCCCGCTGCCCGCGTTCTTCGATCAGCACGCTGTCGACCACGCTCGCGTAGGCGTCGCGCACGACCTGCAGGCAGGCCAGCACCGCCAGCATCGCCAACATGCCCAGCGCGACGCCGACCATCATCCCGGCCAGCGTGAAGCCCGCCGCGCGACGGCGCCCGATCATGGCCGCACCCACAACGCGACGTGGGTGGCCGGCGCCGCCATGTCGAACGGCGAGCCAGCGCGGGCCGACGGCAGCCGGGCGACAGCGATCCGCTCTCCCGGCGCGCAACCTTCACCGGCCGCCGGGGCCCCGCACAGCGCGACGCCGTCGGCATCGCCGCCGATCAGCGTCCAGCGGTCCGGGCCGGCTTCCGCCTGTTCGGCGACAACCCGCAGCGTGCCGTTCAGCCGTTCGAGATCGCCGCTCCAGCGTAGCCAACTGCTGCCGAGCATCGCAAGCGGCAGCGCGCCCAGGCCCACCAGCGCCAGGCAGACCAGCGATTCAACAAGCACGTCACCGCCCGCGCGAGCGCGAAGCGGCCGTAGGGCAGGGCGGTGCAGCGGGCAGGGAACAGCGGAAGACATGGCGCATCGGTTCGGTCGGAACGGATGGCCAAGATAGCGGCGAAAGCGGGGTCGAAACGTGTCGGGACGTTGCGGGGTTGCGTCAATGTGTGTCCGAGCCGGGCTCGGAACTGGCCGGGGGCGGCCGCTCCCGCCCTCGGCCGCGCCAGCCAGGCTACTGGTTGATCGTCGGCATCACGCAGTACTGCGTGTCGGCGGCGGGATTGCAGACCCGGGCCCGCCCGAGGGGACTGACTTCGACGAGTCGCCGCGCGTCGCCCAGCGTGAACATGATTGCCATCGCCATTTGCGCCTTGTTGGCCGACTGCGAATAGCCGATTGGCGAAAACGAGATGTACTTGTAGCCGTTCGTGGCGTCGTAGGCGTACTCCATGCCGTCCGGCAGCGGGTCGTACTGCGCGATGAGCGTGTCCGTGCCGTTGTACTTGCCGTCAGGCGACGCATGCTCGTTGAAGACCTGCCAGCCCTTCTTCCAGTCTTCGTCGACCGGCGCCACCGTGATGTAGCTGTTGCTGGCCGCTGCCACGGTGCGCGCCTTGGTCAATGCCGCGTTCAGGCTGTCCGCCGTGGTCAGCAGCCGCTGGTTCTTCATGAACGCGGCCATGCTGGGCACGGCGAAGCCGACGATGACCGCGGCTACCGCGATCGTGGTCATCAACTCGATCAGCGTGAAGCCGCGATGGCGCGGCAGCCTTTGCCGGGTAGCGGTCATGGCGGTCACCAGCAGTTGGGGACGGACTTGGGCGCCGTGCTGCCGATGGCGACCAGCTTCTCGTTGGTGCTGCGCAGTACCAGCGCGTCGCACGTGGGATCGTCGAAGCCGGCATTCGGCTTTGCACGCAGCTCCACGCACTGCCCGTCGTTGGGTGTCCCGGCACCGGTGCAGGGAATCGCCGAGATCGTGTACTTCGCGCCGGTGGGGTTGTCGCCCGAGTATTTCTTGTAGCCGTCCCAGGTGACGGTCGTGCCGGCGGCGTAGTAGGTATTCACCTGCGAAAAATGCCGCTCGAAAAGCTGCATGTTTTCCATCAGCGCCGCCTTGGCTTCGGTGCGCCGACCCTTGCGGATGAATTCCTGGTAGGACGGGTAGGCAATCGCGGCCAGGATGCCGATGACGGTGACCGTCACCATCAGTTCCATCAGCGTGAAGCCGGCTTGCCGGCTCCGCAGTCGAGTATGCATCGCGGGCTCCATCAGTCAATCTTGAAGTTGCGGACTTCGCGCCAGCTCTGGCGGCCCGGGCGCTTCTTCTGGCCGGGGTCGGTCGGGCCGCCGCCCGACGTGGAGATGGTGCCGTCGGCGCCAAAGCTCAGGGCCATCGTCTTGGTGGTCTGGATGTAGCCGCCGACTGAGCCGCGCGGGTCCGAACTGCGTGTCACGACGATGATCGTCGGCGCGCCGAGCAGGCCGTTGGACGACTGGATGCCCGATGTGCCGTTCACCGGCAGCCCCGTCAGCGTGTTCAGCGTGTAGCTGCGGCTGCCGCCGGCGGTGTTGCAGGCGTCGACGGCCGTGTAGATCGAGTTGAAGTACACAAGGCCGCCAGACAGCGCCGCCGAGGTGATCTGGCGCTCGGTCTTGTCCAGGAAGTCCATTACCCAGCCGGGCTTGCGCAGACCCACGAAGCCCGGCGCGATCGCCGTGCCGGTGAACTGGATCGTCGAGCCGTCGGCGCTGTACTTCAGCGTCAGCGGGTTCAGGGCGCTGCGGTTGCCGGCATACGACAGCGTGTTGTCGTCGTAGATGCCGTAGAAGGCGTTGCCCGACGTCGGGTTGGGTGCGGTGTCGGCCAGTTCGTAGTACTTGCCGGTACCGAACAACACCATGTAGCCGCCCGGCGCATAGGTCACCGAAGGCTGCATCGTGATGGGCTGGCGCGTGCCCGTGGTCTTGTCGGTGGCAATGAACATCGGCTTGCCGGGGTAGCCGCCATAGGCCGGCAGGGCGCCCTTCTCGCCGGCGTTCCACGTGTCGCTGGTGCCGGAGAGCGCGAACTTCCAGAGGTTGCCCTGCAGGTCACCCGCGTAGGCGGCCAGCGCGGTACCGTTCGCGCCGGCGACCACGGCAGGCGTGCTCAGGCCGTTGGCGGTGGAGTAGGGCGGGACCGCGGCCGGCACGGGCGTCTTGATCTTCCAGTAGTTGACGCCTTCCAGCCAGTTCTCGGAGGGCGCCTTGTCCAGCGACAGGATGAACAGCACCGCGGGGGCGTCGGCGTCGTAGGACTTGTCTTCCAGGTTCGCGTTGATGCCGTTGCCCACGATCACGTACCAGCCATACTGCGGCACGCCCTTGCTGTCCTTGCCCTTCATGAGCTTGGCGATCTGGGGCCGGCCCATGACGTTGCCCATGTCCTTGTCATGCTGGTCGGTGAACTCCCACAGCACATTGGCGGCGCCGAAGCTGTCCGGGGCGGTCACGTCCAGTGCGAACACGCCCTGGGCGCCGCCGCCAAAGCCAGCGGTCAGCACCGACTTCCACTTGTCGCCGATCTGGGCTTCGGTGATTGTCGGCGTGGCATCGACATAGGGCCGGTGGTTGTAGGTGCGTGAGGTCAGCTGGTTCAGGGTGCCGTACAGCGCGTTGGGCACGTAGGCCAGCACTTCGTCGCCGGTCTCGGCATTGAAGCCGTGCAGCATGCCGTCATTGGCGCCGACGTAGACCACCGGTGTGCGCGACTGGTAGGTCGAGTAGAACGTGCTGTAGCCGGTGCCCGGACGCAGGGGGGCGGGGGGCGCCAACGTACACGGGGCCCGAGTTGATGATGTCGCCGAGCCGGGTCTGGCGCTGGCGGAACAAGCCGCCGTTGCCGGCGCCGTCATTCTCCTGGCTGCGGTCGCCGCGCAGGTAGTCCACGCGCCTGCTGCCCAGGCCGTCGGCGCTGCCGGTTTCGGGATTCAGGTTCAGCGCCGTTTGCTGGTCCTTCGACAGGCTGTCCCACAGGAACGGCGCGCCGGTGCCGGTCTGGCTGTTCAGCGTATAGATGACGCGCGAGGCCGGAGTGCGCCCCGCGAGCTTCGCACCGGCTTCCCACTTCTGGGTGCCGGACACGCTCACCGTGCCGTCGGTGCCGCGCACCAGCGGGAAGGCCGTCAGCTTGCCGTTCCACTGGCTGTCGAAGCCCGGGGTGTAGACGGTCTGGTCGGTGAAGACGGTGTTGCTGCTCAGCGCGATGCCGGACAGTGTGCCGCCGGAGTTGGCCACCACGTCGAACACCTTGCGGATCGACCGGATCATGTCGGCCGGCTGGCTGGCCAGGAACCAGTTGGTCGGCAGTTTCGAACCGGGGGCCGTTTCCCATTCGGTATTGGTCTTGGTCAGCTTGCCGTTGACCAGTGTCTGGAACGGGTTGCCATCGTTGTTGCCGCCGTCCTTGAGGGCGTTCAGGAAGCCGCCGTACTTGGCCGCCAGGTAAATCTGGCTGCGGCGCTGCGCGTCGCCTACCGTGCCGTTGCCCGCCTCGTTCACGTCGATGCCGAAAGTGGTGACGCGGGCGTCCGGCATGTCGGGACGGAAGGCGGCCGTGTGCGCCCAGTACGCCACACCCGCCATGTAGTAGGACGAGTTCGACGAGCTCGGGTGCCCCCTCGAGAGCATGTTGGCAATGGTGGTGCTGGTATCCGCGTACGGGTTGCCTACGTCGGGACTGTTCATTTCCATGGCCTGGACGCGCTTGGTCCAGTCGACAACGTCGAAGCCGCTGTAGCTGTCCACGGCCCGCGTCGGATCGCCGCGCCCGGTGTAGGTGTTGCCGGGCACGTAGTTGTCCTGGTGGGTGTTGATGTCGCCGATCGTCAGCACATAGTTGCGCTGGCATTTGTTCAGCATCGGGTCGACGTTCCAGGACGAGTAGACCGCGAAGTTGTCGGTGTTGGCCGTGGTCAGGTTATTGACCGCTTCCGGCGTGGGACCCTTGTTGTGGAACTGCAGGTAGCGGATGGATTCGTAGAACAGTTCGCTCAGCGGGTCGTAGGTCTTGTACGAGCCGGTCGGGTTGTCGGTCGGCTTGCCAAGGCTGGTAATCGTCGTTCGGCCAAAT
Organism: Cupriavidus sp. H18C2; assembly: GCF_049393795.1. Classification (NCBI taxonomy): domain Bacteria; kingdom Pseudomonadati; phylum Pseudomonadota; class Betaproteobacteria; order Burkholderiales; family Burkholderiaceae; genus Cupriavidus; species Cupriavidus sp. H18C2. The sequence goes on along the minus strand of NZ_CP186010.1, from coordinate 2,658,526 downwards.
TTGTTCAGGTAATTGACCACGCCGCTGTTGCCCGTGCTGTCGCCGAGCGGGTTGGCCGCGAAGACGCCGTAGGCATCCCATTCCTTGGCGGTGTTCGTGATGGTCTTGAGGTCGGTGTTGACGGCCGAATTGCCCAGGTACTTCATCGGCGCACGCAGCACACCGCCGTAGCGTTCGCTCTGCGCCAGGTTGCCGTTGTTGTAGTTGTCGTTCAGGTAGCCGAACGCCGCAAAGCGCACGCGCTCGGCGTTGCGCTGCATTTCGCCCACCGGCTTGTAGTTGGTGCCGTCGTAGCTGTAGCAGAGATCGGTCCGGGACGTGGCTTCGTTGCTGTCGCAGACCTGCACTTGCACCCGGTACGAGCGGCGTTCCGTCAGGTTCCCCCGTCGGTCGACCTGGTCCGCGTACTGGCCCAGGCTGCTGCAGCTCAATCCGTTGCTATCCGAGTTGGCGAAGAAGATATGGTTGCCACACGACGCCATGTACAGGGTGGAGTACGTGTATGGCGTGACTTCGCTGGGCGATACGCCATTGGCATTCTTCGACAGTGTCTTCAGCGGGAAATAGCTGCCGCTCTTGAAGAAGTCTGCCTGCAGCACGGCGCGCTGGAGCACGGTCTGGGTGCGGGTGTCGACCACGCGGTCGCCGCCGGTCATGGCCAGGCGCAGCATGTCGATGGCCGACGAGGCCGCCCAGTTCATGAAGTTGCCGCTGAACTGGCCAGAGCAGGTGCGGGTTGCCGACGCATTGCCGCTGATCGTGAAGTAGCCGTTCGTGGCATCGTACGTGTAGCACTTGCCGCTGTTGAAGTAGCCGACGTACTCGGTGTTGGCGCTGTATGCGCCGCGGTACGCCACGCCCGTGGTCGGAAACTCCACGGACAGCGCCAGCATCAGGTTCGGATGCAGGTTCTGCACCTTGCCATAGAGCGGCGTCTTGGCGATATCGACCGTCGGGACGGTCGGGGTCGTGGCGGCGCCGGCGAGCGTTGCCCAGCACAGGGCAACCAGCGGCAGCAATCGGTTCAGGATCTTCATGATGTAGGTCCCGTTGCGTGTAGGCAGAAGCGAAGCGGTTGGGAGATCGGGCCGGCGGCCCGCATCACGTGGCGGACGGCTGTAGCTGGCCCCGCCGATAGTAGGTCTGCACCACCGCGCGCGTGGTGTCGTTCGGCCCGAATCCCACGGCGGTGACGCGATAGATGAACGACGGCGGCGACTGCGTGCCGGTGGCATCCTCGCCCAGTTCGGTGTCCTGGAAGATCTCGATCAGGTAGCGGGGCTTGCGGGCCGGGGTCAGGCCCGCGCCGGTAGGGAAGGCCAGGCCGGTGAACGTGCCATATTCCACCGTCCGTTGGCCAACCTTGGTTGTCCAGTCGACCTGGTCCCAGATGTTCGTGGTGGTCCAGGTGTCCGTGGTGTCGCACAGTCCCAGCGTGGGGTCGGCCTTGCTGGTGCCCGTGCCGCAACCGACCATGAAGCCTTTGGGCGCGGTGGGGATGAACGAGTCGGCCCGGCTGCCGGATTCGATATCCTTCTCGGCGTCGCGCAGTGCTGCCTCGGCGGCCTGGAAGGCGATCTCGAAGTCGCGCTGGTTGCGCGAGCTGCGCTTGGTGTCGAGCGCGGCCCGGGCGCCGGCGATGGCGAGCATCGTGATGACCAGCAGCATGATCACGGCCGTGATCAGTGCGATGCCCTGCTCCCGGCGGGGCGCCAGCCTGTTGACGCGGGTCGTCAGAAGCATAGGACGTCTCCCTTGTAGCAGGTGAGGTAGTTGTGCAACTGCACAGTGGCCGTGTAGAGCTTGCGTGCGGCCTTCGTATCGACCTTCGGTACGTACGAGGCGTCCGGCAGGCTCGAACCCAGCGTGCCAAACAGATTGAAGGTGCCGGCGTCGGTGCCGGTGGCGTTGAGGTTGTCGGTCCTGACGACCATTGCCACCTTGGCCGTCAGGACCATGTCCCATTCGTTCGTGCCGATCTGGTCCGCGGTCACGAACTTGTCCGGGACTTCGTCGTCGTTGACAGCAATGCCGTACAGCACCTGGAACGCTTCCACGCCGGGCACCAGTTCCTGAGTGACGTAGCTGTCTGGCACCACCGCGCCGTTCTTGCGCTCGGGGTACTTGCACATCAGCGCCGGCTTGCCGTTGCTGCCCGTGTCGACGTAGAGCAGGGCCAGGCCGCGTTGCTTGGCGGCGGTGTTCTTGTTCTTCTCGTCGAGGGCGCCGACGGCCATGCCCGCGCAGTCCACGACGGAGCCGTCCGGCGTACCGTCGGGATTCGAGATGCCGAAGAAGCGGATCATCACTGCGTCGCTGTTGTTGATCGCCACGCCGCCGCCGCAGGTCACGCGCTGCAGTCCGTTTGCATCGGGCGTGATCTGAGGCGCCGCGCAATGGTCCTTGCCGTCGATCATCGGGTCGTCGACCGTCATCAGGCCCCCGCCGCCGCTGGCAGGCGGGGTGAAGGCGGTTTGCCGCAGCATCCGGGTGACCACCGAAATGGCGAAGTTGCCACGCTCTTGCAGGTTGGCGCTGTCATCGATGGTCGCGTAGCTGTTGCGACTCATCATGTAGAACGCCAGGCCGGCCGACAGCAGCAGCAGCGACAGCACCAGCGTGACCATCAGCTCGACCAGCGTGTAGCCGCCGGAGCGGCGCCGGGTGGTTGGAATCGTGCGGCGCATCACTGCTCCACCCCCGGGAGAATGGTGACCACGATCTGGGGCTTGGCATCGCCCTTGGCGTCGCGGGAATCGGCCAGTTTCGAGCCGGCTGGCACGTCTGTGCCGCCGGTGTCGGCAAAGCGTGAGACCCAGCCGATCTTGACGACCAGCGGCGTAGCCGTGGCGCCGCCGGGTCCCACGGCGCAGCCCCAGTCGTAACCGGTATCGAGGTTGAAAGCCGTGGCGTCGCGGCAGACCACTGCGCGGCCCTTGGGCAGGTTCGCGGCGATCATGCGAGCCCATTCGGCCTGGTCGAACGCCGCAGTCAGGGGGGGCGCAGGTCTTGGCGTCGCCGGTGCACGGCGTGACGTAGGGATTGGCGTTGTCGGCGATGGCGGGCGCGCCATTGCTGGTGTCGAACTTGTCGTAGGCCCCGGCCCGGGTCAGCGCGTCGTTCGCGCGCATGCGATCCGCCATGTCGTTGGCGATCTGCAGCGCCACGATGTCGTAGGAAGATTGCTGGGCGAAGCGGAAAGACTTGACGAGCAGGTTGGCCACGCCGAGCACGCCGAAGGCGAGCACGACGATAGCAACCAAAGCTTCAAGCATGGTGAAGCCGGCTGCCTCCCGGCAGCGGAATTGACCCATTTGTAACTCCCGTCCAAAAAACGACAGTTCTTTTTTGTTCTTTGCGCGGCGCGCTGGAATTCTGTGTGCGTCCGGGCCTCTGTCGGGACCGGTTCCGCTGGCGGCTGTTTGTTGCCGCGCTGCCGTTCGTGCCGGTTCGGTTTGGTCCGATCCGGTCCGACGGGAGCGCGCGCCCGCTCGCCCGCCTCCTTACCCAAAGGAGGCTAGTGCAGATTAGACAGCTTTTTTGGCCAAGTGGCTACCCCTTTCGTGGGGTAGGGGTTGAAAACTCGTCGAGTACGTCGCGGAATTCCGACACATCCTCGAAGCTGCGGTAGACCGAGGCAAAGCGGATGTAGGCAATCTTGTCCAGCTTGCGCAGTTCGCGCATGACCAGCTCGCCCACCTGGCTGCTCGAAATTTCCTTCTCGCCCAACGCCAGCAGTTTTTCCTCGATGCGCAGGATGGCTTCGTCGATGGCCTCGGCCGATACCGGCCGCTTGCGCAGCGCCAGGCGCATGGAATCCTTGAGCTTGGCGCGTGTGTAGTCCACCCGGGAGCCGTTTTTCTTGACGATGGCCGGGAAGAACAGTTCGATGCGTTCGTAGGTGGTGAAGCGGCGATCGCAGGCTTCGCAGCGGCGGCGGCGGCGTACGGTTTCGCCGTCTTCCGAGACGCGGCTATCGAGGACCTGGGTATTGGAATGACCGCAGAAGGGGCATTTCATGCCTGACCACCTGAAGAAATGTGCCAGCCCGCATTTTGCATCTTTGAATTCTGCTGCGGGATTGCGGCGGGTCAACCGGCGCCGCCGCCCGGAGGCGGCGGCGCTGTTGGTGCGTACTGACTATCGGTACGCGGAAGGACCGTCGCGGCCGATCAGCCGTACACCGGGAAGCGGCGCGTCAGCGCCGACACCTGCTCGCGCACGCGGGCGATGTTGGCGGCGTCGTGCGGGTTGTCCAGCACGTCGGCGATCAGGTTGGCCACCTGGCGTGCTTCTTCTTCCTTGAAGCCGCGCGTGGTCATGGCCGGCGAGCCCAGGCGGATGCCCGAGGTCACGAACGGCTTTTCCGGGTCGTTCGGGATGGCGTTCTTGTTGACCGTGATATGCGCGTCGCCCAGGATCTTCTCGGCTTCCTTGCCGGTGATCTGCTTGGCGCGCAGGTCCACCAGCATCACGTGGCTTTCGGTCTTGCCCGACACGATGCGCAGGCCGCGCGAGATCAGCGTCTCGGCCAGCACGGCGGCGTTCTTCACCACCTGCTGCTGGTAGGTCTTGAATTCCGGTTGCAGCGCTTCCTTGAACGCGACGGCCTTGCCGGCGATCACGTGCATCAGCGGGCCGCCCTGGATACCCGGGAAGATGGCCGAGTTGATGGCCTTCTCGTGCTCGGCCTTCATCAGGATCACGCCGCCGCGCGGGCCGCGCAGGCTCTTGTGGGTGGTGGTGGTCACGAAGTCGGCGTGCGGCACCGGGTTCGGGTAGACGCCCGCGGCGATCAGGCCGGCGTAGTGCGCCATGTCGACCATGAAGTAGGCGCCAACTGCCTTGGCAACCTTGGCGATGCGTTCGAAGTCGATGCGCAGGGCAAAGGCCGAGGCGCCGGCGATGATCATCTTCGGCTTGGTCTCGTGGGCCTGCTTTTCCAGCGCGTCGTAGTCGATGTCTTCCTGGGCGTTCAGGCCGTAGCTGACCACGTTGAACCACTTGCCGCTCATGTTCAGGGCCATGCCGTGCGTCAGGTGGCCGCCTTCGGCCAGGCTCATGCCCATGATCGTGTCGCCCGGCTTGAGCATGGCGAAGAACACGCCCTGGTTGGCCTGCGAGCCCGAATTGGGCTGCACGTTGGCGGCTTCGGCGCCGAAGAGCTGCTTCACGCGGTCGATGGCCAGTTGTTCCACCACGTCCACGTACTCGCAGCCGCCGTAGTAGCGCTTGCCCGGATACCCTTCGGCGTACTTGTTGGTCAGTTGCGAACCCTGGGCGGCCATCACGGCCGGCGAGGTGTAGTTCTCGGAAGCAATCAGTTCGATATGGTCTTCCTGGCGCTGGTTTTCTTTCTCGATGGCGGCGAAGACTTCGGGATCGATCTGTTCGATCGTGAAACGGCTGCGTTCAAACATGGCGTGACTCGTCTGTAAAAAGGAAAGCGGACGGCAATGTCGATATGAAGATCGGTTGCGGATCGGCGTTCGGATGGAAGCGGGAAAACTTCGCGGATAGGGCGCGCGGGGAAGGCACTGGCGTCCAGCATCGTGGGCCGCAACGCGCGGCGGGCCGATGCAGGGCGCACCCTGCTTCCCATTCGCTGCCCAGGCGAGCGGCAGGCGCTTGCAACTTCACGCCCAAAGATCTTGCGCTTCCTCGTGGTAGTACCCACTGACTTCGCCAGTCGCGCAAGGTGGAATGGTTGCCGCAGAGTTTATGCGAACGGGCCGCTTGCCGCAACCCGCGAGGTCAAGCCCGGGGCCGCCGTGCGGCCTGCGCGGCCAAGGGCTTGTGGCGCATGGCTCGCAACTTGCTGTTGCAAAGTCGCGTACGGGTTAACCAGTGCGCTCCGTTACAATGCGGGCCATGCCAAATTTCGTGTGGCCGCTGCGCGTGTACTGGGAAGACACCGACGCTGGCGGCGTGGTGTTCTACGCCAACTATCTCAAGTTCTTCGAGCGGGCGCGGACCGAATGGCTGCGCTCGCTCGGCATTGAACAACAGACCCTTGCCGATGCGTCCGGCGTGGTCTTCGTCGTACGCAGTACCGCGGTGGAATACAATGCGCCCGCCCGGCTGGACGACCAGCTGGAGATCCGTACGCTCGTCGAACGGGTCGGGCCGGCATCGGTCCAATTCGCCCAGGAAGCCTGGCGAGGGGACGTGATGCTGGCCAGCGGCAAAATCCGTGTGGGATGTGTCGATAAGGCCACATTCCGTCCGGCCCCGATTCCTGCTCCTGTTCTCGCCACTATTAAAAACGCTCGATGAATCCGGTGACCGTCACACAAGACCTGTCGATCATTTCGCTGGTCCTTCACGCCAGCCTGCTGGCACAGGCCGTCATGGCCCTGCTGCTGGTGATGTCCCTGTTCTCGTGGACCTACATCTTCCGCAAACATCTGGCGCTGCGCGCGGCGCGCACCCAGACCGAGGGCTTCGAACGCGATTTCTGGGCCGGCGGCGACCTGCAGGCGCTCTATAACAGCGCCGTCAACAACCGCCACAACACCGGCGCGCTGGAACGCATTTTCGAATCGGGCATGGGTGAATTCCTGAAGGCCCGCGAGCGCAGCAACGACGCCGGCGCGCTGCTCGACGCCGCCCGCCGCGCCATGCGCGCCGCGTACCAGCGCGAGATGGACGTGCTCGAATCCCACCTGCCGTTCCTGGCGTCGGTGGGCTCGGTCAGCCCGTACATCGGCCTGTTCGGCACGGTCTGGGGGATCATGAACGCGTTCCGTGGCCTGTCGAATGTGCAGCAAGCGACGCTTGCATCGGTGGCCCCCGGCATCGCCGAGGCGCTGGTCGCTACCGCGATCGGCCTGTTCGCCGCCATCCCGGCCGTGATTGCCTATAACCGCTATGCCACCGAGATCGACCGGCTGGCCATCCGGTTCGAAAGCTTCATGGAAGAATTCCTGAACATCCTGCAGCGGCAGACCCGCTGAACCGACTGGGGAGCACAGCCATGGCAGCCATCCAGCGCCGGGGCGGTTCGCGCCGCCGGGCCAGCGCCGACATCAATGTCGTGCCGTATATCGACGTGATGCTCGTGCTGCTCGTCATCTTCATGGTGGCGGCACCGATCGTGAACCCGGCCGTCGTGGACCTGCCGTCGGTGGCCAACGCCACGCCGCAGCAGCAGACGCCGCCGATCATCGTCACCGTGCACGAGGACGGCCAACTCACCGCGCGCGGCAAGGAAAGCTCGGGCGGGTCGTTCGAGCGCAAGCTCGACAAGCGCGGCCTGATTGATTTCGTGCACCAGCGCCAGAACGAGAATCCGGACCAGCCGGTGGTGATCGCCGCCGACAAGGCCGTCAAGTACGAAGCCGTGCTGGACGTCATGTCCGTGCTCAAGGCCGATGGCGTCAAGCGCGTCGGCCTGATGGTCAAGTCCAAGTAAGCGTCATTGCGTCCCAAAGTGGCCAGCATCCCGTCACGTCATCCGCAGCCAGGCCCTTCGCGCGCGAAGGCCGCCGCCTATCCGTATCAGCCGGTCAAGGAACGCGGCACGACGCGGTCGTTCCTGCTTGCGCTGCTGATGCACCTGTTGCTCGGCATCGTGCTGTACTACGGCGTGCACTGGCAGAGCAGCACGCCGGTCGGCGCCGAGGCCGAGCTGTGGGAGGAAATTCCCGACGTCACGCCGGCGCCGCCGCCGCGTCCGGTGGAGCAGCCGGTGCCCGCGCCGCCGCAGCCGGCCGTGCGCAGCAAGGTCGAGGAAGAGGCCGACATCGCGCTGGAACAGAAGAAGCGCAAGCAGGCCGAGGAGGCCGCCGCCCGCGAGGAAGCCGCGCGCCGCGAGCGCGAGCGCAAGGAACAGGAACAGAAGGAAGCGCAGCGCAAGGAAGAACAGCGCCAGCAGCAACTGGAGGCGCAGCGCAAGGAAGACGCGAAGAAGAAGGCTGACAAGGAAAAGGCTGACAAGGCCGCCCTGGCCGCGCGCGAGAAGGAAAAGGCCGAGCAGGAGCGCAAGGACGCCGAGGCCAAGGCGCGCGCCGATGCCGACAAGCAGGCCAAGGCCAAGGCCGACGCCGAGCAGAAAGCCAAGGCCAAGGCCGACGCGGACGCCAAGGCCAAGCGCGAAGCCGCGGCCAATGCGCAGCGCAAGTCGGAACTGGCGCGGCTGCAGGCGCTGGCCGGCGGCGGCAGCGCCGCGTCGAGCGGCGGCGGTGTCGGCAGTGCTACGGGCTCGGGCGCGGGTTCGGGCGGCAAGGCGTCGCCGGGCTATTCGGACCGCGTGCGCCGTCGCGTCAAGCCGAACATCATCTTCAACGGCGACGTGCAGGGCAATCCGGCCGCCGTGGTGGCGGTGCGGCTGGCGCCGGACGGGTCGATCCTGTCCAAGCGGCTGGCCAAGTCCAGCGGCGACGCCGACTGGGACAACGCCGTGCTGCGCGCCGTGGAGCGCTCTGACCCGCTGCCGCGCGACGAGGACGGCAAGGCGCCGTCGTTCGAGTTCACCATCACGTTCCGTCCGAAGGACTGACAGGGCGGAGCGTCGAGTGCCATGATTTGCAACATAATGCAACCTTCATCGTTGGCCGCGAGTCCGATCGCTACCATGAACGGTTGCCTGACGCGGCCGGCAGCGTGCAACACGCGCGCACGACGGACATGCGCCAAGCTGCATGCCGTCCGTGCCGACGTGCTTGCTGTGCCCGCCGTACCGATGAATCCTGAAATCGACTGAGGAGCAGCATGCGAAAGCTTTGGGCCCCTAACTGGCTGTCCCGACGCCAGACCACCACGATCACCCGCGACCAGGGCCGCCACGCGCTGATGGCGTGGCTGGCGGTGGCGCTGATGTCGGCCGGCGCGGCGCACGCGCAACTGAACGTGGAAATCACGGGCGTTGGCTCGAACCAGTTCCCCGTGGCCACGGCCAACTTCCAGGGCGAAGGGCAGGGCGCGCAGAACCTGACCGCCGTCATCCGCGCCGACCTGGTCAACAGCGGCCGTTTCCGCAATATCGATCCCGCCGGTGCCACCGTGCCCGAATCGGCCCAGGTGGACCTGGGTAGCTGGAAGGCCAAGGGCGCCGACGCGTTCGTGGCCGGCAGCGTCACCCCGAGCGGCAATGGCCAGTACGAGGTGCGCTTCCGCCTGTACGACACGGTCAAGGGCCAGAGCCTTGGCGGCCTGGCATTCAACGTGTCGCAGAGCCAGCTTCGCGTGACCGCGCACAAGATTGCCGACTACATCTACGAAAAGCTGCTGGGCGAGCGCGGCGTGTTTGCCACGCGGTTGTCGTACGTGTCGAAGGTGGGCAGCCGCTACCAGCTTCTGATCTCCGATTCGGACGGCCAGAACGCCCAGGTGGCACTGTCCAGCAGCGAGCCGATCATCTCGCCGTCGTGGTCGCCCGATGGCCGCCGCGTGGCCTACGTCTCGTTCGAGGCCAAGAAGCCGGTGGTGTACGTGCATGACCTGGCCACCGGCAAGCGCACGCTGGTATCGAACCAGAAGGGCAACAACAGCGCCCCGTCGTGGTCGCCCGATGGCCAGCGGCTGGCCGTGGCGCTGTCGCGCGACGGCAACACGCAGATCTACCTGGTCAACGCCGACGGCTCCGGCCTGCGCCGCATCACGCGCAGCAGCGCGATCGATACCGAGCCGCAGTTCTCGCCGGACGGCCGCAGCATCTATTTCACCAGCGATCGCGGCGGTGCGCCGCAGATCTACCGGATGCCGGCCTCTGGCGAGGAATCCGGCGCCGCGCAACGCGTGACGTTCAAGGGCAACTACAACGTCAGTCCGCGCGTGTCGCCGGACGGCAAGTACCTGGCCTACATCTCGCGTTCGGGCGGATTCCGCCTGCAACTGCAGGACCTGTCCAACGGTGATGTGACTTCTCTCACGGATACGTCCAACGACGAAGCCCCGAGCTTCGCCGCCAATGGCAAATACATCCTGTATGCCACCCGTGTGGGCGGCCGCTCGGTTCTGGCGGCGGTCTCCACGGACGGCCGAACGAAACAGGTTCTGTCGCTCCAGTCCGGCGAGGTTCGCGAGCCGTCCTGGGGTCCTTTCATGCAGTAGAAAAAGAGGAGTCTCTCGCCATGTCCCAAATGATGACCAAATCGCTCGCCCTGGCTGCCCTGCTGGCCCTGGGCGCCTGCAGCTCCGGCGTGAAGCTGGACGACGCTTCGAAGGCCGGTACCGGCACGGGCGGCGCCCAGACCGATCCGCGCGCCGTGGCGCCGGTGGTGGCCGCCGATCCGCTGAACGACCCGAACAGCCCGCTGGCCAAGCGCAGCGTGTACTTCGACTTCGACAGCTACTCGGTCAAGTCGGAATACCAGGGCGTGCTGCAGTCGCACGCGCAGTACCTGGGCACCAACAAGAGCCGCAAGATCCTGATCCAGGGCAACACCGACGAACGCGGCACCAGCGAGTACAACCTGGCCCTGGGCCAGAAGCGTGCCGAGGCCGTGCGCCGTTCGATGGCGTCGCTGGGCGTGCCCGAGTCGCAGATGGAAGCTGTGAGCCTGGGCAAGGAAAAGCCGAAGGCCACCGGCCACGACGAAGCCTCGTGGGCTGAGAACCGTCGCGCCGACATCGTCTACTGATCCACGGAATAATCCTTCATGAATGCTCGCGTTTCCACCCTGCTGTGGCTGGCCGCTGTATCTGGCGGCCTGCTGGCAGCCAGTTCCGCCCACGCCGGCGTGTTCGACGACGACGAGGCGCGCAAGGCGGTGATCCAGCTCCGGGACCAGTTCAACGGTTTCCAGGCCACGGCATCGCAGCGGATCGACCAGAACAGCCGTCAGCAGCTTGACATGCAGAACCAGCTTGAGGGTCTGCGTCAGGAAGTGGCACGGCTGCGTGGCCAGAACGAGGTGTTGCAGAACACGGTGGACACGCTGCAGAAGCAGCAGAAGGATTACTACGCCGACCTCGACGCGCGCCTCAAGAAGTTCGAGCCGCAGCAGGTGACCGTCGACGGCAAGGAAGGGCTTGCACAGCCGACCGAAAAACCCGAGTACGACGCCGCGCTGAAGCAGTTCCAGTCGGGCGATTTCAAGGGCGCGGGCAACGCCTTCTCGGCGTTTGCGAAGAAGTACCCGCAGAGCCCGTACCTGCCGCTGGCCCAGTTCTGGCTCGGCAATTCGCTCTACGCGCAGCGTGACTACAAGGGTTCGACTTTCGTGCTGCAGAACATGGTGCAGCAGTACCCGACGCATGCGAAGGTACCCGATGCCATGATCGCCATCGCCAACAACCAGCTGGAAACGGGCCAGAAGGCACAGGCCCGCAAGACGCTGGAGACGGTGGTGTCGAAGTATCCCGGCACCGAAGGCGCCCAGGCCGCCAGCAACCGGCTGAAGACGCTGAAGTAACCGGTATCCGCAGCAAGGCAGTCAGGAAAAGCCCGCGACGTTCGCGGGCTTTTTCTTTTGGGGGGGGGTGGTGGGTAGGTGGGAGACCGGCCGGCGGCTGGCTTCCCTCTCCCGCATGCGGGAGAGGGAAGCAAGGCGGCAGTCAGGCCAGGCAACCGCGCTAAAATACGCGATTCGCCCATCGAGGCGTGACTACAGCGCGCTTGTTCCGCGCGCACCGCACATCATGATCCAACGCGCAATCGTCCTGTTATCCGGCGGCCTGGACTCCGCCACCGTGCTCGCCATGGCCAATGCGGCCGGGTTTGAAACCTACGCGCTGTCGATGCGCTACGGCCAGCGCCATTCGTCCGAACTGGACGCCGCCCGCAAGGTGGCGGCCGCGCTGGGCGCGAAGCGGCACGAGATCATCGACCTGGACCTGCGCCGCTTTGGCGGCTCGGCGCTGACCGACGATGCGCTGGACGTGCCCACCGCGGGCGAAACGGGCGGCATCCCGATCACCTACGTGCCGGCCCGCAACACGATCATGCTGTCGCTGGCGCTCGGCTGGGCCGAGGCCATCGGCGGCCGCGACCTGTTCTTCGGCGCCAATGCCGTGGACTACTCAGGCTATCCCGACTGCCGCCCCGAATACGTGTCGGCCTACGAGACGCTGGCGAACCTTGCGACCAAGGCCGGCGTCGAGGGCGACCGGTTCCGCGTCCACGCGCCGATCATCGACATGACCAAGGCGGACATCATCCGCGCCGGCGTGAAGCTGGGCGTCGACTACGGCCTGACCGTGTCGTGCTACAAGGCCGACGACGAAGGCCGCGCCTGCGGCGTGTGCGATTCGTGCCGCATCCGCCGGGCCGGTTTCGAGCAGGCCGGCGTGGCCGACCCCACGCGCTACCAGACCGCCGCCTGACGGGCCGGCTGACCAGACAAGAAGGGGCGCCGCCGAGCGCCCCCCGCACACCGCGGTACCCAGAACACCAAGACGTTCCACGAGCTATCCCCGAGACATGCCCGACATCGACATCCCTGCGCTCACGCACACGGTCCTGCTGAGCACCTTCGTCCTGACCTTCCTGTTCGGCGCCGTCCTGCAGCGCACGCATTTCTGCACGATGGGCGCCATCTCGGACATCGTCAACATTGGCGACTGGAGCCGCATGCGCATGTGGATTCTGGCCATCGGCGTGGCGATGATCGGCACGGGCGTGCTGGCGTGGGCCGGCCTGATCGACCCGACCAAGACGATCTACACGTCGGCGAAGCTGGCGTGGCTGTCGGCAGCCGTGGGCGGGCTGATGTTCGGCTTCGGCATGGTGCTGGCGTCGGGCTGCGGCAGCAAGACGCTGGTGCGCGTTGGCGCCGGCAACCTGAAGTCGCTGGTCGTGTTCGTGTTCCTGGGGCTGTCGGCCTACATGACGCTGCGCGGCCTGTTCGGCGTGGTGCGCGTGAATACCGTTGACGCAGTGGCGGTGGCGCTGCCGTCGACGCAGGACCTGCCGTCGCTGGTGGCGCAGGCCAGCGGCATGGCGCGCGGCACGCTGCAACTGGTGCTGGGCGGGGCCATCGGCGCCGTGCTGGTGGTCTGGGCGCTGCTCGGCAACGGTTTCCGCACGTTCGACAACCTGCTGGGCGGGCTGGCCGTGGGGCTGATCATCGTCGGCATGTGGTACGTGTCGGGCCATCTGGGCTACGTGTCCGAAGACCCGAACACGCTGGAGGAACTGTTCGTCGGCACCAACAGCGGCCGCATGGAAAGCCTGAGCTTCGTGGCGCCGTACGCCTACACGCTGGACTGGCTGATGTTGTTCAGCGACAAGAGCAAGGTGCTGACCATCGGCATCGTCAGCGTGATCGGCGTGATCGCCGGCGCCGCGGCCTACGCGCTGGCGTCGCGCACGTTCCGCTGGGAAGGTTTCGGCAATGCCGAGGACGTGGCCAACCACATGGTCGGCGGCATCCTGATGGGCGCCGGTGGCGTCACGGCGCTGGGCTGCACCATCGGCCAGGGGCTGTCGGGCGTGTCGACGCTGGCGGTCGGCTCGTTCATCGTGTTCGCAACGATCATGGTGGGCGCCGTGCTCGCCTTCAAGTACCAGATGTGGCGCCTGGAGCGTATGGCGTGACGCCGGCGGCGTCTTGACACCCCCAGGGGGCCTCCCTATAATCGCGGATTCAGTTTTTCCGGGTCGTTAGCTCAGTCGGTAGAGCAGCGGACTTTTAATCCGTTGGTCGCGTGTTCGAGTCACGCACGACCCACCAGCATTTCCTCAAAAGGGCCTGTGGCGCAAGTCACGGGCCCTTTTGCTTTTGGCGCGCGAAATGGCGCCTTGGTGGCGTGCCGGGCGTCCATGCGCTACCGCACGTAACAGACCCGGCATCGTGCGGCGCCGCTGCCTAGAATGGATGCTCCCGTTCGAAAAAGGCCGAAGCGTTGATCCCATGAAACGGATGGCAAGCCGCCTGGCTCTCTTCGTTGCCCTGGTTCTGTGGGGCGTCAATGTGGCGTGGGCGTCTGATATCGCCTGCCCGACCACGTTCCGGGGGCGCTGCGACGTCTCGGCGCCGGCCGGCACGGCCTGCCAGGACACCGCGCGGATCCATCCGCACGGGCGGCAACTGATCTGCGAATACGCGATGCTGCACGAGAGCTACGAGGCGATCTACGCCGACCAGCAGCGCGGCCGCCATGCCGGTACGCTGAGCCGCGCCGAACTGGACGCCTGGCGCCGCAAGCGCGACGCGTGCACGACGGTGCGATGCCTGGACCAGTTGTTCGCCAGCTGGCACAGCGGCCGGCGCGGGCCGGCGCTGCGCGACGCGCCGGCCAGGCCGCCGACGCTGGCCGACACCCGCCCGGCGCCCCGGCGTGCGATGCCGGCGCCCCATCCCGCCACGGTCCACGGCGACGCGGTTGTCACGCCCGCTGTCGACACCGATGCCGACCTTGCGATGATCGACCTGGCCGCGTCGGCGTCCGACCCGGCGACGCCGAGTTTCGAGCCGGCCACGCTGTCGCTGCGCGATTCCCTGCCACCGCTGCCGCCGCGCGGGCCACGCCCCGACCGGCCGGGCCCGGCATCGGCCTTTACGTGGATGGCCTGGGTGCTGGTGCTGCTGGCGGGCGGCGGCGCGTTCTACTGGCTGGTCATCCGCAAGCAGGCGTCGCGCTATCTGGACGCCGCGTTCGCGTCGGCGGCCAGCGGCCTGTCGTGGCTCAAGACCCTGCCGATGCTGGCGTTCATCCTGACCGGCCTGGCGCTGCTCAATGGCGCGCTGCTGGTCTTCCTGCTGGGCGGATGGCGCCCTCACGTGCCCGGAATCAATTAACCAGTCTGAGTTAGAGACACCCCGCAACGCCTCATTGACAATGCAACCAGACACGGCCGCCAGCAGGCGACCGGGGTGAAATCTTCGACAGCCGGAAAGCGTCCGGCGCGGGAAGTCTCGGATGCAGCAAGCTGGTGGCGGGCGTCGCCTGCCGGCCAACGAGCACGTACTGCGTGTCGTCTGGCCGTTTGTCCCCGTGGTGGTGGCGTTGGCGCTGTTCTGCATCGCCAGCGTCGACGTGCTATCGGCGGCGCGGGGCTTCGTGGCTGGCGAGAGCCTCTGGACCAAGGGCCAGAAGGCGGCCGTGCTGCACCTGCTGCGCTATGCCGAAACGCGGCGCGAGGCCGACTACCAGGCCTACCTGGCCGCCATCGCGGTGCCGCTGGGCGATCACCGCGCCCGCCTGGAACTCGAAAAACCTGACTATGACCGCGCCGTGGCCGTGCAGGGCCTGCTGACGGGCGGCAACCATCCCGACGACATTCCGGCCATGATCCGCCTCTATCGCTATTTCCGGCAGGTGCCGGAGATCGACGAGGCGATCTCGATCTGGACCACCGCCGACGCCGAAATCGCGCGCCTCGACGCGCTGGCGCGGCGCCTGCGCGCGCGCGTGAACGAGCCCGGCTGCGACGCCGCCTGCGTGGCGCCGCTGCAGCGCGATATCGCCGACATCGACGCGCTGCTCACGCCGATGGAGGAAGCGTTCTCGAACGCGCTGGGCAAGGCGTCGCGGCGGGTGCGGGTGCTGCTGATCTGGTGCGCGGGCGCGCTGCCGGCGCTGCTGCTGGTGTGCGGCTACTGGCTGTCGACGCGGATGATGCGCCGCCAGCGGCTGCTGCAGCAGGCGCTGGCCGTCAGCGAGGAGCGGCTGCAGCTTGCCGTGGCGGGCAGTACCGACGGCCTCTGGGACTGGCATCCCCATCGCGGCGAGCTGTACTTCTCGCCGCGCTGCGCCGAAATGCTCGGCTACGCGCCCGACGAACTGCCGCACGCGCGCGAGACGCTGCTGGCGCTGATGCATCCCGACGACGTGCCGGAATTCGAGCGGCGGCTGGATGGCCATGTCCGCAAGGGCATGCCGTACGACGTGGAGATGCGTCTGCGCCGCAAGCACGGCGGCTACCTGTGGGTGCGGGCGCGGGGCCGCATGGTGCGCGGGGCCGTGGGCAAGGCCCGGCGCATGGCCGGATCGCTGAGCGACATTTCCGAGCGCAAGCGCTTCGAGGCGCAGTTGTTCGCCGAAAAGGAGCGCGCGCAGGTCACGCTGCACGCCATCGCCGACGCGGTCATCACGACCGACGTCTGGGGCCGGATCCAGTCGCTGAACCCCGTGGCCCAGACGATGACGGGCTGGACCGACGCCGAGGCCGCCGGCTGCTTCCTGCAGCAGGTCTGCCAGCTACACGACGAAGCCACGCAGGCGCCGGCCAACGACCTGGTGCCGCGCGCGCTGGCCGGCAACTGGCCCAGCCAGGTCGTCATGCTGCTGCGCCGGCGCGACGCGGCCGAGCAGGACGCGACCACGGCGGTCAAGCTGTCGGTCGCGCTGATCAGGGACAAGGCGGGGCAGGCCATCGGCATCGTCGTGGTGCTGCACGACGTCAGCCTGGAGCGGGCGCAGGCGGCGCAGCTTGCCTACCAGGCCAGCCATGATCCGCTGACCGGGCTGGTCAACCGGCTGGAATTCGAGCGGCGGCTCGATGCGGCGGTGTCGCGGGCGCAGCACGCGGGCAGCGTCCACACGCTGATGTACCTGGATCTGGACCAGTTCAAGGTGGTCAACGACACCTGCGGCCACGCGGCCGGCGACGAGCTGATCTGCCAGCTTGCCGATGTCATGCGCCAGCAACTACGGCGCAGCGACACGCTGGCGCGCCTGGGCGGCGACGAATTCGCGGTACTGCTGGAGTATTGTGGCGCGGCCGACGGCGAGCGCGTGGCCGAGACGCTGCGCGCCGCCATCGCCGACTATCGCTACCGCTGCCGCGACCAGGCGTTCGCGGTGGGCGTAAGCATCGGCCTGGTAACCATCGACGAACGGACGGCCAGCCGCGAGGCGGCGCTGGGCGCGGCCGACACGGCCTGCTACCGCGCCAAGCGGGAAGGGCGCAACCGGGTGCGGGTGGGCTAGGGGGCGACGGGCGGCGGCGTGGCCGGGGCCGGCGGCGAGGGCACCAGCGGGTCGCGGAAGCCGGTGTCGAGGGTCACGGTGGAGCCGGACGTCGTCGGCACGACCACCACGCCGGGCTTGCGCGGCTGCGACGCCTTCCAGGTCTTGTATCCCCAGTAGCCGGCGCCGGCCAGCATGCCGACCTTCGACAGCTTCCAGGCGATGCGGCCGACCGGGGTGCGGCGCAGCAGCGGCAGGGCCAGCGTGATGGCCGTGCTCAGCACCGGGTAGTCGCGCGTGATGCCGAACAGCTTGAGCCAGCCGCCGGGCCGCGTCATGCGCGGCAGCCACGTGCCAAGGTTAGCCATGCGGCGGGCGCCGCCCCGGACCTGCCGCAACGCCTGCACGGCGTCGTAGCGTTCCAGCGCGGCACGGGTGATCAGCAGCTCCTTGCGCACCGCCAGCGGCAGGCGCACCTCGCGCGTGAAGCGGACCGGGCGGGGATGCTCGCTGCGCGGACGGCTGCTGTCGATCGAATCGTCTTCGGGCGTGGTCATTGGCGCAGCATCTCCCGGTCTTTGTCTAGCTCGGCCAGCGTGGATTCAAACAGCGGCGGGGCGGAGCGCACCTTGTGGCGCGCGACGAGCAGGCAGGCGGCGGCGCAGGCGACGTAGAACACCACGATCGCGCCAATGGCCTGCCAGCGGTAGGTTTCCCAGAACAGGATGGCGATCAGCAGCGTGAAGGTCATCAGCGCCATGCCGAAGAATACGAGGCCAAAGCAGGCGAGCAACGCCACCTTCATCAGCCGGGTACGCTCCTCGGCCAGCTCCACACTGGCCAGCTCCAGCCGTGTCTGCAGCATCGACACGATGGAACCACCGAGGTTGCGGAGGGAGTCCAGGAACTTGGGGGAGTGAGATTCGCTCATGCGGCTCCGGCGAAAAAGCGATGCGCCGGCATGGGCGGCATCTGCAAGGGAATGACGGCAGCGGGGAATGGGCCGCTGCCGTCGGTCTTCAACTTCATGCACCCGGCGCAGATGCGCAGCCGGGGCTGGTACAGCCAGTACGACGGGTACTGATACAACTGATCGTGCGACGTTGGCGGGTCGCGCCGCGCTGTCTTACTTGCGGTTCAGCAGCAGGCCAACCAGCAGGCCCACGCCGGCTGCCACGCCGACGGCACGCCACGGGTGGTCGTGCACATAATCGTCGGTAGCGCGCGCGGCCGCCTTGCTCTTGGTCACGACTGCGTCTTGCAAGTCCTGTGCCTTCTCTTTGGCCTGCTTCAGCAGCCCCATGCCGCGCTCGCGCAGTTCGGCGGCTTTCTCGCCGGTGGTCGAGGCCGCTTGCTTAAGCAGTTCTTCGGCGTCGGACAGAACGGTCTTGACATCGCTCATCAGTTTCTCCTGTTTGCGGGCGGTTGATTCAAGTGGGTGACATTTTGCCTTGCCCGCTCGGGCTTGTGGCATTTCTTGTCTTCCCCGTAGCATATGTGGCGGCCGGCCATCGTTTCAAGCTCGCCGGCGCGCCACCACGACGATGTCACGCAACGGGCCATCCAAAATCCGGCGTTGATCCGCCCGGAGAGGGAACCGCGGCCCGTTCACCGAAGTCTTTATGACTTCGAGTGATTTTGTAGTGACTTTATATTCGTTTGGGTTGGATGGCAATCCAAGTAGGCTGGTTCACCGGCTCTTACCTTTCCTTACTTCCGTAAAGTTTTTGGAGACTTCTCTCATGGCACTGCGTCTTGGCGATATCGCACCGGACTTCGAGCAAGAATCGAGCGAGGGTCGCATCCGCTTCCACGAATGGCTTGGCGATAGCTGGGGCGTGCTGTTCTCCCACCCCGCCGACTACACGCCGGTCTGCACCACCGAACTTGGCCTGACCGCCAAGCTGAAGGAAGAGTTCGGCAAGCGCAACGTCAAGGCGATCGCCCTGTCCGTGGACAGCGTGGCGTCGCACCAGGGCTGGATCCGCGACATCAACGAGACCCAGTCCACCACGGTCAATTTCCCGATCCTGGCCGACGGCGACCGCAAAGTGTCGACGCTCTACGACATGATTCATCCGAATGCGAATGAGACGCTGACGGTTCGCTCGCTGTTCGTGATCGACCCGAAGAAGAAGGTCCGGCTGATCATTACCTATCCTGCAAGCACCGGTAGAAATTTCAACGAAATCTTGCGCGTCATCGATTCGCTGCAGCTCACCGACCACCACAGCGTGGCCACCCCTGGCAACTGGCAGGACGGCGACGACGTGGTCATCGTGCCGTCGCTGAAGGACGAGGAGGTGATCCGCCAGAAATTCCCGAAGGGGTACAAGGCGGTGCGTCCGTACCTGCGCCTGACGCCGCAGCCCAACAAGTAAGCGCGCACGAAAAAGCCGGGCGCGGGGTGTGTCGCCCCGGCCCGGCCCAGTACTGCGTGACCGATGTCGTAACACGGCGGGCAGCGCCCGTCGTCTCCTTGGTAGTGTGCTTTCCGCCCGGCCTTCCAGCCGGGCTTTTTCATGCGCCGGCGCGGCCGGTCAGAAGAACGCCTGCAGGCCGGTCTGGGCGCGGCCCAGGATCAGCGCGTGGATGTCGTGCGTGCCTTCGTAGGTGTTGACCACTTCCAGGTTCACCACGTGGCGGATCACGCCGAATTCGTCCGAGATGCCGTTGCCGCCCAGCATGTCGCGCGCCACGCGGGCGATGTCCAGCGACTTGCCGCACGAGTTGCGCTTCATGATCGACGTGATTTCCACCGCGGCCGTGCCTTCGTCCTTCATGCGGCCCAGGCGCAGGCAGCCCTGCAGGCCCAGCGTGATCTCGGTCTGCATGTCGGCCAGCTTCTTCTGCACGAGCTGCGTCTGTGCCAGCGGGCGGCCGAACTGCTTGCGGTCCAGCGTGTACTGGCGGGCGGTATGCCAGCAGAACTCGGCGGCGCCCAGCGCGCCCCAGGCAATGCCGTAGCGGGCCGAATTCAGGCACGTGAACGGGCCCTTCAGGCCGCTCACGCCCGGCATCAGGTTTTCCTCGGGCACGAACACCTGGTCCATCACGATCTCGCCGGTGATCGACGTGCGCAGGCCCACCTTGCCGTGGATGGCCGGCGCGCTCAGGCCCTTCCAGCCCTTTTCCAGGATGAAGCCGCGGATGGCTTCCTTGCCGTCGTCGCCGGTCAGCTTGCCCCAGACGACGAAGACGTCGGCGATGGGCGAGTTCGTGATCCACATCTTGGCGCCGGTCAGCTCGTAGCCGCCATCCACCTTCTTGGCGCGCGTGACCATCGAGCCTGGGTCCGAGCCGTGGTTGGGCTCGGTCAGGCCGAAGCAGCCGATCCATTCGCCGGTGGCCAGCTTGGGCAGGTACTTCTGCTTCTGGGCCTCGCTGCCGAATTCGTGGATGGGCACCATGACCAGCGACGACTGCACGCTCATCATCGAGCGGTAGCCCGAATCCACGCGCTCCACCTCGCGGGCGATCAGGCCGTAGCTCACGTAGTTCAGGCCCGGGCCGCCGTACTGCTCGGGGATGGTGGGGCCCAGCAGGCCCAGTTCGCCCATCTCGCGGAAGATCTCCACGTCGGTCTTCTCGTTGCGGAACGACTGCAGCACGCGCGGCATCAGCTTGTCCTGGCAATAGGCCGCGGCGGCGTCACGGATCATGCGCTCGTCGTCGGTCAGTTGCTGGTCCAGCAGCAGCGGGTCGGCCCAGTGGAATTCGGCGTTGGCAGCCATGGAGGTCTCCTTCTTTGGATGGGGCGTAGAAGGCTGCGCGCCTTCTCGGGTCCGGTGAATCAAAAGTTTTGGTTCCGCATTGCGGAACCTTGTTCCGATGAGCTAGTATAGCCGAACCGGTTTTCGCTGCAACGGGGTGAAACCGGACCGCCGCATGTTTGCGTTCGACAATCGACCATCCCTGGAGACCACCTTGGCCCCAACCGCCGCCGCTCCCGCCGCCGCCGCGCAGAAGGAGCGGGAAAGTGATCCGAACTTCGTCACCGCGCTGGCCCGGGGGCTGGAACTGCTGCGCTGCTTCCGGACCGGCGAGGCGATGCTGGGCAACCAGGACTTCGTACGCCGCACCGGCTTTCCGAAGGCGACGGTGAGCCGGCTGGCCGGCACGCTGGTGCAGCTTGGCTACCTGCGCTACGACGACAGCCTGGGCAAGTACGCGCTGGACGCCGGCGTGCTGGCGCTGGGGTTTTCGTACCTGGCGGCGTCTGACGTGGTGGCGCTGGCCCGGCCGCACATGCTGGCCTTCGCGCAGAGCTACGGCGTGTCGGTGTCGCTGGGCAAGCGCGAGCGGCTGGAAGTCATCTACATGGAATCGATCCGGAACGACGCGGGCGTGATGCTGGGCCTGGGCGTGGGCTCGCGGCTGTCGCTGGTGTCGAGTTCGATGGGGCGCGCCTACCTGGCCGCGCTGCCGGCCGCCCGGCGGGACCGCGTGCTGGCCGAGTTCGCCCAGGCGTATCCCGAGCAATGGAAGCAGCAGGAGGCGCCCACGCGCGCCGCGCTGGCGCAGGCCGAGCGGGACGGCTACGCCGCGTCGTTCCGCGACTGGCATCCGGCCATCCACGCCTGCGCGGTGGCATTCAAGCCGGTGGGGGAGAAGGACCTGCACCTGCTGAGCTGCAGTGCGTCGTACGGCGCCGTCACCGAGGAAACGTTCCGCGAAACGCTGGCGCCGGCGCTGATGGCGCTGGGGGCCAGGCTGTCGGATCCGGCGGGGCGGTAGGGGCGGTAGGGGCGGTAGGGGCGGTAGGGGCGGTAGGGGCGGTAGGGGCGGCTCTTCCGCTCTCCCGTGTGCGGGGGAGCGGCAGGGGTGCGGATTGCCGAGGGCTCGGCAAGCAGGGCCTCGACGCCCTCTCCCCAACCCCTCTCGCGCGGGCGGGACAGGGGAGCAGACAAGCGCTATCTTCGAAACGCTACGAATTCAAAGATCCGTTCGCAGCTTCCACAGCTCCGGGAACAGCACCACGTCCAGCATCCGGCGCAGGTAGCTGACGCCTTCGGTGCCGCCGGTGCCGCGCTTGAAGCCGATGACGCGCTCGACGGTGGTCACATGGCGGAAGCGCCATTGGCGGAACGCGTCCTCCAGGTCGACGAGCTTTTCGCCCAGTTCGTACAGTTCCCAGTGCGCCGACGGATTCCGATAGACCTCCAGCCACGCGGCCTCGACCGACGCGTTGTACTGCGTCGGCTGCGTCCAGTCACGCTCCACCACGTCCGGGTCGATCTGGAACCCGCGCCGCGCCATCAGCCGGATCGCCTCGTCGTACATCGACGGCGTGTGCAGCGCCGCCTCCACCAGCGCCAGGTGCTCGCCGCGATGGGCGTGCGGGCGCAGCATGGCGGCGTTCTTGTTGCCCAGAATGAACTCGATCTCGCGGTACTGGTACGACTGGAAGCCCGACGACGCGCCCAGGTACGGCCGCATCGCCGAATACTCGGGCGGCGTCATCGTCGCCAGCACGTTCCACGCCTGCACAAGCTGGTCCATGATGCGCGACACCCGGGCCAGCATCTTGAACGCGGGGCGTAGCTGGTCGTTCCGCACCCCGTCGCGCGCGGCGCGCAGTTCGTGCAGCATCAGCTTCATCCACAGCTCGGTGGTCTGGTGCTGGACGATGAACAGCATCTCGTTGTGGTCCGGCGACAGCGGATGCTGGGCCGAGAGGATCTGGTCCAGCCCCAGGTAGTCGCCGTAGCTCATGTCGCGCGAGAAATCCATCTGCGCGCCGTGCCAGCGCTCGTCGCCGCCGGCACCGTGCCCCATCGGGCATCCCTTGTTCTCGCTCATGTCGGGCTCCGCTCAGGTCACCGCCGTGCGCACGGTAAAGCGCGCGTCGCGATAGGTGCCGCTGTCCAGCACGTCGCGCAGGATCTCCACGGCGTCCCAGACCTCGGTAAAGCTCGTGTACAGCGGCGTGAAACCGAAGCGGGCGATGCCGGGCTCGCGGTAGTCGCCAATCACGCCGCGCTCGATCAGCGCCGCCACCAGCGCGTAGCCGTCCGGGTGCGAGAAGCTGACCTGGCTGCCGCGCCGGGCGTGCTCGCGCGGCGTCACCAGCGCCAGCGGGTGGGCCCCGCAGCGGGCTTCCACCAGCTCGATGAACAGGTCGGTCAGCTTGAGCGACTTCGCGCGCAGCGCGCGCATGCTGGTCTGCGCGAAGATGTCGAGCCCGCATTCCACCATCGCCAGCGACGCGATCGGCTGCGTGCCGCACAGGAAGCGGCCGATGCCGCGCGCCGGCTGGTACTGCGGCGACATCGCAAACGGGGCGCCATGGCCCCACCAGCCAGACAGCGGCTGCCAGAACTGGTCGCGCAGGGCGGGCGATACCCAGACGAACGCCGGCGAGCCGGGGCCGCCGTTCAGGTACTTGTAGGTGCAGCCGATGGCGTAGTCGGCGCGCGCGGCGGTCAGGTCCACGGGCACGGCGCCGGCCGAATGGGCCAGGTCCCAGACCGTCAGCGCGCCGCGGGCGTGGGCCAGTTCCGTCAGGCCGGCCATGTCGAGCATCTCGCCGGTCTTGTAGTTGACGTGCGTCAGCATCAGCACGGCGGTGTCCGGGCCCACGGCGGCGTCGATGGCGGCCGGGCTGTCCACGAGCCGCACCTCGTAGCCCTGTTGCAGCAGGTCAGCCAAGCCCTGGGCGATATAGAGGTCGGTCGGGAAGTTGCTGGCCTCGGACACGATCACGCGGCGCGACGGGTCGCGCTGCTGCTGCACGCGCAGCGCGGCGGCCAGCACCTTGAACAGGTTGATCGACGTCGTGTCGGTCACCACCACCTCGTCATGCCCGGCCCCGATCAGCGGCGCCAGCCGGTTGCCCAGCCGGCCCGGCAGGTCGAACCAGCCGGCCGTGTTCCAGCTTCGGATCAGGCCATCGCCCCATTCGGCGTTCACCACCTCGGCGGCGCGCGCGGCGGCGGCACGCGGGCGGGCGCCCAGCGAGTTGCCATCCAGATAGATCACGCCCTCGGGCAGGGCAAATTGTTCGCGCAGCGCGCGGAGCGGGTCGTCCCGGTCCAGCGCCTGGCAGCGTTCGCGTGTCAGGTTGGTCATGCGTGGCAAATGTCGGTGAAATCGGAAGGGGTCAGAGTTCGCGCAGGACGGCCCGCACCGGGCTCGCGTCCAGCGTGGCCAGGCGCAGCGGCAGCGCGATCAGTTCGTAGTCGCCGGCCGGCACGTCGTCCAGCACGATGCCTTCGAGGATGGCCAGCCGGTGGTCGCGCACGGCGTGGTGGGCGTCCATGGTCTTGGAGGTCTCGGGGTCCAGCGACGGCGTGTCGATGCCGATCAGCCGCACGCCATGGCGGGCCAGCAGCGCGATGGTCTCGGGCGCCACGGCGCAGAAATCCGCATCCCAGGCGCCCTGAGGCACGGCGCGATAGGTGCGCAGCAGCACGCGCGGCGGCACGCCGGCCAGCGACGCCTCCACGTGGTGCGGCGCCACCAGCGGCGCCGCGCCGATGCAATGGATCACGCGGCACGGGCCCAGGTAGGCGTCCAGCGGCACGTCGCCAATCGGCGCGCCATCGGCGGCGTAGTGGAGCGGTGCATCGGCATGGGCGCCCGTGTGCGGCGACATCGTGATGCGGCCGACGTTGACCGGGCAGTGCTCGTCAAGCTGCCAGGCGGGTTCGTGGCGGAACGGCGTGTCGCCGGGCCAGACCGGCGTGGCGTTCGAAACGGGCGGGCTGATGTCCCAGATCCGGCGGGAAGGCATGGGGGCGGTCGACATGATGGAAGCGGGTCTCCGGAGGCGCGTTTCTGCGGACTCGGTGCGTGCCGGAATCATAGTCAAATCCGCCGGAAAGAGGCTTGCGAAATGGGCCGTCCGTCGGGCTGCCTTTCGCATAAAATGCGAAGGACACAAGCTAAAACCGTGGAATCTGCGACATGACCCTCGATCCGATCGATTTGCGCATTCTCGCCGCGCTGCAGGAGAACGGCCGCATCAGCAACCAGGACCTTGCCGATAAAGTGGCGTTATCGCCATCGGCATGCCTGCGGCGGGTGCGGTTGCTGGAAGAGGGCGGGGTGATCGGCGGCTACCGGGCGTGGTTTGACGCCGAGCAACTGGGGCTGGAGATCGAGGCGATCGTGCAGGTGTCGATGCGGCACGACGTGGAGGGCTGGCACGACACGTTCAATGCCGTGGTGCAGACCTGGCCCGAGGTGCTGACCGCCTACGTGATTACCGGCGACAGCAACTACATCCTGCGGGTGCAGGCGCGCAACCTGAAGCACTACTCCGATTTCATCGTGAACCGGCTGTATCGCACGCCGGGCGTGATGGATATCCGCTCGAACATCGTGCTGCAGCGGATCAAGACGGGCGGATCGCCGCTGGCGATCCTGAAGGAGCCGGGCCAGCCGGCGGCGTGACGCTAGCGGTCGAGCGGGCAGAGCGTGGAAAACTGCGCGCCCTGGAACACCAGCGGCTGCCCGCCGGCGTCGAGGATGCCGCAGCGCTCCACCTCGCCGACGAAGATCACGTGGTCGCCTTCGTCGTACCGGCTGCGGTTGTGGCATTCGAACCAGGCCAGCGCGTTGGCCAGGATCGGCAGCCCGGTTTCGGACAACTGGTAGTCCACACCGGCAAAGCGGTCGCCCTTGAGCGTGGCAAAGCGCTGGCACAGGTCCATTTGTGATGCAGCCAGCACGTTGATGATGTAGTGCGAGCCATCGCGGAACATCGGCAGGCTGTTGGCACGATGGGCCATGCTCCACAGCACCAGCGGCGGGTCCAGCGACACCGAGTTGAACGAACTGGCGGTGATGCCGACGAACGGCGCGCCATTGGCATACGGATGGCCGGCGGCGCGCGTGGTGATAACCGTCACACCTGTGGCGAACTGCGACAGCGCGCGCTTGAAATGCTGGCTGTCAAAATCGGGGGCGGTGGCCTTGCGGCTCCCGGTGTCGGGGTCCTCGGCCTCTGGCATGCCCATCTCTCGGGCTCCACACAAATCCATGATCTTCATATCGGGACGGCCGGCGCGCGTGCAACACGTCCAACCTATTCCTCGCGGTGCGTAATTTCGGTGGCCTGCCCCACACAGGGGCACGGCCGCCGATGGGCCGATTGTAGCGGACTCAGGACATTGGCTCCGAAGTGACGTCCGCGCGACCCTGCCGCCGGTGGTGTCATGCGGGGCGCGCGGCGGCCGCCGGTATTGTGTGTGATGCCGGCGCTTCCAGCCGGTCGACGATGGCCGACGCCAGCCGGGCGATGCTGTGCGGTGCGCAGCCTTCGGCGTTGTTGCTGACGATCACGTAGGCCGGCTGGCCCGTGCACAGCGTGCGGACCACCACGTCGGCGATGGCGTCGCGCGTGGCGTCGTCGGGGTCCACGAGCTTGTCGAACGGCATGTACGCGCGCTCGGCCATCGCATACGAGCGGCCTTCGCGCAGCATCCAGCGCAGCACCAGCGGGCCCGGCGCGCCGTCGTCCATGAGCGCCTGGGCGTGGGCCTGGCGCGGCACGGCCGGCAGGCGGTCGCGCGCGGCCAGGCAGAAGCGCACGCCACGGTCGCGCAGCAGGCGGATGTAGCGCGGCGTCAGCAGCGCCGGGTCGCGCATCTCCACGGCGTAGCAGGCGTGCGGCGTGAGCGTCGGGTCCAGCGGCGGCAGCGCGGCCAGGAAGGCGTCGAGCCGCGCCAGGAACGCCGGGCCGTCGTCGGCCACGCTCTGCAACGGCGAGAACTGGAACAGCAGCGGCCCGCAGCGCTGGCCGAGCCCGCCCGTGGCTGGCACGATGAAATCGCGGATGGCGATCTCGGCGTCCAGGAACGCCGCGTTGACCAGCCGCCCGGCGCCATCGGGCCCGCGCAGCCAGGCATCGCAGACGCTGGCCGGCGCCTTGACCAGGAAGCGGAAGCCCTCGGGCACCTGGGCCGCGTAGTTCATGTAGTCGGTCAGCGGGATCGGCCCGTAGAAGCCGCGGTCGATGCCGGCCATGCGCAGCAGCGGGTGCTGGCCGCACGCGCGCAGCCCCTTGCGCGACAGCAGGCTCTCGGTGTACTGGCCGTCGTAGACCAGCCCGTGCCAGCCCGGATACGACCACGACGACGTGCCGAAGTACAGGTTCGGCGGCAGCCGCCGGGCCAGCGCGGTCAGCGCGGCGTCGGGCGTCCATGGCTGGACGGCCTTGCCGGCGGGGGCCTTCTTGTCGGAAGGGGCCGCGCGCGGCGGCCCGGGAGGCGTGTCCGGCGACGCCGGGGCATCGCCGAACAGGTCGAGGTTGTCAGTCAAGCGTCAGGCGTCAGGCGTCGTTACCGATAGGAGAGGCGTAAATATAGCGCCGCGAGACCGGGAACGTGTCGGCGGCACGGTCCGCCTTCTGGCACACCACCTGGTGCAGCGACATGATGCTGTGGAGGAACGCATGCTCGCAGCCGGCCAGGTAGATACGCCAGATGCGGTACTTCTTCTCGCCCACCATGGCGCGGATCTTGTCGGCGTTGACCTCGAAGTTGTCGGCCCAGTGGCGCAGCGTCTGCGCGTAGTGGCGGCGCATCAGCTCCACGTCGAACGCTTCCAGCCCGGCCTTCGCCATCGTATGCAGCACCATGCTGATGTGCGGCAGCTCGCCCTGCGGGAACACGTAGCGGTCCATGAAGCCCGAGCCGTCCAGCGGCACCGCGCCGCTGTCGGGGTCGGTGGCGGTGATGCCGTGGTTCATCGCCACGCCGTCGTCCTTGAGCAGGTCGCGGATCCGGCCGAAGTAGCCGACCAGGTTGGCCTTGCCCACGTGCTCGAACATGCCGACGCTCGTGATGCGGTCGAACTGGCCCTGGATGTCGCGGTAGTCCTGCAGCCGGATCTCGATGCGGTCCTGCAGCCCGGCGGCCCGTACGCGCTCGGTGGCCAGGTCGAACTGGTTCTGGGACAGCGTGATGCCCACGCACTGCGCGCCGAACTTCTGCGCGGCGCGGATCACCAGCGCGCCCCAGCCGCAGCCGATGTCCAGCAGCGTCTGGCCCGGCTGCAGGCGGATCTTGGTCAGGATGTGGTCGATCTTCTTGAGCTGCGCGGTGGCCAGGTCTTCGTTGCCGTGCTCGAAGTACGCGCACGAGTAGACCATGCGCGGGTCCAGCCAGAGCGCGTAGAACGCGTTCGAGACGTCGTAGTGGTACTGGATCGACGCCTTGTCCTCGGCCTTGCTGTGCGTGAAGTGCTGGGCCACCTTGGCCAGTGCGCCACCGGCGCTGCGCGCGGCGGCCGACGACAGCCCGTATCCCACCTTGATGATGTCCGCCAGCCGGCCGTCGAGGTCGATCTTTCCCTGGACGTAGGC
Organism: Cupriavidus sp. H18C2; assembly: GCF_049393795.1. NCBI lineage: Bacteria > Pseudomonadati > Pseudomonadota > Betaproteobacteria > Burkholderiales > Burkholderiaceae > Cupriavidus > Cupriavidus sp. H18C2. The sequence goes on along the minus strand of NZ_CP186010.1, from coordinate 2,630,418 downwards.
CTCGCCAAGGTTATCGAGGCTCGGCGCAAGCAGCATCGGCAGCGCGGAGGCTTCACGCACCGTCAGCGTGACGTCGGGCTTGTCGAAGTTGCCGAGCTGGTATTCGGTGCCGTTCCAGAGCCGGAGCCTGACCGGCAGGTTGGCGTGCTCGCGGACATCGGAGATCCAGCTATCGAGCTGCTTGTCGATGGCTTGCTTGAAGAACATGCGGCTTTCTCCCGATTGGTTGGTGATCCCTCTCGAAAAAATGCCCCATGGTCGGCTGCGCAAGACTGCGTGGTGAACGCAGCCCGGCCTTGGGGGCGCACCGATGCATGGCCGGTGCGGCGACGCAAGAACTTTACGCCAAAAAACAGGATTGTGCAGTGCAGGCCGCCGCGGCCGCGGTACCTGTCGGCACATGCAGACATTGACCACGCAGCGCCGTCCGGCGCCGCGTCATCGCCTGTTTCAATCAGGGCGACAGCCGCACGATCTGCCAGCCGCCATCGGCCTGTTGCCGGAACGCGATGCGGTCATGCAGGCGCGACGGGCGGCCCTGCCAGAATTCGATCCAGGTCGGCCGCAGCCGGTAGCCGCCCCAGTGCGGGGGGCGCGGCGGGTTGTCGCCGAACTTGTTGCGGAAGTCGGCCTCGCGGGCTTCCAGCACGTCGCGGCCGGCCACCTCGCGGCTCTGTTCGGACGCCCACGCACCCAGGCGCGATCCGAGCGGCCGCGACGCGTAGTAGGCATCGCTCTCGGCATCGGCCACCTTCTCGACCACGCCTTCCACGCGCACCTGGCGCTCCAGCTGGACCCAGTGGAACAGCAGCGCGGCGCGCGGGTTGGCTTCCAGGTCCAGGCCCTTGCGGCTCTCGTAGTTGGTGAAGAACGTGAAGCCGTTGGCGTCCATGCCCTTGAGCAGCACGATGCGGGCGGACGGCTGCCCGTCGGCGCCGACCGTGGCCAGCGTCATCGCGTTGGGTTCGGGCAGCTTGGCCTGCAGCGCCTCGTCGAACCAGTGCTGGAACTGGCGGATGGGGTCATGGGCCACGTCGGTTTCGGAAAGCGCGCTCAGCATGTAGTTGCGGCGCAGGTCGGCGAGCTGGGTCATATCGCATGTCGAAGAGTCGGTCCGCCTGCCGGGGCACGCGGACGAGGATGCTTCGAGTATAGCCAATGCGCCGGACACCGCATTTGCGCCATGGCAAGCGGCATCGCAGTTTTACTAGATTTGCCGGACGGCTACGGCTGGGTCGGGGCCGGCGCCGGCAGCTTGCGGGTCTGGCGGCGCGAGTAGTAGTTGGCCATGCCCATGGCGCCAGCCATCGACAGGAAGATCGGCAGCATGCCCAGCGCGGTGCCGACCACGCCGAACGTGAGCGGCCACACCACCTGGCTCGTGTTGAGCACGGCCGACCGCAGCCCCAGCGCCTCGCCGGCGCGGCCGGACGGCGACGCGGTATGGAGGATGTTCATCACGTTGGGCTGGGCGCTGCCCAGCGCCAGCCCCAGCACGAACGCCAGCGCGCACATCAGCCAGAAATGCGACACGAACGGGTAGACCAGGTAGGCCAGCGCGCCCACCAGCAGGGCCAGCCGGATGATCCGCCATTCGGAGAAGCGGCGCGACACCATCGGCATGGCCACGCGAATGGCCAGCGTGGCAATGGAAAACGCGCCGAGCACCCAGCCGATCATCGACGGCGACAGCCCGATGCGCGTGCCCTGGATGGGGATCAGGAACGCGTGCAGGTCCCACGCGGCCGACAGCACCGCGCTGGCCACGAACACCGCGCGTAGCTCCGGATGCTGGAGCAGGTCCAGCGTGGAATGGCGCGAGCCGTCCTCGATGGCGAGGCGGCCCGCGTTGCCGCCCGTGGCCGGCAGGCGCGGGCGCACGTACTGCAGCCCGGCCTGGCCCAGCAGCGCCACGCCCACCAGGATGCAGAACGCCGTGCGAAAGCCCGCGTGCTCGATCGTGTAACCCATGGCCACCGGCCCCAGCGTGCCCGAGATCGACAGGCCCAGCGCGTGCCACGTGTAGTTGCGCAGCCGCGTCTCGTTGGTCGATACCTGGCCGATCAGCAACTGCATGGCCACCTGCACGAGCATGAAGCCCACGCCGATCAGCGCGCAGGCCGCGTAGAGCGACGCAATGTCGTGCCACACCGCCGGCAGCAGCGTGCCGGCCACCACCATCAGCGACCCCGCCGTCATCGGCAGCCGCGGCCCGATCTCGTCGATGCGCTTGCCCGCGCGGATCGCCAGGAACATCGGCAGCAGCGCGTAGAGCGACATCAGGATGCCCAGCGTGACGGTGGACGCCTTGAGCGAGATGGCAAATAGGGAAACGACGACGCGACTGGCGTTGAACGCCACGTGATTGCACACCGTCAACGCGATCAGCCAGCTGATCGGGGGGACGGCGGCGTGAGGCAACGTCATGGCAGGGGCAGGGCAGGAGGGTGGTTCGCGCCGCCGGCAAGGGTCTCCGATCCAGCGACAAGATGCGCGAAAAAGAAAATTAGTGCGGCCGGGGCCGCACCTGACAAGACACCGGTGGCCGGACTGGAACCCGGCAACGGTGGCGTTGCACGTCGCTGTTCATTAATTACTTGCTTAATCAACGACCCGCCGATTATGCGACTGGCCGCGGCCGCGCACAACACCGGTGAAGCCGGGCGTGCCAAATCCGCAACACCTCGCGGCGGGGGCCGGCGAAGCGTTGCGGATCAACGGGGGAGGGGACGGGCGCGCGGTCAGCCGCCCTGGTAGAGCTGGCGGTCGTTGGCCGGACGGTTCTGCTGCACGTTCGGCGCGGGGATGCGCGGCTTGGTGGGCTCCGGTGCCGGCTCGCCGCGGGCCGCGTCGGACTTGGTCGGCGACTCGGGAATCGCCGGGCCGGCCTGCTGCTGGCCCTTGCCGGCCGACGGACCCGTGTAGGTCTTGCCTGGCGGCGGCGCGGTGGGCCGCTTCTTGAGTTCCGCCAGCAGCTTGCCGCAGTTGGATTCCTCGCCGCCCGAGATGTCGAGCAGCGGCACCACCATCGCCACCGGCGCGGTCAGGGCCAGCGCCAGCGCGCCGCCGGCCCGCAGCGCCAGGATGGCGATGTTCGGGCTGACCGACGGGTCCTTGAACGTGCCGCCCACGTACAGCGGCGAGCGCAGCGAGATGATGCGCAGCCCCTTGGAGTCGGGGTGGATCGTCAGCGCCAGCCGCTCGTCCTTGAAGTCGACGGCGCCCTCGGTGTTGATCACGGCGTCCTGCGTGTCCAGCACGAAGGTCTGGGCCCGCGCGATGCCGTTCTGGAAGCCGAACGCCGCCACGCCGCAGTTGATCTGCACCGGTTTGTCGCCGAACAGCTTCGACACCACCACGCTGCCCACGTTGAGCCCGATGGCTTCGAGAATGAACTTGCTGACCGTGCCGTTTTCCACCAGCAGCCGGGCCTCGCCGTTGGACGACCCGAGGATCTGCGCCACCGAGTTGCCGGTGGCCGACAGCTTGGCGCTGCCGTTGATCTCGCCCACGCTGGCCCGGGCGCTGTCCGCCTTCGGAAACAGCTGCTTGATCTTCAGGTGCCGCGCGGTCATGTCGATCATCGCGCCCATCGGCTCGCGCTTGCCGTCCAGCCGGATCGTCGACACCAGGTTGCCGCCGGCCACGCCGAAGTTCAGCGGATCGAGCAGCAGCACGCCGTCGGTCAGCTTCAGGTGGGTGGTCAGGTCCGTGATCGGCAGGTCTTCGTCGCGCACGATGCGCTTGCCGGTGAACTTCACGTCGGCGTCGATCTCGTCCCAGCGCTCGGTGCGGAACGGCGCCACGGGCAGCGCCTTGTTGGGCGGCTGCTTGACCGGGCTGTCCTTGGCCGCCTCGCCCGGCTTGGCGCCGCCGCCGATCAGCGGCGCCAGGTCGGCGAACAGCAATTGCTTCGATACCAGCTCGCCCGACAGCAGCGGCCGGGGCGAACGCTGCGCGAACGTCAGCGTGCCGCCAATGTCGCTGCCGCCCACCTTGCCGGTGAAGTTGCGATAGGTGTACGTCGACGCGCCCTTGTTCAGCGTGGCCACCAGCCGGCCGCGCGTTTCATACGGCGGCGTGGACGGCAGCACGATGCCGGTCAGCTTGTAGAGCGACGCCATGCTGTCGCCGGACAGCGCCAGGTTTACGTCCAGCGCGCCCAGGTGGGCCGGATTGGTCACGGTGCCCTCGATGGTCGCCCGCGTGGCGCCCACGCGCACGTCGGCCTGGATGGGGTAGGGCGTGTTGGTGTCGCGCAGGCTCAGCACCGTGCCGGCCTTGCCGGTGGCGTTGATGGTCGCCTGGTTGTAATGGCCCACCGCTTTCCAGCGCAGCCCGTAGCGGTCGTCGTTGCCGGTCTTGTTGTCGCGCGCCCGGGCGTCCGGGGCGGATGCGGCGGATGCGGCCGCCGCCTGCGACGCCGCCACGGCCGAGGCGTCGGACGGCATCAGCGCGCCGTCGCGCGCCTTGTCGTAGATGCCCTTGTCGCCGATGGTGTCCAGCGTGGCCTGCAGGTCGATCTTCTCGGCGGCGTCCTTGAGCGCCAGGTTGCCGCGCTGCAGCACCACCTCGCCCACGTCCAGGTGCCACTTCGACTTGCCGGAATCGGTCTCCTTGCGCGTATCGAACGTCCAGTTGTTGCGCTTGTCGGCCAGCCGCTCCAGCCACACGGCCGGGCTGTCGACGACGATGGTCGGCACGTTGATCTCGTGCGCCAGCAGCGGCAGCGGGCGCAGGATGAAGATCAGCTCGCGGATGGTGCCCATGTTGGGCGCCTCTGCCCAGTCCGGGTTGCCGATCGTGATGTCCTTGCCCGACAGCCGCGGCCACGGCACCAGCGTGCGCCAGCCGGTCTCGCCCTGCGGGCGTTTCCAGGTGACGCTGAGGTCGCCGTTGATCGCGAACGGGCGGCCGATGGACTCCGACACCTTGTCGTTGAGCCACGGCTTGAGCCGGTTCCAGTCGAAGGTCAGGATGATGATGACGACGAGCGCGATCAGCGCCAGGGGCGTGAACACACTCCAGAAGACGATTTTCTGTCGACGCGAGGCGGGCATAAGGGGCGGGCTCCTGTGGGCGGCCATGCGGCGGATGAACCACTGCTCGTTTCATTGTAGAAACCGGCCCGGCGTGCGGTTGTCGGCCTCCCGCTGACATTGCGGTCGCCCGGAACCCTATTTTTGGCGCGGCGGGGCCAGGAAGGATGCCGGCCGCTGACATAGAATGCCGGCAGATTTTCAGAGATCGACGATGACCACCGCTTCCACGCCCCCGGCGGAGCAGGACCTGCCCGCGCCCCTGACCCACGAAAGCCCCGCCGACGACGACTACCACCGCCGCTTTGCGGGCGTGGCGCGGCTGTATGGCGCCGACGGGCTGGCCCGGCTGGAGACGGCCAGCGTGTGCGTGATCGGCATCGGCGGCGTGGGCAGCTGGGCCGCCGAGGCGCTGGCCCGCAACGCGGTGGGCCGGCTGACGCTGATCGATCTGGATCACATCGCCCCGTCGAACACGAACCGCCAGATCCACGCGCTGGGCGATGCCTATGGCCGGGCCAAGGTCGACGCCATGGCCGAGCGGATCGTGGCGATCAACCCGCGCTGCCGCGTGACGCCGGTGGACGACTTTGTCACCGAGGACAACGTGGCCGCACTGCTGGGCGGCTTCGACTACGTGATCGACGCCATCGACGCGGTCAAGGTCAAGACGGCCATCCTGGGTTGGGCGCGGCGCGAGGGCGCGCGGGTCATCACGTGCGGCGGGGCGGGCGGCCAGCTCGACCCCACCCGCGTGCGCATCGACGACCTGGCCCGCACGATCCAGGACCCGCTGTTGGCCAAGGTGCGCGGCAACCTGCGCCGCCAGTGGGGCTTTCCGCGCGATCCGAAGAAGAAGTTCGGCATCCAGGCCGTGTATTCCGACGAGCCGCTGCAGTATCCCGAGCCCGCGCAGCAGGCGTGCGAGATCGACGAGGTGCCGCCCGCGCCGGTGCGCGGCCCGCAGGGGCTGGCGTGCGCCGGGTTTGGCTCGTCGGTGGCGGTGACGGCGGTGTTCGGCTTCGTGGCGGCGTCGGCCGTCATCGGCACCCTGGCCGCGGGCTGACGCTCAGGCGGCCAGCGTGCGCAGCAGGCCGTCGATGGCGGCGGCGTCGGGCGCCAGGTTGTCGAAGAAGATCAGCTCGGGATAGTCGGCCGGGTCCGGCGCGAAGCGGCGCTGGCGGTACGCGTCCCAGTGCGCCAGCTTGTAGGCATCGTTGGGATTGCCGCGCGCGATGATCCGCGCGTGGGCGGCGTCCTCGGGCAGGTGGACCCAGACGATCCGTGTCTCGGTGCCGGGCGGCACGTGCAGCCACTGCGGGTCGGTCAGCAGGTGGGCGCGGATCTCGCGCGACAGCGGCCCGATCACGATCACGCTGATGCCGAGCGTCAGGTTCTCGCGCGCGGTATCGAGCAGGCCCTCGTACTCGGGGTCGCGCAGGTTGTCCAGGTAGGCCGGGCTGTCGCGGTCGTTGGCGTCGCCCGTGATGGCCCGCATGGCCGCCGCGCTGTAGCGGCCGTAGAGCGTGTCCTTGTCGAGCAGGCAGAACGGCTCGCCGGTGGCCTGCATCAGCGGCCCGATCAGCCGGTGTGCCAGCGTGGTCTTGCCGGTGCCGGCGTGACCGCAGAAGAAGATCAGTCGGGGCATGTCTGGGGTGGGGCGGGGTTGCATCAGCGGCGTGAACCCCGAGCATAACCGTTGTTTGCGGAAAATCAGATCGGCAGGCCGTGAAATCGGTATCCTTGCCGCTTATCTCAAAGACAAAGTCCCGATTCCATGTCTGCAGAACAGAATCCCTACGCCGGGCTTTCCGCCGAAGGCCTGCCCGAGGCGCTGCGGCTAGGCGAGCCCGTGACCGACGCCACGCACGCGGAATTCCTGCAGTTGCTCGATGCGGTCGCCAAGGCCGACGACGCCGGCTTCCTGGCCGCCTACGACGCCTGGATCGACCACACCCGGCACCATTTCGGCCAGGAAGAACAGTGGATGGAGGCGATGCAGTTCGGGCCGCGCTTCTGCCACACGAACGAGCACAACGGGGTGTTGCAGGTGGTGCAGGCCGTGCGCGACAAGATCGCGCAGGAAATGGAGGACCCGGAAGGGCCGGGCAAGGGCGGGCTGTCGCTGGGGCGCCGCCTGGTGGACGAACTGTCAGGCTGGTTCGACAACCACGTCAAGTCGATGGACGCGATGATGGTCGAGCATATGAAGGCCAACGGCTTCCTGCTGGTGGAGGCGCCGGCGGCCTAGCCGGCGACCCTCCCAACGCCGCGCCGCGTCAGTTCAGCGTCGTGCTGAGCTGGCGGCGCCACTTCGACACCACTTCTGGCGAATCGGCCATCAGGTCGAAGACCGACAGCATCGTCTTGCGGCCGATGTCGTCCTCGAAGCCGCGGTCGCGGCGCACGATTTCCATCAACTGTTCCAACGCCGGCTGATACTCGCGCCGCGCGATCAGCACTTTCGCCAGGTCCAGCCGGGCGGCCAGGTTGGCCGGATCGGCCTGGACCTGCGCCTTCAGTTCGGCGCCGTCCGGCAGGTCGTCGAGTCCCTTCATCGCATCGAGCCGGGTCTTGATCGCCGCGTAGCCATCCTCCTGCGGCGCACGCGCGGTCAGGCGGCCGAATTCGGCGTCGGCGGCGTCGATGGCGTTGTCGTCGAGCAGGAAGCTGATGTAGGCCAGCCGGTTCGCGTCGTTCTCGGGCTCGTGGGCCAGCGACGCCTGCCAGGCGGCCCTGGCGCCCTCGCGGTCGCCCGCTTCGGCCAGCGCCTGGGCGCTCTGCACGGCTAGCTCGCCGTCAGTGGGCTGGAGCGTGTCGATGAACTCGCGCAACTGCGATTCGGGCAGCACGCCGACAAACTGGTTGACCGCCTGCCCCTCGGCAAACGCCACCACATGGGGGATGCTGCGCACGCCAAAGTGCGCGGCAAGCTGCTGGTTCTCGTCGACGTTGACCTTGACGAGCTTCCAGGTGCCGCCGGCCTCGGCTTCCAGCTTTTCCAGCATCGGCCCCAGCGTGCGGCACGGGCCGCACCACGGCGCCCAGAAATCGACCAGCACGGGCAGGGGGCTGTTGATGACTTCGGCTTCGAAGTTCTGCAGGGTGACGTCGCTCATGTTCTGCACCTTGGAATGTGAGAGCCGCACCAGCGGCCGAATGTCCCTATTGTGAGGGCGGAGCCCCAAATTGCAACCGGCGGCTGTCCGGCCCCCCGGCGCGATGGGCGGGAAAACCTCCGGTTGAAAATAGAACGGTCGTTCAGTTATATTGCTTGACCACTACGCGGGGCCCACCCTGCGAACACCCGCCTTCCGAAAAAACTGGTCCTCGAAGACCGTCCGCAGGAGACATCATGACCACCACGCCCGCCCGCCCGCACTTCCAGTTCTGGCCGAAGCGCGTGCCGACCGAGATCGTGCTGCCCGAGACCTCGCTCTGGTACAACCTCGAAGTCTCGGCGCGCCGCTACGCGGACAAGGCCGCGATCCGCTATTTCGGCAACGCCATCACGTTCCGCGCGCTGCAGGACCAGGCCACCGCGCTGGCGGGCTGGCTGCAGCAGTCGGCCGGCGTGAAGAAGGGCGACCGCGTGCTGCTGTACATGCAGAACTGCCCGCAGTTCATCATCAGCTACTACGCCATCCTGCGCGCGGACGCCGTGGTCGTGCCGGTCAATCCGATGAACCGGGCCGAGGAATTCAAGCACTACGTGACCGACGCCCAGGCGCGCGTGGCGATCTGCACGGCAGACCTGGCGGCCGGCGTGATGCAGGCCGACGCCGAGATCCCGGCCGACCAGCGGCTCCAGCACCTGCTGGTCACGCAGTACGCCGACGCGCTGCCCGCCACGTACGAATTCCCCGAGGATGCCCCGCCCGCATGGCTGGCCGCCGAGCATCCGCTGCCGGCCGGCGCCTCGCCGTGGGCGCAGGCGCTGGGCGCCGGCCAGCAGCCGGGCCCGCATACGGCCGGGCCCGACGACATGGCCGTGATGCCGTACACGTCGGGTACCACGGGCTTTCCCAAGGGCTGCATCCACACGCACCGCTCGGTCATGCACAACGTGATCGGCGGCGCCACGTGGTCCGGCAGCGGCGCGGAATCGGTGATCCTGTCGGTGCTGCCGCTGTTCCACGTGACCGGCATGCAGTACGGCATGAACGGCCCGATCTACACCGGCGCCACCGTGGTCATGCTGCCGCGCTGGGACCGCGAGGTGGCCGGCCGGCTGATTTCGCGCTACCAGGTCACGCACTGGACCAACATCCCGACCATGGTGATCGACTTCCTGGGCAGCCCGAACCTGGCCAGCTTCGACGTCAGCAGCCTGCGCTACATCGGCGGCGGCGGCGCGGCCATGCCGCAGGCCGTGGCCGAGCGGCTGAAGACGCAGTTCGGCCTGAGCTACCTGGAAGGCTATGGCCTGTCCGAGACCATGGCGCCGACGCACAGCAACCCGTCGGACCGCGCCAAGCTGCAATGCCTGGGCGTGCCGACGTTCAACACCGACGCCCGCGTGGTGGACCCGGTCACGCTGCAGGAACTGCCGCCGAACGAGGTGGGCGAGATCATCGTGCGCGGCCCGCAGGTGTTCAAGGGCTACTGGGGCAAGCCCGACGCCACGCGCGAGGCGTTCATCGAGTTCGAGGGCCGGACGTACTTCCGCACCGGCGACCTGGGCCGCATGGACGAAGAAGGCTACTACTTCATCACCGACCGCCTGAAGCGGATGATCAACGCGTCGGGCTTCAAGGTCTGGCCGGCCGAGGTGGAAAACCTGCTGTACAAGCACCCGGCCGTGCAGGAAGCGTGCATCATCGGCACCCGCGACCCGTACCGCGGCGAAACGGTCAAGGCCGTGGTGGTGCTGCGCGCCGACGCCAAGGGCAAGACCACGCCCGAGGACATCATCGAATGGGCCAAGGAAAACATGGCCGCCTACAAGTACCCGCGCGTGGTGGAATTCGTCGACGCCCTGCCGAAGTCGGGCACGGGCAAGGTGATGTGGCGACAGTTGCAGGAAACCGAGAACGCGCGGCAGACGCCGGCAGCGGCGTGAGGTAGCGGGCGAGGCGTTCGCTGTTCTTGCTCCCCGCTCCAGCCGTGCGGGAGCGGGGTCGGGGATGAGGGCGTTGAGGTCCCAGATGCGACATGTCGCGGCAGAACCGCCTTGCCCCACCCCCAACAGCCAACACCCTCCCTGAATCAATGCCCCCGGGCCCGCATCAGCGCCTTCACCATCGTCTTGTAGCCGCGCTCGCGGGCGTGGCGTGAGGGGGTGATGCCTTCGCGGTCGGCCAGGTTGGCGTCGGCGCCGGCGTCCAGCAGCAGTTGCACCACTTCCTCGTAGCGCGTGCTGCCGTCGCCCAGGATGATGGCTTCCAGCAGCGCCGTCCAGCCGAGCTGGTTGACGCGGTCCACCGGTACGCCGGCCTTCAGCAGCAGCTTCACCACTTCCACGTTGCCATGCTGGCTGGCCGCGATCAGCGCGGTGCCGTCGTAGCGGTCGGTGCTGCGGACGTCGGCGCCGTGCGACAGCGACAGCCGCACGATGTCGAGCTGGTTGGTGGCCGAAGCCAGCAGAAACGCGCTGTTCGATTCCCCGTCCTTCTGATTCACGTCGGCGCCGGCCATGATCAGCGCGCGCGCCACGTCGCCGCGGCGGTTGTAGACGGCGGCCACCAGCGCCGAGCGGCCGCGTTCGTCCACGGCCGACAGCGACGCGCCGGCCCGCAGCAGCCGGTTCACGAGATCGAGGTCGCCGATGCTGGCCGCTGTCACCAGATTGCGATCCAGCGCGGTCATGCCTTCGCCGCGCGATGGCGGGCTGGCCGGCAGCGGGCGCGGCATCGGCGCGGGCGCCGAGGCATCGCGCATGCCGCCCAGCGATCGCGCCAGCGTCTGGCCGCCCTGGCCCGCCAGCAGCCCGCCCGCCATCAGCAATCCCATCAACCCGAGCATTTCGGCAAGTGCCTGGCGGCGGTGGCGGGTCTGGGAGGGCGTCATGATGATCGGCGTTGGGCTGCGGTCAGACGGTTTCGTGTGGATGGACGGCGGCGGCCACGGCGTCGTCCGGGCGCGTTGCCGCGCTGGCCGAGGTGGCCACCGGCGTGGCAGTGGTGCAGGCCGCCCGGGCCGCCTCGGCTGCGTCGCGCTCCTGGAGCTGGCGCCAGAGCCGGCCCAGGTAAGGATCGTCGACGCCGTGCGTGGCTAGCCCCAGCAGGGTTTGTTGCAGGTATTCGCGGGCGGGGCCGTACAGGCCGCAGGCATGGCGCAGGCAGTCCACCACGCGCGCATCGGGCAGGCGCCCGGCGTAGCCGGCGTGGGACCGGTTCATGACGAAGGCGAGCGCGCGCTGCTCGGGCGCGTCCGGCGCCTGGTCCAGCTTCACGCGCAGCCAGCGCGGGTGGTAGGCGCCCGTCATCATCTCGCGGCGCCACAGCACGCGGAATTCCTGCTCCACCACGTGGCTCGGGATGCGAAACACCATGCCCGTGCAGCTACCGCCCCGGTCCAGGCCCAGCACGAGGCCGGGGTTGTCCCAGGTGCCGCGATTGATCTTCGAATAGAGGTAGAAGCCCCGGTGATAGCCGTGCACCGTGGCCAGCCGGCTTTCGGTGTGGACGACCATGGGGTTCCAGATCAGCGATCCGTAGCCGAACACCCAGACGTCGCCGTTCAGGTCGGCCGTATCGGGCCGGCAGGCCAGCGCGCAGCCCAGCGAGCGCTCCACGTCGGCCTCAGGCAGCAGCGAGGACGCGACCGGCGAGCTGCACAGCTTGGTGCGCAGCCGGTCTGCCTCGAGGTCCTGTCTTGTGATGGCCATGGCTGAAAGAATAATCCAAAGCGCATTGATGCGTCGCAAGCAAACCACGGATTCGTGCCCGGGTGTGTGCAGCAGGCAACGGTCGGGGGCTTGCCCGAGGGGCCGCCGATTGGCCGGATCGGGTGCCGGGTCACTACAATAGGGGCCCTAACGCCCGGGAACTGCCGTGCAACTGACGGCGAACGGGCGTGCAACTGTCGCGCAATGTGCAGCGACCTTCGGAGAACCGGACATGGCGCATACCCTGACCGTGGTGTTTGGCAGCGGCAAGGAATTTGAATTCACGCTCGCGGACAATGATCTGGCGGCGCTGACCGACGACGCCGCCTGGCGCTGGTTCGACCGCGAGTACGCGGAACTGGACTGCCAGGCGTCCAGCCCGGTCGGCAAGGTGCTTGTGATCGACAAGATCCTCAACGTTGCCAAGTTCTCGGGCGAGAACCGGTTTGCCGCCGACGCCGCCTGGGCCCAGGACTTCGCCCGGCATGCCGGCAAGCTGCTGGACCGCGACAAGGTGCGCATCGACGTGGGCAACGCCGCGATCGGCTTCTGAGCGCCGCGCGGGCCCCAGGAATGACAAACGGACGCCGAGGCGTCCGTTTTTGCGGGTGGCGCGCCGGATCAGCCCGGCGCCGGCCGGTCTCAGACCGACAGCAGCTCCACTTCGAACAGCAGCGTGGCGTTCGGCGGGATCACGCCGCCGGCGCCGCGGGCGCCATAGCCCAGGTCCGCCGGGATCACCAGGCGGCGCGTGCCGCCCACCTTCATGCCCTGCACGCCTTCGTCCCAGCCGCGGATCACGTGGCCGGCACCCAGCGGGAAGACGAACGGGTCGTTGCGGTCCTTGCTCGAATCGAACTTGCGGCCAGCCTGGCCGTTTTCGTACAGCCAGCCGGTGTAGTGCACGGTCACGTGCTTGCCGGCCGTGGCTTCGGCGCCCGAGCCGACGACGGTGTCTTCGAACTGCAGGCCGGAGGGAGTGGTTTGCATCGCGGTCTTCCTTGTCTGTGTGGCGATAAAGGGGTGGCCGAGGCGGCTAGTCTTCGGCGCGCTGGAGCACTTCGCGCGTCAACTGCACGTTGTGGTCGTCGTCGCTGACCCAGATGTCGCCATCCTGGATCGTGACGGACAGGCGCATGGCGCGCTGGGCCATCTGCGCCAGCGCGTCGACCGCTTCGGACGGCACATTGTAGACGGTCACGTTGCGCAGCTTGCCGGCCTTGCCGGCCATGCCCTTCCACCACTCGCGCGCGCTGGCGCTCTGATAGGTATAGACCGTGACGCGGTCCGCGCGCGACGCGGCGCGCTTCAGACGCGTCTCATCGGGCTGGCCGAGGTCGATCCAGTGGGCGATGTCGCCGGTCAGCGTCTTGTCCCAGAGGTCGGGCTCGTCGGGGTCGTCCAGGCCGCGCGTGAACGCCAGCGTTTCGCTGGCCTCGCAGGCAAAGGCGAGCAGCCGGACCATCATCCGTGCATCGTTCTCGGACGGATGCTGCGCGATGGTCAGCGTGTGGCTGCCGTAGTACGGCCGGTCCATGTCCGAGACGGACAGTTCGGCCTTGAAGATCGTGGATTTGAGCGCCATGGGATCGGGATTGCGGCGCGTGCCCGGGACCGTGCCCGGCACGCGAAAGGCCGCATCATACGTGATCCGGGCGGCGGCGCGATGGAAAACCGGCGCGAAGAACGTGCGCCGCCGCGCCCAGCGGTCAGGGCTCGCGGCTCGGGTTGCGGTAGTCGCCCAGCCAGAAGCGCAGCACGGCCGACGCCAGCACCAGCGCCAGAAAGGCCGCGGCGGCCACCAGCGCCAGGCCGCCATCGGTATTGATCTGGCCGGCCATGGCCACGCGGGCCAGCAGCACGCCGACCAGGCTGGCCAGCAGCGGCAGCAGCAGGGCGCCACGGCCGTAGGTACGGAAGGCCCAGAGTGGGAACCGGCGCAGGAAATTGGCCGGAATGCTACATACGGCGCAGGCACCGGCAGCAGCCAGCGACGCCGCAACGACGTCGTTCGGGGAAATCAGGCTCATCTTGACTCGCGTCTGGCCGGTACGCATAGGCGAAACGCGGCAGGATGGGAAGAGGGAAGGCGCTGATTTTACTGAATTTTTTTCGCGCAAAGGTGACGCGCGGTCGTCATCGCCCGTCGTGGTTTTCCCTTTTTCCCCGGATGGGGCGCAAGCGTCACGGCGCCGGACCGTCCGGCGCCGCTTCGACGGAAATCCGCAACGTGACGGTATCGCCGACATCGGGCAGGAAACGCGTCATGCCGAACGCGCTACGCGCGAATGTGGCGTGAAAGTCGCCTCCGCAGACGTCGCGACGGATGCCGAACAGCACGGTCTGCCCGCAACTGAACCGGTCGGCCTCCAGCCGCAGCGGCTGCGTCACCCCGTGCAGCGTGAACGTGCCTTCGACGGCGACCAGCCGTCCCGCTTCCACGACAAAGCGGTTGGCCTGCAGCCGGGCGACCGGAAAGTTCTGCGCGTCGAGAAACTGGCCGGACCGGAGCACCCCGTCGAGGCTGCGGTTACCGCTGTCGACTGAGTCGGTGTCGACGGTGAAGTCGATCGCGCCGGCGCCGGTGGCGGGGTCATAGATCACACGGCCGTCGATCTTGCCGAACCGGCCTCGGACCGTGGTGCGGTCGAAATGGCTCGCCTCGAAGTACACGCTCGTATGCGTGGGATCGACGGCGTACTGGGTCGGTGCCGCCCAGGCCGGCGGGGCAAGCAGGGCGACCAGCGCGACCGTAGCCCTGGCGAAACGGTACGGCCCCGGCATGGCGGGACTCCTTAATGGACAAACACCGGCAGCAGGAAGATGCCGACCACCGTCAGGTAGCCGATGGTCCAGCACAGCGTGCGCAGCGTGGCGCGGTCGGTCAGGTAGCAGATCGTGTAGAGGATGCGGACGACGACGAAGAGCATCGCCAGTTCGTCCAGGCGCGCCTGCGGGGCGTCGAGGTGCGTAGCTACCAGCACGGCCGCGGCAAAGAACGGAAACGCTTCGAAGTGGTTGCGGTGGGCCATGTCCGCGCGGCGCGCCCGGCCGCTCTGCTTTTCCAGCCACGCCCGGGGGTCGTGGTTGTCGAAGCCGGTGCGGCCGCCCATCTTGGCGATCGACACCGTCAACACCGGCAGCAGGCCCGCTACCAGCACACACCAGAACGCGATCGGCATGACTCTCCTTGCGTGTTTCGGTGCGGAGGCGGCGGATGCCGCCCCCTTGTCAGTCGCGGCACCGGTCATCTGGCGCTGTGCCGATGCCCGGCGCCGGGTCAGGCCGCGACGACCTTGATGCGGATGCCGTCGGCGCCGCCGACGTTCACCACCTGGCCGGCGCGGATCTTGGCGGTCTTGCGCGATTCGGCCGCGCCATCGACAGCCACCTCGCCGGCGGCGACCAGCGCCTTGCCGGCGCCGCCGCTGTCACAGACGCCCGCCAGCTTCAGCAGGTCATTCAGCGCGATGAACTCGCGGTCGAGCGGGAACGTGATCGTCTGCGCCATCACTTGCCCCAGCTATCCTTAAGCCCGACCGTCCGGTTGAACACCGGCTTGCCCGGCTGCGAATCGATCCGGTCCGCCACAAAGTAGCCATGGCGCTCGAACTGGAAGCGGTCCTCCGGGCGCGCGTCGCGCAGGCCCGGCTCCAGGTAGGCGGTCACGACCTTCTTGGAATCGGGATGCAGCGCGTCCAGGAAGTTCTTGCCGCCCGCGTCCGGGTTCGGGTCGTTGAACAGGCGGTCGTACAGCCGCACCTCGGCCGCGCAGGCGTGGGCCGCGCTGACCCAGTGGATGTTGCCCTTGACCTTGACGCTGTCGGCGCCCGGCGTGCCGCTCTTGGTCTCGGGCAGGTAGTTCGCGTGCACGGCCACCACGTTGCCGTCCGCGTCCTTGTCCACGCCCGTGCACTCGATCACGTAGCCGTAGCGCAGGCGCACCTTGTTGCCCGGGAACAGGCGGAAATAGCCCTTCGGCGGGTTCTCGTTGAAGTCCTCGCGCTCGATCCACAGCTCGCGCGACAGCGGGAACACGCGGCGGCCCATCTCGGGCTGCTTCGGGTGCACCGGCGCCGAGCATTCCTCGCTCTGGCCCTCGGGGTAGTTGTCCAGGATCAGCTTGACCGGGTCCAGCACGGCCACGCTGCGCGGCGCGCGGGCGTCCAGGTCGTCGCGCACGGCGCCTTCCAGCGTGCTCATGTCGATCCAGCTGTCGGCCTTGGACACGCCCACGCGGTCACAGAACAGCTGGATCGATTCCGGCGTATAGCCGCGCCGGCGGATGCCGACGATAGTCGGCATGCGCGGGTCGTCCCAGCCGTCCACGCGCCGCTCGTCCACAAGCTGCTTCAGCTTGCGCTTGCTGGTGATCGCGTAGGTCAGGTTCAGGCGCGCGAACTCGTACTGGTGCGGCAGCGGGCTGGCAAAGACGCCGGCGTCGCGCAGGTGTTCCAGCACCCAGTCGTAGAGCGGGCGGTTGTTCTCGAACTCCAGCGTGCACAGCGAATGCGTGATGTGCTCGATCGCGTCCGAGATGCAGTGGGTGAAGTCGTACATCGGGTAGATGCACCACTTGTCGCCCGTGCGGTGGTGATGGGCGTGGCGGATCCGGTACAGCACCGGGTCGCGCATGACGATGTTCGGCGCGGCCATGTCGATCTTGGCCCGCAGCACGTGCTCGCCGTCGGCGTACTTGCCGGCGCGCATGTCGCGGAACAGCGCCAGGTTTTCCTCGACCGTGCGGTCGCGGAAGGGCGACGGCTTGCCCGGCTCCGAGAAGTTGCCCCGGTTCGCGGCGATCTGCTCGGCGCTCTGGCTGTCCACGTAGGCCACGCCGCGCTCGATCAGCGTCTCGGCAAACTGGTACAGGCGGTCGAAGTAATCGCTCGCGTAATACAGGTGCGGCGCGGCGCCGGGCTGGCTGGCGTCCCACGAGAAGCCCAGCCAGTGCACGGCGTCGATGATCGAGTCCACGTACTCGGTGTCTTCCTTCACCGGATTCGTGTCGTCGAAGCGCAGGTGGCAGCGGCCGCCGTAGTCGCGCGCGAGCCCGAAATTCACGCAGATGCTCTTGGCGTGGCCGATGTGCAGGTAGCCGTTCGGCTCCGGCGGGAAGCGCGTGATGACGGTCGGCAGCGGCGCGCCCTGCGTGTCCGCGCGGCCGGCGTAGGTGCCGGCGGCGAGGTCCTGGTCGATGATGGTCCGCAGGAAGTTGGAGGCGGCGGGCGTGTCGGTAGGCTTGTTGTCGTGGCTCATGTTGGCGCCGCATCACATGCGGCTCGATAGCTGGAAGGCGCGGCCCGGGTCTGGATTGACCCTGCCGCGCGTCCTGATGTTCCTGGGATCTGGTGCGCAGAGGCTGCGACGAATGGGGCGATTTTACCGTGCTTGCGGGGCGACACGGCAGTGGCTCCCCATTTTCAGAATCGTCTCAACCCCGCGGCCGGGCGAGGTGGTGCAGAATCCACGGCACGGTACTGCTGCGCCGTGTCCGTCCGTGCGACGCCATCGTCGCATGCCGCCCCATTTCTTGCCGCAGGAAAACACGCCATGAATGCCGCCAGTTCTGCCGGCCTTGCCGGATCGACCCACCAGGCGCCCGCCGACGCGCTTGCCGCGCTGTGGCGCGACGCCGCCATGCCGCCGGACGCGCTGTCCCACCTGACCCTGACCGGTGCGGACCCGATCCTGCCATCGAGCTTCGCCATCGGCACGGCGGCGCAGGCCAGCCTGGGGGCGTCCGCGCTGGCCGCCGCCGCGCTCTGGGCGCAGCGGACCGGCCGCTGGCAGTCGGTGTCGGTCGACATGCGGCACGCGCTGGCCGAATTCCGCAGCGAACGCTACCTGCGGGTCAACGGCGGCCCTGCCCCGGAGCTGTGGGAAAAGATCGCCGGCCTGTATCCGTGCGGGGATGGCGGCTGGGTGCGCCTGCATACGAACTTCCCGCACCACCGGGACGGCGTGCTGAAGATCCTCAAATGCGCGCACGACCGGGACGCCGTGCGCGCCGCGCTTGCGCACTGGAAGGCCGAGGACTTCGAGACCGTGGCGTCGGACGCCGGCATGGTCGTGGCCGCCCAGCGCTCGCTGGAGACGTGGCTGCGCCATCCGCAGGCCCAGGCGCTGGCCGGCCTGCCGCCCGTGACCATCGAGAAGATCGGCGAGGCGCCGCCCGAGCCGTTGCCGGCCTTTCCGCCGCACGCCGAGATCAATGTCGACGCCCGGCCGCTGTCCGGCGTGCGGGTGCTCGATTTCACGCGGATCATCGCCGGGCCCGTGGCCGGCCGCACGCTGGCCGCCCACGGGGCCGACGTGCTGCTGGTGACGGCGGCGCACCTGCCGTCGATGCCGTCGCTGGTCATCGACACGGGGCGCGGCAAGCGGTCGTGCCAGCTCGACCTGCGCGACCCCGACGACAAGCGCACGCTGCACAAGCTGTTTCACGGCGCAGACGTGGTGGTGCAGGGCTATCGCCCCAACGGGCTGGCGGAACTCGGCGCCGGGCCCGAGGCGGCGGCGCGGGCGCGGCCCGGCATTGTCTATGTCTCGCTGTCGGCCTACGGCCATGTGGGGCCGTGGTCGGGCAAGCGCGGCTTCGATTCGCTGGTGCAGACGGCCACCGGCATCAACGACGACGAGGCGCGGGCGGCCGGCAGCGCCGAACCCCGGCCGCTGCCGGCACAGGTGCTGGACCACGCCACCGGCTACCTGCTGGCGTTTGGCGCTATGGCCGCACTGCACCGGCGCTCGGTGGAGGGCGGCAGCTGGCTGGTGCGCGTGTCGCTGGCGCAGGTGGGGCAGTGGCTGCGCAGTCTGGGCCGTGTGCCCGACGGCGTGACCGTGCCGGACCAGCATATCGACGAGGTGTCGGACCTGCTGGAAGTGGCCGAATCGGGTTTTGGCGAACTGACCGTCGTCCGGCATGCGGCGAAGCTGTCCGAGACGCCCGCGCACTGGACGCTGCCCTCGGTGCCGCTGGGCTCGCACGCGCCGGAGTGGCTGCCGCGCCCGCCCGGCTGAGGCGCTGGTAGCGCCAGTAGCGCTACTGGCGCTAGTAGAGCGTAGTGCGGATGCGCTCGGGCAGTTCGCGGTCGTAGGCGGCGCCGTCAATCGCGTTCTGGCTCAGGTCGGCCACCATCGTGCCGGTGCTGGGCAGCGCGTCGCGCGATATCTGGGCGTCGGCGGCCCACAGGCGCGAGCGCAGCAGGGCCCGGGCGCACTGGAAGAAGGCCGAGTGGATGCGGATCACCAGCACCGTGGTGGGCGCCTTGCCCTGGACGACGCAGCGGGCGATCAGCGCGGGATCGGTGCTGATGGTGGCGGTGCCGCTGATGCGCAGCGTCTCGTTGACGCCGGGCACCAGGAACAGCAGGCCGACGCGCGGGTCCTTGAGGATGTTGCGCAGGCTGTCGATGCGGTTGTTGCCACGGCGGTCGGGCAGCAGCAGGGTGCGGTCGTCGAGCACCTGCACGAAGCCCGGCCCGTCGCCGCGCGGGGAGCAGTCGCCGCCGTGCTCGTTCTGGGTCGAGAGCAGGCAGAACGGTGAGGCGTCGACGAAGGCGCGGTAGTGGGGGTGCAGGTAGTCGACCTCCTTCGCCAGCGACGCGCCGCGCGGTTCGTCGTACAGCGCTTCGAGGTCGGCAAGCTGGGCAATGTCGTGGGAGGGAGCGGGCGAGGGGGTGTGCGGGGGCATGGGATGGCTCAACAGGGCGGACGGGACCACGGAGGCGCCAGTATGGCGCACCGCGATCCCGACATGATGAAACAGCGAAACAGGGGCACAGCGACGACGACACAGCGACAGCTTTAGCGGCACGCCAGGGATGCCGGCATCGATGCCGACTCCGGGGCCGGCATCGGCGCCGACTCCACCACACGGCGAACGCGGCGAAAGCACCCGCCGCACCGACCGCGCTGGCTGCCTCAGACCGTGACGGTGCCCCGGCCCAGTTCGATCACGCGGCCGCCGACGCGGATGGCGCCGTCGGCGGTCACGGACAGGTCCAGCCGGCAGGGCCGGTCGACGAATTCGCCCTGGTCGACCTCGAACCGTGCGGGCAGGGCATGGCCGGTGGCAATCAGCCAGCCGCCCAGGTTGGCGCAGGCGGAGCCGGTGCCGGGGTCCTCGGATACGCCGCCGCCCTGCTTGGTGAAGAAGTAGCGGGACAAGACCTTGCCCGGCTGGGCGGGATCGAACGCGAACACGTAGGCGGTCTTGCGGCCCAGGCTGCTTTGCGGCCAGCGGTCCAGGCGGCTGCTGTCGGGCTGGGCGCGGCGCACGGCGTCGGGCGTCTTGAGCGGGACGAGCAACTGGTCCGCGCCGGTGTCGACCCACATCGGCGTGCCGGCCAGGTCGTCGGGCTGCAGGCCGAGCAGCGATGCCATCTCGGCGTCCGGCAGGCCGGCCGGCGCCGTCCGGGGTGCGCCGGCATGCGGGGCGGTCAGGGTCCAGCGGTCGCCGCTGGCGGTCACGGGCACGATGCCGGCCGGGAAGGACAGCGTCAGCGCGTCGCCGGTGCGGGCGAGGTCCCGCACGACGTGGGCCGTGCCGAGCGTGGGATGGCCGGCAAAGCGCATCTCGTAGCCGGGCGTGAAGATCCGCACGGCGGCGTCGGCCTGGTCGGACGGCAGCACGAACGTCGTTTCGGACAGGTTGAACTGCAGGGCCAGCGCCTGCATGGTGGCGTCGTCCATGCCGCGCGCGTCCTCGAACACGCAGAGGGGGTTGCCGCCGAACGTGGACTCGGCGAAGACATTGACGATGCGGAAAGCGTAGGTGGCCATGGGTCGCGCCGTGGAGGGCAGATGGAGAGAAAGGAAGGGGAGCCGAAGCAGGGAACCGAACGGCCAGTGTACGGAACTGCCCACCGGAAGCCATGCACAGTTTCGTGCATGTGGGGCAGAACAGTTGCGGTGGCACGCTTTTAAGGAGACGGCGATTGGCGGGTGGCGGGCGGGCGCCAAGAATCTAGATTTTCTGCCAATCGATCGCCATGCTGGAATTGAACAACTACGAAACGCTCGTCGCGGCCTCGCTGGTGCTGCTGGTGGGCCGCAAGCTGTTGAAGGTCACCCCGCCGCTGCGGGCCTTCAACATTCCCGAACCGGTGGTGGGCGGCCTCGTCGTCGCTATCTGCCTGCTGCTGGCCCGCGTGACGGCGGACTTCCAGGTCAAGTTCGACACGTCGGCCCAGACGCCGCTGATGCTGGCGTTCTTTGCCTCGCTCGGGCTCAGTGCCAACCTGGCCAGCCTGAAGCAGGGCGGCAAGTCCATTGGCGTGTTCCTGATCGCCGTGGCCGGCCTGCTGGTGATCCAGAACACGATCGGCGTGGGGCTGGCCAGCGCGCTGGGCCTGCCGCCGGCCACGGGCCTGCTGGCCGGATCGATCGCGCTGTCCGGCGGTCACGGCACCAGCGCCGCCTGGGGCTCGACGTTTGCCGAGCAGTTCAGCATGTCCTATGCCACCGAGCTGGGGGTGGCGTGCGCCACGTTCGGGCTGGTGCTGGGCGGGCTGGTGGGCGGCCCCGTGGCGCGCTACCTGTTGCGCAACGTGGCCAAGCCGGGCGTGACGGCGGACGACCAGGTGCTGACGTTCGAGAACCCGCAGGCCGTGCGGCCGATCACCGCGTCGGCGCTGATCGAGACGTTGGCGCTGATCCTGGTCTGCCTGACCGCCGGGCAGGCGCTGGCCGGCGTGTTCAAGGGTAGCTGGCTGGAGCTGCCGACGTTCGTCTGGGTGCTGTTCGTCGGCGTGGTCCTGCGCAACGGGCTGGCGCTGCTGGGCTGGTACACGGTGTTCGATCGCGCGCTGTCGGTGCTGGGCAACGTCAGCCTGTCGATGTTCCTGGCGATGGCGCTGATGAGCCTGCGGCTCTGGGAGCTGGCGTCGCTGGCGCTGCCGATGGTGCTGATCCTGCTGATCCAGACGGCGGCCATGGCGCTCTATGCGGTCTTCGTCACGTTCCGCGTCATGGGCCGCAACTATGACGCGGCCGTGCTGGCGGCCGGTCACTGCGGGTTTGGCCTTGGCGCCACGCCCACGGCCATTGCCAACATGCAGGCGATTACCGACCGCTTCGGGGCCTCGCACCTGGCCTTCCTGATCGTGCCGATGGTGGGCGCGTTCTTCATCGACCTCGTCAACGCCGTGGTGATCAAGCTCTTCCTGAGCCTGCCGATCTACTGATACCCGGCTATTCCCCTCCTGCATCCGCAATAAAAAAGGCGCCACGGCATGACCGTGGCGCCCTGCAGGACTTCGTACTGCGTGCTGCGGTACTGCTTGAGACTCCGGTTCTACAGCGGGCCGGCGGCGTCAGAAGCCCACGGCCTGGCCGTCGCGGCGGCTGTCGCTGGCGGCCACGTAGCCGTGCTCGGCATCTTCCGACAGGCGCCAGATGAACTGGCCCGACCCGAAATCCATGTACGGATCGTCCACCGACTTGAGCTGGTGGCCGCGGTCCTTCAGCCCGGCCACGGTGTTCGGGTCCATGGTGCCTTCAACGTCCAGCGTGAAGTCGCGGTTGACCTTCCAGCGCGGGGCGCAGCACGCGGCCTGGGGCTGCTGCTTGTAGTCCAGCATGCGCACCACGGTCTGCAGGTGTCCCTGGGGCTGCATGTCGCCGCCCATCACGCCAAAGCTCATCTGCGGCTGGCCATTCTTGGTCAGGAAAGCCGGGATGATCGTGTGGAACGGGCGCTTGCCGCCTTCCACCACGTTGGCCGACTTCGGGTCCATCGAGAAGCCCACGCCACGGTTCTGCAGGCTGATGCCGGTACCCGGCACCACCACGCCCGAGCCAAAACCCATGTAGTTCGACTGGATGAACGAGATCATCATGCCGTTCTCGTCGGCGGCGGTCAGGTAGATCGTGCCGCCGGTGCGCGGCATGCCGAAGTCGAAATGCGTGGCGCGCTGCATGTCGATCAGCTTGGCGCGCGACTTCAGGTAGCCGTCGTCCAGCATCTGCTCGGGCGTGACTTCCATGCTGCGCGGGTCGGCCACGTAGCGGTACAGGTCGGCAAAGGCCAGCTTCATCGCCTCGATCTGCAGGTGCTGCGAATCGACCGAATCCACGGGCAGCGCGCCCACGTCGAACTGGTCCAGGATGCCCAGCGCCATCAGCGCGGCGATGCCCTGGCCGTTCGGCGGAATCTCGTGCACTTCGTAGCCACGGTAGGACTTGCTGATCGGCTTGACCCAGTCCGGGCGATAGTTGCGCAGGTCGTCCAGCGTCATCGCGGCGCCGCATTCCTTGCTGAACGCGGCGATCTTCTCGGCGATCTCGCCCTCGTAGTAGGCGCGGCCCCCGGTGGCGCCGATCTTGCGCAGCGTCTCGGCGGCGGCCTTGAACTGGAACTTCTCGCCCACGTGCGGCGCGCGGCCGTTGGGCATGAACGTGTCGGCAAAGCCCGGCTGGTTCCTCAGGTCCGGCACGGCGGCGGCCCACTTGTGCGCCACCACCGGCGGCACGGCGTAGCCGCGCTCGGCGATCTCGATGGCCGGCTCCATCAGGTCCGCGAACGGCAGCTTGCCAAAGCGCTCGTGCAGCGCGGCCCAGCCGGCCACCACGCCCGGCACGGTCACCGAGTCCCAGCCCCGGATCGGCCGGTTGGCCAGCCCGTTGCCGTCGGCGCCGTACTTGTTCTTGAAGTAGTCGGTGTTCCACGCGGCCGGCGCCACGCCCGACGAATTCAGGCCGTGCAGTTCCTTGCCGTCCCAGAGGATCGCGAAGGCGTCGCTGCCCAGGCCGCACGAGACCGGCTCCACGAGCGTGATCGCGGCGGCCGCCGCGATGGCGGCGTCCACGGCGTTGCCGCCCTTGAGCAGCATGCGCAGGCCCGCCTGCGCCGCCAGCGGGTGCGACGTCGAGACCACGTTGCGCGCAAACAGCGGAATGCGCACGGTGGGGTAGGGGTTGGTCCAGTTGAAGGTTTGCATGGTTGTCTCGTAGTAATGCTATGCGTTGTATGGGCTGGCCGGCGTGGGCATCAGTCCACCTGGATCTTGCGGTCCTTGATCAGCTTGCCCCAGCGGGCGCTGTCCTTCCTGACCATCGCGGCGAACTGGGCGGGCGTGCCGCCCACCGGTTCGGCGCCCAGCTTGGCCAGGCGGTCGCGCACGTCCTGGGACTGGATGGCCTTGTTGAACTCGGCGTTCAGGCGGCTGACGATCTCGGGCGGCAGGCCCTTGGGACCGTAGATGCCGAACCACGTGTCCGATTCGAAGCCCGGCAGGCCCGATTCGCTGGCCGTCGGCAGGTCGGGCGCCAGCGGCGACCGCTTCAGGCTCGTCACGGCCAGCGCCTTGAGCTTGCCGTCCTTCACGTGCGGCATGCCCGAGACGATGCTGTCGAACAGCACCTGCACCTTGTTCGAGATCAGGTCGGGCACGGCCAGCGCGGTGCCGCGGTAGGGGATATGGGTGATGAACACGCCAGCCTGGGCCTTGAACGCCTCGGCCGTCAGGTGGACGACCGTGCCGTTGCCGCTGGACGCGTAGTTCAGCTCGCCCGGATGCTTCTTGGCGTAGTCGATCAGTTCCTTGACGTTCTTGACCGGCAGCTGGTTCGGCACCACCAGCACGTTCGTGGCCGTGGCCACCTGGCCGATCGGCGTGAAGTCGGTCTCGGTGTTGTACGGCAGGCGCGTGTTGATGAACGGGCCGATCGAGTGCGTGCTGGTGGTGGCGATCAGGATCGTGTAGCCGTCCGGCGCGGCCTTGGCGGCCATGTCCGAACCGATGGCGCCGCCGGCGCCCGGCCGGTTGTCCACCACGAGTTGCTGGCCCATGTTCTGGCCCACCTTCTGCGCAATGGCGCGCGCCAGCAGGTCGGTGGCGCCGCTGGCCGGGAACGGCACGATCAGGCGGATCGGCTTGCTCGGGTAGGTATCGGCCAGCGCCGGTGCGGCGGCCAGGGTCAGGCTCGTGGCAAGGCCGATGCCAAGATGGCGTAGCCAGTGATTCATTGTGCGTCTCCGGTACGGATGGGTGCGTCGTGGAACTGCGGCAGGAAACCGAAATTATTCCGTGCCCGGCCCCATAATGAAAGTTAATATTCCTTGCTTGATTGACAAGAAAAACTTGTGATTCGCCGGCCGGGCTGCCGTGCCCGCCGCGATGCACCAACCATGAGCACGATCCGCTTCCTCCGAACCTTCGTGGCCGTGGCCGAGCACGGGTCGTTTGCGGCCGCCGCCAGCCAGGTCGCCCTGACCCAGGCTGCGGTCAGCCTGCAGATGCGTTCCCTTGAGCAAGAACTGCGCCGCGCGCTGTTCGACCGCAGCGGCCGGGTGGCCGTGCTCAATGCCGACGGCCGCGCGCTGCTGCCCCAGGCGCGCCGGCTGCTGGCGCTGTACGACGAGATGCGCGTGCCGCTGGCCGATGCCGAGGCCATGGCCGGCGCCGTGGCGGTGGGGGCGGTGGTATCGGTCATGGGCGGGTTGTCGCACGTGGTGGCGGGGCTCAAGCAGACCTACCCGGCGCTGGACGTGCGGCTGATCGGCGCCAAGTCGTTCGAGCTGGCGGCGATGGTGGAAAGCGGCGAGCTTGACGCCGCGTTCGTCGTGGAGGGCTCGGCCCGGCTGGCGGGCACGCTGCACTGGACCCCGCTCTACGACGAGCCGATCGTCGCGATTGCGTCGCGCGGCAGCCACGGCGACGACGCCCGGCAGGCGCTGGCCGCCAACCCGTTCCTGCGCTTCGACCGCAGCCAGCGCACCGGCGCGCTGGTGGAGCGGGCGCTGCGGCGCGCGCACCTGCGCACCAACGAGTACCTGGAGCTGAATTCGATCGAGGCGCTGGTGGAACTGGTGCGCCAGGAGGTGGGGGTGACCGTCGTGCCGCTGCTCAAGCGCGCCCGCTGGCGCGACGACAAGGCGCTGCGGATCCTGCCGCTGCGCGCGGGCGGCGAGCCGGTGGTGCGCACCATCGGCATGCTGGAGCGGCGCGACCACGGCCGCGTGCACGTGACCGAGGCCATCCGGGCCGCCTGCGAGGCGCTGTTCGGCACCTAGGCCATGGCGCGCCGGCAAAAGAAAAAGGGCGCCACCGGGGCGCCCTTTCCTTGCTCGCGGCCGATGGGCCGCGCGGCAGTCTTACTCTTCCTGGAACGCTTCCTCGCGCTTCGCCTTGATCGACGGCATCGCCACGATCGCCACCAGGATCGCCGCGGCGATCAGCAGGCCCAGCGACAGCGGACGCGTCACGAACACGCTGAAGTCACCACGCGACAGCAGCAGCGAACGGCGGAAGTTCTCTTCCATCATCGGCCCGAGCACGAAACCCAGCAGCAGCGGTGCCGGCTCGCACTTGAGCTTGATGAACAGGTAGCCGATCACGCCGAAGGCCGCGGTCTGGAACACGTCGAACGTGGTGTTCTGGACCGAGTACACGCCGATGCAGCAGAACGTCAGGATGGCCGGGTACAGGTAGCGGTACGGTACCTTCAGCAGCTTCACCCAGATGCCGATCATCGGCAGGTTCAGCACGATCAGGATCAGGTTGCCGAGCCACATCGAGGCGATCAGGCCCCAGAACAGCGCCGGGTTGCTGGTCATGACCTGCGGACCGGGCTGGATGTTGTGGATCGTCATCGCACCGACCATCAGCGCCATCACGGCGTTGGGCGGAATGCCCAGCGTCAGCAGCGGGATGAACGACGTCTGGGCGGCCGCGTTGTTGGCCGATTCCGGACCGGCCACGCCTTCGATGGCGCCCTTGCCGAATTCCTGCGGGTACTTCGACGTCTTCTTTTCCAGCGAGTAGGCCGCGAACGACGCCAGCGACGCACCACCGCCCGGCAGGATACCCAGCGCCGAACCCAGGGCGGTGCCGCGCAGCACGGCCGGGATCATGCGCTTGAAGTCTTCCTTGGTCGGGAACAGGTTGGTCACGTGGTCCGTGAACGTCTCACGCGCTTCCTTCTGCTCCAGGTTGGCGATGATTTCGGCAAAGCCGAACACGCCCATGGCCACGGACACGAAGTTCAGGCCGTCGGTCAGCTCCGGCACGTCGAACGAGAAGCGCGCCGCGCCCGAGTTCACGTCGGTACCGACCAAGCCCAGCAGCAGACCCAGCACGATCATCGAGATCGCCTTGACCAGCGAGCCGGACGCCAGCACCACGGCACCGATCAGGCCCAGGATCATCAGCGAGAAGTATTCGGCAGGGCCAAACTTGAACGCCAGTTCCGACAGCGGGGCAGCGAAGGCAGCCAGGATCAGCGTGGCCACGCAGCCGGCGAAGAACGAACCCAGGCCAGCGGTGGCCAGCGCCACCCCCGCCCGGCCGCGCCGCGCCATCTGGTAGCCGTCGATCGTGGTCACCACCGACGACGATTCGCCCGGCAGGTTCACCAGGATGGCCGTGGTGGAGCCGCCGTACTGGGCACCGTAGTAGATACCGGCCAGCATGATCAGCGCCGCCACCGGGGGCAGCGTGTAGGTCACGGGCAGCAGCATCGCGATGGTGGCCAGCGGGCCCAGGCCCGGCAGCACGCCGATCAGCGTCCCGAGCACGCAGCCCAGGAACGCGTAGGCGATGTTCTGGAAGGACAGGGCGGTAGAAAAGCCCAGTCCCAGGTTGGTCAACAGTTCCATGAGGGCCGTCTCCTTAGCTTGCCAGGAAAGCCGGCCACACCGGCATCTGGAGGTTGATGCCGTACACGAACGCGCCCAGGCTGATCAGCACGAGGATGATCGCGTTCAGGACTGCACCCTTCCAGCTGAATTCATGGCTGGCCATCGAGGAGACCAGTACCAGTACCACCACCGACAGCACCATGCCCAGCGGCTTGAGCAGCAGGCCGAACAGCACCACCGAGCCCAGGATCCACAGCAGGATCTTCAGGTCCCAGCGTGCAAGCTGGTCGTCTTCGCCCTTGGACGACAGCGAACCCCACAGGACGAGCGCGCCCAGGATGGCGAGCACGATGCCGAGCCAGAACGGGAAGTATCCCGGTCCCATCTTGGCGGCTGTTCCCATGGAATAGCCACGGGCGACGAAGGAAAAGCCCAGGCCGACCAGAATGAACATCAGGCCGGAGGCAAAGTCCTTTTGGCTACGTATGCGCAAAATGATTCTCCTCGATATGACTGCTAGAAATCGACGCGACGAAAGCTCCCCGGTCGCGGCAGGGTGGAAGGTAAAAGCGCATCCTTTCAGCCACCTTTCATATGTCTGCATTAAGTGGCAACCTCAGGGTATGTCCCTACGCAGACGTCTGAAAGGCAACGGTAAGTCGTTGACGATACAAGAAAAAATGCAGGGAATACGCGCAGGCGGACGTCCCCCGGGCAGGACGGAGCCGGACAGACCGGGCGCCTGCCGCCGCCTATGATCGTAAGGATCGAATCCGCCAACCCACGACAGACAGCGGCGGGCCGGGCCCCCCGCGTGGCCGGGCCGGCTACCCGACAAGACCCCTCACAGGAGCCTGCTTGGAAGCGATCGACCATGCCATCCTGATCGGCGCGCTGGTGATGACGGTGGGCATCCTGCTCGGCGTGTTCTCGGCGCGCTTCGGGGTGCCGTTCCTGCTCGTGTTCCTGGGGGTGGGCATGGCCGCCGGCGTCGATGGCCCGGGCGGCATCCGCTTTTCCAATACCTGGCTCAGCTTCCTGGTGGGCAACGTGGCGCTGGCCGTGATCCTGCTGGACGGCGGGCTGCGCACGCGGCTGGCCACGTTCCGGGTGGCGCTGCGGCCGTCGTTGTCGCTGGCCACGGTCGGGGTGTTCGTGACGGCCGTGATGGTTGGCGTGTTTGCCACATGGATGCTTGGCATCGACTGGAAGCTGGGCCTGCTGCTGGGCGCCATCGTCGGCTCCACCGACGCCGCGGCGGTCTTCTCGCTGCTCAACAGCAGCGGCATCCGGCTCAAGGAGCGCGTGGCCAGCGTGCTGGAGATCGAATCGGGGTTGAACGACCCGATGGCGATCTTCCTGACCCTGACGCTGATCGAATGGATCACGGCGCCGCAGGGGCTGTCGCCCGGGGCGCTGGCCTGGCGGCTGGTGGTCCAGTTCGGCGTGGGCGGCGTGCTGGGCATCGGCCTGGGCTATTGCATGGCCAACGTGATGGAGCGCGTCAATGTCGCCGAAGGGTTGCAGGCCATCCTGATCTGCTCGGCCGGCTGCATGATCTGGGCGATCGTCCAGTCGTTCGGCGGCAGCGGGTTCCTGGCGGTCTACCTGGTGGGCGTGATCGTCGGCAACCGCGACCATGCCGTGGGCGAGGCCGTGCTGCGGGCGATGGACGGCATGGCGTGGCTGGCGCAGTCGGCGATGTTCCTGCTGCTGGGCCTGCTGGTCACGCCGCACCGGATCTGGGACATCGCGCTGCCGGCCGTGGCCCTGGCGCTGTTCCTAATGTGCGTGGCCCGGCCCGTGGCCGTGTTCCTGGCGCTGCTGCCGTTCCGCTTCAACGTGCGCGAGAAAGGCTTCGTGGCCTGGATGGGGCTGCGCGGCGCGGTGCCGATCGTGCTGTCGCTGTTCCCGCTGCTGCAGGGCATGGAGGATTCCGGGCTGCTGTTCCGGCTGGCGTTTGCCGTGGTGCTGGCCAGCCTGCTGTGCCAGGGCACGACCGTGGCGCTGGCCGCCCGGCTGGCGCGGGTGCTGCGCCCGCGCTACGACGAGCCGATCTCGCGCGAGCGCCTGCGCGGCGTGCATCCGCCCGGGCTGGAGCTGATGCAGTTCATGGTGGCGCCCAATGCGTCGATGCAGGACCTGCGCGCGGACCAGGTGGAACTGCCGCCGCGCAGCGCGCTGGTATCGGTGGCGCGCGACGGCGAGCTGGTGCCGCTGGACCAGGTGGTGCTGCGCGCCGGGGACATCGTGTCCGTGCTGGCGCCCACGCCGGCGCTGCCGCGGCTGTCGCGGATGTTCCTGACCGAGACCACGCCGCCCGCCTGGGACCAGGTGGCCCACGACTTCCTGCTCGATGCCGAGGCGCGGCTCGCGGACGTTGCCGCGCTCTACGGCGCCGGCCCGCTGCCGGCCGGCCAGCAGGACAGCACGCTGGCCGAGGCAATGCTGGCCGCCTTCCCGTCGCCGCCCGTGGAGGGCGACACCGTGGAGATTGCCGGCCTGCGGCTGTCGGTCACGCGGATGGAAGGGCCCCGGATCGTCCAGGTGGGGCTGCTGCTGCCGCGCAACGCGGCCGAGGAGGCCCGGGACGACAAGGCGCGGCTGTGGCGCCTGCGGGACCGGGCCCGGCCGCTCAGTCCACCTTCGCGCCGGAAACCTTGACCACCTGACCGTACTTCTTCAGCTCGCGCTGGATCAGCGCGCCGAACTGCTCGGGCGTGGTCGGCGCCGGCTGGGCGCCGATGCGGGCCAGGCGGGCCTTCATGTCGTCGGTCTTCAGGATGGCGACGATGTCGTGGTTCAGGCGGTCGACGATCTCGCGCGGCGTGCCGGCCGGCGCCAGCACCCCGAACCAGGTGGAGATATCGAAGCCTTCCAGCCCCAGGCCCTTGCCGGCCTCGGCAATCGTCGGCAGTTCCGGGAACATGGCGGCGCGGCCGGCCGTGGTCACGGCGAACGCCTTGAGCTTGCCGGCCTTGATGTTGGCCGATGCCGACGCCAGGTTGTCGAAGATCAGGTCGGTCTGGCCCGACAGCACCGACAACTGGGCCGGCGAGGCGCCGTTGTACGGGATATGGACCATGCTGATGCGCGCCATGCTCTTGAACAGCTCGCCGGACAGGTGGCCCGCGCTGCCGTTGCCGCCCGACGCATAGTCGAGCTTGCCCGGATGCTTGCGCGCGTATTCCACCAGGTCGCGCACGTTGTTGATCTGCAGCTCGGCGGCCTTGCCCGGGTGCATCACCAGCACGTTCGGCACGTCGGCCACCAGCGTGATCGGCGCGAAGTCCTTGACCGGGTCGTACGGCATCTTCGTGAACAGCGTGGGGTTGATCGCGTGCGTGGCCACCGCGCCCATCACGATCGTGTAGCCGTCGGCCGGTTGCTTGGCGACGTAGTCGGCGCCCAGGTTGCCGCCCGCGCCGGGCTTGTTTTCCACCACCACCGGCTGGCCCAGGCTGTCGCGCAGCTTCTCGCCGATGGCGCGCGCCACGGTGTCCAGGGGGCCGCCGGCCGGGTAGGGCACGACAAAGCGCAGCGGTTTGGTAGGCCAGTTGCCGGCGGCGGCATGGGCCGGGGCGGTCAGGGACAAGGCGGTCAGGGACAGCGCGGCGGCCGTGAGCAGGGTCTTCAGCATGTCAGCGTGGTACGGATCGGGAATCTTGGAAGGGCCGGCGCGTACGTTGCGCGCCAGCCTCACGGGAGCAAAGTCGGCCGGGTCAGCGGATGCCGATGCCGCGCGCCATCATCACGGCGCACAGCGGCAGCAGGATCACCAGGTGGGCCTCGATCATGACCCAGCGGCGGGCCTTGCGGATCTCGGCCGGCGTCGGCACGAAGTCGGGCAGGTGCCGCGCCTGCTTGCGCCACCGGGCGAACATGAACGTGGGCGGCAGCGAGCACAGCGCGATCACGACGAATACCGTCATCTTGGCGTGGAACCAGGGGTTGTGGACGTAGAAATCCGCGCCCTTGGCGCCGTAGAACAGCCGCAGCAGGCCGGTGGCCAGCGTGGCCAGCGCCGACAGGAAATAGACCAGGTCGTAGATCGACAGGCGGCGGACGGCCGCGGGCGTCATGTCCGGGCGCAGCACCACGGCTTCGGCGGCCATCAGCGTGATCAGCACGAAGATGGCCGTGTAGTGCAGGAACGCGAGCAGGGCGTCGGCCAGCATGCATTCTCCTAGGGATGGAAAAACGTCATGATCACCGGCCCGGCCGCCCGCCAGGGGCGGGCGCGGTCAAGTCCGGGCCGGTCTGGCCGGGCGCGCCGGGCTCAGACCACACCCTTGGCGCGCAGGGCGGCGATGTGTTCGGCACTGTAGCCGAGTGTCTCGTCCAGCACCATATCGGTGTGCTCGCCCAGCAACGGCGGGTGGCGCAGCGCCTCGGGCGGGGTGGCGCTCATCTTCATCGGGCTGCCGACCAGCTTGACCGTGCCGCCGGTGGGGTGGGGCAGGTCCACGCGCAGGCCGCGCGCCAGCACCTGCTCGTTCTCGAAGACTTCGTCCAGCGTGTTGATCGGGCCGCACGGCACGCCGGCGCGTTCCAGGTCCAGGATCCACTGCTCGCGCGTGCGCGGCAGCACCATCTCGGCCAGGATGGGCACCAGCACGTCGCGGTGCGCCACGCGCTGCGGGTTGGTGGCAAAACGCGGGTCGTCGGCCAGTTCCGGCCGGCCGCCGGCGGTCACGAACTTGCGGAACTGCCCGTCGTTGCCCACCGCGACGATGATCCAGCCGTCGGCGGCGTGGAAGGTCTGGTAGGGCACGATGTTCGGGTGGGCGTTGCCCCAGCGCCGGGGCGCCACGCCGCTGGCCAGGTAGTTGGTGTTCATGTTGGCCAGCATCGACACCTGCACGTCGAGCAGCGCCATGTCGATGTACTGGCCGCAGCCGGTGCGGTCGCGGTGCGCCAGCGCGGCCAGCACGGCGATCGTCGCGTACTGGCCGGTCATCAGGTCGGAAATCGCCACGCCGGCCTTCTGCGGCCCGCCGCCGGGCAGGTCGTCGCGCTCGCCGGTCAGGCTCATGAAGCCGCCCATGCCCTGGATGATGAAGTCGTAGCCGGGGCGCTGCGCGTACGGGCCGGTCTGGCCGAAGCCGGTGACCGAGCAGTAGATGATGTCCGGCTTGACCGCCTTCAGCGATTCGTAGTCCAGCCCATACTTCTTAAGTTGCCCGACCTTGTAGTTTTCCAGCACCACGTCGCTGCGGGCGGCCAGGTCGCGCACGATCTGCTGGCCCTCGGGCGTGCTGATGTCGCAGGTCACCGAGCGCTTGTTGCGGTTGGCGGCCAGGTAGTAGGCGGCCTCGGCGGTGTCCTGGCCGTCGGGGGTCTTGAGCCAGGGCGGGCCCCAGATGCGGGTGTCGTCGCCGGCGCCGGGGCGCTCGATCTTGATCACGTCGGCGCCAAAGTCGGCAAGGTTCTGGGCGCACCAGGGGCCCGCGAGCACGCGGGTCAGGTCCAGGACGCGGAGATGGCTTAAGGCTCCCATGGCGGTACGGGCGGGCAGGTCTTGAGGAGCCAGCACTCTATCACCGGCCCCGGCGCCCACGCGCCCGGCCGGGGCGCCGCCGGCGGTTCCGTGGGCGATAACCGGACAGCCGGGCGGCGGGCCGGCTACGCGCCGCCCGGCCAGTGCCTGCGGGCAGGGCTTGCCCGTATAATCAACGGTTTGCAAATCCACCCTGACTGACTGCGCCCTGCCACGACGCGGGAGGCGCCCGATACAACATGAAAGTCTCCGACATCCGCAGCAAGTTCCTGCAGTTCTACGAGTCGAAGGACCATACCGTGGTCCGCTCGTCCAGCCTGGTGCCGGCGAACGACCCGACGCTGCTGTTCACCAATTCGGGCATGGTGCAGTTCAAGGACGTGTTCCTGGGCACCGACAAGCGTCCCTACTCGCGCGCCACGTCGTCCCAGCGTTCGGTGCGGGCCGGCGGCAAGCACAACGATCTCGAAAATGTCGGCTATACGGCACGTCACCACACGTTCTTCGAGATGCTGGGCAATTTCTCGTTCGGCGACTACTTCAAGCGTGACGCCATCCAGTACGCCTGGGAGCTGCTGACCAAGGTCTACCAGCTGCCGGCGGACAAGCTTTGGGTCACGGTCTACGCCGAGGACGACGAAGCCTACGACATCTGGGCCAAGGAAGTGGGCGTGCCGGTCGAGCGCATCGTGCGCATCGGCGACAACAAGGGCGCGCGCTACGCGTCGGACAACTTCTGGCAGATGGCCGATACCGGCCCGTGCGGCCCGTGCTCGGAAATCTTCTACGACCACGGCCCCGAGGTCTGGGGCGGCCCGCCGGGATCGCCCGAGGAAGACGGCGACCGCTACATCGAGATCTGGAACCTCGTGTTCATGCAGTTCAACCGCGACGAGCAGGGCAACATGACGCGCCTGCCCAAGCCGTGCGTGGACACCGGCATGGGCCTGGAGCGCATTGCCGCCGTGCTCCAGCACGTGCACAGCAACTACGAGATCGACCTGTTCCAGGCGCTGATCCGTGCCGCCGGCCGCGAGACCCGCACCGCCGACC
This sequence comes from Cupriavidus sp. H18C2, assembly GCF_049393795.1. Classification (NCBI taxonomy): domain Bacteria; kingdom Pseudomonadati; phylum Pseudomonadota; class Betaproteobacteria; order Burkholderiales; family Burkholderiaceae; genus Cupriavidus; species Cupriavidus sp. H18C2. Next base: position 2,596,411 of record NZ_CP186010.1, on the reverse strand, counting down.
TGGGCCACAACTCGCTCAAGGTCATTGCCGACCATATCCGCGCCTGCTCGTTCCTGATCGTCGACGGCGTGATCCCCGGCAACGAAGGCCGTGGCTACGTGCTGCGCCGCATCGTGCGCCGCGCCATCCGCCATGGCTACAAGCTGGGCCAGAAGACCCCGTTCTTCCACAAGCTCGTGGCGGACCTGGTGGCGCAGATGGGCGAGGCCTACCCGGAACTGGCCGACGCCGAGTCGCGCGTGGTCGAGGTGCTCAAGGCCGAGGAAGAGCGCTTCTTCGAGACCATCGAGAACGGCATGTCGATCCTGGACACCGCCGTGGCCGACCTCAAGGCCAAGGGCGGCAACGTGCTGGACGGCGAACTGGCGTTCAAGCTGCACGACACGTTCGGCTTCCCGCTGGACCTGACGCAGGACGTGGCGCGCGAGCAGGAGATCACCGTCGACGAGGCCGCCTTCGACGCGGCCATGACGCGCCAGCGCGAGCAGGCGCGCGCGGCCGGCAAGTTCAAGATGGCCGCCGGCCTGGAGTACACGGGCGACAAGACCGTGTTCCACGGCTACGACGCGCTGAGCAAGGAAGGCGTGCGCGTGACCGCGCTGTACGTGGACGGCGCCTCGGTCGACACGATGCAGCCGGGCCAGACCGGCGTGGTCGTGCTGGACAACACGCCGTTCTACGCCGAATCGGGCGGCCAGGTGGGCGACCAGGGCACGCTCGTGTCCGGCCCCGCCGTCTTCACCGTGGCGGACACCACCAAGATCCAGGCCGACGTGTACGGCCACCAGGGCACGTTGGCCAACGGCCCGCTCAAGGTGGGCGACACGGTGGCGGCCCAGGTCGACGCCGTCCGCCGCGCGCGCACCGTCCGCAACCACTCGGCCACGCACCTGATGCACAAGGCGCTGCGCGAGGTGCTGGGCAGCCACGTGCAGCAGAAGGGCTCGCTGGTCGACCCGGACAAGACGCGCTTCGACTTCTCGCACAACGCCCCGCTGACCGACGCGCAGATCCGCCAGATCGAGGAGATCGTCAACGCCGAGATCCTGGCCAACGCGCCCACCGTGGCCGCCGTCATGCCGTTCGACGACGCCGTCAAGAGCGGCGCGATGGCGCTGTTCGGCGAGAAGTACGGCGACGACGTGCGCGTGCTGTCGATCGGCACCTCCAAGGAACTGTGCGGCGGCACCCACGTGACGCGCACCGGCGACATCGGCCTGTTCAAGATCGTCGTGGAAGCCGGCGTCGCGGCCGGCATCCGCCGCGTGGAGGCCATCACCGGCGACAACGCGCTGCACTACCTGCAGTCGCTCGACGCCCGCCTGAACGAGGCCGCCGCCGCGCTGCGCGCCCAGCCGTCCGAACTGGTGCCGCGTATCGGCCAGGTGCAGGAGCAGGTGCGCGCGCTGGAAAAGGAGCTGGAAAAGCTCAAGAGCAAGCTGGCGTCGTCGCAGGGCGATGAACTCGTGTCGCAGGCCGTCGACGTCAAGGGCCTGAAGGTGCTGGCCGCCCAGCTTGAAGGCGCCGACGTGAAGACGCTGCGCGAGACGATGGACAAGCTCAAGGACAAGCTCCAGAGCGCCGCCATCGTGCTGGCCGCCGTGGCCGACGGCAAGGTCAGCCTGATCGCGGGCGTGACCGCCGACGCCACGTCGAAGGTCAAGGCCGGCGAACTCGTCAACTTCGTCGCCCAGCAGGTTGGCGGCAAGGGCGGCGGCCGCCCCGACATGGCCCAGGCCGGCGGCACCGACCCGGCCGGCCTGCCCAAGGCCCTGGCCGGCGTCACGGAGTGGGTCTCGGCCAAGGTCTGACGCGGCTGATTCCTGCCAGGAAGTCTCGGAAAGCGCCTGCGATGCAGGCGCTTTTTTTGCGCCCGCCGCCCGCTACTTCGCCCCGCCCGTCATCGTCGACACGATGTCGATGGGCAGCGGGAAGACAATGGTCGAGCTCTTGTCGCCGGCGATCTGGGTCAGCGTCTGCAGGTAGCGCAGCTGCATGGCCTGGGGCTGGCGGGCGAGCATCTGGGCGGCCTCCAGCAGCTTCTCGGACGCCTGCAGCTCGCCCTCCGCGTGGATCACCTTGGCCCGGCGTTCGCGCTCGGCCTCAGCCTGGCGGGCAATGGCGCGCACCATCGACTCGTTCAGGTCCACGTGCTTGATCTCGACGTTGGACACCTTGATGCCCCAGGCGTCGGTCTGGGCGTCCAGCACCTTCTGGATGTCGAGGTTGAGCTTCTCGCGCTCGGCCAGCATTTCGTCGAGTTCGTGCTTGCCCAGCACCGAGCGCAGCGTGGTCTGGGCGAGCTGGCTGGTGGCCTCCAGGAAGTTGGCGACCTGGATGATGGCCCGTTCGGGGTCCACCACGCGGAAATAGATCACGGCGTTGACCTTGACCGACACGTTGTCGTGGGAGATCACGTCCTGCGGCGGCACGTCGAGCACCACCGTGCGCAGGTCCACGCGCACCATCTGCTGCACCGCCGGGATGACCAGCACCAGCCCCGGGCCCTTGACGCGCCAGAACCGGCCCAGCATGAACACCACGCCGCGCTCGTACTCGCGCAGCACGCGGAACGCGGCCACCACCAGCAGGACGAGCAGGAAGACCACACCACCGAAGCTGAATCCGAATGCCATGTCGGGCTCCTTGTCGAGTCAGGCGTCGTGAATGGGCGCCACGTCCAGCACCAGCCCGTGGCGGCCGGTCACGCGCACCGCCTGGCCGCGCGCCAGCGGGCCGGGTGCGTGGATGCGCCAGGATTCGCCGCGCACCATCGCCCAGCCGTCGGCCGGCGCGCCGGGCACCTGTCCGGCATCGTCGACCATCACGCCCACGCTGCCGACCAGCGTGTCCGCGCCGCTGACCACGGGCCGCCGCCGCGCGCGCAGCAGCAGCGCCGACATGCCGAACACGAAGATGGCCGACACGCCGCACAGGCCGGCGATCAGCGCCAGCGGCACGCCAAGGCCGGGCACGTCGGTATCGATCAGCATCAGCGCGCCGAATCCGAACGCGATGATGCCGCCGATGCCCACGGCGCCGAACGTCGGCAGGAACAGCTCGGCCACCATGCAGGCCACGCCGAACGCGATCAGCGCCAGCCCGGCGTAGTTGATGGGCAGCATCTGCAGCGCGAACAGGCCCAGCAGCAGGCAGATGGCGCCGGCAATGCCGGGCACCACCATGCCAGGCGTGGAGAATTCGAAGATCAGCCCGTAGATGCCGATCATCATCAGGATCAGCGCCACGCTGGGGTCCGTGATGACGGCCAGCAGGCGGCTGCGCCAGTCGGGTTCCAGCGTGACCACGGGCGCGCCGGCCGTGCGCAGCGTGCGGGTGGCGCCGGCGACCTCGTAGCGCTTGCCATCGACCCTGGCCAGCAAGGCCGGCAAGTCGGGCGCGACGAAATCGGCCACCTTCTGGGTCACGGCCTCGTCGGCGGACAGGCTCACGGCCTCGCGCACGGCCCGCTCGCCCCATTCGGCGTTGCGGTGCCGAAGCTGCGCCAGCCCGCGGATATAGGCGCTGGCGTCGTGCATCTGCTTGCGCGTCATGGTGTCCTCGCCGGCCGGCGCGCTGGCCGGCGCCGAGGCCGGGCCGGGCTGCGCTTCCGGCCGCGGCCCGCCGATGCCGATGGCCACCGGGCTGGCCGCGCCCAGGTTGGTGCCGGGCGCCATGGCCGCGATATGGCTGGCGTAGAGGATGTAGGTGCCGGCGCTGGCGGCGCGGGCGCCACCGGGCGCCACGTAGGTGGCCACCGGCATCGGCGACGCCAGGATGGCCTGGATGATGTCGCGCATCGACTTGTCGAGCCCGCCCGGCGTGTCCATCCGCAGCACGATCAACTGGGCGCCGTCCTGGCGGGCGCGGTCCATGCCCCGCACGGCAAAACTGGCGCTGGCCGGGCCGATGGCGCCCTGCAGCGGGATCACGAAGACCGGCGCCGGGGCGGCCGGGGACGGCGCTGCCTGGGCCAGCGCACGGGGCAGGCACGCCAGCGCCAGGGCCAGGCAGGCCAGCGCCAGCCAGTGCACCCAGGGTGGCGCGCGATGATGCCGATGGGGCGCGAATGCGTGTGTCATGGCGGGGCGCGGCCCGCCAGGGATGCCGTGGCCGCGCCACTTTCAGTGTAGGCGACCGGCCACATCGTGCCGGGTCGAAAGCGGGCCCGGCGGCCAGCCAATGCCCCCGGCGGCACATCGGGTTTCGTACGGGTTTCGTACGCCATTTCGCCAACCGTGCTTGAATCTGCCTGGTCCCCCTCCCATCGCCCCACGGCTCAGAAGACAACCCCCATGCCTCTTGCCAACGCCGACGTTTCCGCCGCCCAGGCCGGCCCGCGTACCGCCCGGCCCATCGCCGTGGCCCTGGCCGGGCTGGTGTCGCTGGCGCTGGCCATGGGCATCGGCCGCTTTGCCTTCACGCCGCTGCTGCCGATGATGCTGCACGACGGCGCCGTGACGCTGGCGCAGGGCGGGGCGCTGGCGACGATGAACTACATCGGCTACCTGGCCGGCGCCGTGCTGTGCCTGTTCATTCGCCCGGACCCGGTGCGGATGGTGCGCGGCGCGCTGGCGCTGACCGTGGTGCTGACGCTGGCGATGGCGCTGCCGGGCGGCATGCCGGCGTGGCTGGCGTGGCGCACGCTGGCCGGCATCGCCAGCGCGCTGGTCATGGTCTACGGCACCGCGTGGTGCATGCAGCGGCTGGCCGAGCTGGGGCACCCCACGCTGGGCGGGCTGATGTTCTGCGGGCCGGGCCTGGGCATCGTCGTGACCGGGCTGTCGGCATTCGGCATGGTGGCGGCGCAATGGCACGCCAGCTGGGGCTGGATCGCATTCGCCGGGCTGGGGCTGGCGATGCTGCTGCCGGTATGGCGCGTGTTCGGCTCGCCGGCCCCGGCGCCGGGCCCGTCCGCCGGGCTGGCGGGCGACGTGGCGCCGGCGCATCCCCGGCTCGACGCCGAGACCTGGGCGCTGACGCTGGCCTACGGGCTGGCCGGCTTCGGCTACATCATCACGGCCACGTTCCTGCCGGTGATCGCCCGTCACGCTATGCCCGGCACCGTCTGGGCCGACCTGTTCTGGCCGATCCTGGGCGCCGGCGTGGCGGTGGGGGCGTGGCTGGTGACGCGCGTAGGGATGCATTACGACAACCGCCGCATGATGACGTGGCTGTACACGCTGCAGGCGGCCGGCGTGGGCGTGGCGGCGCTGTGGCCCACCGTGCCCGGGTTTGCGTTAAGCAGCCTGCTGGTGGGGCTGCCGTTCACCGCGCTGGTGTCGTTCGCGATGCGCGAGGCGCGGCGGCTGTGGGGCGCGCGGGCGTCGAAGCTGATCGGGCTGATGACCGCCGCCTACGCCATCGGCCAGATCGCCGGGCCGCCGCTGGCCACGGCGCTGGTGGCGCGCACGGGCGGCTTTGGTGCGTCGCTGGGCGTGGCGGCGCTGGCGCTGCTGGCCGGCGCGGCGCTCTATGTGTGGATGGAGCGCCGGTGGCCGGCGGGCGGCCACACGTCCCCGTAGCGTCTGCGCTACAGTATCGGCTTCGCCGCTCACTCGACCTGGCCGCCCCCGCGCCGGCGCTGCAGGGCGGCGCGAGAGCCCATCCCCATGTCCTTTGCCTTGCAGCCCGGGCGCGCCGCCGGCCCGGCCTGGCCGACCGGCCCCGAAGAAGCGCGTGTCCGCGTGGACCTGGCCGCCGCCTACCGGCTGGCCGCCCGCGAGCGCTGGGACGACCTGATCTACACCCATATCTCCGCCACCGTGCCGGGAGAACCCGGCCACTTCCTGATCAACCCGTTCGGCTTTGCATTCGACGAGATCCGCGCGTCGGACCTGGTCAAGATCAACGGCCGGGGCGAGGTGGTCGGCGAGACCGTGCACCCGGTCAACGTCACCGGCTTTGCGCTGCACGCGGCCGTGCACGCCGCCCGCCCGGACGCCCATTGCGTGATGCACCTGCACAACACGGCCGGCATCGCGGTCTCGGCCCAGGCCGAGGGGCTGCTGCCGCTGTCGCAGCACGCCATGCGATTCCACGGCCGCCTGGCCTGTCACGACTACGAGGGCCTGGCGTTCACGCCGGAAGAGGGCGCGCGGCTGACCGCGTCGCTGGGCGACCATCCGGCCATGCTGCTGCGCAACCATGGCACGCTGACCGTGGGCCGCACCGTGGCCGAAGCCTACGTGCTGATGGCCACGCTGATCAAGGCGTGCGAGATCCAGCTGGGTGCCCAGCTTGGCAGCGCGACGGTGCAGCCGCCGCCGGCCATCGCCGACCGCACCTCGCTGCAGTTGTACGACGGCGGCGCCGTCGAGGGCGAGCTGGAATGGCCGGCGCTGCTGCGCCGGCTCGACCGCATCGATCCGGGCTACCGGGACTGACCCGCCGAAACCGGAACCCACACCCACCAAGACCCACCAGAACACCAAAGGAGCCAGCCATGCCCACGTTTCACGTAGAGATGTTTGAAGGCCGTACCGTCGAGCAGAAGCGCAAGTTCGTCGAGGAAATCACGCGCGTCACCTGCGAGACGCTGGGCTGCTCGGCCGGCGCCGTCGACATCATCATCACCGACATCAAGCGCGAGAACTGGGCCACGGGCGGCGAGCTCTGGCTCGACAAGCAATAAGCCCCCAACGACAAGACAGGCAAGGTTCGACCCGATGACCTCCGCAGTCCCCGCCATGCAGCAGTTTGCTTCCGACAACTACGCCGGCTTCTGCCCGGAATCGCTGAAATATTTCCTGGAAGCCAATGCCACGGGCCACGAGAAGGCGTACGGCGACGACAGCTGGACCCAGAAGGTCTGCGACCGCATCCGCGACCTGTTCCAGACCGATTGCGAGGTCTTTTTCGTGTTCAACGGCACGGCCGCCAATTCGCTGGCGCTGTCGTCGCTGTGCCAGTCGTACCACTCGGTGATCTGCCACGAACTGGCCCATATCGAGACCGACGAATGCGGCGCGCCGCAGTTTTTCTCGAACGGGTCGAAGCTGCTGACGGCCGCCGGCGAGCACGGCAAGCTGACGCCCGACGCGGTGGAGGCGCTGGTCACGCAGCGGTCGGACATCCACTATCCCAAGCCGCGCGTGGTGTCGCTGACGCAGGCCACGGAGGTCGGCACGGTCTACACCGTGGACGAAGTGCGCGCCATCGCCGCCATCGCCAAGCGCCGGCAGCTACGCGTGCACATGGACGGGGCGCGGTTCGCCAACGCGGTGGCGTCGCTGGGCGTGCATCCGTCCGAAATCACCTGGCGTGCCGGCGTGGACGTGCTCTGCTTCGGCGGCACCAAGAACGGCCTGCCCGTGGGCGAGGCCGTGGTGTTCTTCGACCGCCGGCTGGCCGAGGATTTTGCCTATCGCGTCAAGCAGGCCGGGCATCTGGCGTCGAAGATGCGGTTCATTTCGGCGCCGTGGCTCGGCATGCTCGAACACGACGTGTGGCTCAAGAACGGCCGCCACGCCAATGCCATGGCGACGCTGCTGGCGCAGCGCATCGCCGACGTGCCGGGCGTGCGGATCATGTTCCCGACCCAGGCCAACGCGGTGTTCGCCGAACTGCCGCTGCCGGCCATCGAGAAGCTGCGCGCCCGGGGCTGGCTGTTCTACACGTTCATCGGCGCCGGCGGATGCCGGCTGATGTGCGCGTGGGACCTGCAGCCCGAGACGGTGGAGGCGTTCGCCGCCGATATCCGCGCCGCCTGCGCCTGACCAAAGCCCCTGGAGATGTCGATGGAACCCTACCGCTTCTGCCCCCGATGCGGCGCGGCGCTGGAACACCTGCCCATGTCGGGCCGTCTTCGCCATGCCTGCGCGCAGGACGGCTGCGGCTTCGTGCATTGGGACAACCCGCTGCCGGTGCTGGCGGCCGTCGTCGAGTACGAGGGCAAGCTGCTGCTGGCGCGCAATGCCGCGTGGCCGGAAAAGATGTTCGCGCTGGTCACCGGCTTCATGGAGCGCGACGAGACGCCGGAGCTGGGCGTGGCGCGCGAGCTGAAGGAGGAGACGAATCTCGACACGGTTTCTGCGTCGCTGATCGGCGTCTACGAGTTCATGCGCAAGAACGAGCTGATCATCGCCTATCACGTGCGGGCCGAGGGCGAGATCCGGCTGTCCGAGGAACTGGCCGAATACCGGCTGGTGGCACCCGAGAACATGCGGATCTGGAATGCCGGCACCGGGTTTGCCGTGGCCGATTTCCTGGAGCGGCGCGGCCTGCCGGTGCGATTTTTCGACCGCGCCACGGGCCTGGACATCCCCGATCCGCGCCGGCCGACGGACTTCAGCCTCGTCGCCGCTTCGCTACAATACGGCATCGATCAGAAATAGTAGGGGAGAGGAATGGATTTCCAGAAAGAAGTGGACGCGCGCGGCCTGAACTGCCCGCTGCCGATCCTGCGGACCAAGAAGGCGCTGGCTGACATGGCCAGCGGCGACGTGCTCAAGGTGCTGGCCACCGACCCCGGCGCCACGCGCGATTTCCAGGCATTCGCCAAGCAGACCGGCAACGAACTGCTGTCGCACGCCGAAGTGGACAAGGTGTTCGTGTTCTACATGAAGCGCCGCTGAGCGGGCCCATGGCCGGAGCCGCCGCGCCAAAAGGAAAACCGCCTCGCAAGGAGGCGGTTTTTCATTGGGGCGTCAGCCGTATCAGCCGCGCTGGGCCAGGTAGCTGCTGAATTCGTCGCGCACCTCCGGGTGCTTGAGCGCGAATTCCACGGTGGCCTTCAGGTAGCCGAGCTTGCTGCCGCAGTCGAAGCGCACGCCCTTGTAGCGGTAGGCCAGCACCTGTTCCTGGTCCAGCATCGCCTGGATGGCGTCGGTCAGCTGGAATTCGCCACCGGCGCCGGGCTTGAGCTGGCGGATGTGGTCAAAAATGCGCGGGGTCAGAATGTAGCGGCCCACCACGCCAAGGTTCGACGGGGCATTCTCGGGCGCCGGCTTCTCGACGATGCCCGACATCTTGATCACGCGCTCGTCCCACTCGCGGCCATCCACCACGCCGTAGGACCGGCTCTGCTCGGGCGAAATCTCTTCCACACCCAGCACGGAGCAGTTGAAGTGGTTGTAGACGTCGACCATCTGCTTCATGACCGGCTCGTCGTTGCCACCGTCCAGCAGGTCGTCGGCCAGCATCACCGCGAACGGGGCGTCGCCCACCAGGCGCGCCGCGCACAGCACGGCGTGGCCCAGGCCCAGGGCCTCGGGCTGGCGCACGTAGAAGCATTCCACATTCTTGGGCTTGATCGACCGCACGACGTCCAGCAGGGCCTGCTTGTTCTTGGCTTCAAGCTCCATTTCCAGCTCGTACGCCTTGTCGAAATGGTCCTCGATGGCGCGCTTGGAGCGGCCGGTGACGAAGATCATCTCGTTGATGCCCGCGGCAATGGCTTCTTCCACGGCGTACTGGATCAGCGGCTTGTCCACCACGGGCAGCATTTCCTTGGGGCTCGCCTTGGTGGCGGGCAAGAATCGGGTGCCTAGCCCGGCAACGGGAAAGACGGCCTTGGTGACGCGGTTTTCCATTTCAGCTTCCTTTTCAATCCGGTGTAATACCGTGCCGCAGGAGGAGGGGTGCCGTCTGTCGGTCGCCGTCCGACGCGCAGGCGCCGAACGGACCGAAACCGTCACTTCATGACGGCAGACGCTGTAGTTGATCCCGAAGCTTGGCCAGCGTCTGTTCGAAATCCGACAAACGCTGGTTTTCCTGCGCCACCACGGCCGGCGGCGCCTTCGCGACAAAACTTTCGTTCGAAAGCTTGCCACGGCACTTGCCGATCTCGCCCGCGATTCGCTCAATTTCTTTCGACAGGCGCGCACGTTCCGCCACCACATCGATCTCGATCTTCAGCAGCAGGTGGTTGGCGCCGACGATGGCCACGGGCGCCCCGGCCCCCTCCTGCTGGAGCGCGGTCTCGTCTTCGAACACCTTGACCTCGGAAAGTTTCGCCAGCGCCTGCACGTGAGCGGCCGCTTCGCGCAGGAAGGCGCTGTCGCCATGCGCATACAGCGGGATGCGCTGGGCCGGCGAGATGTTCATTTCGCCGCGCAGGTTGCGGCAGGCGTCCACCAGCGCCTTGAGCTGCGCCACCCAGGCTTCGGCGGCCTCGTCGATCTTGGCCACGGCGGGCAGCGGGTAGGGCTGGGTGGCGATCGATTCGCTGCCGTCGCCCTTGGCGCGGCCGGCCAGCGGGGCCACCTTCTGCCACAGTTCCTCGGTGATGAACGGGATGATCGGGTGCGCCAGGCGCAGCACCGTCTCCAGCACGCGCAGCAGCGTGCGGCGCGTGGCGCGCTGCTGGGCTGCCGAGCCGGTCTGGATCTGCACCTTGGCCAGTTCCAGGTACCAGTCGCAGTATTCGTCCCAGACGAATTTGTAGATGGCGCTGGCGATGTTGTCGAAGCGGTACTCGTCGAAGCCCTTCTGGACCTCGGTCTCCACGCGCTGCAGCAGCGACACGATCCAGCGGTCGGCCTGCGAGAAGTGCAGGTAGCCGTCCGGGCCGCAGTCGTTGTTGCACGGGCCCATGCCGCAGTCATGGCCCTCGGTGTTCATCAGCACGAAGCGCGTGGCGTTCCAGAGCTTGTTGCAGAAGTTGCGGTAGCCCTCGCAGCGGCCCGTGTCGAAGTTGATGTTGCGTCCCAGCGTGGCCAGCGACGCGAACGTGAAGCGCAGCGCATCGGCGCCGAAGGCCGGGATGCCGTCCGGGAATTCCTTCTTCGTCTTGGCCTCGATCTTGGGCGCGTCCTTGGGGCGGCGCAGGCCCGTGGTGCGCTTCCTGAGCAGCGGCGCCAGGTCGATGCCGTCGATCAGGTCCACCGGGTCCAGCGTGTTGCCCTCGGACTTGCTCATCTTCTTGCCTTCGGAGTCGCGCACCAGGCCGTGCACGTACACGGTGTGGAACGGCACCTGGCCGGTGAAGTGCTTGGTCATCATGACCATGCGCGCCACCCAGAAGAAGATGATGTCGTAGCCGGTGACCAGCACCGACGACGGCAGGAAGTGCTTCAGCTCCGGCGTCTGCTCGGGCCAGCCCAGCGACGAGAACGGCACCAGCGCGGACGAGAACCACGTGTCCAGCACGTCTTCCTCGCGGCGCAGCGGGCCCGTGCTGCCGGCCGCCTGGGCCTGGGCGCGGGCGTCTTCCTCGGTGCGGGCCACGAAGACCTTGCCCGATTCGTCGTACCAGGCCGGGATCTGGTGGCCCCACCAGAGCTGGCGGCTGATGCACCAGTCCTGGATGTTGGCCAGCCACTGGTTGTAGGTGCTGTTCCAGTTCTCGGGCACCAGCTTGATCTCGCCGCTCTGCACGGCGTCCAGCGCCACCTCGGCGATCGAGCGGCCCGGATAGTACGTGCCCTCGGGTGCCGGTTTGCTCATGGCGACGAACCACTGGTCGGTCAGCATCGGCTCGATCACGGAACCGGTGCGCTCGCTGCGCGGCACCATCAGCTTGTGCGGCTTGATCTCGCCCAGCAGGCCCTGGTCCTTGAGGTCGGCGACGATCTTCTCGCGGGCCGCGAAGCGGTCCAGGCCGGCGTAGGCCGCCGGCGCGTCGGCCACGACCTTGGCGTCGAGCGTCAGGATCGACAGTTGCGGCAGGTTGTGGCGCTGGCCCACGGCATAGTCGTTGAAGTCGTGGCCCGGGGTCACCTTGACCACGCCGGTGCCGAACTCGCGGTCGACATATTCGTCGGCAATCACCGGGATCTGGCGGCCGGTCAGCGGCAGGTGCACGGACTTGCCGATCAGGTGCGCGTAGCGCTCGTCCTCGGGGTGCACCATCACGGCCGTATCGCCGAGCATGGTCTCGGGGCGCGTGGTGGCGACGGTCAGGTGCGTCAGGCCGCGCACGGTGTCCGGCTCGACCAGCGGGTAGTGGATCTCCCAGAGCGAGCCGTTTTCCTCGACGCTGTCCACCTCCAGGTCGGACACGGCCGTGCCCAGCACCGGATCCCAGTTCACCAGGCGCTTGCCGCGGTAGATCAGGCCCTGCTCGTACAGCCGCACGAAGACCTCGGTCACGGCCTTCGACATCTCGGGCGACATCGTGAAGTATTCGCGCGTCCAGTCGATCGACGCGCCCATGCGGCGCACCTGGCGCGTGATGGTCGATCCCGACTCTTCCTTCCACGCCCAGACCTTCTCGGTGAATGCCTCGCGGCCCAGGTCGTGGCGCGACACCCCCTGCGCCTCCAGCTGGCGCTCCACCACGATCTGCGTGGCGATGCCGGCGTGGTCGGTGCCCGGCACCCACAGCGTGTTGGCGCCGCGCATGCGGGCGTGGCGAGCCAGGCCATCCATGATCGTCTGGTTGAACGCATGGCCCATGTGCAGCGTGCCGGTCACATTGGGTGGCGGCAGCTGGATGGCGAAGTCGGCACGGTTATCGTCGAAAGTGGGCTGGGCAATGCCGCGGCGCTCCCATTCTGGGCCCCATTTCGCCTCGATGGCGGCGGGTTCGAAGCTCTTGGCAAGGGACTGGTCTTCTGCGGTCATGCTCGGATGTCTTGGGATGCTTGGAATGCGGGACGGGGCTCGGGCCCGGCAGGCGGCATGGCGTGCCACGGCATTCGGCCGGGAGAAAACGTCAAATTATAGGGGAGCCGGCGCGCCGATGCCCATTTCCGGGCCGGGCGCGCGGCCTGCCGACAATCGGGGCAGGGGCCCGCCGGTATAATTGCCGCCTACTTTACCGGCCCCGATCCGATGTCCAGCCTGCTCGCCAACCTCAACGCCGAACAACTCGCCGCCGTCACTTTGCCGGACGAACCGGCCCTGATCCTGGCCGGCGCGGGCAGCGGCAAGACCCGCGTGCTGACCACGCGCATTGCCTGGCTGATCCAGAACGGGCGCGTGTCGCCGGCCGGCATCCTGGCCGTGACGTTCACGAACAAGGCCGCCAAGGAGATGCAGACGCGGCTGTCGTCGCTGCTGCCGATCAATACGCGCGGCATGTGGATCGGCACGTTCCACGGGCTGTGCAACCGCATGCTGCGGGCCCACTTCCGCGACGCCGGGCTGCCCCAGACGTTCGCCATCCTGGACACCCAGGACCAGTTGTCCGCGCTCAAGCGGCTGCTCAAGCAGCTGAACGTCGACGACGAGAAGTATCCGGCCAAGAACCTCCAGTACTTCATCAACAACGCCAAGGAACAGGGCCTGCGCCCGGCCGACGTGGAGGCCAACGACGACTTCAACCGCCGCTTCGTCGACCTCTACGCCGCCTACGACGCGCAGTGCCAGCGCGAGGGCGTGGTCGATTTCGCCGAGCTGCTGCTGCGCTGCTACGAACTGCTGCGCTACAACGACGCCATCCGCCAGCACTACCAGCACCGCTTTCGCCACGTGCTGGTGGACGAGTTCCAGGACACCAACGTGCTGCAGTACCAGTGGCTGAAGCTGCTGGCCGGCTATGGCACGGGCCAGGCCGCGGCCGTGTTCGCGGTGGGCGACGACGACCAGAGCATCTACGCGTTCCGCGGCGCCAACGTCGGCAACATGCGCGATTTCGAGCAGGAGTTCCGCGTGCGGCACCTGATCAAGCTGGAGCAGAACTACCGCTCGCACGGGCATATCCTGGACAGCGCCAACCATCTGATCTCGCACAACGCGCGCCGGCTGGGCAAGAACCTGCGGACCGACGCCGGGCACGGCGAGCCGGTGCGGGTGTTCCAGGCGGGCTCGGACGGGCAGGAGGCGTCGTGGATCGTCGAGGAGATCCGCGACCAGATCGCCCAGGGCATGTCGCGCTCGGAAATCGCCATCCTGTACCGCAGCAACGCCCAGTCGCGCGTGATCGAGCATGCGCTGTTCTCGTCGGGCATCCCCTACCGGGTGTACGGCGGCCTGCGCTTCTTCGAGCGGGCCGAGGTCAAGCATGCGCTGGCCTACCTGCAACTGATCGAGAACCCGCGCAACGACGCCGCGTTTGGCCGTGTGGTCAACTTTCCGACGCGCGGCATTGGCGCAAAGACGCTGGAGAACCTGCAGGACGCCGCGCGACAGTACAACTGCTCGCTGGCCGAGGCGGTGGCCTACGTGCCGGGCAAGGGCGGTACGTCGCTGGCGGCGTTCCTGCGGCTGATCGAGCAGATGCGCGCCGAAACCAGCCGCCTGACGCTGGCCCAGACCGTGGAGCACGTGACCAACGCCAGCGGGCTGATCACGCACTACCAGACCGAGAAGGAAGGCCAGGACCGCATCGAGAACCTGCAGGAACTGGTGACGGCCGCCCAGGCGTTCGTGGTGGAAGAGGGCTACGGCCTGGACGCGCTGGCACGGGTGCTGCCGGTCGGCCGTGACGTGCCGCCGGCGCTGGCGCAGGGCGACCAGGACCAGCAGGTGCTGGACCCCGAGCAGCTGCCGGTGGTCATGACGCCGCTGGTGGCGTTCCTGACGCACGCGTCGCTGGAGGCCGGCGACAACCAGGCGCAGGCCGGCCAGGACGCCGTGCAGATGATGACCGTACACGCCGCCAAGGGGCTCGAATTCAACGCCGTGTTCATCACCGGCCTGGAGGAAGGGCTGTTCCCGCACGAGAACAGCGCCATGGAGGCCGACGGGCTGGAGGAAGAGCGCCGGCTGATGTACGTGGCGATCACGCGCGCGCGCCAGCGGCTCTACCTGTCGTTCGCGCAAAGCCGCGTGCTGCACGGCCAGATGCGCTACCACGTGCGCTCGCGCTTTTTCGAGGAGCTACCCGAGCCGGCGCTGAAGTGGATCACCCCGCAGGGCCAGTCGTCGTACGGCAACTACGGCATCAGCCGCCAGGAACGCGACAACGCCTGGGGCCGCGACTGGTTCAAGCGTGCCGAGGACGTGCCCTACACGGGCACCAAGGCCACCGGCGGCATGGACACCGGCAAGAACTACGCCGAGGAAAAGCGCGCCGCCGCCACCGGTTTCCGCGTGGGCCAGAACGTGTTCCACACGAAGTTCGGCGAAGGGAAGATCAAGGCGCTGGAGGGCGAAGGCGCCGACGCGCGTGCCCAGATCGATTTCAAGCGCCACGGCGCCAAGTGGCTGGCCCTGGCGGTGGCGAAGCTGGATCCGATCGATTGATCGATTGATCGATTGTGTTTGCCCCTCTCCCGCGCGCGGGAGAGGGGCGCGGACAAGCTCAGGGTTGTCCGCCGCCGCCCCATTCCCCGTCTCGCCCGGCGGGACGACGTTGAAGCAGCCCCGGTACGTGGCGTAGAACGAGCAGTACAGCACCGCGAGCATCAGCAGCGAATACGGCGTCACCAGGAACGACAGCACCGCCTGCGCGCCCAGCGCCGCGAAGACCGTTTCCAGGAACAGGGGCACGGCCACCAGCAGCACGGCGAACAGCAGCGCATAGGTGAAGAACGCGCCGCGGTTGCGCCAGCAGGCCGTCCAGCTGAAGAACAGCGCCTTGATCGGCGGCACTTGGTGCCAGGCGGCCAGCAGCGGCGCGAACCAGAACATCATCGCCACCGGCGTGTACAGCACCGCGCCGATCAGCAGCGCGAAGTAGAGCTGCCGGATCGCGTCGGCCGTCGGCTCCTCGCCGCGCAGCACGATCGGGGCCACGGCACCAATGTCGACCACGGCCGTCGCGGCCAGGCTCAGCGCGAACACCAGCACCGCGTAGATGCCGCCCAGGATCAGCAGATGCCGGGTGGCCTGCTTGCCGTTGGTGCGGAACCCCGCCAGCAGGATCGTGGGCAGGACGCGCTTGTTCTGGATCACCTCGCGGCAGGCGGTCATCACCCCCACGTACAGCCCTGGCGTGAACACCAGCAGCGCGATGATGCCGAACAGCGGCACGAAGATCGCCAGTTGCGCGGCAATCAGGTAGATGAACAGCAGCATCAGGAACGCAAGCGGGTTCTTGCGGAACAGCCAGATGCCCTGGCGCAGCCAGACGTAGCCTTCCTTGGCGGAAACTTCCAGTAGTTGCATGGCGAATCAGATCCAGGGGAGCGCCGGCCCGTCGTCCAGGCGGCGGCGCAGGATGCGTTCGAAATGGGTCGGATCGTGCGGCTGGAGCATGTCGGCCTCGCGCGGGAGATAGAAGTCCCACAGGCGCGACACCCAGAACCGCAGCGCGCCGGCCCGCAGCATGTCCTGCCAGTGGGCTGCCTCGGTCTTCGTCAGCGGCCGCACCGCGTGGTAGGCCGCCAGCAGCGCCTGGGCGCGCACGGGGTCGAGCGCGCCGGTGGGCAGGTCGATGCACCAGTCGTTGACCGTCACGGCCAGGTCGAACAGCCACTTGTCGTGGCCGGCGAAATAGAAATCGAAGAAACCGCCCAGCTTGTGCTGGCCGTCGACGGTGTCGAACAGCACGTTGTCGCGGAACAGGTCGCAATGGCACGGGCCGGCCTGCAGCGCCGCATAGTCGGCACTGCCGAAGAACGCGGTCTGGTGCGCGATCTCGTCGGCCAGCAACTGGCGCTGGGCGGCGTCCAGGAACGGCGTGATCTCGGGCGCGGTCTGCTGCCACCAGGCCAGGCTGCGCAGGTTGGGCTGCTGGCGCGGGTAGTCCTGGCCGGCCAGGTGCATGCGTGCCAGCATGGCGCCCACTTCGGCGCAGTGGTCGGCGGCCGGCGCAAGCTGCGACGCGCCGGGCAGCCGCGTGACGATCGTCGCCGGCTTGCCCTTCAGTTCGCGCAGGATCTCGCCGTCGCGCGCGGGCATGGGCGCCGGCACGCTGATGCCGTGGCGCGCCAGGTGATCCATCAGGTGCAGGTAGTAAGGCAACTGGTCGAAGCGCAGCCGCTCGAAGATCGTCAGCACGAACTCGCGCGTGACGCCGTCCTGCTCCATGGTCAGAAAGAAGTTGCTGTTCTCGATGCCCGAGGCAATGCCGCGCAGCGCGCGCACTTCGCCTAGGTCGTAATCAAGCAGCCAGCGGGCGATCTCGTCCTGCGAGACCGTGGTAAAGACGGCCATACTCTCAAATTGGTGCGAATCGGGGGACGGCGGGGCGGCAACACGGGGTTGCCCGGCTCCGTCGCCGTGGCATTGCTGCCGGAAGGCCGGCGCGATCCGTGCCCGGTCATCGGCCAGGCGCGGATCGTGGGTCAGAAAGGCGTAAGACTAACAGGTCAGGCGACGGCGCCGGTCAGAACTTGAGGTTGACCGACGGTACGCGGTTCACGTCATGGTCCCGGATCCGGGGCGAGCTGTCCTCGGGCTTGCTCATCTCGTACTTCGTGCCAAAGCCCGATTGCACCTGGATCTCGGTGGCGCGGCCCTTGTCGCGGTATTCGGTCACCTGGGTGCCGTCGCGCTCACGAAGCTGGAAGCTCGGCTCGCGGGGCTGGTTCAACTGGCTCTTGGCCGCCGGGGCGATCGGCTGATTGTTGATCTTGTTGAGTTCCTGCTGGGTCAGCGCGTTGGTGGTTTCCTCGGCCAGCGCCACGTTGGCACCGGACAGGGCCGCCACGGCGGCGACGAGCGCGAGCAGATAGCCGGGGCGGCCGATCCTGGTGGACCGACCGGCCAACCTGGCACCCGGTTGCGAAGGGGAAGTCATCTGAGGCTCCTGTGCGCGCGGGCGGGGGGCCCGCGACGCGGATTTTGCCTGTGCAGCCGGCGGCGCCGGGTGTGGCAGGCGGACAGGCTTCCATTCTAGCAATTCCTGTCGTTTTCGGGCCGCCGTCGTGGCCTTCCGTCCACCCGGCGCGTGACGCCCCGGGTGGCTTGCGCGACGCTTGCCTTACAGATAGAACATTTCTTCCTTCGGCGGGATCGGATGGTCGCCGCCGCGCTTCTCGTAGTACTCGTAGACGGCCTCCAGCACTTCCTGCGGCTCGTCGACGATCTTCATCAGGTCCAGGTCGTGCTCGGCGATCAGGCCCATCGGCAGCAGCGTGAAGCGGAACCAGTCCAGCAGGCCCTTCCAGAACCGGCTGCCGTACATCACCACCGGCACCGACCGGGACTTGCCGGTCTGCACCAGCGTCAGCACCTCGGCCAGCTCGTCCAGCGTGCCAAAACCGCCCGGCATGACGATGAAGGCGTCAGAGTTCTTCACGAACGTGACCTTGCGCGTGAAGAAATGGCGGAAGCGCATGGCGATGTCCTGGTACGGATTGCCCTGCTGTTCGTGCGGCAGCTCGATGTTCAGGCCCACGCTGGCCGACTTGCCGGCGTGCGCGCCCTTGTTGGCCGCTTCCATGATGCCGGGGCCGCCGCCGGAGATCACGGCGAAGCCCGCGTCCGAGAACAGCCGCGCGATTTCGATGGTCTTCTGGTAGTACGGCGAGTCCTCGCGCAGCCGTGCGCTGCCGTAGATCGAGACGGCCGGACGGATCTCCGACAGGTACTCGGTCGCCTCGATGAACTCTGCCATAATCGTGAACATTTGCCACGAGGCGCGCGCCTTCTTGGCCGTGGCCCGGTCCTCATCGGCCAGCGCACGCAGGCTCGGAATCATCTTGCGCGGATTCGCGCGCGCCGCTGCAGCCCGTGCGGCGGCATCCTGCTCTTCAACGCTCTTGCCGGCAGCCGCGGCATCGGCTTTTGCGGCGATGGCGGCGGCATGCGCCGACGCCTTTTCGGGAGGGGGATTCACCGAATTACCGGAAATGTCGGAAACGTCCGTATCGGCGAGGGGAGCGGCATCTGCACCGCCAATGGGGGCACCAGTCAATTTTGAGTCCATGGGAATGTCGGATAGTCCAAAAACACTCTTGCTCGTCGATGGATCGAGCTATCTGTACCGCGCATACCACGCGCTGCCGGACCTGAGGAATGGCGAAGGTCTGCCCACAGGGGCAATCTACGGCATGATCAACATGTTGCGCAAGCTGCGCAACGATTACCCGGCACAGTATATCGCCTGCGTATTCGACGCCAAGGGCAAGACGTTCCGGGATGCGATGTACCCCGCATACAAGGAACACCGGCCGTCGATGCCCGAGGATCTGGCGCGCCAGATCGAGCCGATCCACGAGGCCGTGCGCGCGCTGGGCTGGCCCATCGTGGTGGTCGAGGGCGTGGAGGCCGACGACGTGATCGGCACGCTGGCCTGCCAGGCCACGCAGCAGGGCGTGAAGACCGTGGTATCCACCGGCGACAAGGACCTTGCGCAGCTTGTGAACGACAGCGTCACGCTGGTCAACACGATGAGCGGCGAGGTGCTGGACCCGCCGGGCGTGGTCAACAAGTTCGGCGTGCCGCCCGAGCGCATCGTCGACTACCTGTCCCTGATCGGCGACGCCGTGGACAACGTGCCTGGCGTGCCGAAGGTGGGCCCCAAGACGGCCGTCAAGTGGCTGACCGAATACGGCACGCTCGACGCGATCATGGCCGGCGCCGACGGCATCAAGGGCGTGGTGGGCGAGAACCTGCGCAACACGCTGGACTGGCTGCCGCGCGCCCGCGAACTGGTGACGGTCAAGACCGACTGCGACCTGAGCGGCGCCGTGGCCGACTTCCACGCGCTGCACGACCTGGGCGAGGACAAGGACAAGCTCGTCGACTTCTTCCGCAAGTACGGCTTCAAGACCTGGCTGCGCGAGGCCACCGGCGAATCGCTGCCGAACGCGCGCGCCGCCGCGGCCCGAGGCACGGCCGGGGCGGCCCAGGGCGGGCTGTTCGACGCCGCGCCGGCGTCCGACGACGACGGCCAGCCGGCCGAGGACCTTGCGCCGGCCGAGATCCGCTACGAGACCGTGACCACCGAGGCCGCGCTCGATGCCTGGCTGCAGAAGCTGGTGGACGCGCCGATCGTCGCCATCGACACGGAGACCACGTCGCTGGACCCGATGATGGCGGAACTGGTGGGCGTGTCGGTATCGGTGGAGCCGGGCGAGGCGGCCTACATTCCCGTGGCCCATCGCGGCCCCGACGTGGCCGGCCTGGACAACCACGGCCAGCTCCCGCGCGACTTCGTGCTCGACAAGCTGCGCGCCTGGCTGGAAGACCCGTCGCGGCCCAAGCTCGGCCAGCATCTGAAGTACGACGCGCACGTGTTCATGAACTACGGCATCACGCTGCGCGGCATCGCCCATGACACGATGCTGGAAAGCTACGTGCTGGCGTCGTACCGCAACCACGGCATGGACAGCCTGGCCGAGCGGCTGCTGAGCGTGAAGACGCTGACCTACGAGGAAGTGTGCGGCAAGGGCGCCAGCCAGATCGGCTTCGACCAGATCGACCTGCAGCGCGCCACCGACTACGCGGCCGAGGACGCCGACGTGACGCTGCGCCTGCACCGCAAGATGCTGCCGCAGCTTGAGCGGGCCGACGGGCTGCGGTACGTCTACGAGCAGATCGAGATTCCGGTCTCGGTGGTGCTGCAGAAGATCGAACGCAACGGCGTGCTGATCGATGCCGACAAGCTGGCCGCGCAGAGCGCCGACCTGGGCCAGCGCATGATGGAGGCCGAGCGCGCTGCGCACGAGGCCGCCGGCCAGCCGTTCAACCTGGGCTCGCCGAAGCAGATCGGCGAGATCCTGTTCAACCAGATGCAGCTCCCGGTGGTGAAGAAGACCGCCAGCGGGGCGCCGTCCACCGACGAGGAAGTGCTGCAGAAGCTGGCCGAGGACTATCCGCTGCCCAAGCTGCTGCTGGACTACCGCGGCCTGTCCAAGCTCAAGTCGACCTACACGGACAAGCTGCCGAAGATGGTCAACCCGCGCACCGGCCGCGTGCACACCAGCTACGGCCAGGCCACGGCGGTGACGGGGCGGCTGGCGTCGACCGATCCGAACCTGCAGAACATCCCGGTGCGCACCGAGGAAGGCCGCCGCATCCGCGAGGCGTTCATCGCCGGGCCGGGCAACGTGATCGTGTCGGCCGACTACTCGCAGATCGAGCTGCGGATCATGGCCCACATCTCGGGCGACGACAACCTGCTGCGCGCCTTCGCCAACGGCGAGGACATCCACCGCGCCACGGCCAGCGAGATCTTTGCCGTCGAGCGCGAGGCCGTGACCAGCGAGCAGCGCCGCTACGCCAAGGTGATCAACTTCGGGCTGATCTATGGCATGAGCGCGTTCGGGCTGGCCAGCAACCTCGGCATCGAGCGCGACGCGGCCAAGCACTATATCGACCGCTACTTCATGCGCTACCCGGGCGTGGCCAACTATATGGAAGAGACGCGCCAGAAGGCGCGCGAGCAGGGCTACGTCGAGACCGTGTTCGGCCGCCGCCTGTGGCTGCCGGACATCCGCGGCGGCAACGGCCCGCGCCGCCAGGCCGCCGAGCGCGCCGCCATCAACGCGCCGATGCAGGGCACGGCCGCCGACCTGATCAAGCTGTCGATGATCGCCGTGCAGGACTGGCTGGAAGCGGACGGCCTGGGCGCGCGCCAGATCATGCAGGTGCACGATGAACTGGTGCTGGAAGTGCCGCAGGCCGAGTTCGAGCTGGTCAAGGTGCGGCTGCCCGAGCTGATGTGCGGCGTGGCGCAACTCAACGTGCCGCTGGTGGCCGAGGTGGGCAGCGGCGCGAACTGGGAAGAGGCGCACTAGTCCGCCACACGGCGCGCGGTTGGACGGGGCGGCTGGGGCCGCCGCGCCCCGTTATTCCGCTGTCTCCCGTGCGATGCCGATGTATGCAAAGAAGTACTGTCTGAATCGACGGCTGACCGCTTGCCAGCCAGTGCTGCTCTGCAGCACACTGGTAGCCATCCCGTCGGATTGGCCGCACCCGCCAGCCGCACGCAGAACATCGGCCTCGCGGTGCGAGACCACAACAGAAAGACGCCGCAGGGGCCTGCACCGGTTTTCAAATTGAAAACATCGGGTAGACCATGAGCAACGCAACAGGCAGAGAGGAAAGCGCCCCCACTCCCATCGACCAACCTTCCGGCGGCCCGCAGATCGCGGCGCCGCGTCCTGCGGGGCAAGCGCACCGGATCATCGTGGTGGGCGGCGGCGCCGGCGGACTCGAACTTGTCACGCGGCTTGGCGACAAGCTGGGCAAGTCGCGCCGCGCGCAGGTGACGCTGGTCGACCGCATGCCGACGCACATCTGGAAGCCGCTGCTGCACGAGGTGGCCGCCGGCAGCATGGACCCCAACACCCACCAGCTCGAATACGCGGCGCAGGCACGCTGGCACCATTTCGACTTCCAGCAGGGCGAGCTGACCGGCATCGACCGCGCCGGCAAGCGCATCCACGTGGCCGCCTGCCTGGACCAGGACGGCACCGAACTGCTGCCCGCGCGCGACCTGCCGTACGACACGCTGGTGCTGGCCATCGGCTGCATCACCCATTTCTTCAACGTGCCGGGCGCGGCCGAGCATGCGATCGCGCTCGATACGGTCGACCAGGCCGAGCGCTTCCGGCGCCGGCTGATCGCGGCCTGCGTGCGGGCCCAGAACGGCAAGGGCCGCGTGGGCCAGGACGGCCGGCCGCGCGTGGACGTGGCGATCATCGGCGCGGGTGCGACGGGCGTGGAACTGTCGGCCGAGTTGCGCAACACCGCGCACGTGCTGAACGCCTACGGGCTGCACCAGCTTGACCCACGCCGCGACGTGCGCATCCATGTGATCGAGGCCGGGCCGCGCATCCTGCCCGCGCTGTCCGAGCGCGTGTCGGCCGAGACGACCAAGCTGCTGCGCAAGCTGGATGTGGACGTCTTCACGTCCGAGCGCGTGACCGAGGTGACGCACGACGCGGTGCTGACGGCCAGCGGCAAGCATATCGACGCCGACCTGACGGTCTGGGCGGCCGGCATCACGGCCCCGGGCGTCCTGCGCACGCTGGGCCTGCCCGTCAGCAAGATGGGCCAGCTCGTGGTGGGCCCGACGCTGCAGACCGAGACCGATCCCGACATCTTCGCGTTCGGCGACTGCGCCGCCGCGCCGTGGCCCGAAAAGCAGACCACGGTGCCGCCGCGCGCCCAGGCCGCGCACCAGCAGGCCACGTTCCTGTACGACGCGCTGCGGGCCCGGCTGGACGGCAAGCCGCTGCCGAAGTTCGGCTTCAAGGATTTCGGCTCGCTGGTGTCGCTGGGCCATTTCAGCGCCGTGGGCAGCCTGATGGGTGGCCTGATCGGCGGGTCGATGTTCATCGAGGGGCTGATGGCGCGCTTCATGTACACGTCGCTGTACCGGATGCACGTGCTGGCGCTGCATGGCGCGATCGGCATGGGGCTGGACACCATGACGCACTGGCTGCGCAGCAAGACCAGCCCGCGCGTGAAGCTGCACTGAGCCGCTGGCCGGCGGCGCGTGCGTTGCCGGCCAAGTTTGCTTAGAATCGACGCCGCCGCGCGGACGTCACTTGGGCGCGGCGCCCCCGATGCCCAGGAGACCCCCCATGCTGAAGCCCGAAGTCGAAAGCCTCGTTCCCGGTCAGACGTTCGACCGCCGCAGTTTCGTCAAGACCGCGCTGGGCTCGGCCTTCGCGGCCGCCGCGCTGCCGGTGACCGCCCAGACCATCAAGACCGACTTCCAGGGGCTGACCGCCGGCGAGGTCACCGTGCCGTCGGGCGGCTTCAGCATGCCCGTGTACCGCGCCCAGCCCGAGGGCAAGAAAAACCTGCCCGTGGTGCTGGTCATCAGCGAGATCTTTGGCGTCCACGAACATATTGCCGATGTCTGCCGCCGCTTTGCCAAGCTCGGCTACCTGGCCATCGCGCCGGAGCTGTTCGCGCGGCAGGGCGATCCGACCAGCTACGGGACGATCCAGGAACTGCAGGCCAACATCATCCAGAAGGTGCCAGACGCCCAGGTCATGGGCGACCTGGACGCCTGCGTGACCTGGGCGGCGGCCAACGGCGGCGACGTGAACCGGCTGGGCATCACCGGTTTCTGCTGGGGCGGGCGCATCACGTGGCTCTACTCGGCCCACAGCCGGCGCGTGAAGGCCGGCGTGGCGTGGTACGGCCAGCTTGTCGGCCAGCCCAACGCGCTCAAGCCGAAGAACCCGGTGGACATCGTCGGCGACCTGCACGCGCCGGTGCTGGGCCTCTACGGCGGCAAGGACACCGGCATTACGCAGGAACACGTGGCCCAGATGAAGGCGGCGCTGGCCGAATCGTCGAACCCGAACGCGAAGGCGTCGACGTTCGTGGTCTATCCCGACGCCGGCCACGCGTTCCATGCCGACTACCGGCCCAGCTACGTCGAGGCGGCCGCCAAGGATGGCTGGCAGCGCTGCCTGGCGTGGTTCCGCCAGCATCACGTGGCCTGACCGGGCGGGCCGCATTGGCCCTGCCGGCGCGCGGGTGATTGCAAAGAGGGTGGAGAGGTACGTACAATGCCGACTCTCGCGTTTTTGCAACCATGTTGCGTTAAAGCGCTGGCGTAGTCAGTCGGCGACGACTGCCCGGTGGTCGGGCAGGGGCCGGTCCGGGAGTTCATCATCCATTCCACGCTTTTGTACATCCTGCTGGCGGCGACGATTTCGGGCGTCGGCAGCATCCTCGGGGCCGCGCTGCTGTCGCTGACCGTGGCCTCGCGCGTGGTGGAGCGCATGGTGAGCTTCTCGGTGGGCGTGCTGCTGGCAACGGCGCTGCTGCATTCGCTGCCCGAGGCGTTCGAGTCCGGCGCCGACCCGCGCGCGCTGTTCGGCACGCTGCTGGCCGGGCTGCTGGGGTTCTTCCTGCTGGAAAAGATCTCGCTGCTGCGCCACTCGCACCACCACGAGGGCGACGGGCACCACCACCACCACGGCCACGACCGCGAGGAAGCCGGCCGCAGCGGCCTGACCATCCTGGTGGGCGACACCTTCCACAACTTTGCCGATGGCATCGTGATCGCGGCGGCGTTCCTGGCCGATCCGCATATCGGCATCGTGACCGCGCTGGCCATTGCCGCGCACGAGATTCCGCAGGAGGTGGGCGACTTCATCGTGCTGCTGAACGCCGGTTTCTCGAAGGCGCGGGCGTTTGCGTTCAACCTGCTGTCGAGCCTGGCGGCCATCCTGGGCGGCATCGTCGGCTATTTCCTGCTGGACCAGCTGACGGCCTGGATTCCGTACGTGCTGGTGATTGCGTCCAGCAGCTTCGTCTACATCGCCGTCAGCGACCTGATGCCGCAGATGCAGCGCCGGCCGCGCCTGAAGGAATCGGCCGTGCAGGTGGTGCTGGTGGCGGCCGGCATCGCGGCCATCGTCTTCATCACCAATGGCGTGCACGAGCAGCACGCCCATCGCCACTCGCAGACCGGCACCGAAGCGGCGTCGAACTGACGCCGCCGTGCCGGCTCAGGTGCCGGCTCAGGTGCCGGCTCAGGTGCCGGTACCGGTGGCCACCGGCCGCTGCGGGTCGGCGCACCATTCGCTCCACGACCCCGGGTACAGCGCCGCATCGGTCAGGCCGGCCACTTCCATCGCCAGGAGGTTGTGGCAGGCCGTGACGCCCGAGCCGCACTGCATGACCGTCTGCGCCGGCGCCTTGCCGCCGAAGACCCGGCCGAACTCGGCGCGGAGCTGGTCGGCGGGCTTGAAGCGGCCGTCCGGGCCCAGGTTGTCCTTGAAGAAGCGGTTGGCGGCGCCGGGGATATGGCCGCCGACCGGGTCGAGCGTCTCGTTCTCGCCGCGGAAGCGGTCGGCCGCGCGGGCATCGACGACCAGCAGCGACGGCTGCGCGAGGTTGTCGACCAGCGTGGCGGCATCGACGGTACGCACCAGCGACGTCCGGCGCGTCAGGTTGCCGCCGGCGTCCGGATCGGGCGTCGTGCCCGGTTCCAGTGGCAGTCCGGCGGCCAGCCAGGCAGCCTTGCCGCCATCGAGCACGGCCACGGCGCCGTGGCCCACCCAGCGCATCAGCCACCAGAGCCGGGCCGCGTACATGCTGCCCTGCGCGTCGTAGGCCACGACCAGCGCATCGTCATCGACGCCCAGCGCGCGCATCCGCGCCACGAACATCTCGGCATCGGGCAGCGGGTGCCGGCCGTTGAAGCCCGTCCTGGGGCCCGACAGTTCGTTGTCCAGGTGCAGGTAGAAGGCGCCCGGAAGATGTTCCTGCTGGTACATCTCGCGGCCGGCGGCCGGGTTGGTCAGGTCGAACGAGCAGTCGACGACGACAACCGGCCGGCCCTGTTGCCGCAGGTCATGGAGTTCGGTGGCGGAGATCAGCGGAGATGGCATGGAGAACCCGTGTCGGTAAGGAAAAGTGCGCCGACAATGCTACACCGCAACGGCCCGGACAGCCCGGACGGCCCGCGCAGCCGGTCACACCTCGGGATGCACTTCCGCCTCGGGCGACTTGACCGGCGTGGCCGGGGTGGGGTGCTTGTCGGTGTCGCGGGCGCGCGTGAGCGTGGTGGCGATGCCGCTGGCCACGATCAGCGCCATGCCAAGCCAGGACACCCAGTTCAACTGGTCGTTCCAGACCAGGATGCCCCACAGGCTGGAGAACACGATGCCCGCGTACTGCAGGTTGGCGGTCAGCAGCGTATTGCCGCGTTTGTAGGCGCGCGTCATCGACGTCTGGCCCAGCGTGGCCAGGATGCCGATGGCCAGCAGCAGGCCCACGCCGTGCCAGGTATGGGTGCTCAGGCCCGTGAACAGCATCCAGACCAGCCCGCAGACCAGCCCGACCCCCGAGAAATAGAACACGATGCGGCCTTCGGGCTCGCCGAGCTGCCCCAGTTGCCGGACTTCGACATAGGCCAGCGCCGTGAACACGCCCGACACCAGCCCGATCATGCCGCCGGCCAGCTGGTCCTTGCCCACCGACGGCTGCAGCAGGCAGATGACCCCGGCAAACGACAGCAGGATGGCGCCGATCAGCTTCTTGTCGGCCGCCCCGGCGGTACCGGCCAGCGCGGCGCCGGCGCCCAGGATCAGCGCGATCCAGACCGGCGACATATAGTTCAGCGTCATCGCCGTGGCCAGCGGCAGCAGCGTGATCGACGTGAACCAGAGCAGCAGGGCGGTCACCCCGAAAAGGCTGCGCTTGATGTGCGTGACCATGTGCGGCGTACGCACCGACACACCCTGCGAGCGCAGCAGCACCCACATGATCGTCACGCCAATCAGGCTGCGGTAGAACACGATCTCGCCGGTGGTGTATTGCTCGGACGCCAGCTTGACCCCCACCCCCATCAACGAAAAGGCGAAGGCAGCGAACAACATCCAGAGCGATTGCATGGCGGAAACCGGGGCGAGAAGGGTGTAAAGGGGCGAAGGGAGGGTAGAACCGAAAATCGTTGTATCGGCAACGATTAAGTGGCGATTCTATCAGTGCTTTGCCGGCCGCTCCAATGCAAAACGGACCGTTTTCACGGTCCGTTTCTCGTCGTCCACAGCGGCGGCGGGCGCTGGTGCCCGTCATTTCGGCGGCTCAGCGCTTGTTGTAGTCCATCGCGCGCCGGTACCACTCGTGGAAGTGCTGCATGCCGTCTTCCATCGGCGACTGGTACGGGCCGGTCTCGCTGATGCCGCGCTTCATCAGCGCCAGGCGGCCGGCGTCCATGCGCTCGGCGATCTCGTCGTCCTCGATGCACGTCTCCATATAGGCGGCGCGCTCGGCCTCGACGAACTCGCGCTCGAACAGCACGATTTCCTCGGGGTAGTAGAACTCCACGACGTTGCGCGTCTTGCGCGGGCCCAGCGGGTGCAGCGTGGAGATGCAGAGCGCGTTCGGGTACCACTCCACCATGATGTTGGGGTAGTAAGTCAGCCAGATCGCGCCGTGCTTGGGCAGCTTGCCGTTGTTGAAGCGCAACACTTCGTCGTGCCACTTCTGGTACGTCTGGCTGCCCGGGCGCTGCAGGCCCTTGTGCAGGCCCACGGTCTGCACGCTGTACTGCTCGCCGAACTCCCACTTCAGGTCGTCGCACGACACGAAGCTGCCCAGCCCCGGGTGGAACGGCACGACGTGGTAGTCCTCCAGATAGACCTCGATGAAGGTCTTCCAGTTGTAGTTGCATTCATGGACTTCCACGTGGTCGAGCATGTACCCGTCGAAATTCAGGTCCTCGGCCACGCCCATGCGCGCCAGGTCGGCGCGGACGTCGCGCTGGCCCTCGAACAGCATGCCGTTCCAGTTCTGCAGCGGCGACCGGTTCAGGCGCACGCAGGGCTGCTCGGCAAAATGCGGCGCGCCCAGCAGTTCGCCCTGCAGGTCGTAGGTCCAGCGGTGCAGCGGGCAGACGATGTTCTTGGCGTTGCCGCGGCCGTTCATCATGATGGCCTGGCGGTGGCGGCAGACGTTGGAGAGCAGTTCGATGCCGTCCGGGTTGCGCACCAGCATGCGGCCCTCGTCCTCGGCGGCCAGCGTCTGGAAGTCGCCGGTCTCCGGCACCATCAGCGCGTGGCCGACGTAGCCCGGGCCCTTGCGGAACAGCAGTTCGAGTTCTTGTTGATGCAGCGCCTCATCGAAATAGACGTCGACGGGCAACTGCGAATCAGCCGGCGCGAGCTTGAGCGCGGTGCTGAGATTGGACATTATCCCCACTCCCTATGACAGGCGAAAGCAGTGAACAACCCAACCATCGAAATAGGAATCGATTTGGGAAACCGTGTCAGACGAGCGAAACCGGAGCCGGTTCCCCACCCTGAGGCAGGGAAAAATGCGTCCTGGACGCAACGGATCTGAACTCGCCGACGAGCCGGGGATTGTACCCGAGCCCAAAAATTAAGGGACTGATTTTTTTGACTTTTTAGCGAAAAAGTCGACCCGGGTCGTCACGGAGGTGCCCCTTCGGGCGCATTCGGAAAGACGACCCGGGCGCACACGTCACTTCCCTGTCACGGGCACCGGTTATGTGGCGTGTCCGCACGCCGGCCATCCGCCCTGTGGATAACACTGTTCTGCGGCCCGGCCCTGGTTTGGCGTAAAATCCCGAATTCCCCTGAACAAGGCCCGACATGCCAAGAACGACGACCGCCCCGGTCCAGCCCGACGATACGCCGTCCGCCAGCGTGCCGCCGGCTTCCTACGAGGCCGCGATGGCCGAGCTGGAAACGCTGGTGGCGAGCATGGAAAGCGGCGAGCTGCCGCTGGAGGCGTCGCTGGCCGCTTACCGCCGGGGCGCCGAACTCGTCCGCTTCTGCCAGCAGAGCCTGGAGCGCGTGGCCCAGCAGGTCAAGGTACTGGAAGGCGACGCCCTGAAGCCGCTGGCCGGCGAATCCCGTCCCGACAACAATAACGGCGCAGACTTCGAATGAGTGATTTCGCTACCTGGATGCGGGCGCAGGGCGCCCGGACCGAGGCTGCCCTGGACGCGGCCCTCCCGTCCACGGACACAATTCCCCACACCTTGCATGAAGCCATGCGCTATGCTGTCCTCGGCGGTGGCAAGCGGGTGCGCCCGCTGCTGGTCCACGCCGCGGGCGAGGTGGCGGATGCGCCATCCGAGGCTTGCGACGCGGCCGCCTGCGCCGTCGAGATGATCCACGCCTACTCGCTGGTCCACGACGACATGCCGTGCATGGACGACGACGACCTGCGCCGCGGCCGGCCGACGGTCCACAAGGCCTACGACGAAGCCACGGCACTGCTGGTGGGCGATGCGCTGCAGACGCAGGCGTTCATCGTGCTGGCGCAGACGCCCGCGCTGGGCGCCGAGGCGCGCCTGAAGCTGGTGGCCGAGCTGGCCACGGCGTCCGGGTCGGTGGGCATGTGCGGCGGGCAGGCGATCGACCTGCAGAACGTGGGCCAGTCCATGACCCGCGACGCGCTGGAAGGCATGCACCGCATGAAGACCGGTGCGCTGCTGCGCGCCAGCGTGCGCATGGGCGCCCTGTGCGGCAGCATCGACGCGGCCGGGCTGGCCGCGCTGGACCGGTATGCGGCGGCCGTGGGATTGGCGTTCCAGGTCGTGGACGATATTCTCGACGTGACCGCCGATACGGCGACGCTCGGCAAGACCGCCGGGAAGGATGCCGCCAACGACAAGCCGACCTACGTGTCGCTGCTTGGTCTGGATGCCGCACGCGAGCTGGCCGCCCAGCTTCGCACCGACGCCCACGAGGCGCTGGCGGGATTTGGCGCACGCGCCGGCCGGCTGGCCGAACTGGCCGACCTGATCGTGCTGCGCTCGAACTGAACTGACAAGCCGGACACCGAGAATCCGGCGGCCGAACGGACACCATGACCTACACGCTGCTCAACAACATCGACGACCCCGCGGACCTGCGCAAGCTGGACCGCCGCCAGCTCGGCACGCTTGCCGACGAACTTCGCGCCTACGTGCTCGAATCGGTCTCGCAGACCGGCGGCCACCTGTCGTCCAACCTCGGCACGGTGGAGCTGACCATCGCGCTGCACTACGTGTTCGACACCCCCAGCGACCGCATCGTCTGGGACGTGGGCCACCAGAGCTACCCCCACAAGATCCTGACCGGCCGCCGCGACCGCATGTCGACGCTGCGCCAGTACGGCGGCATCTCGGGCTTCCCGCGCCGCTCGGAAAGCGAGTACGACACGTTCGGCACCGCGCACTCGTCCACGTCGATCTCGGCCGCGCTGGGCATGGCGCTGGGCGCGCGCACGATGGGCCAGAAGCGCGTGGGCATCGCCGTGATCGGCGACGGCGCGATGACGGCCGGCATGGCGTTCGAGGCCATGAACAACGCCGGCGTCTACAAGGACCTGCCGCTGCTGGTGGTGCTCAACGACAACGACATGTCGATCTCGCCGCCGGTGGGCATGCTGAACAAGCACCTGGCGCGCCTGCTGTCGGGCCAGTTCTACGCGGCGACCAAGAAGGGCATCGAGAAGGTGCTGTCCGTGGCGCCGCCGGTGCTGGAGTTCGCCAAGCGCCTGGAAGAACATGCCAAGGGCATGGTCGTGCCGGCCACGCTGTTCGAGGAATTCGGCTTCGACTACATCGGCCCGATCGACGGCCACGACCTGCAATCGCTGGTCCCGACGCTGCAGAACATCCGCCAGCGCGCGCTGGAAGGCCACGGCCCGCAGTTCCTGCATGTGGTGACCAAGAAGGGCCAGGGTTACAAGCTGGCCGAGGCCGACCCGATCCTCTACCACGGCCCGGGCAAGTTCAACCCGGCCGAGGGCATCCGCCCGGCGGCCAAGCCGTCGCGCAAGACGTACACGCAGGTGTTCGGCGACTGGCTGTGCGACATGGCCGCCGCCGACCCGCGCCTGATCGGCGTCACGCCGGCCATGCGCGAGGGCTCGGGCATGGTCGAGTTCGAGAAGCGCTTTCCGGACCGCTACTACGACGTCGGCATCGCCGAGCAGCACGCGGTGACGTTTGCCGGCGGCCTGGCCTGCGAGGGCCTGAAGCCCGTGGTGGCGATCTACTCGACGTTCCTGCAGCGCGGCTATGACCAGCTCATCCACGACGTGGCGCTGCAGAACCTGCCCGTGGTCTTCGCGCTGGACCGTGCCGGCCTGGTCGGCGCCGACGGCGCCACGCACGCCGGCGCCTACGACATCCCGTACCTGCGCTGCATCCCGAACATGATGGTCATGACGCCGTCTGACGAGAACGAGTGCCGCCAGCTGCTGACCACCGCGTTCCAGCAGGATTGCCCGACCGCCGTGCGCTACCCGCGCGGCGCCGGCGTGGGCGTGGCCACCGAGGCCGCGCTGACCGCGCTGCCGGTGGGCAAGGGCGAGATCCGCCGCACCGGCCAGGCGCGTGCCGGCCAGCGCGTGGCGATCCTGGCGTTCGGGCCGATGCTGCACCCGTCGCTGGCCGCGGCCGACGCGCTGGACGCCACGGTGGCCAACATGCGCTTCGTCAAGCCGCTGGACGTGGACCTGGTGCGCCAGCTTGCCGCCGACCACGACTACCTGGTGACCGTGGAAGAGGGCGCGACGATGGGCGGCGCCGGCAGCGCCGTGCTGGAAGCACTGGCAGAGGCCGGCATCGAGATGCCGACGCTGGTGCTGGGCCTGCCCGACCGGTTCATCGACCATGGCGATCCGGCGTTCCTGCTGTCGCAGTGCGGGCTGGACGCGGCGGGCATCGAACGCTCGGTGCGCGAGCGCTTTGGCCTGGCCGACCAGCCGGTGAAGGTGGCCACGCGCGTCGCCTGACGCCCGGCACCCGGCACTGGCACGGCCCCGGCGGCGCGGATCTTCCGCGCCGCTTTGCTTTTGGGCACCGGCACATGGCAGGACGCTGCATTGCCCGCCCATTCGCTGCACGAAATACGCGGAATGGGGCGGCGCATCGGCAGCGGCTTCCAATCTTGCGTAAAATCGCGATTCCCATTTTCGTGTTCGCAACTGCGGGCAGGCGCCGACAGCATGACGCCTGGACCCGCCGTTTCACACTCGTTGCGCGGCGTGGAGAAATCCTGCGAAAACGCCGCGACCGTAAGGATGGCCGCCACCCCCTGGCGGCGTCCTGGAGGAAACCGTAGATGAATGACATCCATCCCGCCTTTGTCATGCCCGACGTGCAGTCGAGCGTCGATACCCGCCAGATCGTGATCCAGCGCGTGGGGGTGAAGGGCGTGCGATATCCGCTGACACTGAAGACGCCCGCCGGCCAGGTCGGCACCGTCGGCACGTTCAACCTGGACGTGCGGCTGCCGGCCGACCAGAAGGGCACCCACATGTCGCGCTTCGTGGCGCTGCTGGAGGACAACCGCGCGCCGCTGGACTTGGCCGGCTTCCGCGCGCTGCTCGACGACATGCTGGTGCGGCTGGAGGCCGATGCCGGCCGCATCGAGGTCACCTTCCCGTACTTCATCAGCAAGATCGCGCCGGTATCGGGCGTGCAGTCGCTGCTGGACTACGAGGTGACGCTGGCCGGCGAGCGCCGCGACGGCCAGACGCGGCTGTTCCTGACCGCGCTGGTGCCGGTGACGAGTCTGTGCCCGTGCTCGAAGAAGATCTCGCAGTACGGCGCGCACAACCAGCGATCGCACATCACGATGCAGGTGGAACTGGCCGGCGACCTGGACGTGGAAACGCTGGTCCGCATGGCCGAGGAAGAAGCGTCGTGCGAGCTGTGGGGCCTGCTCAAGCGCCCCGACGAGAAGTTCGTCACCGAGCGCGCCTACGAGAACCCGAAGTTCGTCGAGGACCTGGTGCGCGACATCGCCATGCGGCTGAACGCCGACGACCGGATCGTGGCCTACACGCTCGAAGCCGAGAACTTCGAGTCGATCCACAACCACAGCGCGTACGCCGTGATCGAACGGGACAAGCGGGTGGGGTGATCGTCACCACCGCCAGTCGGCGCCCCTGTCTCGCGGTGCGGGAGAGGGGCGCCCATCCACAGTCCGACAGCTTCCTCAGACCACCGTCACCGCCGGCACCCCGGCGGCCACTTCCACCACCTTCACGCTTTCCGTCACCGGCTGCGCGGGGGCGGCGCCGTCGACCAGCGGCTTGAGCTTGTGGAAGCTGCAGCTCAGCTTGGTGGCGGTCAGCGTGACCACCGCGTAGCCCTGGGCGTCCGTGTTCACGTACTTGAGCCACGGGTTGAACGTCGTCAGCGTGGTGTTGAACGTGTTGGTGACCGTGCCGGCGCCGTCGGTCGTGTAGATCAGCGGCGCGGCGGCCTGGAAGGCCGGGTCGCTGTCCACCACGCTCCTGAAATAGCTCTGGAACGAATTGCTCGACAGGCCGGCCGTGACCAGGTCCACCATCACCGGCACGGGCGTGGCCGCGTCGTAGTCGTCCATGACCGGGCCGGCGAAGAACGCGTGGATGTCGCCGGTCAGTGCCACCACGTTGGCAATGTTCTGGCTCTTCAGGAATGCCATCAGCGCCTTGCGTTCAGCGTTGTAGCCGTCCCACTGGTCGGCATTGAGGATGTACTTGTCCAGCAGCGCCACGGAAGGCAGCGCCGCGTTGAGCACCGGCTGGATGGCCGCGTCGAAGGTGGCGCCGGGAATGCCGGCGTTGGCCTGCAGCAGCGCCTTGAGCGCGGCATAGGCCGGCGTCGGGTAGGTGCCGTCGCCCTTGGCCGTGGTCAGGTCGGTCACCAGCGCCGCCGTCATGGCCGGCTGCAGCGGCGCCAGCGCGCCGTTCGCCTTGACCAGGCCGGCGGCCAGCAGCGCGGCGATAGCCTGCGTGCCATCGATCTGCATGCGCAGCAGCGACACCTCGTTGCCCCACAGCTTCCACGTCGTGGCCGCGCCAGCCATCTGCTGCTGCCACCAGGCGCGCTGCGTGTCGCCAAGGATCGACACCGGCGTCAGGGCGCCGCCCGCCGCCGTCACCTTGCTGGCCTCCAGCCCGGCCAGCGTGGCCTTGGGCACGAAGTAGCGGCTGCCGATGCTGCTGCCGGCGGCCTGCTCGGGGATCACGTGGTCCGCGCGGTACAGCCGCTCGTCGGTCATCACCAGCGTGGCCAGGTTGCCGAACGTGAACGCGCGGTAGATCTGGATGTTGCGGAACGACGGGTCGGCGCGGTCGAAGCTTACGTCGGCCGGCATGAATTCGAACCACGCCTGGCTGGCGGCGCGGCGGCGCGCGGTGCGCGGGTCCAGGTCGTCGCTGGACGTGTAGGTCTGGTGGTCCTGCCAGCAGTCGTCGGAAAACTCGTGGTCGTCCCAGATGCCGATGACCGGAAAGCGCGCGTGCAGCGCCTGCAGCCGTGGGTCGCTGCGGTATGCCTTGTACAGGTAGCGGTAGTCGTCGATGGTCGTCGCGTAGGTGCCGTCGGCCGACGCCGTGCCGTTCGGCAGCGTCAGCTTGGCGTGGCGGCCCTCGACCTTGCCGGTCTGGAACGCGGCGCCGACCGTCTCGTAGATGTAGTCGCCCATGTGGACCACGAAGTCGAAATCCTGGCCGAGCAGTTCCTCCATGCCGGCCCAGTGGTTCACGCTCCAGTCCTGGCACGTGATGAACGCGAACCTGAGCTGCGACAACGGCGTGCCGGCCGCCGGCGCGGTGCGGGTGCGGCCAACCGGGCTGGTCTGGCTGCCCGCGACGAAGCGGTAGTAGTAGGTGGTGCCGGCGGCAAGGCCGGTCACCTTGTTGCGGATCGTATAGTCCCAGTCCGGCAGCGCCGACAGCGTGCTGTTGACGACCATCGTGCCGAAGTCGGCCTGCGTGGAGACCTGCAACTGCACGTCGACGGGCTGGCTGCCGTTGCCGCCCGTGACGCGCGTCCAGAGCATGACGCTGTCGGGCCGGGGGTCGCCGGAGGCCACGCCCTGCTGGAACGTGAAGGTGTTGCCGGGGTCGGTGGCAGGCGGGGTGGCCGGGGTGGTGGGCGGCGTGGTGGGGTCATCGCCACCGCAGCCGGCCAGGCCCGTGGTGGCCACCGTCACGGTGACGAAACTTCCCCATTTCAGAAACTGGCGGCGATCCATCTGGCGTCCCTCTATCGTTATGTGATGTGGAGAACGCAAATTGTTCGGCGGCCTTGTGACCGCCTTGTGTCGGGATGCCGCCCCGATTAGAGGTTTCCTACGACGCCTGGACGCCCGCGCCGTCGGGCAGGCGGATATCGGACAGGTCCCAGCGCGGCGTCACGCCATAGTCGTAGCCGTGGCGCGCCAGTTGCGGCGCGGCCTGCAGCCGCATGGCGCCGGCAAAGGCGATCATGGCGCCGTTGTCGGTGCAGAAGGCCAGGTCGGGATAGAAGACTTCCACCTTGCGGCGCCGGCCCATCTCGTTGAGCCGCTCGCGCAACTGGCGGTTGGCGCCCACGCCGCCGGCAACCACCAGCCGCTTGTGGCCGGTCTGCTTGAGCGCGTTGAACGACTTGGCGGTCAGCACGTCGACGATGGCATCGACGAACGACCGCGCCAGGTTGGCCCGGTCCTGTTCGCAGGCGTTGCCGAGCTTGCGGGTTTGCGTCAGCACGGCCGTCTTGAGCCCCGCGAACGAGAAATCGAGATTGCCCGAATGGAGCATCGGCCGGGGCAGTTCGAACGCGCCCGGGTTGCCGAATTCGGCCAGCCGCGACACTTCGGGCCCGCCCGGATAGCCAAGCCCGAGCAGTTTGGCGGTCTTGTCGAATGCCTCGCCGGCCGCGTCATCGAGCGTCTCGCCAAGCAGCGTGTAGTCGCCCACGCCCTTGACCTCCATGAGCTGCGTGTGGCCGCCCGACACCAGCAGCGCCACGAACGGGAAGGGCGGCGGGGCGTCGGTCAGCAGCGGCGACAGCAGGTGGCCTTCCAGGTGGTGCACGCCGACCATCGGCACGTCCAGCGCAAAGCCCAGCGCGTTGGCGACCGACGCCCCCACCAGCAGCGCGCCGGCCAGCCCTGGGCCCTGCGTATAGGCGATGGCGTCGATGTCCTGGCGCTGGCGCCCGGCGTCGGCCAGCACCTGCCGCAGCAGCGGCAGCACGCGGCGGATATGGTCGCGCGACGCCAGTTCCGGCACCACGCCGCCATATTCGCGGTGCATGGCGATCTGCGAATGCAGCGCATGCGCCAGCAGGCCGGCCCCGGTGTCATAGAGGGCCAGCCCGGTTTCGTCGCAGGAGGATTCGATACCGAGGACAAGCATGGCTGTGTGGTGCGGCCGGCTGGGTTCGGGCTGCAACTGCAGCGATCGTGCCGGCAAAAACGGAAGGCCAGCAGGGTAGCACACCCGCGCAGCGCGCGCTCGGGCGCCCGCCTTTCGCTACAATCGCGGCTTCTTGAAGGGGCGACATGACACAAGGCAGGAACGACCGGTTCGACGTGGCGGTGCTGGGCGCGGGCGCGGCAGGCATGATGTGCGCCGCCGTGGCGGGTCAGCGCGGCGCGCGCGTGGCGCTGATCGACCATGCCACGCGGCTGGCCGAGAAGATCCGCATCTCGGGCGGCGGCCGCTGCAATTTCACGAACCTGCAGGCCGGGCCGGCCAACTACCTGTCGTCGAACCCGCACTACTGCCGCTCGGCGCTGGCGCGCTATACGCCGCAGGACTTCCTGGGCCTGCTGCGCCGCTACGACGTGGGCTGGCATGAGAAACATCGCGGCCAGCTCTTCTGCAACGACAGCGCCGAGGACATCATTGCGCTGCTGCGGGCCGAATGTGACGCCGGAGGCGTGCACTGGCGCACCGGCTGCACTATCGACGAGATCCGCAAGGAAGGTGACGACTACCTGCTGCTGACCACGCAGGGCACGGTGCGCGCCGGGGCGGTGGTGGTGGCAACGGGCGGCCTGTCGATCCCGAAGATTGGCGCCACCGATTTCGGCTACCGCATCGCGCGCCAGTTCGGACTCAAGGTCGTGGAAACGCGCCCGGCGCTGGTGCCGCTGACGTTCGACGGGCAGGCGTGGCAGCCGTTCGTGCCGCTGGCGGGGGTGTCGATGGAGGTCGATATCGCCACGGGCAGCGGCAAGACGGCCGGCGCCTTTAAGGAAGACCTGCTCTGGACGCACCGCGGCCTGTCGGGTCCGGCCGTGCTGCAGATTTCGAGCTACTGGCATCCCGGCACGCCGATCGAGATCGATCTGTTCGACGGCGAGGATGCCGTCGCGTGGCTGATCGGTCACAAGAAGGGTACGCGCAAGCACCTGAACAACCTGCTGGGAGAGCGTCTGCCCTCGCGGCTGGCTGATGCCTGGTGCGCGGCGGCCGGGCTGTCCGGCGGCCAGCCAGTGGCCGACATGCCGGACAAGCCACTG
The DNA here is from genome assembly GCF_049393795.1 of Cupriavidus sp. H18C2. Classification (NCBI taxonomy): domain Bacteria; kingdom Pseudomonadati; phylum Pseudomonadota; class Betaproteobacteria; order Burkholderiales; family Burkholderiaceae; genus Cupriavidus; species Cupriavidus sp. H18C2. The sequence goes on along the minus strand of NZ_CP186010.1, from coordinate 2,559,017 downwards.
CGGCAGCTTGGGGAGGCGCTGAACCGGTGGCGGCTGGTGCCGTCCGGGACCGAGGGCTACAAGAAGGCCGAGGTCACGCTGGGCGGGGTGGATACGCGCGGCCTGTCGTCGGCGACGATGATGGCGCGCGACGTGCCCGGGCTCTATTTCATCGGCGAGGTGGTCGACGTGACCGGCTGGCTGGGCGGGTACAACTTCCAGTGGGCCTGGGCGTCGGCCGTCGCGGCCGGCGAGGCGGTTTCCGAGGCCGCGCGCGGCGCCGCGGCCTAGGCGGGACAGCCGCCGGCGTGGCGTGCCATCCATATGCAGTGCGATGGCCCATGCGCTACAATCGGCGCTCTCGCAAAAGGCTGGCGGCGCGCCGGCACGTTCGCTTTTCCTCGTTTTCGGCCAGAGCGCGGCTTCGCCTCTGCACGTACCCGCTGCGGGCCATGGCTCCGGCGGGTTTTTGCGTTATGGTCCCAGTAGCCTCAATTTTTGGAAGATTGCCATGTCCCTCAAAGCCCGCATCAACGACGACATGAAGGCCGCCATGCGCGCCCGCGAAGCCGAGCGCCTCGGCACGATCCGCCTGCTGCTGGCCGCCATCAAGCAGCGCGAGGTGGACGAGCGCGTGGAGCTGGACGATGCCGCCGTCACGGCCGTCATCGACAAGATGATCAAGCAGCGCAAGGACTCGATCTCCCAGTTCGAACAGGCCGGCCGTGACGACCTGGTGGCCAAGGAGAAGGCCGAGCTGGACGTGCTGGCCGCCTACATGCCGGCGCAGCTGTCCGAGGCCGAGGTGGCCGCCGAGGTGCAGAAGGCCGTCGAAGAGGCCGGCGCCACCGGTCCGCAGGACATGGGCAAGGTCATGGGCCTGGTCAAGGCCCGCCTGGCGGGCCGCGCCGACATGACCGCCGTGTCCGGCCTGGTCAAGGCGGCGCTGGCGCCGAAGTAATTGACGGCGGCATCAGAGATAAGCACGATTAGCAGTCGCAATAGACGAAGTTGCTGCCAGGTTGACGGGGCTTGGCGGCCGATGTCGGCAAAGGCCGGCAGGGCGTTGCGGCTGCACTACAATGGTTCGATAGCTGCCGGGCGACGTTCCGGTCACGCATTCCAGAAAAGCGGCCGCCGGCGTGTCCGGCAGGCCATGGCATCAGGACGGTCAGTCGGGTGATTCCGCAATCCTTCATTCAGGACCTGCTCAACCGCGTGGACATTGTCGACGTGGTGGGCAAGTACGTGCAGTTGAAGAAGGGCGGGGCCAATTTCATGGGCCTGTGCCCGTTCCATAACGAGAAATCGCCGTCGTTCACGGTGTCGCCGACCAAGCAGTTCTACCACTGCTTCGGCTGCGGCGCGCATGGCTCGGCCATCGGCTTTCTGATGGAGTATTCCGGCCAGTCCTACCCCGATGCGGTGCGCGAGCTGGCGCAGTCGGTGGGCCTGTCCGTGCCCGAGGAGCGCAACAGCCTGCCGCCGGCCCAGCGCGCGGAGCAGCAGGCGCGGTCCGTGGCGCTAAGCGACGCCATGTCGCGGGCGTCCGATTTCTACAAGAAGCAGCTCCGCGGGGCGCCCCAGGCCATCCAGTACCTGAAGGGCCGCGGCCTGACCGGCGAGATCGCCGCGCATTTCGGGCTCGGCTACGCGCCGGACGACTGGCAGGGCCTGGAGGCCGTGTTCGGCAGTTACCGCGACGACGCGGTGGCCGGGCCGCTGATCGAGAACGGGCTGCTGATCGAATCGCAGGACAAGCGCGACGCCGACGGCAAGCCGCGCCGCTACGACCGGTTCCGCGACCGGATCATGTTCCCGATCCGCAACACCAAGGGCAATGTGATCGGCTTTGGCGGCCGGGTCATGGGCCAGGGCGAGCCGAAGTACCTGAATTCCCCCGAAACCCCGCTGTTCAGCAAGGGCACGGAGCTGTACGGGCTGTTCGAGGCCCGCCACGCCATCCGCGAGAACGGCTACGTGCTGGTGGTGGAAGGCTATATGGACGTGGTGGCGCTGGCCCAGCTTGGCTTTGCCAACGCCGTGGCCACGCTGGGCACGGCCTGCACGGCGGTGCACGTCCAGAAGCTGCTGCGCCAGACCGACGCCGTGGTGTTCTCGTTCGACGGCGACGCCGCGGGCCGGCGCGCCGCCCGGCGGGCGCTGGAAGCCTGCCTGCCCCACGTGGCCGACAACAAGACCATCCGCTTCCTGTTCCTGCCGGCCGAGCACGACCCGGACAGCTACGTGCGCGAGGAAGGGACCGATGCCTTCGCGCGCCAGGTGCAGAACGCGATGCCGCTGTCGCGCTTCCTGCTTCAGATCGTCACCGAAGAACAGGACCTGCGCCAGCCGGAAGGCCGGGCCCGCGCCCAGTTCGAGGCCAAGCCGCTGCTCCAGGCCATGCCGGCCGGCGGGCTGCGGCTACAGATCGTGCGCGAACTTGCCGATGCTACCGGTACGACGCCGGCGGAGATCGAGGCGGTGTGCGGGCTGGGCAGCGATTCGTCGCGCGTCGGCCGGTTCTCGCAGCCGCGCCCGCGCGCCCGGCGCCAGGCGCCGACCGGGCTGGAGCAGCAGGTGATCCAGTTACTGATGAGCTACCCGGCGCTGGCCGCCCGGCTGGACGACGATGCCCGCGCGCTGCTGCTGGACCCCCAGCGGCCCGAAACCGAGGTGCTGGCGCACCTGGTGGCGGCCTGCGACGGCATCCAGGGCACGATGAACTTCGCGGCCTTCAACGAACAGCTGGCGCAGACGCCGTTTGCCGACGTCTATGCCAACGCCCGGGCCGCCGTGCTGCGGGAAGACATGGAAGAGGCGTCGGCGACACTTGAATTCGACGGGGCCATCCACAAGCTGCTGGCAGACCCGCTGCAGCGCGAGCTGGAAACGCTGCTGGCGGCGATATCGGCCGGCACCGCCAGCGAGGACGACAAGGCGCGATACCGCTGGCTGATGCCGGAGGTGCAGCGCCGGCGGCAGATGGGCTGGCGCCCCGTGACGTCGGACGATCCGACGTAGGCGCCACAGGATCAGCACACAAGAAGCACAACAGATACGTTTTTCGGCTTGAGCCGTTGCACAAGTGATCCCAACTGACGGACGAATCCGGGGTCTAATCGCTTAAGCCTTGATTTTTCAGGTGAAAACCTCACCTGACAGGAAGCCGGGGATTGGTGACGTGCTACAATGCCCGGTTTGGATTGCGAAATCTCTCTCCAGTACTGGCGAAAGTGAGCGTGCCAATGGCAAAGGCCAAAGCAACCGAAAGGGCAGCCGAGAAGGCGCCCTCCAAAGCTCCCCAATCAGGGAGCGGCAAGGCGTCCGTGAAAACAACGGCGGCGAAGACTTCGACCGCGTCAGTCAGGACGACATCAGCCCGGTCTGCGCCAGCAAAGTCCGTGCGAAGCGCTCCCGCGCCCGCCGGAACCACTTCCGCCAGGAATCGCACATCCGAAAATACCAGGCCCTCGACTTCGGCACGCGAGAGCGGCAGCAGCGCCAATACAAGCGGCAGCAATGCCGCTGCACCAGTGAAAGGCAAGAGTATCACCGTGGCGAAACAGCAGAATACCGAAGTCGAGAGCAAGCGTGCGGCAACGACGGCCGGCACCCGCAGCAGCAGCGCCCGCGCAGGCGCTACTGCCGCCGCGCCGAAGGCCCGTGCCGCGACTCCCGCATCCGTTGCATCCGAGCGAACCGCCGCTCCGGCCGTCAAGCCTGAGCCGAAGAAGCGCGGTCGCAAGCCCAAGGCCGAGATGCAGCAAGAAGACAGCACCATCGAAGACGTGACCGAAGAGTTTTACGAAAACGACGCGCCCGCGACCCCGGCGGCGGCCCCGAAGACCGAGAAGCAGAAGGCCAAGGACCGCAAGGCCAAGGAGAAGGCGCTGCTCAAGGAATTCGCCTCGTCCAACCAGGCCGGCAGCGAGGAAGAACTCGAACTCCGCCGCCAGAAGCTCAAGGCGCTGATCAAGCTGGGCAAGTCGCGCGGCTACCTGACCTACGCGGAAATCAACGATCACCTGCCGGACGACATGGTCGATTCGGAAACGATCGACACGCTGGTCGCCACGCTGAACGACATCGGCATCGCCGTCTACGAACAGGCGCCGGACGCCGAGACGCTGCTGCTCAACGACAACGCCCCGTCCGCCACCAGCGAGGAAGAGGCCGAGGAGGAAGCCGAGGCCGCGCTGTCGACCGTCGATTCCGAGTTCGGCCGCACCACGGACCCCGTGCGCATGTACATGCGCGAGATGGGTACCGTGGAACTGCTGACGCGCGAGGGCGAGATCGAGATCGCCAAGCGGATCGAAGCCGGGCTGAAGGACATGGTCATGGCCATCTCGGCCTGCCCGGTCACGATCTCGGAGATCCTGGCCAGCGCCGAGCGCGTGGCCAACGAGGAGATCAAGATCGACGAGTTCGTCGACGGCCTGATCGACCCGAACGCCGAGGAAGTGCAGGACAACTCGCCGGCCCAGGCCGCGGCTTCCGATGAGGAAGACGAGGAATCGGACGAGGACGGCGACGAGGAAGGCGACGAGGACGAGGACGACGAGAGCGGCGGCGGTGCCGGCGCGTCGGCCCGTCAGCTCGAAGAGCTGAAGGTGGCCGCGCTGGAGAAATTCCGCATCATCGCCGAGCAGTTCGACAAGATGCGCCGCGCGTTCGAGAAGGAAGGCTACAAGTCCAAGCCGTACGTGAAGGCGCAGGAAGCCATCCAGGCCGAGCTGATGGGCATCCGCTTCACCGCCCGCAACGTCGAGCGCCTGTGCGACACGCTGCGTGGCCAGGTGGACGAAGTCCGCAAGCTGGAGCGCGCCATCCTGAACATCGTGGTCGACAAGTGCGGCATGCCGCGCGCCGACTTCGTGGCCCGCTTCCCGGGCAACGAGACGAACCTGGACTGGATCCAGACCATCGTGGCTGACCACAAGCCGTACAGCACGATCGTCGAGCGCAACGTGCCGGCCGTGCACGAGCTGCAGCAGAAGCTGATCGACCTGCAGGCCCGCGTGGTGCTGCCGCTCAAGGAGCTGAAGGACGTCAACCGCAAGATGTCCGAAGGCGAGAAGCGCGCCCGCGAAGCCAAGCGTGAAATGACCGAGGCCAACCTGCGCCTGGTGATCTCGATCGCGAAGAAGTACACGAACCGTGGCCTGCAGTTCCTGGACCTGATCCAGGAAGGCAACATCGGCCTGATGAAGGCGGTGGACAAGTTCGAATACCGCCGCGGCTACAAGTTCTCGACGTACGCCACGTGGTGGATCCGCCAGGCCATCACGCGCTCGATCGCCGATCAGGCCCGCACCATCCGTATTCCGGTGCACATGATCGAGACGATCAACAAGATGAACCGGATCTCGCGCCAGATCCTGCAGGAAACCGGCAACGAGCCGGATCCGGCAACGCTGGCCGAGAAGATGGAGATGCCGGAGGACAAGATCCGCAAGATCATGAAGATCGCCAAGGAGCCGATCTCCATGGAAACGCCGATCGGGGACGACGACGACTCGCATCTGGGCGACTTCATCGAGGACACGAACACGCTGGCCCCGGCCGAGGCGGCGCTGCATGGTTCCATGCGCGACGTGGTCAAGGACGTGCTCGACAGCCTGACGCCGCGCGAAGCCAAGGTGCTGCGCATGCGTTTCGGCATCGAGATGAGCACCGACCACACGCTGGAGGAAGTGGGCAAGCAGTTCGACGTCACGCGCGAGCGTATCCGTCAGATCGAGGCCAAGGCGCTGCGCAAGCTGCGCCACCCGAGCCGCTCCGACAAGCTGAAGAGCTTCCTGGAAGGCAGCTAGCATCACGCCTTCTAAGGGCCTCTAGCTCATGCCTGGTTAGAGCAGCGGACTCATAATCCGTTGGTGCCGTGTTCGACTCACGGGAGGCCCACCAACTCATGCAGTAAGAAGAAGGGGCTACGGTTTTCGCCGTAGCCCCTTTTTTCGTTGCGGTGCGATTTTCTCGGCCTTCATTCATGTCTGCGGCCGTGCGCTCGCCCTACATCCGCCCGTCACCTCCCGCTCCCCCGCTCAGATCCACCATATCGGCCGTGATGCCGGCGTACGGCAGCACCTTGCCGCCGTGCTGGTGGGCAAACGCCTGGGCGGCTGACTCGTTGCGGAACCCCGGGATGGTCGGGCCCATGGCGCCGTGGCGGCGGCTGCCGGTGACGTAGAAGCCGGTGCGGGCGTCGAACCAGTGGCCGCGCGGGGTATTCCAGTCGGCCAGTTCCATGTCCTGCGTGAAGACGGCGGTGACCGGGCGAACCTGCTCGGGGCGTAGCAGGGTGCTGAACAGTTCCACGGTGTCGCAGTACCAGACCGGAGCCGCCTGGCCGGCGAAGAAGATTTGCGCCTTGGGGCCGGGATGGTCGGCCAGCAGCATGCCGTCGAGGTCGCAGGCGGTGGCGGGGTCGAAATCGGCCGGGGTCAGGGCGGCCGGGGCCGGGCGGGAGCATGCCGCGAGCAGGCTCTGCAGCGGCAGGGCGCTGATGGCGGCCAGCAGGACGCGGCGGGTGGGGTGCGGGTGGGTCATGTCCGGAATCTCCAGATGGCGAGAAGCAAGGGCGCGGCGATCCACGCCAGCAGGGGGGCGGCCAGTGCGGCGGGGCTGGCGAGTGCGGTGGGGACGATGCTGGCCAGGCCGTACAGTTCGCGCACGGCGGCCAGCGAGAACACGTTGAGGATACGGAACAGGCCGGCGGGATTCAGCAGCAGCGCGGTGGCGATCGCGGTGTCGCTCACCTGTCCGCCGGTTGCCACGAGCGCGCCGACCAGCAGCAGGTCGTAGACCAGCACGAAGAACAGCCAGACGGCGATGGCAAGTCCCGACGCCTGCGCGCGGTCGCGGGCGAGTACGGAGAGCAGCACGGCGATGCTCAGGAAGGTCATCCCCAGCAGCACGGCGCTGCCACAGAAGCGCAGGAATGGCCCGAGCATCGCGGCACCGAACTTCAGGAACAGCGGTACGCCGACCGTGGCGAAGCCCGCCAATGTCGCCAGCCCCAGCGCGGCCGCCAGGCCCAGGTACTTGCCGAGCAGCAGTTCCACGCGCGTCAGGGGGTACGACAGCAGAAGCCCCAGCGAGCCGCGCTCGCGCTCGCCGACGATGGCGTCGAAACCGAGCAGCAGGGCAATCATCGGAATCAGGTAGATCGCCAGGCTGACCAGGCTGGCAATCACGAACGCGGCCGAGCGCAGCCCGACCTCGCCCTGCTGCGCCCCGCCGAAGTAGCCAATGGCCAGCGAGAACGCCGCGAAGCCCACCGCGATGACCAGCACCCAGCGGTTGCGCAGGCGGTCGCGCAGCTCCTTGTGCGCCACCGTGCCGATCTGGCGCCATTCAATCCATGCCATGGGCGGCCTCCGTGCCGAAGAAGACATCTTCGAGCGTGGGCTCGTCGATGCGCAGGTCATCGAGGCAGTCGGCCAGCAGCCCCACCAGCGTCATGCAGGTGTCGGGCGGGCAGACCAGGCAGAGCGTCGGGCCGGCGCCGTACATCGCCACCTCGGGAAGTGCTTCGAGCCGCCGCTGGATCAGGTGCAGCGTACCCGGCACGATGCGCACGCGCAGCCGCAGCGGCAGTTGGTGCCGCCCGCGCAGCGCCGCCACCGTGCCGAGCGCCTGCACCTTGCCATGGCGGAGCAGCGCCAGCCGGTCCACGCGTTCCTGAAGCTCGCTGAGAATGTGCGAGGTGATGACGATGGTCACGCCGGCCTGCTGCCGCTCGCGCAGCAGCGCGTGCATATCGTGCAGCGCCACGGGGTCAAGGCCGTTGCCCGGCTCGTCGAGAAACAGCATGCGCGGGTTGCCAAGCAGCGCCTGGGCCAGGCCGAGCCGCTGGCGCATGCCCTTCGAGTACTCGCGCACCGGACGCCGCGCCGCGTGGGCGAGGCCGAGGCGGTCGAGCAGGGCAGGGCCGTCGTCCTGGCTGGAGCCTTTCAGGCGGGCGAAGAAGCGCAGGGTTTCCAGTCCGCTGAGGTTGTCGTAGAGCGCCAGGTTCTCCGGCAGGTAGCCGATGCGGCGGCGCGTGGCGCGGAAAGCCGAGGTGCCGACGGCGGCGCCGCCGATCTCGATCGTCCCGCGCGAGGGTGGCACCAGCCCGAGCATCATCTTGAACAGCGTGCTCTTGCCGGCGCCGTTGTGGCCGATCAGGCCGAACATCTCGCCCGCATGCAGTTGCAGGCTGATGCCGTCCACGGCGCGGATCGGGCCGTAGTACCGGGCCACGTCCTGCAGCACGACGGTCACGTCAGGTGCCTTCACGCCATCGTCTCCAGTCAGGATGCGCGGGTGCCATGCGCGGCGCTGCATCCACCACACTGGGCGCGCGCATGACCGGAAACTGCCGCGCCACCAAGCGCAGCGCCTGCACGGCCGGGCTGGCGAACAGCAGTTTCACGGAAGGGTGCCGCCATGTCAGGCGATCGACCACGTCGTTGGCGGCATGCGGGATGTCGCCGATGCCGTCGCCATTGCGGTCCCAGCCAAGGTAGTTGCTCCAGTAGTTGCCGCCGGGCTCGCCGGCTGGGGCGCCCCACGGCTCGTCGCGCGCCCCCACGTAGCGCACCGATTCGCGGTTGCCGATGAAGTCGTTGCGCTGCACCACGTTGCGCGTGGAGCCGGCCGAAAGGTGCACGCCCACCGCGTTCCCGGTCACCAGGTTGCCGCGCAGCGTCACGTACTCGGCGTCGTAGACGAAGAAGCCCCGCGCATTGCCGGCCACCACGTTGCCCTCGACCAGGGCGTCCTGCACGGTGCGCAACATGATGCCGTGGTCGGTGTTGCCCCAGGTGCGGTTGTTGCGCACGGTCTGGTCGCGCACCTCCATCAGCGCCAGCCCGCCGCGGTTGCGGTAGCTGTCGTTGTCTTCCCAGAGGTTGTAGTAGGAGTTCATGTAGTGGCTGCCGTACCGGCTGTGGTGGAGCCGGTTGCCGCGGAACACGGCATGGTGCGAGACGTCGATGTAGAGCGCGTCGCGCACGAAACTGATCTGGTTGCCCACGATCTGCGCGCCTCGGGTGTTGTAGAGCTGGATGCCGTTGCCGCGCTGCGACGATTGGAAATCGCGCTTGCCGGTGATGACGTTGTGCGTCACGTGCACGTCGTTGGCCTTCTCGATCCACAGGCCGAACAGGTTGTAGGCGAGCGTGCAGCCGGTGACGGTGGCCCGGTGCGCGCCCGGGCGCAGGTAGATGCCCGCGTCCTGCCCTTTCAGGCTGGCGCCGGAATCGCGCACGATCAGGCCGTCGAGCGTCACGTCGGGCGCGGTCACCGTGATCGTGGTGCCCTGCAGGCCGCCGCTGATGGTGGGTCGTCCCACGCCGCGCAGCGTCAGCGGCCTGTCGATGCGCAGGTTGCCGGCATAGCGGCCCCGCGCGATGCGGATCTCGTCGCCGTCCCGCGCGGTGTCGATGGCGTGCTGGATCGACGTGCCGGGCGCCACGTCGATCACGGCGGCATGGACGCCGCTTCCACCCATCGCGCAAGCCAGCAGGAACAGCCGGACGGCGGGCATCATGAGTCGCCTCCGGGGTCCCGCGTGATCGGCGTGAAGTAGCCGTCCCGGCCGATGCGGGTCAGCGGCAGGCCCTCGCGCTCGCGGCGCTTGCGTTCGCGGGCGAGCGGCGGGCAGCCGTGGTCGTCGGTGTAAAGCACCAGGCAATCGAGGCAAAGCAGGCACTCGCGCGGATCGATGCGGCCCCGGGCGTCGATGGCCTGCGCGCCGCATCCCACCGCGCACGCGTGGCAGGTCGTGCAATCTGGTTTGCGGCGCAGCCGGAAGACCGGCCGCACGCTGGGCACCGCCAGCGCCGCGCCCAGCGGACACAGGTATTTGCAGTAGGGCCGTTCCGTGAACAGCGAGAGCCCGAGGATGGCGCAGACGAACAGGCCGAACGGCCAGGCGCGATGCTGGATGCCGACCAGGAACGTGGTCTTGAACGGCTCGATCTCGGCGAGCGTTTCCGCCAGTCCCATCGACAGTAGCGAAATCGCCAGCAGGCCGGCAAAGACACCGTATTTCAGCCATCTCAGGCGGTCATGCAGGCGGCGCGGAAGCTGAAACTGGAAGCGCCGCAGGCCCACCCGCCTGCCCACGCGGAATAGCGCCTCGGACAGCGATCCGAACGGGCAGAGCCAGCCGCAGAACAGTCCGCGCCCCCACAGCAGCACGGTGATGGCAATGAAGATCCAGAACAGGAAGAGGAACGGGTCCGACAGGAACAGCGACCAGCGCCACTGGAACAGCAGCGCATGCACCCACGTCAGCACCTGCGTGACCGACGGCTGGGCCATCACCCCGAACCCCACGAAGACGATGCTGATGGCCCAGGCGGCGTACTTGAACACGTCCACCGGCCACTTGTTGCGACGCGTGGCCCGGCGTGCAAGGCGGCCGCGGCAGGCGTGGACGACCGCAACGGCCACCAGAAAGGCCGCGAACAGGCCGATGCCGACGGGCCGCGAGCTCCAGGCGCGCAGCCATGGCGGCGCCGGCGTGTCGATCTTCGGCCGTCCCCCTTCCAGCAGGCTGGCGGGCAGCCAGTAGTCGGCGTCGAAGCTGGCGAACGTCCGGGCGCCAGTGGCACGGTCCACACGGTTGCCGAGGAACACCAGCTTCCACGGCCACGCCGGCGAGAACGCGCCCGAGCGCACGATGAAGATGGCCGATTCCGTATAGGCCGGGGCGTCGGCGGGCGCCAGTCCGTACAGGTTCAGGTAATCGAGATCGCGGAACGTCAATGTGTCGTCGCCCTGGCGCAGTTGCACGCGGTCGTACAGGCCGCCCCGGACAAAGCCCGAGCCCTTGAACGACGCGCTGCCAGCGGTCCGGATCACGAAGATCGCATGGTCGCCAGTCCCCAGGCCCTGCCGCAGGTTCTGCCAGCCTCGCTCGCCGAGCACGCTGCGCCCCACATCGGGATGGTTCAGGTCGCCAAACCATAGTTCGATGTAAGGCATCGTCGAAGGCGCCAGACCAACCTGCGTGGTCTCGACACGTAGCCGTTTTACGAGTTTCTGCTCGACCAGCGCCTGCCATGCAAGTTGCGGATGGCCCGGCGCAAAGCGTGCCGGCGTGCGCTGGGTGGGCGGCAGGATACCCACCTGCCGCGCGACCGCTGCACCCGAACGTGTCACGACCTGGTTCTGGGCGATCACCGTCACGGTGGCGCCCGAGATCGCATCCACGCCAAGCACGCCCTCGTCGGGCCGCGCGCTGCCGATTTCGAACTTGTCGGTTACCGACTTGCCGAGGTACTGGGCGTTGAAGCGCGGCAGGGCCGTTTCCGGGATGCCGAGCAGCAGGATCGGCTCAGAGTGCTTCAGCACCTTGATGCCGACGAAGCGGCCGGCGTTGTCCATGCCGATCAGCGTCACCACCGGCTTGCCCGAATAGGCGGGAATGTCGGTGATGTCGGTAGACAGCATCACGTAGCCCAGCCGTGGACGCCCGCCATCGGCCGTGGCCGGACCGTAGGCCTCGACATACGGCGGCTGCCCCATGCGCGCGGAAAACGACTCCGCGCCCGGGAATACCTCGGCGCACGGTACCCGGGCACAGAGGTCGGGCGCCGTGGCGAGATCGTCGGGCAAGTGCGCATCATAGGCCGTGTCGGCCAGCGCAGGCTGCCACGCATGGCAAAAAAGCCAGAACGCGGCGAGCAGCAGCCGGCGCATTACGCTTCCACGATCATGCGGGTACGCATTTCGAGGTGGAGCGCGTGGCAGAAGTGGGTGCAGTAGCACCAGAACACGCCGGGCTGGTCGGCGACGAAGGTCACCGAGGCGGTTTCCTGCGGGTTGACGATGAAGTTGATGTTGTACTTCGGGATGGCAAAGCCGTGCGTCAGGTCCTCGACCTTGTCGAGGTTGGTCAGGATCAGCGTGACCTCGTCGCCCCGGCGCAGCCTGAACTCGCGCGGGGTAAAGACCGGCGCCTGCGACGTCATGCGCACCGTGACCTTGCGGCCGGCGCGGGTCACGCCTGCCTGGTCGGGTGCCACCGCCAGCGGAAAATCTTCCATGGCGTAGACCTGCTTCGGTTGCAGGAGGTCGCGCCGGAAGATGATGAAATCGTGGGGCTCGCCGCGCACCGGGTGGTCGGCCAGCAGCACCATGCGGTCCCCCGAAATGTCCACCAGCTGCTCGTTCTCGGCGTGCAGCGGGCCCACCGGCAGGAAGCGGTCCTTCGAGAACTTGCAGCCCACGGCGAGGTACTTGCCATCGGCGGCGATGGTCTCGGACTGCGACGCGTTGACGTGGCCGGGCTGGTAGTGCACGTCGAGGCGGTCCAGCACGTACTTGGCATTGCGGTCGCCCGCATGGAAGCGGATGGCGGCGTCGACGTTCCATTTCACCAGCTGGCTGTCCAGGAACAGCGTGGTGTAGGCGTTGCCCCGGCCGTCGAAGGCCGTATGCAGCGGCCCGAGGCCCAGTTCGACCTCGGCCACGATGGCGTCGTCGATCTTCGCCAGCTTGCCGTCGAACCAGTCGAGCACCTTCGCCAGTTCGATCACCGTGCAGGTCGGCGACAGCTTGCCGGCGCAGATGAAGTACTTCTGATCGGGGCTGGCGTTGACGCCGTGCGGGTTCTTCGGCACCGAGACATAGGCGGTCAGCGCGGTCAGCGGGTCCTGGTTGGCGGCGAGGGTGCCGTCCACCACCGGCACCTTCGAGTCGCCGTAGGTCTTGAACTTCCCGGCTTTCACGGCGGCCTCGATGCGGGCGACGTGGAAGAACAGGCAGGCATCGCGCTCGGCCGACATCATTTCCTCGAAATGCACGCCGTTCTCGCTGTTGTACTGGTTGGTGGCGGCCAGCTTGCCGTCGTAGGACGTGGCCACGAGGTCGCAGTTGCCGTCGATCATCACCTGCCAGCGCACGGCCATGGTTTCGGCGTCCACGCACGAGAACAGGCTGCGGTACTTCGTGCCGTCATTGGTGGGCGTGTTCGGCAGCGGAATGGCGAACTCGGCGCCGCAGAACACGCGCGTGGTGTAGTTGATGGCCGGGTCCACGGGGTCGCGCTTGTCCGGGAAGATGCCGTGGAAGCCCTGCACGTTGGGCAGTTCGGTAATCTTGTCGCAGACGAAGTAGTCGAGCCGGATACGGGCCAGGCGCGCGTTGATCTTGTCGTTGATCCAGGCGTAGCGGCCGTCGTAGTTGCCATCGCGGTACGAGGCATGCGTATGGTGCGTGTCGCCAACCGTGTAGCGCAGCGTACCGTCAGGCCGGGTGCCCATGACCCGCTTCGATTCGTCGGTGATGCCCCAGCCCACGAGCGCGTCGGGCACGAAGCAGGGGATGCGCAGCAGCTCGCGCCCCGAGGGCAATCCCAGCACGCGCATGTCGCCGGTGTGCCCGCCGCTCCAGAGGCCGTAGTAGGTATCGAGCTCGCCCGGCTTCAGGTGGACGTTGCCGACGCTGCCGTCGTGCGGCGCCCCTGCTGCCGATGCCCCCGCGCCGGTGGTGCCCGGCCCGGCATCGCCTTTGTCCGAGCATGCCGCGATGCCGGCCAGGCCGGCCGCGGCGGCCGTGCCAAGGAACTGGCGGCGGCCGAAGCCGCCGTTGGCGGCGTGGTTCTTGTCCTGCTTGCTCATCGCTTGCTCCCCGGGTGTCGCACTGGAATGGGTGGAATACTCCGGGCACTTTTCGAAGAGGGGATTGATGTCGGTCAACGGTGCAAGGGAACTACGATTCCTGACCACAGTTTGATTTGCTCCATCGTGCGCCGCTTGCGAACTTCCTAGAATCGACCGTTTGCGCAGGCGACGTCGACAGGAGCGGATCATGGGCACGGCAGCAGAGGGTTCCACGCACGGTGTGTCACGGCGGAGGTGGATGCAGACGGCGCCGCTGCTGGCGCTGGCGCCATGGCTGACGCCGGCCATGGCCGTGGCCGGGGCCGAAGTCAGCCGTTCCACGCGGACGCTGATGGGAACGCGGGTCGATATCGCGGTGGACGGCCTGGCTGCGCCCCGCGCCGAGGCCGCCATGGCGGCCGCCTGGGCGGACATGACGCGGCTGGCGAACATGATGAGCCGCTACCGGCCCGGCAATCTGGTCCACGCGATGCACCTGCTGGCGGGCCTGCAGGCTGTGCCGGTACCGCCCGCGATGGTGCGCGTGCTGACGGCGGGGCAGGCGCTGGCCGCGCGCAGCGACGGCGCCTTCGACATGACCGTGGGTGGACTGACCGGCTGGCGCTTCGACCGTGCCGAGGCCGTGGTGCCTGCCGCCGGCGAGATCGCACGCGAGCTACCCCTGGTCGACTACCGTGACCTGATCGTCGATCCTGTGCGCCGGACCGCTTTCCTGCGTCGGCGCGGCATGCGGCTCGATCTCGGCGGCATCGCCAAGCTGCCCGTGCTCGAAGCCGGCATGGCGGCCCTCGCGCAGCACGGCGCGGCGTCGGCGCTGATCAACGGCGGGGGCGACGTACTGGTCCGCGGGCGGCCGCGTGGGGCGGGCTGGCGGGTGGCCGTGCGCGACCCGCTGGCGCCGTCCGATCTGCTGGGGGTGCTAAGGCTGCACGGCGATGCCGTGGTGGCGGCTTCCGGCGACTATGAGCGCGCCTTCACGCTGAACGGCAGGCGCTACCACCATATCCTCGATCCCCGCACCGGCATGCCCGGCACGCGGATGCGCGGGGTCGTGCTGGTGGCGCGTGACGCCGGAGCGGTCAACGGGCTGGGCGCGGCCATGATGGTGGCGGGGCCGGCGGCGGCGCGCCGCTGGTTGGGTGATATGCCCGGTGTCGACGCGCTGCTGGTCGATGCGGACGGCGCGCGCTGGATGTCGCCCGGCATGCGGGCCAGGCTTGCCGCCGGCTAGTCCGCCACAGCCACCGTCACCTGCTTGAGCGCATGGAACGGTTCGAGCTGCGCCGCGCTGGCGCCGGCATCGGTCACCAATGTCCAGGCGCGTTCCAGTGGGGTCCAGTGCTGCTGGCGGGCGCGGCCGAGCTTGGTGGCATCGACGAGTACGAAGATGTCGGCGGCCTGGCGGATGATGCATTCCTTCAGGTAAGCCTGCTCGGCGGTGGCCTCGCACAGGCCCACGCCGGCCACCACGCCGTCGGCGCCCAGGAATGCCTTGTCGACGCTGATGCGCGACAGCGCCACCTGGGCCAGCGGGCCGAAGGTGCCCATGCTCGACGGGCGCACATCGCCGCCGATCAGCGTCACGCGGATCTTCGGCAGCCCGGCCAGCGCCGTCACGGCCAGCAGGTTCGTGGTGTAGACGTGCAGGTCCTCGCGCGCGGCCAGCAGGCGGGCCAGCGCGGCGGCCGTGGTGCCGCTGTCCAGCAGCACGGCGTCGCCGTCCTGCACAAAGCTCGCGGCCAGCCGGGCGATGGCGTCCTTCTGTTCGCGCTGCAGCGCCTTGCGTTCTTCCAGCGGTGCCTCGGGTTCGTGTCCGCCCACCTGCATCAGCGCGGCGGCGCCGCCGTAGGTCCGCACGATGCGGCCCTCGCGCGCCAGCGCGGTCAGGTCGCGCCGCACGGTGGCTTCCGACACGCCCAGGCTTGCGGTCAGGCGTTCGACGTTGGCCTCCTCGCCCGCAAGGACGAGTTCGAGGATGGCGCGGCGGCGGTCGGCGGCTTTCATGGGGCGGCTTGGCAACGAAAAAAGGGGATCGAAAAAACGATCCCCGATCTTACAGCAGCGGACCTGGGCGCAGGCCCACCGGGTGGACGGTCAGGCGCGGCGCGTGGCCAGCTCCGCGCCCTGGCGCAGTGCTTCCAGCAGGCTGCGCTCGTCGGCGATGCCCTTGCCGGCGATGTCGAACGCCGTGCCGTGGTCCACCGAGGTGCGGATCACCGGCAGGCCCACCGTGATGTTCACGCCCGCCTCCAGCCCCAGCACCTTGACCGGGCCGTGGCCCTGGTCGTGGTACATCGCCACCACCAGGTCGAAGTCGCCGCGGCCGGCGCGGTAGAACAGCGTATCGGCCGGCAGCGGACCTTCCACGTCCAGACCCTGCGCGCGCAGCGCTTCCACGGCCGGGATGATCTTCTGCTCTTCCTCGCCCTGGCCGAACAGGCCGTTCTCGCCCGCATGCGGGTTGATGCCGCAGACGCCGATACGCGGCCGGGCGATGCCGGCACGCTGCAGCGTGGTGTTGCCCCGCTCGATCGTGCGCTGCACCAGGCCCGGCTCGATCTTGCGGATGGCGTCCATCAGGCCGATGTGCGTGGTCACGTGGATCACGCGCAGCTTGGGCGCCACCAGCATCATCGACACTTCCGGCGTGCCGGTCAGGTGCGCCAGCATCTCGGTATGGCCGGGGAACTTGTGGCCGCCGGCGTGCAGCGCTTCCTTGTTGAGCGGGGCGGTGCAGATCGCGTCGATCTTTTCCTGCTGGGTGAGCTGCACGGCGCGCTCGATGTAGCGGAACGCGGCGTCGCCGGCCACGGCCGACAGCTTGCCGAACGGCAGGTCTTCCGGGATCAGGCCCAGGTCGATGCAGTCGATCGTGCCCGGTGCGAACTGCGCTTCCTCGGGCGTGGCAATGGCCCGCACCTTCAGCGTGGAGCCGACGAGCTTGCCGGCCTGTTCCAGCCGGCGCGCGTCGCCAATCACCAGCGGACGGCATTGGGCGTAGACGCTGTCGTGCGCCAGGCTCTTGACGATGACTTCGGGGCCGATGCCCGTGGCATCACCCATCGTGATGCCGATAACCGGAATGTAGTCGCTCATTGTCTGTAGGTCCCGTTCAGTGGGCATTCATGTCGGGCGCATGGCCTGCCAGGCAAGCCATAGCGCGGATTCGGTGCCGAACGCGCCCGCCTTGGTGACGATGCGGCGCGCCGGGGCGGTCATGGTTTCTGAAAGCGGCACGCCCGGTTCCACCTCGCGTTGCAGCCGCAGCGCGCCAATGCCGGCCGCGGCCAGCATCGCCCGCGCCGTCTCGCCGCCCGTGGCGACCAGGCCGCCGACGTGGCCGAACGAGGGCAGCACCAGCTGCGCCAGTGCGCTGGCCAGCTTGGGGCCTTCGGCCGGGTCGAACGCGTCGTCGCGGCCGATGCAGACCAGCAGGTCGCGGCCGGCCGTCAGGCATTCGGCCACGGCGGCCTGGGCGTCGGTCCAGTCGGCATGGCCCGGGCCGTCGCGCAGCGCCTGGGGCGGCACGACGAGCGAATCGATGCCGGCGCGCTCGCAGAGGTAGCGGGCCTGCTGGCCCGAGACGCCCGACATGCTGCCGACCATCGTCAGCACCGGGCCGTCATGGGCGGCGGACGGGGCGCCGGCCGGGCGGCGGCGCGGCAGCGGCGAGACCGCCGCCAGCGCGCGGGCCAGCCCACCGGAGCCGACCCAGAAGGCCGGGTAGTCGAGGTCGATGGACGCCTCGGCCAGCGTGATCAGGTCTTGCGCCACCTCGGCGTCGCAGACCACGGCGTGGTAGCCCTCGGCCTGCCAGGCGTCCAGTTGCGATCGCACGGCAGTGGCGCCGGCCTGCAGCGTGTACAGCGAAATGCGCGCGGTGCGCAGGCCCTGGGCGGTCAGCAATGCGGCCATGTCGGCCGCGCCGTCGATCCCTTCCAGGCGCCAGATGTCGGTATCTTCGAGCGGCTGGCCGTTGACGAACATGCGGCCGTCGCGAGTGGTGCGGCCCGTCGCGGGGAAGGCCGGGGCCACGATGGCCAGGCCGGCCAGCGGCTGCAGCGCGGCCGTCTCGGCGGCCCAGTTGCCGCGCAGCGTCGAATCGATCTTCTTGTAGAGCCGGCGGCCCTCGGCGTGGCCGCAGCGCCAGGCGTCCACGTTGCGCGCGGCGGCGTTGGCCGGCGGCAGGCGACGGCTGTCGGCATCGGCGGCCACCACGTCGGCACCGGTCACGTCCGTGGCGGCGGCCGCGTCCAGCGTGACCACCGTGCGCGCCCCGAGCGCGGCGAAGCCGATCGCACAATCGGCCGCGCCGGACAGGTCGTCGGCGATGATCAGCCAGCTCATGCGGGGGTCCTGGCCATCGCGGCGCCAGACTTCATGGCCACGCGGCGCGCCACGAAGGCGGTCAGCAGCGGGGTCAGCACGGCGGTCACCACCACGCAGGCGGCCACCAGGATGGTGGCGTGCTTGGCGGCTTCCGTATAGACCGGGTTGGCCGCCGCGACCAGCGTGGGCACCGCCGCGGCGTTGCCGGCCGTGCTGGCGGCCGCCACGCCCGCCACGCCGGTGCCGCCGCTCAGGCGGTCGGCGATGTACAGCGTGAAGCCGGTGACGACCACCACGGCCACGCCGAGCCCCAGGCCCAGCATGCCGGCCTGCCACACCTTGTGCAGGTCCAGCCCGGCGCCCAGCGCCAGCGCGAAGAACGGGATCATCACGGGTACGGCCTTGCTCAGGAATTCGCGCATCTCGCGGTCCAGGTTGCCCAGGATCATGCCCAGCATCAGCGGCAGGATGCTGCCGACCAGCGTCGGCCACGGAAAGGCCGACAGGCCGGCCACGCCCAGCGTCACCATGGTCAGGAACGGGCCCGATTCCAGCGACATGATCGTGTACGCGCCCACGTCCTCGGGCTTGCCGTACTGGCCCATCAGCGCCATGTACAGGCCACCGTTGGTGTCGTTCATCGCGGCCACCACGGCCAGCGTGGACAGCCCGGCAAACATGCCGGCGCTGATCGGCGCCTCGCCCAGGAAGTGGCCCAGCACCACGCCCAGCAGGATCGCCGTGCCGACCTTGGTGGCAAACAGCACGCCGCCTTTCTTGACGATGTAGGGGGTGGCCTTGACGCTGATGCTCGCGCCCATGCAGACGTAGAACACGGCCAGGATGGGCAGGGCGCCCGTGAACAGCGCGTTGGTGAACGACCCGAAGAACTTGGGCCCGTCCGGGGCAAACGTCGCGACCAGCGAACCGATCAGCAGCGGCACGATCATCATGCCGCCCGGCACGCGCTCGATGGCGCGCTTGATATGAATCTGCATCGTCGTCTCCTGCCGCGTGGGGTGCGGCAACTGTGTGTTTTGCGCAGTCGCCTGATCGAATCGATCAAACGTGGGGCGAAGTGTAGGTCAATCGCGCGGATTTGACTAGTTCGATCAAGAAAATGATTGAAATGGTCATATGGTCACTCGACGGGCGCGGCGGCACGACGTGCGCTATCGTATGGCTCCCAATCTACCTGCCTACCTTGACGGAGACTTCAATGAGACTGATCGGCATGCTCGATTCCCCGTATGTGCGTCGCGCGGCGCTGACGCTGCGCCTGCTGGGTCTGCCCTATGCGCTGGAGCAGGTGTCGGTGTTTCGCACGTTCGAGCAGTTTCGCGCGATCAACCCCGTGGTCAAGGCGCCGACGCTGGTTTGCGACAACGAGATCGTGCTGATGGATTCGACGCTGATCATCGACTACGCCGAGACGCTGGCCGGCCGCAGCCTGATGCCGGAGGACCTGCCGGCACGCCAGTGCGCGCTGCGGATCATCGGGCTGGCGCTGGCCGGCTGCGAGAAGGCGGTGCAGAACGTCTACGAGCACAACCTGCGGCCGTCGGAAAAGGTGCACGCGCCGTGGGTGGCGCGCGTGGACGGCCAGCGGGCCAGCGCGTTTGCGATGCTGGAGGCCGAGATGCGGCGGGTGCCCGTGCCTGTGGCCGAGCAGGAGATCGATCAGGCGGGCCTGACCGCCGCCGTGGTCTGGACGTTCACGCAGGCGATGCTGCCGGGGCAGGTCGATCCGGCCGCGCATCCGGCGCTGGATGCCTACACCCGGGCCGTCGAGATGTTCCCGGCCTTCCAGGCCCTGCCGCACGCATAACGTTGGTACAGGCGCGCCGCGCCGGCGCGCCACGTGCCCGGTTGATCGCACAACATGTGCGATACCCCACCAAGACCCCCACAATCGGGTGATGTGGCCGCGCCCGGCTTGCACCACGATACGCGACGGGGCAACAGGATCCTTGCCCCGCTACCACTTCCGCCCCGCGACCTCCCCGGCCAGCGGGGCTTTTTCCTTTTGGGCTTTGGCGAGGGTTTTCTCCCCTCTCCCGCGCGCGGGAGAGGGGTCGGGGGTGAGGGCAGGCCGTTCAACGGGCGACTTGACTCAATTTGAACCGCTGGCCCTCACCCCAGCCCCTCTCCCGCAAGCGGGAGAGGGGAGCACACCAACGCGATTCATCCTTGCCGCCGGGTTCGGCCTCTATCGCTATTCCTCACCGCGCCCGCAAAATTCCCTCGATCTTTTCCGCCGCCGCGCGCAGGGGCGGCAGGTAGTGCGTTTCCAGATAGCCCTGGTCGCGGCTGCCCAGCACCATGCTCAGGCCCAGGCCGGCCACGACCTTGCCGGTCTGGTCGTGCAGCGGCACTGACACGCCCGCAAAGCCGTCGGCCAGTTCGCTGACCAGCGTGCACCAGCCGTCGGCGCGCACTTGCGCCAGCTTGCGGGCCAGGGCCGGGCGAGACGTGATCGTGAACGGCGTCAGCTTGCGCAGGTCGGCGCTGGCCAGGTAGGCGGCCAGCGCGGCGTCGTCGAGCCCGGCCAGCAGCACCCGGCCCAGCGAGTGGGCATAGGCGGGCATGCGGCGGCCGATGGCCATGTCCACGCGCAGTAGCTGGCGCGGTTCCTCGCGGGCCACCAGCACCACCGAGTCGCCGTCGAGCATGCCGATCGAGCAGCTTTCGCCCACCTCGGCGCACAGCGCCTGCAGGAACGGGCGGGCGAGCTGCGGCAGGTTCATCGACGCAAAATAGGCGTAGCCCAGGTCCATCACCTTGGGCGTCAGCGTGAATTGGCGGCCTTGCTGGGCAAGGTAGCCGTTGTGCGCCAGCGTCAGCAGCAGGCGCCGCGCCGCCGCGCGCGTCACGTCTAGCTGTTCGGCCACTTCCTGCATCGTCAGGTGCTCCACGCCGCTTGCGTACAGGCGCAGCAGCGCCAGCCCCTTGGTCAGGGAATCGAGCAGTTCGTCCTTCTTCGGGATGTCGGGCGCGTCTTCGGAGTTGGCGGCGGACGGGGCTTCGGCGCGAGGCGGCATGGTGGCGTTGGCATCAGGGTATCTGCGGGTCAGCCCCGACTTGGCGTCCGGCGGGCCGATCCGTATGATAGGCGTTTCCCGAACATTTGTTCGCAAAACGTGGCTCGGTAGAAATCACGACCAGGGTTCCAGGAGACGGCAATGAAGGTGATCACCACCGCGCAGGCGGCTGCGCTCGTGCAGAGCGGCTGGACCGTGGCCAGCGCCGGGTTTGTCGGCGCCGGCCATGCCGAAGGCGTGACCGAGGCGCTGGAGCAGCGCTTTCTGCACGACGGCCTGCCGCGCGACCTGACGCTGGTCTATTCGGCCGGGCAGGGCGACCGCGGCGCGCGCGGCGTGAACCATTTCGGCAACGCGGGCATGACGCGGGCCATCGTCGGCGGGCACTGGCGCTCGGCCACGCGGCTGGCCACGCTGGCGATGCAGGAGGCGTGCGAGGGCTTCAACCTGCCGCAGGGCGTGCTGACCCACCTGTACCGCGCCATCGCCGGCGGCAAGCCCGGCGTGCTGACGAAGATCGGCCTGCACACGTTCGTGGATCCGCGCACCGCGCAGGACCCGCGCTACCACGGCGGCGCCGTGAACCAGCGTGCGCGCGACGCCATTGCGGCGGGCACGGCCAACTGGGTCGAGGCCGTCGAGTTCCGGGGCGACGAATACCTGTTCTACCCAAGCTTCCGCATCGATTGCGCGCTGATCCGCTGCACGGCGGCCGACACGCGCGGCAACCTGAGCACGCACCGCGAGGCGTTCCACCACGAGCTGCTGGCGATGGCCCAGGCCGCGCACAACTCGGGTGGCATCGTGATTGCCCAGGTCGAGTCGATCGTCGACGCCCACGAGGTGCTGCAGGCCGTTCACGTGCCCGGCATCCTCGTCGACTACGTGGTGGTCAGCGAGCAGCCCGCGCATCACCAGATGACGTTTGCCGAGGCGTACAACGACGCCTACGTGCGCCCGTGGCGCGGCGAGCGTGCCGACGCGGCCGAGCGCGCCCGGGAGGCCCAGGCGCTGCCGCCGGCCTCGGCGCCGCTTGACGCGCGCACCATCGTCCAGCGCCGCGCCGTGATGGAACTGGCCGCGCGCAAGCCGCGCGTGGTGAACCTGGGCGTGGGCATGCCGGCGGCTGTTGGTGCGCTGGCTCACCAGGCCGGGCTTGGTGGCTTCACGCTGACCGTCGAGGCGGGCCCCATCGGCGGCACCCCGGCGGACGGGCTGAGCTTCGGCGCGTCGGCCTACCCCGAGGCCGTGGTGGACCAGCCCGCGCAGTTCGATTTCTACGAAGGCGGCGGCATCGACCTTGCCATCCTGGGCCTGGCCGAGCTGGACGGGCACGGCAACGTCAACGTCAGCAAGTTCGGCGAGGGCGAAGGCGCGCTGATTGCCGGCGTGGGCGGCTTCATCAACATCACCCAGAGCGCGCGCGCCGTGGTCTTCATGGGCACGCTGACCGCCGGCGGGCTGGAGGTGCGGGCCGACGACGGCCGCTTGACCATCGTCAAGGAAGGTCGGGTCCGCAAGATCGTGCCGGAGGTGTCGCACCTGAGCTTCAACGGTCCGTACGTGGCGTCGCTGGGCATCCCGGTGCTGTACGTGACCGAGCGCGCCGTGTTCGAGATGCGGGCCGGGGCCGACGGGCAGCCGCGCCTGACGCTGGTGGAGATTGCGCCGGGCGTGGACCTGCAGCGCGACGTGCTGGACCAGTGCGCCACGCCGGTGGCCGTGGCCGACGACCTGCGCACGATGGATGCGCGGCTGTTCCGCCCCGGCCCGATGCGGCTCTGAGGCGCCGCGCGGCAACGATCAGAAAAGTGGCCGGCCCGAGCCGGCCCATATTGGAGGAAGCAACGTGCAAGACCGTCAACACCGCAGACATCGTCGTCTGGCCATTTCCGCGCTGGCACTGGCCGCCGCGCTGCCGTTCGCGCCGGCGCAGGCCCAGCAGAACTACCCGGACAAGCCGATCCGCCTGGTGGTGCCGTTCCCGGCCGGCGGCCCGACCGACACCGCCGCGCGCATCATCGGCCAGAAGATTGGCGAAACGCTCAAGCAGACCGTGGTCGTCGACAACCGCCCGGGCGCGTCGGGCACCATCGGCACCGAGACCGTGGCCAAGTCCGCGCCGGACGGCTACACGCTGGTGATGCTGGCCACCCCCACGCTGCTGGCGCCGCACCTGCTGCCGCGCAAGAGCTACGACATCTTCAAGGACTTCACGCCGGTCGGTAACGCCTACGAGCTGCCGATCGTGATGGTGGTGAACCCGACCGCGCTGCCGGACGTGACCGACCTGCCGTCGTACATCGCCAAGGCCAAGGCCGCGCCGGGCAAGATGAACTACACCAGCGCCGGCAACGGCAGCTTTGGCCACCTGTCGACCGAGCTGCTGAAGAACCTGGGCCATTTCGACGTCCAGCACGTGCCGTACAAGGGCAGTGCGCCGGCCATTTCCGACCTGCTGGCCGGACAGGTGCCGATGATGTTCTCGGACATGATCGCCGCGCTGCCGCATATCAAGGCCGGCAAGCTGCGCCCGATCGCGGTGGGGTCGGCCAGGCGGGTGTCGTTCGCGCCGGACGTGAAGACCGTGGCCGAGCAGGGCTTTCCGGGCTTCGACGCGTCGTCGTGGGGCGGCCTGCTGGTGCCGGCCGGCACGCCGAAGGACGTGGTGGCCAGGCTGTCCGACGCGCTCAAGGGCGCGCTGGCCGATCCGACCGTCCAGCAGAAGATGCTGGGCGCCGGCACCGTGGCGTCGTACCAGACGCCCGAGCAGCTTGCCGCCCGGATGCAGAACGACTACGCCCGGTGGGGCAAGGTCATCAAGGACAACGGGATCAAGAGCGACTGATCCCGGCCGGGCACGGCGCGCCGGATCCCGCTGCGGGGTGCGCGGATCAGGCTTGCGCCTGCAACACCTGCTGGAACTGCGACACGCCGTTCAAGTCACGAAGGTCCACGGTCAGCGCGCGCGACGCGGGATCGATGTTGACCTCGCCAAAGAACTGGAAGCCGGCGAATGGCGACATGTTCTGGACGGTGGGCGCCTTCTGGAAGACCACGCGCGGCCCGAACGTGTTGTCCAGCGGATTCGGGCCGAAGCTGCCCGCGTTGAGCGGCCCGGCCACGAATTCCCAGAACGGGTCGAAAGCCTGGTACTGGGCGCGCTCGGGCGCGTAGTGGTGCGCCGCGCAGTAGTGCACGTCGGCGGTGATCCAGACCACGTTGCGCAGCCCGGCCCGGCGGATGCGCGACAGCAGCCGCGCGGTTTCCAGCTCGCGGCCCAGCGCCGGGCCGTCGCCGTTGGCGATGGCTTCCCACTTCGCGCGGCCCTGCGCGTCCTTGCCGTCGGGCACGTTGAGGCCGATCGGCATGTCGGCGGCAATCACCTTCCACGTGGCCTGCGAGGCCGTCAGCTCCGCCATCAGCCAGTCCAGTTGCGCGTTGCCCAGGAACGCGGTGCCCGGGCCTTCGGCCGTCTCGCGGTTGTAGCCGTTGGGGCCGCGATAGCTGCGCATGTCCAGCACGAACACGTCGAGCAGCGGCCCGTAGGCGATCTTGCGATGCACGCGCTCGGCCAGCCCCTGGCGGTGCCAGCGCATCGGCGCGTTTTCCAGGAAGGCGCGGCTGCCGCGCGCCACCAGCAGGCGCACGTCCTTTTCGGTATAGCGTGCGTCGGCCGACAGGTCCTTGGCATCGGACCAGTTGTTGGTCACCTCGTGGTCGTCCCACTGCCAGATCTGCGGCACCTGGCTGGCAAAGCGGCGCACGTTGGCGTCGAGCATGTTGTAGCGGTGGCGGCCGCGGAATTCCTTGAGCGTCTCGGCCACCTTGCTCACTTCCTCGGTGACCACGTTGCGCCAGATGCGGCCGTCCTCGGCCTTCTGCTCGGCCGCGATCGGGCTGTCGGCGTAGATCGTGTCGCCGCTGTGGATGAAGAAGTCGGGGTCGCGCTGGCGCATGGCCTCGTAGATGCGCATGCCGCCCAGGTCCCGATTGATGCCCCAGCCCTGGCCAGCCGTGTCGCCGGACCAGACGAAGCGCACCGGGCGGTCGGCCGTCATCGCGCGGGTGCGGAAGCTGCCCGCCATCCACGCGCCCTGGCCGCGGCGCTGGCCCGGCTGCTCGAAGGCCACGCGCACGTGGTACGACTGGCCGGGTACCAGGCCGGTCAGCTGGGTGCGGGCCGTGAAATCGGTCTCGCTGGTGGCCAGCGGGCCGGAGATGCGCGTGGCGTCGCGAAAGTCGGGGCGGGTGGCGTATTCGACGACCATCCGCGCGGAGGCGTCGGCGCGGGCCCAGACCACGAGGCCGTCGTCGGACGGATCGCCAAGCTGGATGCCGTCGGGCGCGCCGGGACGGCCCGCGGCGACCACGGCCGGCGCCGCCAGCCCGGTGGCAACGCCCGCGGCCAGCCCCAGGAAGCGGCTGGAAGTGCGCAGGAAGCCGCGGCGGGCGGCGTCGGTCGGTTCGGTGGGCAGGCGGTCGGTCATTGGCGCGTCGACAGGTTGAAGTGGATGCGGAGGCACGGGGCCGGGCCGCTATGCTCGCCAGCGATTGTGACGTGTTGTTGACACGTCATTGACATCCCCGGCGCCGATACTGCCCCAGTGTGCCCGTGTCCGCTGCCCGACTCTGGTGGTAGAATCCAAGTCTTTGATTTTCCGGGCAATTCATCTTTTCGCGACTTTACCTGCCGCGACTGGCCCGTAGAACCGTTCCAGACGCGTGTCCGATTGCCCCGGCGCCACGCCGTTGCAAAGACACCAATTGATGACGATGACGAACACCCCAGACCAGACCCCGGCCGCAGAGCAGACGTTCGAAAGCTTCGGGCTGGACGCACGCATCCTGCGCGCATTGTCCGACCAGGGCTACACCAAGCCCACGCCGATCCAGGCGCAGGCCATCCCCGTGGTGCTGCTGGGCAAGGACGTCATGGGCGCCGCACAGACCGGCACCGGCAAGACCGCCGGCTTTGCGCTGCCGATCATCCAGCGCCTGCTGCCGATGTCCAACGCCAGCGCCTCGCCCGCGCGCCACCCGGTGCGCGCG
This sequence comes from Cupriavidus sp. H18C2, assembly GCF_049393795.1. Taxonomy (NCBI): domain Bacteria; kingdom Pseudomonadati; phylum Pseudomonadota; class Betaproteobacteria; order Burkholderiales; family Burkholderiaceae; genus Cupriavidus; species Cupriavidus sp. H18C2. Next base: position 2,532,991 of record NZ_CP186010.1, on the reverse strand, counting down.
CTGATGCTGACGCCCACGCGCGAGCTGGCCGACCAGGTCTACGACAACGTGGCCCGCTACGCGCAGCACACCGACCTGCGCAGCACCGTGGTGTTCGGCGGTGTCGACATGAACCCGCAGACCGACGCGCTGCGCCGTGGCGTGGAAATCCTGGTGGCCACGCCGGGCCGGCTGCTGGACCACGTGCAGCAGAAATCGGTGAACCTGTCGCAGGTGCAGATGCTGGTGCTGGACGAGGCCGACCGCATGCTCGACATGGGCTTCCTGCCAGACCTGCAGCGCATCATCAACCTGCTGCCGGCGCAGCGCCAGACGCTGCTGTTCTCGGCCACGTTCTCGCCCGAGATCAAGAAGCTGGCGTCCAGCTACCTGAAGCAGCCGGTGACGATCGAAGTGGCGCGCAGCAACTCGACCAACGAGAACGTGCGCCAGGTGGTCTTCCAGGTGCCGGACGGCCACAAGCAGGCCGCCGTGGTGCACCTGCTCAAGCAGCGCGCGTCGCAGCAGCAGTCCAAGCAGTGCATCGTGTTCGTCAACAGCAAGATCGGCTGCTCGCGCCTGGCGCGCCACCTGGAGCGCGAAGGCATCAACGCCGCCGCGATCCATGGCGACAAGACCCAGACCGAGCGCATGCAGACGCTGGACGGCTTCAAGAACGGCTCGATCGACGCGCTGGTGGCCACCGACGTGGCCGCGCGCGGGCTGGACATCCCGGCCATGCCCTGCGTGATCAACTTCGACCTGCCGTTCAGCGCCGAAGACTACGTGCACCGGATTGGCCGGACCGGCCGTGCCGGCGCCAGCGGCGATGCGCTGTCGATCTACGTGCCGGGCAACGATGACCGCCTGCTGGCCGATATCGAGAAGCTGATCAAGCGCAGCGTGCCGCGCGGCACGCTCGAAGGCTTCGACCCGACCGGCGAGCGCGCGCGCCAGGACGAATCGGACCGCCGCCGCCAGCGCACGGACGTGCGCCGGACCCGCGATGGCGGAGGCAGCAGCAGCGAAGGCGAGGCCGATGCCGCCGCGCCGCGCCGTCGTCGCACCGAGCCGAACGGCCGCCCGGCCTTCCGCCCGTCGGACGATCCGTTCTTCTCGCGTCCGTACGAGCCGTCGGGCAACTACACGCCGGCACCGAAGCCCGAAGACCAGATCGCCGCCGCGCTCACGCGGGGCCGCCAGTCGCCCAAGCGCCCCGTGGCCGCGCTGCTGGGCGGCGCGCCGCGCAAGTCGTAATTTCCTGAATCTCTTCCGCCGGCGGATGCGCGCGACTCAGTCGCCGATCCGCCAACGGCGCGCCCATTGCGCCGTGGCCGCTGCCAGCCAGGCGGCGACCGTCGCTTCCCCGTTCACGATGTCCAGATGGGCGCCTGCCTGCCGCAGCGCGTCCAGCGGCGCGGTGGCGTCCAGCGCCTGCGCGCCGCTCTGCTTGCTCAGCTTTTCGCCATCGGCGTTGACCACCACCGGCACATGCAGGTACGACGGCGTCGGCATGCCCAGCAGGTGCTGCAGGTGGATCTGGCGCGGCGTGGAATCGAGCAGGTCGGCGCCGCGCACGATGTGCGTGATGCCCTGGGCGGCATCGTCGACCACCACGGCAAGCTGATAGGCCCACAGCCCGTCGGCCCGGCGCAGCACGAAATCCCCGAGTTCCGTTTCCAGGTCCTGGCACTGGCGGCCCTGCCAGCGGTCGTCGAAGCAGAGGGTGGCCGCCGGGCCGTCCGGCACGCGCACGCGCCAGGCGCGCGGCAGCTTGCCGTGCAGCCCGTTGCGGCAGGTGCCGGGATAGCCCAGCGTCTGGTGGCGCTCGCGCACGTGCACCAGCGAATCGGCGATTTCCTTGCGCGAGCAGCCGCACGGGTAGAGCTGGCCGGCGGCGTCGAGCCGGCGCAGCGCATCGGCATAGAGCGATTCACGGCGGCTCTGCCAGACCGGCGGCTCGTCGGGATGCAGCGCCAGCGCGTGCAGCGTGCGCAGGATGCCGGTGTCAGCGTCCTTCACGCAGCGCGGATAGTCGATGTCCTCGATGCGCACCAGCCAGTCGCCGCCATGGGCGCGGGCGTCGAGCCAGCTCGCCAGGGCGGTGACCAGCGACCCCAGGTGCAGCGGGCCGGTGGGGGAGGGGGCAAAGCGCCCCCGGTAGCGTTGCGGCATGGGACGGCGCCGTTACTCGAACGACTCCATCTGCTGCGGCGCCTGCTGCAGCAACGCCTGCGCCAGGCGCGGGTCTTCGAGCTTGCTGGCCCACCACTGCAGCGCCTTGCCGCGCGTGTTGGTGCGCCAGGCGGCCTTGAACGTGCCCGGCGCGCGCACTTCCACGGTCTCGCGCACCTGCAGCACGCCGCTTTCGATATGGGGCTGCGCCATCGGGGCCGGCAGCCAGCCGCAGCCCAGGCCGCGGATCTGGGCTTCGAGCTTGTCGCGCATGGTCGGCACCACCAGCACGTCCTGTCCGGCCAGCACGCCATGGGTGCGGGCGGGCAGGTTGCGCGAGGTATCGCCCACGGCCACGATGCGGTGCTTGGCGATCTGGATCGTCGTGAGCGGGCCTTCCTCGGTGGCCAGCGGATGATGGGCGGCCACCGCGAACACGAACGGGATGGTGCCGAGCGGCCGGACCTGGAAGCCCTGGGTGCTGGGCAGCTCGTAGGCGCCGCCGATGATCATGTCGGCGCGGTTGCTGACCAGCGCGTCCCAGGTGCCGCCGAGCACTTCCTTCGAAAAACGCAGCCGGGTGGCCGTGTTCTCGGCGTAGAAGTCCTGGATCACCGGCAGCAGCGCGCGAAAGTTGATCAGGTCGTCGACGGCGATGTTCAGGCTGGCCTCCCAGCCCGTGGCCAGCCGCTTCACGCGCCGCGCCAGGTCGTCGGCCGCGTGCAGCAGGTGGCGGCCCTCGTCCAGCAGGGCGCGCCCGGCCGGCGTCAGCTCGGCCCGGTGGCGCCGGCGGTCGAACAGCAGCACGTCCAGATCTTCTTCCAGCTTGCGGACGACGTAGGTCAGGGCCGAGGGCACCTTGCCCATCTCGTGGGCGGCGGCGGCGAAACTGCCTTTACGCTCGATGGCGTCCAGGACTTCAAGGGATTCAAGTGACAGGGGCATATTCAGAATTTCTGAACAACTGCTTCTAACGCGGTGCCCGCCAATATACTCCCGCTCCCCTAAACTGCCTAGCATCGAAACGCCGCAGGGCCTGCAGCCAGACGCTGGCAGGTTCGAATGCCAGGCCACAAGGAGGGCCATCAAAATGATTGAAATCCGTAAGTCTGAAGAGCGCGGTTATGCGGACCATGGCTGGCTCAAGTCGTACCACAGCTTCTCGTTCGCCGATTACTACGACCCGCGCCACATCCAGTTTGGCCCGCTGCGTGTGATCAATGAGGACCGTGTGGCGCCCGGCATGGGCTTCGGCACGCACGGCCACCGTGACATGGAGATCATCAGCTACGTGCTGGACGGCGAACTGGCGCACAAGGACAGCATCGGCAACGGCAGCGTGATCCGCCCCGGCGACGTCCAGCGCATGAGCGCCGGCACCGGCGTCCGGCACTCGGAATACAACCACGCCGCCAACGATACGACGCACTTCCTGCAGATCTGGATCGTGCCGGATCGCCAGAACCTGGAGCCGGGCTACGAGGAAAAGCGCTTCGATGCCGAGGACAAGCGCGGCCGGCTGCGCCTGGTGGGCAGCGCCGACGGCGCCGAGGGCTCGGTGGTGATCCATCAGGACGTGCGGCTCTACGCCGGGCTGTTCGATGGCGACGAATCCGCCACGCTGGCGCTGCAGCCGGGCCGCCAGGCCTACGTCCACGTGGCCCGGGGCCGGATCTCGGTCAACGGCCAGCCGCTGGAGACCGGCGACGCGGCCAAGCTGTCCGGCGTGGATGCGATCGCGCTGGACCGGGGTGCCGACGCCGAGGTGCTGGTGTTCGACCTGCCGGCCTGACCGCCGCCGCGGGGCATTGACCGCCCCGCCCGCCACGACGCCCGCCCGCAAGGGTGGGCGTTGTCGCATCGAGGTGTCGGTAACCAGTGCTTACAGGTACTGGAAAGTGTTGCCGCTATGCTATCGTCTGGCTATCCGCCATGCGACCGCCGCGGCACATCGCCGCCCGCCGATTCACGTCACGCGATGACCTTCGTATCCATTCTTCTGGCGCTGATTGCCGAGCAGTTCCGTGCGCTCGGCCGGAACAATCCCATCTACGACATCGTGCGTGTGCTGGGTGACCGGGCCGAGCATGCCTTCGACACCGGCCGGCCGCGCGATGCCGCGCTGGCCTGGCTGACCGTGGTGCTGCCGCTCACGCTGGCCGCCGTGGTCGTCCACTACCTGCTGGCGTCGATCAGCGTCGCGCTGACGCTGGTCTGGAACGTCCTGCTGCTCTACCTGACGCTGGGCTTCCGCCAGTTCAGCCACTATTTCACCGACATCCACGAGGCGCTGAACCGCGACGACCTGCACACCGCGCGCGCGCTGCTGCACGAGTGGACCGGGCTGGACACGGTGGAGATGCCGGTCAGCGAGATCGTCCGCCATACGCTGGAAGCCGCCATCGTGGCCGTGCACCGGCACGTTTTCGGCGTGTTCTTCTGGTTCCTGGTACCGATCGGCCCCGGCGGCGTGGTGCTCTACCGGACCGCCGAATTCCTGAATCGCCAGTGGAACCTGCCGTCCAACGAGCGCAGCCCGGCGCTGGGCCGGTTTGCCGCCCGGGCGTTCTACGTGCTGGACTGGATTCCGTCGCGCCTGACCGCCATCGGGTTTGCCATCGTCGGCAACTTCGAGGATGCGGTCTACGCCTGGCGCAACCACGCGCGCAAGTGGGACGACGCCGTCAACGGCATCCTGCTCGCCAGTGGCGGCGGGGCGCTGGGCGTGCGGCTGGGCCAGCCGCTGGCCGAGGAGGATTCGAGCGTGATGCTGCGCACGAGCCTGGCCGGCGTGGACTACGCGCCCGGCATGGGCGAGGCCGAGCCGGTGCCGCCCGAATTCGGCGCGGACCCGGGCATCCGCACGCTGCAGTCGGCCGTCGGGCTGGTCTGGCGCGCGGTGATTCTCTGGATGCTGTTGCTGGCGATGATCTCGCTGGCGCTCTGGGTGGGCTGAAGGCCCGCCCCCGCATCAGGGCCGGCGCGTGCCGGCCCTTTTCATTCGGCGCTGGTGCCGCATTGCCAGCAGGCCGCGAACTGGGCCTCGTGCCATTCTCCGCAGCGGCGGCACTGCCAGCGCGGCCCCGGCGACGGATTGGCCGCCGCGTTCAGCGCGGCCCACGCCGCCGGCTCATCCCCATCGTCGACGATCCACACCTGCGGCGCGCTTTCCAGCAGCGGGATGTCGCCCGCCGCGCCCGCCAGCCAGGTGTTGCGCACCTCGGCGCGGATGCCGGCCGCGCGCAGCACGTTCTCGCAATGCGCGGCGTGGACCAGCGAAGGCGTCCTCAGCAGCAGTTTCATGTTCGGCGCGGCAAGCCAGCAGGTGCGCCCAAGTTACCACGGCTTCTGCTGCCGCGACTCGTGCAGCAACTGGGTGTAGAGCTGATGGCGGCGCGGCGAGATCGTGCCGCCGTCGATGGCCGTCAGCACGCCGCAGCCGGGCTCGTTGATGTGGTGGCAGTTATAGAAACGGCATTCGGTCAGGCGCGGCCGGAACTCCGGAAACGCGCGCTCCAGCATGCCTTCGCTCAGGTGGTGCAGGCCGAATTCCTGGAAGCCCGGCGAATCGATCAGGTAGCCGGGCCGGCCGTCGACCACCGCCCAGGTATCGGGCAGGTGGTAGAGCCGCGTGAACGTGGTGGTGTGCTTGCCCGAATCCAGCTTGGCCGAAATCTCGCGCGTCTGCGCCTCCACGCCGGGGATCAGCAGGTTCAGCAGCGACGACTTGCCCATGCCCGACTGGCCGATCAGGATGCTCGACACCCCGGCCGTGCGCGGCTGCAGCGCCGCCAGCGCCTCGTCGGGGCGGCCGTGCACGGACAGCTCCAGCGTGTCGTAGCCAAGGTCCTGGTACAGCCGCAGCCGGCGGCGCGCGTCGTCCAGGCGGTCGGTCAGGTCGGTCTTGTTCAGGATCACCAGCGGGCGGATCTCCAGCGCCTCGGCCGACACCAGCGCCCGGCCGAGCAGGTCTTCCGAGAAGCTCGGCTCGGTGGCCAGCACGATGATGACCTGGTCGATATTGGCCGCCAGCAGCTTGGACTTGAACTGGTCGGACCGGTACAGCAGGTTCTTGCGCGGGTCGATGGCGGTGATCACGCCCTGGTCCACGGCGGCCAGGTCGATGCGGACGTGGTCGCCCACGGCGGCGTCGCTCTTCTTGCCGCGCGGAAACGCATGCAGGTGCGAGCCGTCGGCGCGCTCCACCACGTAGTGGCGGCCGTGCGCGGCGACGATCAGTGCGGATTCGGCATCGGCCCCGGGGCCCTTGCCGGCACCCTTGCCGGCGTTGTGGTGGCGCGCGCTGCGGGTCATGCGTGCGCCAGCAGGCGGTCGATCCGCTGGGCGGCGGGCGGATGCGAGTAGCAGAACGCGCTGTAGAGCGGGTCGGGCGTCAGCGTGGACGCATTGTCCTTGTACAGCTTGACCAGCGCGGACACCAGGTGCCCGGCGTTGGTCTGGTGCGCGGCGAACTCGTCGGCCTCGAACTCGTGGCGGCGCGACGACTGGCTCGCCAGCGGCCCCAGGATGAACGTGAACACCGGCAACGCCAGGAAGAACAGCACCAGGGCCAGCGCGTGGTTGCTGGCGCCGAAGTTGGGCAGCACGCCCAGCCCCGTGTAGAACCACTCGCGCGTGGCCAGCCAGCCCAGCAGGGCCAGGAACACCAGCGACAGCGCAAACGTCACCGCGATCATCTTGGCCACGTGGCGGCGCTTGAAGTGGCCCAGTTCGTGGGCCAGCACCGCTTCCACCTCCTCGCCGTCCAGCCGGGCCAGCAGCGTATCGAAGAAGACGATCCGCTTGGCCGCGCCAAAGCCGGTGAAATAGGCGTTGCCGTGCGCGCTGCGGCGGCTGCCATCCATCACGAACAGGCCCTTGCTGGCAAAGCCGCACTTGCGCAGCAGCGCCTCGATGCGCTCGCGCAGGCTGTCGTCGGCCAGCGGCTCGAACTTGTTGAACAGCGGCGCGATGAACGTGGGCACGATCACCTGCAGCAGCAGGCTGAACGCCACCCAGAGCAGCCACGTGTAGAGCCACCAGTAGGTGCCCGCCCGGTCCATCAGCCACAGCACGGCCAGCAGCAGCGGCAGGCCCAGCACGCAGGCCACCAGCGCCATCTTGGCCAGGTCGGCCAGCCAGAGCCCGAACGTCATCTTGTTGAAGCCAAAGCGCTGCTCGATCACAAACTGGCCGTAGAGCGAGAACGGCAGGTCGAACAGCCCGCCGATCACGGCCACGCTGGCGATCAGCGCCACGCCGTAGAAGTAGCCGCCGCCGTCGAACACGTGCAGCCAGAACTGGTTCAGCGCGTGCAGGCCGCCGAGCATCGTGAAGCCGATCAGCACGGCCGCGCCGGTCAGCACCTCGATCATCGACAGGCGGGTGCGGGCGATGGTGTAGTCGGCCGCCTTCTGGTGGGCGGACAGCGCGATGGTGTCGGCAAAGCGCGCCGGCACGGCGTTGCGATGGCGCGCCACATGGCGGATCTGGCGCGAGGCGAGCCAGAGTTTGGTCACAACCATGATGACCAGGGCGGCAAGAAAGATCAGCGTGAACATCGGTGGCCTTGGTGGCGATGGCGCGGTGCACCATCGGAAAAACCGGAAGTGCGGGGCGGGCCATCTGGGGCAGATATGCGAGAATTATAAATTGTTCGCCCCCGGCCACCCGCGTTGCCGGGGCGTTTTCCTTCCGAATCCCATATCAAGCCGTACCGCCAGATGACAAGTCCCGCCGCCGCCTCCGTCAAAAGTGAAAACAACCTTGTCTGGCTGGACATGGAAATGACCGGCCTGCAGCCGGACAGCGACCGGATCATCGAAGTGGCGGTGGTGGTCACGGATTCCGAGCTGAACATCCTGGCCGAGGGCCCGGTGCTGGTGATCCACCAGCCCGACGCCGTGCTGGACGCGATGGACAACTGGAACAAGGGCACGCACGGCCGCTCGGGCCTGATCGACAAGGTCAAGGCGTCCACGCTGACCGAGGCCCAGGCCGAGGCCGAGCTGATTGCCTTCCTGAAGCGCTGGGTGCCGGCCGGCAAGTCGCCGATGTGCGGCAATTCGATCTGCCAGGACCGCCGCTTCATGGCCCGCTACATGCCGAAGCTGGAGGCGTTCTTCCACTATCGCAACCTCGACGTGTCCACGCTCAAGGAACTGTGCAAGCGCTGGGAGCCGGCCATCCACAAGGGGTTCCACAAGCGCCAGCTTCACACGGCGCTGGCCGACATCCTGGAATCGGTGGAAGAGCTGCGCTACTACCGCCAGCACTTCATCAAGACGCCGGCCGAGGCCGCCGCGTCGGTCCCGCCGGCACCGGCCGCCCCTGCCGCCCCCGCGGCATAACGCCCGATCCTGCCAAGCCGGCGGGCGGTTCCAGGACGGGACGGCCACGCCGATCCGTCCGTCCAGCCGCCCCCGCCATGTTCACGCGCATCGTCTCGATCATCACGCCGGTCATCCTGATCATCCTGATCGGGTGGATCTACGGGCGGCGCGCCCATCCGGACATGACCGGCATCAACCGCGCCATGCTGGAAGTGATCGCGCCGCTACTTGTGGTGTCGGCCTTCATCAGCAAGGACTTCGTGCTGGCCGACCACCTGGTGCTGCTGGCCAGCGCCGTGGCGGTGGTGATCGGCTCGGGCATCCTGGCCTGGATCGTGGCGCGCATGAGCGGCGCCAACCCGCGTACCTTCGTGCCGCCGATGATGTTCAACAACAGCGGCAACATGGGCCTGCCGCTGTCGGTCTTCGCGTTCGGGCAAGTGGGGCTGGCGCCGGCCGTGGCGCTGTTCGCGGCGTCCAACCTGATGCATTTCACCATCGGGCTGAAGATCGTGAACCGGCAGGCGTCGATGGCCCAGATCGCCCGGAATCCGATGGTGCTGGCGACGGTGGCCGGCGTGGCGCTGTCGCTGGCCCGGCCCGTGTTCGCGCTGCCGCAGCCGGTCTACGAGTCGATCAAGCTGCTGGGCGATGCCACCGTGCCGCTGATGCTGTTTGCGCTGGGCGTGCGGATGAAGGACGTCAGCCTGCGCAACTGGGGCATGGGCGTGCTGGGCGCCGTGGTCTGCCCGCTGGCGGGCATCGCCGTGGCGCTGCTGATCGTCTGGTGGGTGCCGATGACCGAGCTGCAGCGCGGCCTGCTGTTCGTCTTCGCGGCGCTGCCGCCGGCCGTGCTGAACTTCCTGGTGGCCGACCACTACCGGCAGGAACCGGACCAGGTGGCCTCGATCGTGCTGCTCGGCAATATCGCGGCGGTGGTGTTCGTGCCGGTCGGGCTGTATCTGGGCCTGAAGTAGGGCCGGGCGGCTGCGCCCGGACCCGCCCGCGTCAGACCGTCGGCCCGGGGGTCTTCCGGACCGCGCTCTTGGGCCGGAACGCCTTCACGATGGTCGCGTCGGTCTCGATGTACGGGCCGCCGATCAGGTCGATGCAGTACGGCACGGCGGCGAACACGCCCTGGACGGCCACGCGGCCTTCCACGTCGCGCAGGCCCTCCAGCGTCTCGCGGATCGCCTTCGGCTGGCCGGGCAGGTTGACGATCAGCGCGGCGCGGCTGGGTGTCTCGCGGATCACCGCCACCTGGCGCGACAGGATCGCCGTCGGCACGAACTGCAGGCTGACCTGCCGCATCTGCTCGCCAAATCCCGGCATTTCCTTGGTACCCACGGCCAGCGTGGCTTCGGGCGTGACGTCGCGGCGCGCCGGGCCGGTACCGCCCGTGGTCAGCACGAGATCGCAGCCGGCCACGTCGACCAGTTCGATCAGCGTGCGCGAGATCAGCGGCGCTTCGTCCGGGATCAGCCGCTCCACGGCCTGCCAGGGCGACGTCAGCACCTTGCCGAACCAGTCGCGCAGCGCCGGGATGCCCCCGTCCTGGTAGGTGCCGGACGAGGCGCGATCCGAAATGGAAACGAAGCCGACCACCAGCTCGTCGGGGTGATTGCGGGGCACGGGGGCGGTCAGCGTCGGGGTCATGCCTGGGGCTCCTCGGGGTTGGCGGGCGCGCCGTCTTCGTCGCCGTCATCGCCGCCTTCCAGCGCGGCCTTGATGACCTGGAACAGCTCGCGGTAGTACTTCGGCGGCTTGCCGAGTTCCTTTTCCCTGCGGGCGCCGCGGATGATGTTGCGCACGGACTGGACGTCCACCTCGGGGTGCTCGCCCAGGAATTTCGTGAGCTGGGCGTCGTCGGCCAGCAGCAGGTCGCGCCAGCGCTCGATCAGGTGCAGCCGGGCCGTCTCGGCCTTGCTGGTGCCCTTGAAGCCTTCCAGCGCGGCGCGAATGGCGGCCACCTCGTCGTCGTCCAGCCCGCGCATGACCTTGCCGACGAACTGCATCTGGCGGCGCTTGCCTTCGTGGCTGGTGATCTTGCGGGCGGCCAGGACGGCGTCGGCCAGCGCCTCGGGCATCGGCACGCGCGCCAGGCGGTCCTTGGGCAGCGCCTCCAGCTCGGCGCCCAGGTCCTGCAGCGCCGTCATGTCGCGCTTGCGCTGCGACTTGCTCTTGGGCTGGTCGTCGTCCTCTTCCGGCGCAAAGGCGCCGGGAAAGCGGCCGTGGGGGCCTTGGGAGTTGTTACGGGTATTTCGCGTCATGGCCGGCATTTTATCTTGCTATGATTCCCGTTTGGACTTTTGATCACGCCCGCCCATATGAGCCAGACCGCCGAGAAGACCGCGCATTTCACCTATACCCAGGACCAGCTCAAGGCCATGGCGGCCGATGTGCTGCGCGTGGCACGCGAGCTGGGCGCGACGGACGCCGCCACCGAGATCTCCGAGGGCAGCGGCCTGTCGGTGACCGTGCGCAAGGGCGAGGTGGAGACCATCGAGCAGAACCGCGACAAGGTGGTGGGCGTGACGGTGATGATCGGCCAGCGCCGCGGCAACGCCAGCACGTCGGATTTCTCGCCGGCCGCGCTGCGCGCCACGGCCGAGGCGGCGTACAACATCGCCCGCTTCACGGCCGAGGACGATTGCGCCGGGCTGGCCGAGGAAGCGCTGCTCGAACGTGATCCGCAGGACCTGGACCTGTTCCACCCGTGGACCATCGACGCCGAGGGCGCCATCGACATCGCGCGCCGCGCCGAGGCCGCGTCGTTCGCGGTGTCGCCGAAGATCCGGAACAGCGATGGCGCCAGCGTGTCGGCCCAGCATTCGCAGTTCGTGCTGGCCACGTCGCGCGGCTTCGTGGGCGGCTATCCGTACTCGCGCCACTTCATCTCGGCCGCGCCGATCGCCGGTTCGGGCAGCGGCATGCAGCGCGACGACTGGTACTCGTCCAAGCGCTCGCCGCTGGCGCTGGCCGAGCCGGAGGCCATCGGCCGCTACGCCGCCGAGCGCGCGCTGGCCCGGCTGAATGCCCGCAAGCTGTCCACGCGCAAGTGCCCGGTGCTGTTCGAGGCGCCGCTGGCGGCCGGCCTGCTCGGCGCCTTCGTCCAGGCGGTGTCGGGCGGCGCGCTGTACCGCAAGTCGACGTTCCTGTACGACACGCTGGGCAAGGCCGTCTTTGCGCCGCACATCCAGATCAACGAGCAGCCGCACGTGCCGGGCGCCATGGGCAGCGCCCCGTTCGACGAGGAAGGCGTGCGCACCCAGGCCCGCGACGTGGTGCGCGACGGCGTGGTGCAGGGCTATTTCCTGTCGACCTACTCGGCGCGCAAGCTGGGCATGCAGACCACCGGCAACGCGGGCGGGTCGCACAACCTGACGCTGACGTCGACCCTGACGCAGCCCGAGGATGATTTTGCCGGCATGCTGCGCAAGCTGGGCACCGGCCTGCTGGTGACGGAACTGATGGGGCAGGGCGTGAACTACGTGACCGGCGACTACTCACGCGGCGCGTCGGGCTACTGGGTCGAGAACGGCCAGATCCAGTACCCGGTGGAGGAAATCACCATCGCCGGCAACATGGTCGAAATGTTCCGCCAGATCGTCGGCATCGGCGCCGATGCACTCGTGCGCGGCACCAAGGAAACCGGCTCGATCCTGATCGAGCAGATGACGATCGCGGGGAACTGAGGGCCCGGGCGGGCCGTCCGGGCCTGCGGCCCTCTCCCGGTAGGGGAGGGCAAGAAACGCTACTCTTCCCCCGACGCCGGCCGTTCGTACGTCACGAACGCGTAGTCGAAGCCGTTGGCGGCCGAATGGTGCGTCTCCCGCGCGACCTCGATCCATCGGGACCGGTCGACGGCCGGGAAGAAGGCGTCGCCTTCGATGTCGGCATCGATCTCGGTGACGATCAGGCGGTCCGCGCTCGGCAGCGCCTCGGCGTAGAGCTGGGCGCCGCCGATCAGGAAGACCTGCTCCACGCCCACGCACAGCCGTTGCGCGTCTTCCAGCGACGCCGCCACTTCGGCACCTTCCAGCTTCAGATCCCGGTTGCGGCTCACCACGATGTTGCGGCGGCCGGGCAGCGGGCGGCCAATCGAATCCCAGGTCTTGCGTCCCATGATGATCGGCGCGCCCAGCGTGGTGCGCTTGAAGTGCTGCAGGTCTTCCGGCAGGCGCCACGGCAGCGTGTTGTCGCGGCCGATCACGCCGTTGCGGGCGCGGGCGACGATCAGCGTCAGCAGCGTCATACGGCCACCGGGGCCTTGATGGCCGGGTGCGATTCGTAGCCGACCAGCTCGAAATCCTCGTACCGATAGTCGAAGATGCTGTCAGGCTTGCGGCGAATGTGCAGCGTCGGCAACTTCATCGGCGTGCGCGCCAGTTGCGTCTGCACCTGCTCGAAGTGGTTGCTATAGATATGGCAGTCGCCGCCGGTCCAGACGAAGTCGCCCACGCCCAGGTCGCATTGCTGCGCGATCATGTGCGTCAGCAGCGCGTAGCTGGCGATGTTGAACGGCACGCCCAGGAAGATGTCGGCGCTGCGCTGGTAGAGCTGGCAGCTCAGCTTGCCGTCGGCCACGTAGAACTGGAAGAACGCGTGGCACGGCGGCAGCTTCATCTGCGGGATCTCGCCCACGTTCCAGGCCGAGACGATCAGCCGGCGCGAGTCCGGATTGCTGCGGATCTGCTGCACTACCTCGCTGATCTGGTCGATGTGCCGGCCGTCCGGGGTCGGCCACGCGCGCCACTGGTAGCCGTAGATCGGCCCGAGTTCGCCGTTGGCGTCGGCCCACTCGTCCCAGATCGTGACGCCGTGTTCCTTCAGGTACTGGATGTTGGTCGAACCCTGCAGGAACCAGAGCAGTTCGTGGATGATCGACTTCAGGTGCAGTTTCTTGGTGGTGACGACCGGGAAGCCCTCGTTCAGGTCGAAGCGCATCTGGTAGCCAAACACCGAGCGCGTGCCGGTGCCGGTGCGGTCGGACTTTTCGGTGCCGTGTTCGAAAACATGGCGCATGAAGTCGAGGTACTGTTTCATCGGCGCGGGGAAGGGAATGTGACGTGCGCCACCGGGGCGCAAAGCGGGAATTCTAGCCTGAAAGCAGAAAGCCGCCCGAAGGCGGCTTTCCGGTCAGGCGACCAGGCCGGTCAGTGGCTTTCCACCGGCTTCTGCGCGGCCTCGCGCTCGCCGCGACGCTTCTGCGTCAGGTAGCCGGCACCCAGCACGCCGCCGATGATCACCACGTACAGGCCCCAGTAGACCACGGGCTGGCTTTCGAACCAGGCCTTGGTCAGCGGCTCGTGCAGCACCATCTTGACGGCGGTGAAGGCCAGCACGCCAGCGCCGATGAAGATCACGGCCGGGAAGCGGGCCATCAGCTTGAGCACCAGGCTGGAACCCCAGACCACGATGGGGATGCTGATCAGCAGGCCCAGCACCACGAGCAGGAAGCTGCCGTGCGCGGCGCCGGCCACGGCCAGCACGTTGTCCACGCCCATCACGGCGTCGGCGATGATGATCGTCTTCATGGCACCGACCAGCGTATTGGCACCGGAGCCGTGCTCGTCGCCGTCTTCCTCGGCGGCCAGCAGCTTGTAGGCGATCCAGACCAGCGCCAGGCCGCCCACGAGCAGCAGGCCGGGGATCTTCAGCAGCCAGACCACGCCGATGGTCATCGCCGAACGCACCACCACGGCACCGACGGTGCCCCAGACGATGGCCTTCTTCTGCAGGTGGGGCGGCAGGTTACGCGCCGCCAGCGCGATCACGATGGCGTTGTCGCCCGCCAGGACCAGGTCGATGACGACGATCGACAGCAACGCTGTCAGGAACTGCATCGTGAACAGATCGGTAAACCACTCCATGTACGCTCCTAAGGTGCCAAAAATGCTGGCCAATGGCCGGCAAGGTTTCTTGTTGCACCTGGGATCTGCGGAAGCGCGCCGAAGCGGGATGGGGCCGCCTTTGCAAACCGTAGAAACCAGGTGTGCAAAGGTCTTGCTCGACTGGCTGGCGCGGAATGCGCGCCAGGGTCAGCACAACCGGAGACGTGCGGACGTCTCGGAATGACGATTGTGCTAAGGGCATTCGATGCCCCCAAGCTACTCCCCTTTAACTTCCCTTTCTGGAAGGGATGCGTGATGACCGGATGCTTCCGGCCAGCACGTTGGACGCGATTATAAGGGAACTCCGATGAAAAATGTTGCGCTGCCGGGGTGGGGTTTGTATGTATTCAGGATCAGACATGAATGCCGTGCGGCAGTTTGTAAAGTGATGCAACGTGTCACGCAGGTATAAGCATATGCACCTATGCTATGAAGATTGGCCCGGAAGATGTGCGCCAGACCGGACAGGCGCGCATCCCGGCCCAGCCGCACCGACCTGACGCGTCCGTGCGGGTTTGCAGAGAGGGATTCACCGTAGTGCCCAGACAACAAGGAAACGTCATGCCGGCCTCCACTACGCTCCAGACGCCCGACACCCAGACCTCCCGCCCCACCTCCCGCAACAACGCCCCCCACCGCCAGAACGGCCACGCCACGCCCGAGATTGCGCCCGAGCCGCGCATCGTCGTCGGCAACGGCCATGCCCGTGCCGGCCTGCAGCCCGAATTCGTGCAGCAGTACCGCGAGGACAGCGGCGCGCTGCGCACCGAGATTGCCGAGGGCCTGAGCGGCAGCCCCGCCCGCATCAGCCCCAAGTTCTTCTACGACGTGCTGGGCTCCCGGCTGTTCGAAGCCATCACGGACCTGCCCGAGTACTATCCCACGCGCACCGAGGCGTCGATCTTCGCCACGGCCGCCCCGGCCATCGCGGCCCGCGCCGGCAGCGGCTGCGTGCTGATCGACCTGGGCGCCGGCAACTGCCAGAAGGCCGCGCGGCTGTTCCCGAGCCTGCAGCCGGCCCAGTACGTGGCCGTCGACATTTCCGTCGATTTCCTGCGCGGCACGCTGAACGGGCTGCAGCAGCAGCACCCGCATATCCCGATGCTGGGCCTGGGCGCCGACCTGTGCGCGCCGCTGGACCTGCCGCCGAGCGTCCGGCGCGGCCGGCGGCTGTTCTTCTATCCCGGTTCCAGCATCGGCAATTTCACGCCGATCGAGGCGCTGGCGCTGCTGCAGCGGCTGCGCGCCGCCACCAGCGCCGGCGACGGCGTGCTGATCGGCGTGGACCTGTTCAAGCCGGCCGACACGCTGGTGGCCGCCTATGACGATGCGCTGGGCGTGACCGCCGCGTTCAACCGCAACGTGCTGCGCAACGTGAACCGCATCGTCGGCAGCGACTTTGCGATTGACGACTGGCGGCACGCGGCCACGTTCGACACGCAGGCGTCGCGCATCCAGATGCACCTGGAAGCCCTGCGCGACGTGACCGTGCGCTGGCCCGGCGGCGAGCGGCGCTTTGCGGCCGGCGAGCGCATCCACACCGAGGATTCGCACAAGTACCGGCCCGAGGATTTTGCGATCCTGCTGGAGGCCGCCGGCTTTACCGACCCCGTGAGCTGGACCGATCCGCGCGGCTGGTTCGCCGTATTCCACGCACGCGGCTGACGGTGGCGCGGCCGGCGGGGTAGCCGCGCCGCCGGCAGGGTGAAACGGCGCGCGCCGGAACGGTGCGGCGCGCGGTGTCATAATGCGCGCAGCCGGCCTGGCGCCGGCGACTTCGTTCACCCCTCTGACACGGACGTCCCGATGAGCGGCTTCTCCATGCTTCCCGATCTCCATTTCAACGGCGGCACTGCGGCGTGGCCCGACGCGCGCCGGCTGCCGCGCGAGGGATTGGCGCAGGCGCTGGTGGAATCGCGCAACCGCACGCTGGCGTGGCTGGGTGCCTTCGGCCAGACCCGCAAGGGCTGGGCCGTGCCGCGCCAGTACGATGGCAACCCGCCGTTGTGGACGCTCGGCAATATCGCCTGGCACGCCGAATGGTGGTGTCTGCGCGGCGTGCGGCACCTGGAGCAGGGCGGCATCCGCCTGCCGGTGGCCAGCGAGCCGTCGCTGCTGGACGGCGCCGACGAATGGTTCGACCCCGAGCGCATTGGCCCGGACGAGCGCTGGGAGATCGCGCTGCCCGACGTGGCCGTGGTCAAGCAGTACGCCACGCGCGTGCTGGACGGCCTGCTGCGCCGCATCGCGCTGCTGCCCGACGATAACGACGACACGCTGTACGCGTTCCGCCGCGCGCTGCACTACGAGGACGTGCAGGGCGAAACTGTCGCCACGCTGCTGCAGGCGCTGGAAATGGCGCCCGTGGAGCCGGCGGCAATCGTGCCGGGGGTGTCGGTGTCGTCGGCCGGCACGCTGCATTTCCCGGGCGGCAACTTCACGCAGGGCTGGCCCGATGCCGACGGCTTTGCCTGGCCCGACGAGCGTCCCGCGCAGAAGGTCTACGTGCCGGCGTTCGAGATCGACGCGGCGCTGGTGACCAACGCCCAGTTCCTGGAATTCGTGGAAGACCGTGGCTACGAGCATCCGTCGTACTGGTCGGCCGCCGGCCGCCAGTGGCTGATGACACAGGAGCGCTCGGCGCCGCGCTACTGGCTGCGCCACGCGGTCAGCCGTAGCTGGGTCAACACGCGCTTTGGCACCGAACGCACGCTCAATCCCGATGAACCGGTGCGCCACGTGACGCTGTTCGAGGCGCAGGCGTGGTGCGTCTGGGCCGGCCGCCGCCTGCCGCAGGAGGTGGAGTGGGAACTGGCCGCCACGCAGAACCGCGGCCTGCAATGGGGCGCGCTGCGCGAATGGACCGCCACCCCGTACGAGCCCTACCTGGGCTTTGCCGCCGAACCCACCGACGGCGAGATCATCGGCCGCTTCGGCACCCACCAGGCCGTGCGCGGCGTCTCGTTCGCCAGCCCCGCCCGCCTGCGCCACGTCCGCGCCCGCACCGCACTGCTGCCCGAGGACGACGTGTCGTTCGTTGGATTCAGGACTTGCGCGGTGTGAGGATGCAAGCGCAGCCACAAAAAAAGGCACCCGAAGGTGCCTTTTTCATTTCCAGCCTGATCGATCAGCGCTCGTAGCGCGAGCGGCTGTTGCCGTTGCGCTGGCCGCCAAAGCCGCCGCGGTCGCCGAACTTGCGGTCGCCGAAGCTGCGCTCGCCGCCGAAGCTGCCGCGATTGCCGTCGCGCTGGCCGCCTTCGCGGTTGCCGAAGCCACCACGGTTGCCGTCGCGCTGGCCAAAGCTGCGTTCGCCACCAAAGCTGCGCTCGCCGCCGAAGCTGCGTTGCTGCTGGCCTTGACCCTGGCCTTGACCCTGACCTTGGCCCTGGCCGCGATAGCCGCCGGTGCCACGGTCGCCGAAGCCGCGTTGCTCGCCGCGATCGCCGAAGCCACGGTTCTCGCCGCCAAAGCCGCGTTGCTCGCCACGATCGCCGAAGCCGCGGTTTTCGCCGCCGAACTTGCGCTCGCCGCCGCCGAAGCTGCGGTCGCCAAAGCTGCGCTCGCCGCCTTCGCGGTTGCCACGATAGCCGCCACCGCTGTTGCCGCCACGGTAGCCACCGCCGCCGTTGCCGCGGAAGCCGTCACGGCCGCCGCCCGGCTTGCCGCCGAAGTTCGAACGCGGCTTGGGCGTGCGGCGCGGTTCCAGACCTTCGATCACCGACGCGTCGATGCGATGGTTGGTGAAGCGCTCGATGCGGCGCCACTGGAACATGTCGCCGTGGTTCACCAGGTTGATGGCGATGCCCGAGCGGCCGGCACGGCCGGTACGGCCGATGCGGTGCACGTAGTCCTCGGCCTGCTTGGGCAGGTCGAAGTTCACCACGTGGGTGATGTCGGGCACGTCGATGCCGCGCGCGGCCACGTCGGTGGCCACCAGCACGCGCAGGTTGCCGCGGCGCAGGGCCGTCAGCGTGCGGTTGCGCGCGCCCTGGGTCATGTCGCCGTGCAGGGCGCCGGCGGCAAAGCCGGTGTCGGACAGGCGCTCGGCCAGCGAGTCGGCATCGCGCTTGGTGGCCGTGAAGACGATGGCCTGCTTGAGCGACGAGTCGCGCAGCAGGTGGTCGAGCAGGCGTTCCTTGTGCGACATGTCGTCGGTGAAGTGCAGGCGCTGTTCGATGTTGCTGTGGTCGGCGCGCGCGGCGGCGATCTCGATGCGCTGCGGGTCCTTCAGCTGGCGCGACGCAAGCTGGGCGATGCGGGCGTCCAGCGTGGCCGAGAACATCAGCGTCTGGCGCGACGCCGGCGTGGCGGCCACGATGGCGTCGATGTCATCGGCAAAGCCCATGTCCAGCATGCGGTCGGCTTCGTCGAACACCAGCATGTCCAGCGCGGACAGGTCGATGCGGCCGGCTTCGATATGGTCGAGCAGGCGGCCCGGCGTGGCCACGAGGATGTCCGGCATGCGCGACAGCATGGCGAGCTGCTTCGGGTAGGGCATGCCGCCCAGGATGCTGGCGCAGACAATACGGCGCAGGTGGCGGCCGTACTTGGCGGCGGCCTCGGTCACCTGCAGGGCCAGTTCGCGCGTCGGCGTCAGCACCAGCAGCGACGGCTGGGCCGCGGCCGGACGGGGGCGCTTGCCCTTCATGCGCTTGGCGGGCTCGCTGGGACGATTCGGCGCCGGCTTTTCGCTGATGCGCTGGATCGCCGGCAGCATGAACGCGGCGGTCTTGCCCGAACCGGTCTGGCTGGACACCAGCAGGTCGCGGCCGGCCAGGAAGGCGGGAATCGCCTGGGCCTGCACCGGGGTGGGGTTGTTGTAGTTGGCTTCGGCCAGGGCGCGCAGGATGGCGGCGTCAAGGCCGAGATTTGCGAAACCGCTTTCCGGAGCCGGCGACGCCGGCGCGGCCGGTGCTGCATCGGCGTTGAGCAGGGCGTCGAGCTTGTCGAGCGGGCTCACGGCAGCGGCGGGCGTGGCAGTGGCGTCGGCGGCGGAAGCAAAAGGCTGCTCCGCACGGAAATCTTCGTGCTGGGTCATGTCGTACGTAATAAAAATGCATGGCACCCCCGGGCAGTGTGCGCAAAGGGGTGGGCGCAAGTGCAAAGTCTTAAAAAGGCTTCGGCGCCAATCGGTAGGCCGTTCGACAGACTCAGCTGGCAATACGGCGGCAGGCAGGGGGCGGCTGGAAAATGCTAACCGGCCGAAAATCCCTGGCAGGCAAACAGCTCAACAATGACAGGCTGTTATCAGGATCGGAGACGAGGCGACGTCAGGTGAGCGGTGCGTTCTGGCCAGGCACCTGTCGGAACATCGTGTGATGACAGAGGCAGGGAGCAGATCTTGGGAGGTAGCGGATACGCCACGGCAGGGTGCCGGGGGCGCGGTGCGGAACTCACAGTGCGAAACTCACGGCGCGGAGTATAGCAGAACCCCGAGTTTTTTGTTGCGGTGCGCAAGCGCGCGGCCGTTGAAAACGTAATCAAACGTAAATGGCAGCCCGCAGCCCCCGGCCGGCCGAAGCCGCTTGCATGTGGGGGACCGCTGCCTATACTCCAGAGCGCGGGCTTGCCTGCCCGCACGGGGCGGACGTTCCACAGTCCCGCTGATCCTGCCTTTGGCAAGGTTCGCTTGCCACTCGGCGCCGGCATTGCGGTCATGCATGCCATGGCCAGGTTTCCTTCGACTGTCCGGGTGGTCCGGATGGGCGTCCGCGTCATGGGCGGAACCATGGGGCAACCTGCGTGGCACCGGAATGACCGGAAGCCGCCGGCGACGCAGACCCAGGAGGTCCGGGCCCGTCCGCAGCCAAAGCCCGCCAATTGCTTGGCGGGCTTCTTCTTTTTTGCGACCTGGCGTCGCGCGCAGCCGATGGGGCCCGGATTGCGGCCCTACTTGCGCGTGCGCCCGGTCTCCCGTTCCTGCCCTGCAACCTGCGATGTGCCGGGAAAACCTTCCGGATACTGGATCAACCGCGCCAGCGGCTGGCGCCGGTGTGCCTGCCAGCGATAGCTGCCGGCCAGCCGCGCGCCGCCGATGATGGCGGTCATGGCCTCGCGGTCGAGGTCCATGTTCTCCGACAAATCCTTGATGACGATGACTGCCATGGCGTTCTCCAGCGAGCGGGCCTTGCCACGGCCGGCCGCAACGGCGCCGGTCGGGCGGCGCCGGGGCAGGCGCGGGCCCGATTCAGTATAGGCGAGGGGTGCTGCCGCATGCGCCGGGCACGTGGCGGGCCCCTGCCTGGCGCGGCGTTCAGGCCACGGCCAGGTTGCCGCCCCATTGCGTCGGCTTGACGTTGAGCGCAAGGTTGCCCAGGTCGACGCCGACGATCTTGTTGTTGTTGAAGGCGGCAACGTTCACCTGCTGCAACTGCTGCACGCTCTGGTTGATGTTGATGTTCACCAGCGGGCCGGCTGCGGCAATCTTGCCGAACCAGTCGGCGCCGCCACGGATGGCGCACAGCGACTGCTGGTCGAGGTCCTTGCTGACGGCAAGGTCGCGGACGATGATCGATGACATGGTGGACTCCTGATGCAAGTGCGGTGGGTGCGGGCCGCCGGGCGGGCGCCTGCGGGCGGCGCCCGCCCGGCCGGCGGCGGACTCAGGCGTTGTTCTGCGCGTACTGGTTCGTGCGCACGGTGTTCGACAGGTGGTCCTGGAACGCCGAGCCGTTGCCGAAGTAGTTGCCTACCTCCTGCATCTGCTGGTTCTGCTGGTCGATCTTCACGTGCGAGTCGAACGACAGCTTCACGGGGGCGTAGACGCTGGTCCACGGGGCGATCAGGCCCAGGCCGCCGCGCACGGACTTCATGCGGGTGGCTTCGAGGGTGGCGGTGCTGGACAGGTCGAGGATGGTCAGGGTGCTCATGGCAGTCTCCTAGCGGGTGGTGTGGTGCGTGGGTCTGGGTAAAAGCTGTACGGGGCCGTGGCCAGGGGCTCAGGCCGGGTGGTACACGTTGTTCTGCGCGTACTGGTTCGTCGTCACCGTGTTGTGCATGTTTTCCTGGAAGGCCGAGCCGTTGCCGAAGTAGTTGCCCACCTGCTGCATCTGCTGGTTCGACTGGTTGACCGTGAACACCTTGTCGATCGACAGCTTGAACGGGCTGTAGACCGTGGTGACGGGCAGGATGGCGATGCCGCCGCGCACGGCACGGCAGGCGCGGGCGTCGAGGGTTTCGGTGGAGGACAGGTCCTTGATGGTCAGCGTGGTCATGATGGTCTCCTTGAGAGGAAGGGGTGCTTCGGGTCAGGTGATGAGCATCGGGTTGGTGTCGCGCTCGGACCAGATATCGCAGCAAGCGTGCCAGCGCGGCCCCGGCGCGGCGTGAAAAGCCGGGGAGCCTTGTGCCGCAACGGTTTGCGGGCTGCGGGGCGGGTCGTGCGATGGGGTGCGGGCTACGCGCGGGCCGGGCCGGTGGTGGGGCCGCGCCAACAGAATGGTGTCGGGTGTCGGCGCGGGGGCAACGCCGGGGTGTGCGCGGCCGGGCAGGGCGGCATTGCGGATGGCCGGAGTGCGCACTAGTATCCATCGAAGGCAACGTGCCGTGATGCAACGGTTGCGCCCCTGAGGGCGCGGCCAGTTGGCCACCCTCGGCCACCACTCGTCGGGATGCACCGGATGTCCAGCCTGACCGAACTCATACGGGATTTCCAGCGCGGCAGCATGAGCCGCGACGAATTCCTTGCATCGGTGGATCTGGCCCTCAAGGACGATCAGACCGACTCGACCCAGTTCGCGCGCGTGCTCGCCGAGGAACACACGCGCTTTCCGTTGCCCCCGGCCGTCTATGCCGAGGTGCTGCATCGCATCGACTCGCACCTGTCCACGCAGTTCGACCCGATGGGCGACGTGCGGCACGCGCCGCCCGCCCCCGGCGAGGAAACCCGCATCGAGCCCGACCTGGCCGGCTACGGCGCGGCGGCGCCGGGCGGCGTGGCCACGGGCAGCACGGGCACTGGCGGCACCACGGGCACCACGGGCACCACCGGTGGCACGGGCGGCAGCCACGGCGCGCTGTTCACGGGCGGCCATGTGCCGTCCGGGCCAACCAAGGGCGTGGGCGACACGCTGAACGGCCGCTTCGTGCTGGAGGAATGCCTGGGCGTGGGCGGCATGGGCACGGTCTACAAGGCGCTGGACCTGCGCAAGCTGGAGGCGTCGGACCGCAAGCCGTACATCGCCATCAAGGTGCTGAACATGCAGTTCAGCGGCCATCCGAAATCGCTGATCGCGCTCCAGCGCGAGGCGCGCAAGGCCCAGCAGCTCGCCCACCGCAACATCGTCACCGTCTACGACTTCGACCGCGATGGCCCGACGGTCTTCCTGACCATGGAATACCTGCAGGGCAAGTCGCTGAACCGCGTGCTGCGCTCGCCGGAATTCCAGGGCCTGCCGTACATCAAGGCGATGCCGATCATCGTCGGCATGGGCAGCGCGCTGGCCTACGCGCACGAGCGCGGCTTCGTCCATTGCGATTTCAAGCCCGCCAACGTGTTCCTGACCGATCGCGGCGAGGTCAAGGTGATCGACTTCGGCATCGCGCGCGGCTTCCAGCAGCCAGCCGACGACGCCGACCAGACCGTGTTCGATCCCGGCTCGCTCGGCGGCATGACGCCGGCCTACGCCAGCCCCGAGATGTTCGAGCACCGCGAGCCCGACCCGCGTGACGACATCTACGCGCTGGCCTGCGTCAGCTACGAACTGCTGACGGGCAAGCATCCGTACAACCGCGTGTCGGCCACCGAGGCCCGCGCGAAGAACCTGAAGCCCGTGCAGCCGCGCACGCTGTCGCGCGGGCAGTGGAAGGTGTTGCGCCAGGCGCTTTCGCTCGATCGCGCCACGCGCACGCCGACGGTCAAGCAGTTCCTGGCCGGGCTGGGCGCCGAGCCGCAGAGCGTGGGCACGGGGCTGCCCGTGATTGCCGGCAGCGTCATTGCCGGCGTGGCGCTGGCCACGGGGGTGCTGGTCTACTTCTGGCGCAGCCACCAGCCGTCGCCCGATGCCGCGCGCCCGCCGCCCCAGGCTGCGGCGCCCGCTGTGCGCGAACCGGCCGTGCCCGAGGCCGTGCCGCTCAAGCCCGAGGCCGTGGCGCAGGTCATCGCCGCCACGCCCTGCGCGCTGCTGCACGCGAACATCGAAGGCAACACGCTGGCGGTGGACGGCTACGTGGCCGATTCGGCGCTGGCGGGCCTGCGCGACAAGCTCGGCAAGCTGCCCGGCGTGAAGACGCTGAAGCTGGACGCCGCGCCGCTGACCGCCGACAAGTGCGATGTGGTGCGGCTGGTCGCGCCGTACTGGTCGGGCGGCCAGCGGGCGGGAGCGGGGGACAAGGCCGCCGACAAGTCCGGCGCGCTGCTGCGCACGCGTGGCGGCACGCAACTGACCGAGGGCACGCCGCTGGTGCTCGATGTCAACACGCCGCCGCACGAATCGTATGTCTACGTCGACTATTTCGCGGCCGACGGCAAGGTGGCGCACCTGGTGCCCAGCGGACGCGTCCAGGGCAACCAGGCGCCCGCCAGCTACAGCGCCACGGTGGGCGACAGCGGCGACTGGGTCATCTCGAAGCCATTCGGCACGGAACTGGTGGTGCTGTTGACCACGCCGGCGCCGCTGTTCCCGGCGCGCCGGCCCGAGGTGGAGACGCGGCAGGACTACCTGCGCGCGCTGGAAAAGCCGCTGGCGCAGATGGCCAGCAAGCACGGGCGCGAGAAGATCAGCGCCGACATCGTGCAGATCTCGACGCGCGCCAACCAAATAGGGCCGGGCCGGCTACCGGGCGTCGCGCACCACGCGGAACCCGTTCTGGGACTGCCGCACGCTGGTGCTGTACTTGAACCGCGTGGACGACACCATGTAGCTGGCGCCCTCGCGCCACGACCCGCCGCGGATCACGCGCGCCGTGCAGGCCGGTTCGTCCCAGGCGCGGCCATCGGTGGGCGCGTTCTTGTACGAGCTGTGCCAGCAGTCGGCCACCCATTCCCAGACGCTGCCGTTCATGTCGTGCAGGCCGTACGGGTTGGCCGCGAACGATCCCACGTTGGCCGGCGCGGCATCGCTCCACGGGTCGCCGCAATCCTTGCAGTTGGCGTTGCCCTTGCTCATCTTGTCGCCCCACCAGAACGCGGTACTTGTACCGCCGCGCGCCGCGTATTCCCATTCGGCCTCGGTGGGCAACCGGTAGGGCTTGCCGGTGGTCTTCGACAGCCACGCGACGTACTGCTGCGCGTCGTCCCAGCTGATGTCGCGCACCGGCGCGTTGCGCGCGTCGGCGGGGTTGGTGGCGATGCGCGGGCAGGCGTTGGCGTCGGCGCAGGCATTCCATTGCTCGACGGTGACCTCGTACTTGCCGATGGCGAACGGGCGGCCCACGTTCACCTGGTGCGGCGGGCGCTCGGCGGGGTCGCTGGTGCTGCTGCCCATCGTGAACGCGCCCGGGTTCAGGCTGACCATCACGGGACACTGCGGACAGTCGCGCGACTCGCCGCCCTTGGCCTCGGCCGGACGCGCCGCGCCGGCGGCGGGCGCTTCCTTGCCCTCGGCGGGATAGGTGATGGTGCCCTGCGAGATCGCGCCGCCCGCGCGTGTGCGCGGCTGGCCGCTGGCGGACGGAGGTGGGGTGGGGGCGGGCTTGGCGGCTGGCGGCGGCTTGGTGGTTTCCGCCCTGGCCTCGGGTTTCGGTTCCGCCTTGGCGGCCGGCGCTGGCGCAGGTGCCGGTGCGGGCTGTGCCGGCGTGGTCGCGCGGATCCGTTCGAGCCGCGTCTTGGCCAGCGCCGCGAAGCGGCCGTTCGGGTACTGCTTCAGGTACGCCTCGTAGTCGGCGGCGTAGGTGCTGTTCTTGATCGAATCCCAGAACGACAGCTCGTACTGCTCGTCGCTGTTCTTGGGCAGGATGCCCGCACGGGCCGGGGGTACCAGCGCATCCGTGGC
The DNA here is from genome assembly GCF_049393795.1 of Cupriavidus sp. H18C2. Lineage (NCBI taxonomy): Bacteria > Pseudomonadati > Pseudomonadota > Betaproteobacteria > Burkholderiales > Burkholderiaceae > Cupriavidus > Cupriavidus sp. H18C2. The sequence goes on along the minus strand of NZ_CP186010.1, from coordinate 2,507,680 downwards.
CACGGTGGCCCAGTGCCGGCCGTCGCCATCGCCATCCACTCCCGCGCCCAACGCCAGCAGCGCCACGACAAATGCTTTCCGCCACATATTCACCCCCTTCAGGATCGCCGCGGCGTGCGGTGTGGAGTTGCCGTGACGCGGTACCGGCCGTTTCAAGATAGCACAGCGCTTGTGGCGTGAAAGTTCGCTTTTTGGGGCCTTCCGACCTACGCTGTAGGACACATCGCCGAGCGCATCAAGAACATCCACCAAGAATCCGCTCCCGCGCGGGGGACCGTGTGCAGCGGACAGATCTCCGGGAGGAGCCGCCATGTCCAGACGATCCCTGCAGCGCGCGCTCGCCGCTGCGTTCCTGGCCAGCTGGACCACGCTCGCCATACCGCTGACGGCGGCCCCGAAAGGCGCCGAGACCTACATCATCTGGCCGGGCGACGGCGCGGTCATCGACGGCGGCCGGCTCTGGGTCCGCATGGGCCTCAAGGGCATGGGCATCTGCCCCAAGGGCATCGAGCGGCCCAACTGCGGCCACCACCACCTGCTCATCGACGCCGAACTGCCGCCGCTGGACAAGGAAATCCCGAACGACCGCAATCACCTGCACTTCGGCGCGGGCGAGACGGACGCGCGCATCGAACTGCCACCGGGCAAGCACACGCTGCAGCTTCTGCTTGGCGACAGCAAGCACGTCCCGTTCGATCCGCCGATTTACTCCAGGAAGATCACGATCACCGTGCGCTAGCGCACACAGGTGCGAACGGGGAGAGCCATGACCCATCTCAGACCGATGCTCATCGCGGGACTGGCGGCGCTGGCCGTCGCCGTGCCGTCATCGCGCGTGCAGGCCGCCGACGCCTCGGCGCCAGCGGCGCACGCCGACCACGCCTCGGCCCCCGCGGCCGCCAAGGGCACGGGACCCACGCCGGCGCCCCGGAACGCCTACCTCTACATCGGCTACCCGAACAACAACCAGACCATGCCGGCCGGCAAGCCGATCAAGGTCTGGTTCGGCCTGCGCAACATGGGCGTGGCGCCCAAGGACGTCAAGTTCCCGAACACGGGCCACCACCACCTGCTGATCGACGTGGACCTGCCGCCGCTGGACAAGGAGATTCCCAACGACCGCAACCACCTGCACTTCGGCGCCGGCGAGACAGAGACCACCATCGAGCTGCCGCCGGGCAAGCACACGCTGCAACTGCTGATGGGCGACGAGAAGCACATCCCGACCAACCCGCCGGTCTATTCGAAGAAGATCACGATCTATGTGAGATGACCGGCCCAGAGCTAGGCGCGCCAGGACGGGGCGGTCCGGCCTGGCGCCACGCGGCGCACAGCGATGTGCGCCGTTTTTTTTTAATGAGCTTGCCGGTGGTTTGCTCCCCTCTCCCGCCTGCGGGAGAGGGGTTGGGGGAGAGGGCCAGCGGCTCAAGTTACGACGTTGATCGGCAAGCAGACACGCCACGCCCTCTCCCCCGGCCCCCTCTCCCGCGTTGCGGGAGAGGGGAGCGAACCGACAGTGCGGCAGAGACTAGTTGGACCGGATCCAACACTCGACGGCCCACGAACAGCGCCCGCAAACCGCCCCGCCACCCCCAATCCCTTGCCCCACAAGCCTTCCCAGCTTTTTATCCCGCCCCGCCCACCCCCCTGGCACGCTTGCTGCGATATCCAGTCCGAGCGCGACACCAACCCGATGCTCACCACCTGAAACGCAGTGACCTTCCTTTCCAGGAGACCATCATGACCAAGCTGATCATCCGTGACCTGTCCTCGACCGAAACCCTCGACGCCAAGGCGCTGCACGCCGTGCGTGGCGGCACCGTGTTTGCGCCGCGTACGTCGATCTTCACGCCCGTGAGCCTGTCGTTCGAATCGCACAAGACGGTCACGCAGCAGAACCAGCAGATGCAGGAGGTAGGCAACTACTTCGGCAACGGCTCGGCCTTCCAGGACCATATGCGCAACAGCGTGACGACGAACCAGTACGCCCAGAACAACGCCTGATATTCGTACCGGTTCAGGCGGCAGCGGCGTCGCAGGCCAGTTCATCGGCTTCGACGCCGGCCGCCCGGGGAGCTTGCGCCGGGGACACCTCCGCCCCGGCGCTTTTTTTGCCCGCGTGTTCCGCGCGCCGGGCACGCAAGCCGAGGTTGGCGTCTGCCGCATGCCGACCCACAATACAGATCGAACGCCAGGACGTCCTGCCACGGTCCGCTGGCGCTCCCAGCAGGAAGCCATCGTGAATGCCCTAGCCTTTGCGCCGCGCCGCCTTCTCCGGGTCTCCGGCATCGCCATCGTTATCGCCACGCTGGCCGGCTGCGCCGATTTCCGGCCCCCCACGTACCAGCGGCCCGAGACGCCGGCCAAGGCCGCGTGGACAGGCGACCGCGCCGGCAATGCAGCGGTCACCGTGTCGCCGACGGAAACCATCGTGCCGAACTGGTGGCAGGCGTTTGGCGACCCCTACCTGGACCAGCTCGTGGCCCGCGCGCTGTCCGGCAACTACGACATCAAGGTGCTGGCCGCGCGCATCCGCGTGGCAGGCGCCCAGATCGCCGAGGCGCGGGCCGGCGCGCTGCCGGTGTTCGACATCGGCGCCGGCGTCGATGTGACGAAGACGACCGGGCAGGCCGTGTCGAAGACCTACAACCTGGGCGGCACCGTGAACTGGGACATCGACGTCTGGGGCAAGGTCGAAAAAGGCGTGCAGGCCCAGACCGCCGAGTTCCGCGCCACCGAAGCCGACTGGCGTGCCGGCTACCTGTCGCTGGCCTCTGACGTGTCGATCACGTACTTCACGATCCTCCTGCTCGACGAACAGCTTGCGCAGCAGCGCCAGACGCTCGCGCGCAACAACGACATCCTGGCGACCTACAAGGCAATGCTGGCCAACGGCCTGCTGCCGCAGATCCGCGTGATGCAGCAGCAGGCGGAGATCAACCGGCTGACCAAGGACCTGCTGGAGTTGCGCCGCTCGCGCGACGTGGCCGAGAACGCGCTGGCCACGCTGGTCGGCGTGCCGGCCGGCGAGCTGCGGGTGCCGCCGGGCAAGCTGCAGGAGCGCGTGAACCTGCCCGCGGTGCCGGCCGGGCTGCCGTCGCAATTGCTGGCGCGCCGGCCCGACATCGTCGCCGCCGAATACCGCGTGCTGGCCGCCTACAACCTGGTGGGCCAGGCGCGGCTGGCGCAGCTACCCAGCATCAGCCTGACCGCGCGCGGCGGCACGGCCAGCTTTGCGCTGTCCGACCTGATGAAATCGTTCACGTTCGGCTTCATGCCCAGCATCAACCTGCCGATGCTGGACCCCAACGTGCGCGCCCGCGTGAAGACGACCGAGGCCAACGTCGGCGTGGTCGAGAACGAGTACGGCCGCACCGTGATGACCGCGTTCGAGGAAGTGGAAAGCGCGCTGGTCAACGTCGACGCCCACAAGCAGCAGCGCATCGAGCTGCAGCAGCAGGTGAACCAGCTGCGCGTGGTGGGCAGGCAGATCGAGGCCCAGGCGCGCGAGGGCATCGCGTCCCAGCTCGACGTGTTCGAGTCCGAGCGCTCGCTGCTGGCCGCCGAGCAGTCGTTGTTGGCCGCCCACCAACAAATCCTGGCTGATACCGTCACGCTGTACAAGGCACTCGGCGGCGGCTGGCCCGACGTAGCGGTGCGCAACGCGGCGGCCGATGCCGGGGCCGATGGCGCGCCCAGCGCGCCCGCGCCGGCGGGCGTGGCGGCACCCAAGGCGGCGCGTTAGCCGCAGCGGCGTCCAAGGCGTTTCAACCCTGAAACCCGCACCGCGCGTGCGTGCGCGCAACGCTGCGGCGCAGCGCATTGACTCCCCCCGAGCGTGGCCTACTATGTTCTTACCCGTGACCTGTCGCCCCTTTGCCGACGCATGCGGCGCCCGTCGCTGCGCCGGCTCGCGGTTGCGCGCCACAGGCCCCACTGTTGGCTCAGTTGAAACATGACGCGCGACGAAGCTCCCTTCATGGATGTGCCGGTCATGGCGCCACAGGCGGGCCAGGTGTTCGACGTCCTGCTGATGCCGGTGTCCCGCCCCGAGCTGGGCGAGATCCGTATCGACGAGGACCTGTTCGCCATCGGCCGCGGCGAGGCGCCGTTCGCCGCGTATCCGACGGAAGCCGTCTCGGTGCTGTCGCGGCGCCACGCGCGCATCTTCTCGGAGGACGGCGCGGTCTACGTGGCCGACCTGGGCAGCAAGAACGGCACGCGCGTCAACGGCGACGCCGTGGCCCAGCAGCCGGCCCGGCTGCGCGATGGCGACGAACTCAGCTTCGGCGCGGGCCTGGCGTACCGCGTGCGGCTCTATGCGCGGCAGGCCGATGCCGAGCCGCCGCGCGTGGCCGTCACGCTCACGCCGATGCGCGACGAGCTGGGCCTGCAGCCCGTGGTCATCGCCGGCTTTCCGTTCCTGGTCAGCAAGGCCGACGAGACGTTTGCCCGCTACCGCGACGCCTATCCGCACCAGGTCAACTACCTGTCGCGCCGCCACGCGCATGTGTACCTGAAGCATGGCGTGCCGTGGATCGAGGACCTGGGCAGCACCAACGGCACGTTCGTCAACGGGGTGCGGCTGCGCGACCAGTCGATCCGGCTGGAGCCGGAAGACGTGCTGGCGTTCGGCGGCAGCCATTTCGTCTATCGCGTGGGCATCGAGCGCGAGGCCGACGCCGATGCCACGGCCACGCGGACGTCAATCGTGCCGCCGCCGTCCACGGCCCCCGCCGACGCGGCGCTGCCCATCGATGCCGATCCCGACAAGACCACGTTCGTCGGCGCGGCCGATTCCTTCCTCGACATCTTCTGCATGGACTATCCGGCCGCGCAGGAGGACGAGGTCAACCCGGAGGCGCTGCCCGACAGCGGCGACGTGCCCCATGCCCCGCCCAGGCGCGGCCGCGTGACGATGATGCTGGTTGAGGCGATGCGCAGCTTTGGCATCCGCGACCGCGCCCAGCTGGAGCGTGCGGCGCGCGTGGCCATCCTGCTGATTGCGGCGCTGGCCATCGGCGGCGGCTACCTCTGGTGGCGCGGCGCGCCGGACCGCTCGCTGCAGGCGCTGGTCGACGCGGGCAAGTACGTGCGCGCGGCCGAGGTGGCCGACCAGGTGCTGTCCCGCCATGGCGACGACACCCACTACCAGACGCTGGGCGCCCAGGCGCTGATGCGCGCCTACGTGCCGCAGTGGGTGGCCCGGCTGCAGGCCGCCGACTTCGACGGCGCGGCGGCCGTGCTGGACGAGATGCGCGCGCGCAGCCGCCACAACGCCGACGGCCGCGCGCTGGTGGGCGAACTGGCGTGGGTGGGCGACGTGGAGCAGTACGTGGCGCGGCGCGGCGGCATCGAGGGGCCGATCCGCATGTTCGGCGACGAGGGCCGTATCCGCGACCTGCTGCGGCGCTGGGCGGCCGACACCGCGTCGCACCAGCGGCTGCTGAACCGCATCGCCAACGACGTGCCGCCGTTCCGCGACACCTATGCACGGGCGATGAGCGATTTGCGGCGGCTGCAGAACGACGACTCGGTGTTCCTGGCCGCCATCGACCGGCTCAACGCGGCCATCGCCCGCGAGCTGTCGCGCGAGCGGCCCGAGGCGCTGCAGCCGATGCTGGCCGAGTACAAGGAGAAGTATCCGCGGCTGGCCGGGCTGGATCGCGTGGAGCGCGACCTGGGCCAGTACACCGCGATGATCGTGGCGCTGCGCGACCGCGCGCCCGGCCCGCTGGTGGCGCAGATGCAGCAGGCGCGCTTCCAGACGCCGCCGTTCGAGGCCGCCTACCAAAAGCTCAAGGCGACGCAGTTGCCCGGCGACGACGTGCAGAAGCAGTACGTCACGGCCAGCAAGGCGTGGGAGCAGGGCAACGGCGAGGCCGCCATCGCGGCGCTCAAGGCGGTGTCCGCGGGCCCCTGGGCGGCCGACGTGGCGCGCGATGCCGCGCACAAGGAACAGGTGCTGGCCCAGTACGCCGCCGTGCGGGCTGCGCGCGGGACGCCGGGCTACGACAGCCAGCTCCTGGCGTTCTATGCGTCGCTGGACCCCCGGAGCGATGCGTTCTTCGCCAAGGCCATCGATGCCGACGTCAACGGCATCCGCGAGGCCGCGCTGCGGCGCGCCAACCAGTTGCTGAACCGCGCGGCCACCGGCTGGCGCCAGTACCGCAACAACGGCCTGATCGCCGGCGAGCAGCGGCTGGAAGCGGGGGTATCGGCCAGGTTCCGCGCGCAGGCGAAGCTGCTGGCCGACGCGCAGGAAGACGCGCGGCAGGGGCTGCGGATCTACGCGCAGCTGCGGATCGACGACACCGCGCAGTGGAGCAAGGTGCGCGACGACATCCAGGCCGAGATCGACGCCCAGCGCCGCGCGCTGAACGACCTGCGCATGGTGCTGGACCCGGCCGTGCTGAAGACCAAGCTCGCGCTGGTGGGCGAGGGCAGCCCGCCCGAGGCGCGCCCGGACACCCGTCCCGACGACCGGCCCGGCGACGGCACCACCACCGCGGCCAAGCCGGGCGCCCAGGCCGCGCCGGGGAGCACGCCATGAAGGACGACAACCGCGACACCCGGCTGCGGCCGCTGAACGAGGCGCTGGAAGACCACAGCGCCGAGGGCATCGCGCTGCTCAGCGCCGAACCCCGCCGGCTGACGCTGCTGACCGTGGTCGTCACCGGCGTGCTGGTGCTGTGCGCGCTGCTGTGGTCGTTCTTCGGGCATGCGGACGTGATCGTCACCGCGCAGGGCACGCTGGCGCCGGAGTCAGAGGTGCGGCGCTTCTACGCGCCGGTCGATGGCGAGCTGGTGGACCTGTACGTGGCCGAGGGCCAGCCCGTGTCGAAGGACGACGTGGTGGCGCGGCTCAACGCGCGCGGCGCGATCGAGGCCGCCGCCAACGCGCTGCAGGCCCAGCTCAAGCTGGAGGACGCCGAGCGCGAATGGAAGCAGTTTCCGGAGCGCAAGGCGCTGCTGGAACGGCGGGCGCTGGCGCTGAAGCAGCAGATCGAGCTGGGCACGCGCCAGCACGAGAACCGGCTGGCCGAAGGCACGACGCGGCTGGCCGAGCAGCAGCGCGCGCAACTGGCCGAGGCGCGCAGCAACCTGGAGAACGCCCGCCGCGCGCGCGATTTCGCGCGGCAGGAGCAGGACCGCTATGCCCGGCTGTTCGCGCTGCCGGCCGGCGGCGGCGTGTCGCAATCGCAGGTCGAGGCCAAGCGCGCCGCCACGCTGGACGCCGAGAACACGCTGCGCGTGGCGCAGTCGCGGCTGACGGAGCTCGACGCCCGGCTGGCGCAGCAGTACACGCAGGCCAGCGCGCTGCTGGAAGGCAGCGGGCAGGAGCTGGCGAGCCTGCGCGTGCAGTACGATGCGGCGGTGCGCGAGATCGCCAGTACCGAGGACAAGCTGCGGCTGCAGGTGCAGACGGCCCGGCTGGTGGCCGATGCCGCCGCGCGCATCCGCTTCGAGAACATCGACAAGGACAACTTCCTGATGATCCTGGCGCCGGTGGCCGGGGTGGTGACCGACGTCACGTCGACGCAGCGCGGCGACAAGGTGCAGGCCAACACACCGCTGGGCGGCATCGCGCCCAAGGACGCGCGGCCGATGCTGCGCATCGAGATTGCCGAGCGCGACCGCGCGTTCCTGCGCGAGGGGCTGCCTGTGAAGCTCAAGTTCAGCGCGTTTCCGTACCAGCGCTACGGGCTGATCGCGGGCACGCTCGAATACATCTCGCCGGCCACCAAGCCGTCCGGGCCGGACAAGCAGCCCGTGTACGAGGGCCGCGTGCGGCTGGCGCAGGACTACTACAGCGTGGCGAGCAACAAGTACCCGCTGCGCTACGGCATGACTGCCACGGCCGAGATCGTGGTGCGGGAGCGGCGCCTGATCGACCTGGGGCTCGACCCCTTCCGGCAGGTGGCGGGCTGAACGGACAACCAAGGGAGAGGGCGATGACAGCCATCGTGCGCATCGACGACGAAGTGATCGGCGTCGACGAATTCGTGAGGGTGCTGAAGCTGACCGGCCAGTTCGAGGGGCTGGTCGAGCAGCTTGTGCGGGACAAGCTGACCGCCCACGCCGCGCGGCGCCATGGCGTGACGCTGAGCCAGGACGAGGTGCAGGCGCGCGCCGACCAGTTCCGGCGCGTGCACGGCCTGCATCGCGCGGCGGACATGAACCACTACCTGGACGCGCTGCACATCACGCTGGACGAGTTCGAGACCTTTATCACCGACAGCCTGTACCAGGAAAAGATGCTGGCGAAGGTGGGCACCGACGAGGCCGTGGAGGCGTACTTCCAGCTCAATTCGCCGAAGTTCGACAGCATCGAGGTCAGCCACATCGTGGTGGATACCGAGGGCAAGGCGCGCGAGCTGGTGTCGTACCTGCAGGACGACCCGGACAGCTTTGCCGAGATGGCGCGCGAGCATTCGATCGCGGACACGCGCGAGCAGGGCGGGGACATCGGCAAGGTGCTGCGCGGATCGCTGAAGGGCGACATCGAGGCCAAGGTGTTCAACGCGCAGCCTGGCGACCTGCTGGGGCCGTTTCCGGCGCCGGACAAGTCGTTCTTCGAGGTCTTCCTGGTGCGGGCCAAGCATCCGGCCCGGCTGGACCCGGACGTCACCGTCGAGATCCGCCGGCGGCTGCGCGAGGACTGGCTGATGGCAAGGGCGCAGGAACATGTCATCGAAGCCCGCTAGCGAGCCCGCCGCCGGCGCCGCGGCCCAGCCGCCGGGCGCCGGCCAGTCGCTGGCCGACTTTCTGGCGACCGTGGAGATCCTGTCGCCGCTGACGCGCGACGAGATCGAGCGGCTGGCCGCCAGCGCGCGGCCGCTGGCGTTTGGCTTTGGCGACACGGTCTGCAACGCCGGCGAGCCGGCCGAGGGCATCTTCATCGTGCGCAGTGGGTCGGTGCGCGTGTTCAACGAGGAACACGGCAAGGAAATCAGCATGGGCGTGCGCAAGGCCGGCGAGGTGTTTGCCGACATCGCGCTGCTGCGCGAATACCGGCACGAGTCGTCGGTGCGGGCGTCGGGCAAGACCGAGTTGCTGATGATTCCGCGCGCGGTGTCCGAGCCGGTGGTGGGCGGCAACCCGGCCGCGCTGGCGTTCATCACGAGCTACGTGGCGATCAGTTCGGCCGGCGGCTTCGTGGCACGGCTGTTCGACCTGCGCGGCAAGCTGGACAAGCTGGAGCTGGAAGACGCCGTGCGCAGCGTGGGCGTGAAGCGCGTGGCGGCCGGCAAGACCATCCTGCAGCAGGACGGGCGCGACGACCGCCGGCTGTACGTGGTGCGCCAGGGGACGGTGCGCATCGTGCGCGAGGAAGACGGCGATACGTTCCCGCTGGCCACGCTGGGCCAGGGCGAGATCTTTGGCGAGCGCGCCTGCGTGATGCGGCAGGAGCAGGTGGCGTCGGCCATCGCCGAGACGGACGTGCGGCTGCTGGTGATTCCCGAGAAGACCGTGCAGTTGATCCTGGAACGCAATGCGCGGCTGCGCGAGGTGCTGGAGGAGCGGATCCGTGCGGTGGACCGCGAGCTGCACCGGCAGCAGAAGCTGGCCGAGCGCCGCAAGCGGCCCGTGCTGCTGGACCTGCATTCGAAGCCCGAGATGGGCGAACGGCTGATCCGCCGTTTCGCGCTGGTGGAGCAGGCCGAGGAGATGGACTGCGGCGCGGCCTGCCTGGCGATGGTGTGCCGGCACCACGGCATTCCGATGACGCTGGGCAAGCTGCGTGAGCTGGCCAACGTGACCACGTCGGGCGCCACGCTGGACAGCCTGGCGCGGGCGGGGGAGTCGCTGGGCTTCACCACGCGCGGGGTGCAGTGCACGCGCGACGCGCTGATGGGCTTCGAGCTGCCGTTCATCATCCACTGGGAGGGCTACCACTACGTGGTGGTCTATGGCGTGTCGGCGCGCCACGTCTGGGTGGCCGACCCGGCCATTGGTTTCCGCAAGATGGGCACCGAGGAGTTCGAGCGCGGCTGGAGCGGCACCTGCCTGCTGTTCTCGCCCGGTACGCAGATGAACGAGCTGGCGGTGTCGCGCTCGCCGTGGCTGCGCTTCATTGGCTACCTGTCGCCGTACCGCAGGATCCTGGCGCACCTGTTCCTGGCGACGTTCGTGATCCAGGTGCTGGGCGTGGTGCCGCCGCTGATCATCCAGAACATCCTGGACGGGGTGGTGGTGCACCAGAACATCGGGCTGCTGCACCTGCTGATCCTGGGCCTGGTGATCTCGAACGTGTTCACGCAGTTGATGGTGACCATCCGCGCGTACCTGGCGAACTTCATGGTGCGCAACATGGACTTCGCGATGATGTCGCACTTCTTCAAGCACACGCTGTCGCTGCCGCTGTCGTTCTTCGCCAAGCGCAAGACCGGCGACATCTTCGCGCGGTTCCAGGAGAACCAGACGATCCGGGCGTTCCTGACCGAGTCCACCGTGACCACGGCGCTGAACCTGCTGATGGTGTTCATCTACTTCAGCATCATGTTCCTCTACAACGTCAAGCTGACGCTGCTGCTGATTGCGTTCGTGATACCGATCGCCGCGCTGACCGTGGTGGTGACCCCGAAGGTGAAGACCTACGCGCGCGAGGTGTTCGCGGCATCGACCGACGCCAAGGCGTACCTGATGGAGACGCTGGGCGGCGCCGAGACGGTCAAGGGCATGGGCATCGAGCGGCCCGTGCGGCTGCGCTGGGAGCGCAAGTACGCCAAGGCGCTGGACAAGCAGTACCAGGCGCAGTCGTTCCACATCCTCGTGGGGCTGGTGAGCCAGGTGCTGAACGCGGCCACGACCATCACGATCCTCTGGGTGGGCGCCACGCTGGTGCTGGAGCGGGAGCTGACGATTGGCCAGTTGATCGCGTTCAACGCGTTCATGGGCAGCGTGCTGGCGCCGCTGATGGGGCTGGTGGCGCTCTGGGGCCAGCTCAACGACGCCGGCGTGGCAATGGAGCGGCTGGGCGACGTGCTGGACCTGGAGCCCGAGCAGAAGCCGCAGGACGTGATGTCGCGCGTGTCGCTCCCCGACCTGCAGGGCGAGATCCAGTTCGACGGGGTGTACTTCCGCTATGGCGGCGACGACACGCCGTACGTGCTGGAGAACATCAGCTTCCACATGCGGCCGGGCGAGATGGTGGCGATCGTCGGGCGCAGCGGATCGGGCAAGACCACGCTGGCCAAGCTGCTGGTGGGCTTCTACAAGCCCACCGACGGCACGATGAAGGTGGACGGCTACGACATGAACGTGATCGACACCGAGTTCTTCCGGGCGCAGGTGGGGTATGTGATGCAGACCAACCTGCTGTTCTCGGGCACGGTGGCGGAGAACATCGCCTGCGGCGACGACAGCCCGGACCGCCGCCGCATCGAGGAAGTGGCCAAGATGGCCGATGCCCACGCGTTCATCTCGAAGCTGCCGCTCGGCTACGAGCAGGTGGTGGGCGAGCGCGGCATTGGGCTGTCGGGCGGGCAGATCCAGCGGCTGTGCATCGCCCGGGCGCTGTACCACGACCCGCGGCTGCTGGTGTTCGACGAGGCGACGTCGGCGCTGGATACGCAGTCCGAGAGCAACATCCTGGCGAACATGCAGGAGATCCTGCGGGGACGCACGGCCGTGATCATCGCGCACCGGCTCAGCACGATCATGCAGGCCGACAAGATCCTGGTGCTGTACGAGGGCGGCATCGTCGAGCAGGGGCGGCACGAGGAGCTGCTGGAGCGCCGCGGCATGTACTACCAGCTGGTCCAGAAGCAGTTGAGCGCGGCATGAAGCTATACAACCCCACCCCTGCCAGGTCCGCGGTGTCGTTTGCGGGCCTGATCGAACGGATCGAGATCCTGCGCTCGACGCTGCGCTGGTCATCGCGGCTGGAGCGGCCCGACATCGAGAAGCTGCTCAAGCAGGCCACCACGCTGCGCGACGAGGTGATGGGCCTGTCGCACAAGGAGCGCTTTGTGGCGGCCGCCACGGCCACCGGCGAGCCGCAGGAGGCCGAGGTGGAGCCCGTGGAGATGTCGGCGCGGGAGCGGCGCCAGGCGCTGATGGAGCGCAGCTTCATCTTCGAGGGCACGTTCGGCGACAACCCCAAGCTGCTGGAGGCGCTGGAGATTGCCGAGAAGGCGGCGCCCACGGACCTGCCGGTGCTGATCGACGGCGAGAGCGGCACCGGCAAGGAGCTGATGGCCAAGGTGATCCACGCCAACGGGGTGCGCAACGACAAGCCGTTCATCTCGGTCAACTGCGGCGCCATTCCGGACAGCCTGCTGGAATCGGAGCTGTTCGGCCACAAGAAGGGCGCCTTCACCGGCGCGGCCAACGACCGCCGGGGCAAGTTCGAGAGCGCCCACACTGGCACGATCTTCCTGGACGAGATTGGCGAGCTGCCGCTGACCGGGCAGGTCAAGCTGCTGCGGGTGCTGGAGGCGCACGAGATCCAGCGCGTGGGGTCGGACGAGGTGATTGCCGTCGACACGCGCATCGTGGCGGCCACGAACAAGGACCTGCGCCGGATGAGCCAGGAAGGCACGTTCCGCGAGGACCTGTTCTACCGGCTCAGCGTGATCCACGTGACGCTGCCGGCGCTGCGCGAGCGGCGCGACGAGATTCCGCTGCTGGTGGCGTACTTCGGCGACGAGGCGGCCGGGCAGCTCAAGCGGCGGCCCATCAAGCTGACGCCGCGGCTGCGCGACTTCCTGCTGCACTACGGCTATCCGGGCAACATCCGCGAACTGCGCAACCTGATGTACCGGCTGTCGTGTCTGGCCGGCGATACGGCGGACTTTGCCCACCTGCCGCAGGACATCCGCCCGAAACCGGCCGGCCTGCAGGCCGTGGCGGCGGCCCCGGGCGGCAAGGCGACGATCACCGATCTGAGCACGGCCACATCGCTCAGCGAAGCCAAGCGCGCGGCCAGCGACGAAGCCGAGCGGGCATTCCTGGAACGCGGGCTGCAGGAAGTGGGCGGCACCGTGGCCGAACTGGCGCGCCGCTTCGACATGAACCGGTCGCACATCCAGATGCTGCTGAAGAAGCACGGCATCCACTCGAAGGACTTCCGGAACAGCAACCGGCAAGCGGAGGGGAAGTAAGGGGGACTGTTTCTCGACACCATGTGTGTGCTTTTTACTCCCGGCCGCGGGAGAGGCGCCGGGGGAGAGGACCAGACCCGCTCAAACCTCCGGATTCAGCAGCGTCATGTCAGACCCGCCGCCGATGTCCTCGGCGCGGATCACCACCACCGACACGTTGTCGCGGCCGCCGTTGTCCAGCGCCTGCTTCAGCAGCGCGTCGGCGGCGCGGGCGGGGTGGGGGTCGGCGGCCAGCACGGCTGCGATCTGGTCGTCCTCCACCTCGTTGCTGAGGCCGTCGCTGCAGAGCAGGAACAGGTCGCCATCGCCGATTTCCAGCGTCAGCCGCTCCAGGTCCAGCGTGGTGGACGCGCCCACCGCCCGCGTGATCGTGTTGTGGGCGGGATGGTGGCGCGCTTCCTCGGCCGTGATCAGCCCCCGCGCCTTCAGGCGTTCTACCTGGCTGTGGTCGCGCGACAGCTGCTTCAGGTGGCCGTCGCGGAACAGGTAGAGCCGGCTGTCGCCGGCCCAGAGGCAACTGCACTGGCGCTCGCACGCCAGCAGGATGACCACCGTGCTGCCGATCACGCGCACCTTGAGCCGCGCAGCTTCGTCGATCAGCAGCTGGTTGACGGTCTGCATGGCGATGCGCGCGTGGTCGACGGCGGCGTCCAGGCTATCGGCCCGGGGCAGCGCGGCCAGGGCCTGGACGATGGCGCGGCTGGCGAAATCGCCCACCGCGTGGCCGCCCATGCCGTCGGCCACGACCCAGATGCCGTGCTCGGGCATCGCCAGGCAGGCATCCTCGTTGCGCTCACGCACCCGGCCCACGTCTGTGCACGCGGCCGAGCTCCAGCGGAATTGCGATACGCAGGTCACGGCATGCTCCGGCGCGGGGCGACACCGTCCCGCGCGTAAGGCGCCCCCGGGGCGCCGGATGTCTGGAAGTCACCGCGAAAGTCCTGCCGACAGGCGGGCAGGGCTCAGACCAGTCGTCCCTTGTTGCGGGCGTCCATGCCGGTGTCGACCGTGATGGTGGAATTCGGCGCCGTGTTCTGGACGTTCACGTTCTGGAACTGATTGTTCATCTGATCAGCATAGAAGCTGTAGTTGATCTCGTAAAAGCTCACGACAGGCAACGCGCCGGGCCGGGCAGCCACGTAGGGCTGGATCCAGCCGAACACCCACGGCGCGCCACCGCCCCGGACGGCCGACATGGCGCGGAAATCGAGCTCGCGATGGGTGTTCAGGTCGCGGATGGTCAGGGTCGCCATGATGGTCTCCTTGGGCTGGCTTGCGGGGGGATGCCTCTGTTCAGCAAGCGGTGTGCCACGGTGGGGGCGTGACGTCGGCGGGGTTCTTCGGGCCAAATGTGATGCCGGATGCTCGTTCGGCGTTGGTTGGGCGCCAACACCCTTGCTGGAGTGGTGGGGCAGGGCCGTCAGGGGCGCGCCGAGCGGAGCCATATCGGCGAAGAGCGACCGGCCGATGGCGGTTGCCGGTGGCGGACCAACACAATCGGTTTGTAGCTGTTGGTCGATGCCCGACGAAACCGGGTCCCCGGAAACCTCTGATTCCCCGCCAGCCCTTGTCGGACCGTGGTTCGGCCCCACTGGCACGCTTGATGCGGTTGGGTAGGCACCAACGCCGCACTGCCTGCCCGCCACCGACACCAGAATCGAGACCGCCATGACCACCCAAGACCAACAACAAGCCAGCCGCCCGGACGAGGCCTACCAGCCCGGCGCCCATCTGGTGACGGAACGCAATGGCTACGCCCACCACGGCATCTACGTCGGCCAGGGCCGCGTGATCCACTACGCCGGCTTCTGCCAGGCGCTGCATGCAGGCCCAGTCGAGGAAACCTCGCTCGAACAATTCGCCCAGGGCCACGGCGTGACCGTGCGCAACCAGCCCTGCGCGCGCTACCTCGGGCAGGAAGCCGTCGCCCGCGCCCGCAGCCGCCTGGGCGAGAACCGCTATCACCTGCTGACCAACAACTGCGAACACTTCTGCACGTGGTGCCTGCTCGGCCAGGCCCGCAGCGAACAGGTGGAAACCTGCCTGCGCAACCCGGCAGCGGCAGTGGTTACCGTGCTGCACCTGGCACTGGCCATGCTGTCGGGCATCCACCCCGCCAGCCTGACGGCCGCCTGATCCCCCATCCATCGCCACCAAAGGAGCCCGCCATGTCCGGATTGATCGACTGGGAAAGCTGCGACACCCGCACCGGCCGCGCCTGCCACCGCCGCTGCACCCCGGGCCGCGCCAGCGCCCGGCCCGCCCCCCGCCCACGCCGGGCCGACCGCCATGGCAGGGCGCCGGCGGAGTTTGCTATACTCCGCCCCGTCTTCCGACCCGCCCGCGCCACCGCGGCGCCAGGCCGGTGCAGACGGTCCGCTCGCCGTAGTTCAATGGATAGAACGAGCGCCTCCTAAGCGCTAGATACAGGTTCGATTCCTGTCGGCGGGACCATCATTGCGGCTGTCGTGGGTCTTTGAGATTTTCCTCCTCTGGCTTCCCGCCCCTCCCAGCGCCCGCAGGGACACGTTGACCCATGCCGCGCTCCGCGGTTTTCGATTTTCTTCTCCAGCTGCCTCTATTCGACCCGATCGCCGGCCAGTCCTGCCGCATCCCGTCCATAGCGAAAAATCGATTTTCACTCCTGTTTGATCTCCGTTCTATGTGCGTTGCGTTGACCGTTCTCACTCGGAAGAAAACGGCGTAACGTCCGGCCCGCAGGCGTTGGGCCTCGCGTTGTTGGCGATGGCCTATCGGGAAGGTTCGGTCACGCTGGGAACGGAGGCAGAACAATGGCTGGTGCGGGGAATGAACTGCAGGCAACGGGGAGCGGGCTGCTCGCAGCCGTGACGGGACGTCAGGCCTATCACCTGGAGGTGCTTGGCGCGCGCAGTGCCACTGGCCTCTCCGTGGTGTCATTCACGGCCACCGAGCGCCTTGGGGAGCCCTACAGCGTGAAGGTCCGGTTGACCCATCCGATGGATCTGGACCGGATGGAGTACTTGCGCCGGGACGCCACCTTCACGATCGATGCGGGCGACGGCGCCACGACTCGCCAGTTTTCGGGCTGCATCTTCCGCTTTTCCAAGACTGGGCAGACCCGCGATTTCTGCGCCTACGAGATGGAGGTGCGGCCCAAGGTGGCGTTGCTGACGCTGACTCAGGCGAGCCGCGTCTACCAGAAGAAGACCGCGCCGCAGATCATCGAAGCCATCCTGCGCCAGCACGGCCTGGAGGGCCACCAGTTCTCCTTCAAGACTCGCCGCGAGTATCCGGAGCATGCGTTCCGGCTCCAGTACCAGATGTCCGACTGGGACTACATCCGGCTGCTGATGGAACAGGAGGGGATGTACAGCTACTTCCTGCCCGGCCGGCACGGGACGGTCTTTGGCGATGTCTTTCAGATCGCCGACGACATCGATCACTATATCTACGAGCCGGAATTGCTGGCGCCTTACCGGGAGACGGCGGGCCTCGAGTCGGGTGTCGAGACCGTGTCCGCCATCCAGACGCACGTGCAGACCGTGCCCGAATCGTTTCGCACGGCCGACTACAACCCGGCGGATTCGTACGAGCGCAAGGAAGGGGAGGCCAATGTCGCCCGCAAGGAAAAGGGCAATTACGGGCAGTCCTACGTCTACGGTACACATCACCTGGACCCGGCCGGGGCGAAATGGGAAGCGCAACTACGCCATGAAGCGGCGCTTGCGGGGCAACTGATCTACGAAGGCGAGAGCAACATCCTCGGTCTGCGTCCGGCACGCATTCTGCGCATGGATCTCGCACTGCCGGACGCGCCCAACGGGCAGGTGGTTACCGAAGTCACGCATACCGGCGGGCGCGATCGGGCCTACCGCAACACCTACAAGGCGATTCCCTCGGACCGCCGCTTCCGCCTGCCGATCGACGAGAGCAAGTGGCCCCGTATCGCGGGCACGCTGAGCGGGCGCGTGACGTCGCCCGGCGACTACAAATATGCCTACCTGACGCAGCAAGGCTTGTACGTCGTGCGCCTGGACCTCGATTACGACGAATGGCCCAAGGGTAGTGAAAGTGTGCCCATGCGGCTGGCTAAACCGTTCGCGGGGGCGGGGCAGACAGGCATGCATTTCCCGTTGATCGACGGCACGGAAGTCGGGATTGCATTCCGGGACGGCGATCCCAACAAGCCATACATCGCCCATGCGCATCACCACAGCCAGCATGAAGACCTGATCACGAACCAGGATCGGTGGCTGTCGCGCAATGTCATCCGCACGCAAGCGAATAACAAGCTGCGCTTCGAGGATTGGGAGGGCCAGGAAGGTGTCAAGCTGTCCACCGAGTACGGCGGCAAGACGCAGCTCAATATGGGCTACCTGGTCGACAGGGAGAGAAAGAAGCGCGGTGATGGCTTTGAGTTGCGGACGTCGGGGTGGGGAGCCTTGCGAGGTGGCAAGGGAATCTTCATTTCGGCGGACGATCAGCCGACCGCCAATGGCCAGCAGCTCGACATGGAGTCTGCCCAGGGGCTTCTCCAGCAAGCACTGCAGCAGACTGAAGCCCTGGCGGCCGCAGCCAAAGCGGCCGAGGCAGTGGCCGCTGACTACGACCGTCAGAAGACGCTGCTGAATGAATCCCTGGCGCAATTGAAGAAGGCGGGCATCCTGATCAGCGCGCCCGCAGGCGTGGCCCTGGCTTCGAGAGCCGATATCCAGTGTTCAGCCGCGCAGAATCTCATTGCCACAGCGGGCGGCCACGCGGATTTCAGCATCGCAAGACGCTTTACGCTGGCCGCGGGGGAATTGGTCTCTGTCTTCGCCCACAAGCTGGGCATCAAGTTATTCGCTGCGAGGGGCCGGGTAGAGATTCAGGCCCAGAGCGATGAAATGCGACTTCTCGCGGACAAGCACGTGACGATCAGCAGCGCAAATGGTCGCGTCGTCATCGAGGCCAAGGACGAGTTGCTGCTCAAGTGTGGCGGCTCCTACTTGCGAATGTCGTCCACGGGGATCGAAGACGGGACGCGTGGCGACCGGACCATAAAGTCGGCGGCGTTCAGCCGTCAGGGACCCAGTTCGCTCGCGCAATCGATGAACACCTGGCAGCACGCGACATTCAACGACGCCTATGTCCTTCGGAATCCGTCGACAGGGGAACCACTCTCCGACTCGGTCATTGAAATGGTCCGAGGCGACGGCACGAGACTCAAGATGCAAACGGACGCGTCCGGCAAGACGCCAATCCAGAAGAGCCTCTTCGTGGAACCCGTACAGATTCGTCCGCTTGACTGATTTCTTTATCCGTTGCGAAGACCATGATCGAACCCAATGCCTTCATCATCCCCAGCACCGTCGATAAAGATGGCGATCAGTACAGTACCGCGGTACTGACGCCTGAGGAGGATCAGCGCGAGAAAATCGTTCTGGCAAAGCCGTATGTGATTCCGATTCTCTTCATACCGGGAATCATGGGCACCAACTTGCGCAAGAAGGAAGGGAAATCAAGCGTCTGGAAACCCCCAAACGTCGATCTGCGTGGCGGGGCAGACTTGATCGTGCAACTGTTCAGCTATTTCTTCAAGAACACCGATGAGCGGGCCGATGATCTGGTGACTGAAACGGTTGAGATAGACCCCAGTGGGCCTATCGATGCGGGCGAAAGCGGCCTTCCGAAAAATGTGCTCGTAGCACGCGGTTGGGGCGCATTGATGCGCTCCAGCTACCACCCATTCATGGGGCAGTTGCAGAAGCTGCTCAATGATTTGGCCCGGTACGATTTCGATCGTTGCGAAGCGGACCTCAAGGGTTGGGCGGCAGAATCCGGTCTGGATTCGCCAAACGATTGGGGCGCCAACGAAGGCGATGCGCTGACCCGAGAAGAGATTCTGCACGCGGCCAACTATCAATTCGATATATGGGCAGGCGGCTACAACTGGCTGCAGAGCAACAAGGATTCGGGCACTGCCATCAAAGACCTGATCGAGAACACGATTCTGCCCTACTACAACGAAGGCAAACGCGTGACCGTCAAGGACACCCCAGACGGTGAGGGAAGCGACCAATGCAGTATCCAGCGCAGAAAGCCGAACAGGCCGATGGCGGAAAAAGTCATTGTCGTCACCCATTCGATGGGCGGGCTGGTCAGTCGTGCGCTGACCGAGATACATCAATGCGACAAGGTTTTGGGCGTGTCGCATGGGGTACAGCCAGCCACGGGGGCGCCTGCTACATACAAGCGCATGCGTGCGGGATTCGAGGGCGCTGAGAAGCTGTTCCTGGGCCGCCACGCCGCCGACGTGGTGGCAATCCTCTCGCAAGCTCCCGGTGGGCTCGAACTGTTGCCAACGGCTGATTACAACGACGGCAAGCCTTGGCTTTATGTACGGGATAAAAAGGGAAATGAATTGATGCCGCCTTTGCCGGCCAACGGAGATCCCTATTCGGAGATCTATTTGTCGTCGGCGTGGTACGGGCTTGTGCCTGAGCACAATTTGGCGTTGATGAATACGCCGAGCACGGCGCTGCAGAACCATGAAGTGCAAGAGGATGATTCCCCTCACCGGAGATTAAGGACGCTGATCACCAGCGTTAAGCTATTCCACAGTGAGATTGAGAAAAAATATAAATCACCGACCTATGCCCACTATGGAGCGCAGGCTGGGCGTGACAAAAGCAAGGACGCTGGCGGGCTGTTCGGCACCGGACTGATGGCTGCCACTGATCGCATGACATGGGGCGAAGTGTCATGGGAAAGCAACGAGATACTGGATCTCGATACGGTAGCAATGACTGTGTTGCAGGACGACGGCAAAGGGACCCTTAGAACGAGCAAAGGTACCGTCCTAAAAATAGCCGATCCTGATTGCCCCGGCGATGGCACTGTACCACTGTACTCGGGGGAGGCTCCTGGCAAAGCCGGGATTGCAATGAACTTTGCGCATGGACAGGGTAGTCCAGGGCAGAGCAATGAATACTTTTGCTATGACCATCAGGGAAGTTACGGTGACAAACACAGGCGATCGCTTTTTGCAACCATGTATGCAGTGATCAAGATCGCTCAACAGGCCAATTGGCATAAGAAGGGGAACCAATGAAAGAGGCATGGAGAACGCGAGCAATCGGCCGGCACTTGGTGGACATTCCCGGGAACGCCAAGACGGTTGAAACCTATGCGTTCAACAAGAGAAAGATTAAGCCTTTGTTGGATATCCATAGTCAGGAGGAGTACGAGAAATTTCTCGCTCAGAAAGAAATATCACTGCGTGAGGCAAAGCACAGAAAGTTCGGCACCTTGTTCCTTGAGAGCGTGCATCATTCGAACAAGGCTGTGACATTCATATCCTGGGATAACACTGATGTCGAGGAGAGGTACAAAGCTTTCGTATTTGATACTTATTTTTGTGCTGATAACCGTTTCCTTGGCTACTCAGGGGAGATATCACAAGACCGCAAATCGGCAGCTTTGGTGACCATTGAGGAGCTGTCTGGGAAATGGCGCCAGATTTTGGATGGGGAAGTGCCGGAAGGCATCGGTTTCGTAGTCGATGATGCGGTCCTCGCTGAAGATCGATTCAATTCGGAAAGTTGGCGTATGACCATCCAGTTGCATGCCAAGCCAGATGTCTTTTTCGAGCTCACATCGTATGCGCGACGTCGCGTAGCGCCTGGATTGCGCGAACGTGCCGGTGGCATCGTAGCCGGCCTGCTTGGCACAGTGGCAGGATTTGCGCGCCTGCGCGACCGCGCGCGACCGGTTGGGCCGATACAGGCCGACGAGATCTTGCTGGCAAGTACGCAGGACGGAAAGCGCGGCTATGGTTTCAAATGGGAAGCTCCCGGGAAGGAGTACTCGCTGGCAGAACCCAATCTCAATGCCTCGTTGAGGGTCGGAGAAAGTGCCTACGCCACCAACAGGGAGTCCTTTGCCACCGATGAAGAAGCGCTGGAATTGTGGGATGCCGTGATTGATTCCATTCGTCTACGTCCGGGTGCCGTATGAGGTTCGCTTCTAATCGTCCTGAAGCCCCATCGCAAGGCGAGCATTGGGGTACGCGGCAGCTTCATGGGTCTCATCAAGGAATGAAGCGGGGATGGAAGACGCGAGCAATCGGTCGGCATTTGGTGGATATCCCCGAGAGTGCTAAGACAATCGAGAGCTATACGTTCTATCAGGACAAGATCAAGCCGCTGTCCGAAATCCGAGGCCAAGAAGAGTACAAGCAATTGATTTCTGAGCGGGAAAGGATACTGCGAGCGGCCGAACATGAACAATTCGGTAGCATGTTTGTGGAGCGTGTGGAGTATGCGAACGGCTCCGTTACGCTCATTTCATGGAATAAGCCGACCGGCGAAATCTGCTACGAATTTGAGACTTACTTTCGGGCCGGGAATCGCTATCTGAGCTCCATCGGAGAAGTGTCGCGAAACTTCAAGGCTGCGGCGTTGCAGACTTACGCGGAGTTGGCTCGAGAGTGGCGCCAAACTCCAAATGGGGAAATACCGGAAGGCATCGGTTTCGTTGTCGATGATGCGATTCTTGCGGAGAAACGATTCAATCCGGAAAGCTGGCGTATGGTCATCCAGTTGCATGGCAAGCCAGATGTCTCTTTCGAGCTCACATCGTATGCGCGACGTCGCGTAGCGCCTCGCTTGCGGGAACGTGCCGGTGGCATCGTAGCCGGCATGCTTGGCATAGTGGCGGGATTTGCGCGCCTGCGCGATCGCGCACGACCAGTTGGGCCGATCCAGGCCGACGAGATCCTGCTGGCAAGTACCCAGGACGGAAAGCGTGGCTATGGTTTCAAATGGGAAGCTCCCGGGAAGGAATACTCGTTGGCAGAGCCCAATCTCAACGCCTCGCTCAGAGTCGGAGAAAGTGCCTACGCCACCAACAGGGAATCCTTTGCCACTGACGAAGAAGCGCTGGAATTGTGGGATGCCGTGATTGGTTCCATTCGTCTACGTCCGGGTGCCGCATGACACCTTCAACTATGCCGCCAACAATTTTCGGGTTGCCTCTTAGAGTTTAGTGCACGTAGGTGCAGAGGACTCAGCACTCAAGATGGCACGAGAAGGCGAGACCATGAAACGAGGATGGAGAACGCGAGCGATCGGCCGGCACTTGGTGGATATTCCCCGGGAACGCCAAGACGGTTGAGACTTATGTATTCAACGAGGTAAAGATCCAACCGTTGTTGGATATCCATAGTCAGCAGGAATACGAGAGATTTCTCGCTCAGAAGGAGATGTCGCTGCGTGCGGCAAAGCATCAAGAATTTGGTGCTTTGTTTATCGAACGCGTGCATCACTCGAACAAGGCTGTGACTTTCATATCCTGGGATAATTCTGACTCCGAGGGGAAGTACAAAGCTTTCGTGTTTGATACCTATTTTTGCGCTGATAACCGTTTCCTTGGTTACTCAGGGGAAGTAGCGCAAGAACTCAAATCGGCGGCTTTGGTTACCATTGAAGAGCTGTCTGGAAAATGGCACCAGCTCTCGGATGGGGAAATGCCGGAAGGCATTGGTTTCGTAGTCGATGATGCGATTCTCGCTGAAGAAAGATTCAACGCGGAAAGTTGGCGTATGACTATCCAACTGCATGGCAAGCCAGATGTGTCCTTCGAGCTCACATCGTTTGCGCAAGATCGGGTGGGACCGGGCCTGCGCGAACGCGCCGGCGGCGTAGTTGCCGGCCTGCTTGGCACGGTGGCGGGATTTGCGCGCCTGCGCGACCGCGCACGACCGGTCGGGCCAATCCAGGCCGACGAGATCCTGCTGGCGAGTAATCAGGACGGAAAACGCGGCTATGGTTTCAAATGGGAGGCGCCCGGCAAGGAGGAATCCCTGGCAGAGCCCAATCTCAACGCCTCGCTCAGAGTCGGAGAAAGTGCCTACGCCACCAACAGGGAATCCTTTGCCACTGACGAGGAAGCGTTGGAATTATGGGATGCCGTGATTGATTCCATTCGTCTACGTCCGGGTGCCGTATGAAGCGTCCGACCAAACCACCGATAGTCGTGGGATCGCCTCTCAGAATGCGGCCCACATGGTTGCAGCCGGGGCAACAGGGAAACTGGCACGAGAGGGCAAATCCATGAAGCGGGGATGGAGGACACGAGCGATTGGCCGGCACTTGGTGGACGTCCCCGGAGACGCCAAGACGGTTGAGACTTATGCCTTCAACAAGGTGAAGATCCAACCGTTGTTGGATATCCATAGTCAGGAAGACTACGAGAACCTTATCGCCCAGAAGGAAGTATCGCTGCGCAATTTAAAGACGAGGGAGCTAAATAGTTTATTCATTGAAAGTGTGCAGCATGCTAACGACGCTGTGACACTGATATCTTGGGACAAAACGGATGCTGAGGAGCAGTATAAGTTTTTTGTGTTTGACACGTATTTTCGCGCTAATAATCGATTTATTAGTTATTCCGGAGAGGTTTCGCAGGATAAAAAATCGATAGCTTTGGCCACACGTGAGGAACTGTCTCGCGAGTGGCAGCAGATACCAAATGGGACAATCCCAAGGGGTATCGGCTACGTAGTCGATGACGCAATTCTAGTAGATAACGATTTCAATCCGGAAAGCTGGCGCATGGTCATCCAGCTGCATGGCAAGCCAGATGTCTCTTTCGAGCTCACATCATATGCGCGACGTCGCGTAGGGCCTGGCTTGCGCGAACGTGCCGGTGGCATCGTAGCCGGCCTGCTTGGCACGGTGGCGGGATTTGCGCGCCTGCGCGACCGCGCGCGACCGGTTGGGCCGATCCAGGCCGACGAGATACTGCTGGCAAGCACGCAGGAAGGAAAGCGCGGCTATGGTTTCAAATGGGAAGCGCCCGGGAAGGAGTACTCGCTGGCAGAACCCAATCTCAACGCCTCGTTGAGGGTCGGAGAAAGTGCCTACGCCACCAACAGGGAATCCTTTGCCACCGACGAAGAAGCGTTGGAATTATGGGATGCGGTGATTGATTCCATTCGTCTACGTCCGGGTGCCGTATGACGCCGTCGACCATGCCGCCAACAATTCTCGGGCTGAATCTTTGGGTTTCGTGCACATGGGTGCGGAGGACTCAGCACGCAAGATGGCACGAGAAGGCGAAATCATGAAACGAGGATGGAGAACGCGAGCGATCGGGCGGCACTTGGTGGACATCCCCGAGAACGCCAAGATGATCGAGACTTACTCCTATAACAAAGTCAAGGTTAGGCCGTTACTTGAGATCCGACATCAAGAGGAATACGAGGCCCTTATTGCCGGGAGGGAGCAGTCGTTACGTGAAACGACGTCGACCATACACCACAGTCTACTCATCGAACGCGTATCGCATTCGAACGGTGGAGTGACGTTGATTTCCTGGCCGGAATCCGGCTCGGAGGAGCGGTATCAGCCTTACGTTTTTGACACTTATTTTCGAGCAGATGCCCGATACCTTAGCTACTCTGGAAAAGTCTCGAAGAGTCGGAAGTCCACTGCTTTGGCTACGCGTGAGGAAATGTCTCGTGGGTGGCATAAAATTCCCAGCGGGGACATTCCAAAAGGTATCGGCTACGTGGTCGATGACGCAATTCTCGTAGATAACGATCTCAACCCCGAAAGCTGGCGTATGGTCATCCAGTTGCATGGCAAACCAGACGTTTTCTTCGAACTCACGTCGTATGTGCAATATCGCGTGGGACCGGGCTTGCGCGAACGTGCCGGTGGCATCGTAGCCGGCCTGCTCGGCGTGGTGGCGGGATTTGCACGTCTGCGCGACCGCGCGCGACCGGTCGGGCCCATCCAGGCAGACGAGATTCTGCTGGCAAGCACGACGGACGGGAAACGCGGCTACGGGTTCAAATGGGAGGCCCCCGGCAAAGAAGAATCCCTGGCAGAACCCAATCTCAACGCCTCGCTCAGGGTTGGAGAAAGTGCTTACGCCACCAACAGGGAATCCTTTGCCACCGATGAAGAGGCGCTGGAATTGTGGGATGCCGTGATTGATTCGATTCGTCTACGTCCAGGTGCCGTATGAGGCTTACCTCTCGCCGTCTGCCACCGACTTGGGGTGTCGGCCAATACCACCGACTTCTCCGAGCAAAACGCTATGACAACACGCTATGACATTGTGAGAGGCGACCCGACGACTGCTGGTGGCAAGGTCGAAGGTGGCACGGCCGACGACATCGTTGGAAACCGGGAACAAGCCTACGAGGGTGATCCCGTCTGGTGCCCGGTGTGCAAGACCATGGGCGTCATTGTCTGCAGTGACCCCAGATTGCCTACGACAGGCCCCGATGGCCGCGAGGCTGCCTTGAGCGACGATCTGTGCGTCTGCAAATGTCAGCCCAGTCCCCTCCTGATTCCCACGCAGTACACCTCCGGCATGGACATATAGCCGGCCGGGGAGACACCATCATCGCTTCCTCCGCACGTCCCCCGGGCCATCCGCACCCTCAATACGGCGGATTCACGACCACGTACTGCGACCCCTGCGACTGGTACCACGTTCCGCCGCATTGCTGGTACACCATGCCGCCGTAGTTGACCGGCATGCAGTTTGGCGGCACGGAGCGCACCATCGATCCGACCACGGCCGAGGTCACGGCGACGGTGGCGGTGACGGCTGCCGCCGTGGCTACCGGGTGATAGTCGTTGTCCCAGCCGCAGCAGCCGCCGTGATTGTCGACGTTGACGTTCACGTTGCGGTTCGAGTTGATGTTGACGTTGCGACTGGCGTTGACACTGTTGACGCTGTTGCTGCGGACGTTGTTGGTCCGCACGTCGGCGCGGCTGTTGTTGACCTGGCGGGCGCCGCCGCCGGCATGGGCGCCCACATTGCCGCCGCCGCGTCCGCCTGCCATATGGCCGCCTCCGCCCCCGGGACGCGCTTCAGCGCTGGGCACCCACCCCGACGCGGCCAGTACCAGGCCCGTCACGCCAACCATCCATAGCTTGCCGATTGCGTATGTCATCGCGGGCTCCTCAGCGGTTCTTCAGGGGAACGAACTCCGCGGGCCTGGCGCCCGGCGGCGGCGTGAACGCGAACGTGGCGTTGCCAAACTTCGGATTCAGGTTCCACTTGTAGTACGTGATCGATTGCGGGCGAGCCTCGTCCGCGCGATTCGTGATGACGAGCTTGCGCGGCAGCGGGCGCGGGCCGGTGGAGATCCAGATCTGCCAGTCGAACTGGCCTTGCCGGAAGGCGTAGTGGTCGCACAGATCGCCGGCAATGAAGTCCTGCCCGGCGTTCATCGCCGACTGAATGTTGTCGGTCGGCGCCGCCGGCGTGCCCCACAGGAACAGGTCCGCGGACGGCACCTCGATGCCATAGCGCTCGCTCAGCCGGTCGATCAGCGTGTTCAGGTTGTCGCTGAACTGTGCCTGTGAGTAGAACTTCTGCTCGGGCTGGTAGAGCGTCACGGTCTTGCCGTCGTAGATCAGGTCGCGTTGCAGCCGGGCGCTGCGCATCTGCGCCCGCAGCTTGTTCGGACGCACGACATCGAGATCGGCGATGGCCGTGTGCTGCAGCTTCTGGCCGTCCTGCAGTACCCGCTCGCCGGTCAGGCTGATGCCCACTTCGAACTGTTTCAGTGACTGCAGGCTGGCGCCCATGTCCTGCAACGCCTTGATGACGGCCGGGTCCACCGCATTGGCATCGGGCTGCGCCGGCGTGTACTGTGCCGGCGACGGTCTCGCGGCCGGCGCGCTGGCTGGCGCGGCGGTGGGGGCGGGCGGGGTGTTGCTGCAGGCCGTCAGCATGACAGCCAGGAAACCGAGTACCGGTAGGCGTTTCATGGGCTAACTCCAGTCGATAGACAGCAATGGGTGGCGAACCAGGGGGCGGGCATGCCGGCCGCCGTCATGCATCCAGCGGGGCAGTCCGTTCGGGCAGCGCCCCAGCAACAGTCGCCTGAATCGCTCACGGCGCGCGGATCACGGCCACGATATGGAGTGCCCGAAAAAGAAGATGGTCGGCGGCAACATCTTCATGAATTCGTGCTTCCGGGTTGCCGTAACGTGGCTCATGGCGCGTTTCCGCGGATTATTGGGCCTGGCTCAGCTTCGGCATCTTGTATTTGCCGTTGACCACGGACGCGCCGGGCATGTAGACGCGGAAACAGGTCCAGAACGGCGCCGTGGGCATAATCAGTTCATTGGCATGCTTGCCCTTGCCGAACTCACTTTCGGGGACGTAGTAGATGTCGAAGGTCTTGCCGTCCGGATTAAGCTTGATTTCCGAATTGCTGATGGTCGACCCCTTGTCGGTCTTCAGATACTGGTCGTCGCCGTAGACCGTCATCGAGTAAAAGCCAAGCTTGGGGTCCACCTGGTCTGGCACGCGATAGGTGGCCTTGTACGTCTTGCTCTTGTCGACTTCGTGTTTTTCGGTCAGGTAGACGGCGTCCTTGTCGGGCAGCAGTCCCGTGGCGATCGATACTCCACGATTACGCGCTTCCAGCGACACCGGGTGGGCGGAGGTGCCCATCGTCCCCTTCACGCCCTGTTTCTGCGCCTGCGCGACATATTTGTCCCGGACTTTCTCGAACGACTTCATGTCCCAGTTGGTGACCTTGAATTCTTTGGGCTTGTAGCCATTCCAGATATTCGATCTTCAGTTCGTCCTGAAACTGGTTGACCTTCTGGACGTCGGCCGGATCCTTGTCGTTGATCTGCATGCGCACGTTGGCATAGAAGAAATCGCTCGATTTCGACTTGGGAATCACGTAGCGCCCCGGCCCGTAGAACACCTTGTACGTGGTGTGGTCGTGATTGACGATGTGCAGCGACATATACCGCCCGTCATTTTTCGGCAGGGTAATGGCGACGTCTCCGCCCCCGTCCAGCACGGCGAACGAATACACGGTGTCACGGTTCATCAGCGGCGCGGGCTGCTCGGACAACGCCATGGTCTTGCGATGGTGATGCCAGGTATTGGTCGCCCCCTGCTCGACTTCCTTCTGCATGGCGAAATCGGTCATCGCACGGGCGAAGTTCTTGTCGGTCACGATAACCGGCTTGTCCTTGTCCTGCGCGGTCGCGGACCCAATGGCCCCGGCGGCCAGCAGGAATGCCAGGACAACCTTCGAGAGACGGCTTGCGGTTTTCATTCATTCACTCCTTCGGAGGACGATATGTCTTGGAATCGGATCAGGCTATTTGGGAAACAGCAGCGTGATGACCGCGCGTCCGCCCCAGCCATGCGGGCCCGTCGTGGGCGAATCGGCCCAGTAGGTGGCAAAAACGCCCAGGCTGACGGGCCGGCCTTCGATCTTGACGAGTTTGCTGACGCCAGCGTGGATCGGCACGCTCCACTGCGCCTGCTTCCAGTCGTAGCTCGATTCGGTGTTCAACGTGTAGGTCCAGGCCGTGGGCGTGGTGTACGACAGGAACGGCTGCAGGAACGTACTGCTGATAGCCGGCCGGCCGTTGTCGCCCGCCACGGACCAGATATGGTTGCCCAGGGCGCCGTAGGTCCAGGGCCCGTGCTGGATCAGCCCGACCGCCGTCGGCCCCAGGCCCCACTTGCGGCCGCTCAACTGGTTCTCGGTGCCCGTGGGCAGCAGGATGGCCGGCCCGACGCCCCAGATCAGCCCGCCGGCCGTCGGCGTCTTCGGCGAGAAGAACGCGCTCTGCAACGTGTCGCCAAGCCCGGTCTGCGTCCCCGATCCGGGCGTAACCGACGACTGGTGCGTCACGGGAAGAATTGTCCGGGAAATCAGGTTCCAGTCCGCATTGAGCGAAATCGGCACCACCGGCTGGAAGTTCATCGTCAGCCGGTCGCCGTCATGCGCCGGCCCGATCCCGCGGTCGTAATTGAACTGAAACGGCACGCTGATCAGGGCCGCGACGGGATTGCTGAGCTTCTTGGCCAGATCGGCGGAGTCTTCGGCAAAGGTGGGGGCGGCGGCCGAGAGGAGTGGCAGCGCGGTGCTACAGACAGTGATGTGACGAATAAGGCGGCCAGAAGACCGGCGCAGCGGCGGTGAACTCAGAAATCCCGACATACATTTTCCAGGCGGCGGATCGCCACGTCGGCAGATCCGAACTCGTATCCTTTCGCTTGTGGGGAAGGGGCGGAAGTGAATTGTTTCGGTGGGCGGATCTAAATTACTTCGGACTTCTCAGCAAAAACGGCCTTGGCACGCCTGGTCGAACCGACTGTCCGCAATCAATGCCGTAACATTCCGTCAGGCAGAATCGGCCGCTCCGCACAATGAATCCAGCCCGTAACAGGTTTGTAATAGTACGGATGCAGATACAATCCTGCCCTGCCAAAAATATCCAAAAACAAGGGTTGGAGTGCTATTCACCTCGTTCGCGTTCGTTTTCGCGTATCTGCCAATTGTCCTGGCGGGCTTCTTTCTGCTGGGCCGGATTCACCGCGGCCTGGCCGCCGGCTGGCTGGCGGCAGCTTCCGTGTTCTTCTACGGGTACTGGAGCCTGAAGCACGTTCCATTGCTTCTGGGCTCTATCGCTTTCAACTACGCCGTCGGCTACGCCATCACGCGCCTGGGGTCGCCGTGGGCGAAGCGGGCCCTGGTCTTCGGGATCGTCGCGGACCTCGGGCTGCTGGCTTATTACAAGTACGCCAACTTCTTCCTGTTGCAGGTGATCAACCCGCTGGGCGGCCATGCCCATGCGCTCAACATCATCCTTCCGATTGGCATTTCATTCTTCACCTTCACGCAGATTGCGTTCCTGGTGGATGCCTGGAAGGGCAAGGCGCGCGAATTCAACTTCGTCCGCTACCTGCTGTTTGTCACCTGGTTCCCGCACCTCATTGCCGGTCCCGTGCTGCACCACGGGCAGATGATGCCGCAGTTCGCCGACCCCGCTGTCTACCGGATACGGTCGCGCGATCTTGCGGTCGGCGTCTTGCTATTCACGATCGGCATGAGCAAGAAGCTGCTGATTGCCGACCCGATCAGCCACTACGCAGATGCGGCTTTTGCGACTGCCGCGCACGGCAATCCGGTCGGGATGGTGGGCGCCTGGGCCGGCGCGCTGGCCTACACGTTCCAGATCTACTTCGATTTTTCGGGCTATTCGGACATGGCGGTGGGCTTGTCGATGCTGTTCGGCATCCGGTTGCCCATCAACTTCAACTCGCCATACAAGGCCCACAACATCATCGAGTTCTGGCGCCGCTGGCATATGACGCTGTCGCAGTTCCTGCGCGACTATCTCTATATCCCGCTTGGCGGCAACCAGCACGGTCAGGTTCGCCGGTACTTCAACCTGCTGGCCACCATGGTGCTCGGCGGCCTGTGGCACGGGGCGGCGTGGACTTTCATTGCCTGGGGCGCCATTCATGGCGGGCTGCTCTGCGTGAACCACGGGTTCCGGTGGGTGGTCGGTCGGCTAGGCATGGAGGGTCGGGTGCCACAGACGCTGGCGCGTGCCGCCGGCGTGGCGCTCACTTTCGTGAGCGTCGTCGTGGCGTGGGTCTATTTCCGTGCTCCGGGCATGGAGACGGCGAACTCCTTGCTGGCGGCAATGGCGGGGCTGGCGGCGGAGGCGCAATGGGGCGATGTGTTCAAGACCAGCCCCGTCGCTTTCGCGGGCTATCTCTTTGTCTCGTGCGCCATCGTGTGGCTGTTCCCGAATGCCTATGAGTTCATTGACTTGCTTGAGACCCGCGCAAGCGTGAAAGACGCCGAGGGCGCGCGCGTCGTCCGCATGTTGTTCGTCGGCGGGGCCGCCGTGGTGGCGGTTGTGCTGTCCGCCAGCCTGCTGACTCAGTTCGGCACCAATGTCATAAGCCCGTTCCTCTATTTCCAGTTCTGACATGAAAAGCACGCGATTGTTTGTCCTGTCGTTCGCGCTGGCCATGGCAGTGCTGGCGGTCGCCTATTACGCCCTGTTCCGGTATCAATTCGGGGCGCCGATTCTGGCGTCCTACGACGTGGAGAACTGGGCCCGCCTGAAAAGCAGAATCTCGGACCGGACACCGGGACACCGGGTGCTCGTGGCGGGTGACTCGAACGTGCTGTTCGGTTTCGATAGCGAACTGGCCGAGAAGAGCCTGGGTCGTCCCGTCATCAACATGGGGCTGCATGCCGGCCTGCCGCTCGACTGGATCCTCAGCATGGCTGTCCGCAATGCGCGGGCCGGTGACGTAGTCGTATTGCCGCTGTGGTGGGGGTACTACGCCTTCGACTACCGGGAGCCCAATGACTGGTTCGTTGACCAGATGGTGGCATGGGATGGCCGTTACTACGACGCGCTACCGCCGCTGCGCAAGCTGCAGTATGTCTCCGCGGTGTCGGTGCCTGCGCTCTATCGCAACATCGTCGCAAAGGAGGACAGCGCGAGGCTGCTGAAGGAGCATCCCTGGCGCAAGCTCGATGACGAGGCTACCGCGATGAAGAAGTGGGACGAGGTGGCAGCGCAGACGAAGGAGTTCTCGTACTCGTACCTCAACATGACCGGTCATGGGGATATGAGAAACACCTGCGAAAGCAATGTCGCGCCCATCACGAGCCAGTATGACGTTCCCGCCGACGGCAAGATCCATCCAGCAAGCCTGCGCTTTGTCCTGGATTTCGTGGCGACGATGCGCGCGCGCGGCGTGGCCGTCTACGTGTTCCCGCCCGTGATGCTGGACGACGATTACACCCGGAACCCGGTCTTCCAGCGTGCCATCCATACCCTCTGGTCCGGCCTGCAGAAGGCGGGGCTGGAAACCGTCGGCGCACCGTTCGACTACACCTTTCCCAAGTCGGCTTTCTTCAATACCGGCCTGCATCTCAATTGCGGCAGTGCCCCCGAGCGGACCAACCGCATGGTCCGGGCATTGCGCCAGCGTCTTGGTGCACCTGCCGGGGCGCAGAACGACGGCTAGATACCAGGCCGACCATCCCTAACCGCACAGATTCATATCGTAAAACTACTGCAATGTAAGCGAACCGGTACAATTCAGGCATACACATCCGGAGATACGTTTTGTCCGTCATTGTTGCCTGCTCGGCTGGCGCCGTGGCGCTGGCCGCGGTCAGCCTGTGCGCGTTAGTCGACTTTGTGATCGCGGCACGAAAGAGATAACCATGCTGCCGTACATTGCCGCGCTGACCCTGTTCTGGGGCGGTGCAACCATCGCGTTGTTCCGGAAACGCACCGATTTTCTGCTGCTTTGCGTCGTCTTCGTCGCCTTCGTATTACTGGCCGGCACCCGTTACGAAACGGGTTTCGACTGGCCCGTATATGAACTTGCGCTCAGCGAGGCGCCCACGCTTGTCGACCTCTTCAACGGCGCGGTCTTGCAGGACACCGTCCGGCTGATGGAGCCGCTGTTCCTGCTTCTGCTTTCGACGCTGAAATCGTTCGACGCCGACATCCAGACGCTGTTTTTCGTGGTGGCGCTGTTCAATGGCGCGGTACTGATCCGGTTCTTCCAGTACACCCGCACCAATATAGCGGTCGGTCTCGCCATTTACTTCAGCTGGGCCTATCTGGTAGTCCAGATGGTCGTGATCCGGCAGTCGCTGGCCGTCTCCTTCCTGATGCTGGCCATCATGGCCTTCGACCGGCGCCGGCTGGCAAGGGCCGCGCTCTGGCTGGCCATGGGCACGTTCATCCAGTACTCGCTGCTGCTGTTCCTGCCCATCTTCTTCACGGCGATCTGGCGCCGCCTGCTGGCGTGGCGTTACTGGATCGTCGGCGGGCTGACACTGGTGCTGCTGTCGGGCATCAGCATGTTCTGGATGCTGCAGGCCATCGCGGGCCTGATTCCCAATGCGTTCATCGCCGGCAAACTCGCCGGCTATGCCGCGCTGGCCCCGTCACCCGGATTCAGTGTGACGGCCGCGGCGTACTTCGTGCTGCACACGGCGATCTTCCTGTTCCTGAGCCGGACCTACGACCCCTCATCGCGCATCGAGACGGTCCTGATCGGTTCCATGATGATGATGGTGATCGCCCAGGCACTGATCCCGGAATGGCCGCTGCTGTGGAACCGCTTGCACTATTTCGTGATCGTGGCGCAGATCGTCATGCTGGCACGGCGCTGGCACACGCTGCCGCAGGTCCGCATGCGGGTGGAGTACCTCGCCGTGTATGGCCTGAGCCTGGCGGTATTCGCCAAGCTCATCCTCTGGCCGGGGATGGAGCCCTATCTGCCGTACCAGTCCTACCTGGAGCAAGCCTGGACCGGCTATGCCGGCGATGGCCGGCAGCGGGCGGAAGACTACTACCTGCATTTCAACGAGGCGCTGCGCATGGAGCGGATCGAAAGCGGCAGCCTGGTGCCGGAGGAAGGGTCAACCGGGCAACTGTTCGCTTCACCTGACCTGGCACGATAGGTCGCCATCCTCTGTCGCAGCCTCCCGCTTGCGGAACAGCATCAGGGCGCCCCACAGCAACGTTGCCGCGGCGGCCCCGATGAACGCGCATATCGGCATCGATTCCTTCAGGGGATGCGCGGCCACGCTGACCGGCGCAATGGCCCGCGTGTTGAACGTGCGCATCGGAGAAAGCTGATCGCGCAACTCGTCGCGCCGCTTGCGTAGCAGTTCGACCTCGCGGCCATTGGCGGACAGCAAAATGGCCAGCCTGACGTCCGGCGTGGAGCGGGCGGAATCCATGATCTTCTGGCGCGCCGCCTGTGCGGCCGCCAGCTCGGCTTCGGCGCCAGCAAGCGCCTTCTCCCGGAACGCCCGGGCCTTGGCCAGGTCTTCGGCATGCTCCCGCTGCAGGACGCCGACCACTGTCTCGGCCAGCACACGGGCGTCCTGGGCCGAGTGGCCCTGAACCCTCACCGTGATGATGTCCGACCCCCGCGCCTTTTCGGCGCGCAGCGTCTTGCGGAACAGCCTGGCGTCGACGTGGGTTTGTGCCGGGACGGCGCGCAGGACGTCGTCGGCAAAGTCGGGAATATTGATGCGATGCGTGACCGTGTCCGGATCCATCAGCGCCATGCCCGTGCCGACCTGCGGCAACTGGATGGCCAGCGAGGCGGGCCATCGTTCCGGCGACATGGCGCCATACAGCGCACCTGCCAGTCCTCCAGCCGCTGCCATCGCCGCCAGCAGGCGAACTGCGCTACGGTACCTATGCGGGGGCGCCCCGGCCTGCGTCATATGCGAATACGGTTCTGAACTTGCGAGCAACAGAATCTACCACAGGGGTGGTCGGCAACCGCCTTTGCCCCCCATTTCCCCCAATCCGAATCCCACAACCCGCTATGATGTAGCCCGCACGCCGCAGCCGCGGCGGGCGAGTCTTCTTTCCTGCCCATCCATGCGATTGTTCCGGACGCCCGCGCGCTGGTTGCCAGCGCCTGCCATGTTCGCCGCAGCCTTTGCGCTGGCGGCGCAGCCGGCGTCCGATCCGGCCTTGAACGATACCTCCGGCTGCACCGCGCTGATCGATATCGTCCAGGAGAGCCTGCGCGGCGAGATCGACGTGGTTTGTCCCAAGGACACCCGGGAAGCCTGCGAGGCCAAGAATGGCCAGGTGCGGGCGTTGCTGGACATCATCGACCAGCGCCGCAAGCGCAAGGCCGACGAGTGCGAGACGCTGGTCCAGGTGAACCGGCTGCTGCGGACGCTGCCGCCCAAGAGCTGACCCGCCCTGGGTCAGTGGCTCATCTTCGAGAAAAGCTGGATCACGGCCACGCCGGCGATGATCAGCGCGATGCCGACCACCGCCGCCAGGTCGGGCACCTGGCGGTACAGCACCACGGCGATCAGCGTGACCAGCACGATGCCCGCGCCCGACCAGATCGCATAGGCCACGCCCACCGGCACGGTCTTCATCACCTGCATCAGCAGCCAGAACGCGGCGGCGTAGCCGGCCACCACCAGCACGCTGGGCCAGAGCCGCGTGAAATTCTCGGCGGCCTTGAGGCTGCTGGTGGCGATGACTTCGGCGACGATGGCCAGGGCGAGGAGGACGTATCCGTTCATGGCTGGGGCGAGGGAAGGGCGGCGAAACAGGGAAGGGCGAAGCCGGCGGGCGGCAGTCATCGCCAAAAGCGATCGATACGCCGCCCGGAACGCCTATTATGCAAGACGCTCCGGCCCGGGCCCCTTCGCACGGCCGCCCCGCCGGCCGGCAGGCCAGCCGGTCAGTCCGCCACCTTGTCGCTCGGGAACTTGAACGAATCGCGCAGCAGGTAGCTCATCGGAATGTCCAGCGTGATGCCGTTGGGCGGGATGGGCTGCTGGAACCATTTGCGGTACAGCTTCTGCGTCTCCTGGTCGTAGATCGACGCAATCAGCGCGCGGTCGACGATCTTCTTGAACTCGGCGTCGTGCTTCGACAGCATGATCGCGTACGGCTCGATCGTCAGCAGGTCGCCGGTCACGGCCAGCCCGGCGGGGTTGCGGGCGTTGGCGCGCAGGCCGAACAGCAGCACGTCGTCCATCACGAACGCGTCGGCCTTGCCCGATTCCACCATCGAGAATGCCTCGGCGTGGTCCTTGGCTTCCACCACCTTCCAGCCCATCGCGCCGGACTCGTCCATCTTGCGCAGCATTTCCAGCGGCGTGGTCTTGGTGGTCGACACCACGGTCTTGCCGCGCAGGTCGCCCCACTTGCGGATGCCCGAGTCGGCCTTCACCAGCATGCGGCTGCCGGCGATGTAGTGCGGGATGGTGAACGCCACCAGGTCGCGCCGTTCGCGGTTGTTGGTCGTCGATCCGCACTCCAGGTCGGCCTTGCCGTCGACGATGGCGGGGATGCGCGATGCCGGCGTGACCGGCACCCATTCCACGCGCAACTGCGGCAGCTTCAGCTGGGTGCGCACGGCGTCGGCCACCTTCAGGCACAGGTCCACGGCGTAGCCCATCGGCTTGCCGTCGACCACGAACGAGAACGGCACCGAACTCTCGCGGTGCGCAATGCGGATGGCGCCGGTCTGCTGGATGCGCAGCACCACCGAGTTCGGCGTGGCGGCCTGCGCGCCCGGCAGGGCCGGCGTGCAGAGCAGGGTGGCTAGGGAAAATACGACAGACGCCATGCCCCGGAGCGAGGCACGGCACGGCAGGCCCGAATTGGTCATGAGTGACACCCGTCGAAAATGGTTCTGGAAACAACCCTGGCGGCGCGTTGGCCACCGCTGGCCGGATGGTTCCGGCTCTAAGACTGCCCGGTACTGCGGTGCTGCTGAGGCGTTGTGCGTTCGGAGAATTCTGATGGCGGATTGTTCCACGGGCGCCCGGCACGGCACAACTGCGCGGTCTAGTGGCAGCGTTCGGACGTCCCCGCCGCGCAACGCCCGGGCGCGGCGCCGGTTGACGGGGACTTTCCCTTACGGATTTGTCCGACTTCTGCCTTGCAGCGCCGCTGGCTATCCTTCAGACGTGCCTTGCGAGCAGGGCACCGAGGAGAGACTCTTGGGGCCCGTTCAGGCGAACGGGCCTTTTCTTTTGCGCGGCTCGCCGCCGGCCCGCGCGCGCGGCTCGTCTACAATTCGGGCCTGCCCGTTGCGCGGCGCCCGTCTCTGGGCGCCCGGCGGCTCATCCGTCCTCGCACCACCATGGCCCTGTTTTCCATTACCGATGCCCAACTGGCCTTTGGCCACGTGGCATTGCTCGACCATACCGATTTCTCGCTCGAAGCCGGCGAACGCGTTGGCCTGATCGGCCGCAACGGCAGCGGCAAGTCGTCGCTGCTGCGGATCGTGGCCGGCATGTCCGCGCCCGACGACGGCCTGATCGCCCGGCAGAGCGGCGTGACCTCCGCCTATGTTGCGCAGGAGCCACAATTCGCGCCGGGGCTGACCGTGTTCGACGCCGTCAGCCAGGGCATGGGTCAGGCGCACGACCTGCTGCAGCGCTACGACGCTGCGCTGGCCAAGCTCGACACCCATCACGACGAGGCCACGCTGGCCGAGTTGCACCGCGTGCAGGCCGAACTGGACGCCGCCGACGCCTGGACGCTGCGCACCCGCGTGGAGACCACGCTGGCCCGGCTGGACCTGGACCCGCACGTGCGCGTGGACGCGCTGTCCGGCGGGCTGCAGAAGCGCGTGGCGCTGGCGCAGGGGCTGGTGGCCGAGCCCGACATCCTGCTGCTCGATGAACCGACCAACCACCTCGACGTGGCCGCCATCCGCTGGCTGGAGGACCTGCTGCTGGGCTTTCGCGGCAGCGTGCTGCTGATTACCCACGACCGCGCGTTCCTGGACCGCGTGGCCACGCGCATCGTCGAACTGGATCGCGGCAAGCTGCTGTCGTTCCCCGGCAATTTCGCGGCATACCAGGCCCGCAAGGCCGAACTGCTGGCCAACGAGGCCGTGGAGCAGGCCAAGTTCGACAAGCTGCTGGCGCAGGAGGAAGTCTGGATCCGCAAGGGCGTGGAAGCCCGCCGCACGCGCAGCGTGGCCCGGGTGCAGCGGCTGCACGCCATGCGCGACGAGCGCGCGCAGCGCCGCGAGGTGCAGGGCAACGTCAAGCTGGAAGTGTCGCAGGCCGACCGCTCCGGCAAGATCGTCGCCGAACTGATCGACGTGTCGAAAGCCTATGCCGACAAGGCCGTGGTGCGCGATTTCACCGCCACGATCATGCGCGGCGACAAGGTCGGCCTGATCGGCCCGAACGGCGCGGGCAAGACCACGCTGCTGCGGCTGATCCTGGGCGACCTGGCGCCCGACGCCGGCACCGTGCGCAACGGCAGCAACCTGCAGGTGGCCTATTTCGACCAGATGCGTACCGCGCTGGACCTGGAAAAGTCGCTGGCCGACACGATCAGCCCCGGCAGCGACTGGGTGGAGGTCAACGGCCAGCGCAAGCACGTGATGAGCTACCTGGGCGACTTCCTGTTCGCGCCGGAACGCGCGCGCTCGCCGGTCAAGTCGCTGTCCGGCGGCGAGCGCAACCGGCTGCTGCTGGCGCGGCTGTTCGCCCGCCCGGCCAACGTGCTGGTGCTGGACGAACCGACCAACGACCTCGACATCGACACGCTCGAACTGCTTGAGGAACTGCTGCAGGACTACAGCGGCACGGTGTTCCTGGTATCGCACGACCGCGCGTTCCTGGACAACGTGGTGACGTCGACCATCGCCGCCGAAGGCGACGGCCAGTGGCGCGAGTCCGTGGGCGGCTACTCGGACTGGGAACAGCAGTCCGCGCGGGCCCAGACACTGCAGCCGAAGGCCGAGCCCAAGCCGGCCGAGGCGCCGAAGGCCAGCACGCGCGACGCCCGCGGCGCCAACCGGACGGTCAAGCTGTCATACAAGGAACAGCGCGAACTGGACGGCCTGCCCGAGCGCATCGCGGCGCTGGAAGCCGAACAGAAGATGCTGGCCGACCAGCTCGCCGACGGCACGCTCTACGCCACCGACCCCGCCCGCGCCGCCGAACTGGCCACGCGCCACGACGAGATCGAGATGGAACTGCTGGAAGCGCTGGAGCGCTGGGAAGTGCTGGAGAAGAAGACGAAGGGCGAGGGCTGAGGGATTTGCCGTCTGAGAAAGCTAGCCACACCAGGCCAGCACCATGTTCGTCAGGTCCACCATGAACGCCGGGCGCAGGTAGGCCAGGAAGCCCAGCGTCAGCACCGCCGCCAGCGCCACGAAGCCGAGGCCCTTTGCCCAGGCCATGTCAGGCTCCGGCCGGCTGCGGGCGCACCAGCGCCTGCTCGCGGATCGGCAGGTTGACCAGCGCCGCCACCACGCCCAGGGCAATGGCCAGCATCCAGACGATGTTGTAGCTGCCGGTGCGGTCGTACAGGTAGCCGCCCAGCCAGGCGCCCAGGAAGCTGCCGATCTGGTGCGAGAAGAACACCACGCCGGACAGCATCGACAGGTATTTCACGCCGAACACCTGCGCGATGATGCCGTTGGTCAGCGGCACCGTGGACAGCCACAGCAAGCCCATCAGCGCGGCAAAGATCCACGTGCTCCAGGCGCTCAGCGGCAGCAGCAGGTAGCCGGCGATGACGACGGACCGCGCGATGTAGATCGACGACAGCAGGTAGCGCTTGGGCATCCGCTGGCCCATCGCGCCGGCCGTGTAGGTGCCGAACACGTTGAACAGCCCGATCAGCGCTAGCGCCACGGTGGCGATCTTGATGTCGACCAGCCCCCGATCCTTCAGGTACGGCGTCAGGTGCACGCCGATGAACACCACCTGGAACCCGCAGACAAAGTAGCCCAGCGTCAGCAACTGGAAGTTGCGGTTGCCAAACGCCTCGCGCGTGGCCTCGCCGATGCTCTGCTGGTGGCCGGTCGTGCTGGCCACCATCTTCGGCTCGCGCAGCGTCAGCGCCAGCGGCAGCATGAAGCACGCCAGGAAGGCCAGGATGAACAGCGCGTTCTGCCAGCCGGCCGTGGAAATCAGCGTCTGCTCGACCGGGATCATCAGGAACTGCCCGAACGAGCCGGCCGCCGCCGCGATGCCCATCGCCCAGACGCGCTTCTCGGCGCTGGCCACGCGGCCAATCACGCCATAGACCACGCTGTAGGTCGTGCCCGACTGGGCGATGCCGATCAGCACCCCGGCGCCGGTGGCAAACGCGGTGCCGCTGGTGGCCAGCGCCATCACGACCAGCCCGGCCACGTACAGCGCCACGCCGACGATCATGATCCGCACCGCGCCGAACTTGTCGGCCAGCGCCCCGGCAATGGGCTGGCTGGCGCCCCACATCAGGTTCTGCAGCGCCAGCGCGAACGCAAACGTCTCGCGGTTCCAGCCGTGGGTCTGGGTGATCGGCAGGTTGAACAGGCCAAAGCCATGCCGGATGCCCATGGACAGGGTGACGAGCAGGCCACCGCACACGAGCACGGTGGTCAGGGAGAGTTTGCGGTCGGTCATGTCGGGCTCGGTATTGTCTCTATTGTTTTCGATGCGGTCCGGCGGGGGCGTGGGGGCGCCGTGCCCGGATGGCGGGGGATGACATTAAATGGCCGCTTAGTTTAAGCCCGGCGCAAATTTCGTGTTGGGGCCGATGCAGGTGGCCGGCGGCCCGCCACGGGGCTGCCGCGCCCATCCATTACAATGCAGCGCAACGTGGCCGCGCACGGCCACCCCCTACTATCCGTATCGACTCCATGGCGAGCAAAACCAGTCAGTACAGCGAATCTTCCATCCGGGTCCTGAAGGGCCTGGAGCCGGTCAAGCAACGGCCCGGCATGTACACCCGGACCGACAACCCGCTGCATATCGTGCAGGAGGTGATCGACAATGCCTCGGACGAGGCGCTGGGCGGCCACGGCTCCGAGATCCTGGTCACGCTGCACAAGGACGGCAGCATCAGCGTGGAAGACGACGGCCGCGGCATCCCGGTGGGCATCCACCCCGAGGAAGGCGTGCCCGTGGTGGAAATCGTCTTCACCCGCCTGCACGCGGGCGGCAAGTTCGACAAGGGCAAGGGCGGCGCCTACGCGTTCTCGGGCGGCCTGCATGGCGTGGGCGTGTCGGTGACCAATGCGCTGGCCACGCGGCTGGACGTCACGGTCTGGCGCGATGGCGCGCAGTCCACGCTGACCTTCGAGCACGGCGGCGAGGTGACCCGCCCGCTGGCATCGCGCAAGCTGGAGCGCGGCGAGAAGAAGAACGGCACGCGCGTGCAGGTCTGGCCGGACGCCAGATATTTCGATTCCGCCGCGATTCCCATGGCCGAGCTGCAGCGCCTGCTGCGC
Source organism: Cupriavidus sp. H18C2 (assembly GCF_049393795.1). NCBI lineage: Bacteria > Pseudomonadati > Pseudomonadota > Betaproteobacteria > Burkholderiales > Burkholderiaceae > Cupriavidus > Cupriavidus sp. H18C2. The sequence continues at coordinate 2,467,022 of NZ_CP186010.1, read as the reverse complement.
TCCAAGGCTGTGCTGCTGCCGGGCGTCAAGGTCACGCTGGTGCTGGAAAAGACCGGCGAGCAGACCGTCTGGCAGTACGAGCAGGGCCTGAAGGGCTACCTGGTGGAAGCGCTGGCCCAGGGCAGCGGCGCCGAGCTGGTGATTCCGATGTTCGAGGGCGAGCACTTTGCCGATCCCGACAGGAACGCCGGCGAGGAAGGGTTTGCCGAGGGCGAGGGCGCGTCGTGGGTCGTCGCCTGGACCGAGGACGGCGCCCCGGTGCGCGAGTCGTACGTGAACCTGATTCCCACGCCGGCCGGCGGCACCCATGAGTCGGGCCTGCGCGAGGGCCTGTTCCTGGCCGTCAAGAGCTTCATCGAGATGCACTCGCTGCAGCCCAAGGGCGTGAAGCTGATGAGCGAGGACGTCTTCGCGCGCGCCTCGTTCGTGCTGTCGGCCAAGGTGCTGGACCCGCAGTTCCAGGGCCAGATCAAGGAACGCCTGAACAGCCGCGACGCGGTGCGCCTGGTGTCCACGTTCAGCCGCCCGGCGCTGGAGCTCTGGCTCAACCACCACGTCGACTTCGGCAAGAAGCTGGCCGAGCTGGTGATCCGCCAGGCCCAGGCCCGCACGCGCGCCGCGCAGAAGGTGGAAAAGAAGAAGGGCTCCGGCGTGGCCGTGCTGCCCGGCAAGCTGACCGACTGCGAATCGACCGACATCGCCCGCAACGAGATCTTCCTGGTGGAAGGCGACTCGGCCGGCGGCTCGGCCAAGATGGGCCGCGACAAGGAATTCCAGGCCATCCTGCCGCTGCGCGGCAAGGTGCTCAATACCTGGGAAACCGAGCGCGACCGCCTGTTCGCCAACAACGAGGTGCACGACATTGCCGTGGCCATCGGCGTGGACCCGCACGGCCCCGACGACGAGCCCGACCTGTCGAACCTGCGCTACGGCAAGATCTGCATCCTGTCCGACGCGGACGTGGACGGCGCGCATATCCAGGTGCTGCTGCTGACGCTGTTCTTCCGCCATTTCCCGAAGCTGATCGACCTGGGCCACGTCTGCGTGGCGCGGCCGCCGCTGTTCCGCGTGGACGCGCCGGCGCGCGGCAAGAAGCCGGCGCAGAAGCTCTACGCGCTGGACGAAGGCGAGCTCGAAGCCATCCAGGACAAGCTGCTCAAGGACGGCGTCAAGGACGGCGCGTGGCAGATCTCGCGCTTCAAGGGCCTGGGCGAGATGAGCGCCGAGCAGCTCTGGGAGACCACGATGAACCCCGACACGCGCCGGCTGCTGCCGGTGGCGCTGGGCGAGTTCGACCTGCCCCAGACCGTCACCATGATGAACATGCTGATGGGCAAGGGCGAGGCGTCGCAGCGCCGGACCTGGCTGGAAGAGAAGGGCAACGAGGTGGAAGCCGACATCTGACGGCCGACACCCGGGAGAGACGACGATGCAGGCACGCACAGCACGACAGCATGGCACGGCAAGGCCCTGGCGCCTGGCCCGGGTGCTGGCCGTGCTCGGCCTGCTCTGCGCCGCCGTGCCGGCCCAGGCCGCGCTGTGGGGCTATATCGACGCCGACGGCGTGGCGCACTTCGCCGATGCCAGGCTCGACGACCGCTACAAGCTGTTCATGAAGGACGGCGGGCAGTTCGATTCGGGCGACCTGGGGCACCGCGGCGTGATCGCGCTTGGCGACAAGCCCAGCCCGGAGCGCGACAAGCTGTTCCGCTATCTGCTGAACCATCCGAACATGCGCACGGTCGAGCCGATCATCGAGAAGGTGGCCGGCGCCCAGAACGTCGACCCGGCGCTGGTCAAGGCCGTGATGGCGGTGGAAAGCGGCTTCAATGCGTCGGCGGTGTCGCCCAAGGGCGCCATCGGGCTGATGCAGGTCATCCCGGACACCGGCGCGCGCTTTGGCGTGGCGGCGGACAAGCGCCGCACCGTCGAGCAGAAGCTGGCGGACCCGAAGCTGAACATCGCCGCCGGCGTGCGCTACCTGCGCTTCCTGATGGCGCTGTTCCCGGACAACCTGGAGCTGGTGCTGGCGGCCTACAACGCCGGCGAGGGCGCCGTGCAGCGCTACAACAACCAGATCCCGCCGTATCCGGAGACGCGCCAGTACGTGACCACCGTGCTGGAGTTCTACCGCCTGTACCAGCGCGGCCAGCCGGGCGCGGGCGGCGTGATCCGCACCGGCGTGGCGGCCGACCGCGTGCGCATGGTGATCGGCGGCGGCCGCCGGCCGATGCCCTGACGCCACGCCCCGAACCGGGGCCGGCCGCTTTTTCCGGCGGCCTTGTGACCCACTTCCTTTAGAATCCCACGCTGATTGCAACTGCCGGAAGCCTGGCGCCCCGCGCCCGGCACGCCGAAACCTTGCCCACCATGGATCAAGCAGATACTACGTTCCAGCCCGAAGAGCCGGCCGATTCGCTGACGCTGGCGCGGTACGCCGAGCGTGCCTACCTGGACTACGCCGTGAGCGTGGTCAAGGGCCGCGCGCTGCCCGAAGTGGCCGACGGCCAGAAGCCCGTGCAGCGCCGCATCCTCTACGCCATGCAGGCGATGGGGCTGCGCGCCGATGCCAAGCCCGTCAAGTCGGCCCGCGTGGTCGGCGAGGTGCTGGGTAAATTCCATCCCCACGGCGACCAGTCGGCCTATGACGCGCTGGTGCGCCTGGCGCAGGACTTCTCGCTGCGCTACCCGCTGATCGACGGCCAGGGCAACTTTGGCTCGCGCGACGGCGACGGCGCGGCGGCCATGCGCTACACCGAGGCACGCCTGACGCCCATCTCGCGGCTGCTGCTCGACGAGATCGACATGGGCACGGTGGATTTCCTGCCCAACTACGACGGGTCCGAGGAAGAACCGAAGCTGCTGCCCGCCCGGCTGCCATTCGTGCTGCTCAACGGCGCGTCCGGCATCGCCGTGGGCATGGCCACCGAGATTCCGCCGCACAACCTGCGCGAGGTGGCGGGCGCCGCGGTGGCCATGATCCGCAACCCGAACATCTCGCTGGCCGAACTGCTGGCGATCCTGCCCGGCCCGGACTACCCCGGCGGCGGCCAGATCATCTCGCCGGCATCGGAAATTGCCCAGATCTACGAGAACGGCCGCGGCAGCCTGAAGGTGCGCGCGCGCTGGACCATCGAGGAAATGGCGCGCGGCCAGTGGCAGATGGTGGTGACCGAGCTGCCGCCGAACACGTCGGCGCAGAAGGTGCTGGAGGAAATCGAGGAAATCACCAATCCGAAGATCCGCGCCGGCAAGAAGGCGCTGACGCCCGAGCAGACCCAGCTCAAGACCGCGCTGCTGGGCGTGCTGGACGCCGTGCGCGACGAATCCGGCAAGGACGCGCCGGTGCGGCTGGTGTTCGAGCCCAAGAGCAAGAACACCGACCAGCAGGAGTTCATCCAGACGCTGCTGGCGCATACCAGCCTGGAATCAGGCGCGCCGATCAACCTGGTGATGATCGGCACCGACGGCCGGCCGCGCCAGAAGGGCCTGCAGGAAATCCTGCGCGAGTGGATCCAGTTCCGCTTCGAGACGGTGACCCGGCGCTCGCGCTTCCAGCTCAACAAGGTGGAAGACCGCATCCACATCCTGGAAGGCCGGATGCTGGTGCTGCTGAACATCGACGAGGTGATCCGCATCATCCGCGAGAGCGACGAGCCCAAGCCGGCGCTGATCGAGGCGTTCCGCCTGAGCGACCGCCAGGCCGAGGACATCCTGGAAATCCGGCTGCGCCAGCTGGCCCGGCTGGAGGCGATCAAGATCGAGCAGGAACTGGCGAAACTGCGAGATGAGCAAGCCGAGCTGGACGTGCTGCTGAAGTCCGAGACGATGATGCGCCGCAAGATCATCAAGGAGATCGAGCAGGACGCCAAGCAGTTCAGCCCCGAGGACAAGGACCCGCGCCGCACGCTGATCCAGGAAGCCAGCCGCGCCGCGGCCGAGGTGAAGGTAATCGACGAGCCGGTGACGGTAATCATGTCGGGCAAGGGCTGGGTGCGCACGCGCCAGGGCCACGGCCACGACCCGTCGCAGTTCACGTTCAAGGCCGGCGACAGCCTTTATGCCACGTTCGAATGCCGCACCGTGGACACGATGCTGGCCTTCGGCAGCAACGGCCGGGTCTATTCGGTGGCCGTGTCGGGCCTGCCGGGCGGGCGCGGCGACGGCGTGCCGGTGACCACGCTGATCGACCTGGCCGCCGGCACGCAGATCGCCCACGCGTTCGCGGGTGGCGGCGAGCAGCGCATGCTGATCGCCACGGCGGGCGGCAACGGCTTCGTGACCAAGGTGGGCGACATGATCGGCCGCCAGAAGGCCGGCAAGGCGTTCGTCACGCTGGACGACGGCGACCGGATTCTGCAGCCGTCCCCGATTGGCGACGACGCCACGCACGTGGCGTGCTTCTCGGCCAACGGCCGCCTGCTGCTGGTGGGGCTGGACGAGGTCAAGGTCCTGTCGGCCGGCGGCCGCGGCGTGATCCTGATGGAACTGGAGCCGAAGGAAACGCTGGAACAGGCCGTGGCCGTGGGCGCCCCGGGCCTGCTGATCTCCGGCACCGGCATGCGCGGCGGCAAGGTGCCGCCGCAGAAGCTGGCCGGCAAGACGCTGCTGCCGTACGTCGGCAAGCGCGCCCGCAAGGGCAAGGCCATCGAGCCCCGTCTGAAGGACGTGAAGCTGGAGGCGGTGAAGGCGGCGGGATAATCGCCCCACGCTTGCCCGTCAGCGTCCTGGCTCCCCTCTGCCACTCGTCGGCGAGGGGAGCCAGCCAGCGGTTCACCTTTCCCCCATCGCCCCGCGCGATCCCCTCTTGCCGTTTCGTGATGGCCCGTGCGCGGCGGCGGGGCGGCATCTGCCGTACCATGTCGGGACCCTGCGCATTCCGCATGGCAGGCGCCCCCATCACGATCATGTCCGCCACGCCTCTCGCCGCCGAGACCGAGCTTGCCCCGCCGCCCACGGCGCGCACCCTGTTCTTCGAATTCGCCCGCATGGGGCTGTCCGGTTTCGGCGGCGTGCTGCCGTTCGTGCGGCGGTCCGTGGTCGAGCGCAACCGCTGGCTCGGTGACCGCGATTTCGTGGAAATCCTGAGCATGGGGCAGGTGCTGCCGGGCCCCAATGTGATCAACCTCGCGCTGATGCTGGGCCTGCGCTTTGCCGGGCTGCGCGGCGCCGTGGCCGCGTTCAGCGGGCTGGTGTTCGTGCCGATGGTGGTGGTGCTCTGCGTGATGGGCGTCTACCTGCGCTACCAGGACGTGCCGCAGGTGCGGCAGATGCTGGCCGGCATGACGGCCGTGGCGGCCGGGCTGGTGCTGTCCACCGGGGTCAAGCTGGCCCAGAGCCAGCCGCGCTCGGTGCGGGCCGTGGTGGTCGGGGTGGCGGCGCTCGTCGCCATCGGCTGGCTGCGCTGGCCGCTGCTGCCGGTGATGGCGGTGCTGGTGCCGGTGGCGCTGGTGCTCGAATACCGCGCGATCCGGCGGGGCGCATGATGGCGGCGCCCGAGATCCTGCGCGACCTGCTGGGTCATTTCGGCATGCTCTCGCTGCTGGCCGTGGGCGGTGGCGGTACCGTGATTCCGGACATGCACCGCTACCTCGTGGAATCGCGCCAGTGGATGACCGACGAGCAGTTCGCGGCGCTCTACGCCATCTCGCAGGCGTCGCCGGGGCCGAACATCCTGTTCGTGGCGCTGTTCGGCTGGCAGGTGGCCGGGGCGGCCGGCGCGTTTGCGTCGATGGTCGGCATCTGCGGGCCGTCCAGCGTGATCGCGCTCGGCTTCGAATACTTCGCGGGCCGCGCGCCCCACGCGCTGTGGCCGGTGCTGATCCGGCGCGGCCTGTCCGCGCTGACGATCGGCCTGCTGATGTCGACCGGCTGGGTGCTGGCCAGCAGCGTCGACCACCGCTGGACCGCCGCCGCGGTCACGCTGCTGACGGTCGGCCTGATGCTGAAGACGAAGACCCACCCGCTGCTGCTGGTGGCGCTGGGGGGCGGGGCGGGACTGCTGGGGTTGATGTAGGACGGTGGTTGGCTGCCATGCGCTTTCCTCGCGTGCGGGAGAGGGGAGCAACCCTGGGCGGGCGCTCGCCCGTTACTTCAGTGGCAGTACCAGGATGCTCATCGCGGCGGGCCGGGCGCGCATGGCCTCCAGCCAGCGTTCCAGGTTCGGGCGGGGGGCGTGGGGTACCGGCGTGCCCAGCCAGCGGTGGGCGGCGCAGGCCAGCGAGATGTCGGCCATCGTGAAGCGGTCGCCGCCGATGAACTCGCGGTCGGCCAGCGCCTCGTCCAGCATCTGCGCCAGCGGCTCGGTGCGCTGGCACGATCTGGCGATGACGTCGGCGTCGCGCTGCTCGGCCGGCATCCGCACTGTCTGCAGGAACGCCTGGACCATCGCCGGGCTGAACGTGGTGGTCTGCCAGTCCATCCAGCGGTCGGCCGATGCACGCGCCTTGACGTCGGCCGGCCACAGCGTGTCCTCGCCGTAGCGCGCGCACAGGTAGCGCACGATCGCATTCGATTCCCACAGCACGAATGGCTCGCCGGCCACGTCGGTGTCCCGGAAATCCTCGATCACCGGGATCAGCCGGTTCGGATTCAGGCGCACATACGCCTGCGTGTCCAGCTCGCCCTTGTGGTGGCCGATGTCGATGCGTTCGTGGTCCAGGTGCAGCTCGCGCGCGCACCAGACCACCTTCTGCACGTTGATCGACGACAGGCGGCCCCAGATGCGCAGCAGGCCGTGCGGTTCGTCGCGGTCCATGGCGCCCGGCGTCCTCAGGCGGCGCGCGGCTGCGGCGCGGCCTTGGCGATGGCTTCGCGGAACAGCGCGCCCAGGATCGACACGCCCTGCTCGATGCGCTCCTGCGGCACGGTCACGAAGGCCAGGCGCAGCGTGTTCATGCGCGGGTTGCCCGCGTAGAACGGCGCGCCGGGCACGTAGGCCACGTTGCGGCGCACGGCTTCCTCCAGGATCTTCATGCTGTCCAGTCCCTCGGGCAGCTCCACCCAGATGAACATGCCGCCTTCGGGCACGTTCCAGGTCACGCCCTCGGGCATGTGGCGCTTCAGCGCGTCGAGCATGTAGGCGCACTGCTTGCCGTAGAGCTCGCGGATGGTCGGGATGTGGGTGTCGAGCAGGCCGTCCTTGACCGTCTCGTAGGCAATGCGCTGCGTGAAGGTCGGCGTGTGCAGGTCCGACGCCTGCTTGGCCTGGCACAGCTTGAAATGCAGCTCGGGCGGGGCGATCACGAAGCCCAGTCGCATGCCGGGCGCCAGGATCTTCGAGAACGAGCCCATGTAGATCACGCCGTCCGGGTTCATCGACAGCAGCGTCGGCAGCGTGTTGCCGGTGTAGCTCAGCTCGCCGTACGGATCGTCTTCCACCAGCAGGATGCCCAGGTCCTGCGCGCGCTTGACCAGCGCCTGGCGGCGCTCCAGCGGCAGGCGGCGGCCCGTGGGGTTCTGGAAGTTCGGCAGCGCGTACAGGAAGCGGGCGTTGGCGGTCAGCTCGGGCGTCAGCGCCTCGGGCACCAGGCCTTGCTCGTCGGTCGGCACCGACACGAATTCCGGTTCGAACAGCGAGAACGCCTGCAGCGCGCCCAGGTAACTCGGCGTTTCCACCAGCACCGGGCTGCCCGGGTCGATCATCACCTTGGCGATCAGGTCCAGCGCCTGCTGCGAGCCGGTGGTGATCAGCACGCGCTCCACGCCCACGTTGTAGCGGCGGGCCACGAACTCGCGCAGCGGCAGGTAGCCCTCGGTGGCGGCGTACTGCAGCGCGCCCTGCGGGTTATCGGCAAAGACCCGGGCCACCGCCGCTTCCATGGCCGCTACCGGGAACGACGCCGGCGAGGGCAGGCCGCCGGCGAACGAAATGACTTCCGGACGCTCGGTGACTTTCAGGATTTCGCGGATGGCCGAGCTGGTCAGTTGCTGCGCCCGGCGGGAGATGGCCCATTTCATGATTGGTCTCTTGGTGGGGAAATTCAGCGGCCGGGGGTGCAAGCCCGGCCATGTCTCTAATACGTGAGGCGGGGCTTCAGATCTCGACGATCATCTCGATTTCCACGCAGGCGCCCAGCGGAATCTGGGCCACGCCAAACGCGCTGCGGGCGTGCCGGCCTTTCTCGCCGAACACTTCGGCCAGGAATTCGGAGCAGCCGTTGGTCACCAGGTGCTGCTCGGTGAATTCCTGCGTGGAGTTCACCAGGCTCATCACCTTGACGATGCGCTTGACCTTGTTCAGGTCCCCGATGTGGCCGTGCAGCGTGGCCAGCAGGTCGATGGCGATGCTGCGCGCGGCCTGCTGGCCGGTGGCGGTGTCGATGTCCTTGCCGAGCTTGCCGGCCCAGGGTTTGCCGTCCTTGCGGGCGATGTGCCCGGACAGGAAGACGGTGCTGCCGGTGGTGGCGGCCATCACGTAGGCCGCGGCGGGGGCGCCCGCGGTGGGCAGTTCCACGCCGAGTTTGGCAAGGGTATCGTAGACGGACATGCGGTGACTCCTGTCAGTGAATGCGTCCTGGGAGGATAGGGGGCGTTTCTCCGGCCGGGACCGGTGCGGGGGCAGGTGCGGTGTTGCGCACGGCGGCGCGCCGGCCGAGGGCCACTACGGCAATCACCGCCACCGCAAAAGCGACGGTGGCGGCATCGAGTGGCTCGGCCAGGATCACGGCGCCGCCCGCCAGCGTGAGGAACGGCTGGAGCAATTGTATCTGTCCTACGCGGGCCACGCCGCCTTTTGCGAGCCCGGCGTACCAGAACAGGAAGCCGACGAACATCGAGAAGACCGACACGTAGGCCATGCCGATCCAGGCGCGCGGCGACGCGGCGGCAATCTGGCCGGCGTGGGCCAGCGCCAGCCACGCCACGACCGGCACCAGCACCGGCAGCGACACCACCAGCGCCCAGCTTATCGTTTCCAGCCCGCCCAGCTCGCGCGACAGCTTACCGCCTTCGGCATAGCCAAGTGCGCCCAGCACCACGGCCAGGAACAGGAACCAGTCGGCGTGCTGCAGCCCGCCGGCTCCCTGCCACAAGGCAAAGCCCACCACCAGCGCGCTGCCGGCCAGCGCCGACAGCCAGAACCCCAGCGACGGCCGCTCATTGCCGAACCAGGCCGCGAACACGGCCGTGGCCAGCGGCAGCAGGCCGATGACGATGGCGCCGTGCGCGGCGGGCACCTCGCGCATGGCCAGCGACGAGAACATCGGAAAGCCGACCACCACGCCCAGCGCGGTCACGGCCAGCCGCAGCCACTGGCGCCCGCGCGGCCGGCGGGCCGGTGCCAGCGCGCCGCGCGCGGCCAGCAGCGCCAGCGCCAGCATGGCCGCGATCACGGCGCGCGCCAGCGCCACGAACGACGGGTCCAGTTCGGCCACGGCCATGCGCGTGAACGGCAGCGTCTGGCTGAAGATCGCCACGCCGACGAATCCCAGCAGCATGCCGCCGGACGGAGGAGAGGAGTGCGATGTCATGGCGATTGGGGCCGGTCAGTGATGGGGTTGCGCCGCGACGGCGATCCAGACGGCGGTCAGCGCCAGCGCCAGCCCCATCGTGCCGTTGAACCAGCGCACGCGGTTGCCCTGCATCAGCCAGTGGCGCAGCGACGCGCCCAGCGCGCCATAGGCGCCGTTGCTGAAGAAGCCGAACGTGGCAAACAGCGCGCTGACCAGCACTACGCGCTGGCCCAGCGACGGCGCGCCTTCCATATACGACGCGGCCACGGCCAGCGCCATCATCCACGCCTTGATGTTGGCAAACTGCATGGCGATGGACTGCCAGACATTCATCGGCTTGAGCACGCGTTTTTCGGCCAGCGCCGTGCTGCGGGCGATGCGCCATGCCAGCCACAGCAGGTACAGCACGCCGGCCACGCGGATCAGCACGCCCAGCGTGGGGCTGGCCAGCACCAGCGCGCCCACGCCCGTGGCGCACAGCGCGATGATGCTGGCAAAGCCCACGGACACGCCGATGCAGTGTGGCAGCGTGGCGCGCAGGCCGAAGTTGGCGCCGGTCACGGCCGCCACGGTGGTATTCGGCCCCGGCGTGAAGGCGCCTACCGCCAGCAGCGTGACCAGCGCCAGGAACTGGGCCGTCGACAGGCCCGTCAGCCAGCTTTCCATGCCGCTCATGCGAAGTTGACGACCACGCGCCGGTTGGTGCGGCTCTTTTTCTCGATCTTGGTCACCACCATCGCGCCAATCTCGCCCGTGTTGGCCACGTGCGTGCCGCCGCAGGGCTGGCGGTCCACGCCCGGGATGTCGACGATGCGGATGTGGGCCGTGCCGGCCGGCGGCGCGGCGCCGATGGTGCGCACGAGGTCTGGCTGCGCGGCCAGTTGCTCGGGCGTGATGCGGTCGATGCCGACCGGCGTCCGGGCGTCGATCAGCGCATTGAGCCGCGCGGTCAGGTCGGCCTTGTCCAGCGTCGATTCGGGCAGGTCGAAGTCGATGCGCGCCGCATCGGGCGAGATGCCGCAGCCCGTGACCGGCACCGGGATCAGCGACCCCAGCAGGTGCAGGCAGGTGTGCAGCCGCATCAGCCGGTGCCGGCGCGCCCAGTCGATCCGTACTTCCACGCGGTCGCCGGGCTGCAGCGCGGGCATGCCGGGCGCCGGCACGTGCAGGATGCGGGTGCGGTCGTCGGCGTAGACGGTTTCGCCCAGCGTCACCACGCGGCCGTCGGCCGTGGCCAGCGTGCCGGTGTCGCCGGCCTGGCCGCCGCTGCGCGCGTAGCAGACGGTCTGGTCCAGCTCGATCCCCGCCTCGCTCACCGCCACCACGGTGGCCTGGCAGTGGTCGAGGTAGGCGTCGTCGTCGAAACGCTTCAGCGTGGTCGGGGGCATCGGGGGGCTCCTTTGGGGATGTCTTCGGGGTCAGCGCAGGGTCTTGATGCCCGCTGGGGTTTCGATCTCGGCGGTCAGGCCGGGCGGCCCGTCGGCCTGTTCGATCTCGATCAGGTGCGCGGCACCGATCCAGGCCAGCCCCTGCCGCAGCAGTTCAGCGTGCGGATGCCGGCCGCGCAGCGCGCGCAGGGCCAGATCCTGACGGGGCAGGGCGACGCCGGGGTGGTTCGGCACGTCCCACTGGATCAGCGTCGGAAACAGGCCCTCGCCGGCGCTGGCCGCCTCGCCGTGCCATGCGGGCAGGCTGCCGTCGTCGGGCACGGTCAGGCGCCAGTGCAGCGCGCCGCGATCCATCGGGATGGCCGGGGCGATGCGGTCCGGGTACTGCGCCTGCCAGCGCGACAGGTCGGCGGGCCGTTCCACGCGGGCGGCCCAGTGCGCCAGGAACGGGCCGTCGCGCAGCCGCTGTTGCACGGCGTCGCTGTCCAGCCCGAACCAGCGCGGGCGCTGCGGCACGTCGGCGGCCGGGTCGATGGCGATCACTTCGAGGTACATCCCGCCGAACAGGCTTAGCACGCGGTTGTGGGTGCCCATGCGGGGGTGGGCGCCGCCGGGCTGCGGGGCGATGCCGAGCAGGTCGGCCACATGCTGGGCGCCCGATTCCAGGTCGGGCGCGGCAACGACGAGATGGTCCAGAGCAAGTTTCATTGTGGGTTGATGGTAGTCAAGCTAGTCGGTACAGTACCGATACAGTTGAGCAAGTCGTCTTCAGTACAGTTGCGGGAGCGCCACATGGAAGGCAGCCAGAAGAATCCTCGGGACGGTAGCGACGGCGCGCCGGGCGGCACGCGGCCGCTGCGGCTGGTGATGCCGTCGGCGGCCCAGCCACGCCTGCCGGACCCGATTCCGTCGGCCCAGATGACGCTGGTCGAGCAGTTGACCGAGTGGGCCCGGCTGCGCATCGACGAGCGGGTGTTCCGGGCGGGCATGCGGATGCCGTCGATCCGGCAGCTTGCGGCCGAGAAGGGTATCTCGCGCTTCACAGTCGTGGAAGCCTACGAGCGGCTGGTGGCGCTGGGCTACCTGGAATCGCGCCGGGGCTCGGGCTTCTACGTGCGTGACCGTGTGCCGCCTGCGTCGGTGGCCGCGCCGCCGGCGTCGCCGGCCATCCGCAATGTCGACGTCACGTGGCTGCTGCGCAGCATGTTCCACTCGGCGGAAAGCCACAAGGCGCCGGGCTGGGGCTTTCTGCCCAACGAATGGCTGGACGGCGAACTGCTGTCTGGCGCGATGCGCAGCCTCGGGCGCCAGCCGGGCGGCCATTTCCTGTCCAGCGGCACGCCGATGGGCTTCCTGCCGCTGCGCCAGCAGCTTCGCACCCGGCTGGAGGAGCTGGAGATCGGCGTGACGCCGGACCAGATCGTCATGACGTCGGGCATCACCCAGGCGTTCGACCTGATCGCCCGCCAGTTCCTGCACCCGGGCGACACGGTCGTGGTGGGCGATCCGGCGTGGTTCGTGATGTTCGCGCGGTTCGCCACGCAGGGCGCCAACGTGATTGGCGTGCCCTATACCGCCGACGGCCCCGACCTGGAGGCGCTGGAGCGGATCGCCCAGGCCCACCGGCCCAAGCTCGTGGTGGTCAATTCCGTGCTGCACAACCCCACCGGCACGTCGCTGTCGGCCGCTAGGGCGTTCCGGCTGCTGCAACTGGCCGAGCAGTACGGCTTCACCATCGTCGAGGACGATATCTACTGCGATCTCTGCCCGCCCGGCCACGCGGCCACCCGGCTGGCCAGCCTGGACCAGCTCAAGCGGGTGATCTACCTGGGAAGTTTCTCGAAGACGCTGGCCGCCAACCTGCGTGTGGGCTATATCGCCGCCAGCCCGGAGCTGGCCGTGAATTTGACCGACAGCAAGCTGGTCACCGGCATGGCCACGCCGGAAATCAACGAGCGGGTGGTCTACAAGGTGCTGACCGAGGGCCACTACCGCAAGCACACCGAGCGCGTGCGGGTGCGGCTGGACCGGGCCCGCGACGCCACGCGCGAGCAGTTGGAGCGGCTGGGCATCCGCATCTTCCCGGGGCAGGTGGCCGGCATGTACCTGTGGGCCGATACCGGCGTGGATACCAACGTGATTGCCACGGCCGGGCACGAGGAAGGCTGCCTGTTCGCGCCGGGCAGCCTGTTCTCGCCGTCGCAGATGCCGTCCACGTGGACCCGCTTCAACGTGGCCAGCAGCGGCGACCCCGGCATGCTGCGCTTCCTGGCCGGGCAGATGGAGCGGCTGTCCGGCCTGCCGGCGGCGTCCTGAGCCCGCAAAAGCCGCGGCCGGGGCCCTTGAAAAAGCGCCGGGCCGTCCCGATTTCCAGCGCCATCGATCCCGTCCCGGATACACGGGGCGGGGCACCGTTGCGCTGACCCGTTTTCAAGAGGAGAACCATGACCGCACCGCACGAGACGATGAGCTTCCAGGCAGAAGTGAAGCAGCTTCTGCATCTGATGATCCACTCGCTGTACAGCAACAAGGAAATCTTCCTGCGCGAGCTGGTATCGAACGCCTCGGACGCCACCGACAAGCTGCGCTTCGAGGCCATCGCCAATCCGTCGCTGCTGGAAAACGACGCCGACCTGGCGATCCAGATCGAGGCCGACCCGGCCGCCCGCACGCTGAAGATCACCGACAACGGCATCGGCATGAGCCGCGACGAGGCGATCCGCAACCTGGGCACCATCGCCCGGTCGGGCACCAAGGAATTCTTCCAGCAACTGTCGGGCGACCAGCAGAAGGACGCCGCGCTGATCGGCCAGTTCGGCGTGGGCTTCTATTCGGCGTTTATCGTCGCGGACAAGGTCACCGTGGAAACGCGTCGCGCCGGGCTGCCGGCCAGCGAGGCGGTGCGCTGGGAAAGCGCCGGCGATGGCGAGTTCAGCGTCGACGCGATCGACCGCGCCGAGCGCGGCACCACCATCACGCTGCACCTGCGCGAGGGCGAGGACGACTTCCTGTCGTCGTACCGGCTGCAACACATCATCCGCAAGTACTCGGACCACATCTCGCTGCCGATCCGCATGCCCAAGGAGGAATGGGATGCCGAGACGCAGACGCAGAAGCGCTCGGACGAGTGGGAAAGCGTGAACCAGGCCAGCGCGCTCTGGACGCGCGGCAAGTCGGACATCACCGACGAGCAGTACCAGGCGTTCTACCAGCACATCGCCCATGACCACGAGCCGCCGCTGGCCTGGACCCACAACCGCGTGGAAGGCCGCAGCGAGTACACCCAGTTGCTGTACATCCCGGCCCGCGCGCCGTTCGACCTTTGGGACCGCAACCACAAGGGCGGGCTGAAGCTATACGTCAAGCGCGTGTTCATCATGGACGAGGCCGAGCAGCTGCTGCCGTCGTACCTGCGCTGGGTCAAGGGCGTGGTCGATTCGGCCGACCTGCCGCTGAACGTGTCGCGCGAGCTGCTGCAGGAAAGCCGCGACGTCAAGGCGATCCGCGAGGGCTGCACCAAGCGCGTGCTGTCGATGCTGGAATCGCTGGCCGACAGCGAGGACGACGCCGAGCGCGCCAAGTACAAGACGTTCTGGGAACAGTTCGGCCAGGTGCTCAAGGAAGGCATGGGCGAGGACCACGCCAATGCCGAGCGCATCGCCCGGCTGCTGCGCTTTGCCACGACGCACGGCGACACGGCCGAGCAGGCGGTGTCGCTGGCGGACTACGTGGGCCGGATGAAGGAAGGCCAGGACAAGATCTACTACGTCACGGCCGACACCTGGACGGCGGCCAAGTCGAGCCCGCACCTGGAGGTGTTCCGCAAGAAGGGCATCGAGGTGGTGCTGCTGACCGACCGCGTCGACGAGTGGATGCTGTCGTACCTGCGCGAATTCGACGGCAAGGAGCTGGTGTCCGTGGCACGCGGCGACCTGGACCTGGGCGCGCTGGCCGACGAGGCCGAGAAGGCCGAGCAGGAGAAGGCGACCACCGAGTGGAAGGACGTGGTGGAACGCGCCAAGGCCGTGCTGGAAGGCAAGGCCAAGGACGTGCGCGTGACGCTGCGCCTGACCGATTCGGCCTCGTGCCTGGTGTCCGACGAGGGCGACATGAGCGGCTACCTGCAGCGGCTGCTCAAGCAGGCCGGCCAGAAGGCGCCCGACGCCCAGCCGATCCTGGAACTGAACCCCGAGCACGCGCTGGTCCGCAAGCTGCGCGACCTGCCCGAGGACGACGCCTTTGGCGACCGCGTGCGCGTGCTGTTCGACCAGGCGCTGCTGGCCGAGGGCGGCATGCTGGAAGACCCGGCGGCCTATGTGCAACGCGTGAACCGGTTGCTGGCCTGACTGGCGCCCGCGCCGGTCGACATGCTGACCCTCTCCCCCGGCCCCTCTTCCGCAAGCGGGAGCGGGGCGCCACCCGATGGCATTGGCTATGCCGGGCAGGGGAGAGGGTCGGCGGCTGAACCCCTGACCCCATCCCGATGACCACCAAACGCTGCTTCCCCCCGGTCGTCGACGCCCACACCCGCGTGCTGGTGCTGGGCAGCCTGCCGGGCGAGGTCTCGCTCGCCCAGTCCCAGTATTACGCGCACAAGCAGAACCGCTTCTGGCACCTGATGGGCGACGTGCTGAGTGTGGACCTGGCGGGGCTGGACTACGACAGCCGGCTGGCGACGCTGCGCCGGCACCGGGTGGGGCTCTGGGACGTGGTGGCCGAGGCGCGCCGCGACGGCAGCCTCGACAGCAGTATCCGCGATCACCAGGGCAACGACCTGTTGGGCTTGATCGGCACCCTGCCGGCGCTGCGGGCTATCGCCTTCAACGGCGGCACGGCGGCAAGGATCGGGGAAAAGGCGCTGGGCGAACACGGCGACCGGCACGCCATCCTGAAACTGCCGTCGAGCAGTCCGGCCTATACGCTGGCGTACGCGCAGAAGCTGATCGCGTGGCAGGCCATCCGGGCGTGGCTGGATTGAAGGCCGCCGCGCCCGCCGCAAGCCGGGCGGGGGCGCGGGGCGGACGATGGCCGGTCAGGCCGTCGTATTGACGATATTCCCGGTGCTGGTCCCGGTGGCTTCCTGATAGGCGGCCGACAGGCGGGCCATGGCTTCCGACAGGGCGGCCTGGGTGGCTGAGACGCCGGCCTGGAGCGTGCCGACCGTGGCGGCCTTGGTCTGGTCGTCGGTCGGCGCGGCCTGGGCGGCCTGGAGCTGGGCCATCTGGGCGGCCAGTTGCTTCTGCAGCGATTCGATCTGCTGCTTGAGCGCCTTGATGACGTCCGATTCGCTGGCGTCGCTGCTGGTGCTGCCGCCTGCGGCCGCGCCGCCGCCCATCTTGCCGGCGCCGGACGGGCCCTCGATGCGGCCGCTGCCGGCGCTGGCACTGCTGGACGACGCCTCGGTCGTGCTGGCGCCGGTGGCGGCGGCCTGGGCGTCGGCGGATTCGGCTGCCGGCTGGGTATAGCGATGCGCGCCGGTGACGGCGGCGTCACTGGCGACCCATACCTGCGGGGTTACGCTGCTGATGGATGTCATGGTCATTGTTTCCAGTCGAAGTGCGGGCGAGGAGAGCGCCCACATCTACATCGGCCCGCCATCGGAAAACTTTAGCCGGGGCGCCGGGGTCTCACCGGCTTCTGTCACAATCGCGGCCATGCCTCGCTTGGACCAAAACCTGGAAGGGTCTTACTGATATGTCGTTCGGGAATCTCGGAATCGGCGGTATCGGCCTGCACGTGATCGTCGCGATCTTCTTTGCCGTGCACGCCGTCCGCACCCACCAGAACATGTACTGGCTGCTGCTGCTGTTCCTGTTCCCGGGGCTGGGCAGCGTGGTCTATTTCTTTGCCGTCTACCTGCCCGGGCTGCGCCAGACGCGCGGCGCGCAGGTGGCCAAGCGGGCGATCCACCAGATCGTCGATCCGGGCCGGGCCGTGCGCGAGGCGCGCGACGCGTTCGACCGGGCGCCGACCGTGGAGCACCGGATGCGGCTGGGTGCCGCGCTGCTCGATACCGGCAACGCGCCCGAGGCGCTGCAGCACTACGAGGCGGCGGCCAACGGCCCGTTCGCGTCCGATCCGGCGCTGCTCGAAGGGCTGGCGCGGGCGCAACTGGCCACGGGCCGCCATGCCGAGGCCCAGGTCACGCTGGAAAAGCTGTTCGCGGCCAACCCACGGGCGCGCGAGCAATCCGACCCGTCGCTGCTTTACGCCCGGGCGCTGGCCGCGCTGGGCGCCCCCGGCACGCGCGACGCGTTCGAGCGTGCGCTGACCCATGCCAGCGACGTGGCGGCGCGCTGCCTCTACGCCGACTGGCTGGCCGCGCAGGCCGACCCGGCAGACCGCGAGCGCGCCAAGTCGCTCTACACCGAAATCGTTCACGACGCGCGCCACTGGCCGCGTCATGCCCGCGAGCACAATCGCGAATGGCTGCAGCGCGCGCAAGCCGCGCTGGGCCAATGATCCGCGCCCTGGGCGCTTTCCTTTCCTCCATGACGCTTCTGAAACGCAAATCGATCGAGGCGGTGGCCTCGCGCCGCCCCGCACGCGGCAGCCGTGAGTCCTCCCGCCACCCCGCCGGCCGCGATGCCGGCGAAAAACGCATGACGCCGCGCTTTGCGCCGGTGACGTTCTCCGAGATGGACGGCGTGCGCTACCTGCACTTCGGTACCGAATGGGTGCAGGGCGCCATGCGCCTGCGCAAGCCGGATGCCATCGAGCTGGAATACGCCCAGCAGATGATGGCGTGGCTGCTGTTCCTGTCGCCGGCTTCGGCCGGCTTCCACGTGGCGCAGCTCGGGCTCGGCGCCGCGGCGCTGACCAAGTTCTGCCATCGGCATTTCGCGCGGGCCAAGGTCACCGCCGTCGAGCTGAACCCGGCCGTGATAGTGGCCGGCCGCAGCATGTTCGGCCTGCGCGAGGACGATGCCCGGCTGACCGTGCGCGAGCAGGACGCGTGGGACTACGTGATGGATGGCGCGCAGACCGCCGCGATCGACGCGCTGCAGGTGGACCTGTACGACGCCACCGCGCGCGGCCCGGTGCTGGACACGACGGCGTTCTACCGCGCCTGCCGCCGCGTGCTCAAGGCGCCCGGCGTGATGACGATCAACCTGTTCGGCGACCACGACAGCTTTCCGAAGAACATCGAGCGCATCTGCGACGCGTTCGACAACCGCGTGCTGGTGTTTCCCGAAGTCCACGACGGCAACATCATCGCGCTGGCCTTCAACGGGCCGGCCATCGACGTGTCATGGGAAACGCTGGAGGCCAGGGCAGCCGTGATCGAGGCGTCGACCACGCTGCCGGCGAGGGACTGGGTCAGGAAGCTGCGCGCGGCGAATGCCCGGCAGGAGGGGCGGCTGGTGATTTAGGGTCGCGCGCTGGTTGGCTCCGCAGTCCTGCAGCCGGTCGGCAAGCAGAGCCTCGACGCCCTCACCCCCAGCCCCTCTCCCGCCTTGCGGGAGAGGGGAGCAAACCGGCGGCGGGCGGGACAGGGGAGCGAACCAGCGGCAGGCGGGAGGCATTGCGCCATGCAGCGACCATGACGCGCGTGCCGGGCTGCACCCTCACTCCTTCCTGAAGAACTGCGCCAGCGACCATTCGTCGGTCCGGGCTTCGTACCGGATGCCCTTGCGCATGGCCCACATGGCGAGCTGGCTGTGCGACGGGATGATGGCGTGGTCGTCCAGCGCGAACCTGGCGGCCGTGCGGGCGTTCTGCTCGCGGTCCTTGTCGCTGGAGACCGTGGTCAGCGAGGTCTCGATCAACTGGTCCAGCCGGGGGTTGGTGTACTTGCCCCAGTTCCACGTGCCGTAGCCGGTCTTCGGGTTTGGCGTGCCGGTGATGGAGCGCAGCGCCACGTCGGCGGCGGCCGATCCCCATCCCAGCATCTGGAACGCGAAGTCGCCCTGGCGGGCGCGCGTGAAGTAGGCGGCCACCGGCATCGTCTCGACCTTGGTCTGGATGCCGATGCGCGTGAGCATGCCCGCCGTGGCCTGGGCCACCTGGGCGTCGTTCAGGTAGCGGTTGTTGGTGGCGTGCAGCGTCATCGCGAAGCCGTTGGGGTAGCCGGCCTGGGCCAGCAGCTTCTTCGCGCCCTCGACGTCGTAGGCGTCGGGCTTGGTGCCGGGATGGCCGAAGATCTGCGGCGACACGATCGACGACGCCGGCACGGCCAGCCCCTCCATGATCCGGCTGACGATGGCGTCGCGGTTCAGCGCCTTGCTGATCGCGGCGCGCACGCGGGCGTCCTTGAACGGGTTCTTGCCCAGCGGCTTGCCGGCCTTGTCGGTGACGAACGGGGGGTTGTCGCGCGACTGGTCCATCTGCCAGAAGATCGTGCGCCACGACGTGGTCTGCTCGATCTTGAACTTCGGGTCCTGCTTGATCTTGGCCACGTCGGCGGCCGGGATGCTCTCGATCACGTCCACGTCGCCGGCCAGCAGCGCGGCGGTGCGCGCGCCGTTGTCGGTCAGGATGCGGAAGACGGCGCGCTCGAAATCTGGCTTCGGGCCCCAGTAGTCGGGGTTGCGCTGCATCACGATCTCCTGGCCGCGCGCGAACCGGACGAACTTGTACGGGCCCGTGCCGATCATCGCCTTGCCCGAATCGAAGTCGGCCTGGTTCAGGTCGGCGGCCACCTTTTTCGGCATGATCGGCACGCTGTTCAGGTCGTTGGCCAGGTTGGCGTAGTTCGGCACGTTCATGGTCAGCCGCACGGTCAGCGCGTCGGGCGTGTCGATGCGGGCGATGGGCTTGGTGTAGCTGGTGAACGATCCCGGCGCGTTGGTCAGCTTCTCGGGCCGTTCGAGCGACGCCTTGACGTCCTCGCTCGTGAACGGCGCGCCGTCGTGCCACTTCACGTTCGGGCGCAGCTTGATCTCCCAGGTGGTGGCGTTGACCGGCTTCCACGACAGCGCCAGGCCAGGCATGTAGCGCGCGTTCTTGTCCATGAACACCAGCGACTCGAAGACGTGCAGCGCGATGGCGTTGTTGGGCCCGGCGTTGTTCCAGTGCGGGTCCATCGACGTCACGTCGGCGGCCAGGCCGATGCGCAGGTCCTCGGCCTGGGCGGCGTGGGCGGGCAGCAGGGTCAGCGCGGCGGTGGCGAGCGTCATCGAAAGCGAGGCTTGCAGCAGCGTGCGGCGGATCATGGGCGGGCTCCTGGTACGGTCCGTGGGATAGGCATGGGCGCTATTGTGCCGTCAAATGTACATCCATGTCTGGTCGGGCGGGCGGCGCCGGGCCGCAGCGCGCGGGCCGGTACAATCGCGGCCATGTTTGCCAATTCCCGCACCATTTCGTCGGCGCAGACCGACATCCACGAGCATCTGGCCGCGCGCGTGCGGCGCCATCTGGACGAGCCGTTTCGCAAGCCGATCGGCGCGCCGAGCCAGCAGGCGTTCGACCGGGCCATCGACGCCTGGCAGCGGGCCGGTGGTCAGCCGCTGATTGTCGACGCGGGATGCGGCATCGGCGAGAGCACGCTGCGGCTGGCCACGGCGTTCCCCGACCATTATGTGATCGGCATCGACCAGTCGGAAAAGCGCCTGACCGCCGGCAAGGACTGGTGGGACGCCGACATGCCGGCCAACTTCCACTGGGCACGGGCGGACCTCGTTGACGTCTGGCGCCTGCTCCAGCAGGGCGGCGTGCCCGTGGCGCGGCATTACGTGCTGTATCCGAATCCGTGGCCCAAGATCGGCCATCTGGGGCGGCGCTGGCAGGGCCATGCGGTGTTCCCGGCGCTGGCCGCGTGCGGCGACTATCTCGAATGTCGCAGTAACTGGAAGGTCTATATCGACGAATTCGCCGCCGCACTGACGCTGGTCGGCCGGCCAGCCAGCACCGAGCCGTGGCAGCCGCAGGCGCCCATGACGCCGTTCGAGCGCAAGTACGGCGCGTCCGGGCACGGGCTCTGGCGCTGCGTGACCGTGCGGCAGCCATGAAAAAACCCGCCGGTCTGGCGGGTTTTTCGTGGTCCACGCGGGGCTGGTGTCAGTGGAACAGCGGCTGCTGCGTCGGGGCGTCCTCGGGCAGTTCGGCGTGGACGATCTCGCCGGAACGGTCCGCATAGAGCGGCGTGCCGCAATCCTCGCAGTATTCCGGGTCGAACAGCGCTGCGTGGCGGAAGATGTCCTCGACGCCGGCGTTGCGCAGTTCCTCGCAGATCTGCTCCACCGGGTTGCCCTTTTCCTCGGCGTCCACCTCGCCCGACTCGCGGCCGTAGACCGGCCAGACGATGCCGTAGATCACGTCCTTCTCGCCGCGCATGGTGAAGCCGACGCGGTACTCCTCGACCACTTCCTCGCCAAAGCCGGCCACCACGGCGGCCAGCTGGCCGGCCGGGATGTCCAGCGTGCCGCACAGGTAGTTCACGGCCGCGCGCACGGTCAGCGGGCGGATGCTCTTGTCCGATTCGCGGCAGGACAGGAAGAAGGCGTCCGGCAGCAGCAGTTCGAACTCGCAGCCGGGCAGCAGCACGGCCACGGTAGGCTGCACCTGGTTGCGCCATTGCTCCAGGCAGACCGAGCGCTCGGCGTGGTGTTCCTTGGCGTCCTCCTGCCAGCGGAACAGCGCGCCCTCGTGCGGCGCCACCACCACGGCCAGCAGGTAGCGCGGATCGGCCAGGATCGGCGCGGTCTCGGGCAGGTCGCGCAGGTCCACCTTGGGCATCGTGCCGGCCAGCGCGGCCGACGCCAGCTTGTGCGTCAGCGCGAACGTGTCGCTGTGGCTGCGCGGCAACTGGTCGATGCTGTAGAGATAGGGCGAAAGGGCAACCTGGGTGCCGGTGGCCAGCACGTGCGCCTGCAGGTGCACGGCCAGCGTCTGGGCCAGTTCGGGCTTGAGCGCGCCGGACGGGATGGCGTAGCGGGTGTGCGCCAGGATCGGCGCGGCGATCAGCAGGGCGTCGTGGCGAACCCCGTCGATCTCGATCGTGGCCGATTCGGCCAGCGTTTCGGCCTGTTCGGCCAGCACGTCGGACGCATCGGCATTGTGCTTGAACAGGTGTTCGAGCGCCGCGTCGAGGGCGGTCTGGCTGCCGTTCTTCAGCAGCCGGTACAGCCGCTGGGACAGCCGACGCTCCCAGTATCCGTCCTCCATGCGGCTGCCCGAGGCGTCCAGGGCCAGTGCATCGGCCACCAGGCGCTCGGCGTCAGGCGAGAGTCGGGGAGAAGACTTGGGGCGAAAACCTGCCATAGATAAAGCGTCCGTTTTTCAGTAAAACGGTATTCTAACCGCTGCGTTGACACGCGCAGTCCTCGCAAACCCCTTGTGGGCCGATGAGGGCCGTTTTCCGGGTTACTTCTGCGTGGCCGGGGCGTGGGATTCGGTGCTGTGCGTCTCGCCGCCCATCGACACGTCGCCGCCGCCCTTGGTGAGCAGGTACAGCGCCGCGCCGGCAATCACGACGAATGCGATCAGGATCTTGACCATCGTTTTGTCTCCAGTCTTGTAGGTATCGGGCGGCGGACGACGCCGCGCCAGTGTGGAGACCAGTCTGGCAGCGCAGGCTTGCGCGGAACTTACGCGCGGGGGTGGGGATTACCCGCAAGGCCGGCCGCCGCCCGGCGCCGCGCTCCCCGTGGCAGGGGAGGGGCGCCGGGCCGGCCGCGCGGTCAGGCCACCAGAAGCTGGCGCAGCACGAACGGCAGGATGCCGCCGTGGTTGTAGTAGTCCACCTCGATCGGCGTGTCGATGCGCAGCAGCACCGGCACCCGCTGGGTGTCGCCGTTGGCGCGGTGGATGACCAGCACCACGTCCTGCTGCGGCTTCAGTTCGCCTTCGATGCCTTCCACGTCGAACGTCTCGTTGCCGATGATGCCCAGCGACTGGGCGCTGTCGCTACCCTTGAACTGCAGCGGCAGCACGCCCATGCCCACCAGGTTGGACCGGTGGATGCGCTCGAAGCTGCGCGCGATCACGGCCTTCACGCCCAGCAGCTGCGTGCCCTTGGCGGCCCAGTCGCGCGACGACCCCGTGCCGTACTCCTCGCCGCCGAACACCACGGTCGGGGTGCCCTCGGCGATGTACTTCATCGCCGCGTCGTAGATCGACATCTCGTCGCCGGTGGGCTGGTGCAGCGTGATGCCGCCTTCCACGCGCGAGCCGTCGCCCTTGGGCGGGATCATCAGGTTCTTGATGCGGACGTTGGCAAACGTGCCGCGCATCATCACCTCGTGGTTGCCGCGGCGCGAGCCGTAGCTGTTGAAGTCGGCCTTGAGCACGCCGTGCGACAGCAGGTACTTGCCCGCCGGCGAGGTGTCCTTGATCGAACCGGCCGGCGAGATGTGGTCGGTCGTCACCGAATCGCCAAAAATGCCCAGCGCGCGGGCGCCGCGGATCGTCACGGCCTCGTCGCTCGGCTCGATCGTGAAATCCTGGAAGAAGGGCGGTTCGGCGATGTAGGTCGACGTCGGCCAGTCGTACACCTGGCCCGACGTGCCCTTGATGTTGGCCCACAGCTTGCTGGGCTTCTTGACCTGCTCGTAGTTGCCCTTGAACGTCTTGGCGTCCAGCGCGAACTTGAGCAGCGCGTGGATTTCTTCCGACGTCGGCCAGATATCGCCCAGCCAGATGTCGCGGCCGTTCTTGCCCTTGCCCACCGGCTCGGTCATCAGGTCGCGCGTGACCGTGCCGGCGATGGCGTAGGCCACCACCAGCGGCGGCGACGCCAGGAAGTTGGCGCGGATGTTCGGGTGGATGCGGGCCTCGAAGTTGCGGTTGCCCGACAGCACGGCGGCGGCCACGATGTCGTTCTCGACGATCGTCTCGTTGAGCGCCTGGGTCAGGTCGCCGGCGTTGCCGATGCAGGTCGTGCAGCCATAGGCCGTGACGCCGAAGCCGAGCTTTTCCAGGTAGGGCAGCAGGCCGGTGGCGGTCAGGTACTCGGTCACCACGCGGCTGCCCGGGGCCAGCGACGTCTTGATGTGCGGCGCCACGTTCAGGCCCGCTTCCACGGCCTTCTTGGCCAGCAGGCCGGCGGCCAGCAGCACGCTCGGGTTCGACGTGTTCGTGCACGACGTGATGGCCGCGATCAGCACGTCGCCGTTGTGTACCTTCACGCCGTCGGCGTTGACGTATTCCCTGGCCAGGTCGGCCGGGTCCTTGTTGAAGCCGTTCTCGGCCACCGGCTTCGAGAACAGCGACGCGAACGTGCTCTTGACGTGGCCGATCTCGATGCGGTCCTGCGGACGCTTGGGGCCGGCCAGCGACGGCGCCACCGTGCCCAGGTCCAGCGTCAGCGTCTTGGTGTAGTCGATCTCGCCGGCCTGCGGCACGCCGAACATCTGCTGGGCGCGGAAGTAGCCCTCAAATGCGGCGATTTCCTCGTCCGTGCGGCCCGTGCCGCGGAAATAGTCGATGGTCTTCTCGTCGACC
Source organism: Cupriavidus sp. H18C2 (assembly GCF_049393795.1). Classification (NCBI taxonomy): domain Bacteria; kingdom Pseudomonadati; phylum Pseudomonadota; class Betaproteobacteria; order Burkholderiales; family Burkholderiaceae; genus Cupriavidus; species Cupriavidus sp. H18C2. Next base: position 2,442,799 of record NZ_CP186010.1, on the reverse strand, counting down.
GGGAAGAAGCCCATCGTCGCGCCGTACTCGGGCGCCATGTTGCCGATGGTGGCGCGGTCCGGCGTGGTCAGGCTGGCCGTGCCTTCGCCGAAGAATTCGACGAACTTGCCCACGACCTTCTCGCGGCGCAGCATCTCGGTGATCGTCAGCACCAGGTCGGTGGCCGTCACGCCCTCACGCAGGCGGCCCTTCAACTCCACGCCGACCACGTCGGGGGTCAGGAAGTACACGGGCTGGCCCAGCATGCCGGCCTCGGCCTCGATGCCGCCCACGCCCCAGCCCACCACGCCGATGCCGTTGATCATCGTCGTGTGCGAATCGGTGCCGACGAGCGTGTCCGGATAGTAGACGCCGTCCTTCCGGTGCACGCCGCGCGCCAGGTATTCCAGGTTCACCTGGTGGACGATGCCGAAGCCGGGCTGCACCACGCCGAACGTGTCGAACGCCTGCATGCCCCACTTCATGAACTGGTAGCGCTCGTTGTTGCGCTGGAATTCGAGCTGCATGTTCAGGTCCAGCGCCTTCTTCTCGCGGAAGTGGTCGATCTGCACCGAGTGGTCGACCACCAGGTCCACCGGCACCAGCGGCTCGATCTTCTTGGGGTTCTTGCCCATCTTCTCGGCCACGTTGCGCATGGCGGCCAGGTCGGCCAGCAGCGGCACGCCCGTGAAGTCCTGCAGCACCACGCGCGCCACCACGAACGGAATCTCGTCGACACGGTCGGCATTGGGCTGCCAGTGCGCCAGCTGGCGGACGTGTTCCTCGGTGACCTTCTTGCCGTCGCAGTTGCGCAGCACCGATTCCAGCACCAGGCGGATCGACACCGGCAGGCGTTCGACCTTCACGCCCAGCGCCTTGCCCAGCTGGGGCAGGGAGTAGTACTGGCCGCTGCCGCCGGTGGCGAGCTTGAATTGCTGGAGGGTGTTATTGAGGTTGTGGGGCATTGCCTGACTCCAATCGAGGGATGACGCGGACTCTGTTTCTGGATACTTGTTCTTCAGACCCCGGTGCGCGAAAGGGTTCCGCCGCCTGTGCCTGGCGGCGCGGCCGGCAGACCCCGGGCGCGCACCGTAACAACGATTCGGTGCAGCCAGTTTCCGCGCGGCGAGCGACCCATCATGCCGCGCGGATGTTTAGGCAAGGTGAAACTTTACTGCTTCGGCGCGGCTTGTGCAGCAGGCTGGGCGGCCTCGGCCGGGGCTGCGGGCTGGGCCGGGGCCATCAGCAGCGGGGCGGATACCGGGGCGCGCAGCGCGCCGGCCTGCGTGGGGGCCGAGCCGCCGGCCTGCATGTCGGCGTTCTGGCATTCGTCGGCCAGGCGCTGGCCCATGTTCTTGTTGAACAGCATGGCCTTGCTCGGGATCACGACGAGGTCCAGGCCCGAGCTCTGGTCGAAGTAGCGGTCGGCGCCGGTGACGGTGCTCTGGCGCGGCAGGCGGTAGTTCTTGCCGTCCCAGTGCACGGTGATGACTTCATCGCGCAGCATGTTGCCGCTGATCCAGATGGCATGGCCCAGTTCGCACTGCCACTTCTCGCCCGACGGCTCGACGGGGGCGGGCGCGGCGGCGGCGGTCTTCTTGGTGGACTTCTTGGCGGGCGCCTTCTTGGTGGCAGCCGGCTTCTTGGCGGGTTCCTGGGCCTGGGCGGCACCGGCGGTGGTCAGGGTCAGGGCGCCAATGCAGGCTGCCAGCACGAGTTGTTTCATGTGGGTTTCCTTCCGGATTGCTTGGGTAGTCAAAGGGGGCTCGTTGTAGTGAACAGTCCGGGGCGGGCGTTCCGCGAGGGTGCCACGGGACGCCCCGGCAACTTTCCGCCGCTATTCTCTACGATTTGCCTGGGCGGGCGAAGCACGTCTGATATTGGTTACACAATCCCGCGCGGCTGGTTTGTCATCGGCCACTTGGCGGCAAAAGTGAACCGCCGATGTGCGCGATGACGGGCCGTTGCGCGGGATCAAGGCCATTCCGGGGCTTCAGCCGAAGAACAGGTCGGCCGCCGGCGCGGGCAGCCGGGTGCCCGTGGCGTGGGCGCGCTGCAGCAGCGACCAGTAATAGCGATAGCTGGCGCGGTCATGCAACTGGCCGTCGTGGCGGATCGGCGCCCAGTTGTTCTCGTGGGCGGCCAGCAGGATCTGGCTGGCGGCGCCGATCTCGCCGTCGGTGGGGCGGAACGCCGCCACGATCGGTTCGATCTGGCCCGGATGGATGCTCCACTTGCGCAGGTAGCCGAACTCCGCGCGGGCCCGGCGTGCGTCGTCGCCAGCCCGCTCGGGCGTTTGTACGTCGGTACTCACATTGTGGGAAGGCACCTTGCCGTGGCGGTGACAGGCGGCAGAGATCTCCAGCATCGCGCGGCGCACCAGCGGGTGCTCGAACTGCGCCGGCGAGCGCATGGCCTCGCCCGGGATGGCGCCGTGGTGGGCCGAGACGAAGTCCATCAGCCCGAAACTCAAGCATTCCACCTGCACCAGCGAGGCGATGTCGAACACCTGTTCCAGTGCCGAATGTGTCTCAATCAGCACATGGATCGGAATATGGCGGGCGATGCCGGCCGCCCGGGCCACCTGGTTCACGTGATCGGTCACGCGCGCCACCTCGACCACGTCGGTGACCTTCGGCACGACCACGTAGGCCAGCCGCGCGCCGGCGGCGGACACCAGGATGTCCACGTCCTCGCGCCACGACGGGTGCGCCGGGTCGTGGATGCGCACGCCCACGCGGTTGTGCGCGTTGTCGGCGCTGTTGATCAGTTGCGCGCAGAGGCTGGCGTGCTCGCGCTCCAGCCCGACGGCGGCGCCGTCCTCGCAGTCGAACGTGATGTCGAACACGGGGCCCGACGCCTGCTGCAGCGCCAGCGACTTGCGCATGAGCTTTTCGCTGCCCGCATAGTGGTCGCAGACGGGGAGCTGCACCGGTACGGCTTCGCCCTGGAACAAGACCTCGGATGGATGCACGGTGGTTGACGTATGGAGCGGGGGGAAGTTGTCAAGACAAAGCGGCCGCCCAATGAAAAACCGGGGTCCGCGCCGACTGTTAGATCGATGCGGACCCCGGTTTCACTGAGCGCCAGGCGCTACAGGTCAGCCCAGCAGATGCTGCACGCCGGCACGCTCTTCTTCCAGTTCCTTGAGCGTGATGTTGATCTTTTCCTGGCTGTAGGCGTCGATCTCCAGACCCTGGACGATCTCGTACTTGCCGTTGGCAGTGGTGACCGGGTAACCGAACATCACGTCCTTCGGAATGCCGTACTCGCCGTTCGACGGGATGCCCATCGTCACGACCTTGCCGTTCGAGCCCAGCACCCAGTCACGGACGTGGTCGATGGCGGCGTTGGCAGCCGAGGCGGCCGACGACAGGCCACGGGCCTCGATGATGGCGGCGCCGCGCTTGCCCACGGTCGGCAGGAACACGTCGTTGTTCCAGACCGGATCGTTGATCATGTCCTTGACGCTCTTGCCGTCGACGGTCGCGTAGCGGTAGTCGGCGTACATCGTCGGGCTGTGGTTGCCCCAGACGAACAGCTTCTCGATCGACGACACCGGCCTGCCGGTCTTGGCGGCGATCTGCGACAGCGCGCGGTTGTGGTCCAGGCGCAGCATGGCGGTGAAGTTCTCGCGCTTCAGGTTCGGCGCGCTCTTCATGGCGATGTAGGCGTTGGTGTTGGCCGGGTTGCCCACCACCAGCACCTTCACGTCGCGGCTGGCCACTTCGTCCAGCGCCTTGCCCTGCACCGTGAAGATCTGGGCGTTGGCTTCGAGCAGGTCCTTGCGCTCCATGCCCTTGCTGCGCGGACGGGCACCCACCAGCAGGGCCACGTCGGCGTCCTTGAAGGCGACCTTGGGGTCGTCGGTGATGACCACGCCGGCCAGCAGCGGGAACGCGCAGTCTTCCAGTTCCATCACCACGCCCTTGACGGCGGCCTGGGCTTGCGGGAGGTCGAGCAGTTGGAGGATGACCGGCTGGTCTTTGCCGAGCATGTCGCCGTTGGCGATGCGGAACAGCAGGGAATAGCCGATCTGGCCAGCGGCGCCGGTCACTGCGACGCGCATTGGGGCTTTAGCCATGAGTAAGTCTCCAAACGAAAAGAGGGGGTAACCGGTCGGTGGCGCCCGGCCATCCAGCGTCTGGAGCGGGCCGGCGCAGCACCGGGTGCTGGTTCGCGTGTCGCCACGGGGCAGGCGGGCATCCGCCACAGCCCACGCTGCCCGCATCCGGCCGGCAACGAGGAGCGCGCGGGCCATGGGCAGGCGTCGAGGGCGACAAGGCGTAATACTACTACTGCTGTGTGGTGCGCCGCATCCCGAAGGTTTCACCCCGCGGCGGGGTAGCCCGGGAGGAACCTGGCGGGGGCGGCGGCGCGGACTTGCGCGAGTGTAGGGTGCGTCCCGACCGCTGTCAATTCATATGTCTTATATAAGACATAAGACATTTCATAGTGCGCTGGACGCGATTCTCGCTTTTGTGGTTGAATCCGGCCTATGTCATCCCTGCCTACGTCCCCGTCCGCCGCAGCCGCCAATGGCGCGCCGGAATCTGGCGCCCCACAGAGCGGTGCCGGGACGCAGCCGCCCGCGCCCGCCGCGGGCGCCGCCGCCGCGCCATCGCCCACGTTCAGCCCGCTCTACCAGCAGATCAAGGCCCTGATCATGCAGAGCCTGCAGACCGGCGAGTGGAAGCCCGGCGAGATGATCCCGAGCGAGATGGACCTCGCCGCCCGCTACAAGGTAAGCCAGGGCACGGTGCGCAAGGCCATCGACGAACTGGCGGCCGACAACCTCGTGGCGCGCCGGCAGGGCAAGGGCACCTTCGTGACCACCCATTACGAGGACGTGGTCAAGTTCCGCTTCCTGCGCCTGGTACCCGACGAGGGTGAACCCCACTATGGCGCCAGCCGCGTGCTTGAATGCAAGCGGCTGCGGGCGCCGGCCGAGATCGCCCGGCTGCTGGACATCCGCACCGGCGACAGCGTGGTGCAGATCCGCCGGGTGCTGACGTTTTCCAACGAAGCCACGGTGCTGGACGAGATCTGGCTGCTGGGCGCCAACTTCAAGGGCCTGACGGCCGAGAAGCTCAACGAGTGGAAGGGCCCGATGTACGCGCTCTTCGAAACCGAATTCGGCACGCGGATGATCCGCGCGACGGAAAAGATCCGGGCCGTCGCTGCCGATAACACGGCAGCGGAGCTGCTGTCGGTGGCGCCCGCATCGCCGCTGCTGTCGGTGGAGCGGGTGTCGTTCACCTATGGCGACCGCCCCGTGGAAGTCCGCCGTGGCCTGTATGTCACCACGCGCCACTACTACCAGAACGACCTGAGCTGACCTGTCATGACGGTGGAATGTCTGTCCCGTACGCCGACTATTGCGTCGCGTATATGGGACGCGTGCCGACCATTGCAGGTCGTGAATGGAATGGCGGAATATCCGGGCGCCAGGACGGTGCGCGGGTTGTTGCGTGCGATTGTCGGGCACGCCGCGCTGGTGCGCGATAGGCGAAAATTATTGGTGCGGCGCGCAACAAAGGCGCTAAAATCACGTGGATTTGCTCCCCTGCATCCATTTGCATCCAGTGCACCCACACCACTTGATGCAGTACGGTGCATTCACGGTACCCGCTGTGCCGCGCCAATGCAATCGGGAGTAATGGCAGTGTCGTTCTTTTGCTGTTTTCTTTTCACCGCAAATGGGGTCTCGCATGGCTGAAGCCGCCAAACAAGCCAGGCCGGAGTTCCGGAACATCGGTATCGCGCAAATCTCGCGCTACCGGTTGCCCTGGGCCGGCAAGGTATCCATCCTGCATCGCGTAAGCGGTGCGTTGATGTTCCTCCTCCTTCCCTTCGTTCTATACCTGTTCGAGCAGAGCGTCACGTCCGAACTGAGCTTTGCCAAGTTCTCGGCCCTGCTGTCCAACGGCTTCGTCAAGCTGGTGATCCTGGCGCTGATCTGGGGTTACCTGCATCACTTCTGCGCCGGTATCCGCTTCCTGCTGCTCGACGTGCACGTCGGCGTGTCGAAGCCCGCCTCGGCCTCGTCGGCCAAGGCCGTGCTGGTGGTAAGCCTGCTGCTCACCCTGGTGTTCGGGCTCAAGCTGTTCGGCCTGTTCTGAGGAGAGAGTCAAGTGGCAAACAATAATATCGGTCCCAAGCGTCTTGTCGTCGGTGCGCACTACGGTCTCAAGGACTGGCTTGCGCAGCGCGTTACCGCCGTCATCATGGTGGTGTTCACCGTGGTGCTCGCCGGGGTGTACCTCGCCTTCGGCAATCCTTCGTACGAAGGCTGGTCGGGTCTCTTCGCCAACCAATGGATGAAGCTCCTGACGTTCCTGACCGTGCTGTCGCTGCTGTTCCATGCCTGGATCGGCATCCGCGACATCTGGATGGACTACGTGAAGCCCATGGCCGTGCGCCTGGTGCTGCAAGTTCTTACGATTCTGTGGCTCGTGGGTTGCGCGGGCTACGCTGCTCAGATTCTCTGGAGGGTGTAATAAATGGTCGCAGTCAAGACTGGATTGCCGCGTCGCAAATTTGACGTGGTCATCGTCGGGGCGGGCGGCGCCGGGATGCGCGCATCCCTCCAGCTCGCGGAAGCCGGCCTGAACGTGGCCGTGCTCTCGAAGGTATTCCCGACCCGCTCGCACACGGTGGCGGCGCAGGGAGGCATCGGTGCCTCGCTCGGCAACATGAGCGAGGACAACTGGCACTATCACTTCTACGACACTATCAAGGGCTCCGACTGGCTGGGCGACCAGGACGCCATCGAGTTCATGTGCCGGGAAGCCCCGAAGGTCGTGTACGAGCTCGAACACTTCGGCATGCCGTTCGACCGTAACGCCGACGGCACGATCTACCAGCGTCCGTTTGGCGGCCACACCGCCAACTACGGCGAGAAGCCGGTGCAGCGTGCCTGCGCCGCGGCCGACCGTACCGGCCACGCGCTGCTGCACACGCTGTACCAGCGCAACGTGCGCGCCAAGACCCACTTCTTCGTCGAATGGATGGCACTGGACCTGATCCGCGACGAGGAAGGCGACGTGCTGGGCGTGACCGCGCTGGAAATGGAAACCGGCGAGGTCTACATCCTCGAAGCCAAGACCACGCTGTTCGCCACGGGCGGCGCGGGCCGGATCTACGCGGCTTCCACCAACGCCTTCATCAATACCGGTGACGGCCTGGGCATGGCGGCGCGCGCCGGCATTCCGCTGGAAGACATGGAATTCTGGCAGTTCCACCCGACCGGCGTGGCCGGCGCGGGCGTGCTGATCACGGAAGGCGTGCGCGGCGAGGGCGGCATCCTGCGTAACAAGGATGGCGAGCGCTTCATGGAGCGCTACGCCCCGACGCTGAAGGATCTGGCGCCGCGCGACTTCGTGTCGCGCTCGATGGACCAGGAAATCAAGGAAGGCCGTGGCTGCGGCCCGAACGGCGACTACGTGCTGCTCGACCTGACCCACGTCGGTGCCGAGACCATCATGAAGCGCCTGCCGTCGATCCGCGAGATCGGCATGAAGTTCGCCAACGTCGACGCGATCAAGGAACCGATCCCCGTCGTGCCGACCATCCACTACCAGATGGGCGGTATCCCGACGAACTTCCACGGCCAGGTCGTGGTGCCGAAGAACGGCAACCCGAACGAAGTGGTCAACGGCTTCTACGCGATCGGCGAATGCTCCTGCGTGTCGGTGCACGGCGCCAACCGCCTGGGCACGAACTCGCTGCTGGACCTGGTGGTGTTCGGCCGCGCGGCCGGCAACCACATCGTGGCCAACGCGACCAAGCAGAAGGAACACAAGCCGCTGCCGGCCGACGCCGCCGACCGCGCGATGGCCCGCCTGGCCAAGCTGCAGGCGACGACATCGGGCGAGTACACCCAGGACGTGGCCAACGACATCCGCCGCAACATGCAGTCGCATGCCGGCGTGTTCCGTACGCAGAAGCTGATGGACGAAGGTGTCGAGCGCATCCTGGAAGTGGCCGAGCGTGCCGACAACATCCACCTGAAGGACAAGTCCAAGGTCTTCAACACCGCGCTGGTGGAAGCCCTGGAAGTGGCCAACCTGGTGGAAGTGGCCAAGGCGACGATGATCTCGGCCGCTGCCCGCAAGGAATCGCGCGGTGCCCACGCCCACAGCGACTTCCCGAACCGCGACGACGACAACTGGCTCAAGCACACGCTGTTCTACAGCGAAGGCAACCGCCTGGACTACAAGCCGGTCAAGATGCAACCGCTGACGGTGGAATCGGTGCCGCCGAAGGCCCGTACTTTCTAAGCGGCGCCAGAGAAAACAGGACCCACAGAAATGAAGCGTATTTTTGAAGTCTACCGCTACGATCCGGACAAGGACGCAGCCCCCCGCATGCAGACCTACGAGGTCGAGCTCGACGGTCACGAGCGCATGCTGCTGGACGCGCTGGTCAAGCTGAAGAAGCTGGACGAGACGATCTCGTTCCGCCGGTCGTGCCGCGAAGGCGTGTGCGGCTCGGACGCGATGAACATCAACGGCAAGAACGGCCTGGCCTGCCTGACGAACATGCGCGAGCTGCCGGACCGCATCGTGCTGCGTCCGCTGCCCGGCCTGCCGGTGGTGCGCGACCTGATCGTCGACATGACGAACTTCTTCAAGCAGTACCACTCGATCAAGCCGTTCCTGATCAACGACGAGCCGCCGCCCGAGAAGGAACGCCTGCAGTCGCCTCAGGAACGTGACGAGCTGGACGGCCTGTACGAGTGCATTCTCTGCGCAAGCTGCTCCACGTCGTGCCCGTCGTTCTGGTGGAACCCGGACAAGTTCGTCGGCCCGGCCGGCCTGCTGCAAGCCTACCGCTTCATCGCGGACAGCCGCGACCAGGCCACCGGCGAGCGCCTGGACAACCTGAACGACCCGTACCGCCTGTTCCGCTGCCACAGCATCATGAACTGCGTCGACGTGTGCCCGAAGGGCCTCAATCCGACCAAGGCGATTGGCAAGATCAAGGAACTGATGGTTCGCCGCGCTGTTTAATCGGCCGGTATAAACTGCCTGATGCGTCCGTGCAGCATGCGGACAGTCAGGCAGTCTGCAGTTGATGTAAGCGGCGCGTCAGCCCGATGCGGTATCAAGTCGGGCGGGCCGCCGGTCAAAGAAGGCTGACCATGAGTCTTTCCACCACATTCTCCCATCAGGCCGACCCGCACAAGCGTGCCCGTCTTCGCTGGCGCGCCCGCCGCGGCCTCCTGGAGAACGACATCATCGTCGAACGTTTCTTCAACCGTTACGAGGAGAGCCTGTCCGATGAGGACGTGGCATCGCTGAGCGAGCTGTTCGAACTCAGCGACAACGAGTTGATGGACCTGCTGCTTGCCCGCAAGGAGCTGGACGGTGAGCTCGACACGCCCCCGATGCAACGGGTACTCAGCCTGCTGCGTTCGGTCTGAGTTTGGTCAACACTATTATTCACAGTATTTGAAGGAACCGACATGACGCCGTCCGATGTGAAAGCCACGCTATCGTTTTCCGATGGTTCCCCCAGCGTTGAGCTGCCGATCTACCAGGGCACCGTTGGCCCGGATGTGATCGACATTCGCAAGCTGTACGGTCAAACCGGCAAGTTCACCTATGACCCGGGGTTCATGTCGACCGCTTCGTGCAACTCCAAGATCACCTACATCGACGGTGACAAGGGCGAGCTGCTGTACCGCGGCTACCCGATCGAGCAACTGGCGCAGAAGTGCGACCACCTGGAGACCTGCTACCTGCTGCTGAAGGGCGAGCTGCCGAACGCCAAGCAGAAGGAAGAGTTTGTGGGCTCGGTGATGAACCACACGATGGTGCACGAGCAGCTGCAGTTCTTCATGCGCGGTTTCCGCCGCGACGCCCACCCGATGGCCGTGCTGACGGGCCTGGTTGGCGCGATGAGCGCGTTCTACCACGACGCGATGGACATCGACGATCCGCACCAGCGCGAGATCTCGGCCATCCGCCTGATCGCCAAGATGCCGACCCTGGTCGCCATGGCGTACAAGTACAACATCGGCCAGCCGTACATCTACCCGCAGAACGACCTGTCGTACTCGGGCAACTTCATGCGCATGATGTTCGGCACGCCGTGCGCGCCGTACACCGTGAACCCGGTGCTGGAGCGTGCGCTGGACCGCATCTTCATCCTGCACGCCGACCACGAGCAGAACGCGTCGACGTCGACCGTGCGCCTGGCCGGTTCGTCGGGCACGAACCCGTTTGCCGCCATCGCCGCCGGCGTGGCCTGCCTGTGGGGTCCGGCCCACGGCGGCGCCAACGAGGCCGCGCTGAAGATGCTGGAGGAAATCGGTAGCGTCGACAACATCAACGAGTTCATCAAGCAGGTCAAGGACAAGAACTCGGGCGTGCGCCTGATGGGCTTTGGCCACCGCGTGTACAAGAACTACGACCCGCGCGCCAAGCTGATGCGCGAGACGTGCCATGAAGTGCTGAACGAGCTGGGCCTGCACAACGACCCGCTGTTCAAGCTGGCCATGGAGCTGGAAAAGATCGCCCTGGAAGACGAATACTTCGTCAGCCGCAAGCTGTACCCGAACGTGGACTTCTACTCGGGTATCGTGCAGCGCGCGCTGGGCATCCCGACCTCGCTGTTCACCTGCATCTTCGCCCTGGCACGTACGCCGGGCTGGATCTCGCAGTGGGAAGAGATGATCACCGATCCGGAATACAAGATCGGCCGTCCGCGCCAGCTCTTCAACGGCGCCGCCGCCCGCGACGTGCCGGACATGGCCAAGCGCTAAGCCGCCTGGCGGTCCGCCGTCCCCGAAACGCCCCGGTTCACCGGGGCGTTTTTTTGCCTCGGCGGCGGGTGCGGCCCGTGCCGGACGAGCGCAACCCGGCCCGCCGCCGGGTCATGCACCAGCGCTGGGAAACCCGGTTTTGTCGATGGTTCATGCCGCCGGACGGTTGCAACCCGCCGCAAAAATTGTCGGATTTTCGCCAAAGCCGAATAACTTGGCTTCATCGGGGTGCAACTTTCCCCCTATAATGCGGGCTGCTTTGCCGACCGGCAGCCGGGCCACCCTTCCGGCCAGCCGCGTTGGGGAAGCGGGGCAGGCGAAGCGCTTGCGCAATAGAGAACGCATCAACGTTGTCTTTCCGAACTCAGGCGTACGCCACACCGGGCCATCCGGTGACGCGCACGCCAGCACGCGCCGGGCCCCGCATCCGCTTCACCGTCTTCATCGCAGGCCCGGCTTCCGCTTTGGGCCGTACCGTCCGCCACGTCAGGCGACGCTTCCTCCTCGCGGGTGTTGTTCGATTGCGCCGGTCATGCCGACTCTGCCCGGAATGACCCCTAATAATCGAGGAGCTCCTGATGACGTCCCGTCTCACGTCCACTGCCATTGCCGCCGCCGTAGCCACGGCCGGCCTCGCTGCCTTCACCTCGGCCCAGGCCGAAACCGTCAAGATCGCCATCGCCGGCCCCATGAGCGGCTCGGTGGCCCAGTACGGCGACATGGTCAAGGCCGGCGCCCTGACCGCCATCGAACAGATCAACGCTGCCGGCGGCGCCAATGGCAACAAGCTCGAAGCGGTGCTGATGGACGACGCCTGCGAACCCAAGCAGGCCGTGGCCGTGGCCAACAAGGTCGTCAGCCAGGGCATCCACTACGTGATCGGCCACGTGTGCTCGGGTTCGACGATCCCGGCATCGGACATCTACGAGAACGAAGGCGTCGTGATGGTCACGCCGTCGGCCACCGCGCCGCAGCTGACCGAGACGAAGAAGCGCAACTTCATCTTCCGCACGATCGGCCGCGACGACCAGCAGGGCCCGGCAGCCGCGCAGTACATCATCGGCAAGGTCAAGCCCAAGAAGGTGGCCGTGCTGCACGACAAGCAGTCGTACGGCCAGGGCATCGCCAGCTCGGTCAAGAAGGATCTGGAAGCGGCCAAGATTCCCGTGGCGGTGTTCGAAGGCATCAACGCCGGCGATTCCGACTACTCGGCCGTGATCACCAAGCTGAAGTCGCAGGGCGTGGACTTTGTCTACTTCGGCGGCTACCACCCCGAAATGGGTCTGCTGCTACGCCAGGCGCGCGAGCAGGGCGTGAAGGCCACGTTCATGGGCCCCGAAGGCGTGGGCAACAAGGACGTGACCGCCATCGCCGGCCCGGCATCGGAAGGCATGCTCGTGACGCTGCCGGCCGACTTCTCGGCCGATCCGGCCAACGCCGGCCTGGTCAAGGCATTCGCCGACAAGAAGCGCGACGCCAACGGCCCGTTCCAGATGCCCGCCTACGCCGCCGTGAAGATCATCGGCGACGCCATTGCCGGCGCCAAGAGCACGGACCCGACCAAGGTTGCCGCGTACATGCACAAGAACGCGTTCACCACGCCGATCGGCAAGGTCGAATACGACGCCAAGGGCGACCTGAAGTCGTTCAAGTTCGTCGTCTACACGTGGCACAAGGACGCCACCAAGACGGCCGCCAACTAAACCCGGCGCCATCCTGGCGAAACGCCCCGCGGCCAACCGGCCTGCGGGGCGTTTTGGTATCGGTCCGATGTCGATTATCCGCCACATGACGGCGGCCCGCCTCGCACGTCGGACTCACCCGATCCACAAGGTCCCCGCATGAACGAATTCCTACCGCAGTTCACCCAGCAACTGGTCAACGGCCTGACGCTGGGTGCGATCTATGCGTTGATCGCCATCGGCTACACGATGGTCTACGGCATCATCGGCATGATCAACTTTGCCCACGGCGAGATCTACATGATCGGCGCCTACGTGGGCCTGGTGACGCTGACCGCCATCGGCGCGCAGGCCGGCTATCCGCTGCCGCTGGTGCTGGGCGCGGCGCTGATCGTCGCCGTGGCCGTCACCGGCGTCTATGGCTACGCCGTCGAGCGCGTGGCGTACCGCCCGCTGCGCGGCGGGCCCCGGCTGGTGCCGCTGATCTCGGCCATCGGCATGTCCATCTTCCTGCAGAACTATGTCCAGATCGGGCAGGGCGCGCGCGACGTGTCGGTGCCGCTGCTGATCTCGGGCGCCATCGAATTCCAGATGGGCGGCGACTTCACGGTCACGGTGCCGTACTCGCGCCTGCTGATCGTCGGCGTGACGCTGGTGCTGATGATTGCGCTGACGCTGTTCATCGGCCACTCGCGCATGGGCCGCGCCTGCCGCGCCTGCGCCGAGGACATGCGCATGGCCAACCTGCTCGGCATCGACACCAACCGCGTGATCTCGTTCACGTTCGTGCTGGGCGCGATGCTGGCCGCCGTGGGCGGCGTGCTGATCGGGCTGACGATCGGCAAGCTCAATCCGTTCATCGGCTTCATCGCCGGCATCAAGGCCTTCACGGCCGCGGTGCTGGGCGGCATCGGCAGCATTCCGGGCGCGATGCTCGGCGGCGTGCTGCTGGGCCTGGCCGAGACGTTCGCCTCTGGCTACATGCCCGCCGAATACAAGGACGTGGTGGCGTTTGGCCTGCTGGTGCTGGTGCTGCTGTTCCGCCCCACGGGGCTGCTCGGCAAGCCCGACGTGGAAAAGGTCTGAGGGGGAGGGACTTTCATGACTCAAGCAACTTCGATCGCGCGGGCCTCGGCGCCGCGGGCGTCGGCCTCCGACACGCTCAAGAACGCCGTCACGGCGGCCGTGCTGACGGCCATCCTGACGATTCCGGTGCTGGGCCTGCAGCTCAAGCTCGACGGCTACAAGGTGGTGCTGGAGCCGCACTGGCGGCCGGTCTGGATCGCCGTGGCGCTGGTCTTCCTGTTCCAGCTCTGCAAGCCGATGCTGCTGCGCGCGCGCGGCGCCGTGAAGCTGCCGGCCGCGCCCGCCATGGGCGCCAGGCAGCAGCGCGCGGCCGTGTGGGTGCTGCTGGCCGTGGGCTTGATATTCCCGTTCTTCGGGTCGCGCGGCGCCGTGGACGTGGCCACGCTGGCGCTGATCTACGTGATCCTGGGCCTGGGCCTGAACATCGTGGTGGGCTTTGCCGGCCTGCTCGACCTGGGCTACGTGGGCTTCTACGCCGTGGGCGGCTACACCTACGCGCTGCTGAACCAGTATTTCGGGCTGACGTTCTGGGAATGCCTGCCGCTGTCGGCCGGACTGGCCGCGCTGTTCGGCTTCATCCTGGGATTCCCGGTGCTGCGCCTGCGCGGCGACTACCTGGCCATCGTGACGCTGGGCTTCGGCGAGATCATCCGCCTGCTGCTGAACAACCTGACCAGCCTGACGGGCGGCCCGGACGGCGTGTCGGGCATTCCCAAGCCCACCGTGTTCGGCATCGAGATGGCGCGCAGCGCGAGCGTGGAGGGCGCGAAGACCTTCCATGACCTGATCGGCATCCCGTACACCGGCCAGCACATGGTGATCTTCCTGTACCTGCTGGCGCTGCTGCTGGTGGGGTTCACGCTGTTCGTGACCAGCAGGCTGATCCGCATGCCGATGGGCCGCGCCTGGGAGGCGCTGCGCGAGGATGAAATCGCCTGCCGCTCGCTGGGCCTGAACCCCACGCGCATCAAGCTGTCCGCGTTCACGCTGGGCGCGTCGTTCGCCGGCCTGGCCGGGGCGTTCTTCGCCGCGCGCCAGGGGCTGGTCAATCCGGAATCGTTCACGTTCATCGAGTCGGCGCTGATCCTGGCGGTGGTGGTGCTGGGCGGCATGGGGTCGCAGCTTGGCGTGATGCTGGCGGCCATCCTGCTGACGATCCTGCCCGAGGTGGCGCGTGACTTCGCCGAGTACCGGATGCTGATCTTCGGTCTGGTGATGGTGCTGATGATGATGTGGCGTCCGCAGGGCCTGCTGCCCGCGAGCCGTCCCCACGTGGAGTTGCCGCGATGAGCGCTGAAATGCTGAAAGTATCGGGCCTGCAGATGCGCTTTGGCGGGCTGCTGGCCGTGGACGGCATCGAGTTCGATGTCCGCCGCGACGAGGTCTTTGCGATCATCGGCCCCAACGGCGCCGGCAAGACCACCGTGTTCAACTGCGTGGGCGGCTTCTACAAGCCCACCGCCGGCGAGGTGATGCTCGACGGCCACTCCATCGCCCGCCAGCCGAGCCACGTGGTGGCCCGCCACGGGCTGGTCCGCACGTTCCAGAACATCCGGCTGTTCCGCCAGTTGACCGTCGTGGAAAACCTGATGGTCGCCCAGCATCGGCAGGTCAAGGCCGGCCTGCTGCACGGGCTGCTGGCCACGCCGGCCTACCGCCGCGCCGAGCGCGAGGCGCTGGCGCGCGCCGGGGAATGGCTGGAGCGCATGGGGCTGACCGCCGTGGCCAACCGCGAGGCGGGCACGCTGTCGTACGGCCACCAGCGGCGCCTGGAGATCGCGCGCTGCATGATTACCCAGCCGCGCCTGCTGATGCTGGACGAGCCGGCCGCCGGCCTGAACCCGCAGGAAAAGATCGAGCTGCAGCAGCTGATCGACCGCCTGCGCCGCGAGTTCAACATCTCGGTGCTGCTGATCGAGCACGACATGAGCCTGGTGATGGGCGTGTCGGACCGCATCCTCGTGATGGAGCACGGCAAGCCGATCATGATCGGCACGCCCGAAGCGGTGCGCAACGACCCGCGCGTGATCAAGGCCTACCTGGGAGAGGACTGATGCTGAAGCTGGAAAACGTCCACACCCACTATGGCGCCGTGGAGGCGCTGTCGGGCGTGTCGATCGAGGTCAACCAGGGCGAGATCGTCACCCTGATCGGCAGCAACGGCGCCGGCAAGACCACGCTGATGATGACCGTCTGCGGCACGCCGCGCGCGTCCAGCGGCCGCGTGCTGTTCGAGGGCCAGGACATCACGGGCCGCAACACGCACGAGATCATGCGCATGGGCATGGCCATTTCGCCAGAAGGCCGGCGCGTGTTCCCGAGCCTGACTGTGCTGGAAAACCTCAAGATGGGTGGCTTCTTTGCCAGCCGCCATGAGATCGAGGCCGGCATCGAGCACGTGTTCAAGCTGTTCCCGCGCCTGAACCAGCGCGCCAGCCAGCGGGCCGGCACGATGAGCGGCGGCGAGCAGCAGATGCTGGCCATCGGCCGCGCGCTGATGAGCCGCCCGCGCCTGCTGCTGCTGGACGAGCCGACGCTGGGCCTGGCGCCGCTGATCATCGCCCAGATCTTCGACATCATCCGCACCATCCGCGAGGAAGGCGTGACCGTCTTCCTGGTGGAGCAGAACGCCAACAAGGCCCTGCAGGTGGCCGACCGCGGCTACGTGCTGGAAACCGGCAAGGTGGTGCTGGCGGATACCGGCGCCAACCTGCTGGCCAACGACCGGATCCGGGCGGCCTACCTGGGCGGTTGATTCAGTCCCCGGTTTGCTCCGCTCTCCGCCACGGCGGGAGAGCGGAGCCGCCTCCGGCCACCGGCCACCCCGGCCACCCCGGCCGCACCGACCACTTCCCGCCCCCTTCGCCATCCACGAAATCCCCCTTTCGCCAATGACCGTCGCCCCGGCGGGCCGGGCGGTCCGCTGGCGGCGGGCAGCGGTGGCATAATCGCTTGCGATGTCAAGCAATCCCCGGCGCCGCCGGAAACGCAGCAGAATGGCTCCTGCCTGCCCGCGATGGCATCCGGAAAAACAACTCCCCTGCAAACCAACGCGCGGATTCGCGCCGGTCGTCCCCTCCGGGGGTGCGGTCGGACGGTCTGCCCCCCGCATCATGGCAAAGACGCTCTACGACAAACTCTGGGATGACCACACCGTCCACGTCGAGGAAGACGGCACCACGCTGCTCTACATCGACCGCCACTTGCTGCATGAAGTGACCAGCCCGCAGGCGTTCGAGGGCCTGAAGCTGGCGGAGCGTCCGGTGTGGCGCATCAGCGCGAACCTGGCCGTGTCGGACCACAACGTGCCGACCACGGACCGCACGCAAGGCATCGCCGACCCGGTCTCGAAGCTCCAGGTCGATACGCTGGACGCCAACTGCGACGCCTACGGCATCACGCAGTTCAAGATGAACGACCACCGCCAGGGCATCGTCCACGTGATCGGGCCGGAGCAGGGCGCCACGCTGCCCGGCATGACCGTGGTCTGCGGCGACTCGCACACCAGCACGCACGGCGCGTTCGGCGCGCTGGCCCACGGCATCGGCACGTCCGAGGTGGAGCACGTGCTGGCCACCCAGACGC
Organism: Cupriavidus sp. H18C2; assembly: GCF_049393795.1. Taxonomy (NCBI): domain Bacteria; kingdom Pseudomonadati; phylum Pseudomonadota; class Betaproteobacteria; order Burkholderiales; family Burkholderiaceae; genus Cupriavidus; species Cupriavidus sp. H18C2. The sequence goes on along the minus strand of NZ_CP186010.1, from coordinate 2,425,696 downwards.
TGCTGGGCAAGAAGGCCAAGAACATGCTGATCCGCGTGGAAGGCAAGCTGCCGCGCGGCTGCACCGCCAAGGACATCGTGCTGGCCATCATCGGCAAGATCGGCACGGCCGGCGGCACGGGCTACACGATGGAATTCGCCGGCTCGGCCATCCGCGAGCTGTCGATGGAAGGCCGCATGACGGTCTGCAACATGGCCATCGAGGCCGGTGCGCGCGCCGGCCTGGTGGCCGTGGACGACATCACGCTGGAATACGTGAAGAACCGCCCGTACGCGCCGCAGGGCGTGGAATGGGACCAGGCCGTGGCCTACTGGCGCACGCTGCATTCCGACGCTGGCGCCCACTTCGACAAGGTCGTGGAGCTGCGCGGCGAGGAGATCCGTCCGCAGGTCACCTGGGGCACGTCGCCCGAGATGGTGGTCAGCATCGAGGACCGCGTGCCGGACCCCGAGAAGGAAAAGGATTCGAACAAGCGCAACGCCATGGAGCGCGCGCTGGAGTACATGAACCTGCAGCCGAACACGCCGATGGAGTCCATCCGCATCGACAAGGTGTTCATCGGGTCCTGCACCAACAGCCGCATCGAGGACATGCGCGCCGCCGCGTGGGTCGTGCAGAAGCTGGGCCGCAAGGTGGCCGGCAACGTGAAGCTGGCGATGGTGGTGCCGGGTTCGGGCCTGGTCAAGGAACAGGCCGAGCGCGAGGGGCTGGACAAGGTGTTCAAGGCCGCCGGCTTCGAATGGCGCGAGCCGGGCTGCTCGATGTGCCTGGCGATGAACGCCGACCGGCTGGAGCCGGGCGAGCGCTGCGCGTCCACGTCGAACCGCAACTTCGAAGGCCGCCAGGGCGCCGGTGGCCGTACCCACCTGGTAAGCCCTGCTATGGCCGCCGCGGCCGCCATCGAGGGGCATTTCGTCGACATCCGCAAGCTCGGCTGACCGCCGGGACGGGTCATCGGGTCAACCACGACTTTCGAACAGAGAGAACATGAAAAAGATCGTGATCACGCTGCTGGCATGCCTGGGCATGCTGCAACTGGCTGGCTGCAACACGATTGCCGGCTTTGGCAAGGACACGCAGGCTGCCGGGCAGGCCCTTGAGAACGCCGCCCGGAAGTAAGGACATCACCATGGAAAAGTTCACCGTACACAGCGGCATCGCGGCACCGCTCGACCGCGAAAACGTCGACACCGACGCCATCATCCCGAAGCAGTTCCTGAAGTCGATCCAGCGCACGGGCTTCGGCCCGAACCTGTTCGACGAATGGCGCTACAAGGACGTCGGCCAGCCCGGACAGGACAACAGCAAGCGTCCGCTGAACCCGGACTTCGTGCTGAACCAGCCGCGCTACCAGGGCGCGTCGATCCTGCTGGCGCGCAACAACTTCGGCTGCGGCAGCTCGCGCGAACACGCGCCGTGGGCGCTCACGCAATACGGCTTCCGCGCCGTGATCGCGCCCAGCTTTGCCGATATCTTCTTCAACAACTGCTACAAGAACGGGCTGCTGCCGGTGGTGCTGACCGAGCAGCAGGTGGACCACCTGTTCAACGAGACCAACGCGTTCCAGGGCTACCAGCTCACCATCGACCTGGACCGCCAGGTGGTGACCACGCCGGGCGGCACCAGCTACCCGTTCGACATCGCCCCGTTCCGCAAGTACTGCATGCTGAACGGCTTCGACGATATCGGCCTGACGCTGCGCCACAAGGACAAGATCAAGGCGTTCGAGTCCGAGCGGCTGACCCGCATGCCGTGGCTGGGCAACCGGCTGGTGGGCTGATCCCGAAAACTAAAGGAAATACGACATGAAGATTGCAGTCCTGCCGGGCGACGGCATCGGTCCCGAGATCGTTGCCGAAGCCGTCAAGGTGCTCAACGCGCTGGGCGAGAATTTCGAGATGGAAACCGCCCCGGTGGGCGGCGCCGGCTACGAGGCCGAAGGCCATCCGCTGCCCGAGAACACGCTGAAGCTGGCCAAGGAGGCCGACGCCATCCTGTTCGGCGCCGTGGGCGACTGGAAGTACGACAGCCTGGAGCGCCCGCTGCGCCCCGAGCAGGCCATCCTGGGCCTGCGCAAGCACTTGCAGCTGTTTGCCAACTTCCGCCCGGCAATCTGCTATCCGGAACTGACCGGCGCGTCGAGCCTGAAGCCCGAGCTGGTGGCCGGGCTGGACATCCTGATCGTGCGCGAACTGAACGGCGACATCTACTTCGGACAGCCGCGCGGCGTGCGCGAGGCGCCGGACGGCCTGTTCCAGGGCGCCCGCGAAGGCTTCGACACGATGCGCTACAGCGAGCCCGAGATCCGCCGCATCGCCCATGTGGCGTTCCAGGCGGCCGCCAAGCGCGGCAAGAAGCTGTGCAGCGTGGACAAGGCCAACGTGCTCGAAACCTTCCAGTTCTGGAAGGACATCGTGATCGACGTCAGCAAGGAGTACCCGGACGTCGAGCTGTCGCACATGTACGTGGACAACGCCGCGATGCAGCTGGTGAAGGCGCCCAAGAGCTTCGACGTGATCGTCACCGGCAACATGTTCGGCGACATCCTGTCGGACGAGGCGGCCATGCTGACCGGCTCGATCGGCATGCTGCCGTCGGCGTCGCTGGACGCGAACAACAAGGGCCTGTACGAGCCGTCGCACGGCTCGGCGCCGGACATCGCCGGCAAGGGCGTGGCCAATCCGCTGGCCACGATCCTGTCCGCCGCGATGATGCTGCGCTACTCGCTGAACCGCGCCGAACAGGCCGACCGCATCGAGAACGCCGTCAAGAAGGTGCTGGCGCAGGGCTACCGCACCGGCGACATCCTGACGCCAGGCTGCAAGCAGGTTGGTACCCGGGAAATGGGCGAGGCGGTGCTGGCGGCGCTGTAAGCACCCGCCGCAGCCGGCGGGGCGGGCGGCACCGGCGCGCAATCGGCATCCGATGCCGGTTGCGCAATGTTTTGCCGTCCGCCGGCTCCCCCGGCCCCGTCCGGTGCGCCGCAGGGGCCGGAAAGCCACCCCGCAAGCACGAAAACACCCGTCATTTCCCCTGCGGCATCGCCGCAAATTCGTGTAGACTCTCCCGTCATGGCCCGAAACCCCCAGTCCCTCCTGACTGCTTTTGCTGCCCGCACCGCCCCCCGCGGCGCGATTGGCATGGGTTCGACCGGCCTGACCGCAACGACGATTAAAACCATTACCAAAACGATCCGCTAGATCGTTCGTCGTGCCTGCCCGTCTTCCCCGCGCAGCCACGCCGGGCGAAGCAAAATGGCGGGGAAGTTCACATCACATCCGAGGTAAGTCATGATTGTAGGTCTCGTCGGTTGGCGAGGAATGGTCGGCAGCGTCCTGATGCAGCGCATGCAGGAAGAGGGCGATTTCGACCATATCGAGCCCGTTTTCTTCAGCACGTCCAACGCCGGCGGCAAGGCCCCGGCCATGGCGAAGAATGAAACCACGCTGAAAGACGCGAACGACATCGACGCACTGAAGCAGTGCGACGTGGTGCTCACCGCCCAGGGCGGCGACTACACGAACGACGTCTTCCCGCGCCTGCGCGCCGCCGGCTGGAACGGCTACTGGATCGACGCCGCCTCGTCGCTGCGCATGAAGGACGACGCGATCATCGTGCTCGACCCGGTCAATCTGGGCGTGATCAAGGACGCGCTGTCCAAGGGCGTCAAGAACTTCATCGGCGGCAACTGCACGGTCAGCTGCATGATGATGGGCCTGGGCGGCCTGTTCCAGGCCGACCTGATCGAGTGGATGACCTCGATGACCTACCAGGCCGCCTCGGGCGGCGGTGCCCAGCACATGCGCGAGCTGCTGACCCAGTTCGGCACGCTGAACGCCGCGGTCAAGCCGCTGCTGGACAACCCGGCGTCGGCCATCCTGGAGATCGACCGCCAGATCCTGTCGACCCAGCACGGCCTGTCCGCCGACGAGACCAAGCAGTTTGGCGTGCCGCTGGCCGGCAACCTGATTCCGTGGATCGACAAGGACCTCGGCAACGGCGTGTCCAAGGAAGAGTGGAAGGGCGCCGCCGAGACCAACAAGATCCTGGGCCGGGGCGAGGGCTTTGTCGGGGCCACCGGCGCCGCGCCGATCGCCGTGGACGGCCTGTGCGTGCGGATCGGCGCCATGCGCTGCCATTCGCAGGCGCTGACGATCAAGCTGCGCCGCGATGTGCCGCTGGACGAGATCGAAGGCATGCTGGCCGCCAACAACCAGTGGGCCAAGGTCGTGCCGAACACCCGCGAGGCCAGCATGAAGGACCTGACGCCGGCCGCCGTGACCGGCACGCTGACGATTCCGGTGGGCCGCCTGCGCAAGATGCAGATGGGCGGCGAGTACCTGTCGGCCTTCACCGTGGGCGACCAGCTCCTGTGGGGCGCGGCCGAGCCGCTGCGGCGTATGCTGCGCATTCTGATCGAGGACTGACCCCCTCTTTGGCCTTGCCGCTTCGTTGCAGCAAGGCAACAGAATGACCTGCTTTCTCATCGACGCCGCGCCCCGAGCGCGGCGTTGTCGCATCCGGAACCCTTTTTTTCACAGGCTTGGGTCACAATACAGCCGGCATGCGCTTGGCCACGGGGTCATCGCCGCCGCGCATCTGGCATGCACGGCAGCGACATGGGCGCGCACCAGGACGGGCAGCAAGCCCGGCCGGTTCAGCGCCCGCCAGCCAGCCATTTGTTGGGATCGGGTTAACTTTTGCTACTAAAACCATAAACGGAGCACGAGGTGAGTGTGAGCCTACATCGCCGGAAAGATGCGCCTACTGTCCGTCAGCGCTGGTCAACGCTGGCCGTCACGGCATTCGGTCTGCTGCTAGCGCAGCCAGCCGCCTATGCCGCGGGGTTCGGACAATTAAGGGTCCAATCCAACCTGGGGCAGCCGCTCCAGGCTGAAATCGATATCACCGGCGTGACGCCCGAGGAAGCCGACAGCCTGGCTGTCAAGCTGGCCCCGGCGTCCGCCTATTCCCGTGCCGGGCTGACCTATCTGTCGGCCATCTCCAGCGTCCGGCTGGACGTGCAGAAGCGTCCGAACGGCAGCTACGTGGCCACCGTGCGGTCCAACCAGCCGCTCAGCGAGCCGTTTGTCGACATCCTCGTCGACATGACGTGGTCCAGCGGCAAGATCACCCGCGCCTATACGTTCCTGCTGGATCCGGCCGGCGCCAAGCCGTCGAACCAGGCGTTCTCGCCGACCACCGTGGTGCAGGCCGCGACCCCCGATGCGTCGCCCGCCGCCGCGCCGGTGCCGGCGCCCATGGCCGCCGCGCCTGCCGCACCGTCCGCCGCCCCCACGCCGGCGCCCGCGCGCCAGCCGCGCCGCGCCGCCCCGCCCGCTGCCGTGGGCGATGGCGTGGCCGCCAACGGCAACTACACGGTCCAGCGCGGCGACACGCTCTATGCCATTGCCGGCGAAGCCGCGCAGGGCCAGGACGCCGTGTCGCTGGAGCAGATGCTGCTGGCGCTGTATCGGAACAATCCCAACGCCTTCATCGGCGGCAACATCAACCGGATCAAGTCTGGCGCCGTGCTCAAGGTGCCGAGCGCCCAGCAGGCCCAGTCCGTCAGCCCGCGTGAGGCCCGCCGCGAGGTGGTGGCCCGCACTCAGGGCTTCGACAGCTACCGCAGCCGCCTGGCGGCTGCCGCCGCGGCGAAGTCCGTGGAAGCCGGGTCGGGCCGCGAGCAGTCGGGCAATGTGACCGCCCGCGTGCAGGACACCACGGTGCCGAACGCCGGCCCGCGCGACGAACTGAAGCTGTCGAAGGGCGACAAGGCCGACAAGGGCGCGCAGGCCAAGGCCGAAGCCGAGGTGGCGAACCAGCGCAAGCTCAAGGAAGCCGAGTCGCGCGTGACGGACCTGGAGAAGAACATCTCCGACATGCAGCGCCTGATGGAGCTGAAGAACGCGGAGATCGCCAAGCTCAACCAGGGCAACCAGGCCGCCAAGGCCGCGGCTGCGCCGGCCACCGCTGCGGCAGGCACCAAGCCGGCGGACGCCGCCGCGCCCGCGCCGACCGTGGTCCCGGCCGAGCCGGCCAAGGCCGCCGCCCCGAGCACGGCCACGCCGGAACCGGCCCCGGCCGCCACGGCCGATGCGTCGGCGGCGACCGCTGCCACCGCTGCGGCCGCAGCCACCGCCGCAGCCGCTTCGGCCCCCGCTGCCACCACCCCGGCCGCCGCCGCATCCGCGCCGCAGGGTGCCGCTTCGGCCACTGCCGCCGCGCCGGCTTCGGCACCGGCTGCCGCCAGGAAGGCGCCGCCCGTTGTCCAGCCGATCGCCGAGCCGTCGTTCGCCGACGAACTGCTGGCCAATCCGATGCTGCTGCCCGGCGTCGGTGTGCTGGTTGCGTTGCTTGGCGGTTATGCGTACTATCGCCGCCGCCAGAAGCAGAAGGCCGGCGAGAACACCGGCTTCGGTGACAGCATCCTGTCCCAGGAAAGCACGGTCATGGCCGGCGGACACTCGTTGTTCGGTACCGCCGGCGGCCAGAGCGTCGACACGTCGCAGCACAGCGTGTTCGGTGCCGACTTCCGCATCGGCAACAACTCGCCCGAAGCGACGGAAGTGGATCCGATTGCCGAGGCCGAGGTGTACATCGCGTACGGACGCGACGTGCAGGCCGAGGAAATCCTGCGCGAAGCGTTGCAACAGAATCCGGAGCGCCAGGCCATCCGCCTGAAGTTGCTGGAGATTTACAACACTCGTCAGGATGTGGAAGGTTTCCGGGTGATTGCAGAAGAAATGTTCGCCCAGGTAGGCGGACAAAGCGCGGACTGGCAGCAGGTCGCGGAAATGGGTCGCAAGCTGGATCCGGGCAACGCGCTGTACCTGTCGGTGGCCCCCGAGGTGATGGCGGAAGCCGATACGACCACTCCGGTGGCCGACCAATGGCGTACGCAGGACCCCGCGCAGTCGCTGCAGGCCGCGCCGCAGGCGTCGGCCATGCCGGACCTGGCGCTGCCGCTCGACGCCTTCCCGGCGCCGGCCCCCGGCGAGCCCATCGTGGCACCGGCGTCGGCATCGATGGCCTTCGGCAACGAGCGCGCCGAGCCGGTGGCCCGCCTGGACGACATCCTCGACGAGGGTCACGACGCCGCTCACGCGCCCGCGCTGGACACCCCCACGCGCTCGCGCCCGCTGGAATTCGACATGTCCGCGCTGTCGCTCGACCTGAATCCGGCCACGCCGGACGCGGGCGGGCTGCAGCCGGCGCCGCTGGCCACGGCCACGTACGACGCGCCGTCGCTGGCCGAATCGACCGTGCCGCTGCCGGCCCCGACGATGCTCCAGAACGGCAAGCTGGTCGAGCCGATCGACCTGAGCCGCGTCACGTCCGAAGGGCTGGGCGACGCCACGCATGGCGTTTCCGCCAGCACCCTGTCCGCCACGGGCATGGACGGCAGCCGCGACATGCAGATCAAGCTGGACCTGGCGCGCGCCTATATCGAGATCGGCGACAAGGAAGGGGCGCGCGAACTGCTGCAGGAAGTGGTCGAGCAGTCGGACGACCCGCTGCAGACCGAGGCCCGCACGCTGCTGCGCGACGTGGCCTGACCTTCGCCGGCCCGCGGGTTCCGCCCCAAAGGCCGGTATGATGCAGGGTTTGCGGCACGCCGGAGATCGGGCGCGCCGCGGCCCGAAGCGATGCGCCGGAAGCGTCCCTTCCGGCGCATTTTGTTTTTGCGCATCGTCCCCTCCATGAATCGCATCGCCATCGGACTCCACTACGACGGGTCGGCCTTCTCGGGCTGGCAGTCGCAGCCCCACCGCAATACCGTGCAGGACCACCTGGAAGACGCCATCGAGCGCTTTGCCGGGACGCGCCTGCTGACCACGGTGGCGGGGCGGACCGACACCGGCGTGCATGCGCTGGGGCAGGTGATCCATCTCGATACGGTGCTCGATCGCGACAAGTTCTCGTGGGTGCGCGGCGTCAACGCATTCCTGCCGCCGTCCATCGCGCTGCAATGGGCCGAGCCGGTCGACGCGGGCTTCCACGCGCGCTTTCTGGCCTATGAGCGGATGTACTACTACGCGCTCTACACCGGGCCGCACCGGGTGCCGATGATCCACGGCCGGGCCGGCTACCAGATGCTGCCGCCGGGCCAGCGGCTCGATGTCGACGCGATGCGCGCGGCGGCCGCCTGCCTGATCGGCGAGCACGACTTCTCGGCCTTCCGCGCCGCCGAATGCCAGGCCAGGTCGCCGGTCAAGACACTCTACGACGTGACGATCCAGGCCGACGGGCCGTGGGTGTTTCTGCGATTCCGCGCCAGCGCCTTCCTGCACCACATGGTCCGCAACCTGATGGGCTGCCTGGTGGCGGTGGGGCGCGGGCGCTACCCGCCCGAGTGGCTGGCCGAGGTGCTGGCCGGCCGCAGCCGGCAGAAGGCCGCGCCGACGTTCATGCCCGACGGCCTGTACCTGGTCGGCGTGAAGTATCCTGAGCCGTACCGGCTCCCCCGGGCGGATGCGTCCGCCAGCCTCTTTCACGGAGTGTTTGCCGATGATGGCGCCTGATTCCGGCCCCGTGCCCCCGCGCACACGCATCAAGATCTGCGGCCTGACGCGGCCGGAGGACGTCCGCGCGGCCGTGGACGCCGGCGCCGACGCCATCGGCCTGGTGTTCTACGACAAGAGCCCGCGCTACGTCGACGTCGCCCACGCCGCCGCGCTGGCCGAGCAGGTGCCGCCGTTCGTGACCGTGACCGGGCTGTTCGTCAATGCCGATGCCGAGGAAGTGGCCCACGTGGCCGAGCGGGTGCCGTTGACGCTACTTCAGTTTCATGGGGACGAATCGCCGCAGCAATGCACCGAGACGGCGCGGCGCTGCCGGCTGCCATTCATGCGCGCGGCCCGTGTCCAGCAGGGCCTTGATTTGGTAGAATTCGCCGATCAATACCGTGACGCCGCCGGCCTGTTGCTCGACGCCTTTGTCGAGGGCTACGGCGGTGGCGGCCACGTCTTCGACTGGACCCTGATTCCTGCCCCATGGCTTCCGCCCAATCCTGCCAACCCGTCCGCAAACGACGCACCTCGCATCGTTTTGAGTGGTGGGTTGAACGCGCAAAACGTCGCTGGTGCGATTGAGCGCGTGCGCCCCTACGCCGTCGATGTCAGCAGCGGCGTGGAGGCGAGCAAGGGTGTGAAAGACCACGCCCGCATTGCCGCATTCGTGCGCGCAGTGCGGATGGCGGACGCAGCCCTGGCCGGCCGGTAGCCCCGGACCGGCCCTGCGCCACCCCCGCCCGCTGCCCGATTCCAAATTTGATGCGCTCCGCCGCCCGCTGCGCGGAGCGCCACCTGAGAGCCTGGACATGTACGACTTGCCCGATTCCCGAGGCCATTTCGGCCCCTACGGCGGTAGCTTCGTTTCCGAAACGCTGGTCCATGCGCTGGACGAGCTGCGCGAAGCCTATGCGCACTACCAGCAGGACGCCGATTTCAACGCCGAATTCCAGCGCGAGCTGAAGCACTTCGTCGGCCGCCCGTCTCCGATCTACCACGCCCAGCGCTGGAGCGAGACGCTTGGCGGCGCGCAGATCTACTTCAAGCGCGAGGACCTGAACCACACCGGCGCGCACAAGATCAACAACGTCATCGGCCAGGCGCTGCTGGCCCGTCGCATGGGCAAGAAGCGCGTGATCGCCGAGACCGGCGCCGGCCAGCACGGCGTGGCCACGGCCACCATCGCCGCGCGCTTCGGCATGGAATGCGTGGTCTACATGGGCTCCGAGGACGTGCGCCGCCAGGCGGCCAACGTCTACCGCATGAAGCTGCTGGGCGCCACGGTGGTGCCGGTGGAAAGCGGCTCCAAGACGCTCAAGGACGCGCTGAACGAGGCGATGCGCGACTGGGTGACCAACGTCGAGACCACGTTCTACATCATCGGCACGGTGGCCGGCCCGCATCCGTACCCGATGATGGTCCGCGACTTCCAGTGCGTGATCGGCGAGGAATCGAAGGTGCAGATGCCCGAGATGACCGGCCGCCAGCCGGACGCCGTGATCGCCTGCGTGGGCGGCGGTTCGAACGCGATGGGAATCTTCTACCCGTACATCGGCCACGAGGACGTGCAGTTGATCGGCGTGGAGGCGGCCGGCGACGGCCTGGAGACGGGCCGCCACGCGGCGTCGCTGACCGGCGGCTCGCCCGGCGTGCTGCACGGCAACCGCACCTACCTGCTGCAGGACGACAACGGCCAGATCATCGAGACCCATTCGGTGTCGGCCGGCCTGGACTACCCCGGCGTGGGCCCGGAGCACGCGTGGCTCAAGGACATCGGCCGCGCGCAGTACGTGCCGATTACCGACGACGAGGCGCTCAAGGCGTTCCATGACTGCTGCCGGATCGAAGGCATCATCCCGGCGCTGGAGTCCAGCCACGCCATCGCCTACGCCTGCAAGCTGGCGCCGACGCTGCCGAAGGACAAGCTGCTGCTCGTGAACCTGTCCGGCCGCGGCGACAAGGACATGCATACGGTGGCCGAACGTGCGGGGCTGAAGCTGTAATGCGCGCGCTGCCCCCTGAAACTGCATCGTCACAAGTGGAAGAGGGCGGCGCCGCGGCGCCGTTCGACATCCTGGACACCGACGTGGTCCGCCTGTACCAGGAAGACGCGCTCGAAGGCATCCGGCGCATCCCGGACCAGTCGATCGACCTGATCGTCGCCGATCCGCCCTACGGCCTGGGCAAGGACTACGGCAACGACTCCGACCTGCTGTCCGGCGACGCCTACCTGGAATGGTCCGAGCGCTGGATGGACGCCATCATCCCCAAGCTGGCGCCCAAGGGCACGCTGTACCTGTTCTGCACGTGGCAGTACTCGCCCGAGCTGTTCGTCATGCTCAAGAAGCGGCTGACGATGATCAACGAGATCATCTGGGACCGCCGCGTGCCCAGCATGGGCGGCACCACGCGCAAGTTCTCGTCGGTGCATGACAACATCGGCTTCTTTGCCCGCCAGCGCGACTACTACTTCGACCTGGACCCGGTGCGCATCCCGTATGACGCCGAGACCAAGAAGGCGCGCAGCCGGCCGCGTTTCGAAGGCAAGAAGTGGCTGGAAGTGGGCTACAACCCCAAGGACCTGTGGAGCGTGCCGCGCATCCACCGCCAGGACCCCGAGCGCGCCGACCATCCGACGCAGAAGCCGCTGGAGATTGTCGAACGCATGGTGCTGTCGAGCTGCCCGCCCGGCGGCATCGTGCTGGACCCATTCACGGGCAGCGGCACCACGGCGGTGGCCTGCGTGCGCCACGGCCGGCGCTTTGTCGGCTTTGAGATGAATCCGCAGTATGCCGCGCTGGTGCGCGAGCGCGTGACGGCAGCCCAGCCGGTGTACGCGCAGATCCAGCCCGATACTCCCGCAACGACCCCGGACGCCGCGAACGACGATGCCAATGACGACGCATCGGCCGTGCAGCGCCTGATCTGAGACTCCCGGCAAGGCCAACCATGTCCCGTATCCAGAAGACTTTCGCGGCGCTGGCCGCGCAGAACAAGAAGGGCCTGATTCCGTTCATCACCGCCGGCGACCCGGCGCCCGCGCTGACCGTGCCGCTGATGCACGCGCTGGTGGCCGGTGGCGCCGACGTCATCGAGCTCGGCGTGCCGTTCTCGGACCCGATGGCCGACGGCCCGGTGATCCAGCGCGCCTCCGAGCGGGCGCTGGCGCAAGGCGTGTCGCTGGCGCAGGTGCTGGCCTGGGTGGCCGAGTTCCGCCAGACCGACGACGCCACGCCCGTGGTGCTGATGGGCTACGCCAACCCGATCGAGCGGATGGGCGAGGCGGCCTTCGCCAAGGCTGCCGCGGCGGCTGGCGTGGACGGCGTGCTCGTGGTCGACTATCCGCCCGAGGAATGCGAGTCGTTTGCCGGGCTGATGCGCGACAACGGCATGGACCCGATCTTCCTGCTCGCGCCCACCTCGACCGATGCCCGCATCGCGGCCGTGGCCCGCGTGGCCAGCGGCTATCTCTATTACGTGTCGCTCAAGGGCGTGACCGGATCGGCCACGCTGGACCTGGACAGCGTGGCCGCCCGCCTGCCGCTGATCAAGCAGCATGCCAACCTGCCGGTGGGTGTCGGCTTCGGCATCCGCGACGCCGAGACGGCGCGCGCCATCGGCAGCGTGGCCGATGCCGTGGTCATCGGCAGCCGGCTGGTGCAGTTGCTGGAGGATGCGCCGCGCGACCAGGCCGTCGAGGCGCTGCGTACCTTCATCGCCGGCATCCGCCAGGCGCTGGACGCGTAAGCCTTGACAGCCGTGTGACGCCTGCTGAAAAAATACGCGCCGATTGTGCTGTTCGATGCACAATTGGCGCGTTTTGCTTAGCCGCGTGACGGCCCGGCGTGGTAAATTCGCGGCCTGATTCCCTGCCGTCCCGGTGTCCGACCTCTCAGAGAGGGGCGTCGACGCGCGCGGCAGCTATCCGAAAGGAGCTTTCATGAGCTGGTTGGATAAACTCCTGCCTCCCAAGATTCAACAGACCGATCCTTCCACCCGCAAGGGCATTCCGGAAGGGCTGTGGGTCAAGTGCCCGTCGTGCGAGTCCACCCTGTACCGCACCGACGTGGAAGCCAATCTGCATGTCTGCCCGAAGTGCGACCACCACATGCGGATCCGGTCGCGCGAGCGCCTGGACAAGCTGCTGGACGCCGAGGGCCGCTTCGAGATCGGCCAGGAAATCGTGCCGGTGGACGCGCTGAAGTTCAAGGACACCAAGAAGTACCCGGACCGCATCAAGGCCGCCATGGAAGACACGGGCGAGACCGACGCGATGGTGGTGATGGGCGGCGCGATCCACACGATCCCCGTGGTCGTGGCCTGCTTCGAATTCGAGTTCATGGGCGGGTCGATGGGCTCCGTCGTCGGCGAGCGTTTTGCCCGTGGCGCGCAGGCCGCGCTGGAGCAGAAGGTGCCGTTCATCTGCGTGACGGCCACCGGCGGCGCGCGGATGCAGGAAAGCCTGCTGTCGCTGATGCAGATGGCCAAGACCACGGCCATGCTGAACCAGTTGTCCAACGCCAGGCTGCCGTTCATCAGCGTGCTGACCGACCCGACGATGGGCGGCGTGTCGGCATCGTTCGCCTTCCTGGGCGACGTGGTGATTGCCGAGCCCAAGGCGCTGATCGGCTTTGCCGGCCCGCGCGTGATCGAGCAGACCGTGCGCGAGAAGCTGCCGGAAGGCTTCCAGCGCGCCGAGTTCCTGCTGCAGAAGGGCGCCATCGACATGATCGTCGACCGCCGCCGCCTGCGCGGGGAAATCGCCCAGGTGCTGGCGCTGCTGCAGAAGCAGCCGGCCGATGCGGTGGCCTGACGCGGTAGCGTGATTTGCAGGACAATGGCGCGGGTGCCACCACCCGCGCCATTTTGCTTTTTGTAGTGTCGAAAGTGTCGTCAACGAGCATGCCCATCTTCCACAATCTCCCCGACTGGCTTCACCACCTGGAAACCGCCCATCCCGTGGGCATCGACATGGGTCTGACGCGCATCACGCGCGTCAAGGAAGCACTGGGTCTGCGCATCGACGCCGTGGTGTTCACGGTGGGCGGCACCAACGGCAAGGGGTCGACCTGCGCGATGCTCGAACGCATCCTGCTGGAGGCCGGCTACAAGGTGGGGCTGCATACGTCGCCGCACCTGATCTCGTTCAACGAGCGCGCCCGCCTGAACGGCGAGCAGGCCACCGACGCGCAGCTGCTGCCGCACTTCGAGGCCGTCGAGCGCGCCCGCACCAGCTTTGCCGATCCGGTCAGCCTGACCTACTTCGAGTTCACGACGCTGGCCATCATCCACATGTTCGCGGCAGCCGGGCTGGACGCCATGATCCTGGAAGTGGGGCTGGGCGGCCGGCTGGACGCGGTCAATGTGATCGATACGGACTGCGCGGTGATTACCAGCGTCGATATCGACCACACCCAGTACCTGGGTGACACGCGCGAGAAGATCGGCTACGAGAAGGCCGGCATCTTCCGCCCGCACGTGCCGGCGATCTGCGGCGACCCGATGCCGCCGCAATCGGTCATCGACCATGCCGAGGCCGTCGGGGCCGACCTGTGGCTCGTGGGCCGCGACTTCCGCCACCAGGCCGCGCCGGGGCAGGAGCGCCAGCAATGGGACTGGACCGGCCGCGACCGCAAGCTCAACGGGCTTGGCTATCCGGCCCTGCGCGGCGCCAACCAGTTGCTGAACGCGTCGGCGGCGCTGGCCGCGCTGCAGGCCATGCGCCCGCGGCTGCCGGTCAGCGCGCAGGAAGTGCGCAACGGGCTGGCGTTCGTCGAGCTGCCGGGCCGCTTCCAGGTGATGCCGGGCCGCCCGGCGGTGATCCTCGATGTGGCGCATAACCCGCACGCGGCGGCCACGCTGGGTCAGAACCTGGAGAACATGGGGTTCTTCCGCTACACCTACGCCGTGTTTGGCGCAATGGCGGACAAGGACATCGCCGGCGTGCTGCAGCATGTGGCCGACAAGGTCGACCACTGGTGCCTGTGCGACCTGCCGACCGAGCGGGCCGCCACGGCCGCCCAGGTGCGCGAGGCACTGGACGCCACCGGCTTCCACGAGGGCCCGGACAATACGGCGGCATGCTTCGCAAGTCCGGAACTGGCGTATCGCGACGCCATCGGCAGGGCAACCGAGAATGATAGAATCCTGGTCTTCGGATCGTTCTACACGGTGGCCGGCGTGATGGCATACCGCGCCACGCAGGCCAACTGATACCAGGCTGAACTCCCGGGCCGGAACGACATCACACCGGACACCACTCTTTGGGCATCTATGGGCCTGCTTTCGCTGTTCTCGTCCCGCAAGGGCACTGACCCGGCACCCGAACGGGGTCGCCGTACCCGCGCGGAACCCGGCGCCGGCATCGGCGCATCGCGCCGGCCTGTCGATGAGTACGCCGACGACAGCCTCGACCCCGACTTTCCCCAGAAACAACGCGCCCGCCGCCGCCTGATCGGCGCCGTGGTGCTGCTTGCCGTGGCCGTCATCGTCCTGCCGATCGTGTTCGAGCACAAGCCGCGCCCGGTGTCCGACGACGTGGCCGTCAGCGTGGCCAACGGGCAGGGCGCACAGAAGCCGAAGGTCGAGGCCCGCAAGGCGCAGGCGCTGCCGCCCTCGGCCGGCACGGCCCGCAACGACGCCGCGCTGGACGCCGGCGAGGAAATCGTCAGCACGCCGGCCGCCGACAAGCCGAAGGCCGCCGATACGAAGGTGGCGGACAAGCCCGCGGACAAGCCGGCCGACAAGCCCGCCGACGCCAAGCCGGCCGCCAATACCAAGTACCTGATCCTGATCGGCGCGTTCTCGTCGGAAGAGCGCGCAAGGAACTGGCTGGCCAAGCTCAAGGAGAGCAAGGTGCCGGCGTATGTGGAAAAGAAGACGCTGGCCGACGGCGAGCGGATCCTGCTGCGTGCCGGCCCGTTTCCGAGCCGCGACGCGGCCGATGCGGCGGACCGGAAGGTGAAGTCGATCGGCCTGACCTCGAAGATCGTCGAGCAATAGGGCATCAAACGACGCATCGGACGCATTGGCAACCCGGACCGGCCGCGCCAGGCATTGCGCGGCGGCAGTCCGGCCCCATCTGAACAGGAACCGGCGCCGCACGCATGGCTTTTACCTTCTTTGACTACGCCGTCGCCTTCATCCTGGTGGCGTCGGCGCTGATCGGCGTGCTGCGCGGACTCGTGCGCGAGGTGCTGGCGCTGGTGGGCTGGGTGGTGGCGTTCGTGCTGGCCTATCACTTTGGCGGCATGGCCGCCGGATGGATGCCCGAGACGCTGCCCGGCGGCGCGCTGACGCGCAGCGCGCTGGGCTTCCTGGCAGTGTTCTTCGGCACGTGGATCGTTTCGGCGCTGGCCGGGGCGATCCTGGGCCAGTTGCTGGAAACCACGGGCCTGAAGCCGGCCGATCGCGGGCTGGGCCTGGTGTTCGGGCTGGCGCGCGGCGTGCTGATCGTGATGCTGGTGGTCGTGGTGGCCGGGCTCACGAAGCTGCCCGAGGAACCGTTCTGGCGCGACGCGGTGTCGCGCCCGTATGTGATGCAGGCCATGGACGAACTGCGGCAGTGGCTGCCGCCCGACCTGGCGAAGTATGTGAAGGCCTGACCCCGTAGCGGGCCTGACCGGATCGAAAGACGCGGCTGCTGGACGAACCCACGGCCGCGGCGCAGTATCAACGCAGTTCCGTCGCGTACATGACGGAATGGCGCCCCCTGAATCATTTGCCTTTCCTGGGAGTTCGGCATGTGCGGTATCGTCGGCGTGGTTTCCACCAGCCCTGTCAACCAACTGATCTATGACAGCCTGCTGCTGTTGCAACACCGCGGACAGGATGCAGCCGGCATCGCCACGGCCAACGGCAGCACCTTCCACATGCACAAGGCCAACGGCCTGGTGCGCGATGTCTTCCGCACGCGCAACATGCGTGGCCTGCCCGGCACGTCGGGCATCGGCCAGGTGCGCTACCCGACCGCCGGCTCGTCGAGCGAGGAAGAGGCCCAGCCGTTCTACGTGAACGCGCCGTACGGCATCATGCTGGCCCACAACGGCAACCTGACCAATTCCGAGCAGCTTCGCGAGGAAATGTTCCGCCGCGACCGCCGCCACATCAACACGCACTCGGACTCCGAGGTGCTGCTGAACGTGCTGGCCGACGAGCTGCAGCGCGCCAGCGGCGGCAAGACGCTGGACCCGGCCACGATCTTCCAGGCGGTGAGCGGCATGCATCGCCGCGTGAAGGGCGCCTACGCCATCACCGCGCAGATCTCGGGCTACGGCCTGCTGGCCGTGCGCGACCCGTTCGGCATCCGCCCGCTGTGCATCGGCAGCATCGACACGCCGACCGGCAAGGAATACCTGATCGCATCGGAATCGGTGGCGCTGGAAGGCATGGGCTACACGATGGACCGCGACGTGGCGCCGGGCGAGGCGATCTTCGTCGACCTGGACGGCAAGCTCCACAGCCAGCAGTGCGCTGAAAACCCGCAGCTCACGCCGTGCATCTTCGAGTACGTCTACCTGGCCCGTCCGGACTCGTGCATCGACGGCGTGCCCGTCTATGACGCCCGGCTGCGCATGGGCGACTACCTGGCCGAGAAGATCCGCCGCGAAGTGCCGGCCGGCGAGATCGACGTGGTCATGCCGATTCCCGATTCCAGCCGTCCGGCCGCCATGCAGGTGGCCAACGCGCTGGGCGTGCCGTACCGCGAGGGCTTCTTCAAGAACCGCTACGTGGGCCGCACCTTCATCATGCCGGGCCAGGCCGTGCGCAAGAAGTCGGTGCGCCAGAAGCTGAACGCCATGGGCGTGGAGTTCCAGGGCAAGAACGTGCTGATCGTCGACGACTCGATCGTGCGCGGCACCACGTCGTTCGAGATCGTGCAGATGGCGCGCGACGCCGGCGCCAAGAAGGTGATCTTCGCCTCGGCCGCGCCGCCGGTGAAGTTCCCGAACGTGTACGGCATCGACATGCCCACGCGCAGCGAACTGGTGGCCCACGGCCGCACCGACGAGGAAGTGGCGCGCATGATCGGCGCGGACCAGCTGGTCTACCAGGACGTGGAGGCGATGAAGCAGGCCGTGCGCGACATCAACCCGAATCTGCGCGACTTCGATGCGTCGTGCTTCGACGGCAAGTACGTGACCGGCGACATCGACGAAGCCTACCTGGACCGCCTGGAAACGGCGCGCAGCCAGGCCGACCGCGAAGGCCCGAGCGGCGATACCGAGCGTTCGCAACTGCACCTGCAGCGTTCGGGCGGCAACGAATAACAACGACACCTACTGGGCAGCACTGCAGCATGAGCGATCCGAACCAAGACGAGTCCTACGGCATCGATACCCTCGGCGTGCGCGCCGGCACCCTGCGCTCGGCCGAGTTCATGGAGCATTCCGAGGCGATGTACCTGACCTCGAGCTTCTGCTTCAACTCGGCCGCCGAGGCCGCCGAGCGCTTTGCCAATTCGGAAGAGGGCTACACCTACTCGCGCTTCACGAACCCGACCGTGTCGATGTTCCAGGCGCGGCTGGCGGCGCTGGAGGGTGCCGAGGCGTGCATGGCCACGGCATCGGGCATGAGCGCGATCCTGTCGGTTGCGCTGGCGTCGCTGCAGGCCGGCGACCACCTGGTCAGCTCGCGCTCGATCTTCGGGTCGACCATGACGCTGTTCAACACGATCCTGGCCAAGTTTGGCGTGGAGACGACGTACGTGGACAGCGGCGACCTGGGCGCGTGGCGCGCGGCCGTCCGCCCGAACACGAAGCTGTTCTTCCTGGAAACGCCGTCGAACCCGCTGACCGAGGTGTCGGACATCGCCGCCGTGGCGGACATCGCCCACAACGCGGGCGCGCTGTTCGTGGTCGACAACTGCTTCTGCTCGCCCGCGCTGCAGCAGCCCATCAAGTTCGGCGCCGACGTGGTGGTGCATTCGGCCACCAAGCACATCGACGGCCAGGGCCGCGTGCTGGGCGGCGCCGTGGTGGGCAAGCGCGACTACATCATGGGCAAGGTCTTCCCGCTGGTGCGGACGGCGGGCCCGACGATGTCGGCGTTCAACGCGTGGGTCATGCTCAAGGGCATGGAGACGCTGGCGATCCGCATGGAGCGCCACTCGCAGAGCGCGCTGCAACTGGCCCAGTTCCTGGAGTCGCACCCGGCCGTGAACCGCGTGTTCCATCCGGCGCTGCCGTCGCATCCGCAGTACGAGATCGCCCGGCGCCAGCAGAGCGGCGGCGGGGCGATTGTCTCGTTCGAGCTGAAGGGCGACACGCCGGAGCAGATGCGCGCCAACGCCTGGCGCGTGATCGACAGCACGAAGCTGTGCTCGATCACCGGCAACCTGGGCGATACCCGCACCACGATTACCCACCCGTACACCACCACCCACGGCCGCGTCGCGCCCGAAGCCAAGGCCGCGGCCGGCATCAGCGAAGGGCTGATCCGGCTGGCAGTGGGCCTGGAATCGGTCGAAGACCTCAAGGCCGATCTGCTGCGGGGGCTGGGGCAGTAGTCCTAACGCCCGCTGCGGGTTGTCTCTCCGCTCCCGCGCGCGGGAGCGGGGCCGGGGAGAGGGGGCGGCGCCTCAAGACGCGATGGTCTCAGCTTGCACCACTGGCCCTCTCCCCCAACCCCTCTCCCGCGTGCGGGAGAGGGGAGTCACCCCCCCTGCATACCCTCACCGCGTACCCCTACCGCATACCCCTTACCGCAGCATCCGTCGCCGCAGCAGCACCAGCGCCACCACTAGCGCCACGGCTGCGTAGGCTGCCAGCACGATCACGTGCAGCGCGGCGTGTTCCACGGGCCGGCCCAGCATCAGCGGACGGATCAGCGCCACCGCGTGCGCCAGCGGCAGAAGCTGCGTGGCTTTCTGCGCGCCTTCCGGTAGCTGTTCGAGCGGGAAGAAGACGCCGGACAGCAGCAGCATCGGCGTCATGATCAGCGTCTGGTAGAACATGAAGAAGTCGTAGCTCGGCGCCAGCGCCGTCACGATCATCGCCAGGCTGGCGAAGGCAATGCCGGCCAGCACGATCACGGGCAGCGCCGCCAGCGCGCCGGGGAACTGCGCGTAGCCGAGCAGCCCGGCCACGATCATGATCGCGGCGCCCGACAGCACCGCCTTGCTGGCGGCCCATAAGACTTCTCCCAGCACGACATCGCCCAGTGTCAGCGGCGCGTGCATGATCGCCTCCCACGTGCGCTGGACGTGCATGCGCGAGAACGCCGAGTACATCGACTCGAAGCTCGCCGACATCATCACGCTCGACGCCGTGGTCCCGGCCGCCAGGAACGCGATGTACGACACGCCGTGTACCTGCCCGACCAGCAGGCCCAGCCCCAGGCCCAGGCCGAACAGGTAGATCATCGGGTCGGCCAGGTTGCCGATCATCGACGGGATGGCCAGCTTCTTCCAGACCATGTAGTTGCGGTACCAGACCATCATCCAGTTGCGCGCGTTGCGCGGCAGCAGCGGCTGGGGATAGTGCTGGCGCGGCGGGGCCGCCGCCAGGGCAGGGGACGCGGCCACGTCGGGGTTGCGGGGGTCCTGTTCGCTCATGTCGATGTCTCAGTCTCTCATCTCGCGGCCGGTCAGCTTCAGGAACACGTCCTCAAGGTTGGCCGGGCGGTGCAGGTAGCGGACGCCGCCCTTGCCGTGCAGCGCGGCGAGCAGCGGGTCGGGGTCGCGGACGTAGCAGAACAGCGTCTCGCCGCGCATTTCGGTGCGTTCGGCCAGCGGCGTCAGCGTGTGGCGAAGCGGTTCGAGTTCGTCGCCATAGACTTCCACGACGTCGCAGCCGATCTCGCGGTCGATCAGCTCGTGCGGCTTGCCCTCGGCGATCTTGCGGCCGGCGTCGATCACGCACAGGTGATTGCAGAGCCGCTCGGCTTCTTCCATGAAGTGGGTGGTCAGCAGGATCGTCTTGCCGGCGGCCAGCAGCGACTTCAGGCGCTCCCAGATCAGATGGCGCGCCTGGGGGTCCAGGCCGGTGGTCGGCTCGTCCATGACCAGCAGGTCTGGATCGTTGATCAGCGCGCGGGCCACGGTCAGGCGCCGCCGCATGCCGCCGGACAGCTCGCGCACCTGGGCGTCGGCCTTGTTTTCCAGCCGGGCGAATTCCAGCAGCTTCGGCACGCGCGCGTGGATCTCGGCCGACGAGAGCCCGAAATAGCGGCCGAAGATCCGCAGGTTCTCGATCACCGAGAAATCGGGGTCGAGGTTGTCGAATTGCGGCACCACGCCCACGCGCATGCGCGCCTGCGGCGCCCGCTCGGGAATCGGCTCGCCGCACAGCGTCAGCGTGCCCGACGCCGGCGTGGTCAGCCCCAGCAGCATGCGCAGCGTGGTGGTCTTGCCGGCGCCATTGGGGCCGAGCAGGCCGTAGCACTGGCCGGGCTGGACTTCGAGGTCGAGGTTGTCGACGACCACCTGGTCGCCGTAGAGCTTGCGCACGTTGCGCATCTGGAGGATGGCAGTCAAGGCTGGGTCCCGGAAGGCGGATGCCAACATTATGCCGGCCATCGCCGGGCCCATTGTTGGTGCGTCGCGGTTTCTCCATTCCAGCAGCGCCGACGACGGCCGCGGCGCCGTGGCACGGGCGAAAAAAAACCGCCAGCGAACTGGCGGTTTCTTTGGGCAATGCGCGAATCAGTAGAGCTTCTTCGGCAGCATTTGCATGCGCAGACGCTTGCGCAGGCGAGCCTCGGCAGCCTTCTTCTTGCGCTTGCGCTCGGTCGTCGGCTTTTCGTAGGCGGTGCGGCTCTTCAGTTCCACGATCAGGCCAGTCTGCAGAATGGCGCGACGGAAACGACGCATTGCAACTTCAACGGGCTCGCCCGGTTTCAGAACGATCTTAGTCAATTCAGTCCTTCAGGAATAACCGCCAGGGGCGGTGGGTTCATAGGAGGGAAACGTGTCACGTCGGGCTCCGGAGCCTTCGGCAACGGTGGTATCGCACGCTGCGGCCAATGCCGCGGTGCGCCCCCTAGAACCTGCTGCGGATCGAGATCCGTACTGCCAGTATCAGGGGTGACTGGCCAAATTTTCCTAGCTAGGTAAAAACTTGGCGACTACCTGTTTCCGTGGATATTGCGCAAGAAATACGCCGGTAAGCTTTTACAGGTATACCGGACGGGAGTCAAGCCATTCAGGGCAATCCAAGATCATACACCAGATTGCGGCCCAGGCCTCAGGTTCTCGACTGGTTTGCATCAAGGCAACAGCGTGGCCCAGGCAGAGGCGGCCAGCACCACCGCCATGAGACGCTCGAAGCGCTTCATGTGCCGGGGCGAGCGGATCAGCCGCGCGGCACCGGCGCCCAGCAGCGCCCAGGTGGTCATGCACGGCAGTGAGACGACGAAGAACACCAGCGACAGCAGCGCCACGCGGTGTGACGAATCGGCCCCGTCACCCGCGAACACGCTGACGACGGCCAGCGCCATCATCCACGTCTTGGGATTGATCACCTGCAGCCCGGCCGCGCCGGCCAGGCCCAGCGGACGGCGCGCGTCAGCGGGCGTCGCGTCACCGGCATCGATCCCGGCCGCCGGGCCGCGCCAGATCTGCCACGCCAGCCACGAGAGCCAGGCGACGCCAATCCACGCCATCGCGTGCTGGATCTGCGGATGCGCCGCCAGCGCGCCGCCCAGGCCGATGCCGACCGCCAGCACCAGCAGCGCCGCGCCGCCGCAGGCGCCGAGGATGATCGGCACCGTGGCCAGCACGCCGCGCCGGGCGCTGTGGCTCAGCACGATGACGTTGGTCGGCCCGGGCGTGATCGAGGCGACGACCGCAAACATCAGGAAGGGGAGGAGGGGCAGGGTATCGGGCATGCGGCCATTGTTGCGGCCGCGCGCCTAGGCGTCTGGAAGATTTGAGCAGCGCCGGCGGTAGTGGGCCGGGGTCAGGCCGTAGGCGCGGCGGAACCAGCGTCCGAGATGGCTCTGATCGGCAAAGCCCAGTGCCACGGCCACGTCGGCCGGCGTCGCGCCACGCGCCAGCATATGGCGGGCCCGGGAGAGCCGCAGTTGCACCAGGTAGGCATGCGGCGCCAGTCCGAACGCGGCCTTGAAGGCGCGGGTGAGGCGGTAGCGGTCGACGCCACTGGTGGCTGCCAGCGTGTCGAGTCCGATGTCTTCGTCGAGGTGATCGTGCAGGTAGTCGCGGGCCCGCTGGGCGACAAGCGGCAGCCTGGGATCGATGTCCCGCTGCGCGCGCCACTGGAACTTGGCCGTCAGCCGGGCCAGCAGGGCGTCGAGCGCCGACTGTCGCACGATGCGCAGCTCGGGCTGCTGGAGCACCGCGAAGGCGTGGCGGATGGCGTCGATCAGCAGCGGGTCTTCGCCGAGCGTTTGCGGAAAGCCGGGCTGGCCGTGCGCGGGCGCGTGGTCGAACAGCGCGCCCAGTTCGCGCGTCATCCACTGGGCATCGACGTAGAGCATCGAATAGGTGAAGCCCTCGGGCGCCACGGCGTCGCCGTCGTGGATCTCGCCGGGCTCCAGCGTGAACACCTTGCCGGGCATGCTGTGCTGGACTTGTCCGCGGCAACGGAACTGCTGGATCCCCGCTTCGGTGTAGCCGACGAGATAGCTGTCGTGCCAGTGCGGGTCGTAGGCGTGGCCTTCGAAATGGGCGCGAATCGTCTCGATGCCGGTTTCGGCATCCTGTTTCAGTTCGATCCAGCTTTTGGGGCTCACTGCGGCGTCCTGATCCGGGGTCTGCGGCGATCCATCATAGCGGGATCGCGCCGGTCGTTCTGGAACGTTTGTGCGGGGGAGGGTGAAACGGGCGCGGGAAAAGAAAAAGGCCGATGCTTTCGCATCGGCCTTCCTCTTCTATCGGTTGGCTCCCCGACCTGGGCTCGAACCAGGGACCTACGGATTAACAGTCCGGCGCTCTACCGACTGAGCTATCGGGGAACAGCTGAGAAAGAAATTATAACCAGCTTCTCTTCGTTTCGTCAACAACTTTTTAACGTTTTGTTTGCGTCAGAAGCTGTTTCTAAAACTCTGGTTCGCCTCGAAACCGGCCTGCAGTGGGCGTTTCCGCCGGATGCTGCGTTGCCGTGTTCAACAGCGAGGCCGCATTATAGCCAGCTTTTTCTTTTGTGCAAACAAAAAAATCGCCCGGAGGCGATTTTCCTGCGACCCAGGCCGTTGGCTCAGTCGAACACCGGCGTCTCCACGCCCAGCACCTTGTGCAGCTTCGGCGAGGTCGTGGTGTATTGCATGTGGATTTTCTTGTCCGGGAAGATGTACGGCGCGGCGCCGAACGCGGCCAGCGCGGCCTCGTGGAAGCCCGACAGGATCAGCTTCTTCTTGCCCGGGTAGGTGTTGATGTCGCCCACCGCGAAGATGCCCGGGATGTTCGTCTCGAACTTCTCGGTATCCACCTTGATCTGCTTGCGCTCCAGTTCCAGGCCCCATTCGGCGATCGGGCCCAGCTTCGGCGACAGGCCGAAGAACACCAGCAGGTCGTCCAGCGGCATGCGGCGCGTCACGCCGTCGCCGCCGGTGACCTTGATCTCGGTCAGCACGCCGTCCTTCTCTTCATAGCCGCCGATCTGGCCGACCATGAACTGCATTTCCATCTGGTCGCACAGCTCGCGCATCTTGGCCACCGACGCCGGCGCGGCGCGGAAGCCGTCGCGGCGGTGGATCAGTACGATCGACTCGGCCTTGCCGTGCAGGTCCAGCGCCCAGTCCAGCGCCGAATCGCCACCGCCGACGATCACGAGGTTGCGGCCGTGGAAGCGGGCCGGCTCCTTCACGCGGTAGAAGAGTTGCTTGCCCTCGAACTTGTCGATGCCTTCCACCTTGACCGTGCGCGGCTGGAACGAGCCCACGCCGGCGGCGATGAAGATCGTCTTGGTGATGAAGCGGGTGCCGAGCGACGTCTCGACGTAGAAGCGGCCATCCTCGCGGCGCTCCACGACGCTGACTTCCTGGCCCAGGTGGAACGTGGGCGAGAACGGCTCGATCTGCTTGAGCAGGTTGTCGGTCAGTTCCTGGCCCGTGCAGATGGGCACGGCCGGGATGTCGTAGATGGGCTTGTCCGGATACAGTTCCACGCACTGGCCGCCCACCACCTTGAGCGAGTCGATCACGTGCGCCTTGATTTCGAGCAGACCCAGTTCGAACACCTGGAACAGGCCAACGGGGCCCGCGCCCACGATCAGCGCGTCGATTTCCAGCGGCTGGCCGCCGGTGTTGCCGCCCGCCTGCTGGGTCGCGTCGGCCACGGGATTTGGAATGCTCAAGTCCATATTCGTCCTGATACGTTGTGGGCACGTCCGGTGCCCGGTATTACGGGAAAGCGCGCGTGGGGACGGCTTTCTGTGACGCGTTGCCGGCGCGTCCCGGCAGCGGCTGCCGGGGCAATGGCCGCCTGTCGCGTCAGTCTTTTCTTAGCGCTGCAGGTATTGCAGCTTGTCGGTGGCGTCCTTCCATTCCTCGGCCTCGGCCAGCGGGGCCTTGGTCTTGGTGATGGAGGGCCAGTTACGGGCCAGCTCGGCGTTCAGTTCGATGAACTGCTGCTGGTCGCCCGGCACGTCTTCCTCGGCGTAAATCGCGTTCACCGGGCATTCGGCCACGCACACGGCGCAGTCGATGCATTCGTCGGGATCGATGGCCAGGAAGTTCGGGCCTTCGCGGAAACAATCGACCGGACACACATCAACGCAGTCGGTGTAACGGCAACGGATGCAGGATTCGGTGACAACGTGAGTCATTTCGGTTCCAGAAAAACGGATCGGTCTTCGATGGGGATATTGTCCAGGGCCGGATTCTTGCCAGCCGCTCTGCGAGCTGTCCGTTACACGTCGATGGCCGCGCGTGTCAATCGGGATAACTTGGGGCGAGCGAGGGCCGAGGCCTTTCAAAGACCGATATTGTAGCTGAGCCTTCTCGCAAGGATAGCCAGTCTATATAGCCGGGTCAGATAGTTTTCTTATTTCTTTATGTACTTTCGGTGCGAAACCGGCCCCGGCGCGGCTTGCGGGGCCGGTTTGGCGCCAGATTCGGGCGGAACGGGCGCGCAGGCGGCGGGCGCACGGACTACTATGTCCCTGTGCCACACGTGGCTTTTTCGCCAGTTGGCGGCCGACCCAACCCCGGCGTTCCGAATGATTGGAGGCAAACTTGCGCGAGTCATCCCCATGCCAGCCCGCTTGACCGTGACCCTGACCGGCCTCGTTGCCGGCGCCATGCTCCTGGGCGCTGTGGTGCCGGCCGGCGCCCAGGCCGACAGGGTCGCCGACATGAAGGCCGACAAGATGGCCGACAGCGTCGTGTCGCGCCTGGTGGCGTGGCGCGCCCGGACCGACCAGCCGGTGGCGCTGCCCGCGCTGACCGCGTTCGACTGGGACAGCTTCAGCGTCGTCCGCACCCCGGCGGGCATGGCCATGGCCAACTGCAACCGCGACGGCTTCCTGCCGTGCGACAAGGACCTGCAGCCGTCGCCCGACACGCTGGTCCAGGTCCTGCGTTTCGACCGCGCCGGGCAGCCGGTCTACCAGGAGCGCATCATGGTCGCCTCCGCCCAGTTCTCCGATCCGCTGCCGCACGCCGTGCCGCACACCCGGGCCACGCTGGTGACCTGTGCCGACGAAGCCGGCCAGCGGCGCTGGTGCCTGCAGCCGCAATCGCCGGCACACGGCGCCCCGCCCGCGCTGCGCAGCCTCGACGGCGGCTGAGCGGGCAAGACCCTTGCCGCGCCCGGGCTGCCGCGCATGCGGCACGTGACTTTCGGTTAGCATGGTGGCCTGACTCTGCCACGCCCCCGCCCTGGCTTCGCTATGATCATCCGCTCCCTGCTCGACACCGACCTGTACAAGTTCACGATGATGCAGGTGGTCCTGCACCATTTCCCGCAGGCCCAGGTCGAGTACCGCTTCAAGTGCCGCAACGCCGGCGTGGACCTGACCCCCTATGTCGACGAGATCCGCGACGAACTGCGCCAGCTCTGCGAGCTGCGCTTTACCGACGACGAACTCGAATACCTGCGCGGCATGCGCTTCATCAAGAGCGATTTCGTCGATTTCCTCGCGCTGTTCCACCTGAACGAGAAGTACGTGGTGGTCCAGCCGTCGGCCGGCGGCAACGGCGAGATCGACATCACGATCCGCGGGCCGTGGCTGCACACGATCCTGTTCGAGATTCCGCTGCTGGCCATCGTCAACGAGGTCTACTTCCGCCGCACGCAGCCGCAGCCGGACCTGACCGAGGGCCGCCGCCGGCTGGAGGCCAAGCTGGCGCTGCTCAAGGCGTCGCCGTACGCCGACTGCGTGATCGCCGACTACGGCACGCGCCGCCGCTTTTCCGGCGACTGGCAGGAAGAGGTGCTGCTGTCGATGCGCGCCGTGCTGGGCCCGCAGCTTGCCGGCACCAGCAACGTCCACTTTGCCCGGCTGCACAACATGACGCCGCTGGGCACCATGGCCCACGAATACCTGCAGGCGTGCCAGGCCCTGGGGCCGCGCCTGCGCGACTCGCAGGTCTACGCGCTGGAGAACTGGGCGCGCGAGTACCGCGGCGACCTGGGCATCGCGCTGTCCGATACCTACGGCTTTGACGCCTTCCTGCGCGATTTCGACCTGTACTTCTGCAAGCTGTTCGACGGCGTGCGGCACGATTCGGGCGACCCGTTCGAGTGGGGCGAGCGCATGATCGCGCACTACGCCGCCAATCGCGTCGACCCGCGCGGCAAGACGCTGATCTTCAGCGACGCGCTGCACATCCCGAAGGTCATCGAGCTGTACGAACGCTTCCGGGGCCGCTGCAAGCTCGCGTTCGGCGTGGGCACCAACCTGACCAACGACCTGGGCTACACGCCGCTGCAGATCGTGATCAAGATGGTCCGCTGCAACGGGCAGCCGGTGGCCAAGCTGTCGGACACGCCCGAGAAGACCATGTGCGACGACCCCGGCTACCTGGCCTACCTGCGTCAGGTGTTCGAAGTGAAGACGGCCTGACCGGCCCGCGACCAACGTATCCGATCCACCGACCGCCATCCGCCCCCGACCATGGAAACCAACGCCGCCCGTGACCGCATCTTCGCCCGCATCCGCGCCGCCCAGGGCAGGGGGCCGGCCGTGACCCAGGGCGAGCGCGACGCCGTGGCCGACTACCTGGCCCGCCACCCGCAGGGCCCGCAGCCGCCGGTGCCCGACGACCGCGCCGAAGCGTTCGCCATGCAGGCGCGCAGGATGGCGTCGACGGTGGACCGCGTGGCGACGATGGCCGATGTGCCCGGCGCGGTAGCGCGCTATCTCGACGGCCTGCAGCTCGCCCGCCGCGCGGTGGCGTGGACCGCGCTGGGCAGCCTGCCGTGGGCCGAACAGGGGCTGGACGTGGCGTGCCGCCCGCCGCTGCGCGACGCCGAGGCCGATCGCGACCATGGTGACCTCGTCGGCATCACGGGCTGCTTCGTGGCCATCGCCGAGACCGGGTCGCTGATGCTGTTGTCCGGGCCGGACACCTACGCGTCGGCCGCGCTGCTGCCCGAAACCCATATCGCCGTGGTGCCGGTGGGCCGCATCGTCGCCAACCTGGAGGAAGCGTTCGCCCGGATGCGCGCCGAGCACGGGCAATTGCCGCGCGCCACCAACATCATCAGCGGGCCGTCGCGCACGGGCGACATCGAGCAGACCATCGTGCTGGGCGCGCACGGCCCGTACCGCGTGCACGTGATTCTGGTCGACCAGGACTGACGCGTACGGGTTTGCGCCAGTCGCGCTCCGGCTGGTGCACTTTCAGACCTTTCTCCAGGGGCTTTGCTTTACACTGGCCCCTTTCCCGCGTGCCGACGTCCCGAACGCCCTGGGCCCTGCCCGGACGCGCGCGCCTTGCCGCCGGTCCTGCGGCCCATGCCCAGCATTGCGATGAAGGAGAAACCTGCCCGATGCGACGTGTCGTCACGCTGCTACCTCAAATGCTGTTCGCCACGATGCTGCTGTGCCCCGCATGGGCCCACGCGGCCGATCTCGATGGCGCCACGCTGTCGCCGATCTGGGGCGTGCCGTTCGCCGGCGTCCTGCTCTCCATCGCGCTGTTCCCGCTGTTCGCGCCGAAGTTCTGGCACCACCACTACGGCAAGGTGGCGGCGGCCTGGGGGCTGCTGTTCCTGGTGCCGTTCGCGGCCCAGTTCGGCCTGCACGCGGCGGCGGCCAACGTCATCCATGCGCTGCTGGGCGAGTACGTGCCGTTCATCGTCCTGCTGACGTCGCTCTATGTGGTGGCCGGCGGCATCTGCGTGCGCGGCAACCTGCACGGCACGCCCCGGCTCAACACCGGCATCCTGGCGCTGGGCACGGTCCTGGCCAGCCTGATGGGCACCACGGGCGCGGCCATGCTGCTGATCCGCCCGCTGCTGCGCGCCAACGACAACCGGCGCCACGTGGCGCACGTGGTGGTCTTCTTCATCTTCCTGGTGGCCAACGCCGGCGGCTCGCTGACGCCGCTGGGCGACCCGCCGCTGTTCCTGGGCTTCCTGAAGGGCGTGGAGTTCTCGTGGACGCTGCGCAACATCTTTCCGGAGACGCTGTTTATCTGCGTGGCGCTGCTGATCATCTTCTACGTGATCGACCGGCACTACTACCTGAACCGCGAGGAGGAACTGCCGCCGGCGCACGACCCGACGCCCGACTCCACCCGCCTGCGGATCGACGGCAAGATCAACTTCCTGCTGCTGCTGGCCGTGGTGGGGCTGGTGCTGATGAGCGGGCTGTGGAAGCCCGGCATCTCGTTCGACGTGATGGGTACCGACGTGACGCTGCCGGCGCTGGTGCGCGACGTGCTGCTGGTGGGGGTGACGCTGGTGTCGCTGCTGGCCACGCCGCGCACCGCGCGCAGCGGCAACGAGTTCAACTGGGAGCCGATGCTGGAGGTGGCCAAGCTGTTCGCGGGCATCTTCCTGACGATCATCCCGGTCATCGCCATGCTCAAGGCCGGCACCGACGGCGCGTTCGCCGGCGTGATCCGGGCGGTCAGCGACAGCAACGGCCAGCCGATCGACAGCATGTACTTCTGGGCCACCGGCCTGCTGTCGTCGTTCCTGGACAACGCGCCGACCTACCTGGTGTTCTTCAACACGGCCGGCGGCGACGCCGCCACGCTGATGACGCGCGACGCGTCCACGCTGGCCGCGATCTCGGCCGGCGCCGTGTTCATGGGCGCCAACACCTACATCGGCAACGCGCCCAACCTGATGGTCAAGGCGATTGCGGAAAGCCGCGGCGTGCGCATGCCGAGCTTCTTCGGCTACATGGCGTGGTCCTGCGGCGTGCTGGTGCCGCTGTTCCTGGTGATGACCTTCCTTTTCTTCCACGTATGACTGCCATGAAGCCCTCCATCCTTGTCACGCGCGCGATCTTCCCCGACGTGATCGCCAAGCTGGCGCAGTACTTCGACGTCGACGCCAACCAGGAAGACCTGGTGCTGGACGCGGCGGCGCTGCGTGCGCGGCTGGCGGGCAAGGCCGGTGTGCTGGCCAATGCCGCCGACCGGATCGACGGCGACCTCGTGGCCGCGCTGCCGCAGTTGCGGGCGGTCTGCAACATGGCGGTGGGCTACAACAACCTGGACGTGCCGGCGCTGACGGCGGCCGGCGTGGTGGCGACCAATACGCCCGACGTCCTGACCGAGACCACCGCGGACTTTGGCTGGGCGCTGCTGATGGCCACGGCCCGCCGGGTCACCGAATCGGAGCACTACCTGCGCGCCGGCAAGTGGGAGCGCTGGAGCTATGACATGCTCGTCGGCATGGACGTCCACGGCAGCACGCTGGGCATCCTGGGCATGGGGCGGATCGGGCAGGGCCTGGCGCGCCGTGCGGCCGGGTTCGGCATGCAGGTGCTCTATCACAATCGCAGCCAGTTGCCGGCCGACGTCGAGCAGTCGCTGAACGCGCGCTACGTCAGCAAGGACGAACTGCTGGCGCAGTCGGACCACCTGATCCTGGTGCTGCCGTACAGCCCCGCGAGCCACCATGCCATCGGTGCCGCCGA
This sequence comes from Cupriavidus sp. H18C2, assembly GCF_049393795.1. NCBI lineage: Bacteria > Pseudomonadati > Pseudomonadota > Betaproteobacteria > Burkholderiales > Burkholderiaceae > Cupriavidus > Cupriavidus sp. H18C2. The sequence goes on along the minus strand of NZ_CP186010.1, from coordinate 2,395,185 downwards.
ACTGGCGCGGATGAAGCCGACGGCCACGCTGATCAACCTGGCGCGCGGCGGCATCGTCGACGACGCGGCGCTGGCCGCCGCGCTGCGCGACCGCAAGATCTTCGCGGCCGGCCTCGACGTGTTCGAGGGCGAGCCGAGCGTCCACCCGGACCTGCTGACGGTGCCGAACGTCGTGCTGACCCCGCACATTGCCAGCGCGTCGGAGAAGACGCGCCGCGCCATGGCCAACCTGGCGGCCGACAACCTGATCGCCGCGCTCGATGCCGGGCCGCAGGCCGGCCATCCGCCCACCGTGATCAACCCCGAGGTCATGTCGCGCCGCCGCTGACGGCACCCGGATCGCCAGTTTTCATGACGTTGATACCCTTGCTGACCCTGGTCGCCGCCGTGGCGGCCGTGATACTGCTGGCCGTGCTGCTGGTGCGGCTGCCGCGCCACGCGCCGGGCGACTTGCAGCCGATGCTGAGCGACCTGCGCGACGACGTGCGCGAGGACACCGCGCGCGGGCTGGAGCGGCTGGAGCGCGAGCTGCGCGCGGAACTGGCCGATAACGCGCGCGGCAGCCGCAGCGAGGCCGGCCAGCAGATGCTGCGCTTCCAGCAACAGCTTTCGGCGCAGTTGACCAGCATCGCCACGGTGCAGCAGCAACAGCTTGCGCAGATGTCCGAGGCCAACGAGCGGCGGCTGGCCGACGTGCGGGCCACGCTGGAGCAGAAGCTGCGCGACATCGAGGCCAACAACGCGGCCAAGCTGGAGGAAATGCGCCGGACCGTCGACGAGAAGCTGCACGCCACGCTGGAGCAGCGGCTGGGCGAGTCGTTCAAGCTTGTGTCGGAGCGCCTGGAGCAGGTGCACCGCGGGCTGGGCGAGATGCAGGTGCTGGCGCAGGGCGTGGGCGACCTCAAGCGCGTGCTGACCAACGTCAAGACGCGCGGCACCTGGGGCGAGGTGCAACTGGCGATGCTGCTGGAACAGATCCTGACGCCGGACCAGTACAGCAAGAACGTCGAGACCGTCCAGAGCTCGGGCGCGCGCGTGGAGTTCGCGATCCGGCTGCCGGGGCGCGAGATCGGCGGCAGCCCGGTCTGGCTGCCCATCGACGCGAAGTTTCCGAAAGACCAGTACGAGCGGCTGGTCGACGCGCAGGAGCGGGGCGACGTCGACGGCGTCCAGCTGGCCAGCCGCGAGCTCGAAGTGGCCGTGCGCCGCGAGGCGCAGACGATTGCCGAGAAGTACCTGGCGCCGCCGGCCACCACCGACTTTGCCATCCTGTTCCTGCCGACCGAAGGGCTCTACGCCGAGGTCCTGCGCCGGCCGGGCCTGACCGACCTGCTGCAGCGCGATTTCCGCGTGACCGTGGCCGGGCCGACGACGCTGACGGCGTTGCTCAACAGCCTGCAGATGGGGTTCCGCACGCTCGCGCTGGAAAAGCGTTCGAGCGAGGTGTGGGAGGTGTTGGGCGCGGTCAAGACCGAATTCGGCAAGTTCGGCGAGGTCCTGGCCAAGACGCGCGACACGCTGGTGCGCGCGGCGCGCAACATCGAACAGGCCGAGGTCCGGACACGCCAGATGGAGCGCAAGCTGCGCACCGTGGAAGCCCTGCCAGGCGAAATGGCGGAACAGCTATTGGGAACGGCGGCGTCGGGAACGCTGGGGATCGGCACGCCGGCCGGCGACGCGGCGGCGCCGGAAGACGATACGGGGCGGGAATAGATCGCGACACAGCCGGCACGGCGCCGGCGGGTCAAGACCGGGCCGGCAGGCCCGGGGCAGGGCGCTCCGGCGCGGACCGGTCGCTCAGGCGCGGTCTTCGGGGCTCAGTTCGCGGACGTGGACCTCGATGCCGCCAAAGCGGGCGGCCACCCAGTTGTAGGCCAGGCAGCCCAGCCACAGCAGGCCGAAGCCGATCAGCGCATTGAGGATCAGGGCCGTGAAGACGGCAATGCCGGGCAGGTCGCCGTAACGCACGAAGGCGACGAACAGGCCCATGGCGACGATCGGCACCGAGAAACAAAGGTACACGAGCACGAGCGCGCGGGCAGTCTTGACGGGATGGAGGTACGCGATCTCCTGGTGCATGACGACGGACAAGATATTGGGGGGTTCGGATTTTCGTGCTGCAAGTGTAGCGATTGGGGCTTGCGACGCCTAGACCGCCCCCCAAACGGATGAGGCAAATCCCGCTGCACGCGGTGCTTTCGCGCAAAGAGTGCGGCACAAAAACGACACCGTGCGCCGGGGCCGCGATGGCGCCCCGTGCAGGCCCATCGCGCGCCGGTATGAATCCTTCTCATTCATGCCGATGTGGCGGATCGGGGCCGGTCGCGCCGGCACCTGCGGCGGTCAGATCAGGCCGTCGAACAGCACGATCTGCACCGTGTCGCCGGCGGCCACCGGGCCCTGGTCGTGGTCGAGCACGACGAAGCAGTTGGCCTCGCTCATCGACCGCAGCACGCCGGAGCCTTGCTCACCGGTCAGCCGCACCTGCAGGTCGCCGTCGGGCCCGGCGGCGACGATGCCGCGCTGGAACTCGGTGCGGCCCGGCTTCTTGCGGATCGGCGTGGTCGTCCGCACGCGGATGCGGGGCAGCGGGGCGACATCGGCGCCCATCAGGCGGTGCAGCGCGCCCCGGACGAAGTGGTAGAACGTCACCATCACGGCCACGGGGTTGCCAGGCAGGCCGAACAGCACCGCGTCATGGCCGTTCGACGAGATCCGGCCGAAGGCCATCGGGCGGCCCGGGCGCATGGCGATCTTCCAGAACGTGACCTCGCCGAGCTTGTCCATGATCTGCTTCGTATAGTCGGCATCGCCCACCGAGACGCCGCCCGACGTGATGATGGCGTCGGCGGTCTCGCACGCGCTGCGGAACGCGGCTTCCATGGCGGCCGGATCGTCGCGCACCACGCCCATGTCGATCAGGTCCACATTGAGCCGGCGCAGCATGCCGTGCAGCGTGTAGCGGTTCGAGTCGTAGACGCAGCCCGGGTCCAGCGGCTCGCCGATGGAGCGCAATTCGTCGCCGGTGGAGAAAAATGCCACGCGCAGCCGGCGGCGCACCTTGACCTCGGCCACGCCCAGCGACGCCAGCATGCCCAGGTCGGCTGGCGTCAGGATGCGCCCGGCGCGCAACGCGGCCTGGCCGCGCGACAGGTCCTCGCCACGCTGGCGGCGGTTGTCGCCAGCCCGCACGGCGTCGGCGGCAAAGCGCACCAGGTTGCCGCCGGCCTGGACCTCGACCAGTTCCTGCGGAATCACGGTATCGCAGCCGGGGGGCAGGGTGGCGCCGGTCATGATCCGCACGGCCTGGCCGGCCTGCGCCTCGCCGTGGAAGGCGGTGCCCGCATAGGCCGTGCCGATGACTTCCAGCGCGATGTTGCCGCCGGCGCCCGCCAGCGCCTGGCCGGCGAACGCGTAGCCGTCCATGGCCGAGTTGTCGTGCGGCGGGACGTCGATCGGCGAGATCACGTCGTAGGCCAGCACGCGGTCCAGCGCGGCGCGGATGGCCAATTGCTCCACGCCCTGCACCGGCTCCAGCACGCCGGCGATGATCGCGTTGGCCTGGTCCACCGGCAACGCGGTGGGGTCATAGTCGGACTGGCAGGAAATCACGGATTGCAACGAAGGCATGGCGGGAGGACCGGGGATGAAGTGTCAGGGCGCCTCGTGCTGGCGCAGCTCGTCGAGCGTGTTGAAGTTGGCGAATGCCATGGCATCGTCGAACGGCACCTGCGCCAGCCGCTGGCGCGTGACCCAGTGCTCGATCTTGCGGTCGCCCGCATCAAGGTAGGCGCGCAGGCTGGCCGCGGCCGCGGCCGGCATCAGGCAGAACACGGGCTGCAGGCGGCGCTGGCCGTCGGGCTCGGTCGTCACCGGCACGGCCAGCTCGGCCCCTTCGGCGTCGATGGCGCGCGCCAGCCGCTGCACCAGGTCGTCGGGCAGGAACGGCGTATCGCAGGGCACCGTGACCAGCCACCCGGTGCAGCAGTGGGCCAGCCCGGCCAGCATACCGGCCAGCGGACCGGCAAAGTCGGGCATGGTATCGGCGATGACCGGCACGCCAAACGCAGCGTAGCGGTCGGGATGACGGTTGGCATTGATCAGCAGCGGGCCGGCCTGCGGCGCCAGGCGGTCCAGCACGTGGCGCACCAGCGGCACGCCCCGGAACGGCTGCAGGCCCTTGTCGGTGCCGCCCATCCGGCTGCCTCGGCCGCCGGCCAGGATCAGGCCCGTGATGTCGTCGCGCGCAATCATCAGCCGCCGATGTACGACATCTCGATCTTGCGTTCGGCCCGCGCCGCGCGAATGGCCGGGTCGCTGCGCTGCTCGGAATAGTTGTCGGTGCGGGCCTGCCAGACCTGCGCGATGGCGTTGCCAATGGCCAGGTCGCTGTGGCCGCCGCGCAGCAGCGCGCGCAGGTCGTAGCCTTCAGTGGCGAACAGGCACAGGTAGAGCCGGCCCTCGGTGGACAGGCGGATGCGGCTGCAATCGCCGCAGAAGGCGTGCGTGACGCTGGAGATCACGCCGATCTCGCCGCCGCCGTCGCGGTAGCGCCAGCGCTCGGCGGTCTCGCCCGAATAGTTGGCCTGGACGGCTTCCAGCGGGAAGACCTGGTCGATGCGGCGCACCACGTCGGCGGACGGCAGCACCTCGTCCATCTGCCAGTGGTTGCTGGCGCCCACGTCCATGAACTCGATGAACCGGACGATGATGCCGCTGTGCCGGAAATGCCGCGCCATCGGCACGATTTCCTGGTCGTTGGTGCCGCGCTTGACCACCATGTTGACCTTGATCGGCGCCAGGCCGACGGCCTGCGCCACCTCGATGCCGTGCAGCACGTCGCGCACGGCAAAGTCCACGTCGTTCATCTTGCGGAACGTGGTGTCGTCGATGGCGTCCAGGCTGACCGTCACGCGCGTCAGCCCGGCGTCGCGCAGCGACTGCGCCTTGCGGGCCAGCAGCGATGCGTTGGTCGTCAGCGTCAGGTCCAACGGCTTGCCGGACGCGGTCTCGATGCGCGCCAGCATTTCCACGAGCCGTTCGATGTTCTTGCGCAGCAGCGGCTCGCCGCCGGTCAGCCGGATCTTTTCCACGCCCTGCGCCACGAACAGCCGGGCCACCCGCTCGATTTCCTCGAAGCTGAGCAGTTCGGAGTGCGGCAGGAACGTGTAGTCCTTGTCGAACACTTCCTTCGGCATGCAATAGACGCAGCGGAAGTTGCAGCGGTCGGTGACGGAGATGCGCAGGTCGTGCAGCGGCCGGCCCCGCGTGTCGGCAACGAGCCCGGTCGGCGCGATCAGGCGCGACGGAATGCTCGGCACCATCGAACGGTATCGATGGTCACGCAGGTCGAAGATCGGGATGACAGTGTCGGTCATGGCAGAGTGGGGCCGCGGCCGTCCGGCGCTTGGGCGCGCCGGGGACCGTTCTGCCTGCCATTCTAGCCGAGGGCGGCGCGTCGCCGCGCGCAACACTGTCATGACAGATGTACACATGGTCGCGGGGCGCGGCAGTACAGTTGGGCGGGCTGTGCCAAGTCAGGTCGGCGGCACAAACGAAAAAAGGGACGGCGCCTGCCGTCCCTTCTGGTGACCCGCCCGGAGGTGGGTTATTGCTGCTGCTGTTGCTGCGCCATCTCGCGCTGGTTGCCACCGGTTTCCACCAGGACCATCGGACCCTGGGGCAGCGGGGGCAGCGGCTTGCGCTCGCGCGGCACGCGCGGGGCCGGCGCGATGCGGGCGGCGGCTTCCTGCGCGGCGGCGTGCTTGGCGCTGTCCGTGCGGACCCACTCCAGGCCAGCCGTTGCCAGCATCGACTCCAGCGCCGGGGCGCTGGTGCCCGCCGGTGCCGGCGCGGCCGGGGCCATCGCGGCCGGAGCCGGCGTTTCCACGGTAGGCACCGGGGCGGGCGCCACTTCGGCCGTCGCGATCACGGGCTCGGGCAGGGCCGGAGCCGTGGCGACGGGCGCCGGTTCGGCGTGAACCTCGTCGGCACCGTGCGTCGGCGCCGGCGTCACCACCGGAGCCGGTTGCGGCTGGGCCACGGCGGCGAACACGGGTTCGGCGGCCGGTGCCGGTGCGGCGGGCTCGGACTGCGCCGGGGTGGCCTGGACGACCGGCTCGGTGGCGACCAGCGCGCTGGCTGCGGCCACTTGCAGGGCCGGCGTCTCGGCCACGGCAGGTTCGGCAACCGGTGCGGCCTGCGCCACCGGGGCGGCTGCCGATGCCGATTCGTCTTCCGACTCGGTCACGCCGGCGCTGACTTCGGCCAGGTTGCCTTCGTTGCCTTCGTTGCCTTCCACGCCTGCGCCTTCCTCGCGCTCGCGGCGATAGCGGTTGCGGCCACGACGGTTGCGGCGGCGGCGCTCTTCGCCTTCAGCCGTTTCCGCGCCGGCTTCGGCGCCCGTGGCGCCTGCCGGCAGGTCCAGCGCGGCCATCACGGCCGGTGCGGCCTCGGCGGCTTCCAGTGCCGACTGCGGTGCGACGCCCTCGACGTTCAGCGCTTCCTCGGACTCGCGGGACTCGCTGCGCTCGCGCTGGCGGTCACGTTGACGCTCGCGGCGTTCCTGGTTGCGCTCGCGGCGCGCCTCGGTACGCTCGCCCGCGACGACTGCCGGGGCAGCCGCCTGCTGGCCTTCGCGCGGGGCGCGGGGCTGGCGGTCGCCACGCGGCTCGCGCGGTTCACGGGCTTCGCGCGGCTCGCGCGCTTCACGTGCCTCGCCGCGCTGGGCGTCGGCGCGATCGGTGCGTTCCGTACGCTCGCCGCGTTCGCCACGCTCGCCGCGCTGGCCACGGCCCTGGCGCTCGCCGCGTTCGCCGCGGGATTCGCCACCACGCTCGCCACGGCCCTGGCGGCCTTCGCCACGCTCGCCGCGCTCACCACGTTCGGCGCGCTGGCCACGTTCGCCACGGCCCGGACGGCCTTCGCCGCGTGCCTGGCCCTCGGCCGCCGGCTTGGCGGCTTCGGCCACCGGCGCGGGGGCCGGTTTGGCGCCGAACAGGCCCTTCAGCCAGGCGACGAAACCGCCACTTGCCACCGGCTGGGTGGCGGGCGTCGGACGGGCAGCCGGGGCTTCCGGCTTCGGCGCGCGCTCGGGGCGCGGCACCGACACGGGCGCCGGCGCGTCGGGCGTGATGCCCTTGACGGCGGCTTCCTGGCGCGGACGCGCATCTTCCTTCTTGCGGCTGCTGTAGCTGGTGTCGGCTTCCAGTTCCTTCGCGGCGGCCTCGGCCATGCGGTAGCTGGCGGTCGAGTCCTCCAGGCGCGGATCGTCGTGGCGCAGGCGCTCCAGCTTGTAGTGCGGCGTCTCCAGATGCTTGTTCGGGATCAGCAGCACGTTCACCTTGAAGCGCAGTTCGATCAGGTTGATGTCCTGGCGCTTCTCGTTCAGCAGGAAAGCGGCCACTTCCACCGGCACCTGGCAGTGGATGGCGGCCGTGTTTTCCTTCATCGCCTCTTCCTGGATGATGCGCAGCACCTGCAGGGCGGACGATTCGGTATCGCGGATGTGGCCTGTTCCATTGCAGCGCGGGCAGGTGATGTGCGAGCCTTCCGACAGCGAAGGACGCAGGCGCTGGCGCGACAGCTCCATCAGGCCGAAGCGGCTGATCTTGCCCATCTGCACGCGGGCGCGGTCGTGGCGCAGGGCGTCCTTCAGGCGCGTTTCCACGTCCTTCTGGGCCTTGCCGGACTCCATGTCGATGAAGTCGATCACGATCAGGCCGCCCAGGTCGCGCAGGCGAAGCTGGCGGGCGATCTCGTCGGCCGCTTCCAGGTTCGTGCGCAGCGCGGTTTCCTCGATGTCCGCACCCTTGGTGGCGCGGGCCGAGTTCACGTCAACCGACACGAGGGCTTCGGTATGGTCAATCACGATGGCACCGCCGGACGGCAGCATTACCATGCGCGAGTATGCCGATTCGATCTGGTGCTCGATCTGGAAACGCGAGAAGAGCGGCACGTCGTCGCGGTACTTCTTCACGCGGTTCATGTTGTCGGGCATGACCACGCTCATGAAGGCGCGCGCCTGCTCGTAGATCTCGTCCGTGTCGATCAGGATTTCGCCAATGTCCGGCTGGAAATAGTCGCGGATGGCGCGGATGACCAGGCTCGATTCCAGGTAGATCAGCAGCGGGGCCTTGTTGTCGCCGGCGGCGCCGTCGATGGCCTTCCAGAGCTGGAGCAGGTAGTTCAGGTCCCACTGCAGTTCCTCGGCGGCGCGGCCGATGCCGGCCGTGCGCGCGATGATGCTCATGCCTTCCGGCACCTGCAGCTGCGCCATGGTCTCGCGCAGTTCCTGGCGGTCCTCGCCCTCGATGCGGCGCGACACGCCACCGCCGCGCGGGTTGTTGGGCATCAGCACCAGGTAGCGGCCGGCCAGCGAGATGAACGTGGTCAGGGCGGCGCCCTTGTTGCCGCGTTCTTCCTTCTCGACCTGGACGATCAGTTCCTGGCCTTCGTGCAGCGCGTCCTGGATGCGCGCGTTGCGCACGTCCACGCCGTCCTTGAAGAACGCGCGTGCCACTTCCTTGAACGGCAGGAAGCCGTGGCGCTCTTCGCCGTAGTTGACAAAGCAGGCTTCCAGCGACGGCTCGATGCGGGTGATGACGCCCTTGTAGATGTTGCCCTTGCGCTGCTCGCGCCCGGCAGTTTCGATGTCGATGTCGATCAGTTTCTGACCATCGACGATCGCGACGCGCAACTCCTCCTGTTGCGTCGCGTTGAACAGCATGCGTTTCATCGCAATACCTCACTCCAGTGTCACAGGCACGCTTCTGTCATGAATGGATCATGCCTGCGACGGTCCAGGGAGCACGCGAGGAAAGCTGAGCGAGGGCGGGAGAATTGCCGGAGTTGCCGGGCACGCCAGGGTGGCGCGCGCCGGCTGGGCGCGGGTGAAAGGAGAGGCTGTCGGCGTCCCGGTCATCCGCGATGAAGGCTGCGGCGGGTCCGCTGCTGGGTGGGAGAGGGCAAATGGGCCTTGCTCCTGGTGCAGCGATGTCTGGCGGATGCCGGCGGGTCCGGGGCGATGGCGGCACGTGGGCCGTGCCAGCGGCACGGCGGCGCTACCGATCGCAGCCGGAGCCGGGATGGCCAGGACGCGTCAAAGAGCAAGTCATCCGGACGCAGCAGTTGCATGCCGTTGCCAAGCCGACCTGTCCGCGGGCGGGCGCGCCGCTGCTTCTTCGCGTTCTGCGCTCGGGGCGCCTCGCGCCGGCTCGTCGAACAACGACGGGCGGCGACGGATCGCGGCCGATACTGCAGGTCGGTTGGCAGGGTGTCTCCTGCCGGGCCGGCACCGGTTCCCGGTGCGGGCGGTCTTCTCTCACCGATGCGGATGCCTGTTTCGATGCCGGCATCCGCATTGAATTCTTTTCTACCTGAACACTCAGTTTCCACGTGTCGGCCGGCTGGTTGCCGAAGCCGCCTATGGGCGGCTTCCTGCGCGCCGGCGCGGCGCGTGCGTGCTGCTGTTTGCCACCATTTGCCCATCTGGCGCCTTGCGGGGTACGCAACAGGCGGGAGACAGGCCGGGCTGGCGGCAACCCGAAGTGTAAAATGCGGAATCTCGCGCGGGTACTGGTGGGACTACCCAGAATAATTGCCGGGTGGCCCTGCATGTTCCGTTCCGGTCCGCCGCAATGGGCTGGCTTTCCAGGCCGGGTCCGCGCCAAACATCGCTTACACAGGTCGCACACTCCCGGTCCTTGGCCGGGAATGGCCGGGAAATTATATTGAAAATGAATGAGTTACGCCATCAAATTGAAACGGAGCCGCGCTCCCGCGCGAATGGCCTCCAGGTGGCGTATGTCACGATCGACGAGAGTTCGGAAGGCCAGCGCATCGACAACTTCCTGCTCAAGGTGGCCAAGGGCGTGCCCAAGAGCCACATCTACCGGGTGCTGCGTTCCGGCGAGGTGCGCGTCAACAAGGGCCGGATCGATGCAACTTACCGGCTGAAGCTGGGCGATGTCGTCCGGATTCCGCCGATGCGGGTGGCGGAAAGGCAGATGGCGAGGCCGTCTACGTGCCGGCCGGCGAGTTTCCGGTGTTGTTCGAGGATACCCACGTGCTCGTCATCGACAAGCCGGCCGGCGTGGCCGTGCATGGCGGATCGGGCGTGGCGTTCGGGGTGATCGAGCAACTGCGGCGCGCCCGTCCGGACGCCAAGTTCCTGGAACTGGTGCACCGGCTGGACCGCGAGACGTCGGGCATCCTGGTCCTGGCGAAGAAGCGCTCGGCGCTGGTCAACCTGCACGAGCAGATCCGCGGCAACGGCATGGACAAGCGCTACTTCGCCTGCGTGGCCGGCGAGTTTCCGAACGCGCGGCAGCACGTGAAGCTGCCGCTATATAAATACAACACGCCGGACGGCGAGCGCCGCGTGCGGGTGCAGGCCGACGGCCTGCCGTCGCACACGGTGTTTAACCGGATCAAGGCGTTCGAGGAATTCACGCTGCTGGAGGCCGAGCTGAAGACCGGCCGCACGCACCAGATCCGCGTCCACCTGCAATCGACGGGCTTCCCCATCGTCGGCGACGACAAGTACGGCGACTTTGCGCTGAACAAGGCACTTTCGCGCAGCGGTGCGCGGCCGGGCATCAAGCGGATGTTCCTCCACGCGCACAAACTGACCTTCACCCATCCCCAGACCGGGGCGCCGGTGACGGTTTCCGCGCCGCTGCCGGGCGAATGTGTCGAATTTTTGCAACAATTGAGTCCGCTCGGGGCCGCTGGCTGAAAGCGGGCGCCACGCGCCGCCACTTCTCACTGAAACACTTCTGCATCGACCAAGGACCGCAATGGCCAGGCAGCGCTTCGACCTGATCGTCTTCGACTGGGATGGGACCCTGATGGATTCCACCCCGACGATCACCAAATGTATACAGATGGCCAGCCGCGACCTCGGCTTGCCCGTGCCCGACGACAGCGCGGCCAGCCACGTGATCGGGCTGGGCCTGAAGGACGCGCTGTCGTATGCCGTGCCGACGCTCGATCCGGCCGACTACCCGCGCCTGGCCGAGCGCTACCGCTTTCACTTCCTGACCCGCGACGCCGAGCTGGTGCTGTTCCCGGGCGTGCGCGAGATGCTGGAGGCGCTGCACGCCGAGCACTACTTCCTGGGCGTCGCCACCGGCAAGACCCGCGTGGGCCTGGAGCGGGCGCTGGCCAGCACCGGCCTTGGCAAGCTGTTCGATGCCACGCGCTGCGCCGACGAGACATTCTCGAAGCCCCACCCGGCCATGCTGCACGAACTGACGCGCGAACTGGGCCAGGACATCGACCGGACGCTGATGATCGGCGACACCACCCACGACCTGCAGATGGCGATCAATGCCGGCGCGCACGGGCTGGGCGTCTGCTACGGCGCCCATCCGGCCGAATCGCTGCGCGCGATGGCGCCGCTGCACTGCGCCACGTCGATCGACGACCTGCAGCAGTGGCTGCTGACGCATGCGTGACGGCAGCCTGGCCCCGCGCCGGGTGTGCGCGGCGGACGAACTGGTCGATGGCGGCGCCGGCGTTCGTTTCACGGTCCGGGCGTCGGCCGGTGCGTCCGGCGCGCCGCCGCGCGAGATTGGCGCGTTCGTGATCCGCTACGACGGCGCCGTCCACGGCTATCTGAACCAGTGCGCCCATGTGCCCATGGAGCTGGACTGGCAGGAGGGCCAGTTTTTCGACAGTGCGGGCCTATACTTGATGTGTGCGACACATGGCGCAACCTATGCGCCGGACACCGGCCTCTGCGTGGGCGGCCCTTGCCGGGGCGCCGCGCTGGCCAAACTCCGCATCGAGGAACGTGACGGCGCTGTCTTCTGGCAGCCCGAAGCGCCATTTTTTGCGCCCGACGCCGGCTGACCGGCGCCCGGGCCCCGTTTGACGCTTGAGTCCATCTGCATGACAGAACAGCAAAAACCGCCATCGCCTTCCGATCAACCGGGCCAGCCCGACCGGGGCACCGAGCCGCCGCCGCGCAACGAGACGCTGGAAACCGCGCCGCGTGCCGACTATCCGCTGGAGGACGAACTGAAGGCCGGCGACGACGCGGCCCAGCGCGAGGCCGACGAACGCCGCGCCCGCCTGGCTGGCAAGCCGGCCAAGCCGGTGGGCGGGGCGGCCGGCGGCTGGGAACGCGATGTGCTGGAAAAGGTGCTGCTGGCCAGCCTGCGCGAGCAGCGCGCGGCGCGGCGCTGGAAGATTTTCTTCCGGCTGGTGGGGCTGGGCATCCTGGCGCTGATCCTGTTCGCGGTCATCGACTTCAAGGGCGACGGCCTGACCAGCACCAGCGGCCGCCATACCGCCATGGTCACGCTGGAAGGCGAGATCGCCGCCGGCACGCCGGCCAGCGCGGAGTCGATCAACGCGTCGCTGCAGGCGGCGTTCGGCGACACGTCGGCGGCCGGGGTGATCCTCAAGATCAACTCGCCGGGCGGCTCGCCGGTGCAGGCCGGCATCATCAACGACGAGATCCACCGGCTGCGCAAGATCTATCCGGACAAGCCGTTCTACGTGGTGGTGGAGGAAATCTGCGCGTCGGGCGGCTACTACGTGGCGGCCGCGGCCGACAAGATCTATGTCGACAAGGCCAGCATCGTCGGCTCGATCGGCGTGCTGATGGACGGGTTTGGCTTCACGGGCCTGATGGACAAGATCGGCGTGCAGCGGCGGCTCTACACGTCGGGCGCCAACAAGGGGATGCTCGACCCGTTCTCGCCCGAGGTGCCGCGCCAGCGCGCGTTTGCCGAATCGATGCTCAAGCAGATTCACCAACAGTTCATCGACGTGGTCAAGGAAGGCCGCGGCGACCGGCTCAAGAACGATCCGGAGCTGTTCTCGGGCCTGTTCTGGTCGGGCGAGCGCGCGGTGGAGCTGGGGCTGGCCGACGGCCTGGGCAGCGCCGACTATGTGGCGCGCGACGTGTTCAAGGCCGAGGACATCGTCGACTATACGGTCAAGGAAAACGTGGCCGAGCGCGTGGCCAAGCGGTTTGGCGCGGCGGTGGGATCGGCCGCGATGAAGGTCATGCTGAGCGTTGGCGCGCCGGTGGTGCGCTGACGCTGGCCAAGGCTGCCGGGCCGGTCCCGGCAGCCCAGGCTCTTACTCTTACTGGGCCAGCAGCGAGAAGATCGCCGGGCGCTTGTGCAGCGGCAGGCGGTCCGGCCGCCAGTCGGCGATGGGCAGCGTGACGATGGCTTCGGTCGGCAGCGTCAGGTCCACGGCGATCGACAGCAGGGTCGTGCCGGCGCAATGCTGGCGCAGCGCGTCCAGCAGGGCGCCATTCCGGTACGGCGTCTCGATCCACACCTGGGTTTGCTGCGCCTTGCGCGAACGCTGTTCCAGGTCGCGCAGCTTGCGGGCCCGTTCCTCGGCGTCCACCGGCAGGTAGCCGTTGAACGCAAAGCTCTGGCCGTTCAGGCCCGAACCCATCACCGCCAGCAGGATCGAACTGGGCCCGACCAGCGGGCGGACCGCGATGCCGCGCGCATGGGCCAGCCGCACGAGGTCCGCGCCGGGGTCGGCCACGGCCGGGACGCCGGCCTCGGACAGCAGCCCGCCGTCACGCCCGGCGGCGATGGGGTCCAGCAGCGCACCCAGCGCGTCGGCCTTCGTATTGACGTTCAGCTCGCGGATCTCGATCTGCTGGATCGCATGGGCCAGCGGCGCCGTTTCGCCCAGTTTCTTCAGGAAGGCGCGGGCGGTCTTGGCGTTCTCGGCGACGAGGTAGTCGAGCCGCGCGGCAATCTGCTGGACGCCGGCCGGAATCACGTCGCTCACCGGGTCGTGTTCGTCGCGCTTGCCGAGCGTGTTGGGAATCAGGAATAGCGTGCCGGGCATGGTCAGGCTCCCAGGATCGGGTAGCCGGCCTGGCGCAGCATGGCGGTCAGCGCCACCAGCGGCAGGCCGATCAGCGCGGTCGGATCGTCCGATTCCACGCGCGCCAGCAGGGCGATGCCCAGGCCCTCGGCCTTGGCGCTGCCAGCACAGTCGTACGGCGTCTCGATGCGCAGGTAGGCGTCGAGTTCGGCATCGGACAGGTTGCGGAACGTGACACGCGTCTGCACGTCGGCAAGCTGGGCCACGCCGTTGCGGCTGTCGAGCAGGCACAGGGCCGAGTGGAATGTGACGGTGCGTCCACGCATGAGCTGGAGCTGGGCCAGCGCCTTCTCGTGGGTGCCGGGCTTGCCGATCTGCAGGTCGTCGAGCGTGCAGACCTGGTCCGAGCCAATCACCAGTGCGCCCGGGTGGCGCTGGGCGATGGCTTCGGCCTTCAGGCGCGACAGCCGCAGCGCGGTGGCGTCGGGGCGTTCGCCGGGCAGCGGCGTTTCGTCGATGTCGGGCGTCGCCACCTCGAACGGCACCCGCAGGCGCGCCAGCAGGTCGCGGCGGTACGGGGAACTCGACCCGAGGATCAGGGCAGGGCGGGCATCGGAAGACATAGGAACAGGGTGGTCGCTAGGGCGGTGGCGAAAGATGGCCGGCATACGGGGCGCCAGCGGGCGCGGGTTCGTATACTTTGACCGATCCGGAAAAAACAACGTATAATCGCGCGTTTAGCTGCACAGGCACATCGTTGCCGCTCATGTGTGGCAAACAAGGCATTTCTGCGATTCAGTATGAGTCAGCCGACCCAGCCAGCGGCGTCCGCCGTGGCCTTCGACCTGCGTGAAACCGATCTCTTCGTCTTCTGCCGCAAAGGTGGCAGCGTGGCGGGAGAGGTGCCGGTGCGCGATTTGCCGCGCATCTTAGCCGAGACGGCTGCCGATGCGCCAGCGTCCACGCGGGACGAGGCATTTGCCTACACCCTCGCCGGGTTTGCGCGGGAGGAGGCGGCCGAGCCCGGCGCGCCGGCGGCGCAGCGGCTGTTCGTCGAGGTGACGGTCAACGGCCGTGTCTGGCTGGATTGCCAGCGATGCCTGGGCGTGTACGCCGAGCCTATCGCCACGAAGATGTGCTTCGAGGTGGTAGCCAGCGAGGCGGCCGCCGACGAGGCGCCGATGGACGACGACGAACTCGACGTGATCGTGGGGTCGAAGAAGTTCTCGGCGCTGGAACTGATTGAGGATGAAGTGCTGTTGGCGTTGCCGACGGCACCCAAGCATGTGGTCTGCCCCACGGTGCACGAGTCGCTCGTCACCGGGGCGGACGGCGAGGTGGAGCCCGAGGCTGCACCCGAGGAAGAAAAGCGGCCATCGCCCTTCGCGGCGCTGGCCGGCCTGAAGACCAGGCACTGACGCCGCGCGAGGCGCGGCCGGTGGCGGTCATCCAGGTAGCAGGTCAAGCATCCGGCCGGGCCCCGGCTACGCCTTGCGCAGGATGCGTGTGTTAATATCGCAAAATTCTCGAAGGAGTCATCATGGCTGTTCAACAGAACAAGAAGTCGCCGTCCAAGCGCGGCATGCATCGTTCGCACGACCATCTGTCGGTCGCCCCCCTGGCCGTCGAGCCGACCACGGGCGAAACCCACCTGCGCCACCACGTGAGCCCGAACGGCTACTACCGTGGTCGCAAGGTCATCAAGACCAAGAACGACTGACCAGGTCGTCTGGCGTGACCCTGTGTCTCGCTCGCGCACGTTGTCAGGTGTAAAACAGGAAAGCGGCAAGCTCGTTGCCGCTTTTTTGTTGGGCGCTCGGCGCCCGCACGGCAGCGTATTCGCGCGTCCGGCTGGTTGCGTCCCCGCGAACCGAGGCGGCGGGTGCCGGCGCGCTTTCCGTATCAGGAAACAATGACGATCAAGCTCGCTATCGACTGCATGGGCGGTGATCACGGAGTCTCCGTGACAGTGCCGGCGGCGATCAGTTTTCTTTCGCGTCACGACGACGCCGAGATGGTCCTCGTCGGCCTGCCCGACGCCATCGCCGCGCAGCTCAAGAAGCTGCACGCGACCGATCATCCGCGCGTGACCGTGGTGGCCGCGACCGAGGTCATCACCATGGACGACCCGGTGGAAGTGGCGCTGCGCAAGAAGAAGGATTCTTCGATGCGCGTGGCCGTGACGCAGGTCAAGGAAGGCAAGGCCGGGGCCTGTATTTCCGCCGGCAACACGGGCGCGCTGATGGCGGTGTCGCGCTACGTGCTCAAGACGCTCGAAGGCATCGAGCGGCCGGCCATCGCCACCACGATTCCGAACGAGCAGGGCTGGGGCACCACGGTGCTGGACCTGGGCGCCAATGCCGACTGCGAGCCGGAACACCTGCTGCAGTTCGCGCGCATGGCCGAGGCCATGGTGGCCGTGGTGGACCACAAGGACCACCCGACGGTGGGCCTGCTCAACATCGGCGAGGAAGTGATCAAGGGCAACGAGGTGGTCAAGGCCGCCGGCGAGCTGCTGCGCGCTTCCGAGCTCAACTTCTACGGCAACGTGGAAGGCAACGACATCTTCAAGGGCACGACGGACATCGTCGTCTGCGACGGCTTTGTCGGCAACGTGGCGCTCAAGAGCACCGAGGGCCTGGCCAAGATGATCGGCAGCATGATCAAGGAAGAATTCACCCGGTCGTGGTTCACCAAGCTGCTGGCGGCCGTGGCCATGCCGGTGCTGTCGCGCCTGGCGCGGCGGCTGGACCCGGCCCGCTACAACGGTGCCTCGCTGCTGGGCCTGCGCGGGCTGGTGATCAAGAGCCACGGATCCGCCGATGCCCATTCCTTTGAGTGGGCGATCAAACGCGGGTATGATGCGGCCAGAAATGGCGTCATCGAACGCATTGCCAAGGCCTTCGCCAACAAGTCCGGTGCCGCTGGCGCCGCGACGGCGGGCCCGGAGACAGACACACCGGACCCTCATTCCGATACCCGTGCCGCCTGAGGCCGCGCGCCCCAGGGCGGCTGGCCGGAGGGTTCGCCCGACGGCCTGGCCAGGGCGGACCGGCGAGCACCACGATCCGACACACTCATGACCAAGTACGCAAAAATCATCGGCACGGGGAGCTACCTGCCCCCGCGGCGCGTCACGAATCACGACCTGGCCGCGCAGCTTGCCGAGAAGGGCATCGAGACCAGCGACGAGTGGATCGTCTCGCGCAGCGGCATTTCGGCGCGCCACTGGGCGGAACCCGACGTCACGGCCAGCGATCTAGCGGTCAAGGCCGCCGAGCAGGCGATTGCCGCCGCCGGGATCGAGCGGCAGGACATCGACCTGATCATCGTGGCCACGTCCACGCCCGATTTCGTGTTCCCGAGCACCGCCTGCCTGGTGCAGCAGAAGCTCGGCATCACGAACCACTGCGCGGCGTTCGACCTGCAGGCGGTGTGCTCCGGCTTCGTGTACGCGATGTCGACGGCCGACAAGTTCATCCGCAGCGGATCGCACAAGAACGTGCTGGTGATCGGCACCGAAGTGTTTTCCCGCATCCTCGACTTCAACGACCGCACCACCTGCGTGCTGTTCGGCGACGGCGCCGGCGCCGTGGTGCTGACGGCCTCGGACGAGCCGGGCATCCTGTCGTCGGCCATGCATGCCGATGGCAACCACGTGGATATCCTGTGCGTGCCGGGCAACGTGTCCGGCGGCGCCATCACCGGCAATGCCTTCCTGCACATGGACGGCCAGGCGGTGTTCAAGCTGGCCGTCACGGTGCTGGACAAGGTGGCCCGCGAGGCCATCGCCGCGGCCGAGATGCAGGCTGACCAGATCGACTGGCTGATTCCGCACCAGGCCAACATCCGCATCATGCAGGGTACGGCCAAGAAGCTGGGCCTGCCCGGCGAGCGCATGGTGGCGACGGTCCACGAGCATGGCAACACCTCGGCCGCGTCGATCCCGCTGGCGCTGGACGTGGCCGTGCGCGACGGTCGCATCCAGCCGGGCCAGACCGTGCTGATGGAAGGCGTGGGCGGCGGCTTCACCTGGGGCGCGGTGCTGCTGCGCATGTAATATGCGGCCGGTGCGCGCCGCCAGCCGGCGCCGCACCGCTCGACACGATGAATAGCTAGGACTGGATTGCCGATGAAATTCGCATTCGTTTTCCCCGGACAGGGTTCGCAATCGGTTGGCATGCTCAACGCGTTCGCCGACCACCCGGTGGTGCGCGCCACGCTCGACGAAGCTTCGGCGGCGCTGGGCCAGGACATCGGCAAGCTGATTGCCGAAGGCCCGGCGGAAGAACTGAACCTGACGACCAACACCCAGCCCGTGATGCTGACCGCGGCCGTGGCCGTGTACCGCGCCTGGCTGGATGCTGGCGGTCCTGCGCCGGCGCTGGTGGCCGGCCACAGCCTCGGCGAGTATTCGGCCCTGGTGGCCGCGGGCGTGATCCCGTTTGCCGACGCGGTGCCGCTGGTGCGCTTCCGCGCCCAGGCCATGCAGGAAGCGGTGCCGGTGGGCGAGGGCGGCATGGCCGCGATCCTCGGCCTGTCCGACGATGACGTGCGCGCGGCCTGCGCCGAGGCGGCCGCGGCCGGTGTGGGCGTGGTGGAAGCCGTCAACTTCAATGCCCCGGCCCAGGTGGTGATCGCCGGCAACAAGGCCGCCGTGGAAAAGGCGTGCGAGATCGCCAAGGGCAAGGGCGCCAAGCGCGCGCTGCCGCTGCCGGTGTCGGCCCCGTTCCACTCGTCGCTGCTGAAGCCGGCATCGGACCGCCTGCGCGAGCGCATGGCCGGCCTGGCGTTCTCGGCGCCGTCGATCCCGCTGGTCAACAACGTCGACGTGGCCATCGTCAACGACCCGGACCAGATCAAGGACGCGCTGGTCCGCCAGGCCGCCGCGCCGGTGCGCTGGGTCGAGTGCGTGCAGAAGATGGCCGCCGAGGGCGTGACCCATGTCATCGAGTGCGGCCCGGGCAAGGTACTGGCCGGCATGACCAAGCGCATCGACAGCAACCTGGTGGGTGGTGCAATCTTCGATCCGGCATCGCTGCAGGAAACGCTGGCGCTGCTGAAATAAGACCAAGGAACGAACGCAACATGAGCAAGACGCTGGAAAATCAGGTCGCGCTGGTGACGGGCGCCTCGCGCGGCATCGGCCGGGCGATCGCGCTGGAACTGGCCCGCCAGGGTGCCATGGTGATCGGCACCGCCACGAGCGAGGCCGGCGCCGCGGGCATCGGCGAATACCTGTCGGCCGAAGGGCTGAAGGGGCATGGCGTGGTGCTGAACGTGAACGACGCCGCGCGCTGCGACGCCGTGATCGACGAGATCGTGAAGACGCATGGCGGCCTGGCCGTGCTGGTGAACAACGCCGGCATCACGCAGGACCAACTGGCCATGCGCATGAAGGACGACGACTGGACGGCCGTGATCGACACGAACCTGACGGCCGTGTTCCGGCTGTCGCGCGCCGTGCTGCGCCCGATGATGAAGGCCCGCGGCGGGCGCATCATCAACATCACGTCGGTGGTGGGGTCGGTCGGCAATGCGGGCCAGATGAACTACTCGGCGGCCAAGGCCGGCGTGGAGGGCATGACGCGCGCGCTGGCGGCCGAGATCGGCAGCCGTAACGTGACCGTGAACTGCGTGGCGCCGGGCTTCATCGACACGGACATGACCAAGGTCCTGTCGGAAGAGCAGCAGGCCAGCCTGAAATCGCGCATTCCGCTGGGCCGCCTCGGCCAGCCCGAGGACATCGCCAACGCGGTGGCTTTCCTGGCTGGTCCGCAGGCCGCGTACATCACGGGCACCACGCTGCACGTGAATGGCGGCATGTACATGAACTGAGGATTCTGGCCGGCTTCGGTTTCGAGGGAGAAGCCGCAAGAAGCCGGTTGAAGTGGCTGTTTTTGAAACCAATCGGGCGCGATTCTTGCAAAGATTGGCAGGCGGATTTTTTGTGGTCCAAACCTGCTAAAATGCGCCCACTTTTTGTCGAACTTCCCTGGAGGGTTACATGGACAATATCGAACAACGCGTCAAGAAAATCGTGGCTGAACAGCTTGGCGTGGCCGAGGCAGACATCAAGAACGAATCGTCGTTCGTGAATGACCTCGGTGCGGACTCGCTGGACACGGTTGAACTCGTGATGGCGTTGGAAGATGAATTCGGCATGGAAATTCCGGATGAGGAAGCCGAGAAGATCACGACCGTGCAACAAGCCATCGACTACGCCACCGCGCACGTCAAGGCTTAAGCCGTCGTCATCATATTCCGAGCCACAGAAGGCGCATGGACGGGGCCGTCACGGTCCTGTCATGCCGTTTTCTGTGGCTTTCGTCTGTTCGAAGAAGCTGTATCGGAAAGGTTTCTGGCCAACTGCCCTATGACATATGTCGGCAGCCCGCGCCGGGTCCTGAAGCATTCCGGTTCCACTTCACGCACTCGTAGGAAAGAATAGTGAGCCGTCGTCGCGTCGTCGTCACTGGGCTCGGCCTTGTGTCTCCGGTCGGAAACACGGTTGCCGAAGGCTGGGCCAATCTGGTTGCCGGCAAGTCCGGCATCGCCACCGTCACCAAATTCGATCACTCCGCCCTGGCAGTTCATTTTGCCGGCGAGGTGAAGGGCTTCAACGCCGAGGAATACATCCCGGCCAAGGAAGCCCGCAATATGGATACCTTCATCCATTTCGGCATTGCGGCTGGTTCGCAGGCGCTGAAGGACAGCGGTCT
This sequence comes from Cupriavidus sp. H18C2, assembly GCF_049393795.1. NCBI lineage: Bacteria > Pseudomonadati > Pseudomonadota > Betaproteobacteria > Burkholderiales > Burkholderiaceae > Cupriavidus > Cupriavidus sp. H18C2. The sequence goes on along the minus strand of NZ_CP186010.1, from coordinate 2,374,651 downwards.
GGAAGTGACCGACGCCAACGCCGACCGCGTGGGCGTGCTGGTGGGCTCGGGCATCGGCGGCCTGCCGATGATCGAGGACACGCAGATGACGCTGGCCAACCGCGGCCCGCGCCGGATTTCGCCGTTCTTCGTGCCGGGGTCGATCATCAACATGATCTCGGGCCACCTGTCGATCATCCACGGCCTGAAGGGTCCGAACCTGGCGGCCGTGACGGCCTGCACGACCGGCCTGCACAGCATCGGCCTGGCCGCCCGCCTGATCCAGGCCGGCGACGCCGACGTGATGCTGGCCGGCGGCGCCGAGTCGACGGTCTCGCCGCTGGGTATCGGCGGCTTTGCCGCGGCGCGCGCGCTGTCCACCCGCAACGAGGACCCGGCTACCGCGTCGCGTCCGTGGGACAAGGACCGCGACGGCTTCGTGCTGGGCGAGGGCGCCGGCGTGATGGTGCTGGAAGAGTACGAATCGGCCAAGGCCCGGGACGCCCGGATCTACGCCGAGTTGGTCGGCTTCGGCATGAGCGGCGACGCGTTCCACATGACCGCCCCCAATACCGACGGCCCGCGCCGTTGCATGGTGGCGGCCCTGAAGGACGCCGGCGTGAATCCGGACGAGGTGAACTACCTGAACGCGCATGGCACGTCGACGCCGCTGGGCGACAAGAACGAGTCCGACGCGATCAAGCTGGCGCTGGGCAACGCCGCCTACAAGGTGGCCGTCAACTCGACCAAGTCGATGACCGGCCACCTGCTGGGTGGCGCGGGCGGCCTGGAATCGGTCTTCACGGTGCTGGCGCTGCACAATCAGGTGTCGCCGCCGACGATCAACATCTTCAACCAGGATCCCGAGTGCGACCTGGACTACGTGGCCAACACCGCGCGTGACATGAAGATCGACGTGGCCGTGAAGAACAACTTCGGCTTCGGCGGTACCAACGGCACGCTCGTTTTCCGCCGTATCTGAACGCGCGGCAGCCGTCGCGCGGGACCGGGCCCTTCGACCGGAGGGCCCGGTCTCCATTCCGCATGTTCCCGGTTCGTTCCCTGCCGCGGTTGCACACCGGTGCAACCGCGCAACCCGGCAAGTGAACCAATTTGCGTCTCCGCGGTCACAGAATGCGCTTTGCGACACCCAGCGGCGCCCCGATCGTAGGTAAAATACAACGCTTGTCGTGACGACGAAACCAAGAGATACACTGCAGCAGGTGAACCATTCGTGAGCGAACGCGAAGCCGATCAGCTTCTAGTTGAACGCGTCCAGCAGGGCGACAAGAAGGCCTTTGAACTGCTGGTGGTCAAGTACCACCGGAAGATCATCCGCCTGATCTCGCGCCTTGTCCGGGACCCCGCAGAAGTGGAGGATGTGGCGCAGGATGCCTTTATCAAGGCCTACCGTGCCCTGCCCCAGTTCCGGGGGGAGTCCGCCTTCTACACGTGGCTGTACCGGATCGCTGTCAACACTGCCAAGAACTACCTGGCGACCCAGGGGCGCCGTCCCGAAGCCTCCAGCGATATCGATGCCGAAGAGGCTGAAACTTTTGCGGACGGTGAGCAACTAAGGGATATCAATACGCCGGAGTCCATGCTGCACACGCGCCAGGTTGCCGATACGGTAAACCGCGCGATGGAAGCATTGCCCGAGGAATTACGTACCGCCATCACGCTGCGCGAGATCGAAGGCCTCAGCTACGAGGAGATCGCGGAGGCGATGGGGTGTCCGATCGGCACGGTGCGCTCGCGGATCTTCCGGGCGCGCGAGGCGATTGCGGAAAAATTGCGGCCCCTGCTGGGAACGGCAGAGGGCAAGCGGTGGTAAGTAAGAATGTCGTGCAGCCAGCGTTGCAGCCTATTCCTGCATCGATAAACGACAAGCGGTAGTGACGGGATTTATCGGTGTTTCATGGAATTTCTTGGGGTTGGAAATGGGTCAGGCTCATAAGCAGTCGGTTCATGTAATGGAAGCAGCGGAGCAGGTCTCCATCCTGATGGATGGTGAGCTGACGGCGCACGAAGTCGACGCGGCGCTCGATATCGCGAAAGACGATAGCGGGATGGCCGACTGGTCGATGTATCAACTGATCGGTGACACGCTGCGCTCGGAAGAGCTGTCGCACGCGGGGTCCACCGCCGATTTTCTTTCCCGGTTTTCTGCCCGGCTCGAGGCCGAACCGCACGTGCTGGTGCCGGCGGTAGCCGCCGCACGCCGCCACCGCCTGCTGGTGCGCCCGTCGTGGGTGCGCCGCGTGGTGCCCGGTACGGCAATCGCCGCCGCCGTGGCCGCCGTGAGCTGGGTGGTCGTGCCGCAGATGCGCGGCACGGGTGACGTAGGAGCGCCGGACGCCATCGTGGCGCGCGCCGACCAGCAGCCTGGCAGCGCGATGAAGGCCGGTGCGCCGGTCGCGGCCGCGCCGGGCGGCATCGTTACCGTCTCCGCCGACAGCGCGCAGATGATCCGCGATCCGCGGCTCGACGAATACCTGCGTGCGCACCGCACGTCGGTGGCGACCGACGCCTTTGTGCCGACCATGCGCACAGTGGCCAACGGTGCCAACTTCTCCCAGGATAATTCGCAGGAATAATGCCGGACATGCATAAAGGACGGTCGCCCGTAAATGTAGCGGGCGTACATGGAAGGAAGGGCCTGCGCAGGTCCTTTTTTCTGGCCTTGTGTCTGACTGCTGCCGCGGCCACCGCGCAGCCGTCGGACAGCACGCTGAACCGACGCGATGCCACCGCGTGGCTCAACAAGATTCATCGCGCCGCCCAGCGCGAGAACTACGTCGGCACGCTGATCTACCAGCGCGGCAGCGTCATGCATGCCTCGCGTATCCAGCATTACAGCGACCTCGCGCACAACGAGTACGAACGCCTGGAGACCCTGGACGGCAAGCCGCGCGAGGTGCTGCGCCAGAACGACGTCGTGCATAGCCTGATTCCCGAGGCGAAGCTCGTCGTGGTCGAGAAGCAGGAGGCGAAGGACCGCTTCCCGGCGCTGCTGGCCACGAACAAGAGCGACGTGCTCGATCTGTACGACATGCGCAAGCTGCCGGCGGAGCGCGTTGCCGGTGTCGAGTGCGAGGTATTCGCGCTGGAGCCGCATGATTCGGCCCGGTACGCCGTGCGCCTCTGGGCGGACCGCAACTCCGGCCTGCTGATGCGCGCCCAGACCATCGGCGAAGGCGGCAAGGTGCTGGAGCAGGTGGCGTTCTCGCAGGTCGACATCGGCGTGCCGTCGGACAAGCAACGCATCCTGAACGCCATCAAGGCTGCGGCGTCGTGGAACCACTACGAGGTCAGCTACCAGTCGGCCAATATCGCCGACGAGGGCTGGACCATCAACACCCCGATCAAGGGGTTCCAGAAGATTCGCGAAGTCCGCCGCCCGCTGGGCGAATTGCGGACCCCGCCGCAGGGCAGCAAGCCCGCCGGCGTGTTCGAGGTGCTGCAGGTGGTGTACAGCGATGGGCTGACCGGCCTGTCGGTGTTCATCGAGCCGGTCTCGGAACAACGTGCCCGCCGCGAAGGCGTGGCCTCGCTCGGGGCGACCCAGGTGGTGGTGCGACGGGTGTCCGACTACTGGATCACCGTGGTCGGTGAAGTGCCGGCCGCCACCGTCAAGCAGTTCGCAGCCGGCGTGGAGTACCGCCCGCCCAAGGCGTTACACTGAGCCAGTTCCTGGTGTGTCGGCGGGGCAGCGAATCCCGCGCCGGACCACCAGGCCGTGCGCTTCGCAGGCGCCCCCGGCCAAGCCTGCCGCGAAGCAACCGTTTCTCGCTGATTCTCCCGGGAGTTCGTCGATGATTTCCAGATCCCCAGCCCTGGCGCGGGCCATGGTCATGGTGGCCATGCTTGTGCTTGGTCCGGCCGTATCCGAACTGGGCCACGCCCAGGCCGCGGCCTCGAATTACAACCTGCCCGATTTCACCGATCTGGTCGAAAAGGCGAGTCCCGCCGTGGTCAATATCCGCACCACGGAGCGCGTGCGCTCGCGCGGCAATTCTCCCGAGGACGACGAGATGGCGGAGTTCTTCCGCCGCTTCTTCGGCGTCCCGATGCCCGGCACGCCCACGCCGCCGCGCCGCGGCCAGCCGCAGACGCCGCCCCAGGGCGAAGAGCAGAGCCGGGGCGTGGGGTCGGGGTTCATCATCAGCGCCGACGGCTACGTGATGACCAACGCCCACGTCGTGGCGGACGCCGAGACCATCTACGTCACGCTGCCCGACAAGCGCGAGTTCAAGGCCAAGCTGATCGGTTCCGACAAGCGCACGGACGTGGCGCTGCTCAAGATCGAGGCGAGCAACCTGCCGCGCCTGGCGCTTGGCGATTCGGACAAGATCCGGCCGGGCGAGTGGGTGCTGGCCATTGGCTCGCCGTTCGGACTCGACAACAGCGTGACCGCCGGCATCGTGTCGGCCAAGGGCCGCGATACGGGCGACTACCTGCCGTTCATCCAGACCGACGTGGCCGTGAACCCCGGCAACTCGGGCGGGCCGCTGATCAACCTGCGCGGCGAAGTCATCGGGATCAACTCGCAGATCTATAGCCGCAGCGGTGGCTACATGGGCATTTCATTCGCGATTCCGATCGACGAGGCGATGCGCGTGACCGAGCAGCTCAAGACGAGCGGCCGGGTGACGCGCGGCCGGATCGCCGTGGCGATCAGCGATGTGTCGAAGGAAGCCGCCGACTCGCTAGGGCTGGGCCGGGCGCGGGGCGCGCTGGTCGGCAGCGTCGAACCGGGTGGTCCGGCGGAAAAGGCCGGCATCGAGGCCGGCGACATCATCCTGAAGTTCAACGGCCGCGACATCGAGAAGGCGTCCGACCTGCCGCGCATGGTCGGCGATACCAAGCCGGGCACCCGCGTGCCGCTGCAGGTGTGGCGCAAGGGCCAGACGCGCGACGTGCAGATCACCGTGGCCGAGCTGGAGCCGGATGGCGCCAAGTCCGCCGCCCGCAAGGGGGATCGCCGTGGCAACAGCGGCGGCGAGGAGCAGCAGGCCGCCAAGCCGAACGCGCTGGGGCTGGTGGTCAGCGACATTGCCGAGACCAAGCTGCGCGAGCTGAAGATCAAGTCTGGCGTGGAGGTCGAGACGGCCGACGGCCCGGCGGCCCGCGCCGGCATCCGGCCCGGCGACGTGATCCTGCGCGTCGGCGACACCGATATCACGGGCGCGCGCCAGTTCAACGAGCTGGTCAAGGGGCTCGATCGCAACCGGATGGCCGCAGTGTTCGTGCGACGCGGCGACGCCACGCAGGTGCTGACGCTGCGTCCGAGCCAGAGCCGTTAAGGCGCTGGGGCACGGAAATGGCCCGTTTCGGGCCGTTCGTCGGCCAGGAAATCGCGCCGGAGGGCATCTCCGGCGCGTTTTTTCTTGGCGCGTGCGCGGGGCGCCATGCCGGACGGCGGCCGGCGCGCCACGCGCCACCCATTTCCCGCGACGGAAGTCCTTGAAACTACTGTAAAATCGCGGATTGGCGCAAAATCCTGCGCCCCTCCTTTCTTGCCGCGCCCGCGCCATCTGACTTGCCGGGCCGCGCTGGCGCTTTCCAGATCATTAGATGGACCATATTCGTAATTTTTCGATCATTGCCCACATCGACCACGGTAAATCGACCCTGGCCGATCGGATCATTCAGCGCTGTGGCGGGCTGTCGGATCGGGAAATGGAAGCGCAGGTGCTCGACTCGATGGACATCGAGAAAGAGCGCGGCATCACGATCAAGGCCCAGACCGCCGCGTTGAGCTACAAGGCGCGCGACGGCCAGGTCTACAACCTCAACCTGATCGACACGCCGGGCCACGTCGACTTCAGCTACGAAGTCAGCCGCTCGCTGTCGGCGTGCGAAGGCGCGCTGCTGGTCGTCGATGCGTCGCAGGGCGTGGAAGCGCAGACTGTGGCCAACTGCTACACCGCCATCGAGCTGGGCGTGGAAGTGGTGCCGGTGCTGAACAAGATTGACTTGCCGCAGGCCGATCCGGACAACGCCAAGCAGGAAATCGAGGACGTCATCGGCATCGACGCGAGCGACGCCACGCCGTGCTCGGCCAAGACCGGCCAGGGCGTGGAAGACGTGATCGAGGCGCTGATCGCCAAGGTGCCGCCGCCCAAGGGCAACGCGGACGCGCCGCTGCAGGCGCTGATCATCGACTCGTGGTTCGACAACTACGTCGGCGTGGTGATGCTGGTGCGCGTGGTCAACGGCACGCTGCGTCCCAAGGACAAGATCCTGCTGATGGCCACCGGGGCGCAGCACCTGACCGAGCAAGTGGGCGTATTTTCGCCAAAATCGATCCAGCGCGACGCGCTGACGGCCGGGCAGGTGGGCTTCGTCATCGCCGGCATCAAGGAACTGAAGGCGGCCAAGGTCGGCGACACGATCACCACGATCCAGCGCCGGGCGGAAGCACCGCTGCCCGGCTTCAAGGAAGTCAAGCCGCAGGTGTTTGCCGGCCTGTATCCGGTGGAAGCCAACCAGTACGAAGCGCTGCGCGAATCGCTGGAAAAGCTGCGCCTGAACGACGCGTCGCTGCAGTTCGAGCCGGAAGTCTCGCAGGCGCTTGGCTTCGGCTTCCGCTGCGGCTTCCTGGGCCTGCTGCACATGGAAATCGTGCAGGAACGGCTGGAGCGCGAATTCGACATGGACCTGATCACGACCGCGCCGACCGTGGTCTACCAGGTCCAGTTGCGCGACGGCACGATGGTGACGGTGGAAAACCCGGCCAAAATGCCCGATCCGAGCCGGATCGAGGCAATTCTGGAACCGATCGTGACCGTCAACCTGTATATGCCGCAGGATTATGTCGGCTCGGTGATCACGCTGTGCACGCAGAAACGCGGCTCGCAGATCAACATGAGCTACCACGGCAAGCAGGTGCAACTGACATACGAGATTCCCATGGCGGAAATCGTCATGGATTTCTTTGACCGGCTGAAATCCGTGTCGCGCGGTTATGCGTCGATGGATTACGAATTCAAGGAGTATCGTCCGTCCGACGTGGTCAAGGTCGACATCCTGATCAACAGCGACAAGGTCGACGCGCTGTCCGTCATCGTGCACCGCTCGAACTCGCAATACCGCGGGCGCGAGGTGGCGGCCAAGATGCGGGAAATCATTCCGCGCCAGATGTACGACGTGGCCATCCAGGCCGCCATCGGGTCGAACATCATCGCGCGCGAGAACGTCAAGGCGCTGCGCAAAAACGTGCTGGCCAAATGCTATGGCGGCGATATTTCGCGGAAAAAGAAACTGCTGGAAAAGCAGAAAGCCGGCAAGAAGCGGATGAAGCAGGTGGGCACGGTGGAAATCCCGCAGGAAGCCTTCCTGGCCATCCTGCAGGTGGACGACAAATAAGCGTCGCCAGCCGGCCGGAAACTCCGGGCGATACCAACAAAATAGACATCACTCCAAGCCGTCATGAATTTTGCACTGATCCTTTTCGTGCTGGTCGTCATTACGGGCATTGCCTGGGTTGCTGACAAGCTGGTCTTCGAACGCCAGCGCCGCAGCGTCACACAACTGGCGCTGGCCGAGTTCGACTCGCAGCGCCAGTACATGCAGGCCGGGCAGGGCACCGCCGATCTGGATCGCTCGCGCGCCAGGCTGGCCGAGGAAAAAATGCGCCAGCCGTGGTGGCTGGAATATTCGGCGAGCTTCTTCCCGGTCATCCTGGCCGTATTCGTGCTGCGCTCGTTCGTGGTCGAACCGTTCAAGATTCCTTCCGGATCGATGATCCCGACGCTGCTGATCGGCGATTTCATCCTGGTGAACAAGTATGAATACGGCATCCGGCTGCCGGTCGTGAACAAGAAGGTCGTCGATATCGGCGAGCCGCAGCGTGGCGACGTGATGGTGTTCCGTTACCCGAAGGACGAATCGCTCGACTACATCAAGCGCGTGATTGGCGTGCCGGGCGACGTGGTGCGCTACGAGAACAAGAAGCTGACGATCAATGGCAAGCCCGCCGAATACAGCCAGTTGCCGGAATACCTTGATGAGGAACGGCTGGCCTACTCGAAGCATTTCACCGAAAAGCTGCCGGGCGGCCCCGAACATGGCATCCTGAACGACGCGGACCGGCCGGCATTCGTGGCGGGCGCCGATCCGGATTTTCCGTTCCGCGATAACTGCACTTACAATCAGCAGGGCCTGACGTGCAAGGTGCCGGAAGGTCACTATTTCGTCATGGGAGATAACCGTGACAACAGCCTCGATTCCCGTTACTGGGGGTTCGTGCCGGACAAGAATATCGTCGGCAAGGCCTTCATGATCTGGATGAATCTGGGCAATTTCGGGCGCGTGGGGTCGTTCAAATAAGCAGTTGGCGGCTCCAGGCGGCGCAAAACACTCACTAAAGAGGGCAGCGCGATGGGTCAGCAGTTTGGGGTTAATCGGGGGAAAGTCCGTGCTTTGGTGATCGATAGATCACTTGGATTTTCGTTGGGGTCGATGCTGGTCGTCGTCATTCTGATTGCGGCGGTCGCATTGCCGGCACTGAAATCGTTACCCAGTGCCATGGAATATTTCTCGGTCAAGCGCGCGATCAATTACGCCCGTGACCGGGCCATGAACCGCAAGGATGTGGCCGCCAATTTCGACAGGCAGGCCCAGATCGACAACATCACCTCGATCCGGGGTGAGGATCTGGACGTGAACGAGGACGAAACCGGCCGAATCCGGTCCATCGGCTTCGAATACCGGACCGAAGTGAAGGTCTACGGACCGTTGAGCTTTTTGATTACCTATTCGGGAACGCAGTAAAGACATGACCCTCGACGCCTTGCAGCAACGTCTCGGCTACCGATTCAGCAAGCCCGAATTGCTGCAGCAGGCGCTCACGCATCGCAGTCATAATGCGCAGCACAACGAACGGCTGGAATTCCTGGGCGATTCGGTGCTCAACTGCGCGGTGGCGGACATGCTCTACGGCATGTTCGGCAAGCTGGACGAGGGCGACCTGTCGCGCGTGCGCGCCAACCTGGTCAAGCAGCAGGCGCTGTACGAGATTGCGCAGATGCTGCAACTGTCCGACGCGCTGCGCCTGGGCGAGGGCGAACTGAAGAGCGGCGGTTTCCGCCGCCCCTCGATCCTTGCCGATGCGCTGGAGGCCATCGTCGGCGCGGTCTTTCTCGATAGCGGATTCGACGCCGCCCGGGCGCTGATCCGCAAGCTGTATATCCCCATTCTGGAGCAGGTCGATCCGCGCACGCTGGGCAAGGATGCCAAGACGCTGCTCCAGGAGTACCTGCAGGGCCACAAGATTGCCCTGCCGCAGTACAACGTCATAGCCACGCACGGCGCGGCGCACAGCCAGCAATTTGAAGTCGAGTGCATCGTGCCTAAACTGGAGGTGCGCGTGTTCGGCACCGGCGCGTCGCGCCGGGCGGCCGAGCAGGCGGCGGCCAAGCTGGCGCTGGACGAAGTCCAGAAGCTGGTGCCGCAGTTGCTCAAGCGCAGCCGTGCCGAACGCACGGGCAAGACGCGCAAGCAGCCGGTGCCGCCGGATCCCCAGTTGTCTCTCAGGTTGAAGGAATGACCGATTCTCTCCCTCCGCAGCAGGATGCTGCGGACCCGTCCGGTGCCCCGGCTTTCCGCTGCGGCACCGTGGCCATCGTTGGCCGCCCCAATGTCGGCAAATCCACGCTGATGAACGCGCTGGTCGGCCAGAAGGTCAGCATCACGTCGCGCAAGGCGCAGACCACGCGCCACCGCATCGTCGGGATCCAGACCACGGACGACGCCCAATACGTGTTCGCGGACACGCCGGGCTTCCAGACGCGGCACGCCAGCGCGCTGAACCGGTCGCTGAACCGCGCCGTCACGTCGACGCTGTCGTCGGTGGATGTGGTGCTGTTCGTCGTGGAAGCCGGCTATTTCGGCCCCGATGACGAAAAGGTGCTGACGCTGCTGCCGAAGAACGTGCCGGTGCTGCTGGTCTGCAACAAGCTCGACCGCATCGGCGAAGGCCGCTATGAAGTGATGATGCCGTTCCTGGAGCAGATGGGGCAGCGCTTTCCGTTCACGGAAGTGGTGCCGATGTCGGCCAAGACACGCGACCACATCCAGCGGCTGCTGGCCATCATCCGCCCGTTCCTGCCCGAAGGCGAGCCGATGTACGATGTCGACGCCATGACGGACCGCAGCGAGCGCTTTCTGGCGTCGGAAATCATCCGCGAGAAGGTGTTCCGCTGGACCGGTGACGAACTGCCGTACACGAGCACCGTCGTCATCGACAAGTTCGAGACCGAAGGCCGGCTGCGTCGGGTGTTCGCCACGATCCTGGTCGAGCGCGACGCCCACAAGGCCATGATCATCGGCAACAAGGGCAGCAAGCTCAAGCAGATCTCCACCGAGGCGCGCCTGGACATGGAGAAGCTGTTCGACGGCAAGGTCTACCTGGAGATGTGGATCAAGGTCAAGAGCGGCTGGGCCGACAACGAAGCCGGACTGCGCGCCTACGGCTACGAGTGAGCAAGATGCCCGACGTGCGCCGCGCCGCCGCGCCGCGTGCGCGCAGTGCCGATCCGATTGCCGAGGAAGCGGCCGAGGTGCTGGAGTCGGGTGGCATTCCCGCGCTGAACCCGGCCGTGGCCGCCGGCCGCGAGATGATGGACCGCGCCATGCGGATCGTGCCGGCGCGCTCCGAACTGCGCGTCAGCAACGAGGCCGGCTTTGTGCTGCACGCCTACCCGTACCGCGAAACGAGCCTGATCCTGGACGTGTTCACACGCGACCACGGCCGCATGGCGATGGTCGCCAAGGGCGCCAAGCGCCCGCATTCGGCGCTGCGGCCGGTGCTCCAGCATTTCCACCCGATCGCGCTGTCCTGGACGGGGCGGGGCGAGGTCAAGACGCTGACCAAGGCCGAGTACGTCGGCGGCATGCTGCCGCTGGCCGGCGATGCGCTGCTCTCGGGCTTCTATCTCAACGAACTGCTATTGCGTTTCTGCCCGCGCGAAGACGCGCATCCGGCGTTGTTCAAGCACTACATGATCACGCTGACGCGGCTGGCGCATGGCGAATCGGCCAGCCTGGTGCTGCGCAGCTTCGAGCGGGTGCTGCTGCAGGAAACCGGCTTTGCGGTGGCGTTCGACCAGTGCACCAAGACCGGCGAGCGCGTGCAGGCGGGGCTGGACTACGTCTATCAGCCCGAGCGCGGCGTGCGGCGCGCGCAGGCGAGCGATCCGTCGAGCTGGCCGGTGGTATCGGGCCAGACGCTGCTGGACATGGCGCAGGACGACTACGGCCGCGCACAAACGGTTACGCAAAGCCGCGCGCTGATGCGGTTCCTGCTGCATTATTATCTGCAGGGCGAGCCGCTGAAGACGCGCCAGATCCTGATCGACCTGCAGTACCTTTGATTTCCCTTATCCCGAGCAAGCCGGCATGATTTTCCACGCGCATCCCGGGGTCATCGACCTCGGCATCAATATCGATCACGTTGCCACGCTGCGCAATGCGCGCGGCACGGTCTATCCCGATCCGATCCAGGCCGCGCTGCAGGCCGAGGAAGCCGGCGCGGACCTGATCACGCTGCACCTGCGCGAGGATCGCCGCCACATCCGCGACGCCGACGTGCGCGCGCTCCGGCCCCGGCTGGCCACGCGCATGAACCTGGAATGCGCGATCACCGCCGAGATGCTCGACATCGCCTGCGAGATCAAGCCGCAGGACGTTTGCCTGGTGCCTGAGAAGCGCGAGGAAGTGACCACCGAAGGCGGGCTCGACGTGGCCGGCCACTTCGAGCAGGTCAGCGCCGCGTGCCGCCAACTGGCCGATGCCGGCATCCGCGTCTCGCTGTTCATCGACGCCGATGCCGACCAGATTGCCGCTGCGGCCGCCTGCAAGGCGCCCGTGATCGAGATCCATACCGGCGCCTACGCCGACGCCCACACGGCCGAGGCGCAGGAAGCCGAATTCCAGCGCGTGGCGCAGGGCGTCGCGGCGGGCCAGAAGCACGGGCTTGTCGTCAACGCCGGCCACGGCCTGCACTACACGAACGTGCAGCGCATTGCGGCGCTGCCCGGCATCCAGGAACTGAACATCGGCCACGCGGTGGTGGCCCACGCGGTCTTCGTCGGCTGGCAGAACGCCGTGCGCGAGATGAAGGCGATCATGGTCGCCGCCCGGCTGGGCACCCGCTATCCGGTGCCGGGGCAGGCCGCGTGATCTACGGCGTCGGCACCGACATCATCCAGATCGACCGCGTCCAGGGCGTGATGGACCGCACGCGCGGCCGCTTTGCCGAGAAGGTGCTCGGCCCCCGCGAACTGAAGGTCTACCACGCGCGCAAGGCCCGCTCGGAAAAGCGCGGCCTGGCGTTCCTGGCCACGCGCTTCGCCGCCAAGGAGGCGTTCTCCAAGGCCATCGGCCTGGGCATGCGCTGGCCGATGACGTGGCGGGCCATGGAGTTGCTGAACCTGCCGTCGGGCGAGCCCACGCCGCAATGCACGGGCGAGCTGGCCGACTGGGTGAGGGAACGCGGCCTGACCATCCGGGTCAGTGTCAGCGATGAACACGACTACGCGGTCGCCTTCGCGATCGCCGAGCGGACTGGCCAGCCCGGCCCGCTGCCTGAAACAGCCTCGAACTGAACGAACATGAACAAGAAATTGACCGGCAAGCACCCCGGCCCGGTGGTGCTCGACGTGGTAGGCAAGCAGCTCAACGCGGAAGATGAACGGCGCATCGCCCATCCGCTGACGGGCGGGGTGATCCTGTTCGCGCGCAACTTCGAATCGCGCGCCCAGCTGGTGGCCCTGACCCGCGCGATCCGCAACGTCCGCGACGACGTGCTGATCTGCATCGACCACGAAGGCGGCCGCGTGCAGCGCGCCAAAACCGACGGCTTCACGCACCTGCCGGCCATGGCCAAGCTGGGCCAGCTCTGGGACCGCGACGTGCTGCTGGCCACCAAGGCGGCCATCGCCTGCGGCTACGTGCTGGCCGCCGAACTGCGCGCCTGCGACATCGACCTGAGCTTCACGCCGGTGCTGGACCTGGATTTCGGGCGCAGCGGCGTGATTGGCGACCGCGCGTTCCATGCCGATCCGCGCGTGGTGACGATGCTGGCCAACCACCTGACGCACGGCCTGCTGCTGGCTGGCATGGCCAACTGCGGCAAGCACTTTCCGGGGCACGGCTACGTCGAGGCCGACTCGCACGTGGCCGTGCCGGTCGACGAGCGGACGCTCGACGAGATCCTGGCCCACGATGCCCGGCCGTACGACTGGATGGGCCAGGCGCTGGCATCGGTCATGCCGGCGCACGTGATCTACCCGAAGGTGGATCCAAATCCGGCCGGCTTTTCGCGGTTCTGGCTGCAGGACGTGCTGCGCACCCAGCTCGGCTTCGAGGGCGTGATCTTCAGCGACGACCTGAGCATGGAAGGGGCCAGCGTGGCCGGCAGCGTCACGCAGGGCGCCCGCGCCGCGCTGGATGCCGGCTGCGACATGGTCCTGATCTGCAACAACCCGGACAAGGCCGACCAGTTGCTGACGGAACTGGAGGCGTCGATGACCAAGACGTCGCAGCGGCGCATCCGCAAGCTGTTCGGCCGCCGCAAGCCGCTGGACTGGAACAAGCTCGTGCAGGAAGGCGAGTACCGCGCGGCGCTGCGCCTGCTGAAGGACCTGGACCTGATCGCCTGATCGCCTGACCAGCCGATCGGTTGGTGCCCCCGGGGCGCCGGAACGCAAAAAGGGCAGCCGAAGCTGCCCTTTTTCATCGCGTGGCGCCAGACTGCTTAGTTGGCGCGGCTGCGGTATTCGCCGGTACGCGTGTCGATTTCGATCTTGTCGCCGATGTTGCAGAACAGCGGCACTTGCAGTTCGAAGCCGGTGTTGATCTTGGCGCCCTTGAGCACCTTGCCCGACGACGTGTCGCCCTTGACGGCCGGTTCCGTGTAGATGATTTCGCGGACCAGCGTGGTCGGCATTTCCACCGAGATCGCCTTGTCGTTGTAGAACACCACTTCCACGGCCATGCCGTCTTCGAGGTAGTTCAGCGCGTCACCCATGCTGTCCTTCTCGACTTCGTACTGGTTGTATTCAGTGTCCATGAACACGTACATCGGGTCGGCGAAGTACGAGTAGGTGCATTCGCGGCGATCCAGCACCACCACTTCGAACTTGTCGTCGGCCTTGAAGACGGACTCGCCCGGGGCATCCGTCAGCAGGTTCTTGTACTTCATCTTCACCACGGCGGCGTTGCGGCCCGACTTGTTGTATTCGGCCTTCTGCACCACCATCGGGTCGGAACCGATCATGAACACGTTGCCGACGCGGAGTTCCTGTGCGATTTTCATCTGAACTGTCTTCCTGAAAAAAATGGTCCGGGGATCGATGGATGCCCCGGCAACCGGTATGGCGATGGCGCGCAGCCGGCAGCTTGTCTGGCCTGAAAACCTGGCCCGCCATTAGCTCTGAAATCAACCGGCTATTTTACCCGATTTTCACTGAAGTCCACGAGATTCGCCGCCAGGTCGCCCAAGTGCTGCAATTGCCGCTGCCAGCGCTCCACGCCGGCCGCCAGGGCCGGCAACTGCGCCTCGAAGCCTGCCCAGTCGGGCCGCGTGCCATACCCGTTCCATGCGTGGGAGAGGGCGGTGAGCGCCGCGGATGCCTCCGGCGCCACGCCGGCGCGGGCAAAGCGCGTCAGCCAGGCGTCGAGCTTGACGTGGTGCGCGTGGTCGTCCTGCGGGTAGATGTGCCAGACCATCGGCCGGCCGGCCCAGTGGGCGCGCACGCACGAGTCCTCGCCGCGCACGAAATTGACGTCGCAGGCCCAGAGCAGTTCGTCGTAGTGTTCCTGCCGCACGAACGGGATGCCGTGGATGGTCAGGCTGCCGCGGTGGTGCGTGGTGCCCGGCGTCAGCGGGGCGCCCAGCCATTCGGCCACCTGCGTGGCGGCCAGCCCCTGCGGGACGAAGCATTCGATCGGGGTCGGCCCGTCGCGCCATTGGTCCAGCAGCGCCGGCGCGGCCGGGTTGGCATAGGCGAAGAAGCTGATCCTGAGCGTGCCCGGCGTGGGCCGGACGCCCAGGCGGTGCCAGAGCGTGGCCTGCGCGGCCGGGCTGGTGCGGAACGCATCGCGCGACGCGCCGATCATCGATTCGCGCAGCAGGCCGCCCGTGCCACGCGCAAAGCCCGGGAAGAAGAAGTACTTTGTCAGCGGCAGCCGGGGGTGCGGCGACGCCATCGCATGGTGCTCGCTGACCCAGTCCTCGGCGCTCAGGTATTCCAGGTTGAGCCAGACGGGTTTGCGCGGCGCCGCCGCCATGGCGGCCAGGAACGGCTCGGGCAGGTGGCACGCAAAGGCTTCGATCACGGCATCGTGCGGCGCGGGTGCCGCAAACGGGGCGTCGGGCCGGGCGTCCCAGCGATGCACGTCGACGCCGGCCAGCCGCTGCTGCACGGCCTTCGGGTCGATCTCGGGCGCCAGCTTGGCGAAACTGCCAAGATCGTCGACCCAGAGCCGCACCGCGTGGCCGTGCTCCTGCGCCAGCTGGCGCGCGAGCCGCCAGCAGACGCCGATGTCGCCGAAGTTGTCGATGACGGTGCAGAAGATGTCCCAGGAACGAATTGGCATGGCGAAAATTGGCCTACGGCTCGGATGGCGGCCGCCCGCGCCAGAAAAGTCTCGCGGACGAATTGCTCTAAACTTGCGATTCTAGGCCAGCGCCCCGTGCCGGCGCACCGATATCCGTCCAATCGTCCCCCCGATGCCCGAGCAGGAACCCGTCTCCCCCGTCGATCCCGCGTTGCCCGCACCCGAAGCGCCGCCCGCGCCGGCCCCCGAGCCGCCGGACGTGCCCGACTTCGATCCACGCCCGATCCTGGCCCGCATGCCGGGGTTGCCCGGCGTCTACCGCTATTTCGATGCCGACGGCAACGTGCTCTACGTGGGCAAGGCGCGGGACCTGAAGAAGCGGGTGTCGAGCTATTTCACCAAGACGCAGCTGTCGCCGCGCATCGCGATGATGGTGGGCAAGATCGCGCGGATCGAGACCACGGTCGTGCGGACCGAGGCCGAGGCGCTGCTGCTTGAGAACAATCTGATCAAGGCGCTGGCGCCGCGCTACAACATCCTGTTCCGCGACGACAAGTCGTACCCGTTCCTGAAGCTGACCGGCCACAAGTTCCCGCGCATGGCCTACTACCGGGGCGCGACCGATCGCAAGCACCAGTACTTCGGCCCGTTTCCGAGCGCCCACGCGGTGCGCGAAAGCATGCAGATCCTGCAGAAGGTGTTCCAGCTGCGGACCTGCGAGGACACCGTGTTCAACAACCGCACGCGGCCGTGCCTGCTGCACCAGATCCACCGCTGCACGGCGCCATGCGTGGACGCGATTTCGGCGGACGACTACGCGCGCGACGTCGGCAACGCCGCCCGCTTTTTGCAGGGACGCGAGACCGAGGTACTGGAAGGGCTGCAGCAGAAGATGGAAGCCCACGCGGTGCAGTTACAGTTCGAGCAGGCGGCCGCCGTGCGCGACCAGATCTCGGCGCTGTCCACGGTGCTCAAGCGGCAGGCCGTGGAAGAAGTGGGCCAGGCGCGCGACATCGACGTGCTGGCCGTGGCGGTGCAGGGCGGCCGCGCGTGCGTGAACCTGGCGATGGTGCGCGGCGGCCGGCATCTGGGCGACAAGGCGTACTTCCCGGCCCATGCCGACGAGACGGCGATGATCGTCGAGGAAAGCGACGATACGGCGGAGGCTGCCGCCGAGCCCGTGGTCGACGCCGCCGGGGAGCCGCTTGCCGGATCGATGGCCGAGCCGGCTGCGGATCAGGTTGCCAATCTTGCGCCCGACGCAGCCCTGGCCGAAACCGGCCCGCTGTCCGTCGACCGGATCGCCATGCGCGTGCTGTCGGCCTTCATGATCCAGCACTACCTGGACCAGGCGCCGCCGCCGATCATCGTCGTCAGCCACTTGCCCGCCGATGGCGCCGTGGTGGAGGCGCTGTCGATGCAGGCCGGCCGCAAGGTGTCGCTGGTGCGCCAGCCGCAGGGCCAGCGCCGCGTGTGGCTGGAGATGGCCACGCAGGGCGCGGGCCTGGCTCTGGCGCGGCGGTTGTCCGAGCAGGGCAGCCAGGAGGCGCGCACCCGCGCGCTGGCCGAGACCATCGGCCTGGACATGGAAGACCTGGCGATGCTGCGCATCGAGTGCTTCGACATCAGCCATACGGCGGGCGAGGCGACCCAGGCGTCGTGCGTGGTGTTCCACCATCACGCGATGCAGAACAGCGAGTACCGCCGCTTCAATATCACCGACATCACGCCCGGCGACGACTACGCGGCCATGCGCCAGGTGCTGACGCGCCGCTACCAGAAGCTGGTGGAGCAGATCCAGGAGGACGGCGGCGACCCGAACGCCGAGGGCGCCGACGGCGTGCCGCGCATGCCGCGCGTGGTGCTGATCGACGGCGGCAAGGGGCAGGTGGAGGTGGCGCGGCAGGTGTTCGAGGAACTGGGGCTCGACATCGGCCTGCTGGTTGGCGTGGCCAAGGGCGAGGGCCGCAAGGTGGGCCTGGAGACGCTGATCTTTGCCGATGGCCGGCCGTCGCTGGAGCTGGGGCAGGGCAGCGCGGCGCTGATGCTGGTGGCGCAGATCCGCGACGAGGCGCACCGCTTTGCAATCACGGGCATGCGCGCCAAGCGGGCCAAGGCGCGCACGACGTCGCGGCTGGAGGAAATCGAGGGCGTGGGCGCGCGCCGCCGGCAGAAGCTGCTGACCCGCTTTGGCGGCCTGCGCGGTGTGATGGCGGCGAGCATCGACGAACTGGCCAGCGTCGAGGGCATCTCGCGCACACTGGCCGAGGAAATCTACCGCCAGCTCCACTGAGACGGGCGGCGCTGGCGGCCGACCCGCTGCCGGACGCCTTCCCACCCGAAATCTTCGGCTTCAGGCCGAAATCGGCGACAATCGCGCAATCTGCCCAGGCAACCACAACGAAGACGCCGCCGTCCGGCGCAAGACCGCTCCGCCCATGCCACTGAATATTCCCATCCTGCTGACCTGGCTTCGCGTGGCCATGATCCCGCTTGTCGTCGGGGTCTACTACCTGCCCGAGGCGTGGTTGCCGACGCATACCAAGAACGTGACCGCGGCGTCGTTCTTCATCATCGCCGCGGTGACGGACTGGCTCGATGGCTTTCTGGCGCGGCGCTGGAACCAGACCTCCGCCTTCGGCGCGTTCCTGGACCCGGTGGCCGACAAGCTCATGGTGACGGCCGCGCTGCTGTCGCTGCTGGCCCTGGGGCGCGTGGCGGACCTGATCGCGCTGGTCATCATCGGCCGGGAGATCACGATCTCGGCGCTGCGCGAATGGATGGCGCAGATCGGCGCGTCCCGGAGCGTGGCGGTCAACTTCCTGGGCAAGCTCAAGACCACGGTGCAGATGATCGCGATCCCGCTGCTGCTGTTCAACGATGCGCTGTTCGGGCTGGATGCGTCGGTGCTGGGCACCGTGATGATCTACGTGGCGGCCGTGCTCACGCTGTGGTCGATGTTCTATTACATGAAGCTCGCCTGGCCGCAGATCCGCGAGCGCAGCGACGCGCTGAGCGGAGCCCGCACGCAAAAGTGAAAATCGCTGCAAAAAGTTGTTGACGAGCCGGTTCGTCCTTTGCAATAATCTCGTTCTCGCTGCTGACGACGCAATCGAAAGCAGCAAGATAAGCGGTACTTAGCGCGAATTGCCAGCACGAAGCTGCGTAGTTAAAAGAAGTTGCGCGATAGTCTGCTTTTCGGTATGATGCAGGGCCCTGCGGGAGTAGCTCAGTTGGTAGAGCGCAACCTTGCCAAGGTTGAGGTCGCGAGTTCGAGACTCGTCTCCCGCTCCAGGTTAATGGCATCCGGTGACACGGCGATGTAGGTCGGGTCGGCGGATAGGCAGCGCAAGCTGCCGTAGCAGTAAAAGTTGTACGCGGGAGTAGCTCAGTTGGTAGAGCGCAACCTTGCCAAGGTTGAGGTCGCGAGTTCGAGACTCGTCTCCCGCTCCAATCCCAAAGGGAAGCGTCGCTTCCCTTTTTCATTAGCAGATTGGCAGGAAAATCCGGATCGGATGCCTGCTGCGGTGTCGGCAACCCCGACGACGCATGCGGCGAATCCGGATACAATCCAGCATCGTCACCTGGCGGGGTGGCAGAGTGGTTATGCAGCGGCCTGCAAAGCCGTGTACGCCGGTTCGATTCCGACCTCCGCCTCCAGTTGCAAGCAAACGGCGCCCGATGGGCGCCGTTTTGTTTTCCCGCACGCCGTTTCCTCTCGTCGTTCTACGAATTTGACGCCTGCTTTTCGGACTGTTCTCATCCGGGGCCGTGTGGGTCGCGTGTTACATTAACGCCATGCCGTACGCATCCGGGACGGCGCCTGGCGTGGCCATCGGCCACCTCGCGCAGTCGTATTCCGGTGCATTCCCTTGCCGTGGCGCATGACCGACCGTCGTGCGCCGATGGACTGCGGCGCCGCTTCCCGAATCACCCGAACCCATGCGCGACATGCGCCTGCCAGACCGTTGCCGGCCGCCGGCGGCGTGCAGCGCTGTGGAGCGACGGTGATGCCATCGTTCACCCATTCGCCAGAAAGGAACCCCAGACGCATGCAGCACGCCACCCCGCTCATCAGCACCATCGTCGGCGGCATTGTGCTGGCGTTCATCCTGGGAGCCATCGCCAACCGGTTTCGGCTGCCGCCGCTGATCGGCTACCTGTGCGCGGGCATCGCCGTGGGGCCGCATACGCCCGGCTATACGGCCGATCAGACGCTGGCGCCGGAACTGGCCGAACTGGGGGTGATCCTGCTGATGTTCGGCGTGGGCTTGCATTTCTCGGTCAAGGACCTGATGGCCGTGAAGAAGATCGCCATTCCGGGCGCCATCGTCCAGATCGGCATCGCCACGGTGCTCGGCATGCTGGTGGCGTGGGGCTTCGACTGGCACTGGGGGCAGGGGCTGGTCTACGGCCTGGCCCTGTCGGTAGCCAGTACCGTGGTGCTGCTGCGCGCGCTGCAGGAACGCGACCTGCTGGAGTCGCCGCAGGGCCGCATCGCCGTGGGCTGGCTGATCGTGGAAGACCTGGCGATGGTGCTGACGCTCGTGCTGCTGCCGGCGATGGCCAGCCTGCTGGGCGGCGCCGACGGCCAGGGCGCATCGGCGCCGACCACCAGCGAGGTGCTGATCGAGATCGTCGCCACGCTGGGCAAGGTCGTGGCGTTCGTCGCCGTGATGATGGTGATCGGCCGGCGGTTCATCCCGTGGATGCTCGAACGCATCGTCTGGACCGGCAGCCGCGAGCTGTTCCGGCTGGGCGTGCTGGCCACGGCGCTGGGCGTGGCGTTTGGCGCGTATTCGCTGTTCGGGGTCTCGTTCGCGCTCGGTGCGTTCTTCGCGGGCATGGTGCTGGCGGAATCGGAATTCAGCCATCGCGCCGCCGAGGAATCGCTGCCGCTGCGCGACGCGTTCGCGGTGCTGTTCTTCGTCTCGGTCGGAATGCTGTTCGATCCGATGGTGCTGGTCAACGACCCGTGGGGCGTGCTGGCGACGCTGCTGATCATCGTGGTTGGCAAATCGGTGGCGGCGCTCGGCATCGTCCGCATGTTCGGCCACAGCCCCCGCGTGGGACTGACGATTGCCGCGAGCCTGGCGCAGATCGGTGAGTTCTCGTTCATCCTGGCCAGCCTCGGCGTGTACCTGAACATCCTGCCCGAGCGCGGACAGGCGCTGATCCTGGCCGGCGCGCTGCTGTCGATCCTGCTCAACCCCGTGCTGTTCCATCTGCTCGACCGCTACTGCGCGCGGCACGATGGCAAGGCGCAGCGCGACGCTCAGCCGGCCTGAACCGGGGCGGCGCCGCGCAGGTATTCGGTGAACGCGAGCAGGCCCTGGGTGGGAAACTTGTCCTGATGGACGACCAGTTGCAGCGGGCGGATCACGCGCGGCAGGCCGGTGCGCAGCGCCACCAGCAGGCCCCGCTCGATCTCGTCGCGCACCACGTGTAGCGACAGGCAGCTCACCCCGAAGCCGCTCATCACGGCGCGCTTGATCGCCTCGGCATTGCCCAGCTCCAGCGCGAAGCGCAGGGCGCCGAGCGCCGGCACCAGCCGGGCCTCGATGATCTCGCGCGTGCCCGAACCCGGCTCCCGGACGATCCAGTCGGCATCGCGCAGCATGGTGTGCAGCGCGTCCGCCTGATCGGCCACGGCAGCCAGCGGATGGGACGGGCCGACGATGACCACCATCTCGTCGTCGCACCAGTGGACGCTTCGCAGGTCGCGCTCATGGCTGGTGCCCTCGATCAGCCCGATATCGACCTCGAATTTCATCAGGCTGTGCAGCACGTCCTGCGTATTGCCGATGCGCAGGTCCAGCGTGCACGGGCCGCTCTGGGCGTTGCGGAAGCCCGCCAGCAGCGCCGGCAGGATGTAGCTGCCGATCGTATTGCTGGCCGCGATCCGCAGTTGCACGCCACCTTCCGACGCAAACCGCTCCAGTTCATGCGCCTGGTCCAGCAGCGACAGCGCGCGCGGGAAGAACTGGCGGCCGGCCTCGTTGATGGCGAGGCGGCGGGCGACGCGGTCGAACAGGGCACCGTTCAGGGCACGTTCCAGTTCGGCCAGCGACGCGCTGACCGCGGACTGGGACATCGCCAGCGCTTCCGCGGCGGCCGTGGTGCTGCCGTGCTGGGCAACGGCGACGAATACCTGTAGCTGACGCAGGGTCAGGCGGAGCGGGCGTTGTTCCATGGGTCTATCGCTAAAACAGATAAGGCATAACGATATTACCCGTTTTACGGGTCATGTCCGGGTGCGTACGCTGCAAGGCATCGAACAATAACGCTGTCCTGCCATGTCCACGGCTCCTGCCCCGCACTCGATTCCCGTCGTCATCGCCCCTTCTACGCTTGTTTTGTGGCGTAAGCGGCTTCTGACCCTGCTGCCCCTGGGCGCGATTGCCTGGCTGGCGCAGGCGCTGGCCGATCATCCGGCCATCTCGCAGTACGGCCTGTCGGCGCTGACGCTGGCGATGGGGGCGGGCATGGTTGCCGCCAACACGATGCCCAGGCACTGGCTGACGCCGCTGGCGCCCGGCATGCAGGTGGCGCGCCATCATCTGCTGCGGCTTGGCGTGGCGTTGTACGGGCTGCGCCTGACGTTCGGCGCGATTGCGGCGCTGGGCGTAGGGGGTGTCGTGGTGCCGCTGCTGATGCTGGTGGCCACGCTGCTGTTCGGCATGTGGGTCGGGTCGTCGTTCTTCGGCCTGAGCCGGCGCGAAGCGATCCTCGTCAGCGCGGGCAGCGCGGTGTGCGGCGCGGCGGCGGCCATCGCCGTGTCGTCGGTCGTGCGGACCGATGATCGCCAGACTGCCGTGGCGGTGGCGACGGTCGTGCTGTTCGGCACCGTCGGCATGCTGCTGTACCCGTGGATCTACGAACTGGCGACGCAGCACTGGCACCTGCAGATCAGCCAGCGCGCGTTCGGCATCTTCACCGGCGCCACGCTGCACGAGGTGGCCCAGGTCATCGCGTCCGGCAAGATGGTTGGCGATGGCGCGGCCGATGCCGCCGTGGTGGCCAAGATGGTGCGCGTGCTGGCGCTCGGGCCGCTGCTGCTGGTGATGGCGCTGTGGCCGCGCACGAGCTGGTCGCAAGAGTCGGGTGGCACGCGCAACCTCAAGGCGCTGCTGCGCTCGGTACCGTGGTTCGCGGTGGGCTTTGTCGCGGTGATGGCGCTCAATTCGGCGGCGCTGGTGCCGGGTAGCTGGAAGCCGACGCTGATCGCCTTCGACAACTGGCTGCTGGCCTGCGCGATGCTCGCCATCGGCCTGCACACCCGCATCGGCGACCTGCTGCGCGCCGGCCGCAAGCCGCTGGCGCTGGCCGGGCTGCTGTTCGTGTTCCTGATGGGGGTGGGGGCGGCGCTGTGCGCGGTGCTCGTCTGACGCGTTGCCCGCGTTGTCGCTAGGGAGAGCGTTGGTGCGGCCGACGGGACTCGAACCCGTAAGCCCGTAAGAGCGGCAGATTTTAAGTCTGCTGAGTCTACCAATTTCTCCACGGCCGCACGGCAAGCCCGGTATTGTGGTGGCTTAGGCGGCAGGAAGCAAGCCGGATACATCGCCCAGCGTATGTGATCCCGCTGTTACCGGCGGTAACAATGTCGCGCCCTCCGTTTCACCTCGGAATTCATGACCTCGTACAATTACGAGTAACAGGAATCCTCCTAACTCAAAGAGGCACGATCATGAAACGTTGGTTGTTCGCAGCATTTGGTGTGGCCGCCGCGCTGGCGTCTGGCGCCGCCATGGCGCGTGTGAACGTCGACGTGGCGATCGGTGTTCCGGGCGTCGTGGTGGGGGGTCCCGCCTACTATCCGCCGGCACCCGCTTACTACGCACCGCCCCCGCCGGTGGTCGTGGCGCCGGCCCCGGTCTACTACGGCCCGCCGCCGGTGGTGGTTCGCCCGGCTCCGGTCTATTACGGCGCGCCCCGCTACTACGGTGGTGGCCCCCGCTACTACTACGGTCCGGGCTGGCGCGGCCGCGGTGGCTACTACGGTCCTCCGGGACACGGTCATGGTTACGGCCACGGCCACGGTCATCGCCACTGAGCCTCTCGCAGATCATCGAAAAGCCCCGGCAACGGGGCTTTTTCTTTGGCAGGCGTTGGGGCAGTCGGGCGCCCATCTGACTCGCCGTGGGCGGTGCTTGTGCGATTAGGTTCCCGCCTAGCACGGAGGCTCAAAGTTTTTGATGCGTCCGCTCAAGCCATCTGGATTTTCCCCTAGGGGTTTCCCCCTAAACTCCCTGATGTGACGTCGCTCCCACAGCCACCGCATGCAACGACGGCTGATGGCGCGGCGCCCGTCGTCCAATCGAACAAGGGGATTTTCATGGCCATCCAACAACGTCTGGCAATTGCCGCCGCCATCGGCGCGCTTGCCGCGCTCTCGACCTCCGCCTTTGCCGCGCCGGTCAAATATGACATCTACAGCGGCGGTCAGCGCGCCGTCGACAGCCGCGACGTCTACACGGACGGTGCCCGCGTCACCGGATCGCGCGACGTGTATTCGGATGGCGCGCGCGTGACCGACCGCCGCGACGCCTTCTCGGACGGCGCCTGATCCCACGCGCGTCGCCGCCATCGGCATACCAAGGCCCGCGTGCACGCGGGCCTTGTCGTTCGTGGCGCCGGTGCAGGCCGCGCCCCGAGCGTCAAGCCATCGCAAGGTGAAGCAGTTTCAACTCCGGCGGGCCGGCATCGGGCGATATACTGCAGCCTCAACCCTGAACGATGGAGAGAGGTATGCAGCAAAAGACCGTACTGACGGCTGACGACGTGAAGAAGGTGCTGGTCGCCGCCGAGGCAGAGGCCAAGGCCAACAACTGGGCTGTCACGATTGTCGTCGTCGACGACGGTGGTCATCCGCTCGGCATGCTGCGCCTGGATGGCGTGGCCACGATCTCGGCCTATATCGCCACGGAGAAGGCGCGTACGGCGTCGCTGGGCCGCCGCGAGTCCAAGATCTACGAGGACATGATCAACAACGGCCGCTACTCGTTCATGACGGCCCCGCTGCTGCAAGGCATGCTCGAAGGTGGCGTGCCCATCGTCGTGAACAACCAGGTGGTGGGTGCCGTGGGCGTTTCGGGCGTCAAGTCGACCGAAGACGCGCAGATCGCCCGCGCCGGTATCGCCGCCCTGGGTATCTGATAACGCCGCGGCCCCGTGCCGCGAGCGGGCAGTAAAAAGCCCCGCAGGCGCAACGCCTGCGGGGCGGAATAAAAAGATGGCATGGCTGGCATCGGCCAGTCAGGCAAGGGGTCTGGAATGCTTGCCTGACTGGGGTATCCGATCGTCTGGCTACTGCCCAACACCCGTTGTCGACGGGTGGTCCCCACAAAAGTCTGTACAGGTCCTGCGCGTGGCCCGGACGGCGATCACTTGGTCAGGATCAGCTTGCCGTAGCGCGTGACGCGCAGCGTGTAGACCTCGCCGTTATGCAGGATCGGCAGCGTCGTGGCGCCTTGCATGATGGCTTCCAGCGGCACGGCTTGCGGATCGACCGGATTGTTCGGCGTCTGGCGCATCAGCGCTTCCAGGCGCGCGGGCAGGGCGGCGACCGCCGACTTGACCGATTCCAGCGCCGACGACGCCGTGGACGATGCCGTCGGCATCGCGGCCGCCGACTCGCGGCGCGCCTGCGGGGCAACCTCCACGCGGCGCAGGGACAGGCGGCGGCGCGTGACTTCACGCGGTTGCGACATCGGCAGGCTCAGGGTGCTCATGGTCTTCTCCGTTCGAAGTGTGCCGTCAGGACGGGACACGGGATAGCGGGTCGGGGTTCGCCGTGGCGAACCAGCAGTGAAAGAATCTTAAATGAGAACCGTTATCATTACAAGCGACTTCGCGCGAAGTTACATCTGTGACGCGGCTGTGGCATGACGCGCGTGAATCGGACAACTGCGCTACCCGCGAATCCAACAAAAAAGGCACCCGAGGGTGCCTTTTCCGATTGTGGAGCCTGCCAGCTCAGCGCTTGGGCTCGGTGATGAAGCCGATCTTGCCTAGGCCGCCATGCTGCGCCGCGGCCATGACTTCGGCCACGCGCTCGTAGCGGACGTCACGATCGGCGCGCAGGTGCAGCTCGGGCTGCGGCTGCTGCTGTGCCGCTGCCGCGATGCGCTGCTCCAGCTGGGCCGGATCCACTTCTTCCTGGTTCCAGAACACCTTGCCCTGCGCATCGACGGAGACGTTGATGTTCTGCGGCTTGGTGTCGTTGGGCTGGTTCGTTGCACGTGGCAGGTCGATCTTGACCGCGTGGTTGATGACGGGAATCGTGATGATGAAGATGATCAGCAGCACCAGCATGACGTCGACCAGCGGCGTCATGTTGATTTCGCTCATCACCTCGTCATCGTCTCCGTCCAGGGTGCCGAATGCCATGATGCTTTCCTTTGGGCGCTACGAATCCGCGCTCAGTTCTTGACG
This sequence comes from Cupriavidus sp. H18C2, assembly GCF_049393795.1. NCBI lineage: Bacteria > Pseudomonadati > Pseudomonadota > Betaproteobacteria > Burkholderiales > Burkholderiaceae > Cupriavidus > Cupriavidus sp. H18C2. The sequence goes on along the minus strand of NZ_CP186010.1, from coordinate 2,348,671 downwards.
GCCAGGCGCATCGACGCATCGTCGGTGGCGCGGGCCGCGGAGGTCGGACGCACGCGGGCGCCGGTGACAAAGTAGGCGTGCAGGTCGTGCGCAAAGCGGTTCAGCTTGCTGATCACGCCCTTGTTGCCGCGGCTCAGGGCGTTGTAGCCCAGCACGGCGGGGATGGCGACGGCCAGGCCGAAGGCGGTCATGATCAGCGCCTCGCCCACCGGGCCGGCCACCTTGTTGATCGTCGGCACGCCCGAGGCGCCAATGCCGATCAGCGCGTGGTAGATGCCCCACACGGTGCCGAACAGGCCCACGAACGGCGCGGTGGAACCCACCGACGCCAGGATGGCCAGGCCCGACTGCATGCGCGCCACGGCCTCGTCGATCGAGCTCTTGAGCGAGCGGGTCAGCCAGTCAGAGATGTCCAGCGCGTCATGCAGCTGCGGCTGGCTGGCGCGGTGGTGCTGGGCGGCTTCCTTGCCGGTCACGGCCAGCGTGCGGAACGGGTTGGCTTCGCTGGCGCCCAGCGTGTCCAGCGCGTGATCGAAGTCGTCCGAGTGCCAGAAGCGCTTCTCGGCGCCGTGCGCCATCTTCTTGAGGCGGACCAGATCCCACGCCTTGGTGAGAATCACGATCCACGACAGCAGCGACATGATCAGCAGAATGATGGCGGTCGCGCGCATGACGAAATCGCCTTGCGACCAGAGGTGGGAGAGTCCGAGGTCCTGCATGGTGGTTCCTGAAAGGGTCAGTGTTTAGGGTATCGGAAAAATCCGGGGAATCAGTTCAACTCGAATTTGATCGGCTGCTGCGCGGTGGCGGCCACGGCGCGCCCGTTCTCGACGTACGGCTTGCAGCGGATGGCCTTGGCGGCGATCAGCGCGGCGTCGTCAAGGCGGTCCGAGCCGCTGGACTTCGACACGACGGCCTTGATGACCTGGCCCTTGTCGTCGAAATTCAGGCGGATGATCGCGGTGCCGGTCTCGCCCATGCGCTGCGACTGCCGGGGATAGACCGGCGCCGGCTGCGAGCAGGCCATCTCGCCGATGCCCACGGCGCGCGGTGCCGAGTTCATCGCCACGGGCGGCGGGGCGGGCGGCTCCGGTGCCGGCGGGGCAGGCGGAGCGGGCGGCGCCTCGATGGCCGTCGGGGTCGGCGGCAGCGTGGCCACCGGGGCCGGCGTGGGCTGCGGCTTCGGCGGCGTCGGGCGCGGCGTCACGACCTTGACCTGCTTGGGCGGCGTGGGCTGTGGCTTGGGTGGTTCCGGAGCAGGCGGCTCGGGCTTGGGCTGTTCCATGGGAATGATGCGGGCCATGATCTCGGGAGCGATGACGGCCTCTGTCAGCTTGCGGGCCAGCCCGCTCTGGATCAGGTACAGCAGTCCGGCATGGAACAGCAGGACGGCGATGGTGATCTTGAAAAATCGTTGATCGAACATGAGAGGAACAACAGGTGCTCGCCTTGCGGCGCAATCACTTGCGGTAGAAGAGGATCAGCGAGATGCCACATCCGACCAGCAGGCTCAATAGCAATTCCATGATGATAACGCTCCAGAGAAACACAGCCGTTGGGTAACCGGTTACAGGGGGAGCGCCACTCTTGGGCAGCGTATCAGCGCGATAGTATAAACGATAATGATTCTTATTTGTTGCGCATTGTGCAATGCGTGACGGTATTCTGCGCCCGCTTCATTGCGCGTCGCGCAGCAATTCGGGGGCCGATGTCGGGCCTGCGCTACGTGTCCGATGCCGCGCCGCGGCGTGCCGCCGATGCCCCACTTCCGGAAAACCGCGCTACGATTAACAGGAATCCCCAGTTAGCGGCAGACACGGCACAGGCCAGGCGCTTCCCCGCGGTCCGGACGCGCACCATGGCCCTGTGCGAAGGGAACCAGCCATGGATTTCACCCGTTTTGCTGAAGACGACCGCACGATGGACGACCGCAGCACGCTGCTGCGCGCGTCGCCCGGGGCGGTGGGCACCTCGGCGCTCGACTGGATGTGCGCCCAGTTCGCCCTGCGCGTGGTGTGCGCGCTCGGGCCGCGCTTCAACCTGCGCAGCAACATCAACGATGTGCTGACCGTCAGCGCGCAGGAGATGGTGTGGCCGTACGGCGTGGTGCTGCGCGTGCAGCGCTTCCTGTCCGCGCGGTGCGCCGACATGCCGGCGTGGAAGGGCGCGTCCCGCCTGTCGCCCGAGGAATTCCTGGAGCGCCACGGCCAGTGGAACAGTGCCTTCGACGAAAGCGCGCTGTTTTACTACCTCGACGAGTACGTGAAGCACCACGCGAAGGACATGTTCGCGGTGTTCGCCGCGTCGTCGGCCGCCATCGCGGCGCGGCTCGATGGCGAGCGCGTGCTGCTGGTGCGCAACATCGACATGCTGAGCCACGTGCTGAACCTGCCCGAGCACGAGCGCAAGCTGCTGCTCTATGCGGCGCTGGCCAAGTACAAGCGCGACCTGCGCGCGGTGATGGTCGACTGCAAGGTCGCGCACAGCCAGGAGGCGTTCCAGATCCTGTCCGGGCTGACCGGGGCATCGCCGGCCGACATTGCCGCGTCGCTGCGGCCAGGCTCGCGGCTGGAAACGCTGAACCTGATCGAGCAGCCGCTGCCCGAGAACAGCGTCACCGACCTGGGCGACCTGATGCGCCTGTCCGACCGCCTGCTGCACGTGCTGCTGGGCAACTACGCGAGCGAAGCCGAGATGATGGCCGTCTTCACCCGGCCGGCCGCGCCGCCCACGCTGGGCACCAGCGACTATCCCCATGTGGAAACCGACGCGCGCTACCTCACCGCGCTGCTTGGCAACGCCACGCGGCAGAATGCGTCGGGCGTGAACGTGCTGATCTACGGCCCGCCGGGCACCGGCAAGACCGAATTCGCGCGGCTGGTGGCGCGCGAGGCCGGCTGCGAGCTGTACGAGGTGGACTGCTTCGACCGTGACGGCAACAGCCTGTCCGGCAAGGATCGATACCGTTCGTTGCAGGTGTCGCAGGCATTCCTGCGCGGGCGTCCGCGCACGGCGCTGCTGTTCGACGAGGTGGAGGACGTCTTTCCGGGCAGCGCGCGCGAGCTGATGAGCCTGTTCGGCCAGGAAGACACGCGCGCGTCGGTCAATGGCAAGGCGTGGGTCAATCAGACGCTGGAGCAGAACCCGGTGCCGGTGATCTGGATCTCGAACTCGATCAGGCAGATCGACCCGGCCTACCTGCGGCGCTTCCAGTTCCACCTGGAACTGAAGATCCCGCCGCCGCAGGTGCGCGAGAACATCATCCGCAAGCACCTTGGCAGCCTGGCGGTCAGCGATGCGTTCATCGCCACGCTGGCGGCGCGCAAGACGCTGACGCCGGCGCAGGTCCAGTCGGCGGCGCGCTTTGTGGAACTGGCGCGGCCCGACGTCGACGAGCCCGTGGAGGCGCTGATCGTGCGCCAGCTGGAGCATGCCGACCGGGCGATGGGGCTGCGGCCCGAGGCCGAGGCGCGGCCGGTGGTCACACGCTACCGGCTGGACAACCTGCACCTGGAGACGCGCTACGCGGTGGAAAAGATCGTGCAGGCGCTGGGCGCCCGGCAGCGCGGCACGCTGTGTTTCTACGGGCCGCCCGGCACGGGCAAGACGGCGCTGGCCGAGCATATCGCCGCCGCGCTGGACCTGCCGCTGATGATCCGCCGCGCGTCGGACCTGATGAGCAAGTACGTCGGCGAGACCGAGCAACAGATTGCGACGATGTTCGCGCGCGCGGAGGAAGACGGCGCCGTGCTGCTGCTCGACGAGGCCGACAGCTTCATGCAGAGCCGCCAGCAGGCCGTGCGCAACTACGAGGTATCGGAAGTCAACGAGATGCTGCAGGGCATGGAGCGCTTCAACGGCATCTTCATCTGCACGACGAACCTGTTCGACCGGCTCGACGAAGCCGCACTACGTCGCTTTTCCTTCAAGATCCGCTTCCTGGCGCTCAAGCCGTCGCAGCGCGTGGCGATGTTTGTCGACGAGGCGCTCGGTGGCGACGCCGGGCGGATGACCGACGCAATCCGCCGCGACCTGGACGCCATGGACTGCCTCACGCCTGGCGATTTTGCGACGGTCAAGCGCCAGTCCGTCGTGCTGGGCGAGGCGCTGACGCCGGACGAATTCCTGGCTCAGCTCCGTCAGGAGCACGCGGTCAAGCCCGAGGTGCGGCAGCACCGCACGGTCGGCTTCACGCAGTAGCCGTTTCCTTATATTTGCGGGGTGACGCCGGTCAGGCGCCGATGGCTGGCGCCGGTTCGATCGCGACGGTTTCCGCGCGCGCATCCACCTGCAGCAGCGCGGCGGCCATGTCGTGCAGGTGCCGGGCGTCCTTGGTCGACAGATAGCGGATCTCGGGCGCTCCATCGGGACTGGCCGCCAGGCCGAATTCGTCGAGCTTGCGCGCCAGCTGGCGGGCGATGGCCAGCCCGGTGTCGATCAGCGCCAGGCGGTCGCCGACCATGTCGCGGATCGTCCCGGACAGGAACGGGTAGTGGGTGCAGCCCAGCACGAGCGTGTCGGCGCCCGCGTCGAGCATCGGTGTCAGGTAGGCGTCGAGCTTCTCGCGGATGGCCGGGCCCGAGACGTTGCCCTGTTCGATCAGCGCCACCAGGCCATGGCCGGCCGTGCAGAGGTAGCGGCTTTCCGGCGCCAGCGTGGCCAGCAGCCGGTTGAACTTGGCGCTCTTGAGCGTGTTGGCCGTGGCCAGGACGCCCACCACCTTGCTGCGGCTCGACGCCGCCGCCGGCTTGAGCCCCGGTTCCACGCCGATGATCGGCACCGGCAGCCGCTCGCGCAGCGTCTGCACCGCGTGCATCGTGGCCGTGTTGCAGGCGATCACCAGCGCCTTGCAGCCCTGCGCCACCAGCCATTCGCAGACCTGGAGCGTGCGGGCCTCGACAAACGCTTCGGGTTTGTCGCCGTACGGCGCGTAGCGGGAATCGGCCAGATAGACCAGCGGCTCGTGTGGCAGCATGGCGCGCACTTCGCGCAGCACGGACAGGCCGCCAAGGCCGGAGTCGAAGACGCCGATGGGGGAGGGATTCACAGGCAGGCGTGCCAAGAGGAAGGAAGCCCCTCCCGCCGGGCGGAAGGGGCCAGTACCGCAAAATACGTCAGGCTCAGGCGGCGGCGACCGGAATCTTGCCGATCTTGGCCTGCCATTCCGCCGGGCCGGTCTTGTGGACCGAGGTACCCGAACTGTCCACGGCCACCGTCACCGGCATGTCCTTGACGTCGAACTCGTAGATTGCTTCCATGCCCAGGTCTTCGAAGGCCAGCACCTTGGCGCCACGGATGGCCTTGGAGACCAGGTAGGCGGCGCCGCCCACGGCCATCAGGTAGGCCGACTTGTGCTTCTGGATCGATTCGATCGCCACCGGGCCGCGCTCGGCCTTGCCGATCATCGCGATCAGGCCGGTCTGCGACAGCATGGTCTCGGTGAACTTGTCCATGCGGGTCGCCGTGGTGGGGCCGGCCGGGCCGACCACCTCGTCGCGCACCGGATCGACCGGGCCGACGTAGTAGATCACGCGGTTCGTGAAGTCGATCGGCAACTGCTCGCCCTTGGCCAGCATGTCGGCGATGCGCTTGTGCGCGGCGTCGCGGCCGGTCAGCATCTTGCCGTTCAGCAGCAGCGTCTGGCCCGGCTTCCACGAAGCCACTTCCTCGGGCGTCAGCGTGTTCAGGTCCACGCGCTTCGACGTCTCGGTGTTCGGCGCCCACTCCACCTTCGGCCAGGCGTTCAGGTCCGGCGCTTCCAGCTTGGCCGGGCCGCTGCCGTCCAGCGTGAAGTGGACGTGGCGCGTGGCGGCGCAGTTCGGGATCATCGCCACGGGCTTGGACGCGGCGTGCGTCGGCGCGGCCATGATCTTGACGTCCAGCACGGTGGCCAGGCCGCCCAGGCCCTGGGCGCCGATGCCGAGCGCGTTGACCTTCTCGAACAGCTCGACGCGCATTTCCTCGATCCAGTCGCGCGGGCCGCGCGCGATGATGTCCTGGATGTCGATGTGTTCCATCAGCGATTCCTTGGCCATCACCATCGCCTTCTCGGCGGTGCCGCCAATGCCGATGCCGAGCATGCCCGGCGGGCACCAGCCAGCGCCCATCGTCGGCACGGTCTTGAGCACCCAGTCGACGATCGAGTCCGACGGGTTCAGCATCACGAACTTCGACTTGTTCTCGGAGCCGCCGCCCTTGGCCGCCACCTGGATGTCCACGGTGTTGCCCGGCACCACCTCGTAGTGGATCACGGCCGGCGTGTTGTCCTTGGCGTTCTTGCGGGCGCCTTCGGGCGGGTTGACGATCGACGCGCGCAGCACGTTGTCCGGATGCGTGTAGCCGCGGCGCACCCCCTCGTTGATCATGTCCGACAGGCCCATCGTGGCGCCGTCCCAGCGCACGTCCATGCCCACCTTGACGAAGATCGTGACGATGCCGGTGTCCTGGCACAGCGGGCGCTTGCCTTCGGCGCACATGCGGCTGTTCGTCAGGATCTGGGCAATCGCATCCTTGGCGGCCGGACTCTGCTCCAGCTCATAGGCACGGCCCAGGCTGGTGATGTAGTCCATCGGGTGGTAATAGCTGATGTACTGCAGCGAGTCGGCGACGCTCTGGATGAGGTCTTCTTGCTTGATGACTGTCATTTTGTGGGGGAGGGCAGCGGTGAAACACAGCCCGGGATGATACACCGTGGCGGGGGCGGCCGTACGCGGTGCATACAGCCGTCGACAGCTTTGGTCGGGTATTCGGAAGGGTGCCGGGTGTGGCGTGAGCATCACCCGGCGCAGGCGGCAAGGTCAGTGTGCCTGCTGCGTCGCACCATCGGTGCCGGGCGCGCCATGTCCGGGGGCCGGATGGGGATGGGTCACCATCCGGTCCACCCAGGCCATGGCCAGCGCCGATGCCAGGAATGCCACGTGGATGATGACCTGCCACATGATCGTGTGCGAGCTGCGCTGCTCGGCGTCGATGAAGGTCTTGAGCAGGTGGATCGACGAGATGCCGATCAGCGCCATCGACAGCTTGACCTTGAGCACGCCGGCATTGACGTGGTCCAGCCACTCGGGCTCGTCCGGGTGGTTGTCGATGCCCAGCCGCGACACAAAGGTCTCGTAGCCGCCGACGATCACCATGATGAGCAGGTTCGAGATCATCACCACGTCGATCAGCCCCAGCACCACCAGCATGATCTTGGTCTCGTCGTAGGTGGTGACGTGCGACAGCAGGTGCCAGACCTCGACCAGGAAGTGGTAGACGTAGACGCCCTGCGCGACGATCAGGCCGAGGTACAGCGGCAGCTGCAGCCAGCGCGAGGCAAAGATGATGCGGGGAATCGGACGTAGCGGAGTGTATTGGGCCATGGGCGGTGCCAGAAACGGATGTAAATGTCGCCAGACAATCGAAACGGGGCTCGATTGTACCGTGCGTACGTTCAGGTATTTGCGTCCGCCGCATGTGGCTGTGCTAACTTAGTAGAGCCGACTGCACTTGTGCCCCCAGTCTCCCGCGCCCCCACCGAAGCCGTTGCATTGCAGCATGCGCGCCGTCGATACGCGGCCGTGACGCCGGACCCCCGGCTGCGCGGCCCCGTCCGACCGTCAGGTCCTCGTAAGGCGCCGGGCGTACCTTGCACGCAAAGCAGTCAAAGCCAAACAGGAGACAACCCATGTCCGCCATCGAGTCGGTGATGCAGGAGCATCGCGTTTTCAATCCCCCCGAGGCGTTCGCGAAGAACGCCGCGATCCCGAGCATGGAGGCGTACAACGCCCTGTGCGCCGAGGCCGAGAAAGACTACGAGGGGTTCTGGGCGCGCCACGCCCGCGAGCTGCTGCACTGGCACAAGCCGTTCACGAAGGTGCTCGACGAGAGCAACGCGCCGTTCTACAAGTGGTTCGAGGACGGCCAGCTCAATGCCTCGTACAACTGTCTCGAACGCAACATCGAGAAGGGGAATGGCGACAAGACCGCCATCGTCTTCGAAGCCGACGACGGCACGGTCTCGCGCGTGAGCTACAAGGACCTGCTGGCCAGGGTCAGCCGCTTTGCCAACGGGCTGAAGGCGCTGGGAATCAGGAAAGGCGACCGCGTGGTCATCTACATGCCGATGTCCGTCGAGGGCGTGGTGGCGATGCAGGCCTGCGCCCGGATCGGCGCCACCCACTCGGTGGTGTTCGGCGGGTTTTCGGCCAAGTCGCTGCAGGAGCGGCTGGTGGACGTGGGCGCCGTGGCGCTGATCACGGCCGACGAACAGATGCGCGGCGGCAAGGCGCTGCCGCTCAAGGCCATTGCCGACGAGGCGCTGGCGCTGGGCGGCTGCGAGGCCGTCAAGCACGTGGTGGTCTATCGCCGCACCGGCGGCAAGGTCGGCTGGACCGAAGGCCGCGACCGCTACATGGAGGACGTCTCGGCCGGCCAGCCCGACCAGTGCGACGCCGAACCGGTGGACGCCGAGCATCCGCTGTTCGTGCTCTACACGTCCGGCTCCACGGGCAAGCCCAAGGGCGTGCAGCACAGCACCGGCGGCTACCTGCTGTGGGCGCTGATGACCATGCGCTGGACCTTCGACCTGAAGCCCGAGGACATGTTCTGGTGCACGGCCGACATCGGCTGGGTCACCGGCCACACCTACATCGCCTATGGCCCGCTGGCCGCCGGCGCCACGCAGGTGGTGTTCGAGGGCGTGCCCACCTACCCGAACGCGGGACGCTTCTGGGAGATGATCCAGCGCCACAAGGTCAGCATCTTCTACACGGCGCCCACCGCCATCCGCTCGCTGATCAAGGCCGCCGAGGCCGACGAGAAGATCCACCCGAAGCAGTACGACCTGTCGAGCCTGCGCCTGCTGGGCACCGTGGGCGAGCCGATCAACCCCGAGGCGTGGATGTGGTACTACCGGAACATCGGCAACGAGCGCTGCCCGATCGTCGACACGTTCTGGCAGACCGAAACCGGCGGCCACGTGATCACGCCGCTGCCGGGCGCCACGCCGCTGGTGCCGGGGTCGTGCACGCTGCCGCTGCCGGGCATCATGGCGGCCATCGTCGATGAAACCGGCCAGGACGTGCCCAATGGCAGCGGCGGCATCCTGGTGATCAAGCGCCCGTGGCCGTCGATGATCCGCACCATCTGGGGCGACCCGGAGCGCTTCAAGAAGAGCTACTTTCCCGACGAACTGGGCGGCCGGCTGTACCTGGCCGGCGACGGCTCGATCCGCGACAAGGACACGGGCTACTTCACGATCATGGGCCGCATCGACGACGTGCTGAACGTGTCGGGCCACCGCATGGGCACGATGGAGATCGAGTCGGCGCTGGTGTCGAACCCGATCGTGGCCGAGGCCGCCGTGGTGGGCCGCCCCGACGACACCACGGGCGAGGCGATCTGCGCGTTCGTGGTGCTCAAGCGCTCGCGCCCGACCGGCGACGAGGCCGCCAGGATTGCCACCGAGCTGCGCAACTGGGTGGGCAAGGAGATCGGCCCGATCGCCAAGCCCAAGGACATCCGCTTTGGCGACAACCTGCCCAAGACGCGCTCGGGCAAGATCATGCGCCGCCTGCTGCGGTCGCTGGCCAAGGGCGAGGAAATCACGCAGGACACCTCGACGCTGGAGAACCCGGCCATCCTGGACCAGTTGAAGCAGGGCCTGTAATCGCCATTTCATGCCCGCTACCGGCTGGCGTGATCCCCGTTGTGCCCGCCCCGGCGCCCGCCGGCGCGGGCACAATGCATTGATCGACCCCCTCTGCCTCTGTCCCTGATGCCAGACACCCAGTCGCGCTTCCGCCGCAGGCTGATGCTGTACTACGGCCTGTTCACGCTCGGCCTGTTCGGCTTCGTCGGCATGATGGGGCTGCTTGAACATTCCAACGCCGACGCGCTGTGGCTCGGCTACGTCTTCCTGTTCGTCACGATCGCGATCTACGCCTGCATCGGGCTGATCTGCCGCACGTCGGACCTCAACGAGTACTACGTGGCCGGCCGCCGCGTGCCGGCCATGTTCAACGGCATGGCCATCGCGGCGGACTGGATGAGCGCGGCGTCGTTCATCGGCCTGGCCGGCATCATCTTTGCCTCGGGCTACGAGGGGCTGGCCTACGTGATGGGATGGACCGGCGGCTACTGCCTGGTGGCCTTCCTGCTGGCGCCGTACCTGCGCAAGTACGGCGGCTACACGATTCCAGATTTCCTGGCCGCCCGCTATGGCAACGGCAAGCCGGGCGGCAACCTGCCCGTGCGGGCCATCGCCGTGCTGGCCGCGTCGCTGTGTTCGTTCGTCTACCTGGTGGCGCAGATCCAGGGCGTGGGGCTGATCGTCACGCGCTTCATCGGCGTGGAGTTTGCGGTCGGCGTGTTCTTCGGGCTGGCCGGCATCCTGGTCTGCTCGTTCCTGGGCGGCATGCGCGCGGTCACGTGGACCCAGGTGGCGCAGTACATCATGCTGATCGTCGCCTTCCTGCTGGCGGTGTCGCTGATTGCCTGGAAGCACCATCAGCAGGTGGTGCCGCAGGTGGGTTATGGCGGCCTGCTGCAGCGGATCGACGCCGAGGAGAAGCGGCTGGACCGCGACCCGGCCGAGCAGCAGGTGCGGGCGCTGTTCCGGCAGCAGGCCATCGACCTGCAGGACCGCATCGCGCGGCTGCCGGCGTCGTTCAACGAGGAACGGCAGGTGCTGGATGCCCGGCTGATCGAACTGCGCGCCCGCAACGCGCCGCTGCGCGAGATCAAGGCCGTGGAGCGCGAGCGGCAGGCCTTTCCGGCGGACGCCGCCGACGCGCTGCAGCAGTGGAGCCAGCAGCGGGCCGAGGCCCTGGCGCGCAGCCAGCCGGCCACGCCGTCGACCGAACCGTACCCGGCCGCGTCCGAGCAGGAACGCAAGACCCGCCGGCTCAACTTCGTGCTGCTGGTGTTCTGCCTGATGGTCGGCACGGCGAGCCTGCCGCACATCCTGACGCGGCTGTACACGACGCCGTCGGTCAAGGAGACCCGCAACTCGGTGGCCTGGGCCGTGTTCTGCATCGCGCTGCTCTACGTGTCGGCGCCCACGCTGGCGGCGCTGGTCAAGGTCGAGTTCTTCCAGCACCTGGTGGGCACGCCGTACGCGGAACTGCCGCAGTGGGTGGTGCAGTGGCGCAAGGTCGATCCGCCGGTGTTCGGCATCCGCGACGTCAACGGCGACGGTATCGTCCAGTGGGCCGAGATCCTGATCCAGCCCGACATGATCGTGCTGGCCGCGCCCGAGATTGCCGGGTTGCCGTACGTGATATCGGGGCTGGTGGCCGCCGGCGCGCTGGCCGCCGCGCTGTCCACGGCGGACGGGCTGCTGCTGACGATCGCCAACGCGTTGTCGCACGACGTCTACTACCACATGATCGACCGGCAGGCGTCGCACCAGCGGCGCGTGACGACGGCCAAGGTGGTGCTGCTGGGCGTGGCGCTGTTTGCGTCGTACGTCACGTCGCTGCGGCCGGGCAACATCCTGTTCCTGGTGGGCGCGGCGTTCTCGCTGGCCGCGTCCAGCTTCTTCCCGGTGCTGGTGCTGGCGATCTTCTGGCGCCGCACCACGGCGGCGGGCGCCGTCGCGGGCATGGCGACGGGGCTGGGGGTGGCGGTCTATTACATCTTTGTTAATTACCCGTTCTTCACCCGCATGACCGGCATCTTCGGCGACCGATGGTTCGGCGTGGACCCGATTGCATCGGGCGCCTTCGGCGTGCCGGCCGGGTTTGCGGCGGCCATCCTGGTCAGCCTGGTCACGCCGCGCAACGCGCCGGTCATCGACCGGCTGGTCAACTACCTGCGCAAGGGGTAGGGCGCCGCGCGCATCCATACGGACGTTTGGCGCAGGTGACGGTTACGACTGGTTGCAATGAAGTGGCCGTTTCTCATTTGCACTGACGCGGCCATAAAAAAAGGCCGGTCATCGAGACCGGCCTTGTACCCTTGCGGCGGCAATCAGCAGTTGCCCTTCTTCGCCTGTCCCGGCGGGCAGTAGTTGTTGCCCGGGCCGCCTTGCGGGCGGGCGCCCGGGCCGGGACCGTAGTCGGGATAGTAGGCGCAGCCGCCAAGCAGCGTGGCGCCGAGGGTGAGGATGGCAATCAGCGATTTCATGGTGCGACAGGGGCCGCAGCCCCTTCTCCTGGTGGTTTAGAAGCCGAAATTGACGCCGGTCTGGCTGCCGCCGAACACGTTCACGCTCGTGGTCTGCGTGGCGCCCGCCGCGCTGGTGGCCTGGACCGAGTACAGGCCGGCGGCCGAGCCCACCGCGCTCAGCGCGATCGGCAGCGTCGGGGTGTACGTGCCGACCAGCGGCGCCGCGGCCGGCAGCGCCAGCGAATAAGCGCCCGTGTCGAGGTTGGCGTTGGTCGAGGCGATCTCGTACGACACCGAGCTGATCGACTGCAACGCGCGGACCGTCGCCTGCGCCGATGCCGTGGCCGTGCCCGACACCGTGTTGGTGGTCGACGTCGGCAGCGTGATCGGCGCGGCGGCCGTCGACACCGTGGTGGTCGCGCTGGCCGTGACCGGCACGGCGCGGATGATACCGGTGGCGCGGCCGGTCGGCAGCCTGTTGTCGACCACGACGACGTCATAGGTGCCATTGGTGCTGGTCTGCACCAGCGGCGTCAGCACGAACTGCCCGTTGGCATCGGCCACCGTGCCGCGGATGATCTGGCCGTTCTGCTCGGCATAGACCGTCGCGCCGGCCTGGGCCGGGGGCACGTAGCCCGAGATCGTGCCGCTGACCGTCAGCGGCGTGGCCGTGATCACCGGCTTCAGGCCGTAGGTGCCATTGCCGCGCTGGACGATGGACTTGCAGGCGTTGAAGTCGAGGATCAGGTCGACCAGCGTGTTGGCCGGCACCGTGAACGGCTGGATGATCTTGTACCCGCTTTGCGCGGCGCTCGGGGTATCGAGCGGCAGTTCGTTCGTCGTGCCGGACACCACCACCGAGTTCGCCAGCGTATTGCCCTGGTTGGCGTTCAGCACGAGCCGCACCTGCTGGTACTGGCCGGCCGGCAGCGGGGCGCGGCCGATGTCGAACAGCACGCCGTTGGTCAGCGACAGCAGGTCCACCTTCTGCGGCGACGGCAGCGTGATGTCGGTCCAGCCCGCATCGTTCTCGCCGGCCGTGCTGCTGGCGTTCACGCGCACCTTGTTGACCGTGACGTAGACGTGGTCGAAGCCGCAGGACGGCGCGTCCGTCATCGCCACATGCAGCGTGCCGCTGGCCGGCGCGGGGTCCCCGCCGCCGTCTCCACCGCCGCATGCAACAACCAGCAACGGCACCGGCAACGCGACGAATATTTTCCTCAGATTAAGTGCGGTTCTTGTTTTCATGGCTTCTCTCTCCTTCGGGTGTGTGAGGCTGCCCGAAGGATAGGCCCGGCTGTTTCACTTCTCATCGGTGCCATTGCAACCATTAGTAACAGGAATGAAACAGAACTGCCGGGGTCGGGCTGTAGGTAGCGGAGTTGTTCAGCGCCAGCACCAGCGGCGCGCCCTGCGGCGACAGTTGCACGAGCCGCTGCTGCTGCGGGACGATCAGCCCCCATCCGCACAGCCCCCAGACGATCAGCGCGGCGGCGGCGCCGGCGGGATGCAGGGCCGTCCACGCCAAACTGTTGGCTTGCTTCTCTCCGGAAACGACAATGCCCGCTGGCGCGGGCATTGAAATCTGGCGGAGAGAGGGGGATTCGCCTACACAAGCGCAGGCCGCGGATATTCGCTTGCAAGCGAATCCCTTCGCATCCCCCGCGCAGGCCAAACTGTTGGCTTGCTTCTCTCCGGAAACGACAATGCCCGCTAGCGCGGGCATTGAATTCTGGCGGAGAGAGGGGGATTCGAACCCCCGATAGGCTGTTAACCTATACACGCTTTCCAGGCGTGCGACTTAAACCACTCATCCATCTCTCCGGGAAGTCCGCGATTATAGCAGAGCAGCGGCGCCTGTCCAGCGGGGGATCTGCAGCACGGCGCTGCAGGCGCAAGATGAGGTGCTGGGCTGGACGACGAGGCGCGGTGGTGCGCCGTCCGAGAGGGCGCTGAGCATTCCGTCCGTCACCGGGGGCTTGCGCCCGGACGCCTTCATCACTGTGGAGGCGCTGGAGGGGAAGCCTGGATCGCCGCGCATCGAAACCCATATTCGACGTCGCATGCGCTGTTCGAGTGTTATTGACCTAAGTGTCGGCAGAGAATCCACATATTATCGGCAGTGCTATGCGAAGGATGGCTTAAACGGCACCAGCTTTCTCTAACTTCAGTGACAGTGGCCCGGTCCCCTCTCGTCAGGTATTTCTGTGTTTGCTTGCCGGGCATGGGGTAGTGGAATAGAAAGCTCTTCTGTTTTGGCCTGGCGGGAATGTTGACTTTATGGATCATGAGAGGCGCAAAGGGGGAATCCAACGCGCGCAACACATCGTTTCGTGAAAGGTACGGAAATTTGTAGCGTCCTTCCCCTGGCTCGCTAATGCAGCTATACCCTGCACCGAACCAGTTCGAAGCACGCTCATCGCGCAATAGCGCTGCGTCGGTCGGCTCGAAAACGTCCACAGAATAAAAATTGCCCGACGAATTCGGCTCCGCAAGGGAGCTTCTGACTTCGAGGGCATGAATGACAAATATTCGCTTGTGCGAGTCCACGGCCGCGACAAAAGCGTCGACGATTCTCCCAGGACTACTGTCGTACATCATTCCCGAGCCTTGAGATTTCGTGAAAGCGTGCGCTCCGTGGGGCAAGTAGTACAAAGTGATCCGGCTCATCCCGTCCGACGAGTCTGGCTCTACAGGCTCGATAGCAAAGCAAACCGTCCCCCGATCGGTAATCAACGATCGGAAGGCCTGCGGGTGCGGAATGCTCTCGCACTCCTTTGCCGAGGCGGCCCAACTGCCGCCAGACGCCAGCAAGAAGATCAGGCACGTCCAGAGTCTAGTCATCTATACATTTCGGGGAGAAGTGTGCTGTCTGGTCGATCGGCAAGGATCCAGTTCGTCGGACGAGCCAGAAGTTGCGCGCCGGACGTTACGCCGTTTCTGAAGCGATGAGAACGCCGAATCGTTGACGAAGCGACCTGCGTCAAATCTCCACTAGATTGCCAATGACACACACGGCTGGTTGATTCCAGCAGGCGGCGATCGGCGAAGGGGAGGCGGCAGAACGGGGCAGCCTGCCGGCTCGAACGACAAACAGAGGACAAAAAAATGCCCGCTGCGCGGGGTGCGAGCGGGCCGGGATAAATGTCATGGGGTCAATCATGACTGGGGTTGATTGTCTGCTAATGTATCTTCCCTGTCTTCCCTACGGTGGAGGGGCGTGGATGGCGCACGGCGACCCCTGATTGACCTGATCCCGGATCGGTCGCGCTACGGTGGGCGCTCACGTTCCCGCGCGTCGTGGTGTTCGGCGGCGTGGCGGGCTTCGGCGATGGCGGCGGCGGTGTTGCGGCCGGATTCGAAGGCGTCGAGCACTGCCGAGGTGGTTGCCGAGTTAAAGCTGGCGATGCCGATGACCGTGGCGCAGGCCGCCACCCAGATGTTCCATCGCAGCAGCCGCGACTCCTTGCGCATCTCGCCCATTTCTTCTCGGATGCGGTCGACGTCCGCGCTGGTCTGTGCCTTGAAATCGTCCATCCGCTGGTTCAAGTCCCCCAGCCGCCGGTCGAACATGACGCGGAAGCTCTCCAGCAGCGCCGCGTGCCGCTTGTCCATTTCCGCCAGCAGCCGTTCGTTGGACCTGACGTTTTCCTGGTGCCGTTCGTCGCTGCGGGCGAACAGGCGTTGCATCCGTTCGTCGAAGCGGTGCAGGTTGGCGTCGAATTCTCCCTGCGTCACGGCGGACCGGCGCAATCGTCTTGAACCTGACCGGGGGGATGGCTGTCTGCGCATGGAGAGGCCTTCTGGATGAGCGATGGATGGCTTCCAGTGTCAGGGTGTTTGGCGGGCAAGGCTATGAGACGGTTCGCAAAATGCGGCGTCGAGGGCTACCATGCAAGGGCAACCCGTACCATCCACCCACCCCCAACTCACTAAGGAGATCCGCATGTCGAAGGAAAATGGAGGATTCACGGCGTCCACGTTGATCGCGTTCGCCGTGGCAGGCATGGCGTTCACGGCGTCGCTGGTGCTGGCCTACTACGTCACGCATCCGGACAAGGTCCGGCAGATCGGCCAGTAGCGGCGGGCGCCGGCGCGCCGGCCGTGGCCCGGGCCCTATGCCGACAAGGCGCGGGTCACGCGGTTGCGGCCGGTGCGCTTGGCTTCGTACAGCGCCTCGTCGGCGCGGCCGTAGGCGTGTTCGAACGTGCGGCCCTGGGCCGACCAGCTCACGCCAAAGCTCGCCGTCACCGAGCGGTTCACGGGCGGCGGGAAGCGGTAGTCCTCGATGGCCTGGCGCATGCGCTCGGCCAGGTCCATCGCCGCGTCGATTGAAAAGCCCGGCAGCAGCGCGGCAAACTCTTCCCCTCCCACGCGGCCGATGGCGCCTTCGGCCTGGATCGTGTCCTTTAGGCAGGCCGTGACGCCGCAGATCACGGCGTCTCCGGCCGGATGGCCGAAATCGTCGTTGAGCCGCTTGAAATAGTCGATGTCCAGCACGATCAGCGCCAGGCTGCCGCGCGCCAGCGCCGCCGTGGCGCGGTCGATCACGGCGCCGCGGTTCAGCGCGCCGGTCAGCGTGTCGTGCGTGGCGCGGTACTCCAGTTCCTGGGCCAGTTCCTGCAGCCGGTGGTTCAGCCGGTTCATCTCCAGCTCTTCGCGGTCGCTGCGGCGGATCAGCCGGCGCGTCTCGCGCATGAGCCGCTCGTAGTAGCTGATCAGCTGGCCGAGCGTATGCCGATAGGCTTCCTCGCCCGCGTCGACGTCGCAGAACACGGCCTTGGCATGCGCCAGGGCGCTGTTCTCGGAATCGAACAGGTCAGGCTCCGACATGGCTGCGGCGGGGGGCATGTCGCGGGGTGCGTTCAACTGCTGGTCGTGACCTGGTCGATGAAGTCGATGGCGGGAAAGTCGTCGTGCAGTTCCTGGCCGAACTCCAGGATCGTGTCGTCGTCCTCGTCGTGGAACCAGTGCAGCGTCACGTGGTTGCCGCGTTCGGCCGCCTCGTTGAGCGCGTCGAACATGCTGAACAGCATCTTGGTGCTGGAGCTGTTGAAGTAGGTCAGTGCGACGTTGACGGTGATGTCCATGTCGTCGCAGTCGGCCAGGTACGCGCGCAGGCGGGCCAGGGCCTCGCCGTAGAACACGGCGGCGTTCTCGGGGTAGGACTCGCCCTTGAGCGAGAGCGTGTGCCGCGCGAAATCGAAGCTCACTTCGGGCGAGCTTGGCGTGGCGGCGATGAACAGGTTTTCCATGGCGGTTCGGTGCGATCGGGCAGGGTCAGATGGTGGCGACGAGCTGGAACATCGTCGAGACCGGGTCCGTGTCGATCGGCTGAAAGTTGTACTCCAGGGGCGCGCTGGCATCGCGCGCCATCGTCAGGAAGCCAAGTCCGGCCCCCTTGCTGCCTTCCGGGGCGTCCGAGCGCAGCGTCTCCTTGTACGCGCGCTTGATCTCTTCCAGCGTCATCGTCCGCACCTTCTCCAGCGTGCCGCGCAGTTGTTCCACGCGGGCCGACGACACCGGGTTCGAGCACATCAGCCGGTAGTGCTCGTCCACCATGCTGATGCAGACCGACCCGTGCCGCAGCTGGCCGTCGGGCTGCGACGGCGACGTGAGCGAGTCGGAGGAATAGTGCACGATGTTCTGCGCCATCTCCACGAACGACGAGAACAGCTTGCGCCGCGTGGTGCCGTCCACGCCGCTGACGGTAAGCTGCAGCCGCACCGCATCGGACATGGCGGCGATGATGTTCTGCGAAAAATAGCCGACGTAGTAGAAAATCACGTTGCGTTCCCGAGCCATTTCGAAGAACGGCTCATATTCCTTGTCAATCGATTGTGCGGCGGTCATGGTCAAGCGGATAGGTGTGCAATGGCAGGGTCATTGCGCACGGAAACAGAAGAAGGTCAGGTCGTCGCGGCGGCGCTGCGCGCCTTGCCAGGCGCGATGGGCCGCCAGTACCGCGTCGCCGATCTCGGCGGCCGAGCCGTCGCGCCGCGCGCAGATCGCCTCGCGCATGCGGCGCTTGCCGAACGCGATTTCCTTCGGCCCGCCGATCTGGTCGATCAACCCGTCGGTGGTCACGAACACCAGCGTGCCGGGCTGCGTGGGCACCGTGGCGTTCTGCCACGTGTAGTCCATGCCGGTGTCGACGTAGCCCACGCCCATGCGCGCGCCGTTGACCATGGCGCCGTCGGCGTCGCCGGGCTGCAGCACGAACAGCGACGACTTGGCGCCCGCGAAGGTCAGCGCGCGCGTGGCGTTGTCGAACCAGAAGAACGCGGCGTCAAGCCCGTCGTCGGACGCGGTGGCGCCGGGCAGCCGGCGCGCTTCCTGGTCGGCCTCGCGGTCGGTCTGGCCCAGCATCTGCTTGATGCCGCGGTTCACGGCCATCAGCAGTGCGCCGGGGTCGCGCGGGCCCTGCTGCTCCAGCGCCTGGGTCAGCAGCGACGATGCAATCAGCGTCATGAACGCGCCCGGCACGCCGTGGCCCGTGCAGTCGGCCAGCGCGGCGAACCAGCCGTCGGCGAACGCGGCAAAGTGGTAGAAGTCGCCGCCCACCACGTCGCGCGGCTCCCAGACCAGCGCGGCGTCGGGCAGCGTGGCGGCCAGCGTGTCGCGCGACGTGCGCAGCATCGCCCGCTGGATCGTGCTGGCGTAGTCGATGCTCTGCATGATCTGGCGGTTGCGCTCGGCCTGCATGTCGGCCACCACGCGCATCAGCTGCAGCCCCTGGCCCAGGCCGATGTACTGCCCGCCGCGCGCCACGATAAAGCCGTCGGCCAGCGCCTTCTCGCCATATTCCACGGTCCGGAACGTCAGTGCGTCGATGCCCATCTCGGCGTCCACCACCAGCGGCTCCTTGTCCATGAACGCGATGCAGCTCTTGCGGTTGTACAGCTCGCGGTGGTACGGCTTGCTCATCTGCGACAGGAAGATCGACCGGTTGATCAGGCCGATGGGCCGGCCCTGCTCGGTCACGGGCAGGCAGGCCAGGTCCCGGTGCAGCGCAAACACTTCCAGCACGTCCTGGTTGGTGTGGTCGGTCGTGACCGATGGCGTCGCCACGGCCAGATCCTCTGCGCAGGGCTGCCGGAACCGCGGACGGGCAGCGGGAGAATCCACCAGAATGCCGGACATGACGAAAGGAGCACGAATTGGAAAATGGCCCCGAGTCTAGGCTGCCTATATGTCGAATCCGTGACCAAAGTCCTTGTAAATCAAGGCTTAAGGCCCTACTCGCGTGGGGTGGCGGCATTAGGGTCAAGCCCCATCGCGCGGGCCAGCAGCGGCCAGCGCCGGGCCGCCTCGGCTGTTTCCACCTCGCCCTGCTGGTCGAAGTAGTGGCGGCCGTCAAAGCCGTCCACCTTCTGGCTCAGCGCGTCGATGTCGTTGTAGGCGATGGCCGCCTTGCGCGACGTGACCGGCTTGCTCATGGCCGGCCGCCTATTTCTGTTCGACCCACACGCCGTCGGGCGTATGGACCACGTAGCCGTCGGTGCGCTTCATCGTGATCGTCCCCTCGTTCTCGCCCACCATCTGCGTCTGCGGCAGGTCTTCGGCATAGTGCGCCAGCGCCGGCGCGCCCTGGCGGAACGGGCTGTCGGCGATCAGGTTGAACACCAGCTGCGACAGGCCCAGGAAGCTCATCGGCGCGTCGATGACCACCGGCTGGGGCGCCTCGGCGGCGGGCAGGCCCACCAGCTTGACCCCCACCGGCACGTGGATGATGTTCGGCGTCGGAATCTCGCGCAGGCCCGAGATCTGGTTCTTGTCGCCACGCAGCGCCGCGCCGTGCTCGGGCACGAACACCACCACGGCCTTGCGGCCGGACTTGGCGATGGTGTCCAGGATCCGGTCCACGTCGTCCAGCAGCGCCTTGAGCCGCAGCGGGTAAGACTCCAGGCTCGTCAGCCGCTTGCCCGGCAGCCGGTTGCCGTCGTGCAGCGTCACCGTGTTGTAGTACAGCGCCACGGGGCGGGCGTCCTGCGCCAGCCGCTTGCGGTACCAGTTGTCGAACGTGGCGAAGTCGCCCAGCACCGGGGAATCGTCGAACGCGCGCATGGCCACCGGCACGCCGTCGGTGGAAGCCGGCTGGATGCCGGGCACGCCGATTTCCTTGTCCACGAAGCCGCGGAAATTGTCGAAGCGGCCGTCGTGGTTCATCAGCACCTGCGGCGTGAAGCCGGCCTGGGCCAGGTCGGCGAAGACGTGGCATTCGGCCGGCGCCGGGTCGTACAGGTTCTTGTGCGGCTCCTGCCCGCAGGCGCCGCGCAGCACGCGGATCGCGGCCGGGCCGCTGTAGCTGGCCGCCGAGCTGAAGTTCTTGAACAGGTAGTCGAAGCGCGACAGCAGCGGGTGGTTCAGGCTCTTGGCGGCGTCCAGGTCGTCCCACGACAGCGAGCAGATGTGCAGGAAGATCACGTCGAACTGGGCGTCGGGCGTGGCCGTCAGCGGCGCCACGGTGGCGCTGCGCTGCGCCTCCTGCTGGCGGAACGCGGTCAGGATGGCGTCGTAGTTGCCGGTTGCGTTGATGTCGGCGCGCGGACTGTCGGCGGCGCGCGCCACGGCCGTGGTCCGGCCCGGCAGCGCCACGCCCGGGCCGTACCAGAACGGCATCGCGATCAGCGCCACCAGCACGAACGTGGTGGTCCGCACCCAGCGGTTGACCAGCAGGAACACCACCAGCACCAGCAGCACCGCCACCACGAGCTGGATCGACACCAGCCGCTGCAGCAGCTCAAGCAGGTAAGCCGGCGTGAACGCGCGGATGTTCGAGAACTGCGAGATCACGCGCTCGAACGGCGGCAGCGTCGATTCCCGCCAGGCCAGCGCCGCGCCCACGCCAATCGCCAGCACTTGCCGGATGACCCGCAGCGGGCGCGACTCCATCGGCACCACCAGCAGCAGCGCGAACGCCAGGTTCAGCAGCCAGATCGGCTTCATCTGCCCGGTGTGGAACAGGTACAGCTTGGCCAGGAAATAGAGGTTCCAGAGTCCCATGTCGTCTCGTCCGGCTGGCGGTCAGGGCGCGCGCGAGCGGCGCCGCGCGAGCACCACGTCCACCGCGTCCACCAGGGCATCGTAGAGCCGCAGCAGCCCCTGGTAGCCCATCTCCATGACTTCCTTGAGGCTGCGCAGCGGCGCGTCCACGCGCTCGTCGTCGAGCCAGTCGATCCACGCGTCGGCGCGTCCGAACGTGCACTGGATCAACTGCGTCTCGCGTTCCATCGTCAGGTCTTCCATGCGCACCCCCAGGTGCCGGTTCACGTTGCGCGTGACCACGGCCGGGAAGTGGTAGGTGCGCGGCCCGCGCGACAGGCACACGCCCACCCGCGCGCCTTCCTGCAGCGGCACGTCGATGGGCAGCACCACGCCGAGCCCGCCCATCGAGTAGTTCTCGGTCTTGCAGGCCACCGTGCGGCCGTCCGGCAGCAGCAGCGTGGCCGGCACGCGCATCGGAATGCGGTGCGACACGCGCACCTGCCGCGCCTCGCGCGCCACGCCCACCGCCGCGCCCAGCATCATCAGGTTGAACAGCGCCCACGCCATGTTCATCAGCACGGTGGCCGGCTCTTCGGTGCCCCAGAACAGCAGCCGGGCGATGCCGGCCCCGAGCCCGATCACGTTCAGCCCCAGCAGCACCAGGTACGGCTTGGAGATGGTCCAGTCCAGGTAGTCCTCGGCAATCTGCCCGCCCTTGGCCGTCACGTTGAACTTGCCCGCGCGCGGGTTGATGAACGCCACCGTGGTCGGCAGCACGATGTACCACGCCAGCACGGACTCGTAGACCTCGGCCCAGAACGAATGGCGGAACCGCCCCTGCAGCCGCGAGTTGGTGATGTTGGCGATCAGCAGGTACGGCACCACGTACGCGGTAATCAGCAGCGCCGACGTGTTGATCACATGCAGCCCGAAGTACAGGTACGCGATCGGCATCGTCAGGAAGATCAGCCGCGGGATGCCGTAGAAGAAATGCAGCATCGCGTTGCTGTAGCACAGCCGCTGGAAGAACTTGAGCCCCCGGCCCAGCATCGGGTTGTCCAGCCGGAAGATCTGCGCCATGCCGCGCGCCCAGCGAATGCGCTGGCCGATATGGCCAGACAGGCTCTCGGTGGCCAGCCCGGCCGCCTGCACCGTGCGCAGGTAGGCGCTGTTGTAGCCCCGGCGGTGCAGTTTCAGCGCGGTGTGGGCGTCCTCGGTGACGGTCTCCACGGCGATGCCGCCAATCTCCAGCAGCGGGCCGCGCTTGATTACCGCGCACGATCCGCAGAAGAACGTGGCGTTCCAGAAGTCGTTGCCGTCCTGGATCAGCCCGTAGAACAGGCTGCCCTCGTTGGGCACGCGGCGGAACGTGTCGAAGTTGCGCTCGAACGGGTCGGGCGAGAAGAAGTGGTGCGGCGTCTGCACCAGCGCGCAGTCCGGATCGGCCAGGAACTCGCCCATCGTCATCTGCAGGAACGAGCGCGTGGGGATGTGGTCGCAGTCGAAGATGGCGATGAACTCGCCGTCGGTCTTGGGCAGCGCGGCGTTGATGTTGCCGGCCTTGGCGTGGCGGTTGTCGGTGCGGGTCAGGTAGCCCACGCCGGCGGACTCGGCAAACGCCTGGATATGCGGCCGGCGGCCATCGTCCAGGATGTAGACGCGCAGCTTGTCGGCCGGTCAGTCCATGCTGCGCGCGGCGAACACGGTGGGCTGGATCACGTTCAGCGATTCGTTGTACGTCGGGATGAAGACGTCGACGGTTGGCCAGCGCTCGGGGTCGGCCGGCAGCGGCTTGGGCCGCCGGTGCAGCGGCCACGCGGTCTGCAGGTAGCCCAGCGCCAGCACCAGCCACGTGTAGACCTCGGCCGCGTAGAGCACGTAGCCCACGGCCGCCTCGATGGCGCTGGCGAACTGCAGCGTCTGCGTTGACCGCCACCAGATGTAGCGGCCGGCCATCAGCGTCGAGATGGCGATCATCGTGATCGTCGCCAGCCGGCCCGGCACGCGGCGCACCACGCTCAGCACCATCCACACCACGGCGAACAGCAGCAACTGGCCCGCCAGCGGCAGCGGCGTGGTGCTGACGGCCAGCGCGGCGATGGCGGCCAGCACCAGCGACACCGGCAGCACGAAAGGAATGCGGCCCACGCGCGCGGACACGGCCTCGGTGACGTAGGCCACGCGGTTCCAGTCCGGCCGGGGCAGCCGTTGCAGGATCTTGTGGCGCAGCCGGGACGACGCGTGCCAGACCGGCTCCAGCACGCGGTCGAGCCAGCGGCGCAGCCAGCGCTTGCGCGCGGGTTCCGCGCCGCCGCGCTGCTTGCGCGGGTCGGCGGCCAGCCGCACGCGCGGCCGGGGCGGGCGGATGATCAGCCGCCATAGCCACGCGGCCGGCGTCCGCCGCTTGCCCAGACCCAGCCGTGCCACTGCGCGGCGGTAGATCAGCGCGGCCCATTCGGCCGGGATGTCGGGCTTGCCGGGCCGGGGCGGGCGGAAGAACAGCCGCAGCAGCCAGTCCCACGCACGCGGCACGGCGCCGCCGCTGGCCCCCACGCCCAGCTCGCGCGCCACGCGGTCGCTGGCCCATGCCATCCACAGCCGCAGCCGTCCGGTGCCGTGGGTCATGGCGTGCCTCCGCCCTGGGCGCGCGTCTCGATCCATGCCGACAGCCACGACGCCAGCCCGTTCAGGTCGTGCGCGGCCTGCGAGTGCGGCGTGCTGCGGCTGAAGCACTCGCTGCGCGCCAGCGCCTCGGGCACGCTGCTGTCCTCGTGCACGTGATACGGCAGCATGGCCGTCCCCAGCATCGCCTGGAGCATCGCCACGATGTCGACGTGCAGCGGCCGCGCCGGATGCAGCCGCGTGGCCACGTAGCGCACGGTCTTGCCGCGCGTGGCCAGATCGTCGGCCAGCCGCTTCAGCGTCAGGCACGTCTCGGGCTGCGCCGGCACCAGCACCAGTACCAGGTCGGCCGCGTCGATGGCCTGGCTGGCGTAACCGGACGGCCACGGCGCCGTGTCGATCAGCACCGCGCCGGTGGCCGGCAGGTCCACCTGGCCGATCCGCCGCGCCAGCCAGTTCGCCGGCAGCCGCTCGATCGCGCCCGATTCCGCGCTGTCGCCCCATGGCACGAACAGCACGCCGTCATCGCTGCGCAGGCCCGCGCCGGCCCAGGCCGTGGCCGAGCCGTCGTGCAGCGACCCGCCCAGCCCGTCGGCCGGAATGTCGCGCAGGCCGAAGTGAAAGCCGAGCACGTTGCGCGGATCGCATTCCACGGCCAGCACGTCGTGCTTGCGCCAGGCCAGCAGCGACGCCAGTTCGGCGGTCAGCGTGCTGCGGCCCGCGCCGCCCGTGGTCGATACCAGGGCGATGGTGGCGGCTGGCGTGCCCGTGCTCATCGCCGGCCCCCCGTGCCGCCCTGGCGCTTGCCGCGTATCACCAGCGCGTCAAGCTGCGGCGGCAGCCGCACGGCCCGGCGCGGGCGCGGCGCGCTCCAGCGCGGCAGCCAGCGCAGCAGGTCCAAGCGCCACGCCAGCCAGGCCAGCGGCGCGGCCAGGATCAGCCCCCAGATGAAATAGCCGAGAAAGATCGCCATGGTCAGTCCTGACGTTTGAGGGGCACCGGATGCGGCGCCGGCAGGGTGCGCGGCGCGGCGCCGGGGCCGGGGCGGCGGGGCGGCACCAGCGGCAGCGACACGGCGGCCGGCTCGGGTTCGGGTTGGGGTTCGGGTTCGGGCGCCCCTTCAGGCATGGGCGGCATGGGCGGCAGGTCGGCGGCAGCGGCGTCGGCGGTGGCCGGAGAGGTTGGACCCGCCGGCTGCGCCGGCAGCCAGTTGCCGTAGTCGGGCGGCGGATACGCGGCGATCTCCGCTTCCAGCCGCGCCAGTTCGGCCGTGATCGATTCGTTGTCGCCGCTGCGCAGGTCGCCCTGGAACAGGTCGGCCATGGGCCGCTGGAACACGCGCTGGCAGACCGCATCCACGTCGTCCAGCCGGCAGGCGAAGAAGAACGCATACAGGCTGTCGCTGCCGGCGGTGCACAGGTCGCCCGCGCGGCTCATGCGGCAGGCGCGCAGCGCGTCGACGTGGGCCACCTCGGGCAGCAGCGGCAGTTGCAGCAGCACGTGCGGCAGGCGGATCATGCGGCTGCGCTCCACCGCGTCGCGCACCAGCGCCACGAACGTGGGCGCCGCCACGTAGCCGCTGGCCGTGGTGGTCAGCACCGCCGACAGCGCGTTGTGGTAGTCGGCCAGGATCGGCCGCGAGAACACCTGGCCCTGCAGCCCGTCGATCATCGCCTGCATCCGCGCGAATGGCGTGCGCTGCGCGATCACGGCGTTGGCGCCCAGGTTCAGCATCAGCAGCTCATAGTGCTGGCGCATGGCCTCGCGGTCCTCGCGGATCACGATCTTCAGCGCGCGGCCCGCGCTGCGGCGCAGCCGGTGCACCTGCCCGGCCAGCATTTCCAGGTCGCGCGTGCCGGCGTAGTGCAGGATCACGGTGGCCGCCACCGCCTTGCTGGCCGTGGCCACGGCGGCCTCGTTGCTGTCCACCACGCGCCACGCTTCGGGGATGAAGCGCTCGCGCAGCACCGCGTCGCGGCTGGCAATCACGCGCTGCTCGTCGGGCGCCAGCATGCCGGCCTGCTCGATCGTGTCGCTGTACGTGTCGGCCGCCACCATCAGCCGGTGCTCGCCCGGCGCAAAGCGCAGCCGCACGATCTCGCCGGCCACCACGGCCTGGTTGTCGCGCCAGAACGCCACCTCCCACGTGTACTGGCCCTGTTGCTGCGATAGCTGCACGGCGCCCGCAAAGCGCCCGTGAAAGCCGTGCAGGTCTGGCCCCGGCTGGCCGTCGGCCGACTCGGGCGGCGCCATCGCCAGCAGCAGCGCGCAGCGCTCGTCGGCGCACCAATCGCAGAGCCGCACGCCCTCGGCCGCCAGCGCCGCGGCGTCGTGCCAGCTGAAGAATGCTTCCGCGCCTTCCAGCAGGAACGTGGTGCCGCGCGCGCCGCACTGGTCGACCAGCGCGTCGAGCGCTTCCATCAATGTGTCGATGCCGGCGCGCCCCGGCTGCGGCCGCAGCGCGCACAGGTTGGCGCGCGCGTGGAGTGCGCGGTTGACCTCGATGTCGAGCCCGTGCTCGCGCAGCGCGGCGGCAATGCCGTCGGCCTCGCGCGTCGACAGCACGCAGGCCGGGCCGCGCAGCGCGCTGGCGGCGGTCTGCCAGAACAGCGCGTCCCGGGCCGGCGACGGCGGCGCGTAGACCACGTGCGCGCGGCCCGGCGCCAGCGTGGCCAGCGCCGGGGCCAGGCCCTCGATCGCCAGCGTGGCGCGGGCCTGCAGCCGGGCCAGCAGCGGGGCGGGGCGGGGGGCGGAGGCGTGGGCGGCGTCGTTCATCGAAGGTCCTGTGGGGCCGCTCAATAGGCCGAGTATGGCCGCACGGGCGTCGGCGGGAACGGCACCGGCAGCTCGCGCTTGTCGAACAGGTAGCGCAGCCAGGCCATGGCGCGATTCGGCGCGTAGTCGCGCGAGCGGTCGATCGAGAACCCGGCGCCCACCACCCAGTGCGGCGCCAGCGTGTATTCGACGGTCGCGCCCAGCGTATAGCTGAAGCCGCCGCCCGACCCGCCGCCATAGGTGGCGTTGCCGCTGGCCGCCTGCAGGTCCGGCCGCGTGGGAAAGAACGGCGCGGCGTCCTCGTAGGTCCACGACCAGCCGGCCGATCCCAGCAGCCGCCACGACCACCTGGCATGGCGGCCGGTCCAGTCCAGCGGAATGCCGACCGAAAGGTAGCGCTGCGGGCTGTAGTAGCCGCCGTGCCCGAAGGTGTAGAAGCGCTGGTTTTCCGAGTAATGCCACCAGTTGAACACCAGCCCGCTGGTCACGCGGTGATCGCGCTGGGCGTAGACGGGCACGTCGAAGCCGGTGCGCAGCGTGACCTCGCGGTTGGTCTTGACGTTGTCGCCCGTGTAGACGCCGGCGCCCACGTCGGCAAACAGGCCCAGCCGGCCCACGTCCCGCGCGTAGCGCAGGTGCACGCCGTTGCGGACGATGCCGCCCCAGTGCTCGCCGGTCACCGGGTCGCGCGCGCCGGCGTACGAGATCAGCGAACTGGTTTGCGCCCGGCGCGACACGTCCACGGTCACCGACTGCACGCCCAGGTCCGCCCGGTAGCGCAGCCCGCCCACCACCGTGGTTTCCAGAAAGCCGAGCGGCGTGGTGCCGATATCGGCGCGCCAGCTGTTGTAGGCCCCGTCGTACTCGTAGCCGGCCGCCAGCGCCACGCCCTTGTCGGTCTGGCCGATGTTGCCCAGCCCGGCATTGCCCAGCGCCGGGATCTTGCCGAATTCCAGGTTGCGCAGCGGCGCGGTGCCGCGCAGCGTGCCGGCATCGAGCAGTACCGTGTCGGCATGGAAGAACATGTGCCCCGTGTAGCCGTGCGGCACGCGCACGTACAGCGGGATCTCGGTGGCGTGCAGCCGCGAGATGCCGTCGTCGCCGGACTTGTTCGACTGCATGACCGCCGTCGCCACCTCGCCCTGCCGCCGCGCGTCCAGCCCGGCCAGCGCGCGCTGGGCCGGCGTGCCGTCGGCGCCCGGCAGCACGCTCTCGCGTTGCTCCAGCGGCAGCGCCGCGCGGTACAGGCCGGCAGCCTCGTCGAAATCGCCGCGCGACTGCGCGATGCGGCCGCGCTGCACCGTGATGTCGGCGCGGCCCGGAAAGCGTGCGTCCAGCGCGTCCACCACCTCGGCGGCCTCGTCCTCGCGCCGCAGCGCGGTGAAGCGGCGCGCCACCGACAGCCGCGTGTCGATATCGTCCTCGGGCGCCTCGGCCAGCACCGTGCGGACGATGTCCAGCGCCTGCGCGGTCTGGCCCATCCGCTCGTACTGGCGTGCCAGCGTCAGTCGCGCGCCGGCGTCGTGCGGCTGCGTGGCCAGCACCCGGCGGGCCGCGTCGGCCGCGCCGCGGTAGTCACCGCCTGCCTCGCGCAGGTCGGCCAGTTCCAGCAGCCAGCGTCGGTCGGCCTGCTGCGCGGCCGGCACCGCGTCCAGCACCTGCTGCGCGCGCCGCAGGTCGCCGGCGGCGATCTGGCGGTCGGTTTCGCGCAGCGCCAGCCGTAGCGACTGGTCGGCCAGGTCGGCCTGTTCCTCGGCGGTGGCGCCGGGCAGCGCGCCGGTATCGGCGATCCACTGGCGCAGCGCATCGTCGCGGTCGGCGGCGGCCAGCAGTTCGCCGTAGCGCAGCCGGATGTCGACGTGCGGCGCGTCGGGGTGCGCGGCCAGCCAGTCGCTGACCAGCCGCAGGCCCTTGTCGGTCTCGCCCAGCGCAATCCATTCGCGGCCGATCGACGCCAGCATGTGCGGATCGTCGGCGGCCTCCGCGGCGGCCTGGTCGAGAAGGCGGCGGGCGTCCGCGTCGCGGCCCTCGGCCACGCGCTGGCGTGCCTCGCGCAGTTGCTGCTGCGCGGCCAGGTTGCGGGCCAGCCCGCGCATGCTGTCCGAGCGCTCGGCCTGCGGCACGCCGGCCAGCATCGCGGCGGCGCCGTCGATGTCGTCCACGCTGTTCAGGTACAGCGCGCTGGCGTAGCGCATGTCGTTGCCCGGCGCCGCGCGCATGCCGTCGTCCATCACGCTGCGGCCCAGCGCGGGCAGGCTCAGGTCACGATAGATGCGGGCCAGCGTGAAGCGCGTCCACGGGTCGTCGGGCCGCAGGCGGATGGCGTCTTCCAGATCGCGGATGGCCGGGCTGCGCTGTTGCCGGGCCAGCGACTGGTCGGCGCGTACCGACAGCAGGTCGGCCCGCATCGCGCGCAGCTCGGCGGCGGACCCCTGCATGCGCGCGGCCTGGCTGGCGATCAGCGGCTCCACCTCGGCATCGCGGCCTTCCTTCTGCAGGATGCCGATCAGCGTGCGCAGCGTGCCGACGTCGGGCCTGGGGCGGGCCAGCATCTGGCGCAGCAGCGTTTCGGCCTCGCGGTTCTTGTCCTGCGCCACCAGTGCGTCGGCCAGGATGCCTTGCGCGTCGGCGTTGGCCGGCTGCTGCGCCAGCGCCTGCCGGGCCAGCCGCTCGGCCTCGGCCGGCTTGCCCTGGCGATTGGCCTCGCGCGCCTTTGCCACGGTGCCCCAGAACGTGGCCGTGCCGATCAGGCTGCGCCACTTGTCGCTCGGGTCGAGCTGGTTGGCGCGCGTGAACAGCTCGCGCGCCTCGTCGTGGCGGCCCTCGCGCAGCCGCACGAGCCCCAGCCCGCCCACCACCTCGGCATCGTCGCGCCGCTTGCGGTACGCCTGCTGCAGCGCGATGTCGGCGTCCTTGAGCTGCCCGCGCTCCAGTTGCGCCAGCCCGCGCTGCCGCGCCTGCCAGGCCGGATCGGCCTCGCGCTGCTTCTGCGCGGCCACGCGCTTGCCCAGTTCGGCCAGCGTGTCCTGCGCGCCCTTGTCGTCGGGCACGGCCTTCACGTAGCGCTCGAACCAGACGTAGTAGGCCGGGTCGTCGTTGACGCGGTACAGCGTGCGCCGCCAGATGTCGAGCGCGGTGGCCCGGTCGCCCTCGGGCTGCTGCGTGACTTCGTAGAGCAGCGCAAAGCCTTCCTGCCGGGTGCCGGCGCGGTCGGTCAGCAGGTCGCCCAGCGTCAGCTTGAGCTGCATGTCCGACGGGTTCGCGCGAATCCGCTGGCGCAGTTCGGCGATGGCCCGCGTGCGGCCGTCCGGCGTGCCCGAGAGAATGCGGTAGTAGTCGCGCGTCAGGCTGCCGGCCGGCGCGCCGCGCGGAAACAGCTTCTGCAGCCGCTGCACCGCTTCTTCGTCCTGGCCGCTGCGCGACAGCAGGCGGATGTTGGCCATCTCGCGCTTGTCGCGCGTGGCGATGCGGTAGGCGTCGTCCAGCTCCTGCGTGGCGGCGCTGCCGGGCGCCACGGCCTGCAGCCTCCTGAGCAGCTTGTCGGCCTCGGCCGGGCGGTTCGAGCGGATCTCGATCAGCCCGAGCAGCTTCAGCGCCTCGGGCTCGTTCGGGTTGATCAGCAGCGCCTTGTCCAGAATGCCGCGTGCCATGTCGGCGCGGTTGCGCGCCTCCCACATCCGCGCGGCGGCCAGCAACTGCGCCATCTGGGGCGACGGCGCGGCGCGCGAGGCGGGGGCGGGATCTGCGGCAAGGGCAGGCATGGCGGAAGTGGCCAGCAACACGGCCAGCGTGGGGGCTAGCGCGCTGCGGGGCATGTGGATGTCCAGGCCGGCACCAGCGTGCCGTCCGCCTCGAAGCGGAAGTGTCCGTCCAGATGGCCCAGCCCGAACAGCGCCAGCACCTGGCTGTAGTGCCCAGCGGCGCCTGCGCGGCCATCGTGCGGGTGCGCTGGGCCTGCCCGCGCGCCGCATCGGCCAGCCCCAGCGCCGCCAGATACGGGGCCACGGCGGCCGAGAACCCCGCGTTGCCGGCGTTCGCACCGAACGTGCCGGCCTGCGTGTCCACGCGCTCGGGCGGATGGCCGTGCGCCACCACGTAGTCGGCCATCGGGCGGAACCGCTGCAGCACCGTGGTGCGCAGCGGGTCGCGCGGGGCGGTCATGCCGGCCCACAGGTAGACGCGGATGGCGTTGTACGACCCGCCGGCCTGCGTCTGCGCGTCGGGCTGGAACCCGCGGCCCTTCTGGTACACCGCCCAGTCGGGCGAAAAGCCCTTGGGCGCCGTATCGACGATCAGCCGCGCCGATGTGTCGACGAGCGTCTTCCAGCCGGCATCCTCGGCGCCCAGCACGGCGGCCAGCCGCCGCATCACGGGCAGCGGGACGTAGCTCGGGTTCAGGCGCCACGTGTCCGGCGTGGGATGGAAGCCGGCCGGCCCCGGCAGCAGCGTGCGGCCCAGCCCGGGCAGCACGGCCGATTCCTCGCGCAGCGCGCGGCGCGCCAGCACGGTGCCCAGCGCCGTGTAGCGCCGCACCTGCCAGAGCCGGCCCGCTTCCAGCAGCGCGTAGGCGATCCACAGGTCGGCGTCGGACGCCGGGTTGCTGTCGATCACGCCCCAGGTGCCGGCCTGCTCGCCCTCGGTGCGCTTGCCCCAGATCCACGCGGGCAGGTGGGCGGTCAGGTCGCCCTGGGCCAGGTTGTTCTCCGTCCACGCCAGCAGCCGCTCGAACGTGGCGCGGTCGTTGGCGGCCAGCGCGAAGAACAGCCCGTACGACTGGCCTTCGGATACCGTCACCTGCTGGTCGCTGCTGTCGTCGATGACGCGGCCGTCCTGGCTGATCGTGGCGCGGCGGAAGGCGTCCCAGTCGGGCCAGGGGCAAGACGCGGCGGGGGCGGCCAGCGCGGGCAGGGTGGCGCCGGCCAGCGTGCACGCCACGGCGCAGCGGATCGACACGCGCTTCAGCCAGGCCCGTGCCCGCCGCATGTCACCCTCCGTTGCGCCGCGCGGCCAGCCGGCCCAGCGCCCAGAACAGCGTCAGCGCCACCAGCAGCCCGGCCAGGATGCCGCCCAGCGCCAGCAGCGCCGGGTGCGCCGACATCGTCATCCACAGCCGCGCATACCAGGGCAGGTTGCCGACGTAGTAGGTCTCGCCCAGCCGCAGGCCCTCCAGGTCGCGCTGGCGGATGACGGTCAGGTCGCCGCGGATCTGCGCCACCTTGCCGGGGTCTTCCAGAACGTCCAGCACGTCGCGCACGCGGTCGTCGCTGGACGCGGTCAGCGCCACCACGCTGCGCCGCTCGGCAAACGGGGATTCGAAGCCGATCAGCGCGGCCAGCGGGCCATCGGCGGACAGGATCGCGCGGCCGGCCGGCGAGATGTTCTCGCTGTCGGTGCCGCCAATCCAGTTCGACCACGCATGCGCGCGCTGGTCGCGCAGCGCGATCTCGGTCTTGCCACGCTCCACCAGCAGCGGCAGCGACTTGCCCCACCGCTGCAGCACCTGCGCGGCGCTGCCGGTGCCGATGATGACGAGGTCGCGGTGCTTGACCGATTCGATGGCGCGGGACGGCGCCACGGTCACGCGCAGCGACGGCAGCCCTGTCCACTTGCCCATGTGGCCCAGCACGGTCAGCAGCGCCTCCTGGTCGATCGTGGTCGGCGCGTCGGGGATCACGATCGCCGTGTCGGCCAGGTCGGCCATGCGCGTGAACGGGTAGCCGCTGTTGGCAAAGAACGCCAGGTTGGGCAGCGCCGCGTAGTGCAGGAAGCCGCTGAAGTCGATCGACGAGTCGGGGTCCACGGCGGCGCGCGCCACGTTGGCCGCCGTCGACGCGCAGAGCCCGGTCTTCTGCGAATCGATGTGGAAGCGGAACTGCATCTGGTTGTTGCTGCCCACGCGGAACGCCGGGATCAGGATCTCGTTGCTGACGCTGGCGCTGCCGCCCGACAGCAGCGGCACGCTGACCAGGTTCTCGTCGTTCTGCACCGTCAGCGGCTTGAGCCGGTACGAGCGCACGAGCTGGTCGTTCACGTCGATGCTGAGCACCGAGTCGTTGTACGTGGACGGCGCCGTGTAGCGGTACTTCATGTTCATCGGCACCGCGCGGTCGTTCCAGCCGAACAGGTCGGCCGGCACCTTCAGGTTCACGCGGATGGCGTCGGGGCTGGCGCCCGAGACCTGCAACTGCTGCGGATCGGTGACCAGTTCCTTGAACATCACCGGGCGGTCCACCGGCGCCCAGGCGGGCGCGTCGTAGGGGCGGCGCGGCTGGCCCAGGTCCACCGACTTGACCAGCGTGCTGGCGCCGGCCATGCCGGCCTTGCCCAGCACCACCGCGTTGGCGGCCACTTCCAGCTCCTGCGGCGTGCGCCCGGCCAGCACTAGCAGCTTGCGCGCGGGGTTGGCCGGGTTTGGCATCACGCTGACGGTCGGCCCGTCGATCTTGTCCAGCCGGATGCCGTCGGGCTGCGCGTTCGGCAGCACCAGCGCAATGGCGTGGGCGTCGCCCGGTGCCGTGCGCGTGACCGGAAAGCGCAGCTCGCGGTAGCTGGCCAGCGCGCCCAGCCACGACGCCACCACGCCGGCGGCGCGCAGCGTGACCGGATCGGCATTGGCGGGCAGCACGAACGGCACGGTCACGCGGCGGTTGTCGCGGCGGTCGAAGAACGGGGCCGGCAGCAGGGCCAGGTTGTCGGGCAGCGTGACGGTGGACTTGGTCAGCGTGAGCGTGCTGGTGGGGCTGATGTCGGTCCAGAGGCTGGAGTGGTACGGGTCCTCGCAGTGATCGAGCGTGTAGTGCGCGATCATCTGCACGTTGATGCGGTTGAAGTCGGTGAAAAAGCGCGGGTCCAGGTCGACCTCGCGCGACACCTGCTGGCCGGCGTGCTCCTTGTCCAGCGGCAGCGTGGCCACCACCTCGTCGTTGAGGCGGATCTTCAGGTGCGACAACGGGTAGACCAGCGACGGCGAATACGTGAAGACGAGCTTGAGCCGGGCCGCCGTGACCACCTCGTCCAGCCGCACGCCCACGTTGACCGTGCGGTCAGGGTCCACGCCGCGCAGCGGGATCGTGTAGTTGGCGCCCATCTGGGCGAAGGTCAGGGACTGGGTGCGCCCCGGCGGCAGCGCCGCGGCGTCGGAAGCCGGGGCCGTGGCGGCCGGCGCGCTGGCCGGGGACTGGGCTGCGGCCGGCCCGGGGGCCAGCCCCGCGCACCATGCCATCGTCATCGCGACAGCCATCGGCATGCAGCCACGTAGCAGGCCTGACACGAGTTCCGTCATATCGGGGCGCCCTGTGAGTGTCGCGCGGCGCGAACCGCGCTTCGGAAGGTTACTGCGTGGCGAATATAGCACGCCACTTTCGGCCAGCAGCAACGGTTTGCGGGCAGGCAACGGTGAATTAAGAAAGATTCAATTCATACGCGTGAAGGTCCCAAAAATTTTCAGTTGCATCCGCCGGAGAGGCTGTTCCCCGCGTGTAGGACATGCCGAATTTGCATGAGCTGGCGGGCGGCCGTGTGAAAGAATGCCAGCCATCGTCTTCCACCTTCCAAGAGGAAACCACCCGCCATGTCCGAAGCCGTCGTCCTGCTGAACGGGGAACTGCTCCCGTTGTCCGAAGCCCGCATCCCTGTCCTGGACCGGGGGTTCATCTTCGGCGACGGCATCTACGAGGTGATCCCGCTCTACAACGGCAAGCCGTTCCGCGGCGCCCAGCACCTGGCGCGGCTGGCGCGCAGCCTGGCGGCCATCGGCATCCCGAATCCCCATACCGAATCGGAATGGCTGGCCCAGATCGACCGCGTGGTGCAGGCCAACGGCATGGCCGACCAGATGGTCTACATGCAGGTCACGCGCGGCGTGGCCAGGCGCGCCCATGCCTTTCCGAAGGAAGTCACGCCCACAGTACTGATCATGACCAACCCGATGGCGCTGCCGCCAGCCGCCGCCGTGGAGCAGGGCGTGGCCTGCGTGACGATGGAAGACCGCCGCTGGCTGAACTGCCAGATCAAGTCGACGTCGCTGCTGGGCAACGTGTTGGCGGCGCAGGCCGCGGCCGAGGCCGGCGTGACCGAGGCCATCCAGTTCCGCGACGGCTACCTGACCGAGGCGTCGGCGTCGAACGTGTGGGTGGTCAGCCAGGGCCGCGTGTCGGCCCCGCCCAAGGACAACCTGATTCTGGAAGGCATCCGCTACGGCCTGATGGAAGAGCTGTGCGCGGCCATGGAGATTCCGTTCGAGGCGCGCCGCCTGACGCGCGACGAGGTGTTCGGCGCCGACGAGGTCATGATCTCGTCGGCCAGCAAGGAGCTGCTGCCCGTGGTGAAGATCGATGGCCAGGCCGTGGGCGGCGGCGAGCCGGGGCCCGTGTTCCAGCGGCTCTACGCGGCCTACCAGGCGGCCAAGGCGGCGCTGTAGTCACACTGGCGCCGGCGCGCCGGTGCTAGGATGGCCGCTGCGGTAATCCATCGATAGGAGGCTGTCTCATGGCCAAGCGCGAGCGCAGCGGGCGCGTCATCAAGGAAGAGGTGAGCCGGCGCATTCAAGGCATCGACGAGATTGCGGACGAGGGGATGCGGGTTCGCGTGCCGGACCCCACGCCCCATGCGCGCGACGCGCGCGGCCGCAACTGGGACATGGCCCGCTTTGGCAACGCCCGCGGCTACGAGGCCGCGATCCGGGCCGTGGTGGACGAGGTGCGCGACGAGTTCGACCTCGTCGACGACCCGGCCAGCCACGTGCCGAACCCGTTCGGCGACTGACCGGCCGCCCGCCCGCGGCAGGCGTTCAGCAAGCCAGCCCCGGCCACGCCGGCTGCGGCCGCCATCCCGCGATGGCGCGCGCCGGCAGCGGCTGGGCGAACAGGAATCCCTGGCCCACGTGGCAGCCCTGTTCCAGCAGGAACTGGCGCTGGTAGGCGCTGGTCACGCCCTCGGCCACCACATTCAGCTGGCGTGCCCGGCCGATGCGGATCACGGCCTCCACCAGCGTGCGCGTGGCCTCGCTGGTCTCCAGGTCCAGCAGGAAGCTGCGGTCCAGCTTGATTTCCTCCACCGGCAGCCGCGTGAGCTGGCTCAGGCTCGAAAACCCCGTGCCGAAATCGTCGATCGACAGCCGCACCCCGAGCGCGCGCAACGCGCCGATGGTGGCCTCGGCCTCGGCCGTCTGCTCCAGGAAGACTCCCTCGGTAATCTCGATGGTCAGCGAGCCCGCCGGCAGCTGGTTGGCCTCCAGCGCCTGCGCCACCACGCCGGGCAGCCCCGGATCGCGGATGCACAGCGGCGACAGGTTGACCGATACCCCCGGCACCGCCGCGCCGGCCTGGCGCCACAGGCCCTGCTGCGCGCAGGCTTCGCGCACGGCCCAGTAGCCGAGCGCCACGATCAGGCCCGATTCCTCGGCCAGCGGCACGAAGACCGACGGCGACACGTCGCCACGGCGTGGATGCGGCCAGCGCGCCAGCGCCTCCACGGCCCAGAGTTCGCCCGTGGCCAGATGCACCTGCGGCTGGTAGTGCATGCGCAGGCCGACGCTGGCGATGGCTTCGCGCAGGTCGGCTTCCAGCGCACGGCGGTCGCCCAGCCGGCGGGCCAGCGCGGCGTCGTACACGCAGACCTGGTTGCCGGGCTCGCCGCCGTGCTGGCGCTTGGCCAGCTTGGCCTGGTAGACCGCCAGGTCGGCGTGGTGCAGCAACGTGGCGCGGTCGGGCGCCGGTTCGGTCGACAGGCTGATGCCGATGCTGGCCGACGTGGACAGCCGCCGCCCGTGCCCGATGTCGATCGGCGCGGCCAGCGCCTGCAGCAGCGTCTGCGCGGCGGCCAGCGCGGCGTCGCGGTCGTGCCCGGGCAGCAGCACCGCGAATTCGTCGCCCGACAGGCGGCCGACCACGGCCTCGGCGTGGCGCGCGTGCGCGACGTGCTGGAGCCGCGCCGCCACCTCGGTCAGGAAGCGGTCGCCGGCCACGTGGCCCTGCACGTCGTTCACGCGCTTGAAGTCGTTGAGGTCCAGGAACAGCGCCGCCAGCGGCGTGCCGTCGGCGCGGGCGCGGGCCACGGCGGCATCGGCGCGCGCCAGCAGCAACTGGCGGTTGGGCAGGCCGGTCAGCGCGTCGTAGCTGGACAGCCGGTGGATATGCTCCTGGGTCTGGTCGCGCGTCAGCGCCAGCGCGCAGAGGTCGGCGGCCACGGCCACCAGGTGCTCGTGGAACGGTTCGGGCAGGCGCGGCGTGGTGAAGCACAGGCCGAAGGTGCCAAGCACGCGGCCATCGGCGGCGCGCACGGGCGTCGACCAGCTCGCGGCCAGGCCGGCAGCCTGCGCGGCGTCGCGCAGCGTTTCCCAGCGGGGGTCTTGCGAAATGTCGCCCACGGCCACGGGCTGGCCCAGGAACGCGGCGGCGCCGCACGAGCCCGATTGCAGGCCGATCGGCAGGTTGTCGAAGCCGGCCACGGCGGCCGGGTCGGCCGACGGCATCGCCACCAGCCGCAGCCGGCCGTCGGCCACGCGCATGACGGCCGCCATCGCGCCCGGCGCCAGCCGCTCCACGCGGCGGCACAGGTCGGCCATGATCCCGGCGGTCGGCAGGTCGCGCGCGAGCGCTTCCACGGCAGACCGCTGGACGTCCCACAACGCCTCGGCGGCGCCGTCGAACCGGGGAACCTGGGGGTGCGCCTTGACCGCGACCACGGCATCGATCGCCTGCTCCAGCGCCTGGGTACGCATGCTTTGTGACTTTCTCGTTATTTTGGAATTCGGTGCGTGCGCCCGGCCATCTCCCTCGATGGCCGTCCAGCCGCACGCCCCCGCGAGTGTAAGCCGGTTCCTTACCGCCGACGGACAGGGTTTGCCCGGTTTCGCAACATGCGCTGCCGCGCCGTCAACCCCTCGTTGGGGGACCGGCGGCCCGCCGGCGCTTGTGCCGCGCGGGACGTGACACGGGCATGACGGACGTCAAGAGGATGTCAGCGGGCGGTTAGAGGGTTTCTTCGGATTCGGGCGGCCGGGCGCCCTAGGCGTGCGATGGCGGCGCAGCCGCCTCGGCGCTGCGCCACGTGGCGCCGGACTGGCGCTTGGCGCCGTACATCGCGGCGTCGGCCGCGCGCAGCAGCGCGGTGGCGTTGCGCGCGTGGATCGGGTAGATGGCCAGCCCGATGCTGAGCGGCGCCGTGATGGCGGTGCCGTCGGGCAGCAGCAGCGGGGCGGCCATGGCGTCGAGGATGTCCTCGGCGATGTGCACGGCGTCCTCGGGATGGCGCAGCGCGCCGACCAGCACCGCGAACTCGTCGCCGCCCAGCCGCGCCACGCTGTCGGACTCGCGCAGCCGCGCACGGATGCGCTGGCCGATGCCGACCAGCACCGCGTCGCCGGCGGCGTGGCCGTGGCGGTCGTTGATGCCCTTGAAGTCGTCGCTGTCCAGGTAGAGCACGGCCGCGTGGCAGTGGGTGGCCGCCGCCGCGCGCACGGCCACGTCCAGCGCCTCGGTGAAGGCGGCGCGGTTCAGCAGGCCGGTCAGGCTGTCGTGCGTGGCGCGGTGGGCCAGCGAGCGGTTTTCGTGCTGCAACTGCTTCTGCCACGCTTCCAGCTCGTCCAGCAGCACGTTGAAGTCCTCGGACAGCGCGTTCAGTTCCGCGATCCTGGCCGGCGGCATGCGCTGGCCGAACGCGCGTTCAGACCGCACCGCGTGGGCCACCCGCATCAGGCTGCGCAGCGGATCGACGATATGCGCCAGCATGCGGCGCGACATGTAGTGCGCGCCGATGGCCGTCAGCAGCAGGCACGCCACCAGCCCCAGCGCGCCCTGAAGCAGGAAATGGAGCAGCGCGATGGGGTCGCCGGCCACGCGCACGCTGCCCACCTGCTGGGATTCGTGGATGACCGGCAGCTCGACCGGCCCGGACGTCAGCAACTCGCCAGCCAGCGCGCGCAGCGCCGGCAGGTGGTCCTGCTCCGGCCGCCGCCACGCCGCCAGCGGCTGGTGGTCGCGGTCGAACACGGTGACGGCGGCCACGTCCTCGGCGCCGGCGATGGCGGCCAGCGTGTCGGCGGTGGCGGCATCGTCGCGGAACACGACCGGCGCCTCCACCGTGTAGGCGATGGACCGCGCCACGAGCTTCAGGTTGTGGTCGGCATAGGCGCGCAGCGCGGTCAGGCCCAGGAACGTCAGCGAGATGCCGGCCGTGAGCACGGCGATCAGCGCCACGCCCAGGTGGATGCGGCGCAGCGCGCTGTAGAGCGTGGGCCGCAGCGGGGGGGGCGCGGGCGGGGCCGGGCGGGCGCGGTCATGGCGCGGGCGCCTTGCGGCGTCCTAGTTGCAGCACGCCCGGATGCACGTGGATGCCGCTCCGTGCGATGGCTTCCAGATGGATGCGGAACGACACCTGCTGGTCGCGGATGTTCAGGCAGAACATGCTGCTGCCTTCGCACTCGAAATCTTCCTCGGCCACCACCAGCACCGGCTTGCCGACGAACGCGGCGGCCAGCGGGCGGCGGCGCGCCTCGGTGACGGCGCCCAGGTACAGCGCGTCGCACTGCGGCACGAGCGCGTCGGACGCGGTGTCCACCCGGCGCGCGTCGACCAGCCGGCCCGTGGACAGCGTGCCGCCTTCCATCAGCTTGCCGGCGTAGCGGGCGCCGCCATCGACGCACAGCCGCAGCGTCTCGCGCTCGGTGGGCCACCGGGCGTAGCTGAGCAGGCTCAGCACCACGCGGGCCACGGCTTCGGGGCGCGATGGCGGGGCCGACGCGCCGGAAGCCGGCAGCGGCGTGGCGGGCGGTGCGGTGGCCCCGGCCAGCCCGGCCAGCAGCAGCCACGCGGCCAGCGCCAGCCGGAGCGGGCGGCGCTGGGGGCCAGGGCGGGAGGCAGGGCGGGGCAGGTGGGCGGCGATCGGCAAGGCGGCGGGCGTGGAGATGGGGTCGGATGGATCGTGGACGCTCTCCAGAGTGTCGGCGCGAACCGGCAAAACTGTAGGGACGGGCCGCCGCGGCGCCCGGAATCGGCGGTAACGCCCCGAAACCGTTTCTTACATCACAGGGTCCGGCCCGTGGGTACACTGCTGCCTGTCGGTCCGAGGGTGCCGGGGCACGGCGCCCGCCGAACAACACAAGAAAGGGTCCATCATGCAACGCCAAACCTTGCTGCGTGCCGCCGCCGGCGCCGCGCTGATCTGGTCCGCCGCCGTCTTCGCGCCCACCGCGATGGCGCAGGTCAATATCAACATCGGCATCGGCACCCCGCCGCCGGCCCCGATCTACGAAGTCGTTCCCGCGCCGCGCGCCGGCTACGTCTGGGCGCCCGGCTACTGGTCCTGGGACGACCACTACCGCAAGCATGCGTGGAAGAAGGGCCACTGGGTGGCCGAGCGCCCCGGCTACGTCTACGAGGCGCCGCGCTGGGTGCAGGCCAGCAACGGCTGGGTGATGCAGCCCGAACGCTGGAACCGCGGCCCGGACTACGACCGCTACCACGGCCCGCGCCATGACGACCATCGCGGCGGGCCCGGCCCCAAGGGCTACCACTGCCCGCCGGGCCACGCCAAGAAGGGCGAGTGCTGAGGCCCATGTCGCGGCGCCGGGCCCGCGCCGCCGCCATCGCCATGCGGTGACGGCGCGCGGCGGGGCCATGCTAGGATGCCCGGGCACAGCCGACTACCCGGAGCCCCGACATGCCCAAGCAGGTGTTCTCCCGCTCGCAGTATCTCGACATCCTCAATGACAGCCTGCGCCGCCATCCCGGCTTCCAGCCCGGCATGGCGTTCGTGTTTCTGCCGCCGGGCGCCAGTGCCGAGCAGGCGTCGGGCGTGGGCTGCACCGGCCCGCTGGACGCGCTGGCGGTCTACTGCGAGATCGAGCGCGTGGCCGCCGGGCTGATCGAGGTGCGCGACTAGGCCGTATGGCCGTGACGGCCGTAACGGCCGTGACGTGGCCGGTCCCAGGCATCAAAAAACGCACCCGAGGGTGCGTTTTTCGTTGGGGCTCAGCCTTCGTCTTCCTCGTCGTCGAGGAATTCGCGCCGGAGCATCCAGTTGGCGATGGCTTCGTCGCAGACCTTCTTGAGCTTGCCCTTGTCGGGCAGCTTGTCGAACATCTGGAAGTTGACCAGCGCCATGCCGGCGTCGGTGATGTAGAACAGGCGTTCGGGCTCGTCGTAGTGGACGATGCGGCCGTCGATGCCTGCTTCCTCGCTGTCGGCGGGCATGTCTTCCAGTTCCACCACGCGGCAGGTGAAGCGCGGGCTGCGCGTGTGGGTGAGGTACTCGAACTCGTCGTGCGTGACCTCGCCGCCCTTGCCGGCGGTGATGGCGAAGCCCCAGATGAACCGGGGCATCGGCAGATCGGACAGATCGTCAATCTCGTCCATGGTGTTCTCCCTGATGCGTCAGCCGGCATTATCGCCGAAGTCCCGCGCCACGGGCAGCACCCGCCGCGCCGCGCCGCGTCATTCCAGCAGGTAGCCGCGCGCCAGCGCGCCAAAGTCCTCCAGTTCGCGCGCCTGCCAGGCGGCGTCGTGGCCCAGTTCCTCGGCCAGGATCTCCGCCACGCGCGGCGCGCCGGCCAGCGCGGCCCGGGCGTCCAGGAACAGCGCGCGGTTGCGCCGGCCGAGCACGTCCTCCACCCGGCGCGCCAGTTCGTGGCGGGCCGCAAAGCGGACGTGGGCCTCGGTCAGGCCGGAGGCCGCCACGACCGTCGCGTCGGCGCCGGGCAGCGCGCGCACCAGCGGCAGGTCGGCGCCGTAGTAGCGGTCGGGCGAGCCCGAGTTGGGCGGCGGCAGGTCGTCGGGCATGCCGGTGGCGCCGTGCAGCGGCAGGCTGGCCGTGCGGCACGGCGCGGCGGGCAGCATCTGGCGCTGGATCGCGGTCTCGATCACGTCCTCGGCCATCTTGCGATAGGTGGTCCACTTGCCGCCGGTGACGGTGATCAGCCCCGCGCGCGAC
Source organism: Cupriavidus sp. H18C2 (assembly GCF_049393795.1). NCBI lineage: Bacteria > Pseudomonadati > Pseudomonadota > Betaproteobacteria > Burkholderiales > Burkholderiaceae > Cupriavidus > Cupriavidus sp. H18C2. Next base: position 2,307,268 of record NZ_CP186010.1, on the reverse strand, counting down.
ACGAGGATCGTGTGCTCGCGCGACAGCGACGCGGTGGACGACTCGCCCGTGGCCTTGACCAGCGGCCGCAGCCCGGCCCAGACGCTGGTCACGTCGGCGCGGGACGGGTCGCGCGCCAGGTACCGCGCGGCCGTTTCCAGGATGAAGTCGATGTCGTCGCCCGTGGCGCGCGGCTCCAGCGGCAGGTCCTTGCGCGGCGTATCGGTGGTGCCGACGATGACGTGGCCGTTCCAGGGCACCAGGAACAGCACGCGGCCGTCGTCGGTCTTCGGGATCAGGATCGCGCGGTCGCCGGGCAGGAAGCTGCGCGGGATGGTCAGGTGCACGCCCTGGCTGGGCGCCACCATCGTGCGCGCCTGGCCGTCCTCCATCTGCCGCACCGCGTCGACCCACACGCCGGTGGCGTTGATCACGCAGTCGGCGCGCAGTTCGAACGTGGCATCGCCCAGCGCGTCCTGGGCCGTGACGCCGGTGACCACGCCGTTGCGCTGGGCCAGGCCGGTCACGCGCAGGTAGTTGACGGCCGTGCCGCCCACGTCGAACAGCGTGCGCATCAGCGCCATGGCCAGCCGCGCGTCGTCGAACTGGCCGTCGAAATAGAGGTTGCCGCCGCGCAGCGGCCGGCCGCCGACGTGCTCGGCCAGCGTGGGTACCGCTTCCAGCGTCTCGCGGTGGTTGAGCCAGCGGCTGCCGGACAGGTTCTGCCCGCCGGCCAGCATGTCGTAGACCTTGAGCCCGATGCCGTAGAACGGCTGGTCGAACATCTGGTAGGCCGGCACCACGAAGCCCAGCGGCCACACCACGTGCGGCGCGTTGCGGGCCAGCAGGCCGCGTTCGTGCAGCGCCTCGCGCACGAGGCTGATGTTGCCCTGGGCCAGGTAGCGCACGCCGCCGTGCACGAGCTTGGTGGCCTTGCTGGACGTGCCCTTGGCAAAGTCGGCCGCTTCGAGCAGCAGGGTGCGATAGCCGCGCGCGGCGGCGTCGAGCGCCGTGCCCAGGCCGGTGGCGCCGCCGCCGATGACGATCACGTCCCAGCGCGGCGTGCGCGCCAGCGTATCGAGCAACTGGGCCCGCGAGGGAGGCTGGACCGGAGGTACGGAGGTAGACATGGTGGTTCGGGCCTTCGATGTTCAGGTTGCGCTGTCGTTGCCGTCCCGGGCCCAGTCGCGGGCGCGGTCGACGGCGCGGTGCCAGCGGGCGATGCGGTGCGCGCGGGCGTCGGCCGACAGCTTCGGCTCGAACCGCTGCTCCACCTGCCACTGGCGCGCGATCTCGCCGGGGTCGGTCCAGTAGCCGGTGGCCAGGCCGGCCAGGTAGGCCGCGCCCAGCGCCGTGGTCTCGGTCACGCGCGGCCGCACCACGGGCGTGCCCAGCAGGTCGGCCTGCATCTGCATCAGCAGGTCGCTGCGCGACGCGCCGCCGTCCACGCGCAGCTCGGCCAGCGAGATGCCGGCGTCCTTCTGCATCGCGTCCAGCACGTCCACGCTCTGCAGCGCGATCGATTCCAGCGCGGCCCGGGCGATATGGGGCCCGCCGGTGCCGCGCGTGATGCCGACCAGCGTGCCGCGCGCGAACGGGTCCCAGTGCGGCGCGCCCAGCCCGGCAAAGGCGGGCACCAGCACCACGCCGCCGGTGTCGTCGCACTGGCGCGCCAGCGGGTCTACCTCGGGCGCGCTGTGGATCAGCTTCAGGCCGTCGCGCAGCCACTGGATCGTGGCGCCGCCCATGAACACGCCGCCTTCCAGGCAGTACTGGGTGTCCTGGCCGATCTGCCAGCCAATCGTCGTGATCAGCCGGTTGCGCGACGTCACCGGCTGGTTGCCCGTGTTCATCAGGATGAAGCAGCCGGTGCCGTAGGTGTTCTTGGCCATGCCCGGCTTCAGGCACGCCTGGCCGAACGTGGCGGCCTGCTGGTCTCCGGCGATGCCGGCGATGGGCACCTCCACGCCGAACAGCCGCGCCGACGTGCGCGCCACGTGGCCGCTGGACGGCACCACCTCGGGCAGCAGGCTGCGCGGGATGTCCAGGATGCCAAGCAGCTCGTCGTCCCAGCGGAAGTCGTGGATGTTGAACAGCAGCGTGCGCGAGGCGTTGGAGACGTCGGTCACGTGGTGCGCGCCGTCGGTGAGCTGCCAGATCAGCCAGCTGTCGACGGTGCCGAAGGCCAGCTCGCCGCGCTCGGCCCGCGCCCGGGCGCCGTCGTAGTGGTCCAGCATCCAGCGCAGCTTGGTGCCCGAGAAGTAGGCGTCGATGATCAGCCCGGTCTTGCGCTGGAACGTGTCGCCGTGGCCGGCGGCCTGCAGGTCCTCGCACATCGGCGCGGTGCGGCGGTCCTGCCAGACCAGCGCGCGACCCACCGGCTCGCCGGTCTTGCGGTCCCACAGCACCGTGGTCTCGCGCTGGTTGGTGATGCCGATGGCGCGAAGCTGCGAGCCGCTGACGTTGGCGTCGCCCAGCACCTCGTGGGCCACGGCAAGCTGCGACTGCCAGATTTCGTACGGGTCGTGCTCGACGTGGCCGGGGTGCGGATAATATTGCCGGAATTCGCGCTGGGCGATCCGTACCACATTGCCGGCGTGATCGAACAGGATGGCGCGCGAGCTGCTGGTGCCCTGGTCCAGGGCCAGCACGTACTGCGGCGATTGCGTGGAAGGCGTGGATGTCATGCGGTCCATCCGTAACGGTGAAATGGCTTCTCTATGTCCGATATTGTCAGCGTGGTGGCTGCCGGCGTGGCCGCGCGCAGCCCCTTTGATCCGTCCGCCCACCTGCGGCTGCTGGCCGACGGCCGGCACGTGGGCTGGCTGCCGCGCACCCATGCCGACGTGCTGCGCGGCTGGCCCGGCACGCTGGGGCCGGAGCAGGGCGGGGCGGTGGCGCTGCTGCCCGGCCGCGATGACCGGGCCGGGCGCGACGCGGCGCTGGCCGCGCTGGCGCGTGACCTGGCTGACGCGGGCCATGTGCGCGGCTGGCGCAACGAGCTGTTCGCGGTGACGCCGGCGCCGGACGCGGTGCCGTTCGCGGTCATCGAGCGGGCGGCGGCGCGGTTCCTGGGGCTGCTGACGTTTGCGTCCCACATGAACGGCATCGTGGCCGGCCAGCGGGCGTTCTGGATCTCGCGGCGCAGCCCGTCCAAGGCGGTGGACCCGGGCATGTGGGACAACCTCGTGGCCGGCGGCGTGCCGGCCGGCAGCGATCCGCTGGAGACGCTGGTGCGCGAATGCGACGAGGAATCGGGTATCCCGCCGGCGCTGGCCGGGCAGGCCCAGGCCCACGGCGCGCTGGACGTGCTGCGCGAAATCCCCGAAGGCGTGCAGTGGGAGCGCGTGTATATATATGACCTGCTGCTGCCGCCGGACTTCGTGCCGCACAACCGCGACGGCGAGGTGGCCGAGCATCGGCATATCGACCCGGAGGCATTGCTTGCTATCATGGCGGGCCGCGCCATGACCGTCGATGCCACGCTGGTGACGCTGGATGCCCTCCGCAGGCGCGGCTGGGCGTCCGTCCAGCCCTGAATGTCCCGCATCGCGGCCCGGCCTTGCCCAACCCCGATTTGCCCCAAATGAGCACCACTGGTTTTATCCTGACGCTTTCCTGCCCGGACCAGCCGGGCATCGTGCACGCCGTGTCCGGCCTGCTGTTCCAGCATGGCTGCAACATCGTAGATTCTGACCAGTACGGCGACGCCTTTACCGGCCGCTTCTTCATGCGCGTGCATTTCAGCGCCGCGCCGGGCGGCCCCGGCCTGGCCGAGTTGCGCCAGGCGTTCGCGCCCGTGGGCGACCAGTTCGGCATGCAGTGGAACGTGTTCGACGCGACGGTCAAGCCGCGCGTGATGATCATGGTGTCCAAGATCGGCCACTGCCTGAACGACCTGCTGTTCCGCGCCAAGGTGGGCGGGCTGCCGGTGGAGATTGCCGCGATCGTCTCGAACCATCGTGATTTCTACCAGCTCGCCGCGTCGTACGACGTGCCGTTCTTCCACCTGCCGCTGATGAACGCGTCGGCCGAGCAGAAGGCCGCGCAGGAAGCCCGCGTGTTCGAGGTGGTGCGCGACCAGAACATCGACCTCGTGGTGCTGGCCCGCTACATGCAGGTGCTGTCCGACGACCTGTGCCGCAAGCTCGAAGGCCGGGCCATCAACATCCACCACTCGTTCCTGCCCAGCTTCAAGGGCGCCAAGCCGTACTACCAGGCCCACGACCGCGGCGTGAAGCTGATTGGCGCCACGGCCCACTACGTGACGGCCGACCTGGACGAGGGCCCGATCATCGAGCAGGAGATCGAGCGCGTGGACCACAGCATGGACCCCGAGCAGTTGACCGCCGTGGGCCGCGACGTGGAATGCGTGGCGCTGGCCCGTGCGGTCAAGTGGCACGCCGAGCACCGCATCCTGCTGAACGGTCACAAGACCGTGGTCTTCAAGTAAAGGCCGCAGCCCCTCTCCCGCCAGCGGAGAGGGGTGTCCCCCCGGCGATGGGCGGCAGTCATGCCGCATCCGCCACCACACATTTCACTCCGCTGTCGGCCAGCATCGCGTCATAGGGCGCGTGCAGCGGCTCGTCCGTGAACAGCCTGTCGATGCTCGACAGGGGCGCCAGTTCCACCATGGCGCGGCGGTTGAACTTGCTGGCGTCGGCCGTCAGCCAGATCTCGCGCGAGTGTTCCATGATCGTGCGGGCCACCTTGACCTCCCGGAAGTCGTAGTCGCGCAGCGTGCCGTCGGTCTCGATGCCCGAGATGCCGATCAGCCCGATGTCGACCTTGAACTGGCGGATGAACTCCACCGTGGCCTCGCCGATGATGCCCCGGTCGCGCGAGCGCAGCACGCCGCCCGCCACGATCACCTCGCAGTCCGGGTTGTCGGCCAGGATATTGGCCACGTGCAGGTTGTTGGTGATGACCCGCAGCCCCCGGTGATGCACCAGCGCGCGCGCCACCTCTTCCACCGTGGTGCCGATGTTCAGGATCAGCGAACAGCCCTCGGGCACCGCCGCCGCCACCGCGCGCGCAATGCGCTGCTTGCCTTCGGCGTTGAGCACCTGCCGCTGCCGGTAGGCAATGTTCTCGGTGGTCGATCCCTCCATCCGCACCCCGCCATGAAACCGGGCCAGCATGCCGTTCTCGGCCAGCAGGTTCACGTCGCGCCGCACGGTCTGCAGCGTCACGCCGAACTTGCGCGCGAGTTCGTCGATCGAGGCGAAGCCCTGGGTGCGCACTTCCTCTAGCAGGGCGGTCTGGCGGGGATTAAGCGTCATGCCGGGCATTCTAGATCAAACAGAAACGAAAACAAATGACGCACCGCAGTATTGTTTTATGTTCGTTTTTGCGCTAAAACGCACCCGACGACTGGAAAAGTGCGCCTCGGCCGCGGTTTTCGAAGTGGCTGATCAAGCACAGGAACATTGGAGACTGGATGCAGCTCAGCCTGGAAGGCATTGCGCAGCAAGTGGGATCGCAAGCCTATCTTTACCCGATGTCGCTGGCCCCGGTGCCGGGCGCCGTCACCATCCTGCTGGGGGCCACCCAGGCCGGCAAGACGTCGCTGATGCGCGTGATGGCCGGGCTCGACAAGCCCACCGCCGGCCGCGTGCGGGTGGATGGCGTGGACGTGACCGGCGTGCCGGTGCGCGAGCGCAACGTGTCGATGGTGTACCAGCAGTTCATCAACTACCCGTCGCTGACCGTCTTCGACAACATCGCCTCGCCGCTGCGGCTGCGGCGCGACAGCCGCGACGACATTGCCGCGCGCGTGCGCAGCCTGGCCGGGCGCCTGCATATCGAGCACCTGCTGGCGCGCTACCCGGCCGAGCTGTCCGGCGGCCAGCAGCAGCGCGTGGCGCTGGCCCGGGCGCTGGCCAAGAACGCGCCGCTGATGCTGCTGGACGAGCCGCTGGTCAACCTGGACTACAAGCTGCGCGAGGAATTGCGCGAGGAACTGACCCACCTGTTCGCGCAGGGCGATGCCACGGTGGTCTACGCGACCACCGAGCCGGCCGAGGCGCTGCTGCTGGGCGGCCACACCGCCGTGCTCGACGCCGGCGAGCTGCTGCAATACGGCCCGACACCCGAAGTCTTCCACTATCCCGCCTCGCTGCGCGTGGCGCGCGCGTTCAGCGATCCGCCGATGAACCTGGTGGAAGGGGTGCTCGATGGCGGCCACGTGACGCTGCCGGGCCAGATCCGCATCCCGATGCCCGACGTGGCCGCGCCCGGCGGGCCGGTCACGGTGGGTATCCGCGCCGGGGCGCTGCGGCTGCAGCCGGTGCCGGGCGCCGTGGCCGTGCCGGGCAAGGTGGCGCTGGCCGAGCTGTCCGGCTCCGACACGTTCGTCCATATCGACACGGCCGCCGGCAACCTCGTGGCCCAGTTTGCCGGGGTGCTCGACCTGCGGCTCGGCGCGCCGCTGGCCATCCACGTGGAGCCGGGCCAGATCTACCTGTTCGACGCCGCCGGCCAGCGCATCCACGCACCGCGCCGGCCCGGCGCCCTGGCCGACGCGGCCAGCACGCCGCTCAACGAGACGGGAGCCTGACATGGCACGCATCGACCTCGATCTCGCCCATTCCTACGTGCCCCATCCCCAGAAGGACGACGACTACGCGCTGCTGCCGCTGAACTTCACGTTCGAGGACGGCGGCGCCTATGCCTTGCTGGGGCCGTCCGGCTGCGGCAAGACCACGCTGCTGAACTGCATCTCGGGGCTGCTGCGGCCGTCGCAGGGCACCATCCGCTTCGACGGGCAGGACGTCACCGACGCCTCGCCGCAGGCGCGCAACATCGCCCAGGTGTTCCAGTTTCCGGTGATCTACGACACGATGACCGTCGGCGAGAACCTGGCGTTCCCGCTGCGCAACCGGGGCGTGCCGGCCGCGCAGGTCAGGGAGCGGGTGGGCCGGGTGGCCGAGATGCTCGACCTGTCGGGCTGGCTGGACCGCCGCGCCAGCGGGCTGGCCGCCGACGCCAAGCAGAAGATCTCGCTGGGGCGGGGGCTGGTGCGCCAGGACGTGTCGGCCATCCTGTTCGACGAGCCGCTGACCGTGATCGATCCGCACCTGAAATGGCAGTTGCGGCGCAAGCTCAAGGAAATCCACCACGAATTCCGGCTCACGCTGATCTACGTGACGCACGACCAGACCGAGGCGCTGACGTTTGCCGACCAGGTGGTGGTGATGTCGCGCGGCAAGGCCGTGCAGGTGGGCGCCGCCGATGCGCTGTTCGAGCGGCCGGCGCACACGTTCGTCGGCCATTTCATCGGGTCGCCGGGCATGAACTTCCTGCCCGGCCAGTGGCGCGACGGCGCCATCGAGGTGGCGGGGCGGCGCTACATGCCAGACCTGCCGCCCGCCACGCAGGCCACGCTGCAGGCGGCCGGCAGCTTCCGCATCGGCGTGCGGCCCGAATACCTGCAACTGGCCCCGGCCGACGACCCCCAGGCCATGCCGGTGCGCGTGGCCCGCGCGCAGGACATCGGCACGTACTGGCTGATGACGGCCACGGTGGACCATGGTCAGGACGCCACGCTGCGTGCCCGGCTGGGTACCGAGGCCGCCGCGCTGCGGCCCGGCGATACCGCGTGGCTGACCGTGTTCAACCGCCACACCTGCTTCTATATCAACGAGGAACTGGTCTCATGAAGCCCGTCAACCAGAAAGCCTGGCTGCTGGTCCTGCCGGTGGTGATCTGCGTGGCGTTTTCGGCGATCCTGCCGCTGATGACGATCGTCAACTATTCGGTGCAGGACATCATCTCGCCGGAACGCCGCGTCTTCGTTGGCACCGAGTGGTTTGCCACGGTGCTGCGCGACGGCGAGCTGCACGACGCGCTGCTGCGCCAGCTCGGCTTCTCGCTGGCGGTGCTGTGCGTGGAGATACCGCTGGGCATCCTGCTGGCGCTGGCCATGCCGGCGCGGGGCTGGCAGGCGTCGGCCGCGCTGGTCATCATCGCGCTGTCGCTGCTGATTCCGTGGAACGTGGTGGGCACGATCTGGCAGATCTTTGGCCGCACCGACATCGGCCTGCTGGGCGCCGCGCTGGACGGCATGGGCTTCGACTACAACTACACCGGCAGCGCGGTGGATGCCTGGGTCACGGTGCTGGTGATGGACGTCTGGCACTGGACGCCGCTGGTGGCGCTGCTCTGCTACGCCGGGCTGCGCGCGATTCCGGACGCCTACTACCAGGCCGCCCAGATCGACGGGGCGTCGCGCTTCGCCGTGTTCCGCTTCATCCAGCTTCCCAAGCTGCGCGGCGTGCTGATGATTGCCGTGCTGCTGCGCTTCATGGACAGCTTCATGATCTACACCGAGCCATTCGTGCTGACCGGCGGCGGGCCGGGCAACGCCACCACGTTCCTGTCGCAGTATCTGACGCAGAAGGCCGTGGGCCAGTTCGACCTGGGGCCGGCCGCCGCGTTCTCGATCGTGTACTTCCTGATCATCCTGCTGACCTGCTTCGTGCTCTATAACTGGATGCAGCGCGCCGGCACGTCCGGCACCGAGGAGATGCCCCATGGCTGAGCGCACCCTTCCCGGCCAGCGCCCCGGCTGGTGGCGGCCGGTGTTCCTGACCGTGTACCTGCTGTTTGCCATCGTGCCGATTTACTGGATGGTGAACATGTCGTTCAAGACCAACGAGGAGATCGTCTCGTCGCTGTCGCTCTGGCCCGCGTCGTTCACGCTGGAGCACTACGTGACGATCTTCACCGATGCGTCGTGGTACTCGGGCTACATCAACTCGCTGATCTACGTGCTGCTGAACACGGTCATCTCGATCGGGGTGGCGCTGCCGGCCGCCTACGCGTTCTCGCGCTACCAGTTCATTGGCGACAAGCACGTGTTCTTCTGGCTGCTGACCAACCGGATGACGCCGCCGGCCGTGTTCCTGCTGCCGTTTTTTCAGCTTTATACGACGATGGGGCTCATGGACACCCACCTCGGCGTGGCGCTGGCGCACCTGGTGTTCAACGTGCCGCTGGCGGTCTGGATACTGGAAGGTTTCATGTCCGGCGTGCCGCGTGAGATCGACGAGACCGCCTATGTGGACGGCTACTCGTTCCCGCGCTTCTTCCTGACGATCTTCCTGCCGCTGATCAAGGCCGGCGTGGGCGTGGCGGCGTTCTTCTGCTTCATGTTCAGCTGGGTGGAACTGCTGCTGGCGCGCACGCTGACATCGGTCAACGCCAAGCCGATCGTGGCGACGATGACGCGCACGGTGTCGGCCTCGGGCATGGACTGGGGCGTGCTGGCGGCGGCCGGCGTGCTGACCATCGTGCCGGGCGCCATCGTGATCTGGTTCGTGCGGCACTACATCGCGAAGGGCTTTGCGATGGGCCGCGTTTAAGGAAACTACGATGCTGAGCTGGATGGTATGGACCACCCCGGTGGCCGTCTTCTTCTCGCTGGTGGTGCTGATGCTGGTGGGCATGACGATCTGGGAGGTGCGCGCGCCCACGGTGGAGCGCAAGGGCTTCCTGCCGATCGCCACCACGCGCGGCGACCGCCTGTTTATCGGCCTGATGTGCGCGGCCTGGATCAACCTGGCCTGGGTGGGCCTGGGCGAGAAGATGCAGGGCTGGTTCCAGTTGCAGGCCGAGCCGTCGGTGTGGATCAGCGCGGCGGTGTCCGCCGTGGTGCTGCTGGTGATCATGCGCCACGGCTGAGCCGGGGAGCGTCTTTGGGGTTTGGCGTTCATGGGCTGCGAGATCTTTGTCCCTTCCCCGGGGCCGCAACCCAGGTACAGAGCCGGGGAAGGGTAGCTGAGGAGACACGAATGAAAGAGCACGTGAAGTTGGGGATGTCGGCCCTGGCCTTTGCGGCCGCGCTGACATGCGGGCATGCCGCGTGGGCCGACGAGGCCGCGGCGAAAAAGTGGATCGACAACGAATTCCAGCCGTCGTCGTTGTCCAAGGACAAGCAGCAGGCCGAGCTGAAGTGGTTCATCGACGCCGCCGCCAAGCTCAAGGCCAAGGGCGTGACGCAGATCAACGTGGTGTCGGAGACGATTACCACGCACGAGTACGAATCCAAGACGCTGGCCAAGGCGTTCGAGGAAATCACCGGCATCAAGGTCAACCACGACCTGATCCAGGAAGGCGACGTCGTGGAAAAGCTCCAGACGTCGATGCAGTCGGGCAAGTCGATCTACGACGGCTGGATCTCTGACTCGGACCTGATCGGCACGCACTACCGCTACGGCGCCATCCTGCCGCTGACCGACTACATGAACGGCGCCGGCAAGGAATTCACCAACCCCGGCATCGACGTCAAGGACTTCATCGGCACCAAGTTCACGACCGCGCCGGATGGCAAGCTGTACCAGTTGCCCGACCAGCAGTTCGCTAACCTGTACTGGTTCCGCGCCGACTGGTTCGCGCGCAAGGACCTGCAGGACAAGTTCAAGGCCAAGTACGGCTATGACCTGGGCGTGCCGACCAACTGGTCGGCCTACGAGGACATCGCCAACTTCTTCACCAACGACGTGAAGGAACTGGACGGCAAGAAGGTCTACGGCCACATGGACTACGGCAAGAAGGACCCGTCGCTGGGCTGGCGCTTCACCGACGCCTGGCTGTCGATGGCCGGATCGGCCGACAAGGGCCTGCCCAACGGCATGCCGGTGGACGAGTGGGGCATCCGCGTGGCCGACGACAAGTGCACGCCGGTGGGCGCGTCGGTGTCGCGCGGCGGCGCCACCAACAGCCCGGCGGCCGTCTACGCGCTGACCAAGTACATCGACTGGATGAAGAAGTACGCCCCGCCGCAGGCCATGGGCATGACGTTCTCCGAAGCCGGCCCGGTGCCCGCGCAGGGCCAGGTGGCGCAGCAGATCTTCTGGTACACGGCATTCACGGCCGACATGACCAAGAAGGGCCTGCCGGTGGTCAACGCCGACGGCTCGCCCAAGTGGCGCATGGCCCCGTCGCCGTACGGCCCGTACTGGAAGCAGGGCATGCAGAACGGCTACCAGGACGTGGGCTCGTGGACGTTCTTCAAGAACACCGACCCGAACCGCCTGGCCGGCGCCTGGCTGTACGCGCAGTTCGTCACGTCCAAGACGGTGTCGCTGAAGAAGTCGCTGACCGGCCTGACGTTCATCCGCGACAGCGACATCAACCACGACTACCTGACCAAGAACGCGGCCAAGTACGGCGGGCTGGTGGAGTTCTACCGCAGCCCGGCCCGCGTGGCCTGGACGCCCACCGGCAACAACGTGCCCGACTACCCCAAGCTGGCCCAGCTCTGGTGGAAGAACGTGGCCACGGCCGTGACCGGCGAGAAGACGCCGCAGGCCGCCATGGACAACCTGGCCGAGGAAATGGACCAGGTCATGGCCCGCCTGCAGCGCGCCGGCATGGCGCAGTGCGCGCCGAAGCTCAACCCGAAGAGCGACCCGTCGAAGTGGCTGTCGGCGGACCATGCGCCGTGGAAGAAGCTCGACAACGAGAAGCCGAAGGGCGAGACCATCGCCTACGACAAACTGCTGCAGGCGTGGAAGGAAGGGCGGGTGCGCTGACCCCGCCAGTCCTTCGCCGGACGAGGTGTTCGGCCTGCGGTGCGAAGCGGTGGCGCGTCATGCGCCGCCGCTTTTTTTTACGTCTGGCGCCGGCGCGCGGGGTTCAGGCCCGGGCCGGGCTGTCGAGCGGGCGGGTGGCCGGCGTCGACGCATGGCACGCCTTGCCGTGCCGCTTGGCGTCGTAGAGCGCCATGTCGGCGCGCATGAACAGCTCGCTGACCGACGTGCCCTGGTCGGGCCGGTGCAGCGCGCTGCCCACGCTGGCGGTGGCCACCAGCCGGTGCCCGTCGATCTCGAACGGCCGCATGGCCGCGTGGACCACCGTGTGGGCAATGCGCTCGACCGTGTTGGGGTTGCCCACGTCCTCCAGCACGATGGCGAACTCGTCGCCGCCAATCCGCGCCACGGCGTCGCCGCCGCGCACGCAGCCGCGCAGCCGTTCGGCAAACGCGACCAGCAACTGGTCGCCCACCGGGTGGCCGTGGGTGTCGTTGACGGCCTTGAAATCGTCCAGGTCCACCAGCAGCAGCGCGGTGCGATGGCCGTCGGCGTCGGCGCGGGCAATGGTTTCCTGCAGCCGGCGGTCGAAGCCCTTGCGGTTGAGCAGGCCGGTCAGGTGGTCGGACAGCGTCTGCGCCTCCAGGCTGCGCAGCTTCTGGCGCTCGCCGGTGATGTCGCGCGCGAACATGTGCAGGCCCGTCAGTGCGTCCATCGCGTCGTTCCACGCGGGCTGGAACGTCATCTCCCAGGCCACGCCCTCGGCCGTCTCGCGCGTGCAGGTCACCGATTCGCCCAGCCAGGCCCGTTCCAGGTACGGCTTGTTGGCCATGTAGTCGGGCGTGCCCCATAGCTCGCGCAGCGTCAGCCCGGCGATCTGCGCCGTCGGCAGCCCGAAATGGCGCGCATAGGCGCGGTTGACGAAGACAAAGCGCTCGTCGGCATCGATAAAGGCCACCAGGTCCGGCACATGGTTGGCGATGGCCGCCAGCCGCTTCTCGCTGGCGGCGGCGCTGTCCGTGGCGGCCTTGAGTGCCGCCTCTCGCTCGGTAAGCTGGGTCATCACGTCGGCAAACGCGCCGGCCAGCTCGCCGATCTCGTCGTCGCGGCGCACCGGCAGCTCGGCCACGGCGTTGGGCTGCTCGCAGAGCTTGCGCACCGAGCGGTGCAGGTGTTCCAGCGGCGCCAGCAGGTGGCGGATGGCCATCCACATCAGCCCGGCCGCGGCCAGCAGCGTCAGCAGGCCCAGCACGATGGCCCGGTGGCGCACCTCCACCAGCGGCGCGTACGCCTCGGCGGCGGGCAGCACGGAGACCACCTCCCAGCCATTCGATTCCAGCAGGTAGCGGGCCACCACCGGCTGCTCTGGCGCCAGCGCCTCCCAGCGCGATGCCGGCACCTCGGCGCCGCACGTCTCGCCCACGGGCCGCGCCGCCGCCAGCACCCTGGTGGCGTCGGGGTGCATCGCGTAGCGCGGATTCGGCCCGGCCGACACCAGGCAGTAGTAGCCGGTCACGCCCACGCGGTGGTGCGCCAGTTCGCGCAGGAAGTTGTCGGCCGACAGGTTCAGCACGCCGCCGACCACGCCGCGCAGCCGCCCCTGCGCATCGCGCAGCGGCACGGCCAGGATCACGCCGGGTGCGCTGCTGTGCTTGCCCTGCAGCAGGTCGGAGACGGCAAAGTCGGCCCCGTTGACGATGGATTTGAAGTATTCGCGATCGCCGACGGTCATCTTGACCCCGTCGGGCACGGCGGTGCTGAAGGCGAGGGTGCCGTCGGGCCAGGCCAGGAACGTGGCGTTGAAGTGCTCGGGCATGTCCACCGTGTCGGTGGCCAGCTGGCGCAGTTGCGCGCTGGGCCGATCCAGCACGGGCGCCAGCGTGCGCGCCAGGCGGCGCAGCACCACCGCGCGCGATTCGAGCTTGTCGTCCAACTGGTCCGCCACCAGCTTGACCAGGGTGTCCTGCTGGGCCTGGATGACTTGCTGCAGGCGCGTGTACGCGTAGAGCTGGGAAAACCCGACCCGCACCGCGAACACCAGCGTGACAACCGTCGCCGCCGCGATGGCCATCCGGTACTTCAGTGAGTGCCGCATGAATCTCTTCTTGTTTTTTATGCTGACCCGTTCCGCCTGCCTGGGCTTGACCGCCACGACCCTGCCCATCTTCGGGATGCACCGCTGCGATGCCTCCTCGGCAGACGGTTCAAAGCGTAGCAGAAACGCCATGGATTTTCGGCGCCGGGGGCCGGCCGGCACGTGTGACAGCCCACATGGCGGGCCGCTGGCGCACGCGCCGTGGCGGCGGCGCGACATGACGCGGACGCCGCCCGGTCAGGGGCAGTCGGCCAGCGTGGCGGCCAGCCAGTCGATCACCGGCCGGAAGCGCGACGCGCCGCGGAATTCGGCCGGATAGGCCAGCCAGACCTCGCGCACCACCTCGGGCACGTTGCGCACCAGCGCCAGCCCGGCCTCGCCGGCGCCCAAGTAGTGCGGCAGCAGCGCCACGCCCAGCCCGGCGCGCACGCCTTCGCGCACGGCCAGGAAGCTGTTGGACTGGAACGAGAAATGCCGCGCCTGCGCCTGCGGCCATTGCACCTCGGGCAGCGTGAAGCCTTCGTCCAGCAGCCCGCACAGTGGCGTCTCGCGTGCGTTGGCCTCGGCGGCCGACATCGCGGCCGGCGCGTAGAGCCCGAAATGGATCGTGCCCACGCGCTGCGCGACCAGCGAATCCTCCTGCGGACGCGCCAGCCGCACCGCGATATGGGCGCGGCGCCGCGCCAGGCTGGTGACGCGGTTGTCCACCTCCAGCCGCAATTCGACGTCGGGATGGCGCGCGTAGAACGCCGGCAGCCGGGGCGTCAGGAAATGGCTGCCCAGCGACGCCGTGGCCGCCACGCGCACCACGCCCGAGACGCCGGTGCCGGCCCCCTCGATCTCGCGCAGCAGCCGGTCGGCCGACTGTTCCATCTGGCGGGCGGCGGTCAGCGCGTTGCGGCCGGCCGCCGTCAGCACGAAGCTGCCGTCCGTGCGCGTGGCAACCGGCTTGCCCAGCGCGGCTTCGAGCCGGCGAATGCGGCGGATGGCCGTGGCGTGCGTGATATCGAGTTCGCGCGCGCAGGCCGAATAGCTGCCCGCGCGCATCAGCGTGGACAGCGTGAGCAGGTCATCCCAGGCGATTGTGCTTTTTTGCACAGCTTGTGTGATTTGGTGGCGAATTGGCGTACAGCTTACCGCGCTCTACGATGCGTGCACACCACCCCGCCAACCCAGACACCCCCGCCGCCCCCGGGAGACGCCATGACCGCCCCTGCCAAGCCCTTCACCCTGCTCGACGCCGCCGGCGCCAGTCGCCTGCCTTCCGCGTGGACCGACGCCGTGCTCGTGCTGGTGGACCACCAGCGCGAATACATCGACGGCAAGCTGCCGCTGACCGGCATGCCGGCCGCCGTGGCCGAGTGCGCGGCGCTGCTGGCCCAGGCGCGCCGCTACGGCACGCCGGTCATCCACGTGATCCACGAAGGCAAGGCCGGTGGCGCGTTCGACCCCGCCAGCCCCCATGCCGCGATCATCGAGGGCCTGACGCCGGCCGCCGGCGAGCAGACGGTGGCCAAGCACCTGCCGAACAGCTTCGCCGGCACCGACCTCGCCGCCCGGCTGGCCGCCACCGGCCGCAAGGAGCTGATCGTGGCCGGCTTCCAGACCCATATGTGCATCAGCGCCACGGTGCGCTCGGCGTTGGACCACGGCTACCGCGTCACGCTGGTGGCCGCCGCCTGCGCCACGCGCGACCTGCCGGACCCGCTGGGCGGCCAGCCGCTGCCCGCCGCCGAACTGCACCGCGTGACGCTGGCGGCGCTGAACGACCGCTTTGCCACCGTGGTGGCCGACACGTCGGCATGGGCGGCGTGATCCGCTGAGCCGCTAAGCCGCCGCCGGGCGGCGCGGCCGTGGACTCCCTTACATAAAACCCGCCAGACCGCCGGCCGGGCTAGGGCATACTAGCGCCTTCGCTGCGCCGCCGTTCCCGGCCGCGCGCCCGTTTTCTCGCCGCCCCCGCATGAAGCGCATCCTCCTTATCAAGATCACGTCGCTGGGCGACATGGTCCACACGCTGCCCCTGCTGTACGACCTGCGTCGCGCCTATCCCGGTGCCAGGATTGACTGGATCGCGGACGCCTCCTGCGCCGACATCCCGCGCTGGGCCGTCGGCGTCGATCGCGTCATCGCGCCGCCGCTGCGCCAGTTCAAGAAGAACGGCCGCAAGTGGCGCGACCTGCGCGGCATCCTCGGCGCGCTGCGCGACCTGCGGCGCGAGCGCTACGACGTGGCCATCGACGTCCACGGCGTGTTCAAGAGCGCCATCGCGGCCCGGCTGGCGCGCACGAAGCGCCGGCTCGGCTATGCCGCCGAGTTCCTGGGCGAGGAAAAGGCGGTCTTTGCCTACACCGAGATCTTCGGCCCCCATGGCGACGCCAACTGCCGCCAGAAGATGCGGCTGGTCGTGGCCAATGCGCTTGGCTACGAGATCGAACCTCATGAATCGGCCGAACTGCGCGTGCCGCCCCCGGCCACGCCGCTGAACGCCGACGGCGTGCCGCGCGCGCTGCTGTTCCACGCCACCTCGCTCGATATCAAGAAATGGCCGCAGGCCAACTGGATCGAGGTCGGGCACCAGCTCGCGCGGCAGGGCTATCGCGTGCAACTGCCGTGGGGCTCGCAGAAGGAACACGACGAGGCCCAGGCGCTGGCCGCGGCCATGCCCAACGCAGAAGTGCTGCCGCGCATGTCGATCACCGAGGTCGCGCAGCGCGTGGACGCCGCGTCCCTGGTCGTCGGCATGGACACCGGCTTCGTCCATCTGGCCGACGCGCTCGGCAAGCCCACCGTCATGCTGTTCACGGCCACGCGCCGCCATCACTTTGGCGTGGACAAGCCCGGCCAGTCGGTGTCGGTCGGCGACGACGGCGTGCAGCCAACCGTGGCCGAGGTGCTGCAGGCGATCGATCATGTCACGCACCGGTTTGCCGTTCCCGAGACCCGGCCGCTTCAGGCGGCCGGCACCCCGTCGGCGTAACGCCAGTACTCGAAGTCGACCACCGTCGAATTGCCGTTGGCGGTGACGAGGTCGAGCATGAACGCCTGGCGCCGGATCAGCATGCGCGCCAGGTAGCGCGCCCCGCGCCGCACGCCCGGCGGCGCGCCGGTCGGTTCGCCATGGCGCATCGCCAGCCGCAGGATGTGCACCGGCACGAACAGCTGCGGCGCGTTCATGCGCGCCAGCGCCGCTTCCGCATACAGCAGTGACGACTGGGCCAGCCCCGCAAAGCGGTTGCGGAGCTGCGCCAGCACCGGCGGCGGCAGCGTGGTGCCGGTGCCGGTCAGCCCCAGCGGCGTGACGCCGCGCACGTTGTCGGTCCACAGGCCGCCCACCACCACCAGCGGGTCGCGTTTCTGCGGCGGTGGCAGCGGCGACAGGTCCTCCCGGACGTAGAACATCTCGCCATTGAGGTCGTACAGGTGGCTGCGCAGCCCGAAGCGGCGCGCGTAGCCGATGATGCAGTCCATGTCCTCGTCGAACACCGGGCGCGCGTCGCGCGGCAGGTAGCGGGGCCGGATCTCGAACAGGCCCGGCGATGCGGCGTAGCGGCCGGTCCAGGTCCGCAGGCTGCTGGCGTCGGACGGATTTCCGGTGGTCGGGCGGGTGGTAGACAGTTCCAGCGACATCGGTGCGGGTGCGTGGCAGTGGGCAACCCACACACGCTACGCGCCGCACCGGCCCACGTCGTTAGGACGATTCTGCAAATCGGTGCTGAAATTTCTCTTCTGGCGGCCGGTTTGATGCCGGACAAACGAGACGCGGCCGCCGGGGGCGGGAATCAGTGGACAAAGCCGCCCTGCACAAAGCGCACCGGTTCCGCGTCCATCCGCAGCAGCAGCGCGGTCAGCCCGTCGGCCGGCGCGGCGCCCGTCCTTGCCGCCTGTGCCGCCTGTCCCGACGTGCAGAGCAGGCTTGCCTCGCTCCAGCCATCGCCGCCCGGCCCGGCCTGCGCGCGCAGCCAGCCATCGCGGTCGGCCAGCCAGACCGTGCCCGCCAGCCGTGCCGGATCGATGCCGGCCAGCCGCGCGAACACGGGCCACGCATCGGCCGAGGCCGCCACGCAACCGGCGCGGAACGCCGGCAGGTCCGGCAGCGGCTGGCCGTCGCGCGTGACCAGCAGCGTCAGGAAGCGCGGATCGTCGACCGGCCAGGCGCCCGGCTGGCCGTCGAATGCCACCACGCGCACGCGCTGGCGGCCGCGCCAGTCGGCCAGCGTCCGCACGGGCGCCTGCGGACAGCGCACAGCCACCTCGGGCAGCCGCAGCGGGATCGGCCAGCTACCCTGCGCGGCGGCACCGGTGCCGGCGGCCAGCGCCTTCATGTAGTCGATCACGGCCCAGGTCTGCGCGTCGTCGATTTGCCGCCCGAAACCGGGCATCGTCGCGCGCCCGGCGCCGTCGCGCATCCCTGCGGCGATATGCCAGAACAGTTCGCCCTCGGCGCGCCGGCCCAGCAGCGGGCTGGCGAACGTGGGCGGCCAGCGCGTCAGCGTGGCGGCCAGCGGACCTTCGCCCCGGCCATCGGCGCCGTGGCAGGCCGCGCAGTGGCGGGCGTAGACGCGCCCGCCCTCGGCGATGGCGTCGACGGTGAACGGTGCGGGATGGCGATGGAAGCTCGTCGGCGCGGCCGGCGTGAGCAGCAGCGCCGGCGATGGCCAGGGCGCGGCCACCAGCGCCAGCGCGCCCAGCCCAAGCCAGACGGCGCGGCGCCGCCGCCAGCCCAGCGCCACGGCCAGGCAGGCCAGCGCCACGGCAACGGCCACCAGCGTCAGCGCCAGTTGCCGCGCCAGGCCCAGGTCGATCAGCAGCGTCTCGCCGGCGATGCGGTGCGTCCACGGCCACGCGGGCTGGCCGTGCCGGTCGCCGATCCAGCCCAGCGCGTGCCACAGGCGCAGCAGGCCAAGCTGGGCCGCCTGCACCGCCTCCAGCAGCGCGTTGAGCCACGCCTGCGGGGGCGGGGCGGTCATGGCTTACCAGCTTGCATCGAGACCCAGGTGGCGCAGCGCCTCGTGGCGCAGTTCGGCCAGCCGCGGATCGCCGCGATGGCGCGGGTAGGGCAGGTCGACGCGGATCTCGGCGGTGATACGCGCGGGCCGCTGGCTGAAGACGATCACGCGCTGGGCCAGGAACAGCGCCTCCTCCACATCGTGCGTGACCAGCAGCGCCGAGAAGCCGGCGCGCTGCCAGAGTTCCACCAGGTCGCCCTGCATCGCCAGCCGGGTCAGCGAATCGAGCTTGCCCAGCGGTTCGTCCAGCACCAGCAGGCGCGGATCGTTGACCAGCGCGCGCGCCAGGGCCACGCGCTGGGCCATGCCGCCCGACAACTGGTGCGGAAATGCCCGCGCAAACGCCTCCAGCCCCACGCGCTTCAACGCCGCATCCACGCGATGGCCCTCGCGGCGCAGCAGGCCGCGCGCCTGCAGGCCCAGCGCCACGTTGTCGCGCACGCGGCGCCACGGGTACAGCGTCGGGTCCTGGAACACGACGATGCGCGACGGGTCGGGCCGGTCGATCGGCGCGTCGTCCTGCAGGATCTGGCCCTGCGACGGCTGATCGAGCCCGGCCACCAGCCGCAGCAGCGTGGATTTGCCGCAGCCGCTGGGGCCCAGCAGCGCGACGAATTCGCCCGGCGCCACGGCCAGGTTCACGCCGTCGAGCACGGGCAGCGCCCGGTCGCCGTCGCCAAACGCGTGGCTGACGGCGCGGATGTCGATGCGGGCGCCGCGCGCGGCGCGGTCGGCGGTGGGTTGCACAGTGCCGGCTACCATTTGACGGTTCCTTTCTGCCAGGACAGCGCGCGGTCGCGCACCGCGAACAGCAGCGTGATGACGCCCGAGAACAGCAGCGCCATCACGATCAGCGCCGCATACATGTTGACGTACGACGCCCAGCCCTGGGCCCAGGTCAGGTACCAGCCGAGCCCGGACTTCACGCCCATCATCTCGGCCGTGACCAGCACCGAGAACGATGCGCCCAGCCCCATGAACAGGCCGACGAACACCTGCGGCAGCGCGGCCGGAATGGCCACGCGCAGCACCAGGAACCATTCGGACGCGCCCATCGTGCGCGCCACGTCGTAGTAGCTCTTGTTCACGCCGGCCACGCCGGACCACGTCAGCACGGCCACCGGAAAGGCCGTGGCCAGCGCGATCAGGAACACCGCCGCCGCGTAGCTGGACGGGAAGAAGTAGAACGTCAGCGGCAGCAGCGCCGTCGACGGCAGCGGGCCAAGCACCCGCAGCACCGGATGCACCCAGTAGCCGATGCGCCGCGACCAGCCGATCGACACCCCGATCAGAAAGCCGGCCACGCCGCCGTAGGCCACGCCGAAGCCCAGCAGCTTCACCGTGTTCAGCACGCTGTCGCCCAGCCGCCGCCAGTCGTCGACGTAGACCTCGATCAGCGCCTGCGGCGGCGCAAAGAACGGCGTGGGCAGCGTGGCGGTCTTGGCGGTCAGGATTTCCCAGGCGGCCAGCCCCAGCGGCAGCGCCACCAGCCACGGGCCGGCCTGGCGCAGCGCCGGGTCCGCGCGCCGCAGCGGGCGCAGGTAGCCGCCGGCCAGCGCCACGGCCAGCAGCGCGGCGGCGGCCACCAGCACCGCGATGCCCAGTTCCTCGGTATAGGCCCAGTCGCTGAAGCCGGCCACCTTGTTGGGCCAGCGCAGCGTGACCAGGCCAAAGGCGCCCCAGGCCAGCGCGGCGACGATGCCGGCCGGCCAGACCCTGGCGGCCGGGCGCGTGGCCCCGCCGTGCAGCAGCGGGGCGTCGAGCGTTTGCGACGACGTTGCCATGTTCGGTCTCCGGTGTCAGCCCAGCACGTTGGCGTAGACGTGCTGCGCCAGCTTCTTCGTGTCGGTGGATTTCTTGAGCACGCCGATGCGCTGGAAATCGCCCGCGTAGAACGCGATTTCCTCCTGCAGGTCCACGCCGGTCGGGTGGTGCGTGTAGGTCAGCGTGGCGTAGAGCTTGCGCAGGTCGTCCGGGCTGATCTTCGGCGAATACTTGGCGAAGACCTTGGCCGCCTCGTTCGGGTTCTCGTTGACGTAGTCGGTGGCCTGGACGATCGAGCGCGCCAGCGCGGCGGCGGCCGGGCGGTCGTTGCGCACCAGTTCGCCGCGCGCGCCCACCACGCAGCAGACCTTGCGCGCGTACTCGCCGGTCAGGTTGGTCGCCAGTTCCACGTAGGCGCCGTTGGTGCGTTTTTCCAGCAGGTAGAGGTTGGGGTCGCCGTCGGCGATGGCCTGGATCTCGCCCTTGTCCACGGCCACGCCCAGCAGGTCGGCCGGGTACTGGCGCCACGTGATGTCGCGGTCGGGGTCGATGCCGTGCTTGGCCAGCAGGATCGTGAAGAAGTGCTTGCCCGGCGCGGCCAGGTCGCTTACGCCGACGGTCTTGCCCTTGAGCGACTGCAGCGTCGTCACGCCGGCCGCCTTCGATCCCACCAGCCGCACGCAGCCGCCGTGGGAGCTGCCGATGATCTTGACGTCGAAGCCTGCTTCCAGCGGCTTGAGCCAGCGGTGGATCATGCCCACGGCGGCGTCGGCCTTGCCCGTGGCAATCGATTCCAGCAACTGGTCGGTGGACCCGCTGTAGTTGATCAGGTCCACCTGCAGGCCGTTCTTCTCGAAGAAGCCCCGCTCCTGCGCCACGACCACCGGCGTCAGGCAGAACGAGTTCTGGTTCCACGCGAACGTCAGCTTGCGTGGCGCGGACCACGCCTGGCGGCCCAGGATCAGCGCCGGGGCGGCAATGGCCGCCGTGCCGGCAAGCCGCAGCACCTGGCGGCGGCGCGCGTCGGGTTGGAGTGTGTTCTGGCTCATGGTTGGGATTTCCCGCTCCCCGTCTTGTTGTGGATTGGATGGTGGATGTGGTGGACGGCTGGCGCCTCAGGCGGCGCGGCGCTGGCCGGCATCGCGCGCGGCCACCAGCTCGCGCACGCGCGGGATCAGCTCGCGCCCGTAGTCGACGGCGTCTTCCAGCGGATCGAAGCCGCGGATCAGGAACGTGGTTACGCCAAGCTCGTAGTAGGCCAGCAGCGCGTCGGCCACCTGCTCGGGCGTGCCCACCAGTCCGGTCGAGTTCGAGCGGCCGCCCGTCTCGCGCGCGATGGCCGTCCACAGCCGCTGGTCGACGCGGTCGCCTTGCTCGGCCGCCGCCAGCAGCCGGCGCGCGCCTTCGCTCTGCTGCGGGCCGCCCCGGCTGTAGCCGGCCTGCACGCGCAGCGCGCGGGTGCGGGCCAGGATGTCGTCGGCGCGCTGCCATGCCTTGGCCTCGGTATCGGCCAGCACGGGCCGGAACGACACCGAGAAGTTGACCGTGCGCCCGTGCCGGGCCGCTTCGGCGCGCACGCGCGTGGTCAGCTCGCGCACCTGGTCCAGCGATTCGCCCCACAGCGCGTAGACGTCGGCATGCTTGCCGGCCACCGCGATGGCCGCGTCAGAGGCACCGCCGAAGTAGATCGGCACGTGCGGCTGCTGGGCCGGCTTGACCTCCGAGAAGCCGCGCTCGAAACGGTAGAACGTGCCGGCGTGGTCGAATGGCTGCGGGGCCGTCCAGATGCGGCGCAGGATGTCCAGGTACTCGTCGGTGCGCGCGTAGCGCTGGTCGTGGTCCAGGTAGTCGCCATCGCGCTTCTGCTCGTCGTCGGAGCCACCCGAGATGAAGTGCACGCCCAGCCGCCCGCCGCTGAACTGGTCGAGCGTGGCGATCTGCCGCGCGGCCAGCGTCGGCGACGTGAAGCCGGGCCGGTGCGCCAGCATGAAGTGGATGCGCTCGGTCACGGCCGCCGCGTAGGCGATGGTCAGCGTGGCCGACGGCCCGGTGGAATGGTGCGGCACCAGGATGCGGTCGAAGCCGGCCTGCTCGTGGGCCTGGGCAAAGGCGCGCACGTAGTCGCGGTCGACCACGGGGCCGGCGGGCGGATGGATCTCGGACTGCTTCTGGCTCTGGATCATGCCGATGAAATTGACGCTCATGCGCGACGCTCCTGGTTGGCTGGGGTACGGACGAGAACCGTACGCCCGGCCCGGTGCGCGCCAAACGAATAAAAACGCCGCTCCATATGCGCGCCGGACGCGGGTCGATATGCGATATGGGTCGTTACGCGCGGCGGGGCGCCGGGGGTACGCTTGTCGGCCACGTTGCCATCCCCCATCAGGAAGACCCTTCATGTCCGCGTCATCGCTGCATCGCCTGCCCACCCCCGCCGCCCGCCTGGACGACGTGCTGGCCGACCTGTCCGCGCGCTTTGCCGCCCGCGCTGCCCATCACGACGAGACCGGCGCCTTTCCGCACGAGCACTTCGCCCAGTTGCACGCCAGCGGGCTGGTGTCGCACGTGGTGCCGGCCGCGCACGGTGGCGGCGGGGCCGGGCTGGCCGAGGCGCGGCGGGTGATTGCGGCGGTGGCCGGCGGCGATGCCGCAACCGCGCTGGTGCTGACGATGACCTACCTGCAGCATCGCGCCATCGGCCGGGCCGATTCGCGCTGGCCAGACGCCGTGCGCGAGCAGGTGTTCCGCAGCGCGGTGGCGTCGGGCGCGCTGATCAATTCGCTGCGCGTGGAGCCGGAACTGGGCTCGCCGTCGCGCGGCGGGCTGCCGGCCACGGTGGCGATGCGCGTGGGCGACCGCTGGCGGCTCAGCGGCCACAAGCTCTACACCACCGGCATCCCGGCGCTGCAATGGCTGGCCGTCTGGGCCCGCACGCACGAGCCGGAGCCGCGCGTCGGCTTCTTCCTCGTGCCGAAGCCGGCTGCCGACACGCCCGGCATCCGCGTGATCGAAAGCTGGCACCACATGGGCTTGCGCGCGTCGGGCAGCCACGAGGTGGTGTTCGAGGACGTCTGGATCCCGCTGGAAAACGCGGTCGATATCCGGCCGCCCGCGGCCTGGGCGCCCACGTCTGGCAGCCAGGCCGATTTCGATGCCAGCGCGGACCAGCAGGCGTGGATGGTGACGCTGCTGGGCAGCCTGTACGACGCCGTGGCGCGCGCCGGCGTGGACTGGGTGCGGCAGTTCGTCAGCGAGCGCGTGCCGAGCGGGCTGGGCCAGCCGCTGGCCACGCTGGCGCGCGTGCAGGAAGCGGTGGGCGAGATGGCCGCGCTGCTGCGCACCAACCGCGTGCTGCTGGACGACCTGGCGGCGCAGGCCGACGCGGGCACGCCGCCGTCGCCGGCCGACAGCGGGCTGGTCAAGTACACGGTCACGTCCAACGCGATCCGCGCGGTGGAACTGGCGCTGCAGCTATCGGGCAACCACGGCCTGAGCCGGCACAACCCGCTGGAACGCCACTATCGCGACGTGCTCTGCAGCCGCATCCACACGCCGCAGAACGACGCCATCCTGACCGCCGCCGGCCGCGCCGCGCTGGGCCGCTGAGCCCGCGCCGCGCGTCCGCCATCGTGCTATGGTTGGGGTCGATTCGCCGCAACCGCAGACGGTGAACGTCCTTTTCCGGAGACACGCCCATGGCTGAGACGCTTCCTGCCGCGCAACGGCTGGCGCCGCTACGTGACTTCATCACGGCATTTTCCGCGCTGCTCGACACGCACCCGGACGAGCCGCGCATCCTCGACGCCGGCGGCAAGCTGCTGGCGAAGCTGGTGGCGCGCGGCGACTGGCTGCCCGACGCCTACGCGCAGCCGCATCCCGAGTTCTACCAGCAGATGCTGCTGCACTGCGATTCGGCCGAGCGGTTCTCGATCGTCAGCTTTGTCTGGGGGGCGGGCCAGCGCACGCCGATCCACGACCACACGGTGTGGGGCCTGATCGGCATGCTGCGCGGCGCCGAGTACGCGCAGCCGTATGCGGTGGACGCCGACGGCGTGCCGCGCCCGCAGGGCGAGGCGGTGCGGCTGGCGCCGGGGCAGGTGGAGGCGGTGTCGCCGGCGGTGGGCGACATCCACCGCGTGCACAACGCGTTCGACGACCGCGTGTCGATCAGCATCCACGTCTACGGCGCCAACATCGGCGCGGTGCGGCGCCACGTCTACCCCGATGCCGGCGGCACCAAGACCTTCATTTCCGGCTATTCCAACGCCACCCTGCCCAATCCCTGGGACCGCTCCAAGGACGCTTGACCCTCATGACCGATCACCACCCGCCATTCCCCGTCACCCCCAGCCTGGCCGTGCGCCAGGCGCTGCTCGACCGCGCCGAGATCGCGCTGATCGACGTGCGCGAGGAAGACCCGTTCGCGCAGCAGCACCCGCTCTGGGCGGCCAACTTTCCGCTGTCGCGGATCGAGCTCGATGCCTGGACGCGCATCCCGCGCCGCGACACGCGCATCGTCGTCTACGGCACCCACGATGGCGAGGACCTGGCCCCGCGCGCGGCGGCGCGGCTGCGTGCGCTGGGCTACACCGACGTGTCGCTGCTCGATGGCGGGCTCGATGCCTGGATCGCGGCCGGCGGCGAGGTGTTCCGCGACGTCAACGTGCCGAGCAAGTCGTTCGGCGAACTGGTGGAGGCGCGGCGGCACACGCCGTCGCTGAGCGCGCCCGAGGTGCAGGCGCTGATCGACAGCCAGGCCGACGTGGTGATCGTCGATGCGCGCCGCTTCGACGAATACCAGACCATGAACATTCCGACGTCGACCAGCCTGCCGGGCGCGGAACTGGTGCTGCGCATCCGCGAGCTGGCGCCGGACCCGCGCACGCAGGTCATCGTCAACTGCGCGGGGCGCACGCGCAGCATCATCGGCACGCAGTCGCTGGTCAACGCCGGCATTCCGAACCCGGTGGCCGCGCTGCGCAACGGCACGATCGGCTGGACGCTGGCCGGCCAGACGCTCGCCCACGGCGCCAGCCGCCGCGCGCCGGCCCAGGTGGAGGCGGCCAATCTGGCGCAGGCGCGCGAGGGCGCGTGGGCGATTGCCGAGCGCGCCGGCGTGCGGCGCATCGCGCTGGATGGGCTGGCGTCGCTGACGGCGCCGGGCCGAACGGTCTACCGCTTCGACGTGCGCACGCCCGAGGAATACGCCGACGGCCATCTGCCCGGCTTTGCCAGCGCGCCGGGCGGCCAGCTGGTGCAGGAAACCGATCACCAGGCGCCGGTGCGAGGCGCGCGGCTCGTGCTGGCCGACGACGACGGCGTGCGGGCCAACATGACCGGATCGTGGCTCGCGCAGATGGGGTGGGAGGTCTACGTGGTGGACGGCGCGACGGCGGCCGACCGGGCCGAACGCGGCACCCCGGCGCCGCAGCATCCGGCGCCGCCCGAGGTGGCCACCGTGGCACCGGCCACGCTGGCCGGCTGGCTCGACGCCGGCGATGCGGCCGTGATCGACGTGACGACCAGCGCGAACTACGTCAAGCGGCACATCCCGGGCGCGTGGTTTGCCATCCGCGCCCAGCTGAAGCAGGCGCTGGCGGTCATCCCGCCGGCCCGCCGGCTGGTGCTGACCTGCGGATCGAGCCTGCTGGCGTGTTTTGCGGCGGCGGACCTGCGCGGGCTGACCGATGCCGAGGTCTTCGTGCTGGAAGGCGGCACCGCGGCGTGGGCCGCGGCCGGGCTGCCGGTGGAAGCCGGCGAGACGCGGCTGGCCGTGCCGCGCACGGACCGCTATCGCCGGCCGTACGAGGGCACCGACAATGCGGCGGCCGCCATGCAGGCGTACCTGGACTGGGAATTCGGCCTCATCGCGCAGCTGGAGCGCGACGGCACCCACTTCTTCGACGTGGCCTGAGCGCCGGGCCCCGAGCGCGGCCGGTCAGAGGTCGCGCGTGCGGGGGATGACCACCGCCTGGCCGTGCAGCACGCCGTCGGCGTCGATCATCTGCCACAGCGTGGCTTCCTCGATCATGAAACGCCGGCCAGCCTTGGTGATCCGCACGCCCTTGTAGCCGGACTCGTAGCCCTGCCGCTGCACACGCTCCAGAAAGCGCTGGCGCTCCTCGCGGTTCGGCGCCTCGGCCGACAGCCGCGACGGCAGGCGGGTAACCTCGTCCCAGTCATAGCCGAAGCGCCGCTGCGCGGCCTTGTTGCCGTAGACGAAGACCGGGTCGGCGGCGGTGTTGTGGGCCAGCACGGCAAACGGGGCGTCTTCGTAGAGCCAGCGCATCGCGTCGGCCGGTGACATCGGCTGGGGCACCAGCGGCTTGCCGAGGATGCGCGCGTGGCTGTCGGCCAGCAGCGCGTAGAAGTCTGGATCGCTGTGGCGGGGCAGCATCGCCATCGGGATCAGGCGGCGCCGCCGAAGTCTGCAAACACGCGCGCCTGCACGGCTTCCATCACACCCAGCACCCGCGCATCTGCAGCCGGGCTGGCGGTCACGCCGGTGGCGTCTTTCGGCTTGGCGCCGACCGGGTAGAACACGAAGCTCGCCCCGAAATCCTTGCCCGCTTCCCGCGCAAGCTGACGGTTCAATGCCTTGAGGTACTTCTTCTTGTCTGCCTTTGTCATTGTTTGGGTCCTGGGTGAGAGGGGTGATGTTTTCGGCGCTTTTTTTGAACGATGGACGGGGCGGATAGCCGTTTGACGAGTGGCTATGGTAGTGGGCAATGCGGGGGTGGGCAATTAGCTGTTGGTTTATGGGGGTGGTTGCTGGGGCGGTGGGTGTTGTGCGGCTGGCCCTCTCCCCCGGCCCCTCTCCCGCGCGCGGGAGAGGGGAGAAAACCATGGGCTACGGCGCGGGTGATGCCGGGGGGTTGCTCCCCTCTCCCGCCTGCGGGAGAGGGGTCGGGGGAGAGGGCCGGCGCTTCAACCTGCCGCCATCCCTCGCCACATCCAACCCATCACCCCGCCAGCTTCCGCAACCCCTCCAGCACGGCCGTGCCCTTGAACGGCTTGACGATCCAGCCCTTGACGCCGGCGGCCTTGCCGCGGTCCTTCATGGCCTGGCTGCTCTCGGTGGTCAGCATCACCACGTTCACCGTGGGGTTGGCCAGTTCGCTGCGGATTTTCTCGACCATGGTCAGGCCGTCCATGTTGGGCATGTTGACGTCGCTGATGACGAGCCGGATGCCGGGGTCGGCCTTGAGCCGGGACAGGCCGTCCTTGCCGTCGACGGCGGTCTGCACGTCCAGGCCGTTGCCGCGCAGGAAGCCGGCTACGTCGTCGCGCACGGCGCTTGAATCGTCCACTACCAGAATCCTTGCCAAGATCGTTTCTCCAAAGGGGGTCAGAACAGTTCCAGTTCGCCGTCGGTGGTCGCTTCCTCGGCGTCGGGCGCCACGTGGAAGTCGACCGGCACGCGCGTGAACAGGCACATCGTCACGGCCACGTGGACGGCCGGGCCGATCACGACGTCGAAGTCGGCGCGGTGGTCGGGGTGCAGGCTGTCCACGTGCCGCAGGCAGGCGGCGTCCAGCACGTAGGGCGTGGACATGCCCAGGTCCGGGAAATGCCGGCCGAGGTCCTGGTTGATCGCGCCGCAGCAGAGGTTGCCGCGTTCCAGCAGCGCGTCGCGCAGGTCGCCGTTGGCCGCGTAGTAGCCAGCGGTGGCCGGGTCGTCGCCAAAGCGCAGGAACAGCATGTAGCGGAAGCCCATCGACGCGATCGTGAGCACCACCACGCTACCGGCCGCGTCGCCGGTTGCCGGGGGCGTGTCGGTGATCGTGCATGGGTCGCCGGCGTCGAGCGCCAGCCGGGACCGTACCGCGCGGTGCAGCACGCGCGCCAGGCTGTGCCGCGCCTGGGCGCTGATCAGGTCCGCGCTCACGGGCAGGCCGCCTCGAACTGATCGGCCAGCAGCGCCACGCTGGCCAGCGCGGCGGTCACCATCTTGCCGCCGGCCTGGATGTCCTGGAACGTGGCCGTGGTGGTCAGGTCGCTCTGGTGCAGGCTGTCGCCATAGCTCTTCGACAGCGCCTCGGAGCGCGCCGCCAGCGCGCGGACCTCGCTGGCCACCACGCCAAAGCCGCGCCCGGCCGCGCCCGCGCGGGCCGCCTCGATCGACGCGTTCAGCGACACGATGACCACGTGCCGGACGATGGCCGACAGCTCCAGGTTCTGCGCGTGCATGGCCCGGTTGCTGGCCATCAGCGCGATCATGTGCGCGTGCCAGCGTTCGAACGTCGTGGCCAGCCCGCGCAGCCGCGTGGTTTCCTCGGCGATGCGGCGCGCCTGCCGCTGCGCGTCGGCCTGGCGCTGGCGGCTGGTGGCCAGGTCGGCGTCGCGTTGCGCCAGCGTTGCCGCGTGGCCGGCGGCCTGGGCCTGCAGGCGATCGATCTCGTCCTGCAGGGCCTGCCGCGCCTGCTCGGCGGCGTCCAGGCGGGCGCCCAGGTCGGCATGATCCTGTTGCAGCCGTGCCAACGCCGCCTCGCACCCGGCCTGCGCCAGCGCCGCCGTCCGCGCGCCGTGCCGCCACGCCAGCCACGCCGGCACCGCCACGATTGCCGCGCCCAGCAGCGCCCCTATCAAATACTCACCCATGCTGCGTGTTCCTTGTCCTGATCCTGAATGCTGATGCCGGCCAGCGCGGCCGGGCTACAGCGGCATCGGCGCCGGCGTCTCGGCCAGCACGGCGACGCTGTCGACGGCAAAGCGTTCCGGCAGGCTGACCACGGTCTGGAACTGCCGGAACGGCGCGCCGGCGTGGGCGTCCGTGAAGCGCAGCGCGATGCTGCCGCCCGAGCGGGCCAGGAACTCGCGCACGGCGTCCATGCCGACGCCGCGGCCCGAGATCGTCGTGACCGTATCGGCCGTCGAGAAACCCGGGCGGAAGATGAGCTGCGCGAGCGCGTCGTCGCCGGGCGTGGCGTCCGGGGCAATCCAGCCGCGTGCCACGGCCGTGGCGCGGATCTTGTCGAGTGCCAGCCCGCGGCCATCGTCGGCCACGGTGATCTGCAGCGCCTGCTGGTCCACGCCGGCCTCGATGACAATGCGGCCCGCCGCCGGCTTGCCGGCCGCCAGCCGCGCCGGGGCGGGTTCGATGCCGTGGTCGATGGCGTTGCGCAGCAGGTGCGTCAGCACGTTTTCCAGCATGCCGGTGACCTCGGCGCGCAGCCGGTAGCCGTTGTCCTGGATGCTGACCTCCGGCGCGGCCTTGCCCAGTTCGGCCGCCAGCGAGGGCAGGGCGTCGACCACGGGCGCCACTACTTCGGCCAGGCTCGTGGCGTCCAGCACGCGCAGGATGCGGTGCACGGCCGCCCGCATCGACAGCAGCTCGGCCAGGCTGTCCGTGGGCGTGGTTTCCAGCAGGTGCAGGCTCTGGCGGATGCGCTGCAGCTCGGCGTCGGCCAGCCGTGCGGCCTCCTGTGCCGGCGTGGCGCGGCCGCGGCCCTTGCGGCCGAGCTTGTCCTCGCTGATGGTGGCGTAGCGGCTCAGTGTGTCGCGCACGCGCGCCACGTCGCTCAGCAGCGCGTCGGGGTTCCACTCGCCGGCCTCGCGCTCCAGGTTGCGCAGCAGTTCCAGCCGCTGTTCGGCCTCGTGCACCACGTCGGTCAGGTGCTGGAGCTTGTAGGTGCGCGCGTTGCCCTTGATCGTGTGCATGTTGCGGAACAGCGCGGCAATGGCGGCGTTGTCGGCTTCGGTGGCCTGCCGGATGATGTGCTCGTTCTCGTGCACGAAGTCGTGGGCCGTGTCCATGAACTGGTGGAATTTCTCTTCGCTGACGGCCAGGATCTCGCCGATGATCTCTAGGCTGCGGCGCTGCTCGCTGGCCTCGGCGGCCAGTTCGCGGAGCTGCGTGACGTCGCGCACGCACAGCATCAGCCGGATGATCGTGTCGGCATCGTCGGTGATCGCGGACCAGCTCAGGTCCAGCACCTTGGCCGTGCCGTCGGGCAGGCGTTTTTCGATCTCGGTGGGCAGCAGGTGCTCGTTGAAGACGAAGTTGATGCCGTCCTGGCCCAGGCAGGCGTCGATGGCGGCGTCCACCTGCGCCAGGGCGTCGGCGCCCAGCGGGGTATCGGTGAACACCAGGTCCATGAAGCGGCGGCCCGCGATGTCGCCTGTGCCGAAGATCTGCTCCAGGTAGGCCGAGTACTCGGGGTGCACCACGCCGCCTTCGACCACGGTCAGGATGCCCTGCTGCATGTTCTGCAGGATGGCCTGGATGTCGGTGGTCTTCTGGCGCAGCAGCGAGGCGTTTTCCTGAATCCGCTCGATCATCTGGTTGAACGCGGCGATCGAGTGGCCGATCTCGTCCATGCGGCCCACCTCGATGCGGCGCGTGAAGTCCTGGCTGGTGGCAATCTCGCTCATGGTGGCCTGCATGCGCGTGAGCGGGCGGGCGATCTGGCGGTGCAGCAGCCAGCCGATCAGCGTCAGCAGCACCACGGCCGCGCCGCTGACCAGCCCGATGGTGCCGGCCGCGCTGGCCAGCTTGCCGTTCAGCGTGGCGATGGCGTCGTCCTTCTCGCGGTTCTTTTCCACGCGCAGGGTGTCGACGATCTTCTCCATCTCGTCGCGGTAGCGCGCCACGTTGGCGAACAGGAACGCCTGGGCGATCTCGTCGCGGCCGGCGGCCTTCATCTCGGCCGTCTCGCGGATTGCGTCGAAGTAGTTGGTCAGGCTTTCGTCGGCCTGGGCCAGCAGGCCCTTCTGCGCGTGCGTGGCGGCGTTGCCGGCCTGCCTTGCCAGCGCGTCGTGCAGGGCTGCCTGGCGGGCCTTGAGGTCGTCCTGCGCCTGCGCCAGCAACTGGGCGTCGGGCGCGTAGACCAGGGTCATGGTGGCCAGCTGGATGTCCTTGACCAGCGATACGACGTCGGCGGATGCCAGCGCGCTGGGCACCACGCCTTCGGTCACCTGTTTGACTTCAGAAGCGCTGGAACGGGTCTGTAGCACCGCGTAGCCGCCAATCGCGGCCAACGCCAGGCACATCAGGACGATCAGCAGCACGATGCGCTGACGAATGGTCATGGCAAAGCTCCCCGGCATTACGAATGTCAAGCCCTTCGGCGAAGGGATTCGGCCTCGTTCTGTGCAAGGCCATCCAACGAATAATGGGCGTGATTATGGGGAGCGCTGTATGACCCCGGCATGACCGGACGGGGCCGGCCGGGCCCCCCGGAGGGAGGGTAGGGGCTGGATATAACGGCCACTCTGGGCTATGGATGATGCTCAGGGTTTGCCGCTTGGCAAGTGACAACAGCTTGAGGAGTCAATGCGAATGATCGGGATGGCGCACGAGTCGATTCCCCCCGAAATTGCCGGGCAGGTACTGCTGGCTTGCGCCGTGATCGCCCGGCACCTTGGCGATACGCTGCGGAGCATCCACCTGCTCGGATCGGCCGTGGAAGGCGGGCTGAAGCCGGGCAGCGATATCGACCTGCTGGTCAGCGTGTCCACCCCGCCGGCCGACGCGGCGCGCCAGGGGCTGCTGCAAGAACTGCTGACGGTCTCCGCGCGTCCCGGCGTGGACGGCGCGTGGCGGCCGCTGGAGGTCACCGTGGTCACGCAAGACGCCGTGGCGCCGTGGCGGCATCCCGCGCGGCGCGAGTTGCAGTTCGGCGAATGGCTGCGCGCCGACCTGCTGGCCGACCGCTTCGAGCCGCCCATGACCGATCCCGACCTGACCCTCCTGCTGACCCAGGCGCGACGGCACAGCGTGGCCGTGGTGGGGCGTCCGGCCAGGGAATGCTTCGACCCCGTACCGGCCGCCGACTTTGCCGCGGCGTTGCGCGACACGCTGGCCCAGTGGAACGGCCCGGCTGACTGGCAGGGTGACGAACGAAACGTGGTGCTGGCGCTGGCGCGGATCTGGTACAGCGCGGAGACCGGCGACATCGCCGCCAAGGACACGGCCGCCGCATGGCTGCTCGAACGGCTGCCGGCGGACCATCGCCCCGTCCTGGCCGAAGCCCGCGCGGGCTACCTGGGCACATCGTCCGGCCTGCCGCTGGACCAAGCCGCGGTTGCGGCTTTCGTCGGCCATGCGCGGCCGGCGATCGAGAAATTGCTGGGGGAGGGGTGAGGCGCGCGCGCCCGTGGGGCGCGGCAAAACAAAAAGCCCAGCATCGCTGCTGGGCTTTTTGATGAAACTGGTGGGTGGTACAGGGATTGAACCTGTGACCCCTGCCGTGTGAAGGCAGTGCTCTACCGCTGAGCTAACCACCCCTGTCTGCTTCGTCACCGTTGTTGCTGGTGTCGTGCAGCGGAGAAACGAGATTATGCCGATGGGGCAGTACCTTGTAAAGCCCTTTTTTCAACTTTCTGCGAAAAAGTTGCGGGCGCGGCTGGCGGGCTACTGGACCGTGGTGCCGGCCGGCACTTCGGACGGGACCTCGATCTTCCAGACCGTCTTGCCGCCGCTGGCCTTGTCCAGTTCCTTGAGCACGCCCATGTGGGCCGACAGCTCCGTCTCGGTGGCCAGCAGCACGGGCAGGGTCAGCGCGGACAGGTCGGCCGCGCGGCGGTCTTCGCCGCCGGCGCTGGTGCCGTCGAGCATGTCGATGACCAGCGAGTTCTGGCCGCGCGTCATCGCCAGGTAGACCTCGGCCAGCAGTTCGGCGTCCAGCAGTGCGCCGTGCAGCGTCCGGTGGGCGTTGCTGATGCCCAGGCGGTCGCACAGCGCGTCGAGCGAGTTGCGCTTGCCCGGAAACATCTGGCGCGCCTCGCGCAGGGTGTCGATCACGTTTGCCACGTGGTCGCGGAACGGGGGCAGGTTGTGGAGCTTGAACTCCATCTCCAGGAAGCCCATGTCGAACGCGGCGTTGTGGATGATCAGCTCGGCGTCGCGCACGAACGCCTGGATCTCGTGCATGACCTCGGCAAACTTCGGCTTGTCGGCCAGGAATTCGGCGGTCAGGCCGTGGATGGCCACGGCGTCCTCGGGCACGTCGCGCTCGGGGTTGATGTAGAAGTGCAGGTTGCGCCCGGTCAGGCGCCGGTTGACCAGTTCCACGCAGCCAATTTCGATCAGGCGATCGCCGGTGGCGTGGTTCAGGCCGGTGGTTTCGGTATCGAGAACGATCTGTCGCATGGGGCAGGATTGTAATCGCTGGCGCCGGGGCGCCGGGTGAGGATCTGAGCGGACGTCAGGCGTTGAGCGATTCCACGCCGCGGTTGGCCAGCCGGTCCGCGCGTTCGTTGCCGGGGTGCCCCGCGTGCCCGCGCACCCAGTGCCATTCGATCACGTGCGGCTGGCGCGCTTCGTCCAGCATCTGCCAGAGGTCGGCGTTCTTGACCGGCTTCTTGTCGGCCGTCAGCCAGCCGCGCTTCTTCCAGCCCGAGATCCACTCGCTGATGCCTTTCTGCACGTACTGCGAGTCGGTGTAGATGTTGATGACGCAGGGCCGCTTGAGCGCGCGCAGCGCCTCGATCACGGCCATCAGCTCCATGCGGTTGTTGGTGGTCGGGTTCTCGCCGCCGAACAGTTCTTTCTCGTGGTCGCCGGCGACCAGCACGGCGCCCCAGCCGCCAGGGCCGGGATTGCCCTTGCAGGCGCCGTCGGAATAAATCGTGACTTCTTGCATCGGAAAAAAGTGAGATGGCCCGGCGCTACTGGCCGGGCGGGGTCTTGTGGTGCTTGCCGTGGGTGCCCGTGGGCGTGGCCACCGGGGCCGCCACGGGCGCCAGGGCCGGCTTGGCCGTCTTCCAGGCCGGGCCGACCAGGCGGATGTTCTTGACGCGCTTGACGGCCGAGATCATGTAGACCGAGCCGAAGATGGGCCACCAGCGGTCGCCCGCCTTCTCCATGAACGCGGCGCGCTGCAGCCAGCGCTCGGTGCGGTAGGGTGGGCAGTAGCAGCCAAACCGGCCGCGGATGATCTCGAAGCCCAGCAGCTTGAGCCAGTCCTTGATCCGCACGAAGCCGATGGTCTGGGCGTCGCTGGGCAGGAACGGCGTGGCGCCCAGGCGGTTCAGGCCCTGCCGGGCGCCCCACAGGCTCATGGGGTTGAAGCAGGTCACGACCACGCGCCCTTCCGGCATCAGCACGCGCGACACCTCGCGCAGCACTTCGTGCGGGTCCTCGGAAAATTCCAGGATATGGGGCAGGGTGACCAGGTCGATACTCTGCGTCTCGAACGGCAGTTCGTCGAAGCGGCACAGCAGCTGGCGGGCGTCGGGGTGCGTCTCGCGCGGGCCGTGCGGGCCGGCGCGGCCGTCCAGCGCCAGCGCCGAGAACGGCATGCGGTTCTCGCGCAGCGTGTCGACGTGGGGCAGACCCAGTTGCACCGCGTGATAGCCGAAGATGTCCGTCACCGTCCGGTCGTACTGGCGCGATTCCCACTCGAGCATGTACTGCCCGGGCGGCGAGGCGAGCCATTCTTCCCAATCTATAATCGGTCGGTTGGACATAGGAGCACACATGTTGAAAGTGGAGCCGATCCCCGCCTTCCAGGACAACTATATCTGGGCGATCCACGACGGCCAATGCGCCGCCGTGGTGGACCCAGGCGAAGCCGGGCCCGTGGAGCGCTTTCTGGCGCAACGCGGGCTGGCATTGGGCGCTATTGTAATCACCCATCACCACGGCGATCACCAGGGCGGCGTTTCGGACCTGCTGGCGAGCCATCCCGACGGCCCCGACGGCGCCCCGGTGCCGGTCATCGGCCCGGCCGGCGAGCGGATCGGCCACCGCACCCAGGCCGTGCGCGAGGGCGACACCGTGTCGCTGGCCCACCCGGCCGCCACGTTCCGGGTCATCGACGTGCCGGGCCACACGGCCGGCCACGTGGCCTATGCGGGGGACCTGCCCGGCGTGGGCCCGGTGGTGTTCTGCGGCGATACGCTGTTCGCCAGCGGCTGCGGGCGGCTGTTCGAGGGCACGCCGGCGCAGATGCTGGCGTCGCTGGACAAGCTGGCCGCGCTGCCCGGCGACACCCGCGTCTATTGCGCCCACGAGTACACGCGCAGCAACGTCCGCTTTGCGCGGGCCGTGGAGCCGGACAACGCCGCGCTGGGCGCCTGGTCAGACCGGGTAGACGCGCTGCGCCAGGCCGATACCCCCACCCTGCCCACCACGCTGGCCCACGAGCGGGCCGTCAACCCGTTCCTGCGCTCGCGCGAGCCGGCCGTGCGCGCGGCGGTCCAGGCGCAGGGCGGCGACGTCAGCAGCGACGCCGCGGCGTTCGGCGCGCTGCGCGGCTGGAAGGACAATTTCCGCTGAGCCGGGCGGCCGGCAGTCGATACATTTCAGACGTTTCTCATCCGTCCGGACGGGCTTGGCCGGCCGTCCAGGTATCGGAAGATGTCCAATTTGCATCTTCGGGAAAATCTCATTGACGTGCCCCGGCCTTTTCCATAGGATCAGGCCAAATTTTTGGCGTCACTTTCAGAGAACTTAATGCGATTTGGTCGATTTCTGGCGGTAGTTGCGTGTGCCGCGCTGCTTGCAGCCTGCGCCGGCACACCCACTCCGCCCGCCGGCGAGATGGCCGGCACGCCGACCGCCCTGGAATCCGGTCCGCCCAAGGACCCGCTCAACACCCTGAACAGCACCGGCCGCGCCGGCTCGCTGGCCGGCGCGCCGGTGGTCAACGTCGACCAGGCCAGCGTGGACTGGCTGCGCGGCCCCTCCGCCGATATCTGGGCCCGCATCCGCAAGGGCTTCACGATGCCGGACCTGGAAGGCACGCTGGTCGACGACCGCACGCAGTGGTATGCCGCGCGCCCCGACTACATGGAACGGATGGTCGGCCGGTCGAGCCGCTACCTGTACCACATCGTGGAAGAGCTGGAGCGCCGCAACATGCCCACCGAGCTGGCGCTGCTGCCGTTCGTGGAGAGCGCGTTCAACCCCCAGGCGGAATCGACGGCCAAGGCGGCCGGCATGTGGCAGTTCATCCCGAGCGCGGGCAAGTCCTACAACCTCAAGCAGAACATGTTCCGCGACGAGCGGCGCGACGTGCTGGCGTCCACCGACGCCGCGCTGGACTACCTGTCGCGGCTGCACGATATGTTCGGCGACTGGCACCTGGCGCTGGCGGCCTACAACTGGGGCGAGGGCGCCGTGTCGCGCGCCATCGCACGCAACCAGGCGCGCGGGCTGCCCACCGACTACGCCAGCCTGACCATGCCGAACGAGACGCGCTACTACGTGCCGAAGCTCCAGGCGGTCAAGAACATCATCGCCAACCCGGCCGCGTACGGCGTGAAGCTGCCCGACATTCCCGACCATCCGTACTTCGTCACGGTCACCACGTCGCGCGACATCGACGTGGCGCTGGCGGCCAAGCTGGCCAACATGCCGCTGGACGAGTTCAAGGCGCTGAACCCGTCGTTCAACCGGCCCGTGATCCTGGGCGCCGCCAATCCGCAGATCCTGCTGCCGTTCGACAACGCCGAGCGCTTCCAGTACAACCTCAACACCTACCGGGGCGGCCTGTCGACGTGGACGGCGATCTCGGTGGATAGCCGCGAGCGGGTGGAGGCACTGGCGGCGCGGCTCAATGTCGATGCCGATACGCTGCGCGAGATCAACCGCATCCCCAAGGGCATGCGCCTGAAGGCCGGGTCGACGGTGATGATCCCGCGCACCGAACGCCATGACCAGGACATCAGCGCGTCGCTGGTGGATACCGCGATGCTGGCCGTGGAGCCCGACGTGCCCGACGCCAAGCGCGTGGTCGTCAAGGCGGGCCGGCGCGATACCGTGGTGTCCGTGGCGCGCCGCTACGGCGTGTCGCCCCGGCAGGTGCAGTCGTGGAACAAGCTGTCGGGCAGCAAGCTCGTGGCCGGGCAGAGCCTGGTACTGATGCTGCGGCCCAATTCGGCTGCGGCGGCGCGGGCCGAGCGCGGCGACGATGGCGACGATGCGCCCGCGCGCAGTGCCGCGCGGGGCAAATCGACCGGCAAGCCGGCGGGCAAGGCGGTTGCGGCCCGGTCGTCGAAAGCCGACAAGGCGGAAAAGGCCGAGCCGCGCAAGCGCGTGGTGGTGGAGGCCACGCCGCGCAAGGCGGCGGCGACCAAGTCCGCCGCCAAGCCGGCGCCGGCCAAGTCGACGTCATCGGCCACGTCGGCCAAGTCCACCAAGGGCCACGCGCGCTAGTTCGCGGCAACCCTGACCCCTGGCTCCAGACGCCCCGGCCCCGCGCCGGGGCGTTTTTTTTGGGGCGCACGGCGGCGCCGACAAACCGCTTGGCCGCGATGCGGTCATGGTAGATTCTCCAGAAAACAAGGCCGGGCCGAACGCCATCGGCACCGCCTTCCGACCATGACAAGCGGAGGAGACACCATGACGGCAAGCCGTGCCCTGCACGCGCGATCCCTGGCCGACAAGGCCGGATTCTGGGCCGAACAGGCCGCGCGGATCGACTGGGAAACCCCGTTCGAACGCGTGCTCGACGACAGCCGCCCGCCGTTCGCGCGCTGGTTCGTCGGCGGGCGCACCAACCTGTGCCACAACGCCGTGGACCGCCACCTGGCCGCGCGCGGCGACCAGCGCGCGCTGGTCTACGTGTCGACCGAAACCGACACCGAGCGCGTCTACACCTACCTGCAACTGCACGACGAAGTAAACCGCATGGCCGCCACGCTGCAGGCGCTGGGCGTGCAGCGCGGCGACCGCGTGCTGGTCTACATGCCGATGATCCCCGAGGCGATGTTCGCGATGCTGGCCTGCGCGCGGATCGGGGCCGTGCACTCGGTGGTGTTCGGCGGGTTTGCGTCGGTCAGCCTGGCCGCGCGCATCGACGATGCCCGGCCGAAGGTGATCGTCAGCGCCGACGCCGGGTCGCGCGCGGGCAAGGTCGTGCCGTACAAGCCGCTGCTGGACGAGGCGATCCGCCTGGCCGGCCATCATCCGGACAAGGTGCTGCTCGTCGACCGCAATCTGGCGGAAATGCCACGTACCGAAGGCCGCGACGAGGACTACGCCGCGTGGCGCGACAAGGTGGCCGGGCAGGTGGTGCCGTGCGTGTGGCTGGAGTCCAGCGAGCCGTCGTACGTGCTCTACACGTCGGGCACCACGGGCAAGCCCAAGGGCGTGCAGCGCGACACCGGCGGCTACGCGGTGGCGCTGGCCACGTCCATGGCGTACATCTTCTGCGGCAAGCCGGGCGACACGATGTTCACGGCGTCCGACGTGGGCTGGGTGGTCGGCCACAGCTATATCGTCTACGCGCCGCTGCTGGCCGGCATGACCTCGGTGATGTACGAAGGCACGCCGATCCGGCCCGACGGCGGCATTCTCTGGCGCATCGTGGAGACACATCGCGTCAACATCCTGTTCAGCGCGCCGACGGCCATCCGCGTGCTCAAGAAGCAGGACCCGGCGCTGCTGACCCGCCACGACCTGTCCAGCCTGCGGCTGCTGTTCCTGGCCGGCGAGCCGCTGGACGAGCCCACGGCGCGCTGGATCCAGGACGGCATCGGCAAGCCCGTGGTCGACAACTACTGGCAGACCGAATCGGGCTGGCCAATCATCGCCATCCAGCGCGGCGTGGAGCCGCTGCCGGCCAAGCTGGGCTCGCCGGGCGTGCCGGCCTACGGCTATGACCTGCGCATCGTCGACGAGGTGACCGGCCAGGAATGCCCGCCGAACCAGAAGGGCGTGGTGGCCATCGACTACCCGCTGCCACCGGGCTGCATGACCACTCTCTGGGGCGACGACGACCGGTTCATCCGCACGTACTGGTCGGCGGTGCCGAACCGCCAGTGCTACTCGACGTTCGACTGGGGCGTGCGCGACGACGACGGCTACGTCTTCATCCTGGGCCGCACCGACGACGTGATCAACGTGGCCGGGCACCGGCTGGGCACGCGCGAGATCGAGGAAAGCCTGTCGTCGCATCCGGGCGTGGCCGAGGTGGCCGTGGTGGGCGTGCAGGACGCGCTGAAAGGGCAGGTGGCGCTGGGCTTCTGC
The DNA here is from genome assembly GCF_049393795.1 of Cupriavidus sp. H18C2. Classification (NCBI taxonomy): domain Bacteria; kingdom Pseudomonadati; phylum Pseudomonadota; class Betaproteobacteria; order Burkholderiales; family Burkholderiaceae; genus Cupriavidus; species Cupriavidus sp. H18C2. The sequence continues at coordinate 2,267,968 of NZ_CP186010.1, read as the reverse complement.
ATCGCCCGCGACGCCAGCCGCACTGGCTCCGACGCCGACCGCCTGGCCTTCGAAGGCGAACTGATGAAGACCGTCGAGCAGCAACTGGGCGCCGTGGCGCGCCCGGCCCGCGTGTTCTTTGTCAATGCGCTGCCCAAGACCCGCTCCGGCAAGCTGCTGCGCCGCGCCATCCAGGCCGTGGCCGAAGGCCGCGACCCGGGCGACCTGACGACGATCGAGGACCCGACCGCGCTGGAGCAGGTGAAGACGGCGCTGGGGTAGGTGAGGACGGCTGGGGTAGGGCGGTAGTCTGTTTCCAGCTCCCCTCTCCCGCCTGCGGGAGAGGGGTTGGGGGTGAGGGCAAGCGGTGCAAACTGCCACCCGTCGGCAAGCAGAACCTCAACGCCCTCACCCCCGGCCCCTCTCCCGCGATGCGGGAGAGGGGAGAAAACCCATCGCTATAGCGGGGTGAAGCCCAAAAATTCCCTTGCCATCCCGCCCCATTGCCGCCTAATATTTTAAGCATCAAATATTTAACCCTGATGTAGAACGGCGTCCCGGTGTGACGGGCGGGGCGTGCGGGAGATCGACGGATGCGTGTGCTTTGTATTGGTGGCGGCCCGGCGGGCCTGTATTTCGGGCTGCTGATGAAGCTGCAGGACCCGGCCAACGAGGTGGTGGTGGTGGAGCGCAACCGGCCCTACGACACGTTCGGCTGGGGCGTGGTGTTTTCCGATGCCACGCTCGAAAACCTGAAGTCGGCCGACCCCGTCAGCGCGGCCGAGATCAACGCCGCGTTCAACCATTGGGACGACATCGACATCCACATCGGCGGCCGGACCATCCGCTCGGGCGGCCATGGCTTCATCGGCATCGGCCGCAAGCGGCTGCTGAACATCCTGCAGGCGCGCTGCGAGGCACTTGGCGTGAAGCTCGTGTTCGAGACCGACGTGTCCGACGACCAGGCGCTGGCCGCGCAGTACCAGGCCGACCTGGTCATCGCGTCCGACGGCATCAACAGCCGCATCCGCACCCGCTACGCCGAGACCTTCCAGCCCGATATCGACACGCGGCAGTGCCGCTTTGTCTGGCTGGGCACCCACAAGCTGTTCGACGCCTTCACGTTCGCGTTCGAGAAGACCGAGCACGGCTGGTTCCAGGCCCACGCCTACCGGTTCGACGACGACACGTCGACGTTCATCGTCGAGGCGCCCGAGGCCGTCTGGCGTGCCGCCGGCATCGAGAAGATGAGTCAGGAAGACGGCGTGGCCTACTGCGAGAAGCTGTTCGCGCGCTACCTGGACGGCCACCGGCTGATCAGCAACGCCACGCACCTGCGCGGCTCGGCCAACTGGATCCGCTTTCCGCGCGTGATCTGTCACCGCTGGGTGCACTGGAACACGCTGGCCGACGGCCGGCGCGTGCCCGTGGTGCTGATGGGCGATGCGGCGCATACGGCGCATTTCTCGATCGGATCGGGGACCAAGCTGGCGCTGGAGGATGCCATCGACCTGGCAAGCGAGATCGGCGCGCACCGCGCGGCCGGGCTGGACGCGTTGCCCGACGCCCTGGCGCGCTACGAGGCCACGCGCAGCGTGGAGGTGCTGAAGATCCAGAACGCCGCGCGCAATTCGACCGAATGGTTCGAGAATGTCGAGCGCTACGCCGGGCTGGCGCCCGAGCAGTTCGCCTATTCGCTGCTGACGCGCTCGCAGCGCATTTCCCACGAAAACCTGCGCGTGCGCGACGCCGGCTACGTCGACGGCTTCGAGCAATGGCTGGCCGCCCAGGCCGGCGTGCCGCCGGAGACGCTGAACCTGCGCGCCGCCGCCGGCGAGGCCGGGCTGCCGCCGATGTTCACGCCGTTCACGGTGCGCGGCGTGACGCTGAAAAACCGCGTGGTGGTGAGCCCGATGGCGATGTATTCGGCGGTCGACGGCGTGCCCGGCGACTTCCACCTGGTCCACCTGGGCGCCCGCGCGATGGGCGGGGCGGCGATGGTGGTGGCCGAGATGACCTGCGTGTCGCCGGACGCGCGCATCACGCCGGGCTGCCCCGGCCTGTGGAACGACGCCCAGCGCGACGCCTGGCGGCGCATCGTCGATTTCGTCCACGCCAACAGCGACGCCAGGATCGCCATCCAGCTTGGCCATGCCGGGCGCAAGGGCTCCACGCAGGTGGGCTGGGAGCGGATGGACCATCCGCTGCCCGACGGCAACTGGCCGCTCGAATCGGCGTCGGCCTTGCCTTACCTGCCGGGCATCTCGCAGGTGCCGCGCGAGATGACGCGCGCCGACATGGACCGCGTGCGCGACGACTTCGTGGCCAACGCGCGCCGCGCGGCGCAGGCCGGCTTCGACTGGCTGGAACTGCACTGCGCGCACGGCTACCTGCTGTCCAGCTTTATCTCGCCGCTGACCAACGTGCGGACCGACGACTACGGTGGGTTGCTGGCCAACCGGCTGCGCTTTCCGCTGGAGGTCTTTGCCGCGGTGCGGGCCGTCTGGCCGCAGGACAAGCCGATGTCGGTGCGCATCTCGGCGCACGACTGGGTCGACGGCGGCATCACGGCCGACGACGCGGTGGCCATCGCCCGCGCGTTCAAGGCGGCCGGCGCGGACATGATCGACTGCTCGTCGGGCCAGGTCAGCCCGGACCAGACGCCGGTCTACGGCCGGATGTACCAGACGCCGTTCGCGGACCGCATCCGCAACGAGGCCGGCATCCCGACCATTGCGGTGGGCGCCATCTTCGAGGCTGACCACGTCGACAGCATCGTGGCCGCCGGCCGTGCCGACCTGTGCGCGATTGCCCGCCCGCATCTGGCCGACCCGGCGTGGACGCTGCACGAGGCCGCGCGGCTGGGCTACCGCGATGTGGCCTGGCCCCGGCAGTACGTGGCCGGCAAGAAGCAGCTCGAAACCAATCTGGCGCGTGCGGCGGCGTACGCGCAGCAGCCGGGGAAGTGACGATGACACGGGCCTTGCAGGGGCGGCACGCGCTGGTCACCGGCGGCGCGCGCGGCATTGGCGCCGCGATTGCGCGCCGCTTGCTCGAAGACGGCGCCAGCGTGACGCTGGTGGGCCGCGACATGACCGCGCTGGACGCGACGATGCAGGCGCTGGCCGCGTCGGTGGCCGACGGCGCCGCGCTGGGTGCCGCGCCGGCCGACATCACCGACGCCGACGCCGTGTCGGCGGCGTTCACCCGGGCCAGCGCGGAACGCGGCCCGGTCACGCTGCTGGTTAACAACGCCGGCCAGGCGCACAGCGCGCCGTTCGGCAAGACCGATCTGGCGCTCTGGCAACGCATGCTCGACGTGAACCTGACCGGCACGTTCCTGTGCACGCAGGCCGCGCTGCCGATGATGCTGGCGCAGGGCTGGGGCCGGATCGTCAACGTGGCCAGCACGGCCGGGCTGATCGGCTACGGCTACGTCAGCGCGTACTGCGCGGCCAAGCACGGCGTGATCGGCCTGACCCGGGCGCTGGCGCTGGAACTGGCCGCCAAGGGCATCACGGTCAACGCCGTCTGCCCCGGCTACACCGAAACGGACATCGTGCGCGACGCCGTGGCCAACATCGTCGGCAAGACCGGCCGCACCGAAGCCCAGGCCCGCGCCGAACTGGCCGCCCGCAACCCCCAGAAGCGCCTGGTGCAACCCGAGGAAGTGGCTGACGCCGTGGCCTGGCTGTGCCAGCCCGCCGCATCCGCCATCAACGGGCAGGCCATCCCGGTGGCGGGCGGGGAGGTGATGGCGGGGTGATGCGCGCGCGCACCCGCCCTTCGCAATGACTGGATTCCCAACCCGAGACCTTCCATGACTGACATCGCACTCGACATGCGTCACCACAAGCGGGCCTTTGCCGACTACCAGCCCAGGCATTTCCTGTGGTCGGTGTCGGCCGACGGCAAGGTGGCGACCATCACGCTGAACCGGCCCGAGCGCAAGAACCCGCTGACGTTCGATTCGTACGCCGAGCTGCGCGACCTGTTCCGCGGGCTGGCCTATGCCACCGACATCAAGGCCGTGGTCATCACCGGCGCGGGCGGCAACTACTGCTCGGGCGGCGACGTGCACGAGATCATCGGCCCGCTCACGCAGATGACGATGCCCGAGCTGCTGGATTTCACGCGCATGACCGGCGATCTGGTCAAGGCGATGCGGGCGTGCCCGCAGCCGATTGTCAGCGCCGTCGACGGCATCTGCGCCGGGGCGGGCGCGATGATGGCGCTGGCGTCCGACCTGCGGCTCGGTACCGCGCAGGCAAAGACCGCGTTCCTGTTCGTGCGCGTGGGGCTGGCCGGGGCCGACATGGGCGCCTGCACGCTGCTGCCGCGCATGATCGGGCAGGGCCGCGCCAGCGAATTGCTGTACACGGGCCGGGCGATGAGCGGCGAGGAAGGGCTGCAGTGGGGCTTCTTCAACGCGCTGCACCCGAGCGACGCGGTGCTGGCGCAGGCCCAGGCGCTGGCCGCACAGATCGCGGCCGGGCCGACGTTCGCGCACGGCGTGACCAAGAAGCTGCTGCACCAGGAATGGAACATGGGCGTGGACGAGGCCATCGAGGCCGAGGCCGAGGCGCAGGCCATCTGCATGCAGACGCGCGACTTCCGGCGCGCCTATGACGCGTTCGTCGCCCGGCAGAAACCCGTCTTCGAAGGCGACTGAGGAGCGCCGCATGAGCGACAAGAGCTATCTCGACCTGCCGTTCTTCGATCCGGCGCACCGCCAGCTCGAAACCGAACTGGACGCCTGGTGCGGCAGCCACCTGCGCGACATCGACCATCACGACGCCGACGCGGCCTGCCGGGCGCTGGTGCGCCAGCTAGGCGAGGCCGGCTGGCTGCGCTACTGCGTGCCGGCGGCGCACGGCGGGGCGCTGCCGGGGCTCGATTCGCGGGCGCTGTGCCTGCTGCGCGAGACGCTGGCCCGGCACGACGGCCTGGCCGACTTTGCGTTCGCGATGCAGGGGCTGGGGTCTGGCGCGATCACGCTGGCCGGCAGCGACGCCGTGCGCGCGCGCTACCTGCCGCGTGTGGCGCAGGGCCAGGCCATCGCCGCGTTCGCGCTGTCCGAGCCCGAGGCCGGATCGGACGTGGCGGCGATGCAGTGCAGTGCGCGGCTGTCGGACGACGGCAGCCACTACGTGCTGGACGGCGCCAAGACGTGGATCTCGAACGGCGGCATCGCCGATTTCTACTGCGTGTTCGCGCGCACGGGCGAGGCGCCGGGCGCGCGCGGCATCACCGCCTTCGTCGTCGATGCCGATACGCCGGGCCTGTCGATCGCCGAGCGCATCGACGTGATCGCGCCGCACCCGCTGGCCACGCTGCGCTTCGACCAGTGCCGGGTGCCCGTGGGCAACCGGCTGGGCGAGCCCGGGCAGGGCTTCAAGGTGGCGATGATGACGCTGGACATCTTCCGCGCGTCGGTGGCGGCGGCCGCGCTGGGCTTTGGCCGGGCCGCACTGGACGATGCGCTGGTGCGCGCCACGTCGCGGCCGATGTTCGGCGGCGTGCTGGCCGACCTGCAGCTCACGCAGGCCGCCATCGGCGACATGGCGACGGCCATCGACGCCGCCGCGCTGCTGACCTACCGCGCCGCGTGGCTGCGCGACGTGCGGCAGCAGCGCACCACGCGCGAGGCGGCCATGGCCAAGATGGTGGCCACCGAGAACGCGCAGCAGGTGATCGACCGCGCGGTGCAGATCTTTGGCGGCCTGGGCGTCAAGGTGGGCACGCGCGTGGAGAGCCTGTACCGCGAAATCCGGTCGCTGCGCATCTACGAAGGCGCCACCGAAGTGCAGAAGCTGATCATCGCCCGCGAGACGCTGGCCGCGCGCCAGGCTCGCTGAACCGGTAACAGGAGACAAGCATGGCCGCCCCCGCAACCGCCGCAAGCGCAGCCCCCGCCACGCCCACCGCCCACGTCGACACGTTCGCGCGGGACCGCCTGCCGCCGCCCGAAAGCTGGCCGGTGTTCCAGTTCAACGCCGACACGCAGTATCCGGCGCGTTTCAACGCGGCTGTGGAACTGGTGGACCGGCATGTGGCGGCCGGCCACGGCGAGCGCGTGGCCGTGCGCCACGCCCCCGACGGCCGCATCGAGACCGTGACCTACGCGCGGCTGGCGGCGCTGGTGAACCGGATCGCGCACGTGCTGGTGGCGGACATGGGGCTCGTGCCGGGCAACCGCGTGCTGCTGCGCGGGCCGAACAACCTGATGATGGCGGCAAGCTGGCTGGCGACGGTCAAGGCCGGGCTGATCGCGGTGCCGACCATGCCGCTGCTGCGCGCCAAGGAGCTGCGGCAGATCATCGACAAGGCGCAGGTGTCGGCCGCGCTGTGCGACGCGCGGCTGCGCGACGAACTGGAGGCCAACCAGCGCGCCGGCGGCGAGCACCACTGCCCGACGCTGACCACGGTGCGCTATTTCAATGGATCGGGCGCCGATGCACTGGAAACGGCCATGGCGGGCAAGCCGGATACGTTCGACGCCTGCGACACGGCTGCCGACGACATCTGCCTGATCGCGTTCACCAGCGGCACCACGGGCCAGCCCAAGGGCACGATGCACTTTCACCGCGACGTGCTGGCGATGTGCGACCTGTTTCCGCGCCACGTGCTCAAGCCGACGCCGGACGACATCTTCTGCGGCACGCCGCCGCTGGCGTTCACGTTCGGGCTGGGCGGCATGCTCTGCTTTCCGCTGCGGATCGGCGCCAGCACGGCGTTGGCCGAGAAGCTGACGCCCGAGACGCTGCTCGGGCTGATCCAGGACCATCGCGCCACCGTGGTGTTCACCGCGCCCACGTTCTACCGGCAGATGGCGACGCTGGCGGGCCAGTACGACATCGGCAGCCTCAGGAAGAGCGTGTCGGCCGGCGAGGCGCTGCCCGATGCCACGCGCCAGGCTTGGAAGGCCGCCACCGGCATCGAGATGACCGACGGGCTGGGCGGCACCGAGATGATGCACATCTTCATTTCCAGCGCCGGCGCCGACGTGCGGCCGGGCGCCGTGGGCCGGGTGGTGCCCGGCTACGAGGCGCGCATCGTCGACGACGCCATGCAGCCGGTGCCGCAGGGCACCGTGGGCAAGCTGGCCGTGCGCGGGCCCACGGGCTGCCGCTATCTCGACGATCCGCGCCAGGCTGCGTACGTGCGCGACGGCTGGAACCTGCCCGGCGACACCTTCATGGCCGACGCGGACGGCTATTATTTTTACCAGGCGCGGTCCGACGACATGATCATCTCGGCCGGCTACAACATCGCCGGGCCCGAGGTGGAAGGCACGCTGCTGAAGCACGCGTCCGTGGCCGAATGCGGCGTGGTGGGCGCGGCCGATGCCGAGCGCGGGCAGGTGGTGACGGCCTACGTGGTGCTGCGGCCCGGCGTGGCGCCGGACGATGCCACGCGTACGGCGCTGCAGGAATACTGCAAGCGCGAGATCGCGCCGTACAAGTACCCGCGGCGCATCGAGTTCGTGGCCGCGCTGCCGCGCACGGAGACCGGCAAGCTGCAGCGCTTTCGGCTGCGCCAGCTGGCGAACGAAGGGTTGCAGCCATGAGCGAGGTGTTCCGCAATCACGTGCGCGTGCGCTTCAAGCACTGCGACGCGGCCGGCATCGTGTTCTACCCGCGCTACTTCGAGATGCTGAACGATTTCATCGAGGACTGGTTCGCCGACGCGCTGGACTGGCCGTTCGATGCGATGCACGGCGCCGGCCACGCGGGCGTGCCGACCGCCACGCTGGACTGCCGCTTTGCCGCGCCGAGCCGGCTGGGCGAGCAGCTTACGCGCGAGCTGCGCGTGACGCACGTCGGCCGCACCAGCTTTGCCGTGGACATCCGCTTTGCCGGGCCCGATGGCGGCACGCGCCTGACCGTCGCCCAGCGGCTGGTCTGCGTCGATACGCGCGCGATGACCCCGCAGCCGATGCCCGAGGCCGTACGCACCGCGATGGCGCGCTACCTGGCCCCATCCGCGTCCCCGTCCCCCCATGCCGCTGCACCCAACGAATCCTGAGAGACGACCATCATGCTGAAAACGTTGCAACCGCCCGGCTGGGCGCCTCCGAAAGGCTACGCCAACGGCATCCAGGCCGAGATGCAGGTGGGTAGCCGCCTGATCTTCGTCGGCGGGCAGATTGGCTGGAACGGCCAGTGCGAGTTCGAGACCGACGACTTCGCGCTGCAGGTGGCGCAGGCGCTGCGCAACATCGTGGCGGTGCTGGAGCAGGGCGGGGCGCGCCCGGAGCACATTGCGCGGATGACGTGGTACGTCAAGGACAAGGCCGAGTACGTGGGCGCCTACAAGGCCATCGGCCAGCATTACCGCGACATCATCGGCCGGCATTTTCCGGCGATGACGGCGGTGGAGGTGGCCGACCTCGTGGAGCCGCGCGCCAAGGTGGAGATCGAGGTCACGGCCGTGGTGCCGCCGGCTGCGTGAATCGTTGCGGAATGGTAAAGGCGGCGCAGGGGTGCGGCGAGCGGCGCGCCGCCTGTCCATCGTAAGTTCTTGAATACTTGAGAAATTGGGTGCGGCGGGATATAATTCGAAAGTTTCGCTTTCAGAACCCTTCACCCTAGCGCCTACCGTATTCCACCTTCCGCCGCCCTGTCTGCGCGGGCCTTTCATGCACTGCACAAATGTGATGAAAGCGTCATGCCGCAAAAGCCAGCCCGCCATGGGCTGCGCGGGGCACGAGGCGTTGAGCAGGTCGGTCACGGGGTGAGTCCAGCAGGAGCCTACCCGTGTTACCGTCTTTTCCGTCCGCCATCCTCGCGCTTGCAGACGGCACGGTCTTTCGTGGCTATTCCATCGGCGCTTCCGGCCATACGATCGGCGAAGTGGTGTTCAACACCGCCATCACCGGTTATCAGGAAATCCTCACCGACCCGAGCTATTCCCGGCAGATCGTCACGCTGACGTATCCGCATATCGGCAATTACGGCGTCAATCCTGAGGATGTCGAAGCCACGAAAGTCCATGCCGCCGGCCTGATCATCAAGGATCTGCCGCTTCTGGCCTCCAATTTCCGCAAGGAACACACGCTCGCCCACTACCTGAAGCAGGAAAAGGTGGTGGCGATCGCCGGTATCGACACCCGCAAGCTGACCCGCATCCTGCGCGAGAAGGGCGCCCAGAACGGCTGCATCCTGGCCGGCGAGGACAACGTCCAGAAGGCCATCGACCTGGCGCGCTCGTTCCCGGGCCTGGCCGGCATGGACCTGGCCAAGGTGGTGTCGGTCAAGGATCCGTACGAGTGGACCCAGACCGAGTGGAAGCTCGGCGAGGGCTACGGCAAGCAGGACAAGCCGCAGTTCCACGTGGTGGCCTATGACTACGGTGTCAAGTTCAACATCCTGCGCATGCTGGCCGAGCGCGGCTGCAAGGTCACGGTGCTGCCGGCCCAGGCCAGCGCCGCCGACGCGCTGGCGCTGAATCCGGACGGCGTGTTCCTGTCCAACGGCCCCGGCGACCCCGAGCCGTGCGACTACGCCATCGCGGCCACGCGCGAGTTCATCGCGCGCGGCATCCCCACGTTCGGCATCTGCCTGGGTCACCAGATCATGGCGCTGGCCGTGGGTGCCAAGACGCTGAAGATGAGCACGGGCCACCATGGCGCCAACCATCCGGTCAAGGACCATGACGATGGCCGCGTGGTGATCACGTCGCAGAACCACGGCTTCGCGGTGGACGCGTCGACGCTGCCGGCCAACGCGCGCGTCACGCACACGTCGCTGTTCGACGGCACGCTGCAGGGCTTTGCGCTGACCGACAAGCCGGCGTTCTGCTTCCAGGGCCACCCAGAAGCGTCGCCCGGTCCGCACGACATCGCGTACCTGTTCGACCGCTTCACGAAGCTGATGCAGGACGCCCGCGCCAAGAAGGCGGCGTAAGCGGCGGTCCGGACGACAACGAGAACCTGAACGGGATGCGACCATGACGGAATTCATGCACGCCAGCTTCGGCATCACGGATTTCTGGACCTACGTGCTCGGTACGATCTTCATCGTGCTGCTGCCGGGGCCGAATTCGATGTACGTGCTGTCGGTGGCGGCCCAGCGCGGCGTGCGCGCCGGGTACAAGGGCGCGTGCGGGGTGTTCCTGGGCGACGCGATCCTGATGGTGCTGTCGGCGGCGGGCGTGGCCTCGCTGCTCAAGGCGAGCCCGGCGCTGTTCCACGTGGTCAAGTACGTGGGTGCGGCCTACCTGGCCTGGATCGGCTTCCAGATGCTGCGCGGCGCGCTGCGCAACTGGTCGAAGCCGGCCGGGGCGGACGGGCAGGGCGCCGCCGTGGCCGTGGACCGCGCGGCCAACCCGTTCACCAAGGCGCTGGTCATCAGCCTGCTGAACCCGAAGGCCATCCTGTTCTTCATCTCGTTCTTCATCCAGTTCGTCGACCCGCAGTTCGCGTATCCGGCGCTGTCGTTCGTGGCGCTGGGCCTGGTCTGCCAGATCTGCAGCTTCGCCTACCTGACCACGATCATCTTCGTGGGCGCGAAGCTGGCCGATGCGTTCCGCCGCCGCCGACGCCTGTCCGCGGGCATGTCGAGCGGGGTCGGAGCCATGTTCATTGGCTTCGGCGCCAAGCTGGCGACCGCCACCCTGGGCTGACAGTTCAAACCTGATATCCGGCACGGCCCGCGCGGCACCGCGCGGCCGGCCAACAAAGAGAGCGTGCAATGCCAAAGCGCACAGACATCAAGAGCATCCTAATCATCGGCGCCGGCCCGATCATCATCGGCCAGGCGTGCGAATTCGACTATTCCGGCGCACAGGCCTGCAAGGCGCTGCGCGAGGAAGGCTTCAAGGTCATCCTGGTCAACTCGAACCCGGCGACCATCATGACGGACCCGAACACGGCGGACGTCACCTACATCGAGCCCATCACCTGGGAAGTGGTCGAGCGCATCATCGAGAAGGAGCGCCCGGACGCCATCCTGCCGACCATGGGCGGCCAGACCGCGCTGAACTGCGCGCTGGACCTGCACCGCCATGGCGTGCTGGACAAGTACAAGGTGGAGCTGATCGGCGCGTCGCCCGAGGCCATCGACAAGGCCGAGGACCGCCAGAAGTTCAAGGACGCGATGACCAAGATCGGCCTGGGCTCGGCCAAGTCCGGCATCGCCCACTCGATGGACGAGGCCGTGGCCGTGCAGTCGCGCATCGCCCAGGAAACCGGCTCGGCCGGCTACCCGATCGTGATCCGCCCGTCGTTCACGCTGGGCGGCACCGGCGGCGGCATTGCGTACAACCGCGAGGAATTCGAGGAAATCTGCAAGCGCGGGCTGGACCTGTCGCCCACGCGCGAGCTGCTGATCGAGGAATCGCTGCTCGGCTGGAAGGAATACGAGATGGAAGTGGTCCGCGACAAGGCGGACAACTGCATCATCATCTGCTCGATCGAGAACCTGGACCCGATGGGCATCCACACCGGCGACTCGATCACCGTGGCGCCGGCCCAGACGCTGACCGACAAGGAATACCAGATCCTGCGCAACGCCTCGCTGGCAGTGCTGCGCGAGATTGGCGTGGACACCGGCGGCTCGAACGTGCAGTTCTCGATCAACCCGGTGGACGGCCGGATGATCGTGATCGAGATGAACCCGCGCGTGTCGCGGTCGTCGGCGCTGGCCTCGAAGGCCACCGGCTTCCCGATCGCCAAGGTGGCGGCCAAGCTGGCCGTGGGCTACACGCTGGACGAGCTGAAGAACGAGATCACCGGCGGCCAGACCCCGGCGTCGTTCGAGCCGTCGATCGACTACGTGGTCACCAAGGTGCCGCGTTTCGCGTTCGAGAAATTCCCGGCGGCCGACAGCCACCTGACCACGCAGATGAAGTCCGTGGGCGAGGTGATGGCCATGGGCCGCACGTTCCAGGAATCGTTCCAGAAGGCGCTGCGCGGCCTGGAAGTGGGCGTGGACGGCCTGGACGAGAAGTCGACCGACCGCGACGAGGTGGTCGAGGAAATCGGCGAACCGGGCCCGGACCGCATCTGGTACGTGGGCGACGCGTTCCGCCTGGGCATGTCGCTGGAAGAGGTGTACGCCGAGACGGCCATCGACCCGTGGTTCCTGGCCCAGATCGAGGACATCGTCAAGACCGAGGGCGTGGTGCGCGGCCGGACGCTGGAAAGCCTGTCGGCCGCCGAGCTGCGCTTCCTGAAGCAGAAGGGCTTCTCTGACCGCCGCCTGGGCAAGCTGCTGAAGACCGACGCCAAGGCCGTGCGCCAGGCGCGCCTGGCGCAGAACGTGCGCCCGGTGTACAAGCGCGTGGACACCTGCGCGGCCGAGTTCGCCACCAACACGGCGTACATGTACGGCACGTACGAGGCCGAGCATGGCGAGTGCGAGGCCGACCCCACGGCCAACAAGAAGATCATGGTGCTGGGCGGTGGCCCGAACCGGATCGGCCAGGGCATCGAGTTCGACTACTGCTGCGTGCACGCCGCGCTGGCGCTGCGCGAGGACGGGTACGAGACCATCATGGTCAACTGCAACCCGGAAACGGTGTCGACCGACTACGACACGTCGGACCGCCTGTACTTCGAGCCGCTGACGCTGGAAGACGTGCTGGAAATCGTCGACAAGGAAAAGCCGGTGGGCGTGATCGTCCAGTACGGCGGCCAGACCCCGCTGAAGCTGGCGCTGGACCTGGAAGCCAACGGCGTGCCCATCATCGGCACGAGCCCGGACATGATCGACGCCGCGGAAGATCGCGAGCGCTTCCAGAAGCTGCTGCAGGAGCTGGGCCTGCGCCAGCCGCCGAACCGCACGGCCCGCGCCGAAGACGAAGCGCTGCGCCTGGCCGAGGAAATCGGCTACCCGCTGGTGGTGCGCCCGTCGTACGTTCTGGGCGGCCGCGCGATGGAAATCGTGCACGAGCCGCGCGACCTGGAGCGCTACATGCGCGAGGCCGTGAAGGTGTCGAACGATTCGCCGGTGCTGCTGGACCGCTTCCTGAACGACGCGATCGAATGTGACGTGGACGCCCTGTGCGACGGCCAGCGCGTGTTCATCGGCGGCGTGATGGAGCACATCGAGCAGGCTGGCGTGCACTCGGGCGATTCGGCGTGCTCGCTGCCGCCGTACTCGCTGTCGCAGGCCACCGTCGACGAACTGAAGCGCCAGACCGCTGCCATGGCCCGCGCGCTGAACGTGGTGGGCCTGATGAACGTGCAGTTCGCCATTCAGCAGAAGGGCGGCGAGGACGTGGTCTACGTGCTGGAAGTGAACCCGCGCGCGTCGCGGACCGTGCCGTACGTGTCGAAGGCCACCGGCCTGTCGCTGGCCAAGATCGCCGCGCGCTGCATGGCCGGCCAGTCGCTCGATTCGCAGGGGATCGGCGAGGAAGTCGTGCCGCCGTACTTCAGCGTCAAGGAAGCGGTGTTCCCGTTCAACAAGTTCCCGGGCGTGGATCCGGTGCTCGGACCCGAAATGCGTTCGACGGGCGAGGTGATGGGCGTGGGCAAGGTGTTCGGCGAGGCGCTGTTCAAGAGCCAGCTGGCCGCCGGTTCGCGCCTGCCCGAGAAGGGCACGGTACTGATCACGGTCAAGGACAGCGACAAGCCGCGCGCCGTGACCGTGGCCCGCATGCTGCACGACCTGGGCTACCCGATCGTCGCCACTCGCGGTACGGCGTCGGCCATCGAGGCGGCCGGCATTCCGGTGCGCGTGGTGAACAAGGTCAAGGACGGCCGTCCGCATATCGTGGACATGATCAAGAACGGCGAACTGGCCCTGGTCTTCACGACGGTGGACGAGACGCGCACGGCGATTGCCGATTCGCGCTCGATCCGTATCGCCGCGCTGGCCAACCGCGTGCCGTACTACACGACCATCGCCGGCGCCAACGCCGCGGTGGAGGGCCTGAAGCACATGCAGAGCCTGGAGGTCTACGACCTGCAGGGCCTGCACAAGCAGCTGGCCTGACGGTCCGCCGGGTCATGGCCCGATGCTGCGCCGCGGGAGACGCCCGGCGCGGCGCAGTCCGGCCGCCGGGTTGAAACTGGCGGCGGTTCTGGCCTACACTACGTCGAATTCGTCGATCGACCCGGCACCGTGCCGGGTCGATTCCATCTGAAAGCCGCGGTCGAGCGGAAGTGTCCCAGGAAGCTGTTGCCGGGACATGGTTCCAGCTCCGCTGCGGCTCATTTTTTTGTTGAACAAGACATGAGCACCATTCCGATTACAAAGCGTGGCGCCGAACTGCTCAAGGAAGAGCTGCAGCGCCTGAAGGCCGTCGAGCGTCCCGCGGTGATCAATGCCATCTCCGAGGCGCGTGCCCAGGGCGACCTGTCGGAAAACGCCGAATACGACGCGGCCAAGGAAAAGCAGGCGTTCATCGAGGGCCGGATCCAGGAAGTGGAGGCCAAGCTGTCTGCCGCGCAGGTCATCGACCCGACCCAGCTGGACACGGACGGCCGCATCGTCTTCGGGGCCACCGTGGACCTGGAAGACCTGGAGTCCGGCAAGGCCGTGAGCTACCAGATCGTCGGCGACGACGAGGCCGACCTGGATAGCGGCAAGATCTCCGTCAGCTCGCCGATCGCCCGTGCGCTGATCGGCAAGTTCGAGGGCGACGTAGCCACCGTGCTGGCCCCGGGCGGCGAGCGCGAATACGAAGTCATCACCGTCCGTTACATCTGACGCGGGCGGGACAGCGTGTTCTCGTCGTCGTATTCGAACCTGCCGCCGCTGCCGCACCGGATCTTCCTGCTGCTGACCGTGGTCTGGGCCGGCAGCCTGTGGACCACGGGCTACATGGTGGCGCCGACGCTGTTCGCCGTGCTGCCCAGCCGCGAGACGGCGGGCATGGTGGCCGGCCACCTGTTCCGCTACCAGGCCATCCTGGGCGTGACGGTCGGCGTGCTGCAACTGGTGCTGTGCAACGTGCTGATCCGCCGTGGCGCGGCCCGCTACCGGGCCCTGCGCTGGATCGTGCTGGCGATGCTGGTATGCGTGCTGGCCGGGTACTTCGGGGTGCAGCCGTTCATGGAAGGGCTCAAGGTCAAGGCGCAGGCGATGAACCTGGGCGTGTCCGAATCGCCCTATCGCGGCCAGTTCGGCATGCTGCACGGCGTGTCGAGCGTGTTCTACCTGCTGCAGAGCCTGCTGGCCCTGGTGCTGGTGTGGCGCGCCAGCGCGCCGCGCGCCGCCGGCGAGTAAGCCGGAACCGGGGCATGAAAAAAGGCGGCCGAGGCCGCCTTTCTTTCAGGGTCGGGGAACCGACCGGCGCGTGGCCGATCTGAACCTGCCGGTCAGCCCAGCGCCTTCTTCTTCTGGCTGGACGGCCGGGCCCGGGCGCGCTTGACGTTGCCGGCCTGGGTGACGCGCTCGTTGCCAAGCACCTTGACCGCCGTGCGCGGCGCGCGGCGCTGGCCGGAGCCGGCGGCCTTGCGGACCATCACCGTGCGCGGGGCGGCACCGGTGCCCAGCCGGCGGCGGGCGGCGCCCAGGTCGTCGGGCTGGTTTTCCTGCAGGCGGGCGGGGCCCGGGCGCCAGATCACCAGCAGCTTGCCGATGTGCTGGATCGGGGCGGCGTCCAGTTCGTCGCAGATCGCCTCGTAGATGGCGATGCGGGTGTCGCGCTCGTCGCCGAACACCCGGATCTTGATCAGGTCGTGGGCTGCCAGGCTGCGGTCGATTTCGGCCAGCACGGCGCGCGTCAGCCCTTCGGCCCCGATCATGACCACGGGGTTGAGGCCGTGGGCGCGCGAGCGCAGGTCGGAACGTTGGGCGGGGATCAGGTGTAGGGCGGGCATCAGGGCAGCAAATTTCGGATTGGCGCGTATTATCCGCCAAAAATACGCCAGAATGTCGCCGCTGGACGGTAAATATCATCAAATCGGGGAAAAAAGCGCTCCCCGCAATCAGGCAAGTCTCAGGAATGGCCAAGGGCAAGAACAAGTTCAACCAGTCGTGGCTGCACGACCACATCAACGACCCCTACGTGAAGATGGCCCAGCGCGAGGGCTATCGTGCCCGCGCGGCCTACAAGCTCAAGGAAATCGACGACCAGGACAAGCTGATCCAGCCGGGGCAGGTCATTGTCGACCTGGGCGCCGCGCCGGGGAGCTGGAGCCAGTACGCGCGCAACAAGCTGGCGGCGTCCCCGCACGCCCGGGACGGCAAGCCGGACGGCGCCGTGATCGCCATCGACATCCTGCCGATGGAGCCCGTGGCCGACGTGACGTTCATCCAGGGCGACTTCCGGGAAGAAGACGTGTTCCGGGCGCTGGAAAAGGTTGTGCTGGAGGCGTCCGGCGGGTCCAGAATCGACCTTGTTATCTCGGACATGGCCCCCAATTTGTCCGGTGTGGCGTCCGCGGATGCGGCGCGGATCGAGTACCTGTGCGATCTGGCGCTGGAGTTCGCCCAGGCCCACCTGAAGCCGGAAGGGTCGTTGCTGGTCAAGTGTTTCCACGGTTCCGGCTACAGCCAGATCGTGGAGAAGTTCAAACGCCAGTTCAAGGTCGTCGCCAAGCGCAAGCCCAAGGCGTCGCGCGACAAGTCTTCAGAAACCTTCATTCTTGGGCGTTACCTGAAATCGGTGGACTGACATGACGACTGGCAGTGCAGGGCAGACCCCACGGAAGCAGGGGGCTCCGGGTTTGTGCCGGGGGCGCACCGGCTTGCCCGGCGCAGTCCGCTCGGGCACTATCAGGCCCATAGAATCAGATTTCCCTGTGGGGACGGACGCTGCATTACAATGCAATGCAGCTACCCGTTGGCAAGGCAATTGCAAAGGAGTTCGGCCTTGAATAACAACCTGTTTCAAAAGGCGGCAATCTGGCTCGTGATCGCGCTGGTATTGTTCACCGTCTTCAAGCAGTTCGACAAACCGCGCGCGCAGGACGGCGTTACCTATTCGCAGTTCATGGATGACGCCAAGAACGGCAAGGTGTCGCGCGTGGACGTGCAAGGCCGCAACCTCGTGGTGTCGCCCAAGGAAGGGGCGAAGTACACCATCATCTCGCCGGGCGACATCTGGATGGTCGGCGACCTGATGAAGTACGGCGTCCAGGTGACCGGCAAGGCGGACGACGAGCCCAACGTGCTGGTCCAGGCGTTGTACTACCTCGGACCGACGCTGCTGATCATCGTCTTCTGGTTCTACATGATGCGGCAGATGCAGGGCGGCGGGAAAGGCGGTGCCTTCTCGTTCGGCAAGTCCCGCGCACGCCTGATCGACGAAAACCAGAACGCCGTGACCTTTGCCGACGTGGCCGGTTGCGACGAATCGAAGGAGGAAGTGGTCGAGCTGGTCGATTTCCTCAAGGATCCTCAGAAATTCCAGAAGCTGGGCGGGCGCATCCCGCGCGGCGTACTGCTGGTGGGCCCCCCGGGTACCGGCAAGACGCTGCTCGCGCGTGCCATCGCCGGCGAGGCCAAGGTGCCGTTCTTCAGCATCTCGGGCTCGGACTTCGTTGAAATGTTCGTCGGCGTGGGCGCGGCCCGCGTGCGCGACATGTTCGAGAATGCCAAGAAGCAGGCGCCCTGCATCGTGTTCATCGACGAAATCGACGCGGTCGGCCGCCATCGCGGCGCCGGCATGGGCGGCGGCAACGACGAGCGCGAGCAGACTCTGAACCAGATGCTGGTGGAGATGGACGGCTTCGAGGCCAACTCGGGCGTCATCGTGATCGCCGCGACCAACCGTGCCGATGTGCTGGACAAGGCACTCCTGCGTCCGGGCCGCTTCGACCGCCAGGTCTACGTCGGCCTGCCGGACATCCGCGGCCGCGAGCAGATCCTGAAGGTCCACATGCGCAAGGTGCCGATCGGCAACGACGTCGACGCCTCGGTCATCGCACGCGGTACGCCGGGCTTCTCGGGTGCCGACCTGGCCAACCTGGTCAACGAGGCCGCGCTGTTCGCCGCCCGCCGCAACAAGCGCGTGGTGGACATGCAGGACTTCGAGGACGCGAAGGACAAGATCTACATGGGTCCGGAGCGCAAGTCGACCGTCATGCGCGAGGAAGAGCGCAAGGCGACGGCTTACCACGAGTCCGGCCACGCCGTGGTGGCCAAGCTGCTGCCGAAGGCGGACCCGGTGCACAAGGTCACGATCATGCCGCGTGGCTGGGCGCTGGGCGTGACGTGGCAACTGCCCGAGCATGACAAGTACTCGAAGTACAAGGACAACATGCTTGAGGAAATTGCGATCCTGTTCGGCGGTCGGGCCGCGGAAGAGGTCTTCCTCAACGCCATGAGCACCGGCGCTTCGAACGACTTCGAGCGGGCCACGAAGATTGCCCGCGACATGGTCACCCGCTTCGGCATGAGCGATTCGCTGGGCGCGATGGTCTACGTCGACACCGAGCAGGACGGCATGTTCGGCAAGCTGTCGTCGAAGACCGTGTCGGAAGCCACGCAGCAGAAGGTGGACGCCGAGATCCGCACCATCATCGACACCCAGTACGCGCTGGCCAAGCGCCTGCTGGAAGAGAACCGCGACAAGGTCGAAGCCATGACCAACGCGCTGATGGAGTGGGAAACGATCGACGCCGACCAGGTGAACGACATCATGGCCGGCAAGCCGCCGCGCCCGCCGCGCAACCTGCAGGGCCCGAGCGGTGGCGGCAGCACGCCTCCGGGCGGCTCGCCGGTGGCGCCGAGCAACGCGCCGGCGACGGCGCGCGTCGACGACATGGCGTAAGCGCGTTTTTCCCTGGCGGAGACCGCCGCGTAACAGACCGTTTGCGACGGTTTCAAATGTGGCGGAATCTGATAGCCTGCAAAGCCGGTGCCTGGTGCGCCGGCTTTTTGCTTTCAGGACGTACAACTTGTCGACCGAGTTCTTCCAGTGCGGGCGTTACCGCTTTGCCCGCAACCGCCGCCCGCTGGTGATGGGCATCCTCAACGTGACACCGGATTCCTTCTCGGACGGCGGCCAGCATGCCAGCCGCGACGCGGCGCTGCGCCATGCCGAGCAAATGATTGCCGAGGGTGTGGACATCATTGATATCGGCGGGGAGTCGAGCCGGCCGGGGTCGGCCGCGCTGCCGCTGGACCAGGAGCTCGACCGCGTGATGCCGATCGTCGAGGCGCTGGCAGGATGCGGCAAACCGTTGTCGATCGACACCTACAAGCCTGAGGTGATGCGTGCAGCACTGGCGGGCGGAGCCGATTTGATCAACGATATCTGGGGTTTCCGCATGCCGGGCGCCGTCGAGGCCGTGGCGGCCGGCCAGGCGGGCCTGTGCGTCATGCACATGCAGCGCGACCCCCAGACGATGCAGGAAGACCCCCAATACACCGACGTGGTGGCCGAAGTGGCCGACTTCCTGCGCGAACGGGTGTCAACCCTGCGCGCGGCGGGTGTCGACGATGCACGCATTTCGCTCGATCCGGGCTTTGGCTTTGGCAAGACGCCGGATCATAATCTGCGCCTGCTCGGAAAACTGCCACGCCTGGCTGTCGACGGACTGCCGGTGCTGGCGGGCCTGTCGCGCAAGTCGACGCTCGGCGCCATCGTCGGCGGCAAGCCGCCGCAGGCCCGGGTGGCGGCCAGCATCGCCGCGGCGGTCTGCGCCGCCGAGCAGGGTGCTTTCATCGTGCGCGTGCACGACGTAGAACAAACCGTGGACGCCCTCAAGGTCTGGTGGGCGATCCGCCATGAATCAGTTGCCCCGCAAGGGCAGCAAGGAGAATGAGCAGATGACACGCAAGTATTTCGGGACGGACGGTGTGCGCGGCAGGGTGGGCGAGTCGCCGATCACGCCGGACTTTGTGATGCGGCTTGGCTACGCGGCCGGCAAGGTGCTGGCGCTGGGGCAGAAGACGTCGCAAGGGCGGCCCACCGTGCTGATCGGCAAGGACACGCGGATTTCAGGCTACATGCTCGAAGCCGCGCTGGAAGCCGGCTTCACGGCCGCGGGCGTCAACGTCCGCCTGACCGGCCCGCTGCCGACGCCGGCCATCGCCTACCTGACCCGGGCGCTGCGCCTGGCCGCTGGCGTGGTGATTTCCGCGAGCCACAACCCGTACTACGACAACGGCATCAAGTTCTTCTCGGCCGCCGGCGACAAGCTGCCCGACGAGGTGGAATCCCAGATCGAGGCGCTGGTCGAGCAGCCGATGACCTGCGTGCGCTCCGAAGACCTGGGCCGCGCCAAGCGCATCGACGATGCCGCCGGCCGCTACATCGAGTTCTGCAAGAGCACGTTCCCGTACGAGCAGGACCTGCATGGGCTGCGGATCGTGGTGGACTGCGCGCATGGCGCGGCGTACCACATCGCGCCGCACGTGTTCCATGAACTGGGCGCCGAGGTGATTCCGATCGGTAACCAGCCCGACGGCCGCAACATCAACGCCGGCTACGGCGCGACGGCCCCGGAAAAGCTCGTGGAAGCGGTGCGCGCCCATCGCGCCGACCTGGGCCTGGCGTTCGACGGCGACGCGGACCGGCTGCAGGTGGTGGATGCCAACGGCCGGCTGTTCAACGGCGACGAACTGCTGTACCTGATCGTGCGCGACCGCCAGGCGGCCGGGCACAAGGTGGAAGGCGCGGTCGGCACGCTGATGACGAACATGGCTGTGGAACTGGCGCTGCAGCGGCAGGGCGTGGAATTTGTCCGCGCCAAGGTTGGCGACCGCTACGTGCTCGAAGAACTGAACAAGCGCGGCTGGCAGCTGGGCGGCGAAGGCTCGGGCCACCTTTTGTGCCTGGATCGTCACACTACCGGCGATGGCATCGTGTCCGCGCTGCAGGTGCTGGCGGCGCTGCGCCGCAGCGGCAAGACGCTGGCGCAACTGCTGGAAGGCGTGAACCTGTTCCCGCAGACGCTCATCAACGTCCGCGTGGAAAAAGGCTTCGACTGGCAGAGCCATGCCGGCCTGAAGGCCGCCCGCGAGCAGGTGGAGCCGGAACTGGAAGGGCGCGGCCGCGTGCTGATCCGCGCCTCGGGCACCGAGCCCGTGGTGCGTGTGATGGTGGAGGCCGAACAGGTCGAAACCGCCGAGCGCGCCGCGCAGCGCCTGGCCGACGCCTTGCGTACCGCCTGACGCCACCTTGCTGCCCGGACGCCTGCCGCCTGCATGCGGCGCGTCGGGACGAGCCCCGAAAGCCACGGCAACCTGCCGTGGCTTTTTTCTTCCTGTTTGGCAATTAACTGCCAGAGGTTTCCCGACACCGTCCAGGCGTGGCAGGCAAGGCGGGGCTGAGGCGTTGACGCAGAGGGAGTGATGAGTAAAGCACGAAAGTGCGACGTTTTCGTGACGCGGCCGGCAAAATCGGCCATTTGGGGGAGGGCTTGAAGAAGATTTCGGGATGTCACGGAACTGTCATACAAGCGGCATACAGTTCGCCTTGTCAAAAATTTGTCATTCCCAACCAATGTTCTCTGGAGGACATATGAAGCTGGTCAAGACTGCCGTAGCAGGCATCGTGTCGATTGTGGTGGCGGGTACTGCGTTCGCGGCGGAAATTACCGGTGCTGGCGCTTCCTTCCCGGCGCCCGTGTATTCCAAATGGGCGGACGCCTATCAAAAAGCAACGGGTAACAAGGTCAACTATCAATCCATCGGTTCGTCGGGCGGGATCAAGCAGATCAACGCCAAGACGGTCGATTTCGGCGCGTCGGACGCCCCGCTGAAGGACGAGGAACTGGCCAAGGGCAACCTCGTGCAATTCCCGACCGTGATCGGCGGCGTGGTGCCGGTGATCAACCTGCAAGGCGTGAAGCCGGGCGAGCTGACCATCACGGGCGACGTGCTGGCCAACATCTACCTGGGCAAGATCAAGAAGTGGGACGACCCCGCGATCAAGGCCCTGAACCCGAAGGCCAAGCTGCCGAGCCAGGACATCCTGCCGGTGCGCCGCGCCGACGGCTCGGGCACGACGTTCATCTTCACGAACTACCTGTCGAAGGTCAGCAATGACTGGAAGAGCTCGGTGGGCGAGGGCACGACCGTGAACTGGCCGGGTGGCGGCACGGGCGGCAAGGGCAACGAGGGCGTGGCCGCCTTCGTGCAGCGCCTGAACGGCGCCATCGGCTACGTCGAGTACGCCTACGCCAAGCAGAACAAGATGACGTACCTGACGATGAAGAACTCGGCGGGCGAAGTGGTGCAGCCCAGCGACGACGCCTTCAAGGCCGCCGCCGCCGGTGCCGACTGGAACAAGACGTTCTACCAGATCCTGACGAACCAGCCGGGCAAGGGCGCCTGGCCGATCGCCGGCGCCACGTTCATCCTGGTGCACAAGAACCAGGAAAAGCCGGCCCAGGGCCAGGAAGTGCTGAAGTTCTTCGACTGGGCCTACAAGAGCGGTGCCGCCATGGCCACGGAGCTGGACTACGTGCCGCTGCCGGAAGCCGTGGTGAACCAGATCCGCACGACGTGGAAGCAGAGCGTCAAGGACGGTTCGGGCAAGGCCCTGTACTAAGCTGGTGCTGTACTGAAGCCCGACCCGTCGCGCAGCGCCCCGCCGGCCCTTGGCCGGCCCCGGGCCGCGTGACGGTGCCACGGTGGCCGGACGGCTGCCGTGGCGCATGTTCCACCTACCGATTTCCATCATGGCGACTACGTCCGATCTCCCCGCCGTCCGGCCTCCCAGCCGCCTTGGCGACATCCTGTTCGGCGGCCTGACCCGCGGCGCCGCCATCGTCACGCTGTTGCTGCTGGGCGGCATCATCGTGTCGCTCGCCATCAGCGCCTGGCCGTCGATCAAGCAGTTCGGCCTGCCGTTCCTGTGGTCGGCCGAATGGGACCCGCCCGCCGACGTCTACGGCGCGCTCGTGCCGATCTACGGCACCCTGGTGACCTCCCTGATCGCGCTCATCATCGCCGTGCCGGTCAGCTTCGGCATCGCCCTGTTCCTGACCGAGCTTTCGCCCGTCTGGCTGCGCCGGCCGCTGGGCACCGCCATCGAGCTGCTCGCCGCCGTGCCGTCGATCGTCTACGGCATGTGGGGCCTGCTCGTGTTCGCGCCGATCTTCGGCGAATACTTCCAGAAGCCGCTCGCCAACACGGTGGGGCAGGTGCCGGTGATCGGCAAGCTGTTCCAGGGCGCGCCGCTGGGCATCGGCCTGCTGTGCGCGGGCGTGATCCTGGCGATCATGATCATTCCGTACATCGCCTCGGTGATGCGCGACGTGTTCGAGGTGACGCCGGTCCTGCTCAAGGAATCGGCCTACGGCATCGGCTGCACCACGTGGGAAGTGATGTGGAAGGTCGTGCTGCCCTACACGCGCGCCGGCGTCATCGGCGGCATCATGCTGGGCCTGGGCCGCGCGCTGGGGGAAACGATGGCCGTCACGTTCGTGATCGGCAACACCAACCTGCTCGACAACGTCTCGCTGTTCTCGCCCGGCAACAGCATCACCTCGGCACTGGCGAACGAGTTCGCCGAAGCCGGTGCCGGCCTGCATACCGCGGCACTGATGGAACTGGGCCTGATCCTGTTCTTCATCACGTTCGTCGTGCTGGCCCTGTCCAAGATCCTGCTGTTGCGCCTTGCCAAGAATGAGGGTGGCAAATGAACCAAGCCAGTCAAGCCGTATCGACCTCGTCCATTCCCGCCGTTCGTCCGGATTCCGACGCCATCCGCGGCCGGCTCCAGGGCTCGCGCCGCCGCACCAACGCCTTTGCGCTGACCGCGTCGCTCGCGGCCATGGCCTTCGGGCTGTTCTGGCTGGCGTGGATCCTCTGGACCACGATCTCGCTGGGCGTGGGCGGCCTGTCGATCGACCTGTTCACGCAGATGACGCCGGCCCCGAACACCGCCGGCGGCGGCCTGGCCAACGCCATCTTCGGCAGCTTCGTGCTGGTGGGCGTGGCCACGCTGGTCGGCACGCCGCTGGGCATCCTGGCGGGCATCTACCTGGCCGAGTATGGCCAGAAGTCGCCGCTGGCGAGCCTGATCCGCTTCATCAACGACATCCTGCTGTCGGCGCCGTCCATCGTGATCGGCCTGTTCGTCTACGCGCTGGTGGTGACCCGCATGGGCCACTTCTCGGGCTGGGCCGGCGTGTGCGCGCTGGCGCTGCTGCAGATTCCCATCGTGGTCCGCACCACCGAGAACATGCTGAACCTGGTGCCGAACGCGCTGCGCGAGGCCGCGGTGGCCCTGGGCACGCCGAAGTGGAAGATGGTGATGTCGATCACGGTCAAGTCGTCGTACGCGGGCATCGTGACCGGCGTGCTGCTGGCCGTGGCCCGGATCGCCGGCGAAACCGCGCCGCTGCTGTTCACCGCGCTGTCCAACCAGTTCTGGAGCGCGGACCTGAACAAGCCGATGGCCAACCTGCCGGTGACGATCTTCCGCTTTGCCATGAGCCCGTTCACGGAATGGCAGCAACTGGCCTGGGCCGGCGTGTTCCTGATTACTGTCGGCGTGCTTGCGTTGAACATCGTCGCGCGCATGCTGTTCAAGAAATAACCGGCGCCTCCAGCCAACTACCGAATTCAAGCGAGACATCAGCATGACCTCTACCGTCATCGATATTCCCGATACCGTGCGCGCCAAGATCGACGTCCGGAACCTGAACTTCTACTACAACCAGTTCCACGCGCTGAAGAACATCAACATGTCGATCCCGGACCGCAAGGTCACGGCGTTCATCGGCCCGTCGGGCTGCGGCAAGTCCACGCTGCTGCGCACGTTCAACAAGATGTTCGCGCTCTACCCGGAGCAGCGCGCCGAGGGCGAGATCAACATGGACGGCGAGAACCTGCTGACCAGCAAGCAGGACATCTCGCTGCTGCGCGCCAAGGTGGGCATGGTCTTCCAGAAGCCCACCCCGTTCCCGATGTCGATCTACGACAACATCGCGTTCGGCGTGCGCCTGTTCGAGAAGCTGTCGCGCTCGGAAATGGACGACCGCGTGGAATGGGCGCTCTCCAAGGCCGCGCTGTGGAACGAGGCCAAGGACAAGCTGCACCAGTCGGGCTACGGCCTGTCGGGCGGCCAGCAGCAGCGGCTGTGCATCGCCCGCGGCATCGCCATCCGCCCCGAGGTGCTGCTGCTGGACGAGCCGTGCTCGGCGCTGGACCCGATCTCCACGGGCCGCATCGAGGAACTGATCGCCGAGCTGAAGGACGAGTACACGGTCGTGATCGTGACGCACAATATGCAGCAGGCCGCGCGCTGCTCGGACTACACGGCGTACATGTACCTGGGCGAGCTGATCGAGTTCGGCGAGACCGAGAAAATCTTCATCAAGCCGCACCGCAAGGAAACCGAGGACTACATTACCGGCCGCTTCGGTTGATCCGGGGCGGGCAGCGCAGGACCCATCCAGCATTCGGCAAGCGGCCAGGAGCACACCATGACTGACAAACACCTGTCGACCCAGTTCGACGCCGACCTCAACGCGATCAACACCAAGCTGCTGCAGATGGGCGGGCTGGTGGAGTCGCAGATCGAAATGGCCATGCGCGCGCTGGCCGACTTCGACGCCGACCTGGCCGACCAGGTCATGGTGCGCGAACAGCAGCTCAACTCGCTCGAAGTCGAGATCGACGCGGACTGCGGCAACATCATCGCCCGCCGCCAGCCCACCGCCCGCGACCTGCGCCTGGTGATGGCGATCTCCAAGACGATCACGAACCTGGAGCGCGCCGGCGACGAGGCCGAGAAGATCGCCAAGCGCACCAAGCACATCATGGAAGATGCGGCCGCGCACAACATCAACTATGCCGAGGTGAAGCTGTCCGGCGAGATGGCCATCAACCTGCTGCGCCAGGCGCTGGACGCCTTTGCGCGGCTCGACACCGTGGCTGCCGCGCGGATCGTCAAGGACGACAAGGCCATCGACGAGGAATTCCGCGCCTTCGTGCGCAAGCTGATCACCTACATGATGGAAGACCCGCGCACGATCTCGGTGGCGCTGGACTTCCTGTTCATCGCCAAGGCCGTCGAGCGCATTGGCGACCACGCGAAGAACATCGCGGAATTCATCATCTATATCGTGAAGGGCACGGACGTGCGCCATGCCTCGCGCGAAGACATGGAGCGCGAAGCATTAAGCTGACGACGCGCCAGGACTGATAAGCGGAGAAAAAATACATGCCAAGCAGTATTCTCGTTGTCGAGGACGAACCGGCCATCGCCGAGCTGATTGCCGTCAATCTCCAGCACGCGGGACACTATCCCATTCGCGCCTACAACGCCGAGCAGGCCCTGTCGCTGATGAGCGACGTGCTGCCCGACCTGGTGTTGCTGGACTGGATGCTCCCGGGCAAGTCCGGGGCCACCTTCGCCAAGGAGCTGCGGACCAACGACCGCACCAAGCAGATCCCGATCATCATGCTCACCGCCCGCAGCGAGGAGCAGGACAAGGTCATGGGCCTGGAAGCCGGTGCGGACGACTACGTCACCAAGCCGTTCTCGCCCAAGGAACTGCTGGCGCGCATCAAGGCGGTGCTGCGCCGCCGCGCGCCGCAGCTGACCGACGACGTGGTGGCCATCAACGGCCTGCGGCTGGACCCGGCCACGCACCGCGTGACCGGCCAGGACGAGACCGGCCCGATCAAGCTGGACCTGGGCCCCACCGAGTTCCGCCTGCTGCACTTCCTGATGACTCATCCGGAACGTGTGCACAGCCGGTCACAGTTGCTGGACCAGGTCTGGGGCGACCATGTGTTCGTCGAGGAGCGGACCGTCGACGTCCACATCAAGCGCCTGCGTGCGGCGCTGACGCCGGGCGGCTACAGCAACATGATCGAGACCGTGCGGGGCAGCGGCTACCGCCTGGCGCGATCGCCGAACCACTGACGCCGGCCGGGCCGGCGGCGGTGCAGCGGGGGCCGCGCCGGCCGATAGCGGATAATGCCGGGCGGACGCAACGCCGCGGCGCTTGTTGTGGCAGACTGTGCCGCAATGCGAACGCAGTCTGAACCTCATCTACTCCTCGCATGAATGTCATCTGGGCCCGCTCCGTGGCCATCCTCGTCGGCCTGGCAGCCGTGGCCGGCGGTCTGTACGCCGTGGCCGGCGCCGTGCCCGGCCTGCTGTTCCTTTGCCTTTCCCTGCTCGGCCTGCTGGCCTACTACCTGTTCCAGATCAACCGCCTGTGGCGGGTGCTCGACGCCCCGGCATATGGCGAAATCCCCAGCGCGCTGGGCCTGTGGGGCGAGGTCTACTACCGGCTCCACCGGCTGGTCAAGCGCTGGCGCACGCAGGTGCTGCAGGTGGAACAGCAGCACACGCGCTTCATCCAGGCCATCCAGGCGTCGCCGTACGGCGTGCTGATGCTCGACGACGCGGACCAGATCGAATGGTGCAACGACGTGGCCGAGCAGCATTTCGGGCTCAACGCGCGGCGCGACGTGCGCCAGCGCATCACGCACC
This sequence comes from Cupriavidus sp. H18C2, assembly GCF_049393795.1. Taxonomy (NCBI): domain Bacteria; kingdom Pseudomonadati; phylum Pseudomonadota; class Betaproteobacteria; order Burkholderiales; family Burkholderiaceae; genus Cupriavidus; species Cupriavidus sp. H18C2. The sequence goes on along the minus strand of NZ_CP186010.1, from coordinate 2,240,680 downwards.
TGATCCGCCGGCCGGAATTCGTCCATTACCTGACCCGCGAGCGCTACGACGAGCCGCTGGTCATGCGCGACATGGGCGAGCACAAGCGCAGCATCACGTCGGTGCAGATCCTGCCCTATGGCGAAAACCGCAAGCTGGTGCTGACGCAGGACATCACCAAGGTCGAGAACACCGAGGCCATGCGGCGCGACTTCGTGGCCAACGTCTCGCACGAGCTGAAGACCCCGCTGACGGTGCTCACCGGCTTCCTGGAGACCGTGCGCGACCTGCCGGTGTCCGAGGAAGACCGCAACCGCTACGTCGACATGATGCTGGTGCAGTCCATGCGGATGCAGCATATCGTCGAGGACCTGCTGGCGCTGGCCAAGCTGGAGTCCGACGCCCAGCCACCCGGGCACGACCGCGTCAACGTTGCCGCGCTGGCCGCCCATCTGGTGCACGATGCCGAGGCGCTGTCGCAGGGCCGGCACGAGATCGAGACCGAGATTGACCCGGCCGTGGTGCTGCGCGGCGCCGAGGGCGAGCTGCTGTCGGCGCTGGGCAACCTGGTGTCCAACGCGGTGCGCTACACGCCCGACGGCGGCCGCATCGCCATCCGCATGACCTTTACCGATGGCCACTCGGTGTTCTCGGTCAGCGACACCGGGCTGGGTATCGCGCCCGAGCACATTCCGCGGCTGACCGAGCGTTTCTACCGGGTCGACCGCAGCCGGTCGCGCGATACCGGCGGCACTGGCCTGGGGCTGGCCATCGTCAAGCACGTGCTGTCGCGCCACCATGCCGACCTGCGCGTGACCAGCGAGGTGGGCCGCGGCAGCACGTTCCGCATCGTATTTCCCGTAGATCGGAGCGGCTACGACGCCGACACGTCGCGCCACGCGGCGTAGCCCGGCGGAAGCGGGCAGGGCCGGCAAACAGAAAGGCGGACCGTGGTCCGCCTTTTTTGTCGCCCACCGCGCCCGGCCAGCCAGGGTCAGGTGCCGAACCTCAGCAGCAGCTCCTGCTGGCTCACGCGCTGCAGCTTGGCGCGCGACGCCTTGCGCACGTACTCGCCATCGGGCTCCATGATCCAGGCCGACGCATTGTCGTGCAGGTGGACCTGCAACCCTTCCTTGATCACGCGCGCCTTGAGCGAGCGGTCCAGGATCGGGAACGCCACCTCGACGCGGCGGAACAGGTTGCGGTCCATCCAGTCGGCGCTGGACAGGTACAGCACGTCCTCGCCGGCCGCGTGGAAGTAGTAGACGCGGTGGTGCTCCAGGAACCGGCCGACGATGGACCGCACCGAGATGTTCTCGGACAGCCCCGGCACGCCGGGCCGCAGCGCGCAGACACCCCGCACGATCAGGTCGATCTTCACGCCCGCGCGCGACGCCTTGTACAGCTCGTCGATGATCGTCGGCTCCAGCAGCGCGTTCATTTTGGCGATGATCCGCGCACGCTTGCCGGCGCGCGCATTGCGGGCCTCGGCGCGGATGTGCTCGACGAGGTTGCTGTGCATCGTGAACGGCGACTGCCACAGGTGATTGAGCCGGATGGTGCCGGCCGTGCCAGTCAGCAGCTGGAACACGTGGTGGGCGTCCTCGCAGACCTGCTCGTTGGCGGTCAGCAGCCCGAAATCTGTATACAGCCGTGCCGTGCGCGGGTGGTAGTTGCCGGTACCCAGGTGGACGTAGCGCCGCAGCACCGCGTGCTTGACCTTGGCGCTGGCCGGCTCGCGCCGCACCACCAGCAGCATCTTGGCGTGGCACTTGTGGCCCACCACGCCATACACCACGTGGGCGCCGGCCGATTCCAGCCGCTCGGCCCAGTTGATATTGGTTTCCTCGTCGAAGCGTGCCAGCAGCTCCACCACCACGGTCACTTCCTTGCCGTTGCGGGCCGCCGTCATCAGCGCCTCCATGACGGCCGACTCGTTGCCGGTGCGATAGACGGTCTGCTTGATCGCCACGACGTTCGGGTCGTTGGCGGCGGCCTGGAGCAGGTCCAGCACCGAGGCAAAGCTTTCGTACGGATGATGGAGCAGCACGTCGCGCTGGCGGATCACGTCGAACATGTTCGCGCCCGGCGGGAACGCCTTGACCGGCGCCGGCACGTGCGGCGGGTACTTCAGGGCAGGGCGGTCCACGAGGTCCGGGATCTGCATCAGCCTGACCAGGTTCACCGGCCCGCTGACGCGGTACAGGTCCTGCTCGGTCAGCCCCGATTCCAGCAGCAGCCGGCGCGCCAGCGCGGGCGGGGTGTCGGACGAGACTTCCAGCCGGACCATGTCGCCAAAGTGACGGGTAGGCAACTCGCCCTGCAGCGCCTCGCGCAGGTCCGTGATGTCGTCCTCGGACACGAACAGGTCGGAGTTGCGGGTGACGCGAAACTGGTAGCAGCCCTCGACCTCGATGGCCGGGAACAGCTCGTGCACGAACGCCTGCATGAACGACGACAGCATCACGAACCCGAACGGGTAGCCCGACAGCGCCTCCGGCATCCGCACCACGCGCGGCAGCGCGCGCGGGGCCTGCACGATGGCCAGGTCGGCGTCGCGGCCAAAGGCGTCCTTGCCGGACAGCTCGATCACGAAGTTCAGGCTCTTGTTGAGCACGCGCGGGAACGGGTGCGCCGGGTCAAGCGCAATCGGCGTCAGCACCGGGCCCAGTTCGCGGACGAAGAAGTCGCGCGCCCATTCGCGCTGGGCGTCGGTCCAGGTGCTGGTCAGGTGAAAAAACACCCCCTCTTTTTCAAGCGCGGGGAAAATCACGTTCTGCAGCATGTCATACTGCGAGGCCACGAGCCGCTGCGTGCGCTCGGTGACAAGCTGGTAGGCCTGCTGGAAGGAAAGGCCGTCGGGCGTCAGGCCCGATGCGTTGTCCCGCATCTGTTCCTTCAGCCCGGCCATGCGGATCTCGAAGAACTCGTCCAGATTGCTGGAGACGATGCAGATGAATTTCAGCCGTTCCAGGAGCGGAACATTGGGGTCGGCGGCTTGCGCGAGCACTCGCGCATTGAATTCCAGAATGCCCAGCTCGCGGTTCAGCAGCGTGCCGGGCGGCGTCGTCGACATGTCTAAGACCTTGTTTTGGCGATGTGGCGACTTTTTCATAGAATCGTGTCAATTTGATGACACTTTGATTTTGTCATGCTGCGGACATGACACAGACATAATCTTACGGGCTTGGCCATCGTCGGCCTATCCCGCGTAATACTGACGCAATGACACAGAATCCCCGCTTGCTGGCCGCCGTCGACATGGGCTCCAACAGCTTCCGCCTGATGATCGGGCGGGTGGATGAGACGCCCACCGCCTCGGGCCCGGCCAGCCAGATCTTCCAGGTCGATGCGCTGCGCGAGCCCGTGCGGCTGGCGGCCGGCCTGACGCCGGACAAGTACCTGGACCAGCCCGCGCGCCGCCGCGGCGTGGACGCGCTGCGCCGCTTTGGCGACCGCCTACGCGACTTCGCTCCCGAGCAGGTGCGGGCCGTGGCCACCAATACCCTGCGCGTGGCCAAGAATGCCTCGGACTTCCTGATCGAGGCGGAAGCCGCGCTCGGCTTCCCGATCGAAGTCATCGCCGGCCGCGAAGAGGCGCGCCTGATCTACCTGGGCGCGTCGCACGATGCGCCGGCCTGCCAGGGCAACCGCCTGGTCGTCGACATCGGCGGCGGCTCCACCGAATTCATCATTGGCAGCGGCTATCAGTCCAAGCTGATGGAAAGCCTGTACATCGGCTGCGTCTCGCACAGCCGCCAGTTCTTTCCCAGCGGCAACGTCGACGAATACGCGTTCAAGCAGGCCGAGCTGGCCGCGCGCCGCGAGATCCAGGTGCTGGTGCGCCAGTACAAGGCGGCGGGATGGCAGCAGGCCGTGGGCTCGTCGGGCACGGCACGCGCGCTGGCCGAACTGATCGAGCTCAATGGCATGAACGACAGCGCGTCCGAGCACGGCATCACGCGCGAAGGGCTGGAGCGCCTGAAGCGCGCGCTGATCAAGGCCGAGAACACGAACCGGGTCAAGCTGACCGGCCTGAAGGCGGACCGGATTCCGGTGCTGCCGGGCGGCCTGTCGATCATGCTCGGCGTGTTTGCCGAACTCGATGTCGACCGCATGGACGTGACCGACGGCGCGCTGCGCCTGGGCGTGCTGTACGACCTGCTCGGCCGCAGCCATCACGAGGACATGCGGACCGTGACCGTGGACCAGTTCATGCGCCGCTACGCCGTGGACCGCGCCCAGGCCACCCGCGTCGGCCAGGCCGCGCGCGACCTGCTGGCGCAGTTTCCCGAGCCGCGCAACGAGCGCCGCGACGACAACCTGGCGCTGCTGGGCTGGGCCGCCAGCCTGCACGAGATCGGCATGACGATCTCGCACAGCGGCTATCACAAGCACTCGGCCTACATCGCCACGCACGCCGACATGCCGGGCTTCTCGAAGACCGACCAGGCGCGGCTGGCCACGCTGCTGCTGGGCCATGCGGGCAAGCTCGGCAAGCTGTCCGGCAGCGGCAAGTTTGTCGACTGGCGGATGCTGTTCAGCCTGCGTCTGGCGTTTGTACTATGCCGGCGCCGTGGCGACATGAAGCTGCCGGACATCCAGGTCAGGCAGCGTGCCGACGAACTGGACGAAGGGTTCGAAGTGCGCCTGCCGAAGACGTGGATCGACGCCAATCCGCTGGTCGAATACAGCCTGGCGCAGGAAGCCGACGAGTGGGAACGCGTGGGCAAGCGCTACAAGGTTGTCTACGTCTGATACTGGCAAGCCAATGAAAAACGGCGACTCGCATTGAGTCGCCGTTTTTCTTTTGCCTTCCGTACGATCAGCCGTTTCGTCCGGTGGCAGGGGCCGTGGTCGCCGGAGCGGTCAGGCCGATTGGATGCCCAGGAAGTGCCGGGCGTAGCGCGGGTTCATGTCGCGCACGCGCAGCAGCGTCAGGAAATCGGCAACGTTGAAATCGGGGTCCCAGGCGGGCAGGCCGCAGATCTTGGCGCCCAGGCGCAGATAGCCCTTGATCAGCGCCGGCGGTTCCACGTCCAGTGCCTGGTTCAGGTCGTCCACGGGCAGCGGCACGCGCGGGAAGGCGTGGTACTCGATCGGCGCCAGCGACTTCTCGGCGAACTGGCGATAGAGGCTGGCCGCGTAGTGGCCGCCGTCGCTCATCGGCACGCTCGCGCAGCCCAGCATCGATTCGAGGTTGTAGCGCTGCAGGTATTCGCCCAGGCCGCCCCAGAGCGCCATGATGACGCTGCCCGAGCGGTAGTCGCGGTGCACGCACGAGCGGCCCAGTTCCAGCATCTTCGGGCGCAGGTGCGCGAGCCGCACGAGATCGAATTCCGATTCCGCGTACAGGCAGCCGATGCGCTTGGCCTGGTGCGGCGGCAGCACGCGGTAGGTGCCCACCACCTTCAGCGTCTCCTGGTCGCGCACGATCAGGTGGTCGCAGTAGGCGTCGAACATGTCGACGTCGGTTTCGGTGGCCGAGGACTGCAGGCGCGCGCCCATTTCCTCGGCAAAGACCTTGTAGCGCAGGCGCTGGGCCTCGGCTACTTCGTCCTGGTGACGTGCCCACGCCACGCTGAAAGCAGGCGCCGGAGCTTGAATCTGGGTTTGGTGCTGTGCTGGCTGACGAGGAAGACGCCTCCGCGCCGACTGGCCAGACAGGCCAGTGGGCAAGGAGTCGAAAAGCGGCTGGGTAGGCGTCGGGAGGTCTCGCATCAGTGTGTCCTTTCGGTGACGAAACGGCTTCGAAACAATGTAGAGAGGCCGGGTGACAGCGCCGTGAATCGATCGTGACCGTTCCGTGACTGACACATCGTTGTCGCGACGCAAGCCTTAACCATAGAACAGGCTTACGATTGCGCACATCGTTGTTCGCCGAAATGCGACAGGCTGATGACAAATATGTGACTTTCGGGGCGCTTAACTTCCAACGCCGCCGTGCATTTAGAGAAAATCTGGTTGGACGACCGCTCGCAGGACCACCTGGGCTTCCTGCTCGCGCGTGCGTCCCGCCAGCCACCAGATGCCGCTCTTCTTGACGCTCCAGGGCATCTCGTGGCCCGCCAGCAACAGGCTGGCAAGCTGGCCAATCCACGGCTGGTGGCCGACCACGACGGTGTGGTCATGGCCCTGCGGCCAGTCGATGGCGGCGAGCACGGCGCCCACGTCGGCGCCCGGCGCCAGGTCGTCGAGGATCTCGGCCTTGCCTGACAGCGCCGCAGCGGTCTCGCGCGTGCGCAGGGCGGGGCTGCAGACCACGCGGTAGTCGGCCGGCAGATGGGCGCGCAGCCAGTCGGCGGAGGCCTCGGCCTGCTTGCGGCCACGGCGCGTCAGCGGACGCTGCAGGTCGGCGCTGCGCGAGATGCTCAGCGCGTCGGGCAGGTCCTCGGCCTCGGCGTGGCGCCACAGAATCAGATTCATGTTCGGCAGGGGCTTCGTCGAGCCTTGAGTATGGTGAGTCGCGGCGGCCCCGGCAAGGTCGTCGCGCCGCGGTCGCCCAAAAACAAAACGGGCCATCCGGTGGGCAAGGCCCACGGATAGCCCGTCAGTGTCGGCAGCGCCGGTGTCACCCGCATGACAGCGGGGCACCGGCCGGATGCAGCGAACTCAGGACTTGTGGCGGAAATTGATGCGGCCCTTGGTCAGGTCGTAGGGCGACATTTCCAGGGTCACGCGGTCGCCGGCCAGGATGCGGATGCGGTGCTTCTGCATCTTGCCCGATGCGTATGCCCAGATTTCCACGCCGTTTTCCAGCGTCACGCGATAACGGTTGTCGGGCAGGGCTTCCGACACCACGCCGCCAAATTCAATGAGTTCTTCCTTAGCCAATCTGTTTTCCTTTGTGGCAGCCCGCAACGGCTGCGTTGAGTTGGTGAGTATTCTGTGGACGCCCGGTGGTCTGTGCGCGGCCACGCATCGCCACCCGAGGGCGGCAGCCGCGCGTAACGTTCCGGGAAGCAATCCGGCGGGCCGGGCTTGCAGGCCAGGCGGGCCGGAGAATCGAGAAGGGAGCGCGGATGACCCTGACGATTACCTTGCCATGCCGGCCGCGCGCGCAATGGGCGCAGCCGTGTACATCACGGGGACAGCGGGCAAGGTGTTTCCGGGCCAGGTGACGCATCCGGCCATCCACATACAGCAGAAGGTGGGGGCGGGGCGATGGGTTTTCCAGTGCGCCAGGCGGCGCGATCCCGGTTACAGGGCATGCACAGATACCCCGAACTGACGCGCGATTGTAGCACGTTCCCGCGTTTTCGCAGGCGCGGCATCGCCGTGGCCGCCGGCCCGCGGCGGCGGCGCCAGGAAAAAAGGGCTCACGCCTTGCGGCGTAAGCCCTTGATCCCTCTACCTAAAACAGCTTGCAAATATGGTCGGAGCGATAGGATTCGAACCTACGACCCTCTGATCCCAAATCAGATGCGCTACCAGGCTGCGCTACGCTCCGGAACCGGCGATTCTATCCCGACACGTCACCCCCGGTCAAATGGAGCCTGCAGGCGCCGCAAGTGGCGTGCGCGGCGCCGCCCGGTACCCCGCTTCAGGCGGGATCGCATTTGGCTTGACTTGAGACGGCGCGCTGACATAATCCGCACACCGCAACGGTCCGACCCGGCGATTCGCGCCTGGCATTGCTGTGCCCACCCGGACCAGGTCCCACTATCACAACTATGGCGTGCCACCCCCGCTTGCGACGCGGGCGGCCGGACATTGCCTGAGCCATCCCCTCGCCATCGATGCCTGCGCGTCGGGGGCCGATGGGCTGCCGGACCCGCGGAAACCATAAGGACGGCTGTTCGCAGGCCGCAATAGAAAGGCTGGCAGGTGCGTGCGGAGCACCGGAAGTGCCTTTGTGAACGGGAATAAAGATGTTTCAGTCGCAGGTGGTAGTGCTGATCGCAGCGTTGTTCGCGCTGCAGATGGCGATCGTCTGTGCCGTGTTGCGGCGCTCGGCCGGTATGGAGCGCAGCGGGCTCACGTCGTGGGCGCTCGGCGATCTGGTCGTGACCGTGGCCGCAGGGCTGCTGGCCGTCCATGCCTACCGGCCCGGCTGGCCGCTGGCCGCCGCGCCGGAGCTGGCGCTGACGCTCGGCCTGTCGATGATGGTCCACGGTACGCGCCATTTTGTTGGCAAGCCCGGGCGGGCCGCGGTGCTCATGGTGCTGAACCTGCCGGGCCTGGTCGGGCTGGGGCTGCATGCCGGCCTGGGCATGGCTGGCGTCGCGCCGCAGGCGCTGCCGCCCATCCTGGCCGACGTGGCGTCGCCCGGCGCCGTGGCCGGGCTGATGCTGGCCGCGTCGGTCATCCAGATGCTGCTGTTGCTGGAGATGATCCGCGTCACGCTGCCGCGCCTGCCGCTCAAGCGGGGCACCGGGCGGCTGGCCGTGCTGTCGCTGACGCTGGTGGCGCTGGCCTGCACGGTCATCGCCGCCGCGCAGGCCTGGGCGCCGCTTTCGACGCTGGTCGACGGCCACCCGCTGCTGGCGCCGGACGAGCGGGACAGCATCACGCTCTGCTTCGTGTTCGGCGTGGTGGGCCTGTCGGTCAGCTTTGCGCTGATGGCGCACGACCGGCTGCGCCGCATCATCGAACGCCGGGCCCGGCACGACGACCTGACCGACGTGCTGTCGCGCGGCGCCTTCTGGGAAGAACTGGAGGACGCCTGCAAGCAGGCCGAGCGCCAGCGCGCGCCGTTCACCGTGGCGTTCATCGACCTGGACCACTTCAAGGCCATCAACGACCTGTACGGGCACCTGGCCGGCGATAGCGTGCTGCGCCACTTTGCCGGCCTGCTGCGCAAGGCAGCGCCGGCGCGGGCCGTGATCGGCCGGCTGGGCGGCGAGGAATTCGCGATCGCCATGCCCGACACGACGCTGGAAACCGGCCGCGCCATCAGCGTGCGGCTGAGCGCGATGGTCCGGTCCACGCCGTGCCCATCGGAGCCGGACGCCATCGCGTACACGGTCAGCATCGGCATGGCCGAGCGCCAGCCCGGCGAGAACGCCGACGCGATGATGCGCCGCGCCGACCGCGCACTCTACGACGCCAAGCAGATGGGCCGTAACTGCGTGTCGTCGCACGACGCCGCCGAGGCCGTCGGCATGCCGCGCCGGCCGCGCGTGCGCGAGCGCGAGCCGTCCTGAGCCCGGCCCCAGGGGCGCACCCTGGGGCGGCTGATGCCAATTTCGTGGATTTCCGATTCAAGCCCGCGTCCGGCGGTGCTAAAGATGGCGCGGGTCAACTACACGCGCCACGCGCGAATATCCATGGACATCATCCGACCGGAACACGCCGCCGACCAGCCGCGGCGGATTCAGCAGAACATTCCTGGGGCGACCTCGATCTCGATCCTGCGGCGCGTGCATGATTCGCGCTACGCCACGCGCTATTTCGTCGGCGACGGGCTCGACGTGGGCGGCGGCATCGACTCCATCGCGCTCTTTGCCGAAATGTTTCCCGCCATGCGCCATGTCTTCGTCTTCGACAGGCAGCATGGCGACGCCCAGTACCTGGAACGGGTGCCCGACGCCTCGTTCGATTTCGTCTACTCGTCGCACTGCCTGGAGCATGTGGTGGACCCGTCCGTGGCCATCCGCCACTGGATTCGCGTGGTCAAGCCGGGCGGCTACCTGGTGATCCAGGTGCCCGACGAGGACCTGTACGAGCAGGGCCACTGGCCATCGCGCTTCAACTCCGACCACAAGCACACGTTCACGATGTTCAAGATGCGGTCGTGGTCGCCGGTGTCGATCAACGTGCTCGACTTCGTCCGCGCGATCTCCGACGCGGTCACGCCGCTGTCGATCTTCCGCGTCGACATCGGCGTGCGGCCGAGCCTGCTGGACGGCAGCTTCGACCAGACGCGCACGCCGTCGGCCGAGTGTGCCATCGAGTTCATCCTGCAGAAACACCCGGCATAGCGGCGCCGCCGGCGTTCCCCTGGCGCAGGCGCTGCGGTAGAATGCCTGCCTTGCCGCCATGGCAAGGCAGGCCCCGCCCGTGGGCATGGTTATCCGCCCTTAGCTCAGTTGGATAGAGCACTCGCCTTCTAAGCGAGCGGTCAGAGGTTCGAATCCTCTAGGGCGGGCCAGCTTTCTTTCCTTTCTTCCTTTTTTCCCCTCTTTCCCCTCTTTCCCGGCTTGCCCGCCGCCCTTGGTGCCGCCCTTGTCAGGCCGCCGCCAGCAGGTCCGCCGCGCGCTCGGCGATCATGATCGTCGGCGCGTTGGTGTTGCCGCCGATCAACGTCGGCATGACCGACGCATCGACCACGCGCAGCGCTTGCACGCCCCGCACGCGCAGTTGCGGATCGACCACCGCCATCGCGTCGACGCCCATCTTGCAGGTGCCCACGGGGTGGTAGATGGTGTCGGCGTGGTTGCGGATGAAGTCGCGGATGGCTGCGTCATCGCCATCGCCGTCGCCCAGCAGGTCCCGCAGCGGATCGGTGCCGCCGGCGTCGGCCAGCGGCGCCTGCGCGAAGATTCGGCGCATCAGCCGCACGCCGGCCACCATGCCGTCCAGGTCCGCCGGTGCCGACAAAAAGCGCGGGTCGATCAGCGGCGCCTCGCGCATGTCCGCCGACCGCAGTTGCACCGTGCCCCGGCTCTCGGGACGCAGCACGCATGCGTGGCACGAATAGCCATGCCCCGGCCGGCCGTTGCGCAACACGTTGGAGTTGCCCAGCAGCGCGGGCGCGAAGTGGAGCTGCAGGTCAGGCGCGTCCAGCCCGGGCCGGGTCTTGACGAACGCGCCGGCCTCGGCCACCGGCGAGGCCAGCATGCCCGTGCGGCGCCAGCGATAGCGCATGACCTCGCCGGCCATCCGCGCCACGCCGCGCAGCGAGTAGCCGTAGAGGTGCCATGACGCCACCGGCTTGCCGATGATGATGTCCAGGTGGTCCTGCAGGTTCTGGCCGACGCCCGGCAGGTCGTGCACCACGTCCACCCCAACGCTGCGCAGATGATCGGCCGGGCCGATGCCCGAGGCCATCAGCAACTGCGGCGAATGGAACGCGCCGCTGCTGACGATGACCTCCCGCCGCGCGTAGAGCGTCCGCGTCTGGCCGCCTTGCGATACCGCCACGCCCACCGCCCGCTTGCCCTCGAAGACGATGCGCAGCGCCTGGGTGCCGGTCATCACGCAGAGGTTCTGGCGGCCGCCGTTGTGGCCTGCGTCGCCCCGGTTGCCGCGATGCAGGTAGGCGCGCGCCGCGTTCCAGCGTTCGCCGTTGAACTGCGTGGCCTGATAGAGGCCCACGCCTTCCTGCTCCGGCCCGTTGAAGTCGTCGTTGACCGACAGCCCGGCCTGGGCGGCGGCCTGCACAAAGCGCCGCGAGAACGGGTTGGGCGTGCGCAGGTCGCTCACGTGCAGCGGGCCGCTGCCGCCGTGCCAGGCGTCGTCGCGGCCGGCGTTGCGCTGGTTGCATTCGCTGCGGCGGAAGTAGGGCAGCACGTCGTCGTAGCCCCAGCCCTCGCAGCCAAGCGCGGCCCAGCGGTCGTAGTCGGAGCGATGGCCGCGCACGTAGAGCATCGCGTTGATCGACGAACTGCCGCCCAGCCCCCGGCCGCGCGGCTGGTACGACTCGCGGCCGTTGAGGCCGGCCTGCGGCACCGTGCGCAGGCCGTAGTTGCGCGGGCCGGGGTTGGGCACGGTCCGGGCGATGGCAAGCGGCGTCCAGACGCTCGGGTGGTGGTCGTCGGGCCCGGTTTCGAGCAGGGCCACCGAGAGGTCCGGCCGGTCCGCCAGCCGTCCGGCCAGCGCGCAGCCGGCCGAGCCGGCGCCAACGATGATGTAGTCGAAATGGGTGGGGCCCATGGTGTCTGTCTCCGTCCGCGAGGGGTCTTATTGTTGTGGGACGCTGCGCGGCGTCACGATGGCGAAGTTGCTGTCAAACGTGTCCAGCATGCCGAACAAGCCTGACACGGCCTGCGGATTGCCGTCTATCCGGATGGCTCCCGACTGCGTCGCCTGCGGCAGCGTGAGCTGCTTGAGGCTGATCTGGTCCAGCGTCGCCTTGGTCAGCGTGACCGTGGCGGTGGGCTGGGCGTGCTGGGCCTCGGCCACGTAGGTCAGCGCGCTGTTGCGCAGCGTCATCGCGTAGCGCTGCTTCAGGTCGGTGAACTGCCAGTTCAGCGTCAGCGTCTTGCCGGCGGCCTTGTCGGCGTTCAGGCGCACGGCCAGGAAATCGAAGAAGTTCGGTACGGTCAGCGCCCGCACCATGTCCGACGAACTGGTGGCGCCCTTGCTGGGCCGGGCCACGCCGTCGCGCAGTTCCTGGGCGCCGGTCAGGTAGATGTTGCGCCAGGTGGCGTTCTCGCTCTGGTAGCCAAGCTGCTCCAGCGCGTCGGCCTGCAGCGCCCGCGCGGCCGCGTTCGACGGGTCCGCGAAGACCAGCTCGTTGCCGATCTGGCTGACCCAGCGGTATTCGCCGCGCGCGTAGGCGTCGCGCAGCCGGGCCAGCACGGCGTCGGGGCCGCCCATCCATTCGATCGTCTTGCGGGCGGCCTGCACCGGCGGCAGCGGATTCAGGTGGGCCGGGTTGCCGTCGTAGAAGCCCAGGTAGCGCTGGTAGACGGCGCGCACGTTGTGGCTGACCGAGCCGTAGTAGTCGCGCGCATACCATTTGCTGGCCAGCGGCTGGGGCAGCGTCCTGAGCTGGTCGGCAATCTCCAGCGGCGTGTAGCCCTGGTTCATCAGGCGCAGCGTCTGGTCGTTCAGGTAGGCGTACATGTCGCGCTGGTCGGACAGCAGTTCGACGATGCGGGCGCGGCCCCAGGTGGGCCAGTGGTGCTGGCCGATCAGCACGTCGGTGCGCTCGCCGTAGCGCAGCAGCGCCTGCGCCAGGAAGTACGACCATCCCTTGGCATCGCGCACCTGCGCGCCGCGCAGCGTCAGCACGTTGTGCTGGGTGCGCACCGCGTTCTCGGCGATGCAGAGCGTGCGGAACTGCGGCAGGTAGACGTTCATCTCCGCCGGGGCCTCGGTGCCGGGCGTGAGCTGGAACTCGACGTCGACGCCATCGATGCGGCGCACCTCCACCGGCCGGGTGACCAGCGAGGTGGGCGCCAGCAGCGTCATCGTGCCGCGCGCGGTGCCCTTGCCCAGGCCGGTATCCACCTGGCCCGTGGCGCTGCGCGGCAGCTGCGTGCCGTACATGTACTGCGCCCGCCGGCTCATGGCGCTGCCGGCCAGCACGTTCTCGCTGACCGCCTCCTCCATGAAGCCATGGGGCGCGATGATGTCCACCTTGCCGGACTTGACGTCGGCCTCGTCGACAATGCCGCGCACGCCGCCGAAATGGTCGATGTGGCTGTGGGTGTAGATCACGGTCACGATCGGCTTGCGCGGGCGGTGCGCGTAGTAGAGATCCAGCGACGCGCGGGCGGTCTCGGCGGTGAGCAGGGTGTCGATGACGATCAGCCCGGTGTCGCCTTCGATGATGTTCATGTTCGCCAGGTCGGCGCCGCGGATCTGGTACACGCGGTCCGTCACCTTGAACAGGCCGGCCTCGTTGTTGAGTTGCGCCAGCCGCCACAGGCTGGGGTTGACCGTGGGCGGGGCGTCGCCCGACTCGAACGCGTAGGCGTCGAAGTCCCAGGCCGGGGTGCCGTCGGCGGCCGGGATCGACCGCTGCGGAAAGCGCGCCACCAGCCCGCGCTGGGCATCGGCGTAGTCGGCGCGGTCCGAGAACGGCGGGCGCTGCAGCCATTCGGCATTCGACTGGGCCGTGAGCGGCGTGGCCGGCCCGGGCGCGGCCAGCGCGGCGGACATCGTCAGGGTGGTGGCAACCAGCATGGCAGTGCGGGCAAGGCGCATGGCGAATTGGCTCATCTAAGGAGGGAAGCGTCTATTGGATGCGCGCCGCACCTATAATTCAATTGCAAATTATCTATCGCAGACATGCGCAAGGTGCATATATGAATCTGAGGCGGCTGGAGCATCTGGTGGCGGTGGTGGAAGAGGGCTCGCTGGCGGCCGCCGCGCGGCGCGTGCACCTGAGCCAGCCCGCGCTGACGCGCAGCATCCAGGCGCTGGAGGAAGAAGCCGGCGCGGTACTGTTCGACCGTGGCGCGCGCGGCGTGACGCTGACGGCCGTGGGCCGGATGGTGGCCGAGCGGGCGCGCCGCATCCTGTTCGAGTCGAAATGCCTGGCACGCGATCTGGCGCTGGTGCGGCAGCACGAGATCGGCAGCGTGCAGATCGGGCTCGGCGCGTTTCCGGCGGCCATCCTGCTGCCTGAACTGCTGTGCCAGTTGCACCGCCAGTGGCCCAAGCTGCGGATCGCCACCGAGGTCAGCCATCCGGTGGCGTTGCTGGACGCGCTGCACGCGGAGCAGGTCGATTTCGTCGTGATCGAGCACGGCACGGTGCCGACGGCCGCCGAGCTGGAGGTGGAACGGCTGCCGCCCGGGCCGGGCGGGGTGTTCGTCCGCACCGGGCATCCGCTGGCGGCCGGGCCGGTGGATCTGGCCACGCTGCGCGCGTCGGCGCTGGTTTCGGTCGTATTTCCGCCAGAAACGCACGAACGGCTGCGCAAGCTGCTGCGCTGCAAGCCTGGCGAGGACATGCCGTTCCAGGTCGAAAGCAACGATTTCCGCGCGCTGACCCACCTGGTGCGGCACGCCGACGCACTGCTGCTGGCGCCCGCCCGGGCCGTGCGCGACGAGGTGGAGGCGGGGCGGCTGGTGGCGCTGGATATCCCCGAACTGCCGGCCGTGACGATGCAGTTCGCCATCGTCCGGCTGGCCCAGCGCACGCTGTCGCCGGCCGCGGCGCGTGCCGTGGCGGTGCTCCAGGCCGTGGCGCAGGCATGAAAAAAGGCGTCCCGCTGGGGACGCCTTGGCAAACCAGGCCGGTAAGGCTTACTCGTCGACCGCCGTGCCGACGATGTTGTAGCCGCCGTCGACGTAGGTGATCTCGCCGGTCACGCCGCTGGACAGGTCCGACAGCAGGAAGGCGGCCACGTTGCCCACTTCCTCGATCGTCACGTTGCGGCGCATCGGGGCCACGTCCTCGAAATGCTTGAGCAGGCGGCCGAAGTCCTTGATGCCCGAGGCGGCCAGCGTCTTGATCGGGCCGGCCGAGATGCCGTTGGCGCGGATGCCGCGCGGGCCCACCGCCGACGCCAGGTAGCGCACGCTGGCTTCCAGCGACGCCTTGGCCAGGCCCATCGTGTTGTAGTTCGGCACCACGCGCTCGGCGCCCAGGTAGGTCAGCGTCAGCAGCGATGCCTTGTCGTTGAGCAACGGCAGGGCGGCCTTGGCCAGCGCGGGAAAGCTGTAGGCGGAGATGTCGTGGGCGATGCGGAAGCCCTCGCGCGACAGCCCTTCCAGGAAGTCGCCGGCAATGGCTTCACGCGGGGCAAAGCCGATCGAATGCACCAGACCGTCGAATTTTTCCCAGCGCTGCCCCAATGCGGCGAACGTGGCGGCGATCTGCTCGTCGCTGCCGACGTCGCATTCGTAGATCATGTCGGAGCCGAATTCCTTGGCGAAGTCCGTGATGCGGTCCTTGAATCGCTCGCCGACGTAGGTAAAGGCCAGCTCGGCGCCTTCGCGCTTGCAGGCCGAGGCGATGCCGTAGGCGATGGAACGGTTCGAAAGCAAGCCCGTGATCAGGATCCGCTTACCTGCCAGAAATCCCATAGTTTCTCCAAGATCGTTTTGTGAGGACGGGCATGCTTCGTGCACAGGCCCGTGTCCGGTGCACGGCGGGCACATTGGCCCGCAGTTTGTTGCGCCGCGTAAAGGGAATGTCCGGATGGCTGGGCGCCACCCGAACGCATGTAAAATTGTCGCACAACTTCGCCCGGCCACAAGCCGCCGGGCTGTCTCGGGCATTGTGGAGGTCTGCAACCGGATGCTGATTCACGCACGTTGGCCGCGTCTGGCGGCAGGGCAGTGCTTCCGTCGACGCGCGGTAGTGCAATGGGCGCTGGCACTGTCATTCGTGCTGGCTTGGGGTTTTCCCGCAGCGGGGCATGCCGCGCACGGCTTTGCGCTGCACGGCGACCTGAAGTATCCGGCGGACTTTGCCAATTTCGACTACGTCAACCCGAACGCCCCGATGGGCGGCACGCTGACGCTGGCCAACCCCGACCGCCGCACCAGCTTCGACAAGTTCAACCCGTTCACGCTCAAGGGCACGTCCGCGCCGGGCCTGACCTCGCTGATGTTCGAGACGCTGCTGATCAGCAGCGCCGACGAGTCGGCCAGCGCCTACGGCCTGCTGGCCAACGACGTGACCGTGGCGCCGGACAGGCTGTCGGTTACCTTCCACATCCGCCCGGAGGCGCGCTTCGTCAACGGCGACCCGGTGCTGGCGTCCGACGTCAAGTATTCGTACGACATGCTGATGAGCAAGGCCGCCAGCCCCGGCTACCGCAGCATGTGTACCGACGTGAAGGGCGTGGTGGTGACCGGCGAACGCTCGATCCGGTTTGACTTCAAGCAACGCAACGCCGAATTGCCGCTGATCGTCGGCCAACTGCCCGTGTTCTCGAAAAAATGGACCGCCAAGGTGCCGTTCGAGAAGCTGACCTTCGAGGCGCCGATCACCAGCGGCCCGTACAAGATCGAGCGCTACGACGCCGGCCGCGGCATCGTGTTCCAGCGCGACCCCAACTACTGGGGCAAGAACCTCAACGTCCGGCGCGGCACGTTCAACTTCGGGCGGGTGGTCTACCGGCTCTACAAGGACGAGACGGCCAAGCTGGAGGCGTACAAGGCGGGCGAGTTCGACGCCATCGTCGAGTACCGGTCGAAGAACTGGGCCAAGAGCTACGTCGGCACGCGCTTCCGCGACGGGGCGCTGATCAAGACCGAATTCCCGCACCGCAATGGCGCCGGCATGCAGGGCTTCGTGATGAACATGCGCAAGCCGATGTTCCAGGACGTGCGCGTGCGCCGGGCGCTGATCCTGGCGCTCGACTTCGAATGGCTGAATCGTCAGTTGTTCTACGGCGCCTACAAACGGCTCGATAGCTGGTTCTCGAACAGCGACCTGGCCGCCAGCGCCACGTTCGACGGCAAGCCGGGCGCCGGCGAGCTGAAGCTGCTGGACCCGCTGCGCAGCCAGCTGCCGCCCGAGGTATTCGGCGCCGAGGTGGTGCAGCCCAGCACCAATCCGCCGCGCTCGCTGCGCGACAACCTGCGCGAGGCCCGCCGCCTGCTGGCCCAGGCCGGCTGGACCTACGACGACGGCGCGCTGCGCAACGCCAAGGGCGAGGCGATGGTGTTCGAGTTCCTGGACGACGGCGGCGCCATGAGCCGCGTGATCACGGCCTACGTGCGCAACCTGGAAAAGCTCGGCATCCAGGTGCACCAGCGCACCACCGACTTCGCGCTGTACCAGAAGCGGCTGGAAGACTTCGATTTCGACATGGTGTCGATCCGCTTCCCGGACTCGCAGAGCCCGGGCAACGAACTGCGCGACCGGTTCTCGTCCGAGGCGGCCACCACGCCGGGGTCCGACAACCTGTTCGGCGTGAAGTCGCCGGCCATCGACAAGCTCGTGGACGCCGTGCTGCACGCCGAAAGCCGCGAGGAACTGGTGACCGCCGGCCGGGCGCTGGACCGCGTGCTGATGCATGGCTACTACATCGTGCCGAACTGGTACAGTGCCTTCCACCGTGTGTCGTACCGCAAGGAGCTCGGCTATCCGACGCGCCTGCCGTACTACTACACCGCCGAGGGCTGGATCCTGTCGAGCTGGTGGCGCCGCGACCTGGCGCCGAAGACTCAGTAATCCAGTCACCCGCACCCCTTACGGACGGCCAATGCTCGCCTATCTGCTCAAGCGCATCCTGCTGATGATCCCGACGCTGGTCGGGGTGGTGACGCTGACCTTCGTCGTGATCCAGTTCGTGCCCGGCGGCCCGGTCGAGCAGATGATGCTCGAAATGAAAGGCCGCGGCGGCGCCGGCGAGGCCAGCGGCGGCGGGGCGGAATACCGCGGCCGGCGCGGCGTGGACCCCGAGAAGATCAAGGAGATCCAGGCGCTCTACGGCTTCGACAAGCCGCCGCTGGAGCGCTACCTGATGATGCTCAAGCGGTTTGCCCAGTTCGACCTGGGCCAGAGCTACTTCCAGCACCGCAGCGTCTGGGAGCTGGTCAAGTCGAAGCTGCCGGTGTCGGTCAGCCTGGGGCTCTGGACGTTCTTCCTGACCTACCTGATATCGGTGCCGCTGGGCATTTCCAAGGCGATCCGGGCAGGCAGCCGGTTCGACGTCATCAGCAGCATGATCGTGCTGGTGGGCTACGCCATTCCCGGCTTCGTGCTGGGCGTGCTGCTGCTGGTGCTGTTCGGCGGGGGCACGTTCGTCCAGTGGTTCCCGCTGCGCGGGCTGACGTCCGACGACTGGGAGCAGCTTTCGCTGATGGGCAAGGTGATGGATTACCTGTGGCATCTGGTGCTGCCGATCACCGCGTCGGTCGTCGGCAGCTTCGCGGTGGTGACGATGCTGACCAAGAACGCGTTCCTGGAGGAAATCCGCAAGCAGTACGTGCTGACCGCCCGCGCCAAGGGGCTGTCCGAGCGGCGGGTGCTCTGGAAGCACGTGTTCCGCAACGCGCTGATCCCGCTGGTCACCGGCTTTCCGGCCGCGTTCATCGGCGCGTTCTTCACCGGGTCGCTGCTGATCGAGACGCTGTTCTCGCTCGACGGCCTGGGCCTGCTGTCCTATGAAGCCGTGCTGCGCCGCGACTACCCGGTGGTGCTGGGCACGCTGTACCTGTTTACGCTGATCGGGCTGGTCACGCGCCTGATCTCGGACGTTTGCTACGTGATGGTCGATCCGCGCATTCATTTCGAGGGGATGCACCGATGAGATTCGGCCCCAAGCACGCCGTGGCGGGCAACGGCCTGCCGCATTCCCTGTCGCCGCGCCAGCGCGCGTGGCAGCGCTTCCGGCGCAACCGGCTGGGCTACTGGAGCCTGGTGCTGTTCGTGATCCTGTTCGTGCTCAGCATGGGCGCCGAGTTGCTGTCCAGCGACCGCCCGCTGGTGGTGCGCTACAAGGGCGAGTACTACTTCCCGATCGTCAAGATCTACCCGGAGACGACGTTCGACGGCGACTTTCCCACGCGCACGGACTATCTGGACCCGTTCATCCGCGACCGCATCACGTCGAATGGCAATTTCGCCATTTTCCCGCCCAACCGGTACTCGTACGATTCCATCAACTACTTCGCCAAGGAGCCGAACCCGGCGCCGCCATCGGCCGACAACTGGCTTGGCACCGACGACCGGGGCCGCGACGTGCTGGCGCGCCTGCTGTACGGCTTTCGGGTGTCGGTGCTGTTCGGGCTGGCGCTGACCGTGATCGGGGTGCTGATCGGCACGCTGACCGGCGCGCTGATGGGCTTCTTTGGCGGGCGCTTCGACCTGGTGTCGCAGCGGGCCATCGAGATCTGGAGCTCGATGCCCGAGCTGTACCTGCTGATCATCTTCGCATCGATCTTCGAGCCGAGCCTGGCGCTGCTGATCATCCTGCTGTCGCTGTTCGGCTGGATGGGGCTGTCGGACTACGTGCGGGCCGAGTTCTACCGCAACCGGTCGCTGGACTACGTCAAGGCGGCGCGGGCACTGGGTTTGTCGAACGTCCAGATCATGTGGCGCCACATCCTGCCCAACAGCCTGACGCCGGTCATCACGTTCCTGCCGTTCCGCATGAGCGCGGCCATCCTGGCGCTGACCAGCCTCGATTTCCTGGGGCTGGGCGTGCCGCCGACGACCCCGAGCCTGGGCGAGCTGCTGGCCCAGGGCAAGGGCAACCTGGACGCGTGGTGGATCTCGCTGTCCACGTTCGCCGTGCTGGTGGTGACGCTGCTGCTGCTGACCTTCATGGGCGACGCGCTGCGCGACGCCTTCGACACGCGCCTGGGGCTGGCCCAGTTGCGCGGCCGCGTGGAGCCGAAGGTACCGGCCGGCGGCACCGCCGCGGAGGCCACGCCATGAGCACTGCCACCCCGATGACGCCGCCCACGCCCGTCTTCCCGGACCCGGTGGAGGCTCCCGCGCCCGGCACCCAGCTCATGTGCGTGGATCACCTGTCGGTCACGTTCGGCGAGGGCGAGCACGCCACGCGCGCCGTGCGCGACGTCAGCTTCGACCTGCGTGCCGGCGAGCGCTACGCGCTGGTGGGCGAATCCGGCTCCGGCAAGACCGTGACGGCGCTGGCCATGCTGCGGCTGGTCGAGGACGCGCACTACCACGGCGCCATCCGCTTCGAGGGCAAGGACCTGCTGGAGGTGTCCGACCGCGAGATGCGTCGCATCCGCGGGTCGGAAATCGCCATGATCTTCCAGGAGCCGATGACGGCGCTGAACCCGCTCTACACGATTGGCAACCAGATCGTGGAGACGCTGGCGCTGCACGAGGACCTGGACCGCCGCGCCGCGCGCGACCGGGCCATCGCGCTGCTGGAGCGCACCGGCATCAGCGACGCGGCCAACCGGTTCAACAGCTTTCCGCACCAGTTGTCGGGCGGGCAGCGGCAGCGGGCGATGATCGCCATGGCGCTGGCCTGCCGGCCCAAGCTGCTGCTGGCCGACGAGCCGACCACGGCGCTGGACGTCACCATCCGCGCCCAGATCCTGGACCTGCTGCGCAGCCTGCAGGCCGAGTTCGGCATGGCCGTGATGCTGATCACGCACGACCTGAACATGGTGCGCGCCTTTGCGCAGCGGGTGGGCGTGATGGAAAAGGGCGTGCTGGTCGAGACCGGCGATACGGCCGAGGTCTTTGCCAATCCGCGCCATCCGTACACGCGCAAGCTGATCGACAGCCGGCCGCGGCGCGAGGTGCTGCCTCTGGTGCCCCTGGCGCCGGTGCTGCTGGAAACCGATGGGCTGTCGGTCAACTACCAGAAGAAGCGGCCGGGCATCGCCGGCTGGTTCGGCAAGGAAGCGTTCGCGGCGGTCAAGGACGTCACGCTGCAACTGCGCGAGGGTGAGACGCTGGGCATCGTTGGCGAGTCGGGGTCGGGCAAGACCACGCTGGCCCATACAGTGCTGGCGCTCCAGCGCAAGAGCGCCGGGGCGATCCAGTTCCTGGGCCGCAGCTTCGACACCTGTTCGCAAAAGGAGCGCAGCGCGCTGCGCAAGCGCATGCAGGTGGTGTTCCAGGACCCGTTCGGCTCGCTGTCGCCGCGCATGACGATCGAGCAGATCGTTGGCGAAGGGCTGGCGCTGCATCAGCCGGGGCTGTCGCGCGAGGCCATGCGCGAGCGCGTGATCGAGGCGCTCCGGGAGGTGGGGCTGGACCGCACCGCGCTGGGGCGGTATCCGCACGAGTTCTCGGGCGGGCAGCGGCAGCGCATCGCCATCGCCCGGGTGCTGATCCTGAAGCCGCAGGTGCTGGTGCTCGATGAGCCGACTTCGGCACTTGACGTGTCGATCCAGCAGCAGGTGCTGGCGCTCCTGTCCCAACTCCAGCACAAGTACAACCTCAGCTACTTGTTCATCAGCCACGATCTGGCCGTGATCCGTGCGATGGCGCACCGCGTGATCGTGATGAAAAACGGTGAAGTGGTGGAATCCGGCGAGACCGAAACCGTGCTCGGCGCACCGCAGCATCCGTATACGCGCAAGCTGATGGCGGCGGCCCAGTTGGGCGCGGCCTGAATGATGTGCGCCGCAGCACGCTTTGTCACGCGGCGGTAACACGGAATCCTTATAAGGATTCCGAGAAACAGAATACGTTTTGGGTCGTAGTTCGTTGATTTACTAGCGAAATGCGGGAAAGTTGTAACCAACTTTGACACGTCAAGGTTCGGTACTTTACTATCCCGCGATAAGTTTTCACGGGGGTGGTTCGTCCGCCGCATGCTGGCCTTGGGGAAGGCCGTTGTTGCACGCGGCTGGTGCAGTCCTGCTGGCGTACTTCTTGCGTACGATCCGCCCTGATGTTTTCGCGCTGTCCGGCTTTGTCTGATTTGCCGGTCAGCCTTGTCCGATCATCAGGAGAGCCAATGCAAACGGTACTTCATTCCCTGGCGCGCGCCGCTATCGGAATTGCCATTGCCTGCGGTGCGACTGTGTCGAATGGAGTGCTGGCGGATACGGTGTTCAAGGACCCCGACGCCCGGATCGAAGCCCGTGTCGATGGCACGGACGCGCATCCGGAAGGCAAGCGTGGCTTGCTGTCGTCGGTGATGAACTCCACCAGCAACGTTGCCAGCAAGGCTGGCGACCTGGTCATGAACGCGCTGGGCCTGATTGGCGTGCGTTACCGCTTTGGCGGTAACAGCCCCGAATCGGGCCTGGACTGCAGCGGCTTTGTCCGCTACGTGTTCAACGACACCTTCGGCTTCATGTTGCCGCGCCGGTCCGTCGAAATGAGCCAGGTGGGCACCACCGTGGCGGTCAACGAACTGCGCCCGGGGGACCTCGTGTTCTTCAACACGATGCGCCACACGTTCTCGCACGTCGGCATCTACATTGGCGACAACAAGTTCGTGCACGCGCCGTCCACCGGCAGCAAGATCCGCGTCGACGACATGCGCGCGTCGTACTGGGTCACGCGCTACAACGGCGCCCGCCGGATCGACGACTCGGCCAAGGGTTCGGTCGAGAACACGGGCAGCATGATCGAGACGCTCAAGCGCTTCGATCCGAACGCCCAGGGCCGCACGATGCTGGGCGGCTGACGGCCACCGCACCGCTGCGCCCAAAAGAAAAGGACTGCCCCGGCAGTCCTTTTTTGTTGCCCGCGCCGCACCGCCACCGGTGACACCGTCTGTCATGCCGCTGACGTTTTCTGTCATCGGCGATGACAACGGCTGGCGCGCAGGGCCGGCCGGACGGCTACTGGGTGGCGACGGCGGCGGCAGGGCGCTGGCGGGCCGCCGCCAGTTTGTCGCGCAGGGTGCCCAGCACGGCCGAGGTGGCCTGCTCGCCGGCCAGGATTGCCCGGTTGCGCGACGCAAAGTCGCTGCCGCCCATGTCGGGCAGGTCGGGGCGGATCACCACGTCGGCACGCGCCAGTGCCATCCGGTTGATCGACTGGCCCATGATGGCCGTGGTCTGCAGCAGCACGCCGCTCTGCCCGTTGTTCTTCTGGCTGGACGGGTCGGCCGAGATGTTCACGGCGATCACGAAATCGGCGCCCATCTCGCGCGCGGCATCCACGGGCACGGGCTCCACCAGCCCGCCGTCCACGTAGTCGTGCCCGGCGATCGAGACCGGCTGGAACACGCCCGGCACGCTGCTGGACGCCCGCACGGCCTGCCCGGTATTGCCGCGCCGGAACACGATCCGCTCGCCGGTCTTCAGGTCCGTGGCGACGATGCCCAGCGGCAGCTTCATCGCCTCGATCGGCCGGTTCTTGACCAGCCGGTTCACGTAGTTCTGCAATGCCTCGCCCTTGAGCCAGCCCCCGAACCTGGTGCCGAACGGCAGCGCCCAGTCGGCGATGGCTGCTTCGTCCATCGTCAGCGCCAGCTTGTTGAGCTGGAAGCCGTCCATGCCCGTGGCGTAGAGGGCGGCCACCACCGAGCCGGCGCTGGTGCCCGTGACGATGTCGGCGTGGATGCCCTGGGCCTCCAGCGCCTTGATCACGCCGATATGGGCAAAGCCGCGCGCGGCCCCGCCGCCCAGCGCCAGCCCGATGCGCAGCGGGCGCGGCGGCGGCGCGGTGGCCACGGGCGGCAGGGTAGGGGCCGGCTTCGGGCCGAACGAGCAGGCGGCCAGCAGCATCGCGGCGGAGGCGCCCAGGAAATGTCGTCGTTGCATCGAGATGGAAGAAAACAGGCCGGAAAGTGATGCGCGGGGTATCGCGACGGTCGCGGCGGGTGACGGAAGGCATGCGCCCGGTGTCAGACCGGTGGCAGCATAAATGATTCCGCGCGCCGATGGCGAGAGAGGCAGCGCGTATAATGCAGCGTTCAACGAAATCCGGCCTGCGCGCATCCGTGCGCGGGCTTTTTTGTTTCTTCCGACCATGACACAACGCGTCCGCACCCGCTTCGCGCCGAGCCCGACCGGCTTCATCCACCTTGGCAACATCCGCTCCGCGCTCTATCCGTGGGCCTTTGCCCGCCGCATGCAGGGCGATTTCATCCTGCGGATCGAGGATACCGACGTCGAGCGCTCGTCCCAGGAGGCGGTCGACGTGATCCTGGAAAGCATGGCCTGGCTGGAACTCGACATCGACGAGGGCCCGTTCTACCAGATGCAGCGCATGGACCGCTATCGCGAGGTCGTGCGCCAGATGCTGGACAGCGGCCTGGCCTACCCGTGCTACATGAGCACCGAGGAACTGGACGCGCTGCGCGAGGCCCAGCGCGCTGCCGGCGAAAAGCCCCGCTACAACGGCTTCTGGCGTCCGGAGCCGGGCAAGGTGCTGCCCGAGCCGCCGGCCGGCGTGCAGCCCGTGGTGCGGTTCCGCAACCCCATCGGCGGCAGCGTGGTGTGGGATGACGCGGTCAAGGGCCGCATCGAGATCTCGAACGACGAACTGGACGACCTGGTGATCGCGCGCCCGGACGGCACGCCGACGTACAACTTCTGCGTCGTGATCGACGACCTCGACATGAAGATCACGCACGTGATCCGGGGCGACGACCACGTCAACAACACGCCGCGCCAGATCAACATCATCCGCGCGCTGGGCGGCGACGTGCCGGTCTACGCCCACCTGCCCACGGTGCTGAACGAGCAGGGCGAGAAGATGAGCAAACGCCACGGCGCGATGGCCGTGACCGGCTACCGCGACGAGGGCTACCTGCCGGAGGCCGTGCTGAACTACCTGGCGCGGCTGGGCTGGTCGCACGGCGACGCCGAAATCTTCACGCGCGAGCAGTTCGTGGCCTGGTTCGACCTCGACCACCTGGGCAAGTCGCCAGCGCAGTACAACCCCGAGAAGCTCGCTTGGCTTAACAACCACTACATCAAGACCGGCGACAACGCGCGCCTGGCCGAGCTGACGCGCCCGTTCATCGAGGCGCTGGGCGGCAAGGTGGAGGGCGCCAGCCTGGCCGACGTGGTGGCGCTGGTCAAGGACCGCGCGAACACGCTGAAGGACGTGGCGCAAACCGCGCTGCTGTTCTACCGCGGCGAGCCCCAGGCCGATGCCGCGCTGCGCGCCGAGCACCTGACCGACGAGATCCGTCCGGCGCTCCAGGCGCTGGCCGCGCAACTGGCCGCGTTGCCGGAATGGAAGCGCGAGGCCATCAACGCCACGTTCAAGGCCGTGCTGGCCGAGTTCGGGCTGAAGATGCCGAAACTGGCCATGCCGGTGCGCCTGCTGGTGGCGGGGCAGCTGCAGACGCCGAGCATCGACGCGGTGCTGGAACTGTTCGGCCGCGACACGGTGCTGCGCCGGCTGGCCGCCGCGTAAAAATGTGCAGAAATGTCTCGGCGGGGGCTTGCGCTCCGGCCGGGACTTCAGCATAATCTCGTTCTCCCTGCTGCACGACGCAAGTCAAGCAGATCGGTTGAAAAGCTGAAAAAGGGACTTGCAAAACGCAGCGATTGATTTATAATCGCCGCTTCGCCGGAAAGCAGTAAATCTGGCGGCAAGCGTAGTAAATGGCAGTTACTATGGGGCTATAGCTCAGCTGGGAGAGCGCTTGCATGGCATGCAAGAGGTCAGCGGTTCGATCCCGCTTAGCTCCACCAAAGTTTCTGTCCCCTTCGTCTAGAGGCCTAGGACATCACCCTTTCACGGTGAGTACAGGGGTTCGAATCCCCTAGGGGACGCCAAAACAGCCGGGCGTAATCAGACGCCCAGCGGTTAGCCGGAATATCCGGGTAACAGCCGAAAACGGAGCGGTAGTTCAGTTGGTTAGAATACCGGCCTGTCACGCCGGGGGTCGCGGGTTCGAGCCCCGTCCGCTCCGCCAAATTTAAAAAAGCCTGCGCAAGCAGGCTTTTTTTTCGCCCATACGGAGCGGAGGGCGCTGCTTGCGCAGCGCCCGGCGGGCGAGAAGGGATTCGCTGCAAGCGAATCCGCGGCCTGCAGGATGTGGGCGAGCCCCGTCCGCTCAGACTCCCTCCCGACTCACCTTCCTGAAATACCGCACGAGCAGCGTCCCGGCGATCGCCAGGCTCACGCTGTTGGCCAGCCAGAAGCCCGAAGCGCCGCGCGTGAAAGCGGGCAATGTGTCGATCAGGCCGAAGCCGAGCACATAGCCGCCGCCCAGCCCCACACCCCATAGCGACACCGCATAGATCAGCGTCGGGATCAGCGCGATCTTGTATGCGCGCAGGATGAACGCGCTCATCACCTGGATGGCGTCGAACGCCTGGTAGAAGGCCACGAACAGCATCAGTGGCAACGCCTTGGCCACCACGGCCGGGTCCTTGGCGTATGCCTGCAGCAGCGGCTCGCGCAGGCACCAGAGCAGGGTGCCGATCAGCAGCGCCAGGCCGGCGCCAAAGCGGATGCCGCGCCAGCCGATGCGCCGCGCCGCCGCCATGTCGCGCGCGCCGATGGACTGGGCGACGAGCGTCGACGTCGCGATCGACAGCGACAACGGCATCATGTACGCCACGGCGCTCAGGTTGGCGATGATCTGGTGCCCGGCCAGCGTCTCGGTGCCCATCCGCGTGATGAAGATCGACATCAGCGTGAACGACGTAATCTCGATCAGGTACGTCAGCCCCATCGGTACACCCAGCCGCAGCAGCGGCGCGATGCGGTCCCAGCGCGGCCATTCCCAGTGCGTGAAAATGCCCAGCGGCCGATAGGCGCCGCCGAATCGCAGGATCGCCAGGCCGGACAGGCACCAGACCCACGTGATCAGCGTCGACGCCAGCGCGCAACCGGGGCCGCCCATCGCCGCCACACCCAGGCCGCCGTGGATGAACCAGGCGTTGAGCGGCACCTTGAGCGCCAGCCCGGCGATCTGCAGCACCGTGACCATGATCGGCCGTGACAGCGCGTTGTTCAGCGCCATGTAGATCCGGAACGCCAGCGCCGCCGGCAGGCCGAGCGCGACGATATGGAGATAGCGCGATGCCTTGTCGACCAGCTCCGGCGGCGCCTTGGCGAACGCCAGCACCGGCCCTGGAAACAGCAGCAGCAACATGCCCGGCACGGCCAGCGCCAGCCCCAGCCACGCGGCCTGCCGCACCTCCGCGCCGATTTCCGCGCTGCGGCCGGCGCCGTATAGCTGCCCGGCGATGGGCGCCAGTGCCTGCAGCACGCCCATCAGGCTGATGTAGACCGTCACGTAGATCGATCCGCCCAGGCCAACCGCGGCCAGGTCGGCGGCCGACGCGCGGCCGGCCATGATCGTGTCGATCACGCCAAAGGCAATCACGGCCAACTGGCCGACCAGCACCGGGGCGGCCAGGTGGACGATGCGACGGATATCCTGCAGCGCGCTGCTCATCGTTGGGTAGGGGAGTTTGGGGGGCGCCCCGGCGCCACGGCCGGGGAGAGATCGGCGAGCCCAGGGCCTGCCGACATCGGGAAGGGGCCTTACTGGCGCGGCAGCCGGCGGCGGGTCGGGGCCGGCGCGGGCTTGATCTGGGACATATCGACCAGCCGGTACATGCGGAAGCGCTCGTCACGGTCGGCGGGGCGGCGGCCTTCCCAGATCAGGCGCCATTCGAAATGCGAGATATTGCCCGGCGCGCCATAGTCCACGGCGTCGTGGCGCAGCAGCACATCGCAGCCGTCGGCGGGCCCGCCAAAGCGGATATGGCCGAAGTACGCGAACGACGCCAGTTGCGCATCGCCCATGCGGATCGGCTGCACGCACTGGTACGTCGACGGCAGCGCCATGGCGGCGGCGCGTGCCACGTCGCGATAGGTCTTGCCATAGTTGATCGACGGCAGCCACAGCGTCATGGCCATGACCCACATCAGCGTCGTGCCGGCCGCCGAGATCACCACCGGCCGCCAGATCTGCTTGGGCGCCCGCGACAGGCGCCAGCGCACCACCAGTACCCATGCCACGGTCGCGGCCAGCGCGATGACCACCGCGCTGATCGTGAACGTGTGCTCGAAGCCGGGAATCTGGCGGAACACGTTGTTGGCGATCCTGGGCGGCCAGCCCGTGGTCTTGGCGATCCACATGAACCAGACCGTGCCGCCGAAGATCGTGAAGAACAGCAGCGCGAACCAGTCCACCGCGTTGATGGCCGCGCGGGGCAGCGTGGGCAGCGCGAACGCGGCCAGGATGGCCATCGGCGGAAGCAGCAGGATGAACTGCACGTCGCCCGGGCTGCGCTGCAGCACCAGCAGCAGAAACAGCATCGCCAGGATGGCCAGCGGCAGCGCCACATGGGGCGCGCGCCGCATGCCGCGCCACGACAGCCACGCGAAGGCCGCAATCGGCCACACGGGCCAGGCGAACAGTAGGAAGTTGCGGGCGATGAAGCCGGCTGTCGGCAGCGACGGCGGGCCATAGGTGCGGCGGTCGTAGCGCGCCCATTCGCGGATGTAGGTCACGCCGTCGTCGGTCACGGCCGCGCCCAGGTAGACGGCGGCCATCCAGATGGCGACGATGGCCAGCGCCACGGGCACGCCAATCTGCAGCAACCGCTTGAGCGGCACAGGCTGCGAGACGGCGCCCGCGATCAGCGCCGCCCCCAGCAGCGCCGCCGCCAGGATCGGCCCGCTGGCCAGGCACAGCGCCGCCAGTCCCACGCCGAACCAGAGGCTGCCCTGCACGGGCTTGTCCAGGCTGCGCACCATGCCGTAGAGCATGAACGCGATGAAGCAGACCTGCCCGACCTGCGCCGTGGTCTCGTGGCCGCGCATCGCCAGGCCCACGCAGGCCAGGAAGATCAGCAGCGCGCCATCGGCCAGCGCGCGGCCGTACGACCGCGCGTCGGGCTGCCCGCCGAAGGCGAACGCAAACGGCTGCACCTCGTCGCGGCGGCCCAGCAGATAGGTGGAATACCAGATGAAGGCGCAGGTGCCGAAGTAGAACAGCGCCGTGGCCAGCCGCGACGCATCCGGCGCGCCGAGCCAGCCGCCGAACAGCCGGATCATCAGCCCGCCCACCCAGTACACCAGCGGCCCTTCCTGGCTGAACGGCCGCCCGACGATGTTGGGCATCAGCCAGTCCTGCACGCCGCCGATGCCGAGCTGCCACATCACGCCGAAGCCCGCGGCATCCTCGTTCTTCCACGGGTCGCGGCCGAACAGGCCGGTCAGTCCGTAGATGATGCAGATCGCCAGCAGCAGGTAGCGGGGCAGGGCGCCCGTGGCCGCGGCGGTCAGGTGGACAGGAGAGGTCTTGGTGGCTTGGGACATCGGCAGTGAATCCAGGCGGGCCGGCAGGGCGGGGGCAAGCCGCTATTGTCGGCCACAAATGCAAAGAGGCAGCCGATGCTGCCTCTTTGTCAGGTCGCGCGCCGCGGGAGCATCCGTCCTGCCGCGCGCCGCGGTTGCCCGGTAGTGCTGGGCGATTACTTCTTGGCTGCCAGCTTGCTGCCGAACTTCTGGCGGAACTTCTCGACGCGGCCAGCCGTATCCATGATCTTCTGTTGGCCGGTGTAGAACGGGTGCGATTCCGACGACACTTCGATCTTGGCCAGCGGGTAGGTCTTGCCTTCGTGTTCGATCGTGTCCTTGGTCTGGATCGTCGAGCGGGTCACGAACTTGAAGTCGTTCGACACGTCGTGGAACAGGACTTCGCGATAATTCGGGTGAATGCCTTCTTTCATGGTGCTTCCTTTCAGGTTGGGTAGCCAGTCCGCTCTCATGGCGCCGCAGCTTGCTTGCGGCGAGCGAACCACTTGCCGGTAACGGGCAAACCGGGATTATGGCAGAAAAACAAGAGGCTGGGCAAGATTCGTGGCCGCCTCGGGCCTGCCTGCCACACCTTCCGGATATGCCGGATCAGGCACCTGTGGCCGGGTCTTGCCGATAGAACGTGGCGAGCGTCGCGTAGAGCGTGGGCCAATGGGTCCGAAGCCCGCCCGGATCGACGAAAAATGACTCCGACGCCACCGCGAAAAACTCGCTCGGGGCCTCGCAGCCGTACGGGTCGATCACTCGCAGGCGCGGCGGCAGCCGGTCGGGCGTATCCCAGGCCGAGTCGGGCAGGGCGTCGCAGGCATCGGCAAAGGCGTCGTACTCGGTCAGCAGCGTTTCGGCCCACTGCTCGGCATCGACGCCCGGATGCAGCACGCGCGAGAACGGCGGCACGCCGTCGGGCTCGCCATCGAGCATGTCCAGCTTGTGCGCGAACTCGTGGATGACCACGTTGTACGAATCCGAGACATTGTCGAGCCCCGACCCGGGCAGGTTCACGTCCTGCCAGGACAGGATCACCGGGCCATGCTCCCACGCCTCGCCGCTGGCTTCCTCCTCCACGCCGTGCACCAGGCCGATCTCGTCCTCGACGGTCTTGCGGATCAGGAACTCGCCCGGGTACAGCACGATGCCGTGCCAGCCGCGATACCACTCGATGCCAAGCTTCAGGATCGGCACGCACGCCTGCACGGCCACGCCGACCACCATCTCGTCGGTCAGCTCCAGCTCGTGCGCGGTGGAGTATTCCTTGCCCGCGATGAACAGCGTGGCCAGTTCGCGGAGCGCCGCCAGGTCGTCGGCGCCGTACCGCTGCACGAAGGGCAGGGTGGCGACGGTGCGTTGCCACAGGTCGTCGGGGATGGCGTAGTGCGCGAGCTGGCGTTCGCGCGAGCGGGCACGCAGGTAGCTGGACAGTTTGCCGAACATGGTCAGGAGCGTCGGAAAGGAAAAAAGGCGCACCCGAAGGGTACGCCTTTTCGTACGACTGGCAACTGCCGGCGGTCAGCCGCCGCGTCGCATCATGTCGAAGAACTCCGCGTTGTTCTTGGTCGGCTTCATCTTGTCGAGGATGAATTCCATGGCCTGGACCTCGTCCATGTCCGAGATGAACTTGCGCAGGATCCAGATCTTCTGGAGGATTTCCGGCTTGATCAGCAGTTCCTCGCGGCGCGTGCCCGACTTGTTCAGGTTGATGGCCGGGTAGACACGCTTTTCCGCCAGGCGGCGTTCCAGGTGCACTTCCATGTTGCCGGTGCCCTTGAACTCTTCGTAGATCACGTCGTCCATGCGGCTGCCCGTTTCGATCAGCGCCGTGGCGATGATGGTCAGCGAGCCGCCTTCTTCCAGATTGCGCGCGGCGCCGAAGAAGCGCTTCGGGCGCTGCAGCGCGTTGGCGTCCACACCGCCGGTCAGCACCTTGCCCGATGCCGGCACCACGGTGTTGTAGGCGCGCGCCAGGCGGGTGATCGAGTCCAGCAGGATCACCACGTCGCGCTTCAGTTCCACCAGGCGCTTGGCCTTCTCGATGACCATTTCGGCCACCTGCACGTGGCGGATGGCCGGTTCGTCGAACGTCGACGCCACCACCTCGCCGCGCACCGAGCGCTGCATTTCGGTCACTTCTTCCGGCCGTTCGTCGATCAGCAGCACGAACAGGTCGGCTTCCGGATGGTTGTTGGCAATCGCGTGGGCGATGTGCTGCAGCATCACGGTCTTGCCGGACTTCGGCGATGCCACCAGCAGCGCGCGCTGGCCGCGGCCGATCGGGGCGATCATGTCGACGATGCGGCCGGTGATGTTTTCCTCGGCGCGGATATCGCGTTCGAGCGTGAGCGGCCGGTTCGGATGTAGCGGCGTCAGGTTCTCGAACATGATGCGGTTCTTCACCGCCTCGGGCGGCTGCCCGTTGACCTTGTCCACCTTCACCAGCGCAAAGTAGCGCTCGCCGTCCTTGGGCGTGCGGACCTCGCCTTCGATCGAATCACCGGTATGCAGGTTGAAGCGGCGGATCTGCGACGGGCTGATGTAGATGTCGTCCGTGCTCGCCAGGTACGACGTTTCCGGCGAGCGCAGGAAACCGAAGCCATCGGGCAGAACTTCCAGCGTGCCGTCTCCGTAGATGGTTTCGCCCATCTTGGCGCGCTTCTTCAGGATCGCAAACATGAGTTCCTGTTTGCGCATCCGTTGTGCGTTGTCGATCTCGAGCGTTGCCGCCATTTCGAGAAGCGCAGACACGTGAAGCGATTTGAGTTCTGTCAGGTGCATAGACAAGGGGTACAGAAGGGGCCCGGACGGGCGAGACCTAGGAGGGGGAAAGAATGAGCGAACGCTCGGGGAAGTTGTTGGGTCGCATCTTAGCACAATCCGGCCGGCGCGCCAGGGCTGGCGCGCGCAGGGCCGGATCGTGCCGGGCCGGAGCGTCGGACTCCGGCAAACGGGTGCTGGCTTAGACCTGGCCGTCCAGGAACGAGGTGAGCTGCGACTTGGACAGCGCGCCAACCTTCTGGGCCACGACTTCGCCGTTCTTGAACAGGATCAGCGTCGGGATGCCGCGGATGCCGAACTTGGCCGGCACCTGCTGGTTCTCGTCCACGTTGATCTTGGCGATCTGCACGCGGTCGCCGTAGTCCTTGGCCACCTCGTCCAGGATCGGGGCAATCATCTTGCAAGGGCCGCACCATTCGGCCCAGAAGTCCAGCAGCACGGGCTTGTCGGACTTGAGCACGTCGGTGTCGAACGATGCGTCGCTCACATACTTGATTTGGTCGCTCATGGCGGGGAACCTCAGGTTTCGCTCAGTTTATGTTGAAGGCGGGCCGATGCCGTGGGGCTGAACCGCAACCTTACACGACAATCGTGCGGGGCCGCCGGCCGGCAGTGCGTGGCGACACGCGCCGCCATTGACGCCGATATGTTACCAGCTTGCCGGAATTCAAGCCCCGGGCCCGCCCGTCGCGCGCCGCGTGCCACCGGGGCGGGCGCGGCGGCTTGGGGGGCATTGTGCCGCGCCCCGGCCGCTGTTGCCGATGATAGTTTCAATCGGCGCGAAAGGCTGGCTCAATCGGCATCCCTCAAAGGTGGTATTTTGGCGGCGCGGCGGGGGGCGGCGTGGGGTTTTCCCGTAGCGGCGGGCGCCGGGCATGATCTAGAATCCACTTGAACGGATCGCATCCGTGATGCGCGTAGAATGGCAGGCCGGATGCGCCAACCCTGCATCTTCCGACAGAGGCCACCGATCATGACGTCCGATCCCCGCAAGCCTGATTCCGACACGCCCGACCCCGACCAGCTCAGCGACGCCCTGGCGCACCTGAGCAGCGCCGTCGAGTCCGACAGCATCGCCACCGGCGCGGCCAAGGGCCTCGTCTACAGCGTGATGGAAACGCTCGGCACGCTGATCGGCGACCCCGACCTGCCCGAACATGCGCGTTCGGGCTACGAGGGCCTGCTGGAAACCGCGCGCGAACTGCGCGCCCGCCTGGAGGGCGGCGGCGACCGCTGACACCCCCCGGCACGCATCGGGGGCGCCCCGGGCAGCCCCCGCATCCGCATCGGTCCCACGCATCCATGACCCGGCTTTCGTTCCCTCCCGGCCCGTCGTTCCTCGACCAGGCCGCCACGGCGACGTGGTATTTCCTTGATCACTGCGGCCCGGCCGCGTCGGCGGCCCACGTGGTCGTGCCGACGGCCGCGCAGATTCCCGGCGTGCGCCAGGCGCTCGATGCCGCCGCGCGCGCGGCCGGCCAGCCGCGCCTGCTGCCGCGCGTGCTGACGCTGGGCCACTGGCTGCTGGATTTGCCGCCCGACCTCGATGCCGAACCCCGGCCCGCGCGCAGCCACGCCCGCGCGGCTGCTGGCCGTGCAGCAGGCCATCCGCGCGCAGGACTGGCTGCGCGGGGCCTTTGGCGCGCAGACCGAGGGCGCGGCGTGGGGCCTGGCGCAGACGCTGCTGTCGATCAGCGACGAACTGAGCGCCCGCTGGCTGGAAGACGCGGCGGTCCGCGACGATGACGACATCGACGGCGACGACCGCGCCGCGCTGCTGCAGGGCGCGCTGCAGCGCACCTACGCGCACCTGTCCGAGCGCTTCCTGGGCCAGGAGGCCCAGATCGTGCTGGCGTTCTGGCAGATGCTGTCCGGCCCCGACGATCCGCTCCCCACGCGGCGCCGCGCGCTGCAACGGCTGGCGCAGCAGGTGGCGGGCCCGGTGGTCTGGATCGGGCCGACGCCGCCGGAGCCGATCGAGGCCAGCTTTCTGCGCCAGGCCGGCGAGATGGTGCCGACGATGGAAGTCGGCTACGACTGGACCGGCGGCGCCGATCCTCCCGCCTTCGATACCCCCGCCGACACCCCCGCCGACTGGTACCGCACGCTGCTGGCCCTGTGGCCCGAGGCGCGCCGCGGCGAAGGCGTCGATGCCGCGCCCATGCCCGCGCTGCCCCGGACGCTGCCGGCCAGCCGCCCCAGCGTGCGCGTGATCGGCAGCGCCCGGTTCGAGGACGAGGCGGCCGCCGCCGCCAGCCAGCTCGTGCAATGGCTCAACGAAGGCCGCAAGCACGTGGCGCTGGTGGCCCACGACCGCGTGGTGGCGCGCCGCACGCGCGCGCTGCTGACACGCGCCGGGGCCCCGGTCCGCGATGAAACGGGCTGGAAGCTGTCGACCACGCGCGCCGCCGCCGCGCTGATGCGCTGGTTCGACGTGCTGGTCGGCGACGGCGACACCGCCGCGCTGCTCGACCTGCTGAAGTCCCCGTTCTGCCTGCCCGCCGCCGACCGTCGCGGCGCGGCCATCGCGCTGCTGGAGCGCCAGATCCGCCGTGACGCGCTCACGGGTGGCTGGTCGCGCCTGCGCCATCTGTTCCCCGAGCGCGCCGGGACCACGGTCGTCGACGCCGAGGCGATGGCGGCCAG
This sequence comes from Cupriavidus sp. H18C2, assembly GCF_049393795.1. Lineage (NCBI taxonomy): Bacteria > Pseudomonadati > Pseudomonadota > Betaproteobacteria > Burkholderiales > Burkholderiaceae > Cupriavidus > Cupriavidus sp. H18C2. Next base: position 2,206,072 of record NZ_CP186010.1, on the reverse strand, counting down.
CGACACGGCGCTGCACGTGCGCGCCGCCGCGCGCACGCTGATCGCCACGCTGGCCGACGAAGCCGCGCAATGGCCGCGCGGCCACGCGCAGCAGCCGCTATCGGTCTGGCTGGCCCGGCTCGACGCCACGCTCGATACGCTCGGCATGCGCGCCGCGCTGGCCGACGACGACGCGGGCCGCCAGTTGCTGGACGCCCTGGCGCGCCTGGCCGAGCTGCCCGACGACGAGACCGGCAGCCATGCCTCGCTGAACCAGCAGGAATTCCGCGCGATGCTGGCCGCGCTGCTGGAGACCGTCGCCTACAAGGAGCCGTCCGCGCCGGGCCCGTCGCGCATCACGATCCTGCCGCTCAATGGCGCGCGGATGCGCCGCTTCGACGGCGTGGTGGTGGTGGGCTGCGACGACGCCCAGTTGCCGTCCAGCGCGGCCGAGCTGATGTTCTTCTCGAACCAGATGCGCCGCGAGCTGGGGCTGGAAGACCGCGAGGCGCGCTTCGCCCAGCAGGCGCGCGACCTGGCCGAGGTGCTGCTCAACAATGACGATGTCGTGCTGACTTGGCAGCGCTACGGCAGCCGGGGCGAGCCGCACCACGTCTCGGGCTGGATCGAGCGGCTGTCGGCCTGTTGCGCGCGCGCCGGCGCGCCGATCGAGGCCAACGCGCCCCAGCCGCCGCTGGAAACCGTCGCGCGGCCGTCGTTCATGCCCGCGCCGTCGGCGCCCGCGCACGTGCCCACGCGCTGGAGCGCGGCGGCCTACAACATGCTGCGGCGCTGCCCGTACCAGTTCTTCGCCGGCCGCATGCTCGGCCTGGCCGGACTCGAAGTGCTGAACGACGACCTGGAAAAGCGCGACATCGGCAACCTGCTGCACCGCGTGCTGCTGCAATACCACCAGGAAATCCACGATGCCGGCGAGCGCGACGACGCGCGGCGGCTGGCGCGCCTGCGCGAGATCACGGACACGGTCTTCGGCAAGCAGATGGCCGACGACGGCAACGCCATCAGCTACTACCGCCGCTGGTGCGAGGTGCTGCCGTCGTATGTCGCCTGGCAGGCCGCGCGCGAGGAAATGGGCTGGCACTGGCGCGGCGGCGAGCTCGACGCCGGCGTCGACGTGGCCATGCCCGACGGCGTGCCGCTGCGGCTGGCCGGCCGCATCGACCGGCTCGACAAGGGCCCGGACGGCGCCCACGCGGTGCTCGACTACAAGACCCAGCCCGCCAGCCGCCTGCGCCGCAAGGCCGGCGATGCCGAGGAAGATTGCCAGCTCGCGTTCTACGGCCTGCTGCGGGCCGATGCGGTGGCCGGTAGCTGGGTGGCGCTGGAAGGCGTGAAGCAGGGCGGCCGCGACAGCGCGCCGGGCGCGCAGCGCGAAGTCGACCTGCCAGAGTTCCAGGCCGCCGTGACGTGGCTGGAGCGCCAGCTTCGGCACGATGTGGGCCGCCTGCGCCAGGGTGCGAAGCTGCCCGCGTTCGGCGACGCCGCGGCCTGCACCTATTGCGAAGCGCGCGGCCTGTGCCGCAAGGGCTTCTGGGAATCCACCGCCTTGCCCGACCTGAAGACATGAACCAGAGCCACGACATCCACGCCTATCTGCGCGACGGCCAGCCCGTCGGCGAGGCCGATTTCACGCGCGCGGCCTGCGATCCGGCCCGCTCGGTGGTGGTGGAAGCCTGCGCGGGCAGCGGCAAGACCTGGCTGCTGGTGGCCCGGCTGGTGCGACTGCTGCTGGCCGGCGCCGCGCCGCACGAAATCCTGGCCATCACGTTCACGCGCAAGGCCGCCGAGGAAATGCGCGAGCGCCTGCTGGAGGTGCTGGCGCAACTGGCCAGCGGCCCCGACGACGCCGTGCTGGCCCAGCTTGAGATGCGCGGGCTGGACCCGCAGGCCGCGCGCGCCGCGCTGCCGCGGGCGCGCGTGCTGCACGCGCAGGTGCTGGCGTCGCCGGGCCGGATGGCCATTGACACGTTCCACGGCTGGTTCGGCACGCTGCTGCGCGGTGCGCCGCTGGCGTCGGGCATCGTCCCCGGTGCGTCGCTGCGCGAGGACGCGCTGCGCATGAAGCGCGAGGCGTGGGCGCCGTTCTGGCGCGCGCTGGCGCAGCCCAGGCATGCCGAGCTGCGCCAGGCCTACGAGCAACTGGTCGATGCGATTGGCGATTTCCAGACGCGCAGCCTGCTGGACCGCATGTTCCACGCGCGCAACGAGTGGTGGGCGTTCCGCGAGGCCGGCGACCCGGCCAGCCGGCTGGCCGCCGACCTGGGCGACGACGCCACCACCGACGTGCTGGTCGAGGCGCTGGCCGACGACGACTGGCTCGAAGCCTGCGCCCAGCACGCGGTGACGCTGGGCCGCGCCGGCAAGACCGAGCAGACGCACGCCACGCGGCTGATGGACGGCCTGCGCGCCATCCGCGCCTGGCGCGACGCGGGCGCGGCGCCCGGCGATGCCGCCACGCAGGCGTTCCACGCGCTGCGCGCCGCGTTCTTCACCGATGCCGGCAAGCCGCGTGCGATGAAGGCCACGTCGGCACTGGTCAAGGTCTGCGGCGGCGAAGGCGCGGCCGAAGACCTGCTCGCCTGCATGGCCGCGCATTGCGCCCGGCTCGACGAGATCGCCGCGCACCGCTGCGAGGCCGCGGTGCTGGCCATCAACCTGGCGCTGTACCGGCTGGGCGACGCGCTGCTGGACCGCTACCAGCGCCACAAGGGCGAGCAGCGCGCGATGGACTTCGCCGATCTCGAATGGCTGGCCGCGCGGCTGATGGCCGACGAGGAAACCGCCACCTACCTGCAGGTGCGGCTCGACGCGCGCTACCGCCATCTGCTGCTCGACGAATTCCAGGACACCAACCCGCTGCAGTGGCGCATCCTGCAGGGCTGGCTGGCCGGCTACCAGGGGCTGGGCGACAAGCCGACCGTGTTCCTGGTGGGCGATCCCAAGCAGTCGATCTACCGCTTCCGCCGCGCCGACGCCCGCCTGTTCGACGCCGCGCGCGAGATGCTGCAGGCCGATTTCCGCGCCACCGTGCTGCGGACCAACCGCACGCGCCGCAACCGGCCCGAGGTGCTGCACTGGGTCAACGCCGTGTTCGACCACGCGCGCGCCGAGGGCCGCTATCCGCTGTACGAGACGCAGACCACGGCGCTGCACGACCCCGGCGGCCCGGTCTGGCTGCTGCCGCTGGTGCAGGCCGACGAGGCCGCCGAGGCCACCGGGGGCAAGGATGACGATGGCGGGGCGGACGACACTGGCGACGGCCATCGCGACACGCTGACGCAGCCGCGCGTCCAGCAGGGCGATTCGCTGCGCTTCGAGGAAGGCCGGCGCGTGGCCGCGTGGCTGCACTACCTGCGCGACCACGTGCCGGTGCGCGAGGGCGAGGGTCCGAAGCAGGTATCGCGCCGCGCCACGTGGCGCGACATGCACCTGCTGGTGCGGCGCAAGACTCATCTGCCCGACTACGAGCGCGCGCTGCGCGAGGCCGGCATCCCGTGCCTGAGCCCGCGCCGGGGCGGGCTGCTGACGACGCTGGAGGCGCTGGACCTGTCGGCCCTGCTGGCGTTCCTGATGACGCCCGAGTCGGACCTGGACCTGGCCCATGTGCTCAAGAGCCCGATCGTCGGCGCCACCGATGACGACCTGCTGCGGCTGGCGTCGATGGAAGGCGAGGGCGGCTGGTGGGCGCGCATCGGCGAGCAGGGCTTGCCGCCGGACACGTCCGACGCGCTGCGCGGGGGCATCGCGCGGCTGGCGGCGTGGCTGGCGCTGGCGCCGCACAGGCCCGTGCACGACCTGATCGACCATATCTACCACCATGGCGAGGTGCGCCGCCGCTACGCGGAGGCCGCGCCGTCGGCCATCCGCGAGCAGGTGCTGGCCAACCTCGACGCGTTTCTGAAGCTGTCGCTCGACCTTGATGGCGGGCGCTATCCGAGCTTGCCCAAGTTCATCGACGAGTTGCACGAGATCCGGCGCGGTGACGAGGACGAAAGCCCCGACGAGGGCGGCATGGGCGAGGGGATGGAAGAGGCCGAGGCTGGCCCGGACGACGAGGTCGACAGCCAGCTAGATGCCGTCCATATCCTGACCGTGCACGCGGCCAAAGGGCTGGAGGCGCCGTTCGTGGTGCTGCTGGACGCCAACCACAGCGACCCGGCGGCGGACCGGGGCGGCATCCTGGTCGACTGGCCGCCCGCTTCGCCCGCGCCCCGGCATTTTTCCGCCTACGGCAAGCGCAGCGAGCGCGGGCTGGCGCGCGCGCCGATGTTCGAGGCCGAGGCGGCGCTGGCCGAACGCGAGAACTGGAACCTGCTCTACGTCGCCATGACGCGCGCGCAGCAGGGGCTGCTGGTCAGCGGGGTGATGGGGCGCGCCAGCAAGCGCGAGGAGTCGCCCGGCGCCGAGATCGCTGGAAGCTGGTATGTGCGGCTGGCCGCGGCCGGCGTGGGCGACGCGGTCACGCCGTATCCCGAGGACGTGCAGGCCGGCGCCAGTGCCCATGCGGCGGCCAGCGAGCGCGTGCGCTACACCGACTTCCGGCTGCGCTACCGCGATGCGGCCGAACTGCAGGTGGCCGATGGCGCGGAGGCGTTCGAGGACGACGCCGAATCGACGGTATTCGACGCCCAGGCCGCCGCCCACGGCGAACTGGTGCACGCGCTGCTGGAACGGCTGACGCGCTATCCCGACGCATACGCCGGCGTGCCCGACGCGGCCACGGTGATGCGGTGGTTCCCGCTGGCGGGCGCGGGCGCCCCGCAGGCCCGCGAACAGTGGCAGCGGCAGGCCGAAGCGGCCGTGGCGGACCTGCACGCGATGCTGGCGGCGCCCGCGCTGCGCCCGCTGCTGTTCGCGCAGGACGCCGTGGCGGCGCGCAACGAGGTCGAGCTTTATGACGACCGGGGCCGGCTGCTGCGGATCGACCGGCTGGTGGAATTCGATGACCGCGTGGTCATCATCGACTACAAGCAGCGGCTGCTGCCGCAGGAGCACGCGGCCTACGGCGCCCAGTTGCGCCGCTACGTGGCAGCCGTGCAGCCAATGTTCCCGGGCAAGCGCGTGGAGGCAGGCGTGGCCACGGCTGCCGGCGAATGGATCGACGTGCAGGCGCTGCAGGCCGCCCCCCGGCCGCCGACGCCAATTGCCACGACGCAGCAAGGGTCGTTGTTCTGATGCCGGAAATGGGCGCAGAATAGCCGCTGGCCCTTCTTTTCGGACGCAACGTCGCGAAAACAAGACCGGAAAGCGGAAGGGAACAGATAGGGGAAAAAGAAGGGAAGGGGGACGAGCCTGACCCTCGGCACTGGTGGAAAACGGCTGTGGCTGCTTCGTTCCCGACCTGACCAGGTTGACCGCGCCACCATGCGAGGAGGCCCGTCCGACCGGCATTGTAACCTAACTGGCGCCATGGTCGCGAAATCGTATTTTTACGAGGGTTGTTCGACCGGACATTGATCTGACACCGGGGTGCCGCGCGGCCATGCTGGCAGCATGGCGGACGGCATTTTTCAGCCGGATTTTCAGCCAGTCCGGTTCTTACCTAGACGACAGGTTGGGCATGAACGCAAACGACCAGATCCTCCGCGGCGCACTCGTGCCGCAAGACATTTCCATCGAAGTCCTGCAGGAAAAGTACGCCAAGGGCGAAGAGCGCAGCATCGACGACGTGCGCCGCCGCGTGGCGCGCGCGCTGGCCGAGGTAGAGCCCGCGGCGCAGCGCGAAAGCTGGGCGGCGCGCTTTCTGTGGGCGCTTGAACACGGCTTCGTGCCGGCCGGGCGCATCAATTCGGCGGCGGGCACCGGCATCCAGGCCACGCTGATCAACTGCTTCGTGCAGCCCGTGGGAGATTCGGTGTCCGAATCGCGCGACGGCAAGCCGAGCATCTATACCGCCGTGGCGCAGGCCGCCGAGACCATGCGCCGGGGCGGCGGCGTGGGCTACGACTTCTCGTCGATCCGGCCCGGCGGGGCGCTGGTGCGCGCCACGCATTCGCGGGCGTCGGGCCCGGTATCGTTCATGAAGGTGTTCGACGCGTCGTGCGCCACGGTGGAATCGGCCGGCGCGCGGCGCGGCGCCCAGATGGGCGTGCTGCGCTGCGACCACCCGGACATCGAAAGCTTCATCCACGCCAAGGACCGGGGCGACCTGACCAACTTCAATATCTCGATCGGCGTGACCGATGCGTTCATGCGCGCGGTGGAGGCCGACGAGGAAGTGGAGCTGGTGCACGAGGCCGAGCCGGGCATGGACGCCATCGAGGCCGGCGCCTACCGGCGCGACGACGGCCTGTGGGTGTACCGGCGCGTGCCGGCGCGGCGGCTGTGGGACCAGGTCATGCAGGCCACCTACGACCACGCCGAGCCCGGCATCCTGTTCCTGTCCCGGATCAACGCGGACAACAACCTCTATTACTGCGAGACCATCGAGGCGACCAACCCGTGCGCGGAGCAGCCGCTGCCATCGTATGGCTGCTGCTGCCTGGGGTCGATCAACCTCACGCGCTTCGTGCGCCAGCCGTTCTCGGACGAGGCCAGCTTCGATTTCGCCGCGTTCGCGGAGGTAGTGCGGGTGTCGACGCGGATGCTGGACAACGTGCTGGACGTCACGTTCTGGCCGCTGCCCGAGCAGCAGGCCGAAGCCCAGGCCAAGCGCCGCATCGGGCTGGGCTTCCTGGGGCTGGGCAGCGCGCTGGTGATGCTGGGCCTGCGCTACGACAGCGACGCGGCGCGCGAGTTGGCGGGGCGGATTTCCGAGGCGATGCGCGACCATGCCTACCTGGCGTCCGTGGAACTGGCCGACGAGAAGGGCGCCTTCCCGCTGTTCGATGCCGACGCCTACCTGCGCGGCGGCTTTGTCAGCCGCCTGCCCGAGACCGTGCGCGACGCCATCCGCAGCCACGGCCTGCGCAATTCGCACCTGCTGTCGATCGCGCCGACGGGCACGATCACGCTGGCGTTTGCAGACAATGCGTCGAATGGCATCGAGCCAGCGTTCTCGTGGACGTACAACCGCCGCAAGCGCATGCCCGACGACAGCTACCGCATGTTCGAGGTGGCCGACCACGCGTGGCGGCTGTATCGCCATATGGGCGGCGACATGGAGCGGCTGCCGGACAGCTTCGTGACGGCGCTGCAAATGTCGGCACTGGATCACATGCGGATGCTGGAGGCCGTGCAGCCCTATATCGACACCAGCATCAGCAAGACGGTCAACGTGCCGGAGGACTATCCGTACGAGGCGTTCCGCAATCTGTACCTGGAAGCGTGGAAAGCCGGGCTCAAGGGGCTGGCAACGTACCGGCCGAACCAGGTGCTGGGCGCGGTGCTGTCGGTGACGCCGGCCGAAACCCCGGCCGCACCGGCGGCGCAGAACGACGACGACCCGCTGACGCGCCCGTTCGGCAGCCGGCCGCTGGGCGACCTGGAGGGCGTGACGTCGAAGGTGGAATACCTGACCTACGAGGGCCACAAGACCGTCTACCTGACCGTGAACTTCATGCGCGTGTCGGGCACCGCGGACGGCAAGCCGGTGACCATCGAACGGCCCATAGAGTTCTTCATGCCGGCCGGGCAGCGCTCCGAGGGCCAACAGTGGATCACGTCGACCATGCGGCTGCTGTCGATGGTGGCCCGGTCGGGCGGGCCCATCGCCAAGGCGCTGGCCGACATGCGCAACGTGGTCTGGGACAAGGGCACGGTGCGCTATGGATCACTCGTGCGGCAGGACGGCACCGAGGTGCCGCGCTTCCATGATTCGGAGGTGGCCGCGCTGAGCTACGCGTTGCAGCGGATCCTGATCAAGCGCGGATTCCTGGACGAGGAGGGCGGCCAGGTGCCGGCCCAGGCGCTGTCCGCCCGGCTGGCCCAGCGCGACGGCGGCGCTCCGGCCGTGACCCTGGCCCACCCGGCCCATGCGTCGGCAGCCAGCGCCACCTCGGTGACCGGCATCGGCACCGGCAAACCATGCCCGGAATGCGGCGCCCACGCACTGCACAAGGTAGACGGCTGCGCGAAATGCGCGAATTGCGGGTATGTGGGGGAGTGCGGATGAGGGGGGGAGTGTTTGAGCGGCTGACGGTTCGGAGGGCTGAGCGGCTGGGCGGCTGACGCATCATCGTCGCCGCGGAGGGTTTGCTCCCCTCTCCCGCACGCGGGAGAGGGGCCGGGGGTGAGGGCGTTGAGGTCCAAATTGCGACTTGTCGCGCTGAGAACCGCCGGCCCTCACCCCCAACCCCTCTCCCGCAGGCGGGAGAGGGGAGCTGCACCGCCGGTCATCCAGCCCGGCCACGACCCGCACACCCCGACACCCCGACACCCCGACACCCCGACACCCCGACACCCCGACACCCCGACACCCCGACACCCCGACACCCCGCACACCCCGACACCCCGACACCCCGCACACCCCGCACACCCCGCACACCCCGCACACCCCGCACACCCCGCACACCCCGCACACCCCACCCCAGCCTCCCAAACGCCCGTTTTAGGAGTAGGCTGCCCCGATTGTCAGGTGCGCCAGCCTGCCCCCGCATAAACCCTGATCCCTGAATCCGGTTCATCGCCGCGTTGACGGATTTTTGGGTCGGCGGGCGGGGGTGCGTCCTTACAATCCCCTTTCTGCGCCGTTCGGGCGGCGTTTGCGCCGCGTGGGCGGTGCGCAGCCGGTCGACAGCTTGCCCGTCAGAGGCAGGGGCCGTATCAACCAGAGGAGGATGTGATCGTGTGGAGTCAAGTCTATGACCCGCTAGGCAGCATGGCGCTTTCGACCATTGCCGCGGGTGTCCCGGTGGCCGTGCTGCTTGCGGCGCTGGCGTTCTTTCACATGCAGGCGCACCTGGCGGCCGGGCTGGCGCTGGTGGTTGGCGTCGTGGTGGCGTCGTTCGTGTTCGGCATGCCGGCCGCGATGGCGGGCAAGGCGGCCGGGCTGGGCATTGTCTCGGGCCTGTTCCCGATTGGCTGGATCGTCCTCAACATCATCTTCCTGCACCGGCTGACCACGTTGAACGGGTCATTCAAGGTGTTGCAGAACTCGATCTCGGGCGTGACCGAGGATCGCCGCCTGCAACTGCTGCTGGTGGCGTTCAGCTTTGGCGCGTTCTTCGAGGGCGCGGCCGGCTTTGGCACGCCGGTGGCCGTGACGGGCGCCATCCTGATCGGGCTGGGCTTCTCGCCGCTGGCCGCGTCGGGCCTGGCGCTGATCGCCAATACGGCGCCGGTGGCGTTCGGCGCGCTGGGTGCGCCGATCATCGGGCTGTCGTCGGTAACCGGCATCGACCAGGTGCAGCTCTCGGCGATGATCGGCCGCCAGTTGCCGTTCTTCTCGGTGCTGGTGCCGTTCTGGCTGATCTGGGCGTTCGCGGGCTTCCGCGGCATGCTGGCGATCTGGCCGGCCATCCTGGTGGCGGGCGTCAGCTTTGCGGTGCCGCAGTTCCTGGTGTCCAACTTCCACGGCCCGTGGCTGGTGGACGTGATCTCGGCGCTGATCTCGATGGGCTGCCTGACGCTGTTCCTGAAGGTCTGGCATCCGAAGGAGATCTGGACGTCCACGCGCATCCTGGGCCGCCACGACGACTCCAAGGTCGACCATCCCGAGGCCCTGGAGGCCGACGCCCGCGCCACGGCCGCCTCGGCCGGCATCTCGGTCGTCAAGGCGTGGATGCCGTGGGTGATCCTGACCATCTTCGTGTTCGTCTGGGGCATCCCCGAGTTCAAGAAGCTGATGGACGGCGTGTGGGCCTGGAAATACCCGATCCCGGGCCTGGACAAGGCCATCATCAAGGGCCCGCCCGTGGTGCCGAAGGAAATCGCCGAAGGCGCGGTGTTCAATTTCAACGTGCTGTCGATGGCGGGCACCGGCATCCTGGTGTCGGCCGTCGTGGGTGGCCTGCTGATGGGCTACTCGGTGCCGCGCCTGCTCAAGGAGTACTGGGAAACCATCAAGCTCGTGCGCTATTCGCTGCTGACGATCTGCGCGATGTTCGGCATCGGCTACCTGACCCGCTACTCGGGCCTGGATGCCACGCTGGGCCTGGCGTTTGCCCAGACCGGCGTGCTCTACCCGCTGTTCGGCACGATGCTGGGCTGGCTGGGCGTGGCGCTGACGGGCTCGGACACGGCGTCGAACGTGCTGTTCGGCGGCCTGCAGAAGACCACGGCCGAGCAGCTTGGCCTGTCGCCGACGCTGATGGCGGCGGCCAACAGCTCGGGCGGCGTGATGGGCAAGATGATCGACGCGCAATCGATCGTGGTGGCGTCCACGGCGACCAAGTGGTACGGCCACGAGGGCGAGATCCTGCGCTACGTGTTCTTCCACTCGGTCGTGCTGGCCGTGCTGGTGGGCCTGTTCGTGACGCTGCAGGCGTACGTGCACCCGTTCACGCTGATGGTGATCCACTGACGGGCCGCCGCCAGACCGGCAGCCGTCCCCGACAGCCCCGCCCCTGGCGGGGCTTTTTCATGGGCGCCGGCCGCGCCCGAATCGCCGTCCGGTTTGCCGATTCCCAGGTCTGCCTTTTGCTACAATCGCCGCCATGAGTTATCAAGTTCTAGCGCGCAAATGGCGCCCACGGGATTTCACCACGCTGGTCGGCCAGGAGCACGTGGTGCGCGCGCTCACGCATGCGCTGGAACAGCAGCGGCTGCATCACGCCTACCTGTTCACCGGCACGCGGGGCGTTGGCAAGACCACGCTGTCCCGGATCCTGGCCAAGGCCCTGAACTGCACCGGCCCCGATGGCAACGGCGGCATCACCGCCCAGCCGTGCGGCCAGTGCAAGGCGTGCCAGGAAATCGACAGCGGGCGGTTTGTCGACTACATCGAGATGGACGCGGCGTCCAACCGCGGCGTCGACGAGATGGCGCAACTGCTGGACAAGGCCGTCTACGCCCCCGGCACCGGCCGCTTCAAGGTCTACATGATCGATGAAGTGCACATGCTGACCAACCACGCCTTCAACGCCATGCTGAAGACGCTGGAGGAGCCGCCCGGGCACGTCAAGTTCATCCTGGCCACGACCGATCCGCAGAAAATCCCCGTGACCGTGCTGTCGCGCTGCCTGCAGTTCAACCTGAAGCAGATGCCGCCGGGCCATATCGTCTCGCACCTGGACCATATCCTGGCCCAGGAAGGCATCGGCCACGACGGCAGCGCGCTGCGGCTGCTGGCGCAGGCGGCCCATGGGTCGATGCGCGACGCGCTGTCGCTGACCGACCAGGCCATCGCCTACAGCGCGGGCCAGGTGTCCGAGGAAGCGGTGCGCGGCATGCTGGGCGCGATCGACCAGAGCTACCTGGTGCAGCTGCTGGACGCGCTGGCTGCCGAGGACGCCGCCGCGATGCTCGGGATTGCCGATGCGATGGCCGACCGCAGCCTGTCGTTCGCCGGCGCGCTGCAGGACCTGGGGTCGCTGCTGCACAAGGTGGCGCTGGCGCAGGCCGTGCCGGCGTCGGTGCAGGACGAGTGGCCCGAGGCCGAGGACGTCCGCCGCCTGGCCGGGCTGTTCGACGCGCAGGAGATCCAGCTTTTCTACCAGATTGCCAACCTGGGCCGCAGCGAACTGGCGCTGGCGCCGGACGAGTACGCCGGCTTCACGATGACGCTGCTGCGCATGCTGGCGTTCCGTCCGTCGTCCACGCCGTTGGCCCCGGCCGGCGGGCAGGGCGGCGGACAGCCGGTGGCGCGCCCGCGCCCGGCCAGTCCCGCAGCCCCGGCCACGCCGCGCGCGATGGCGCCGGCAGCCGTGGCGGCGCCGGCGAAAGCCGAGCCCCGCGTCGAACCCGCCCAGCGCGTGGCGCCGCCGGTGGCCGAGCCGCTGGCCGCCCCCGTGGCTGCCGGCGCCCCGGTCGCCCCGGCCGAACCTTCCGAACCGGCCGCCCGCGTCGCCGCTGCCGCCCCTGCCGCCCCCATCGTACCTGCTACCCCCGCCGTGACCCCGGCCCCGACCGCTCCGGCCCCCGCGCCGGCCGCCGGCCGTACGGCGATGTCGCCCGCGCGGGCCGCGCTGGAGGCTGCCCGCCAGGCTTCGGCCGGCAAGGGCGCCAGCCGTCCGGCAGGGGCCAGCGCGCCGCCGATGGCCGGTGCCGCCGCCGCGGCAGCCAGCAGCCAGCGTCCGCCGGCCCAGCCGCTGCGCCCGCCCGCGGCCGCACGTCCGGCAACGGCCGCCGCGCCCGCCCCGGTGCCAGCCGCTGCCGCCGAGACTGCTCCTGATACGCCCGCGCCCGCCGAGCCGGTCCGCCCGCAGCCCGCGCCCGCAGCCAAGGCCGCACCGGCTGCCAAGCCTGCCGCGCCGGCCGAGGTGCCGCCCTGGGAGGCCGCCGGCGGCAGCGACGTGCCGCCGTGGGAGGCCATGCCGCCCGACATGCCAGTGATCGGCCCGTACGACAGCGATCCCGGCTTCGATGCCAGCTTTGGCGGTTTCGACAGCGCTCCCGACAACGGTTTCGAATCCGAAAGCTCCGCGCGCCCGTCCCGTGGCGCCGGCCGCGCGGCCCCGACACCGGTGCAGGCCCGCAAGCCCGAGCCACCGCCCGAACCGGCGGTGCCGCTGGCACCGGCCGTACCGCCGATGGCGCCCAGCGCCGCCGACGATGGCACGCCGCCCGTGTTCACTGGCGACTGGCCGGCGCTGGCCGCCACGCTGCCGCTCAAGGGGCTGGCGCAGCAACTGGCGCACCAGAGCGAGCTGCACCGCGTGGTCGGCCGCACGCTGCACCTGCGCGTGCCGGTGGCGGCCATCGCCGAAGCCAACGTGGCCGAGCGCCTGCAGGCGGCGCTATGCGAGCAGTTCCAGGTCGACGTGCGCGTGCAGTGCGAGATTGGCGCGGTCACGCATACGGCGGCCGCCGTGGATGCCGCGGCGCGCGCCGAGCGCCAGCGCGAGGCCGAGGCCGAGATTGACCGGGACCCCTTCGTGCAGGGGCTGCTGCGCGAGTTTGGCGGGCAGATCGTGCCCGGGTCCGTGCAGCCGCGCGCGGCCTGAACCTGAATTCGAGAGGCGGCCATTGGCGTGCCAGCCACGCAGCGCCGCCCGTTTCCCATACACACATCCAAGGAGTAACGCCATGATGAAAGGTCAACTGGCCGGGCTGATGAAGCAGGCCCAGCAGATGCAGGAAAACATGAAGAAGATGCAGGACCAGCTTGCCCAGATCGAGGTCGAGGGCCAGTCCGGCGCCGGCCTGGTGAAGGTGGTCATGACCTGCAAGAACGACGTGAAGCGCGTGACCATCGATCCGAGCCTGCTGGCCGACGACAAGGACCTGCTGGAAGACCTGGTGGCCGCCGCGTTCAACGACGCCGTGCGCAAGGCCGAGGCCACCACGCAGGAGAAGATGGGCTCGATGACGTCGGGCCTGCCGCTGCCGCCGGGCTTCAAGCTGCCGTTCTGAGCGCCACCCTTATCGCCATTCCCATGCGCGTATCGTTCCAGGCGGTGCCATGAAAGCGGCACCGCCCACCTCGCTGCAGGCGCTGATCGACGCGCTGAAGGTCCTGCCCGGCGTGGGGCCGAAATCGGCCCAGCGCATGGCCTACCACCTGCTGCAGCATGACCGCGACGGCGCGCGCAAGCTCGGCGACGCGCTGCGCGGCGCCGCCGACGGCATCCGCCATTGCCAGCGCTGCAACACCTTCACCGAGCAGGACATCTGCGAGACCTGCCGCGACCCCGACCGGGACCCGGCGCTGCTCTGCGTGGTGGAAACGCCCGCGGACCAGGTCATGATCGAGCAGACGCTGACCTACCGCGGCCAGTACTTCGTGCTGATGGGGCGGCTGTCGCCGCTCGACGGCATCGGCCCGAAGGAGATTCACCTGGAGCGCCTGCTGGCGCGTGCCACGGACCCCGAGTACGGCGGCCCGGCCACCGAGGTGATCGTGGCCACCAATTTCACGAGCGAGGGCGAGGCCACCGCGCACTACATCGGCGAGATGCTGAAGGCGCGCGGGCTGAAGGTGTCGCGGCTGGCGCGCGGCGTGCCGGTGGGCGGGGAACTCGAATACGTCGACGCGGGCACCATCGCCCGTGCCGTGATGGACCGCCGCACGCTCTGACCATGAACCTCGCGCGCTTCGACCTCGTCACGCTCGGCCTGTTCGTCGCCGTGGCCCGCCAGGGCAGCATCTCGGCCGGGGCGCGGCAGTCGCACCTGGCCGTGGCGGCCGCCAGCAAGCGGATTTCCGACCTGGAGGCGTCCGTGGGCGCGCCGCTGTTCTTCCGCCACGCGGCCGGCGTGCAGCTCACCGAGGCGGGGCAGGCGTGCTTCCACCATGCGCTGACCATCCTGCAGGACGTGGAGCGGATGGCGGGCGTGATGTCCGACTACGCGTCGGGCGTGCGCGGGCAGGTGCGCGTCTGCGCGAACACGTCGGCGATCACCCAGTTCCTGCCCGACGACCTGGCGCAGTTCATGCGCCAGCATCCCACCATCCGCATCGAGCTGGAAGAACACAACAGCAGCGACATCGTGGCCGCGCTGATGGAAAACCGCGCCGACGTCGGCATCTTTGCCGACCGCACGCCGTGCACCGGGCTGGTCACGGTGGAGTACCGGCAGGACGAGCTGGTCATCATCACGCCCCCGGGCCATCCGCTGGCGCAGGATGGGCCGGTTCACTACGCTGATGCGCTCGAATACGACTTTGTCAGCCTGCCGCAGGTGACGTCGCTGGCCGCGCGGCTGCTGGAGGAAAGCAGCCGGCTGGAACGCCAGTTCCGGCTGCGCATCCAGGTACGCAGCTTCGACGCGATGTGCCGCATGGTGATGGCCGGCCTGGGCGTCGGCGTGCTGCCGCGCATCGCCGCCGAGCCGCACGTCAAGTCGATGGGCCTGGCACTGGTCGGCCTGCGCGACCCCTGGGCCCGCCGCTCGCTGCTGATCGGCATGCGCGACCCGGCCGGGCTCACGGTATCGGCGCGGCTGCTGATCACGCATCTGTGCGGGGATCGGGCGCCGTTCTAGGGCTTGCCTGGCGCGTCGCCAGTTGAACGGCTGGCCCTCTCCCCCGGCCCCTCTCCCGCCGTGCGGGAGAGGGGAGAAAACAAGCGGGGACGTTTGAGCTACCGCACGGTTCTGGCTCCCCTCTCCCACAACGTGGGAGAGGGGCTGGGGGTGAGGGCGTTGAGGCTCTGCTTGCCGACAGGTCGCGGTTTGCACCGCTGGCTCTCTCCCCCGGCCCCTCTCCCGCCTTGCGGGAGAGGGGAGAAAACAAGCGGGGACGCCTGAGTTACCGCACGGTTCTGGCTCCCCTCTCCCACAACGTGGGAGAGGGGCTGGGGGTGAGGGCGTTGAGGCTCCGCTTGCCGACCTGTCTCAGTTTGAGCCGCTGGCCCTCTCCCCCGGCCCCTCTCCCGCCGTGCGGGAGAGGGGAGAAACAAGCGGGACGCCTGAGCCATTCCCCATACCCCTACCGCGCCACCACCGCCTCGTCTGCGAATTCCACGCGGTCGCGGCCCTTGTGCTTGCTGCGGTAGAGCGCCTGGTCGGCGCGCGAGATCATGCCGTGGATGGTGTCGCCGGGCTGGACGCTGGCCACGCCCAGGCTGGCCGTCATCGGGCCGGTCAGCGGGAAATGGCGTTCGGACACGGTGCGGCGCAGCCCTTCGGCCAGGGCCACGGCGGCCGGTGCGTCGGTGTCGGGGCAGATGATCAGGAATTCCTCGCCACCCCAGCGGCCCACGGTGTCCACGTCGCGCATCGCGTCCAGGATGCGGCCGGCCAGTTCCACCAGCACGCGGTCGCCCACCTGGTGGCCGTGGTTGTCGTTGATGGCCTTGAAGCGGTCGACGTCGATCAGGATGATCGAGAACGGGTGGCCGTCGCGGCGGTGGCGCTCCAGTTCGCTGATCAGCACCGCGTCCAGGTGGCGGCGGTTGAAGACGCCGGTCAGCTGGTCGGTCTTCGACAGCGCCTCCAGCTGCAGGTTTTTCTCGACCAGTTCGGTCTGGGTGGCCTGGATCTGCGCGAACGCCTCATGGCTGCGCTGGATGGCGGCGCGCACGGTCAGTTCCGCCTCGGTGCGCTCGGCGATGATCCGCTTGAGCTTGCGCAGCACCTGATTGAAGCCGTCGATCACGCTGTCGAACTCGGTGCGGCCGATGCGCGACAGCTCGTCCAGCTCGTCGCCATGGCCCGATGCCAGCTGGAACAGCGCCCGCTGCAGGCGTTCCAGCGGGCGAAAGACCATGCGCAGCCCGAACGTCAGCAGCAGCACCAGCACCACGTCGATGGCCGCCACCTCGGTCACGCCGTGCATCATCGCGTTGCGCAGCGCCCGCTCCATCGGCTCGTGCGAAAAGCGGATGACGGCGGTGCCGATCGGCTGCTCGCGCCGGGCGGCGTCGATGCTGGCCGGCGGGTAGATCTGCACCTCGCTCAGCGCGTCGTGCGGGCCGATGGCGGAGCAGGGCGGGCGGCCCGGCGCGGCCGGATGGCCGGCCGTGGCATAGGTTTCGCGGCCGTCGGGCGAGAACACGCACGCCTCGTAGACTTCCGGATGCACCAGCATGGCTTCCAGCCGGCTGCGCAGGATGCCGACGTTGAGCGCCCAGGCCGGCTCGGCCAGGCTCTGCCCCAGGCTATCGACGATCTCCGCGCGCGCCCGCTCGAAGCGCTGCGTCAGTTCCTGGCGCAACTGCCACTGCCGGTGCGCGGCGAATGCCCCCAGCGTTGTCGTGGTGACAACGATGAACAGCACGATCATCCTGTTCCGGATCGAATGGACCGGGGGAAGCTGTGGCATGAAGGGCTCGACCTGAAGGCATCAGGGACGGATTCTATTGATCCACCGCCTTGTTGAATAGCTGGCGGAAACGCGCCAGTTCCGGGTGCGATGCCTCGTATTTGCGGCTGAAGCCCACATGGACCGATTCGGCGCGGATATTCAGCACGCGCCTGGACTTGTAGCGCATCCGTTCGGGCAGTCCGCGCGCCTCCAGCGCGACCAGCGCCTCGTTGATGACGGCGCTGGGGTTGACCACGCAATCGATCTCGCCAACCAGCATCTTCTTGACCAGGTCGTGGAACTCGTGGCCCTCGACGATCTCGATCCGGCCCTCGCGCGCCATCTCGAAAAAGCGCGGCCCCGGCGCCAGGTACGCGCGCTGGTTGCCGAACCGCAGGCCGGCAAAGTCGTCCGGATAGGTGTGGAACGTGCGGCCGGCAATGGCGTCGCGGTTGCAGTGGACGGCCACCTCCTCGATATAGAACGGTCGGGAGTGGTTCAGGAACGGCCGTTCCTTCGGCCGGTAGTAGACGCCCAGGATGCCGGCGCTGTTGCCGTTGCGGGCTTCCTCGACCACGCGGGCCCACGAGGCGAAGCGGATCTCGACCTTGAACTCGGGCGGCATCCGCTTGAGCACGCGCTGCAGGTGGTCGATGTAGGCGCCCTTGGGCACACCGTTTTCCTCGTATGACTGCGGCCGCTGGCCGGCCTCGGAGTACAGCACGATGGGGGTGGTCTGCGCCAGCGCGAGCGTCGATGTCCAGCAGGCGCAGGCGGCGCAGAGGATGCGGCAAAGGCGGGTCAGTCGCATGGCATCGGGGCCGCTGAGGTAGGTGCGGGGCAGGGTGTGCCCGGGCGTGTGCCCCGGATAACGGCAGGTCGCGGGGCGAAGTTGACCCAACCCGCCGTCAGGGTTAGCCCCAATCCTTCGCATTCCGAGAAAACCCGCTTTCCGGAATGCCGATTCCGCGTCACCCCGCGCTGTAGCACACTCCGTCGAAACAAAGCCAATCCCCCCATACGGGTCAGTTTCACGGAGACATTTCCAACATGGCGCAACAGATTCTCAACGGCATCAAGGTCCTGGAACTGGGCCAGTTGATCGCCGGCCCCTTTGCCGCCAAGACCCTGGCCGATTTCGGCGCCCATGTGGTCAAGGTGGAGCCGCCCGGCCAGGGCGACCCGCTGCGCAAATGGCGCATGCTGCACGACGACACCTCGGTCTGGTGGGAGGCACAGTCCCGCAACAAGCAGTCGATCGCCATCGACCTGCGCCAGCCGGACGGCCAGGCGCTGGTGCGCAAGCTGGCCGCCGAAGCCGACGTGCTGATCGAAAACTTCCGTCCCGGCACCATGGAAAAGTGGGGCATGGGCTGGGACGTGCTGCATCAGGCCAACCCGAAGCTGATCATGCTGCGCGTGTCGGGCTACGGGCAGACCGGCCCCAAGCGCGATGAACCGGGCTTTGCGGCCGTGGCCGAGGCCATGAGCGGTTTGCGTCACCTGACGGGCGAGCCGGGCCGGCCGCCGGTGCGCGCGGGGCTGTCGCTGGGCGACACCATCGCCGGCCTGCACGGCGCGCTGGGCGTGCTGCTGGCGCTGTACGAGCGCGACGCGCGCGGCGGCGTGGGGCAGGTCATCGACGTGGCGCTCTACGAATCGCTGTTCAACCTCAGCGAAAGCCTGCTGCCCGAGTACTCGGCGTTTGGCGCGGTGCGCCAGCCGGCCGGCGGCGCGCTGCCGGGCATCGCACCGTCCAACGCCTACCCGTGCGGCTGCGGCGACTACGTGCTGATTGCCGCCAACGGCGACGCCATCTTCAAGCGGCTGATGACGGCCATGGGCCGGGAAGACCTGGGCGAGGACCCGGGCCTGGCCCGCAACGACGGCCGGGTGAAGCGCGTGGACGAGATCGACGCCGCGATTGCCGCCTGGACCCGCACCCAGACCGTGGCGTCCGCGCTGGCGCTGCTGCGCGCCGCCGACGTGCCGTCCGGGCGCATCTACACGGTCAAGGACATCGCCGAGGACCCGCACTACCGGGCCCGCGAGGTCATCGAGACCGTGACGTCCGCCAAGGGGCTGGCCGTCGAGGTGCCGGGGATCATCCCGAAGCTGTCCGGCAACCCGGGCGCCATCCATGACCGCGCGCCCACGCTGGGCGAGCATACCGACAACGTGCTGGCGCAGGCCGGCTTTGACGCGGCGGCCATTGCCGACCTGCGTGCCAAGGGGGTGATTGCATGAGTGCCCAGACCTATCCGCTGGCCGGGCCGGCCAGGATCGAGATCAACGAGGTGGCGCCGCGCGACGGCCTGCAGATCGAACCGTTCGTGGTGCCCACCGAGGGCAAGGTCGCCTTTGTCAACGCGCTGGCCCACTGCGGGTTTGCGCGCATCGAGGCCACGTCGTTCACGTCGGCCCGGGCCATCCCCGCGCTGGCCGACGCCGAGGCCGTGATGCACCAGGTCGAGCGCGTGCCGGGCGTGCGCTACACGGTGCTGGTGCCCAACCTGCGCGGGCTGGAGCGCGCGCTGTCGTGCCGTCCGGACGAGGTCAACCTGGTGATGTCGGCCAGCGAGACGCACAACCGCGCCAACCTGCGCATGACGCGCGAGCAGTCGAAGGCCCAGTTGCTGGCGATGACCGAGGCGGCCAACGCGGCCGGCGTGCCGGTCAATATCTCGCTGTCGACCGTGTTCGGCTGCCCGTTCGAGGGCGATGTGGCCGAAGTCGACGTGATGGCGCTGGCCCGGACGTTCGCGGACGCCGGCGCGGCCGGCATCACGCTGTGCGACACCACGGGCATGGCCTATCCGAGCCAGGTGGCCGCGCTGTGCCAGACGTTCCAGCGCACGCTGCCGGGCGTCGGCCTGACGATCCACCTGCACAACACGCGCGGCATGGGCCTGGCCAATGCCATCGCGGCCTGGCAGACCGGCGTGACGCGCTTTGACGCGGCCGCCGGCGGGCTGGGCGGCTGCCCGTACGCGCCCGGCGCCAGCGGCAACGTCAGCACCGAGGAACTGGTGCACATGTTCGCGTCGATGGGCGTGGATACCGGCGTGGACCTGGCGGCGCTGCTGGCGGTGGTCGGCGGCGTGTCCGAGCTGGTCCAGCGCGACGTGCCCAGCCAGTTGCTGCGCGCCGGCCCGCGCCTGCGCACGCACCAGCCGCCGGCCTGGATGGCGGAGTTCTTCGCCGGGCAGGCTCGGCAGGCTTGAGACGGGTTAATTACCCACGGATTTCCAAAGTCCCCCATAAAACATACGGAGACAATCATGCAACGCAATTCCTACGGCGCCGCGGCGCTGCTGGCCGCCGGCCTGATGGCGTCGGGCGCCCAGGCCCAGGACGGTGCCTACCCGAACCGCCCGGTCATGCTCGTGGTGTCGGCCGCCGCCGGCGGCACGACCGACCTCGCGGCGCGCCTGATCGCCGAGCCGCTGGCCAAGGCGCTGGGCCAGTCGGTGGTGGTCGACAACAAGCCGGGCGGCAACGGCACCATCGCCGCGCAGAACGTGCAGCGCGCCAAGCCGGACGGCTACACGCTGCTGGTGCAGTACTCGGGCTACCACGTGATCACGCCGCTGCTGACCAAGACGTCGTGGGACCCGGTCAAGGACTTCATGCCGGTGGCCAACCTGCTGTCGGCGCCGCAGGTGTTGGTGGTGCGGCCCAGCCTGCCGGTCAAGTCGCTCAAGGAGCTGGTGGCGTACGCCAAGGCCAATCCGAACAAGCTCAACTATGCGTCGTCGGGCAATGGGTCGCTGCAGCACGTGTCGACCGAGCTGCTCAACCAGATGGCCGGCATCAAGATCACCCACGTGCCGTACAAGGGCACCGGCCCGGCCATGACCGACCTGCTGGGCGGCAACGTCGACATGACGATGACCACGCCGCCGCCGCTGATGGGCCATATCGCCGCCGGCAAGCTGCGCCCGCTGGTGGTGACCAGCAAGGCCCGGCTGGACAGCCTGAAGGACGTGCCGTCCGCGCCCGAGGCCGGCTACCCCGACCTGGACGTGTCGTCGTGGTTCGCCATGTACGCGCCGGCCGGCACGCCCAAGGCCGTGGTGGACAAGCTGACCACCGAGATCGAGAAGATCATGAAGACCGACGCCTTCCGCAAGAAGGCCGAGGAACTGGGCGCCGAGGCGAAGTACATGAACCCGCAGCAACTTGACCAGTACCAGAAGGCCGAGCTCCAGCGCTGGGGCAAGGTGATCAAGTCCGCCAACATCCAGGCCGAATGAGGCCGGGACCAGCCGATTGAAAGGGCCGCGGCGTAGCATGAGCGCCGCCGCGTTTTCTGTCCGGCCTCCGGTCAACTCCCGATGCGGGAGCCACCGGGGTCGGGTAGCATCGCCGGGAGCCGCTGTGCGGCGGCCCGGCTTTTGCGCGTCGCGCCCCCATTCAAAACAGAAGCAGAAAAGGCAGGAGATCGATATGTACAACAAACGGTTCTGGAAGCAGTTGCTGATTGCGCTGGCGCTGTTCCTGGCAGGCTGGTTCACGTTCGGCAGCGCGTTTGCGCAGGGCAAGCCCGAGAAGCAGAAGGTGACGATCGCCGTGGGCGGCAAGAACCTGTTCTACTACCTGCCGCTGACGATTGCCGAGCGCCTGGGCTACTTCAAGGAAGAGGGCCTGGACGTGGAGATCGTGGACTTTGCCGGCGGCGCCAAGGCGCTGCAGGCCGTGGTGGGCGGCAGCGCCGACGTGGTGTCGGGCGCCTACGAGCACACGATCAACCTGCAGGCCAAGGGCCAGCGCTACCAGGAATTCGTGCTGCAGGGCCGCGCGCCGCAGATCGTGCTGGTGGTGTCGAACAAGACCATGCCGGACTTCAAGTCGATCGCCGACCTGAAGGGCAAGAAGATCGGCGTGACCGCGCCGGGGTCGTCGACCAACATGATGGCCAACTTCGTGCTGGCCAAGGCCGGGCTGAAGCCGTCCGACGTGTCGTTCATCGGCGTGGGTGCCAGCGCCGGCGCCGTGGCCGCCATGCGCTCGGGCCAGATCGACGCGATGGCCAACCTGGACCCGGTGATCTCGATGCTGACGCAGAAGAACGAGGTCAAGATTGCCTCGGACACGCGCACGCTCAAGGAAACGCAGTCGGTGTTCGGCGGCAACATGCCGTCGGGCTGCCTGTACGCGTCGACCAAGTTTATCGAGCAGAACCCGAACACCACGCAGGCGCTGACCAACGCGATGGTGCGGGCGCTGAAGTGGCTGCAGAAGGCCGGCCCGTCCGACATCGTCAAGACCGTGCCGGAAAGCTACCTGCTGGGCGACCGTGCGCTGTACCTGGCCGCCTGGGACAAGGTCAAGGAGGCAATCTCGCCGGACGGCGTGATGCCGGCCGACGGCCCCAAGACCGCGCTGACCACGCTGCAGCAGTTCGACTCAGACCTCAAGGGCAAGTCGATCCAGCTGGACAACACGTTCACGAACACGTTCGTGCAGAAGGCCAACGCCAAGTACAAGTAAGCCTCCCGTCCCCCCGGGACGCCCCGTCGCCCGCCGCGCGCCAGCCGCCCGGCGGGCGAAACGTTTCTCAGAGTCATGCCGTCATGAGCACGCCTGCACTTTCCCTTGAAAACGTGACCTGCACGTTTGTCTCGCGCGAGGACCGCGCGCAGCGCTACACCGCCGTGCGCGATGTCACGATGTCCATCCAGCCCGGCGAATTCCTGTCCGTGGTGGGTCCCACTGGCTGCGGCAAGAGCACGCTGCTCAACGTATCGGCCGGCCTGCTGGAGCCGTCGTCGGGCGAGGTGCGCATCTTCGGCGAGCCGCTGCGCGGCATCAACCGGCGCGCCGGCTACATGTTCCAGACCGAGGCGCTGATGCCCTGGCGCAGCGCGCTGGACAACGTCATCGCCGGCCTGGAGTTCCGCGGCGTGCCGCGCGCCGACGCCGTGGCGCAGGGCGAGGAATGGCTGCGCCGTGTGGGCCTGGGCGGCTTTGGCGACCGGTATCCGCACCAGCTGTCGGGCGGCATGCGCAAGCGCGTGAGCCTGGCGCAGACGCTGGTGATGGACCCGGACATCATCCTGATGGACGAGCCGTTCTCGGCGCTGGACATCCAGACGCGCCAGCTCATGGAAAACGAGGTGCTGGAGCTCTGGGCCGCCAAGCGCAAGGCCGTGCTGTTCATCACGCACGACCTGGACGAGGCCATCGCCATGAGCGACCGCGTGGTGGTGCTGTCAGCCGGCCCGGGCACCCATCCGATCGGCGAGTTCACGATCGACCTGCCGCGCCCGCGCGACGTGGCCGAGATCCGCAACCATCCGCGCTTCGTGGAGCTGCACGCCGCCATCTGGGACGTGCTGCGCGAGGAAGTGCTCAAGGGCTACGCGCAGCAGCGCAAGGTGGCCTGAATCTCCCGACCGGACAACAACAAGATCATGGCTTTTCGTGCTGATTCCCAAGGCATGCTGCGCGTGTGGCAGCTGTTGCTTCTCGTCGTCATCCTGGTCGTGTGGCATCTGGCCACGCGCTCCGAGCAGGTGGCGTTCTTCTTTGGCGAGCCGCTGATGGTGGCGCAGCGCATCTGGAACTGGTTCATCGTCGAGCGCGACATCTACATCCACCTGGGCGTGACGCTGCTGGAAACGGTGCTGGCGTTCGGCATTGGCACCGTGGCCGGGCTGGGCGTGGGGCTGTGGCTGGCGCTGAGCCCGTTCACGTCGGCCGTGCTCGACCCCTACGTCAAGGCGGCCAACTCGATGCCACGCGTGATCCTGGCGCCGATCTTCGCGGTCTGGTTCGGCCTGGGCATCTGGTCGAAGGTGGCGCTGGCCGTGACGCTGGTGTTCTTCATCGTCTTCTTCAACGTCTACCAGGGCGTGAAGGAAGTGAGCCCCGTGGTGCTGGCCAACGCGCGCATGCTGGGCGCCAATCGGCAGCAGTTGCTGCGCCACGTTGTACCTGCCCAGTGCCACGAGCTGGGTGTTCTCGTCGCTCCACACCTCGGTGGGCCTGGCGTTCGTGGGCGCGGTGGTCGGGGAATACCTGGGCTCGGCGCGCGGCGTGGGCTACCTGATCCTGCAGGCGGAAGGCACGTTCGACATCAACACCGTGTTCGCGGGCATCGTGGTGCTGACCGCGTTTGCGCTGGTGCTGGACTGGATGGTGACGGCCGGGGAAAAGCGGCTGATGAAGTGGCAGCCGAAGAGCGGGGAGACGGAGAAGCTCTGAGCGGTGGGCGCTGAGCCTGAGCGCTGAGCGTTGGGCGTTGGGCGTTGGGGGTTGGGCGGGACCTGCGGTCCCCTCGCCCGCCGGGCGGGGAGGGGAGCGGACCGCCGGGGTGGCTACGGCTGGATGACGATCTTGCCCGTCACCTTGCGTGCCTCCATGTCCTTGAGCGCCTGGGGCGCCTGGTCCAGCGGATACCGGGCCGAGATATGCGGCCGGATCTTGCCTTCCCGCATCCAGCCCAGCATCTGCGCCATGTTGGCCTGGTTGGCCTTGGGCTCGCGGCGCGCAAAGTCGCCCCAGAACACGCCTACCAGCGAGGCGCCCTTGAGCAGCGCCAGGTTCAGCGGGATCTTCGGAATCTCGCCGTTGGCAAAGCCCACCACTAGGTAGCGGCCGCGCCAGGCGATGGACCGGAACGCCGGCTCGGCGTAGATGCCGCCCACCGGATCGTAGATCACGTCGGGGCCCTTGCCGTCGGTCAGCGCCTTGATGCGCTCGCGCAGGTCCTCGGTGCTGTAGTTGATTACCGCGTCGGCGCCGTGCGCCTTGCAGACCGCCAGCTTCTCGTCGGTGGACGCCGCCGCGATCACGCGCGCGCCAATCGCCTTGCCGATCTCGATAGCCGCCAGCCCCACGCCGCCGGCGGCGCCCAGCACCAGCATGGTCTCGCCGGCCTTCAGTTCGCCACGGTCCACCACCGCGTGGTGCGACGTGCCGTAGGTCAGCGTGAACGCGGCGGCCACGTCGAAGTCGATGCCGGGCGGCATCGGCACCACGGCCTTGGCCGGCGCCTTGGCCTGCGTGGCAAACGCGCCGTTGCCCAGGTAGGCGATGACCTTGTCACCCGGTTTCACATGTGTAACACCGGCGCCAACGGCGTTGACCACGCCCGCCAGCTCCGAACCCGGCGAGAACGGCAGTTCCGGCTTGGCCTGGTATTTGTTCTGGATGATGAGCACGTCCGGGAAATTCACGCCGGCGGCCTTGACGTCGATGACGACTTCGCCATCGCCCGGCACGAGGTCCGGCAGCGTTTCCAGCGACAGGGAATCGGGCGGACCCCAGGCTTTGCACAGTACGGCTTTCATCTTGTCTCCCATGTGTGATGTCGTGCGGATCGGGCCGGCCGGGCCGGCGTCCGCGCGGGGCGGGCGAGGGCGGCCCCGGACGGTGTCGGGCAAGTGTAGCGCAAGAAAAGCACGATCGTTCTGCACGAGCAAATCGTTGCATGGCGCCCATTCGGGCGACGCATGGCCGGGGCCGGATTGTCCCGTTTCCGGTGCATCCGCGGTGGCGCCGACGGCCCCTTGCTCAGGTACAATCGCGGCCATGCATATCCTTCTTGCCAACGATGACGGTTACCTCGCGCCGGGCCTTGCCGTCCTGCACGCAGCGCTCGCGCCCCTGGCGCGCGTGACCGTGATCGCCCCGGAACAGAACCACAGCGGCGCCTCGAATTCGCTGACGCTGCAGCGCCCGTTGTCGGTCTACGAAGCGCGCGAGGGCGTGCAGAAGGGCTTCCGCTACATCAATGGCACGCCGACCGATTGCGTGCACGTGGCGCTCACCGGCCTGCTGCAGGACCGGCCCGACCTGGTGGTGTCCGGCATCAACCAGGGCCAGAACATGGGCGAGGACGTGCTGTACTCGGGCACCGTGGCCGCCGCCATCGAGGGCTACCTGTTCGGCATCCCGTCGATTGCGTTCTCGCAGGTGCACCATGGCTGGGAGCACGTGGACGCCGCCGCGCGCGTGGCGCGCGAGATCGTCGAGCGGGTGATTGCCCGGCCGCCGAGCGAGCCGTTCCTGCTGAACGTGAACATCCCGAACCTGCCGTACGAACACATCCGCGGCCAGCGCGCCACGCGGCTGGGCAAGCGGCACCCGTCGCAGCCCGTGATCCAGCAGGCCAATCCGCGCGGCGATCCCATCTACTGGATCGGCCCCGCCGGCGATGCGCGCGATGCGAGCGAAGGCACGGATTTCCATGCCACCGCCAACGGCTACGTCTCGCTCACGCCGTTGCAGCTCGACCTGACGCACCGCGGCCAGCTCGAACAGATCGGACAGTGGCTGGGGTGAGCGTGTCAGCGCCGCGCGCCGCCCGGCCGTTTCCTGGCGATGGCCGTGCCCGTGGCGCGGCCGCCGCCATCGTCGTCATCCCATCCTTGCCTGCCTTGCCCCTGAAATGAGTTCCACGCCGCGCCGATCCCGCTTTCCGCTGCCGCTCGATGCGGTGGTCGAGCGCAAGCCCGCGCCCGCGCGCACCGCCGGGTTGCCCGCGGTGGGCAAGCGCACGGTTGCCGCGCCGGCGCCCCCCACGGTGAAGCCGCGCAAGCCGGCCGCCCCGCCGGCGCCGCCGCCCGCGCCGGGCAGCGCGGTGGAGGCGCGCGCGTCGGCCGCCACGGCCGGCGGCGGGGGCATGGCGTCGGATCGCGCCCGCGCGGCGCTGGCGGCACGGCTGCGGGCCGGCGGCATCCGCGACGAGCGCGTGCTTGGCGCCATCGCCACGGTGCCGCGCCACCTGTTCATGGAGCCGGGGCTGGCGTCGCAGGCGTACGAGGACGCCGCGCTGCCCATCGGCCATCAGCAGACCATCTCCAAGCCGTCGGTGGTGTCGCGGATGATCGAGCTGCTGCGCGAAGGGCTGACGCCCGACCAGCCGCTGGCGCGCGTGCTGGAGATCGGCACCGGCTGCGGCTACCAGGCGGCCGTGCTGAGCCTGTGCGCGCAGGAAGTGTTCTCCATCGAGCGGATCCGTCCGCTACACGAACAAGCCAAGGCGAACCTGCGCCCGCTGCGGGTGCCGAACATCCGCCTGCACTACGGCGACGGCATGCTGGGCCTGCCGCAGGCCGCGCCGTTCTCGTCGATCATCCTCGCCGCGGCCGGCATGGAAGTGCCGCAGGCCCTGCTGGAGCAGCTCGCCATCGGCGGCCGGCTGATCGCGCCTGTCGTGACCCCCGGCACCGGCGCCGCGGGCCAGACGGTGACCCAGCAACTGCTACTGATCGAGCGCCTCAATCGGCATCGTTTTCACCGGACCGCGCTTGAAGCTGTCTTCTTTGTGCCTTTAAAATCGGGCACCATCTGAGTCGAACTATGCACAACATCGTGAATCAGAAGAATTTCACACGAGTCGGACAACACCTGGGCGTCCTGGCCGCGGCAGCCGTGCTGGCCGCCTGCGCCAATTCCCCGATGCCCGCGCCGGTGGTGGACCGCACCTCGGGCGTGGCCACCCAGCCGGCGGCGGTGTCCAACGAGCCGGCGCCGCCCGGATACTATCGGGTCAAGCGCGGCGATACGCTTTACCGTATCGCGCTGGAGAACGGCCAGTCCTACCGCGACGTGGCGGCCTGGAACAACATGGCCAACGCCAACCAGATCGAAGTGGGACAACTGCTGCGCGTGGTGCCGCCGAGCGCCGACGTGAATGCCGCGCCGGGCGTGGCCACCGTGCCCGTGGCACCGGGCACCGTGCAGGCGCAGCCGATCGACGCGACCCGCCCGGTCGGCACGCCGATGAGCGCGTCGTCCGCACCTGCGGCATCTGCCGTGCCGGCCGCCCCGGCGCCGGCCGCCGTGGCCGCCGCATCCGGTGCCGCATCGGCCCCGGCGGGCGACATCCGGCTGGTCTGGCCGGCCAGCGGCCAACTGGTTGGTAAATTTGACGACAAGGGCAACAAGGGCATCGATATCGCAGGTAAGAAAGGCGATGCGGTGCTGGCCGCCGACGAGGGTAGGGTGATTCACGTAGGCCCCTTGCGCGGCTACGGGAATCTTGTCATCATCAAACACAACGACACGTATCTCACCGCCTACGGTTACAACGACAAGGTGCTGGTGGCAGAGCAGTCAACGGTCCGCAAGGGCCAGAAGATTGCCGAAATGGGTAACAGTGATACTGACAGGGTCAAGCTGCATTTCGAGGTTCGCAAGAACGGAAAACCGGTCGATCCGATGCGGTATCTACCGCCACAGTGAGGTTTCATGCCACGCCAGAAAACTGTCTCATCCGGAGTTGTCAGCAGGACCCGTCGTCCCAAGCAGCCGGAAGGCAAGGCTGGCGTGGCAACGCAATCCGATGACGAGGTCGTCGGAGTGTACGAGGCGGAAGCCGACCCGGCATCGGACATGGTGCCGGTGGCTGAC
This sequence comes from Cupriavidus sp. H18C2, assembly GCF_049393795.1. Taxonomy (NCBI): domain Bacteria; kingdom Pseudomonadati; phylum Pseudomonadota; class Betaproteobacteria; order Burkholderiales; family Burkholderiaceae; genus Cupriavidus; species Cupriavidus sp. H18C2. The sequence continues at coordinate 2,177,982 of NZ_CP186010.1, read as the reverse complement.
GAACCCATCGCTCCCGTGTCGCGCGCCAGCCGGCGCAATGCCGAAATAAGCGCCGAAGAATCGGACCAGGACGAGGAAGAGGAGTCCGAGGACGAGGAGGAGGAAAGCACGACCGAGGCTGCCGCCGAGCCCGACGACTTCCGCACCGTCCTGCATACCGAACTGGCCGCCGATACGGTCCAGCACTATCTCAATCGCATCAGCATCAAGCCGCTGCTGTCAGCCCCGGAGGAACTGCATTTCTCCACGCTGGCCAAGGGCGGCGACTTCTCGGCCCGGCAGGTCATGATCGAGCGCAACCTGCGCCTCGTGGTCAGCATCGCCAAGGGCTACCTGAACCGCGGCGTGCCGCTGCTCGACCTGATCGAGGAAGGCAACCTGGGCCTGATGCACGCGATCGAGAAATTCGACCCGACGCGCGGCTTCCGTTTCTCGACCTACGCCACGTGGTGGATCCGCCAGAGCATCGAGCGGGCCATCATGAACCAGGCGCGCACCGTGCGGTTGCCGGTGCACGTCATCCGCGAATTGAACCAGGTCCTGCGCGCCAAGCGTCATCTGGAGAAGGGCGGCACCGACGGCCGCGACGCCAGCCTGGAAGACATCGCTCATCTCCTCGGCAAGACGCCGGACGAGGTGCAGGACGTCCTGGCGCTCAACGAACACACCACCTCGCTCGATACGCCGTTCGATCTCGACCCGGGATCGAGCCTGCTTGATTTCCTGTCCGACGAGCACAATGCCGCCCCCGACCAGGAGGTGGCCCACCGCGAACTCGAAAACCTGATGAAGCTCTGGCTGGCGCGCCTGTCGGAGAAGCATCGCTATGTGGTGGAGCGCCGCTTCGGCCTGAACCACATCGAGCCGGCCACGCTGGAAGAGCTGGCCGAGGAAATGGGCCTGACGCGCGAACGCGTGCGCCAGATCCAGCAGGAAGCGCTGGTCAAGCTCAAGCGGCATTTCGCTTCGCAAGGTGTAAGGAAGGACGCCGTTTTATGACCCCTGTGCTGGTATTCGACATCGAGACGATTCCCGATGTCGACGGCCTGCGCCGTTTGCACGACCATCCCGCAGCAATGAGCGACGCCGAAGTGGCCGAGCATGCGTTTGCTGCGCGCCGCGATAAAACCGGTTCCGATTTCCTGCCCCATTACCTGCAGCGCGTGGCCGCCATTTCGTGCGTGCTGCGCCGTACGCAGCGCGACGGCTCCGCGGTGTTCCACGTCGGATCGCTGGGGACGCCCGAGGACGGAGAAGCCACGCTGATCCAGAAGTTCTACGAGCTGATTGCCCGCTACAGCCCGCAACTGGTGTCGTGGAACGGCGGCGGCTTTGACCTGCCCGTGCTGCACTACCGTGGTCTCGTGCACGGCGTGGCCGCGCCGCGCTACTGGGAAATGGGCGAGGGCCGCGACGACGACAGCCGCGACTTCAAGTGGAACAACTACATCAGCCGCTACCACATGCGGCACCTGGACCTGATGGACCTGCTGGCGATGTACCAGCCGCGGGCCAGCGCGCCGCTCGATGACCTGGCAAAGCTGTGCGGCTTTCCCGGCAAGATGGGCATGGACGGCAGCATGGTCTGGCAGGCGTTCCAGCAGGGCCGGCTTGCCGAGATCCGCGACTACTGCGAGACCGACGTCGTCAACACGTACCTGATGTACTGCCGCTTCCAGTTGATGCGCGGCGGGCTGTCGCCGCGCGAGTTCGACATGGAAGTGTCGCTGGTGCAGGAGACGCTGGCCGAGCTGCCGGGCGAGCAGTGGATGCAGTACCTGCGCGCGTTCCGGCTCCAGCCGATGGCCCCCGAGGCCGAGGACGAGGACTGAGGCGCCCAGCCTCGCAATTCCGGCCTTCCCGGCCTTTAGCGCGCCAGGCTCAGGTGGATCGGCTGATGGTCCGATGCATCGGTGCCGGCATCGACCTCGCAGCGCCTGACGTCGCCTAGCAGGTCTTCGGTCACGAAGACGAAATCACATGCGAATGCCGGCTCGGGCCACTGTTCCTTGTCGTACAGCCCGCAGGTTGGCGCATGGTCCTGGCCCGGGTGCATCTGGCACCAGGCATCCTTCCAGTTCACCGTGCCGTCGCTGTACGGCTCCAGCACGCGCCGGTAGGCCACGTCATCGGGCTTGCTGTTGAAGTCGCCGCACAGCACCGCAGCGGTGGGGCGCGGCTCGGGCGTGAACGGGCCCGGCTTCTTCTCGGACTTGCCCGGCCGGCGCGCGTGGTCGCACGCCTCGGTGTGCCACTGGCGTAGCGCGTCGGCCTGGGCCTCGCGCTGGGGCTTCGAGTAGTACTCCAGATGCGTGCAGATGACGCGCAGCGGGCTGGTGTCTGCCAGCACGGTGACTTCCAGCGCCACGCGCGGCATCGACGCGACATCGGGATCGGCCGGCCAGGGCAGGGCATGGCGAAAGATCTCGCGCACGGGCAGGCGCGTGGCGATGACGTTGCCGAACTGGCGCGGCGTGCCGTCGCCATGCGTCCGGTCAACGCCGGGCGCAAAGATCACGCGATAGCCCGGCAGCAGCGCGGTCAGCGCCGCCACCTGGTCACGCTGCGGATTCCCGTCGATGTCGGAAAAGCCGCGCGTCACTTCCTGCAGGCAGATGACATCGGCGTCCGCCATGCCGCGGATCGTGCGAACGGTGCGCGCAAGGTCGACCTTGCCGTCCGCGCCGCGTCCCCACTGGATATTCCAGGAAACGAGTTCCATCGCCGTCTCTCCTGTGACGTGCTGCTTCGTGACGGCGCGATGACTGGACTACAATCGCGCTTTCGCAAAACAATACGTCAGGTCCCTCTGGTGTCTCAAGCCGTCGTTACTCCCCAGCCCCAGCAAGCGGGCCAGCCGGGTGCCGCACCCGCCGCATCCGCCACGCCCGTGCCCGCTGATCCCGTGGTCTCGATCCACAGCCTCGGCATGGAGGCGCGTGGCGTCGGCCGCCTGGAAAACGAGGACGGCACGCCCGGCAAGGTGATCTTCGTCGAAGGCGCGCTGCCCGGCGAGACCGTGGCGTACCGGAGCTACCGGCGCAAGCCGAGCTACGAGCAGGCCCATCTGGTCGAGATCAGGGAGTCGTCGGTGATGCGCGTGACGCCCGGTTGCCAGCACTTTGGCGTCTGTGGCGGCTGCTCGATGCAGCATCTGGACGCGCGCGCGCAGCTAGCCATCAAGCAGCGCGTGCTGGAAGACGACCTCTGGCACCTGTCCAAGGTCAAGCCCGATGTGGTGTTTCGTCCCATCGCCGGCCCGGACTGGGGCTATCGCTATCGGGCGCGGCTGACGGTCCGCTACGTGGCCAAGAAGGGCGGGGTGCTGGTGGGATTCCACGAGCGCAAGAGCAGCTACGTGGCCGACATGACGCGCTGCGAGATCCTGCCGCCGCACGTGTCGGCGATGCTGGTGCCGCTGCGGGAGTTGGTGACGGGTTTGTCGATCCGCGACCGCATGCCGCAGATCGAACTGGCCGTCGGCAACGAGGTGACGGCGCTGGTCCTGCGGATTCTGGAACCGCTGACCGATGCCGACAAGGACCTGCTGCGCGCCTTCGCCGACCAGCACGGCGTACAGTTCTGGCTCCAGCCCAAGGGCCCCGACACGGTCTACCCGTTCTACCCGGCCGAGCAGGAACTGGCCTACACGCTGCCCGAGTTCGGCATCCGCATGCCGTTCAAGCCGACCGATTTCACCCAGGTCAACCATCAGATCAACCGCGTGCTGATCGGCCGGGCGCTGCGCCTGCTGGACGCCCAGCCGTCTGACCGCCTGCTGGACCTGTTCTGCGGCATCGGCAACTTCACGCTGCCGCTGGCCACGCAGGGCGCGTCGGTGATGGGCATCGAGGGCAGCGAGGCGCTGACCACGCGCGCGCTGGCCAATGCCGAGTACAACGGGCTGGCCGGCAAGACGTCGTTCGCGTGCCGGAATCTGTTCGAGGTGACCGCCGAGGACATCGCGGCGCTGGGCCGGTTCGACCGCTGGCTGGTCGATCCGCCGCGCGAGGGCGCGCTGGCCGTCTGCAAGGCGCTTGGCGAATTGAACCAGGCCGGCAGCGACCTGCTGCCGAAGCGGATCGTCTACGTGTCGTGCAGCCCGGCCACGCTGGCGCGCGACGCCGGCCTGCTGGTGCACGAGGCCGGATACCGGCTCAGCGGTGCGGGCGTGGTCAACATGTTCCCGCACACGTCGCACGTCGAATCGATCGCCGTGTTCGACCGCGACTGAGCCCTGGCGCGACGGGACCGGACAAAAAAACAGCCGCCCGAGGGCGGCTGTTTCATTGGGTGCGGCGCCGCTCAGTCGCGGTTGCCGCCGAAGATGCCCAGCAGGGCCAGCAGGTTCACGAAGACGTTGTAGACGTCCAGGTAGATCGCCAGCGTGGCGGTGACGTAGTTGGTCTCGCCGCCGTTCACCACGCGTTGCACGTCGATCAGGATGAAGATCGAGAAGATCGCGATGGCGATGACCGACAGCGTGATCATCAGCGCCGGCAGCTGCAGCCAGATGTTGGCGATGCTGGCCAGGATCAGCAGGATCACGCCGACGAACAGGAACTTGGCCAGGCCCGAGAAATCGCGCTTGCTGACCGTGGCGATCGTCGCCATCACGCCGAACACGGCCGCGGTGCCGCCGAACGCGTACATGATCAGCGCCGGGCCGTTCGAGTACGACAGCGTCAGGCTCAGGATCCGCGCCAGCATCAGACCCATGAAGAACGTGAAGGCCAGCAGCAGGACCACGCCCATGCTGCTGTTCTTGGTCTTCTCGATGGCGAACATGAAGCCGAACGCGACGGCCAGGAACAGGATGGCGGACAGCCCCGGGCTGCCGGCGACCAGGCCCGCAAAGCCGGCGGCCACGCCGATCCACGCGCCGAGCACGGTCGGGATCATCGAGATGGCCAGCAGCCAGTAGGTATTGCGTAGGACCCGGTTGCGGACGGCCACATCGGTCACGCCCGCGCTGTTGCCGAATCCATAGGTATTCAGCTTGTTGTTCATCATGACTCCTGTCATCTGAGATACGTGAGGCGCCGGGGTAACCCGGCCGCACAGCGCCAATGTGGCATCGCGCCCGCGGATTTGCAAGGGCCCTTGTCTTGACAATTACCCTTGTCAGTAGTTGTTTTCCGAAAACGCAGACATTTTGACGCAAGTGCCGGGTATCTGTTCCCGCATTTCAACAATGTAATGTGCTTTCCGGCGCATAATCTGGGGCACGGTGCCGGTGCGTCCGGGCGTCTTTCAAGTCATGCCGGCACGCGCTCGAATCCGCCATGCGGTCGTGCTAGAATTGCACGTTTAATCCATTTGTAACCCCTTCATTTTTCGGAGTTTTTCATGGCGATCGAACGCACCCTGTCGATTATCAAGCCGGATGCCGTGGCCAAGAACGTTATCGGCCAGATCTACGCCCGTTTCGAGGCCGCCGGCCTGAAAGTCGTTGCTGCCAAGATGGTGCACCTGTCGCGCGGCGAAGCCGAGCAGTTCTACGCAGTGCACAAGGAGCGTCCGTTCTTCAAGGACCTGGTGGACTTCATGGTCTCGGGCCCGGTCATGATCCAGGCGCTGGAAGGCGAGAACGCCATTGCCAAGAACCGTGAGCTGATGGGCGCCACCGACCCGAAGAAGGCCGAGAAGGGCACCATCCGCGCCGACTTCGCCGACAGCATCGACGCGAACGCCGTGCACGGCTCGGACGCCGCCGAGACGGCTGCCGTGGAAGTGTCGTTCTTCTTCCCGGGCATGAACGTTTACAGCCGCTGATTGTCTCTGACATCACGACTGAACCTGTAGCAACGCTGGAAACTGCCGTCATGAACTCTCTCGTCAACCTGCTCGATCTCGACGCGGACGCGCTCACCGCCTATTGCGGCGAGCTCGGCGAGAAGCCGTTCCGTGCACGGCAGCTGCAACGCTGGATCCACCAGTTCGGCGCCAGCCGCTTCGACGCCATGTCGGATCTCGCCAAGTCGCTGCGCGAAAAGCTCGCGACGCGGGCCGAGATCCGGGCGCCTGCCATCATCACGGACAACCTGTCCGCCGACGGCACGCGCAAGTGGCTGCTCGACGTGGGCGCCGGCAACGCGGTGGAGACGGTGTACATCCCCGAGGACACGCGCGGCACGCTGTGCGTGTCGTCCCAGGCCGGATGCGCCGTCAACTGCCGGTTCTGTTCCACCGGCAAGCAGGGCTTCTCGCGCAACCTCAGCACGGGCGAGATCATCGGCCAGCTCTGGATGGCCGAGTTCGCCATGCGCGAGCAACTGGGCCGCGGCCCCAAGGACGACCGTGTCATCTCCAACGTGGTGATGATGGGCATGGGCGAGCCGCTGCTGAACTACGATGCCGTCGTGCCGGCCATGCGCCTGATGCTCGACGACAACGCCTACGGGCTGTCGCGCCGCCGCGTGACGCTGTCCACGTCCGGCGTGGTGCCGATGATGGACCGCCTGGCAAAGGACCTGCCCGTGGCGCTGGCCGTGTCGCTGCACGCCTCGAACGATGCGCTGCGCGACGTGCTGGTGCCGCTGAACCGCAAGTATCCGCTGGCCGAACTGATGGCGGCATGCCGCCGCTACCTTGAGTTCGCGCCGCGCGATTTCATCACCTTCGAATACTGCATGCTCGACAACGTCAACGACACGGTCGAGCACGCCCGGGAACTGCTGAAGCTCGTGGCCGACGTGCCATGCAAGTTCAACCTGATCCCGTTCAATCCGTTCCCCGAGTCGGGGCTGAAGCGCTCGAACAACGAGCAGATCCGCCGCTTCGCCCAGGTGCTGATGGACGCGGGGATCGTCACGACGATCCGCAAGACCCGTGGCGACGACATCGACGCCGCGTGCGGCCAGCTGGCCGGCGAGGTCATGGATCGCACCCGCCTGGCCGAGCGCGGCAAGTTCGGCAAGATCACGCCACTGGTGCCGGTGGTTGCCGGCAGCGCTCGGGAGGCCCGTCCTGCATGATCCGTCTGCTTGTCGCTGCCCTGTCAGGGCTGTTGATGCTATCCGCCTGCACGCTGCCCGCCGGGCCCACGCAGGACATCAAGACCGCTTCCGACCAGACCGCCGCGAACAAGCGCGCCGCGCTCCGGCTGCGCCTGGCGACGCAGTACCTGGAGGCGCGCCAGTACCCGGTGGCGCTTGACGAGGTCAAGCAGGCCATCGCGATCGATCCGGCCAACGTCGACGCCTATCACGTGCGCGCCCTGATCTACATGGGCATGAACGAGAACGCGCTGGCCGAGGACAGCTTCCGTACCGCGCTGGGCATGCGCGCGGGCGACCCGGACATCCTGAACAACTATGGCTGGTTCCAGTGCCAGACCAACCGCTACGCCGAGGGCAAGGCGACGCTGGAACGCGCCGTGCAGGCCCCGTCGGCCAATGGGCCGATCAAGCCGCTGACCAACCTGGGCGTCTGCGAATTGCGCCACGGCAACTTTGCCGGGGCAGAAAAATATCTGCAGACGGCCTACGGATATGACCGGAATGATCCGTCAGTGCTCATGAATCTCGCGCAACTGTATTTCCAGCGCGGGGACATGGGACAAGCCCGGCAGTTCGCTGGCCGCATCAACGGCAGCCGTTTTGCCACCGCGCAATCCCTCTGGCTGGGTGCGCGCATTGCCCATCGGCAGGGCGATACCCAGACGCAGGGCGCGATGATCGCGGAACTGCGTAACCGTTTCCCCGATTCGCGCGAGCTGACCGCATACGAGAGAGGAGCTTGGGATGAATGAAGAAGAGCGCGCCGGCAGCCAGGCCGCAACGCAAGTTGCAGGCGGCGCGACAGACTCCGACCGCGAGGCAGTGGCCCGCGAGATCGGGGCGCAACTGAAAGAGGGTCGCGAGGCGCAGCGCCTGTCGCTGGAGGATGTCGGCGCACGGCTGAAGGTGGCGCCGAGCAAGCTGGTGGCGATCGAGGCGGGCAATGTGTCGAGCCTGGCGGACGTGACGTTCGCCAAGGGCGTGATGCGGGCCTATGCGCGCACGCTGCAGATCAATATCGATGGCCTGCTGGGCCAATACCATGCCCAGGCGCAGGCCATGCCGGTAACCGGCATCACCCGTCGGCATGAAGGCGCGCTGAACCAGGCGTTCGACGACCGCAAGCGCTTTGGCGGCAAGGCCAAGGGCACGGGCGGCGCCGGTGGCCGCTGGCTGTGGCTGGTCTGCGTGCTGGCGCTGGCTGGCGCCGGCGTGTACTTCGGCTACGACCATGCCAAGGCATGGCTGGAATCGCACAATCAGGCCGCCGCCGATGCGCCGGCCGGCGACCGCGCGGCCGACAAGCCGGCGGAAGAGGGCGGGACGCAGAGCAACGGTGACGGCACGGTATCGGCCGCGCTGCCGCCGGTGATGGCCGGCAACGATTCGCCCGCGCCGTCCGAGGCGTCGCCCGCATCGGCTACGACGACGACCACGACCACGACCACGCCGACCACCGCCACCGGCATGCCGCTGGCCACTGGCGGCGCGGTGGGCCTGCCGCAGGACAAGCCTGTGGCCCAGCCGGTGCAGGTGCCCGCGACGGCCACGGCCGCCACGCCTGGTGCGCCTGCCGCACCGGCCGCCACCGGCGACGGCGCGGTCCAGATCCGCTTTGCCGCCGATACCTGGTACGAAGTGCGCGACCGCACCGGCAAGGTCATCATGGGCGGCACCGGCAAGGCCGGCGACGCCGTGGCCGGCAGCGGCGCGGGTGGTCCCTACAAAGTCGTGCTCGGCAACGTGAAGGGCGTGGAGTCGATGGCGCACAATGGCGCGCCGGTCAACTTCAAGGCCGCCGACCGGAACAACGTGGCGCGCCTGACCCTGCAGTAATGCGGCCGGGCCGCGCAATCAGCCATGCCATTTGAAGGTGGTAACGCAATGCACCAGAAAGCTTCCCAACCGGTGATCCCGGGTCCGCTGCCACGCCGCGTGTCGCGCCAGGCCAGCGTCGTGTGGGGCGACAACATCGTGACGATCGGCGGCGGCGCACCGGTGCGCGTGCAATCGATGACAAACACGGACACGGTCGACGCCATCGGCACGGCCATCCAGATCAAGGAACTGGCGCGCGCCGGGTCGGAGATCGTCCGGATCACCGTGAACACGCCCGAGGCCGCCGCCGCCGTGCCGGCCATCCGCGAACAGCTGGACCGGATGGGCGTGAACGTGCCGCTGGTGGGCGACTTCCACTACAACGGCCACACGCTGCTGCACGACTATCCCGAGTGCGCGCAGGCGCTGTCGAAGTACCGCATCAACCCCGGCAACGTGGGCAAGGGTGCCAAGCGCGACAAGCAGTTCGCCGAGATGATCGAGATGGCGTGCCGCTATAACAAGCCGGTGCGCATCGGCGTGAACTGGGGCAGCCTGGATCAGGACCTGCTCGCGCGCATCATGGACGAGAACGCCCAGCGCGCCGAGCCGTGGCCCGCGCAGAGCGTGATGGTCGAGGCGCTGATCACGTCGGCGATCGAATCGGCGCAGAAGGCCGAGGAAATCGGCCTGCCGGGCAACCAGATCATCCTGTCGTGCAAGGTGTCGCAGGTGCAGGAACTGGTGGCGGTCTACCGCGAGCTGTCGCGCCGCTGCGAATACGCGCTGCACCTGGGGCTGACCGAGGCCGGCATGGGCAGCAAGGGCATCGTGGCCTCGACGGCCGCGCTGTCGGTGCTGCTGCAGGAAGGCATCGGCGACACGATCCGCATCTCGCTGACGCCGGAACCGGGCGCGCCGCGCGAGAAGGAGGTCTACGTCGGCCAGGAAATCCTGCAGACCATGGGCCTGCGCAATTTCACGCCGATGGTGATTGCCTGCCCGGGCTGCGGCCGCACCACGAGCACGACGTTCCAGGAGCTGGCCGCCAGCATCCAGTCGTACCTGCGCGAGCAGATGCCGGTCTGGAAGGACCAGTACCCCGGCGTGGAGGAAATGGATGTGGCCGTGATGGGCTGCATCGTCAACGGCCCGGGCGAAAGCAAGCACGCCAACATCGGCATCTCGCTGCCGGGGTCGGGCGAATCGCCGGCCGCGCCGGTGTTCGTCGATGGCGTCAAGGTCAAGACGCTGCGCGGTGACAATATTGCCCAGGACTTCCAGGCGATCGTGGACGAATACGTCCGCACGCACTACGGTCCCGGCGCGAAGCAGGCCAAGCAACAGGAAGCGGTGGCCTGAGCGCAGGGGCGCCAGGACACCACCGGTATCACGAAGAGAACATGAGCGAAGACAAGACGAAGGCCGACAAGGCACTGCAGGGCGTGAAGGGCATGAACGACATGCTGCCCGCCGATGCCCCGCTGTGGGAACTGTTCGACAACGCCGCGCGCAGCATGCTGCGCGCCTATGGCTACCAGCAGATCCGCACGCCGATCGTCGAGCATACGCAGCTCTTCGTGCGGGGCATTGGCGAGGTGACCGACATCGTCGAGAAAGAGATGTATTCCTTCACCGACGCGCTCAATGGCGAGAATCTGACGCTGCGCCCGGAAGGCACCGCCGCGGCCGTGCGCGCGACCATCGAGCACAACCTGCTGTACGACGGCCCCAAGCGCCTCTGGTACACGGGCCCGATGTTCCGCCACGAAAGGCCGCAGCGCGGCCGCTATCGCCAGTTCCACCAGCTTGGCGCCGAGGCGCTGGGCTTTGCCGGCCCGGACGTGGATGCCGAGATCATCCTGATGTGCCAGCGCCTGTGGGATGACCTGGGCCTGACCGGCGTGCGGCTGGAGCTGAATTCGCTGGGCCAGGCGCACGAGCGCGCCGCGCACCGCGAGGAACTGGTCAAGTACCTGGAAGGCTTCAAGGACATCCTCGACGAGGATGGCAAGCGCCGCCTGTACACCAATCCGCTGCGCGTGCTGGACACCAAGAACCCGGCGCTGCAGGAGATGGCCGCCAACGCGCCCAAACTGATCGACTTCCTGGGTGCCGAGTCGCTGGCGCACTTCGAGGGCGTCCAGCGCATCCTGAAGGCCAACAATATCCCGTTCAAGATCAACCCGCGCCTGGTGCGCGGCCTGGACTACTACAACCTGACGGTGTTCGAGTGGATCACCGACAAGCTGGGCGCCCAGGGCACGATCGCGGGCGGCGGCCGGTACGATCCGCTGATCCAGCAGATGGGCGGCAAGCCCGCGCCGGCGTGCGGCTGGGCGATGGGCATCGAGCGCATCATCGAACTGCTGCGCGAGGAAAAGCTGGCCCCGGAGGCCCAGGGCTGCGACGTGTACATGGTCCACCAAGGCCAGGCCGCCAGCGAGCAGGCGATGATCGCGGCCGAACGGCTGCGTGACGCCGGCCTGGACGTGCTGTTCCACGCCACGCCCGACGGCAAGAGCGGCAGCTTCAAGTCGCAGATGAAGCGCGCCGACGCGAGCGGCGCCTCCTTTGCCGTTATCATTGGCGACGACGAAATCGCCGGCGGCACGGTGGCGGTCAAGCAACTGCGCAGCGGCAACGCCGCCGAGGGCGGTCCGCAGACCAGCATCCCGGCCGAGACCGTGGTCGAGTTCATCATCGAACGGATGGTGGACGCGCTGGAAGCGGACGACGACGAGGACGACGAGCAATAGGACGACGGGCAACAGGCGCGTCGTCAGACAAGTGCCGCACGGCCGCTGTCCTGGAAGGAAGCGGCCGTGTCAATTTCAACCAACGCAGGTAACTGCCTCGACATGGCTTACGATCTAGAAGAACAGGAACAGCTTGAGAGCCTCAAGGCCTGGTGGGCACAGTACGGCAACGCCGTCACGTGGGCGGTCATTGTGCTCTTGCTGGCCTTTGCGGGCTGGTCCGGCTGGAAGTACTGGCAGCGCTCGCAGGCCGGTGATGCCGCGCAGCTCTACGAGCAGGTGACGAAGGCCGCCGAAGCGCGCGACGCCGACCGCGTCAAGCGCGCCGCCACGGACCTCGAAGACAAGTTCGGCCGCACCGCCTACGGCCCGATGAGCGCGCTGACCGCCGCCAAGGTGCTGTACGAGGCCGGCGACCTGGCAGGCGCCAAGACCCAGCTCCAGTGGGCCATCGACCACGGCGGCGAAGACTATGCCCCGGTGGCGCGCGTGCGCCTGGCCGGCATCCTGCTCGACGAGAAGGCGTACGACCAGGGCCTGGCGCTGCTCAAGGACGCGCCGGCGCAGTACGAAGCGCTGTTCGCGGACCGCCGCGGCGACCTGCTGGCCGCCCAGGACAAGCGTGACGAGGCCCGCACCGCCTACCGCCGTGCGCTGGAAAAGCTGGGCACCGGCGAAGCCGGCATGCGCCAGATCATCCAGTTCAAGCTCGACGCGCTGGGCACCGCGTGAGCGGACCGCGGACCCTCTCAAAAAATATCGGAACGCATCCTATGACGTCATTGCTTCGCACAGCCGCAACCCGCACGCTCGTGGCCGGCACCTGCCTGGGCCTGCTGGCGGGCTGCTCGCTGTTCAGCAAGGAAAACAAGCATCCGCCCACCGAGCTGAAACCGGTGTCGGCCACGCTGTCGGTCAAGCAGGCCTGGAAGGCCGACGTGGGCAAGAGTGGCCCGTATGTGATGGCGCCCGTGGCGGCTGGCGATGCGGTGTACGTGTCCGGCAAGAGCGGTACGGTGATGGCGATCAGCGCGGCCAGCGGCCAGACGCTGTGGAAGGCCAAGACCGACCGCGACCTGACGTCGGGCCCCGGTTCGGACGGCGAGACCACCGCCGTCGCGGGCGAGAAGGGCGCGATCTACGCGTTCGACAAGTCCGGCAAGCAGATCTGGAAGAAGCAGGTCAATGGCGAAGTCCTGTCGGCGCCGCTGGTCGGCAACGGCCTGGTGGTGGTGCGTACGACCGATACGCGCGTCATCGGCCTGGACGCCGGCACCGGCGACCGCCGCTGGATCTACCAGCGCTCCCAGGCCGCGCTGAACCTGCGCGCCGCGATGGGGATGGTCTATGCCGGCGACGGCATTGTGACCGGCTTCCCGGGCGGCAAGCTGGGCGTGCTGGCCCCGGGCAACGGCGTGCTGCGCTGGGAAAGCACCGTGTCTTATCCGAAGGGCGTGTCGGAAATCGAGCGCCTGAACGACGTGACCGGCGTGCCGGCCGTGCTGGGCCGCCAGGTCTGCGCCACGACGTTCCAGGGCCGGATTGCCTGCCTGGAACTGGCCAACGGCCAGCCGCAGTGGGGCAAGGATTTCTCGTCGCCGATGGGCCTGGCCCAGGATGAGAATTCGCTGTTCTCCAGCGACGAGACGTCGGCGGTGTTCGCATTCGATCGTCAGAACGGCAACGAACGCTGGAAGAATACGGACCTGCGCTATCGCCAGCTTGGTGCGCCGGCCACGATCGGCCGCTCGGTGGTGGTGGGCGACTATGAAGGTTTCGTGCACTTCCTGTCGCGGGAAGACGGCACGATCGTCGCGCGCATGAAGACCGACGGCAGCGCCATCAGCGCGGCGCCGGTCATCGCCGGGCAGACCCTGGTGGTCCAGACCCGCGACGGCGACGTGTACGGCTTCGTGCCGAACTGATTGCCAGCGGCGGCCCGTGCCGGGGCCGCCATCGTACCGCGTGCTGGCGCACGCGGCCCGGCCGTGCCCCTGTCGCACGGCCGGCGCCAATCCGGTAGCATGATCCCTGGTCGTGCAACACGGCGGGACGGAGCGTCTGGCTCCGCCTTGCCCCCCGACAGGACGCCCGACAGACGTGGCCAGCCGTGATGCCCACGGCGGTTGTCGGCTCAACATGACTCCGGAGTTGCTGGGGGACGGCGCAGGCCGCCCCCTGTTCCCATTTATTGCATGAAACCAGTTATCGCACTCGTCGGCCGCCCTAATGTGGGCAAGTCGACGCTATTCAACCGGATGACCCGCTCGCGCGACGCACTCGTCGCCGACCTGCCGGGCCTGACGCGGGACCGCCACTATGGCGAGGGCCGCATCGGCGATCGTCCGTTCATCGTGATCGACACGGGCGGCTTCGAGCCCGTGGCCAAGGACGGCATCGTCGCCGAAATGGCCAAGCAGACCCGCCAGGCCGTGGTGGAGGCCGACGTCGTCATCTTCCTGGTGGACGGCCGCCTGGGCCTGGCGCCACAGGACCGCGTGATCGCGGACTACCTGCGCAAGACTGGCCGGCGCATCATGCTGGCGGTCAACAAGGCCGAAGGCATGAAGTACACCTCGGTGGCCGCGGACTTCTACGAACTGGGCATGGGCGATCCGTACGCGATCTCGTCCACGCACGGCGACGGCGTGCGCGAGCTGGTGGACGAGGCGCTGGAACTGGCCGTGCAGGAGCGGCCCGAGCTGGCCGAGGAAGCCGAGGCCAACCAGCGTGGCACCAAGATCGCCATCGTCGGGCGGCCCAACGTGGGCAAGTCCACGCTGGTCAACACGCTGATCGGCGAGGAGCGCGTGATCGCGTTCGACATGCCGGGCACCACGCGCGACGCCATCTACGTGGAGTTCGAGCGCGGCGGCAAGCCGTACACGCTGATCGACACGGCCGGCCTGCGCAAGCGCGGCAAGGTGTTCGAGGCCATCGAGAAGTTTTCGGTGGTCAAGACGCTGCAGTCGATTGCCGATGCCAACGTGGTGGTGCTGCTGCTGGACGCCCAGCAGGACATCTCCGAGCAGGACGCCCATATCGCCGGCTTCATCGTCGAATCGGGCCGCGCGCTCGTTGTGGGCGTGAACAAGTGGGACGGCCTGGACGGCCACCAGCGCGACCGCGTGAAGCACGACCTGGAGCGCAAGCTGCAGTTCCTGGGCTTTGCGAACTTCCACTTCGTCTCGGCGAAGGAGCGCACCGGAATCGGCGCGCTGCTGCGTTCGGTCGACGATGCCTACGCTGCCGCGATGGTGAAGCTGCCCACGCCGCAGCTCACGCGCGTGCTGCACGAGGCAGTGGAATTCCAGCAGCCCAAGCGCGCCGGCGTGTCGCGGCCCAAGCTGCGCTACGCGCACCAGGGTGGTTCCAACCCGCCCATCGTGGTCATCCACGGCAACGGCCTGCAGAACGTGACCGATGCCTACAAGCGCTACCTGGAGAACCGCTTCCGCGAGGCGTTCAAGCTCAAGGGCACGCCATTGCGCATCGAATTCCGTACGAACAAAAACCCGTACGCGGACTCGAAGGATTGAGCCAGAAAGGTGCCCATCCTTGTCCGAAGTTTCGTTTGCGTTCGTTTGGAACTGCGGCTAAATTCACGGTAGCAGGGGGAGCCCTGCGCGTTGATGCCAGCTTGGTACCGTTTTGATCTTTTTTCTGGCGCGTTTTTGCGCCAACTGACTTGAACCGGGGACTTTCGTCCCCATGATCCATCACTAAATCTATAATTTTGGAGTGTGCCATGAGCAACAAAGGGCGATTGCTACAAGACCCGTTCCTTAACGCGCTGCGCAAAGAGCACGTGCCGGTTTCCATCTACCTCGTCAATGGCATCAAGCTGCAAGGCAATATCGAGTCGTTCGACCAGTATGTCGTCCTGCTGCGCAACACCGTGACCCAAATGGTGTACAAGCATGCGATTTCCACCGTCGTGCCGGCGCGCGCGGTCAATTTCCGTGTGGATGATTCCTCCGAGGGCTGATTTTCCCTCATTCGTGGGTGGCCGCATTGCCATGCGGCCGTCCACGCTGCACGTTCCTGTCCCGCCGTCCTCCGGCGCGAGCCGCCAGCGTTGCCCCGAACGGGCCGCCTCTTCAAATTCCGGTTTCCGATCGATTCCGTACCTGTCCCGCTGCCTGACGGCCGCCCGATGCGGCAGGTTGCCGCGCCGCGGCCCGTGGTCGCGATCATTGTCTTGACAATCGGATTTCCCACCGTTTCCAACATTTATCCGGCGCCCCGCGTCCACCCGCTTGCAACCCAGAGCTACTTCCCAGACCGATCCCTCGCGCGCAATCCTCGTCGGCGTGGATTTCGGCAAGCATGATTTCCAGGAAAGCCTTTCCGAACTGGCGCTGCTGACCACCACGGCCGGCTCGGTGCCGGTGCACACGCTGACCGGCAAGCGTTCGCGCCCCGACCCGGCGCTGTTCATCGGCTCCGGCAAGGCCGAGGAGCTCAAGGAGGCGGCTGACGCGCTGGATGCCGACGTGGTGGTGTTCAACCACGCGCTGAGCCCGGCCCAGCAGCGGAACCTCGAACGATTCCTGCGCCGCCACGTGATCGACCGGACCGGCCTGATCCTCGATATCTTCGGCCAGCGCGCGCAGAGCCACGTCGGCAAGGTGCAGGTGGAACTGGCGCAGGTGCAATACCAGGCGTCGCGCCTGGTGCGGGCGTGGAGCCACCTGGAGCGGCAGAAGGGCGGGATCGGCATGCGCGGCGGCCCCGGCGAGCGGCAGCTCGAACTGGACCGCCGGATGCTGGACGACCGCGCCAAGCGGCTCAAGACCGATCTGGCGCGGCTGCAGCGCCAGCACCATACCCAGCGCCGCGCCCGTGCCCGCAACGATACGCTCAGCATTTCGCTGGTCGGCTATACCAACGCCGGCAAGTCGACGCTGTTCAACGCGCTGACGAAGGCCCGGGCCTACGCCGCGGACCAGCTTTTTGCGACGCTCGATACGACGTCCCGGCGCCTGTTCCTGGACGGGCTGGGCAACGTCGTGCTGTCGGATACGGTCGGCTTCATCCGCGACCTGCCGACCCAGCTTGTGGCGGCGTTCCGCGCCACGCTGGACGAAACCGTGCACGCCGACCTGCTGCTGCACGTGGTGGACGCGTCCAGCGCCGTGCGCCACGAGCAGATCGAGCAGGTGAACCGGGTGCTGGCGGAAATCGACGCGCTGGACATCCCGCAGATCGTGGTCATGAACAAGATCGACGCGGCGCCCGAACTGCTGGAACTGGGCCCGCGCGTGGAGCGGAACGAGGACGGCGTGCCGACGCGGGTATTCCTGTCGGCGCGCGACGGCCTGGGCCTGGACGCGCTGCGCGAGGCCATCGTCGAAGTGGCCCAGTGGCTGGCCACCCGGCCGGGCGAGCCGGCCCCGTATGATCCCCGGCTGGACGGTGGCGGGCTGGCGGGCGGAAGCGACGGCCAGGACCTGCCCGAGCCCGAAGACGAGGCGGAAAACGGACCCGGGAATCGCCCGGTTGCCGGCGACAACTACCCCGACTGAGCAAGCATTGCCGCCAATGGCGGCCCGATTGGGGGATTTTGAGCAAAAGTGATCAAGATGGCTGCTAGAATCCCCCTGTTCCAAACTTTCCCGGACCCGTGCCCTTCATGCCCCTGTTCCCTCGGAATCCTGACTCGCACTTCGTGCCAGGCAGCCGCGCCGCGCGGCTTGCTCGCTGGCCGCGCCTGCGCGCCATCTTCTCCTTGAACGACCCCCGCTGGGGCCGTAACGGTCAGGACGATGAAGACAAGGACAAGAGCCGCCAGCAGAACCAGCGGCCGCAGGATGGCCCGCCCGACCTGGACGAGCTCTGGCGCGACTTCAACCGCCGCCTGAACGGCCTGCTGGGCCGCAAGGACAACGGCGGCGGCGGGCAGGGCAACGGCTTCGGCTCGCGCCCGTCGGGCAGGGGCTCGAACATTGGCGCCGGCGTGATCGTGGCGGCCGTGATCGGCATCTGGCTGGCCAGCGGCTTCTTCATGGTGCAGGAAGGGCAGACCGCCGTGATCCTGCAGTTCGGCAAGTTCAAGTACACCACGGGCCCCGGTATCAACTGGCGCGCGCCGTGGCCGATCCAGTCGGCCGAGGTGGTCAACCTGTCGGCCGTGCGCTCGGTGGAAGTAGGCCGCGCGACGTCGATCAAGGACAGCAACCTCAAGGACTCGTCGATGCTGACGCAGGACGAGAACATCATCGACGTCCGCTTCACGGTGCAGTACGACATCCAGGACGCCAGCGAATTCCTGTTCTTCAACAAGACCGACCGCGGTGGCGACGAGGAACTGGTGACGCAGGCCGCCGAGACCTCGGTGCGCGAGATCGTCGGCCGCAACAAGATGGACGCGGTGCTGTACGAGAACCGCGAGCAGATTGCGCAGGGCCTGGCCAAGTCGATCCAGTCGATCCTGTCGGCATACAAGACCGGCATCCGCGTGATCTCGGTCAACGTCCAGAGCGTGCAGCCGCCCGAGCAGGTGCAGGCCGCGTTTGACGACGTGAACAAGGCCAGCCAGGATCGCGAGCGTGCGATCAGCGAAGGCCAGGCGTACGCCAACGACATCCTGCCGCGCGCACGCGGCACGGCGGCGCGCCTGAAGGAAGAATCCGAGGCCTACCGGGCCCGCGTGGTGGCGCAGGCCGAAGGTGACGCATCGCGCTTCCGCTCGGTGCAGACCGAGTACGCGAAGGCGCCGCAGGTCACCCGCGACCGCATCTACCTGGAGACCATGCAGCAGATCTACAGCAACTCGAACAAGATCCTCGTCGATGCCAAGGCCGGCAACAACCTGCTGTACCTGCCGCTCGACAAGCTGATGTCGCAGGTGCAGGGCGCCACGCCGCCGGCCGCCGCGCCGGGCACGACTGCGCCGCCGACGACGGATGCACCGTCGCCGGACATCCGCTCGCGCGAATCGATGCGCAACCGCGATCGCGACGTACGCTAAGGAGACCGTCATGAATCGACTGATTTCCTTTGCCATTGGCCTGTTCATCCTGCTGGCCGTCGTGTCGTCGATGCTGTTCGTGGTCGACCAGCGCCAGTACGCCGTGGTGTTCGCCTTCGGCGAGATCAAGCAGGTCGTGCGCGAGCCGGGCCTGCATTTCAAGCTGCCGCCGCCGCTGCAGAATGTGGTCTTCATGGACCGCCGCCTGCAGACGATCGACGTGGCCGCCAACGAGCGCTTCCTGACCGCCGAGAAGAAGTCGATGGTCGTGGACTGGTTCGTCAAATGGCGGATCACCGATCCGCGCAAGTTCTTCGTCGCCTTTGGCGGCAACGTGCGCGGCGCCCAGGACCGCATGACGCAGCGGATCGACGCCGTGGCGCGCGAGGAATTCGGCAAGCGCACGGTGACCGACGTGGTGGCCGGCGAGCGTGAAAAGGTCATGCAGAACATCCGCGTCGGCATGGCCGAGTACGCGCAGTCCGTGGGCGTCGAGATCCTGGACGTGCGCCTCAAGCGCGTGGACCTGCTGCCCGCGATCAGCGAGTCGGTCTATCGCCGCATGGAGGCCGAGCGCAAGCGCGTGGCCAACGAACTGCGTTCGACCGGCGCCGCGGAAGGTGAGAAAATCCGTGCCGACGCTGATCGCCAGCGTGAAGTGGTGCTGGCCGAGGCGTACCGTGATGCCCAGATGGTCAAGGGCGAGGGCGATGCCAAGGCGTCGCAGATCTATGCCGATGCCTTCGGCCGGGATCCGAACTTCGCGCAGTTCTGGCGCAGCATGGAAGCCTACCGCAGCACGTTCCGCGACAAGGGTAACGTGATGGTGCTGGAGCCGAACTCCGACTTCTTCCGCTACATGCGGTCGTCGGGCGGCAACACGGCGCCGGCCGCGTCAGGCGGCAAGAAGTAGCGCGCACGGCGCGCACCGGGCATCGCGTCTGACGACAGGTGCCCCGAAACGCAACATTCGACAGAACCCCGGTCCGCCGGGGTTTTGTCCGGCTGGAGGGGTGCATCCCGCCGGCCAGGTTTTTGATAGAAGAGACCCCCATGTCCAACCGCTGGCTCCTGCCTGAAAACATTGCCGACGTCCTGCCGTCGGAAGCGCGCAAGATCGAAGAACTGCGCCGCCGCATGCTGGACCTGTTCCGCACCTATGGCTACGAGCTGGTCATGCCCCCGATGCTGGAGTACCTGGAGTCGCTGCTGACCGGTACCGGGCATGACCTGGACCTGCGCACGCTGAAGCTGGTGGACCAGCTTTCGGGCCGTACGATGGGCCTGCGTGCCGATATCACGCCGCAGGTGGCGCGGATAGACGCGCACCTGCTGAACCGTCCCGGCGTGACGCGCCTGTGCTATGCCGGCAACGTGCTGCACGCGCGCCCGGCCGGGTTCCACGCCACGCGCGAGCCGATCCAGATCGGCGCGGAAATCTATGGCCATGCCGGCCTGGAAGCAGACGTCGAGATCCAGGAGCTGATGCTGGCCGCGCTGCAGGTGGCGGGGCTGCGCGACGTTCGCCTGGACCTGTGCCACGCTGGCATCCTGGAAGCGCTGCTGGCGGCGCTGCCGTCGGTGCGCCAGATCGAGGACGCGCTGTTCGCCGCGCTGGAAACCAAGGACGTGCCGGCGCTGCGCGAACTGACGCAGGGCATGCCGGAGACCGAGCGCAATGCGCTGCTGGCGCTGCCGACGTTGTACGGTGGTGTGGAAGTGATCGAAAAGGCCCGCCAGACGCTGCCGGCAAGCCCGGCGATTGGCCGAGCGCTCGATGAACTGGCCGCACTGACCGCCCAGGTGCGCGGCGCGAGCGTGAATATCGACCTGTCCGATTTGCGCGGTTACCACTATCACAGCGGCGTGATGTTCACGGCCTATGTGGCGGGCCTGCCGAACTACGTGGCCCGCGGCGGCCGCTACGACAAGGTGGGCGAGGCGTTCGGCCGTGCGCGGCCGGCCAC
This sequence comes from Cupriavidus sp. H18C2, assembly GCF_049393795.1. NCBI lineage: Bacteria > Pseudomonadati > Pseudomonadota > Betaproteobacteria > Burkholderiales > Burkholderiaceae > Cupriavidus > Cupriavidus sp. H18C2. The sequence continues at coordinate 2,157,464 of NZ_CP186010.1, read as the reverse complement.
CGGTTTTTCGCTCGACCTGCGCGAGGTGGCGGCGCTGTCGCCCGTGGAAGTGCGCGCCCAGGCGGTGTACGCGCCGTGGGACGCCGATCCGGCCTTGCGCACGACGATTGCCGCGCTGCGCGCCGCAGGCGAGATCGTGATCCAGTCGCTGCCCGGTCATACGCATGAACTCGACGAGTTCAACTGCGACCGCCAGTTGCAGCGCCAGGGCGACACCTGGGTGGTCGTGCCGCGCTGACCTGTTTGTTTCCGAGCCGGCCATATCGTGCCGGCGTCTCCAGTTGCTCTCGCATGACGTTTGCTGCCCGTGGCGTCCCATGATCGCCCGGAATGGATCCCAAACGTCTGTGACACGGACGTGTGAAAAGCCGGAACCGTAGAACAACGAGAGTAGAATACGTTTTTAACCTTCTGACCAATTCAACATGTCCGCATCCGCAGTAGGCCAGGGACGCAATGTCGTCGTGATCGGAACCCAGTGGGGTGACGAAGGCAAGGGAAAAATCGTCGATTGGCTTACCGATCATGCAAAAGGCGTGGTGCGGTTCCAGGGCGGCCACAACGCTGGCCACACGCTCATCATCGGCGGCAAGAAGACCATCCTGCGACTGATCCCGTCGGGAATCATGCGCGAGAGCACCGTCTGCTACATCGGCAACGGCGTCGTGCTGTCGCCCGAGGCGCTGTTCCGTGAGATCGAGGAACTGGAGGGCGCGGGCCTGCAGGTGCAGAACCGCCTGCGCATTTCCGAAGCCACCACGCTGATCCTGCCGTACCACGTGGCCATCGACAAGGCGCGCGAAGCCCGCCGTGGCGCCGCCAAGATCGGTACCACGGGCCGCGGCATCGGCCCGGCCTACGAGGACAAGGTTGCCCGCCGCGCGCTGCGCGTGCAGGACCTGTTCGATCCGCAGCATTTTGCCGAGCGCCTGCGCGAGAACGTGGACTTCCACAACTTCATGCTGACCCAGTACCTGGGCGCCGAAGCGGTGGACTACCAGCAGATCCTGGACGAAATGCTGGCCTACGCGCCGCGCCTGAAGCCGATGGTGGCCGATGTGTCGGCCGAGCTGTACGCCGTGAACGCGGCCGGCGGCAACCTGATGTTCGAAGGCGCCCAGGGCACGCTGCTGGACGTGGACCATGGCACGTACCCGTTCGTCACGTCGAGCAACTGCGTGGCCGGTGCGGCCGCCGCGGGTGCCGGGGTCGGCCCGGGCCGCCTGAACTACATCCTCGGCATCACCAAGGCCTACTGCACGCGCGTTGGCGCCGGTCCGTTCCCGAGCGAGCTGTACGACAACGACAACCCGGCCCGCCAGGACGCCGTGGGCGTGCGCCTGGCCAACGTCGGCAAGGAATTCGGCTCGGTTACCGGCCGTCCGCGCCGCACGGGCTGGCTCGATGCCGCCGCGCTCAAGCGCTCGGTGCAGATCAACGGCGTGTCGGGCCTGTGCATGACCAAGCTGGACGTGCTGGACGGCCTGGAGGCGATCAACCTCTGCGTCGGCTATGAACTGGACGGCAAGCAGGTGGACATCCTGCCGCGCGGCTCGGACGCCGTGGCGAACTGCAAGCCGATCTACGAGGAATTCCCGGGCTGGAACGAGTCGACGTTCGGCGTGAAGACCTGGGACGCGCTGCCGGAAGCGGCCCGCGTGTACCTGAAGCGGATCGAGGAAGTGGTCGGCATTCCGATCGACATGATCTCGACCGGCCCGGACCGCGACGAGACGATCCTGCTGCGCCATCCGTACCAGGTCGCCTGACGCGACGGAAGTCTCCGTGAGCATGACCGTGGCGCCATGAGCGTCGCGGCCTCACAAAAGCCATTCGGCCCGCGACCAGCGGGCCGATGCTTTATCAAACGGGGCCCGACGCGGCCCATAGCAGAAAAGACGCCATGAACCTGCCAACCAATGACGAAGAGAACCTGTGGGTCTCCTGGGATGAATACCACCGCCTGATCGCGCGTCTGGCGCTGAACGTGCACGAGTCGGGCTGGAAGTTCGACAAGATCCTGTGCCTGGCCCGTGGCGGCCTGCGCGTGGGCGACCAGATGTCGCGGATCTTCGACGTGCCGCTGGCCATCCTGGCCACCAGCTCGTACCGCGAGGCAGCCGGCACCCAGCAGGGCGACCTGGACATCGCGCAGTACATCACGATGACCCGTGGCGAACTGTCCGGCAAGATCCTGCTGGTCGATGACCTGGTCGATTCCGGCGTGACGCTGGAACGCGTGGGCCGTCACCTGAAGGAGCGCTATCCGGCCGTGACCGACGTGCGCTCGGCCGTGCTCTGGTACAAGGCGTGCTCGAAGGTCGAGCCGGACTACCACGTGACGTTCCTGCCGTCGAACCCCTGGATCCACCAGCCGTTCGAGGAATACGACACGCTGCGCCCGCACAACCTGGCTGCCTGGCTCAAGCGCGGCAAGCGCGCCAGCCTGCTGGAAGACGACAGCGCCGCCTGACGCGCGGCGCCGCGCCGGCCCACGCTCCCGCACGGGGAGGGTGGGCCCGGGGCATCAGTACCCCACCGTAAAACGCGCCCGCACATGCCTGGGCTGCTCGATTTCGTCGAGCATGGCGATGGCATAGTCTTCCATGGAGATCCAGCTCTTGCCGTCTGCGGCGGTGAGCAGATCGTCCTTCCCCAGGCGGAACCGGCCCGTCCGTTCGCCCGGCGTGAACAGGGCGGACGGCGACAGGAACGTCCAGTCCAGCGACGTCTCGCCCCGCAACGCATTCAGGAAATCGCGACCTGCCGACGCCTCGGCCTTGTAGGCATCGGGAAAGCTCGGCGTATCGACCAGTTGCACGCCCGGCGCCACGTACAGGCTGCCCGCGCCGCCCACCACGAGCAGGCGCTGCACGCCCGCCGCCTTGACCGCCGCGGTGATCTGGGCCGCGCTGGTCTGCAGGAACCGCACGGTGCTGATGACGACGTCGTGGCCGGCCAGGGCCTGCGTCAGGGCCGGGGCGTCGGCGATGTCGACGTCGCGGGTCGTGACGCCGTCGCGGGCGGGTAGTGCCGATGCCTTGCGGGCGAGGGAGGTCACTGCATGGCCGCGCCGCACGGCCTCCTCGGTCAGGCGGCTGCCGACGTTGCCGGTGGCACCGATGATGGCGATCTTCATGTTCGACTCCTTTCGGATCAGGGTTGATGTGAAACCATATCGGTTACACATTGGGGTAAAAAAATCAGCGCTTGCGGCGCCGGGCGGCATGTTCGACCTCGTCGAGCATGCTGGCAATCGTGATGGCCTGGAGCGAGGCATCCATGGCCGCCTGGGCGCGATCGGCCACCGTCTGCAGCGCGCCCGTGATCTCACGGCCGACCATGCACGCAGGATTAGGCGCGCTCTGGTGCAGCGTGATCAGCGCGGTGGTCTTGGTGGCGCGGAACACGTCGAGCAGCGTAATGGCGGATGCCGGCCGCGCCAGCATCGCGCCGCCGGTGCTGCCCATCGTCGTCGTCACGAACCCCGCCTCGGTCAGCGCGCCGATCATGCGCCGGATCAGCGCCGGGTTGGTACCGACGCTGCCGGCGATCATCGACGACGGCATAGGGCCTTCGGCCTGTGCCAGCAGGGTAAGGATATGGACGGCAACGGCGAACCGGCTACTGGTGCTCATGCGGAAATCTCAATGTGAAACCATGATAGTTACAGATGCCCTGGCCGTCAACCGGTGATTTGGCGGCACAGGCCGATGTATTTTTGGCGATGGAATGGGGGAAAATGGCGAGATAATGCCGGAATCGACACTGAAACTGATACACTCATCCACGGCTCGCTGTAAGAAACGAGCGATGGACAAGGCAACGAGAGGAGAGGGTTTGAACGATTCGGCGACGCAAAAACAAAAAACCCGCAACGTGCGTTGCGGGTTTCTCGCTGAATCTCTGGTGCCCAGGAGAGGACTCGGTCACCCGGGCGCGACCCCGGGGTTGCGCTGGCAGGCGCAACCCATTCGAGTCCCCGCGGGACGTCCTCAAGGACGTCCCTTCCTGGGCATACAAATGAAAAGACCCTGCTCGTGGAGCAGGGTCTCGAAGATGGTGCCCAGGAGAGGACTCGAACCTCCACAGTGTTGCCACCGCTAGGACCTGAACCTAGTGCGTCTACCAATTCCGCCACCTGGGCAGGTGTCGAAACAACCGAAGCGGCCATTATAGCGACCGTCAAACGTTTGTCAAATAGTTTCGAGAAAAATTGAATCAGAACAACTATCCGATCCCCAGCCGGGAAGAAATCCTCGGCGTACTGAGAACTTCGGGGTCGCCCCTGTCGGCCGGCGATATCGCCAAGGCCCTGGCCGTCACGCGCAAGGAGCATGACGGCTTTCAGAAACGGCTCGCCGCCATGGAGCGCGACGGCCAGATCGAACTGAATCGCAAGGGCCGCTACGAGCTGGCCCATCAACCGAACTTCGTGGTCGGGCGCGTGCAGGGCCATCGCGATGGCTTTGGCTTCCTGATCCGCGACGACGGCGAGGACGACATCTTCCTGCCCGAGCGCGAACTGCAGAAGGCCATGCACAACGATCGCGCGCAGGTGCGCGTGGTGGGGTACGACCGTCGCGGCCGGCCCGAGGGGCAGATCGTCGAGATCGTCGAGCGGGCCAACCGCTTCGTGATCGGCCGCCTGCTGTCCGAAAACGGCGTGTTGGTGGTGGCGCCCGAGGACAAGCGCATCGGGCAGGACATCCTGATCCCGCCCAAGGCGCAGGGCAAGGCCCGCGTCGGCCAGGTGGTCAGCGTCGAGCTGGTCGAATGGCCGGACCGCTACGTGCAGCCCGTGGGCCGCGTGGTGGAGGTGCTGGGCGAGATCGACGACCCCGGCATGGAGATCGAGATCGCGGTGCGCAAGTACGGCGTGCCGCACGAGTTCTCGGCCGCCGCCGCCAAGGAAGCCCAGGCACTGCCCGACGAGGTGCGCGACGCCGATCTGGACCACCGGATCGACCTGCGCGACGTGCCACTGGTGACGATCGACGGCGAGGATGCGCGCGATTTCGACGATGCGGTCTACTGCGAGCCGGTCAAGATCGGCCGCACCAAGGGCTGGCGCCTGATCGTGGCGATTGCCGACGTGTCGCACTACGTGCGGCCCGGCACGCCGCTGGACGCCGACGCGCTGGACCGCGCCACGTCGGTGTACTTCCCGCGGCGCGTGATCCCGATGCTGCCCGAGAAGCTGTCGAACGGCCTCTGCTCGCTGAACCCGAACGTCGACCGCCTCTGCATGGTCTGCGACGCCGTGATCACGGCCAAGGGCGAGCTGAAGGGGTACCAGTTCTACCCGGCCGTCATGCACTCGGCCGCGCGGCTGACCTACAACGAGGTCTGGGCCGTCCTGTCGAACACCAAGGGCCCGGAGGCGCACAAGCGCGCCGAACTGGTGCCGCACCTGCAGAACCTGTACGAACTGTTCCAGGTCCTGCTCAAGGCCCGGCGTGAGCGCGGCGCGATCGACTTCGACACCACCGAGACCTACATCGTCTGCAACGCGCAGGGCAAGATCGAGCAGATCCTGCCGCGCACCCGCAACGACGCCCACCGGCTGATCGAGGAATGCATGCTGACGGCCAACGTCTGCGCGGCCGACTTCCTTGAGCGCTTCAAGCATCCGGCGCTGTTCCGCATCCACGCGGGCCCGAGCGAGGAAAAGCTCAAGAACCTGCGCGAATTCCTGCGCACGGCCGGGCTGTCGCTGGGCGGTGGCGACAAGCCGCAGGCATCGGATTACGCCGAGGTGATGGACAAGATCAAGTCCCGCCCCGACGCGCCGATGCTGCAGACGATGCTGCTGCGCTCGATGCAGCAGGCCGTCTACAGCCCGGACAACATCGGTCACTTTGGTCTGGCGTACGAGGCCTACGCCCACTTCACCAGCCCGATCCGCCGCTATCCGGACTTGCTGGTGCACCGCTCGATCAAGGCGATCCTGGCGCATACGAAGTACCGGCCGGCCTTTGTGACGGGCACCGAGCTGAACACGCAGATTTCGCCGAAGGCGCGCCGCATGCAGGCGGCCGACGCCGAGAAGCGCGCCGAGAACGCCGCCGCCCGCGCCCGCCGCGACGAGGGCATCTGGGACGAGCTGGGGCTGCACTGCTCGGCCAACGAACGCCGCGCGGACGAAGCCTCGCGCGACGTCGAAGCCTGGCTGAAGTGCTACTTCATGCGCGACAAGCTCGGCAGCGACTTCGCCGGCACGATCAGCGCGGTTACCTCGTTCGGCATCTTCGTGCAGCTTGACGAGCTGTACGTGGAGGGCCTGGTGCACGTGACCGAACTGGGCAGCGACTACTTCCAGTACGACGAGGCGCGCAACGAACTGCGCGGCGAGCGCACCGGTATCCGCTACCGGCTGACCGATCGGGTGCGCGTGCAGGTGTCCCGCGTGGACCTGGACGCGCGCAAGATCGACTTCCGCCTGGTGCAGGAGCCGTCGGCCAAGACGCTGCGCGCCCGCGCCGGCGTGCCCGAACAGCCGCGCGTACCGGCCGCCCACGCGGTGCCGGCGCGCAAGAAGGGCCGCCAACTGGCGGCGCTGCTGGGCGGAACGTCGAAGCCGGAGGAATCGTTCGACGAAACGCTCGACCGCGTGATCGAAGAGCAACCCGTGTTCGAAGCGGTGATTACGCCGGTCAAGCCGCGTGAAGCCAATGTCGGACATTCGGCACATTCGGGCCGCAAGGCGCCGGCTGGCAAGCCGGAAAAGCGTGCGGCCAAGCCGAAGCCCGCGCACCTGAAGACGCCGCGCAAGGCGGCGGCCAAGCGGCCGGCCAAGCCGGCTGGCAAGACGGGACGCCCGGCCCGCAAGCGGTAAGCAAATCGGCGTTGTGGAAAGGCCATGGCGGGTACAATGCGCGCCATGGCCAAACACAAACTTCTGATCGGCTTTCACGCCGTCAACGCCCGCCTGCGCCAGAACGCGCAGAGCGTCTCCGACATCTACATCGAAGCGAACCGCAAGGACCGCCGCATGCAGGACTTCATCCGCCTGGCGGAGAGTCTTGGCGTGACGCTGCATCCCGTCGACGCCGACCGCCTGCGCGGCATGGCCGGCACCGACCGCCACCAGGGCGTGGTGGCACGCGCGGACGATATCTCGCTGGCGCTGAACCTGGACGAACTGCTGGACGGCATCGAAGGCACGCCGCTGCTGCTGGTGCTCGATGGCGTCACCGATCCGCATAACCTCGGCGCGTGCCTGCGCGTGGCCGACGGCGCCGGCGCCCATGCCGTGATCGCGCCGAAAGACCGCAGCGTCGGCCTGAACGCCACCGTGGCGAAGGTTGCCAGCGGCGCGGCCGAAACCGTTCCCTATATCACCGTGACCAACCTGGCCCGCACGCTGCGCGAGCTGCAGGAGCGCGGCGTCTGGGTCATCGGCACGGCCGACGGCACCGAGAAGGCGCTCTACGACGTGGACCTGAAGGGCCCGACGGCAATCGTCATGGGTGCGGAAGGCGAGGGCATGCGTCGCCTGACGCGCGAGACGTGCGACGACCTGGTCGCCATCCCGATGGCGGGCGGCGTGGAAAGCCTGAACGTGTCGGTGGCCAGCGGCGTGTGCCTGTACGAGGCGGTCCGCCAGCGCCGGGGCTGACGCATGGCCGGGGATGCCGCCACGCTGGAGCAGGCCCGCACGTGGATCGCCGCGGCGCAGAACATCTTCGTGCTGACCGGCGCGGGGATTTCCGCCGAATCGGGCGTACCGACGTTCCGCGATGCGCTGACCGGCCTCTGGGCCCGCTTCGATCCCGAGGAACTGGCCACGGAGGTCGCCTACCGGCGCCAGCCGGCGCTGGTGTGGCAGTGGTACCAGCACCGGCGCGAGCTGGTGGCGGCGGCCCGGCCGAATCCCGCGCACTATGCGCTGGCGGCGCTGGCCCGGCAGAAATCGGTAACGCTGATTACGCAGAATATCGACGGGCTGCACCAGCAGGCCGGCAGCGAGCACGTGGTGGAGCTGCACGGCAACCTGTTCGCCAACAAGTGGCTCGATAGCTGCGGCCGGTGCGACACCGTGCCGCCCGTGCCCGGCGATCCGCCGCACTGTGCGCTATGCGGCGCGATGATGCGCCCCGGTGTGGTCTGGTTTGGCGAGGACCTGCCGCGCGTGGCCCGCTTCCGGGCCGACCACGCGGCGCAGACGTGCGATCTCTGTCTGGTGGTGGGGACTTCGGGACTGGTCTATCCGGCCGCGGCACTGCCGGGCCTGGCGAAGGAGCACGGCGCCCGGGTCATCGTCGTGAACCCGCAGCCGTCGGCGCTGGACCAGACGGCCGACCTGGTGGTGTCGGCCGCGGCCGGTGACGCGCTGCCAAAGCTCTGGCCGCCAACCACCTGACCCTCGGCCCTTCGCCTCCCGCCTCAGCCCGCCAGTTCGGCGACGAGCTTTTCCAGCTTGACCGCGTCCGCCGCAAACAGGCGGATGCCTTCCGACAGCTTCTCGGTCGCCATCGCATCCTCGTTCAGTTGCCAGCGGAAAGCCGCCTCGTCGGCGGCGATGCGCGCGATGTTGGCCGCCTGCGCCTGCTCGACCGACAGCTTGCGGTCGACCTTGGCGTCGCTGGCCGCCAGTTGCTCCAGCAGCTCGGGGCTGATCGTCAGCAGGTCCGATCCGGCCAGCGACAGGATCTGACCCGTGCTGCGGAAGCTGGCGCCCATGACCTCGGTCGCGTAGCCGAACTTCTTGTAGTAGTCGTAGATCTGGCGCACCGAGCGCACGCCGGGGTCGTTGTCGCCGGCATTGGCGTCGGCGTCCCACTTGTCGCCGGCCTGTTTCTTGTACCAGTCCAGAATCCGGCCGACGAACGGCGAGATCAGTTGCGCGCCGGCTTCCGCGCACGCCACGGCCTGGGCCAGCGAGAACAGCAGTGTCATGTTGCAACGGATGCCGTCACGCTGCAGGATCTCGGCGGCCTTGATGCCTTCCCAGGTCGACGCAATCTTGATCAGCACGCGCTCGCGCGCCACGCCGCGCTGCTCGTACAGGCCGATCAGGTGGCGCGCCTTGGCGACGGTGGCCTGCGTGTCGAAGGACAGCCGCGCATCCACCTCGGTCGACACGCGGCCGGGCACGATCGCCAGGATCTCGCAGCCGAAGGCGATCAGAAGCTGATCCATCACCGCTTCCACGCCGGCGGCACCGTGATGGTCGCGCGTGGCCTGTTCCAGCAGGGGCCGGTACTCGGGCTTCTGGACGGCCTTGAGGATCAGCGACGGATTGGTGGTCGCGTCCTGCGGGGTGTACTGCTTCATGAGCTGGAAGTCGCCGGTGTCGGCGACCACCGTGGTGAACTGCTTCAGTTGTTCGAGCGCGTTCATGGTCTGGGTTCCGTCTGGAAGAAGTCGGCTGGAAGGGCGCCGGGAATGGGCCATTGTAACGGCGTCGCGCCAGGCGGCAACCGGTTCGGCAACGCCGGCGCGGTATTCCCGGCCGGGGCGGGGCCGCCGGCCGCGATCCGCTACACTACGCGCTTTCCCAACGCTTTTCTGGCTGTTGTCATGACTCAGGATGAACTCAAGGCGCTGGTCGCGCAAGCTGCCGCGGACTATGTGAAGCAGGAAGTGCCCGAAGGGGCCGTGCTCGGCGTGGGCACGGGCTCGACCGCCAACCTCTTCATCGACGCCGTGGCGGCGTTCAAGGAGCGCTTCAGCGGCGCCGTGTCCAGCTCCGAGGCGTCCACCCGCCGCCTGCAGCAGCACGGCTTCAAGGTGCTGGACCTCAACGAGGTGGACAGCATCCCCGTCTACGTCGATGGCGCCGACGAGATCGACGCCTCGGGCGCCATGATCAAGGGCGGCGGCGGTGCGCTGACGCGCGAGAAGATCGTCGCGGCCGTGGCCGACCGCTTTGTCTGCATCGCCGATGGCAGCAAGCTGGTGCCGGTCATGGGCACGTTCCCGCTGCCGGTGGAGGTGATCCCGATGGCACGCGCGGCCGTGGCGCGCCAGCTGGCCGCGCTGGGCGGCCAGCCGCGCCTGCGCATGACCAAGGAAGGCGGCATCTACAAGACCGACAACGGCAATGTGATCCTCGATGTCGCCGGGCTGAAGATCGACGATCCGAAGGGTCTCGAATCGCGCATCAACCAGCTGCCCGGCGTGGTGACGGTGGGCCTGTTCGCGCTGCGTGGCGCCAACGTGCTGCTGCTGGGCACCGAGCAGGGCGTGCAGCGCACCGACTACTGAGCGGATGCCCCCCCCGCGCGGTCAGCCGGCCAGCCCGTGCTCGACCGCGTAGACCGCCACCTGCACGCGGCTGGCGAGGTTGAGCTTCTTCAGGATGTTCTGCACGTGGATCTTCACCGTGCTCTCGGCCACGCCCAGTTCCCGCGCAATCTCCTTGTTGCTTTCGCCCCGCACCAGCCCGTTGACGATGTCGCGCTCGCGTGCGGTCAGCGGCGCGCTGTCCTGGCCGCGCCCGGGCGGGACCGGCACCGGCGGCGCCCGGAACTGCTGCACCAGCTTGGCGGTCATGGCCTCGGAAATCACCGGTTCTCCGGCCGCCGCACGGCGGATGGCGCTGGTCAGCGCCTCGGTCTCGATGTTCTTGAGCAGGTAGCCGCGCGCGCCGCTGCGTAGCGCCGTGGCCAGTTCCTCGGCTTCCTCCGATACGGTCAGCACAATCACGGCGCTGTCCGGCAGGTCTTCCACGAGCAGTTGCAGCGCTTCCAGCCCCGACAGCCCCGGCATGTTCAGGTCCAGCAGGATCACGTCGGGCCGGTGCTGCTTGGCGCGCTTGATGCCCTCCACGCCGTCGGCCGCCTCGTCGACGATCTCGAAGTCCGTCTGCCGCTGCAGCAGCGCCCGGATGCCCGACCGGAACAGCGTGTGGTCGTCGATCAGCAGGATGCGGATGGTCATGATGCGGGTTCCTCCTGTGGCGCCTGGCGCCGTTGCCCGGCGGGCGGGGCGCCGCGCGACGGGGGCATGTCGTCGCGCGGCAGGGTCAGTTCGATGCGGACGCCCAGCCCCGGCCGGGCGTCGATGGCCAGCCGGGCGCCCAGCCGCGCCGCGCGTTCGCGCATGATGTGCAGGCCGATATGGCTGGCGTCGCGCTGCGCCAGCCGGCTCGCGTCGAAGCCGTCGCCATCGTCCTGCACCACGAGCTGGAACAGGCGGCCGTGGCGGATCGTGATCGTCACGTGCTCGGCCATGGCGTGCTTGCGGACGTTCGACAACGCCTCCTGCAGGATGAACAGCACCTGCAACTGGTGCTCCGGCTGCAGCGGCAGCCCCTTGTCATCCATCGTGAGCTTGGCCTCGGTGCGGCACTGGCGCCGGAATCGCGCTACCGTTTCCTCCACGGCCGGCCGCAGGTCGCCCGTGGTCAGCCGCGAGCGGAAGTTGTGCAGCAGCTCGCGCACATCCTGGTAGCTTTCCTCCACGCCATGCCGCAGCAGCGGGATGATGTCGTGCACCTCGGCATCGGCACCACGCTCCACGGCGTCTTCCAGCAACTGCACTTGCAGATTCAGAAAATTCAGGCCCTGCGCGATGCTGTCGTGCAGCCCCTGCGCCACGAGATTGCGCTCTTCCACGACGGCCAGTTGCCGCGCGCTGGCCGACAGTCGAACGTGTTCGAGCGCGGTTGCCAGGTGTTGGGCCATCGTTTCCAGCAACTGGCGGTCCGACGGCGGCAGTTCGCGCGCCACGCGGAAGTGCAGCGTCAGCGTGCCGGCCGGGCCGTGCAGCGTGTCCAGCCGGAAGGCGGCCATCGACAGGAACCCTTCGCTGCGGCAGGGCGAGAGCGCGCCGTTCGAAGGGGCATGGACGGGCATCGCTTCGGCAAACATATCGGGCAGCACGGCCCGCCGCAGATCCGCCACGGTGACGATGCCGGTGTGCGTGGCGCGGCCGCAATGGCAGGCGTCGATGTCCGCGCAGTGGTCGTTGTCGGCCAGCGTGGCCGACAGCCCGACGGCCGCCAGCCGATGCAGCCGCCCCTGCCGCGCGTCGTAGATCCGGACCGTGGCGCCATCGGCGCCAAACTGCTGCAGTACGCGTTCCAGAAAGCCGCGCGCCAGCGTTTCCGCGTCGCCGGCCTGGTTCAGGAACGCGGCCATGTCGTACAGCGATTCGAGGTCGCGGTTCTGGCGCGCCAGTTCGGCGGTCTTGCTGGTCACGCGCGCGGCGAGGTCGTGGTAGAGGTCCTGCAACTCGGCGGCCATCCGGTTGAAGCCGGCGTTCAGCGTGCCGAATTCGTCGCGCGTTTCCACCGGCAGCCGCAGCGAGAACTCGCGGCTGGCCATGCGGCGCAGGCCGTCCTGCAGCCGCAGCACGGGCAGGATGATCCAGAGATAGAGCAGGTAGATCACGGCCACCGTGCCCACGCACGCCATCGCCGCCAGGCCCACCTGGGATAGCCGCAGCATGTCGGTCTTGCGCGCGCTGTTCTGTTCGATCTGGCCGACCAGCCGGTCCGCCTGGTCGACGAAGCCGGGCAGCGCCTGCACGTAGGCGGCGGCCTGCCCGGCCAGCGCCATCGGCTTGAGCCGCTCGGACCAGTCGGCCAGCACGGCTTCCAGTTGCGCATGGATCGCCGGATCGTCGGGCACGAACAGCGGCCGCGCCGGATTGCCCTTGCGCAGTTGCGCCAGGGTGCGGTCCAGCGCGGCAATCTGGCTGGTCAGGGTATGGGGTTTGCCGGCTGCCGACAGCGACAGTTCGATGGCGACGCGATTGGCGCGCATCCGCAGGCTGCCGGCATCGTTGATGGCGGCGCCGGCACCTTCGAGCTTCCACGACAGGTAGAGCGTGCCGGCGATCATCGCCAGCACGGCAAGCAGCGACACGAGCGACAGCAGGATGATCCGCGTCGACAGCCGGTAGCGCAGCGGCGTGAGCTGCACGGTTTCGGACACGTGACCCGTGTCCGGGAAGGCTGCCGAGGGAGGATCGGATGGGCTGTCGGGTGTCCGGGATGCCTGGGGCGGGGATTCGGTCGAGGGGTGGGAGGCGAAAGCTGACATGGATGCAGGCTGGCGCAAGGGGGCGGGCACAACCTCGCGCTGATTTTCGGCCCGTCGGGGCCTGCCGTTTCTGCGCCAGATCAATAAGTCGGCGATCGACGGCCGACTGTGGCGTAGATGACCCGCCGCTATTGGAGCGGCCCGCCACGACGGCGGACAATCGGCGTTTTTCAACGCCGACTGGCGCGGGCGATCCCCATGAAGGCCGTCAATCTCGATTACGCGCGCACCCCGCGGCCTGCCGTGGTGTTCGGTTGCCTGATGCCCGCCCCGTGGCTGGGCGCGGCCGCCGGGCTGTTGCTGGCGCTCGGGCCCGCCGACGGCTTGCCGCACCGCTTTGCGCCGCTGGCGCTGGCGTCGGTCCATATGGTGGCGTTGGCGATGCTGCTGCCGGTGATGCTTGGCGCACTATTCCAGATGATGCCGGTGATTGCCCATGTGCCGGTGCCGCGCGTGCGATGGATCGCACCGTTCGTCGCCCTGGCCGGAGTTGGCATGGCGACCGCCTTGTCGGCCGGCTTCCTCGGCGCTGGCGGCGCGGCGTTCCGCTGGGCCGCCGCGATGGCGCTGTTTCCGCTCGCGGTGGCGATGGTCCTGCTGACGGCGGGGCGGCGCGTGGTGCGCGTCGATGCCACGACGCGCACGCTGGCATGGATCGGCGCGCCGTTGCTGGCGACAGTCGCCGCAGGCATCGCATTGGCGGGCACGCTCGGCGGCTGGTGGCAGTTGCCGGTATCGACAGTGCTGCCCCTGCACGTGGCGTGGGGGCTCAGCGGCTGGCTGGGCGCCCTGGTGACCGGCGTGGCCACGACCGTGCTGCCAATGTTCTGGCAGGCGCGACGCCTGCCGGCCCCGCTACAGCGCTGCCTGCCGATGGCGCATTGGCTGTTGCTGCTGGCTTTCAGCCTCGCCGTCGTGACGGCAGGCGAGGGCGCCATCGCCCGCTACGCGCTGCTGCCGTACCTCGCTTTCATCGTCATCCTCGGCATGGCGATGCTGACCACACTGCTGCGCGCCCGCCGCCGGCACGACCCGCATTGGCTGCTCTGGCTCATCGCATCGGCCAGCATGTCCACCGCCGCGACGCTGGCCGCCGTCGCCCAGTTCCATCCCGCGCCGGCATTGCCATGGGTAATCGGCGTCCTGGCCCTGATCGGCTGCGGCGCGCTGCCGGTCACGGCCATGCTCGGCAAGATCGTCCCGTTCCTGGTGTGGCTCCATCTGCGCCGCATGCTACCGCCGCGCGCAAAGGTCCCCGTCATGCAGGCCATCATCCAGCCGCACCGCCAACGCCAGCAAGCGATGGTGTTGCTGGCAGCCTTCGCAGCACTGCTCGCACTGCCCATGGCACCGGAAGCGCTGGCGAGGGTGGGGGGATGCTTGTTCGCGGCTGCTAACGCGATGCTGGGTGTCCAGTTGCTAGGCGCGCTGCGGCGCATGTGGGTTGTGCGTCGGCAGGGTGGGGTGTGGGGGGGTGGGTAGCAGTTTTTTTGCTGAGCCCAACGAAAGAATCTTCGCGCCCCACATTGCCGGTGAACGCGCGGCTAATTGTCAATATCTTCGTATGCTTCCGTTTCCATGTTGGAGTATGCATTCTGATGTATTGAGGCATCATTGGTGCAATGTAAGGAAGACACTCTTTTACGGGCCTTGTATATCACCATCCCCGCGCTTGTTCGCGGCCCGTCATCGTGTCTGACGACCCGGTCATACAAGTAGTAATCGTATTTGCCTCTTGAAAATCTGATGTGCGCCTCGCCGCCGCCAGCATAAGGGGTGTTGCTGAAATAGAATCGTGTCTTCGGCTCCGCGCCGGCATCAGATACTTCGAGATCAATCCCTGATTTCCTGGCGTGGCGATATATAAACGATCGGCTGTCCTTCGTCTGGCATATCGCGGCGGTTCTATTCGCCAGTTCGCAATGGAAGATGACGGTCTCGCTTGACGAGCACAGGCCGCTATCAGCTGAACTTGCTCCTGACCACGAGACGCATACGAAAGCTGCGGCGATGCGTAGTCTTCGCATTACTCAGTGCACAGCCCTGGGTCCTCAGGTGAACCGATCATGTTCACCCCTCAAACACCCACCACCGCCATCCCATTACCCCCTGCCACCGCCGCTGGCTTCTCGCCCGTCAGCAGGTAGTGCATCAGCTCGGCCACCGGGCGGATGGCTTCGCCGAACGGTAGCTTGCCTTTGCCGCGGAAGAACAGGCCGCGCTCGACGTCGCCGCGGACGGCCTGGGCGAGTTTCAGGTCGATGCAGAACTGGCCGATCTTTGCCACGCCGTCGCGCAGGCCGCATGCTTGCAGGCAGTCGAAGCCTTCCAGGCAGTCGCGCGGCTTGGCGCGGCGCTGCAGGCGGGTTTCGCTGGCCAGGTAGCGGGACAGCCACGGTGTCAGCACGGCCCGGGCGGGCAGGCCGGCGACGCTGGTGAACTCGCGGATTTCGTCGGGGGATGCCGTCGCCAGGACCTGCTTGAATGCGGGATGGGCGTCCGATTCCTCGGTGACGGCGAACGCGGTGCCCAGCTGCACGGCGGCGGCGCCTTCGCCCAGCCAGTGGCGCACCTTTTCGTGCGTGTTGATGCCGCCGGCCAGGATCAGCGGGATGCTGTCCCATGCCAGGCCGAGCGAATGGAACAGTTCGCGGCACTCGTTCAGTACGCGGCCGAACGAGAAGCGCTCGTGGCCGAGGTCCTCGATCGTCGCCGCGCCAAGGTGGCCGCCGGCATGTGCCGGGTGCTCGATGACGATGGCGTCGGGCAGCCGGCCTTTCTTCATCCACCGGCGCAGTACCAGTCCGATGCCGCGCGTCTCGGACAGGATCGGAATCAGCGCCACCTTGGGATGGCCGGCGGCCAGTTCGGGCAGGTCCAGCGGCAGCCCGGCGCCCATGACGATCGCGTCGGCGCCGCTCTCGCAGGCTTGCCGCACCATCTGCGCGTGGGAGCCGACAGCCTTCATCACGTTGACCGCGATCAGGCCGCGGCCGGCCGACAGCGCGCGCGCCGCCTGGATCTCGCGGTCCAGCGCCACGCGGTTGGCGGCCTCGATCTTCTCCTTGTCCCGCGTGCCGCGTGTCCGGGCCATCAGGTCGGGATGATGGTGGCGCAGATCGATGCTGGCGATTGTGCCGACGCCGTTGTGCGCGGCCACGGTGCCCGCCAGCCGATGGGCGGAGATGCCGATGCCCATGCCGCCCTGGACGAGCGGCAGCAGGCGTCGGCCGGCAAGTTTCAGCCAGAGATCTTTCATGTGTCCATTCCGGAAAGTGTTGGGTCGACGTTGGACCGTGCCGCCTTGCCGTCCGCCTCGCCGTCCGTGCGGGCGCCGTCGCGGCGCCGGGTGGGGCGCAGCCGGTTCCTGATGCCGCCCGGATGGGCGGCGGGCAGCGGGCAGACCAGCGGCAGGAAGCTGTCGGCGCGGTCCGAGTAGGCCAGCAGCGCCCCGGCGGCGATGTCGAAGTACCAGCCGTGCAGCGTCAGCGCGCCGCGCTCGCGGGCATCGCGCACGAAGGGGAACGATTCGAGGTTGCGTAGCGATACCAGGATCGATGCCTGCTCGCACGCGTGCTGGCGCTGGTCGGCGCTGGCGTCGGGCATGGTCTGGTCCACGAGGTGCCGGGCCGGTGCGGCAATCCGCACCCACGGGCCGATAAAGTCCTGCCGCGGCGCCGGCGTGTCGCCGTCCGCCGCGGGCCGGGCCAACAATGCGCGAATTCCGCCGCAGCCGCTATGACCCATGACAATGATCCGGGCCACGCGCAACTGCTCCACCGCGAACTGGATGGCGGCGGACACACCGTGCAGCCGCCCGCTCTCGGTTTCGTGGCACGGCGGCACCAGGTTGGCCACGTTGCGCACCGTGAACAGGTCGCCCGGGTCGCTGCCCAGCAGCAGCCCCGGGTCGACGCGGGAATCGCTGCAGCCGATCAGCAGGGTCTGGGGATGCTGGCCGGCCCGCAGCGCGTCGTACAGGGCCGGCGCCTCCTCGAAATAGTGCTGCTGGAAGCGCTCGAACCCTTTCAGCAGGCGCTCGATCGCGTGCATCCGGGCCCCTCAGCGGCTGCGCACAAGCTGCCAGGCCCGCCCCAGGTACGTCACCGAGGCAAAGCCGCTCCACACGTGCACGAGCCGCGTGAACGGGAAGATCGCGAACAGCGAGATGCCCATGAACAGGTGCGCTTTGAAGACCAGCGGCGCATCGGCGACGTAGCTGGCGGCATCGGCGCGCAGTGTGACGATGTGCTGGGCCCAGGTCATCAGCTGCAGCATCATGTGGCCGTCCATGTGGCTGGCCGACGCGAAGATGGTCGACAGCCCCAGCAGCAGCGTCACCAGCAGCCACAGCAGCAGCACCTTGTCGCCGGTGCGGGTCACGGCGGAAACCCGCGCGTTGGTCAGCCGGCGATGCAGCAGGATCAGCAGCCCGGCCAGGCACATCGTGCCCATCACGCCGCCGGCCACCATCGCCACGCCCTGCTTGAAGCCGTGGGAGACGCCCAGCGCGTCCCACACCGCCACCGGCGTCAGCAGCCCGACCATGTGGCCGAAGAACAGGCCCAGGATGCCCACGTGGAACAGGATGTTGCCCATGCGCAGGTTGCCGCGATAGAGCACCTGCGAGCTGTCGGACTTCCAGGTGTACTGCTCGCGCTCGAAGCGCGCCAGGCTGCCGAACAGGAAGATGGCCGCCGCGATGTACGGGTAGATGCCGAACAGGAACTGGTGGACCAGGTTCATGGTGAGGGTCCTCGGATGTCAGGGGTTGATCGGGGTCGGCGTGGCGCGGTCGCGCGGGTAGAAGCGCACGGGCTCCACCTCCGGCTTGCGCGCCAGCAGCGGTTCCACGCCGTCGGCGCCGGGGCCGAAGGTTTCCAGCGCCTCGTCCATGTCGCGCACCGGTGGGTCTTCCTGGGGCTGCGGCTGGGTGTCGGTCAGCGTGCGCAGCACGTGGAACACCGCCGCGTACGGGCTTTCGTTGCGCGCCAGGCGGTCGCCGATGGCGGCCAGCACGTGGATCGCGTCGCCCAGCAGCTGCTCGGCGCGTTCGTCCTTGCCGTCCATGACCAGCGCGCCCAGGTATTCCAGGAACAGCGGCACGTAGTCGGGCAGTTCGGCCGATGTCATGTCGAAGCCGTCGCGCCGGTATTCCTCCAGCAGGTCCACCATCGCCTGGCCGCGGTCGCGGCTCTCGCCGTGCACGTGCTCGAACAGGTGCAGCGAATGCGCCGGGTTGCGGTCGAAGGTGGCCACGTAGTTTTCCTGCAGGCGGATCAGCGGCTCGTGGCGCAGCACGTCCAGCAGCGGCGCCAGCATGCCGCGGGCCTGCGGCCACTCGGCCAGGGCCCAGTCGATGTCCCCCAGGCCGTCCAGCAGTGGCTGCTCGGGGTAGCTCAGCACGGCGCTCAATACGCGATGAATCGTCATGGTCGTTCTCCGGTGGGCCTCAGGTGGCCAGCGCCTTGCGGCGCGAGCGGGGCAGGTCGGCGTAGGCCACGGCGGGCTGCGGCTTCTTCTTGCCGAACAGCGTGCCGTCCGACGTGCCGCCCGAGCAGCCGTTGCCGAAGCTGAAGCCGCAACTGCCTTTCTCGTCGAAGCTGTCCTCGGTCAGTTCCTTGTGCGATGCCGGCACCACGAAGCGGTCCTCGTAGTTGGCGATGGCCATGGTCTGGTACATGTCCTCGACCTGCGCGGGCGTCAGGCCCACCTGTTCGAGCACGGCCAGGTCCTGCACGCCGTCTACCGACTGGCTGCGCTTGAACGCCCGCATCGCCAGCATCTTCTCCAGCGCGCCCAGCACCGGCATCACGTCGCCGGCGGTCAGCAGGTTGGCCAGGTACTTCACCGGGATGCGCAGGCTGGCCACGTCCGGGATCACGCCGTTCATGCCCATGAAGCCGGCCTCGGCGGCCGACTGGATCGGCGACAGCGGCGGGATGTACCAGACCATCGGCAGCGTCCGGTATTCGGGGTGCAGCGGGAAGGCAACCTTCCATTCCACGGCCATCCGGTAGACCGGCGACTTGCGCGCGGCGTCCAGCCAGTTCTGGGGGATGCCCTGGCGCAGCGCCTCGGCCTGGATGGCCGGGTCGTGCGGGTCCAGGAACACGTCGAGCTGCGACTGGTAGAGGTCGCGCTCGTCGGCCACGGCCGCGGCCTGCTCGATGCGGTCGGCGTCGTACAGCATCACGCCCAGGTAGCGGATGCGGCCGACGCAGGTTTCCGAGCAGACGGTGGGCTGGCCGGCCTCGATGCGCGGATAGCAGAACACGCATTTCTCGGCCTTGCCGCTCTGCCAGTTGAAGTAGATCTTCTTGTACGGGCAGCCGGAGATGCACATGCGCCATCCGCGGCACTTGTCCTGGTCCACCAGCACGATGCCGTCTTCCTCGCGCTTGTAGACCGACCCGGACGGGCACGACGCCACGCAGGTCGGGTTCAGGCAGTGCTCGCACAGCCGGGGCAGGTACATCATGAAGGTGTTCTCGAACGTCGAGTACATGTCCTTCTGGATGTTGTCGAACAGCTTGTCGCGGCTGCGCGCGTCAAACTCGCCGCCCAGGTCGTCTTCCCAGTTCGGGCCCCAGTGGATCTTGTCCATCTTCTTGCCCGTGATGGCCGACACCGGCCGCGCGGTGGGCGGCGTTTGCACCAGCGGGGCCTTCTGCAGGTGCTCGTAGTCGTAGGTGAACGGCTCGTAGTACTCGTCGATCTGGGGCAGGTTCGGGTTGGCGAACATGTTGGACAGGATCTTGCCCTTGCCACCCTGGCGCGGGGTCAGGCTGCCGTCGGCCTGGCGCTTCCAGCCGCCGTTCCACTTGTCCTGGTTCTCCCATTCCTTCGGAAAGCCCACACCCGGCTTGGTTTCGACGTTGTTGAACCAGGCGTACTCCACGCCCTCGCGGCTGGTCCAGACGTTCTTGCAGGTCACGGAGCAGGTATGGCAGCCAATGCACTTGTCGAGGTTCAGCACCATGGCCACTTGCGCGCGGATCTTCATTGCCATGCTCCTTCAGTCTTGTCTGCCTGGGTTTGGGGGGCGGGTTCCGCCGGGCGCGGCCCTTCGAGCCAGTCCACCTTGTTCATCTTGCGGAGGATCACAAATTCGTCACGATTGCTACCAACCGTGCCGTAGTAGTTGAAGCCGTAGGCCAGCTGGGCGTAGCCGCCGATCATGTGGGTGGGCTTGGTCACGGCCCGCGTGACCGAGTTGTGGATGCCGCCGCGCATGCCGCTGGTCTCGGCACCGGGCACGTTCACGATCTTTTCCTGCGCGTGATACATCAGGCACATGCCCTGCGGCACGCGCTGCGACACCACCACGCGGGCGGTCAGCGTGCCGTTCACGTTGAAGACTTCCACCCAGTCGTTGTCACGGATGCCGTTGGCCTTGGCCTCGACTTCCGAGATCCAGACGTGCGGGCCGCCGCGCGACAGCGTCAGCATGCGCAGGTTGTCCGAGTACGTGGAGTGGATGCCCCATTTCTGGTGCGGCGTGATCCAGTTCAGAACCAGCTCCGGGTTGCCGTTGGGCTTGCGGCCCAGCATCGGGCTTACCGTCTTGGTGTCGATGGCCGGCTTGTAGACGCACGCGCCCTCGCCAAAGTCGAGCATCCAGCGGTGGTCCTGGTAGAACTGCTGGCGGCCGGTCAGCGTGCGCCAGGGAATCAGCTCGTGGACGTTGGTGTAGCCGGCGTTGTAGCTGACTTCCTCGGATTCCAGCCCCGACCACGTCGGTGCCGAGATGATCTTGCGCGGCTGCGCCTGCACGTCGCGGAAGCGGATCTTGTCGTGCTCGCGGCCCGTGGCCAGGTGGGTGTGGTCGCGGCCGGTGATCCTGGACAGCGCGTCCCACGCCTTGACGGCCACGTGGCCGTTGGTCTCGGGCGCGAAGGTCAGGATCATCTCGGCGGCGTCGATGGCCGTCTCCAGCCGCGGCCGGCCCTGGCTCACGCCGGGCTCGGTCACGGTCTTGCTCAGCTGGCCAATCTCGTGCACCTCGTGTTTGGTGTCCCAGTTGATGCCCTTGCCACCGTTGCCCAGCTTGTCCAGCAGCGGGCCGATCGACGTGAACTTGCGATAGATGTCGGCGTAGTTGCGCTCCACCACGGTCATCGACGGCGCCGTCTTGCCCGGGATCAGGTCGCACTCGCCGTGCTTCCAGTCCTTCGGCTCGAACGGCTGGCCCAGTTCGCCCGGCGTGTCGTGCAGCAGCGGGGTGCAGACCAGGTCCTCGCGGGTGCCCAGGTACGGGCCCGCCAGTTCGGTGAACTTGCTGGCGATGGCCTTGTAGATTTCCCAGTCGGTCTTGCTTTCCCACAGCGGCTGCACGGCCTCGGACAGCGGGTGGATGAACGGGTGCATGTCCGACGTGTTCAGGTCGTCCTTCTCGTACCAGGTGGCCGTCGGCAGCACGATGTCGCCGTACAGGCACGTGGTGCTCATGCGGAAGTCCAGCACGGTCAGCAGGTCCAGCTTGCCTTCGGCGGCCGGGCGGACGGTCACCTCGCTGGGCTTGATCGCGTCGTTCTCGTCGCCGAACACGGCGTTCTGCGTGCCGAGCAGGTACTTCAGGAAGTATTCGTGCCCCTTGCCCGAGCTGCCGAGGATGTTCGAGCGCCACACAAACATGTTGCGCGGGAAGTTGGCCGGGTTGTCGGGGTCGTCGCAGGCAAACTGCAGCGCGCCGGACTTGAGCTGCTCGACGGTGTGGGCCACCGGGTCCTTGCCGGCGGCGCGGGCGTCGGCCACCACATCCAGCGGGTTGCGGCCGAGCTGCGGGGCCGACGGCAGCCAGCCCATCCGCTCGGACTTGGCGTTCAGGTCCAGCAGCGACAGGTTGTCGTAGCGCCGGCGGTCGGCCGTGGGCGCCAGGATCTCGTCGACGCCCAGCTTTTCATGGCGCCACTGGCTCGTATGGTTGTAGAAGAACGACGTGCCGTTCATCTGGCGCGGCGGGCGCGACCAGTCGGTGCCGAACGCCAGCGGCGCCCAGCCGAACTGCGGCCGCAGCTTTTCCTGGCCGACGTAGTGCGCCCAGCCGCCCCCGCTCTTGCCCACGCAGCCGCACATCATCAGCAGGTTGATGATGCCGCGGTAGATCATGTCGTTGTGGTACCAGTGGTTCAGCGCCGCGCCCACGATCACCATGCTCTTGCCTTCGGTGCGGTCGGCGTTGTCGGCAAACTCGCGCGCCACCTGGATCACCAGCTTGCGCGGCACGGACGTGTGCTTTTCCTGCCAGGCCGGGGTGTACGGCACGTCGTCGTCGAACGATGCGGCCACGTTGGGGCCGCCCAGCCCCTGGTCCACGCCGTAGTTGGCCATCTGCAGGTCGTAGACCGTGGCCACGCGGGCCACCGATCCGTCGGCCAGCGTCACGCGGCGCACCGGCACGCGGCGGGCCAGCAGGGCGTCGTGCTCGCCGCCGAAGTAGGGGAAGCCTACCTCGGCCACCTCGTCCTCATGGCCGATCAGCGACAGCCGCGGATCGATTGCCCGCCCGCTGCCGCCGTCCTTCATTTCCAGGTTCCAGCGGCCCACCCGGGCGCCGTCGTCGTGCGCGGCCTCGCCCCAGCGGAAGCCGATCGAGCCGTTCGGGGCCACGATCTCGCCGCTGGCATCGTCGATCAGCAGCGTCTTCCATTCGGGATGGTTGGACTGGTCCAGGCTGCCGTCCAGGTGCGACGCGCGCAGGAAGTGGTCGGGCACCAGCGTGCCGTCCTGCTCGCGCAGCAGCACCAGCATCGGCATGTCGGTGTACTGCTTGATGTATTGGCGGAAATACGACGACTTGCCGGTCGCGTGGAATTCCTTCAGCACCACGTGGCCCATCGCCATGGCCAGCGCGGCGTCGGTGCCTTGCTTCGGCGCCAGCCAGATGTCGCCGAACTTGACCATTTCGCCGAAATCCGACGACACCGCCACGGTCTTGGTGCCCTTGTAGCGCACTTCGGTATAGAAGTGGGCGTCCGGGGTGCGCGTCTGCGGCACGTTGGAGCCCCAGACCATCAGGTAGGTGCTGTTGTACCAGTCGGCCGATTCCGGCACGTCGGTCTGCTCGCCCCAGATCTGCGGGCTGGCCGGCGGCAGGTCGCAGTACCAGTCGTAGAACGACAGGCACGCGCCGCCGATCAGGCTCAGGTAGCGCGCGCCGGCGGCGTACGACACCATCGACATGGCCGGAATTGGCGAAAATCCGATCACGCGGTCCGGCCCGAAGCGCTTGACCGTGAATGCGTTGGCCGCTGCGATCATCTCGGTGGCGGTGTTCCAGTCGGCGCGCACAAAGCCGCCCTGGCCGCGCACGCTCTTGTAGTAGCGGGCCTTCTCGGGGTCCTGGCTGATCGATTCCCAGGCGGCGATCGGGTCCATGGTCTTGCGGGCCTCGCGCCACATCTCCATCAAACGGCCGCGGATCAGCGGGTACTTCACGCGCTGGGCCGAATAGACGTACCAGCTGTACGACGCCCCGCGCGGGCAGCCGCGCGGCTCATGGTTGGGCAGGTCGGGCCGGGTGCGCGGGTAGTCGGTCTGCTGCGTCTCCCAGGTAATCAGCCCGTTCTTGACGTAGACCTTCCACGAGCACGATCCGGTGCAGTTCACGCCGTGCGTGGAGCGCACGACCTTGTCGTGCTGCCAGCGGCTGCGGTAGCCGTTTTCCCAGGTGCGGTCCTCGCTGACCACCGCACCATGCCCGTCCGCGTACGTGGACTTCACGCGCGACAGGAACTTCAATCGATCCAGAAAATGAGACATTTCTTATGTTCTCCGCTTGGGCTTTTGTGAGGGGCCGCCAGTGTCAGCAGGGCATGGGGGCGTTGCGGCGTGCGTAGTACCACCAGGTCACCAGCACGCAGCTCAGGTAGAAGGCGATGAAGCAGTAGAGCGCCGCGTCGGCCGAGCCGGTCATCTCCAGCGAGGTACCGAAGCTCTTGGGGATGAAGAAGCCGCCGTAGGCACCGATCGCGCCCGAGAAGCCGAGCACGGCCGCCGATTCCTTGCCGGCGTCCTGCAGCGCCTGCTTCTGCGCGGCGTCGCCCTTGCCGGCGGCGGCGCGCTGGCGCTCGGTCAGGAAGATCACGGGGATCATCCGGAACGTCGAGCCATTGCCGATGCCCGTCAGCGCGAACAGGACGATGAACGCCGCCAGGAACGCCTGGAAGCTGCCGCCCTGGCCGTCCTGGGGCAGGGCCGCCAGCACGGCGCAGACCGCACCGATCATGCCGATGAACGTCCACAGCGTGACGCGGGCGCCGCCCAGCTTGTCCGAGATCCAGCCGCCCACCGGCCGCGTCAGCGCGCCCACCAGCGGTCCCAGGAACGCGTAGGCCGTGGGGTTGATGCCCGGGAACTGCGACTTGGTCAGCAGCGCCAGCCCGGCCGAGAAGCCGATGAACGAGCCGAACGTGCCGATATAGAGCCAGCACATCAGCCAGTTGTGCTTGCGCTGGAAGATCACGGCCTGCTCGGCGAACGACGCGCGGGCATCGGCGATGTCATTCATGCCGAACCACGCCGCCAGCGCCGACACCACGATGAACGGCACCCAGATGAAGCCCGCGTTCTGCAGCCACAGGTTCTGCGCCGCGCCGTTGGCCTGGTAGGTCTGCGGCTCGCCGCCCAGCGCGCCGAACACGGCCACTGACACCACCAGCGGCGTGACGAACTGCACCACCGACACGCCCAGGTTGCCGATGCCGGCGTTCAGGCCCGTCGCCAGCCCTTTCTTGGCCTTCGGGAAGAAGAAGCTGATGTTGGCCATCGACGAGCTGAAGTTGGCGCCGCCCAGCCCGCACAGCAGCGCTAGCACCAGCAGCGTCGGGTAGCTGGTGGACGGGTCGCGCAGCGCCACGCCCATGCCCAGCGCCGGGATCAGCAGCAGCGCCGTGGAGATGGCCGTGAAGCGCCGGCCGCCGAACACCGGCACCAGGAACGAGTAGAAGATGCGCAGCGTGGCGCCGGACAGCGCGGGCAGGGCGGTCAGCCAGAACAGCTGGTTCTTGGTGAACTGGAAGCCGGCGCGGTCCAGGTTCACGGCCACCACGCTCCAGAGCATCCAGATCACGAACGCCAGCATCAGCGCGGGTATCGAGATCCAGAGGTTGCGGTAGGCAATGCGCTCGCCTTGCGCGCGCCAGAACGCCGCGTTCTCGGGCTCCCAGCGGGTCAGTACGGTACTGGTCATGATGTGTCGGGGGGTGAGGGGGTTGCCGGCCAGGCCGGGTCAGGCCGTCCGCGCCGCGTCGGGTAGCGGGGCGGATTCGGGCCGGGATTGCCCGCGCTGTTGCTCGGCGCGGTGGCTGTAGTGCATCCAGACCAGGCTCACGCAGACCGTGCCGTACATCAGCATGAAGCAGCTGCTGCGGATGCCGGTGAGGTCGGCCAGCGCGCCGAACATGATCGGCAGGACAAAGCCGCCCAGGCCGCCGGCCAGGCCCACCACGCCGGAGACGGCGCCGATGTTGTGCGTGAAATCGTTGGAGATGAACTTGAAGACCGACGCCTTGCCGATGGCGAACGCGATGCCCACCACGAACATCAGCACGGTGAACAGCGTCGGCGTCAGCGCGATGTGAAAGCTCTGCGGCCCGGTCACGGTGTGGATCACGAAGTCGGTCTTGGGGTAGCTCAGCAGGAAGAACGCCACCCAGCTGATCCACATCACCCACCACGTGGTGCGATGGGCGCCGTAGCGGTCCGAGATCCAGCCGCCGATGGCCCGCAGCACGCCGCCCGGCAGCGAGAAGCACGCCGCCAGGAACGCCGCCGTCTTGATGTCGAAGCCGTACTCGCCGATGTAGTACTTGGTCATCCACAGCGCCAGCGCCACGTAGCCGCCGAACACCACCGAGTAGTACTGCGAGTAGCGCCAGACGCGCGGGTCGCGCATCACGGCCAGCTGGGCGCGGAAGCTGGTGGCCGACGTGACGCGGTGCGACGGGTCGCTGCGCGAGAACAGCCAGAACAGGACGGCCGTGACCAGCATCGCCACCGAGTACACCTTGGGCACGATCTCCCAGGTGCCGGCGGCCAGGATCAGCACCGGCGCCACGAACTTGGTCAGCGCCGCGCCCGAGTTGCCGGCGCCGAAGATGCCCATCGCCAGTCCCTGGCGGCTGCGCGGGAACCAGCGCGCCACGTACGGCGTGCCCACCGAGAACGATCCGCCGGCCAGCCCCACGAACAGGCCCAGCACCAGCAGTTGCCAGAACGTGTGGACATAGGAAATCAGCCAGATCGGGATGACCGTGAGCAGCATCAGCACGAAGAACACCACGCGGCCGCCGTAGCGGTCGGTCCAGATGCCCAGCGGCACGCGGATCAGGGACCCGCTCAGCACCGGCGTGGCGGCCAGCAGGCCGAACTCGGTGTCGTTCAGGCCCAGTTCGTTCTTGAGCGGGATGCCGAGCACGGCGAACATCATCCAGACCGCAAAGCAGATGGTGAACGCGAATGTGCTGGACCAGAGCGTGGTCCACGCGCCGGCAGGCACCGGCGCGGGCGCGGAGCGGGACAGCTGGGAAGTAGTCATGACCGCCTTCGATGTCGTAGGGAAAACGATGGGACCAAGGGTAGGCGCGCTGTGGCGTACTGACCATTCGCCGGCCGACGGGCGGCGGCTGCCCCGCCTAGGTGGATCGGCATAGTTCGATCGGCGTAGTCCGGGGGGTAGCCGGGGCGATGGCCGGGCGGGCTGGCGGGGCGGCGCGCCCGGCGTGGCAAGGGCTGCCGGGCGGCGGGCAACCGTGCCAGAATCGCGGGGTCCGGGCCTGAGCCGCCCGCCGCTTCCCATGAAATTTCAATGAACGACGATGCGTCCTGGCCGCGACTGGCCGCCGCGCTGGGCCTGCCGCCGACGGTGGCGCTCGATGGCATGCGCTGG
This sequence comes from Cupriavidus sp. H18C2, assembly GCF_049393795.1. Taxonomy (NCBI): domain Bacteria; kingdom Pseudomonadati; phylum Pseudomonadota; class Betaproteobacteria; order Burkholderiales; family Burkholderiaceae; genus Cupriavidus; species Cupriavidus sp. H18C2. Next base: position 2,130,578 of record NZ_CP186010.1, on the reverse strand, counting down.
ACCGGCGACGACCTGCCGGGCGTTGCCATGGAATCGGCCGGGCCGCTGCCGGCCGCGCTGGCAGCCGCGTCGGCCCGCCGGCGCAGCCAGTACCTGGCCGGCCGCCACTGCGCGCGCCGCGCCTTGCGGCAGGCCGGCGCCGCCGATCAGCCGGTGGGGCGGGGCGACGACGGTCTGCCCGTCGTGCCGCCCGGCTGGCACCTGAGCATCAGCCATGCGGAAGGGGTGGCGCTGGCGCTGGCGGCCCGCACGCGCGACGTCGCCATGCTTGGCGTCGACATCGAACGCTGGCTGACCGATGCCACCGCCGCCGAGGTGGGGCCGATGGTGGCGTCATCCGCCGACGTGGCGACGCTGCGCGCGGCCACCGGCCTGGACGCCGCGCAGGCGGTCACGCTGCTGTTCTCGGCCAAGGAATCGCTCTACAAGGCGCTGTACCCCACCGTGCGCCAGTTTGTCGACTTCGATGGCGCGTGCCTGGCCTCGGCCGCCCCCGGCACGCTGACGCTGCGCCTGGCGCGCGACTGGCACCCGGCGTGGCCGGCCGGTGCTTGCACCGCCGTCGGCTGGGCCGGTCAGGCGGACGGCGTGGTCACTGCGGTCTGGCAGCGCGCGCCGTTGCCCCCGCATGGCGCGATGGCTTACGGCGCGGCCGACCGCAGGTAACGGGCCACGCAGGCAAGCTTCTCGCAGGTTTCCTCCCATTCCCGGTTCGGCGTGGAATCGCGCACGATGCCGGCGCCGGCCTGCATCCAGCAGGCGTCGTCCTGCCGGAACACCGAGCGCAGCACCAGTGCGGCGTCCAGCCGGCCATCGGCGTCGGCGGTCAGCACGCAGCCGCTGTACAGCCCACGCGGCGCCGGTTCATGGCGCATGATGCTGGCCACGGCGGCGCGCTTGGGAATCCCCGAAGCCGTGACCGCCGGAAACAGCGCCGCGAACGCGGCCCACGGCGACTTGCCGGCGGCAAGCTGTCCGTGCAGCCGCGACGCCAGATGCTGCACGCTGCCGCGCGCGCGCACGACCATGAATTCGTCGATGCGCAGCGCGGTCTCGTCGCAAGCCGTGCGCAGTTCGTCCAGTGCCAGCGCCACCGACACCGCGTGCTCGGCAATCTCCTTCGGATCGGTCAGCAACGCCTGGCGCAGCCGCGCATCGGTCACCGGCTCGCCGGTCAGCGCGCGCGTGCCGGCCAGCGGCTGCGTGCTGACGCGGCCGTCGGGATCGACCTCCACCACCGTTTCCGGACTGAATCCATAGGCCTCGCACGCCGGGTCGCGCCACAGGAAGGACCGCGCGGGCGTGTTGGCCAGCCGGCCCGCCAGGTAGCTGAGCGGAAAGTCGGTGGCGGCCGGCACGGGCACCCGGCGTGACAGGATGACCTTCTCATACCGCCCGGCGCGGATTTCCGCCAGTACGCTGGCCACGGCGGCACGGTAGGTGTTGCCGTCGGCGGCGTCGGCGGGCACCAGCAACGGGGCGCCCTCCGCCATCGGGCCGGCAGCCGCGATTCGGTCAAGGTCCCGCAGCCACGCCTGCAGCCGTGGCAGGTCGGCCGGATCGAGGCAGCGCAGCTGCGCACGTCCCTGCAGCAGGCGGATTTCGCGCGCGGGCACGAACAGCCACGCCAGCGGCCGGCGGGCGGCCTGCGGCATGCCTTGCAGCACGCGAGCGAGCGCGAAATCCACCCGGCCATACGCCCGCCAGTCCGCCAGCGGCAGGGCCCCCAGCGCGGCGGCGATGCCCGCGCAGGTGTCCGGGCCCGGTACGGGGCGTCCATCGTGGCCCGTCACGGCGCCATCGCCGGCAACCGTCACCGTCATCGCCGCGCCCATCCCGATGCTCCATTCGCCGTTGCGCTCGTAGATGGCCAGCGTGTCGTCCGGGGCGTCGCGCGCCATGCGTGCGGCCAGGTGCAGGGGGGCGGCGTGCAGGGGCAACTCGCAGGTGTGATAGCGCAGCGGTTCGCCATCGTCGCCATCTTCGCCATCTTCGCCACCGTCGCCACCGTCGCCACCGTCGCCATCGGTGCAGTCGGCGTCCAGCACCGACTGCACCAGCCGCCGCTTGTCGATCTTGCCCGCTGCCGTGAGCGGCCAATGGTCGGTCCAGAGCACCTGGTCGGGCAGTTGATGCGCTGGCAGACCCGCCGCCAGCAGCGTGGCGCGTAGCGCCTTGGCGTCCGGGCAGGCGCTGCCGGGGGCGCCCGGTTCGCCCTGGAGCCAGGCCGTGATGCGCTCGCCCAGCACCGCGTCCGGCACGGCCGCCACGGCCGCATCGCGCACGCCGGGGCAGGCGCATAGCGCGGCTTCCACCACGGCCGCCGAAACCTTCTTGCCAGCGCGCTGGATCTGCTCCTTGACGCGGCCCGTCACGACCACGTTGCCGTCGGCGCGCCTGCGGACCAGGTCGCCGGTGCGGAAGAAGCCGTCCGGCGTGAAGGCCCGCGCGCTGTCGGCCGAGGCGCGGTAGTACGCGCGGATCGTATAGGGGCCGCGCACCAGCAGTTCGCCCGGCGCACCGTCGGGCACGGGCTGACCCTCGGCATCGACGACGCGCAGTTCGTCATCGGACGATAGCGGCCGGCCCTGGCAGGCGAACACGATCTCGTCGGCGTCGTCGGGACGCGTGTAGCACAGCAGGCCCTCGGCCATCCCGTACACCTGCTGCAGCGGACAGCCCAGCCGGTCCGGCAGCGTGCGCGCCAGCGCGGGATCGAGCCGGGCGCCGCCCACCTGCAGCCGCCGCAGCGACGACAGGTCGCTGTCCTCCCAGTCCCGCGCCTCGGCCCAGAGCCGCGCCAGCGGCGGCACCAGTGCCAGGTCCGTGACCCGCTCGCGGGCGATCAGCGGCATGGCTTCATCGCAGCCGGCCTGCTGGGTCATGACCACGGTGCCGCCCACGGCGAACGTGCCGAGCACGCCGGGACAGCCGAGCACGAAGTTGTGGGCGGCCGGCAGCACGGCCAGGTACACCGTGCTTTCGTCGAATCCGCACAGCCGCGCCGAGGCGTCGAAGTTGTAGACGTAATCGCCATGCGTGCGCGGAATCAGCTTCGGCGCGCCCGTGGTGCCGCCAGACAGCAGCAGCAACGCGATATCGCCGGGCTGTGCCGCTGGCGGGGGCAGCGTGTCGGCATCGGCCGGTGGCAGCGCCAGCGCATCGAGCGTCGGCACCTCGCCCGCGTCGGTGGCCGGCCCGATCCCGTCGGCCACGATGCGGCATGGCCCAGGGTGGCGGGCCGCGATGGCCTGTGCCTGGATGACGCCTGCCGGCCCGTGTGCCAGCCATCCCACCGGGCAGGCGGCGCGGAAGACCGCATCGAGGTCGCCGCTGCGCTGCCCGGGGAGCGTCATCACCGGCAATGCGCCAATACGGATCAGCGCCAGCAGGCCGGTCACGAACCCGGCCGTGTTGGGTAGCTGCACGATCACGTGGTCGCCGCGCCGCCATCCCAGGCGATGGAACCCGGCGGCAAGCGCCTGTACGCGCTGTTGCAGGTCGATGTAGGTCAGGCGCGTGGCGCCGGCCACCAGTGCCGTGCGTGCGCCATGGCGAGTGGCCCAGGCGTCCGGCAGCACGTCCATGCGTCCGGCAAGGTGCGAATCGCCCGGCGGGGCGAAGGGAACATCCGAAGGTTTTGTCATGGCTCGTTCAAGGGCAGAACGCCGTTGCGGCAAACGTCTGGCGCAGCAGCGCCAGCAGCGCACGGGGGCGTTGCGGGATGTAGAAATGGCCGCCCGCCAGTGCGGCGTGCGCGGGCGCCACGGCCAGCCAGTGGTGCCACGCCTCTACCTCGGCACGGCTGGCTTCGGGATCGTCGGTGCCGTGGATCAGCAGCGTGGCCGTGCGGACGGTATGGCAGGGGGCGCGTTCCCGCGCCACGTGATACCGCTCGGTGGCGGCAAAGTCGGCGCGCAGCATCGGCAGGAAGGCGCCCAGCAGCGCCGTGTCATGACGCAGGGCCGCGTTGCAGCCGCCGATGTCGATCAGGGCATCGACGAACGCGGCGTCGCCCAGATGGGCCAGCCGGCGCCGGCCGTGCAGATGCGGGGCGTGGCAGCCCGACAGCACCAGACCGGCGGGCGGCACGCCGTCCGCCTCCAGCCGCCGGCAGGTTTCGAACGCCACCTGCGCGCCCATGCTGTGGCCGGCCAGCAGCAGCGGCGCGCTGCACCTGTCGCTTGCGCGGACGATCTCGCGCGCCAGCGCGTCGGCCAGCGCCTCGACGGAGGTGGCCGGCGGCTCGCGCATGCGATGGTCGTGGCCCGGATAGACCGCCAGCGAGATCGCGATGCCGGCGTCGTCGAGCGACTGCCATGGGCGAAACGCGCCGGCGCTGGCGCCGGCAAACGGGCACATCACCAGCCACGGCGATGGCGCCGCGCCGCTGGGGCGCAACCACGGCGTCAGCATCGCGCTCATGGCGCATCCCGCTCGGCGGGCGTCCGCAGGACGCAGGGGTCGACGCGCGGCGGCGCGGGCAGCGACACCTCCCGTACCGGGCCGGCCGCCCGCTGGACCTGTTGCCAGAGCCGCGCCAACGCCAGCTGGCGCGCCGGGTGCAGGCTGTCGGGCACCTCGGCGCCATCAATGGCCGCGGCAGCCAGGCGCAGCAGCCGTGCCACGCCCTGCGGCGCCTCGTGGGCCATGGCGGACAGCCATGTGGGGGGCGGCCGGTGCAGCGTGGCCGACACCGGCAACGACAGCCCCGGATCGGCATCGCCATGGCCAAACCAGCCGCCCTGTGCCTGGCGATGGCCCGCCAGTGCCAGCGCTGGCGTCCAGGAGACGGGGCCGTGCGTCGATTCCAGCGACAGGTAGCCCGATGGCCAGCCCAGGCACAGCCTGTGCATCGCCACGCTGTGCATGTCGGGATCGGCCGGGTCCAGATAGTGCTGCAACTGCAGCAGCACGTCGGTGTCTGGCGTCCGCAGCCACAGGGCCCGAAACGCGGCGTCCGTGCGCTCGCCGCCATCGGCGGCCAGCGTCACGGCAACCGCATCCGGCATGACATCCGCCGCCTGTGTCAGCAAGTCCAGCCCCGAGTAGAGCAACTGCCGGCTCATCGTGGCCTGGGCCACGCAGGGCGGCACGCCGCCCACGGCATGGCGCACGCGGCGGGCCAGGTTGATCCACGCGCGCCCGGCCGCCGTGTGCGGGTAAAGCGTGTTGACCCAGTAGAGCCGTCCCGCCCGCGCGGCGGCGTCCTGCAGGCGCTGCACTTCGCCCGGATGGAGCGGATGCTCCTGGATGACATGGAGACCGCGTTCGAGCAGCGTCTGGGCCAGCACGGTGCCGTCGCCCCCCATGGCGCCGCCGCGCACGACCACGCACGCCAGATCCAGGTCGCGCGGCAACTGGGCCACGTCCGTGTACAGCGGCACGCCGTGGGCGTGTGCCAGGTGCCGCGCCCGCTGGCTGCCATGCGCGAGCAGTCCCGCCAGCACCAGCGGGCGCGCCGCGACGATTCCTTCCAGGAAGGCGTTCAGGTACACCTCGCCGAAGCGCGCGCCGGCCACGAGAACCCGTATCGCCTGCGTCATGGCCGACCTCCCGCGTCGCCGTGGGATGCGGCGTGCCACGCCCACCAGCGGTCCGCCACGGCGCCGGCCGCATCGCCCGCCAGCAATGCCCAGTGCCCGGCATCCAGCGTGGCCTGTTCCACCTGCGGATGTGCCCCGGCGCTCCACGCCCCCCAGTCATCGTCCGCGGGCCGCCAGTGTGGCGGCCGCTGCGCCGCGTCGATGCGCAGGCAGGGAATGGGCAGCGGCGCGGGCAGCGGCGCGCGCGCCAGCAGGTCGAGCAGGTGGGCCACCTGCTCCAGTTGCGTGGCGTCCATGCCGCCCGTCGTCGGCTGCCGTGCCAGGAACCAGCCGGTCTGGGCCGATGGGTCCCAGCCGTCGAATCCTTCGGGCGGCGCCAGCGTTGCCGGGCCGCCTTCGCACAGCAGGCGGATCAATGCGCCACGGTCGGCGCACGCGAAATCGGCGCGGCAGACCGGGTCCAGCAGGACCAGTCGCACCGGCTCGCCCGACTCGAACAGGCAACGCGCCGCCTCGGCAGCCAGGAAACACCCGTAGGACCAGCCGAGCAAGCAGTAGGGGCCGTGTGGCCGCACCCGGCGCAGCGTGTCGGCGTGCCGCCGGGCCAGAGCGCCGAGTGTGGCGACGGCCAGCGCGCCGTCGGCCGGCAGGCCATGGACGGCGCAGTCCATCGCGCGTGCCAGCGGCAGGTACGCCGCGACACCGCCGTCGGACGCATGGATCGCAAACACCTCGGCCGGGCGGGTGCCCCGCGCCAGCGGGACGGTACCCGCGCATGCGGGGTCCTGGCAGGGCCGGTCTCCGTCGATGACCGCGGCCTCAAGCGCCGCGCAGAAGGCGGCCAGCTGCGGATGCGCGAAGATCGCCTGCAAGCTGGCCTCGCCCATGCCGAGCTGGTGCAGTTGCGCGATCATCCGCGTGGCGATCAGGCTGTCGCCGCCGGCCCGGAAGAAGTCGGTATCCGCTTCGACCGGCCGGCCCAGCAGGTTCTGCCATACCGCGCCAATCGCCGCGCGCCGCTGCGGATCGCACGCGGGCTGCGCCAGCCCCCCGGCGTCCGGGGCCGTGACCGTGGCCTCGGCGCCTGTCACTTGCGGCAGGCGTTCGCACTGGCGCCAGCACAGCGGGGGGGCATCGGGCCAGCGGGCCTTCAGGTACCGGTCCAGCGCGGCGGCGTCGAGCCGGCCCGTTTCGCCGGCCTGGGCGACGATCAGGTGCTGGCGCCAGTCGTCGCCGGGCGGCCATGTCAGCACCGTGCTGAAGCCGGCGGCGTCAAGCACGCTGCGCCATGTGGGCAGCGCCAGCATCGGCTGGCCATCGTCGGCCCGCGCGTCGTCGAAGCCGGCCAGCGCTTCCATGAAGCCGACGCTGGCCAGTTGCAGGTAGCTGTGGCGCGCGGTGGCTTCGATCAACACCAGGTGGCCGCCCGCCCGCAGCAACCGGCGCAGGCGCGCCAGGCTGCGCGGGATGTCGCAGGCATCGTGCAGGGCTTGCGCGACGACGATCACGTCGTATCCGTCGGCCGGGTGCGCGTCGAAGTCGACCGGCCGGTTCAGGTCGAACAGGCCGTACTCCATGGGCGCGCCATGGCCGAAGCGGTCTCGCGCCGCATCGAGGAACCACGGCGAGACGTCCGTGAACCGGTAGAGCGCAAGGCCCCGGGGCAGCCCTTGCAGCGCGGTCAGCACGGCCTCGGTGGTGGCGCCGGTGCCGGCACCCGCCTCCAGCACGCGCAGGCCCGTGTGCGACGCCTGGGCCAACTGCGCGATGACGGCACCGGCCGAGGCGTTGAGCGCGGCCGCCACGGGATTGTCGCGATAGAACGCGCGCGCCACGTCCAGGCCGTCGTCATGGCCGAACATCAGCGCCAGCGCCGACTGGCGGCCCTGGATCAGCGCGTCGTGCTGCGCCACGCAGTCCTCGACGTAGCGGGCGAGCGTGCCAAGCCACGGTGCCGGGGCGCCGGGCAGCGGGTCGGCCCCCGGCGCCGGCAGGTCCGTCGCGCGGTATTGCGCGCCATCCCGGTCCAGGCAGCCATCCGCATGCAGCCGCGCCAGCCATTGGCACAGCAGTTGGCTGGTGCGCGGCGTGGCCGCCAGCGCATGCGCCACCTCCGTGGCGCTGTGGCCGTCGCCGGTTCGCGCAAACAGGCCGTGCCGCCGCAGCGTGGCGACGATGCCATCGCGCGCGCGCTGCTCCAGCCACTGCCAGGCATTGTCGAAAGCGGCCTGCGTGGTGTCGTCCAGTTGCGGCAGGCCGGCCGAGGCCAGCAGCGTCGGCGCGGCGCTGGCTGCAACGCCGCATGCCGGCTCGTGGGTGACGATCCATGCTTCCATGCCCTGGCCGTCGGGCGCCGGCCGCAAGGCCGCGTGGCGAACGGCGGGATGCCGCCGCAGCCAGGCTTCCAGCGTCCCGGCATCGACGTCGGCGGGCCAGTGCGGCGGCGCCGCCACGGCCGGATGCGGGTCCAGCCGTGGCGCCGGCAGGTCGGGCGCGGCGCGCATGCGGGCCGGCCTGTCGGCGATGGCTTCCAGCGTATCGCGGAACGCGCCGAACAGCTCGGCCGCCACGCCGGGCGCCAGCACATCGTCCATGCAGTACCAGTGGCAGACCAGTTCCCCGTTCACTTCCATGACCTGATGGTCGATCCATACCTGCGGGGTTTGCGTGAACACATGAACGGGCTCGCCAAGCAGCCGTGTCAGCGCCCGTTCGATCGGCTGGCCGTCCAGCGTCATGCCCAGCATGCTCGTGAACACCACCGGCATGGCGGGGCCGCGGTGCGCGCCGTCGTCGGCGCCATGCTCGCGCGTATAGAGGCGCAGCACCTCGACGCCGTTGACGCGCGCGTGCGCCAGGCGGTCCCAGAGCGTTGCCTGGACTGCGTGCAGCACCTCGCGCAGCGGCGTGTCGGCCTCGATGTCGAAGTCGACCAGCATGACGGAGGTGAAATCCCCGATCAGGCGGTTGACGTCCGGATGCAACGGCTGCCGGTTGAAGAACGTCAGGTTCAGCGTGAATGCCGGCTGGCGGCACGCGCGGGCCAGCACCTGGGCGAACACGGCCAGGATGCCGGCAGAAGGCGTGATGCCCCACGTACGCCAGAGCGTGCGCAGCCGGGCCCAGCGTGTGGCGTCGAGCGTCATCTGGCGCGTGGTCACATGGGGCGCCGCAGCCGGTGCGGTGGCGGCAAGCGGCAAGGGCGGCGCCGGCGGCAGGTGCTGGACGACGCCGCGCCAGTACCGCCATGCGGTGCGCCATTCGGCGGTGCCGCGCTGGGCCTGTTCGGCCATCACGTAGTCGCGGAACGTGATGGCGGGCGCGGGCCGCGCCGCGCCGGCGTAGGCGGCGGCCAGATCGTCCATCATGACCTTCAGGCTCTGCACGTCGAACTGCAGCAGGTCGAGGTTCATGTGCAGGCGCAGCCGTCCCCCATTCAGGCGCGACGCGCAGACTTCGAACAGCGGCCACCTGTGCGCGGGCGGGACGGCGGCGGCCAGCCGCGCGCGCGTTTCCAGCAGGCGTCGCGCCACATCGTCGGGAGGCAGGCCCCGCAGCGACGCCACCGCGATGCGGTAGCGCGGCACGTCGGGCAGCACGCGTTGCATGCCGTCGTCGCCGATCACCATGCGCAGCATGTCGTGCTGCGCGACCAGCGCGTTCCAGGCGTCTTCGAAACGCGTCAGGTCGAAGCCGCCCGCGTCCGCGTCGGTGGTGGCCAGATCCCATTCGAACAGCACGTGACAGGCCACGCCGCCGTGCGCGATCAGGTGCGTGCGGCCCAGCCAGTAGGCATGCTGGATCGGCGTGAGGGGGAACGGGTCGTGCCGGCCGGCAAGGTCGCTGACGATCTGGGCCGGCGCGGTGTCCGCTGCCGTGTGCGCCGCCGGGGGCTGCGCGCCGTCCGCCCGGCCGGGCGCCAGCGCCTGCGCGAGCAGGCCGGCCAGTCCGCGCAGCGTCATGTCGCGGTAAGCCTGCGCGGCGTCGAGGCGCGCCCCGGTGGCACGCTGGACGGCACTGTTCAGTTCAAGAAACTGCAGCGAATCCAGCCCGAGCTGAAGCAGGTCCTGCCTGGCGTCCATGCGGGCGGGATCGTCCATGCGCAGCTGCATGGCGATGCGGTGCCGCAGCCAGTCCTCGATGGCCGCCTGGTCGTCCGCCGGCACGCCGCCAAGCCGTAATGGTGCGTCGGCCGGGGCGGACGCCGCCGTCGGCCTGCCGCCGTCATCGGCAACTGCCTGTGCAACGCCGCCCGCCAGCCGCATGGCAAGGTGCAGCGGCGCGCCGCGCGTGACCGCCTGGTCGAGATGCCAGAGCCCCTCGGCAGTGGACAGGCTGCCCATGCCTGCTGCTTTCAGTCGCGCCAGCATGGCAGGGTCCGCCGCGCGTCCCGCGCCGGCCCACGCGCCCCAGGCGATCGACACGACCACCATGCCGCCCGCCCTGGCGCGCAGGGCCAGCCCGTCCAGATAGCCGCTGGCCAGCGCGTGCGCGCCCTGGCCGGGCGAACCCAGCGTGGCCGCGGCCGACGAGTACAGCAGCACGTAGCGCGCCCCGGCATCGGCCAGTGCGGCCAGCAGCGCTTCGGCACCGCCCGCCTTGACGTCGACGACATCGGCAAGGCGTTCGGCCGTCAGGTTGGCCAGCGGGGTGTCGTCGAGCTTGCCGGCCGCATGGATCGCGCCGGCCACGCCGCCGTCCGCCGCCAGCAAGGCGATCTGGCGCGCCACCTGCGCCGCGTCGGCCATGTCGCACGGCACCCAGCGCACGTGGCAGCGATGGTCGGTGGCCATCAATGCGCGCCATGTGGCGCCATCGTCGGGTTCGCGTGGCGCCAGGACGGCAATGCGGCGGGCGCCATGCGCGGCCAGCCATGCGCAGGCGACGCGGCCCAGCCCGCCGAATCCGCCGGTGACGACGTGCCAGCCCGTGGCGTGCAGCCAGCCCGGGGCCGGCGGCGCGGCAAATTTCGTGGCCGGTGCCAGCGCCGGGCGATACGCGGCGGCACCGCGCACGGCAATCCAGCGTTCGCCGGCCGCGATGGCGGCAACGGCCACGTCATCGGCATCGGGCTGCGCGGATGGGGTGTCGCCATGCAGGTCGATCGCCGCCAGCATGCGGGCCGGCTGCTCCGCTGCCGCGACGCGCAGCAGTGCCCAGATGGCCTGATGCGCGGGCCACGGCGGCACAGGGCCGCCGACATCGTCGATGGTCCAGGCGTTGTGCGTGACGACGGCCAGCGGCCCTTGCGCCGGATCGGCCAGCGCGGCCAGCAGCGGCGCGGCCAGCGCGGGCAATTCGCTGGCCGGCACGTCGGCTGGCGCAATATGCAGCACCCGCCAGTCCGCCGGCCAGCCGGTGGACCCGCGCGCGTCGGCCCCGCCTTCGGGTGCCGGGGCTGCCGGAACGATCGCATGCCATGTGCGCGCGAACACCGTGTCGGGGGCCGGCATGGCCGCCGTGGCGGCAGCGACCGCGCCGGATCGCGCCAGCAGGACGTGCTCGCTCATCGTCGCATTGGGCATGTCGTCCGACGGCAGCCAGCGTGTCTGCGCAAAGCCGGCGTCCTGGCAGTGCGCCGCCCAGCGCGCCGTGTCCAGGAACAGTTCGCCGCCACGCGCCGCCTCGTCGTGCAGCGGCGCCACGAGAGGGCCGAACACGAAGTCGAACAGCCGCATCGGCTGCGTGATCTCGCGCATCAGCAGGTGGCCGCCCGGCGCCAGCAGGCCGTGCAGCATCGCCAGCGTTTGGCCCACGTGCTGCGTGGCGTGGATGACGTTCGCGGCGACGATCACGTCGAACTGGCCAGCCGCGAATCCCTGGGCGGCGGCATCCCGCTGGAGGTCGAACTCCCGGTAGTCGACGAAATCATGCTGCGCGAACCGCGCCTGGGCGCGCCGCGTAAAGACGGCCGAGATATCGGTGAAGGTGTAGCGCACGCCGGTGTGGCCGGCCAGCGCCTGGAGCAGCAGGGTCGTGGTGCCGCCGGTGCCGGCCCCCACCTCCAGCACGCGCAGCGGCTGGCCCGGTGGCCGGGCCCGCGCCAGGCCATCGAGCGTGGCGGCGGCGATCTCGTTGAAATAGCGGCCAAAGCTGAAATCCCGGTACAGGACTTCCACGCCTTCCTCCGCGCCCTCGGGGAAGATGACCGCCACCGGGTCGACATCGCCCCGCATCATCGCGCAGAGCTGGCTGCCGCCCCGGGCGATGGTGTCGGCGATGACGTCCAGACCTTCGCAACAGCCGCGCAGCGTCGCCAGCAGCGCCGGCAATTCGCCATGGCGCGCGCCAGCGGCCGTGCGGTAGCGGCCCTCGGCATCGCACTGGTAGACGCCGTCTTCCACGCAGCCGCGCAGCAGGCGCGCCAGCAGTTGCCGGTGGCGGGGCAGCAGTCCGCCGCGTTGCAGTACCTCAAGCATGGTGACGCCCGCATCAATGGCGTCGCCGACGCACTGCCGCACCATCGTGTCGACGTAGATGCCATGCAGCGCCGTCGCGCACCGGTTCAGCCGGGACAGCCGGTCGAGGTCCAGTGCCGCGGCGCCCGACACCGCCGCGCGCAACCCGGCGGCCAGCGCGGCGTCGGTGGCGGCGTGGGTTGCGGCTTGGGTAGCGGCGTTACCGGCATCACCGGCGGCGGAAGGCGCGGCGGCGGCCGGCCCGGTGCTCATGGCCGAGGCAGCGCCCTCCGGCCAGTAGCGTGCGGTATCGAACGGGTAGAGCGGGGCGGCCACCCGGGGCGCGTCACACGGCAGGCAGCGCTGCCAGGGCAACGCCGCGCCAGCCGCGTAGAGCCGGCACAGCGCCTCGCGCAGCGTAGCCGTGCCGGGCTGGTTCCGCCGCGCACTGGCAATCCAGTGTCGCGCGTTGCGCGGGCCGGCGCCACGCGACGCGCCGCCATCGGCCGTCATGGCCGCCTGGCTCATGCCGGTCAGCGGCGCATCGGGACTCAGTTCCAGGCAGATGGCCACATCGTCGTCCAGCGCCCCGGCCAGTGCCTGGCGGTAGTGCACCGGCTCGCGCACATGGCGGCGCCAGTAGTCGGACTGGTTCAGCATGGCGGCATCGATGGGAAGCGCCAGCAGCGTGGACCACAGGACGATGCCGTTGCCCGGTCCCGCGTGGACGCCCGCCGCGGCCTGGGCAAAGCGGTCGAGCATCGGATCGAGCCGCCGGGAATGGGCCGCGCCCGGCACGGCCAGGCGCGCATGGGCAACAGCGGCCCGCCGCAGCACCAGCGCCACGCGGTCGATGTCGTCGGCGTGGCCGCTCAGGACCACATGACGCGGGCCGTTCCAGGCCGCCACCTCGACGCCGCAGGCATCGGCCAGCGGCAACACGTCGGCGTCGGCGGCAAAGGCGGCCAGCATCGCGCCATCCCGCGCGTGATGCTGCATCAGGCGGCCGCGCGTCACCACCAGCGGCAGCAGGTCCTCAGGCTCGTAGTGGCCGGCCACGATGGCCGCCGCATACTCGCCGACAGAGTGCCCGAGCACGGCATCGGGCCGCAGCCCCAGCGACTGCCAATGCGCCGCCATGGCCAGCTCGAAGGCGACGATCGCAGGCTGGACGTAGGCCATGTCGCGCAGCGCCTCGGGATGCTCGCCGTCCATCACCGCGCGCAGCGGCAGCGCAAGCTGGGCATCGCAGGCGGCGCAGCAGCGGTCAAGCATCTGCGCGAATGCCGCGCTGTGCCGCGCCATCGCTACGCTCATGCCCGGCCACTGGGTGCCCTGGCCGCCGAACAGCCAGAGCTGGCGCCCGCGGCCGTGGCCCGTGTGTACTGCCACGTCGGTGCCGCCGCTGGCAAAGACCTCCAGGGCGGGCAGCGCCTCGGCGTCCATCGCCAGCGCCAGCCGGTGGTCAAGGTCGAGCGCGCGGCCGTGCAGGGCCGTGGCCGCCAGCCCGCTGGCGGGCGCACCCGATCGCCACGCCTGCGCGTAGGCGCCAGCCAGCCCGCGCAACGCCGCCGCGCTGGCCGCGCTGAGCAGCAGCACAGGGGCGGCGGCGTCATCCACCGCTCCGGCGCTGGCCGGGGCCGAATTTGAATCTGAATCCGGGGCCGATTGCACGATGACATGGCAGTTGGTCCCCCCCAGGCCGAACGCCGACACGCCGGCGGTGCGTACCGCGCGGGGCCACGGCATGGCGGCGGTGGCTGCGGCCAGCGGCGAATCGTCCGCGTCCAGTGCCGGGATCGGCTGCTCGCAGTGCAGCGTCGGGGGGATGGTGCCGTGATGCACGGCGAGCACGGTCTTGATCAGGCCGGCAATGCCGGCGGCGGTATCCAGGTGCCCGATGTTGCCCTTGACGGCGCCTACCAGGCAGCGCGGTGCGCCGGGGCTGCGGCCGGCCAGCGCCGCGCGCAGCCCTTCGATCTCGATAGGGTCGCCGAGCGGGGTGCCGGTGCCGTGGGCCTCGATCAGGTCCAGATCGTCGGGGCCGATGGCGGCCATCGCCATGGCGTCGCGCACGACGTCTTGTTGCCCGGCCACCGACGGCGCCGTGAATCCCGCCTTCCGGTGGCCGTCGTTGTTGACCGCGCTGCCCCGGACGATGGCCAGTACCCGGTCGCCATCGGCCATCGCGTCGGCCAGCCGCCGCAGCACCACCACGCCCACGCCGTGGCCGGCGAAGGTGCCTTGCGCGCGGGTGTCGAACGGGCGGCAGCGGCCGTCCGGCGAGAAGATCATGCCCGGCTGGTAGAGGTAGCCCTGCTGTTGGGGGAATGACACCGCCACGCCGCCGGCCAGCGCCATGTCGCATTCGCCGACCCGCAGGCTCTCGCAGGCCACGTGTACCGCCACCAGTGAACTGGAGCAGGCGGTCTGGATCGTCAGCGCCGGCCCGGTCAGCCCCAGCTTGTAGGCGGCCCGCGTGGCAAGGTAGTCCTTGTCGTTGCCCAGCAGCGCCTGCATGCCGCGCACTTGCGAGGGACCGAGCGTTCGGAACGCATCGAGTCCCGGATACGTGCTGAGGCGGCAGGCCGCGAACACGCCGGTGCGCGGCACGGCGTGGCGCGGCGCATGCCCCGCGTGCTCCAGCGCATGCCAGCCGGCCTGCAGGAACAGGCGCTGCTGCGGGTCCAGCGCCTCGGCATCGGCCCGTGCATAGCCGAACAGCGCGGCGTCGAACTGGTCCGCATCGTCAATCGGCGCCGCCACGGGCACGTACAGCGGATCGCCCGCCACGGCGTCCGGCACGCCGGCGGCGCGCAGCGTTGCGCGGTCGAACCTGCGGCTGCAGTCGATGCCGTCGCACAGGTTGCGCCAGAACGCGTCGGCGTCGGGGGCGGCCGGGAACCGGCAGGACAGGCCGATGATGGCGATGGCGTCGTCGGGGGCGGGTGGGGCGGGGTGAGCAAGGCTCATGATCGGGTCTCCAGATCGGCGGGTGCGGCGCGGGACGGGCGCGCGGGGATCGGCCCAGCGGCCAGGGCCAGGGCAGGCGCCTGCAGGCGCGCGCCGAGCCGCAGCACCATCAGCAGGCTGGCCGTGGCCAGTGCCGCCAGCAGGGCCAGCGTGGTGCGGTAGCCGGTGACGCCGGCCAGTTGCAGCGTGCCCAGCGACACGCCGATGGCCACGGCCGCGTCGATGGACTGGAACAGCGCGTAGTCGGCGGCCGGACGCGCGGGGCGCACGTAATCCATCAGCATCCGGTAGACCTGCACGAACGCGGCAGCGGCCGCAAGGCTCGTGGCGCCGATCAGGCGCTGCCAGCCGCCAGCGTCCAGCACGGGCTGCAGCAGGCAGGCCAGCGCCAGTAGCACGGCATGGCTGGACAGGATGGCCAGCAGCGCCGGCACCGGCCGCACGTGCCGCGCGATCCAGCCGCCCGCCACCACGCCGAGCGCGCTGCCGCCGGTGCCGTACACGGCCAGCGCCGCACCGGCTTCGGCCAGCGACAGGCCCGCGTCCATCAGCAGCGGCGCCTCCAGCGCCATCATTCCGCGCATGGCGGGGTAGGCCACGGCAGCCAGGCACAGCCCCGGCCAGAGCGTTCCCGAGGGGCCGGCGACGGCCGGCCGCGCGGCGTCGCGCGCGGGCGTGGCGGGCAGTGGCCGGCTGAAGCGCCACGGCAACCAGAGCAGCAGCAGCGACACCACGGCCAGCGCCGACATCGCCCATGCCCAGCCGCCGGCCTGCGCCACGGCCAGGAACAGCGGCGGACAGCAAGCCAGTCCGACATAACTGCCGCCCACCTGTGCCATGTTGGCCGCGGGGCGCGTCCTGGCGTCGGTCGTGCCGATGACGATGCCGTCGGCAAAGATGTCGTGCGTGGCCGACAGCAGCGCCAGCCACAGCAGTGCCGCCACGATCAGCCATGGCGCATCGGTCGGCAGCAGCCAGCCCGTGGCCAGCAGCACCAGCGCCATCGCCAGCTGGGTCACCGCCAGGCTGCCCAGGTAGCGATTGCCGCGCGCGGCCAACGCATGGCGCTCCGCCCACGGGGCCCACATGGCCTTGAACACCCACGGCAGCATGGCAAGCGACAGGTAGCTCAGCGCGGCCAGGCTCCAGCCCTGCTCGCGGAACCATGCGCCCACCCCGCGCGCGATCAGGGCCGTGACCATGCCCTGGTGGATGTAGAAACACCAGAACGGCAGGCAGTGACGCGGCGCGGGCGCCATATGCGCGCGGCCCGTCATGGCGTGTCTCCGTCGCTGCCCGCCCGGCGCGCGCGCTGCGCGTGCCGCAGCCGGCGCCGGGCGTCCGCATCGGGCGATGGCGTGGCGCTGGCCGCGCCCCCGGCCAGATGGATGCCCAGTGCGCGCGGCGTGGGGTACGCGAACAGGTCGGTCACGGCCAGCGCGTGGCCGGCCTGTACCAGCCGCGCGTGTATCTGCACCAGTTGCAGCGAACTGGCGCCGGCATCGAAGAAATTCTCGTCGGGGTCCACGGGCTGGCCCACCACATCCTGGAAGACCGACTGCACCCGTCTGAGCAGGACCGGCGCCTGGGCATCGTCGGCGGGCGCTGCGGCGGCAGGCGGCGGCCCGGACGCCGGCGGCGCGTCCGGCGCAAGTGGCACGGCGCGCGGCGCCAGCGCGTCCAGCGGCAGCAACCAGGCTGCGCCATGGTCGTCCGGGTCGGCAAGGCGGCGCAGCAGCGCGCAGTACTGGTCGAACATCGCATCGAGGTCGTCCGGCGCAAAGAGCGCCTGCACGGCGTCCCAGTTGAAGCAGAGGTCGCCGTCCGATTCGTAGACCTGGTGATCGAGCCAGACCTGTGGCGTCTGCGAGAGACCCCAGACCGGCCGTAGCCACGTGTCGTGATGCAGGAAGCGCCCGTTGTCGAACCCCAGCGCGCTCGTGAACACCACCGGCATCGCCGTGCTGGCGGCGCCGTCGCGGCGCGCCATGTCGCGCATCACGCGGATGGCCGGATAGTCGCGGTGCGTGAGGTCATGCCACAGCCGTTGCTGCAGGTGCTGTGCGGTGTCGCGCAAGGTGTCGTGCGGCGTCCACGCCAGCAGCAGCAGCGACGTGAAATCGCCCAGTACCCGCTCGACGTGCGGGTGAACCGGCGGGCGGTCGAACAGCGTCAGGTTCAGCGTCAGCGCCGCGCGCGTGCTCCAGGCCGACAGCACCGTGCCGAACGCGGTCAGCAGCAGCGCGGACGGCGTCACGCGCAGCGGTGCGGCACGCGCGCGCAGCCGTTGCCAGTCCGGTGCCGCCAGCCGCCCTGACCGGCGCACGAAGCGGGGCCGGCCAATTTGCGCCGGATCGGCCGCGAGCTTCAGCGCAGGCGGCGCGGGCAGCGTGGCGATGCGATCTCGCCAGTATCGGACGGCCGCCTCGCCGGGCGCGGCGCGCATGGCGCGGCGGCAGGCGCCGTAGTGGGTGTCGATGGTGGGCAGCGTGAGGCCGGGGTCCGCATACAGGTCCTCCAGCTCGGCCAGCAGGATCTGCATGCTGAGTCCGTCCAGCATCAGGTTGTCCAGGAGCAGGTACAGGCGAGCGGGGCCGTGGCCGTCGATCCTGCCGAGCTGGAGGTCGAAGACCGGCCACCTGCTCGGGTCCAGCACCTGCTGCGACAGGCGCGAGCGCAGGACCAGGCCGTCGCCATCGTCGAAGCTGGACAGGCGGTGCGTGGGGATGTCGAAACGGGGCACCACCGGCAACACGTGCAGTTGGCCGTCGCGCACCACGGCGCGCAGCATGTCGTGCCGGACGACCAGCGTGTTCCAGGCCGTCTGCAGCCGCGCGATGTCGGGCGCATCGATCTCGAACTCGACAAAGAAATGCGCGCCGACGCCGCCGAGCGCGAAGCCCGGCTGGCGGCCCGCCAGATAAGCCTGCTGGACGTCTGTGAGCGGCAGGAGGCCGGCGGCATCGGGTGCGCAGGAAGGGGTGTCACCTGCCCCGTCACCGGGGTGGCGTGTGTCGCGCGTCAGGGTGGCGGCGAATCCGGCCAGCGTCGGCGCGGCGAACAGGTCGCCAAGCTCGGCATGGTAGCCGCGCCGTGCCAGCTCGCCGATCAGCCGGGTGGCCAGCAGGCTGTCGCCGCCGGCTTCGAAGAAATGACTGTCGCGGCGCGGGGTGGCAAGACGCAGCGACTGCTGCCACAACGCGGCGAGCACGCACTCGGCATCGCCGCTGGGCGGCTCGCCCGCCACCGGTCCGTCGGCGGCGGCTGGCTCCGGTGCCGCAAGCGCGGCCAGCGCGGCGTGATCGACCTTGCCGTTGGCCGTCAGCGGCAGCGCATCGAGCCAGAGCACACGGTGCGGCACCATGTAGGCGGGCAGCACGTCGATCAGCCGCTCGCGCAGTCCGTCGGCATGGGGACGGTGCGCCACGCCGGGCAGGGGCAACGCGAAGCTTGCCAGTCCACCGAAGCTGTTGGCGTGCGCGCACGGCATGGACATCGCGGCAAAGGTCTCCCGCCATGCCGAAGCCGGCCGGACAGCGCCCTCGCGGAACAACGCCGCGGTCACCAGCCCGACGGCTGGCATGGCCTCCAGCTCCAGTACCTGTAGCCAGCCGCCCGGCGCGCCAAGCCGCGACGCCAGCCGCAGCGTGCCGGACCACGCATCGTCGGGCAGGCGGTGCAGGACGTTGTTCAGCAGCACCACATCGGCATGATGCCAATGCTCGGGCGCCTGCGTGAGGGTGGCGAACGCCAAGGGCGTGGCGTGCGCGGCGCCCGCCAGCCGCTCGCGCTGGCGCGCCACCATGGCGGGCGACGGATCGGACAGCCGGTACGTTACCTGCCCGGGTGTCAGCCGGGCCAGCAGGGCTTCGGCAAACCGGCCGCTGCGGGCGTAGGGCTCCGCCACGCGCAGTGGCCGGCCCAGCCGTTGCGCCAGCCGCGCGATGACACTGGCGAGTGCGTCAAGCGCCGGCCCGGCCCCGGCGTGCGCCAGTTGCATGGCATCGGGGGCCAGCGTCGGGTGATCGAGCAGCGCCAGGGGCGACTGCCGGCCCGCCAGGATGGCGTCGAGCCATGGATGGTGGTCGGCCGGCAGGGCTGGCGTAGCACCGGGATCGCGGGTCGGCAACGCGGGCCGGTGCGGGGCCGGCAGATATCGGCCGCCGGCATCGCGCTGCAATTGGCCCGCTTCGCACAGCCAGTCCAGCCAGCGTGCCACCACGGGGCCGAATGCGGGCTGCGCGCCGCATGCCGCAATGCAGGCGTCGACGTCGATGCCCGCGGCATCGGCGGCTCCGGGCGTCGCGAAGTCGATGCCGTGTCGCGCCAGGTGGGCGAGCAGGAACGCGGCCACTGCGCCGTCGTCGTCGGCAGGGCGGGCGGGTGCCGTGGCCGGCGCCGCAGCCGTGTCGAACAGTGCGGCGATGTCGTCGGGCATGGCCGGATCGGGCGCCACGGTCTGGCCGAGCGTGGCGACATCGGCCACCACGCACGCGACAAGACGGTGGTCGCGCGTGCCGGTGGCCAGGGTGACGGCCTGCCGCACGCCCGGGATCGCCAGCAGCGCCGCGTCGATCTCGCCCAGCTCCACGCGATGGCCGCCCAGCTTGACCTGCCGGTCGCGCCGGCCCAGGAACTCCAGCGTGCCGTCGGGCCAATGGCAGCCCAGGTCGCCGGTCCGGTACCAGCGGGTGCCGTCGGCCTCGACGAATTTTTCCGCGGTGCGCGCGGGGTCGTCCAGGTAACCGAGCGCCACGCCCGCGCCGCCGATCCACAGTTCCCCCGGCACCCAGTCCGGGCAGTCGCGTCCATCGGCACCGACCACGCGGTACATCTGGTTGGCCAGCGGCCGGCCGTACGGGATGGAGCGCCATTGGGCGGGCAGCGGCCCGGCCACCTCGTGGACGTTGGACCAGATCGACGCCTCGGTGGCGCCGCCCATGGCCACCAGCAGCGCGCCGGGGCGCAGGCGCTGGAACCGGCCGGGCAGGTCCAGCCCGATCCAGTCGCCGGACAGCATCGCCAGGCGCAGCGCGGCCGGTGCGCGGCTGCCGGTGCCCTCGGCGTAGGTCAGCAGCATGTCGAACAGCGCCGGCACCGAATTCCACAGCGTGATGCGATGCTGCGCGATGGCATCGCACCAGGCGGCCGGGTCGCGCCGGTGGCGCTCGTCCACCAGCACCAGCGTGCCACCCGCGCCGAGCACGCCGAAGATGTCGTACACGGACAGGTCGAAGTGGAGCGCGGAAAGCCCCAGCACGCGGTCCGCCGGGCCGACGCCGTAGCGGCGGTTCAGGTCCGCGCAGGTATTGGCGGCGCCCGCATGGGAGATCACGACGCCCTTGGGCGTGCCGGTGGACCCGCTGGTGAAGACGATGTAGGCCGGATCGGCCGGACTGCGCGGTTCGGCAGGCGTGTACGGCACGCCGCGCACGACCGCCTGCCATGTCAGCATCTCCGGCGCCCGTCCGGCATCGCTGGCGGCGCCGTCCGTGCCTTCCGTGCCGGTAGCGGTTGCCGTTGCCGTCGCACACGTGAGCACGAGCCTGGCCCGGGCCTGGCGGCAGATTGCGTCGCGCCGGGCGCGCGGCTGGTCGGCGGCCACGGGCACGTAGACGGCGCCCGCTTGCAGGATGCCGAGCGCGGCCACCACCTGGCCCACGCCCTTTTCCATGCAGATGGCGACGGGGTCGCCCGCGCGCACGCCGCGCGCGTGCAGCGTGCCGGCCAGCCGCCTGGCCAGCAGCGCCAGATCGCCGTAGCGCAGGACATCGGCGCCGTGGATCAGGGCGATGGCATCCGGCTCCTGGTCAGCGCGGGCAAAGACCGCGTCATGCAGGCAGCCCGTGGGCATGGGCGCCGCCGTGTCGTTCACCGTGCGGCGTACCTCGAATTGATGCGCGGGCATGGGGTCGGGCAGCGGTCGCTGCCACGCGCTGGCGTCATCGCCGGCCAGTTGGCGCACCAGCCCGACGTAGGCGCCGAACAGCGTGTCGACCAGCCCCGGCGGAAACAGCGCGTCGTTGGCGTCCCACTGCAGCCGTGTCTGGCCGCCGTACTCGTATGCCAGGTGATCGATCCAGACCTGCGGGGTTTGCGAAATGCCCCACGCCGGCTCGCCGAGCAGGCGGTCCGGATCGTGCCCGAACAGCGGGTGGCCAAGGTTGCTCGTGAAGACGATGGGCGCGCCGTGCGGATGCCGGCCAGCCTTGCGCAGTTCGCGCTGCACCTCCACGCCCGACCAGTGCCTATGCTCCCAGGCCTCGGCAAAGGCGGCCTGGTTGGCGCGGGCCATCTGGTCGAACGGCGCGGTGCCGCCGTCCAGGTCGAGCAGCAGGATGTTGGTGAAGTCCGCCACCATGGCATCGACGGCCGGATGCAACGGCTCGCGGTCGAACAGCGTGAGATTGACCAGCGCGCGCGTCGCGCTGCTCCAGCGTGCCAGCACCGCGGCGAACAGCGTTGCCAGGGCCATGGTCGGCGTGACGCCGCGCGCCGCCGCGTGCGTGCGAAAACGTTGCCAGTCAACGGCATCGAGCGCCACGTGCCGCCGCGTCATCCGCACTGGCGCGCCGGGGCGCAGCGCGGCGCCGTCGGCCGCCAGCGGCAGGGCAGGCGCCGGCGGCAGCGCGGGCAGCCGCGCCAGCCACCATTCGCGTGCGCGCGCCCGGCTTTCCGCATGCACCACGTCGGCGTGATGCAGATAGCTGCGGAAGTCGTAACCATCCGCCAGCGGTGGCAGTGTCTGCCCGGCAACCAGCGTGGCCAGTTCCGTGAACAGCTGCGTGAAACTGGCCGCGTCCGCCACCAGCAGATCCAGGTTGACGTGGAGCCGATGGCGGCCTCCCGGCAACAACGTGAGCTGGAAGTCGAGAGTCTGGCCGCGCTCTACCGCCAGCACACGGTGCCCCAGCGCGTCGCGCAGCGCGCAGAGCCGCTGGGTGATGGTGTTGGCATCGGCGTCGCGCAGGTCGTGCACGGTCAGGTCGCGCCACGCCGGCTGCGGCAGCCGGCATTGCAGCCCTTCGCGCAGAAAGCGCACGCCGAGCATCGGATGCCGGGCCAGCAGCGTGCGGATGGCCGCCTCCAGTACCGCCGGCGCCAGGCCGTCGCCATCGAACTCCTGATACAGGTGGCAACCGACGCCGCCCAGCGGCTGCGATGGGTCCCGTCCGACCAGGTAGGCGTGCTGCACCGGCGTGAGCGCGAAGGGCGCCAGATCGTGCATCGTGGGCAGGGAATGGGTTTCAGGCAGGCGGGGGCCCGCCCGGGCTGGCGGGTCGCTCAGCAGCGCCCGCCAGCCGGCCAGCGTCGGCCGGCCGTAGAGGTCGCGCAGGCGCACGCTGTGGCCCCGGGCGCGCAGGCGGTTCAGCCAGGCCAACATCCGCATGGAATCCATGCCGAGTTCCAGCAGGCTGTCGTGCGCGCCGATCGCTGTCACGGGCAGGCGCAGGTCCGCGGCAAGCGCCTCAGGCAGCCAGTCCGGGCCGTCGGGCGCGGACGGGTCGGTCGGGGAAGTAGGGCCCGTGGGCGGCGTGGGCGGGAGTGCGGGCTGGGTCATGGCTGGCGATGGGAGGGGAACGGTTAAGGCGTGCTGGCGGCGAGTGGCGCGGCCGGTACGGTTTGGCCTTGCCAGAAGCGCGCGTAGCGGCCGTCGGCAGCGAGCAGGGCGTCGTGTGTGCCGGCTTCCACGAGTCGGCCGGCGTCGAGCACCAGGATGCGGTCGGCATGGCGCAGGTGCTGCAGCCGGTGCGTCACCATCACGACGGCCCGGTGGCGTTGGGTGGCCAGGCCGCTGGCGATGGCGGCATCCGTGGCGGCGTCCACGCTGGCGGTGGCCTCGTCCAGCAGCAGGATGGGTACGTCGCGCACCAGCGCGCGGGCCAGAGACAGGCGCTGGCGTTCGCCGCCGGACAGGTCGATGCCCGTGGCGTCGAGGTCGGTGTCGTAGCCGTCCGGCAGGCGTTCGATGAAGTCGTGTGCCTGCGCCAGCCGGGCCGCCCGCTTCACGGCATCGCGCGTGGCATGGGGGTTGCCGAGCCGCAGGTTGTCCAGCACCGTGCCGGGCAGCAGCACGACGTCCTGCGAGACAAGCGCCATGTGCCGGTGCAGCGCGTCGCTGCCCATGGCGCGCAGGTCGACGCCACCGATGCGGATGGCGCCTGCGTCCACGTCCCAGAGGCGGCAAAGCAGATGCAGCAGCGTGCTCTTGCCGGCGCCGCTGGCCCCGACGATGGCCGTCAGCCCATGGGCGGGAATCGCGCACGACAGGCCGTGCAGTCCGGCTACGGGCTTGCCCCTGTCAGCGCGCGCATGACCGGGTTGCTGCGCGTGAGCGTCGTCGTGGGCAAATGCGACGCCGTCCAGCGCGATATCGAAACGCGTGGGCAGGGTTGGCGCTGCCGGTTCGGGCAGGGGGGGCGTATCGCGCAGCGTCTCGACGCGCGCGAGCGCCCGCTGGCCGAAGCGCAGCATCACGGCGGCCACGCCCAGATCCTGGAGCAGCCGGTACAACGGCAGGGCGATGACCACGAACAGCACCCATGTGGCCGCTGGCAGCGCCCCCTGAGTCACGCGCCAGGCGGCCAGTACGGCCACCAGCACGAAGCTGCCCTCGGCGGCGGCGCCAAGCGCGGCCACCCAGGCCGCGGGGCGTCGTTCCAGTGCGAGCATGTGGCGCAGATGGACCGCCATGGTGCCCTCCAGGCGCCGCCAGCCGCTGCCCAGCCGGCCGTGGTAGCGATGCACGCGCAATGTCGACAGGTAGCCGTGCAGTTCCGCCTGCATTGCGCTGGCGCTGTGCAGCGCGCGGCTGCCGGCCCGCACGGCGGCGCGCTGGCCCTGCGCAAGCGCCAGGCCGGCAAGCGGCAGCGTGGCGGCGACGGCAAGGGCCAGTGTGCCGTCCACCCAGGCCAGACCGGCCAGCAGGCACAGCAGCGTTGCCAGCGTGCTTGCGAACAGGCCAAGGCAATGGGCCCACAAGTGCTCGATCAGTTCGAGGTCGCCGGTCAGCCGCGCCGCAAGGTCGCCATCGCGCGCGGTGCGGAACCACCCCAGCGGCAGCCGGAGCAGATGGTCGGCCAGCAGCAGCCTGGCGGCGGCCATCGTGGCGTAGGTGCCGGCAAACAGCCGCTGTGTGGCCAGGGCGCCCACGGCCATGCGCAGGACGAGCAGCATGGCCAGCGCGGCGCCCGTTGCCAGCATCATCGGGCCGTCTGCGCGGCCGGCAACGGCCGATTGCAGCAACAGGCCGGCAAGCAGGCAAGGTGCGGCGGCCAGCATGCCTTCGAGCGCGGCCAGGCGCAGGCCGCTGGCCAGACGGGGGTCGCGCACGGGGGCCAGCCATTGGCCGGCGCGCAGCAGCGGGCCGATCATGGCGCGGGGGCCGGGGCGTGCGCGGCCGTGTAGTGGTTCCAGAGCGTGCGGTAGTGCGCGCAGCGGGCCAGCAGTTCGGCATGGCGGCCGCGGTCGACCAGCCGTCCGGCATCGAGCACGAGGATCAGGTCGGCGTGGACGATCGTGTGCAGACGGTGCGCCACGGCCAGAACGGTGCGGCCGCGGCACGCGTGCGCCAGCGCGCGACCAATCAGCGCCTCGCTGCAGGGATCGGCGTGGGAGGTGGCTTCGTCGAGGATCAGGACCGGGGCGTCCTTGAGCAGTGCCCGTGCTAGCGAGAGCCGCTGGCGTTCGCCGCCGGACAGGCGCGCGCCGCGTTCGCCCACCGGCGTCTGGTAGCGCTGCGGCAGCGCCATGATGAAGTCGTGCGCCTGTGCGGCGCGCATGGCGGCCTGCACCTCGCTGATCGTGGCCCCCGGCCGTGCCAGCAGCAGGTTGTCCAGGACGGTGCCGTGCAGCAACTGCACCTCCTGGCCGACGATGGCAAACCGTTGCAGCAGCGCATCCAGCGGCCAGTCGCGGACGTCGCGCCCGCCCAGCAGCACCCGGCCGGCATCGGGATCGAACTCGCGCGCGGCAAGCCGGACCAGCGTCGTCTTGCCCGCGCCGCTGGCACCCACGATCGCCGTGAGTTTCCCGGCTGGCAGCACGACATCGATATCCCGTACCGCCTGTCGCGTGCCGAACGCATGGCTGACGTGCCGGAACGCGATGTCCAGCGGCGCGGTGGGCAGGGCGCCGCCGGCTGTCTCCGGTGACGGTTCCGGCAGCACCGGCTCGGCCAGCACGGCGTTGATGCGCGCCAGTGCGTCGCGGCGCTGCCGCTGTTCGCCGACGATATGGGTCAGCCGCAGCAGCGGCAGCAGCACCGCCGGTGCCACGAGCAGGCACAGCACGTACGTGGCGGCATCGAGCGACCCCTGCCGGTAGCGCCATGCGCCGGCCACGGCCACGGCCGGCAATCCCGCGGACAGCGTCGCGCCGAACGCCGCCCACGCCCAGCCGCTGCGCCGCGCGATGGCGCCCACCCACGCGGCGGCCGTTTCCACCGTGGCGCGCAGCGTGCCGAACGTCCGGGCGGACAGGCCGAAGCTGCGTACGATATGGATGCCGCGGATGAACTGCGCCGTCTGCGCCGCGATGCGCTGCTGCATGCCCGACCATTGCCGCAGCCGCTCGTCCGATCCGCGCAGCAACGCGACCTGCGCCAGCAGGGCGAACGGCAGCGGCGCCAGCGCGGCCAGCGCCAGTGGCCAGTCCGCCAGGCATAGCCAGACGAAGGCGGTGACGGGCAGCACGACGGCCGCCGTCGCATCGGGCAGCAGGTGGGCCACGAAGCTTTCCAGCGCGGCGACGTCGTCGGCAATCACCCGGCGCAGCCGGCCTGGGGGGCGGCGGTCCACCACCGTCAGCGGCACCTGCGCGAGATGGCGTGTCAGCCGCAGCCGCAACGTGTGCGACGCCCGCAGCGCGCCCGTGTGCGCCGCCGCGTGGCTGAACGCCATCAGCGCCCAGCGCAGCATCACGGCAGCCAGGGCCGATGCCAGCAGCGGCCGCAGGGCGGCGTCGCCGTAGGGCCCGTCCAGCAGGTGCGCCGCGATGACGGACAGGCACCAGAGCGGCACCAGGCATAGCGTGGCCGAGACTGCCGCGGCCGCCATGGCGCCCGCGAGCGGCCATGGCGCCATGCGCGCGATATCGGCAAAGCCGACCGGCGGGGACGCGGCGCTCACAGCATGTCCCAGCGCATGTCCAGCCCGACGATGCGGCCCGGGCCCACGGACGCCAGCGCGCCCCCCCATCGACGGCCCCGCCTGGAATGCCTGCGTACGGTACACGCGGTCGAAGAGGTTCAGCGCGTAGGCGCCCAGCTCCAGGCGCTTGTGGGGCCGCCATGCCAGGCGCAGGTCCACCAGCGCGTAGGTGGGCTGGCGCAGCGTGTTGGCGGCGTCGAAGTATTGCGGTCCGTTCAGCCGCACGGCGATGCCGGGCAGGACGCGGCCGATGCGCGTGGCGATGTCGCCGGCCAGGTCCAGGGTCAGGCCGTAGCGCGGCACGTAGGGGACGAGGTTGCCGCTCAGGTCGGTGCCCGCCTGCGGGTTGCCGTAGGCGGTGAACGTGGCGCGGTTCAGGTAGCCGGCCAGGCCGACTTTCCATTGCGGGCTGACCTGCGCGCGGACATCGAACTCCGCGCCGTAGGCGTTGCTGCGCCCGGCGTTGCGGATGGTCTGCATGCCGACCGGGCCGGCATAGAGCTGCATGTCGCGCGTGACGGTGTCGAACAGCGCGCCACTGGCGGCCAGTCGTCCCGCGTGGTAGCGCGTGCCCAGTTCGTAGCTGACCGACCGCTCGGCCTCGAAGGGCTGCGTGTCGGCGGTGCCGGCTGGTGCCAGGTTGAAGCCGCCGGGCTTGTAGCCCTGCGCGATGCGGGCGTAGACCCGCCAGGCAGGGGCCAGCTGGTACCCGGCCGACAACTCGCCGAGCGCGCTGGTCTGGCTGGTCCGGTTGCCGCGCGCGGCGGTGGCGGACGGCGACTGTCCGACCTGCGTGCGCGCGCTGTCGTGCGACAGGCGCAGGCCGGCGCCAAGATCGATCGTGGGCGTGACGTGCCAGGTGCCGTTGGCATAGGCGGCCAGCGCCTCCTGGCGGTTGTCGGAGACCGTGGCGGCCGGCATCACGTCGATCGCGCTCGTGCGCGACTGGCGCATGTTGTGGCGGTACAGGCCCGCAACGCCGTCCCAGGCACGCTTGCTGCCCTGGGTCGTCAGGCGGATCTCCTGCACGTCCTGGCGCCAGCGTTCGGGCTGGTTCACGATCATCGGCCCGTAGGCGAACATCCGCGAGAAATGGACGTTCTGCCAGGCCGCGATGGCCGACAACGCCCAGCCAGCACCCCGGTACGTGGCGCCGATCGACTCGCTGTTGCCGCAGCGCCGCAGCTTGGGATCGGGCGTGCCCGGCGCGGCCACGATGGTGCGTGCACCCGTGGCGTCGAATGGCACGTAGACGTCCTGCCAGCCGCTCGTGCATTCGCCCGACAGGGCGAGATTGACTTCCCACGGCGAGCCTTCGGGCGCCAGGCGCAGGCGTGCGGCGCCGGCGTCGCTGCGGCTGCCGCCAAGGTTGTCGCTGCCGGTGGACGGGCTGCGTAGCTGGCCGGGCTGGTTCTGCGTCAGCGCGGTCAGGCTGCCGTACAGGCCGCTGGCGATGGCGCCGCTGGCCGACACCTTGCCGTTGTATCCGCCGTAGCTGGAAATGCCGCCGCTCGCGTAGGCGGTGGCCACCGGCCCCGGCCGATGGCTGGTGATGCCCAGCACACCCCCCTGCGCGCTACGGCCGTAGACGGTTCCCTGCGGGCCCTTGAGCAGCTCGGCCTGTTCGATGTCGGTGAGCGCCTGGTACGTGAACACCGGCATCTGCGGGACGCCATCGACGTACACGGTGACCGCGGGGTTGTAGAGATCCTGCGCCGACGTCACGCCGCGCAGCGTGACGATGGGGTAGAGCAGGCTGCCGCCCTGCGACGTATAGAGGCCGGGCAGGACCCGGTCGAGGTCGGCCGTATCGCGGACTTGATGCGAATCAAGTTCGGTGGCGCTCACGATCGCGGCGGCCCCGTTCAGCGCGTCGAGCGACGTCGGCTGCTTGGCCGCGCTCACGACCACGGGCGGCAACGCGGTGTGCGGTGTGCCGGCCGCAAAGACGGCGCCGGCTGCCACGTGATGCATCAACAGGGCGGACCCAATACGCCCCAGCCTTCTGACAGGCGATGTTTCTGGTTTTTGTGCTTTCATTGCTTTCTGGCTTGCTATGACGAGCCTTCACCATACGGCTGGGTCTTGTGCGGACAGAGCACCATCTGGCAAGATGCAGCACGAATTGGTTAATGAGAAGCACTCTCATCCATCATGCGCGCCAATCCCCTCCCGTTCCCACCGGCCTCCCGCGCCGGCGACGGCCCCAGCGAGGTCGCGTGGTCCGCCTTGGGCGCTGACCTGCGGGTGGCCGTGGTGGACGGCACGCTGGCGGGGCACGAGCGCCGCGAATCGGCGTTCGGCAGCCATGTGGCGCTGGCGTTGATGGTGGAAGGGGCGGGACATTTCCAGATGGAAGGCCATGCGCAGACCTGCCCGTACCGGGACGGCTGCTGCTACCTGAGCTGCGCATGGGAGGGCGGGCGCGGCGTGGACCTGTTCACCGGTCACAGCCCCCGCCGCGTGGTGCTGCTGCAATACCGCACGGACTGGCTCAGCCTGTTCGACCGCACCGGTCCGGCGGCGCCACCTGGCGGGCTGGTGCATAGCCATCCCTGGCGCCAGGCGTGGGTGCTGCGCATGCCAATGCCGCCCGCGCTGCGCAACCTCGCGCACGACCTGCTGGCCAACGGCGCGCCGCGGCATCCGCTGGATCGCCTGCGGACCAAGAGCAGGGCCTTGGGCGCGCTGGCGACACTGGCCGAATGGGCCGAAGGCGGCGCCGATGCTGAACCGCCCGCGCTGCTCCAGCCGGGCGTGGAAAGCGAAGCGTGCGGCGCGGACTGCGTGCCCGGACAGGTTTGCGAAGGAGACGAACGCCGGGGAAGCAGCGACCGCCCGCTCACGGGCCGGCAGCGGCGGCAGCTGTGTGCCGCGCGCCATCATATCCACGCCAATTGCCTGGAACCGCTGACGGTTGGCGGCGTGGCCCGCGCGGTGGGGCTCGGCGAAGCCGCCTTGCGCAATGGCTTTCGGGCGCTGTTCGGCTGCACCGTCTACGACTACGTGCTGGAACGCCGCCTGGCGGAGGCCGCGCGGCTGCTGCGGGAGAACGGGCTGTCGGTGGCGGAGGTGGCGTGGCGCAGCGGCTTCTCGCATGCGAGCCACCTTTCGCGGCACTTCAGGCGTCGCTACGGGATGTCGCCGGGCGACTACCGGTCGCGCTAGCTTGGCCCGGCTGTCGCGGGCAAGCCGTTGGCGCGGCGGTCAGTCGGCCGTGCGCAGCGCGTAGAGCGCGTAGAACGGCACGCGGAGCAGGGCCTGCGACAGCGGACCGAGCACCGAATACGGCAAGCCGTAGCCGTCCATCACGCGATAGATGCCATGTGGGCGCAGCCGCGCGTGCGGCGCCAGCAGTTCGGCAGGGCGGCGCGGCCCCCACTGGAACTGCGCGCCGGTCTGGCCCACGGACGGATGGTGGCGCGCCCGGCCCGCGGCCAGCCAGCACATCACGTCGAAGGCCAGCACCGACCCTGCCGGCGCCCGCTCGCCGAAGGTTGCCAGGATCTGCCGCACCGTATCGGGATGCAGATACATGAAGACCCCCTCGCTGAACAGGAATACCGGTGGCGCGTCACGGGTGGCCGGCAGCGACAGCGTGTCCCACCAGCGCGCGTCGCCCAGGTCCAGCGGCAGCGTGGCATGGCGCGTGCCGGCAGCGGGAAGCAGCGCGCGGCGCAGGGGCAGGACTTCGGGGAGATCGGCGTCGGTCATGCGCACCCGGCCGTTGTTGAGCCATTGGAAGTAGTGGCTCAGGCCGGCGCCCAGGTTGATGACGTGGCCGTCGGGGTGCCTGGCCAGGTAGTCCTGTGCCAGCGCGCGGAATTGCCGCGTGCGCGCCAGCACGCCATAGACCGAGTGCCGGTCGTGGAGCCAGCGCGCGCCGTCGTCGCCCAGCGCCGCCATCATGCGGGCCGCGTGACGGTCGTCGACTGCCACCTTCGGAAACAGGCGGTCGCCCCACGCACGGGCGGCCAGCGGAATACGCAATGTGGACGGCACCGCCGAGAGCGCCGCGCCTGCAAGCATTTCTGGATTCGATGAGGTCATGCCAGCTCCGGTGGGCGGGCAGCCGCGCGGCTGCCCATCGCAGCGGGCATGGTAGCGGGAATCGTCATCGATGCGCGGCCCTGCGCGCCGGGCCTCTGATCCAGTGCAAACTGGCTCCGGTACGCAAGCCAACGGGGCGCCCCTCGCAGGGCGCCCCGTCGCATGCTTCGGATGTTTCCGACCGGTCTTAGCGGCGGCGGCGCGGCCGGCGCAGTACCTTGCACTGGCCGACGGTTGCGGCGTCAGGCGCGAACGGGATCGGGCTGCGCATGTAGTCGCGCAGCTTGTCGCGCACGAACGAGGTGTCGTCGCCTACCGACGAGATGATGCCGGTGGTGGCGCCGCCGCCCAGCAGCAGCGTGAAGATGCCGCGGTACGGGAAGTCGCCGTACGCGGGCAGGCTCACGTCGAACGGTTCCGAGCGCCGGAACATGTCCTCGGCGGTGCGGCCCATGGCCCAGTGGAACGCCTCGGGGAAGCGCAGCGCGACGATCTTCGGGTTGACGTTGTGGTAGTCCGAGCCGATGACCGGGTCGCCAAGGATGTAGGTGCCGCCCGTGCCCCAGTTCTGCGTGTCGAAGTTGTCGTTGACCGGGTCCGAGACCGACGGCGCGTGGCTGGCCGGAATCTGCCACGGCATGATCGGGAAGCGGAGCGCGCGGCTCAGTTCGGCGCAGAAGTCGAAGAAGCGGCTCCACTCGTGCGTCCAGTAACAGTAGCCGTTGGCGTAGCTGCGGATCGTGAAGTCGTCGGCCTCGTAGCGGTCCACGGCCAGGAAGTCCGGCGCGTACGGGCCGTCGTGCACGCCCATGGCGTCGATGAACGCGGCCGTGGCGCGCGCGTTCTGCACCGGCTCGTCGCCCGAGGCGTAGATCCATTCCGATGCACCCACGCCCCACAGGTTGACCTGCCAGCCGAAGCTGACGGCCGGCGCCACCGTGCGGATCAGCCAGTTCACGGCCGCCACGTAGCCGCGCACGTTCTCGGTGATCGACGCCGGGATCGCGGCCTGCACGTTCCAGTGGTCCAGCGCCATGCGCAACGGCTCGCGCACCGGCATTGCGTACTCGGGCCCGAAGCCGCCCTGCTGGCAGGCGCCCAGGAAGTCGGGGTTGACCACGTAGCCGGCCGGCACCGGGTGGTCGGCGTCGATGTGCTGGTTGGACAGGTTCAGCGACAGGATCAGGTTGGCAAAGCTGTGCGCCAGCCCCTGCTTGTTGGCGAGCTGCGTGGGCGTGTCGCCCAGCGACAGGTTGCACGTGTACGACACGATCACCGGCAGCACGCGATGGTTGCCGCCGATCTGCTGCTCGACGTCGCGCGCCAGCAGGATCGTCGCCGTGGTCTGGTTGTCCGATTCCAGGTAGACGTTGGCGTCGCCCGCGCCGTCAAAGCCGGCGTACTTGAAGACCGACGACGCCCGCGCCGCCACGAAGTCGGCCGCGTTGCCCGGCGTCAGGTCGGCGCAGCCGCCGAAGCTCAGGAAGTCCGGGAAGCCGCGCACCTTGAGGTTGGCGCCGCGCGACACCGATACCGCCAGCCGCGTGGTGCCGTTGGCGGCCACGTGCACGGAGTCCTCGGCCCGCACGTTGTAGACCACGCCGTCCATGATGAAGTCCGGAATCTGCACGTCATAGCGGCCCGGGCCCACCGGCACGGCGAACTGGTGGTCGTGGCTGCCGGCCATGATCGGGAACGACTGGTGGTAGGTCATGCCGTCGGCCACGAGCCGCACGTCGAGCGGGGTGCCCACGGTGACGTCCGACGTGACCAGGATCGGCAGCGTGACGTAGCCGGTGGTGTCCACGGCCGCCGACTGCATCTCGGACGCGGAGAACAGCACGTTCTCGATCGAATCGCCGAGGTTGCGGACCTTGGTCGGGAACGTGTAGCGGACGTTGTTCAGCGCGATTGGCGCGATGCCGATGTCGACGGGCCCCGCCTGCGGCAGGCCGCCCAGCGGCATGATGCCCGGCACCGGCATCGGGAAGGCCAGGATGGTCTCGCCCGTGTGGCGCGCCACGATCGACACGTTTGCCTGCTCGTCGGCCAGCACCGGAATCTCGTCGATGGCGATGTTCAGGCGCGAGTAGTACTGGGCGTCGGCATAGGTCACCACCACGGCCGTGGTGCCGCCCGGCGAGACCGTCACGGTCTGGGGATGGACGGTGGCCTGGGCGATGACGGTGGAGATGTCGTTGTGCAGCGGGTCGGCGGTCACGGTGTAGGTGCCGGCCGGCAGCGCCAGCGGCGTGACGGTGCCCGGCGAGACCGTTTCCACGTGGACCTGCGAGCCCTGCGTGAACGTCAGCGTCTGCGCGGCCGAATAGAGCGCGGTGTCCGGCGCCGTGGCGGCCTGCACGCGCACCGTGCCGCTGGTGTCGGGCAGCGCGTCGGCGGCCAGCGCGAACGACGCCAGGTACGCCTGCCCGGCCTGGCCGGTGATGTCGCCGTTGATGCCGATCTTGATCGTGTCCTGCGGCGCAAACGTGTGCGCCGACGCAAAGTTGACCTTGGCCTCCACGTCCCACGTCTGGGCGTCGATCCGGCTGTTCGCGGTCTCGGCCTCGGTGGCCATC
Source organism: Cupriavidus sp. H18C2 (assembly GCF_049393795.1). NCBI lineage: Bacteria > Pseudomonadati > Pseudomonadota > Betaproteobacteria > Burkholderiales > Burkholderiaceae > Cupriavidus > Cupriavidus sp. H18C2. The sequence continues at coordinate 2,097,882 of NZ_CP186010.1, read as the reverse complement.
CAGCTCTGCAACTGGACGTTGAAGTCGGTGGGCTGCACGGCCACCGGCGCGTGGAATTTCAGTCCGAGGAAACGGTCGATGCTGACCGGGGCGCCACTGGTGTGGCGGATGTTGGTGATGGCGATCACGCCGTACCACTGCGACGCGCCGCTCTCGATGCCGATATCAAAAATAATTGCCATGATTCCTCCCTCCGCATGATGTGAACGCGGCGCGCACCGCGCCGGCGTCAGCGCAGGTTAGGGGGCGAGTCAGGCGGTGGGAATGGATTGGCCGGGTGGCCGGCAGGGGCGGGAGGGGTGCCGATGGCCTCCCCCGAACGCGGGAGAGGCCGGTGCATCAGGAAGCTGGCGCGGGGATCAGGCGCTGGGCGGCGGCACGTAGCCGGCGGCCTGGTCGGCGCCTTCGCCGAAGAAATACTTCTCGGTCTGCTTGAGCAGGTACTGGCGCGCGCGGACGTCGGCCATGTTCAGGCGGTTCTCGTTGATCAGCATCGTCTGGTGCTTGAGCCAGCCGGCCCAGGCCTCCTTCGACACGCTCTGCCAGATCTTCTTGCCGAGGTCGCCCGGCAGCGGGGGGAAGTCGAGACCTTCGGCTTCCTTGTTCAGCTTGACGCAATGGACCATGCGGGCCATGAGGGACTCCTTCTTTCGTGTGGGCGCTATTGTAGCCAAGCTCGCGGGGCGGGGCAGCGGCCGCCGCCCATGCCCCTGCGGTGCATGGTGTTATCGGCGGGCTTACAGCTTCTTCATCAGCACCATCGACTTGCGCTGCCAGTTGTAGAGTTTGCGCTTGTCCTCGGGCAGGTCGTCGACGGTGGCATGGACAAAGCCGCGCTTCAGGAACCAGTGCTCCGTGCGCGTGGTGAGCACGAACAGCCGCTCCAGCCCCAGCGCGCGGGCGCGGCGCTCGATGCGCTTGAGCAGCCGCTCGCCGTCGCCGGTGCCCTGGGCCTCGGCGGACACGGTCAGGCAGGCCATCTCGCCCATGTTCTCGCGCGGGAATTCGTAAAGCGCGGCGCAGCCGAACAGCACGTTGTCGTGCTCGATCACCGAGAACTTGTCGATGTCGCGCTCGATCAGGTGGCGTCCGCGCGGCACCAGCGTGCCGTCGGCCTCCAGCGGGGCGATCAGTTGCAGGATGCCGCCCACGTCGTCCAGCGTGGCCTCGCGCAGGCTTTCCAGGTCGGTATCGGACACCATGGTGCCCACGCCGTCGTGCAGGAACAGTTCCAGCAGCACCGACCCGTCCATGTCGAACGGGATCAGGTGGGCGCGCGGCACGCCGCCCTTGAGCGCCTTGACCAGGTGTTCCAGGTAATAGGCCACGTCGGGCGGCAGGTGGTTGTTCTGCAGCCGCTCCACGGCCGTGCGCAGCGACATTTCCTTCATCAGCTTGCCCACGGCGTCCGGCACGCCGGGTACCTCGGTGATGAAGATCAGCTTGTCGGCCTTGAGCGCGCTGGCGGCGGCGCTGGCCACGTCTTCCATCGACAGGTTGAACGCCTGCCCGGTCGGCGAGAAGCCGAGTGGCGAAAGCAGCACCACCTTGCCGTGCGACAGCGACATGCGCATGGAATCGCCGTCCACCTTGCGCACCAGCCCCGTGTGCTGGTAGTCCACGCCATTGACGATGCCCACCGGGCGCGCCGTGATGAAGTTGCCCGAGATGACCGACAGCTGCGCGCCGGCCATCGGCGTATTGGGCAGGCCCTGGCTGAACGCGGCCTCGATGTCCAGCCGCAGCTCGCCGGCGGCTTCCTTGGCGCATTCCAGCGCGGCGTTGTCGGTAATGCGCACGCCATCGGCAAACTGCGACTGCACGTTGCGCAGCGCGAGCTGTTCTTCCACCTGCGGGCGCGAGCCGAACACCAGCACCACGTGCATGCCCATGGCGTGCAGCAGTGCCACGTCGTTGACCAGCGCGTTGAGCACGCCGGCCTTGACCAGTTCGCCGCTGAAGGCGATCACGAAGGTCTTGCCGCGGAACGTGTGGATGTACGGCGCCACCGCGCGCAGCCAGTCGACGAACTGCTGCTGGTCCGGGCCGCCGTTCTCGACGGATTCGGTGCCGGCAACGGACGACGGGATCGGCGTGGCGGGGGCGGCGGAGGGCATCGGGACGGCGTTCTGATCGGCCGTCGGATCGACGGAAGGGGGCGTGGCGGCAGGATCGGGGTCCTGCGGCGGGGAGTCGGTTCTGGCGTTCATGCGGCGGATTATAATCCCGGCCAATGTCAGCACAACGCCCCGCCAAGTCCGTTCCGGCCCAGCCCGCCGAGGCTGCCTCTCCGAAGCCCAGTCAGCATCCCGCCCCCCGCGAGGCGGGCGCCGGCGTGCGGCCGCAGCAGCCGCCCGCGGCGGGCCAGCCACCCCGTCCGCCCCGGCCGCCGCGCACCCCCCGGCCGCCCCGGCCCGAGGGCGCCCCGCGCCCGGCCCGCCCGGAAGGCGAGGGTAGCGGTGCCGGCGCCGCCGGGTCCGACCGGCCGGGCCGGCCACCCCGGCCGCCGCGCGCGCCGCAGCCGGTGCGGCTGGCCAATCCGCTGCCCGAGATCACGTTTCCCGAAGCACTGCCGGTGTCGGCGCGGCGCGACGAGATCGCGCAGGCGCTGCTGGCCAACCAGGTGGTGATCGTCTCGGGCGAGACCGGCTCTGGCAAGACCACGCAGCTACCCAAGATCGCGCTGTCGATCGGCCGTGGCCCGGCGCGCGCCGACAAGCCCGGCGGCGGCCTGATCGGCCACACCCAGCCGCGCCGCATCGCCGCCACGTCGACGGCCAAGCGCATCGCGCAGGAACTGGGCACCCCGATGGGCGAGCACGTGGGCTACCAGGTGCGGTTCAACGACACGATGTCGGCCGGGGCGTCGGTCAAGCTGATGACCGACGGCATCCTGCTGGCCGAGACGCAGAACGACCCGCTGCTGCGCGCGTACGACACGCTGATCATCGACGAGGCGCACGAGCGCAGCCTGAACATCGACTTTCTGATTGGCTACCTGCGGCAGATCCTGCCCCGGCGGCCCGACCTGAAGGTCATCATCACGTCGGCGACGATCGATGCGAAGCGCTTTGCCGAGCATTTCGCGCGCGACGGCAAGCCCGCGCCGGTGATCGAGGTCAGCGGCCGGCTGTATCCGGTGGAAATCCGCTACCGGCCGATCCAGGAAGACCAGCCGCCCGCCGGCCAGGGCGCCGCGCCGCGCACCGAGCGCGCCCGCGAGCGCGACCTGTACGACGGCATCGTCGACGCCGTGGACGAACTGTGCCGGCTGGGGCCGGGCGACGTGCTCGTGTTCCTGCCCGGCGAGCGCGAGATCCGCGAGGCGGCCGAGGCGCTGCGCAAGCATCATCCGCCCCACACCGAGATCCTGCCGCTGTTCGCGCGGCTGTCCGTGCAGGAGCAGGAGCGCGTGTTCCGGCCGTCGAACGCGCGCCGCATCGTGCTGGCCACCAACGTGGCCGAGACGTCGCTGACGGTGCCCGGCATCCGCTATGTCGTCGATACCGGGCTGGCGCGCGTCAAGCGCTACTCGTACCGCAACAAGGTGGAACAGCTTCAGGTGGAGTCGATCTCGCAGGCGGCCGCCAACCAGCGCGCCGGCCGCTGCGGCCGGGTGGCCGACGGCGTCTGTATCCGCCTGTACGAGGAAAGCGATTTCCTGGGCCGCCCGCGCTTCACCGACCCCGAGATCCTGCGCTCGTCGCTGGCGGCGGTGATCCTGCGCATGAAGGCGCTGCGGCTGACCGACATCGAGGCATTCCCGTTCATCGAGCCGCCGCTGGGCCGGGCCGTGGCCGATGGCTACCAGCTGCTGCAGGAACTGGGCGCGCTGGACGACGACAACCGGCTGACCGCCATCGGCCGCCAGCTCGCCAAGCTGCCGCTGGACCCGCGCGTGGCCCGCATGATCCTGGCCGCGCGCGACCAGCATTGCCTGCGCGAGGTGCTGGTCATCGCCAGCGCGCTGTCGGTGCAGGACCCGCGCGAGCGCCCGCAGGAGGCGCAGGAGGCGGCCGACCAGGCCCATCGCAAGTTCATGGACGAAAAGTCCGAGTTCCTGGGCTGGGTCAGGCTCTGGAAGTGGTTCGAGGAGGCGGTGGCGCACAAGAAGACCAACCGCCAGTTGCAGGACCAGTGCCGCGCGCACTTCCTGTCCCACGTGCGGCTGCGCGAATGGCGCGACGTCCATTCGCAACTGCTGACCACGGTCAGCGAGCAGGGCTGGCGGCTCAACGAGACCGAGCCGACGTTCGAGCAGGTGCACAAGGCGCTGCTGACCGGGCTGCTGGGCAACGTCGGGCTCAAGCTGGACGAGGCCGACGGCAAGGGCCGCGAGTACCTGGGCGCGCGCGGCATCAAGTTCCACCTGTGGCCGGGCTCGCTGATCGCCCGCAAGGTGGGCCGCTGGATCATTGCCGCCGAACTGGTGGAAACCAGCCGCCTTTACGCCCGCACGCTGGCGCGCGTGGAGCCCGAGTGGGTGGAGCAGGTGGGCCGCCACCTGCTCAAGGTGAGCTGGAGCGAGCCGCACTGGGAGAAGAAGGCCGGACAGGTGCTGGCGCTGGAGCGCGGCACGCTGTACGGGCTGCCGGTCTACCAGAACCGGCGCGTGGACTTCGGGCCGATGAACCCGCAGGAGGCGCGCGAGATATTCCTGCGCAGCGCGCTGGTGGAGGGCGAATTCGACACGCGGCTGCCGTTCTTTGCCCATAACCAGCGGCTGGTGCGCGAGATCGAGAACCTGGAGCACAAGTCGCGCCGGCAGGACGTGCTGGTGGACGACGCGCTGATCTACGCGTTCTACGACCGCGCCATCCCGGCCGACATCCACAACCAGGTGGCGTTCGAGCAGTGGTACCAGGCCGAATCCGCCCGGGACCGCAAGCTGCTGTACCTGAACCGCGACGAACTGATGCGGCACGAGGCGGCCGGCATCACGACCGACCTGTTCCCCAAGGTACTGCCGATTGCCGGCATCGACATGGGACTGACGTACCACTTCGAGCCGGGCAGCCACCGCGACGGCGTGACGCTGACCGTGCCGCTGTACGCGCTGAACCAGGTGCGGCCCGAGCGCACCGAGTGGCTGGTGCCGGGCATGATCAAGGAAAAGGTGCACCTGCTGCTGAAGTCCCTGCCGCAGAAGCTGCGCCGCCACTGCGTGCCGCTGCCGGACTACGCGGCCGGGTTTGTCGACCGGCAGCCGTTTGGCGAGGGCGACCTGATCGACGTGCTGATCGCCGATGTCCGCGAGCAGACCGGCACGATGATCCGCCGCGCCGACTTCAAGCTCGAAACGCTGCCGGTGCACCACGCCATGAACTTCAAGGTGATCGACGAGCACGGTCGCCAACTGGACATGGGCCGCAACCTGGCCCAGTTGCGCGCCGAACTGGGCGGGCAGGCGCAACAGTCGTTCCAGACCATCGCCGCGCGCGACGTGCCGGCCGCCGAGGCCGGGCAGTACGAGAACCTGACGTCGTGGTCGTTCGGCGAACTGCCGGAGCTGCTGGAAATCCGCAAGGGCAGCCAGACGCTGTTCGGCTACCCGGCGCTGGTGGACCGCGGCGACCACTGCGACGTGGAGGTCTTTGACGACCCGCAGGAGGCGGCGCGCGTGCACCACGCCGGGCTGCGGCGGCTGTTCGCGCTGCAATTGCGCGAACAGGTGAAGTTCATCGAGAAGAACATCCCGAACCTGCAGCAGATGGCGATGCAGTACATGACGCTGGGCACGCAGGAGGAATTGCGCAACCAGATTGTGCTGATGGCGCTGGAGCGCGCGTGCCTGCAGCCGCCGCTGCCGCGCAACGAGGCCGAGTTCAACGCGCGCAAGGAAGAGGGGCGGGCGCGGCTGTCGCTGCTGGCGCAGGAAATCGCCCGGCTGGTCGGGTCGATCCTGGCCGAGTTCGCGTCGCTACCGCGCAAGCTGCTGCAGGCCAAGCCGTTCGGCTCGGCCTACCAGGACTTGGAAGGCCAGTTGAGCCGGCTGATGACCAAGTCATTCGTGATCGACACGCCATACACCCAGCTTGTGCACTTTCCGCGCTACCTGAAGGGCATGGCGATGCGCGTGGACAAGCTCAAGGGCGACCCGGCCCGCGACGCCCAGCGCATCCAGGAAATGGCGCCGCTGGTGCAGCAATGGCAACGCGCCGAGAAACAACTCCGCACCCAGGGCCGCGGCGCCGTGGACGAACGCATGGACGAATTCCGATGGATGCTGGAAGAACTACGCATCGCGCTGTTCGCCCAGGAACTCAGGACGCCGCAGCCGATGTCGGTGAAGCGGCTGCAGAAGGTGTGGGAGTCGATGCAGCGGTAGGGGGGGCGACGGTGTTCCGCCATGCCGACTTTTTGCTCCCCTCTCCCGCGTTCGCGGGAGAGGGGCCGGGGGTGAGGGCGTTGAGGTCCAAATTGCGACTTGTCGCGCTGAGAACCGCCGGCCCTCTCCCCCAACCCCTCTCCCGCAGGCGGGAGAGGGGAGAAGACAGCGGCAAGTGGACGGGTAACCCACCGCCCACATGTATCCAAATGTAAGTAACCCTTAAGATTCCCTCCATATCGTCATCGAAACGCATGGCCGAAACGTTAGAATGCGCGATTCGCCTTGTTTCCCACGGATTTTTCGGTCTTATGCTCGCGTTGCGTCGTGTCGTAACAGTTGCGGTTGGCGTGTTGGCGCTGGCCTTGGTGTCCGCGCCGGCTCACGCGGAAGTGGTCACGATCCTCAATTCGGGTGACGCAAGCGTCACGCTGATCGACAAGGATACGCAGAAGGTGATCGAAACCTTCCCGGTGGGCAAGGAGCCGCACCACCTGATTGCCACGCCGGACGAGAAGTCGCTGATCGTGGCCAACGCGGTTGGCAACGACCTCGTGTTTCTGGACCCGGTGACCGGCAAGGTGCAGCAGCGCGTGCCGAACGTCGACGACCCGTACCAGATCGGATTTTCGCCAGACAACAAGTGGTTCGTGGCCACCGGCAACCGGCTGGACCGCGTGGACGTGTACCGCTGGGACGGTCATCAGCTCAAGATGGCCAAGCAGTTCTCGCTGCCCAAGACGCCCAGCCATATCGCGTTCACGGCCGACAGCAAGATCGCCTTCATCACGCTGCAGGATTCCAACCAGATCGCCGCCATCGACCTCGTCACGATGAACGTGATGTGGGTCATGGAAGCGGGCTCGGCGCCGGCCGGCATCTGGGTCACGCCGGACCAGAAATATCTGCTCGTCGGCATGACCGGCGCGGACTACGTGGCCGTGATCGACTGGCGCACGCGCACCGTGGTCAAGCAGATCCAGACCGGCAAGGGCGCCCACAACTTCCGGGCCGTGGGCGACAGGCGCCATCTGTTCCTGACCAACCGCGTGTCCGGGTCGATCAGCATCATCGACCAGCAGACGCTGTCGAAGGTGGGCGACATCACGGGCCTGCTGCCCGGCCCCGACGACATGGAACTGACCGCCGACGGCAAGACGCTCTGGGTGACGTTCCGCTGGGCGCGCTCGGTGGGGCTGATCGACGTGGCGAGCCGCAAGCTGGTGAAGACGATCCGCGTGGGCAAGTCGCCGCACGGCATCTATTTCAAGACCCGGGCTCCGCTCTACTGAGGACACCATGCGCAGGCTGATTTCGCGCGTTGCGGCGCTGGCGCTGGCCCTGTCCACCGGGATGGCCGGGGCGGCCGGCGCCGGGCAGCCCGCGGGCGCCTGCCGCGCGGGCACGCTGTACCTGACCTTCGACACCGGCAGCATGAGCCAGGCGGAACTGATCGCCCGGACGCTGCGCCGGCATCACATTCGCGCCACGTTCTTCCTGGCCAACGAGCCCACCATCAACAAGGACAGCTCGCTGGACCCGGCCTGGGCGCCGTACTGGAAGGCGCTGGCGGCCGACGGCCACGCGTTTGGCACCCATACCTTCGACCACGTCTACCTGCGCGGCGTCCGCGACGGCAAGGTGACCATGCGCCCGCAGTTCGGCGCGCACGCCGGCCGGGACACGGTCATGGACCAGGCGTCGTTCTGCGCCGAGCTGCGCCGCAGCGCCACGGCGTTCCAGTCGATGACCGGCCAGCCGATGGTGCCGCTGTGGCGCGCGCCCGGCGGCCGCACCGCGCCGCAGACGCTGGCATGGGCCGAGCAATGCGGTTTCCGCCACGTGGGCTGGGCGCCGGCGGGCTTTCTGGGCGACGAGCTGTCTTCCGAGAAATTTCCTAACCAGGCGCTGCTGGACCGCGCGCTGCGCGACCTGCGCGATGGCGATATCACGATGGCGCACCTTGGCATCTGGTCGCGCAAGGACGCCTGGGCGCCGGCTGTGCTGGAGCCGCTGATTACCGGGCTGGCGCAGAAGGGCTTCTGCTTTGCCACGCTGCGCGACCATCCGCAGTACAAGGCGTGGATCGCGCAGCAGGGGGCGGCGCGGTGATGTGGGACGCCTTCACCAACTGGCTCAACCTCTGGGTCGGCCAGATCGAGGCCACGGTGTTCCAGGACGCCATCCTGCCCGTGGTCTACAACCTCGGCTTCGGCGGCTACGCCGAGGACGCCTTCACGGGCACGGAATGGCTGCTGGTGGGCCTGGTCCAGATCGCGGTGATGGTGCTGATCCTCGGGCCGCTGGAAAAGCTGCGCCCCGTGGAGCCGGTGACCGACCGCAGGGCCATCCGCACCGACATGCTCTACACGGTGATCCACCGGCTGGGGCTGTTCCGGCTGGCGATGTTCTTCGTGCTGGCGCCGCTGATGGACGGCATCGAGGGCCACCTGCGACTGCTGGGCTGGCAGCGGATCAACGTCGAGGACTGGTGGCCGGGCGTGACGTCGGTGCCGCTGGTCAGCTTCTTCGTCTACCTGCTGCTGTTCGACCTGCTCGACTACTGGTACCACCGGTTGTCCCACACCTACCGCTGGTGGTGGAGCCTGCACGCGCTGCACCACAGCCAGCGCCAGATGACGCTCTGGAGCGACAACCGCAACCACCTGCTGGACGATATCCTGCGCGATGCCGTGTTCGCCACGGTGGCGCTGGGCGTGGGCGTGGAGCCGTCGCAGTACGTGCTGCTGGTGGCGCTGTCCCAACTGCTGCAAAGCCTGCAGCACGCCAACCTGAAGCTGCACTTCGGCTGGCTGGGCGAGCGGCTGCTGGTGTCGCCGCGCTTTCATCGTACGCACCATGCCGTGGGCCTGGGTCACGAGCAGGCGGCTGCCGACGGCCGGCCCGTGCGGCTGGGCGGCTGCAACTACGGCGTGATCTTTCCGTGGTGGGACATGCTGTTCCGCACGGCCGTGTTCACAGACGCCTATTACCCCACCGGCATCCGCGACCAGCTGCCGCCGCCCACGGGCCGCGGCCGCGACTACGGCGCCGGCTTCCTGGCCCAGCAGTGGCTGGGCATCAAGCGCCTGCTGCGGCTGGGCTGAGCGGGGCGCCGCGAGGCTGTGCTAGGCTCTCGTGGCTTTCCTGAACTCCTTCGCGCAAGCTGCATGAACGATATCCTCCGCTCGTTTGGGCGTGCCGTGGCCGGCCAGTTTCATCCGCGCATGCTGATGCTGACGGTCATCCCCTTTGTCCTGGCCACCGTGCTCTGGGGCGGCCTGATCTGGTGGGGCTGGGACCCCATCATGGGCGGCGCCCGCACGCTGCTGGAAGGCTCGGTCTTCACGAGCTGGATCTATTCGATGCTCGACTGGCTGGGCCTGCAGTCGCTGCGCACCGTGGTGGCGCCGCTGTTCGTGCTGACGCTGGCGATTCCGCTGGTGATCGCGTCGATGCTGGTCTTCATCAGTTTGTTCTCGGTGCCGGCGGTGGTGCGGCACCTGGAGCGCAGCTATCCGGACCTGCACAAGGCGCACGGCGGCAGCATCGCCGGCAGCGTGTTCCAGGCGCTGGGCAATACGGTGGTGTTCCTGCTGCTGATCGTGGTGACCATGCCGCTGTGGCTGATTCCGCCATTCTTCGCGCTGATCCCGCCGGTGCTGTGGGGCTGGCTGACCTATCGCGTGATGACGTACGACGCGCTGTCGGAGCACGCCACGGCCGAGGAGCGCAAGACGCTGATGAAGCGCCACCGCATGCCGCTGCTGATGATCGGCGTGGCCGTGGGGCTGCTGGGATCGGCGCCGACCTTGCTGTGGGTCTGGTCGGCGGTCATCATCTTCCTGTTTCCGGTGGTGCTGGCCGGCACGCTGTGGCTCTACGTGCTGATCTTCATCTTCTCGGCGCTCTGGTTCGGCCATTTCTGCCTGCGGGCGCTGGCGGACCTGCGCGCCGAACGGGCGGCCGCGGCACCGCCACCGCCGCCCGCGGGCGACGTGATCGACCTGGCGCCGTCGGACGTGCGCCGCATCGGACAACCCTGAACATCAAGACAAGCGGAAGGGGCATCATGGGTTTCGGATTGATTGTCATCGGCGACGAGATCCTGTCGGGACGCCGCGAGGACAAGCACATGCGCCGCACCATCGAACTGCTGGGCGCGCGCGGGCTGGCGCTGGACTGGGCCGAGTACGTGGGCGACGAGCGCGGGCGCATTACCGCCACGCTGCGGCGCACGTTTGCCGGCCCGGACGTGGTGTTTTGCACGGGCGGCATCGGCGCCACGCCGGACGACCATACGCGCCAGTGCGCGGCCGCCGCGCTGGGCGTGGAACTGGCGCTGCACCCCGAGGCGCGCGAGCAGATCGCGCTGCGCATCGCGGAATCGGCCAACGGCGATCCGGTCAAGGCCGACCTGAACACGCCCGAGAACCAGCACCGCTTCAAGATGGGCGAATTCCCGGTGGGCTCGCGGATCATCCCGAACAGTTACAACCGTATTCCGGGCTTCTCGGTGGCCGACCACCATTTCATGCCGGGCTTCCCGGTGATGGCGTGGCCGATGATGGAATGGGTGCTCGACCACTACTACACCGACCTGTTCCACCTGGACGCCGAGCAGTCGCGGGCGTTCTACGTGTTCGAGGCGCCGGAGTCGACGCTGACGCCGCTGATGGAGCAGGTGGAAGCCACGTTCCCGGGCATCCGCGTGTTCAGCCTGCCGTCGGTGGGCGATGTCAGCCGCGGCGACCGCTTTGCGCGGCGCCATATCGACCTGGGCGTGAAGGGGCCGGCGGACCTGGTTCTGCCGGCGTACGCGATGCTGCTGGACGGCGTGCGCGGCATGGGCTTCGAGATCGTCGGGCAGTAGGGCGCACAGCGCCCGAGCAAGAACCTTCAGGAACCCATCAGGCCCCGTGCCACGGCAGGCCGCGGAAGCACCAGCCTTCCACGGTCTTGCGATGGTGGGCGTCGTCGCGGGCGCCTTCGAACCCTTCCAGTACATCCATCGCCAGCGTGTAGCCGGCCTCGGTGGCCACGCGCGCCGCATGCTTGGAGCGGGCGGCGCTGCGGCACAGGAACAGCACCGGGGCGTCCTGCGGCACGCGGGCCTTCAGCTCGGCCACGAAATTCGGGTTCTGGGTGCCGCCGGGGTACGTCGACCACTCCACATGGGCAAACTGCTCGTCCGGCACGGCCACGCTGCCCACCCAGTCCAGCTCCGCCTGCGTGCGCACGTCGACCAGGACGGCGCGCGGGTCGGCCTGCAGCAGGGCGTATGCTTCCTGCGGGGTGAGGGCGCCGTAGTAGGCAAGCTGGCCCTGTTGCTGGCGGTCGTGGGCGGCCTGGAGGAGCGTGTCTCGGGTAGTCATTGTGTGCGGCGGAGTCAATAGAAAGCGGGCAAGTCCGGCGTCGGCCCGATGTCATGGCAACAAAGCCCAAATCTTCGCTGGGAACCGGCCGGAATCGGCGCTATTCTAGCGCCCGGCCGTTGCGAGCGGCCCGAAAAATGACCTGCGTGAAATGCCTCGTTCTGGTGCGGGTAGGCGGCGAAGGCACCGATACGGTGCGGTAGCTTGAATCATGCACCAGATTGGTGTTTCATGGATGGCGGACAGGCCCTCCGGCCGCGCCAGCGCGTGGCCGGATCGCGCGGCAGAGAGGATTGCATGCAATCCGGAATCGCCTCCACGGTGCCGACTTGGCCGCAGATGCACGTTTTTCGGGAAGTCTGTGCGATTGGCGGCCCCGTCGGGGCGGGCGTTGGCATGCTTTCTGCTAACATCCCTCGTCCCTTTTGGGGCGGCCAGATCGGCGGGTCCGGAGGTCGCACCAACAATGGCTTTCTCAGACACAGCCTCGAATTTCCAGGAGATAGGCATGGCGCAGAGCGTTGCAGATGTGATGAAGCTCGTGAAGGAAAACGACGTCAAGTTCGTCGACTTCCGCTTCACGGATACCAAGGGCAAGGAACAGCACGTCTCGGTTCCGACGTCGCACTTCGACGAAGACAAGTTCGAAAGCGGCCACGCCTTTGACGGTTCGTCCATCGCCGGCTGGAAGGGTATCGAAGCGTCGGACATGCTGCTGATGCCGGATTCGGGTACCGCCTACATCGACCCGTTCTATGAAGAACCGACCCTGGTCCTGACCTGCGACGTGATCGAACCGTCGGACGGCAAGGGCTACGACCGCGACCCGCGCTCGATCGCCAAGCGCGCCGAGGCCTACCTGAAGAGCACTGGCCTGGGCGACACCGCCTTCTTCGGTCCGGAACCCGAGTTCTTCATCTTCGACGGCGTGACCTGGAACATCGACATGCAGGGCTGCTCGGTGAAGATCCAGTCGGAAGAAGCACCGTGGTCGTCGGCCAAGGAATTCGAGCACGGCAACAGCGGCCACCGTCCGGGCAAGAAGGGCGGCTACTTCCCGGTCGCCCCGATCGACACGTTCCAGGACATGCGTTCGGAAATGTGCCTGATCCTGGAATCGCTGGGCATTCCGGTTGAAGTGCACCACCACGAAGTGGCTGGCCAGGGCCAGAACGAAATCGGCACGAAGTTCAGCACGCTGGTGCAGCGCGCCGACTGGACGCAACTGCAGAAGTACGTGATCCAGAACGTTGCGCACACCTACGGCAAGACCGCCACGTTCATGCCGAAGCCGGTGGTGGGCGACAACGGTTCGGGCATGCACGTCCACCAGTCGGTGTGGAAGGACGGCCAGAACCTGTTCGCGGGCAACGGCTACGCCGGCCTGTCGGAATTCGCGCTGTACTACATCGGCGGCATCATCAAGCACGCCCGCGCGCTGAACGCCATCACCAACCCGGGCACGAACTCGTACAAGCGCCTGGTGCCGGGCTTCGAAGCCCCGGTGAAGCTGGCCTACTCGGCCCGCAACCGCTCGGCCTCGATCCGCATCCCGTACGTGGCCAACCCGAAGGGCCGCCGCATCGAGACGCGCTTCCCGGATCCGCTGATGAACCCGTACCTGGGCTTCTCGGCGCTGCTGATGGCCGGCCTGGACGGCGTGATGAACAAGATCCATCCGGGCGAAGCCGCCGACAAGAACCTGTACGACCTGCCGCCCGAAGAAGACGCGAAGATCCCGACCGTCTGCTCGAGCCTGGACCAGTCGCTGGAGTACCTGGACAACGACCGCGAGTTCCTGACCCGTGGCGGCGTGTTCTCGAACTCGATGATCGACGCCTACATCGAACTCAAGATGGAAGAAGTCACGCGTTTCCGCATGACGACGCACCCGATCGAGTTCGACATGTACTACTCGCTGTAAAGCGAGAACGGGTTGCCAGGTTGTGACCGGGCAACAGTTGCACCAGGAAGGGGCGGCTTCGGCTGTCCCTTTTTGTTTTATCGGCGACGTTGATCGCTAGAATGGGGCTCCTTCCCTAACCGTCATGGCGACGTTCATGAAAGCGATTTCGAACAAGGGTTTCCGCATGGCCGGCAGCGTGCTGCCGCACCAGATGCGGGTGCGTTTCCCCATTCTGGTGACGATGGCTGCCATCGCGCTGGGCGCCTGGATGGCGCCGGCGGCCGCGCAGTCGTCGGACGTGTACCTGTGCAAGGGCGCCAGCGGCGTGCCCGAGTACCGCAACGGCAATCCCGGCAACAGCAAGGACTGCAAGAAGCTGAACCTGCCGGACGTGGTGACCGTGCCGGGCGGCCGCACCAGCGGCGCGGTGACGTCGGGGACGAAGGCTGCCGCCACGTCGCCGGCCGCGTTCCCGCGCGTGGACAGCGCCACGCAGAAGAACCGCGACAGCGAGCGCCGGTCGGTGCTGGAGCAGGAGCTGCAGGCCGAGGAATTACGCCTGGCCGGGCTGCGCGCCGAGTACAACAACGGCGAGCCCGAGCGCCAGGGCAACGAGCGCAACTATCAGAAATATCTCGATCGCACGGCACGGCTGCGCGATGACGTGGCGCGCAGCGAGGCCAACGTGGCGTCGCTGCGGCGCGAACTGTCGAACCTGAAGGACTGAAGCCCATGCGTCGCCTGATTCGCGGAGTCTCCCGCAAGGTCACCGGAGCCGACCGCAAGCCGGAGGCGCCGGACCTGGACGCCGACATCCTGCCGCTGGGCGACGTGGCGTTCCATCCCGGCCTGGACGTGGTGGCCAACCCGGTGCTGCTGGTGCGCCAGCCCGGGCTGCACGTGGTCTATGCCAACCCGGCCGCCGAGGCCAGCTTTGCGATGTCGCGCAAGGCCATGGTCGAGCTGACGCTGCCCGACCTGTTCGGCGCCTCGGAAGAGCTGGACACGATGATCGAGACCGTGATCGCCCGCCAGGTCGACGTGCGCCGGCAGGACCTGGTGCTGCGCCCGCCGCTGCAGGAGCCGATGCACGCGCACGTGGTGGTCGGCGGCATCGAGAGCCATGCCAGCACGGTGCTGGTGGAGATCCTGCTGAACGAGCAGAAGGTGCGCAGCGACCGCGAGGAGCGCATCCTGGACCTGACGTCGGCCAACAAGGAACTGATCCGCAACCTGGCCCACGAGATCAAGAACCCGCTGGGCGGCATCCGCGGCGCGGCGCAGCTGCTGGAGTTCGAACTGCCCGAGCGGGCGCTGCGCGAGTACACGCAGGTCATCATCAAGGAGTCCGACCGGCTGCAGACGCTGGTGGACCGCCTGCTGGAGCCGCACCGGCATCCGCACATCGTGTCCGAGCTGAACATCCACGAGGTGCTGGAACGCGTGCGATCGGTCGTGCTGGCCGAATTCCCGAACGGGCTCGACATCGTGCGCGACTACGACGCCAGCCTGCCCGAACTGCGCGGCGACATGGAGCAACTGATCCAGGCCGTGCTGAACATCGTCCACAACGCGGCCCAGGCGCTGCACGAGCGCATTGCGCAGGGCGATGCCCAGATCGTGCTGCGCACGCGGGTGGCGCGCCAGGTCACGATTGCCAAGCGTTTGTACAAGCTGGCATTGGACTTGCATGTGATAGACAACGGCCCGGGCATCCCCGAGGACATTCGCGAACGCATCTTCTATCCGCTGGTGTCGGGGAGGGATGGCGGTAGCGGTCTCGGTCTCACACTCGCTCAAACCTTCGTGCAGCAGCACGAGGGCTTGATCGAATGCGAGAGCCGGCCGGGCTGTACCGACTTCCGTATCCTGCTGCCGCTGCACTGACCGTCGATCGGCGTATCGACGCTTCGGGCGGGGCGACCCAGTGGGCCACACGGGAGACCACATGACACCGAGCAGACAAGCGACGCACATGAAGCCGATCTGGATAGTCGACGACGATCAATCAATCCGCTGGGTCCTCGAAAAGGCCCTTGCCCGTGAAAGCCTGCTCTCCCGCAGTTTTACCAACGTCCGCGACGTGCTCGCGGCGCTGGAGGAAGACGAGCCGCAGGTCCTGATTTCCGATATCCGCATGCCCGGTGGCTCGGGGCTGGACCTGCTCCAGGCCATCAAGGCCCGCCATCCGGGGCTGCCGGTCATCGTGATGACGGCCTACTCGGACCTGGACAGCGCCGTGGCGGCGTTCCAGGGCGGCGCCTTCGAATACCTGGCCAAGCCGTTCGATGTCGACAAGGCCGTCGAGCTGATCCGCCGCGCGCTGGAAGAAAGCCTGCGCGAGGAGGAAATGGACGACCGGCTCGTCGATGCGCCCGAGATACTGGGCCAGGCGCCGGCCATGCAGGACGTATTCCGCGCCATCGGCCGGCTGTCGCAGTCGAACGTGACCGTGATGATCACCGGCGAGTCCGGCACCGGCAAGGAACTGGTGGCCCGGGCGCTGCACAAGCACAGCCCGCGCGCCAACGGGCCGTTCATCGCGCTGAACACGGCGGCCATCCCCAAGGACCTGCTGGAATCGGAACTGTTCGGCCATGAGCGCGGCGCGTTCACGGGCGCGCAGACCATGCGCCGGGGCCGCTTCGAGCAGGCCGAGGGCGGCACGCTGTTCCTGGACGAAATTGGCGACATGCCATTCGACCTGCAGACACGGCTGCTGCGCGTGCTGTCGGACGGCAACTTCTATCGCGTGGGCGGCCACAACCCGCTGCGCGCCAACGTGCGCGTCATCGCGGCCACCCACCAGAACCTGGAGACGCGGGTCAAGGAAGGGCTGTTCCGCGAGGACTTGTTCCACCGCCTGAACGTGATCCGGCTGCGCCTGCCGCCGCTGCGCGAGCGGCCCGAGGACATCACGCTGCTGGCGCGCCATTTCCTGCAGAAGAGCGCCAAGGAACTGGGCGTCGAGCCCAAGCGGATGTCCGACGACGCGCTGGCCTACGTCAGCACGCTGCCGTTCCCGGGCAACGTGCGGCAGCTGGAAAACCTGTGCAACTGGCTGACCGTGATGGCGCCCGCGCAGACGATCGAGGTCAAGGACTTGCCGCGCGAGATGATCGACGCCGGCCATGGCGAGCACGACGGCCTGGCCGCATCGCGCCCGCTGGCGGCCGATCCGCGCCCGTCCGGCGACTACGACGCGGTGGAAACGTCCGACTACAGCATGGGCATGCCCGGCGCCGACGGCGACACGATGGTCGCCACCCGGCCGCCGGTGCTGGGCGCCCCGCAGGCGCTGGCCCCGGCCTATGCCGCCGCCGCCGTCACGCAGAGCTGGGAGAGTCTGCTGGCTGGCGAAGCCAAGACGATGCTTGAGGCCGGCCAGCCCGAAGTGATGGACCTGCTGACGCGCCGTTTCGAAAAGGCCGTGCTGGAGGCCGCGCTCGGCGTCACCCGTGGCCGTCGCGTGGAAGCCGCCACGCGGCTGGGAATTGGCCGGAATACGATTACCCGGAAGCTGCAGGAACTGGGATTCGACTGAAGTCCGGCGACGCCGAGCAGAAGGGAGAAAGGGAAGGGAGGCTGCGGCCTCCCTTTTCCATTGCGGCGTCAGGCGCCCTGGCGCAGTTGCAGCACCCGGTCGGCCATCTCGGTGAACCCCTCGCCGCCGGCCGCTTCGGTGATGAACGCCGGCTTGACTGGCAGTTTGTCCAGGATGTCGCGCACGTTGGCAACGCCGACCGACAGCGGGAAATGGCCGAACATCGCCACGTCGTTGGCCGAATCGCCAATGAACAGCCATTCGTCGCGCGCGGCGTCCAGGTCGTCGCCTAGCAATTCGGCCACGCAGAGCCGGCTCATCGACAGCTTGTCGTGCCGGCCAAACCAGCCGTTGACGTGGATCGAGCTGACCGTGGCCGTCATGCCGGCGTTGCGCATGATGGCGACGATGCGGTCCACGGCCGGCTGGGGCAGCGGCGCGACGTCCTCGGCATGGTCGATGGCCAGGTCTGCGGCGTGCCATGCCTGGTCCGATGCCAGCGCGCAGCCGGGCACCTCGCGCAGGATCTGCTGGCCCAGCGCGTGGATGCGGAACAGGTTGGACTCGCGCGTGGCGGCATCGTCCAGGAAGCGGGTGACCAGCTTATTGTCGACCAGATGCGAGTAGAACGCGCCGTTTTCGCCGATGATGGCGTCCACCGGCCACAGCCGGGTCAGAATCTCGGCCCAGGCGATGCAGCGGCCCGTCACCGGAATCACATGCAGGCCGGCGCGCTTGAGCCGGTCCATCGCCACGTAGGTGGACGCGGGCAGCCGGCCGTCGGTGGTCAGCGTGCCGTCGATGTCGGTCAGGATGCCGCGCACGCGGCGCAGCGCGGCGGCGGGCAGCGCGGAGAAGGGCGTCGGGGGCGCCGGGGGAGTCGGTACGGTCATGGCCGGGCATTGTAGCCCCGCGGGCCGGCGCCGGACCGCCGCAAATTGCCGGTCGTCAATATGCTGCAACAACCGCTTGGCAAGGCCGGGTTTGCCCGCTGTTCGATGACAGCGGAGCGGCGTAACATGCCTGTCACAAAAAATGCATACAGTCGGTCGCTTTTTCAAAAAAATTGGTCGACCGATCCAGCCTCAGGAGAAACACATGTCCTTTCCGCGTTTTGCGATGAAGTTCGCCGCCGTGGCCAGCCTGGCCCTGGCCGGCACGGCCCATGCAGCCGTCGAGATCCAGTGGTGGCACGCCATGCAGGGCGCGCTGAACGACAAGGTCAACGAGATCGCCAACAAGTTCAACGCCAGCCAGTCCGAGTACAAGATCGTGCCCGTCAACAAGGGCAACTACGACGAGACGATGGCGGCCGGCATCGCGGCGTTCCGCGCCGGCGGCGCCCCGGCCATCCTGCAGGTGTTCGAGGTTGGCACGGCCACGATGATGAGCGCCAAGGGCGCCATCAAGCCCGTGTCCGCGGTCATGAAGGACGCCGGCGAGAAGTTCGACCAGAAGGCGTACATCCCGGCCGTGGCTGGCTACTACACGTCGTCCAAGGGCGAGATGCTGTCGTTCCCGTTCAACAGCTCGACGACGGTGTTCTATTACAACAAGGACGCCTTCAAGAAGGCCGGCCTGAACGACGCCCCTAAGACCTGGCCCGAGGTGATGCAGTACTCGGCCAAGCTCAAGGCGGCCGGCGTGAACTGCGCGTACACCACCGACTGGCAGAGCTGGGTGCACCTGGAAAGCTTCTCGGCCTGGCACAACACGCTGTTCGCGAGCAAGAACAACGGCTTTGGCGGCACCGACGCGCGCCTGGTCTTCAACAGCCCGTTGCACGTGAAGCACGTGACGAACCTGCAGGACATGGTCAAGAAGGGCTACTTCAGCTATGGCGGCCGCAAGGCCGAGTCGCAGGCCAAGTTCTACAACGGCGAGTGCGCGATGTTCACGGGCTCGTCGGCGTCGCTGGCGAATATTCGCAAGAACGCCAAATTCCAGTTTGGCGTGTCGCAGCTTCCGTACTACCCGGACGTGCAGGGCGCCCCGCAGAACACGATCATCGGCGGCGCGTCGCTGTGGGTGATGGGCGGCAAGAAGGCCGAGGAATACAAGGGCGTGGCCAAGTTCTTCACGTTCCTGTCGCAGCCGGAAATCCAGTCTGACTGGCACCAGGCCACCGGCTACCTGCCGGTGACCACGGCCGCCTACGAGCTGACCAAGAAGTCGGGCTACTACGACAAGAACCCCGGCGCTGACGTGTCGGTCCAGCAGATGGTCGTGAAGACCACCGAGAAGTCGCGCGGCGTGCGCCTGGGCAACCTGGTTCAGATCCGTACCATCGTCGACGAGGAACTGGAAGCGGTGTGGGCCGGCAAGAAGGAGCCCAAGGCGGCGCTGGACGCCGCCGTGGCCCGCGGCAACGAACAGCTCGAGCGCTTCCAGAAGACCGCGCGCGAGTAACCCCCCGCGCCGCACCCCGCGGCGCCAGGTCTCCAGCGGGCGGCGGCCACCACCGTCGCCCGTTTGCATTGTGTTTCTCGGTGTCGAATCGGAATCCAAACGATGGAAAAACGCGTCGTCTTCCGGTCGCCGTGGCTGCCGTACCTGCTGGTGTTGCCGCAGATCGTCATCACGCTGATCTTCTTTTTCCTGCCCGCCGGGCAGGCGCTGTGGCAGTCGATGCTGCAGCAGGATGCCTTCGGCATCAACCTTGATTTCGTCGGGCTCGACAACTTCGTCGCGCTCTGGAAGGACCCCCAGTACGTCGAGGCATTTCAGGTAACGGCCGTGTTCGCGATCGGCGTGACCGTGGTGGGTCTGTCGGTGGCGCTGCTGCTGGCCTACTTTGCCGACCGCGTGGTGCGCGCCGCCACGGGCTACAAGACGCTGCTGATCTGGCCGTACGCCGTGGCGCCGGCCGTGGCGGGCGTGCTCTGGATGTTCATGTTCAACCCGACGCTGGGCGTGGTGTCGTACGCGCTGCGCCAGATGGGCGTGGACTGGAACTTCCTGCTCAATGGCAACCAGGCGCTGCTGCTGGTGGTGCTGGCGGCGGCCTGGAAGCAGATCAGCTACAACTTCCTGTTCTTCCTGGCCGGGCTGCAGAGCATTCCGAAATCGCTGATCGAGGCGGCCGCCATCGACGGCGCCGGGCCCTGGAAGCGGTTCTGGTCCATCGTATTTCCTTTACTTTCGCCGACCACGTTCTTCCTGCTCGTGATCAACGTGGTCTATGCGTTCTTCGACACCTTCGCAATCATCGACGCCGTGACGCACGGCGGCCCGTTCAACTCGACCAACACGCTCGTCTACAAGGTGTTCCACGACGGCTTCCGCGGCATGGACATCGGCGGGTCGGCGGCGCAGTCGGTGGTGCTGATGGTGATCGTGATCGCGCTGACCGTGGTGCAGTTCCGCTACGTGGAACGCAAGGTCCAGTACTGACAGGAGAAACGAGAATGGTAGAACGTCGTCCTGTACTGGACTTCATCACCCACGTGGTGCTGATACTGGGCATCATCGTGGTGGCTTTCCCGGTGTACCTGACCTTCGTGGCGTCCACGCTGACCGCCGAGCAGGTGCTGGATGCGCCGATGACGCTGCTGCCGGGCAGCCACCTGATCGAGAACTATCGCACCGTGCTGTTCCAGGGCGTGGGCGAGGCCGCGTCGCCGGTGTCGACGATGATGAAGAACAGCCTGATCATGGCCCTGGGCATCGCGCTGGGGAAGATCGCCATTTCGATCATCTCGGCTTTCGCCATCGTCTATTTCCGATTTCCGCTGCGGAAAACGTTCTTCTGGATGATCTTCATCACGCTGATGCTGCCGGTGGAGGTGCGGATCCTGCCGACGTACAAGGTGGTGTCCGACCTGGGCCTGCTGGACAGCTACTTCGGCCTGACGATCCCGATCATCGCGTCGGCCACGGCCACGTTCCTGTTCCGGCAGTTCTTCCTGACCATCCCGGACGAACTGGCCGAGGCGGCGCGCATCGACGGCGCCGGCCCGTTGCGCTTTTTCTGGGACGTGGTGCTGCCGCTGTCGCGCACCAGCATCGCAGCGCTGTTCGTGATCCAGTTCATCTATGGCTGGAACCAGTATCTGTGGCCGCTGCTGATCACCACGCAGAAGTCGATGACGCCCGTGGTGGTGGGCGTGACGCAGATGATCTCCCGTTCCGGCGACGCCGCCACCGACTGGAACCTCGTGATGGCCACGGTGATGCTGGCGATGATTCCGCCGGCCGTGGTCGTGGTGCTGATGCAACGCTGGTTCGTCAAGGGCCTCGTGGAAACGGAAAAATAAGGGCAAGGCATGGCTAAGCTGTCTCTACGCAACGTACAGAAAACCTATCCCGGCGGCACGCAGGTCGTCCACGGCATCGACATGGAAATCGCCGACGGCGAGTTCATCGTGATCGTGGGCCCGTCGGGCTGCGGCAAATCCACGCTGCTGCGCATGGTGGCCGGGCTGGAAACGATCACGGGCGGCGAGGTGTGGATTGGCGACAACGTCGTCAACGACCTGGAGCCGGCCGCGCGCGACATCGCGATGGTGTTCCAGAACTACGCGCTCTATCCGCACATGAGCGTGTACGACAACATGGCCTACGGGCTCAAGATCCGCGGCATGGCCAAGGCCGAGATTGAGCAGCGCGTGAAGCACGCGGCCGGCATCCTGGAACTGGCCCCGCTGCTGGAGCGCAAGCCGCGCGAGCTGTCCGGCGGCCAGCGCCAGCGCGTGGCCATGGGTCGGGCGATCGTCCGCGAGCCGGCGGTGTTCCTGTTCGACGAGCCGCTGTCGAACCTGGACGCCAAGCTGCGCGTGCAGATGCGGCTGGAGTTGAAGGACCTGCATCGGCGCCTGAAGACGACCAGCCTCTACGTCACGCACGACCAGGTGGAGGCCATGACGCTGGCCGACCGCATGATGGTGCTCAACGGCGGCCGCGTCGAACAGATCGGCACGCCGCTGGAAGTCTATGCGCGCCCGGCCAGCACGTTCGTGGCCAGTTTCATCGGCTCGCCGCCGATGAACCTGGTGCCGGTGGTGCGCAATGGGGCGGGGCAGGGCGGGGCGCAGATGCGCGTGGTGCCCCGGGAAGGCCAGGCCGAGTCGGCCACGCTGGGCCACCTGCCGATGGGCCTGCACCTGCCGGAGCAGGCGCTGATGGGCCTGCGGCCCGAACACATCGAGCCGTGCGCCACGCACGAGGCCATCGCCGAAGTGGACGTGCGCGTGGTGGAGGCGCTGGGCGCCGATTCGTTTGCCTATGGATCGCTGGGCGGCCAGCCCGTGGTCGTCCGGCTGGACAGCCACATGCCGGTGCGCGCCGGCGACCGGCTGCCGATCACTGCGTCGGCCGATCACCTGCATTTCTTCGACATGCAGCACGGCAGGCGGATCGAGGCGCTGGCATGAGCGATATCGGCACGCACTGGCCGTATCCGCGCCACATTGCCCATCGCGGCGCGGGCAAGCTGGCGCCCGAGAACACGCTGGCGGCGTTCCGGCACGGGGCGTCGTTCGGCTACCGGATGTTCGAGTTCGACGTGAAGCTGTCTGGCGACGGCAAGACGGTGCTGATGCACGACGCGACGCTGGACCGCACCAGTTCTGGCCGCGGGCGGGTCGATGCGCTGACGCTCGGCGAACTGGCGCAGCTCGATGCCGGCAGCTGGCACGGGGCCGCGTTTGCGGGCGAGCCGATCCCGACGCTGGCGGCCGTCGCCCGCTACACGCAGGCCAACGGCTTCCTGGTCAATATCGAGATCAAGCCCGTGCCGGGCGCCGAGACGCACACCGGCGCGGCCGTGGCGCTGGACGCACTTTCGCTGTGGCAGAACGCCACGGTGCCGCCGCTGCTGTCGTCGTTTTCCGAAGCTGCATTGGAAGCGGCGCGGCTGGCCGCGCCTGGCCTGCCGCGCGCCTTGCTGCTCGACAAGCTGCCGGCCGACTGGCTGGACCGGCTGCGCCGCCTGGACTGCGTGGCGCTGGACGCCAACCATCGCGAACTCGATGCCCGCGTCATCGCCGACGCCCACGCGGCCGGCTTCAAGGTACTCAGCTACACCGTCAACGACCCGGCCCGCGCGCAAGACCTGCTGGCGTGGGGCCTAGACGGCCTGATTACCGATGCCGTCGACGTAATTGCACCAGACGCGTAACGTTCCTGGACAGTCTGTCCACAGTGTCTCGATTTTGCATCACGAAAAGTCCCCACTGTCCAGTGGATTACGTGCTATGCTCCGCGAGTGAAGACTTAGGTCCTTCCCGCACAACTTGCCCTTTCGGGTCTGGCGGCGAGACCGAAGACAGACGGCACCCCCGGGTGCCGTTCGTTCAAGGTGGTAACCGCAGGACCCCCAAGAGTTGTTTGCAATCCGCTAACCGGTCAGGCCGTGTCGCGGAAGGTTGATGAACCCGCTTAACTCCGGCAGACCCGGAGAATAGTGAGCGCCCCATGATGCAGCAGTACCAAAGCAATTCGTACCTCTTCGGCGGCAACGCCCCCTATGTGGAAGAGCTGTACGAGGCCTATCTCCAGAATCCCAGCTCGGTTCCCGACAACTGGCGCGCGTACTTCGACGCGATGCAGAATGTCCCCGCTGTGGATGGTTCCAACGCCCGCGACATCCCCCACGCACCGATCGTTGCCTCGTTCGCCGAGCGCGCCAAGCAGGGCCCCATCAAGACCATTGTTGCCTCGGCCGATTCCGACATGGGCCGCAAGCGCGTCGCTGCCACGCAGCTGATCGCCGCCTACCGCAACATCGGTTCGCACTGGGCCGACCTCGATCCGCTCAAGCGCCAGGAGCGTCCGCCCCTGCCTGACCTGGATCCGGCGTTCTACGGTTTCTCCGAGGCCGACCTCGACATCGTCTTCAATGCCAGCAACACGTACTTCGGCAAGGAGTCGATGAGCCTGCGCGAGCTGCTCAACAACCTCCGCGAGACGTACTGCGGCACCATCGGCGCCGAGTTCATGTACGTGAGCGACCAGGCGCAGAAGCGCTGGTGGCAGGAGCGCCTGGAAACCACGCGCTCCAAGCCCGTGTTCACGCTGGAGAAGAAGAAGCACATCCTGGACCGCCTGACCGCGGCCGAGGGACTGGAGCGCTTCCTCCACACCAAGTATGTCGGCCAGAAGCGCTTCTCGCTGGAAGGCGGCGAAAGCTTCATCGCCGCCATGGACGAACTGATCCAGCACGCCGGCAGCAAGGGCGTGCAGGAAATCGTGATCGGCATGGCCCACCGCGGCCGCCTGAACGTGCTGGTCAACACGCTGGGCAAGATGCCGGCGGACCTGTTCGCCGAGTTCGAAGGCAAGCACGTCGACGACCTGCCGGCCGGTGACGTGAAGTACCACAAGGGCTTCTCGAGCGATGTCTCGACCGAGGGCGGCCCGGTCCACCTGTCGCTCGCGTTCAACCCGTCGCACCTGGAAATCGTCAACCCGGTGGTGGAAGGCTCGTCGAAGGCGCGCCAGGAACGCCGTGGCGACGCCGGCCACAAGGAAGTGCTGCCGGTGCAGGTGCACGGCGACGCCGCCTTTGCCGGCCAGGGCGTGGTGATGGAAACGCTGAACCTCGCGCAGACCCGTGGCTACGGCACGGGCGGCACGATGCACATCGTCATCAACAACCAGATCGGCTTCACCACGTCGGACCCGCGCGACGCCCGCTCGACGCTGTATTGCACGGACGTGGTCAAGATGATCGAGGCCCCGGTGCTGCACGTGAACGGCGACGACCCCGAAGCCGTGGTGTACGCCATGCAGCTGGCCGTTGACTTCCGCATGGAATTCAACAAGGACGTCGTGGTCGACATCATCTGCTTCCGCAAGCTGGGCCACAACGAGCAGGACACGCCTGCCGTGACGCAGCCGCTGATGTACAAGAAGATCGGCCAGCATCCGGGCACCCGCAAGCTGTACGCGGACAAGCTGGTGGCGCAGAGCCTGACCCCCGCCGAGTTCGGCGACGAGCTGGTCAAGGGCTACCGTGCCGCCATGGACGCCGGCAAGCACACCGTGGACCCCGTCCTGTCGAACTTCAAGAACAAGTTCGCGGTGGACTGGATGCCGTTCCTGAACCGCAAGTGGACCGATGCCGCCGACACCGCCGTGCTCGTCACGGAGCTGAAGCGCCTGGCCGAGCGGATCACGACGATCCCGGAACACGTCAAGCTGCACCCGCTGGTCGAGAAGGTCATCAAGGACCGCGCCAACATGGGCCGTGGCGAGCAGATGCTCGACTGGGGCATGGGCGAGCACCTGGCCTTCGCGTCGCTGGTGGCCTCGGGCTACCCGGTGCGCATCACCGGCCAGGACGCCGGCCGCGGCACGTTCACGCACCGCCACGCCGTGCTGCACGACCAGGCCCGCGAGCGCTGGGATGCCGGCTCGTATGTGCCGCTGCAGAACGTGTCGGACAACCAGGCTCCGTTCACGGTGATCGACTCGGTGCTGTCCGAAGAAGCCGTGCTCGGCTTCGAATACGGCTACTCGACCGCCGAACCGAACGCGCTTGTGATCTGGGAAGCCCAGTTCGGCGACTTCGTCAACGGCGCCCAGGTGGTGATCGACCAGTTCATCTCGTCGGGTGAAGTCAAGTGGGGCCGCGCCTCGGGCCTGACGATGATGCTGCCGCACGGCTACGAAGGCCAGGGTCCGGAACACAGCTCGGCCCGTATCGAGCGGTTCCTGCAGCTCTGCGCCGACCACAACATGCAAGTGGTGCAGCCGACCACGCCGGCCCAGATCTTCCACCTGCTGCGCCGCCAGATGATCCGTCTGTTCCGCAAGCCGCTGGTCATCATGACGCCGAAGTCGCTGCTGCGTAACAAGGACGCCGTGTCGCCGCTGTCCGACCTGGCCAAGGGCCATTTCGAGACCGTGATCCCCGACCACGAGGAACTGAACGCCAGCAAGGTCAAGCGCGTGATCATGTGCTCGGGCAAGGTCTACTACGACCTGGTCAACACCCGCAAGGAACGCGAGGCGAACGACACCGCGATCATCCGCCTGGAACAGCTCTACCCGTTCCCGCACAAGGCCGTGGCCGCCGAACTCAAGAAGTACCCGGCCGCGACCGAAATCGTATGGTGCCAGGACGAGCCGCAGAACCAGGGCGCCTGGTTCTTCGTCCAGCACTACATCATGGAAAACATGACGGAAGGCCAGAAGCTCGGTTATGCCGGTCGTCCCGCCTCGGCTTCGCCGGCGGTGGGCTACTACGCAAAGCACAACGAGCAACAGAAGGCGCTGCTGGAAGCCGCGTTCTCCAAGCTCAAGGGCTTTGTTCTGACCAAGTAATTCGTTGGCCCCCCACGGCAGCGCACAGGGATGCGCGCCGTGGGATGGCCTGCCTGCAACGAAACACATACGCATACATCGAGGATCTTACAAACCATGGCTATTGTTGACGTCAAGGTTCCGCAACTGTCTGAGTCGGTCGCCGAAGCGACCATGCTGAACTGGAAGAAGAAGCCGGGCGAAGCCGTCGCTCAGGACGAAATCCTGATCGAGATCGAAACGGACAAGGTTGTGCTGGAAGTGCCGGCTCCGTCGGCTGGCGTGCTGTCGCAAATCATCAAGAACGACGGCGACACCGTCGTGGCCGATGAAGTCATCGCCAAGATCGACACGGAAGCCACCGCTGGCGCCGCCGCCCCGGCTGCTGCCGCCCCGGCACCCGCTGCCGCCGCGCCCGCTCCGGCCGCCGCTGCACCGGCTCCGGCCGCCGCACCCGCTGCTGGCGCCGTTGCCATGCCGTCGGCTGCCAAGCTGATGGCCGAAGGCGGGCTGTCGGCATCGCAAGTGACCGGCACCGGCAAGGACGGCCGCATCACCAAGGGTGACGTGCTGGCCGCCGGTTCGGCGCCGGCCCCGGCTGCCAAGGCTGCCCCGGCTCCGGCCGCCGCCAAGGCCGCGCTGCCGCAGGTGTCGGCCCAGGTGGACTTCGCCGCGCTGGGCGACCGCCCGGAAGAGCGCGTGCCGATGAGCCGCCTGCGCGCCCGTATCGCCGAGCGCCTGGTGCAATCGCAGTCGACCAACGCCATCCTGACCACGTTCAACGAAGTGAACATGAAGCCGGTGATGGATCTGCGCAACAAGTACAAGGACCGCTTCGAGAAGGAACACGGCGTGAAGCTGGGCTTCATGTCGTTCTTCGTCAAGGCGGCCGTGCACGCGCTGAAGAAGTACCCGATCATCAACGCTTCGGTCGACGGCAACGACATCGTCTACCACGGCTACTTCGACATCGGTATCGCGGTGGGCTCGCCGCGTGGCCTGGTGGTGCCGATCCTGCGCAACGCCGACCAGATGAGCCTGGCCGACATCGAGAAGAAGATTGCCGAGTTCGGTGCCAAGGCCCGTGACGGCAAGCTGTCGCTGGACGACCTGACCGGCGGCACGTTCTCGATCTCGAACGGCGGTACGTTCGGTTCGATGCTGTCGACGCCGATCATCAACCCGCCGCAGTCGGCCATCCTGGGCGTGCACGCCACGAAGGACCGCGCCGTGGTGGAAGACGGCCAGATCGTGATCCGTCCGATGAACTACCTGGCCATGTCCTACGACCACCGGATCATCGACGGCCGCGAAGCCGTGCTGGGCCTGGTGGCGATGAAGGAAGCGCTGGAAGATCCGGCCCGCCTGCTGCTGGACCTGTAATCGGTCCGCGTTCCCAGACAGACACTCCGTCTTCCGTTTGTCGTCGCCCCCGCGTCCCGGCGCGGGGACCCGGCGAGCGCATCGCCTGCCGATGCCGCCGGATGCCCCGCCACGTGGCGGGCATGACGTGCCAAAGAGAAATTTCCCATGAGCAAACAATTCGACGTGCTGGTGATCGGCGCCGGCCCCGGCGGCTACATCGCCGCCATCCGTGCAGCCCAGCTTGGCCTGAACGTGGCCTGCCTGGAAGGCAACGCCTATGACGACCCGAAGGGCGAGGCCCGCCTGGGCGGCACCTGCCTGAACGTGGGCTGCATCCCGTCCAAGGCACTGCTGGCTTCCTCGGAAGAGTTCGAGAACGCCACGCACCATCTGGCCGACCACGGCATCACCGTGGGCGACGTCAAGGTCGACGTGGCCAAGATGCTGAAGCGCAAGGACGACATCGTCGGCAAGATGACCAAGGGCATCGAGTTCCTGTTCCGCAAGAACAAGATCACGCTGTTCAAGGGCTACGGCAAGTTCGCCGGCAAGGCGGCCGAGGGCTTCCAGGTGGAAGTCAACGGCGAGACGCTGACCGCCAAGCAGGTCATCATCGCCACCGGCTCGAAGGCCCGCCACCTGCCGGGCATCCCGGTCGACAACAAGCTGATCAGCGACAACGAAGGCGCGCTGAAGTACGACACCGTGCCCAAGAAGCTGGGCGTGATCGGTGCTGGCGTGATCGGCCTGGAGCTGGGTTCGGTGTGGCGCCGCCTGGGTGCCGACGTGACCGTGCTGGAAGCGCTGCCCGCCTTCCTGGGCGCCGCCGACGAGGGCGTGGCCAAGGAAGCCCAGAAGCTGCTGACCAAGCAGGGCCTGAAGTTCAACCTGGGCGTGAAGGTCAACGAAGTCAAGACCGGCAAGGACAGCGTCACCGTGGCCTACACGGACAAGGACGGCAAGGACCAGACGCTGGAAGTCGATCGCCTGATCGTGTCGGTGGGCCGCGTGCCGAACACCGACAACCTGAACCTGGAAGCCGTGGGCCTGGGCGTGGACCAGCGCGGTTTCATCGAGGTGGACGACCACTGCCAGACCAAGGTGCCGGGCATCTGGGCCATCGGCGACGTGGTGCGTGGCCCGATGCTGGCGCACAAGGCCGAGGACGAAGGCGTGGCCGTGGCCGAGCGCATCGTCGGCCAGAAGCCGCACATCGACTTCAACACGGTGCCGTGGGTCATCTACACGTTCCCGGAAATCGCCTGGGTCGGCAAGACCGAGCAGCAGCTCAAGGCCGAAGGCCGCGCGTACAAGTCGGGCCAGTTCCCGTTCATGGCCAACGGCCGTGCGCTGGGCATGGGCGCCGCCGACGGCTTCGTGAAGATGCTGGCCGACGCCAAGACCGACGAGATCCTGGGCGTGCACATCGTGGCCGCCAACGCGTCGGACCTGATCGCCGAAGCCGTGGTGGCGATGGAGTTCAAGGCCGCCAGCGAGGATATCGGCCGGGTCTGCCACCCGCACCCGTCGATGTCGGAAGTCATGCGCGAAGCGGCGCTGGCCGTCGACAAGCGCCAGTTGAACATGTAATGCCCCTGTTCACCCTCGGGTGAGCACCGGCGCGCCGCGAATATCCGCGGCGCGCCGTTTTCGCTTGCAGCACCGTATTTCCGCCAGGCCCCCAAGATGAACGTCAACGAGTTTTACGAGCACGAACTCAAGCAGCGCGGCTATCAGTCAGACGAGGCGCAACTGCGCGCCGTGGCGCGGCTGCAGCAATGCTATGACGAGTGGGTGGCGTACAAGAGCCGCCGCAACAACGCGCTGAAGAAGCTGCTGGTGCATCCCGACGTGCCCAAGGGTGTGTACATGTGGGGCGGGGTAGGGCGCGGCAAGTCGTTCCTGATGGACAGCTTCTACTCGTGCGTGCCCGTGGTGCGCAAGACGCGGCTCCATTTCCACGAATTCATGCGTGAGGTGCACCGCGAGCTCGAAGAGCTGCGCGGCCGTCCCGACCCGCTCGACGAGCTGGCCAGGCGCATCGCGCGGCGGTTCCGGCTGATCTGCTTCGACGAATTCCACGTCAGCGACGTGGCCGACGCGATGATCCTGCACCGCCTGCTGCAGCAGTTGTTCGACAACGGCGTGCAGTTCGTGATGACGTCCAACTATCGTCCCGACCTGCTGTACCCGGACGGCCTGCACCGCGACCGCGTGCTGCCGGCCATCGCGCTGCTGCAGACCAAGCTCGACGTGCTGAACGTGGACGCGGGCATCGACTACCGCAAGCGCGCGCTGGAGCAGGTGCAGGCGTACCACACGCCGCTGGGCCGCGAGGCCAGCGCGGCACTGCGCGACGCGTTTACGTCGATTGCCGGCACCGCGGACGAATCGCCGATCCTCCATATCGAACACCGCGAGATCAAGGCGCTGCGCAAGGCCAACGGCGTGGTCTGGTTCGACTTCGCCACGCTGTGCGGCGGTCCGCGCTCGCAGAACGACTATCTGGAGATCGCCTCGCAGTTCCACACGGTGATCCTGTCGGATGTGCCCAGGATGACCCCGCGCATGTCGTCGGAAGCGCGGCGCTTCACGTGGCTGATCGACGTGTTCTACGACCACAAGGTCAAGCTGCTGATATCGGCCGAGGTGCCGGCCGACGAGCTGTACACCGAAGGCCAGATGGCCAACGAATTCCACCGGACCGTGTCGCGGATCATCGAGATGCAGTCGCGCGAGTACCTGGAGTCCGAGCGGCGCGTGATGGACACGTCGCTGACCTGAACGGCGGGCGGGCCGGGGGCGGGCCCGGTCGACTGTTGTTTCCGGAAGACCTGCGCGGGACGTATCTGACTTCGTTCCCCGGGGTTTGATTTGCATCAAGGCGGAGGGTGCGCGAGATACCTAGTATCCACTGGGTAATAAAAGCGCGCCATGTCGTCCCTACCTGCCGCCCCCCTCGCGCCACCCCTGGCTTCCGCCGTACCCCCCGCCGCCCGCATCCCTGGGCAGGCATCGTCGTCTCCATCCGAATCCACCACCGATTGCTTCCATTGCGGCCAGCCGCTAGACCGCGCGCAGCCGCTCGTCGCCGAGATTGACGGCCAGTCGCGCCAGTTCTGCTGCGGTGGCTGCCAGACGCTGGCCCGGACGCTGCACGCGGCCGGTTTTGGCCACCTGTACGGCGATGTCACGCGGTTTGCGCGCCCGATCGACGCCGAGGCGCGGCGCGAAGCCGAGCCGGTCTGGGCCGCCTACGACACCCCCGAGCTGCGCCGCCAGTTCGTGCGAGAGCTGGCCGACGGCCGGGCCGAGGTGACGCTGGCGCCCGAAAACATCCGCTGCGCAGCCTGCGCATGGCTGATCGAGCAGCATCTGGCACAGCTGGACGGCGTGGAATCGGTCGTGGCGAACGTGGCGACGCGGCGGGTGGTGGTGCGCTGGCGCGCCGCCGCGCAGGGCGTGGCGGACCTGCTGGCGAGCCTGGCCGACATCGGCTACGCGGCCTGGCCGTTCGAGGTGTCGCGGACCGACCGGCAGGACCGCCGCGAACGGCGCAGCCTGCTCATGCGCATGGCGGTGGCCATGCTCGGCATGATGCAGGTGATGATGTACGCGTGGCCGCTCTACACCCATGAGGCCACGATCGATCCCGGGCAGCTCCAGCTCATGCGCTGGGCCAGCCTGGCGCTGACCTTCCCGGTGGTGCTCTATTCGGCGTGGCCGATCTTCGCCGGCGCGTGGCGGTCCATCCGCCAGCGCCACATGGGCATGGACGTGCCGGTGGCCATCGGCGTCGCGGCGGGCTTCGTGGCCAGCGCCGTGGCGACGGTGCGCGGCATTGGCGAGGTCTATTTCGATTCGGTGACGATGTTCGTCGCATTCCTGCTGCTGGCGCGCTACCTCGAATTGCGCGTCCGCCAGGCGTCGCGCAGCGGCGCCGAAATGCTGGCGCGGCAGCTGCCGGCCACCTGCGAGCGGCTGGCCCGAGCGGGCGCCGCGGGCGAGCGCATCCCGGTGGCGCGGCTCCAGCCGGGCGACCGGATCCGCGTCAAGGCCGGCGACATCGTACCCGCCGACGGGGTGGTGCTGGCCGGCGCGAGCGAACTCGACGAATCGATGCTGACCGGCGAGGCGCTGCCGGTGAAGCGCGCCATGGGCGATATCGTGCTGGCCGGCTGCTTCAATACGGCCAGCCCGCTGGAAGTACGGGTGGACCGCGTCGGCGCGCAGACGCGGCTGGCGGAAATCGTGGCCGTGCTCGACCGCGCGCTGGCCGAGAAGCCCCGGCTGGCCCAATTGGCCGATCGCGTGGCCGGGTGGTTTGTCGGCACGCTGCTCGTGATGGCGGTCGTGACCGGGGTGGTGTGGGCGCTCTGGATCGACCCGTCGCGCGCGCTGCTCGTGACGGTGGCGGTGCTGGTGGTGAGCTGTCCGTGCGCGTTGTCGCTGGCGACGCCGGCGGCGCTGGCCGCGGCCGGCGCCGCGCTGTCGCGCCGAGGCGTGCTGCTGACGCGCGCGCACGCGCTGGAAACGTTGTCGCGCGTCACGGACGTGGTGCTCGACAAGACCGGCACGCTGACCGAGGGGCGCTTTGCGCTGGTCGACACGCAAATCCTGGGCACGGCGGACGCCAATACCTGCCGCCGCATTGCCGCGGCCATGGAGCGGGGCGGCGAGCATCCCATCGCCAGGGCGTTTGTCGAAGCGGCGGGCGAGACGGAGGTACTACCGCATGTCGCCGACCTCCGCAACGTGCCCGGCCAGGGCCTGGAGGCACGGGTCGACGGGCGCCACGTACGACTTGGCCGCCGTGAATTCGTCGCGGCGCTGGCCACGCAGACGCCGCCCGACGCCACCGTTCATGACCGTCATCCCGGCGCCACGGAAGTCTGGCTCGGCGATGCCGACGCCTTCCTCGCGGTCTTCCAGCTGGCCGATGTCGAACGGACACAGACGCGCGCCTTGCTGCAGCGCCTGTCGCATCTTGGCGTGCGTACCCATCTGGTTTCCGGCGACGGCGTTGCGGCCGTGCGCTGGTGGGCCGACCGGCTCGGCATGGCGACCGCGGCGGGCGCGGTGACGCCCGAAGGCAAGCGGGAATACGTGGCTGTGCTGCAGCAGGGCGGTGCGGTCGTGCTGGCCGTCGGCGACGGCATCAATGACGCCCCCGTGCTGGCCCAGGCCCAGGTATCGATTGCCATCGGCAGCGGGGCGCCCCTGGCGCAGGCCGGCGCCGATGCGGTGCTGACCCATGGCGGCGTGGCGGAAGTCGCCACCGCCATCGTCGCGGCACGCCGGACCCGCCGGGTGGTGCGGCAGAACCTGGGCTGGGCGTTCGCCTACAACGTCATCGCCATCCCGCTGGCGGCCACGGGCCACGTCACGGCGTGGATGGCCGGCATCGGCATGTCGGTGTCGTCGCTGCTCGTGGTGGCCAATGCATGGCGGCTGCTGCGCGTCAAGGGCGTGCCGGCCGGGGAGGGGCGCTGAATGGAAACCCTGTATCTGCTGGTGCCGATGAGCCTGATTCTCGTCGTGCTGATCGCCGGGGCGCTCTGGTGGGCGCTGCATGCCGGCCAGTACGACGACCTGGACCGGCCCGGCGAAGCCATTCTGCTCGACAACGACAAGCCGCAGGAGCCGGAGCGCAGGCATTGACGGACGCGGCCCTGTTGCAGTCGTGGCACGACTGACATGACGTCACGCAAACAGTTCGCATCCGGTACAGGTGACTTGATTGAGATCAACGCGGCAGCGGTCGCGTTTTTCTAAAGTCACACAGTCAATAGGTTTATTCTTACTTAGCTTGGGGGTCTGAATGGCTGTCACCACCGCGTCTCCACGCGCCGACACCTTCAATTACGGCGTCGTGCGGCAGTTTGCCGTCATGACCGTTGTCTGGGGTATCGTCGGCATGGCCGTAGGCGTTCTGCTTGCGGCGCAACTGATCTGGCCGGAACTGAATTTCAATACGCCGTGGCTGTCGTTCGGCCGCCTGCGACCGCTGCATACCAACGCGGTGATCTTCGCCTTTGGCGGCAGCGCGCTGTTTGCCACGTCGTACTACGTGGTGCAGCGCACCTGCCAGGCGCGCCTGTTCTGCGGGCCACTGGCCGCCTTCACGTTCTGGGGCTGGCAGATCGTCATCGTGGCCGCCGCGATCACGCTGCCGCTCGGCATCACCACCTCCAAGGAGTATGCGGAGCTGGAATGGCCGATCGACATCCTGATCACGCTGGTCTGGGTGGCCTACGCCATCGTCTTTTTCGGGACGATTGTCAAGCGCAAGACCCGCCACATCTACGTGGCCAACTGGTTCTTCGGCGCGTACATCCTCACCATCGCCATCCTGCATATCGTCAACAACATCGAGATGCCGGCGTCGCTGTGGAAGTCCTACTCGGCCTACGCGGGCGTGCAGGACGCGATGATCCAGTGGTGGTATGGCCATAACGCGGTGGGCTTCTTCCTGACCACGAGCTTCCTGGGGATGATGTACTACTTCATCCCGAAGCAGGCCGAGCGCCCGATCTACTCCTACCGCCTGTCGATCGTCCACTTCTGGGCGCTGAACTTCACCTACATGTGGGCGGGTCCGCACCACCTGCAGTACACAGCGCTGCCCGACTGGGCACAGTCGCTCGGCATGGTGTTCTCGCTGATCCTGCTCGCGCCGTCGTGGGGCGGGATGATCAACGGGATCATGACGATGTCCGGCGCCTGGCACAAGCTGCGCACCGATCCGATTCTCAAGTTCCTGGTGGTGGCGCTGTCGTTCTACGGCATGGCGACATTCGAAGGCTCGATGATGTCGATCAAGACCGTGAATGCGCTGTCGCACTACACGGACTGGACGATCGGCCACGTCCACTCGGGCGCGCTGGGCTGGGTCGCGATGATCTCGATC
Organism: Cupriavidus sp. H18C2; assembly: GCF_049393795.1. Lineage (NCBI taxonomy): Bacteria > Pseudomonadati > Pseudomonadota > Betaproteobacteria > Burkholderiales > Burkholderiaceae > Cupriavidus > Cupriavidus sp. H18C2. The sequence continues at coordinate 2,063,208 of NZ_CP186010.1, read as the reverse complement.
GGCTCGCTGTACTACCTGATCCCGCGCCTGTTCGGCGAAAAGCAGATGTACAGCACCCGCCTGATCGAGCTGCACTTCTGGGTGGCGACGATCGGCGTGGTGCTCTACATCGCGTCGATGTGGATTGCCGGCGTGATGGAAGGGCTGATGTGGCGCGCTACGCAGCCGGACGGCACGCTGACCTATGCGTTCGTGGAAGCCGTGAAGGCCAAGTATCCGTTCTACCTGATCCGACTGCTGGGCGGCCTGTGCTTCCTGGGTGGCATGTTCATCATGGCCTACAACGTGTTCCGCACCATCGCCGGCAAGCCGTCCGTGGATGCGCCGATCCCGGCCAGCCTGCCGGCTTCCGCCCACTGACACGCCGAGGACGCAAACAATGTCTCAGAATCAAGGTTTCTTCAGGCACGAGACGCTGGAGAAGAACGTCGGCTGGCTGATCGTCGCCACGATCATCGTGGTCAGCATTGCCGGCCTGGTGCAGATCGTGCCGCTGTTCTTCCAGCACTCCACGACCCAGCCCGACCAGGGCATTACGCCATACTCGCCGCTGCGACTGATGGGGCGCGACATCTATATCCGCGAAGGCTGCGTGGGCTGCCACTCGCAGCAGGTGCGCACGCTGCAGGCCGAAACGGAGCGGTACGGCCACTTCTCGACGGCCGGCGAATCGGTGTACGACCACCCGTTCCTGTGGGGCTCCAAGCGGACCGGCCCCGACCTGGCACGGGTGGGCGGGCGCTATTCGGACGACTGGCAGCGCATCCACCTGCGCAGCCCGCGTGACGTGGTGCCGGAATCGGTCATGCCGTCCTACCCGTGGCTGGAAAAGACGCCGCTGGCAACCGATTCGATCCAGGCGCGCATGAAGGCGCTGCAGCGCCTGGGCGTGCCCTATACCGATGCCGAGATTGCCGGCGCTCCGGAGGAGCTTGCCGGCAAGACCGAGGAGGACGCCATGGTCGCGTACCTGCAGGGCCTCGGCCTGAATCGCCGCAATGTCCGGCTGGACACGGCGCCCGCGCCCGCCACGGCTGAGCCGGCGGCCGAAGCCGCCGCGCCAGCCAAGGAGTAATGCCATGGTGATCGTTACCGCAATTGCCACCGTGCTGTCGATGCTGACGTTCCTGGGCATCTGCTGGTGGGCGTGGTCGGCTGGCCGCCGGGCGGCCAACGACGAATCGGCGATGCTGCCGTTCGCCTTGCCCGATGAGAACAACCCTACAAGCCGGACCTAGTCACCATGAGCGATTTCATTTCCGATTTCTGGAGTTACTACATCGCGGCCATTGCGCTGATCGGTATCGCCTGGTGCGTGTGGCTGCTGTTCTCGCAGCGCAAGATGCCCAAGGGCGTTAGCACGACCGACGATACCGGCCACGTCTGGGACAACGACCTGCGCGAGCTGAACAACCCGCTGCCGCGCTGGTGGATGTGGATGTTCCTGCTGGCCTGCATCTTCAGCCTGGGCTACCTGATCCTGTATCCGGGGCTCGGCTCGTACGCGGGCGTACTCAAGTTCTCGTCGCAGGACGAGCTTGCCGCGCACCGGCAGGCCGCCGAGAAGATGCAGAACGAGATCTACGCCAAGTACCTGAAGATGGACGTCAAGCAGGTGGCGGCGGACCCCGATGCGCGGGAAATCGGCCAGCGGCTGTTCCTGAACTATTGCGCGCAGTGCCATGGCTCGGACGCGCGCGGCAGCCGGGGCTTTCCGAACCTGACCGATGACGACTGGCTCTATGGCGGCGAGCCCGAGACGATCCAGCAGACGATCGCCAAGGGCCGCAATGGCGTGATGCCGCCGTTTGCCGGCGCCATCGATGGCAAGCAGGCCGGCGATACCGCGCAGTACGTGCGGTCGCTGTCGGGGCTGACGTACGACCCGATCCGGGCCTCGCGCGGCGAGAGCACGTTCAAGTCGACCTGCGTGGCCTGCCATGGCGGGAGCGGCAAGGGCAACCAGGCCCTGGGCGCACCCAATCTGTCGGACAAGGTGTGGCTGTACGGCAGTTCGGAAGGCGCGATCGTCGATGCCATTCTCAAGGGCCACAACGGCCATATGCCGGCCCACGAGGAAATCCTGACGCCCGAACGCATCCGCATGCTGACGGCCTATGTCTGGGGCCTGTCGAATTCGGCAGCACCGGCAGGACAATGACAAACCGCTCCCCGGAGGCCCGCCGGCGAGGCAGGCCCCGGGGGCACGAGGGCTGAACAATGAACGCGCCCCTGGAATCTCCCCCCACACGCGAGGCTGGCGAGACGGCCACCTGGCGACCCGCGCCGCCATCCAGGACGGCGGCCGATGCCACCGAGGAAGCGCTCTACGAAGTCCGGCGCAAGATCTACCCGCGCTCGATTAAGGGTGCCTTCTCAAGCTGGCGTGTCTGGCTGGTCATCCTGACCCAACTGGTCTACTACGGCACGCCCTGGCTGCAATGGAACGACCGTCAGGCCGTGTTGTTCGACCTCGGCGCCCGCAAGTTCTACATCTTCGGCCTCGTGCTATGGCCACAGGACGTGATCTACCTGGCCGTGCTGCTGGTGATCTCGGCACTGTCGCTGTTTCTGTTCACGGCGATAGCGGGGCGATTGTTCTGCGGTTACGCCTGCCCGCAAACGGTCTACACCGAAATCTTCATGTGGATCGAGCGCCGGGTGGAAGGCGACCGGATCGCGCGCATCCGGCTGGACGGCGATCCATGGAGCCTCCGCAAGCTGCGGATCAAGGCCACCAAGCACGCGTTGTGGATCGTCATCGCGCTGTGGACCGGCTTCACGTTCATCGGCTATTTCGCGCCGATCCGCGAGTTGGGCGGAGAAGTCCTGCACTGGACGCTCGGGCCCTGGCAGGCGTTCTGGATGCTGTTCTACGCCTTTGCCACGTGGGGCAACGCGGGCTTCATGCGCGAACAGGTCTGCAAGTACATGTGTCCGTACGCGCGGTTCCAGAGCGTGATGGTCGACCGCGATACCTACGTGGTCACGTACGACGTCGGGCGCGGCGAGCCGCGCGGCAGCCGTTCGCGCAAGGCCGACCACCATGCGGCGGGACTTGGCGACTGCGTCAACTGCAGCATCTGCGTGCAGGTGTGCCCAACCGGCATCGACATCCGCGATGGCCTGCAGTACGAGTGCATCGGCTGCGGGGCCTGCATCGACGCGTGCGACCAGGTCATGGACAAGATGGATTACCCGCACGGGCTTATCCGGTACACGTCCGAGAACGCCATGCGCCAGAAGCTGTCGCCGACGGCGGCGCGCAAGCGGCTGCTGCGTCCGCGCACCATCGTCTATACGCTGATCTGGCTGGCGCTGAGCGCCGGTTTCATCGCCTCGCTAGCGATGCGGACGCCGCTGAAGGTCGACATCATCCGTGACCGCGGCGCGCTGGGGCGCGAAGTGGAAGGCCGCTGGATCGAGAACGTGTACCGGCTGCAGCTCATCAATGCGACCGAAGCGCCGATGAAGATCCGCGTGCAGGCCAACAGCGCGGAAATGCAGGACCTGACTGTCGAGTACGACCAGGGCGCGGAAGGGCTGGCACCGACGTCGAACCGCCTGCTGCCGATCCGGATCCGCGTGCCGATCGAGGATGCGAAGGAGGGCACGCACAAGATCGAGGTGACCGTCACGGCCGAGACCGGCACCGATCGCGACGTACGAATTCGGCAAAGTACGAGTTTCATCGTCCCGCGCAATCTGTGACGCTGTGGCGGAAGCGCCGGGCGAATGGCCAAACTGGAGAGCGAAATGAACCCGAACCCCGCAAAACCCTGGTACAGGGAACCCTGGCCATGGATTCTGATGAGTGGCCCGCTGCTGGCAATGATCGGTTGCGGCGTCACGATCTGGCTGGCCAATGGCCATGCCGACATCCCCGTCGCCGACGCCGCCCGTCACGGACTGGTGGTCGAGAAAGTCGGGTCCGCGCCAACCGAACCGCCGGCGAGGCGCCCATGAGACTCCGCTGGCTGATGTGGGTGCTGTGGCCGGCGTTTCTGATGGGCGGCGCGGCCACGGCAGTCGTGTTCTCGGTTGTGGATCCTGGTGACCTGAGCTTCTTCGGCCACCCGGTGGAGGCGTCGCGGCAAGCGGTCTACACAGTGGGCTTCCTGGTGGCGTGGCTGTTCTGCGCGCTCTCCAGCGGACTTACGCTGTACACGATGCCGGTAAAGCTGAGCGATACCGATGAACTCGAATAGCGCAGTCGAACAAAAAGGCCGCTCCGGATCTGCTCTGACGCGGCCTTTGTCGTGATACGGGGCGGGCGGCAGGTGCCACGGGCCTCAGCAGGATCGGCTGTACACCTGCTTGATGGCGGCCATGTCGATCAGCTTGACGTGCCGTTGGCGGATCTGGATCAGACCGGCCTCGGCGAATCGCGAGAACAGCCGGCTGACCGTTTCCAGTTTCAGGCCAAGGTAGCTGCCGATTTCCTCGCGGCTCATGCGCAGCACGAACTCGGTGGAGGAGTAGCCGCGCGCGGAGAGTCGCTCGGACATGTTGACGAGGAACGCGGCCAGCCGCTCTTCGGCACGCATCGAGCCGAGCGTGATCAGCATGACCTGGTCCTGCGAGATTTCCTTGCTCATCAGCCGCAGGAACTGGCCTTGCAGCGAGGGCAGGTGGCCCGACAGCGCTTGCAGTTCGTCATACCGGACGACGCAGACTTCGGTGTCCTCGAGCGCCGTTGCATCGGAAGCGTGCTGCATCTCGCCGAGACCGTCGAGGCCGATGACTTCGCCGGGCAGATGAAAACCGGTGATCTGCGTGCGGCCGTCTTCCATCGTGACGTGCGTCTTCAGCGTGCCGAAGCGGATGGCATACACGGCGCTGAGTGGTTCGCCCATGCGGTACAACGTTTCGCCCTTGTGAACTCGCACACGTTCCTGCACGAGCGTGTCCATCTTCACGAGGTCCTGTTGCGACATGCCCACCGGCAGGCAAAGTTGACCCATTGCACACGTGGAACAACGGGGCGACATCTCGGTGACGGGGATGGAAGTCAACAATTGAGTGCTCGTATGAATGCGCTTGCAGCGAGGGCGCGATGCAGGCATTTTACAGCGTCGAGTGACGCAGAAGCGAGGAACAGTTGCCATTTGGTGTGCTTTTAAGCGTTTTTCTGATGGCCTTGCTCGGTGGCATGCATTGCGCCGCAATGTGTGGAGGAATTGCTATTGCTGCGGAGCAAAAACGGCCGAGCAGTGCAACGATTTTCGTACACCGTTCACGAAATCAATGGTGGGCCGAACTCTGCGTCATGCACGCCGGGCGCATCACGACCTACATGCTGCTGGGCGCGGCGTTAGGCGCCGTCGGTGCGACGGTGTGGCGGCAGGACTATCTGCCTTTGCAGCGATGGCTCTATGCGCTGGGCAGCCTGATGCTGGTGCTGACGGGCGTCTGGCTGCTGCGCGGTCGCGTGATCGGGATGGAATGGATCGAGCGAACGGCTGCGAAGGCAGCGGCACCGGTAGGGCGGCTTGCGGGCTGGTTGTCGGTCGGTCTGCCCGCCGGCTTGCGTCCATCGCAGCGGGCCACGCCGATGCTGCGCCGCTACGGCATGGGTCTCGCCTGGGGATTGGTCCCATGCGGCATGGTCTATGGCGCACTCGCGCTGGCGCTGCTGGCCGGTAACGCTGCGTCCGGAGCACTGGTGATGGGGGCCTTCGGGCTAGGCACGCTGCCGAATCTGCTGGTCATGTCGGGTATGTCCGGATACCTGCGGCAGTGGTCGCGCAAACGGGGGGTGAGGGTCGCCTCTGCCGCGCTGGTCATCGGTTTCGGTGTGCTGGGCGTGGCCCGGGCGGTATGGCTGCCTGAGACGCTGGCGCAACATGGTTTTTGCGTGGTGTTCTGAATCGGCCACAAGGCCGGGTTGCGGGCGGGACCGGGAATGCCATACAATCGCCAGAACCACGGTATCGCGCCGCACCATGTTTCTGGCGTCGCCGGACCGCTGTCCCGATCTGGGGCGCGTGTCCAGGTTTCCGGCCACTCCGGTGCACCGGCAACGTCTCTACAGTCCATCCGGTTCAAAAGATCTGGTTAAAAGACCGGCGACGGTTGGGAAGGTGGCGCCGGCCAGGGCGATGTTGCCCGAGCCGATATCGGTATTTTCTTGCCGTCTTGGCCATCCGGTGGCCCAGGCGAATGTCCGCCCCGAAGGGAGAAGGCGCGACGCAAGAGGTCCGTCGACTGGAGAAGCTGGCCAGCCCCGGACGATCTCCTGCCGGACCGACCCGGCAATTCGATGCAAGGAATGATGTGCACGGCTGCGCTGCATTAGGCGGGCGAGCTGGCTGCGCGATGAGATGGCGATGGCTCTGGCCTCGCTGTATCTGCAATCTCCAGTGCCCCGGGACTCGTCCGGGGGCAGGTGCAAAGACAGGCTGCACGCAATCACATGAATACCCAAGAGGCGAAGATCGTCCTCGAGACCGCGCTGATCTGCGCGCAGGAGCCGCTGCGCGTTGGCGATCTGCGGCGGCTGTTTGCCGACGACGTCGGCGCCGACACCATCCGGGTGTTGCTGGAACAGCTCCGGCAGGACTGGCAGCAGCGCGGGGTCGAGCTCGTTGCGCTGGCCAGTGGATGGCGGTTCCAGAGCCGTCCGGAGATGCGCGAATTCCTGGACCGGCTGAACCCGGAAAAACCGCCCAAGTACTCCCGCGCGGTGATGGAGACCTTGGCCATCATCGCGTACCGCCAGCCGGTGACGCGGGGCGACATCGAGGAAATCCGCGGCGTCACGGTCAGCACCGACGTGGTCAAGAAGCTTGAGGACCGCGGCTGGATCGAGGTCATCGGCCATCGCGACGTGCCGGGCCGCCCGGCGCTCTATGCGACGACCAAGGCGTTCCTGGACGACCTGGGGCTGCGCTCGCTGGACGAGTTGCCGCCGCTGGAGGACGCCCAGGCTCAGGCCCAGGCCAACCTGCTGGACCAGCAGGCGATCGATTTCGAGGAAATCGCCACGGCCAACCCGCCGGCCGGCGATGAAGAAGCATTCGCCGCGCCCGTCGCCGATCCGGCGGCTGCCGCAGCGGCCGGGCCGGAGCCCGTGACCGAAGTCGGGGCCGAAGCCGAAGCCGAGGCCGGACCGGTGGCAGGCGCCGCCGACGAGGCGGATAGCGATACCAGCGTCGCCCTGCAGCCCGAGGAGGATGGGCAGGACGATGCGCCGGTGGCACATGCCAACGGCTACCACGTGGACACCGGGGCCGCCGTAGCGCAGACCCCCGAGCGTTCGGAACCGGCTGGCGAGGACTCGCCATTCCCGGCCGAAGACGACGAGCGTGTGTCCAACTGAACAACATGCAACATCGATAGTGAATACTTTGTCTGATTCCGCTGAGCAAGACGTCCGCCGCCCGGACGTGCCGGGCGATACCGGCGCAGCCCCCGATACGGGCAACGACGCCGACGGCGCGCCGCGCCGCAAGGGGCTGCGTCGCGGTCTGCGCAACCTGGTGGCCTCGCGCCGCCAGGCCGGGCAGGACCGGGACGCAGGCCGTTCGGAGGCTGACGCCGCCGCGCCGGCCGATGCCAACGCCGCCCAGCCCGCCGCACCGCGCGGCCGTGGTCGCCGCAAGCCCGCGGCGACGGCCGAAGCCGGTGCGCCGGACGCCGCCCAGGGCGATGCTGGCGAAAGCCAGCCGGCCCAGCCGGCGGGTCAGGGCCAGCGCAAGCGCCGCCAGCAGCCGCAACGCAAGGCCGCCCTGGTCGATGGCGACAGCAAGCCGGCCGCCGAGCAGCCCGGCAAGCGCAATCGCAACGGCCAGCGCAAGAACCAGGCTGGCGCAGGCCGCCAGGGTGCGGCAGGCGGTGGCGCGCGGGGCGAACCGCGCCAGGGCGACAAGCCTGCCAGGCCGGCCGGCAAGGGCGCCTCGGCCAAGCCCGCGGCGGGCGGCGAGGACGTGTTCCGCTTCGTGATTTCCGAGCAGTACGACGAGGAAGAGACGATCGTGCCGCGCACCAAGGCCAAGCCGGTGCGCGAGCTGACGTCCGACGACGACGCGCCCAAGCTGCACAAGGTGCTGGCCGAAGGCGGCCTGGGATCGCGCCGGGAGATGGAAGAGCTGATCCTGCAGGGCCGCGTGTCGGTGAACGGGCTGCCGGCCCACATCGGCCAGCGCATCCTGCCGACCGACCAGGTCCGCGTGAATGGCAAGCTGATCCACCGCAAGGTGTCGACCAAGCCGCCGCGCGTGCTGCTGTACCACAAGCCGTCCGGCGAAATCGTCAGCCAGTCGGACCCGGAAGGCCGTCCGACCGTGTTCGACAACCTGCCGCGCATCAAGAACGGCAAGTGGGTGGCCGTGGGCAGGCTGGACTTCAACACCGAAGGGCTGCTGATTTTCACGACGTCGGGCGATATCGCCAACCGCTTCATGCATCCGCGCTACGGCGTCGAGCGTGAATATGCGGTGCGGACGCTGGGCGAACTGGCCGAGGCCGACCGCCAGCGCCTGCTGCACGGCATCCAGCTCGACGACGGCGAGGCCAACTTCCTGCGGATCGCCGACGGCGGCGGGGAGGGCGTGAACCAGTGGTACCACGTCGCCCTGACCGAGGGCCGGAACCGCGAAGTGCGCCGGATGTTCGAGGCGGTCGGTCTGACCGTGTCGCGCCTGATCCGCACGCGCTACGGCCAGTTTCTGCTGCCGCGCGGCCTGAAGCGTGGCCGCTGGCAGGAGCTGGAAGGCACGGAAGTGCGCACGCTGATGGCCAATATCGGCCTCAAGGCGCCGGCCAAGGCCGAGCAGTCCGGTGGCAAGGGCGCCACCAAGGTGGGCGGGCGCAAGCAGCGCACGGAAGCGGCCATCGCCGGCATGCCGATGCACACGGGCATGGACGGCCTGCCGCGCTTCGAGAAGGCCGGGGGCAACCGTGGCGGCAATAGCGCCGGACGCGGCCAGCCCGACCCGATGCAGACGTCGATGGGCTACATTCCGTCGGGGCCGGCGCCGCTGACGTCGCATACGACCAAGTTCGGCGGCGGCATGGGCGGCGGTGGCGGCATGCGTGGCGCTGGCGGCGGCAAGGCCGGCGGTGCCGGTGGCGGACGCGGCGGTCGCAACGGCAACCTGGGCAATCCTGGCGCCGGCGGCAACCGTCCGCGCCGGGGTGGTGGCGAGGTCAACGGCAATGTGATGCCCAAGGCCGCCAAGGCTGGTGGCGGCAATCGCCGGCCGCGCGGCGGCGGCGGTGGTGGCCGCGGCGGTCACCGCTGACAGATCGCGGGCCGGTTCGGATACCCCGTCCCGGCCCGAATCTGGCGCGAATGCCATTCGCTTTTGCCTTTTAGCCGGCATCCGCGTATAATCAAAGTCTATTCAAAAGTATCATCCTCGGCGAGGATGGGCGAATGATGGGCATTGCGCCCATTTTTTTTGGTTCGCCCGTTTGTGCTTGCGACTGGACAACGTCACCCGGTGTGGCGCGTCCGGGCCGCGGATGATGGGGCAGGCAGGGCTTACAGGTCGTTTCGGAACCTCGATTTCAGAACGTTGTGTTGTCCGAAGTCTGCCAAGTATTGAAAGCCACTATTCGGGATTACAGTGCATCTGGCAGATTTGATCGAAACCACCCTTACCGGCATGGGCTACGAGCTGGTTGATCTTGAGCGAGCCCCAGCCGGACTTCTGCGTGTCTACATCGATCAGCCTGAAACCGGCATCGTCATCGAGGATTGCGAAAAAGTCAGCCGACAGCTCACGCACGTGCTGATGGTCGAGAACGTCGACTACGAGCGCCTCGAGGTTTCGTCGCCCGGCCTGGACCGTCCGCTCAAGAAGCTGGCCGACTTTGCGCGTTACGCAGGCGAGGAAGCCCGCGTCACGCTGCGTCTGCCGGTCAATGGCCAGAAGAATTTCGTCGGCATCCTGCGCGAACCCGCGGGCGAGGCCGGGGCCGAGAAGATCGGCCTGGAATTCGAGGGCAAGGATGGGCCGGCACTGCTGGAATTCGCCATATCCGATGTCGACAAGGCACGCCTCGTGCCGGTAATCGACTTCAAGGGAAATCAAAGAAAAGGGAACAAGCAATGAGCCGCGAAGTTCTGTTGCTCGTCGATGCGCTAGCGCGCGAGAAGAACGTCGACAAGGATGTGGTGTTCGGTGCGCTGGAGGCAGCTCTGGCCTCGGCCACCAAGAAGCGCTTCGAGGAGGACGTGGATATCCGCGTCCATATCGACCGTGAATCCGGTGAGCACGAAACGTTCCGCCGCTGGCTTGTGGTCCCCGACGAACAGGGCCTGCAGGAGCCGGACAAGCAGATCCTGCTGTTCGAAGCCCGCGAGCAGAGTGCCGACATCCAGCTCGACGACTTTATCGAAGAGCAGATCGAATCGGTCGAATTCGGCCGGATCGGCGCCCAGGCCGCCAAGCAGGTGATTTTGCAGCGCATCCGCGACGCCGAGCGCGAGCAGATCCTGAACGACTACCTGGACCGCGGCGAGAAGATCATGACCGGCACGGTCAAGCGCGCCGACAAGAAGGGTCTGATCGTCGAATCGGGCCGGGTCGAGGCGCTGCTGGCCCGTGACCAGATCATCCCGAAGGAAAACCTGCGCACGGGCGACCGCGTGCGGGCGTATATCCTCAACGTGGACCGCGCCGCGCGCGGCCCGCAGATCGAACTGTCGCGCACCGCGCCGGACTTCCTGATCAAGCTCTTCGAGAACGAAGTGCCGGAGATGGAACAGGGCCTGCTGGAGATCAAGGCGGCCGCCCGCGACCCGGGCGTGCGGGCCAAGATCGCCGTGGTGGCGCATGACAAGCGTATCGACCCGATTGGCACCTGCGTGGGCGTGCGTGGCACGCGCGTCACCGCCGTGCGCAACGAGATTGGCGGCGAGGCCGTGGACATCGTGCTGTGGTCGGAAGACCCGGCGCAGTTCGTGATCGGCGCGCTGGCCCCGGCGCAGGTCCAGTCGATCGTGGTCGACGAAGAGAAGCACAGCATGGATGTGGTGGTCGACGAGGAAAACCTCGCCGTCGCCATCGGTCGCAGCGGTCAGAACGTACGCCTGGCGTCGGAGCTGACCGGCTGGCAGATCAACATCATGACGCAGGAAGAGTCCGCGCAGAAGCAGGCCGAGGAAAGCGAGCAGGTACGCAAGCTGTTCATGGCCAAGCTGGACGTGGACGAGGAAGTGGCGGACATCCTGATCGAGGAAGGCTTCTCCACGCTGGAAGAAGTGGCCTACGTGCCCATCAGTGAAATGATGGAAATCGAGGCGTTCGACGAGGACACCGTCAACGAGCTGCGCAACCGCGCCCGCGATGCGCTGCTGACGATGGAACTGGCCCGGGAAGAAAAGGTGGAAGAGGTGTCGCAGGACCTGCGATCCCTGGACGGCCTGAACCCGGAGCTGATCGGCAAGCTGGCCGAAGGCAATATCCACACGCGCGACGACCTGGCCGAACTGGCCGTGGACGAACTGGTCGAGATGGCCGGTGTGAGCGAGGATGACGCCCGCACGCTGATCATGAAGGCACGGGAACATTGGTTTAACTGAGGGACACGTCCGGGCCCCCGCGGCCCGGACGCGCTTTCCGCATACGAATTGTCCCGACGTAGAAACCGAGCATTGAAAGGGTTTGAATGGCAAGCACAACAGTTGCCCAACTGGCCGCAGAACTGAGCCGCAGCCCTGCTGCACTGCTGGAACAATTGCAGGCAGCTGGGGTGGGCAAGGCAAAGCCTGAAGACATCATTACCGAATCGGACAAGACCCGGCTGCTGGAGCATCTCAAGCGGTCGCACGGTCAGTCCGATGACAGCGCACGCAAGAAGATCACGTTGACCAAGCGCGAAACGTCCGAGATCCGCCAGTCGGATTCCACGGGCAAGACCCGCACGGTGCAGGTCGAGGTGCGCAAGAAGCGCGTGCTGATCAAGCGCGACGAAGTCGAATCGCACGATGACGGCGCCGACGCCCACGCCGCTGCCGACGCCGAGGCCGCCGAACAGGCGCGCCGCGACGACGAACAGCGCCGCCAGCAGGCCGAGGCCCTGGCCCGCCAGGAAGCCGAGGCCCAGGCCGCCCGCGAGGCCGCCGAGCGCGAGGAAGCCGAGCGCCGCGCCAGGCAGGAAGCCCTGGAGGCCGAACAGCGCCGCCAGGCCGAACTGCTGGCCGAGAAGGCCGCCGAGGAAGCCGCCGCCGAGCGCGCAGCCACCGAGGCCGCCGAGGAAACCGCGCGCCAGAAGGCCGAGGAAGACAAGGCCCGTCTGGCCGCCGAGCGCCAGCAGGCGCAGAAGAACGCCGACGACGCCAAGGCTGCCGCCGACAAGGCCCGCGCCGAGCAGGACAGCGCCAAGGCCGCCGCCGACAAGGCGCGCGCCGAACAGGACGCTGCCGCCCGCCGCCGCCGCGAGGCTGCCGAAGCCGAAGCCCGTGCGATCCAGCAGATGCTGAACGCCCCGGCCCGCGTGCTGAAGGCGCCGTCGGAGCGCAAGGCCGAGGAAAAGAAGGCCGAGCAGACCGGCACGCTGCACAAGCCGGTGAAGCCGGCCGGCGCGACCACGGAAGCCAAGAAGGACGAGAAGAAGACCACCACGGCGCCTGCCGCGACCACCACTACCACCACGGCCGACAAGAAGGGCGGCAAGGGTGCGAAGGGCGGCTGGCAGGACGACAACCGCGGCGGCAAGAAGGGCGGCGGTCTGAAGACGCGCGGCGATTCGTCGGGCGGTACCGGCGGCTGGCGCAGTGGCCCGCGTGGCCGCGGCGGCAAGCAGCACGCCGACGACGGCCGCAGCAACTTCCAGGCGCCGACCGAGCCGGTGGTGCGCGAAGTGCACGTGCCGGAAACCGTCTCCGTGGCCGACCTGGCGCACAAGATGGCCGTCAAGGCGTCCGAGGTCATCAAGCAGATGATGAAGCTCGGCCAGATGGTCACGATCAACCAGGTGCTGGACCAGGAAACCGCCATGATCGTGGTGGAGGAAATGGGCCACAAGGCGTTCGCCGCCAAGCTGGACGATCCGGAAGCGCTGCTGGTGGTGGACGGCGAGGACCATGCCGACGCCGAGCTGCTGCCGCGTCCGCCGGTGGTGACCGTGATGGGTCACGTCGACCACGGCAAGACGTCGCTGCTGGATTACATTCGCCGCACCAAGGTTGCAGCGGGCGAAGCCGGTGGCATTACGCAGCACATTGGCGCGTATCACGTGGAAACGGACCGTGGCGTGATCACGTTCCTGGACACCCCGGGTCACGAGGCCTTCACGGCCATGCGTGCCCGCGGCGCCAAGGCCACCGACATCGTCATCCTGGTGGTGGCGGCCGACGACGGCGTGATGCCGCAGACCAAGGAAGCCATCGCGCACGCCAAGGCTGCCGGTGTGCCGATCGTCGTGGCCATCACCAAGGTCGACAAGCCCGAAGCCAACCCGGACCGCGTCAAGCAGGAACTGGTGGCCGAGCAGGTGGTGCCGGAAGAATACGGCGGCGATTCGCCGTTCGTGCCGGTGTCCGCCAAGACCGGTGCCGGCATCGATGACCTGCTGGAGCAGGTGTCGCTGCAGGCCGAAGTGCTGGAACTGAAGGCGCCGGTCGACGCGCCGGCCAAGGGTCTCGTCGTGGAAGCCCAGCTCGACAAGGGCAAGGGCCCGATCGCGACGATCCTGGTCAGCAGCGGCACGCTCAAGCGTGGCGACGTCGTGCTGGCAGGCAGTGCCTACGGCCGCGTGCGCGCCATGCTGGACGAGAACGGCAAGCCGGCGAAGGAAGCCGGCCCGTCGATCCCGGTGGAAATCCAGGGTCTGTCGGAAGTGCCCGCCGCCGGCGAGGAAGTGCTGGTGCTGCCGGACGAGCGCAAGGCGCGCGAAATCGCGCTGTTCCGCCAGGGCAAGTTCCGCGACGTGAAGCTGGCCAAGCAGCAGGCGGCCAAGCTGGAAACGATGCTGGAGCAGATGGCCGAAGGCGAAGTGCAGTCGCTGCCGCTGATCGTCAAGGCCGACGTGCAGGGTTCGCAGGAAGCGCTGGTGCAGTCGCTGCAGAAGCTGTCGACCGCCGAAGTGCGCGTGCAGATCGTGCATGGCGGCGTGGGTGGCATCTCGGAATCGGACGTCAACCTGGCGACCGCTTCGAAGGCTGTCATCATCGGCTTCAACGTGCGTGCCGACGCCGGCGCGCGCAAGCTGGCCGAGCACAACGGCATCGACATCCGCTACTACAACATCATCTACGACGCCGTGGACGAGGTGAAGGCGGCGATGTCGGGCATGCTGGCGCCCGAGAAGCGCGAGACGACGATCGGCCAGGTGGAAGTCCGCCAGGTCTTCCGCGTGCCGAAGGTTGGCGCCGTGGCCGGCTGTATGGTCACCGACGGCCTGGTCAAGCGGACGTCGCTGGTCCGCGTGCTGCGCAACAACGTGGTGATCCACGACGGCGAACTGGACTCGCTCAAGCGGTTCAAGGACGACGTCAAGGAAGTCAAGCAGGGCTTCGAGTGCGGTCTGTCGATCAAGAACTTCAACGACGTTCAGGAAGGCGACCAGCTCGAGGTGTACGAAATCACCGAGGTGGCGCGTACGCTGTAAGGCGATACGCAAAGACGGCAGGCTCCGGCCTGCCGTTTTCACATCGGCAAAGCAAAAGTTTGCATGGCCAAGAAAGGCAATATCTCTTCCCGTAACCTGCGCCTGTCTGACCAGATCCAGAAGGAACTGGCCGGCATGATCCAGCGCGAGATCCGCGATCCGCGACTGGGGCTGGTGACGCTGCAGTCGGTGGCGCTGACGCCCGACTACGCGCACGCCAAGGTCTATTTCACGGTGCTGGGCGCCGAGCCCGAGGTGGCGGCCGCCATCCTCAAGGAAATGGCCGGCTACCTGCACTCGCTGCTGTTCAAGCGGCTGCATATCCATACCGTGCCGACGCTGCATTTCCACCACGACACGTCGGTGGAGCATGCCATCGAGATGTCGAAGCTGATCAACGAAGCGAATTCGACGCGCGCCAAGGACGACGAGTAAGTCCGGCGTTCCCCTGCGAGCCGGCCCGGTGCCGGCGCCGCAACCCTCTTTTCCCTCCGCAATGACCGATTCCCAAGCCAACCGTCCGCCCCGGCTGCCGCGCCGGGACGTGCATGGGGTGCTGCTGCTGGACAAGCCGCTGGGCCTGTCGTCCAACGACGCGCTGGTGCGCGCCAAGCGCCTGCTGCGCGCCAACAAGGCGGGGCATACCGGCACGCTCGATCCGCTGGCCACGGGCCTGCTGCCGCTCTGCTTTGGCGAGGCGACGAAGTTCTCGCAGGACCTGCTCGACGCCGACAAGACCTACGAAGCCCAAGTACGCCTGGGCGCCACCACGACCACCGGCGACGCCGAGGGCGAGATCGTGGCCGAGCGTCCGGTGACCTGCGACCGCGCGGCGCTGGACGCCGCCGTGGCGCGCTTTACCGGCGAGATCGAACAGGTGCCGCCGATGTACTCGGCGCTGAAGAAGGACGGCCGGCCGCTCTACGAATACGCGCGCGCCGGCCAGACCGTCGAACGCGCCGCGCGGCGGGTGACGATCCATGCGATCACGCTGCTCGACGTCGATCTGGCGAATTTACGATTCACGATGCGCGTGACGTGCAGCAAGGGCACGTATATCCGGACGCTGGCCGAGGACATCGGCGAGGCGCTGGGCTGCGGCGCGCACTTGACGGCGCTGCGCCGGACCGGCGTGGGCGACCTGACGCTCGATGGCGCCGTGACGCTGGAGCAGATCGACGCCCAGCCCGACGAGGCCCGGCCCGCGCTGCTGGCGCCCGCGGACGCGCTGCTGCAACGCTGCCCGCCCGTGCACCTGGACGCCGCCGCGACGGCGCGCTTCCTGCAAGGCCAGCGCATCGCGCGCCGCGACCTGCCGGAGGCCGAAGTGCCCGAAGACGGCACGCTGGCGCGCGTCTATGCGGAAGGCAAGCTGCTGGGCGTGGCGCGCATGCGCGAAGGAGCCCTGCGGCCCGAACGGCTGGTGAAGATCTGAGTGTTCTCTCTGGGTTTCCCCTCTCCCGCTTGCGGGAGAGGGGCAGGGGAGAGGGCGGGCCGTTCAATTTGCGGCGTGTCGGCAATGGCACCGCTGGCCCTCACCCCCAACCCCCCTCCCGCGAGCGGGAGAGGGGAGCTACACCCCCCCCGCCGTCCAAATCCCTCGCAGCTAAATCCCCCGTCTCCAACCTTCAATGCGCCCCCGCCGCATCGGCACCGCCGCCGCCTTGCGCCCGCTTGGTCAGCCAGACGAACACGATCAGCACGAAGAACAGCACGCCCGAGATCCAGAAGATGTCGTTGGCGCCCAGCATCGACGCCTGCTGCGACAGGTTGCGCTCGATGACGCCGATGGCCTGCATCTTCGACATGCCCATCTGCATCAGGTGGTCGAGCTGCGCCTGGTAGGCCGGGTTGTACGGGTTGATCTGCTCCACCAGCTGGGCGTGATGCAGCGCCGAGCGGTTCTCCCAGACCGTGGTCGAGATCGACGCGCCAATCGCGCCGAACGTGATCCGCACGAAGTTCGACAGCCCGGAAGCCGCGGGAATCTTCTCGGGCGGCTGCCCGGACAGGATGATCGACGTCAGCGGGATGAAGAACATCGCCATGGCCGCGCCCTGGATCAGCGTCGGGATCACCAGCGCGCGCGTGTCCACGCCGGTCGTGAAGCCGGCGCGCATGAAGCTGACCGCGCCGAACGTGATGAACGCCATGGTCGCCACCCAGCGCGCGTCCACCTTCGGCAGGATCCGGCCGATGATCGGCGACAGGATGATGGCGAAGATGCCCACCGGCGCCGTGACCAGCCCGGCGTCGGTCGCCGTGTAGCCGATGATGGTCTGCAGCCACAGCGGCAGGATCACGAGGTTGCCGAAGAACAGCCCGTACGCCACCGAAATGGCCACCACGCCCGCCGCGAAGTTGCGGCCCTTGAACAGGTGGATGTCGACGATCGGGTGCTTTTCGTAGAGTTCCCAGGCCAGGAAGAACAGGAATCCCACCACGGCGATCACGGTCAGCGCCACGATCAGGCCCGAGTGGAACCAGTCCAGCTCCTTGCCCTTGTCGAGCATCAGTTGCATGGACCCGACCCAGATCACCAGCAGCGCCAGGCCGATGCGGTCGATGGGCAGCGTGCGGGTGGGCGTCTCGCGGTCGCGGTAGATGGCCCAGGTGACATAGGCCGTCAGGATGCCGATCGGCACATTGATATAGAAGATCCACGGCCACGTCATGTTGTCCGAGATCCAGCCGCCCAGCAGCGGCCCCATGATCGGCGCCACAAGGGTGGTCATGCCCCATAGCGCCAGCGCCATCGAACTTTTGGCCGGCGGATAGCTGGCCAGCAGCAGCGCCTGCGACAGCGGGATCATCGGCCCGGCCACGGCGCCCTGCAGCACGCGGGCCGCCAGCAGCGTCTCCAGGTTGGGCGCCACGCCGCAGAGCCAGGACGACACCACGAACAGCAGGATCGACAGCACGAACAGCCGCACCGCGCCAAAGCGCGTGGTCAGCCAGCCCGTGAGCGGCACCGAGATGGCGTTGGCCACCGCGAACGACGTGATGACCCAGGTGCCCTGGTTCGGCGAAACGCCGAGGTCGCCGGAAATGGCCGGGATCGATACGTTGGCGATCGACGAGTCGAGCACGTTCATGAACGTGGCCAGCGACAGCGCGATGGTGCCCAGTATCAGCTTGCCGCCCGTGAGCGGCGGATGCGCGGCGGGGCGCGCGGGGGCCGGCGACGGGGCCGGAGCCGCGCCGTCGCCCGGCGTTGCGATGGTGGAATTCGCCATGGGCAGTCAGCCAGTCGTGCGGGGGATCAGGTATGGGCCGGCTTGGCCGCCGGGGCGCGCGCCGCGCTGGCGGGGCCCGCCATGCCGCCCGGGGCCTGCGGGCGGCCGCCGTTGTTCACCGCGATGATGCGGGCGATCAGCGCGTCGGCGTCCTGCGCCACCTTGTCGTAGACGTCGGTCTGCAGCGGCTTGGCGGCATTGGCCGACACCAGCGAGGCGCCTTCCTCCTTGCGGACGTCGACCGTGACGTTCATCGACAGCCCCACGCGCAGCGGATGGTCCTTCAGTTGCTGCGGATCCAGCGCGATCCGCACCGGCAGGCGCTGCACCACCTTGATCCAGTTGCCGGTGGCGTTCTGCGCCGGCAGCAGCGAGAACGCCGCGCCGGTGCCGGCCGAGAAGCCCACCACGTGGCCCGTGTACTTGACCTTGGAGCCGTAGACATCGGCTTCCAGCTCCACCGGCTGGCCGATCCGCATGTGCGTGATCTGCACTTCCTTAAAATTGGCGTCCACCCAGACCTGGTCCAGCGGCACCACGGCCATCAGTGGCGTGCCGGCGGCCACGCGCTGGCCCACCTGCACCGAGCGCTTGGCGACGTAGCCGGTCACCGGGGCCGGCATGGTCGACCGCGCGAAGGCCAGGTAGGCCGAGCGCAGGTTGGCGGCGGCGCGCTGCACGTTCGGATGCTTCTCGACCGTGGTCTGGTCGGTCAGCACCTGGTTCGAGGCCAGTTGCTCCCGGGCGGCCACCAGCGCCGATTCGGCGGCCTTCAGCGCGGTCTGGGCGTGGGCGATTTCCTCGCTCGACACGGCGCCCGAGCCGGCGATGGCCTGGCGGCGGCGCAGGTCGTCGCGCGCCTTGGCCACGTCGGCATCGCGCAGCGCCACCTGGGCCGACAGCGAGCCATTGTTGACGTACAGCGTGCGCACCTCGCGCACGGCCTGCGCCAGCTGGGCCTCGGCCTGCTCCATCGCCACCTGGGTATCGGCGCGGTCGAGCTGGATCAGCGGCTGGCCGGCCGTCACCAGTTGCGTGTCGTCGGCGGCAATGGACACCACGGTGCCGCCAACCAGCGGCGTCACCTGCACCACGTTGCCGGCCACGTAGGCGTCGTCGGTGTTCTCGAAATGGCGGGCGTACAGGCCCCAGTACAGGCCATAGCCGATGCCGGCCACCACCACGGCGGCGGTCAGCGAAACAAGCAGGCGGCGGCGCTTGCCGTTGTTGTCAGCCGCGGGTGCGGCGGCTTGCGGGTTGGTGCTCATGATGGAATCTCTCTGGATCTCGTGCGGTATGTCGTCTTGTTGTCTTGTCAGGTGCTGGCGGATCAGCCCTGCGCGCTGGCGGGCGCGGCCGGTGCGTCCGGCTTGCCGGGGGTGCCGCCGTGCTGCTCGGCCGGGGCCTCGTAGCCGCCGCCCAGGGCCTTCATCAGGCCCATCTGCAGGTCCAGCCGGCGCGCCTGCAGGTCGGTGGCCTGCCGGCGCTGCTGCAGCACGTTGCTCTCGGCGTTCAGCACTGTGAGCTGGGTGCCCAGGCCGGCCTTGTAGCGCGTGGTGGCCAGCGCGTAGGCGTGCTCGGCCAGGTCCAGCGCCTCGCGCTGGGTCTGGATCTGCTGGTCGACGCTGCGGATGCTGGTGATCGTGTCGGCCGTCTCGCGCAGCGCATCGACCAGTGCCTGGTTGTAGCTGGCTGCGGCGATGTCGTACTGCGCGTACTTGCCGCGCAGGTTGGCGCGCAGGCGCCCGCCCGCGAAGATCGGCAGCCGCAGCGAGGGGCCAAAGCCGAACGTGCGGCTGGCGCCGGTCAGCAGGTCGGCCGTATCCAGCGACGCCAGGCCGGCAAACGCGGTCAGCGTCAGGTCGGGCAGGAATTCCTTCTTCGCCACGGTGACGTCCTGCGACGCCGCCTCCACGCGCCAGCGGGCGGCCACGAGGTCCGGGCGCCGGCCGAGCAGGCCGATGGTCAGGTCGTCGGGCAACTGCGGCGTGGCGTTGGCCAGCAGCGTCGGCCGGGCGATCTGGCGCCCGCGGTCCGGGCCCTTGCCCAGCAGTGCGGCGATCTGGTTGCGGGCCAGCGCGATTTCCTCGTCCACGCGCTGCAGGTCGGTCTGGGCGGCGGCCACGGTGCCGCGCGCCTGCGTGGTTTCCACCTGCGTGTCCAGACCGGCGGCCAGCCGCTGGCGCGACAGGTCGGTCAGGTCGCGGCGCTGGGCGATGGCGCGCTCTGCCACGTCGCGCTGGGCGTAGAGCGCGGCCAGCCGGTTGTAGCCGCGCGCCACCGATGTGGTCAGCATCAGCCGCGCAGCCTGGCTTTCGGCTTCCAGCGCGCGGTCTTCGGACAGCGCCGCTTCCAGCGCGTCGCGGTTCTTGCCCCAGAAGTCGAGGTCCCACGACAGGCCAAGCTGCAGCCGCGACTGGTTCTGCCACGAGCCAGCCAGCGGCGTGCCTTCGAACAGGTCGTTCTGCGAGAAGCGCTGGCGCACGATGCTGCCTTCGAAGTCGACGGCCGGGTACAGCGCGGCGCGCGCGGCGTCGGCCATCGCCCGCGACGCGGCCAGCCGCGCAAAGGCAACCTGGAGATTCGGATTGCCCTGGATGGCCTCGTCGACCAGCGCGCGCAACTGCGGATCATGGAACTGGTCGACCCAGTCCTGCGACGGCCACTGGCCGTGGTCGTTGGTAAACGTCTGCGGCGACGCCAGCGTGGCCGGGTCCGTCACGGTCTGGGTGCTGTGGGAATCGCCCAGCGCGGCGCAGCCGGCCAGCACGGCGGCGGCCAGCAGCGTCAGGGCCAGGCCGCCTGCGCGATGCAGCGGGCCGGGCGCGGCGCGGGGGGTGTCAAGGAGAGCGGTTGTCATAGGGTGTGAACTGTGGCGCGGTCGGGCGGTTTCCGGAATGGCGCTGCCGACGATTGGAATACTTGTTCGGTGTCGGGGAGGTGCCGGCGCCTATCCGGAATTGCGATCGAGCAGGCAGCCGGGGTCGGCGCCGGGGCAGCCGCTGTTAGCGATGACGCGCACCAGCATGTCGCGCAGCACCGCGATCTCGGCGTGCGTGAAGCCGTCGAAATGGCGCCGCATCACGTTGCAGAACGCGGCCGGTAGCTGCTCGACCATCGCGTGGCCCTCGGCCGTGATCGAGAGGTCCACCACGCGGCGGTCGTCGTCGCGGCGCGTGCGGGCGATCAGGCCGCGCTTTTCCATCCGGCTCAGCAGGCGCGTGACCGAGCCCGCATCGGTATAGAGGTTGCGCGCCAGGTCGGTGACCGTGGTGGCCTCGCCCTTGGCCAGCATCATCAGGCAGATGGCCTGGGCGTGCGTCATGTCCAGGCCGCTGACTTCCTGCTCCACGCCAAGCGACAGCATGTTCTTGGCGCGCCCGAGCAGGTAGCCGATGCTCTTGCCGATTTCGTAGTCGGCCGGATCGAACAGGTCTTCGGAAGGTTGGGGTGCTGTGGACGTCATCTCTTGTCACTGCAATCTTTGCTTGGGCAAATATAAGCAGGCGAGAAGTGATGCACAAGGTCCGAAACTGGTTATTGCGTAAACCGCAATGAGATTCCTCGACTATGCTGAACAGCGACAGAGTGTTCTGCGCTGCAACATGCTAGAATGTCGGGTTAATTTTTTCCGATAGCTCCGCCTTCAGGGGACGCCGAATGACCCGCGCCATCCGTAATATCGCCATCATCGCCCACGTCGATCATGGCAAGACCACCCTGGTCGACCAACTCCTGCGCCAGGCAGGCACCTTCCGCGACAACCAGCAGATTGCTGAACGCGTGATGGACTCGAACGACCTGGAAAAGGAACGCGGGATCACGATCCTCGCGAAGAACTGTGCCGTCGAATACAACGGTACCCACATCAACATCGTCGATACCCCGGGCCACGCCGACTTCGGCGGCGAGGTGGAGCGCGTGCTGTCGATGGTCGACGGCGTGCTGCTGCTGGTGGACGCCGTGGAAGGTCCGATGCCGCAGACGCGTTTTGTGACGCGCAAGGCACTGGCGCTGGGCCTGAAGCCGATCGTCGTGATCAACAAGATCGACCGCCCGGGCGCGCGTCCGGACTGGGTGATCAATCAGACCTTCGACCTGTTTGACAAGCTGGGCGCCAATGACGAGCAGCTGGACTTCCCGGTCATCTACGCATCGGGCCTGAACGGCTACGCCGGCCTGACCGAGGACGTGCGCGATGGCGACATGAAGCCGCTGTTCGAGACCGTGCTGGCCAAGGTGCCGGTCCGTAACGACGATCCGGACGGCCCGCTGCAGATGCAGATCATCTCGCTGGACTACTCCAGCTACGTCGGCAAGATCGGCGTGGGCCGCATCTCGCGTGGCCGTGCCAAGCCGCTGCAGGACGTGGTGGTCAAGTTCGGTCCGGAAGGCAACCCGATCAAGGGCTGTATCAACCAGGTGCTGAAGTTCAGCGGCCTGGAGCGCGAGATCGTGCCGCAGGCGGAAGCCGGCGACATCGTGCTGATCAACGGCATTGAGGAACTGGGCATCGGCTGCACCGTGTGCGCGCCGGAAGCCCCGGACGCGCTGCCGATGCTGAAGGTGGACGAGCCGACGCTGACGATGAACTTCTGCGTCAACACGTCGCCGCTGGCCGGCCGCGAAGGCAAGTTCGTGACGAGCCGCCAGCTTCGCGAGCGCCTGGACCGCGAGCTGAAGTCGAACGTGGCGCTGCGCGTGGCCGATACCGGCGACGACACCATCTTCGAAGTCTCGGGCCGTGGCGAACTGCACCTGACCATCCTGCTGGAAAACATGCGCCGCGAGGGCTACGAGCTGGCCGTGTCGCGTCCGCGCGTGGTGTTCAAGGAAATCGACGGCGTCAAGCACGAGCCGTACGAGCTGCTGACCGTGGACGTGGAAGACGGCCACCAGGGTTCGGTGATGGAAGAGCTGGGCCGCCGCAAGGGCGAACTGCTGGACATGGCATCGGACGGCAAGGGCCGCACCCGCCTGGAGTACCGCATTCCGGCGCGTGGCCTGATCGGCTTCCAGGGCGAATTCCTGACGCTGACGCGCGGCACGGGCCTGATCAGCCACATCTTCGACGACTACGCGCCGGTGCGCGAAGGCGGCCTGGGCGAGCGCCACAACGGCGTGCTGATCTCGCAGGACGACGGCGATGCCGTGGCCTATGCGCTGTGGAAGCTGCAGGACCGCGGCCGCATGTTCGTGAAGCCGGGCGACGCGCTGTACGAGGGCATGATCATCGGCATCCACAGCCGCGACAACGACCTCGTCGTGAACCCGATCAAGGGCAAGCAGCTTACCAACGTGCGCGCGTCGGGTACCGACGAAGCCGTGCGCCTGGTGCCGCCGATCCAGATGTCGCTCGAATACGCGGTGGAATTCATCGCCGATGACGAACTGGTGGAAATCACACCGAAGAGCATCCGCCTGCGCAAGCGCCACCTGAAGGAGCACGAGCGCAAGCGTGCGTCGCGCGAATCGGTGTAATCGCCGCATCGCCGAATCGCCAAAAAAAACCGCGCCCTGGGTGGCGCGGTTTTTTTATTCCGCCGCCACCTCGCGTGGCGCGGCGCTACCGGCTGTCCGGCACCGCGGGCTGCGCCACTCGGGCGGTTTCCAGAGATAGCGGAGATCGCGGTCGCGCCACACATCGGCAAACATCTCGCGCCACTCGTGGAAGGTCAGCGTCAGCGGGTTGTGCGTGCGGATCTGGCGCGTGATGCCGTACTCGGGTGCCGCCTGCTCGGGCACGAAGGTGCCGAACAGCCGGTCCCAGACCGTCAGTACGCCGGCGTAGTTGCGGTCGATGTAATGCGGATTCTTCGCATGGTGTACCCGGTGGACGCTAGGCGTGTTGACCAGCCGCTCGACGCGCGGCCAGCGCTGCCCGAGCCGCGTGTGGACGAAGAACTGGAACGCGAGGTTCAGCCCGACGGCCAGGATCACCCAATCTGGCGAAAATCCGATCCACGCCAGCGGAATCCAGAACAGCCACATGCCTGACAGCGGATAGGTCAGGCTCTGCCGGAATGCGGTCGAGAAATTCATCCCTTCCGACGAGTGATGCGCCACGTGCGACGCCCACATCCATCGCACGCGATGGCTGGCGCGGTGGAACCAGTAGTACAGAAAATCCTGCAGCAGCAACAGCAGCGCGAACGACCACCACGTCTCCGGCACGGCGCGCAGCCCGTGGGCGTAGCACCACGTGTAGACCGTGCGGATCATCAGCCAGAGGAAGAACGCGTCCGACGCCTGGTGCATCAGCGCGAGCGTGGCGTTGGACAGCGTGTCGCGCCAGCTGTAGACGGACGGGTCGCGCCGGCGCCAGTACCAGGCCTCCCAGCCGATGGTCAGCAGGAACACGGGGCCGAAGGCCAGCAGGATCAGGCCGGGGTCGAATCCGGCGGCATCGGTGGCGGGGGCGGGCGAGGGCGCGGCGGGCGTCATGGCGCCAGTGTGCACATTTCCAGCCGATTCGCACTGAGGATTTCCTCCATACGGCGCCATGTGGCGCCGGCGTAACGCCGCGCCAAACCATCACGAAAACGCACGACAGACCATCACGGCAAGTGCATCAAGTCCGCGGCGGCGATGCCGTTCTTTGGGGGCGACGGCCATGGAGGAGTGGCCGTTTTTCACGTCACGGAGAGACTGCCCCCATGTTTCGCAACACTACGATTGGAGCCCGGTTGTGGCTCCTGACGATTGTCACAAACTTGTTGCTGCTGATTGTCGGCGGCGTTGGCTGGTTCGGCATGTCGCGCTGCAACGATGCCACGCACCAGATCTACGAGCAGCAGCTGTCGGCGGCCACGCATCTGGCCGAGGCGCGATCGAACCAGTTGCTGGTGCGCGTGCTGCTGGACCAGGCGGCGTTTGCCACCGATGCGGCCGACGCGAAGGCGCGCGCGGCCACGGCCGAGGACTTCATGCGCCAGTCGAATGCCGCGTGGCAGGCGTACCTGGCCATCCCGCGCAGCCCGGAGCAGGCGCGCGCCACCGAGGACGTGTCCGACAAGCGCCAGGCGCTGTTCGAGCAGGGCGTGAAGCCGATGATCGCCGCGCTGCACGCCGGCAACCGCGACGCGATGATGCGGGCCGTGATGGAGACGATTCCCAGGCTCGACATCGCCTTCACGGCCGTGAACACCGAACTGGGCCGCCTGCAGGTGGCCAGCGCCAGGTCGGTGTACCAGGCGTCGCAGCAGCGCTATGACCGGCTGCTGGCGGTATCGGTGGCCGTGCTGGCGCTGGGGCTGGTGTTCAGCACGGTGGTGGCGTGGCGCCTGCGGCTGTCGATCGTCCGCCCGCTCGACGTTGCCATCGCCCGGTTCGCGCGCATGGCCGATGGCGACCTGGGCACGTCGTCGGCCCGCGACGCCGATGTCGTGGCCGACGAACACGCCCGCAACGAGACCAGCCGCATGCTCGGCATGCTGGACCGCATGCAGGCGCGGCTGGCCGGCATGGTGGGCGAGGTGCGCAGCGGCGCCGATTCGATCGCCGCCGCGAGCCAGCAGATCGCCAGCGGCAACACGGACCTGTCCCAGCGCACGGAGCAGCAGGCCGCGTCGCTGGAAGAGACCGCGTCGAGCATGGAGCAACTGACGAGCACCGTCCGCCACAACGCCGACAGCGCCCGCGAGGCCAGCACGCTGGCCGTCGACGCGCGCAAGCTGGCCGAGACCGGCAGCGACGCCGTGGCGCGCGTGCAGAGCACGATGCAGCAGATCGACACCGGTGCCAACAAGGTGGTCGACATCATCGAGGTCATCGAGAAGATCGCGTTCCAGACCAACATCCTGGCGCTGAACGCCGCCGTGGAGGCGGCCCGCGCAGGCGAGCATGGCCGCGGGTTCGCGGTGGTGGCGGGCGATGTGCGCGACCTGTCGCAGCGCTGCGCGGCGGCGTCGAAGGAAATCCGCGCGCTGATCGGCGCCTCGGTGTCGAACGTGCGCGAGGGCACGGCGCTGGTGGACAACGCGGAGCGGGCCATGCAGGACATCGTGGACGCGGTGCGGCGGGTCAGCGACATCGTTGGCGGCATCAGCGCGGCGTCCGACGAGCAGTCGCGCGGCATCGAGCAGGTCAACGTGGCGGTGTCCCACATGGACGGCATGACGCAGCAGAACGCGGCGCTGGTGGAGCAGGCCGCCGCCGCGGCCGGATCGCTGGAGGACCAGGCGCAACGTCTGACCGGGCTGATGGCGGCGTTCCGGCTTGCGTAAGCGGGCGCCAGCCCCGGCCCGCAGCCGGTTGAGACGATTCTGAAAAGCGGCCGTCATCGAATCCTGGCAAGTTGGCTGGCGTAAAATTGCCGCCTACCTGAACGAAGATGGAACGGAGACGGACATGACGGAGTTTGTATCGACGGCAGTGCAGGGCGGGGTGGCCTATCTGACGCTGAACCGGCCGCAGGCGCTCAATGCACTGTCGCTCGACATGATTCGCGCGATGACCGACGCGCTGCGCGACTGGGAAAGCGACCCGGCCGTGCACGCGGTGGTGGTGGCCGGCGCGGGCGGCAAGGCGTTCTGTGCCGGCGGCGACATCCGCTGGTTCCACCAGGCCCATCATGCCGGCGATCCGCTGCTCGACCAGTTCTTCGTCGAGGAATACGCGCTCAACCACCGGATCCATCGCTACACCAAGCCCTACATCGCGCTGATGGACGGCGTGGTCATGGGCGGCGGCATGGGCATTTCGCAGGGCGCCCGGCTGCGCATCGTCACGGACCGGACCAAGATGGCCATGCCGGAGACCAACATCGGCCTGTTCCCCGACGTGGGTGGCGGCTGGTTCCTGGCGCGCACGCCGGGGCGGCTTGGCGAGTACCTGGGCCTGACGGGCGTGGTCATCCACGCGGCCGACGCGCTCCACGCGAAGCTGGCCGACGCCTACCTGCCGGCGAACGCGCTGGCGGAACTGGTGGCGTCGCTGCAGACCCGGTCATTCGAGAGCGGCGACGCGGTGCTGGCCCACATCGCCACGTTCACGGACGGGCACGCGCAGGGCTGTGCGCCGGCGGAGAGTGCGCTGGCGCGCCATGCGGACCAGATCGACCGGCTGTTCGCCGCGCCGACCGTCGAGCAGATCGTGCAGGCGGTCAGCGACGCGGAAGGCGACTGGGCCGCCCAGACCGCCGCCACGCTGCGCAGCCGATCGCCGCTGATGCTCTGCGTCACGCTGGAGCAGATTCGCCGGGCGCGCACGATGTCGCTCGAAGACGAACTGCGGATGGAGCTGGACATGATGTATGACGTGTTCCGCCATGGCGACGGCATCGAGGGCATCCGCGCGCTCGCGATCGACAAGGACCACCAGCCCAGATGGAACCCGGGCCGGCTGGACGCTGTGACGCCGGCCCGGGTGCGGGCCTTCTTCGACAGCAAGTGGCGCAAGGAGGAACACCCGCTGGCCGGGCTGCAAGGCTAGCCGTCTGCGGCGGTCATCCAAGTCGAGTAGAGTGGCGGCTGGGCTGGCGGGCCGCCTGGCCGGCCTGCGCTGCCCTGCGAACGTGTGAAGCCGTCTGAACCGTCTGAACCGTCTGAACCGTGTGAACAGCGAAAGGAACCGTAATGAGCAATCCTCGTGATGTCGCCGTACTGGTGGGAAGCCTGCGCAAGGATTCCCTGAACCTGAAACTGGCCAAGGCCCTGGCCGAGCTGGCCCCGCCGCAGTTGAAGCTCGAAGTGGTTGGGATCGGCCAGTTGTCGCACTACAACCAGGACGACGACGCCAACCCGCCCGCCGAGTGGGTGGCGTTCCGCGACCGCATCCGCCGCGCCGATGCCGTGCTGTTCGTCACGCCCGAGTACAACCGCTCGGTGCCTGGGGTGCTGAAGAACGCCATCGACATCGGCTCGCGCCCGTACGGCCAGAGCGCGTGGGATGGCAAGCCGGGTGGCGTGATCAGCGCATCGCCGGGCAACATCGGCGGCTTTGGCGCCAACCATCACCTACGCCAGTCGCTGGTGTTCCTGAACATCCCGGTGCTGCAGCAGCCGGAAGCCTATATCAGCGGCGTCGACAAGCTGTTCGACGAGAAGGGCGGCATCGCCAACGACTCGACACGCGGCTTTTTGAGCAAGTACATGGCCACGTTCGCCACCTGGATCGAGCGCAACGCCGCCAAGTAGCGGCAAGAAATGGCCAGGCCCGGCGCTCCTGATTCATCAGTGGTCAGCCCCGTCCTACAAAGCGAAGCGGGGCGGACCTGACACCGCTGCGGGGCGCTCATTTCTATATTGAACGCATGAACGCGACATATAGAAAGGAGGAAACATCATGCCTTACATCCTAGCCTGGCTGCTTGGCGTACCGGCCTTTGTACTGATCCTGATCTGGCTGTTCATGCACTGATGTGCGTGTGGCCAACGCCACGGAAAGGCGCCTTCGGGCGCCTTTCTTCATGCCGCGAACCGTAGCGGGGGTGGCGCATCGGTGGCGCCGGGCCCAACGCTGAAAATGGGTAACTCGCGTATACTTGCGGGTTGCCCTAGTTTCGCGGCGTCCCGGCTGTCTGGCATTTTTTGCTGCCCCGGCGGGGCGCCCTCGTCACCGTACTCATGACTGTGAATCCGCGCCGCATTTCCGTGGCACCCATGATGGACTGGACTGACCGGCATTGCCGCACGTTCCACCGCTCCCTGAGCCAGCACACTTGGCTCTATACCGAGATGGTGACGACGGGCGCGCTGCTGCATGGCGATGTCGCGCGGCACCTCGATTTCGACGCTGCGGAGCAGCCGGTCGCCCTGCAACTGGGCGGCAGCGAGCCCGAAGACCTCGCCCGTGCCGCCAAGCTTGGGGAGCAGTGGGGCTATCAGGAGATCAATCTCAACTGTGGCTGTCCGTCGGAGCGCGTCCAGCGCGGCGCGTTCGGCGCGTGCCTGATGGCGGAGCCGCAACTGGTGGCCGACTGCGTCAAGGCGATGCGCGACGCCGTGGCGGTGCCGGTGACGGTCAAGCACCGGATCGGCATCGACACGGTCGAGCATTACGATTTTGTCCGCGATTTTGTCGGGACGGTGGCCGAGGCAGGTTGCGGCACGTTTATCGTACACGCGCGCAACGCGATTCTGAAAGGATTAAGCCCGAAGGAAAATCGGGAAATCCCGCCGCTGCGTTATGAAGTGGCATATCGCCTGAAACAGGAATTCCCGGATCTGGAAATCCTGATTAATGGCGGAATCGTGTCGTACGACGAAATGGAAACGCATTTGCGTCATGTGGATGGCGTGATGATCGGCCGTCAGGCATATCACGATCCCTATATCCTGTCCGAAATGGACCAGCGATTTTATGGCTCGACGGCGCCGGTGCCGACACGGGAAGACGCCGAACTGGCCATGCAAGCCTACATTGGCAATCTGGTGGAGCAGGGCGGTTCTATGGGCGCCGCGACGCGCCATATGCTGGGCCTGCATCGCGGCGTCTATGGCGGCCGCGGATGGCGCCGGGTCCTGTCGGATGCCCGCCGCATGCATGGCGCCCGCACGCGCGCGGCGGTCGAGGCGCTTTTCGGCGAAGCCCGCTCGCACCTGCGTCCCGAGATGCAGGACGCGGCGTAAGCGAGCGACGATTCCCGTGCTGGAGGAAAAGCTCTAAATTCGAACGATCGTGCTGTGCCGAAGCCGCAAATGTATGCCCCAGCAGCGTTTGCGGGTAGGCATGTGGCCGGAAACCCGCACCAGCAAAGGGATTCCCCTAATTCGCCCAAAGCGGGCCATGTTCTTACACTGTGCCTGCCCTCGAATACAGGGCTTTCTTCAACTGATTTTTGAGCCCGCCGTGCGCGGGCTTTTTTTCGGCTGTCGCACGGGTGACACACCCACCCGTGGGTTTGCCCGGATGGTGATCGGCCGATTCGGGCATTACATTGAATGGGCCTTCAGGGCATTGAGATCGCTAATTTAAGAGTCCGCCTCGGCGGGCTCTTTTTTTATGTGCGTCCCCAAAAAAAAGCAGGCGAACTCGTCGGGAGATCGCCTGTCGGGAATGTTCGAGGGGGTCAATGTCCCTCGCGAACGAGTATCCGATAGTCGTCTCCGCGACAAAACCCCGCGTTGGTGGGGCGGCCTCTGCGCTTTTGACCAACATTCAGATCGCGCCAGCTACTGTGCCGAGGTGCCATGATTTTAAGTCGAGCGACGCCGAGGTCATGTTAGGATGCGCTCGAAAATGCCGCGACAGTCGGCATACGCATAGGCAGGCCGTTCCGAAAGGAACGGCGCCAAGCAGGGGTTAAGCAGGAGGGTTTGTCGATGCCGAGGCCTGAGTCGGGGCCAAGACCGAAACAAGCCCGAAGGAAACAAAATGGAAGCGGAAGAACCGTTCGGTGAAGTCTTCGAAGACTACCGGGTCATCTGGGTAGCGGAGCAGTTGCAGGACGGCAAGTGGACAGCCCGGTATTGCTGGCATCCCGGCACGACCATCGAGGCCGGCAAGGCATTGCAGCGGGAGGTCCTGAACGGAAAATCGAAACGCCTGCTCGGACTGTTCCCGACCGAGGCCGACACGATCGCCGCCATCAAGGAAGCAGTCCTGCTGGAAGCGAAGTGGGTAGGCCCCCGTTGAAGCGATCCCACGCACCGGGCAGTACGAAATTTTTTGTGCGGAATACTAGCCATCTGCCGAGAATCCTTGTATAGTCTTGGTCTTCGCTGATCGACACATCGCTCAGCAAGCAATCTCTACGGTGGCTGTAGCTCAGTTGGTAGAGTCCAGGATTGTGATTCCTGTTGTCGCGGGTTCGAGTCCCGTCAGCCACCCCAAAGAATTTTCCGAAGCAGCCGCTCATTCGAGCGGCTGTTTTGCTTTCTGCGTCGGACGCAGCCATCGACGGACTCCCGCGACCTGTGGTTCACTGGCCGCTGTTCGCGGTGGAGCCCGGCAGATGATCCGACAAGCACGACCCTTGACGACTGACTGGGTGCAACGCGCCGTGCCGATGGAAGGCGTGGAGCGCATCGAGGCGTGGTTTCGGGGCAAGGCGTATGCGATGCATCGCCATGACACCTATGCCATCGGGCGCACGCTTGCTGGCGTGCAGAGTTTCAGCTACCGACGCGCGCGGCGGGACAGCCTGCCCGGCAATACCATCGTGCTGCATCCCGACGAGATCCACGATGGCCAGGCCGGCACAGAAGAAGGTTTCCGATACCGGATGATCTACGTCGAGCCCGCGCTTTTTCAAGAGGTGCTCGGCGGCCAGGCGCTGCCGTTCCTTGAGGGCGGGGTAACGACCGACCCGCGGCTGGCGACCGCGACCGCCACGTTGCTCCAGCATGTCGGCTGCACCCTCGAACCGCTGGAACAAAGCGACGCGCTCGCCGAACTGGCGCATGCCTTGGCGGCCGTTGCCGGCACGCCCGCGCGTCGTTCAGGGGGCAACTTCCACGCGGCAAGCCTGGCGCGCGACTATCTGCAGGCAAATCAGACGCGCGTGGTGACGCTGGACGAACTCGAAACCGCGACGGGCCGCGACCGCTGGAGCCTGTCGCACGACTTCCGCACCTTCTACGGCACCAGCCCCTATCGCTACCTGACCATGCGCCGGCTCGACACGGTGCGCCGGCTGCTGCTGGCAGGCACCTCGCTGGCCGATGCGGCGGCCGGGGCCGGTTTTGCCGACCAGAGCCATATGACGCGCCATTTCTCGAAGACGTTCGGCCTGACGCCGGCGCGCTGGCTGCAGGTCGCCGGCGCCGGCGCCCGGCGCTGACAAGCACCCACGATCGTTCAAGACGGTGGCCAGTGCCCCGCGTAAGCTGGGGCACGTCAACCTTTGAACGGAGAAAACGATGTCCACGCCCTCGACGCCCCATGTCGCGCCTGCCGGCCGCGGTCAGTGCGAGACGATTGACCTTCTCGACAAGATTGCCCTGATCGACGGGCACTGGCAGCCGCGCGTCGTTGCGGAAATGAACGACTACCAGTTCAAGGTGGTGAAGGTCAAAGGCGACTTCGACTGGCATCGGCATGCCGATACGGACGAAACCTTCATCGTGCTCGATGGCGAGCTACGCATCCAGCTGCGGTCGGCTCCCGGAGGCGAGCAGGTTATCGTCCTGCGTGCCGGACAGATGGGTGTGGTGCCGAAGGGTGTCGAGCACAAGCCTTGCGCGGCGGAGGAAGTCCGGATGCTTCTGATCGAGCCGCGTGGCGTGGTGAACACCGGCGACGGCGCGACGAGCGAGCGTACGGTTCAAAACGACCAGTGGATCTGAAACCCTCCAAAGAAAAAACCGGCCGCCGACGGGGTTCGACAAGGCCGGGGGTGCGCATCACGCCAATGCGACAGGAGTACGGGGACGTGTAGAGTTCGGTCGAACGATTCAGTCGAACGGGTCAGTCGAACCGGTTCACTCGAACGATTTGGCGCTTGGCTCGGCCAGTTCCAGCATGCGGCAGATGGCGGCCATATTGCCGACCATCGTGCGGCGCTGGGCGCCCTGGTAGACGCGCACGCCCTTGATCTGGCGGAACGGTACCGGTTTGACCGGGCGGCGGGAAGCGATGGGATTCGATTGCAGCATGGCAGCACCTCGTAATTTGCGGTCAGCAGTGGTCCGCACCCGTCGTCCAGCAAGGACGGGGCGGCATGGGCAAGGCAAAGCGGGTGACCCGGGCAGACGGCCGTGCTGCCGAAGTCTCGGAGACACGGAGGCGCCGTTCTGGCGTCTCCGCTTGTTGCTAGAAACCTGACGATCGAATCAGGCCGACAGCAATACCTTCCAGTGAGAATTCGTCGCGCCCCGAATGGAGCACGATGTTTTCGAAATCGGGGTTCTCGGCGATCAGTTCGACGGTGTCGCCGCGTTTCTTGAGTCGCTTGACCGTAACGTCCTCGCCGATGCGGGCCACGACGATCTTGCCGTTGGCCGCCTCGCTGGCCTTCTTCACGGCCAGCAGATCGCCATCGAAGATGCCGGCGTCGCGCATGCTCAGGCCGCGTACGCGCAGCAGGTAGTCGGGCCGTTCGTCGAAGACCGAGGCATCCACCTGGTACTGGCGGTCGATGTGCTCGGCGGCCAGGATCGGGCTACCCGCCGCGACGCGGCCCACCAGCGGCAGCGTCAGTTGCAGCACCCCCGCCATCGGCAGCGAGAACTGGTCCGAGCGTTCCGAATCGCTGCGCGCCACCTTGAGCCGGATGCCGCGCGACGCGCCCGGCGTCAGCTCGATCACGCCCTTGCGCGCCAGGGCCCGCAAGTGTTCCTCTGCCGAATTGGGCGAGGAAAATCCGAACTCGGCCGCGATTTCCGCGCGGGTCGGCGGGAAGCCGGTGTTCCGGATCGTGTCGCGGATCAGGTCGAAGATCTGCTGCTGCCGGGGTGTCAGGGTCGCCATGGTTCGCCGGTCTCGTGCCGAAGCACTGTATGTTTAAACAGTATGCTGTGATTTTATACAGTATCGTGTGAAGTGCAAGCACAATTTGCGATCCCGGGCAGACACGCGCGACACCCGTTGCGACGCACGGGTTTTTCACGGGCGCGCGGCGGCGGGCAGGGCAGTTACAATCGGCGCCCACGGCCGCTTGCCTGGCGGCCGCCAATGATCAAGCGTCGCCCATGCCAGATTCCTCGCACCCACGTCTTCCGCGTATCGTCGTGCTCGCCACCGGCGGCACCATTGCCGGTTCGTCCGGCAGTCCCGCCAGCAGCGCCCATTACCAGGCCGCCACCGTGCCGGTGTCCCAACTGGTGCTGGCGGTGCCGCCGCTGGCCGACGTGGCGCGTGTGGAAGCGGAGCAGGTGGCGCAGGTCGATAGCAAGGACATGATGTTCGGCCTGTGGCAGCAACTGGCCGAGCGCGTGGCGCACTGGTCGGCGCAGCCTGACGTCGCGGGCATCGTCATCACGCATGGCACCGATACGCTTGAAGAAACGGCGATGTTCCTGCAGCTCACACAGGCGTGCCCCGTACCGGTGGTGGTCACGGCGGCAATGCGGCCGTCGACCTCGCTGTCCGCCGATGGCCCGCTGAACCTGCTCGACGCCGTGCGCGTGGCAGCCAGCGCCGACGCGCGAGGGCAGGGCGTGCTGGTGGTGCTGAACCAGCAGATCCATGCCGCGCGGGACGTGACCAAGGCGCATACGTCGGCCGTGGACGCGTTTGTCTCGCCGATGACCGGACCGGTCGGCTTTGTCCAGGACGCCTATGTCCGCTTCACGCGACAGTCGGCCCGGCCGGACGTGGTGCGGTTGCCGGTGCCGACGGCGTGGCCGATGGTCGAGGTCGTCGCCAGCTATGCCCAGCCCGGTCGGGTGGCGGTGGACGCGCTGGTGGCGGCGGGCGTGAAAGGGCTGGTCGTGGCGGCGGCCGGCAACGGGTCGGTCCACGAGACGCTGGCAGCGGCGCTGGTCGATGCCGCGGCTGCCGGCGTGGCCGTCGTGCGCAGCTCGCGGACCGGCGCGGGGCATGTGGCGATCCCGGCACGGGCGGCGCCCGACGCCGGCATCTTTGTCTCGGCCGGCGACCTTAATGCCTACAAGGCCAGGGTGCTGTTGCTGCTGGCCCTGGCCGCCGACCCCGGCCTGGCCCGCGACGCCGCGCGCCTGCAGGTGCTGTTTGCGGCGTATTGAGCCCCCGGCCCGGCAACCTTGCGAAGCAGCGGGGTTCCGGGCTATACTCGCGGGCTATTCAACCTTGCCGCACCGGACGTGACGCCCGGGTGGCTCATCCCAAAAGGAGCGTCAATGCGTCATTACGAAATCGTATTTATCGTCCATCCGGACCAGAGCGAACAAGTGCCCGCGATGATCGAGCGTTACAAGCAGCTCGTCACGTCGCAAAACGGCCAGGTTCACCGCGTGGAAGACTGGGGCCGCCGTCAGATGGCCTACATGATCCAGAAGCTGGCCAAGGCTCACTACGTTTGCCTGAACATCGAATGCGGCAAGGACACGCTGGCTGAACTCGAGCACGCGTTCAAGTTCAACGACGCCGTGCTGCGTCACCTGATCGTCCAGACCAAGAAGGCCGAGACGGCGCCGTCGCCGATGATGAAGGAAGTGCAGCGCGAAGAAGCCCGCAAGGCCGCGCAAACGACCACGGAAGGCCAGCCCGCCTGAGCGCGGACTGCGGTGCCGCGGTGAACCAGCTCCGGCTGACCGCCACGCTGGCCGAGCGCGATACGTTGCGCTACACGCCGGCCGGCATCCCCGTCGTCAACTGCATCCTGCAGCATGCCGGCGAGGTGATGGAGGCGGAAACGCCCCGGCAGGTGGAATTCGCGATCGTGGCCATGGGCATTGGCCCCATTGGCCAGCGGCTCGAGCGCATGCCGCTCGGCACGCTGATCGATTGCGAGGGTTTCCTGGCCCGCAAGCACCGCAACAGCAAGACGCTGGTCTTTCACATCACTCGATGTAAAGCATTCGAAAAGGATTGAATCATGGCATTCGTCAAACGTGACAACAAGAACAAGAAGCGCTTCCAGCAACAGAACCCGCTGTTCAAGCGCAAGCGCTTCTGCCGCTTCACCGTGGCTGGCGTCGAACAGATCGACTACAAGGATCTGGACACGCTGAAGGACTTCATCGGCGACAACGGCAAGATCACGCCGGCACGCCTGACCGGTACCAAGGCTCACTATCAGCGCCAGCTCGATACGGCCATCAAGCGCGCCCGCTTCCTGGCGCTGCTGCCGTACACCGACCTGCACAAGAACTGATAGGCCCAGGACCGCAAGGAGAAATACACGATGCAAGTCATTCTGCTGGAAAAAGTCATCAACCTGGGCAACCTGGGTGACATCGTTCGCGTGAAGGACGGTTACGCACGTAACTTCCTGATCCCGACCAAGCGCGCCCGCCGTGCGACGCAAACCGCCATCGCCGAGTTCGAGGTGAAGCGCGCCGAGCTGGAAAAGGCCGCTGCCGAGAAGCTGGCCGCCGCGCAAGCCGAAGGCGAGAAGCTGAACGGCCTGACCGTCCAGATCACCCAGAAGTCGGGTGTGGACGGCCGCCTGTTCGGTTCGGTGACCAACGCCGATATCGCCGAAGCCCTGGAAGGCCAAGGCTTCAAGGTGGAAAAGTCGCAAGTGCGTCTGCCGAACGGCCCGCTGAAGGTTGTTGGCGACTACGCCGTCGGCGTGTCGCTGCACACGGACGTGCTGGTCGACATCACCGTGTCGGTGCTGGGCGACCACGCCTGAAGCCGTACCCGCGACGAGGCGCCGGCCCTGGCCGGTGTCTCCGACGCACCCCGAAAGGCAGGAGCCACGCTCCTGCCTTTTTTGTTGGCACGCCGTCCCGCTTCGGTCCGCGCCGCTATAATTGCCCCCCATGAACGCGCCCGCCGCAGATCCCCAACTAGACAGTCTCAAGGTACCTCCGCACTCGATCGAGGCCGAACAATCGGTGCTCGGCGGGCTGCTGCTGGACAACGCCGCCTGGGACCGCATTGCCGATTTCCTGTCCGAAGCCGATTTCTACCGCTTCGACCACCGGATGATCTTCCAGAGCATCGCCCGGCTGATCTCCGCCACCAAGCCGGCGGACGTGATCACCGTGTTCGAGATGCTGCAGGTGGCCGGCAAGGCCGAGGAAGTGGGCGGGCTCGCGTACCTGAACTCGCTGGCGCAGAACACCCCGAGCGCGGCCAATATCCGCCGCTACGCCGAGATCGTCCGGGAACGGTCGGTGCTGCGCAAGCTCGTGACCGTGGCCGACGACATCGCCTCGGCCGCGTTCGCGCCGAAGGGCCGCGAGGTGCGCGAACTGCTGGACGAAGCAGAATCCAAGGTTTTTGCGATTGCCGAGGAAGGCTCGCGCGGCCAGAAGGGCTTCCAGGAAATCCAGCCGCTGCTGACGCAGGTGGTGGAGCGGATCGACGAGCTGTACCACCGGGATACCACCACCGACGTGACCGGCGTCCCCACCGGCTTTATCGACCTGGACCGGATGACCAGCGGCATGCAGCCGGGCGACCTGATCATCGTGGCGGGGCGCCCCTCGATGGGCAAGACCGCGTTCTCGCTGAACATCGGCGAGCACGTGGCCGTGGAGCAGGGCCTGCCCGTGGCCGTGTTCTCGATGGAAATGGCCGGCGTTCAGCTTGCCATGCGGATGCTGGGCTCGGTCGGCCGGCTCGACCAGCACCGGCTGCGTACCGGCCGCCTGCTGGACGAGGACTGGCCGCGCCTCACCCATTCGATCCAGCGCATGAACGACGCCCAGTTGTTCATCGACGAGACACCGGCGCTGAACCCGATGGAACTGCGCGCGCGCTCGCGCCGGCTGGCCCGGCAGTGCGGGCAGCTTGGCCTGATCATCATCGATTACCTGCAACTGATGTCCGGTTCGGGCAGCGGCGAGAACCGGGCCACCGAGATTTCGGAAATCTCGCGGTCGCTGAAAGGGCTGGCCAAGGAGCTGAATTGCCCGGTGATCGCGCTGTCGCAGTTGAACCGCAGCCTGGAACAGCGCCCCAACAAGCGGCCCGTGATGTCCGACCTGCGCGAATCGGGCGCCATCGAACAGGATGCCGACGTCATCCTGTTCATTTATCGCGACGAAGTGTACAACCCCGACTCCCAGGACAAGGGCACCGCCGAAATCATCATCGGCAAGCAGCGTAACGGCCCGATCGGTACCGTTCGGCTCACGTTCCTGGGTCAATTCACGAAGTTCGACAACTTCAGCGGTGGCCCGGCGTTCTTCGACAACGATACCTGATCGTTCGTCCGGTACCCCGCAGGACGGTGCAACCCTGTAAAATATTGCGTTTTGATGACAGCTGCCCACGAGGCGGCTGTCATGCCATTTGACCGTCTCCCCCTTTGCAACACAACCGAGCGCTGCCGTGAGGCGCGCCACAAGGACAGTTCATGTTCGGCCGTTTCATGCCCACCGAGGGCAAGTTCTTCGAGTATTTCAACCAGCACGCCGACTGCGCGGTCACCGCCGCGCACGAGCTGGAAGCGTTGGTCAATGACCTGCCCAACGCCGAAGGCCATGCCCGCCGCGTGCAGGCCACGGAAAAGAAGGCAGACCGTATCACCCACGACACGATCGACCTGCTGCACAAGACGTTCATCACGCCGCTGGACCGCGACGAGATCCACAAGCTCATCACGACCATGGATGACATCCTGGACCTGATGGAGGACGTGGCCGAGACCATCTCGCTGTACGACGTCACGCACCTGACCGACGAGGCGCGCCGCCTGGCGACGATCTGCGTGCAGTGCTGCGAGGCGGTCAAGATTGCCGTGGGCCTGCTGGAGGACATGGGCAACGCCAGCACGATCCTGAAGACGGCGCAGCAGATCGACCAGCTGGAGTCCGAGGCGGACCGCGTCATGCGCTCGGCCATGTCGAAGCTGTTCCGCGACGAGACCGACGTCAAGCGCCTGATCAAGCTGAAGGCCATCTACGAGCAGCTGGAGTCCATCACCGACAAGTGCGAGGACGTGGCAAACATCATCGAAGGCATCGTCCTGGAAAACGCCTGAGGCCCGCACTGGCATGCAGACAATACAAATGAGTTTGTGGGTCATCGGCCTGCTGGTCGTGCTGGCCTTGCTGTTCGATTTCATGAACGGCTTTCACGACGCCGCCAACTCCATCGCCACCGTGGTTTCCACGGGCGTGCTCAAGCCGCACCATGCGGTGGCCATGGCGGCCATGTGCAACGTGGTGGCGATCTTCATCTTCCACCTGAAGGTGGCGGCGACGGTGGGCACGGGCACGGTCGACGTCAATATCGTCGATCATTATGTGATTTTTGGGGCGCTTGTAGGCGCCATCGTCTGGAACGTGATCACGTGGTTCTACGGCATCCCGTCGTCATCGTCGCACGCGCTGATCGGTGGCCTGGTGGGCGCCGCGGTGGCCAAGGCGGGCACGGGCGCGCTGGTCGGCCACGGCCTGCTGAAGACCGTGGCGTTCATCCTGATCTCGCCGCTGCTTGGTTTCGTGCTGGGCTCGATCATGATGGTGATCGTGGGCTGGACGTTCTTCCGCACGCCGCCGTCGCGCGTGGACCGCTGGTTCCGCCGCATGCAGCTCGTGTCGGCGTCGCTGTACAGCCTGGGTCACGGGGGTAATGACGCGCAGAAGACCATCGGCATCATCTGGATGCTGCTGATCGCCAGCGGCCACTTGTCCGCTGGTAGCGCCGAGCCGCCGATGTGGGTGATCGTCAGCTGCTACGTGGCCATCGGCCTTGGCACGCTGTTCGGCGGCTGGCGGATCGTGCGGACCATGGGCCAGAAGATCACCAAGCTGAAGCCCGTGGGCGGCTTCTGCGCGGAGACGGGCGGGGCGATGACGCTGTTCATTGCGTCGGCGATGGGCGTGCCCGTGTCGACCACGCACACGATTACCGGCGCCATCGTCGGGGTCGGCTCGGCGCAGAAGATGTCGGCCGTGCGCTGGGGCGTGGCGGGCAACATCGTCTGGGCCTGGGTGCTGACGATTCCGGCTTCGGCGTTCATGGCGGCCATCGCCTGGTGGATCGGCAAGCAGATCCTCTGAAATCACGGGATCGGCCAGATCCCGGCAGCCAGTCGAGCAAGCAAGACACCCGCGCAAGCGGGTGTTTTTTTATGTGGCCGGCATCCGCAGAATCCGTGCGCGACGGTTTTGGCAATCCGTATGACGGACTGAACCCGAATCAAACAATTGATAATACGCGCCAGCAGTATCGGAGTTATCGCATGTAATCCAAGAATTTAAGCGCTATAACCGTCTCTATTCATGTCGTGCTTATTAGTCCGGTTGAAATTGGTCCTTCCTCTGTTGGCGACATTTCTGCGAAAACAAAAAGGTGAACCCATGATTTTGGAGACTCTGTTTGTCCGCGTGCCGTCGTTGATCGGCATTCGATATTTGTTTCTCGGATTGGTGACGGTCTTGGTGGTCGGCTTGGCGGGATGCGGCGGCGGCGACAGCAATAGTGCGAGCAATGGCGGTCAGCCCGCGCCAGCCGCCGTGATTTTCACGCTGAGCAGCGATTTGACGACAATTAAAACGGGGTCCAGCAATAATGCGGCCACCATTACCGTGTCGGTACGCGATACGAATAATGTGCCGCTGGAAGATGTGGTGGTGGAAATCTCTGCCGATTCCGGCGAATTTATGAGTTCGCCGACCGTGACCACGGATCGGCGGGGCATGGCCTCGGCAGCGCTGTGGGCCGGTAACGACAAAAGCAACCGGACGATTAATGTTTCGGCCATTGCCTATCCGGGTGACGATAAGGCGGTCTCGGCCACACCAATCACGGTGGAAACTACGGGCACAACGGTCACGCTGATCGCCCCCAACGAGACAGTGGAAATGTTCGATACCGAGGAACTGATCGCGACCGTGACGGATGCGGACGGCTTTCCGGTCACGGACGTCCCGGTGACGCTGACTTCCGCGCTGGCGGCCCAGATATTCCCGGCCACGTCCAACAGTCTCGATGACGGCACCGCGGGCTTTGGTTACACCGCGATGGTGGCCGGGACAGATACCCTGACCGCCAGTATTGCCGGCGCGTCGTCAAGCCTGCCGTTGACCATAACCGAGCTGGATCCGGCTCTCGTCGTCTATTCCATTACGGCGTCCCGCAGCGAGATTCTGTCGGGCGCGCGGGATAACACCGCATTGTTCACCGTGACCTCGCGCAAGGCGAACGGCGCGATCGTGCCGGCTCAGGCGGTCAATGTCTCCGTCGACAACGGCGGGGTTTCCAGCATCACGCAGGGCGTGACCGACGCCAGTGGCAACCTGCAGTTCGAGGTGGGCTATGGCGCGGACAGGAGCGACCGGCGGCTGACTGTCACCGTCCAGGGCGGGACAACGACGGCAGATATCCCGATCAACGTTGCCGGAACCACGCTGACCCTGACGCGCGGCGATAGCCTTGAGGCGGGCGGGCCAGGCGTGCCGTGGACTGTTGCCTTGCTGGACGCCGACGGCGTGCCCATCCAGGACAGCGTGCAGATGGATATTCGAAGCGGCACTGCGATGCTGAACTATCAGTTGGACACCATTCTGGAGCCATTGCCCCCGTTGATGCTGGGCGGCGGGGAAGACAATGTCTTCGAACTGGGGCCCACCACGAGGCTGACGGGTTATGGGTTCACGATCAAGGCCATCTATGGCTTGGGGCAACAGCAGTCGAATGCGGTGACGACCCGTGTGGTGGCGCCATACCAGACAGACGACAAGGCGACGGTGACGGCCGATCACGGTACGAACTTCGATAACGTCATCGGCTACGACAGCAGCATCGGGTGGATCGTGCCGGTGCAGGAGAATGCTGTCGGGCCAAGCACACTGGCGACGCAACCAGGGGGTACCTATGACGCGATCCAGGTGACCGCCTCCGATCTGACCGGGCAGCCCGCAACGATTGCGCTACGCGGCAGCCGAGCGAATGGATGCAGTACCCGCCCGATGCACGGAACCGTTGCCTGCCAGGGATCGAAAAACACCAAATTGCGTATTTGGTACGATCCGGCCGACAACCCGTCGCTACCGGACGGCATCTATACAGCGGAGTTTCGCGTCGCCGGTTATCGGCAGACGGACACGGTCACGCCAATCCAGCAATTGACGATCCGGGTCAATATCGCGGTCGCCAGGGCGGTCGTGAACTGACGCCCGGCCCGGCGGCGGTCATTTGTTCGCGAAGGCAGCGATGGGATCGTCGTCGACCGGCGGCGGTGCAACCTCCGGAGCCGGAGCCGGGGTTGGAGCAGGCGCCGGCGCCGGCGCCGGCTGCACCGGGGCCGGCGTCATCGGCAGGTTGCTGGCCGCCACCACGCGCCGGGCGCCGTTGTAGCGCGATGCCCAGTACGACTTGCCCATGTCCTCCAGCCGCACCGTGCCGCCCGTGGCCGGGGCGTGGACAAAGCGGTTCTGGCCCACGTAGATGCCGACATGCGAGTTGGCCCGGCCCGTCGTGTTGAAGAACACCAGGTCGCCCGACGCCACCTCGCTGCGGTCCAGCGACGTGCCGCGCTGGCCCATCTGCTCGGTGGTGCGCGGCAGGTTCACGTTGGCGGCGCGCGAGACGACATAGCGGACAAGGCCGCTGCAATCGAATCCGGAATCGGGCGTGTTGCCGCCGTAGCGGTAAGGCGTGCCGACCAGCGACATGGCCTGGATCGAGATTTCCTCCAGGCCGGCGCTTGGGTCGATCATGGGCTTGCCCGGCTGGCGGGGCGGCGCGCCGCTGTGGCGGGCAGGCGGTCCGCCGGCGCAGGCGGCCAGCAGCATGACGCTGGCGCAGACTGCCGCAAGGGCAGGGCGGGACGACTGGAACGGTACGGGCGGGCGCTGCGGCATCC
Organism: Cupriavidus sp. H18C2; assembly: GCF_049393795.1. NCBI lineage: Bacteria > Pseudomonadati > Pseudomonadota > Betaproteobacteria > Burkholderiales > Burkholderiaceae > Cupriavidus > Cupriavidus sp. H18C2. The sequence goes on along the minus strand of NZ_CP186010.1, from coordinate 2,021,118 downwards.
TTGCTGGGATCGTGGCTGGAACCTGGTGGCCGGGTCGATTGCCGGGTCAGGCGTCCACCTCGCGCTGGTATCCCGGCGGCTTGCCAGGAGAAACCAGCGACCGCGCAAACTTACCAGCGCAACTGTGCGTTGCGCGTGCCGGTGCTGATCTTGATGGACTTGGGCTGACCCTTGTAACTGGCCTCGATATTGTAGCTGCCTTCGGGCGCACGTATCAGGCAGCGCGGGCCGCCAGCGCGGAAATCGGCCACCTTCTGGCCGTCGCGTGTCAATTTCACGTCAACGTCGGCCAGGTACTCGCCCTCGGCACCCCGCGTGAACAGGATGCCCATGTTGAAATCCTTCTCCTGGGCCGCCAGCCGGGCACGCTCGTCCTCGGCCACGCCGCCGCAGACGTAGCTTACTGGCCCCATGGTGCGGATCACCATCTCGTCGGCCGCCGCCTTGGCGGGTTGCAGCGCGGCGGCGACGATCACCGTCGCGCCGATCAGCGCGGCCACGGCAATGCGTTTGCGCCGGGCCACGCGCGCGTTATGGGAAAACAGGGTCCTGCTGGTCGACAGATATCTGCTGAATGACTGCTGCCGGTTCATCGACGCCTCCGTATCGACATGAACACCCGGCAATCATAGCCGGGTCGTGCGGCCCTGGCTGTCGGCCAAACGCCGACGCGCGGGGGGGTGTTGCGCCACACTAAGCGATGCGGAACCGCCCGGCCATGGAACAGGCCGGGGGGATACCAGGAAGACGGCCGCCCGACGCCGGGCGGCCGCCGTGGGCTACAGCACGTCAGCCGCGTGGTCGGCCAGCCGCGAGCGCTCGCCGCGGGCCAGCGTCACGTGGCCGCTGTGGCTCCAGCCCTTGAAGCGATCCACCACGTAGGTCAGGCCAGACGACCCCTCGGTCAGGTACGGCGTGTCGATCTGGGCGATGTTGCCCAGGCAGACGATCTTGGTGCCCGGGCCGGCCCGCGTGACCAGCGTCTTCATCTGCTTGGGCGTCAGGTTCTGCGCCTCGTCGATGATGACGAACTTGTTCACGAAGGTGCGGCCGCGCATGAAGTTCATGCTCTTGACCTTGATCCGCGAACGGATCAGCTCCTGCGTGGCCGCGCGGCCCCATTCGCCAGCGCTGTCGTCGCTCTTCTGCAGCACTTCCAGGTTGTCGTCGAATGCGCCCATCCAGGGCTGCATCTTCTCTTCCTCGGTGCCGGGCAGGAAGCCGATGTCCTCGCCCACCGGCACCGTGGCCCGGGTGACGATGATCTCGTTGTAGAGCTTTTGGTCCAGCACCTGCTCCAGGCCCGACGCCAGCGCCAGCAGCGTCTTGCCGGTACCGGCCTGGCCCAGCAGCGTGACGAAGTCCACGTCCGGGCTCATCAGCAGGTTCAGCGCGAAGTTCTGCTCGCGGTTGCGCGCCACCACGCTCCAGACGTTGTTCTTGTTGTGGGTGTAGTCCTTCAGCGTCTGCAGCAGGGCGGTCTTGCCGTTGATCTCCTTGACCTGCGCGTACAGCGGCAGGCTGCCGTCCATCGGCTCCAGGTAGACGAACTGGTTGACCAGGAACGACGGCACCAGCGGGCCGGTCAGGCGGTAGAACATGGCGCCCGACTTGGGGTCCTGCCAGCTTTCCACGCCCTTGCCGTGCTTGGCCCAGAAGTCGTTGGGCAACTGCATCACGCCCGAGTAGAGCAGGTCCTTGTCTTCCAGGACCTGGTCGTTGAAGTAGTCCTCGGCCGGCAGGCCCAGCGCCCGCGCCTTGATCCGCATGTTGATGTCTTTCGACACCAGCACGACCTGGCGCTCCGGATACTGCTGCTGCAGCGCGCTGACCACGCCCAGGATCTGGTTGTCGGCCTTGCCCTGCGGCAGGCCCTCGGGCAGCTTGATGTCGTTCAGGCGGGTCTGGAAGAACAGCTTGCCGGCGGCGTCGCGGTTGCCCAGCTTGGCCAGCGGCAGGCCCTCGTCGAGCACGCCGTCGGTGCCACCCACAAGCTGGTCCAGCGTGCGGCTGACCATGCGCGCGTTGCGCGCCACCTCGCTCATGCCCTTCTTGTGGTTGTCCAGCTCCTCCAGCGTCATCATCGGCAGATAGATGTCGTGCTCCTCGAAGCGGAACAGCGAGCTCGGGTCGTGCATCAGCACGTTCGTGTCCAGCACGAACAGCTTGCTCGGCCCGGCCGACTTGCGCGTGCGGCGAGTGGGGCCGGCGGCGGGCTTGACCAGGCTGACGGCCGGCGCGGCCGGCGTGGTGGTGGCCGGCGGGGCGTCGGCGGTCTTGGCCCGGGTCGTGCTGCCGGCGCGTGCGCGGGTGGCGGGCGCCTGGGTGTCGCCGGTCTCGAGCAGTGCCACCCGCTCCAGGACCGGCACAGGTTTCTTACCCTGCGCGGCTTTGGCCTTGGAGCTTGCGACCGGCGCGAATTCGCTCGGATCCAGCAGTTGGGCAGGCTTGGCGGGCATGGTAGGCAGCGGCATGCTTGGCTTTCCTTTCAGGGGCTAAAGGGGGCGAAAAGACTGGCGTACAACCAGGGAACGGCAGAAAGCGGGAAAACCGAAGGGCGCGGAGACGCGGGATTGCGGGTTGGAGAATCGAACGCCGATGCGCAAAACAAAAAAGCCGCCAGTCCTGGGGTACAGGTGTGGCGGCTTTGTTGCGGTCCGGCGGCACGGCAGGTCCGCTACCAGCCCTTGGACTGTGCCTGGTGGGCCGGGACGTTACTGCAGCGTGGCAACTGGGATCTGAACGCATTGAGGGCCAATCTACCCGAAGGTTTTGGCTTTTGCAATCGGTCAAATTCTCGTCGCGGCGGCGCAACTGCGATGGGCCGGGAGGATGCTCCCGTTCACATCGCCTTGATGATTTCGAGTACCTCGTCCACGTGGTTCGGCACCTTGATGCCGCGCATCTCGTGGCGCAGCACGCCCTTGCCGTCGACGACGAAGGTGCTGCGCTCGATGCCGCGCACTTCCTTGCCATACATCTTTTTCATCTTGATGACGTCGAACAGGCTGCAGATGGCTTCGTCGGCGTCCGAGATCAGCTCGAACGGCAGCTCCAGCTTGGCCTTGAAGTTCTCGTGCGACTTCAGGCTGTCGCGCGAGATGCCGTACACCGCCGCGCCGGCGCGCTCGAACGCGTCGTACTGGTCGCGGAAATTCATGGCCTCGGTGGTGCAACCCGGCGTGTTGTCCTTCGGGTAGAAGTACAGCACCAGGGTCTTGCCGCGCTGGTCGGCGAGGCGGAAGTCCGCGCCGGTCGCGGGGGCCCGGAAGTCGGGAACGGCCTTGTTGAGACTGACGGTCATGCTGGTGGCTCTCCTGGCTGGCGAAGCATCATCGGTGATGGCGGCGGCCCATTCCTGTCTGACAGCCCGGACCTGCGCCATGGCGGGTGCAGATTGGGGCAGTTGGACGGACTTCAAGCGTGGCGCCGGCTCAACCCGGCAAAAAGACGCCGGGCGCGCTAGCCCTCGGCGGCGGGCTCCACCAGCAGCACGGCCGCCACCTTGCGGCCCTCGGCCATGAGGATATTGTAGGTGCGGCATGCGGCCTGCAAGTCCATCGCGTCCACGCCGATATGCCGGCGCGCCAGCGCCGCGGTCAGCCGCGGGTGCGGAAAGCGCAGCCGGTTGCCGGTGCCCAGCAGCACCACCTCGGGCTTGCGGTCCAGCAGCGCCTCGAAGTGCGCCGGTTCCAGGTCCTCGAAGCGGCCGGCCGGCCAGGGCACGACCTCGCCCTCGGGCATGACCAGCACGGACTGGTCGTGGCGGACCGCGTTGATCTCGATGTATCCGGGCCCGTAGCCGGTCACGGTATTGAGGTTCTGGGGCTTGTCGGCGTGGAGTTTCAAGTGGGGTGCCTCATGCCGCCCGGGGCTGCCTGGGCGCCGGCCCGGCGGCGCGGGGCGTGGCGGGACGCCTCGGCGGTGGGGGCGGGCGGCGGGTTGGTGGCAGGATCGTGCGCGCAGGCGCCCGGAAGGCGTGCCGCGATGCAGGAATCCATGCCGAAGTCTGTCATAATCCGATATCTTATAGCTTTTGGTGCGACACGCACTTTTCGTGTCCGGTAGCTCATCGTTAAGAGCACGCTCAATAGAGCATCGACCTTTGCGGAGACAAGGGGAAGGCCTCGGCCTGAACCGTCCAATCTCAGCCATTTCTTGCTTTGACAGGCCCAGCCGCAAGGTTGGAGCGAGTCCATGTGTTGTGGGAAGGCCAGCGTATCGGCTAACTCGCAGCTTGCTATTTGCTGGATGGATTTCCAGCCATTGCCCAAAGGCGGGGACGCTTGCCTTTGGGCAGGTGTCTTTGCAGTACGCGCTCTCCCCCGGAGGGTGCGGGTGGATATGCCGCAGCAGTTTCGCTGCGTGTTCGCTACATAGCATTTAAACCGGCCCAATAGGGTCGGCGCTACGTTCTTTGGGACACAGGCCATGCGCTCGTAAGAGCCCGTCTGTTGTCAAGCGCCTGCCAGCACGGAGGCACTGAAGTAATGAAGTGAGGTTTCCCGGAGCGTATAGCTCTGCGCGTTATGGTTCGGTCGAATACACCCGCGAGGGTGCCTCGATAGAGAACCTGCTATGCGACTAGCAGTAGCCTAGGGAGACATGCGTCACCGGTAACGGTGGGGTGTGAAGCTCTCCTGACAACGTAGCCCCTGTAAGGGTGCGTCCCTGTCGTGAGATAGGGGCGCAGAGACTCCGAGCAGCAATGGGGTCAAGGAGCCAGGCTGACTGGTATGGGTAATGTAAGTGAACTGCTGATAAACGTCGTAAATAAGGCGGTGCCAAAGCTGCTGATAGGCACTAACCAAACGGTACGTGATCGGATGCTCCGCTCGAAAGTCGGAGTACGTCGCTAGATAGATCACCGGCGAAGAGGCAGGCCCTAACCCAGTCGTGTAATGCGCAGGGAACGTGGTAAGCCCGTATGGCTGCCGGAGCGCCATATGGCTCCGGCAGGCGAACCGCAAGGGACGCTGTTGGCTGTGCGGGTATGGGAGGTTGGAGAAAGCGAACGCCGGGTTGTAATGATCCGGATAGGGGTTGAAAAATTACCTCACGCGAAAGCGGGCAGACTTCCAACTGGTCTTTCGTCGCAAGACGGCTGACTGAACTCGCTTGTTTAATTTTCTTCCCTTGGGGGGTGACATGCCCCTCAAGGGGCATGTTGTCTCTGTTGCTTGGGGAAGTCCTCAAGATAGGAGAGCAGCATGGAAGCATTGATCCGCGAGGATGAATCTGCGCCCTCCGGCATCCCGCAGCGATGGGGCGACATCAATTGGCGCCGCGTCGACCGGAATGTTCGGGCAATGCAGATTCGAATTGCGAAGGCAACACAGGATGGGGATTGGCGCCGGGTGAAAGCCCTGCAACGATCCCTGACCCGCTCGTTTTCCGCTAAAGCATCGGCGGTACGACGAGTGGCGATGAACCAAGGAGCGCGGACGGCGGGAGTCGACCGCGTAGAGTGGGACTCACCTGAAGCCCGATGGGCAGCCATTGGGAGGTTGAAGCGCCGGGGGTATCGCCCGCTGCCATTAAGGCGGGTGTATATACCCAAGGCAAATGGGAAAGAACGCCCTCTGGGCATTCCGACCATGCACGACCGGGCCATGCAGGCGCTGTATCTGCTGGCGCTGGAACCGGTGTCCGAAGGAACGAGCGACCCGAACTCTTACGGGTTTCGGATCAATCGCTCTACCGCGGATGCCATGTCCCAGCTGTTTGTTTCCCTATCCAAGAAAGCCTCGGCTCAATGGGTGCTGGAAGCAGACATCAAAGGGTGCTTTGACCATATCAGTCACGACTGGCTGGAGCGCAATGTCCCAATGGATAAAGCAATCCTACGGAAGTGGTTGAAAGCTGGCGTCGTATTTCAAGGCCAGTTTCAGGCGACCGATGCTGGAACACCACAGGGGGGCATCATTTCCCCGACCTTGGCAAATGTGGCACTGAACGGGTTGGAACAACAACTGATCGAGTCCTTGCGGGCCAGACTGGGCGTTGCCAACACGAAGAAGCTGAAAGTGAACGTCGTACGGTACGCGGATGACTTTGTGATCACCGGCAACACGCCGGAAGTGCTGGAGCACGAAGTGAAGCCGTGGGTAGAACAGTTCCTAGCAACACGAGGACTGACGCTCTCCACGGAGAAAACACGAATCGTCAATATCGCTGACGGCTTTGACTTTCTAGGGTGGAATTTCCGGAAATACTCGGGAACGCTGCTCATCAAACCGAGCAAGAAAAACGCGCAAGCGTTCTATCGCAAGGTAAAGGAGGTCATCGGGGCACATAGGGGGAAACGGACGGCAGATCTAATCCAGAAGTTGAACCCGATGCTGAGGGGCTGGGCGCAGTATCACAGCCCAGTGGTTGCGAAAGCGATGTTCGCCCGCATGGAGCATCTGATCTTTAGGTCTCTATGGAGGTGGGCAAAGCGGCGACACCGAAGGAAGGGTACCGAGTGGGTGCGAAGGACATACTTCGCCTCAGTTGGAAACCGGAACTGGGTGTTCGGTTCCACGATGTGGAATAGGGCGGGTGAGCGCTACTGGATGGAACTGTATTCGATGCCGAGTACGCCTATCCGGAGGCACAAGAAAGTTCGCGGGGACTACCATCCCTTCGACCCAGCGCAGGAAATGTATGGCGAAACGCTGCGGCAGGAACGTATGGCAGAAAGCATGTCGTACCGAAGGCAGTGGGCAAAGCTGTTCATGTCCCAGCGGGGCTTGTGTGCGGTATGCCAGAGCAAGATTACCAAAGAGACAGGATGGGATGACCATCACATCGAACCTCGGGTATCCGGGGGTTCCGATGCTCTAGGAAACCGCGTTCTGGTGCACCCCGATTGCCATGTTCAAGTCCATTTCCACGGCCAAGTTGCGGTGAAGCCGGTGTATGATTCGTCCATATACTTTGTAGAGGCTTGAGCCGTATGCGGGGAAACTCGCACGTACGGTTCTTAGGGGGGGGGTCAGTAATGACCTTTCTCCTACCCTACCCTCCCGGTCTGCCACGCTCGACTGCTGCCCAGCGACGCGCGCCGCCAGACGTCCAGGACAATCCAGAAGATTCCCAAGACCGCTGCCATCGAGACACGCAGCTTGCCCTGACCTCGCCAACACCGCCGTGAAACCCATCCAGAAATCCAACAAGCTCCAGAACGTTTGCTATGACATCCGCGGCCCGGTGCTGGAAAAGGCCAAGCAGATGGAAGAGGAAGGGCACAAGATCATCAAGCTCAACATCGGCAACCTGGCCGTGTTCGGCTTCGATGCGCCGGAGGAAATCCAGCAGGACATGATGCGCAACCTGCCCAATTCGGCCGGTTACTCCGATTCCAAGGGCATCTTCGCGGCGCGCAAGGCGATCATGCACTACACCCAGGAAAAGCAGATCCAGGGCGTGGGGCTGGACGACATCTACGTGGGCAACGGCGCCTCCGAGCTGATCGTGATGTCGATGAACGCGCTGCTCAACAGCGGCGACGAAGTGCTGGTGCCGGCGCCCGACTACCCGCTCTGGACGGCCGCGGTGAGCCTGTCCGGCGGCACGCCCGTCCACTACATCTGCGACGAGGCCAACGAGTGGATGCCGGACCTGGACGACATCCGCCGCAAGATCACGCCGAACACCCGCGCGATCGTCGTCATCAACCCGAACAACCCGACCGGCGCGCTGTATTCCGACGAACTGCTGCAGGCCATCGTCGGCATCGCCCGCGAGCACGGCCTGATCATCTTTGCCGACGAGATCTACGACAAGGTGCTCTACGACGGCCACACCCACACGTCGATCGGCTCGCTGTCGACCGACGTGCTGACGGTGACCTTCAACGGCCTGTCCAAGAACTACCGCTCGTGCGGCTACCGCGCCGGCTGGATGGTCGTCTCCGGCGACAAGCGCCCGGCGCACGACTACATCGAGGGCCTGAACATGCTCTCGTCGATGCGGCTGTGCGCCAACGTGCCCGGCCAGTGGGCCATCCAGACCGCGCTGGGCGGCTACCAGAGCATCAACGACCTCGTGGCCGAGGGCGGCCGGCTACGCCGCCAGCGAGACCTGGCGCACGAGCTGATCACCCAGATCCCCGGCATCACCTGCGTGAAGCCCAAGGCGGCGCTGTACCTGTTCCCGAAGCTCGACCTGTCGATGTACCCGATCCAGGACGACCAGGAGTTCATCTACGAACTGCTGCAGGAGTCGAAGGTGCTGCTAGTGCAGGGCACCGGCTTCAACTGGGACGCGCCGGACCATTTCCGGATCGTGTTCCTGCCGCACGAGGAAGACCTGCGCGAGGCCATCACCCGGGTGGCGCGCTTCCTTGAGAACTATCGCAAACGTCACGGCACTGCCTGAGCAAGCCGGGGCGCCCCCATTTCCGTATCAAGCAACCCAGAGTCAGACGTCCATGAATCCCATCAAAGTCGGCCTTCTCGGCATCGGTACCGTCGGTAGCGGCACGTTCAACGTGCTCCAGCGCAATCAGGAGGAAATCCGCCGCCGCGCGGGCCGCGGCATCGAGATTGCCGTGGTGGCCGACCTCAACACCGAGCGCGCCCGCGAGCTGACCGGTGGCGCCGTGGACGTGGTGGCCGACGCCAACGACGTGGTGACGCGCCCGGACATCGACATCGTGGTGGAGCTGATTGGCGGCTACGGCGTGGCCCGCGAGCTGGTGCTCAAGGCCATCGAGAACGGCAAGCACGTGGTCACCGCCAACAAGGCGCTGCTGGCCGTGCACGGCAACGAGATCTTCGAGGCCGCGCGCCGCAAGGGCGTGATCGTGGCGTTCGAGGCGGCCGTCGCCGGCGGCATCCCCATCATCAAGGCGCTGCGCGAGGGCCTGACCGCGAACCGCATCCAGTGGATCGCCGGCATCATCAACGGCACGACGAACTTCATCCTGTCCGAAATGCGCGACAAGGGCCTGGACTTCGACACGGTACTGAAGGAAGCGCAGCAGCTTGGCTACGCCGAAGCCGACCCGACGTTTGACATCGAGGGCATCGACGCCGCGCACAAGGTCACGCTGATGAGCGCCATCGCGTTCGGCATGCCGGTGCAGTTCGACCGCGCGCACGTGGAAGGCATCACGCGCCTGTCGGCCATCGACATCAAGTACGCCGAGGAACTGGGCTACCGGATCAAGCTGCTGGGTATCACGCGCCGCCGCGAGGAGGGTGTGGAGCTGCGCGTGCACCCGACGCTGGTGCCGGCATCGCGCCTGATCGCCAACGTCGAGGGCGCCATGAACGCCGTGCTGGTGCAGGCCGACGCCGTGGGCGCCACGCTGTACTACGGCAAGGGCGCCGGTGCCGAGCCGACCGCATCGGCCGTGATCGCCGACCTGGTGGACGTGACCCGCCTGCACACGGCCGACCCGAACCACCGCGTGCCGCACCTGGCGTTCCAGCCCGACGAGCTGTCGAGCGTGCCCGTGCTGCCGATCGACGAGGTCACCACGTCGTACTACCTGCGCATGCGCGTGGCGGACCAGACCGGCGTGCTGGCCGAGATCACCCGCATCCTGGCCGAAGGCGGCATCAGCATCGACGCGATGCTGCAGAAGGAATCGCGCGAAGGCGAGCCGCAGACCGACATCATCATCCTGACGCACCTGACCCGCGAGAAGCAGATCAACGTAGCCATCCGCAGCATCGAGGCGCTGCAGACCGTGTTGTCGCCGGTCACCCGCCTGCGCATGGAAGAACTGAATTAAAGAATCTGCTATGAAATACCAGTCGACGCGCGGCCACGACATGCCGCAATCGTTCTCGGAAATCCTGCTCGGCGGCCTGGCCCCGGACGGCGGCCTGTACCTGCCGAAGCAGTATCCGCAAGTCACCGCCGACGAGCTCGAAGCCTGGCGCAAGCTGCCGTACGCCGACCTGGCGTTCGAGGTGCTGTCGCGCTTCTGTGACGACATCCCGGCCGACGACCTGCGCGCGCTGACGCGCAAGACCTACACGGCCGAGGTGTACTGCAACGCCCGCCCCGGCGACAACACGGCCGACATCACGCCGCTGCGCACGCTGGGCGAGGAAGGCGGCACCCGGCTGCAGTTGCTGGGCCTGTCGAACGGCCCGACGCTCGCGTTCAAGGACATGGCGATGCAGTTGCTCGGCAACCTGTTCGAGTACGCGCTGAAGCGGGCCGGGCTGAAGCTGAACATCCTGGGCGCCACGTCGGGCGACACCGGCAGCGCGGCCGAGTACGCGATGCGCGGCAAGGAAGGCATCCGCGTCTTCATGCTGAGCCCGCACCGCAAGATGAGCGCGTTCCAGACCGCGCAGATGTTCAGCCTGCAGGACCCGAACATCTTCAACATCGCCATCGAAGGCGTGTTCGACGACGCCCAGGACATCGTCAAGGCCGTGTCGAACGACCACGCGTTCAAGGCGCGCCAGCGCATCGGCACCGTGAACTCGATCAACTGGGCCCGCGTGGTGGCGCAGGTGGTCTACTACTTCAAGGGCTGGCTGCTGGCCACCGACGGCCCGGGCCAGAAGGTGTCGTTCTGCGTGCCGTCGGGCAACTTCGGCAACGTCTGCGCCGGCCACATCGCCCGCATGATGGGCCTGCCGATCGACAAGCTCGTGGTGGCCACGAACGAGAACGACGTGCTCGACGAGTTCTTCCGCACCGGCACGTACCGCGTGCGCACGGCGGCGCAGACGTACCACACGTCGAGCCCGAGCATGGACATCTCGAAGGCGTCGAACTTCGAGCGTTTCGTCTTCGACCTGCTGGGCCAGGACGCCGGCAAGCTGGCCGAGCTGTTCCGCGACGTGGACACCAAGGGCGGCTTCAGCTTCGCGGGCAAGCCCGAGTTCGACCGCATCCGCCAGTTCGGCTTTGTCTCGGGCCGCAGCACCCACGACGACCGCCTGGCGACGATCCGCGACGTGCACCAGCGCTACGGCGTGACGATCGACACGCATACCGCCGACGGCGTGAAGGTGGCGCGCGAGCACCTGGCCGCCGGCGTGCCGATGGTGGTGCTGGAAACGGCGCTGCCGGCCAAGTTCGCCGACACGATCCGCGAGGCGCTGGGCCGCGAGCCCGAGCGTCCGGCGGCCTTCGACGGCATCGAGCAGTTGCCGCAGCGCTTCGAGGTCATGCCGGCCGACGCCGATCAGGTCAAGGCGTACATCGCACGGCACACGGGCCTGTAGGCCGTTATAGCGGCCATTCACGCCGCCCCGGACGGCCCCGGCGCCAACTCGCTACAATCGGGTTTGCCGGGTCCCGCTGCCACGGCCCCCAGGCGTCCGACGCCGGGGGCTGTTTGCTTTGGGGGCCAACCCTGACTCCGATATCCCCATGACCCAATCCGCAGCGCGCCCGCCGATGCTGACGATGGCCCAGGCCCTGGAAGCCCTGCTGGCCGGCGCCCGCCCCATCACCGAGACCGAAACCGTCGATACGCTGCAGGCCAACGGCCGCGTGCTGGCCACGCCGGTCACCAGCGCGCTGCGCGTGCCGCCTGCCGATAACACGTCGATGGACGGCTACGCCATGCGCGCCGCCGACGTGCCGGCCCCGGGCACCCGGCTGCCCGTCTCGCAACGGATTCCGGCCGGCCACGTCGGCACCGAACTGGCGCCCGGCACGGCCGCGCGGATCTTCACCGGCGGGCTGATCCCGCCCGGCGCCGATGCCGTCGTGATGCAGGAGCAATGCCAGGGCGATGGCGATGCGGTCATCGTCAACCACGTGCCGGCCAGCGGCGAATGGATCCGCCGCGCCGGCGAGGACATCGAGGCCGGCAGCCAGATCCTGCCGGCCGGCGCGCGGCTGTCGCCGCAGGCGCTGGGGCTGGCCGCGTCGGTCGGGCAGGCCCGGCTCGACGTGATCCGCCGCGTGCGCGTGGCCGTGTTCTTCACCGGCGACGAACTGGCGATGCCGGGCGAGCCGCTGAAGCCGGGCGCGATCTACAACTCCAACCGCTTCACGCTGCGCGGGCTGCTGGAAAACCTGGGCTGCGAAGCGTCCGATTTCGGCATCGTCCCCGACACGCTGGCCGCCACGCGCGACACGCTGCGCCGCGCCGCCGCGGGCCACGACCTGATCATCACGTCGGGCGGCGTCTCGGTGGGCGAGGAAGACCACATCCGCCCGGCCGTGACCGCCGAGGGGCGGCTGGACCTGTGGCAGATCGCGATCAAGCCCGGCAAGCCGCTGGCGTTTGGGCAGGTCGACAACGGCACGGCGGCGCCGACGTTCTTCCTGGGCCTGCCCGGCAACCCGGTGTCGAGCTTTGTCACGTTCCTGCTGTTCGTGCGGCCGTTCCTGCTGCGCCTGCAGGGCGTGGCCGACGTCACGCCGCGCCGCCTGCCGCTGCGCGCCGATTTCGACCTGCCGAAGGGCGACCGCCGCAATGAATTCCTGCGCGCGCGGCTTAACGATGCCGGCGGGCTCGACCTGTTCCCGAACCAGAGCTCGGGCGTGCTGACGTCCACGGTCTGGGGCGACGGCCTGATCGACAACCCGCCCAACCACCCGATCGCCCGCGGCGACACGGTGTCATTCATTCCATTTGCCAGCCTGCTGGCCTAGGTTTATCGCCATGCAACTCGAACTTCGATACTTCGCCAGCGTGCGCGAACAGGTGGGGCAGGGCGCCGAGCGCGCCGAGGTGCCGGCGGATGTCCGCACCGTCGGCGACCTGCGCGGCTGGCTGCGCGGCCGGGGCGGCGCGTGGGCCGAGGCACTGGCCGAAGGCCGCGCGCTGCGGATGGCCGTCGACCACAACGTGGCGCGTGCCGACACCCCGCTGGCCGACGGCTGCGAGGTGGCGTTCTTCCCGCCCGTGACCGGAGGCTGAGATGACGGTGCGCGTGCAGCACGACGATTTCGACCTGGGCGCCGAGGTGGCCGCGCTGCGGGCCGGCAACCGCGGCGTGGGCGCGGTGGCGAGCTTCATCGGCACCGTGCGCGACGTCAGCGATGGCGCCCGCGTCAGCACGATGGAGCTGGAGCACTACCCGGGCATGACCGAGAAGGCGCTGGCCCGCATCGAGGCGGCGGCGCGCGAGCGCTGGCCGCTGCTGGGCGTGACGATCGTGCATCGGGTGGGACTGTTGCAGCCGCTGGACCAGATCGTGCTGGTCGCCGTGGCGTCGGCCCATCGCGGCGCGGCGTTCCAGGCGTGCGAATTCATCATGGACTACCTGAAGTCCGAGGCGCCGTTCTGGAAGAAGGAAGCCACGCCCGACGGCGCGCGCTGGGTGGACGCCCGCGTGTCCGACGATGCAGCGCTGCAGCGCTGGGGCATTCCGTCGCTCAATGCAGACCCGGCGGCGGACCCGGCTGCCGATCCCGCCTCCGATTCTTCCGACAAGGCACGCTGATGGGTCCGCTCGGTTTTGTGGCGGTCGGCGTGGGTGCCGCCGTTGGCGCGTGGCTGCGCTGGGGCTTCTCGGTGCTCTGGAATGCGGCGAATCCGGCACTTCCATATGGCACGCTGGCGGCCAACCTGATCGGCGGCTACCTGATCGGGATCGCGGTGGCGTTCTTCCAGACCCATACCGGCCTGCCGCCCGAATGGCGGCTGCTGGCGGTCACCGGCTTCCTGGGCGGGCTGACCACGTTCTCGACGTTTTCGAGCGAAGTCATCGCCAACCTGGTGTCGGGCGACTACCGCTGGGCGCTGGCCCACCTGGTGCTGCACCTGGGCGGCTCGGTGCTGCTGACCGCGGCCGGCATCTGGTCGTACCGCGCGCTGGCCTGACGCCTTACCTTTCGCCGGCGTTCGGAGACATAGGTAACACTCCTGATGCACCGGCGCCCCTCCGGGTGCTGTTCAGCGCCTATATTCATTGTCACGGATGCACTTTGCCGGCAGCCTGCGGCGCATGAGCCACATCCGTCCCTGCCCAAGCCACGCGCGCTAGCCGGCCCGCCGTGGCAGTTCCAGAATCCGGTCGCCATACCTGCTGTCTCGCCTGATCCGCGCCCATTGCCGGCGCGTTGTGACGTTTGTGCCACACGTTCGATCCAGAAAACGAGGAGACCTCCCCATGCAGCCCAGCCATGCCCGCGTTTCCCGCCGCAAGGCGCCGTCCCGCCTGCGCCTGACAGCCATTTCCGGCGCGGTGGTCGCGCTGTCCGCCATGACCCTGGCGGCCTGCGGCGGCGACGACGATCCGCCCGGCAACGGCGGCACCCCGCCCAGCCAGACCCAGAACCCGAACAACCGCCCGACCTTCGTGGTCGGCACGATCAGCGTCAAGAGCTACGACGGCACGTCGGACGACCTTGCCACGGGCGGCCTTGGCAAGGACGGCATCGGCGCCGCCGCCGCGCCGCCGTTCGCCGATCCGAACAATCCCACGGCCGCCGAACTGCGCCGCAACGCGATCTTCACGAACTACCGCGCCATCGTCGACATCAACCCGGCCGGCGGCTACGGCACGCTGTACGGGCCCAACGTCGACCCGCAGGGCAACGCGACGGCCGGGCAGGGCAAGGTGCCGGGGACTGAATACATCGCCTATGCCGACGACGGCAGCGGCCGGCAGAACGTGACGCTGATGGCCCAGATCCCGGACAGCTTCGACCGCAACAACCCGTGCATCATCACGGCCACGTCGTCGGGCTCGCGCGGCATCTACGGCGGCATCGCGGTGGGCGAATGGGGGCTCAAGCGCGGCTGTGCCGTGGCCTACACCGACAAGGGCACCGGCGCCGCGCCGCACGACCTGGACACCGATACCGTGCCGCTGATCGACGGCACCCGGCAGGCGCGCGCCGGCGCCGGCAAGCTGGCCCAGTTCGCGGCCCAGCCCGGCAGCCAGACGCTGGCCGACTTCACGGCCGCCAACCCGCACCGGCTGGCATTCAAACACGCCCACTCGCAGCAGAATCCCGAGGCCAACTGGGGCAAGAACACGCTGCAGGCCATCGAGTTCACGCTGTTCGCGATCAACGACAAGTTCGGCACGATGGGGTCCGACGGCGTGCGGCAGGCCACCTTCAAGCCATCGAACACGCTCGTGATCGCCTCGGCGGTGTCCAACGGCGGCGGCGCGGCCGTCGCGGCGGCGGAGCAGGACACGGCCGGGCTGATCGATGGGGTGGCGGTGGGCGAGCCGATGCTCGAAATCCCGCCCACGCCGGCCATCACGGTCCGCCGCGCCGGCGCCCCGGTGCTGGCGTCGGGCCGGCACCTGTACGACTACACGACCACCGCGAACCTGTTCCAGCTCTGCGCGCGGCAGGACGTCGGGCTGGTCAACGCCCCGTCGGCCGGCGCGCTGCTGCAGGCCACCAACCGCTGCCAGTCGCTGGCCGACAAGGGGCTGGTGAGCGGCGGGACGACCGACGCCCAGTCCGCCGCCGCGCTGACCGCGCTGCGCAACGCCGGCTGGGAACCGGAATCGGACGAACTGCACGCGTCGCTGTCGGCGCTGGAGGTGGCCAGCTCGATCTCGGTCACGTACGCCAACGCCTACACGCGGTCGAGCGTGACCGACCGTTTCTGCAACTACAGCTTCGCGGCCACGGGCGCCGACTTCAAGCCGATCACCATCCCGGCCGCGTCGCTGGCGGCGTTCTTCTCGACCGGCAACGGCGTGCCGCCCAGCGGCGTGGTCACGCTCGTCAACGACGCCAACCCGGCGCCGACCGGCCCGATCAAGGACTTCGTGTCGCTGTCGCCCAGCACGGGCCGCCAGGACGCCAACCTTGACGGCGCGCTGTGCCTGCGCAACGCGTGGACGTCCAGCGCGGCGCTGCAGGCCGGCGTGGCGCAGACGTACCGCAACGGCAACCTGCAGGGCAAGCCGGCCGTGATCGTCCATGGCCGGTCCGACGCGCTGCTGCCGACCAACCACACGTCGCGGCCGTACCTGGGGCTGAACCGTACCGTCGAAGGCAGCGCCAGCAAGCTGTCGTACATCGAGGTGACGAATGCGCAACACTTCGACGGCTTCATCGACGTGCTGCCCGGCTACGCGTCGCGCTACGTGCCGCTGCACCTGTACCTGAACCGGGCGCTGGACGCGGTCTACGCCAACCTGCGCAACGGCACCGCGCTGCCGCCGTCGCAGGTGGTGCGCACGACGCCGCGCGGCGGCACGGGCAACCCGGTGGTCGGCCCGCAGATCCTCCCGTCCAACGTGCCCGGCTTTGCCGCCACGCCGGCCGCCGCCGACGTGATCGCGGTCAGCGGGTCGACCGTCGACATCCCCAACTAGCCAGTCGGCGCCGGGGGCCGCCCGCCATGCAGGAATGTGCCAAAACTGCATGGCGGGCGGCTTGAAATGTCACCCTGAAGCCCTATCTTTCGGAAGTACCGTGTCCGGCAGGGTCTGCCGCGCAACGGCAGCCGTCGCGCTGCCCGGCCGCGCCCTCGCAGCAGGACACACTTTCATCGAGAGAGAGGGCACCTGATGCGTATCGACAAACTCACCACCCGGTTCCAGGAGGCGCTGGCCGAAGCGCAGAGCCTGGCGCTGGGCAACGACAACCAGTACATCGAACCCCAGCACCTGCTGCGCGCGCTGCTGAGCCAGGACGACGGCTCGGCGCGCACGCTGCTGTCGCGCGCCGGCGTCAACGTGGCCGGCCTGCAGACGGCGCTGGACGCGGCGATCAAGCGCCTGCCGCAGGTGCAGGGCACCAACGAGATCCAGGTCGGCCGCGACCTGAACAACCTGCTCAACGCCACCGAGAAAGAGGCCATCAAGCGCGGCGACCAGTTCATCGCCAGCGAGCTGTTCCTGCTGGCCGTGTCCGACGACAAGGGCGACACGGGCCGCATCGCGCGCGAGAACGGCCTGTCGCGCAAGGCGCTGGAAGCGGCCATCACGGCCGTGCGCGGCGGCGACAGCGTGAACAGCGCCGACGCCGAATCGCAGCGCGAGGCGCTCAAGAAGTACACGATCGACCTGACCGAGCGGGCGCGGGCCGGCAAGCTTGACCCCGTGATCGGCCGCGACGACGAGATCCGCCGCGCGATCCAGATCCTGCAGCGCCGCACCAAGAACAACCCGGTGCTGATCGGCGAGCCGGGCGTGGGCAAGACGGCCATCGTCGAGGGGCTGGCGCAGCGCATCGTCAACGGCGAGGTGCCGGAGACGCTCAAGAACAAGCGCGTGCTGGTGCTGGACATGGCCGGCCTGCTGGCCGGCGCCAAGTACCGCGGCGAGTTCGAGGAGCGGCTCAAGGCCGTGCTGAGCGACGTGGCCAAGGACGAGGGCCAGACCATCGTCTTCATCGACGAGATCCACACGATGGTGGGCGCCGGCAAGGCCGAGGGCGCCATCGACGCGGGCAATATGCTCAAGCCGGCGCTGGCGCGCGGCGAGCTGCACTGCATCGGCGCCACCACGCTGAACGAGTACCGCAAGTACATCGAGAAGGACGCCGCGCTGGAGCGCCGCTTCCAGAAGGTGCTGGTCGACGAGCCGAGCGTGGAGTCGACCATCGCCATCCTGCGCGGCCTGCAGGAAAAGTACGAGCTGCACCACGGCGTGGAGATCACCGACCCGGCCATCGTGGCGGCGGCCGAGCTGTCGCACCGCTACATCACGGACCGCTTCCTGCCGGACAAGGCCATCGACCTGATCGACGAGGCCGCCGCGCGCATCAAGATGGAAATCGACTCGAAGCCCGAGGCGATGGACAAGCTGGAGCGCCGCACGATCCAGCTCAAGATCGAGCGCGAGGCGGTGAAGAAGGAAACCGACGAGGCGTCGCGCAAGCGGCTGGAGCTGATCGAGCAGGAAATCACGCGGCTGGAGAAGGAGTACGCGGACCTGGACGAGATCTGGCGCGCCGAGAAGGGCGCCGCCCAGGGCGCGGCCGCGCTGAAGGAGGAGATCGAGAAGATCAAGCTCGACATCTCGCGCCTGCAGCGCGAAGGCAAGCTGGACAAGGTGGCCGAGCTGCAGTACGGCAAGCTGCCGGCGCTGGAGGGCAAGCTCCAGGCCGCCAACAAGGCCGAGGCCGACGAGCAGAAGCAGCCCAACAAGCTGCTGCGCACGCAGGTGGGCGCCGAGGAAATCGCCGAGGTGGTCAGCCGGGCGACGGGCATCCCCGTGGCCAAGATGATGCAGGGCGAGCGCGAGAAGCTGCTGAAGATGGAAGACCGGCTGCACCAGCGCGTGGTGGGGCAGGACGAGGCCGTGCGGCTGGTGTCCGACGCGATCCGCCGCTCGCGCGCCGGGCTGTCGGACGAGAACCGGCCGTACGGATCGTTCCTGTTCCTGGGCCCGACCGGCGTGGGCAAGACGGAGCTGTGCAAGGCGCTGGCCGAGTTCATGTTCGATTCGGAAGAGCACCTGATCCGCATCGACATGAGCGAGTTCATGGAAAAGCACAGCGTCAGCCGCCTGATCGGCGCGCCGCCGGGCTACGTCGGCTATGACGAGGGCGGCTATCTGACCGAGGCGGTGCGCCGCAAGCCGTACGCGGTGATCCTGCTCGACGAGGTCGAGAAGGCCCACCCGGACGTGTTCAACGTGCTGCTGCAGGTGCTGGACGATGGCCGGCTGACCGACGGCCAGGGCCGTACCGTGGACTTCAAGAACACGGTGATCGTGATGACGTCGAACCTGGGGTCGCACATCATCCAGTCGATGTCCGGCGAGCCGCAGGAGGCGGTCAAGGGCGCGGTCTGGCAGGAGGTGCGCACGCATTTCCGGCCCGAGTTCCTGAACCGGATCGACGAGGTGGTGGTGTTCCACGCACTGGACCAGAAGAACATCGAGTCCATCGCGCGCATCCAGCTCCAGCGCCTGCAGGCCCGCCTGGCCCGCATGGACATGACGCTGGACGTGAGCGAACAGGCGCTGGAGAAGATCGCCAGCGCGGGCTACGACCCGGTGTTCGGCGCCCGGCCGCTCAAGCGCGCGATCCAGCAGCAGATCGAGAACCCGGTGGCCCGCGCCATCCTCGAAGGCCGGTTCGCCGCCAAGGACGTGGTGCCGGTGGACTACGTGGACGGCGCCTTCACGTTCGGCCGGCTGGTCCACTGACCGGCGCGGCAGGCCGCAGCATCGCAAGGACCTTTTCGGAGGTCCTTTTTTTTGCGCGACAATGCCGGCTTCGGGTGAATGTCATCGATCAGGAGCCATCCGCGCCGGCGACGACGCCGGACGGGCCGCCCAGCTCCACCACGTGGCCTACGAAAAGTGCTACATCGCCAACCCGGTCGACTTCCCGATCCGTTGCGAGCCCGTCATCGACGCTGCCGCCGCCTGACTTTTGGCGTCATTGCCAGCAGCTTGACCTGCATCAATCCGTGAACGGGAACGGGTCGCTACTATCGACTCCGTCATGGAGATGCGGGGGCGCTCTTCATGACTTGTCTACCCGTTTCCGGAATGGAAACTTGACCCGCAGCGCAACTCCGGCGCTGCGGGTTTTTCTTTTTGGGGCGCCGGCGATGTTCGGCATGCCCATATTCCCGCCCGATCTTATGCAGAAAACGTGCTTGGATCGGCGAAACCATTCGTTCCGTTCAGATAGCCCCGCCGGTAGCCTGTCTCCCTGACAGAAGCCCCGCCGCACCAAGGCGGGGACATTTCACGACAACTCTGACGGGAGCAACCGAAGATGATCCGCAAGCTGGCCCTGGGCCTCGCCGTACTGTCCGCCGTGGGCGCCGCCCCCGCGGCCCTGGCCAATACCAACCTGCTGAACGTGTCCTACGACCCCACGCGCGAGCTCTATGTCGACGTGAACGCGGCGTTTGCCAAGGCGTACAAGGCGCAGGGCGGCGATACGGTGCAGATTCGCCAGTCGCATGGCGGCTCGGGCAAGCAGGCGCGGTCGGTGATCGACGGGCTCGATGCCGACGTGGTCACGCTGGCGCTGGGCTACGACATCGACGCGATTGCCGAGAAGGGGCTGATCAAGCCGGACTGGCAGAAGCGCCTGCCGCACAACGCGTCGCCGTACACGTCGACGATCGTGTTCCTGGTGCGCAAGGGCAATCCCAAGCAGATCAAGGACTGGAACGACCTGGTGAAGCCGGGCGTGCAGGTCATCACGCCGAATCCCAAGACCTCGGGCGGCGCGCGCTGGAACTACCTGGCCGCGTGGGGCTATGCGCTGCGCCAGCCGGGCGGCAACGATGCCAAGGCGCGCGAGTTCGTCGGCCAGTTGCTCAAGAACGTGCCGGTGCTGGATTCGGGCGCGCGCGGCGCCACGACGACCTTCGTCGAGCGCGGCCTGGGCGACGTGCTGATCGCCTGGGAGAACGAGGCCATCCTGGCCATCAAGGAGCTGGGTCCGGACAAGTTCGACATCGTCGCGCCGTCCGTGTCGATCCTGGCCGAGCCGCCGGTGGCCGTGGTCGACAAGGTGGTCGACAAGAAGGGCACCCGCAAGGCCGCCGAGGCGTACCTGCAGTTCCTGTACACCGACGAGGGCCAGGAGATCGCGGCCAAGAACTACTACCGGCCGATCTCGGAGAAGGTGGCGGCCAAGTACGCGGCCAACTTTCCGAAGGTGAAGCTGTTCACGATCGACGAGGTGTTCGGCGGCTGGGCCAAGGCCCAGAAGACCCACTTTGCCGATGGCGGCTCGTTTGACCAGGTGTACCAGCCCGGCAAGCGGTAATCACGATGGCGCGGCGGCGCGGCCAGTCACGGCCCGCCGCGCCGCGTCCGACGAAGGAGCCCCAGATGTCCGCTGTCCGCACAGTCGTATCCCCTCGCATCGCCCTGGCGCGATGTCCCGCCTGACCTGAAGCCTTTCCCACGCATGACGTACCCGCATGCCGCGCACCGCGCCGGCAGGGCGTCGTGCGGCCGCGTCACCGTCCCTGCCACATCGTCCGACTCCGAGGAAACCCATGACATCGTCCGCTCCTGCCGCCTTTCATCCCCATTCCCTGCGCCGACGCCTGCTGCTCGGCGCGCTCGTGATCGCCACCGGCGTGGCCTACGGGCTGCTGGCGTCGCCGGCCCAGGCCCAGTCGTCCGCGGTCAATGGCCGCGAACTCCGCATCGGCTATCAGAAGTACGGCACGCTGACGCTGCTCAAGGCGCGCGGCACGCTGGAAAAGCGGCTGGCGCCGCAGGGCATCACGGTCAAGTGGACCGAGTTCCCGGCCGGCCCGCAGTTGCTGGAAGGGCTCAACGTCGGCGCGATCGACTTCGGCACCGTTGGCGAGGCGCCGCCGATCTTCGCGCAGGCCGCCGGCGCGCAGCTTGCCTACATCGGCAACGAGCCGCCGGCGCCCACCTCGGAAGCCATCGTCGTGCCGAAGGCATCGGCGCTGAAGTCGGTGGCCGACCTGCGCGGCAAGCGCGTGGCGCTGAACAAGGGCTCCAACGTCCACTACCTGCTGGTGCGGCAGCTTGAACGCGCCGGCATTCGCTGGAACGAGATCCAGCCGGTCTACCTGCCGCCGGCCGATGCTCGCGCGGCGTTCGAGCGCGGCGCGGTGGACGCCTGGGTGATCTGGGACCCGTTCCTGGCCGCCGCCGAAAAGCAGCTCGGCGCCCGCGTGCTGGCCGATGGCCGCGACGCGGCAGGCCGCAACGTCGTCAGCAATCACCAGTTCTACCTGGCGTCGCGGCCGTACGCGAACGTGCGGCCCGACGTCGTGAACGCGATCCTCGACGAACTGGCGCAGCTTGGCCAATGGGCCGAGAAGCATCCGAAGGACGCCACCCAGTTCCTGGCCCGCGAAACCGGGCTGGATGCCGGCGTGCTGGCGCTGGCCGTCTCGCGCTTTGCCTATGGCGCGCGGCCCGTGACGGCCGAGGTGCTGGCCGAGCAGCAGCGCATTGCCGACGCCTTCGTGACGCTGAAGCTGATCCCCAAGCCGATCAAGGTGGCCGATGCCGCCTGGCAGCCGCCCGCAGCCGCCGCCACTGCGCAGCGCTGATCCATCCCCCCATCGACGAGAGGCCCGACATGCAAGTTTTCTGGTTCATCCCGACCCATGGCGACAGCCGCTACCTGGGCACGTCCGAAGGCGCGCGCGAGGTCAGCTTCGACTACCTGAAGCAGATTGCCGTCGCCGCCGACACGCTTGGCTACGAAGGGGTGCTGATTCCCACCGGCCGGTCCTGCGAGGACCCGTGGGTGGCCGCGTCGGCGCTGGCCGCCGTCACGCGCCGGCTCAAGTTCCTGGTGGCCGTGCGGCCCGGCCTGATGACGCCGACGCTGGCCGCGCGCATGGCCGCCACGTTCGACCGCATCTCGGGCGGCCGGCTGCTCGTGAACCTGGTGACCGGCGGCGACACGGCCGAGCTGGAAGGCGACGGCCTGTTCCTCGACCACGCGGCGCGCTACGAGGCGTCGTCCGAATTCATCCGCATCTGGCGCGACGTGCTGGCCGCCAGCCACGACGCCGGCGAGGTGTCGTTCGCAGGCCGCCACCTGACCGTCAAGGGCGCCCGCGTGCTGTACCCGCCCGTGCAGCGGCCGCATCCGCCCGTGTACTTCGGCGGCTCGTCGGCCGCCGCGCACGACCTGGCGGCCGAGCAGGTCGATGCCTATCTGACCTGGGGCGAACCGCCGGCCGAAGTGGCGAGGAAGATCGCCGACGTACGCGCCCGCGCGGCCCGCCATGGCCGTACCGTGCGCTTTGGCATCCGGCTGCACGTGATCGTGCGCGAGACCGAGGCCGCCGCCTGGGCCGCCGCCGAGGACCTGATCAGCCGGCTCGATGACGACACCGTGGCGCGCGCCCAGGCCGTCTTCGCCAAGATGGATTCCGAGGGCCAGCGCCGCATGGCCGCGTTGCACGGCGGCGGGGCCAGCCGCACGCGCGCCGCGCTGGAAGTCAGCCCGAACCTGTGGGCCGGGGTGGGACTGGTGCGCGGCGGGGCCGGCACGGCGCTGGTCGGCGATCCGCGCACCGTGGCGGCCCGCATGGAGGAATACGCCGCGCTGGGTATCGACACGTTCATCCTGTCTGGCTATCCGCACCTGGAAGAGGCGTACCGGTTTGCCGAACTGGTGTTCCCGCTGCTGCCGCGCACGGTGCGCGACAAGCTGCCCGGCCAGGTGCTGTCCGGCCCGTTTGGCGAAGTCATGGCGACGGGCCTCGTCCCGCGCGCCTCGCAAAGCTGAAAGGGGCCGATCATGACCGATTCCCGACCGAACAAGCGGCCCGGACTGGGCCAGGCCGTGGCGCCGTGGGTGGTGCCCGTGCTGCTGATCGTGGCGTGGCAGGCCGCGTCGCAACTGGGCTGGCTGTCGAGCCGCGTGCTGCCCGCGCCGCTGGCCGTGGTGGAGGCCGGCTGGTCGCTGGCGAAGTCCGGCGAGCTCTGGCGCCATGTCTGGGTCAGCACGTGGCGCGCGCTGATCGGGCTGGCCGTGGGCGGCGGGCTGGGGCTGGTGCTCGGGCTGCTGACCGGCACGTTCCGCACGGCGGCCACGCTGCTCGACAGCACGCTGCAGATGGTGCGCAACATCCCCACGCTGGCGCTGATCCCGCTGGTGATCCTGTGGTTCGGCATCGACGAGACGGCCAAGCTGTTCCTGGTGGCGCTGGGCGTGTTCTTCCCGGTGTACCTGAATACCTACCACGGCATCCGCGCGGTGGACCCGGCGCTGGTCGAGATGGCGCGCAGCTACGGCCTGTCCGGCTTCCGGCTGTACCGCGAGGTGATCCTGCCCGGCGCGCTGCCGAACATCCTCGTGGGCGTGCGGTTCTCGCTGGGCCTGATGTGGGTGATCCTGATCGTGGCGGAAACCATCTCGGCGCAGTCGGGCATCGGCTACATGACGATGAACGCGCGCGAATTCCTGCAGACCGACGTCGTGCTGGTCGGCATCCTGCTCTACGCGCTGCTGGGCAAGCTGGCCGACGTGCTGTCGCGCGGGCTTGAACGGTTCTGGCTGCGCTGGCACCCCGGCTACCAGGCCAACTAGGAGGATTCCATGCAAACGCTATTTCCCGTGGAACAGGCCGCGCTCGCGTGGGCCGAACGCGACCTGGCCCGCCGTGCGGCCGCGCGCGCCGAGGAGCGCCAGGCGCCGGTGGCGGGCGGCATCGCGCTGCGCGTGCAGCAGGTGGTCAAGCGGTACGACGGCCGGGCGGTGCTGCACGGCATCGACCTCGACGTCACGCCGGGCGAGTTCGTCGCCATCGTCGGACGCAGCGGCTGCGGCAAGAGCACGCTGCTGCGGCTGGTGGCCGGGCTGGAAGCGGCCGATGCGGGCGCGGTGCGCCTGGACGGAGCCGGTGCCGCGGACGCGCCCGCCGACGTGCAGGACAGCATCCGCGTGATGTTCCAGGACGCCCGGCTGCTGCCCTGGAAGCGCGTGCTGGACAACGTGGCGCTGGGCCTGCCGCGCGCGCGCCGGGCCGATGCCGAAGCGGTGCTGGCGCAGGTGGGCCTGGCCGACCGGGCCGGCAAGTGGCCCGCGCGGCTGTCCGGCGGGCAGCGCCAGCGCGTGGCCCTGGCGCGTGCGCTGGTCCACCATCCGCGGCTGCTGCTGCTGGACGAACCGCTTGGCGCGCTGGACGCGCTGACGCGCATCGACATGCAGGCGCTGATCGAATCGCTCTGGCGCCGGCTCGGTTTCACGGCGCTACTCGTCACACACGATGTGTCCGAGGCCGTGGCGCTGGCCGACCGCGTGGTGCTGATCGAGGACGGCCACATCGCGCTGGACCAGCGCGTGCCGCTGGCCCGCCCGCGCCAGCGCGGATCGGCGGCGTTCGCGCAACTCGAAGACGCCGTGCTGCGCCGCGTGATGCGCCAGCCGCCGGCTACCCCGTCAGTCTCCGAACCATCAACGAATCTTCACGCCCGGCCCGCCGAGGAGCTTCTATCATGAGCAATCAGGCGAACCGCGCGTCCCCCTCTGGACGTCACCATGACCACCGCTTCCGCACTCGAACGCTACCTTGAAACGCTGCCGCGCCAGCCCGAGCCGGGCCGCGAACTGTGGCGCGACGCGCGCGGGCAGGTGCAGGGCCAGTATTTCAACTGCTCGCTGACCAGCGCGTTCGAACCGCTCGTGACGCTGGCCGGGCGCGACGTGGTGGCGCACGAGGGCGCCATCCGCACCTACGCCGACGACGGCATGGGCCTGGCCGCGTGGAAGCTGTTCGCGATGGCCGCCGACGACGCTTCGCTGGTGTCGCTGGACCGCCTGTCCCGGCTGGTGCACGCGATGAACTACTTTGCGACGCATGGCGAGCACAAGCTCGTGCTCAACGTGCACAACCGCCTGCTGGCGGCCGTGGCCGACGACCACGGCGCGGCGTTCCGGCGGGCGCTGGAATCGCTGGGCCTGCCGATCGACCGCTTCGTGATTCAGGTGCCCGCCAGCGCCAACGACGACCTGCCGCTGCTGCTGCACGTGGTGGGCAACTACCGCCGCAACGGGTTTGCGGTGAGCCTGCAGGCATCGGACCCGGCCGAGGCCGGCGCGCTGATGGCCCACGCGCTGCCCGACTGGCTCAAGCTCGACATGCGCCGGCTGTGGACCGACCGCCAGCTGGCCGGCCTGCGCGCCAGCGCCGACGGCGCGGGCGTCACGCTGATCGGGCGGCGGCTGCAGGACGACGAGGCGGTGGCGCGGCTGCAGAACGCCGGCATCGCGCTCGGGCAGGGCCAGGCCGTGGCGGGCGCGCCGGTGCCGGCACGGCACTTGCGAGACCCGCTGGCGGCGGGCAGTACCCCATAAGGTGGAACAACAAGGCGCGGGACGCGCCGGGCGAAGAGAAGGAGAGCGTATGGCAGCATCGACTCTATCGGGCGGTGTGGCGCGGGTGGAAGTGCCGCGCGGGCTGCAGATCCTGACGGTTCCGGGCCTGCACGGCAGCGGGCCGGCGCACTGGCAGAGCCGCTGGGAAGGGCTGTACCCGGACTGGCAGCGCATCGAGCAGCACGACTGGGGCCGGCCGAGCCTGCCGCTCTGGGCGGAGCGGGTGTCGGAAGGCGTGTCCCGCGCGCTGCGGGTGGCGCCGCGCGGCGCGGTGCTGGTCGCGCACAGCTTTGGCTGCCTGGCCACGCTGCGCCAGGCGTCGCTCGACCCGGTCGGCATCGCCGGCGCGCTGCTGGTGGCGCCGGCCGATCCGGACAAGTTCGGCGTCAGTGCGCTGCTGCCCACCTGGCGGCTGCCGTTCCCGACCGTGCTGGTCGCCAGCACCAACGATCCGTGGATGTCGCAGCGCACCGCGTTCAGCTGGGGCACGCTGTGGGGCAGCGAACTGGTCGACGCCGGCGCGCTGGGCCACATCAACGCCGATTCCCAGCTCGATAGCTGGCCGGCCGGGCAGGCGCTGCTGGCCACATTGCTGCAGAGGATGGATTCCGAGGGGCGGATTCTCCACATGGGTGATGGATCGGACACCTGGAAGGCATCCGCAGAAGTCGCCCAGCCCACGCCTTATATCTAAACCGTCTAAGAAAATTCGGAAAGATTCGTTCTGTTTATAAGGACGCATCTGCAAAATTTGTCTCGTACACCGACGCGTTATGCGCCGGCTTCATAAGACGAGACCACATGCCACCCTCGATTTCGCTGGCGGAAGCGCCGCCCCCCACGGCGCCCGCCGCGCGGCTACCGGCCCCCGCCAGCCAGCGCTTTACCGTGTTGCCGGGCTTCGGGCTGTCGCTGGGCTTCACGATCTTCTACCTGACCCTGATCGTCCTGATCCCGCTGTCGTCGGTCTTCCTGAAGACGTTCACGATGACGTGGGACGGCTTCTGGGCCACGATCAGCAACCCGCGCGTGGTGGCGTCGCTGGAACTGAGCTTCGGCGCGTCGCTGGTGGCCGCCATCGTCAACACGGTGTTCGGGCTGATCGTGGCGTGGGTGCTGGTGCGCTACCGCTTCTTTGGCAAGCGGTTCATCGACGCGCTGGTGGACCTGCCGTTCGCGCTGCCGACGGCCGTGGCCGGTATCGCGCTGACCGCGCTGTTCGCCGGAAATGGCTGGATCGGCCGCTGGCTGGAGCCGCACGGCATCAAGGTGGCTTTCACGCCGCTGGGCGTGGTGGTGGCGCTGACGTTCATCGGGCTGCCATTCGTGGTGCGCACGGTGCAGCCGGTGCTGGAAGACGTGGAGCGCGAACTGGAGGAAGCGGCGGCCAGCCTGGGCGCGTCGCGGCTGCAGACGTTCCGCCGCGTGATCCTGCCCGCCATCCTGCCGGCGCTGCTGACCGGCTTCGCGCTGTCCTTCGCGCGTGCCACCGGCGAGTACGGGTCGGTGGTCTTCATCTCGGGCAACATGCCGATGGTCTCGGAAATCGCCCCGCTGATGATCTATTCCAAGCTCGAACAGTACGACTACGCGGGCGCCACGGCGGTGGCCGTGGTGATGCTGCTGATCTCGTTCGTGCTGCTGCTGCTGATCAACCTGCTGCAGGCCTGGACGCGCCGCCACCAGACCGGCGCCCGCGCCGCGGCGCTGCCCGACGGCAACCCGGAGGTGAACTGACATGGCCGGAGCCGTTTCCCGCCTGGGCGCCTCGGGGGCCCACCCGCCGCACGCGGCCACCGGCGAATCGCCGTGGGTGCGCTACACGCTGATCACGGTGGCCGTGCTGTTCCTGGCGCTGTTCCTGTTCGTGCCGCTGGCGTCGGTGTTCTACGAGGCGCTGCGCAAGGGCGCCGATACCTACCTGTCCGCGCTGACCGAGCCCGACGCCGTGGAGGCCATCGAGCTGACGCTGACCGTGGCGGCCATCGCGGTGCCGCTGAACGTGGTGTTCGGCGTGGCGGCCGCGTGGGCCATCGCCAAGTTCGATTTCCGCGGCAAGAACCTGCTGATCACGCTGATCGACCTGCCGTTCTCGGTCTCGCCGGTGATCTCGGGCCTGATCTACGTGCTGATGTTCGGCGCGCAGGGCTGGTTCGGCCCGTGGCTGGCGGCGCACGACATCAAGATCATGTTCGCGGTGCCCGGCATCGTGCTGGCCACGATCTTCGTGACGTTCCCGTTCGTGGCGCGCGAGCTGATTCCGCTGATGCAGTCGCAGGGCAGCGAGGAAGAAGAGGCGGCCATCGTGCTGGGCGCGTCTGGCTGGCAGACGTTCTGGCACGTGACGCTGCCGAACATCCGCTGGGGCCTGCTGTACGGCGTGATCCTCTGCAACGCGCGGGCGATGGGCGAATTCGGCGCCGTGTCGGTGGTATCGGGCCATATCCGCGGCCTGACCAACACCATGCCGCTGCACGTGGAAATTCTTTACAACGAATACAACTTTGCGGCCGCGTTTGCGGTGGCGTCGCTGCTGACGCTGCTGGCGCTGGTCACGCTGGGCATCAAGACGCTGGTGGAAATCCGTGCCAGCCGCGAACTGCAACCGGAAGGGCAGCCATCATGAGCATTCAGGTCAGGAACGTACAGAAGCGCTTTGGCGACTTTGTCGCGCTGGACGACGTCACGCTGGACTTTGCCGAAGGGGAACTGACGGCGCTGCTGGGGCCGTCGGGCTGCGGCAAGACCACGCTGCTGCGGATCATCGCCGGGCTGGAACGCGCCGATGCGGGCCAGGTGGTGCTGGCCGGGCAGGATGCCTCCACGCAGCACGTGCGCCAGCGCAACGTCGGCTTCGTGTTCCAGCACTACGCGCTGTTCAAGCACATGACCGTGTTCGAGAACGTCGCCTTCGGCCTGCGCGTGAAGCCGCGCGCCGAGCGGCCGTCGGAGG
Source organism: Cupriavidus sp. H18C2 (assembly GCF_049393795.1). Lineage (NCBI taxonomy): Bacteria > Pseudomonadati > Pseudomonadota > Betaproteobacteria > Burkholderiales > Burkholderiaceae > Cupriavidus > Cupriavidus sp. H18C2. Next base: position 1,992,524 of record NZ_CP186010.1, on the reverse strand, counting down.
CGAAGATCCGCGAGAAGGTGCAGTCGCTGCTGGAACTGGTGCAGCTCGACTGGCTGGGCGACCGCTATCCGTCGCAGTTGTCGGGCGGGCAGCGCCAGCGCATCGCGCTGGCCCGCGCGCTGGCCGTGGAGCCGCGCGTGCTGCTGCTGGACGAGCCGTTCGGCGCGCTGGACGCCAAGGTCCGCAAGGAACTGCGCCGCTGGCTGCGCCGGCTGCACGACGAACTGCACGTGACCAGCGTGTTCGTCACGCATGACCAGGAAGAGGCGCTGGAAGTGGCCGACCAGGTGGTGCTGATGAACCGGGGCCGCGTGGAGCAGTACGGCACGCCCGAGGCGGTCTACAACCATCCGGCCACGCCGTTCGTGTTCGGCTTCCTGGGCAACGTGAACCTGTTCCACGGCCGGCTGGAAGTGGGCGATACCGGCGGCCTGCTGCACACCGGCGAGGCCGTGCTGCCCGTGGTGGGCAGCGGCTTCGAGACGGCCGGCGACGCGGTGGCCTACGTCCGCCCGCACGACCTGGAACTGGAACGCTACGCGCCGGGCACCGACGGCATCGCCGTGACGCTGCGCCGCGCGCTGACGCTGGGCCCGGTGGCCCAGCTCGAACTCGAACGCGAGGACAACCAGGATGTGATCGAGGTGGCACTTCCGCTTGAACGCTTCCGCCATCAGGGCTTCCGCGAAGGCGAGCTGCTGGCCGTGCGGCCGCGCCAGCTCCGCGTGTTCAACCGCGCAACGACGACAGAAGGGGTGGCACGATGAACTTCCAGCAACTGCGGTCGATCCGCGAGGCGGTGCGCCGCCAGTTCAACCTGACCGAGGTGGCCAACGCGCTGTACACGTCGCAGCCGGGCGTCTCGCGCCAGATCCGCGAGCTGGAAGAGGAACTGGGCGTCGAGATCTTCGAGCGCTATGGCAAGCGCCTGACCGGGCTGACCGAGCCGGGCCGCGAGATCGTGCGGATCGTCGAGCGCCTGCTGCTCGAAGCCGAGAACCTGCGCCAGGCCGGCGACGAGTTCGCGGGCCGCCATACCGGCCGGCTGACCGTGGCCACCACGCACACCCAGGCCCGCTATGCGCTGCCCAAGGTCGTGCAGAGCTTCCGCCGCGAATACCCGCACGTCACGCTGGCGCTGCAGGAGGCGTCGCCGTCGCATATTGTCGAACTGCTCCTGACGGGGCAGGCCGACATCGGCATCGCCACCGAGGCCGTGGCCAGCGAGGCCGGGCTGACGTCGTTCGAGGCGTATAGCTGGCAGCACGTGATCGTGGTCTCGCCGGACCACCCGCTGACGCGGCTGCCCGAGCCGACGCTGGAAGACCTGTCGAATTTCCCGATCATCACCTACGACGCCGGCTTCACGGGCCGCCGCAAGATCGACGGGGCCTTTGCCGATGCCGGGCTGCAGCCCGAGATCGTGCTGACGGCCATGGACGCCGACGTGATCAAGACCTACGCCGAGCTGGACCTGGGCGTGGGCATCATCGCGTCGATGGCCTACGACGACCGCAAGGACGCCGGGCTGGTGCGCATTTCGGCCGACCACCTGTTCTCGCCCAACACGACCAGCGTGGCCGTGCGGCGCGGGGCGTACCTGCGCGGCTACGCCCACGCGTTCATCAACATGTTCGCGCCGCACCTGTCGCGCGACACGGTGTCCACGGCGCTGGCCGAGGCATCCAGCCGGCTGGCCGTGGCGGCCTGAGGCCGTCTGCCCCGGCGCGGCTGAAACGCGCGTTCCACGCGCGCCGGTCGCGGCACCACACCGCTCGCGCCGTCCGGCACCTGTTCGTCGCACGGCGCTTTTCTCTCGTCCCGCTCCGGCGTAAAGTGCCGATCATCGCGGTACCCGGTCGTCACCGAAGCCCCGGGTGCGCGCTTTGCCGCAGTGCATCAACAGAACTGCACGCGGCGGTGAGACGCGAAAGGAGGGAGAGAGATATGCGCATGTCGTGCGCGGTGCCGTCACGGCTCAACATTCTGGCGCGTGACCTGCTGTTCGTGCTCTGCATGAACACGGTGATCGCGGTCAGCCTCAACTACGGCTTCCAGACCGGCGGCACGCTGGTCCAGAACTTCGTCTACAGCCAGTTGATCGGCCTGTCCATCTGGACGCTGATCGACATTCCGCGCGTGCTGATCTGGTGGAACGACCGCCCGCGCCGCTGGCCGTTCATGTGCCTGGCCGTGGTGGCCGTGCCGCTGGGCGTGGTGCTGGGTAGCTGGTGCACGCGCGAACTGCTGGACCTGCCCGAGAAATCGCCCGCCGCCACGGGCGACATGCTGCGCATGTGCCTGATCGTCGGCATGCTGGCGTCGGCCAGCATGATCTATTTCTACTGGTCGCGCGAGAAGCTGGCCTACCTGGAGCGCCAGGCCGCGCTGGACGCGCTGCAGCGCGAGGAAGCTGAAAAGCAGCTTGTGCGCGCCCAGTTGATGGCGCTGCAGGCGCAGATCGAGCCCCACTTCCTGTTCAACTCGCTGGCCAACCTGGACGGCCTGATCGCCACCGACCCGCGCGCCGCGCGCCAGTTGCTGCAGCGGCTGATCGGCTTCCTGCGGATGTCGCTGTCGCACACCCGCGCCGAGCACTGCACGCTGGCGCAGGAATTCGAACTGCTGCGCAGCTACCTGGAAATCCAGGGCATGCGCTTTGGCGCGCGGCTGGACTACGAGATCGACCTGCCGCCGGCGCTGGCCGATGCCGAGATCCCGCCGATGCTGATCCAGCCGCTGGTCGAGAACGCCGTGACGCATGGCATCGAGCCCTGCATGCGCGGCGGCAAGATCGTGCTGTCGGCCCGCGAAGGCGAGGGCGGCAGCCTGCAGGTGCTGATCGCGGACACCGGCGTGGGCTTCTGCCAGAGCGGCAAGAGCGGGTCCGGCCTGGGCCTGACCCACGTGCGCGAGCGGCTGGCGCGAATCTTTGGCGCCGCCGCCACGATGCAGATGGAGGAAAACGCGCCGCGCGGCGTGGTGGTGCGGCTGACGCTGCCGCTCACGCGCAGCACCGAGCCTACCATCGCCCCGATGCGCCCCGCGCCCGAAGCGCGGCCCGCGCCCCATGCCCCCGTGACCCCGGCGGTTTCCCGCACCTGACGCCCCCATGTCTCCCACCCTGTTGATCGCCGACGACGAGGCGCTGCTCGCGCGCGTGCTGGAATCCGAACTGAAGACGCTGTGGCCCGAGGCCACGATCGCCGCCGTCGTGCACGACGGCATGGCCGCGCTGGACGCGGCGCGCGAACACCAGCCCGACGTCGCGTTCCTGGATATCCGCATGCCCGGCATGAGCGGCATGGACGTGGCGCGCGAGCTGATCGAATTCGACCGGCCGCCGCTGGTGGTCTTTGTCACCGCCTACGACCAGTTCGCGCTGGAGGCGTTCGAGCGCGCCGCCGTCGACTACGTGCTCAAGCCCGTGCAGCACGAGCGGCTGGAAGCCACCGTGGAACGGCTGCGCGCGCGCCTGAGCGCCAAGGCGGCCGAGGACATCGACGACGACGCGCAGGACGACGCCGCGGCGACCGATATCGGCACCATGGTCGACACGGACCGGCTGGCGCAGTTGCTGGCGCGGCTGGAGTCGCTGGACAAGCCCCAGGCCGCCGCGCGCGGCCAGTACCTGCGCTTCATCAAGGCGCTGGTGGGGCAGGAGGTGCGCATCATCCCCGTGGACGAGGTGGTTTACCTGGAAGCCACCGACAAGTACGTGAACGTGGTGTCCACCGGCGGCGAGGCGCTGATCCGTACCAGCCTGCGCGAACTGACCCAGCAGCTCGACCCCGACCGCTTCTGGCAGATCCACCGTGGCACCGTCGTGAACATCGACTGCGTGGCCAGCGCGGTGAACCAGTCGCTGGGCCGGCTATCGCTGAAACTGCGCGACCGGCCCGAATCGCTGCCCGTGGCAAGGCAGTACGCGCACCTGTTCAAGCAGATGTGAGCGCGGGAACGTCAAAGCCGCACAGATTTCATCATGCGGAACGATGTTTTGATGCGCAAAAATCCGCCCGCGCGGGGTGGGGGTCCCATTTCTCACTGTGAAAAATTCCGTGCCGCATCGTGAAAAGTTGACGATAACTCGTTGATTTACGATGAATAAATAGTTGGTTGTGCACGCCGCACATCGCTTGTTGCATCGCGGGAAGGCTCTCTACACTCTTATATAAGACATATGTCTTGAGACGCAGGAGAGTGAACATGACGACCCGCCAACAACAGATCGACGCCCTGAAGCAGGACTGGGAGACCAACCCGCGCTGGAAGGGCGTGCAGCGCCACTTCAGTGCCGAGGACGTGGTACGCCTGCGCGGTTCCGTCCAGATCGAGCACACGCTGGCCCGCCGCGGCGCCGAGAAGCTCTGGCATCTGCTGAACACCGAGCCGTTCGTCAACACGCTGGGCGCGCTGACCGGCAACCAGGCGCTGCAGCAGGTCAAGGCCGGGCTGAAGGCCATCTACCTGTCGGGCTGGCAGGTGGCGGGCGACGCCAACCTGGCCGGCGAGATGTATCCCGACCAGTCGCTGTACCCGGCCAACTCGGTGCCGATGGTCGTCAAGCGCATCAACAACACGTTCCAGCGCGCCGACCAGATCCAGTGGAGCGAAGGCAAGGGCGATACCGACTTCTTCGCGCCGATCGTGGCCGATGCCGAGGCCGGCTTTGGCGGCGTGCTGAACGCGTTCGAGCTGATGAAGTCGATGATCGAGGCCGGTGCGGCCGGCGTGCACTTCGAGGACCAGCTGGCGTCGGTCAAGAAGTGTGGCCACATGGGCGGCAAGGTGCTGGTGCCCACCCGCGAAGCGGTGGCTAAGCTGACCGCCGCGCGGCTGGCTGCCGATGTGTCGGGCACCCCGACGCTGGTAATCGCCCGGACCGACGCCGAGGCGGCCGACCTGCTGACGTCCGACGTCGACGAGCGCGACCAGCCCTTCCTGACCGGCGAACGCACCGTGGAGGGCTTCTTCCGGACCCGCCCCGGCATCGCGCAATCCATCGCCCGCGCGCTGGCGTACGCCGAAGTGGCTGACCTGGTCTGGTGCGAAACCGGCAAGCCGGACCTGGAATTCGCGAAGAAGTTTGCCGAGGCCGTGCACGCCAGGTTCCCCGGCAAGCTGCTGGCGTACAACTGCTCGCCGTCGTTCAACTGGAAGAAGAACCTGGACGACGCCACCATCGCCCGGTTCCAGCGCGAGCTGGGCGCCATGGGCTACAAGTTCCAGTTCATCACGCTGGCCGGCTTCCACTCGCTGAACTATTCGATGTTCAACCTGGCGTACGGCTACGCCCGCAACCAGATGTCGGCGTTCGTGGAGCTGCAGGAAGCGGAATTCGCCGCGGCCGAGAAGGGCTTCACCGCGGTCAAGCACCAGCGCGAGGTGGGCACCGGCTACTTCGACGCCGTGACGCAGGCCATCGAGGGCGGCCAGTCGTCGACGACCGCGCTCAAGGGATCGACCGAGGACGAACAGTTCTTCGACAAGAAGGTGGCGTAGCGCGCCGGCGACGGCACAACGATTCGGGGACGGCGCGCGACCATCGCGCCGTCAGTTTGGCCCCGCGCCGCACAACCTGCGGCGCGGTTTTTTCCAGAGGCGCCGGCCCGACCGGCGCCTGCGGAAAGAAGGGTGGGATCAGCGGTAGACGATGACCGGGATATCGGTATGGGTCAGCACCTTCTGCGTCTCGCTGCCGAGCAGCAGGCCCGACAGGCCGCGCCGGCCGTGCGACGCCATGAAGATCACGTCGCAGCCGTGGCGCTCCGCCGCATCGATGATGCCGAGGTAGGGCACGGCAAAGGTGGTCATGTCGGCATCGAACGGCAGGCCCTGCGCGACGGCCGCGGTTTCGATTTCCTGCAGATAGAGCCGGGCCTGGTTTTCGATGCGTTCCTTGAACGCCTGGGGCGCCTCGACCACGATCTCGCTGAAAGGCGTGTACGGATATTCCTCCAGACAGACGTAGGCGGTGACCCGCGCGCCGATGACCTTGGCCAGTTCCAGGCCGCCATCGATGGCCTTCTTGGACAACTCCGAACCGTCGGTGGGCAACAGGATGTGCTTGAACATACCGGACCTCCTTTCACGAGTGGGACGGGGGCAGGCCAGCATGGCGCCTGTCTTTTTGATTGTAGTCAGTGTGGAGTCTGCGCCATTGCGAAATATCAAGATAGTGCGATGGACAACCAATCGGAAAGGATGCCTGCCGTGCTAGGCCACGACCGCATGGACCTCGGCCACCGCGCTGCTGGGCGCCTGTTCGGCGCGGCGCCAGTAGACCGGGTTGCCGTAGGTGTTCTTGAGATGGTCGATGAACAGCCGCACGCGCAGCGGCAGGTGCTTGCGCTGGGGAAAGACCGCGTGGATGCCGATGGGCGGCGCCTGGAACTCGTCCAGCACGGTCACGAGCCGGCCGCTGACGATCTCCTGGCCGACTTCCCACCAGGACCGCCACGCCAGGCCATGGCCCTGCAGGCACCAGGCGTGCAGCACGGCGCCGTCGGTGCATTCCATGGTGCCGCCCACCTTGACCGTGACGGCGCGGCCGTCCTGCTGGAACACCCAGCCGCGCTGCACGTTGGCGCTGGCGCCGAAGGCCAGGCAGTTGTGGCGCGACAGGTCCTCGGGCAACTGCGGCGTGCCGGCGCGGGCCAGGTATTCGGGCGAGGCCACCACGACGCGGCGGTTTTCGGCCAGGCGGATCGACACCAGGCTCGAATCGGGCAGGTCGCCCAGCCGGATCGCGCAGTCGAAGCCCTCGTTGACGAGGTCGACCACGCGGTCCGAAAGATCGAGCGTGAGCGTGACGTCGGGATGGGATTCGATGAACAGCGGCACCAGCGGCGCCACGTGCTTGCGGCCAAAGCCGGCCGGGGCGGTCACGCGCAGGTGGCCGCTGGCCTTGACGCCGCCGGCCGACACGCTGGCCTCGGCGTTGTGGAGGTCGTTCAGGATGCGCTGGCAGTCTTCCAGGAAGGCCGAGCCTTCGAACGTCAGCGTGATCTTGCGCGTGGTGCGCACCAGCAGTTTCACGCCCAGGCGTTCTTCCAGGGCGTCGATGCGGCGGCCGATGATCGCCGGCGCCACGCCTTCGGCGGCTGCGGCGGCAGACAGGCTGCCGCGTGACGCCACCGACACAAAAGTCTCAAGTTGCTTGAAGTGGTCCACGAAAGATCGCTCGGCTGTACACAAGTCCGGAGGAGGATGGCCAAGATTAGTAGTGCAAAAGTAAAAGATCAAGTGACAGCGTGCCTCTTTGCCGCACTGCAGCGCGTCACTAGAATTCCATGCATTCAATCGTGTACAGGTCCATTCAGTCCCTGGCGTTTTGACAGATGAACAAAATCCGCGCGGTCGTTTTCGATGCCTACGGCACGCTGTTCGACGTGTATTCGGTCACGGCGCGGGCGGAGCAATTGTTCCCGGGCAAGGGCGAGGCGCTGGCGCTGCTGTGGCGCGAGCGCCAGATCGACTACACCCGGCTGCGCTCGCTGGCCGCCCCGGACGGCGCCCGCTACAAGCCGTTCTGGGACATCACGATCGACGCGCTGCGCTACGCGGCGGAGCGCCTGGCGCTGCGGCTCGACGACGCCGCGCAGGCCCAGTTGCTCAAGGAATACGCGTGCCTGTCGGCGTTCCCGGAAAACCTGGCGGCGCTCAAGCGGCTGCGCCGCGCCAACCTGCCGCTGGGCATCCTGTCCAACGGCAACCCCGAGATGCTCGACATCGCGGTCAAGAGCGCCGGCATGCAGGGGCTGTTCGACCATGTGCTGTCGGTCGATGCGGTGCGGCAGTACAAGACCGCGCCGGCCGCCTACGCGCTGGGGCCCAAGGCGTTCGGCGTGCCGGCGGCCGAGATGCTGTTCGTGTCGTCGAATGGCTGGGACGCCTGCGGCGCCACGTGGTTTGGCTACACCACCTACTGGATCAACCGTGCCGGCCATCCGGCGGAGCGCCTGGACGTGGCGCCCACCGGCACCGGGCACGACATGAACGACCTGCTTGCCTTCGTCGCCGCCTCGGGCGCGACGCTCTGACAGGCGGGCCCCCCTTAATACACCATCGCATACAGGAGAAGACTGATGGCTATCACGCTGCCCGCGGGCATGAAGATTACCGGCGAGATCCTGCCGGCCTACGAAGACATCCTCACGCCGGAAGCCCTGGCCCTGGTCGACAAGCTGCACCGCGCGTTCGAGCCGCGCCGCCAGGAATTGCTGGCCGCCCGCGTGGAACGCGCCAGGCGGCTGGACGCCGGCGAGATCCCCGACTTCCTGCCGGAAACGCGCAGCATCCGCGAGGGCGACTGGAAGGTAGCCCCGGTGCCCAAGGCGCTGGAATGCCGCCGCGTGGAAATCACGGGCCCGGTCGAGGCCAAGATGGTGATCAACGCCTTCAACTCGGGCGCTGACAGCTACATGACGGACTTCGAGGACTCGAACACCCCGAACTGGCACAACCAGATGCAGGGCCAGGTCAACCTGAAGGCCGCCGTGCGCCGCACGCTGACGCTGGACAGCAACGGCAAGCACTACAAGCTCAACGACAAGATCGCCACGCTGCAGGTGCGTCCGCGCGGCTGGCACCTGGACGAGAAGCACGTCACCATCGACGGCAAGCGCGTCTCGGGCGGCATCTTCGACTTCGCGCTGTTCCTGTTCCACAACGCCAAGGAACAGATCGCGCGCGGCGACGGCCCGTTCTTCTACCTGCCCAAGATGGAAAGCCATCTGGAAGCCCGCCTCTGGAACGACATCTTCGTGATGGCCCAGAACGAAGTGGGCCTGCCGCAGGGCACCATCAAGGCCACGGTGCTGATCGAGACGATCCTGGCCGCCTTCGAGATGGAAGAAATCCTGTACGAACTGCGCGACCACAGCGCGGGCCTGAACGCCGGCCGCTGGGACTACATCTTCTCGTGCATCAAGAAGTTCAAGGTCGACAAGAACTTCTGCCTGGCCGACCGCGCCAAGGTGACGATGACCGCGCCGTTCATGCGCTCGTACGCGCTGCTGCTGCTGAAGACGTGCCACAAGCGCGGCGCGCCGGCCATCGGCGGCATGAGCGCCCTGATCCCGATCAAGAACGATCCGGAGAAGAACGCCGTGGCCATGGAAGGCATCATCAGCGACAAGCGCCGCGATGCCACCGACGGCTACGACGGCGGCTGGGTGGCCCACCCGGGCCTGGTCGAGCCGGCGATGAAGGAATTCGTCGCGGTGCTGGGCGACAAGCCGAACCAGTTCGACAAGCAGCGTCCGGACGTGGACGTGAAGGGCGCCGACCTGCTGAACTTCCAGCCGGAAACGCCGATCACCGAGCACGGCCTGCGCATGAACATCAACGTCGGCATCCACTACCTGGGCGCCTGGCTGGCGGGCAACGGCTGCGTGCCGATCCACAACCTGATGGAAGACGCCGCCACGGCCGAGATCTCGCGCTCGCAGGTGTGGCAATGGATCCGCTCGCCCAAGGGCAAGCTTGAGGACGGCCGCAAGGTCACCGCCGAACTGGTCCGCGCGCTGATCCCCGAGGAACTGGCCAAGGTCAAGGAAGTGGCCGGCGGCGGCGCCACCTACGACCGCGCCGCGCAGATCTTCGAGCAGATGTCGACGTCGGAAGACTTCGCCGAATTCCTGACGCTGCCGCTGTACGAGGAAGTGTGAGGCCGAGGTAGTTGCCTGGCCGAGAACCCCGCGCGTTGTCGCGGGGTTTTTTGTTTTTGGGGGTGGCGGCGTGGTCGGCCGACGGTTTGCTCGACACCCCCAACACACCACCGTTTCTCCAGAACCCCCATAATACGGACCATCACGAACGGGAGAAAAAAGTTGCGTTTCGAACACCTGGTGGAAATCAATGACCCAGGCAACCCGACGCTGGAGCCGTTGACGGCCGACCAGCTCTGGCAGGGCCTGGTGTTGCGGGCGGAGTCGCCCGAGCTGTTCGTGCTGGGGCTGGACCGCGCGGAGATCGTCGCGCGGGGCGATGGCTGGCTCGAACGGGTGCTCCATTTCGGCCAGGCCCATATCAGCGACCGCGTGGTCTACGTGCCGCGCCGCGCCGTGCGCTATGAAACGGCCGCCACGGCCGAGCATGCCGGGGGCACGCTGACGATGACCATCGAGACGCCGGCGGCCGGGGCGCTGCTGGTGCGTTTTGTCTACGAGACCACGATGCCCAACGTGGACGCCAGCGGCGACGACCGCTACGCGGAGATCGTCAAGTCCGCCTATCACGAGGCGGACCTCGATACCGTGCGCAAGATCCGCGAGATCGCGTCGACCGGGCGGCTCGGGTGAGCCGCGAATCCACTGCGCCGGCAAGTACCGGCAGCGGGGACGATCCGGGAGGAGACAAGCCCGAGCCCAAGGCCGGCGGCCCCACGCGCGCGCCGCGCTGCGCGACCGCTACGGCGACCGCCTGCGCTGGCTGATCCTGCTCACGCTGATGCTGGGCGCGATGTCGTCGATCGTCTCCTCGACCATCGTCAACGTGGCCATTCCCGACCTGAGCCGCCATTTCGTGCTGGGCCAGGAGCGCGCCCAGTGGGTGGCGGCCAGCTTCATGATCGCCATGACGATGTCGATGCTGCTGACGCCGTGGCTGCTCAACCGCTACGGGCTGCGGCGCACGTTCATCGGCACGCTGCTGCTGCTGGGCACCGGCGGGCTGGTCGGCGGGTTCTCGCCAACGTTCGGCGTGATGCTGGCCATGCGCGTGGCCGAGGGCATCGCCGCCGGCATCATGCAGCCGCTGCCCAACATCTTCATCCTGCGCGCGTTCGACGAGCGCGAGCAGGGCCGCGCGATGTCGCTGTTCGGCTTTGGCGTGGTGCTGGCGCCGGCCATCGGCCCCAGCCTGGGCGGTTTCCTGGTCGAACTGTTCGGCTGGCGCTCGATCTTCTTTGTCGTGGTGCCGCTGACGCTGGCCGGCTGGTGGATGGCGCGCCGCTACATGGCCGTGGATTCGGCGATGATTGGCGAGCGCAAGCCGCTGGACTGGCGCGGGCTGGCGCTGGTGGGCGTGGCTACCGTCAGCCTGCTCAACGGGCTGGTGGCGATGCGTGCCAACGCCGGCGAGGGCATCGGCCTGGCGCTGTTCGGCGTGGTCATGCTGGCCGTGTTCGTGGCCTGGCAACTGCGCGCGCCCGATCCGCTCATGAACATGCGGCTCTACAGCTACCGCCAGTTCGCGGCCGGCGCCATCGTCGCGTTCATCTACGGCGCCGGGCTGTTCGGCTCCACGTACCTGCTGCCGGTCTACATGCAGACGGCGCTGGCCTATACGCCGTCGGCGGCCGGGCTGGTGCTGATGCCGGCCGGCATCGCGCTGGCCGTGACCATCGCCGTGGCTGGCCGGCTGACCAGCCGCATCCTGCCGCACAAGCAGGTGTCGTTCGGGCTGGCGCTGCTGGCGGGGTCGTTCCTGTTGATGGCCACTGGCTCGATGGCCACGCCGTACCTGCTGATCGTGCTGTATGCCGTGATCGGGCGGATCGGGCTTGGCTGCATCCTGCCGTCGCTGACCCTCGGATCGATGCGCGGCGTCGATTTCTCGCTGATTGCGCAAGGGTCGAGCTGCATCAACTTCCTGCGCCAGCTGGGCGGGGCGATTGGGGTGAGCCTGGCCGGCGTGGGGCTGGAATGGCGGCTGGCCGAGCACGGCGTGATGCTGGGCGCCGGCGGCCAGATGGCCGCGCAGGCGGTGCAGGCGGCCCAGATCCGGGCGTTCGACGAGACGTTCCTGGCCGTGGGAGTGGTGATCGCCACGGCGATGCTGGCCGCGTGGCGCATCCGGCCGCGTCCGGCGCCGCCGGGCTAGGGCGCCTGGCGCGGCGTTACTGCAGTGTCGGCAGTTCGTTGCGCTGGTAGCAGACGCCAGCCAGGAAGCCGCTGAGCGTGGAGGCGGCGTCGCGGCCGCCGGCCGGGCGGGCCTGGATGGCCGACGCGGCGAATTCGGTCAGCGCCACCATCGGCGCGGAGGGCGGGTTGCCGCCTTCGAACAGTGCCCGCTTGGCGCTGTAGCCATGCGTGCGCATGTCCACGGCCGCCGACAGCGCCGTGGCCGCGTAGACCGTGCACGACCGGTAGCGCACCGGATCATAGGCCGGCGCGGCCGGTGCGGCTGTCCTGGCCGATGGCTGCGCGGGGTGGGCGGCGTGCGGTGCGGCCGTCAGCGCCGCGGGCAGCGCCAGCGCGCCGGCGGTGAACAGCACTCGGAATGTCTTCATGTCTGCCTGGGGTACGACACCATTGCGGATAGTCTGGTTATCGGCAGGAAAGACCGCGGGCTGAGCGCCGCGTGGGCGGCGCCCGCCGCGCCGGGCCCGGAGTGGGCGCCGGCAGCAGAGAGCAGGGGAGCCGGATCAGCTGGCGCGGCCGGCCAGCAGGTCGGCCACCAGTTCCACGTACTTCTGCTTGGCGTCGTCCTGGCTGGTGCCCTTGAGCGCCTCCCAGGCCTCGAACTTGTAGCGGCCGACGAAATCGGTCATGCCGGGCTTGTCGCCGTGCGCGTCGCCCTCGGCACCCTGCTTGTAAAGCGCGTACAGGCGCAGCAGCGTCATGTTGTTGGGGCGCTCGGCCAGCGTCTTGACGTCGATTTGGGCCTGGTCGAATTGGGCCTGCAGGTCGCTCATGGGGTCTCCGGGTGGGATGGCAATGACAAGGGCCGATGATAAGCGCCCGCGCCGTCCGTTCGGCGGCAAAAAAATCGAGGAAGCCTTCGGTCGGGCCGCGCGGCCCGGTGCGCGCCGCGTGCCGGCGCCAATACTGCTTTGCCCCGGCAGCGGATACAATCGCTGCCATGTCCTGGATTCTTGCTGTCGAAACCTCCACAGAGTGGTGTTCCGTCGCACTCGGGCGCGCCGCCCCCGACGGTGCCATCGAGTGTTTCTCCCGTCATGAGCACACCGGCGCGCGGTCGTCGTCGCGCGTGCTGCCCGCCGTGGGCGAGGTGCTGGCCGAAGCCGGCTTCCGCCTGGCCGACTGCGCCGCCATCGCCTTCGGCGCCGGCCCCGGATCGTTCACGGGCCTGCGCACCGCCTGCGGCGTGGCCCAGGGCCTGGCCTTTGGCGCCGACCTGCCCGTCATCCCCGTCAACGTCCTGATGGCCTGTGCCGAAAGTGTACGCACCGGCACGCCGCCGCTGCCCGCCGGCGCCGCCGTGCTGGTGGCGCTGGACGCCCGCATGGACGAAGCCTACGCCGCCACGTTCCGCTGGGACGCCGCCGCCGGGGAATGGTCGATGGCCGGCGCCATGCACGTGGGCGCGCCCGAGGCGGTAGCCGCCCCGGACGGCGATTACTGGCTGGCCGGCAACGCCGCCACGGTGTTCGGCGAGCGGCTGGCCGTGGCCGCCGGCGCGGCCCGCACCGTGCCGGACGCCATGCCCGATGCCCGCGCGATGGTCGCCATCGGCCTGCGGGCGCTGGCGCGCGGCGAGACCATCGACGCCGCCGACGCCATGCCGATCTACGTGCGCGACAAGGTTGCCCAGACCATCGCCGAGCGCGAAGCCGTTGCCGCGGCCAAGGCCGCCGCGCTGGCCGGAGGTGCCGCATGAGCGCCGCGCTGCTGCCCGCCGAACGGCCCGACTGGCCGCTGGTGCCGGTGATGCCGGCGCTGGCGCCGGGCTGGGCGCTCGACCACATGAGCGCGCGAGATTTGGCCGAAGTCGCCGCGATCGAGCAGCGCGCCTACAGCCATCCGTGGACGCGCGGCAACTTTGAGAATTCTCTGAAGGCCGGCCATTTCGGCCTGACGATGCGCGACCCGTCGCGGGCGCTGATCGGCTACGCGATGCTGATGCCGGTGGTCGACGAGATGCACCTGCTCAACATCACGATCGACCCGACCTACCAGCGGCAGGGCTACGGCCGGCTGCTGCTGGCCATTGCGCTGGCCACGTCGCACGCGCACCAGTTGCGGACCATGCTGCTGGAAGTGCGGCCGTCGAACCTGGGCGCGCTGGCGCTGTACCTGGAGGCCGGGTTTGTCGAGATCGGCCGCCGCAAGGGCTACTACCCGGCCACGGCGCTCGGGCGCGAGGACGCGCTGGTGCTGCGCCGCGTGTGGACGGCCGATGACGCGGGAGCCGCCACATGAACCGCCGCGCGATGTTCCTGGAAGTGCTGGGCATTCCCGCCGAGTGGGTGCCGCGCCAGCCGGCGGGCGATGAGGTGGGCGAAGAGGCTGGCGTGCCGCTGGCCGTGGAGCCGGCGGAGTCGGTCGTGGCGGAGGCGGCGGCGGAAGTTCGTGCCGAAGCTCTGACCGAAGCGTCGGCCATCCCGCGCGCCGCCCCCGTCATCGACCCGGCCGACGCCGCGCTGGAACTGGCCGAGACCGTCGAGGCATTCGACGTCCCGCCGCCGTCCCCGCCGCCTGCGCCGCGCGCCGCCGCGCCCGTGTCGCGCCTGCCGGACCCTTCGGGCCGCGCGGCGGCCATCGCCGCCATGGCGTGGCCGGACCTGGCCGACAGCGTGGCCGGCTGCACCGCCTGCGGGCTGTGCGAATCGCGCACGCAGACCGTGTTCGGCGTGGGCGACACACAGGCCGACTGGATGCTCGTGGGCGAGGCGCCCGGCGAGAACGAGGACCTGCAGGGCGAGCCGTTCGTCGGCCAGGCCGGCAAGCTGCTCGACAACATGCTTGGCGCGCTGGGCCTGGCGCGCGGGCAGAACGTCTACATCGCCAACGTGCTCAAGTGCCGGCCGCCCGGCAACCGCAATCCGGAGCCGGACGAGGTGGCGGCCTGCGAGCCGTACTTGCGGCGCCAGATCGCGCTGATCCAGCCGAAGGTGATTGTCGTGCTGGGCCGGTTCGCCGCGCAGTCGCTGCTGCGCGCGACCACGCCGATCGGCAAGCTGCGCGGCACGGTGCACCAGTACGAAGGCATTCCCGTCGTGGTGACCTACCACCCGGCCTACCTGTTGCGCACGCTGACTGACAAGGCGCGCGCCTGGGAGGACCTGTGCCTGGCCCGCGAGGTACATGACCGTGCGGGAGCTGAAGCCTGATCTCGCGCAACTGAACCTGCCGGGCGGCTGCGCGCCGTCCGGGGTGGACACGCCGCTGCCGCTCTGGTGCGGCGCGCCGTCGCAGCGCACGCGCGACCTGGCGTGGTGCTCGCTGTCGCCCGCGCTGCTTTCCCATCTTCCCGCCGTCTATGGCGATGCGCCGGCCCGGCTGGCGCAGTGGCCGGCCGGTGCCCGCGCCGCCTGGCGCACGTGGCTGGGGCAGGCCGATGCCGCGGGCCTGCCCGAGACCATCGCCGAACTGAGCCAGCATCCCGACCCCACCGGCAGCCGCAGCCTGCGGCTGGGCCGCCATGCCGAGCGGCTGCTGCACTTCGCGCTGCAACACGCGCCGGGCGTCGACCTGCTGGCCGCCAACGTGCCGATCCGCCGCGCCAACGGCCACGGCGTGCAGACGCTGGGCGAACTGGACGTGCTCTGGCGCGATCCGGCCGCCGAGGCGACCGTGCATTGGGAGATGGCCGCCAAGTTCTACCTGCACGTCGGCGGCCACGCCAGCGACCGTGCGTTCGTCGGCCCGAACCTCGTGGACCGGCTGGGCGACAAGCTCGACCATATCGTCCGGCGCCAGTTGCCGCTGGGCCGCACCGCCGAGGCGCAGGCCGTGGTCGGGCGGCCCGTGGACCGCAGCGAGGTCTACCTGCTGGGCTGGCTGTTCTATCGCGATGGGGCGATGCCGGCCGGTCTCGATGCGCTGGGCATCGCGCCCGATCACCTGAACGGGTGGTGGCGCACGCTCGATAGCTGGCACGGCTGGGCAACCGAGCCGGCGCGGCAGGACGTGCGGTGGTGCCGGCTGTCGCGCACCGACTGGCTGTCGGGCGCCCGCGTGCCGGCCGCCGGCACCGAATCGGCCGAGGCGCTGCGCGACGGGCTGGCCGAGCGGTTCTCGGATGCCGTCCACGCCTGGCGCCGCGAGGCGCCGGTCATGGTCTGCGAACTGGTGGAAGCGGAGGGCGCGCCCGGCACCTGGCGCGAGCGGTCGCGCGGGTTCGTGGTGCCGGACGGGTGGGAGGCCAGGGCGGCGCAGCGGGCCGCCGCGCCGTAAGGGGAGGGCTGGCGGGCCTAGTGGTGCTTGTCCTCGCCGATCATCGCCAGCGAGTTGTACACCCGCACATTGTGCTTGTGCAGCCGCATGACCAGCGCCATCGTCGCCACGATGAACAGGCCCAGCGCGACGATCACGAAGCCGATCGGCACGTTCAGCTTGATCAGCAGCGCGTACAGGCACAGCATCAGCAGCACCGACACGTTCTCGTTGAAGTTCTGCACCGCGATGGAGTGGCCGGCCGACAGCAGCACGTGGCCCCGGTGCTGCAGCAGCGCGTTCATCGGCACCACGAAATAGCCCGACATGGCGCCCACGATCATCAGGAACACGTACGCGATGGCCATGTACAGCGGCATGGCCATGCCGAACACGTCCAGCGTCACGTCCGGCATGGTGTCCTTGGTGTAGAACGCCATCAGCACCACGGTGGCGCCCATGGCCACGCCGAACGGCAGCACCGACAGCGAGCGGCGCAGCGGGATGCGCGCGGCGGCCATGATGGCGCCCACGGCCACGCCCACGGCCACCACGGCCTGGAGCAGCGCGCCCTGCGACAGGTTCAGCCCCAGCGACTTCTCGGCCCACTTGAGCACGATGAACTGCAGCGTGGCGCCCACGCCCCAGAACAGCGTGGTCACGGCCAGCGAGATCTGGCCGAGCTTGTCGCGCCACAGCGCGATGAAGCAGTCGCCGAATTCGGCAATCAGCTTGACCGGGTTCTTTTCCTGCTGGGGATAGCGCGCGCCCGTGTCCGGGATGAACAGGTTGAAGACGGCGGCGACGAAGTAGAACAGCATGATCACCACCATGGCCGCCTCGGCCGGGGTGTTGATGCCGGTGTCGACGTAGGGCAGGTCCAGCCGCAGCAGGATGGTCGACAGGTGCACCGATATCAGCGCGCCGCCCACCACGGTGCCCAGGATGATCGACCCGACCGTCAGGCCCTCGATCCAGCCGTTGGCCATGACCAGCTTCTCGGGCGGCAGCAGCTCGGTCAGGATGCCGTACTTGGCCGGCGAATAGGCCGCCGCGCCGAACCCGACCACGCCGTAGGCCAGCAGCGGGTGCAGCCCGAACATCATGATGGCGCAGCCGACGATCTTGATCGCGTTGGTGATCAGCATCACCTTGCCCTTGGGCATCGAGTCGGCAAAGGCGCCCACGAAGGCGGCCAGCACCACGTAGGACAGCACGAAGAACAGCTTGAGCAGCGGCGTCATCCACTGCGGGGAATGCAACTCGGTCAGAAGGGCAATGGCCGCGATGAGCAGGGCATTGTCGGCCAGCGACGAGAAAAACTGCGCGGCCATGATCGTGTAGAAACCCTTCTTCATACCTTGGACTTTGTCTCCATCGCGGGCATCCGTTTGGACGGGCAAAAGTGCACCGGCGGGCAGCGCGGTGGCTTGCAGGGAACCTGTCGCGCCTGCCTTGTCAAAGTGGGGCGGCGACGCTACCTTCGCGCGCCTTGCGGCTTGCCTTACCGTCATTGACATATTGCTTCTCTTTTAAAACATGGCCGGAGCGTCCGGCTTTATATCACGAATCCGCGACATTTCAGCACACCGGCGGACGCGCATTGGACAGTACATGCCCGGATGGATTCCCAGACCCGGCTCGTGAATGTGGTCAAATACCGCCTGCGCGAGGTGGGCCCCAGCGTCCGCACCGGCCAGCCATGCCAGATGCCTTCCGATGCACAGTGTGTGCCACCTCAACGCCCGAATCCAGCGGGCTGCCGACCGGGTCTACCCGAACCCGGACCGCGCACCAGCGTGCGGCAGTCCACCCAAGTTGTCATTCCCATGCCAAGACCCATTCACGCCGTCATCCACCAGCCCGCGCTGGCCAACAACCTTGAGGTGGTCCGCCGCCACGCGCCGGACGCCCGCGTCTGGGCCGTGGTCAAGGCCAACGCCTACGGCCACGGCATCCGCCGGGCGTTTGCCGGCCTGAAAGCCACCGACGGCTTCGGGCTGCTGGACCTTGACGAGGCCGTGCTGCTGCGCGAACTGGGCTGGCAGGGACCGATACTGCTCCTGGAGGGATTCTTCCAGCCGCAGGATGTTCCCCTGATCGAACAATATCGCCTCACCACGGCCATTCATTGCGAGGAACAGCTCCGCATGCTGGAGCTGGCCCGGCCCAAGGGTCCGCTGCCCATCCAGCTCAAGCTCAATACCGGGATGAACCGGCTGGGCTTCCGCCCGGCGCAGTACCGGGCGGCTTGGGAGCGGGCGCGCACGCTGTCGTGCGTGGGGAGCATCGTCCACATGACGCATTTTTCCGATGCCGACAGCCCGCGCGGCATCGCGCACCAGATCCAGGCATTCGAGACCGCCACGGCCAACCTGCCGGGCGAGGCCAGCCTGTCGAACTCGGCGGCCGTGCTCTGGCACCCGTCCGCGCACCGCAACTGGGTGCGGCCGGGCGTGATCCTGTACGGCGGCTCGCCCACCGGGCTGTCGGCCGACATCGCGGAGACCGGCCTCCAGCCGGCCATGTCGCTGCATAGCGAACTGATCGGGGTACAGGACCTGCAGCCCGGCGACACGGTCGGCTACGGGTCGATGTACACGGCTGACCGCCCGATGCGGATTGGCGTGGTGGCCTGCGGCTATGCCGACGGCTACCCGCGCCACGCGGCGGGCTGGGGCGAGCGGCGCGCGCCGGTGCTGGTGGACGGCGTGCGCACCGAACTGGTGGGCCGCGTGTCGATGGACATGCTCTGCGTGGACCTGACCCCGTGCCCGAAGGCCCGCGTCGGCACGCCGGTCACGCTCTGGGGCCATGGGCTGCCGATCGACGACGTGGCCGCGGCCAGCGGCACGGTGGGCTACGAGCTGATGTGCGCGCTGGCGCCGCGCGTGCCGACGACCGTTGCCACGCTGACCACCGCCGACAGCGCCGCCGTCCACGGCGCCTGAGCCCGGCCGCCGTCCGACCCCGACTTCCACTTTCTCGCCGATGGCCAAGACCAAGACCGTCTACACCTGTACCGAATGCGGCGGCACCGCGCCGCGCTGGGCGGGCCAGTGCCCGCAATGCAACGCCTGGAACACACTTGTCGAAACCGTGGCCGACTCGGGCTCGTCGGCCGCGCGGCGCTTCCAGCCGCTGGCGGCGTCGGCCGTGGTCCGCAAGCTGAGCGATATCGAAGCGGCCGACGTGCCGCGCTTCACCACGGGCATCGACGAGTTCGACCGCGTGCTGGGCGGCGGGCTGGTGTCCGGCGGGGTGGTGCTGATTGGCGGCGACCCCGGCATCGGCAAGTCCACGCTGCTGTTGCAGACGCTGGCCAACCTGTCGGCCAGCCGGCGCGTGCTGTACGTGAGCGGCGAGGAATCGGGCGCCCAGATCGCGCTGCGCGCCCACCGGCTGGGCGTGGAGGCGGCCTCGCTGGGCCTGCTGGCCGAGATCCAGCTGGAGAAGATCCAGGCCGCGCTGGAGGCGGACAAGCCCGAGGTGGCCGTGATCGACTCGATCCAGACGCTGTACTCGGACGCGCTGACGTCGGCGCCGGGCTCTGTGGCCCAGGTGCGCGAATGCGCGGCGCAACTGACGCGCATTGCCAAGAGCAGCGGCACGACCATCATCCTCGTCGGCCACGTGACCAAGGAAGGCAGCCTGGCCGGGCCGCGCGTGCTCGAACATATCGTCGATACGGTGCTGTACTTCGAGGGCGACACCCATTCGTCGCACCGGCTGATCCGCGCGTTCAAGAACCGCTTTGGCGCGGTCAACGAGCTTGGCGTTTTTGCGATGACCGAGCGCGGGCTGCGCGGCATCAGCAATCCGTCGGCGCTGTTCCTGTCGCAGCATGCCGAGCAGGTGGCCGGCTCGTGCGTGCTGGTGACGCAGGAGGGCACGCGGCCGCTGCTGGTGGAGGTGCAGGCGCTGGTGGACACGGCCAACGTGCCGAACCCGCGCCGGCTGGCCGTGGGGCTGGAGCAGAACCGGCTGGCGATGCTGCTGGCGGTGCTGCACCGGCACGCGGGCATCGCGTGCTTCGACCAGGACGTGTTTCTGAACGCGGTGGGCGGGGTCAAGATCAGCGAACCGGCGGCGGACCTGGCCGTGCTGCTGTCGATCCATTCGTCGATGCGCAACAAGCCGCTGCCGCGCGGCCTGGTGGTGTTCGGCGAGGTGGGGCTGGCCGGCGAGATCCGGCCCAGCCCGCGCGGGCAGGAGCGGCTGCGCGAGGCGGCCAAGCTGGGCTTCACGACGGCCGTGATTCCGAAGGCCAACGCACCCAAGCAGGCCATCGACGGGCTGGAAGTGATTGCCGTGGACCGCCTGGAGCAGGCCATCGACCGCGTGCGGCAACTGGACTGAGCGGGTGCGTCAATCGACCACAGCGGCCGGGCCGCCCAATTACGCGGCGGGCCGGCTGTGGGTCATCAAAATCGGTAATAATTCGCGTCGACGCCGTTCCTGGCATTCGACGCATCCGTTCCCATGCAAGCCAATTCCCGACCCTATTTCCTGCTGATCGCCATCGTCTCGTTCGCCCTGCTGGGCGCCGCGCTGTACATGCAGTTCGTGGAAGGCTACCAGCCGTGTCCGCTCTGCATCATGCAGCGGTTCGCGTTCGTCGGCATCGGCGTGTTCTCGCTGCTGGCGGCCATCGCGCAGAACACGCGCACGCTGTGGCAGGGGCTGGGCATGCTGTCGGGCGTGGCCGGGATTGCGGTGGCCGGCTACCACGTGTCGCTGCTGCTGAACCCGAAGTCGTCGTGCGGCATCGACCCGCTGGAGAACTGGGTCAACGCGCTGCCCACGGCCAAGCTGCTGCCGCAGTTGTTCTATTCCGACGGCCTCTGCACCGCGCCGCTGCCGCCGCTGTTCGGCCTGTCGATCCCGGCCTGGTCGCTGATCTGGCTGGTCATCCTGACGCTGACGCTGGCAGTGGGCCTGATCCGGCGGGAGAAGAATTTTCGGTAGGGAGCTGGGGGTGAGGGCAGGCGGTTCCACCGGCGACAAGTCGTAATTTGAATCTCAACGCCCTCTCCCCCAAACCCCCTCTCCCGCTAGCGGGAGAGGGGAGTGCCCCCCCCAGCCGCCCTCAAGCAATCTCAAGCACCCTTCAAGCAATCTGCTCGATCTGTTCCTGCAGTGCCAGCCAGCGTTCCTCCAATTGGTCCAGTTCGCCGGTGACGTCGGCCTGGCGCTTGAGCATTTCCATCAGCCTGGCCTTGTTGGCGTCCTCGTAGCTTGAGGATTCGGCCATGAAGGCGTCAATGGCGGTCTTGTCGGCCTGCAGCGTCGACATGCGCTTTTCCACCTTTTCCAGTTCCTTGGTCAGCGGCTTGCGCAGCGCGGACAGCCGCTGGCGTTCGTCGGCTTCGGCGCGGCGCTGGTCGCGGCGGTTGACGGCGGGCGCGCCGGCGTCGGCCGCGTGGCTGGCCACGGCGGCGTTGCGCTTGGCGGCGGCCTGCTGCAGCAGCCAGTCGCGGTAGTCGTCCAGGTCGCCGTCGAACGGCTGGATCGTGCCGTCGGCCACCAGCATGAACTGGTCCGACGTGGCGCGCAGCAGGTGGCGGTCGTGCGAGACCAGGATCAGCGTGCCTTCGAACTGGGCCAGCGCCATGGTCAGCGCCTCGCGGGTGTCCAGGTCCAGGTGGTTGGTCGGCTCGTCCAGCAGCAGCAGGTTCGGCTTCTGCCAGACGATCAGCGACAGCGCCAGCCGGGCCTTTTCGCCGCCCGAGAACGGTTCGATGGGCGACGTGGCCATGTCGCCCCGGAAGTTGAAGCTGCCCAGGAAGTCGCGCAGTTCCTGCTCGCGCACGTCCGGGGCCAGCCGCGCCAGGTGCTGCAGCGGCGAATCGTGGTCGCGCAGCGTTTCGAGCTGGTGCTGCGCAAAGTAGCCGATGACCAGCCCCTTGCCCAGCCGCAGCGTGCCGTTCAGCGGCGGCTGCGTGCCGGCCAGCGTCTTGACCAGCGTCGACTTGCCCTGGCCGTTGGCGCCCAGCAGGCCGATGCGCTGGCCGTTCTGGATCGACAGCATGAGCCGGTGCAGGATGGTGACGGGCGGGTCGGCCTCGGCGTAGCCGCAGTCCACGTTGTCCAGCACCATCATCGGATTGGGCGCCGAATCGGGCTCGCGGAATTCGAACGCGAAGCCGGCCGCCACGTGCACGGGCGCCAGCCGCTCCATCTTCTCCAGCGCCTTGACCCGGCTCTGCGCCTGCCGCGCCTTGGTGGCCTTGGCCTTGAAGCGCGTGATGAACGATTCCAGGTGCGCGATTTCCTTCTGCTGGCGCGTGTAGGCGGCCTGCTGCTGGGCCATCTGCTGCAGCCGCATGGTCTCGAACTGGGTGTAGTTGCCGCCGTAGCGCTTGAGCTGCTGGTTCTCGATGTGGACCGTGACCGTGCAGATCGCGTCCAGGAACTCGCGGTCGTGCGAGATCATCACCAGCGTGCCCGGGTAGCGCGCCAGCCAGTCTTCCAGCCAGACAATGGCGTCGAGGTCCAGGTGGTTGGTCGGTTCGTCGAGCAGCAGCAGGTCGGACGGGCACATCAGCGCCTGGGCCAGGTTCAGCCGCATGCGCCAGCCGCCCGAGAACGACGCCACCGGCTGCGACACCTGCGGCAGCGTGAAGCCCAGCCCCAGCAGCAGCGCCTCGGCGCGGGCGGCGGCCGTGTAGCCGTCGGCATCGGCGTAGGCGGCGTGCGCCTCGGCCTCGGCCGATCCGTCGCCGCTGGCCTGCGCGCCGGCAATGCGAGATTCGATGGCGCGCAGCCGCGTGTCGCCGTCGATGACATAGTCCACGGCCGTGCGGTCCACGGCCGGGGTTTCCTGCGCCACGTGCGCGATGCGCCACTGGGCAGGAACGATCACATCGCCGCCATCGGCATGCAGTTCGCCGCGCAGCATGGAAAACAGCGTGGACTTGCCGCTCCCGTTGGCGCCGACAAGGCCCACGCGCTCGCCCGGGTTGAGCGTCACGCTGGTGTGGTCGAACAGCACCTTGGTGCCGCGCTGGAGGACAAGCTGGTCGATTCGTATCACAAGACTCACCGTGGTTTCGGCAGGCCGGCATTGTAGCGCCGTGGCGGGCCGCCCGGCCCGTGCCGCGCGCGGCGGCTTTCAGCGAGCTTGCATGTCCGCCCCCATGTATTGAGGGATTTCCCCTAGACCGTCACTTTCGGTCGCGCGGGCACAGCATTTGCGTGTAAATTTATTTACATTGGTTGCTGCACTGCGAAAGTGCCTTTTCATTGTCGATTGCCCGCGTGACCCGCAATCGGCGCCGAAATGGTGCGCCGCCTGCCCATTTCCCACCGTCACGCTCCTGCCATGTCCAACGGCCAGACGATTTCCGAACGCATCGCCCGCGCGCTGCCCACACTGACGCCCGCGCACCAGCGCATGGCGAACTATGTGCTGGACAACCTGTTTCGCGCGGCCACGATGCGGATCGACGAGTTCGCGGCGGCCGTGGAAGTGTCCGTGGCCACCGCCAACCGCTTTGCCAAGGCGCTGGGCTTCGACGGCTATCCGCAGTTCCGGGCCGAGCTGGTGCGCGGTTTCGAGGCCACGCTGGCGCCGGTGGAGCGCCTGCGCGACGAACTGGCGCGGCCGTCAACCGTGGCCGACGTGTTCGCGGCCTCGCTGGAAGACGGCGCCCGCAACCTCGAATCGACGCGGCGCAACCTGGACCCCGAGTCCATCGAGCGCGCCGTCGACGCGATCCTGCAGGCCGAGCGCGTCTACGTGATGGGCTTTGGCGCCAGCGGCTACCTGGCCGGGCTGATGCAGCACGGGCTGGAGATGCACTGCCGCATGGTGACGTCGGTATCGACGGTGGGCGGCGCGTCGCACGCAGCGCGGCAACTGTTCAAGCTCACGCCGCGCGACCTGGTGGTCTGCATCGCGTTTCCGCGCTACGTCACCGACTCGATCAAGCTGGCCCAGCGCGTGAAGATGCACGGCGGCCGGCTGCTGGCGCTGACCGACGGCCCCACGTCGCCGCTGGCGCCGCTGGCCGACATCGCGCTCTACGCCAACGCCGGCAACCGGCTGTCGGCCAATTCCGAGGCCACCGTGCTGGCGCTGATCGAGGCGCTGTGCGGGGCCGTGTCGTACCGCTCGGTGCGGGCCGTCAAGGCCGCCGCCGAAATGACCGAATTCCTGCTGCCGTGGCTGTATGGCGCGCCCGGTGCGCGCGACGACCGCGCCGCACCGAAATCCTCCGACTGAAGCAAAGAAGGGAAGTAGAAGGACCTATGCCTCAAGCTGTTATCGCCATCCACGGCGGCGCCGGCACGATTACCCGTGCGGCCATGGACGCCCAGCGCGAACGCGACTACACCGCCGCGCTGGAACAGGTGCTGCTGGGCGGCCAGCGCGTGCTGGCCGACGGCGGCAGCGCCCTCGATGCCGTCACCGAAGCGGTGCGCCTGCTCGAAGAGTGCCCGCTGTTCAACGCCGGCCGTGGCGCCGTGCTGACGCACGCCGGCACCTACGAACTGGACGCCTCGGTCATGGACGGCCGCACGCTGGCCGCCGGCGCCGTGGCCTGCGTCAAGCGGCTGCGCAACCCGGTGCTGGCCGCGCGCGCCGTGCTGGAGCAGAGCGAACACGTGTTGTTCGCGGGCGAAGGTGCCGAGGCATTTGCCGAAGCGCAAGGCCTGGAACTGGTGGCACCGGAATACTTCTTCACACAGGCCCGCTACGACCAGTGGCAGCGCGCGCGCGGCACGGCCGGCATGGCGCTGCTGGACCACGACGCCGCCGCGCTGGCCGCCAGGGCGGCCCAGGCCGATCCGCTGGACGCCGACAAGAAGTTCGGCACGGTGGGTGCGGTGGCCTGCGATGCGCAGGGCAACCTGGCCGCGGCCACGTCCACGGGCGGCGTCACGAACAAGCAGGTGGGCCGGGTGGGCGATACGCCGCTGCTGGGCGCCGGCTGCTACGCCGACGACATGGCGGCCGTGTCCGCCACGGGCACAGGCGAGATGTTTATCCGCACCGCCGCGGCGTTCGATGTCTCGGCGCAGATGCGCTACGCCGGGCTGTCGCTGGAGGAATCGGCGCGGCGCGTGGTCATGGAAAAGCTGCCTGCCATCCACGGGCGCGGCGGCCTGATCGCGGTGGACCGCGCCGGCAACGTGACGCTGCCGTTCAACACCGAAGGCATGTACCGCGGCGTGGCCCGCGTGGGCGAGCCGGTCAACGTCTGGATCTACGGCTGATATGGCGAATACTGTTTCCAAGCAAGGCATTGTGCTGCCGCCCGAGCGCGTGGTGGCCGTCGACAACCTGACCGTGCGCTTTGCCACGTCCGAGCGGACCGTGGAGGCCGTGCGCAACCTGTCGTTCCACGTCGACCGGGGCGAGACGCTGGCCGTGGTGGGCGAATCGGGATCGGGCAAGTCCGTGACGTCGCTGGCGCTGATGCGGCTGGTCGAGCACGGCGGCGGCAAGATCGCCCAGGGCAGCATGCTGCTGCGCCGGCGGGCCGGCGAGGTGCTGGACCTGGCCCGGGCGCCCGAGTCCACGCTGCGCACCGTGCGCGGCGCCGACGTGGCGATGATCTTCCAGGAGCCGATGACGTCGCTGAACCCGGTGTTCCCGGTGGGCGAGCAGATTGCCGAGTCCATCCGCCTGCACCAGGGCAAGAGCAACGCGGCCGCGCGCGCCGAGGCGCTGCGCATGCTGGAACTGGTTCGCATTCCCGAGGCGCGCCGCGTGCTGGACCGCTATCCGCACCAGCTCTCGGGCGGCATGCGCCAGCGCGTGATGATCGCCATGGCGCTGTCGTGCAAGCCGGCGCTGCTGATTGCCGACGAGCCGACCACGGCGCTGGACGTGACGATCCAGGCCGAAATCCTGCAGCTCATCCGCAACCTGCAGGCCGAGATGGACATGGGCGTGGTCTTCATCACGCACGACATGGGCGTGGTGGCCGAGGTGGCCGACCGCGTGCTGGTGATGTACCGCGGCGAGAAGGTGGAAGAGGGCACGTCGGACGACGTGTTCCACGCCCCGGCGCACCCGTACACGCGCGCGCTGCTGTCGGCGGTGCCCAAGCTGGGCGCCATGGCGGGCACGGACCTGCCCGCGCGCTTCCCGCTGGTGCAGATGACCGACGGCGCGGCCGCCGTGGCGGAACTGCCGCAGGACACCGTGCCGGCCGGCGCCGCGCCGATCCTGCGCGTGCGCGACCTGGTGACGCGCTTCGACGTGCCGGGCGGGCTGTTCGGCAAGGTCACGCGCCGCGTGCACGCCGTGGAGCAGGTCAGCTTCGACCTGTACCCGGGCGAGACGCTGGCGCTGGTGGGCGAATCGGGCTGCGGCAAGTCCACCACGGGCCGCTCGCTGCTGCGGCTGGTGGACGCGCAGAGCGGCACCATCGAGTTCGCCGGCCAGAACATCAGCAAGATGCAGGGCCCGGCGCTGCAGGCGCTGCGCCGGAACATCCAGTTCATCTTCCAGGACCCGTTTGCGTCGCTGGACCCGCGCGTGCCGGTGGGCTACTCGATCATGGAGCCGCTGCTGGTGCACAAGGTGGCCAGCGGCAAGGAAGCCGAGGCCCGTGTGGCGTGGCTGCTGGAGAAGGTGGGTTTGACGGCCGCGCATGCGTCGCGCTACCCGCACGAGTTCTCGGGCGGCCAGCGGCAGCGCATCTGCATTGCGCGGGCGCTGGCGCTGAACCCGAAGGTGGTGGTGGCTGACGAGTCGGTGTCCGCGCTGGACGTGTCGATCCAGGCCCAGATCGTCAACCTGATGCTGGACCTGCAGCGCGAGCTGGGCGTGGCCTTCCTGTTCATCTCGCACGACATGGCCGTGGTGGAGCGCGTGAGCCACCGCGTGGCGGTGATGTACCTGGGCCAGATCGTCGAGATCGGCCCGCGCCGCGCCATCTTCGAGAACCCGCAGCACCCGTACACGAAGAAGCTGATGTCGGCGGTGCCGATTGCCGACCCGGCCCGCCGCCATCTGAAGCGCGAGCCGCTGAACGACGAAATCCCGAGCCCGATCCGCGCGGTCGGCGACGAGCCGGTGGTGCAGCCGCTGGTGGCCGTGGCCGGCAGCGGTGCGCAAGGCCACTTCGTGGCCCGCCACGCGGTGGGCGGCGCGTACTGACCGGCCCGGAACCCGTAGTCCCAAAGTCCTGTAGTCCCGTAGTTGCTTTTGCGTTTTCGCTATCCCGAAAGAGGAGAAGAGATGTCCAAGAACACGTTCCGGCTGATGGCCGGTGCCGCCACGGTTGGCGCCATGGGCCTGCTGGCCGCCGCGCCGGCGTTTGCCGCCAAGGATGCGGTGATGGCCGTGTATTCCACGTTCACCACGCTGGACCCGTATGACGCCAACGACACGCTGTCGCAGGCCGCCACCAAGTCGTTCTACCAGGGCCTGTTCGGCTTCGACAAGGACATGAAGCCGGTGAACGTGCTGGCCGAGAGCTACGACGTCAGCAAGGACGGCCTGGTCTACACGTTCAAGCTCAAGAAGAACATCAAGTTCCACGACGGCACCACGTTCGACGCCACCGCCGTCAAGGCCAACCTGGACCGCGTGACCGATCCGGCCAACAAGCTCAAGCGCTACACGCTGTTCAACCGCGTGGCCAAGACCGAGGTGGTGGACCCGTACACCGCCCGCGTCACGCTCAAGGAACAGTTCTCGCCGTTCATCAACGTGCTGGCCCACCCGTCGGCCGTGATGATCAGCCCCACGGCGCTCAAGAAGTACGGCAAGGAAATCGCCTTCCACCCGGTGGGCACGGGCCCGTTCGAATTCGTCGAGTGGAAGCAGACCGATTACCTGAAGGGCAAGAAGTTTGCCGGCTACTGGAAGACCGGCTACCCGAAGATCGACACGATCACCTGGAAGCCGGTGGTGGACAACAACACCCGCTCGGCCGTGATGCAGACCGGCGAGGCTGACTTCGCGTTCAGCATCCCGTTCGAGCAGGCCGCCGTGCTGAAGGCCAGCCCGAAGGTGGACCTGGTGGACGCGCCGTCGATCATCCAGCGCTACCTGTCGCTGAACACGATGGTCAAGCCGTTCAACGACCCGAAGGTGCGCCAGGCCATCAACTACGCGATCAACAAGGAAGCGCTGGTCAAGGTGGCGTTTGCCGGCCATGCCGTGCCGGCCGAAGGCGTGGTGCCGCCCGGCGTGGACTACGCCGAGAAGCTGGGCCCGTGGCCGTACAACCCGGCCAAGGCGCGCGAGCTGCTGAAGGAAGCCGGCTACCCGAACGGCTTCGAGACCACGCTGTGGTCGGCCTACAACCACACGACGGCCCAGAAGCTCATCCAGTTCGTGCAGCAGCAACTGCAGCAGGTGGGCATCAAGGCCCAGGTGCAGGCCCTGGAAGCCGGCCAGCGCGTGGAGCGCGTGGAATCGGTGCAGAAGCCCGAGGAAGCCGGCGTGCGCATGTACTACGTGGGCTGGTCGTCGTCGACCGGTGAGTCGGACTGGGCGCTGCGTCCGCTGCTGGCATCGGAATCGATGCCGCCGAAGCTGCTGAACACGGCGTACTACAAGAACGACCAGGTCGACGCCGACATCGCCGGGGCCCTGCGCACCACCGACCGCGCCGAGAAGGCCCGCCTGTACAAGGACGCCCAGGAACGCATCTGGAAGGACGCCCCGTGGGCCTTCCTGGTGACCGAAAAGGTCCTGTACGCCCGCGCCAAGCGCCTGACCGGCGCCTACGTGATGCCCGACGGCTCGTTCAACTTCGACGAGATCGACATCAAGCAGTAAGCAGTTGGTTTTCCCCTCTGCCGCCTGGCGGAAGCGGGGCCTGGGGACGGGCGGGCGGTGCGGCTTGCGACTTGTCGCGGCTGGCGCGGCCGGCCCTCACCCCCAACCCTTCCCCCGCTGGCGGGGGAGGGGCGCAGCAAAGGCAGTGGCCTTGAAACGAAGTGGTAGCAGTCGCGGTACGCAGTACGCATAACAAGCTGTTCATAAAGCGGTAAGCCGTGAGCCGCCTGCCCGTGTAGGCGGGGTGAAAGGGCGGGCGGCCTTCGGTCTCAATTTCTGGTTTTCTGGTGTCAGGATGCTGAATTACTTCCTCAAACGATTTCTGGGCGTCATACCGACAATGCTGATCGTGGCAGTGTTGGTGTTTCTGTTCGTCCACCTGCTGCCCGGCGATCCGGCGCGGCTGGCCGCGGGCCCGGAAGCCGATCAGGCGACCGTCGAGCTGGTGCGCAAGGACCTGGGGCTCGACAAGCCGATGCACGAGCAGTTCGTGCGCTTTTTCACGAACGCGCTGCGCGGGGAGTTCGGCACGTCGCTGCGCACCAAGCGTCCGGTGGCCGACGAGATCGGCGAGCGCTTCCTGCCCACGCTGTACCTGACGCTGACGTCCATGGTCTGGGCCGTGGTTTTCGGCATGGCCATCGGCATCAGCTCGGCCGTCTGGCGCAACCGCTGGCCGGACCGCCTGGGCATGACGCTGGCCGTCTCGGGCATCTCGTTCCCGGCCTTCGCGCTCGGCATGCTGCTGATGGAGATCTTCTCGGTGCAGCTCGGCTGGCTGCCGTCGATTGGCGCCGATAGCTGGAAGCACTACATCCTGCCCTCGCTGACGCTGGGCGCCGCCGTGGCCGCCGTGATGGCGCGGTTCACGCGGGCGTCGTTCATCGAGGTGCTGCAGGAGGATTTCGTGCGTACCGCCCGCGCCAAGGGCGTGCGCGAGACCGTGGTGGTCATCAAGCACACGCTGCGCAACGCGATGATTCCCGTGGTCACCATGATGGGCCTGCAGTTCGGCTTCCTGCTGGGCGGGTCGATCCTGGTGGAGATGGTCTTCAACTGGCCCGGCCTGGGCCGGCTGCTGGTGGACGCCGTGGAGATGCGCGACTACCCGGTGATCCAGGCCGAGGTGCTGCTGTTCTCGCTCGAATTCATCCTGATCAACCTGGTGGTGGACCTGCTGTACACCGTGATCAACCCCACCATCCGCTACAAGTAAGGAGGCCGACATGACCGAGCTTTCCACGTCCGCCCCCGCCGCCCAGGCCGCCGCGCCCGAGGCCGTCCGCACGCCCTGGACCGAGTTCTGGCGCAAGTTCCGCAAGCAGCACCTGGCGCTGGCCGCCGGCGTGTTCGTGCTGCTGCTGGTGGTGATCGCCATCCTGTCGCCGCACATCGTGCCGTACGACCCCGAGAACTTTTTCGACTACGACGCGCTGAACGCGGGTCCGTCGGCCGCCCACTGGATGGGGGTCGATTCGCTGGGCCGCGACATCTTCAGCCGCATCCTGGCCGGCACGCGCATCTCGCTGGCCGCCGGCGTGTTCTCCGTGATCATCGGCGCCATCATCGGCACGCTGCTGGGCCTGCTGGCCGGCTACTACGAAGGCTGGTGGGACCGCATCGTCACGCGCATCTGCGACGTGCTGTTCGCGTTCCCGGGCATCCTGCTGGCCATCGCCATCGTGGCAATCCTGGGCAACGGCATGTTCAACGTCGTCTGCGCCGTGGCCGTGTTCAGCGTGCCCGCGTTTGCCCGGCTGGTGCGCGGCAACACGCTGATGCTCAAGCGCCTGACCTACGTGGAGGCCGCGCGCAGCATTGGCGCGTCGGACTGGACCATCCTGATGCGGCACATCCTGCCGGGCACGGTATCGTCGATCGTGGTCTATTTCTCGATGCGGATCGGCACGTCGATCATCACCGCCGCCGGCCTGTCGTTCATCGGCCTGGGCGCCCAGCCGCCCACGCCCGAGTGGGGCGCGATGCTGAGCCAGGCGCGCGCCGACATGGTCACCGCGCCGCACGTGGCAATCTTCCCGAGCCTGGCGATCTTCCTGACCGTGCTGGCGTTCAACCTGCTTGGCGACGGCCTGCGCGACGCGCTGGACCCGAAGATCGACCGCCGCTGATCGCATGGCCAACGCTCCCATCGTCGGCAGGCTGCCGGCGGGCCCGCGCAACGCCATCACCGACGTGGCCGGCGTGACCGTCGGCCACTGCACGCTGGCCGACGGCGCCTGCCAGACTGGCGTGACCGTGATCCGGCCGCATCCGGGCAACGTCTACGTGGACAAGGTGCCGGCCGCCGCCACCGTGTTCAACGGCTTCGGCAAGAGCATCGGGTTGGTGCAGGTGGACGAACTCGGCGTGATCGAGACGCCCATCGCGCTGGGCAACACGTTCGCGGTTGGCGCGCTGGCGCAGGCCCAGATCCGCGCCGCGATTGCCGACAACCCCGAGATCGGCCGCGGCTGGCCGACCGTCAATCCGCTGGTGTTCGAGTGCAACGACGGCTACCTGAACGACATCCAGGCGATGGCGGTGCAGGGCGCCCACTACGACGCGGCGCTGGCGGCCGCCGGCCCGGACGTGCCGCAGGGTGCGGTGGGGGCCGGGCGCGGCATGTCGTCGTTCGGTGCCAAGGGCGGCATCGGCACGGCGTCGCGCGTGGCTGGCGGATATACGGTCGGCGCGCTGGTGCTGTCGAACTTCGGCACGCCCGATTCGCTGATCCTGGCCGGCCGTGCGCTTGGCGCCGCGCTCGACGCCCGGCTGAAGCAGCCGCCCGAGCCCGAGAAGGGCTCGATCATCCTGATCGTCGCCACCGACGCGCCGCTCGACGCACGGCAGTTGCGCCGGCTGTCGATGCGCGCGGGCACCGGGCTGGCGCGTACCGGGTCGGTTTACGGGCACGGCTCCGGCGACATCGCGCTGGCATTCTCCACGGCCTACACCGTTCCGCACCTGGCCAGCGCGCCAATGCCGGCCGTGCCGATGGTCCACGAATCGGCGCTCGACCCGTTGTTCCGGGCGGCCGCCGACAGCGTCGAACAGGCCATCGTGCACGCGCTGTGGCACGCCGAGACCGTCCACGGCCGTGACGGCCATACCCGCCGCGCGCTGCGCGAGCTGCTGCCAGACCTGCTGCAAGGCTTTACCGCATGAAGATCCTGATTTCCGTCGATATCGAAGGCGTGGCCGGTGTGTTCCACGCCGAGCAGACGCGCGCCGGCAACGGCGAATACGAACGCGCCCGCGCGTGGATGACCGGCGAGGCCAACGCGGCCGTGCAGGGCGCCTTTGCCGGCGGCGCCACCGAGGTGCTGGTCAACGACTCGCACGGCGGCTTCCGCAACCTGCTGCCGGACCAGATCGACCCGCGCGCCCAGCTGGTGCTGGGCAAGCCGCGCTACCTGAGCATGGTGGCCGGCGTGGAGCAGGACTGCGACGGCCTGTTCATGATCGGCTACCACGGCCGGGCCCAGAGCCGCGGCGTGCTGGCGCATACGATCAACAGCGGCGCGTTTGCGCGGGTCTGGTTCAACGGACTGGAACTGGGCGAGGCCGGCATCTACGCCGCGCTGGCCGGCGAGTTCGACGTGCCCGTGCTGATGGCCAGCGGCGACGACGTCTTTGTCGCCGAAACCCGCCCGCTGATGCCGTGGGTGCGCTACGTGCAGACCAAGACGGCCGGCGGGCAGGGCAGCGGCACGTCGCTGTCGCCCCAGGCCGCCCGCGACGCCATCGCCCACGCGGCCGAAGCGGTCACCCGGCAGGCTATCTCGCGGCCCGAGGCGCGCTGCTTCGAGTTGTCCGGCCCGGTCACCTGCCGCCTCCAGACGCAGACCACGGCCCACGCCGACCTGTTCTGCCAGTGGCCAACGTTCGAGCGCGTCGACGGCGTCACGCTGACCTTCACCGCGCCCACCGTCCAGGCCGCCGTCCGCATGCTGAACTGCTGCTCGGCGATGTCGTTCATGCTGAAGTAGTCCGCCCAGCGTTCTGATGGTTTGCTCCCCTCTCCCGCCCGGCGGGAGAGGGGCCGGGAGAGGGCAGGCGGTGCAAACTGCCACACGTCGGCAAGCAGAGCCTCGACACCCTCACCCCCAACCCCTCTCCCGCGCGCGGGAGAGGGAGTCCCGACAGCGGCAACTTGCAGGCCGCCAGCCGATCAGTGGGACAATGGCGTCCGTTTTCCCACTGGTATCGCTCATGACCGTACCGCCGCCCGGGCGCTGGATGCCTGTTCGCAAGGATTTTGTCGATCCGACGGCTACGCGCTGCCATGCGCGCAGTGCCCCGGGCGGGCGCCATCACGGCTTTCCGGAAGGGCAGGCGTGGATCCTGCGCGGGCCTGACGGCCACGAGTATCCGTTCGGCGACGCATGCGCCCGGGCCGTGCTGGCCGTGCCGGGCGAGCTGGACACGGTGCCCGACTACACCGAGCGCGACGCGGTCAAGCGGGTCGATGCCGTCATCGACGCCGCGTTCGCCAGCCAGCCGCGCCGCAAGCCGACGCCCGCCGAACTGGCGCTGGAGCGCCGCAACGCCGCCACGCGCTACGTCGTGTTGCGCATGGAGAAGGTGGCGGGCGTGCCGCGCGTGCAGCCGACGGTGCGGTTTCCGGCGCTGGAAGACCTGTACCAGCAGATCGTGGCCGGCCGGCCGCTGGCGCCGGCGCAGGTGCAGCGCGTGCTGGCAATCGAGCGCAGCCCGGCCACGCCGCCCAAGCTCAAGGCGCTGAACCTGCTCGATGTCTACACGGCCCACGTGAAGCTGGAATGGCTGATTGCCGCCGCCAGCCGCGAGGACCGTATCCGCTTCCTGCGCAGCCTGCACGACTGGCTGGCGCGGCACCTGGTGCTGTCCGCCGCGCAGATCGAGGCGGCCGGCATCGTCATGCATCCCCACGCGTTCCGCTCGGCCTGGCCGGCCGATGGCGCCGGCGAACTGTTCTGAGGCGCTGGCGCTCGCGCCGTCCTACGTGCCGCTTTCCTCGATCAGCCACTGCCGGAACGCCCGCGCGGCCGCCGGCTCGGCGCGGTCGCGTGGCCACGCCACGTAGTAGCCGCCGCCCAGCGACGCACTGGCGTCGCACGCGCGCACCAGCAGGCCGGCCGCCAGGCAGCGGTCGATCATGTAGCGCCATCCCAGCACGATGCCCTGGCCCTCGATGGCCATCTGCACCAGCACCGGATAGGTATTGGCCACCAGCTCGCGCTCGAAACGCGTCTCGCGCAGGCCGTTGCGCGCGAACCAGGCCGGCCACGACATCCAGATGCGCTGGGCGTCTTCCAGCACCAGCAGCGACTCGCGCGGCAGGTCGGCCACCGACAGCGTTCGGCCATTGAGGTACGACGGCGCGCAGACCGGGAACACTTCCTCGTCATAGAGCCGCTGCGCGGCGATGCCGCTGGGCGCGCCCTCGCGCAGGTAGTAGATGCCGACGTCGAAATCGGTACCCGACAGCGACGCCAGGCTGTCGTTGACCAGCAGCCGCACGTGGAAGTCCGGATGCCGCGCGCGGAACGCGGCCAGGCGCGGCGTCAGCCACAGCACGGCCACGCCCGACGAACAGGCCACGGTCAGCTCGACCTGGCCCTTGCGCTTCATCACGTCCTCGGTGGCTTCGGCACAGCGCACCAGCAGCCGCTGCACCTGCTCGGCGTATTGCTGGCCGCTCACGGTCAGCCGCAACGCGCGCGGCTCGCGGATAAACAGCTTCTTGCCAAGGAATCGTTCGAGCTGCGCCACCTGCCGGCTGATGGCGCTCTGCGTCAGATGCAGCTCGGCCGCGGCCTTGGTGAAACTGCCGTGCCGCATCGCCGATTCGAACGCGACAAGACAGGGCAACGGGGGCAGGGGGGTGATGCGCATGGGGGCGTCAGGCAGTGGCAGCGGTAGTGCCATGATAGACGCAAGGGGTGTGCCAGAGGGGGGTGATGGTGCGGGCCGCGGCCTGGCGTGGTTTGCTCCCCTCTCCCGCTCGCGGGAGAGGGGTCGGGGGAGAGGGCCAGCGGTCCAAACCGGGACAAGCCGCATCGGAACTGCATTGCCCTCTCCCCCAGCCCCTCTCCCACTTCGCGGGAGAGGGGAGCAAAACCGGCGGTGTTGCGGGAAGAAGCCGCTACCGGCTCACCGCTCCCCGTAAACCTTCCCCGCCTGCATCACCATCGTGATGCGGGCGTCGGGGCCGGCCAGTACGCCGATGTCGGTCAGCGGGTTGCCGTCGACGAGCAGCACGTCGGCCATGGCGCCGGCCTGGACCACGCCCAGTTCGCCTTCGCGCTGCAGGATCTCGGCGGCGATCGAGGTGGCGGAGCGCAGCGCTTCGGCGTTGCCCAGCAGTTCGGCGCGGATCAGGAATTCCTCGGACTGGTACTGGTGCATCTCGCCCAGCAGGTCGGAGCCGAAGCCCATCGGCACGCCGGCCTCGGCGTAGATGGCCAGCGAGTCGCGGCCGGCCTGGCGCACGGTCTCGATCTTGGCTACCGAGTCGGCCGGCAGGCCCAGGCGGGCGCCGTCGCGGGCCAGCGCGTCGTAGGTGATCAGCGTGGGCACCACGTAGGCGCCGTGCTCGCGCATCACGCGCGCGGCTTCTGCATCGACGAGGTTGCCGTGCTCGATCGTCCGCACGCCGCAGCGCACGGCGCGGGCGATGGCGCGGCCCGTGTAGGCGTGGGCCATCACGTAGGTCTGCGCGGCCTCGGCCTCGGCCACGATGGCGCGCATCTCGTCCTCGCTGTACTGGGTGTGGCCGATCGGGTCGGTCGGCGACGCCACGCCGCCAGACGCCATGATCTTGATCTGCGTGGCGCCTTTCTGGATCTCCTCGCGCACGGCCAGCCGCACGGCGTCCACGCCGTCCACCACGCGGGCGATGGCGCCGGCGCGGAACGCGCACGAGCACGGCTCCAGCGTGTCCGAACGGGGCCGGAAGTCGCCGTGGCCGCCGGTCTGGGACAGCGCCTTGCCCGACGGGAAGATGCGCGGCCCGGGAATCAGCCCCGTGGCCACGGCCTGGGACAGGCCCCAGTCGGCGCCGCCGGCGTCACGCACGGTAGTGAAGCCGCGCTCCAGCATGCCGCGCATGATCGGCATGGCGCGGAAGGCCACCAGCACGTTCGGCTGCACCGCGTTCAGGCCAAGGTTGGCCAGCGACGCCAGCACGTGCACGTGCAGGTCGATCAGCCCCGGCATCACGGTCTTGCCGGTCGCGTCGATGGTGCGGGCCTGCGGCGCGTGGATCGGCGTGGCGCTGACGTCGACGATGCGGTCGCCGTCGATCAGCACGTCATGGCGCGGCAGCAGCGTGCCGCGCACGGGGTCTAGGACGTTGCCGCCCTGGAGCAGGATCTGGGTCATCTGGACTTCGCGGTTACTTCGATTGCAGGTAGGCCGGCTCGCGCACCAGGCGCGTGCCGCAGAAGCTGATGGCGGCCGCGATCATCACGTAGATGGCCGGCGCCATGGTGCTGCCGGTGCTGGCGATCAGCCACGTGATGAAGAACGAGGCAAAGCCGCCGAAGATCGTCACGGCCAGGTTGTAGGCCACGGACAGGCCGGTGGACAGCACCTTGGCCGGGAACAGCTCGGCAAACGCGGCCAGGATGGGGCCCGTGTAGGCGGCAATCAGCACGCCGAACACGATCTGGAACACCAGCAGCGACGCCAGGCCCGGCGCGTGGTTGATGTACG
The DNA here is from genome assembly GCF_049393795.1 of Cupriavidus sp. H18C2. Lineage (NCBI taxonomy): Bacteria > Pseudomonadati > Pseudomonadota > Betaproteobacteria > Burkholderiales > Burkholderiaceae > Cupriavidus > Cupriavidus sp. H18C2. The sequence goes on along the minus strand of NZ_CP186010.1, from coordinate 1,956,011 downwards.
CGAACATCGGCCATGCCAGCACGAAGATCAGCGCGGCGGCGCCCGACAGCAGCCCGCGGCGGCCGATGCGGTCGGCCATCATGCCCACGATGGGCGCGAACACCATGATCGCCAGGCCGCCGGCCATGCCGGCCACGAAGCCGGTGGACTGCGGCACCTTGAGCACCTTCACGGCGTAGGTCGGCATGTAGAACAGCAGCACGTAGGTGCAGACCGTCCACAGGATCACCATCGAGAAGCTGGCGGCGGTCTGGCGCGGGTAGTCGCGCAGCACCTCGGTCAGCGGCGAATCGGTCTTGTCGGTGGTGGCCTGGAACGTCGGCGTCTCGTCGAGGTTGTTGCGGATGTAGAACCCCACCGGGCCGATGATCATGCCGATCAGGAACGGCAGGCGCCAGCCCCAGCTATTGAGCGCCTCGGGGCTCAGCGTCGAGGTGACGAACGTGCCCACGGCGGCACCCAGCAGCACGGCCACGCCGATGCTGGCCTGGATCCAGCTCGAATAGTAGGCGCGCTGCGTCTCCGGGGCGTACTCGGTCAGGAAGGCGGTGGCGCCGCCCATCTCGCCGCCGGCGGAGAAGCCCTGCATCAGCCGGGCCACCACGATCAGCAGCGGCGCGAACAGGCCGATCTGGTCATACGTGGGCGCGATGCCGATCAGCGTGGTGCCGGCCGCCATCAGCAGGATGGTCAGCGACAGCGCGGCCTTGCGGCCCACGCGGTCGGCGTAGACGCCCAGGATGATGCCGCCCACGGGGCGCATGAAGAAGCCCACGCCGAACGTGGCCACGGCCAGCAGCAGCGATGACAGGTCGTTCCCTGTGGGGAAGAAAAGTTTGGCGATGATCACGGCAAAGAAGCTGTACACCGTGAAGTCGAACCATTCGAGGCCGTTGCCGATCACCGTGGCGATGATGGCGCGGCGGCGTTGACTGGCCCCGATGGGGGGCACCGTCTCCGCATAGGCGGGGGCGCTGGCTTGCATGTCTCTCTCTCTCCCTGTTTGGCAGAACGCTGGGAAGCCTGTTCTTGTTTCAGGCTCTGGCCGATGGTAGGGGTGCCGTGCCGGGCGCGAGAAACGATATCTGCGCATGGTCGCATGACGCCAGCGCATGGCTGGCCCGCGCCGCCGCTGGAACTAGGCCGCGCCGTTGATGCGCCCCAGCGCGCCCGTCACGCCGTACGCGCACAGCATTTCCAGCTGCGCGGCCACGGTGTCGACAAAGACCGGCGACTGCGCAAGGTCGCCAAACACCGGCGCAAAGCCGGCGATGATCCGCACGCGCGCCTGTTCGCGTGTGCGGGGATCGAACAGTTTTTCGGTCTCGCGCGCGGCGCGGGCCATCGCGTCGGCCAGCGCCGGGGCCAGCGGGTCTTCGATCGGGAAGGCGTTGCCGGCTTCGTCGTAGCCGCGCAGGAAGTGCAGCCACGCGGCCACGCCCAGCGCCAGGCGCGGAAACGGCTGGCCGGCGGCCAGGCGGTCGCGGATCGGCGCCAGCAGCCGCTGCGGAATCTTCTGCGAGCCATCCATGGCGATCTGGCGCGTGCGATGACCCAGCGCCGGGTTGGTAAAGCGTGGCAGCAGGCTGGCGCGGTAGGCGTCCACGTCGAGCCCGGGCAGCGGCGGCAGCGTGGGCTGGGTCTCGCGCGCCATGGTGTCGGCGATGAACGTGTGCACGGCCGGCTGGGCGATCACGCGGTCGGTGGTGGGCCAGCCGGCCAGCACGCCCATGTAGGCCATCATCGACTGGCTGCCGTTGACCAGCCGGTGCTTGAGCACCTCGAACGGCCGCGCCTCGGCCACGAACTGCGCGCCGCCGGCTTCCCACTGCGGACGGCCAGCCGCAAAGCGGTCCTCGATCACCCACTGGAAGAACGGCTCGCCGACCACGGGCCAGGCGTCGTACAGGCCCAGCGCGCCGGACACCTGCGCGACGTCGTCGGGGGTGGTGCGCGGCACGATGCGATCCACCATCGTGTTCGGAAACGGGCAGCGCGCGGCCACCCAGTCGTGCAGCGCCGGGTCCATCTGCGCGCAGAAGGCCAGCAGCACGCGGCGCAGCGTGTCGCCATTGGCGGCCAGGTTGTCGCACGACAGCAGCGTCACGGGCCCCAGCCCGCGCTCCATCCGCCGTGCCAGCCCACGCGCCAGGTAGCCGATGGCGGTGACCGGATGGGTGGCGCCGGACAGGTCCTCGACGATGCCACGGTCCTGGCGGTTCAGCTCGCCGGTGGCCGGGTCGTGGCAGTAGCCTTTCTCGGTGACGGTCAGGCTGACGATGTGGGTGTCGCGGTGCGCGATACGGTCCAGCACGACCTCGGGGTCTTCCTCGGCCACCAGCACGTCCAGCACGGCGCCCACCACCTGCAGCGTCTGCGCCGTGGCGCTGCGCAGCGCCAGCGTATACAGGCTGTCCTGCGGCTTGAGCGCGTCGCGCGTGTCGGGCCGGCGCAGCGACACGCCCACGATGCCCCAGCGCAGACCGTCCTCGCCGGCCGCCTCGATGGCTGCCTCGGTGATCTCGGCCTGGTGGCCGCGATGGAACGCGCCGATGCCCAGGTGGACGATGCCGGCGCGCAGCCGGTCACGCGGATAGCCGGGGCGGCGCACGGCGGCCGGCAGGGCCGCGAGCCGGCCCGGGTGCAGGCGGGGCAACTGTTCGATATCGCTCATCACGGTCTCCGTTGTTTGTCGGCCTGCCCGTTTGTCCGCCTGTCCGCCTGCGCCGGTGCCCCGCGCTACCAGTGCCACAGCGTGCCGTCGTGGGCCAGCCGGTTCACGGGCAGGTAGGCGCGCTGGTACGGGTAGCGGGCCGCCAGCGCCTCGTCGATGTCGACGCCATGGCCCGGCGCATCGCCGGGGTACATCATGCCGTCCGCGAACGTGTACGCGTGCGGGAACACGGCGTCGGTCTCCTCGGTGTGGCGCATGTACTCCTGGATGCCGAAGTTGGGCACCCAGATGTCGAAGTGCAGCGCCGCGCCCATGCAGGCCGGCGACAGGTCCGTGGCGCCGTGGCAGCCGGTGCGCACCTGGTACATCGCCGCAAAGTCGGCAATCCGGCGCAAATGGGTGATGCCGCCGGCGTGCACCACCGTCGCACGAATATAGTCGATCAACTGTTCCTCGATCAGCGTGCGGCAGTCCCAGATGCTGTTGAAGACCTCGCCCACGGCCAGCGGCGTGACCGTGTGCTGGCGGATCAGCCGGAACGCGCGCTGGTCCTCGGCCGGCGTGGCGTCCTCGATCCAGAACAGCCGGAACGGCTCCAGCGACTTGCCCAGCCGGCCCGCCTCGATCGGCGTCAGCCGGTGGTGGACGTCGTGCAGCAGGTGGATGTCCGGGCCCACGGCGTCGCGCACCTTGTCGAACAGCTTCGGCGTGTGATCGAGGTAGCGCTCGGTGCTCCAGTCGTGCTCGGACGGCAGGCTCGCGTCGGCCGGCTCGTAGAACAGCCGGTCGCCGGACACGCCATAGACCTTGTTGAGCCCCGGCACGCCCGACTGCGCACGGATGGCCTTGTAGCCCATCTCCTTGTAGCGCAGCACTTCTTCCACCGTGTGGCCGATGTCGCTGCCGTTGGCATGGCCGTAGACCATCACGCCGGTGCGGCTCTTGCCGCCCAGCAACTGGTACAGCGGCAGGTTGGCGGCCTTGGCCTTGATGTCCCAGAGCGCGGTGTCCACGGCGGCGATGGCGCTCATCGTCACCGGGCCGCGCCGCCAGTAGGCACCGCGGTACAGGTACTGCCAGATGTCCTCGGTCTGGTGCGGGTCGCGGCCGATCAGGCACGGGATGACGTGGTCCTCCAGGTAGCTGACGACGGCCAGTTCGCGGCCGTTGAGCGTGGCGTCGCCGATGCCGGTCAGCCCTTCGTCGGTCTCGATCTTGAGCGTGACAAAGTTGCGCCCCGGGCAGCAGACGATGACGCGCGCGTTGGTGATCTTCATGCAGGGTCTCCGGAAGTCCAGCGGGTTGTCACATCACGGCGCCCAGCGCCCACGGCACGAACTCGTTCTGCCCGTAGCCGTGCTGCTCGCTGCGCGTCTGGCGGCCCGACGCGGTGTCCAGCATCAGCCGGAAAATGGCGGCGCCCTTGTCGGCAATCGTCGCGTCGCCGTCCAGGATGTCGCCGCAGTTGATGTCGATGTCTTCGGCCTGCCGCTGCCACAGCGCGGTATTGGTCGACAGCTTCAGCGACGGCGCCGGCGCGCAGCCGTAGGCGGACCCGCGCCCGGTCGTGAAGCAGATCAGGTTGGCGCCGCCGGCCACCTGGCCCGTGGCCGAGACCGGGTCGTAGCCGGGCGTGTCCATGAAGACCAGTCCGCGCGCCTGCACGGGCTGCGCGAATTCGTAGACCTCCACGAGGTTGGTGGTGCCGCTCTTGGTCACGGCGCCGAGCGACTTTTCCAGGATCGTGGTCAGCCCGCCGGCCTTGTTGCCGGCCGACGGGTTGTTGTCCATGTTGCCCGCGTGGCGGGCCGTATAGGCTTCCCACCAGCGGATGCGGGCCAGCAGGCGCTCGGCCACGGCCGGCGACACGGCGCGCCGTGTCAGCAGGTGCTCGGCGCCGTAGATCTCGGGCGTCTCGGACAGGATGGCGGTGCCGCCCTGCGCCACCAGCAGGTCGACGGCGGCGCCCAGCGCCGGGTTGGCCGTGATGCCCGAGTAGCCATCCGACCCGCCGCACTGCAGCCCCACGACGATGTGGCTGGCCGGCACCGGCTGGCGCGCCACGCGGTTGGCATCGGCCAGCAGCCCGCGCACCACGTCCACGCCACGCGCCACGGTGCGCGCGGTGCCGCCCGTGTCCTGGATGTTGAAGCTGTGCAGCCGCGCGCCGTTGGCCAGCGCCGCCAGGCCGGGCTCGGCCAGCAGCCCGTCGATCTGGTTCGTCTCGCAGCCCAGGCCCACCACCAGCACCGCCGCAAAGTTCGGATGGCGTGCGTAGCCGGCCAGCGTGCGGCGCAGCACGCGCAGGTTCTCGCCCTCGCTGTCGGTGGCGCAGCCGGCGCCGTGGGTCAGCGCCACCACGCCATCGACGTTGGGGTAGGGCGCCAGCGCCTCGGGGTGGATGTCGCGCCGGAAATGGTCGGCGATGGCGCGCGCCACGGTGGCCGAGCAGTTCACCGACGTCAGGATGCCGATGTAGTTGCGCGTGGCCACGCGGCCGTCGGCCCGCACGATGCCGTCGAAGGTCAGCGCCTCGGTGGCCAGCGGGGTGTCGCGCACGTCGCTGCCGGACGCCGGGTCGCGCGAGACATCGCCCATCGCCAGGTTGTGGGTGTGCACGTGCTGGCCCGGCGCGATGGCCTGCCGCGCAAAGCCGATCACCTGGTTGTAGCGCCGCACGGGCGCGCCCTCGGCAATGGCGCGCACGGCCACCTTGTGGCCCGGGGGGACGAGGCTCGCCACGGTCACGCCTTCGTCGCGCAGCACCGTGCCGGGCAGCAGCTGGCGGCATGCAATAACGATGTCGTCGGCGGGATGGATGCGGATGACTGCCGGTGCGGACATGCGGCGCTCCGTCGGGGTCAGTTGGACCAGCCGCCGTCGATGACCTGCGCGGTGCCGGTGGTGAACGCCGATTCGTCGGACGCCAGGTAGACGGCCAGCGCGGCGACCTCGGCGGCGGTGCCGATGCGGCCCATCGGCTGGCGCGCGATGAAGTCGGCCTCTACCTGGGCCAGCGTCTTGCCGGCGGCGGCGGCCTGCTGGCTGATGCGCTGGCGCAGCGACGGCGATTCCACGGTGCCGGGGCAGATGGCGTTGCAGCGGATGCCGCGCGTGATGAAATCGGCCGCCACGGCCTTGGTCATGCCGATCACGGCCGCCTTGGACGCACCGTAGACGAACCGGTTCGGCGCGCCCTTGATGCTGCTGGCCACCGACGCCATGTTGATGATCGACCCGCCGCCCGCGTCGAGCATCGCCGGCAGGAACGCCCGCATCATCCGGTACATCGCGCGCACGTTCAGGTTCATCGAGAAGTCGAAGGCGGCGTCGTCGCAGTCCAGGATCGAGCCGTGATGGACAAAGCCGGCGCCGTTGAACAGCACGTCGATGCGGCCGATCTCGCGCGCGGCGGCCTCGACGGCGCCGCCATCGGTCACGTCCAGCCGGCGGGCCTGGCAGCCCGGCAGCGCGGCCAGCGCCGCCAGCGTCTCGGGGTTGATGTCGGCGGCGTGCACCTGCGCGCCTTCGCGCAGGAACGCCTCGGCCGTGGCGCGGCCGATGCCCTGGCCGGCGGCGGTGACCAGCGCGATCTTGCCGGCGAGTCGTTGCGACATGGATGGCTCCTTGGGTGCGGGTCGTTATCGGACAAACGAACAAAGGCGGGGGCGGCGCGTGCCGTCACTTGCCGCCGACGAGGTTGGGCAGCCACATCACGATCTGCGGCACGTAGGTGATGGCGATCAGTGTCAGGAACAGCGGCGCCAGCCACGGCAGGATGGCCACCGTGGTGCGCTCCACCGACAGCCTGGCCACGCGCGCCAGCACGAACAGCACCATGCCCAGCGGCGGGTGCAGCAGGCCGATCATCAGGTTCAGCGTCATGATCAGGCCGAAGTGGATGGGGTCGACGCCAAGCTTGAGCACGATGGGCAGCAGGATCGGCACCAGGATCGTGATGGCGGCCGTGGTGTCGATGAAGCAGCCGACGATCAGGATCAGCACGTTGGCCAGCAGCAGGAACACCCACTTGTTCTGGGTGAAGGACAGGATGGCGTCGGCCAGCGCCTGGGCGGCCTGGCTGGTGGTCAGCAGCCAGGCGAAGATCGACGCCGCCGTGACGATGAACAGCACCGACGCGGTGGTCTCGATCGTGTCGAGCGTGGCCTTGGCCAGCGCCCGCAGCGTCATCGACCGGTAGCGCACCAGGCCCAGGAACAGCGCCCAGATCACGGCGGCCACGGCGGCCTCGGTGGGCGTGAACCAGCCCAGCGTCATGCCGCCGATCAGGATCACGGGCGCCATCAGCGCCATCACGGCCGAGAAGTCGAAGTACCAGTCCAGCGCCAGCAGCACCACCAGCGCGATCATCGCGGCCATGTTGGTCGACATGCCGGCCGACACGGCCAGCCAGATCGCCATCGGGAACGCCAGCACCACCACGATCTCCACGGTGGCCGCGCCCAGCAGCTTCCACGAGAATGCGGTGTCGCCGCCCCAGCCGCGCCGGTGCGCGATCCACGCCACGGTGGCCATCATGAACAGCGTCAGCACCAGCCCCGGCACGATGCCGGCCAGGAACAGCGAGCCGATCGACACGTTGGCCATCATCCCGTAGATCACGAACGGCAGCGACGGCGGGATGATGGGCCCCAGCGTGGCCGACGCGGCGGTCACGCCCACGGCGAACTCGGTCTCGTAGCCGTGGTCCTTCATCGCCTTGATCTCGATGGTGCCCAGCCCGGCCGCGTCGGCAATGGCCGTGCCGCTCATGCCCGAGAAGATCACCGAGCCGATGATGTTGACGTGGCCCAGCCCGCCGCGCATCCAGCCCACCAGCGCCACGGCGAAGTTGTAGATGCGGCCGGTGATGCCGGCCACGTTCATCAGGTTGCCGGCCAGGATGAAGAACGGCACGGCCAGCAGCGGAAAGCTCTCGACGCCGGCGATCATCCGCTGCGCCAGGATCACGTCGGGCACGGTGCCGCTGGCCCAGATGTAGAACAGCGACGCCAGCGCCATCGACACGGCCACGGGCATGCCCACCAGCATCAGCAGCAGGAACGATGCAATCAGGATCCACATGCGGCGCTCCTCAGTTGTCCGGCGCCTCGAACGCCGCCGGGCGCTCCAGGATCGAATAGCCGCGCCGCCAGTTCTGCACGGTCACCTGCAGCGACCGCCCGAACATCAGCACGAAACCCGCCAGCGCAATCCAGTACACGTGGCCCTTGTTCCATTCGATGGTGGTCATGGGCTCGTCGCCGACGATGCCGATGAACTTCCAGACCAGCCAGCACGCGTAGCCCAGGAACGCGGTGCGCAGCACGTCGACCAGCGTCGACAGCACGCGCGCCGGGCCGTGCGGCAGGTAGCGGTAGATCAGGTCCACCTGGATGTGGCGGCTCTTGCGCACGCACATCGACGCGCCGATGAAGACCACGCCGATCAGGCAGTAAGTGGCCAGCTCCTCCGTCCACGCCAGCGAGTCGTTCATCACGTAGCGCGTGAAGAACTGCAGGAAGACCAGGATCGTCATGACCCAGAACAGGCCCACCGTGAACCAGTCCTCAGTGGCGTAGCCGGACAGGTCCACCGGCTGCGCGTCGGCCTCCTCGAAGCTCTGGACGATTTCCTCGACCGAGGTCATGTGCGGGGCGCCCGCGGGCGGACTCGGGGCATCCCGGTCCGGCGGCAGGGCCTGGGAACGCATTTCCATTGGATGTCTCCGTTCCGTTGGTGGGACTGTGCGGGAGTGTTTTCTCCCCTCTCCCGCGCGCGGGAGAGGGGCCGGGGGAGAGGGCGTCGAGGTGCAAGTTGCGACGGGTCCGACGTGGAACCACCGGCCCTCACCCCCAGCCCTCTCCCGCCAGGGCGGGAGCCGGATAGCGCGCTACTTCACCGCCTGGATCTTCTCCCAGTCGGCTTTGCGGTAGCCCTGGGATTCCACGCTGACGTTCTTGAGCACCGCGTCGCGGTATTCCGGGATGCTGACCTCGGTCACCGTGATGCCTTTCTGCTTGAACACGGCCACCAGCTCCTTCTCGCGCGCCACCACGTCGGCCGTGGCCTTGGCGGCGGCTTCCTGCGCCACCTCGGCAAACATCTTGCGCTCGGGCTCGGACAGCTTCTTCCAGAGCGCGCCGGAGATGATCGTGTTCAGGTGGTCGACGATATGGCCCGTCAGCACGATGTACTTCTGCACCTCGTAGAACTTCTTCGCCTCGATCGTCGTCAGCGGGTTTTCCTGCGCCTCGACGGTGCCGTTCTGCAGCGCCAGGTAGACCTCGGCGAACGCGATGGGCGATGTGTTCACGCCGCACGCGCGCGGCATGGCCAGGTAGGCCGGCACGTCGGGCACGCGCATCTTCAGGCCCTTCATCTCGGCGCAGTGCGAGAACGGCTTGTTCGACGTGGACTGCCGCGTGCCGTAGTACGTGGTGGCCACGATGTGGTTGCCCGTCTTCTGCTCGTAGCCGGCCGTCAGTTCCTTGTAGATGTCGCTCCGGGTGTAGGCCAGCAGGTGGTCGGGATTGCGGAAGATGTACGGGTAGTAGGTCACGCCGATGCGCGGGAACGACTTGGCCGCGAAGCTGGAGCCCGAGATGATCATGTCCACGGTGCCCATCGCCAGGCCCTGGTTGATGTCGTTCTCCTTGCCAAGCTGCGACGCCGGGAAGACGTCGATCTGGTACTTGCCGTTGCTGCGCTTCCTGATCTCTTCGGCTGCCCACACGGACCACTTGTGGAATGGCTCGGACGTCTCGTAGACGTGGGCCCACTTGAGCTTGGTCGGCGCGGCCTGCTGGGCCTGGGCGGGGGTGGTCAGGGCGGCGGCCAGCAGCAGGCCGGCACCGAGCATGGACGACAACAGACGGCGGCGATGCATCATGAATGTCTCCTATCCGTGAAGATACCGCCGGCCTTTATCGGATGGCCGGTCGGCGGCGAGGGGGCGGAACGTCACCCGGTCAACTGAACCTTGGTACTGCGCGACTTGTCCGCGGCCAGCCGGAACGCCTCTGCCGCCTGCGCCAGCGGTAGCTGCGCGGACAGCAGCGGGCGCACGTCGAGCCGCCGGCTGGTCAGGTATTGCACGGCCCAGTCGAACTCGCGGCCGAAGCGGAACGCGCCCACGTAGTCGAGTTCGCGCGCCATGATGTTGTTGGCGGGGAAGTGCAGCCCCTCGGCCGGCAGCGTGCCGACCTGGACGATGCGCCCGCCGCGCCGCGTGGCGGCCAGGCAGGTGTCCAGCGCCGCCGGGCTGCCGGCCGCTTCCAGGCTGACATCGGCAATGTCCTGCCACGCGCTGGCTGGCGCCTCGGTTGTCAGGATCGCCTCGTCGGCACCCACGGACAGCGCCACGTCCAGCGGCCGCCGCGCGATGTCGCAGACGACGATCTTTGCCGCGCCGGCCAGCCGGGCCGCCATCACGGCCAGGCTGCCGATGGTGCCGCCGCCCGTGACCAGCACGGTCTTGCCCAGCAGGTCGCCCGCGCGGTGCACGCCGTGCAGCGCCACCGACAGCGGCTCGGCAAACGCGAGCTCGCCCAGCGAGATATCGGCGGTCACCGGCGTCAGTTGCGCCTCGTGCATCAGAAAGTGCTGCCGGAACATGCCCTGCACGTGCGGATACACGCTGGCGCTGCCCAGGAATCGCATCTGGCGGCATAGGTTGTCGCGGCCGGCGCGGCAGTAGTCGCACTGGCCGCACGCGTGCGACGGGTTGATCGCCACCTTCATGCCCGGCGCCAGGCGCGTGACGGCGCTGCCCACGGCCTCGACGATGCCGGACGCCTCGTGGCCCGGCGTCAGCGACTCGCGGATCACGAACGCGCCGACCTTGCCGTGGAAGTAGTAGTGCAGGTCCGACCCGCAGATGCCGGCGGCGCCCAGCCGCACCAGCACCTCGTGCGGGCCCGGCGCGGCCGGTTCGACGTCGGAGAAGCGCAGGTCCTCGCTGGCGTGGATATGGCAGGTCAGGGACATCACGACTCCTCCGTCGACAGTCTCGCGTCCTTGGCGTGGCCCGGCCACGCCGCGTAGAAGCGGCTGTGCGACCGCTCCAGGTGCTCGCACATCGCGCTGCGGGCCTGGTCGGGGGCGCCCAGCGCGATGGCGTCGATCACGGCGCGGTGCTCGGCAATGGCGGCGGCCCAGCTCTCCGCGTTCTCGAAGTGGTTGCCGAACTGCGCGAACAGCGGGTTGTGGCGCTCGTCGAACAGCTCGGCCACCAGCCGCAGCAGCACGGCGTTCTCGGCTACCTCGGCAATGCGCAGGTGGAACATCCGGTCGCCGCGCACGGGAATGTTGCCGCCGCCGGCTTCTTCCTCCATCAGCGCGACCGATTCGGCCAGCGCGTCCAGCAGCGGCGGGGTGCAGTGGCGCGCGGCGCCGGCCGCCAGTTCGCCCTCGATGATCTGCCGGGCGCGAATCACGTCCAGCGGCGGGGCGGCCACCACGCCGGCCGGCCGGCCCGCGTCGGCGGCGCAGGCATAGATGCCCGATCCCATCCGCACCTCGACCAGTCCTTCCACTTCCAGCGCGATCAGCGCCTCGCGCACCGACGGGCGCGACACGCCAAGCTGCACCGCCAGATCGCGCTCGGGCGGCAGCCGCGAACCGACGGGAAACTCGCCCGACTCGATCAGCCGGCGCAACTGGTCGGCAATCTGGCGGTAAAGGCGACGCGGTTCGATCTGCTGAAGCGGCATGGGGATTCCCGGCAGAGCAGCGGACAAATGGTCAAGCGGTCAGACCAATTTCTAGGCGACTTCGGTCCCCCCTTCAAGGAAAAGTTGTGGCGCGCCGCAGCATGGCCGTCACTTCAATTTACGCAGGCCGTGCCGCCCAAAACTACCGGCCGGGCCATTCGGCGGCAGGATTGTCCATGCCGGCCGCTACCGGGCGGCGTTCGCTATGTCGTTGAAAACGTTGAGGAATTTTCGATGAAACGCGCGTGCGGCGGCTGGCGTGCTTATGCGGGCCCCGCATTTGCTACTAAGCTTGGTTGGGACTGTCCGGTTCGCGGGCAGTCTGACGTGTTCCATCTGTGAGGAGATCACGATGAAAACGAAGACGTTAATACCCGCCGTCCTGGTCGCCGCCGGCATGCTCGCCGTGCCGTTCGCACAGGCCCAGCAACAGCAACAGGTGCCCGGTCAGACGCAACCCGCCGGTCCCCGGCCGATGCCCTCTCCCGGCCAGGCTGGCGCCATGCCGCCTACCGCCACGCCGATGCCACCCGCCACGGGCGGCCGCCAGCCGAGCGGGATGTCGCAGGGGCAAGGCATGTCGCAGGGGCAGGGCATGTCCCAAGGCCAGGGCATGCAGGGGCAGGGTCAGGGCATGCAGGGGCAGGGGCAGGGCATGTCCCAGCCAGGCAGCCGCCCGTCGGGCGCAATGTCGTCCAGCCCTTCCATGGGCTCGCAGCCGATGGGCGCCCAGTCGCCGTACGCGCCCAAGAAGTGGAGCAAGGGGGACAAGCTGCCCGCCGAATTCCGTGACCGCCAGTACGTGATCGACAAGTACAAGGACTACAACCTGCCGGCCCCGCGCAAGGGCCACCACTGGGTCGGCGTCGGCGCCGACTACTACCAGGTATCGTCCAACGGGACGATCTACTCGGTGGGGCCGGGAGGAAGCTGATCCCCCGGTGGATGGGCAAGACAAAACGCGCCGGAGGTCCGGCGCGTTTTTTACTGGTCAGCCCGGCAGTGCATCATAAGTCACCAGGAACACCTGGTCGTCGCCGGCGCTGACCGACAGCCAGACGATGTCCAGGTCCGGGAACGCCGCTTCCACGTTGGCGCGTTCGTTGCCGATTTCGACGACCAGCACGCCGCCCGGGTTCAGGCGCTTGCGGGCGCCCGCGACGATCCGGCGCACGATGTCCATGCCGTCGTCGCCGCCGGCCAGCGCCAGGCGCGGCTCGGCCAGGTACTCGGCCGGCAGTTCGCGCATCGACTGTTCGTTGACGTAGGGCGGGTTGGTCAGGATCACGTCGTAGGTGGCCCCCGACGGCAGCGGCGCGTAGAGGTCGCCCTCGTACAGCGCGATGCGGTCTTCCATCTTGTAGTCGGCCACGTTGCGGCGGGCCACGGCCAGCGCGTCGGGCGAGATGTCTACCGCGTCGATGCGGGCGGCGGGCCAGACGTGGGCCGCGATGATCGGCAGGCAGCCCGAGCCGGTGCAAAGCTCCAGCACCGGGCCGATCTGCGCCGTATCGCCCAGCCACGGCTCCAGGCCGTCCTGCAGCAGTTCGCCGATGAAGCTGCGCGGCACGATCACGCGCGAATCCACGTAGAAGCGCAGGCCGTGCATGAACGCCTCGTGCGTGATGTACGCGGCGGGCACGCGCTCGGTCACGCGGCGGTCGATGACCTTGAGCACCGCGTCCACTTCCTCGGGCAGCAGGCGGGCGTCCAGGAACGGGTCCAGCGTGTCCAGCGGCAGGTTCAGCGTGTGCAGCACCAGGTAGGCGGCTTCGTCGTAGGCGTTGGCGCTGCCGTGCCCGAACGACAGCCGGGCGGCCGTGAAGCGGGAGACGGCCAGGCGCAGCAGGTCGCGGACGGTCTGGAGAGGGGAGGTATTGGCCATGTGCGGACCCCGGAAATCAGGCGATCAGGCGTTCGAGCACGCCACGGTAGACATTCTTGAGCGGCTCGATGAAGCGCACTTCCACGTGTTCGTCGATCTTGTGGATGCTGGCGTTCGGCGGGCCGAATTCGATGACCTGCGGGCAGATCCGGGCGATGAAGCGGCCGTCGGACGTGCCGCCGGTGGTCGACAGCTCGGTGGTCACGCCCGTCTCGGCGGCGATGGCGGCCGACAGCGCGTCCGACAACTCGCCGCGCGGCGTCAGGAACGGCTCGCCGCCGAGCGTCCAGTCCAGCGTGTAGTCGAGCCCGTGCTGGTCCAGGATCGCGTGCACGCGCTGCTTCAGGCCGTCCGGCGTGCTGGCCGTCGAGAAGCGGAAGTTGAAGTCGATCGTCACATGGCCCGGAATCACGTTCGTGGCGCCGGTGCCGGCGTGGATATTCGACATCTGCCACGTTGTCGGCGGGAAGTATTCGTTGCCGGCGTCCCACGTCTGGGCCACTAGCGCGGTCAGCGCCGGCGCGACCAGGTGGATCGGGTTGCGCGCCAGGTGCGGGTAGGCGATATGGCCCTGCACGCCCCTGACCGTCAGCTTGCCCGACAGCGACCCGCGGCGGCCGTTCTTGACCATGTCGCCCAGCGTGTCGACCGAGGTCGGCTCGCCGACCACGCAGTAGTCCAGCCGCTCGCCGCGCGCGGCCAGGGCCTCCACGACCTTGACCGTGCCGTCGTGCGCCGGGCCTTCCTCGTCGCTCGTGATCAGGAACGCGATGGAGCCGGCGTGGTCCGGATGGGCGGCGACGAATTCCTCGCAGGCCACCACGAAGCCGGCGATCGACGTCTTCATGTCGGCCGCGCCGCGCCCGTAGAGCTTGCCGTCGCGGTGGGTGGGCTCGAACGGGTCCGACGACCACTGCTCCAGCGGGCCGGTGGGCACCACGTCGGTATGGCCGGCAAAGGCCAGCAGCTTGCCCGCCGTGCCCTGCGTGCCACGCCGCACCGCCCAGAGGTTGGTCACGCGGAAGGTGTCAGGGCCGCTGACGATGTTCTCGCAGGTAAAGCCAAGCGCGCGCAGGCGTGCTTCGAGCACGGCCTGGCAGCCTTCGTCGGCAGGGGTGACCGAGCGGCGGCGCATCAGGTCTTCGGTCAGGGCAAGGGTCGGATTCATGGGGCAGGTGGAGCGGAAAACGTCAGAACAGCGAGGCGTAGGTGTCGGCGGAAAAACCGACGCTGACCTGGCCATCGCGGTCGAGGACCGGGCGCTTGATCAGCGACGGGCTGGCCTGCATCAGGGCCACGGCGCCAGCTTCGCTCTCCGCGCGGGCCTTGTCCGCATCGGACAGCGCGCGGTAGGTGGTGCCTTTCTTGTTCAGCAGCACAGCCAGCGGCACGTGCTTGAGCCAGGCGTTGAGCATGGCGGCGTCGACGCCCTGTTTCTTGAAATCGTGGAACGTGTAGGCGACGCCGTTCGTGTCCAGCCACGTGCGGGCTTTCTTGACGGTGTCGCAGTTGGGAATGCCGTAGAGCAGGACGGTCATGGTGCCGGGTGCGGAATAGGGGTAGCGGGAAAGCCGCGGGATGGGCTGGCGCGGTCAGCGGAACAGCAGGTTGATCGCGATGACCAGCCCGCCCAGGCCGAATGCCACGCCGGCCATGGCCACGGCGGTCATCAGGCGCAGCCGGCGGTCCAGCCGGCCGGCCTCCTTGCGCAGCGCCTCGATGGTGATGGCGTGCTGCTCGGCCAGCATCTTGACCGCCTCGGCCTGCTGCACGGCCGCGGCCTCCAGTTCCGCGATGCGCGCGGCCGGGTCGCGCGGCTCGGCGCTGTCGGCGGGCGCGGCATCGTCCTTGCGCTTGCCTTTCTTGAGCTTCTCGATGGTCTTGTTGGCCTGTTCGAGGATGGTGGGCAGCAGGGAGAGCACGGTACTGACGGTAGCGGGGTCGAGGGCCATGAGTCGCTTGCGGAGGGATGGCATCGGCGGGGTGTCCGGCCGCCGGGGCGGGCCCGGCGGCAGGCGCGACGGATCAGTCGCGCAGCAGGTCGTTCAGGCTGGTCTTGGCGCGGGTCTGGGCGTCCACCTTCTTGACGATCACGGCGCAGTACAGGCTGTACTTGCCGTCCTTCGACGGCAGGTTGCCGGCCACCACGACCGACCCGGCCGGCACGCGGCCGTAGTGGATCTCGCCGGTCTCGCGGTCGTAGATCTTGGTCGACTGGCCCAGGTACACGCCCATCGAGATGACCGAGTTCTCTTCCACGATCACGCCTTCCACCACTTCCGAACGGGCGCCGATGAAGCAGTTGTCCTCGATGATGACCGGGTTGGCCTGCAGCGGCTCCAGCACGCCGCCGATGCCCACGCCGCCCGACAGGTGAACGTTCTTGCCGATCTGCGCGCACGAGCCCACGGTGGCCCAGGTGTCGACCATCGTGCCTTCGTCCACGTAGGCGCCGATGTTCGTGTACGACGGCATCAGCACGGCGTTCTTGGCAATGTACGAGCCACGGCGGGCCACGGCCGGCGGCACCACGCGGAAGCCGGCGCGGGCAAAGTCTTCCTGGCTCCAGTTGGCGAACTTGGTGGGCACCTTGTCGTAGAACTGGGCAAAGCCGCCGGCGCTCATCGGCGCGTTGTCTTCCAGGCGGAACGACAGCAGCACGGCCTTCTTGACCCACTGGTTGACGATCCATTCCTTGCCTTGCTTCTCGGCCACGCGCAGCGAGCCGTTGTCGAGCTGCGAAATCACGTTGGCCACGGCTTCGCGGATATCGTTCGGCGCGGACTTCGGGCTCAGGCTGGTGCGGTCTTCCCAGGCCTGGTCGATCAGGGCTTGCAGAGCTTGCGTCATGATGGTGTTCTCGGTAGTGATTGTGTTCAGGGGAAGGCGCCGGAAGCTTTGCGCCCCGGCGCCAGGGCATTCGATCGGTGAAGCAGGAAAAAGCGTGCGCGCCGCGTCAGCCCAGCGACTTGCAGAACTCGACGATCCGGCGCGCGCCCTCCAGGCATTCGTCGGGCGTGGCCACCAGGGCCATGCGCACGCGGTTGCGGCCGGGGTTCACGCCGTGGGCATCGCGCGCCAGGTAGCTGCCGGGCAGCACGGCCACGTTCTGTTCGGCCAGCAGGCGCACCGCGAATTCGGTATCGGTCAGGCCCGTGCGCGAGACGTCGGCCCAGAGGTAGAACGCCGCGTCGGGCAGGGCCACGTCCAGCACCTCGGCCAGCAGCGGCGTGACCTCGGCAAACTTGCGCACGTAGGCGGCTCGGTTGTCGCGCACGTGCGACTCGTCGCGCCACGCGGCCACGCTGGCGGCCTGCACGGCCGGGTTCAGCGCCGCGCCGTGGTAGGTGCGGTACAGCAGGAACTTGCGCAGGATGGCCGCGTCGCCGGCCACGAAGCCCGAGCGCAGGCCCGGCACGTTGGACCGCTTGGACAGGCTGGAGAACATCACCAGCCGCTCGAAGCCCCGGCCCAGCTTGTGGGCGGCTTCCAGCGCGCCCAACGGCGGCGTGGCCTCGTCGAAATAGATCTCGGAATAGCACTCGTCCGACGCGATCACGAAGCCGTAGCGGTCGGACAGGTCGAACAACTGCTTCCAGTCGTCCAGCGACAGCACGGCACCCGTGGGGTTGCCCGGCGAGCAGACGTAGAGCAGCTGCACGCGGGGCCAGACGTCGGCGCCGATCTGGTCGAACGCGGGCGCGAAGTTGCGGGCCGGGTCGCTGTTGGCAAAGACCGGCCGGGCGCCGGCCAGCAGGGCCGCGCCTTCGTAGATCTGGTAGAACGGGTTCGGGCACAGCACCAGCGGGTCGGGCTGGCTGGCGTCGATGACGGTCTGCGCGAACGCGAACAGCGCCTCGCGGGATCCGCTGACCGGCAGCACCTCGGTGGCGGCATCGACCTTCGGCAGCCCGTAGCGGCGCTCCAGCCAGCCGGCGATGGTCTCGCGCAGTTCGCTGGTGCCAGCCGTGGCCGGGTAGACGGCCAGCCCGGACAGCGACGCGGTCATCGCGTCCTTGATGAACTGCGGCGTGGGATGCTTGGGTTCGCCGATGCCGAAGCTGATGGCCGGCTTGTCGGCCGGTTTCACATCGGCCACCAGCCCGCGCAGTTTCTCGAAAGGATAGGTCTGGAGCAGGTCGAGGCGCGGATTCACGGTGGCAGGCGGGGCGGCGGTTGAAACGCAGCATTATAAAGGAATGCCGCGCGCCGCCACAGGCGCCGTGCCGGCCGTGCGGCGCCGGCGCCGCGGGCCTGTGGCAAGGCCTCAGTACAGCATCACGCGGGACACCATGGCGACGATCGGCCGCCTGACCAGGCTCTCCAGCCGCGCGTGCAGGTGCAGGGGCCGCAACAGCATCTTGACCGTCATCTCGATCGGCAGATGGCGCCGCACCACTGCGCTGCAGCGCGAGTTCAGCGCCCGGACTTCGCGCTCGGGCACGTCCTCGCGGCCCTGTTCCACGCGCAGCACGTTGCGCAGCGCGATCTCGGTATCCTCGTTCTTGATTTCGAGCAGCCGGCGCGCCAGCGCCGACAGCACCTTGCCGCGCCCAAGCCGCTCGCGGTCGCTCAACTCGTTGAAATAGCGGAAGAAATGCTTGTAGTGGCGCACCTCGTCGCTGGCGATGCGCCGGGAGAGGTCGCGCAGCACCGGCTCGTCGCTGGCCTGCTCCAGCGCCCGGTAGTAGGACGCCGTGCCGGTCTCCACCACGCAGCGGGCCGCCATTTCCAGCGCCAGGGTCGGCTCGAAGTTGTCGATCGAACAGGTGGCGCTGTACTCCTCGAAGAACCGGCGATAGCCCAGTTCCCAGTCGAAATCGGGCCAGACGTGCTCGACGTAGCGGCGCAGGGCCAGGCCGTGCTGCAGTTCCTCGGCCTCCCAGTGGCGCGACAGCCATTCGGCGGCCTCGGGCACGGCGGCGTAGTAGCTGGCCAGGTTGCCGGCGTAGGTGTCGGACCCGCTCTCGACGAACGAGGCCCCGACGAGCAGGTAGAACAGGGTGCGGTTGTCGCGGACGCGTGCGACGTCGATGGCAGCGTAGTCGATGTCGGCAATCGACCAGGGCAGGTCGGCCGGCGCCTGGGCCGGCGGTGTTGCAGTCATGCTCGATCCTCCTGCGGCGGTGCGGCGGGGACAGCGCTTGCCAGAGGGGTCTCCGGCGTCACGCCAACCATTGCAAAGACTAGCACTAACCCTGATTAGTTTCAGTCCGGCCGGGCGGTGTGACGTTTTCATGAAACAACGAGCCGGTGTGGAAAACGCTTGCAGAATCGCGCGCAACCCTCGGAAAGTTATGGCTTTTCGGTTTGAGCGGAACGTCGCGGAGCGGCGGGCGTCGCGGGCGATAAAGCGGCCGACCCATGGATTGGCGATGGTATGATTAGCGCCAATCTATCGGGCCCCGGGGGCATTTTGCGGCGCAGGCGTCACGCCATGCCGTGTTCTCCGGCATGGGCCCGGCATTTCCCAATTCGTATCGCCCAAACCACACGACAACCGTGCGACTGTCCTCGATCAAGCTGGCGGGCTTCAAGTCCTTCGTCGATCCCACCAATTTTCAAGTGCCGGGCCAACTGGTCGGCATCGTAGGTCCCAACGGCTGCGGCAAGTCCAACATCATCGACGCGGTGCGCTGGGTGCTGGGTGAGTCACGTGCGTCGGAGCTGCGCGGCGAATCCATGCAGGACGTGATCTTCAACGGCTCCACGGCGCGCAAGCAGGCCGGCCGGGCCAGCGTGGAACTGGTCTTCGACAACGCCGAAGGCCGCGCCGCCGGGCAATGGAGCCAGTACGCCGAAGTGGCGGTCAAGCGCGTGCTGACGCGCGATGGCACCTCGTCCTACTACATCAACAACCAGCCGGTGCGCCGCAAGGACATCCAGGACATCTTCCTGGGCACCGGCCTGGGCCCGCGCGCCTACGCGATCATCGGGCAGGGCATGATCTCGCGGATCATCGAGGCCAAGCCTGACGACATGCGGATCTTCCTGGAAGAAGCGGCCGGCGTGTCGAAGTACAAGGAACGCCGCCGCGAGACCGAGAACCGGCTGTCGGACACCCGCGAGAACCTGACCCGCGTGGAAGACATCCTGCGCGAACTGGGCAACAACCTGGAAAAGCTGGAAGGCCAGGCCGAGGTGGCGCAGCGCTTCCGCCAGTTGCAGTCCGAAGGCGAGGAAAAGCAGCACCTGCTGTGGCTGCTGCGCAAGCGCGAGGCGCAGGCCGAGCAGGAGCGGCACGCCCGGGCCATCGAGCAGGCGCAGATCGACCTGGAAGCCCAGACCGCCCAGTTGCGCCACGTCGAGGCCGAGCTGGAGACGATGCGCGCGGCCCACTACGCGGCGTCGGACGGCATGCACGCCGCCCAGGGCGCGCTCTACGAAGCCAATGCCGAAGTCAGCAAGCTCGAAGCCGAGATCCGCTACGTGGTGGAATCGCGCAACCGGCTGCAGGCGCAGATCGCCGCGCTGACCGCCCAGCGCGAGCAGTGGCAGGGCAAGGCCGACCAGGCCAACGACGACATCGCGCAGGCCGAGGAAGACCTGGCGCTGGCCGAGGCCCGCACGCTCGAAGCCCAGGACACCGTGGCCCAGAAGAGCGAGGAACTGCCGACGCTGGAAGCGCAATGGCGCGACGCCCAGCAGAAGCTCAACGACCAGCGCAGCGGCATCATGCAGGCCGAGCAGGCGCTGAAGCTCGAAGCGGCGCACCAGCGCAACGCCAACCAGATGCTGCAGCAGCTTGAGCAGCGCAAGGAACGCCTGAAGGGCGAGGAACAGGGGCTGGACCGGCCCGACGAGGTGCGTCTGGAAGAACTCCGGATGGACCTGGCCGAGCAGGAAGCCATGCAGGAGGAAGCGCAGGCCGCGCTGACCGAGGCCGAGGAAGCGCTGCCGCGCCTGGATGCTGAGCGCCGCGCCGCGCAGGAGCGCGTGACCAGCGAGGCCGCCGCCATCGCCTCGCTCGACGCCCGCCTGGCGGCCCTGCGCCAGTTGCAGGAAAGCGTGCAGGCCGACGGCAAGGTCCAGCCGTGGCTGGAGCGCCACGGGCTGGCCGAGCTGCCGCGCCTGTGGAAGAAAGTCCATATTGAGCCGGGCTGGGAAAACGCGCTGGAATCGGTGCTGCGCGAGAAGCTCGCGGCGCTGGAAGTGTCCGACCTGGACGGGATCAAGGGTTTCCTGTCCGATGCCCCGCCCGCCAAGCTGGCGTTCTACACGCCGCCGGCCGCCGCGCGGCCCGTCGAGGCCCCGGCCGGGCTGCGGCCGCTGATGTCGCTGGTGCAGATCACCGAGCCGGGCATCCGCGCCGTGATGCAGGAATGGCTGGCCGATGTCTACACGGCCACCGACCTGCCGCAGGCGCTGGCCGCCCGCCACACGCTGCCCGAAGGCGCCCAGTTCGTGGTGGCCGACGGCCATCTGGTGGGCCGCAACGGCATCCAGATCTACGCCGCCGATTCCGAGCAGGCCGGCATGCTGGCCCGCGAGCAGGAAATCGAGAACCTGCAGAAGCAGTCGCGCGCGCAACTGCTGCTGGCCGACGAGGCCAAGTCGCAGGCCGTGCGCGCCGAGACGGCCTACACGCACGCCAGCACCACGCTGATCGAGGCCCGCGCCCGGGCCGAGCAGGCCACGCGCCGCGTGCACGCGCTGCAGATGGACGTGCTCAAGCTGTCGCAGGCCATGGAGCGCTTTTCGGCCCGCAGCAACCAGATCCGCGAGGAACTGGCCGAGATCGACGCCCAGATCGACGAACAGCGCGCGATCCGCGCCGAATCCGAGGCGAGCTTCGAACAGCACGATACGCAGCTGGCCGAGCTGCAGGCGTCGCACGAGGACCAGCAGATGGCCTTCGACGCGCTGGATACCCGGCTCACGAACGCGCGCCAGCAGTTGCGCGACCTCGAACGCGCCGCCCAGGAGGCCGTGTTCGCCGAGCGCAACCTGTCCGGCCGCATCGACGAGCTGCGCCGCAACATCCAGATGGCCGCCGACCAGAGCGAGCGCGTGGCCGAATCACTGGAAAACGCCCGCGCCGAGCTGGAAACGATCAACGAGCAGACCGCCAACACCGGCCTGCAGGAAGCGCTGGAAGTGCGCGCCGAGAAGGAACAGAAGCTGGCCGCCGCGCGCATCGAGCTGGACGCGCTGTCGGCCCAGCTACGCCAGTTCGACGAACAGCGGCTGGCCGCCGAGCGCAGCCTGCAGCCGCTGCGCGACCGCATCACCGAATACCAGCTCAAGGAGCAGGCCGCGCGCCTGAACCAGGAGCAGTTCACCGAGCAACTGGCCACGGCCGAGGTGGACGAGGCCGCGCTGGCCCAGAAGCTGACCGGCGACCTGAAGCCGTCGTACCTGCAGGGCGAGGTGACGCGCCTGAACAACGCGATCAACGCGCTGGGCCCCGTCAACATGGCGGCGCTGGACGAACTGGCCGCCGCGCGCGAGCGCAAGACGTTCCTCGATGCCCAGTCGGCCGACCTGACCGACGCGATCAACACGCTGGAAGACGCCATCGCCAAGATCGACCAGGAAACCCGCGCGCTGCTGCAAGGCACGTTCGACCAGGTCAACCACCACTTCGGCGAGCTGTTCCCGTCGCTGTTCGGCGGCGGACAGGCGCGGCTGATCATGACCGGCGAGGAAATCCTCGACGCCGGCGTGCAGGTGATGGCCCAGCCGCCCGGCAAGAAGAACTCGACGATCCACCTGCTCTCGGGTGGCGAGAAGGCGCTGACGGCCATCGCGCTGGTGTTTGCGATGTTCCAGCTCAACCCGGCGCCGTTCTGCCTGCTGGACGAGGTGGACGCCCCGCTGGACGACGCCAACACCGAGCGCTACGCCAACATGGTGGCGCGTATGTCGGACAAGACACAGTTCGTTTTTATTTCCCACAACAAGATTGCGATGGAGATGGCCCACCAGTTGATTGGCGTGACGATGCAGGAGCAGGGGGTCTCGCGGATCGTGGCGGTGGACATGGATGCAGCCGTATCGATGGCGGAGGCCGCTTAAGATGGAACTGCAGAACGCACTGATCATCGCGGGTGTTGTATTGCTCCTGTTGCTGGTGGCCTATAACCGCTGGCAGATCCACAAGGCGCGCCGCGTGCGGCCGCTGATGCCCGAGGACGACCTGCCGCCGATGCGCGAGCCGGTGGTGGGCAAGACCATCCAGCCGGAAACGGAAGCCAAGCTGCGCGAGGCCCCGCCGCCCGAGCACGTCTCGCGCCGCGAGCCGACGCTGGGCGAGGCCGGCAAGGGCCTGCGCCATGACACGGACGCCGACGCCGCAGCCGTGGCGACGGCCTCGGCCGCCGCGCACGCCGCGGCAAGCACGGCCGATGCCGACGAGATCGTGACCGACGAAGTGGCCGTCGCCGCAGCCCCGGCTGCCCACGCTGGCGCCCACGCGGCGCCGGCCGACGCCCAGGCGGAGGCCGAAGCACTGGCGCCGGTCCATCCGGCCCCTCCGCCCCAATCCGCTGAACCCGCGAAAGCCGCCGAGGCGAAGCCTCGCCCGGACGTCGAGCCCGCCCCGCTGGACGGCCAGCCCGCGCCGGCGACGATCGACCCGCTGATCGACTGCATCGTGCCGATGCACCTGGAGCGCAAGGCGTCGGGCGACCGCATCCTGCCGCTGACCGGCCGGCTGCGCCGCGCCGGCACCAAGCAGGTCCACATCGAGGGCCTGCGCGTGGAATCGAACGCCTGGGAGCCGGTGACCGCCGGCCACCAGTACGAAGACCTGCAGGTGGCGGTGCAGCTGGCCAACCGCAGCGGCCCGCTCAACGCGCTGGAGTTCTCGGAATTCGTCAACGCCGTGGAGGCGCTGGCGGAGGCGCTGGACGCGTCGGCCGAACTGCCCGACATGACAGAAACCGTGGCCAACGCGCGCGAACTGGACGGGTTTGCCGCCAGCGCGGACGTGCAGCTTGGCGTGAACGTGATTTCCGATGGCGCGCCGTGGTCGGCCGCCTACGTGCAGACCGTGGCCACGCAGGACGGCCTGGTGCTGTCCCGCGACGGCACGCGCTTCATCCGCTATGAACCGGGCGCCGACGGCGTGCAGAAGCCGCTGTTCACGCTGCAGTTCGGCGACACGAACTTCCTGCGCGACGACCTGACGCTGAACGCGGGCCGCCAGATCACGCTGCTGCTGGACGTGCCGCAGGCCGCGCAGGCCATCAAGCCGTTCAAGACGGTCTGCGAGTACGGCTACAGCCTGGCCCAGCGGATGGGCGCGCAACTGGTGGACGACAACATGCGCCCACTCAGCGAGGCGTCGTTCGTGGCCATCTTCACCCAGCTCGAAAAACTCTACGAAAAGCTGGAAGCGCGCGGCATGCCGGCCGGATCGCCGGTGGCCCAGCGGCTGTTCAGCGTCTGACGACAAGCCCCCTATGACCGCCAAGAACGAAGGCGCGCGGGCTCCGGCCCCCGCGCCCGCCGGCGCATTGCCGGCCGACGCCTCTCCCGCCGAGCGCGTGCAATGGCTGCGCGCCGAACTGGATCGCCATAGCTACCAGTACTACGTGCTCGATGCGCCGACCATCCCCGACGCCGACTACGACGCGCTGTTCAGCGAGCTCCAGGCGCTGGAAACCGAGCATCCCGACCTGCTGACCGACGACTCGCCCACCCAGCGCGTGGGCGGGGCGCCGCTGGCCGCGTTCGACACGGTGCGCCACCGCGTGCCGATGCTGTCGCTGAACAACGGGTTCGAGGACGAGGACGTGGTCAGCTTCGACCGCCGCTGCGCGCAGGGGCTGGGCCGGACCGCCGTGGCCGCGCCGGCCGACGACCTGTTCAGCGCCGCCGAGGCGGACGACAACGGCGTGGAATATAGCTGCGAACTGAAGTTCGACGGCCTGGCGATGTCGCTACGCTACGAGGACGGCCGGCTCGTGCAGGCCGCCACGCGCGGCGACGGCGAGACCGGCGAGGACGTGACTGCGAACGTGCGGACGATCAAGGACATCCCGCTGAAGCTGCGCGGCAAGGCGCCGGCCGTGCTGGAAGTGCGCGGCGAGGTGTTCATGTACCGCGCCGATTTCGACAAGCTCAACGCGCGCCAGGCCGAGGCCGGCGAGAAGACCTTCGTCAACCCGCGCAACGCCGCCGCCGGCAGCCTGCGCCAGCTGGACCCGCGCATTACGGCCAGGCGGCCGCTGTCGTTCTTTGCCTACGGGCTGGGCGAGCTGGAGGGCGCCGAGCGCCCGCCCACGCACGCGGTGATGCTGGACGGGTTTGCCGCGCTGGGCCTGCCCGTCTGCGACGAGCGCCGGGTGGTGAAGGGTGCCCAGGGGCTGCTGTCGTTCCATCGTGACATCGGCGCCCGGCGCGACCAGTTGCCGTACGACATCGACGGCGTGGTGTACAAGGTCAACGCGATTCCCGAGCAGGAGCAACTGGGCTTTGTCTCGCGCGCGCCGCGCTTTGCGCTGGCGCACAAGTTCCCGGCCCAGGAGATGACCACGACGGTCGAGGACATCGAGGTGCAGGTCGGCCGCACCGGCGCGATTACCCCGGTGGCGCGGCTGGCGCCCGTGTTCGTGGGCGGCGTGACGGTGACCAACGCCACGCTGCACAACGAGGACGAGATCCGCCGCAAGGACGTGCACGTGGGCGATACGGTGATCGTGCGGCGCGCCGGCGACGTCATCCCCGAGGTGGTGGCCGTGGTGCTGGAACGCCGCCCGGCCGACGCCCGCGCGTTCGTGATGCCCACCGCGTGCCCGGTGTGCGGGTCGCACGTCGAGAAGCTGGAAGGCGAGGCCGTGGCACGCTGCACGGGCGGGCTGATCTGCGCGGCGCAGCGCAAGCAGGCGCTGATCCACTTCGCGCAGCGGCGCGCGATGGACATCGACGGGCTGGGCGACAAGATCGTCGAGCAGCTGGTGGACATGGGCATCGTCCGCACGCCGGCCGACCTCTACAAGCTCGGCGTGGCCAAGCTGGCCGCGCTGGACCGCATGGCCGACAAGTCGGCGACGAACCTCGTGGCCGCCATCGACAAGTCGCGGTCCACCACACTGAACCGGTTCATCTTCGCGCTGGGCATCCGCCATGTCGGCGAGGCCACGGCCAAGGACCTGGCCAAGCACTTCGGCAAGCTCGACAACCTGCTGGCGGCCGACGAGGCCGCGCTGCTGGAAGTCAACGACGTGGGGCCGGTCGTGGCCCAGTCGATCGCGGGCTTTCTGGCCGAATCGCACAACGTCGAGGTGATCGAACAGCTTCGCGCGGCGGGCGTACACTGGCCGGAATCGGAGCCCACGGCCCGCGCGCCGCTGCCGCTGGCCGGCAAGACCATCGTGCTGACCGGCACGCTGCCGACGCTGTCGCGCGAGGACGCCAAGGAAAAGCTGGAGGCCGCCGGCGCCAAGGTGGCGGGCTCCGTGTCAAAGAAGACCGACTACGTGGTGGCCGGCGCCGAGGCGGGCAGCAAGCTGGAGAAGGCCCAGGCCCTGGGCGTGCCCGTGCTGGACGAGGACGGGATGCTGAAGCTGCTGGCCGACGCCGGCGAAGGAGAGCCACAATGATCCGCGAAATCCTGAAGATGGGCGATTCCCGGCTGCTGCAGCAGGCGCGGCCCGTGACGCAGTTCAACACGCCAGAGCTGCGGCTGCTGATCGACGACATGTTCGACACGATGGAACACGCCAACGGCGCCGGCCTGGCCGCGCCGCAGATCGGCGTCGACCTGCAGGTGGTGATCTTCGGCTTCGACCGGAATCCGCGCTACCCGGACGCGCCCACCGTGCCCAAGACCGTGCTGATCAATCCGGTGCTGGAGCCGCTGTCCGACGAGATGGAGGAGGGCTGGGAAGGCTGCCTGTCGGTGCCGGGGCTGCGCGGCGTGGTGCCACGCCACCTGCGGCTCAGGTACTCGGGCTTCGACATGCTCGGCAACCCGATCGAGCGCGTGGCCGAAGGCTTCCACGCCCGTGTGGTCCAGCACGAATGCGACCACCTGATCGGCGTGCTGTACCCGATGCGGATCAAGGATTTCACGCGGTTCGGGTTCACGGAGATCCTGTTTCCGGAACTGCCGGCGAATTACGACGATTGAGGTTGGGGGTGATGGCTGGGTTGTCGCGGCTTGCGGCGCTGGCCCTCTCCCCCGGCCCCTCTCCCGCAGGCGGGAGAGGGGAGCAAACCATTGGCCAGTTCAGGCTTGATCTCCCGACGGTGTTCTCCCCTCTCCCGCGCGCGGGAGAGGGGCCGGGGGAGAGGGCGCCGAGCTTCTGCTTGCCGACTCGTCCCCCGCAAGCCCTGAACTCAGAACTTTTCGAACTGCCCCAGGAAGCGCCACTTGCCCGGCGGCAGGTCGCCCAGGGCGATGCGGCCCATGCGGACGCGCTTCAGGCCCACCACCTTCAGCCCCACCTGTTCGCACATGCGGCGGATCTGGCGCTTGCGGCCTTCGCGCAGCACGAAGCGTAGCTGCTCCTCGTTCTGCCAGCTCACCTTGGCCGGCTTCAGCGCCACGCCGTCGAGCGACAGGCCGAAGCGCAGCCGCTCCAGCAGGTCTTCCGGGAAGACCGCGCTGATATTGCGTTCCACCGGCCCCTGCGGCGATTCCCAGACCACGCGCACCAGGTATTCCTTCTCGACGGTGGAGTCGTCGCCGATCAGCGCGCGCGCCACGCGGCCGTCCTGCGTCAGCACCAGCAGGCCCGTGGAATCGATGTCGAGCCGGCCGGCGGGGGCCAGGTTCTTGCGCTGCCAGGGCGCAAAGCGCTTGCGCGTGGGGTCCTCTTCCCACTGGTTCTCGGGCGCGAACAGCACCGCGGCGGGCTCGTAGCCGTCCTCGGCCTGGCCGGACACGTAGCCGACCGGCTTGTTCAGCAGCACGGTCACGCGCTCGCCCTGCTCGGAGCGGGCTTCCTGCCGGATCTCGATCTCGGCGTCGGGGCGCACGCGGGTGCCCAGTTCGGTGATCGGCTCGCCGTCCACCAGCACCCAGCCGCGCGGGATCCACTCGTCGGCCTCGCGGCGCGAGCACAGGCCCAGCTCGGACATGCGCTTGGACAGCCGCACCAGCCCGTCCTCGCGCGGCTCGGCAGCCGGCTGCGGGGCGGGGCGGTCGGCCCGGTCGGTCCGCTCGCCGCGCTCGGGGCGCGCCGGACGGGCGCGGTCGGCGGTATCGCTGAAACGACGCGCCGGCGCAGTGCCACGGCGCGGCGCGGCATCATCCCGCCGCGGCCGCTCGGTCCGCGCGTCATCGCCAAAGCGACGCGGGCGCTCGTCACGCTCGCCTTCGAAGCGGCGGGGACGGTCGGTGCGCTCGCCTTCAAAGCGTCGGGGACGGTCGGTGCGCTCGCCTTCGAAGCGGCGGGGGCGCTCGGTGCGCTCGCCTTCGAAGCGGCGCGGGCGCTCGGTGCGTTCGCCATCGAAGCGTCGGGGCTGCTCGGTGCGTTCGCCTTCGAAGCGGCGTGGACGCTCGGTGCGCTCGCCTTCGAAGCGACGAGGGCGCTCGGTGCGCTCGCCTTCGAAGCGGCGGGGCTGCTCGGTGCGCTCGCCTTCAAAGCGGCGTGGGCGCTCGGTGCGTTCGCCTTCAAAGCGGCGTGGACGCTCGGTGCGCTCGCCTTCGAAGCGTCGGGGGCGCTCGGTGCGCTCGCCTTCGAAGCGGCGGAGTTGATCGGTACGCTCGCCTTCGAAACGACGGGGGCGCTCGGTGCGTTCGCCCTCAAAGCGGCGGGGGCGCTCCGTGCGTTCACCCTCGAAGCGGCGCGGACGCTCTGTGCGCTCGCCTTCAAAACGGCGGGGTTGATCGGCGCGTTCACCCTCGAAGCGACGCGGACGCTCGTCGCGCTCGCCTTCGAAGCGGCGCGGGCGCTGATCCCGCTCGCCTTCGAACCGGCGCGGGGCCCGCTCGCCGTCGGCCGGGCGGGGACGCGCCGGGCGGGCCTGGCGATCCTGGCGCGGTGCCGTGTCGGCCGGCGCGGGCTTGCGCTTGTCCTTGTCGGCCGCGCGTTCCTTGGCCTGCTTGATGCCGGAGACCACGTCCTGCACGCGCTTGCGGTTCAGGTCCGACACGCGCACCGGGCGGGTGGCCTTGCGGGGCGCGCCCGAGGTGGAGGCCTTGACGCCCAGTGTCTTGCGGCCGGAGGTATTGCTGTCTGTCATATCTTTCCAAGCGCTCGCGCGCCGGCCATCGGGGGATCAGATGGCCAGCGCGTCGAGCAAATCCTGTTCCACTTGAATCTGCAATCGGTTGTCGGCGGTCAGGCGCGAGCCATCGACCAGGAACACGTCTTCCACGCGTTCGCCGAGGGTGTTGATGCGCGCCGAATGGACGGACACGCGGTATTTGGCCAGCACGCGGGCTATGGCGTACAGCAGGCCGGTGCGGTCGTTGGCCGACACCGACAGCAGGTAGTACTGGCCGCGCTCGTCGGGGCGCAGGTCCACGCGCGGCTTGATCGGGAAGCTGCGCGACTGGCGCGACAGCCGGCCCTGCGTCGGCTCGGGCAGCGGGCACTCCAGGCGCACGCGCTCGGCCAGTTCATGCTCGACCAGCGCCAGGATGTCGCGGTAGTCGCCGGCCAGGCCGGGGTCGGTGATCTGGAACGTGTCCAGCGCGTAGCCGTCGCGCGTGGTCTCGATCTTGGCATCCTGGATCGAGAACGCCTTGCGCTCGAAATAGCCGCAGATGCGCGCGAACAGGTCCGGCTGGTCCTTGATGTAGACCACCACCTGCAGCCCCTCGCCGGCGGGCGACACGCGGGCCTTGACCACCGGGTTGGCGCTGTTGACCTGGTTGAACAGGTGTCGCGTGACCCACGCGATGTCGCGCGCATCGTGCCGCATGAAGAACGACATGTCGAGCTTGTCCCACAACGGCTTGGCCAGCTCGGGGTCGAACGCCTTCAGGCGCAGCTGGGCGATGGTGTCGTCGCGCTTCTGGGCCCACAGCGAGTGCTGGTCCAGCCGGGCGCCGCCCAACACTCGCAGCGTGATGCGGTACAGGTCTTCCAGCAGCTTGCCCTTCCAGGCGTTCCACACCTTCGGGCTGGTGCCGCGGATGTCGGCCACGGTCAGCAGGTAGAGCGCGGTCAGGTAGCGCTCGTTGCCGACCACGTCGGCAAACGCCTTCACCACGTCCGGGTCCGTCAGGTCCTGCTTCTGGGCAACGTGGCTCATGGTCAGGTGGTGCTCGACGAGCCAGGCGATCAGGTCGGTGTCCTCGCGGGAGATGCCGTGCTGCCTGCAGAAGCGCCGCGCATCGACGGTGCCGAGCTTCGAATGGTCGCCGCCGCGGCCCTTGGCGATGTCGTGGAACAGCGCCGCCACCCAGAGCACCCACGGACGGTCGAACCCGGCCATCAGCTGGCTGCAGAACGGGAATTCGTGGGTGTGCTCGACGATGGCGAAGCGGCGCATGTTGCGCACGACCATCAGGATGTGCTGGTCCACGGTGTAGACGTGGAACAGGTCGTGCTGCATCTGGCCGACGATGCGCCGGAAATTGATCAGGTAGCGGCCCAGCACGCTGGTCTGGTTCATCAGCCGCAGCGCGTGGGTGATGCCCTGCGGCTCCTGCACGATGGCCAGGAACAGCTTGCGGTTGACCGGATCGTTGCGCCAGCTTGCGTCCATCACCGTACGCGCGTTGTACAGGCCGCGCAGCGTGCGGGGCGACAGGCCCTTCACGCCCGGGGTGCGCTCGTAGAGCAGGAACGTTTCCAGGATGGCGTGCGGCTCGCGCTCGTAGAGGTCGTCGCTGGTGATCTCCAGCATGCCCTGGCGCTCGACGAACCGTTCGTTGATCTCGCGCGTGACCATCGACTCGCTCGGAAAGAGCATGGCCTCGATGTTCAGCAGCAGCACGCTGTTGAGCTGCGTGACCGCCTTGGCCGCCCAGTAATAGCGGCGCATGAGCTGCTCGCTGGCGCGCTTGTGCGTGGTCTGGCGGTAGCCGAACGATTCGGCCAGCGCGGTCTGCATGTCGAAGACCAGCACGTCCTGGCGGCGGCCGGCCAGCAGGTGCAGCCGGGCGCGGATGGTGCGCAGCAGCCGCTCGTTGCGGGCCAGTTCCTGCGACTCGCGCTCGGTCAGCAGGCCGCGCTCGAACAGTTGCTTCCAGCTATCGCCCAGGCCGGCCGCCTTGGTCATCCACAGGATCACCTGAAGGTCGCGCAGGCCGCCGGGGCTTTCCTTGCAGTTCGGCTCCAGCGCGTACGGCGTGTCCTGGTACTTGGCGTGGCGCTGGCGCAGTTCCAGCAGCTTGGCCTGGAAGAAGTCGGCCGCGTCCATGTCGGCCTGGTAGCGCTGCTGCAGCTCGCCGAACAGCGGCCTGCTGCCGGTCAGCAGCCGGGCTTCCAGCAGCGACGTACGGATGGTGATGTCGGCGGCGGATTCGCGGATGCAATCGTCCACGGTGCGCACCGACGAGCCGATCTCAAGGCCCAGGTCCCAGCACAGCCCGATGAAGCGCTCCAGGCGGCTGGCCGTGTCGGCGTCGGGCTCGTCGCGCAGCAACAGCAGCACGTCGACGTCGGAATGCGGGAACAGCTCGCCGCGGCCGTAGCCGCCGACGGCCACCAGCGCGGCCGAATCGGGCAGTTCCAGCCCCGTCCAGGCGTCGATCAGCGCGGCATCGACGGCGCGGCGCAGCCGGGTGACCAGCGGCATCACCTGGTTGCTGGCGTCGAATTCGGCAAACAGGGCCTGCTTGGCGGCCTTGAGCGCGTCGCGTATGCGCTGGCAGAGCAGCAGTTCCGGCGTGGTGTCCATGGGCGGTTCGAAGGTGGGCGCGGGCACGGCTGGAAGAAGAAAGGGCGCCTTGGTGGGCGCCCTGGCTATCGGTGCGGGATCAGGCCGCTACGGTGTCGGTGATGAAGGCCGGCGGCACGGGCGAGCCTTCGGACAGCGTCAGCACCTCGTAGCCGGTCTCCGTCACCAGCACCGTGTGCTCCCACTGGGCCGACAGGCTGCGGTCGCGCGTCTTGACCGTCCACTGGTCGGGCATCGTGCGGATGTCGCGCTTGCCGGCGTTGATCATCGGCTCCACGGTGAAGATCATGCCGGTCTTGATCTCCATGCCGGTGTTCGGGCGGCCGTAATGGAGGATCTGCGGGTCCGAGTGGAATACCTTGCCGATGCCGTGGCCGCAGTACTCGCGCACCACGCTGTAGCCGGCGCCTTCCGCGTGCTGCTGGATGGCGTGGCCGATATCGCCAAGCCGGGCGCCGTTGCGCACCTGCTGGATACCCTTCCACATGCATTCATAGGTCACCTGCGCCAGGCGCTTGGCCAGGATCGATGCCTCGCCCACCACGAACATGCGGCTGGTATCGCCGTAGTAGCCGTCCTTGGTGATGACCGTGATGTCGAGGTTGACCACGTCGCCGCCCTTGAGCACGCGGTCGCCGGGAATGCCGTGGCAGATCACGTCGTTGACCGACGTGCAGATGGCGCCGGGGAAGGGCGGGTAGCCCGGCGGCGCGTAGTTCAGCGGGGCCGGCACGGTGCCTTGCACGTCACGCATGTAGGCGTGGCAAAGGCGGTCGAGTTCGCCGGTCGTCACGCCGGCCTTGACGAACGGGGTGATGTAGTCGAGGACTTCGGAGGCAAGGCGGCAAGCCACGCGCATGTGGGCGATGTCTTCGGCGGTATTGATATGGATGCTCATGCTGCTTCGCCTGAAATGTGATGGCCCAGCCACTGACTGCGCCTGAAACTGTTCGCAAAGCGGGATTATCTCACCTTCGTGACGAGAAAGCAGGGATTTGCGGGGCGGCCCTGGGCCGCCGAACCGCGGCGGGGCCGTCCTTGTGCATCGCAATAAGGGCTTGAGCGACCGGCCGCTTTGTTGTTACAATCGCGGGCTGACTTGCCGTGGGTCCGGAACCGGGCTGCGGGGGTCGGTAAATCGAACTGTTTGTAAATCGCTGGTCCGCCCATCCGGGGTGTTCCTTTTCAGGAATGTCGGGGCGGACTTCAGACTAAACCCTTTTGGAGTCCCTCACATGTCCGTGACCATGCGCGAAATGCTGGAAGCCGGTTGCCACTTTGGCCACCAGACCCGCTTCTGGAACCCGAAGATGGCCCCCTTCATCTTCGGTCATCGCAACAAGATCCACATCATCAACCTCGAAAAGACCCTGCCGATGTTCCAGGACGCGCTGAAGTACGTGCGTCAACTGGCAGCAAACCGCGGTACCGTGCTTTTCGTGGGTACCAAGCGTCAGTCGCGCGAGATCCTGGCCGAGGAAGCCGGCCGCGCCGGCATGCCCTACGTCGATGCCCGCTGGCTCGGCGGCATGCTGACCAACTTCAAGACCGTCAAGATCTCGATCAAGCGCCTGAAGGACATGGAAGCCGCCAAGGAAGCCGGCGCGCTGGAAACCATGAGCAAGAAGGAAGCGCTGATGTTCGAGCGCGAGATGGAAAAGCTGGAAAAGTCCATCGGCGGCATCAAGGACATGGGCGGCGTGCCTGACGCCATCTTCGTGGTGGACGTCGGCTACCACAAGATCGCCGTGACCGAAGCCAACAAGCTGGGCATCCCCGTGATCGGCGTGGTCGACACGAACCACACGCCGGAAGGCATCGACTACGTGATCCCGGGTAACGACGATTCGAGCAAGGCCGTGGCCCTGTACGTGCGCGGCGTGGCCGACGCCATCCTGGAAGGCCGCGCCAATGCGGTCCAGGAAGTGGTGGAAGCCGCTCGCGGCGACGACGAATTCGTCGAAGTCCAGGAAGGCTGATTGCCCGCTGGCGCCTGAGGCCGGGACACACCGGCCGCCGGCGCCCGCCCTGCGGCAACCAAGAAAGGGGGCACTTCTGGCGCCCCCTTTTTGCAAACAGATTCAGTTGTCATCCGCCGCGGATAGCATCTGCCCCGGATGAAGCCAACCAAATCAAGGAGTGACAAATGGCGGCAATTACCGCAAGCATGGTTGCAGAACTGCGCGCAAAGACCGACGCGCCGATGATGGAATGCAAGAAGGCCCTGACGGAGGCCGACGGCGACCTGGACAAGGCTGAAGAGCTGCTGCGCGTGAAGCTGGGCAACAAGGCCAGCAAGGCCGCGTCGCGCGTGACCGCCGAAGGCATCGTGTCGACGTACATCGACGGCACGACCGGCGCGCTGGTCGAACTGAACTGCGAAACCGACTTCGTGTCGAAGAACGACGACTTCCTGGGCTTCGGCGCCAAGGTTGCCGAGCTGGTGGCCAAGCAGGCCCCGGCCGACGTGGCAGCCCTGTCGGCCCTGGAACTGGACGGCTCGACGGTCGACGCCGTGCGCGCCGCCCTGATCGGCAAGATCGGCGAGAACATGACGATCCGCCGCTTCGTGCGCTACGCCAACGGCGGCAAGCTGGCTTCGTACCTGCACGGCACCCGCATCGGCGTGATGGTCGAGTTCGACGGCGACGAAGTGGCCGCCAAGGACGTGGCCATGCACGTGGCCGCCATGAAGCCGGTGTCGCTGTCGTCGGAACAGGTGCCGGCCGAGCTGATCGCCAAGGAGCGCAGCATCGCCGAGCAGAAGGCTGCCGAGTCGGGCAAGCCGGCCGAGATCGCCGCCAAGATGGTGGAAGGTTCGGTCCAGAAGTACCTGAAGGAAGTGTCGCTGCTGAACCAGCCGTTCGTGAAGAACGACAAGCAGACCGTCGAGCAGATGCTGAAGGCCGCCAACACGACCGTGAAGGGCTTTACGCTGTTCGTGGTGGGCGAAGGCATCGAGAAGAAGCAGGACGACTTTGCCGCTGAAGTGGCTGCCCAGGTGGCCGCCGCCCAGAAGGCCTGATGTCCGGGTGGCGGGGCGGGTTTCCCTGGCGGGATGCCCGGCCTGCCACCGTATAATGCCGAGGGGCGCCGAAAGGTGCCCCTCTGCACAAGTGCGGGCGCCACGGCGCCGGTACCAGTCAGTTTTCGCAGTCACCGGCGATCTACGCGTTTTTTAGCGGCGCGTTGCACGCAGATGACGGCGAAAACCGGCTTTCGAGCTGTCTAGCAGTCCATATTCATGCGCGGCCGGTGCGCAGTTGCGTTGTGCCGCCCGCGTCCATCCATCCGTTCAAACGAGCGATCTAGAACCTGCCCGAGGGTGAACATGCCAGCCTACAAGCGCGTCCTTCTGAAACTGTCCGGTGAGGCCCTGATGGGCGACGATGCCTTCGGCATCAACCGGGCGACCATCGAAGGCATGGTCAACGACATTGCCGAAATCGTGAAGCTGGGCGTCCAGGTGGCCGTGGTCATCGGCGGCGGCAACATCTTCCGCGGCGTCGCCGGCGGCGCGGCCGGCATGGACCGTGCCACGGCCGACTACATGGGCATGCTGGCCACCATGATGAACGCACTGGCCCTGCAGGACGCCATGCGCCACGCCAACATCGAGGGCCGCGTGCAGTCGGCCCTGCGCATGGACCAGGTGGTCGAGCCTTACATCCGCCCCCGCGCCATCCGCCAGCTCGAAGAGGGTAAGGTGGTGATCTTTGCCGCCGGCACCGGCAACCCGTTCTTCACGACCGACACGGCCGCCGCGCTGCGCGGGTCGGAAATCGGCGCCGAGATCGTGCTGAAGGCCACCAAGGTGGACGGCGTCTACACGGCCGACCCCAAGAAGGACCCGAGCGCCACCCGCTACGCAACCATTTCGTTCGACGAAGCCATTTCCCGCAACCTCCAGGTCATGGACGCCACCGCCTTTGCGCTGTGCCGCGACCAGAAGCTGCCGATCAAGGTGTTCTCGATCGTGAAGCCGGGTGCCCTGAAGCGCGTGATCCTGGGTGAGGACGAAGGTACGCTAGTGCACGTTTAATCGGCGGGGACCGCATCAGAATGCGGATTCGGTCCGGCCTGAGAGTAGAATGTTTCATTTTCGATCCCGCCGTGCGGGGTCCTGTCTGGCAGTTTCCCGGAGGTAAACATGACCGTCGCCGACACCAAGAAGAGCGCCGAGCAGAAAATGCAGAAGTCGATCGAAGCCTTCAGGGCCGATCTGGCGAAAATCCGTACCGGCCGTGCGCATACCGGCCTGCTCGATCACGTCCAGGTGGATTACTACGGCTCGCTGGTGCCGATCAGCCAGGTGGCCAACGTCGGCCTGGGCGACGCCCGCACGATTACCGTGCAGCCGTGGGAAAAGAAGATGGTGCAGGCCGTGGAAAAGGCGATCCGCGACGCCGACCTGGGCCTGAACCCCGCCACGATGGGTGATGTCATCCGCGTGCCGATGCCCCCGCTGACCGAAGAGCGCCGCAAGGAGCTGATCAAGGTGGTCAAGAGCGAGGCCGAGGGTGCCAAGGTGGCCGTGCGCAACCTGCGTCGCGACGCCAACGAGCAGTTCAAGAAGCTCGTCAAGGACAAGACCATCTCGGAAGACGACGAGCGCCGCGGCGCCGACGACGTCCAGAAGCTGACCGACAAGTACGTCGGCGAAATCGACAAGCTGGTCGCCGAGAAAGAGAAGGAGATCATGACGGTGTAAGGCCGTCCCGGCGGCACGTCCGCCGGGGTAGCTCCCACTGTCGGCCAATCCATGCAGCATATCAGTTCGACGCTCGGCGTTCCCGATACCACCTATGTGCCACGACACGTTGCCATCATCATGGATGGCAACGGCCGCTGGGCGACGCAGCGTCATCTGCCGCGCGTGGCAGGCCACACCCGGGGCCTGGATACGGTGCGCGACATCGTCCAGGCGTGCGCTGCGCGCGGCGTGCAGTACCTGACGCTGTTCGCGTTCAGTTCCGAGAACTGGCGGCGCCCGGCCGACGAGGTGTCGTTCCTGATGCGCCTGTTCATGACCGCGCTGCGCCGCGAGGTGGTGCGGATGCACGCCAACAACATCCGGCTGCGCGTGGTGGGCGACCTGGTGCGCTTCAGCCCCCGCATCCAGCAGATGATCAAGGACGCGGAGGCCCGCACGGCCGCCAATACCGGCCTGACCGTGACCATCGCCGCCAACTACGGCGGGCGCTGGGATCTGCTGCAGGCCATGCGCAAGATGCTGGCCCGTTCGCCGATGCTGGACAGCGAATCGGTCGACGAATCGATGCTGGCGCCGCACCTGGCCATGGCCTATGCGCCCGAGCCGGACCTGTTCATCCGCACCGGCGGCGAGCAGCGCATCAGCAATTTCCTGCTCTGGCAGCTTGCCTACACCGAGCTGTATTTCACCGATACGTTCTGGCCCGATTTCGACGCCGCCGAACTCGACAAGGCCTTTGCTTCCTACCGCCAGCGCGAGCGCCGCTTTGGCCGGACCAGCGCCCAAGTGGTGGCGCCGGGCCTGTCGGGAACGGCCTGAGCGCGGCCATCCAACCTCCACGGGAACCGCAGCCGCATGCTTCTGACCCGCGTTATCACCGCCGTATGCCTGTTGCTGTTGATCCTGCCGATCCTGTTCCTGGCGCCGCCCACGGCGCTGGCGGTGCTGGTGGCGGTCATCGTCCTGCTGGGCGGATGGGAATTTGCCCGCCTGATCGGCCTGCGCCGGCCTTGGACCTATGTCTACGCCGCGGCCTGCCTGCTGGCGTTGCTGGCGTGGCACCTGGCGCCGTCGGGCTACGCGATCGACTGGCTGCTTGAAGCGTCGCTGGTGGCGTGGGGCGTGGCGGTGGTGCTGCTGGCCCGGGGCGTCCGCAAGGCCACGCCGGGTTTCACGGCGCTGGGCGCCGTGCTGGGGCTGATCATGCTGCCGGCCTTCGGCCACGCGGTGATGGTGCTGCGCGCCGCCGGCGTGGGCGTGCTGCTGAGCGCCGCCGTGCTGGTCTGGGCGGCCGACGTGGGCGCCTATTTTGTCGGCAAGGCCATCGGCCGACGCAAGCTGGCGCCGACCATCAGCCCCGGCAAGTCGTGGGAAGGTGCCATCGGCGGCTGGCTGCTGGCGATGATCGTCGCGCTGGGCCTGGCGGCCACCCATACGTTTGCCCCGACCTGGTATTCGCTGGTGGCGGACAAGGGCGGCCTCGGCCTGCTGGCCGTGCTGACGACGCTGCTCGTGGCGGCCAGCGTGGTGGGCGACCTCTTCGAATCCCTGCTCAAGCGGCAGGTCGGCATCAAGGACAGCAGCCGGCTGCTGCCCGGCCACGGCGGCGTGCTCGACCGCATCGACGCGCTGATCCCGGTGCTGCCGCTGGCGGCGCTGCTGCTGGCCTGGGTCTGATCAACTGAATTCCTCCGTCATATGCAACGCATTACGATTCTGGGCGCCACGGGTTCCATCGGCGAAAGCACACTCGACGTGGTGCGCCGCCATCCGGACCGCTATACCGTGCACGCGCTCAGCGCTCATCGGCAAGTGGACAAGCTGGCCGCCGCCTGTGCCGAATTCCGGCCCGCGCGGGCGGTGGTGGGGTCTGCCGAGGCCGCGGGCGAGCTGGAAGCCAGGCTGCGCGCGGCCGGTGTGCCTACCGAGGTCAGCCACGGCCCGGAAGCGCTGGAGTCGATCGCCTCGGACGCCGGCACCGATGCCGTGATGGCCGCCATCGTCGGCGCGGCCGGCCTGCGTTCGTCGCTGGCCGCCGCCCGGGCGGGCAAGCGCGTGCTCCTTGCCAACAAGGAATCGCTGGTCATGTCCGGCGGCATTTTCATGGATGCGGTGCAGCATCACGGCGCCACGCTGCTGCCAATCGACAGCGAACACAACGCGATCTTCCAGTGCCTGCCGACCAGCGACCCGCGCTATGGCGCCGGGGTATCGAAGGTGCTGCTGACGGCCTCGGGCGGGCCGTTCCGGACGCGCGATCCGTCCACGCTGCACGACATCACGCCCGACCAGGCATGCGCCCATCCCAAGTGGGTCATGGGCCGCAAGATCTCGGTGGATTCGGCCACGATGATGAACAAGGGGCTCGAAGTCATCGAGGCCCACTGGCTCTTTGGCGCGCCGGCGGACAAGATCGAGGTGCTGATCCACCCGCAGAGCATCGTCCATTCGATGGTGGCCTATGCCGACGGATCGGTGCTGGCCCAGCTCGGCAATCCGGACATGCGCACGCCGATCGCCTACGGCATGGCCTATCCGGAGCGGATCGACTCGGGCGTCACGCCGCTGGATTTGACGGTAGCCGGCGGACTGCATTTTGAGACTCCGGACCTTGAGCGATTCCCGTGCCTCGGGCTAGCCTTCGATGCATTGCGTGCGGGCGGCGTGGCGCCGGCCGTGCTGAACGCGGCCAACGAGGTCGCCGTGGAGGCGTTCCTGGCCGGTAGTATCCGGTTCACGGACATCGCCCGGCTGGTGGCCGGGGTGCTGGAGCAGCCCGCCGACGGCGACGCCGGATCGCTGGAAGGCGTGCTGGCGGCCGACGCCGCCGCACGGGACGCCGCCCAGGCGCTGCTGAAATCATTGGCCAGCCGTTGACCACCGTCGCGGCCCGGCCCGGATCTGGAAAGGGGGATTTGCCATGCAAACCGTGATCGCGTTTATCGTCGCCCTCTGCGTCCTGATCTTCGTGCACGAGATGGGCCACTACCTGGCCGCCCGCGCCTGCGGGGTCAAGGTGCTGCGGTTCTCCATCGGCTTTGGCCGCCCGCTGGCGCGCTGGGTCAGCAAGGGCCGGGACCGGACCGAATGGACGCTCGCGGCCATTCCGCTCGGCGGCTACGTCAAGATGCTGGACGAGCGGGAGCGGGATCCGGAGACCGATCCGCCCATCGATGCCGCCGAACTGCCGCGCGCGTTCAACCGGCAGCCGGTCGGCAAGCGGTTCGTGATCGTCGCGGCCGGTCCGCTGGCCAACTTTGCGCTGGCCATCGCGCTGTACCTGGTGCTGTTTGCCGGCGGCATGCGCGAGCCAGTGCCGGTGCTGTCGACGCCCGCGGC
Organism: Cupriavidus sp. H18C2; assembly: GCF_049393795.1. NCBI lineage: Bacteria > Pseudomonadati > Pseudomonadota > Betaproteobacteria > Burkholderiales > Burkholderiaceae > Cupriavidus > Cupriavidus sp. H18C2. The sequence continues at coordinate 1,916,937 of NZ_CP186010.1, read as the reverse complement.
CGGCACGGTGGCGGCCGAGGCCGGGGTGCGGGACGGCGACCGCGTGCTGTCGCTGGCGGCGAATGGCCAGACCGAGCCGGTCCGTTCCTGGAACGACCTGCGCATGGCTGTGTTCGCCCAGGGTTTTGGCGATGCCCGCGCGGTGCTGCGGGTGCGGGGCGCCGACGGCGCCGAACGCGACGTCACGCTGGGCCGGCTGCCCGATACGGGCGGCAATCCGGAACAGGATCCGCTGGCCACGCTGGGGCTGGCGCTCAAGGGCGGCCCCGTCACCATCACCGAGATCGTCGCCGATTCGGCCGCCCAGCGGGCTGGGCTACGCGCCGGTGACAAGGTACTGGCCTGGCAGGGCCAGCCGCTGACGCAGGCCGGGGAACTGATCCGGGGCGTGCGCGCACGGCCGGGGCAAGACGTTACGCTCGGCATCGAACGCGGCGGACAGCGGCTGGACGTGGCCGTGAAGCTGGACGCCGCGCCCGGCGGCAAGTCCGACGCGGACGGCACGCCGGCGGCCACGGTCGGCAAGCTGGGCGCCGCGCTGAACCAGGCGGTCCAGACCGAGGTCGTGCGCTACCCGTTCACCCAGGCGCTGGCCCGGGCGGCGGATCAGGTCTGGGACACCAGCACGCTGTCGCTGAAGCTGCTTGGGAAAATGCTGGTGGGGCAGGCGTCGCTGCAGAACCTGAGCGGTCCGCTGACCGTGGCGGACTACGCCGGACGCGCCGCCAACATGGGCTGGCAGCCGTTCGTGAGCTTCCTGGCGCTGGTCAGCGTGAGCCTCGGTGTACTGAATTTGTTACCCATTCCGGTGCTGGATGGGGGGCATTTGCTGTATTATTGCGTGGAATTTTTGACTGGCAGGCCTGTACCAGACCACTGGCAAGCGATGCTGCAGAAGGTCGGCATCGCGTGCATCTTGCTCCTGACCTCACTCGCTTTGTTCAATGACGTCAGCCGACTGTTTCTTGCGCGCGGCTAGTTTCGCGCAGCCGGAAACGTCTGTCGGCCGGGGGCGGTCGCATCCTGAGGGGATGTCCCCCGTCGGGCGGGAACGGTCGTGCCGGTATTGTCAGGCGTAGCTGCAATCGGCGTTGGAGCCAACACCCTGCATGAAATCGATGAGGAAGAGGGGATCGACTTTGATCAGAAATAAGCGCATCTCGCTGAGCTTGCTGACGAGTGCCATTATTGCGGCCTGGAGCCCGGTGGGCTGGGCCGCCGATCCGTTTGTGGTCAGGGATATCCGCGTGGAGGGCCTGCAGCGCGTGGAGCCGGGCACGGTCTTCGGCTACCTCCCCGTGCGCGTCGGCGAAACCTTCACCGACGACAAGGGCGCCGATGCCATCCGTGCGCTCTACAATACCGGCTTTTTCAAGGACGTGCAGATCCGCGCCGAGGACGGCGTGCTGGTCGTGCAGGTCGAGGAACGTCCGGCCATCTCGCAGCTCGAATTCGTCGGCATCAAGGAATTCGACAAGGACACGCTGCGCCGCTCCCTGCGGGCCGTGGGCGTGGCCGAGGCGCGCTACTACGACAAGGCGCTGATCGACAAGGCCGAGCAGGAACTCAAGCGCCAGTACGTGGCGCGCGGCTACTATGCCGCCGAGGTCCAGACCACAGTGACGCCCGTGGACCGCAACCGCGTGTCCGTGGTGTTCAACGTGGAAGAAGGCCCGGTCGCCAAGATCCGCCAGATCAATATCGTCGGCAACAAGGCGTTCAAGGAAAGCACGCTGCGCGACGAAATGCAGCTTTCCACGCCGAACTGGCTGTCCTGGTACACCAAGAACGACCTGTACTCGAAGCAGAAGCTGACGGCCGACCTGGAAGCGCTGCGCTCGTATTACCTGAACCGCGGCTACCTGGAATTCCAGATCGAGTCGACGCAGGTGTCGATCACGCCGGACAAGAAGGATATCTACCTGACCCTCAACATCAACGAGGGCGAGCAGTTCAAGGTGTCCGACGTGCGCCTGGCCGGCGAGCTGCTGGGCAAGCAGGACGAGATGCAGAAGCTGCTGCAGCTCAAGAAGGGCGACATCTTCTCGTCCGAGAAGCTGACGGCCAGCACCAAGGCCATCACCGACTTGCTGGGCACCTACGGCTACGCATTCACGACCATCAACCCGCAGCCGCAGATCGACAAGGAAAAGCGCGAAGTGGCGCTGACCCTGATGGTCGACCCGGGCCGCCGCGTCTACGTGCGCCGCGTGAACGTGGTGGGCAACAGCAAGACGCGCGACGAAGTGGTGCGCCGCGAAATGCGCCAGATGGAAAGCTCGTGGTTCGACAGCGAGAAGCTCCAGCAGTCGCAGGCCCGTATCAACCGTACCGGCTACTTCACCGACACCAACATCACGACCGAGGACGTGGCCGGCGCGCCCGACCAGGTGGACGTGAACGTCAACGTGACCGAGAAGCCGACCGGCCAGATCAGCCTGGGCCTGGGTTTCTCGTCGACCGACAAGCTCGTGCTGCAGGCCGGCCTGCGCCAGGACAACGTGTTCGGCTCCGGTACCAGCCTGGGCCTCGACGTGAACACGGCCAAGTCGTTCCGGACGATCGCGCTGACGCAGTACGACCCATACTTCACGGTGGACGGCATCAGCCGCTCGACCGACATCTACTACCGCACGTCGCGCCCGCTGTACTACACCGATGACCAGGACTACAAGATCGTCTCGGCCGGCGGTGGCTTCAAGTTCGGCGTGCCGTTCTCGGAAAACGATACCGTGTTCTTCGGCATCGGCTACGAGCGCACGCAGGTGCACACGTCGGTCAACACGCCCAGCCAGTACACGGCCTGGCTGCAGAAGATCGGCAAGAACAGCGGCGACCCGATCAACAACTTCCCGTTCACGATCGGCTGGGCGCGGGACCGCCGCGACAGCGCGCTGATCCCGACCAAGGGCCCGTACACCCAGGCCAACCTGGAAGTGGGCGTGCCGGGCGGCGACACCCAGTACTACCGCGCCAGCTTCCAGCAGCAGTACTTCTACCCGCTGTCCAAGGCGTTTACGCTGGCCTTCAACGGCGAGGTGGCGTACGGTCACGGCTACGGCGACACGCCGTTCCCGGTGTTCAAGTACTTCTACGCCGGTGGTATCGGCTCGGTCCGTGGCTACCAGACCAGCACGCTGGGTCCGAAGGACCAGAACGGCAACCCGGTGGGTGGTGCCTCGAAGCTGATCGGTAACGTGGAATTCGTGTTCCCGCTGCCGGGCTCGGGCGTCGACCGCACGCTGCGCCTGTTCACGTTCTTCGACTTCGGTAACGTGTACCAGGAAGGCGCGCCGATCACGTTCAGCGACCTCAAGTATTCGACCGGTTTCGGTATGTCGTGGCTGTCGCCGATCGGCCCGCTGAAGGTCAGCATGGGCTTCCCGCTGAAGAAGGACGATACCGATCGTGTGCAGCGATTCCAGTTCCAGATCGGTACTGCATTCTGATCCCCACGAAGGATTCTGTTTTATGAAACGCCACACCCCACTGATCAAATCCCTGAGCGCGGCCGCGCTGGCCTCGGCGGCCCTTTGCGCGGCAGCCCCGGCGATGGCTCAGGAGGCGCGCATCGCCGCGGTGAATTCGGAACGTATCCTGCGCGACTCGCAGCCCGCCAAGGCCGCCCAGGTCAAGCTCGAGCAGGAGTTCTCCAAGCGCGACCGCGAACTGCAGGACATGGCCCAGAAGATCAAGGGCATGGCCGACAAGCTCGACAAGGACACGGCCGTGCTGGCCGACGCCGACCGCCAGCGCCGCCAGCGCGAGGTGGCCGACCTGGACCGCGAATTCCAGCGCAAGCAGCGCGAGTTCCGCGAAGACCTGAACCAGCGCCGCAACGAGGAACTGGCCCAGGTGCTGGAGCGCGCCAACCGCGTGATCCGCCAGCTGGCCGAGCAGCGCAAGTACGACCTGATCGTGCAGGAAGCGGTCTACGTCAATCCGCGTATCGACATCACCGACGACGTGATGAAGGCGCTGAACGCCGGTTCGGGCAAGTAAGCGGCGGCCGTCTGACGACCGTCTACGCTTTTCTCAAGGAAGTACCGCCATGCAGACACCCACACTGGGTCAGCTCGCCACCGAGAACGGCGCGCAGGTTGTGGGTGATCCCGACCTGCCCGTGGGCGGCCTGGCGCCGCTAGACCAGGCTGGCCCCGGCGACCTGTCGTTTCTCTCCAATCCGCTCTACCTGGCCCAGGCCGTGGCGTCGAAGGCCGGCGCGATCATCGTGTCGCAGGCCGACCTGGAGCGCATCCGCGCCGACGGGCAGGCCGATGGCCGCAACTGGCTGGTCGCGCGCAATCCTTACGTCTGCTTTGCTCGCGTGGCGCAGCGCTTCGACCGCGCCGCCAATGCCGATCCGCGTGTCGGCATCGACGCACGTGCGACGGTGTCGCCCGATGCCACGGTCCCGGCCTCGTGCTATATCGGCCCGAACGTCGTGATCGAGCCCGGTGCGCGGCTGGGCGAGCGGGTGCGCGTGCTGGCAAATGCCTTTATCGGCGCAGGCGCGGAGATTGGCGAAGATACGCTCATTTACGCGAACGTTTCTGTCTATCATCGTTGCGTGGTGGGTGCGCGCAACATCCTGCACAGCGGGGCGGTGATTGGCGCCGACGGCTTTGGCTTTGCGCCCGACATCGGGCCGGCCGGCGTGGCGTACGTCAAGATCCCGCAGGTGGGACGCGCGGTGCTGGGCGACGACGTGGAAATCGGCGCCAATACCTGCGTGGATCGCGGGGCGATGGCCGATACCGTGATCGAGGAAGGCTGCAAGATCGACAACCAGGTACAGATCGCCCACAACGTGCACGTGGGCGCCCATACCGTGATCGCCGGCACGGCGGCCGTGTCGGGCAGCACCAGGATCGGACGGTTCTGCGTGATCGGCGGCGCGGCGAACTTTTCAGGGCATCTGACGATTGCCGACCGGACCACGGTGTCCGGCGGCACGTCGATTACCAAATCGATTACAAAACCCGGTGGCCATTTCACCAGCGTGTTCCCGTTCACGTCGCATGGCGAGTGGGAGCGCAATGCGGCAATCGTGCGCGGGCTGTCGAAGCTGCGCGAGCGCGTCGTGCAGCTCGAGCGCCGGCTGCGCGGCGACGCCAGCGGGTCCCATGGCAACAAACAAGACGAAGAGAAATCATCATGACAGCCTCCGATATCGACATCCGCAAGATCCTGAAGCTGCTGCCGCATCGGTACCCGATCCTGCTGGTCGACCGCGTGCTGGAGTTCGAGCCGCAGAAGCGGATCAAGACCCTGAAGAACGTGACGATCAACGAGCCGTACTTCATGGGCCATTTCCCGGAACAACCGGTGATGCCGGGTGTCATGATCCTGGAGGCGCTGGCGCAGTCGGCCGGCCTGCTGACCTTTGGCGCCGACATGGAGCGCAAGGAAGGCGCGCTGTACTACTTCGTCGGCATCGACGGCGCCCGCTTCAAGCGCGTGGTGTACCCCGGTGACCAGTTGCACCTGAATGTGACCGTGGAACGCTATATCCGCGGTATCTGGAAGTTCAAGGCCAGCGCCACCGTGGACGGCGAGGTGGCTTGCGAGGCCGAGCTGATGTGCACGGTCAAGCAGGCCGAAGGCTGAGCTTCCGATACCGAGCAGAACTGAACGCACAGGACAGGACGAATGACGCAAATCCATCCCACCGCACTGGTCGATCCGAAGGCCGAGCTTGCCGCCGACGTGGAAGTCGGCCCGTTCTCGATCGTCGGCCCGAACGTCCGGATCGGCAGCGGCACGCGGATCGGCTCGCACACGACCGTCGAAGGTTACACCACGATCGGCGCGGGTAACCGTATCGGCCCCTATGCCTCCGTGGGTGGCGTGCCGCAGGACATGAAGTACGCCAACGAGCCCACCCGGCTGGAGATTGGCGACCGCAACACGATTCGCGAATTCACGACGATCCACACCGGCACGGTGCAGGACCGCGGCGTGACGAGCCTGGGCAACGACAACTGGATCATGGCGTACGTGCACATCGCGCACGACTGCCAGGTGGGCAACCACACGGTGTTCTCCAGCAACGCGCAGATCGCCGGCCACGTCGAGGTCGGTGACTGGGCGATCCTGGGCGGCATGAGCGGCGTGCACCAGTTCGTGCGCATCGGCGCGCATGCCATGCTGGGCGGCGCGTCGGCGCTGGTGCAGGACGTGCCGCCGTTCGTGATCGCGGCCAGCGACAAGAGCGGCAACAAGGCCACGCCGCACGGCATCAACGTGGAAGGGCTGCGCCGCCGTGGTTTTGACGCGGGCCAGATCGCCGCGCTGCGCCAGGCGTACAAGCTGCTGTACAAGTCGGACCTGAGCTTCGACGATGCCCAGCGCGAGATTGCCGCGCTGCTGGGCCAGTCGGACGCCACGACCGCGGCGCCGCTGCAGTCGTTCGTCGATTTTCTTGCCGCCACCCAGCGCGGCATCGTGCGCTAAAGCCGGCCGCAGATGGTCGAGGCAGCCATGCCGGCCGCGCTTCCCGCCGAAGCGCCGGCCCACGTGAACAAGCGCGGCACGATCGCCATGGTTGCCGGCGAGGCATCGGGCGACCTGCTGGCGTCTTTGTTGCTGGAGGGCCTGCACGCGCGGCTGGGCGATTCGGTGGACTACGCCGGCATCGGCGGCCGTCGCATGATGGCCCAGGGATTCGTCTCGCACTGGCCGATGGAGACGCTGTCGGTCAACGGCTATGTCGAGGTGCTCGGCTCGCTGCGGGAAATCCTGGCGACGCGCCGCGCCATCCGCGACCGACTGCTGGCGCATCCGCCGCTCTGTTTCATCGGCGTGGACGCGCCCGATTTCAATTTCGGGCTGGAGGTGCCGCTGCGGCGCGCCGGGATTCCGGTCGTGCACTTTGTCAGCCCGTCGATCTGGGCGTGGCGCGGCGGCCGGATCCGCACGATTGCCCGCGCCGTCGACCACATCCTCTGCCTGTTTCCGTTCGAGCCCGAGATCTACGCCAGGGCGGGCATTCCCGCCACGTACGTCGGCCACCCGCTGGCCGACGTGATTCCGATGGTGCCCGACGTGGCTGGCGCCCGCCGGGCGCTGGGGCTGCCCGACGGCAAGCGGATCGTCGCGGTGCTGCCGGGGAGCCGCCAGTCCGAGGTGCGCAATCTCGGCGCCACGTTCTTCGAGGCCATGGCGCGCATGCAGCGCATGGACGGCAACCTGGCCTTCGTGCTGCCGGCCGCCAACGCGGCGCTGCATGCCATCGTCGAGGCGCTGCACGCCCAGCATCCCGAGATCGACCTGACGATTGTGGACGGTCAATCGCATCTGGCGATGGAGTCGGCCGACGTCGTGCTGCTGGCCAGCGGCACGGCCACGCTGGAGGCGGCGCTGTACAAGAAGCCGATGGTGATTTCGTACAAGGTGCCCTGGCTGACCGCGCAGATCATGAAGCGGCAGGGCTACCTGCCGTACGTGGGGCTGCCTAATATTCTGTCAGGGCGCTTTGTCGTGCCCGAGTTGCTGCAGGACGATGCCACGCCCGAGGCGCTGGCGCGCGAAACGCTGCTGCAACTGAACGACGAAGGCAATATCGCCTTCCTGCGCGAACACTTCACGACCATGCACGAGACGTTGAAGCGCGACACGGCCCGGCTGGCGTCGGGCGTGGTGGCGGACCTGATGCACAGCCGGGGAGTTGCCTGATGCCGCGCGCCAAGGCCGCCCAGGCCGCCGACGCCGGCCAGCTCGGGCTCGAACTGACCCAGACCGTCGCCGTCGTCCGCTACCTCTGCGGCGTGGACGAGGCCGGGCGCGGTCCGCTGGCCGGCCCCGTGTACGCGGCGGCCGTCGTGCTGAACCCGGAACGGCAGATTCGCGGCCTGGCCGATTCGAAGATCCTGTCGGCGGACAAGCGCGAGGTGCTGTTCGACCGCATCTGCGAGCGGGCGCTGGGCTGGCACATCGCCTTTGCCACGGTCCAGGAAATCGACCAGATCAACATCCTCCATGCCTCGATGCTGGCGATGCAGCGCGCCGTGCAGGGGCTGGCGGCCAGCGGCGTGATACCGGACCTCGTGCAGGTCGACGGCAACCGTTGTCCGCAGGTGTCGTATCCGGTGGAAGCCATCGTCAAGGGCGATGCCAAGGTGCGCGCCATCTCGGCGGCGTCGATCCTGGCCAAGGTCGCGCGCGACCGCAACCTCGTGGAACTGCACGCGGAATACCCTGAGTACGGCTTCGATTCGCATTTCGGCTATCCCACGCCGCAGCATTTCGCCGCGCTGGAGCGCCACGGCCCCACGCCGCATCACCGCCGGTCGTTCGCGCCCGTGCGCGTGGCGCTGGAGCGGCTGAGCGGCCTGGCGCCGGAAGCGCCGCCTTTCTGAGCTTTTTTTCGACGTTCCTAAGACGTCTCCTACGACGACCACGCCTTGAAGCACGTCACTTCGCGCGACAACGCGCTGTTCAAGCATTTGAAGGCCCTGACGGGCTCGACCCATCAGCGCCGCAAGGCGGGCCAGTCCGTGCTCGATGGCGTGCACCTGGCGCAAGCCTATCTTGCCGCGCTGGGCCAGCCCGTGTCGTGCGTGGTGGGCGAGCGCCATTACGACCATCCCGAAGTCCTGGCGCTGCGCGACCAGGTGGAGTCCGAGCGCGTGGTCGTGCTGGCGGACGCGCTGTTCAGCCAGATCAGCAACGTGGCCAATGGCGTGGACCTGCTGTTCGTCATCGACACCCCCGGCGGCCACCTGCCGGCCAGGATCGACACCGACTGCGTGATCCTGGACGGCGTGCAAGACGCCGGCAACGTCGGCTCGATCCTGCGCAGCGCGGCAGCGGCCGGCATTCCGCATGCGTTCCTGACCACGGGCTGCGCGTTCGCGTGGTCGGTCAAGACGCTGCGGGCGGGCATGGGCGCGAACTTCCACCTGAACATCGTTGAACACTGCACGATGGACATGCTGGCGCCGCGCCTGGCGGTGCCGCTGCTGGCAACGTCCTCGCATGCCGATGCGGCCGTGTTCGATACCGATCTGCGGCAGCCGGTGGGCTGGGTGGTGGGGAACGAAGGGGCGGGCGTCGGGCCCGAGTGGATGGCGCGCGTGGCGCGCACGGTCGGTATCCCGCAGCCGGGCGGCCTGGAATCGCTGAACGTGGCCGCCGCCACCGCCGTCTGCATGTTCGAGGCGGTGCGGCAGCGGCGGTCGGGTCAGTAGTTGTCCCGGTCGACCTTGATTTCCTGAAGGATCGTCGTCGCGATCTCCTCGATCGACTTGTGGGTCGAAGACAGCCACTTGATGCCCTCGCGGCGCATCATCGCCTCGGCTTCGTTGACCTCGTAGCGGCAGTTCTCGATGGCGGCATACTTGCTGCCCGGCCGCCGCTCGTTGCGGATCTCGGTCAGCCGCTGCGGGTCGATCGACAGCCCGAAAATCTTCTGCTTGAACGCATAGAGCGCCGTGGGCAGCCGGCCCCGCTCGAAATCGTCCGGAATCAGCGGATAGTTGGCCGCCTTGAGCCCGTACTGCATGGCCAGATAGAGGCTGGTTGGCGTCTTGCCGCTGCGCGACACACCCACCAGGATCACATCGGCTTCTTCCAAGTTCTTATGTGACTGACCGTCATCATGGGCCAGCGAGAAATTGATCGCCTCGATCCGGTTCTTGTACGCTTCGGTGTCGGCGTTCTGGTGGAAGCGGCCAATCGCATGCGTAGATTTCAGGCCAAGTTCTTTCTCCAGCGGCTCGATGAAAGTCTGAAACATATCCAGAATCATCGCCTTGGCGCGGCGAATCGCCTTGTTCGACTCCGGATTGACCAACGTGGTGAACACGATGGGCGGCACGCCCTCGTTGTAGAACGCTTCATTGATCTTGCTGACGGCCACGTGCGCCTTGTCCGGCGTATCGACAAACGGCATCCGCACCTTACGGAAGCGCATCTCGAACTGGGCCAGGATCGAATGGCTGAACGTCTCGGCCGTGATGCCGGTGCCGTCCGAGACGATAAAGACCGTGCGGACGGCGGGGCGATCCGCGGCCACCGGGCTGGCGGCGGGTGACGGAGCAGGCTGGGAAGGCGTGGCCGGCGCCGGTTGCGAGGCGTCTGGCGCGTCGGGCAGGGACATATCTGAACGATAAAATGGAGCAGCCGCTGAGCGAAAGTGCGGTGCGGCACGGTAGAATAGCGGCGATCTTTTGGCTAAGCAATTCCGCCAACGCCGGCCAGACAACGATTCGGGGCCGGATTGTCGACAATGTGCGATGCAGCATCGGCAAATGCCGAATCGCAGTCGGAATTGCTCAGCCAAGCGATCCGCCGGGGCCAGAACACCAAGAAGATACCGGTCGGTGCAAAAGATTTCTTACTTTGTTTTGAGGCTTTTATGACCAACCAGGTAGATAACGGCGCCTACGTGCTGCCGTTCGAAGAACTGCGCATGCAGGACGTGGAGACCGTCGGCGGCAAGAATTCGTCGCTTGGCGAGATGATCTCGCAACTGGCCGGCGCCGGCGTGCGCGTGCCGGGCGGCTTTGCCACCACGGCCCTTGCGTTCCGCGACTTCCTCGAACACAACAACCTGACCGCCCGGATCTCCGAGCGCCTGAAGACGCTCAACGTCGACGACGTCAAGGCCCTGGCCGAAGCTGGCGCCGAGATCCGCAACTGGGTGGCCACCGCCCCGTTCCAGCCCCGCCTGGAAGCCGAAATCCGCGACCACTACGCCCGTGTCTCCGCCCGCGAAGGCGCCGAGGCATCGTTCGCGGTGCGCTCGTCGGCTACGGCCGAAGACCTGCCCGACGCCTCGTTCGCCGGCCAGCAGGAGTCGTACCTCAACGTCAGCGGCATCGACGACATCCTCGACAAGATCAAGCACGTCTTCGCGTCGCTCTACAACGACCGCGCGATCTCGTACCGCGTGCACAAGGGCTTTGCGCACGACGTGGTGGCGCTGTCGGCCGGCGTGCAGCGCATGGTCCGTTCGGACCTGGCCGCGTCGGGCGTGATGTTCACGATCGATACGGAATCGGGCTTCCCGGACGTGGTCTTCATCACGTCGAGCTACGGCCTGGGCGAGACGGTGGTGCAGGGCGCCGTGAACCCGGACGAGTTCTACGTCTTCAAGCCGACGCTGGAAGCGGGCAAGTACCCGGTCATCCGCCGTTCGATCGGCTCGAAGCTGATCAAGATGGAATTCACGAAGCCGGGCGAAGCCGGCCGCGTCAAGACCGTGGACGTGCCGCCCGAGCTGCGCAACCGCTACTCGATCACCGACGAGGACGTCAGCGAGCTGGCGCGCTACGCGATGATCATCGAGAAGCACTATGGCCGCCCGATGGACATCGAGTGGGGCAAGGACGGCAAGGACGGCAAGATCTACATCCTCCAGGCTCGCCCGGAGACCGTGAAGAGCCAGTCGGCCGGCAAGGCCGAGCAGCGCTTCAAGCTCAAGGGTACCTCGGCCGTGCTGACCAGCGGCCGCGCCATTGGCCAGAAGATCGGCACGGGCCCGGTCCGCGTGATCAACGATCCGTCGGAAATGGAACGCGTGCAGCCGGGCGACGTGCTGGTGGCCGACATGACCGACCCGAACTGGGAACCGGTGATGAAGCGCGCCGCGGCCATCGTCACCAACCGTGGTGGCCGTACCTGCCACGCGGCGATCATCGCGCGTGAACTGGGCGTGCCGGCCGTAGTCGGCTGCGGCGACGCCACCGACTTGCTGAAGGACGGCACGCTGGTGACGGTGTCGTGCGCCGAGGGCGACGAGGGCCGCATCTACGACGGCCTGCTGGAGACGGAAGTCACCGAGGTCACGCGCGGCGAGATGCCCGAGATCGAGACCAAGATCATGATGAACGTGGGCAATCCGCAGCTCGCGTTCGACTTCGCGCAGATCCCGAACCACGGCGTCGGCCTGGCCCGCCTGGAATTCATCATCAACAACAACATCGGCGTCCACCCGAAGGCGATCCTGGACTACCCGCAGGTCGATTCCGACCTGAAGAAGGCCGTGGAATCGGTGGCCCGTGGCCACGCCAGCCCGCGCGCGTTCTACGTCGACAAGCTGGCCGAGGGCATCGCCACGATTGGCGCGGCGTTCTACCCGAAGCCCGTGATCGTGCGCCTGTCGGACTTCAAGTCGAACGAGTACAAGAAGCTGATCGGCGGTTCGCGCTACGAGCCGGACGAGGAAAACCCGATGCTGGGCTTCCGCGGCGCGTCGCGCTACATCGCCGACGACTTTGCCGAGGCGTTCGAGATGGAATGCAAGGCCATGAAGCGCGTGCGCGACGAAATGGGCCTGACCAACGTCGAGATCATGGTGCCGTTCGTGCGCACGCTGGGCCAGGCCGAGCGTGTGATCGAACTGCTGGCCAAGCACGGCCTGAAGCGCGGCGAGAACGGCCTGCGCATCATCATGATGTGCGAAGTGCCGTCCAACGCCATCCTGGCCGAGGAATTCCTGCAGTTCTTCGACGGTTTCTCGATCGGCTCGAACGACCTGACGCAGCTCACGCTGGGCCTGGACCGCGACTCGGGCATGGAACTGCTGGCCAAGGACTTCGACGAGCGCGACCCGGCCGTGCGCTTCATGCTGCAGCGTGCCATCTCCACGGCGCTGCGCCTGGACAAGTACGTCGGCATTTGCGGCCAGGGTCCCTCGGATCATCCGGATTTCGCGGCATGGCTGGCGAAGGAAGGCATCAAGTCGATCTCGCTGAATCCTGATTCTGTCGTGGAAACCTGGCAACAACTGGCTTCCTAAGGCATTTCGCGTCACAATAGCGACGTCCATACAAGCGGTGCCCGGCCTCAATGGCTGGCGCGCCGTGTGACACCGGCCCTGCGGCCAGGTGTTCCAACTGCCCCCGCAGGCGCCTCAGGCGTTTGGCGGGGGTTTTGTTTTTGGGGATCGGGATGACGTCGTACTTTTTTTGGTTTGCCGCGGCCGTGGTGCTGGTGATTGCCGAGATGGCCACCGGCACGTTCTACCTGCTGATGGTGGCCTGTGGCGTGGTGGCCGGCGGCCTGGCCGCCCTGTTTGGCGCGGAAGTGCCCATGCAGACCGTGACGGCCGCGCTGGTGGCGATCGTCGCCATCGCGGCGCTCCGGCGCACGCGCTACGGCAGGCTGCGCCGCAAGGACGCCGCGACCGACCCCGACGTGATCCTCGATATCGGGCAGGAGCTGGAAGTGCCTGCCTGGGATGCCTCGCGGCGCGCCCGCGTGCCGTACCGGGGCGCGGACTGGACGGTCGAGCTGGCGCCGGGCAACGAACCCGCGCCCGGCCGCTACCGGATCGTCGAGGTCCGGGGCGCCACGCTGATTGTGTCGCCGCGCTAGTTCGGCCCACGTTTTCCCTTTGCTTTTCCATGACCTTTGACGGGAGTCGTACATGCTCGCCTATCAGCTTGGTTTGTTTCCGCTGATCCTGCTCATCGCCGCGATCGTTCTGATCGCGAAGGCCATCAAGATCGTGCCGCAGCAGCACGCCTGGGTGCTCGAACGGCTGGGCCGCTACCACGCCACGCTGACGCCCGGCCTGTCGATCGTCGTGCCGTTCATCGACCGCGTGGCCTACAAGCACGTGCTCAAGGAAATCCCGCTCGACGTGCCGAGCCAGGTCTGTATCACCAAGGACAACACGCAGCTTCAGGTGGACGGCGTGCTGTACTTCCAGGTGACCGATCCGATGAAGGCGTCGTACGGGTCGAGCAACTTCGTGGTGGCCATCACGCAGTTGTCGCAGACCACGCTGCGGTCGGTGATCGGCAAGCTGGAGCTGGACAAGACGTTCGAGGAGCGCGAGTACATCAACCATAGCGTGGTCAACGCGCTGGACGAGGCCGCGGCCAACTGGGGCGTCAAGGTGCTGCGCTACGAGATCAAGGACCTGACGCCGCCGAAGGAAATCCTGCACGCGATGCAGGCGCAGATCACGGCCGAGCGCGAGAAGCGGGCGCTGATCGCGGCGTCCGAAGGCAAGCGGCAGGAGCAGATCAACCTGGCGTCGGGCGCCCGGGAGGCCGCCATCCAGAAGTCCGAGGGCGAGAAGCAGGCGGCCATCAACACCGCCCAGGGCGAGGCGGCCGCCATCCTGGCCGTGGCCGACGCGAACGCGCAGGCAATCGAGAAGATCGGCCATGCGATTCGCGGCGAGGGCGGGGCGGAAGCGGTCAACCTCAAGGTGGCCGAGGAATACGTGGCGGCGTTTGCCAACCTGGCCAAGCAGGGCAACACGCTGATCGTGCCGGGCAACCTGGGCGACATGAGTTCGATGATCGCCACCGCGCTGCAGATCGTGAAGGGTCAGAAGGTGGACCGCGTGCTCTGAGCGGGGCCTTGCAGGAGTGCCCAAGAAAAAACGGAGGCCGAAGCCTCCGTTTTGTCATTCCTTGCCGTCGCTTTTCATCAGACGGGCTTTTTCGCGCTGCCAGTCGCGATTCTTCTCGGTCTCGCGCTTGTCGAACTGCTTCTTGCCCTTGGCCAGGCCGATCTCGCATTTGACGCGGCCGCGCGTGTAATGCAGGTTCAGCGGCACCAGCGTGTAGCCGCGCTGTTCGACCTTGCCAATCAGCTTCTTGATCTCGTCGGCCTTGAGCAGCAGCTTGCGCGTGCGCACGGGGTCTGGCTTGACGTGGGTGGACGCGCTCTGCAGCGGGCTGATATGGGCGCCGATCAGGAACATCTCGGCGTCGCGCACCACCACGTAGCCTTCCTTGATCTGCACGCGGTTGGCCCGGATGGCCTTGACCTCCCAGCCTTCCAGCACGATCCCGGCCTCGTAGCGCTCTTCGATGAAGTAGTCGAAAAAGGCCTTCTTGTTGTCAGCGATCGTCATGCGGGAGGTGGTTTCCTAGCGTAGGGTTAGGCGCGGCCGGGCAGGGCGGCGGTTGCGCTGCGGCGCGGCAAGTGGCGGCGCCGGGGTGCGGCAGCGTGCCGGGTTGGCGGCTGTCGGCTAAAATCACGATTTTAGCAAACCGCTCCGGCCCGGCCCAGCCCCGGGGCCACCGCAACCCGACTACATGGCAGACGTCCATAAATCCGTACTGCTCGGTTTTTCGGCCGAACAGATGTACGACCTGGTCACGCGCGTGGAGGACTATCCCAAGTTCCTGCCATGGTGCGGCGGCGTGGAGGTCTTCGAGCAGACCGAAACCCTGCTCGATGCCAAGATCCATATCCATTTCAGCGGCATCAAGCAGTATTTCCGCACCCGCAACACCCAGGAACGCCCCACACGCATCGATATGACGTTTGCGGACGGACCTTTCAAGACCTTCAACGGGTCCTGGCGGTTCACCCCGCTGCGCGCCGATGCCTGCAAGATCGAATTCCACCTGCACTACGAGTTTTCCAGCGTCCTGCTGGAAAAGATCATCGGCCCGGCGTTCAGCGTGATTGCCAACACGTTCGTCGATGCCTTCGTGAAACGGGCCGAGGTGGTCTATGCCAGCAAGCCCTGACGCGCCCGGCACGGTGCATGTGGCCGTCTGCTACGCGCGGCCCGACGCCGTGTTCCTGAAGTCGCTGGACGTGCCGGCCGGCACCACGCTCCTGGGCGCCATCCAGGCCAGCGGACTGACCGAGGCGCACCGCGAGGTCGATCCGACCACGCTGCGCGTGGGCATCTACGGCAAGCTCAAGACGCTCGATACGGTGGTGCGGGACGGCGACCGGGTGGAGGTGTACCGCGCCCTGACTGCCGACCCGAAGACGGCGCGCCGCAAGCGCGTGCAGAAGACCCGGGCCTCCGGCGAGCGCGAGGGCCAGAAATGGCTGCGCGGCGGCGGGGGGGGGCAGGGCGCCTGACGGCCCCGCCCGGGCATCGGATGAGCGGGTCAGCTCGTGCAGTGCTGGTTGATCGAATCGTTGGTCCGGGCCAGTTCGGCGGCGCGTTCGTCGTCATTGAGCCGCACCGGCGCGCCATCGGCGCCCGACCGCGACACGCGCACGCCGGCGCTCAGGCCCGTGGCGTAGTTGCGCATCTGCTGGCACCGCTCGTCGCGGGCCAGTTGCTCCCGTTCCTTCGTGGCGGCCTCCACATCGGCCTTCAGCCGTGCATCGCGCCGCTCGCGGAACGCCTCGTCGGCGTCGGCGGGCTTGTCGGTCTTGGCCTTGGCGCTCACCGTCTGTATGCGCGGCCCGCCGGCCTTGGCCTCGCCCTTGGCATCGGCAACCCGGGCCGGCTCGGCTTCCACCGGCCGATAGGTGCCCACCGCGCGGCCCGGCGCGGCCAGGATGGCGCGTTCCGGCACAGAAGGCGGCGGGGCGACATCGCTGTAGACCGTGCGCCCGTTGGCGTCCTTCCATTGCCATTGCGAGAAGGCGGTGCCGGGAAGGGCCAGGCTGGCGGCCAGCAGCAGGTACGGCGCGGACGATCGTTTCATGGCGATGGCGTGGGCAGAGTCGGGCAGGTCGGAGCGCGGGGACATCCAGCATCAGACGCCAGTGGGGTTGACTTTCGGAGTGACCCCTGCGGCATTGCCCGCTAGTCTACTGAGACTTGTCCGCCGCGTGCAAGCGGACGGACCATGCCACGCCGGCCATCAGCAACACAATGGCGGCGATTTCGAGCGGCCGGGGCCATCGGTGGTCGAACACAAAGCCATACGCCAGCGCGAACAGCGTCTCGAAAACGATCATCTGGCCCGACAGCGTCAGTGGCAGCCGGCGGCTGGAAATGTTCCAGAGGTTGTTGCCAATAAGCGACGCGCCGAGCGCCACGGCCGCGTTGACCGTCCAGAACCAATGCCAGTCGCGGCCGCTGCCGGGCGCCGACAGCGCGTCGCCGACGGCCAGCCAGCCGGCCCCCGCCAGCACCAGCGACACCAGCCCGGTCGACAGCCCGTACAGGGCCGACCACTCGTTGCCGCTGAAGTGCGGATGGCGCTGCAGGTAGCGCGCGTTGTCCACCGCGTAGAGCGTCCAGCTCACCAGCGCGCCGGCCGCGCAGAGCACGCCGACGATCTTCTGCCAGACCGTGCGCATGGCGCCGTCCGCCGCGGCGGCGCCATGCGCGGCACCCCCGCCGCCGAACAGGTCGACGTTGATGCACGCAATGCCGGCCGCCACCACCAGCAACGGCAGCGCCAGCCGGGCCAGCGGCACGGCGCCGTGGTCGCGACGCCCCATCAGCGTGACCGAGATCGGCAGGATGCCGATGATCAGCGACGTCGGCCCCACGCCGGCCAGTTGCACGCCGAACGCCAGGAACACGTAGTAGAGCAGGTTGCCCGTGAACGCCTGGCGCAGCAGCGCCACGCAATCGCCGCGCGTGAGCTTGCGCGCGATCCGCCGCATCAGCGGCACCGACGCGACCAGCGCCACCAGCCCGTACGCCAGGTAGCGCCCGAGCGCCAGTTCCCACGGCGAAAACGCCGGCAGCAGCTTGGGTGCGATGAAGACCATGCCCCAGAATGCGCCCGCCAGCAGGCCGCACAACACGCCGATTCCCATGGTCTCCAGAGCCTTGCCCGAAAAGGAGGCCGAGAATAGCAAACCGGATGCAAGAAGGCATCAGCAAATCCTGCATTCCTGTATAATCTGCTTTTGCGCCTAGAGGATTCGCTATGCGTCTTGTCCAGAAAGCACTCACATTCGATGACGTGCTGCTCGTCCCGGCCTATTCGGCCGTCCTGCCCCGGGATGTTTCCCTCCGCACCAAGCTGACCCGTTCGATCGACCTGAATATCCCGCTGCTGTCCGCCGCCATGGACACGGTGACGGAAGCCCGCCTGGCCATCGCCATGGCACAGGCCGGCGGTATCGGTATCGTCCACAAGAACCTGAAGCCTGCCGACCAGGCCCGCGAAGTGGCGCGCGTGAAGCGCTACGAGTCGGGCGTGCTGCGTGATCCGATCACCATTTCGCCGGACATGAAGGTCCGCGATGTGATCGCGCTGTCGCAGCAGCATGGCATTTCGGGTTTTCCGGTGCTGGAAGGCAAGACCGTAGTCGGCATCATCACCAACCGCGACCTGCGTTTCGAGGAAGAACTCGACGCCCCGGTGCGCGCCAAGATGACCCCGCGCGACAAGCTGGTGACCGTGGCCGAAGGCGCGCCGCTGGACGAAGCCAAGCGCCTGATGAACCGTCACCGCCTGGAGCGCGTGCTGGTGGTCAACAGCGCGTTCGAGCTGCGCGGCCTGATCACCGTCAAGGACATCCAGAAGGCCGTGGACAACCCGCTGGCCAGCAAGGACGCCCACGGCCAACTGCGCGTAGGCGCCGCAGTCGGTGTGGGTCCGGACAATGACGAGCGCGTGGAACTGCTGGTCAAGGCCGGCGTGGACGTGATCGTCGTCGACACGGCGCACGGCCACAGCCAGGGCGTGCTGGACCGCGTGCGCTGGGTCAAGCAGAACTTCCCGCAGGTGGACGTGATCGGCGGCAACATCGCCACCGGCGCGGCCGCGCTGGCGCTGGTCGAGCACGGCGCCGACGGCGTCAAGGTGGGCATCGGCCCCGGTTCGATCTGCACCACGCGGATCGTGGCCGGCGTGGGCGTGCCGCAGATCACCGCCGTGTCGAACGTGGCCGAGGCGCTGAACGGCACCGGCGTGCCGCTGATCGCCGATGGCGGCATCCGCTACTCGGGCGACGTGGCCAAGGCCCTGGCGGCCGGCGCGCACACCGTAATGATGGGCGGCATGTTCTCGGGCACCGAGGAAGCGCCGGGCGAGGTGTTCCTGTTCCAGGGCCGCTCGTTCAAGAGCTACCGCGGCATGGGTTCGGTCGGAGCGATGAAGGACGGCGCGGCCGACCGCTACTTCCAGGAAGACAACACCGCCAACGTCGACAAGCTCGTGCCGGAAGGCATCGAGGGCCGCGTGGCTTACAAGGGCCCGGTGCAGGCGATCATCCACCAGTTGACCGGTGGCATCCGCGCGTCGATGGGCTACTGCGGCGCGAGCTCGATCCCGCAATGGCACGAGACCGCCGAGTTCGTCCAGATCACCGCCGCGGGCATGCGCGAATCGCATGTCCACGACGTGCAGATCACCAAGGAAGCCCCGAACTACCATATCGACTGATTGCGACATGGTCGGTACCACGGCCGCGCCGGTTCCGTTTCGTGACGGGGCGGCGCGGCCGCGTCGTAACAAGGAGCGCCCATGAAGGTTTTGCTGCGAGCCGTGCTGTTCTTCGATGCCTTGCTCGATCTGCTGCTTGGCCTGCTGCTCGTGATGTCGCCGTTCACCACGCTGTACGCCGCGCTGCAGCTGCCGGTGCCCGAGCCGGCCCTGTTCGGCCAGTTGCTGGGCGTGGTCACGCTCGGCATGTCCTGGCTGCTGTTCTCCGCCACGTTCAATGGCCAGATGACGGTGCCCGTGGCGCGCGTCGCCGGCCTCGTCAACCTGGCCAGCGCCTTGCTGGTCGCCGCCTGGACGCTGTTCCTGGACATGCCCGTGCAGCCGGCCGGCAAGGTCTGGCTGCTGACGCTGGCGGCCATGCTGATGTTCTTCGCGATTGTCCAGTTGCCGTCGGCCAAGAAGGTGCGGCTGCGCGAACGCGCGCTTGCTGACCAGGCAAAGGCTGACCGCGCCGGGCGCGAGACCGGTGTCTACTATCCGAATCCCGTAACTGACGTAAGCGACGTGACCGACGTTGCCGACAGCGGCGTCGGCCGCCCGGTACACCCGGCCACGAAGTCCCCCGCATCCCCCGAATACCGGCGCGAGCCGGTCATCACGCCGCCCCCGGGCTATGGCCCGGGCACCGAGGTGATGCCCGAACCCGATCCGGACGCACTGCCCAATGCCCATCATGCACGACAAAATCCTCATTCTTGATTTCGGTTCGCAAGTCACGCAGCTCATCGCCCGCCGCGTGCGCGAAGCGCACGTCTACTGCGAGATCCATCCGAACGACGTCACCGACGAGTTCGTCCGCGACTTCGCGCCGAAGGGCATCATCCTGTCCGGCAGCCACGCCAGCACCTACGAGGACCACCAGTTGCGCGCGCCGCAGGCCGTGTGGGACCTGGGCGTGCCCGTGCTGGGCATCTGCTACGGCATGCAGACCATGGCCGTGCAACTGGGCGGCAAGGTGGAGTGGAGCGATTCGCGCGAATTTGGCTACGCCGAGGTGCGCGCCCACGGCCACACGAACCTGCTCAAGGACATCGAGGACTTCGCCACGCCGGAAGGCCACGGCATGCTCAAGGTCTGGATGAGCCACGGCGACAAGGTGACCGCGCTGCCGGACGGCTTCAAGCTGATGGCGTCCACCCCGAGCTGCCCGATCGCCGGCATGGCCGACGAGGCGCGCGGCTACTACGGCGTGCAGTTCCACCCCGAAGTCACGCACACGGCCAAGGGCCGCGAGATGCTGGAGCGCTTTGTCCTGCAGATCTGCGGCACCCGCGCGGACTGGGTGATGCGCGACCACATCGCCGAAGCAGTGCAGAAGATCCGCGAGCAGGTGGGCGACGAGGAGGTGATTCTGGGCCTGTCCGGCGGCGTCGATTCGTCGGTGGCGGCCGCGCTGATCCACCGCGCCATCGGCGACCAGCTCACCTGCGTGTTTGTCGACCACGGCCTGCTGCGCCAGGACGAAGGCAAGATGGTGATGGAGATGTTCGCGGGCCGCCTGCACGCGAAGGTCGTCCACATCGACGCGTCCGAGCAGTTTCTGGGCCACCTGGCCGGCGTGACCGACCCCGAGCAGAAGCGCAAGATCATCGGCCGCGAGTTCGTCGAAGTGTTCCAGGCCGAGGCCCGAAAGCTCAGCAATGCCAAGTGGCTGGCGCAGGGCACGATCTACCCGGACGTGGTGGAATCGGGCGGCACCAAGACCAAGAAGGCGACCACGATCAAGAGCCACCACAACGTGGGCGGCCTGCCGGAGACGCTGGGCCTGAAGCTGCTGGAGCCGCTGCGCGACTTGTTCAAGGACGAAGTGCGCGAACTGGGCGTGGCACTGGGCCTGCCGCCCGAAATGGTCTATCGCCACCCGTTCCCGGGCCCCGGCCTGGGCGTGCGGATCCTGGGCGAGGTCAAGCGCGACTACGCCGACCTGCTGCGCCGTGCGGACGCCATCTTCATCGAGGAACTGCGCAAGACCGTGGCCACCGAGCAGGACGCCGCCGCGGGCCTGTGCGAGCCGCACCACGTCGGCAAAAGCTGGTACGACCTGACCAGCCAGGCGTTCGCGGTGTTCCTGCCGGTCAAGTCGGTCGGCGTGATGGGCGATGGCCGCACGTACGACTACGTGGTGGCGCTGCGCGCGGTGCAGACCACGGACTTCATGACCGCCCACTGGGCGCACCTGCCGTACGCGCTGCTGGGCCGTTGCTCGAACCGCATCATCAATGAAGTGCGCGGCCTGAACCGCGTGGTCTACGACGTCTCGGGCAAGCCGCCGGCGACGATCGAGTGGGAGTGATCTAAGATCACTTCATGCCGTCTCAGGCAGTATCGAAAATCCCCGGAAAGCCTTGCGGTACAAGGGGTTGAGGCAAACATACAGTCTCACCCCGTATCGCTCAATCTCGCCCATTTTGGCGGTACGGATGACGGTACAATTCGGGGCGGTATGAAACGCCGCCCACTGTACCGTCAGACCCTCTGACGGTATCAAGCGGCAAACCAGACCCCTGGAGGCTGATTTGCTGACCAATCAAGAACTGAAGAAACTGGAGCCCAAAGAAAAGGCGTTCAAGGTGAGCGACCGTGACGGCATGTATGTCGCGGTGCTGCCCACGGGGACGATTTCATTCCGCTACGACTACCGTTTAAACGGACGGCGCGAGACACTGGCCATTGGGCGGTACGACGCCAGTCTGAATGGCAAGCCGACGCGCGAACCCGACGCGCTGGAATACGGCATGGGCGTGTCGCTAGTCGAAGCGCGCACGCTGCTGGATCGCGCCAGGCGTGACGTGGAACGCGGCGTTTCGCCGAGCAGGGCCAAGGTGGAGAAGCGCACGGCAGCCGCAGAGGCGCTGACGTTCGGTGGCTGGGCCGAAAGCTACTTCGCGCACAAGGCGGACCCAAAGAGCGGCGCCGAACAACTTGCGGAAAGCACACTGGCGTTCCGCCGGTCCACTTACCGCCGCGTTATCGAACCCGAGCTTGGCAAGCTGCGCCTGGAGGAAGTGACCCCGCAGCGGTTGAAACGGCTGTGCGACGAAGCGAAAGAAAAGCGCGGACCTGCCGTAGCTATCCACGTTCGCGAAGTCGTCCAGGCAGTGTTCCGGCACGCGCAAGGCAGCGGCCAGGCCGTGAGCAATCCGGCAGAGGCGATACGGGCAAGCACCATCGCCACGTTTGAAGCGCGTGACCGCGCACTGGCGCCTGGTGAGATTCGCACATTCCTTACCGCGCTGGAGCAGGTAGCGACTACTCCCACGCTGCGCCTAGCACTGAAATTCGTTTTGCTGACTGGCGTACGTAAGGGCGAGTTTATCGACGCTACCTGGGCCGAAGTGGATTTTGACGCCGAGCGGTGGACGATCCCTGCCGAACGTATGAAGGCGGGAAAGGCCCACGTCATCCCACTGAGCGAACAGGCGCTGGATATCCTGGTGGCGCTGCGGTCTTGCTTTGGCGCGAGCAAATACCTGCATCCAGGCCGCTACGACCACGATTTACCAATCAGCAACGCGACGCTAAATCGCGTGATCGATGCGGCGGTGGAACGCATTCGCAAGAATGAGCCAGATTTTCAGACGTTCGGCGTGCACGACCTCCGGCGCACGTTCTCCACCGGCCTGAACCGCGCGAAATTTGATGAGCGATGGATTGAAATGTCGCTGGCGCATGTACCGCGCAACCGCATTGCGGCGATCTACAACGTGAACAAATACTTGTCGGAACGAAAGATCATGCTGCAGTGCTGGGCGGACATGATTGACACCTGGATGCGCGGTGAGTCTGCGCGCGATCTGATAGCTGACGCTAAGCGGCGTGCGGCCGAAGTGCACGAAGATGATTTAGACGACGACCTCTAATTTCCGCGCGCGCACCAGAACCCGGCTTCGGCCGGGTTTTTTGTTGACCGCGTGACGCAGCGTTACGCGCAGTGACTTTGTGGGTGCAGTACAGCGGAAATCCCACAAGAGGAAACGAAGAACCCAAGAGGAAACTGCGCGCAATGACGCCGAAACTGGCGCCATGCAATCTCACATGGAGTCATACCGAAATGCGCAACACGCAAACACTCGGCCTGGAAACGTACCTTCGCATCACGCAACTTATCAATGAACGCTTCGTCCCGTTTAGCAAGCCGACGCTCTGGCGGCGCGTGCAGGACGGCAGCTTTCCGAAGCCGATCCGGATTCAGGGCGTCACGGCCTGGCGCCTGTCAGATATCCAGGAATGGCAGCGCGCGCAGTTGGAAGCTGCGAGCGCGCAATAAAAAAGGGGCGCTCAATGAAGAACACCCCTCAAGAAAAAACTCTGCATAACCTCAATAATAGCACCGACCAAATGAAAACAGCCGCCGAGTTCAAAGCGTGGTACGTCGCCAACAATGCGGCCATCAAGGCCGAGCAAACCAGGATGCGAACCCTGGCGGAAGAAAAGGCGTTGAACTACCTGCAATCTCGCGTCCGGTTCGGTGCCAGCATCCAGGATGCATGTGACGGATATTTCCGCGATTGCATGCGCCCCAAATATTGGCCGGCTGTCTACACCGAAGCGGCGCGCGAACTGTTCCGTGAACTTGGCTGGGTTGACCGCAAGGGGTCGAAATGAGTTTTGCGGAAAGCACCAATCTGGATGCTGAATTCAAGCGCCTGGCTGGCGTTGATACGCCGCCAGTAGCAGCCGCACCGAAGCTGAAGAAGAAGCCGGCGCCGCCGCGTACTCCGAAGCCCGAAGGGCTCCTGGAGTGGGAGAGGCAGCAGCGTGAAGCGCGCGACGAGGAACGGCGCCGCCGGCAACGAGAGGAAAACGCTCGCATCCAGGACGACCCCGCTAGCGTTTTGCCGCCTGTCATGAGCCTGGAAGACATGCTGGCAGACTGCGTATGGATTGCAGCGGGCAGCCAGGTAGGCCGCCTGAGCGCGCCGAAGACGATTTTGTCGTTCGGGGAATTTTGCGATTGGATGGCGTGTAACACCACCGAAGTGAGCGACCCGGACAGCAAGGCGAAACCGCGTCAGGTTCTAAACGCGGTGCTGTGGAAGAAGGACGCTGCCCGCAAGACGGTGCACGCTCGCACGTTCCACGCTGGCGCTGGCGAAATCTGCCGCGACCCTGATGGCGAACAGGCACTCAATTCCTGGCGGCCTATCGAGCGTCGGCCGGCGGCGTCTGATATCGGTCTATTCCTGGAGCAGATTGAATATCTGGTCGAGGACCCGGCTGAGCGCGCGGCGTTCCTGGATTGGCTGGCCCACATCGAGCAGCGCCCCGGCGTGCTGCCGCACTATGGCTGGCTGCACATCGCCAAGAACACCGGCACTGGCCGCAACTGGCTGGCTTCCGTCCTGGCGCGTGTGTGGCGCGGCTATGTTGCGCCTAACGTAGACCTGCCGGCACTGCTGGAAAGCCAGTTCAACGGCGCGCTGGCTGGCCGCGTGCTGGCGATGGTTGACGAAGTGCAGGAAGGCGGCGGCGAAAACCAATTCCGCCACGCAAACCGGCTGAAGTCGCTGGTCAACGCCGAAGAACGGATCATCAATCCGAAATTCGGCCGCCAGTTTAAGGAACACAATTCTTGCCGCTGGCTGGTGTTCAGCAACCACGACAACGCGCTGCCGCTGAACGACACTGACCGCCGCTGGCGCGTGGTTCGCCACAACGCCGCGCCGCGCTCGCCAGAGACGTATGCGAAGCTTTACGCCATGCTGGACGATGACGGGTTCATCAACGCGGTGGGCGTGTATCTGCGTGAGCGTGATATCAGCGCGTTCAATCCTGGCGAACGGCCGCCTATGAGCGAGGCGAAGCGCGCTGCCCTGGATGCGTCGAAATCCATCATCCAGCGCAACGCGGAAGAACTGATTGCGCATTGGCCCGCTGACGTGGTGATGAACGACGACATTGTGGCCGTGCTGGGCGACGGTGCGGAAAAGAGCGTGACGGCCGCAATGCGGCGTGTACTTGATGAACTGAGCGCAGTAGCAGTCGGCCGCACCATCAAAACCCGATACAAGCCGACGAAATGCTGGATTCTCAGGAATGCGGACAAATGGGTTGACGCGAAGTCGTTTGAACTGGCCGCAGAGATTGCGCGTGCCAGGCCGGATGGATGGGAATCCGCAATGGATGTGCTGTCTGCACCGGACCGCGAAGAACGGCCATTCTGAATGCCTCCAGGCAACGACGACACAACCCGCCACGGCGGGTTTTTTGTTGGGAGCGCAGATTACGTGGAATTGAAGCAAGTTACGCCGCGTGACATTCCGTCATCGTGCGTTGAGGTAACGGTAACGGTAGGTAACGCTCTTTCCAGTTAGACCAGAAAACAGGTGTATTCACGAATGTGAACATGTTGTTTTTGGGAAGGCTATAGAGAGCCCCGTTATCAACCGTTACCCGTTACCTCGCGAATGTCCAAACGAACAGCACTGCACCGCGTCCTGGATGACATGCGCCACCTGTCATTCGCTCTGCTGAGAGAGCGCCGGTTTGCGTCGAACGCGGGTGATGTGCTGCTGCTGGTTGGCGTGGCCATTGGCGACCTGGAGGCCAGGCCAATGACTGCGTACAAGCTGGCGGCCTATGTGGGGATGCCACGCGGGACCGTGCTGCGCAGGCTTGCGATGCTGGGGCGTGCTGGGCTGGTGGCGAAGGATGGTAGGCGTAGGTACAGCCTGACCGATGAGGGGCGCAGGCGCGCTGCCAGGGCTGCCGGCAAGCTGATGTGATCTAGGGTCCTCCTGAGGCCGGTGCGTAGGGCGGGAGCACGGGTCCGGCAACACCGCACCCCTGCGACACAAAAAATCGTCGTTCCAGTTCCAATCGTGGACGCGCGTGAGGGCTTGACGTTGCAACGTGCGGAAATCCCACAAGAGGAAATCTGTCGCGCGAAAGCGGAGACTGCAGCAAGCGTATCGCGAAGAACCCACAAGAGGAATTCGGAGCGTGAACGCCGCAGAATCCACTGAAACAACTGCAACCGAGCAAACACATGGACCGATTCGACCTTTCCGACCTGCTGGAACGTGCCCGCATGGAGCACGGCATTGTGCCGCGCATCGCTGCCGGTATGACCGAGCCGCATGCTTTCATCCAGAAGCCCGCCGTGGCGACCAGCTTTTTCGACATGCGCGCACTGTCGCTGCCGTCGCTCCCGAACGCAGAGGGCATCGCGTCGTTCGCACCGACCGGCGAGTCTGCAGGCAAGACTACCAAGGTTTCCGCAGCGTTGATCGCCAACAGCCTGGTGGCAAAGGCCGGCGCCCACGTCATCGTGGCGGCCGAGCGTCCGGCGCCCAGCACGAACGAACTGGCGTTGTATCGCGACGCAGGCGCGCTGGTGATCGTTGACCCGGCTACCTTCGGCGCCGTTGCCGATGGTGCAAACGCGACCACTAGCCCGCTGCCTGTGAAGTCCGCTGACATCTCCTGGCCCACGGCGCCGTCCATCGCGTTCAGCACGGCCATCACCCGCCGCCAGGGCAAGGATGCGGGCTACGACCTGGAAGCCGCTGTGGCCCATGCAATCGTGTTGGGCCTGGCTCGCGCAGCAGATAGCACGCTGCTGGACGCCATCGTTGCCGCGTCGCCGTCAGCCTTCACCCTGGGCGCTGCTGCGACGCGCGGTCTTGAATTCGCTGAACTGCGCGCGCTGATCGGCACCGCTGCCACCGGCGCCGCTGTTGGCCAAGACGGCACCCTGCGCGCCGCTGGCGTGCTGGGTGAACTGACGCCGACCATTGCCGAAACCATCGTGGGATCGTTCACCCGCGCAGGCGTCGCGGTGCACCCGGAAATCTCGGTCCACGCCAAGCGTACCAGCCTGTACGGCGACATGGAAATTACCGTGTTCGCCAACATGCTGCCGCTCGTGCCGGACGCCAGCGCATTCTGGAAGGCAGCCTAATCATGCGGCGCGGCTGGTTTGAACGTCTGGTGAAGCAGCCCGAGCCGCTCACCACCGAACCGCCGGCCGATGTGCTGGCGGCCATTGAGGCAGCCCACATCGTCCCGCGTTACAAAGCGGACGAAGATGGTGCGCGCGCTTTCGTGATGTTGCCTGGCCGCCGTGGCTTCATTCTCACTGAGGAACGCGCAGAGGCGGCCATTCAGGCGACGTTCCAGGACTTGAACCCGGAGCAGGCCAAGCGCGCCACGCAGTTTCTGCTGACCCGCGCCAGGATGGCCCTGCGCCAATCCACGCAGACAGCAGAGCACGACGACCGGCCGCGCTGGCGCGACTGGAAGCCCCTAAGTCTCTGAGGAACAGCCACATGGAAACGAAACGCCAAAAAATCAACGTCACGCTGCCAACACCGATGGTCGAGCGCCTGGAAGCCGAGCGCCGAAACATGAGCCAACGTGCCGGCTGCGGGATGACTGCCAGCCAGACCATTGAAGCGCTGTTGCAGCGCGCGCTGACGACGCAAACGGATATGTCCCCGGCCGCTGGGTAAGCGGACAAGGCTACTCGCGCTGCCTTGGTTGAGAAAGCGCGCGAGCCTGGGAGTTTGCCGCACCAGGACGTTTGATGCCACGCGGCTGTTTCACACGCGCGGTCCCGACGCCGGAAATATCGGGCACCCCCTCAACTCGCTGACACAAACAACATGCTACGAAAGATCATTTCGGCCCTGTTGGGCAGAGCAACTGACAAGAATGAAGCGGAATCGCCGCAGGTGCCGGCGCAAAAGGCGCCACGTCAGGACAAACGCAAGCTGAAACGCGCCAAGCGTCGCGCTTCGCCTGGTGCCCGCAAGATCGATCCGAACGGCCCCTGGTTGGAACAGGCGCGTGGAGCAAAAAATGGTCGATGAAACGAACCTGCTGGTGTTGATTACGACTGCTGCGAGTACGGCAGCCGAGATTGCCAAAGACACGCGCCTGCCCGCTAAGGATCGTGAGAAGGCCAGGCTAATCAGCGAGGCGATGAAGACGTGGCGCGGCCCATCGTTTGCCTTCCGCGACTGGAAGCCGGCACCGACCACGCCGGACAAGGAAGCCACGGCATGAGCGCAATTCTCAGCCTGGAAGTAACTGACGCTGACCTGGCTGCGCTGTTCGACATGACAACGCGCTGGGTCCGCAAGTGCGCTGAGGATGGCGTTATCGAGCGCACCGGCCGCAACAAGTACCGCCTGGGTGATGCAGTTCCCGCGCTGATCGCGCACCAGACTGGCGGCGACGTTGGCGAGGAAATCAACAAGGCGCGGCTACGCAAGATTACCGCCGATGCCACGCTCGCCGAACTGGAACTGGCGAAAGCACGCGGCGACGTGGCGATGGTAAGCGAGTTTGAGCGCGTACAGGCCGCCAAGTACGCAATCATCAAATACAACGTCTTGCGTGTACCGCAGCGCGCCGTGCTGCAGCTTCTCGGTGAGACCAATGAAACGGCCTTCAAACAGAAACTGCGCGAAGAATTGATTACGGCACTGAGAACGGCTGCCGAAACCGAACCAGACCTGAACGAGACTGACGACCATGCAGACGCCGACGAATGAAATCCTGAAGTCCGCCAAACGCGCCATGCTGTTCCTGACGGCGCCGCACGAAGCCGAAGCCGAGCGCGCCGCCGCGATGGAACGCGCCGCCACGCTGATGCTGGAAGTCACGGTGGCATTCCTGCGCGCCGGCCGCGATGACCTGGCGCATCGGGCCAGCGAACTGGCGAGGGATGCGCGATGACCAGCGCAGCAGCGAAGCAAGAGAGCGCATTGTGGGACGGCCTGGTGGCGCGGGTACTCGGCCCCGTTGTGACGCCGGCCGACCGCGAGCGACGGCGCACCGATGCGTTGGCGCTGTCCGCCGCTGCCTTGCGTGCCGCTGGCGTTGATGATCTGGCCGCCGAGGCGCAGCAACGCAGCACCGTTTAAACAAGCTTTTCAACCCTGCAATATCGAGCCGTAGCAACAATGGAAGTTCTGAGCCACACCGAAAACGCCCGTATCAATCTCCTTCAAGGACTCGCTGGAAAGCTGGCCGACATGGCAGCCGACGCGCTGGAACCCTACGCTGGACTGCCCATCGAAAACGATTTGCGCGCAAAGCTTGCCGCAGACGTGCACCAGGCGCTCCGCAACCACATGCCGACACTGGCGAACGTGCAGCACGCGCTAGACGTGTTCCCGGCCACTGCCTGATTTCCCCATCGAGCCCGCCTAGCGCGGGCTTTTTGCGGACGCTAACGGCGCCTATCTGTTAGTAAGTTGAAGGTGCAGTCCGCCAAAACTAGCGGCTGCAGGCATCTGGCATTACATTAGCTCCTGTCTTGGGACTTGGGGGCTACTATGCCTGGGGTTATGCGGCTCCGCGTTTGGGACGTGGAGCACGGCGCTTGCGCCATGATTCAGCATGTCACGCCAACGCCGACCGGTGATGTTGGTGGAAGGCTGGCGATGATCGACAGCGGCGACACGCACGACTGGACACCGGCGGATTACATCACGCGAACGCTGGGCAGATACCAGTTGGATTATCTGTTCATCACGAATGCCGATCAGGACCACATGAGCGGGCTTCAGAGCCTGTGGGACGCCGGAATCAATGTGACCGTCATGCATCACAATCCGACGTTTGGGCCTCAGGCGTTCGAAGCAGTAAAGCGCCAGAGTGGTCCGCTGACGAGCGACGCGAAGCGATATCTGCAAAACCTGGGTACCTTTACCGCGCCGATCCAGAACCCGTTCAACACCAGCATGGGCGGCATCACGGCCACCATGTTCTACAACACGTGGCCGCAGTTCCAGAAGACGAATGACCTTAGCCTTGTCGTATTCATCAAGTTTGGCCCCTTCGGTATTCTTTTCCCGGGGGATCTAGAGGGGCCCGGCTGGAGGAATCATCTGCTTAACCCCTCATTTCGCGCGATGCTCTCTGGTGTGGACATCCTTGTGGCTTCGCACCACGGTCGCGACAACGGGTACTGCGAGGATGTCTTTGCCTACTGCCACCCGCAGGCCGTGGTGATTTCAGACAAATCTGTCGTGCACGATACTCAGGGTACGGTCCAGATGTACCGCAATCAGGTGATGAGGCACCACCCTGGTGGCGTGTTCGTGCGTACCTCGGGACGCAATAGGCACGTGCTCACTACACGGCGCGACGGTTGGATTCAGTTCGAAGTGGACGGCCACGGCAATTTCCAGATCGACACCGAGTATCAAGGATGAAAGCTCGCTCACATGTCCTGAAGGACGCGAACATCAAATGGCTGGTTATGCTGGCCATCCTGGACGCGGCTGTGGTGCTTCTTTTCATTGCGCCTGAGTTGGTGGACGCCAGCAAGATGGCGATGCTCCGCGCCAGTGCAGCGCCGCTGTTACCCGTGGTGATTCTGTTGCTGACAGGTCTTCTGTCGCACGATGCTAAGGCGAGGCTCGTCTACTGGAGGATCAAGAATCCGCTGCCAGGTAGCCAGGCGTTCACGAAGTACGCACCGGCAGATGCCCGTATCGACATGAAGGCGCTGGCAAAGAATGTCGGTGCCTTGCCGACCGATCCAGGCGAACAGAATGCGAAGTGGTACAAGCTCTATCGGCTGGTGGGCGATGACCCGGCCGTGTCGCACGCTCACAAGCTGTACCTGATGTACCGGGACATGGCGGCCATGTCGCTGCTGTTGATCCCGCTAGTGCCTGCCGCGCTTTGGTACGCGGGGGCACCGCCCGCAAGCCGATGGATCGCTGGCGGCCTATTCGCCCTGCAGTACGTGGTTTGCGCCCTTGGCGCGCGTAACAGCGGCACGCGGTTCGTTTGCAACGTGTTGGCGGTCCACTCGACCGCGAAGGTGAAGGCAGCGCCTGCTGCGCGGGGCACGGCAACTCAGTAGCTTCAAGTATTCAAGAAGGGCGCTCCAGCTTGACGGTATCCGTGACGGTATGGCGAAAGCGCAACGCCAGAAAGCCCAATATCCATGCGGGTTTCGCCGTCCTGTTGATTATTGAGTGGGAGTGATCTCCCCGATGACCCCTCCGGGCGCGGCCATCCGCGCCTGAACCGGGCGGTGGCGCCGCGTCCGCGTCGCCCCGTCCGCGTCGCCCCGTCCGTCTTCCCTCAGACAGCCGCCGGGTGTGCCTCGCGCGGCGCCACTTCCAGCCGGTTGCCACCCAGCGCCTTGGCGCGATAGAGCGCCCGGTCCGCCTGCGCCAGCGCGTCGCCCAGGGCCGGGGCCGGGCCATCGAACTGCGCCAGCCCGATGCTGACCGTGGCCGGGATGCCGACATTGCCGGTCCGGGCCGAGACGTTCTCGGCGAACCGTTTCGCCACGGCCTCGCCCAGCGCCTGCGCGCGGCGCGCGTCGTCGCCCGACAGCAGGGCGGCGAATTCCTCCCCGCCGATGCGCGCCAGCAGCGTGTCCGCGCCCACCACCTCGCGCGCGATGGCCGCGAACGACTTCAGCACC
Source organism: Cupriavidus sp. H18C2 (assembly GCF_049393795.1). NCBI lineage: Bacteria > Pseudomonadati > Pseudomonadota > Betaproteobacteria > Burkholderiales > Burkholderiaceae > Cupriavidus > Cupriavidus sp. H18C2. Next base: position 1,885,461 of record NZ_CP186010.1, on the reverse strand, counting down.
TCGTCGCCCGCGTGATGGCCGTAGCGGTCGTTGATCGCCTTGAACTGGTCGAGGTCGAAGGCCAGCACGGCCACGGGCCCCCGGGCGCCGGCGCCGCCGAGAATGCGGTGGCCCTGCTCGAAGAACCAGCGGCGGTTGCCCAGGCGCGTCAGGTAGTCGGTCAGCGATTCCTGCAGCAGCTGGCCGTGATTTTCCTCGCGGATCATTTTCAGGATGGTCATCGGCAGGATCACCGAATACAGCACGCCTTCGTACATCGTCACCTTGCTGGCGGCGGCCTGCAGCGCCGGCCCGTAGGCCGACACCAGCCACGGCAGCAGGAAGGCGCGACCCAGGTACAGCACGGCGTGGATGCCGGTCACGGCCACGACGATATGCCGCGCGAAGAACGGCTTCATGGCGTCGCAGCGCAGCATCTCGCGCGCGGTCATCGCACTGACGGCGGCGATGGGGAAGGCGCTGATGTGGTTCCAGACCAGATCCATCCACCGGGCGCCGGATACGACCCATATGCCCGCCATGCCGACGAGCACCACCGCCGCGCTGACGCGATAGCGCCGCCCGCTCAAGGCGGCAATGCCGTTGAGGACCAGCAGGTAACCAGACAGGATGACGAGATTGCAAAGTGCCGAACCGAGCGCACCGGGCAGGGTGCGGCGGAACAGCACGCCGGCGCAGCCGATGGCGATCGTCGCAAACCCGGCGGCGAGCACGCGCAGCGCCCGGCTGTGGCGGGGATTGGCGCGATGCTCCCAGAACATCATGCCCGCGCTGGCCAGCAGGGTGCCTATCGCCAGAAGATAAAGGGTGAGGAGATCGACGTACATCCAGATGTAAAGACATTGCGCCAGCGCGTTGCGCCGGCAGCCGGAATTCTACGTTGGAATTACGGCTGTCCGTGGATGGTTCCGAAGTTCTCCGTGGCTTGCCTGTTGCGGGAAAACGCCGCGCGGCCGGCCCTCGCGGGCCGACGTGCCGCCGGCATTACACGGTTACGGGCGGGGCAGGCGCGCCGGGGCGCGCGGAATCGTCAGCATGATCGAGATGGCAGCCACCACGACCATCGACAGGTTGAACAGCAGCGCCAGGATCGCGGCGGCCCGTACGGCCACCTGTTCCTGCGAGCCCTGGAAGTCGATCAGGCCGCTCAGCACCGACGCCCCCTCGGGGTGAACGCGCACCGCCGTGAAGATGGCCGCCGAGATCGCCACGCCAAACGCGCCGCCCAGCGACGACGCCATCTTGTAGATGCCGGCCCCGGCGCCCGCCTGCTGCTCGGGCAGGGCGGACAGCGCCGCATCGGTCGACGGCGTCGCGTAGAACGCCAGCCCGATGCCCTGCAGCGCAAAACCGATCATCGCGGCGATCTTGTAGTCCTCAAGCGTCAGGTGCGTCATCCCCAGGCAGATCACCGACGCCCCGGTCAGCACGCAGCCCCACAGCATCGGCTTGCGCGCGCCAAACCGCTGCAGCAGCTTCTCGCCCACGCGGATGAACGCGATGATGGTCACCGCGAACCCGATCGTCAGCATGCCGGCCTGCCGGGCGGTCAGGCTGCCGCCCAGTTGCACGAGCTGCATGACCACGATCAGCGTGCCGGCCACGCCGTTGAGCATGAAGTTGGAGATCGTGGCGCCGGTGTAGATGCGGCTGCGGAACAGACGGAAGTCGATGAACGGGTCGGCCGTGCGGCGCTCGTGGCGCAGGAAGACCGCGCCGAATACCACCGCCAGCGCCGCCAGCAGCAGCGTGTTGAGGCTGGACCAGCCAAACCGGGCGCCCTGCGTGACCACCACCTGCAGCGCGATCATCGCCACCATGAAGGTCAGGATGCCCAGCCGGTCGATCCCGGCGTCGCGCCGGCTCTCGGCGCGCGTCTCGGGCGTGCCGCGGATCATCATCAGCCCGGCCACGGCCGCCGCCACCGAGATGAAGAAAATGGCGCGCCAGCCGAACTGGGCCGAAACCACCCCGCCGAAGATCGAGCACAGCCCCGATCCGCCCCAGGAGCCGATCGACCAGATGCTGATCGCGCGCTGGCGTGCCGCGCCTTGCCAGTACGTCTTGATCAGCGCCAGGCTCGACGGCATGATGCACGCCGCCGACAGCCCCTGCAGCGCGCGGCCGGCCAGCAGCGCGGGTGCGGCCAGCGTGCCGGCCGGGGCCAGCGCCACCAGCAGCGATCCCGCGATGCTCAGGCAGAAGCCGAGTTGCAGGATCCGGTAGCGGCCGATGCGGTCGGCAATGCCGCCCATGAACACGATGAAGATGCCCGAGAACAGTGCCGTGATGGCCACGGCGATGTTCATCGTCGTGGGCGCCAGGCCCAGCTCCTCGCCCATGTCGGGCGCGATGTTGAGCGTGGTCTGGGCGAACAGCCAGAACGTCAGCACCCCCAGGACGATGCCAAACAGCACCCGGTCGTTGCCGGCGAAGTGTGGCGGTTGCGCTTGCGCTGGCCTGGGCGGTGTGTCGATGCCGCGACCGCCCGCGGTATTACCCGTGACGTGGTTCATGACTGTCCTCTGGTTGTGATGGGTGCGATGCTCGGTCCATCGTATTTCCGGGGATAAGTGACAGTCTTGACGCGGATCACGGGGTGCGGTGCGGCATCGTCGTCTGCTGGAAAAGGGGGCCGGCGGCGCGGAGTCTTGACGCAGGCCATGGCAGACCGGCGCGGGCGTGGCCACGATGGCCGCTTTTTTACAAGCGGCCACGCTCTCCCATGACCCATTACGATTGCCTCGAACAGATCACAGACGCCGCCGCGCGCGCGCGCGCCATCGGCGGCCTGACCCGCCTGCGGCAGGCGCTGGCGCAGGAAATTCCCGCCCGCACCGCCACCGACACGCTGCTGCTGGCGACGTGGAACATCCGCGAGTTCGATTCAGGCAAGTACGGCTACCGGTCCGACGAGGCGTACCTGTACATCGCCGAAGTGCTGAGCCGCTTCGACCTGATCGCGGTCCAGGAGGTGCGCGACGGCCTGTACCCGCTGCAGCGCCTGCAGCGGATGCTCGGCCCGTGGTGGGGCCATCTGGTGACGGACGTCACGCTGGGCGCCTCCGGCAACGCCGAGCGCATGGCCTATCTCTACGACCGCCGCAAGGTCCGCTTCACGGGGCTGGCGGCCGAACTGGTGCTGCCCCCGCCGGGCCGGTCCGCGCCGGCGCCGGTGCAGCTGGCGCGCTCGCCGTACCTGGCCGGGTTCCAGGCGGGATGGGCCTACCTGACGCTGGCCACCGTCCACATCTATTACGGCACCAGCCGGCCCGACGACGCGCGCCGGCTGGCCGAGATCACGGCGTTCAGCCAGACCGTCGCCCAGGCAGCCGGCAAGCTGTCCGCCGCGCCGCAGCCGGCGCCCGGCGCCAAGCCCGATCCGGGCAACCTGATCCTGCTCGGCGACTTCAATATCTTCAATCGCCGCGACGTGACGATGCAGGCCATCACCAAGGCGGGCTTCATCGTGCCGCCCGAGCTGCAATCGGTGCCAGGATCGAACGTGGGCAAGGACCGCCACTACGACCAGATCGCCTATTTCCGGCAGTTGTCGAGCATGGCGCCCACCGGCCGCGCGGGCGTGTTCGACGTGTTCGAGCACGTGTACCGGCTGGCCGATGCCGACGCCTACGCCGCCGAGCGCCAGTCGCGCCCGGGCCGCAGCTTCAAGGACTGGCGGACCTACCGCATGAGCGACCACCTGCCGATGTGGATCGAGTTCGGCATCGACGACGCAGACGCCTGGCTGGAGGGCCTGGCGCGCTAGCCAGCACGGGGCGCGGTTCCGGTCTATGCTTGCGCCTGCGGCGCCGGCAGGCGGGGCCCACCACCGCCGGACACCGCGCAGGCATCGTCCCCATCCCACGACCAAGGAGCCCCCATGGCCCTCTCGATGTACGACGTTTCGATCCCGGTGTTCATCCGGGCCCTGACGAACCTGTCCGCGATCCTGGACAAGGGCGCCGCCCACGCCAAGGCGCAGGGCATGGACGCCGCCGAGCTGATCCAGACCCGCCTGGTGGCGGACATGGACGCGCTGCCGGCCCAGATCCAGCGGGCCAGCGATTCGGCCAAGGGCTGCGCGGCGCGGCTGGCCGGCCTCGAGATCCCGTCGTACCCCGACGACGAGACCACGTTCCCGGACCTGCAGGCGCGGATTGCCAAGACCATCGGCTTCCTGAAGACCATCCGCCCCGAACAGCTGGAAGGCAGCGAGACGCGCGTGGTGGAGTTGAAGCTGCGCAACGGCCCGGTGACGTTCGACGGCAAGAGCTACCTGCTCGGGTTTGCGCTGCCGAACTTCTACTTCCACGTGACCACGGCCTACGACATCCTGCGCCACAAGGGCGTGCAGATCGGCAAGATGGACTACCTGGGCGCCCCGCGCTGAGCCGGCAGGGCGACGGGAGCGGTGTGGCGGCATCGGCCACTTAGCAAAAACCCTAGGTTCTTGATACAATCGCCGGTTGCTCGCCTGCCGGCGATTGCCTAGTTTTTAAGCAGAAAGGCCCCCGCGCCCTATTACCGTTCCCATCGCATGACTTACGCCGTCAAGGAAATCTTCTATACGCTGCAAGGCGAAGGCGCCAACGCCGGCCGTGCGGCGGTGTTCTGCCGGTTTTCGGGGTGCAACCTCTGGACCGGCCGCGAGGAAGATCGCGCCCGCGCGGTGTGCCAGTTCTGCGACACCGACTTCGTCGGCACCGACGGCACGCGCGGCGGCAAGTACCGCACCGCAGAGGAACTGGCGGCCGTGGTGGCGTCGGAATGGCCGCAGGGCGCCGGCGGCCAGCCGCTGGTGGTCTGCACGGGCGGCGAGCCGCTGCTGCAGCTCGATGCGCCGCTGATCAACGCGCTGCACGCGCACGGCTTCGAGATCGCCATCGAGACCAATGGCACGATTCCGGTGCCCGAGGGCATCGACTGGGTCTGCGTCAGCCCGAAGATGGGCTCGGAACTGGTGGTCACCAAGGGCGACGAGCTGAAGGTGGTGATGCCGCAGGCCGGCCAGGACTTCGCCGCATACGAGCAACTGGATTTCCGCTATTTCCTGGTGCAGGCCATGGACGGCCCGCTGGCCCGTCAGAATACGGCTGCGGCGGTGGATTTCTGCCAGCGCCATCCGCGCTGGCGCCTGTCGCTCCAGACCCACAAGCTGCTGGGCATTCGCTGACACATGAGCAAACAAGTTTCGATCACGCGCCGCCTTGAATTCGACGCCGGCCACCGTATCCCGAGCCACGGCGGCCAGTGCCGCAACATCCACGGCCACCGCTACCGGCTGGACCTGACGCTGGCCGGCGAGGTGCTGCGCCAGGAAGGCGCGTCCGACGACGGCATGATCCTGGACTTCGGCGACATCAAGGCGCTGGCCAACGAGCACCTGGTGTCGAAATGGGACCATGCGTTCCTGATCGACCGCGGCGACACCGCGCTGCTGAACTTCCTCCAGTCGATGGACAACCACAAGACCGTGGTCATCGACAGCATCCCGACCGTCGAGAACCTGGCCCAGGCCGCGTTCGACATCCTGGCGCCTGTGTTCAAGGACTGCTTCGGCCATCACCTGCAGCTCACCCGGCTGGTGCTGTTCGAAACGCCGAACTGCTGGGCCGAGGTGAGCGCGCCGCTGTCGCTGCCGGCGCAGGACTGACCGGCCATGTCCGGCGCGCCGCAGTTCGAAGACGCCGCCGCGCGCGACCGCTTCTACATGGCGGCCGCGCTGGAAGAGGCGCGCCTGGCCGAGGCCGCCGGCGAAGTGCCGGTGGGCGCCGTGGTGGTCTGGAACGACGCCATCATCGCGCGCGGCCACAATCTGCCGATCCGCTCCGTCGACCCGTCCGCGCACGCCGAAATGCAGGCCCTGCGCGCCGCCGCCAAGGTGCTGGGCAACTATCGCATGCCCGAATGCGAGCTGTATGTGACGCTGGAGCCATGCGCGATGTGCAGCGGCGCCATCCTGCACGCCCGGCTGAAGCACGTCGTGTTCGGCGCAACCGATCCCAAGACCGGCGCAGCCGGCAGCGTTGTCGACCTGTTCGCACAGGCCACGCTGAACCACCAGACCACGCTCGCGCGTGGCGTGATGGCCGACGAATGCGGGCAGTTGCTGCGCGATTTCTTTGGCGCCCGCCGCCGCGCGCAGAAAGCCGCACAACAGGCCGCACGGGACGGGCAGGGCGTGCCGCCCTCGCCACCGGCGGCCGATTAGGCGAGAATCGGTGCTTCCGATCCCGTGCACCGATCGCCGCATCGACCCCTGCCCAGCATGACCCACCCCATCGACGTCCGCCTGATTGCCGCCTCCGGCTACCCGCATGACCTGAATGTGGCCGAGCGCGGCTGCGCCTGGCTGGCCGGGCACGGCTACCGCGTCGCCAATCCGGACATCCTCGCCCGGCGCCACCTGCGCTTTGGCGGCACCGACGCCGAGCGGCTGGCCGACCTGCACGCCATCGGCACCGGCACCGCGCCGGAACTGACGCTGGCGGTGCGCGGCGGCTACGGGCTGGCGCGGCTGCTGGGCCAGATCGACTTTGCGCGGATTGCCGACCAGGCGCGCGCCAGCGGCACGCCCATCGTCGGCCATAGCGATTTCACGGCGTTCCAGCTTGCCTACCTGGCCGCCACGGGCGGCGTGACGTTCGCGGGGCCGATGCTGCTGGCCGATTTCGGCCCGGAACTGGTGGACCCGTACATGTGGCAGCACTTCGACGCCATCCTGCGCCAGCCCGCGTACCGGGTCGAGGTGCCCGCGCCCCAGGCCGCGCCCGGCACCAGGACCGTCGAAGGCACGCTCTGGGGCGGCAACCTGGCCATGCTCTGCAGCCTGCTGGGCACGCCGTACCTGCCGACGGTGGACGGCGGCATCCTGTTCCTGGAAGACATCAACGAGCCGCCGTACCGCGTGGAGCGGATGCTGCTGCAACTGCTGCAGGCCGGCGTGCTGGACCGCCAGCAGGCCATCGTGCTGGGCGATTTCTCGAACTACCGCACCACCGACTACGACAACGGCTACGACATGGACGCCGTGTTCGACTACCTGCGCGCCCGGCTGCGCGTGCCGGTGCTGACCGGCCTGCCGTTCGGCCACTGCCCGCGCAAGCTGACGCTGCCCGTGGGCGGGCAGGCCCGGCTCGAAGCCAGTGCCGAAGGCTTCACCCTGGCGCTGTCGGGCTATCCCACGCTGTAGGCCGGCACGGCTGACGGCGCCTGCCGCGAGTGGTAAAATCGCGGGTTATTTCCTCATTTCGCTGCGCCGGGCACGCCAATCGGGTGCGTGCCGTCCACAATCCGGCCGCCAGCGGGGCGGGGCCCATCGGGGCACCCCCACATTCCAGACAAGGTCCAGACGTGCTTTCTACCGCAAACATCACCATGCAGTTCGGCCCCAAGCCGTTGTTCGAGAACATCTCGGTCAAGTTCGGCGAGGGCAACCGCTACGGCCTGATCGGCGCGAACGGCTGCGGCAAGTCCACGTTCATGAAGATCCTGGGCGGCGACCTGGAGCCGTCGGCCGGCACCGTGATGCTGGAGCCGGGCATCCGCCTGGGCAAGCTGCGCCAGGACCAGTTCGCCTATGAAGACAACCGCGTGCTCGACGTGGTGATGATGGGCCACGTGGAGATGTGGGCCGCCGCCAGCGAGCGCGACGCCATCTACGCGAACCCCGAAGCCACCGACGAGGACTACATGAAGGCCGCCGAGCTGGAGGCCCGCTACGCCGAGTACGACGGCTACACCGCCGAGGCGCGCGCCGGCGAGCTGCTGCTGGGCGTGGGCATCCCGACCGACCAGCACCAGGGCCCGATGAGCGACATCGCGCCGGGCTGGAAGCTGCGCGTGCTGCTGGCGCAGGCGCTGTTCTCGAACCCGGACGTCCTGCTGCTGGATGAACCGACCAACAACCTGGACATCAACACGATCCGCTGGCTGGAAGACGTGCTCAACGAGCGCAACTCCACCATGATCATCATTTCCCACGACCGCCACTTCCTGAACTCCGTGTGCACGCACATGGCCGACATGGACTACGGCACGCTGAAGGTCTACCCGGGCAACTACGACGACTACATGCAGGCGTCGATGCAGGCCCGCGAGCGCCAGATGGCCGCCAACGCGCGCGCCAAGGAGCGCATCACCGAGCTGCAGGACTTCGTGCGCCGCTTCTCGGCCAACAAGTCCAAGGCCCGCCAGGCCACGTCGCGCGCCAAGCAGATCGAGAAGATCAAGGTCGAGGACATCAAGCCGTCGTCGCGCCAGAACCCGTTCATCCGCTTCGAGTTCGAGAAGAAGCTGCACAACCTGGCCGTGGAAGTCGAGGGCATCACCAAGACGTACGAGCGCAAGATCATCGACAACCTGTCGATGGCCGTGCAGGCGGGCGAGCGCGTGGCAATCGTCGGCGAGAACGGCGCCGGCAAGACCACGCTGCTGCGCAGCCTGCTGAGCAACATCGTGCAGACGGGCGTGCAGCGCGGCGTGGAAGTGGACCGCGGCACGGTCAAGTGGGCCGAGAACGCCAACGTGGGCTACATGCCGCAGGACACGTACGAGGAATTCCCGAACGACGCCACCGTGATGGACTGGATGAGCCAGTGGACCCAGGCCGGCGACGACGACCAGTCGCTGCGCGGCACGCTGGGCCGCCTGCTGTTCTCGGCCGACGACATCAAGAAGAACGTCAAGGTGCTGTCCGGCGGTGAAAAGGGCCGCATGATCTGGGGCAAGCTGATGCTGGGCCGCCACAACGTGCTGGCCATGGACGAGCCGACCAACCACATGGACATGGAGTCCATCGAGTCGCTCCAGATCGCGCTGGACAAGTTCCCGGGCACGCTGATCTTCGTCTCCCACGACCGCGAACTGATCAACGGCCTGGCCACGCGCGTGATCGAAGTGCGCACCGACGGCACGATCACCGACTACCTGGGCACGTACGACGAGTACCTGGCCTCGCAAGGCATCGAGGCGTAATTCCCGCTTCGGGTTGTCTCCGCGAGCGGGAGAGGGGAGACGACAAGCGCAAGATTCAAGCTCGATATCCCGCTGGTTTGCTCCCCTCTCCCGCGCTGCGGGAGAGGGGCAGGGGGAGAGGGCAGGCGGTTCAAATTGCCACATGTCGGCAAGCAGCGCCGCAACGCCCTCGCCCCCAACCCCTCTCCCGCGCGGCGGGAGAGGGGAGCCCACCAGCCGGCAGTGCCAGACGCCGTCGCCGCAGGCCGGCACCCCAGCCTTCACCCCCGCCACACCCTCCCTTCACACACCGCGCCCAGACTGGCCTCCCACCCATCGGAGCCCAGCCATGAGACGCCGCCGCATTCCCGACATCGAAGGTTTCCTGCGGCGCGTGCGCCAGTTGCTGCGCGTGCCCGAACCGGCGCGCGATGGCGGATAATACGCGGCGATGAAACCGCCAGCCATCCTCGTCGTCGAAGACGAATCCGCGATTGCCGACACGATCGTCTATGCCCTGCGCACCGACGGCATGCAGGCCACCCATTGCCTGCTGGGCAGCGACGCGCTGGCGCGGCTGCGCGCCGGCACCGACGCGCCGGACCTGGTGATCCTGGACGTCGGGCTGCCCGACATCAGCGGTTTCGAGGTCTGCCGCACGCTGCGCACGTTTTCCGACGTGCCGGTGATCTTCCTGACCGCCCGGCACGAGGAAATCGACCGCATCGTCGGGCTGGAGATCGGCGCCGACGACTACGTGGTCAAGCCGTTCTCGCCGCGCGAACTGGCCGCCCGGGTGCGCGTGATCCTGCGGCGCGCCCGGCCGGCGCCGGCCCAGCCCGCCGCCGCGCCCCCAGCCGCTGCGGCCCGAAGGTTTCCATCATGACGAAGCCGGCGCCCGGCTGGCCTGGCGCGGCCGCTGGCTGGACCTGACGCGCTACGAATACCGGCTGCTCGCGCTGCTGGTGGCCCATCCGGGCCGCATCTATGCGCGCGCCCAGCTGATGGACCTGGTCTGGCACGACGCGCTCGACACGGTCGACCGCACCGTCGATACCCACGTCAAGACGCTGCGCGCCAAGCTGCGCGAGGTGGACTCGTCGGCCGACCCGATCCGCACCCATCGCGGCATGGGCTACTCGCTCGACGCCTAGGCGGCCATGCACATCGGCCTGCGCATCTTCTTCGGCTTTTTCCTCGTGGTCGGGCTGGCCGCGTTCCTGACGCTGCGCGTGTTCGTGCAGGAGGTAAAGCCCGGCGTGCGCCAGGCGATGGAAGACACGCTGGTCGACACCGCCAACGTGCTGGCCGTGCTGGCCGCCGACGACCTGCGCAACGGTCAGCTCGCCGATGGCAATTTCGCCCGCAAGCTGGCGCGGCTGCAGGAAAGCCCGGTCGACGCCAGCGTCTGGGGCATGCACAAGGACGCCATCGGCTACCGCATCTACATCACCGACGACCGCGGCATCGTCCGCTTCGATTCCACGGGCCAGGCGCTGGGCGCCGACTATTCGCGCTGGAACGACGTCTACCTGACGCTGCAGGGCAAATACGGCGCCCGCAGCACCCGCACCGATCCCGACGACGAGGCCAGCACGGTCATGTACGTGGCCGCGCCAATCCGCGACGGCGCGCGCATCATCGGCGTGCTGACCGTGGCCAAGCCGAACCGGTCGGTGGCGCCGTTCATCGCGCGCAGCCAGGGCAAGATCCTGACCTACGGGCTGCTGCTGATTGGCGGCGCGGCGGTGATCGGCGTGGTCTGCACGCTGTGGCTGGTCATCGGCCTGCGCAAGCTGCAGCGCTACGCGCGGTCCGTGGCGGCCGGCGAACGCGCCGAAATGCCGCTGCGCGGCGCCAGCGAACTGGCCGAGCTGGGCCGCGCCGTGGAAACTATGCGGCTGCGGCTGGAAGACAAGCAGTACGTCGAGCACTACATCCACACGCTGACCCACGAGATGAAAAGCCCGCTGGCGGCCATCGGCGGTGCGGCGGAGTTGTTGCAGGAAGACATGCCGCCGGCCGACCGCGCGCGCTTTGTCGGCAATATCCGCAGCCAGACGCAGCGGCTGGACGAACTGATCCGCAAGCTGCTGACGCTGGCCGAAGTGGAGCAGCGCCAGCGGCTGGAGAACGCGGCGCGCGTGCCGCTGGCGCCCGAGATCGGCCAGATCGTGGCCGCGCTGGAACCACGCGCACGCCAGCGCGATGTCCGGCTGCACTGGCAGGCGCCGGCCGGCCCGGGCCCGGCCACGACCGGCGACCCGTTCCTGCTGCGCCAGGCCATCGTCAACCTGCTGGAGAACGCGCTCGACTTTGCGCCGGCCGGTACCACCATCGACATCGCGCTGGACCCGCTGCCCGCGCAGGACGCGGTGGCCGTGACAATCGACGACCGCGGCCCCGGCATCCCGGACTTCGCCCAGGGGCGGCTGTTCGAGCGGTTCTATTCGCTGCCCCGGCCCGGCGGGCGCAACCGCAGCACCGGGCTCGGGCTCTGCCTGGTGCGCGAGGTGGCCCAGCTCCATCGCGGCACCATCGAGGTGGCCAACCGCGACGGCGGCGGCACCCGGGCACGGCTGACCGTGCCGCTGGCGGCCTGACTTCACACCGGGCCCACATCGCCCCCACATCGCGCCCACAGCGGCTCGCTAGTCTTGCGGCACGTCAACCCGACTGTCACAGGACACCATGAACAAGCCTCTGATTTTTCGCATCGTCACGATCGGCGCGGTCGTCGTACTGCTCTGGATCGCGCTCCAGATGGTGCTCGGCATCGTCCACGAGCGCGGCGTATACCGCGACCAGGCCGAGCGCAGCATCTGGCAGAGCTACGCCGGCCCGCAGACGCTGACCGGGCCGGTCATCGTCGTGCCGTACAAGGAAATCATCGCCGTGCCGCCGCCGGCGGACCGCCCGCTGACGCAGAACGCGGTGCCGGCGCCGCTGGCCCCGTACCGCGAGGAAATGCGCCAGTTGCTGGTGTTCCCGAAGTCGCTGCGGGTGCAGACCGCCATCACGCCGAGCGAGCGCTACCGGGGCATCCACAAGACCATCGTCTACGAAACGGCCAGCGAGCTGTCCGGCACGATCGAACTGCCCGATCCCAAGGCGCGGCCCGAGCTGCCGGAATCGACCCACCACGTTCGCTTCGAGATGGGCCAGCCGTACGTGGTGGTGGGCGTGGCCGACATGCGCGGGCTGGTCTCGGAGCCGGTCATCGCGCTGGACGGTACGGCGGTGCAGCTTTCGCAGGGCACGCGGCTGCCGAGTCTGCCGCAGGGACTGCACGGGCGCGTCGACGTGTCCGGCGCGGCCGGCAAGCCTGCCGAGGCGCGCGTGGTGCCGTTCTCGATGAAGCTGGCGGTGCTGGGCGCTTGCGCGATGGCGGTCACGCCGGTGGCCGGCCTGAACCAGTTCAGCATGCAGTCCCCGTGGCCACACCCGAGCTTCGACGGCGACTTCCTGCCGCGCCAGCGCACGGTCACGGCCGACGGCTTCCGCGCCGACTGGTCGATCACGTCGTTCAACACCCGCGTGCGCGAGCAGCTGGCCACCCAGCAGGGCGTGCACGACCTGCAGGCCGCGTCCGTCACGCTGATGGAGCCGGTCAACATCTACGTGCAGGCCGAGCGGGCGGTCAAGTACGGCCTGCTGTTCGTCGTGCTGACGTTTGCCGGGCTCTACCTGTTCGAACTGGTCAAGTCGCTGCGCATCCACCCGATCCAGTACCTGCTGGCCGGCCTGGCGCTGGCGATCTTCTTCCTGCTGCTGGTCAGCCTGTCCGAGCACGTGGCATTCGTGCTGGCCTATCTGACGGCCAGTGCGGCCTGCATCGGCCTGCTGGGCTTCTACCTGTCGTTCGTGCTGCGAAGCTGGCAACGCGGCCTGGGCTTTGCCGCGCTGCTGACGGCGCTGTACGGCGCGCTCTACGGGCTGCTCGTGTCCGAGGACAACGCGCTGGTCCTGGGCACCGCGCTGCTGTTCGTGACGCTGGCCATCATCATGGCGGTCACGCGGAAGGTGGACTGGTATGCGGTGGGGGGCGGGCAGGGCGCTGTGGCAGCGGGGATGCAGCCTGCCGACGAGGTCAGCAAGCAGACCGCGGCGGACTAGTGTTTGCTCCCCTCTCCCGCATCGCGGGGAGAGGGGCCGGGGGAGAGGGCGTTGAGGTTCTGCTTGCCGACTGGTCGCGATTTGAACCGCTGGCCCTCTCCCCCAACCCCTCTCCCGCAGGCGGGAGAGGGGAGCTAAAACCGCGCCCCTACCGCGCTGGTGCCACGCCCATTTCGGCCAGCAAATCGTCGAGCTGGTCGATGATGGCGTGGGCGGTGATGTCGCCCTTGGCTTTCTGCAAGGCGGCGCCCAGCGTGTCGCGCAGGGCGGCCAGTTCGACGACGGTGGCGGCTTTTTCCACCTTGACCTGCAGTACGTAGCCGCGCAGCCCCAGGTGGTTGCCGATCACGTCGGTGTAGAAGTGGTAGAGCCGCTGGTAGCCGTCGGCGCCGACGGTGGCCGGGGCGCGCGCCGGGGTCAGTGCCGGGGCGATGGTGGTGTCGGCCAGCACGTCGCGATCGTCGACGCGGTCGTCGATGCCCTTGCCGCCGGCCGAGTTGAAGCCCGAATAGGCCGCGAACAGGTTGGTGTCGGCCGGGCGGGCCGGCGCGGCGGGGCGGCCGGACCGGGCGGCCGCTGGTGCTGCCCGCGCCGGCGCGGCGGCCGGTGCGATCAGGCCCAGCGCCAGCAGCGTATCGAACGCCTCCTCGGCCACGCCCATGCCGGCGACTTGCGCCAACAGCGCCGATCTGGCGCGTTCTCCGTTCACGATCAGCAGCAGCGCGCGCAGCTTGTGGTCCAGCTTGCGCGCGCGGGTGCGGATTTCCTCCTGACCTGCTTCCGTCTTGTGATAGACCGGGTCGACCATGTCTCGCTCCTTTGTTATCGATCGGCCGCCCGCGGCGAGGCCCTCGGGTGAGCTGTTGCGCGGCCGATTATCGCCATCTTGTTGTCCGGGCCGGCGGCGGATGGACGAAAAGCGAATCCGCAAACCGGCCTACAATGTGGTGCACCATAAAAGTAACAAAATTTGCACTCCGCCGATTCACCTCTTGAGGGCTGTGGCCATGCAACAACGAGACAAACTTTTCATCAACGGCAAATGGGTGGCGCCCCACGGTACGGGCAGTATCGACGTCATCCACTCCGCCACCGAGGCCGTCATGGGCAAGATCCCCGAGGGACATGCCCGTGACGCCGAGGACGCCATTTCCGCCGCCCGCGCGGCGTTCGACGGCTGGGCCGCGACGCCGCCCGCCGAGCGCGTGCAGTACATCCGCAAGATCGCCGAGGGACTCAAGGACCGCACCGAGGAACTGGCGCAACTGATCGCCGGCGAGGTGGGCATGCCGATCAAGCTGGCGCGCGCCATCCAGGTGGGCGGGCCGGTCTACAACTGGGGCCAGGCCGCCGCGCTGCTCGACAGCTTCACGTTCGAGGAACAGGTGGGCAACTCGCTGGTCGTGCGCGAGCCGGTGGGCGTGGTGGCGGCCATCACGCCGTGGAACTACCCGCTGAACCAGATCACGCTGAAGGTGGCACCGGCGCTGGCCGCCGGTTGCACCGTGGTGCTCAAGCCGTCGGAAGTGGCGCCGCTCAACGCCTTTGTGCTGGCCGAGGTGATCGAGGCCGCCGGCCTGCCGCCGGGCGTGTTCAACCTGGTGACCGGCTACGGCCCGGTGGTGGGCGAGGTGCTGGCCAGCCATCCGGAGGTCGACATGGTGTCGTTCACGGGCTCCACGCGGGCCGGCAAGCGCGTGTCGGAGCTGGCCGCGCAGTCGGTCAAGCGCGTGGCGCTGGAACTGGGCGGCAAGTCGGCTTCCGTGATCCTGGACGACGCGGACCTGCCGGCGGCCGTCAAGGGCACGCTGAGCGCCTGCTTTCTCAATTCCGGCCAGACCTGCTCGGCGCACACCCGCATGCTGGTGCCGCGCAGCCGCTACGACGAGGTCAAGGCGATTGCCGCCAAGATCGTGGAAGGCTTTGCCGTGGGCGATCCGATGTCGGACACCACGCGCCTGGGCCCGCTGATCTCGGACGTCCAGAAGCAGCGCGTGACCGGCTACATCCGGCGCGGGCTGGAAGAGGGCGCCGAACTGGTCGCTGGCGGCCCGGAGACCCCGGAAGGCTTCGAGCGCGGCTTTTTCGTCAAGCCCACCGTGCTGGGCAACGTCGATCCCCGGGCCACCGTGGCGCAGGAAGAAATCTTCGGCCCGGTGCTGTCGGTAATCTGCTACGACACCGAGGAAGACGCGATCCGCATCGCCAATGACAGCATCTACGGGCTGGGCGGCGGCGTCTGGTCCGGCGACGAGGCGCGCGCGATCCGCGTGGCGCGGCGCATCCGCACGGGCCAGGTGGACATCAACGGCGGCCCGTTCAACATGAATGCCCCGTTCGGGGGATTCAAGCAGTCCGGCAACGGCCGCGAGGGCGGCAAGTTCGGGCTGGAGGAATTCCTCGAATACAAGTCGCTGCAGCTCAAGAAGCCGGCCTGAGCGGCTCCGGCCGCTGCCCGCACCCCGTAGTACCGATGCCCGGCCCGTCCGGGCATTCTTGTCTGCGCGGAAATCTGCCATGCTTGCGTCTTTCCTTGGGGGGAGCGTGTCGATGCGCTGGTTCAAACGGCTGGGCTGGGTCATCCTGGGTGCGATGGTGCTGACGCTGACGGCGGCAATTGGCGCCTATGTCTGGTACCGTCAGGCGTCGCAGCCCGATACGGCCGGCACGCAGCAGCTATCCGGGCTGCGCGAGCGGGTGGTGGTGGTGCGTGACCGCAACGCCGTGCCGCACATCCAGGCCAGCCATCCGCTGGACGCCTACTACGCGCTGGGCTACGTCCACGCGCAGGACCGGCTCTGGCAGATGCAGATGAACAAGCGCATCGTGGCCGGGCGGCTGGCCGAGATCCTGGGCCCCAAGGCCGTGGACAACGACCGCTTCCTGCGTACGCTGGGGGTGCGCCGCAACGCCGAGGCCATCGTCGCCCGCACGTCGCCGGAGGTCCGCGCGGTGCTGCAGGCCTATGCCGACGGCGTCAACGCCTTTATCGACACCCGCAAGTCGGCGCTGCCGCCCGAATTCCTGATGCTCGGCATCCGCCCCGAACGCTGGGAGCCGGCCGATACCGTCGGCTGGCAGACGATGATGGCCTGGGACCTGGGCGGCAACTGGACGCAGGAAGTGCTGCGGATGGGCCTGGCCCAGCAGCTCCCGACCGCGCGCATCGCCGAGATCCTGGCGCCGTACCCCGGCGACAAGCCGCTGCGCACGATGGATTACGCCAGCTTCTACCGCCAGCTCGCCCCGGTGGCCACGGCCATGGCCCAGGTGGCCGACCGCGCGCCGTCCAGCCATATCGAAGGGATGGGCTCGAACAACTGGGTGGTGTCCGGCGCGCACACCCGCAGCGGCAAGCCGTTGCTGGCCAACGACCCCCACCTGGGGCTGCAGGCGCCCGCGCTGTGGTATTTCGCGCACCTGCAGGCGCCGGGGCTGGACCTGACCGGCGCCACGCTGCCCGGCGCGCCGCTGGTGGTGCTGGGCCACAACCAGCGTATCGCCTGGGGCTTCACCAATACGGCGCCCGACGTGCAAGACCTGTTCATCGAGCGGATCGACCCGTCGAATCCGGCCCGCTACCAGACCCCCGACGGCTGGGCGCCGTTCGAGACCTATACCGAGACCATCCACGTGAAAGGCGAGCCCGACGTGACGCTGCGCGTGCGCGCCACGCGCCACGGGCCGGTGATGTCCGACGTGGCCGAGCCGATTGGCGCGGCGGCCAAGCCGCTGGGCGCCCAGTACGTGGTGGCGTTCCAGTGGACGGCGCTGCGGCCCGACGACAAGACGTTCCAGGCCAGCCTGAACATGGGTCTGGCAAAGGACTGGAAGAGCTTCGTGGCCGCGCTGCGCGACTTCCACGCGCCGCAGCAGAACATGGTCTACGCCGATGTCGATGGCAACATCGGCTTCATCGCGCCGGGCCGCGTGCCGGTGCGCCGCGCCGACAACGACCTGATGGGCCTGGCGCCGGCGCCGGGCTGGGACGCGCGCTACGACTGGCAGGGCTTTATCCCGTTCGAGCAGTTGCCGCAGCGGTTCAACCCGCCGTCGGGCATGATCGTGACGGCCAACCAGAAGATCGTCGACGACCAGTACCCGTTCTTTCTGACCAGCGAATGGAGCGTACCGTACCGCGCGCAGCGCATCCAGACGCTGCTGGACGCCACGCCGCGCCATACGCCGGACACCTTCGCCGCGATCCAGAAAGACGTGGTGTCGCTGGCCGTGCGCGACGCCTTGCCGCTGCTGCTGGCCGCCCTAGTGGCCAGCGATGCATCGCGCCCGGCCCGCGAGCGCGCGCTGTTCGACGGGCTGCGCCAGTGGGACGGCACCATGGCAGCCGACCGCGCCGAGCCGCTGGTGGTGACGGCATGGCTGCGCGAGCTGTCGCGGCTGCTGTTCGCGGACAAGGTGGGCGACGCGCAGTTCGTCCGGCTCTGGGACCAGCGCAACGTCCAGTTGCCGATGCTCAACGCCATGCGCGACCCGGCCGGGCAGGGCGCCTTCTGGTGCGACAACTCGCGCACCACCGCCCGCGAGACCTGCGCCGACACGATCGGACTGGCCTGGCAGCGCGCGCTGGCCGACCTCGATACCCGCTACGGTGCGGACCCGGACAAATGGCGCTGGGGCAAGGCCCACACGGCGCGCTCGGAGCACAAGCCGTTCGGCAAGGTGCCGTATCTGGCCGGGCTGTTCAACGTCCGCGTGCCGACCGGCGGCGATACCTATACGGTCGACGTGGGCCGCCACAGCCTGCGCGATGAGAAGGCCCCGTTCGAGAACACCCACGCGGCCAGCCTGCGCGCGATCTACGACCTGGCGGACCTGTCCGCGTCGCGCTTCATGTCGTCGACCGGGCAGTCCGGCAACGCGCTGTCGCCGCACTACCGCGACTGGACCGACAAGTGGGCCGCCGTCCAGTTCATCCAGATCGGCGCGCAGCGGCGCAACCCCGGGGGCGACAGCTTCGAGACGCTGGTGCTGCAACCGGCACGCGACAGGCATTGATGCGGTGCGGTATCGTATCGCCCTGCGTCCCCTATCCGATGCCCACCATTTCTAGCAGGAGCGTTACGCAATGAGCGAAACCAGGCGCCAGTTGAGGACCGATGTCATCCAGCACGTTGCATTCGAACATGCAGGCGTGATTGCCGACGTGGCGCGCGATCGCGGCCATGACATTCGCCTGTTCCAGGCCGGCGTGGACGACCTGACGCTGGTGCAGACCGACCCGGCCGACCTGCTGGTCGTGCTGGGCGGCCCCATCGGCGTCTACGAGACCGAGGCGTACCCGTGGCTCGAAGCGGAGGTCAGCGTGATCCGCCAGCGGCTGCAGGACGAACTGCCGATCATCGGCGCCTGCCTGGGCGCGCAGTTGATTGCGGCGGCGTGCGGCGCCCGCGTCTATCCGGGCACGCGCGAGATTGGCTGGGCGCCGATTTCGCCGACCGAGGCCGGCCGCCGCTCGCCGCTCGCGCTGCTGGCCAACGCCGACTGGGAGGTGCTGCACTGGCACGGCGACACGTTCGACCTGCCCGAGGGCGCCGAGCGGCTGGCATCGACCGCCGCGACACCGAACCAGGCGTATGCCATCGGCAAGCACGTGCTGGCGCTGCAATTCCACCCCGAGGTCAAGCCGGGCGATATCGAGACCTGGCTGATCGGCCATACGGTCGAGCTGGCCAAGGCCGGTGTGGACCCGCGCACGATCCGCCGCCGCACGGCCGAGATCGGCGCCACCGTGGCCAGCGCCGGCGAACTGATGTTCGCGCGCTGGATGGAGGAGGCGGGGCTGTGAGCGGCGCGGCTGTGGACGTCAGGATCGACGTGCTGCTGGCGGGCCGCGTGCAGCCGTTCGGCCCGAAAGGCGTGCCGAGCGGCATCGGCAAGACGCCCGTGGACGGTCCGGTGCGCATCACGCCGGTCGGGCTGGCCATCGACGAGCAGGGCGATCCGAAGCACCACGGCGGCCCCGAGAAGGCGCTGCACCACTATCCGCGCGACCACTACGCGGGCTGGCGCGGCGAACTGGCCGGGCAGGGCGGCAACACGGCCGTGCTCGACCATGCGGGTGCGTTTGGCGAAAACCTGAGTACCACGGGGCTGACCGAGGCCGATGTCTGCGTCGGCGACCGCTACCGGCTGGGCACGGCGCTGGTGGAGGTGTCCCAGGCACGCCAGCCGTGCTGGAAACTGAATCACCGCTTCGGGTTTGCCGGCATGTCGCGCGCGGTGCAGGGCAGCGGACGCACCGGCTGGTATTACCGCGTGATCGAGGAAGGCGAGGTGGCCGCCGGCGACCGGCTGGTGCTGGTGGCGCGCCCGTATCCGCAATGGAGCCTGCAGCGGCTGCTGCACGTGCTCTATGTCGACCGGCTCAATCTAACGGCGCTCGCTGAGATGGCCGAATTGCCATGCCTGGCCGAAAGCTGGCGCAAGCTGGCCCGGCAGCGCGTGGCCAGCCACGCGGTCGAGGACATGGAGAAGCGGCTGGCGGGGGGCTGAATGGGGGGAAGGGGGCGGCGAAGGCGCTGCTCAGTCCTGGCGAAACCGCCACGCCGTGCCTTCGCGCGTGATCCGCTCCCAGATCGCCTGCTTTTCTGCCTCGCTGTAGAACACCCAGTTGCTGACCTCGGCGGCCGTCCGGCCGCAACCCTGGCAAACCTCGTCGAACAGCGTCGAACAGATGCCGATGCACGGGCTGTCTGGGCGGTCGCTCAGGCGGGTGTCGTCGGGCGTGGAAGCGGTGGGGTCGGCGGGGCGGTCGGACATGGAAGGCGGGCGGGAAACTGAGCGCGCATTATAAACGCCCGCTGCGGGGGCGCCCCGCCACCCGCCTTCCGATGACATCCAGTGGCAAGGCGCCGGGGCGAGCCCGGCGCCTCGGGTGCATCAGTACTTCCAGAAGATCTGCTGAAGCTGCTTCGGATCGTTGGTCTTGGTCAGCGCCAGCGCCATCAGGATGCGCGCCTTCTGCGGCAACTGGTCGTCGGTGACGATCCAGTTGTACTTGTCGTCAGGCTGCTCGGCGTTGCGCACGACGATGCCACTGCCCGTGCGCGACGCGCGCACGACCTGCACGCCCTTGGCCTGCGCGGCCTTCAGCGGCTCCACCATGTAGTCGCCCACGCTGCCGTTGCCGGTGGCCGCATAGACGATGGCCTTGGCGCCGCTCTTGACGGCCGCGTCGACCATGGCCGGGTTCACGTTGCCGTAGGCGTAGAGCACGGCCACTTCGGGCAGGCGGTCGATCTTGTCGATGTCGAACTCGGTCTGCACCGTGTGCGGCCGGGCCAGCGTGCGGTAGTACAGCGTGCGGCCTTCCACCACGTAGCCCAGCGGGCCGAACGGCGAGCGGAACGTCTCGGTCTTGAACGTGTTGCTCTTGGTCACGTCGCGGCCCGTGTGGACCTCGTCGTTGAGCACGACCAGCGTGCCCTTGCCCCTGGACGCCGGGCTGGACGCCACCAGCACCGCGTCATAGAGATTCAGTGCGCCGTCGGCGCCCAGCGCCGTGCCCGGACGCATGGAACCCACCACCACCACGGGCTTGTCGCTCTTGAGCGTGAGGTTCAGGAAGTAGGCGGTTTCCTCGATCGTGTCGGTGCCGTGCGTGATCACGATGCCGTCCACGTCGGGCTGCTTGAGCAGTTCGGACACGCGCTTGCCCAGCTTCAGCAGCCGCTCGTTGTTGAAGCTCTCGGACCCGATCTGGAAGATCTGCTCGCCCTTGACGTTGGCGACCTTCGAGACTTCCGGCACCGAGGCAATGATCTTGTCGACCGGCACCACGGCCGACTGGTAGGCCGCCGTGTTGGTGGCCGAGGCACCGGCCCCGGCAATGGTGCCGCCCGTGCCGATGATGACGATGTTGGCCTTGCGGGCCTCGGCGGTCGTACCGGCCGGGGCCGCGCCGGGGGTGCCGGGCGCCGGGGCCAGTTGCGCACAGGCCGTGCCGGTCAGCAGGGTGGCGGACAGCAGCAGCGCGGCGATGGGTTTCAGGGTGGCAGTACGTTGCATGATTCTCCTCTTGGCGGCGGGCTGCTGGTTTCTCGTGGAAAGCGCGGGGCCGCCGCGTATGGTTGGTTCATGAGACCGTGGTGCCAGGTAGGCGGGTCAGGCACCACGGACCGAGCACTATAACCACCCATCCCCGTTGCGTCGACAACCACAACAGAATCTGCACAGCGCCCGGCCATCGCCCGGAAACGTATGCCAGATAAGACAAAGCGGCATTCTCCACGCTGGGAGAATGCCGCCCGGTGACGACAACGGCCGCGTTGTGCGACGGGTCAGAAACTGTCGCCTGGCACGCGGACCCAGCCCTCCATCAGCACGCGCGCGCTGCGGCTCATGATGGCCTTGCGCACGGTCCACTGGCCGTTGGCCTGCTCGGCCTGGGCGCCCACGCGCAGCGTGCCCGACGGATGGCCGAAGCGCACGGCCTCGCGTGCGCCGCCGCCGGCGGCCAGGTTGACCAGCGTGCCGGGAATGGCTGCCGCCGTGCCGATGGCCACCGCCGCCGTGCCCATCATCGCGTGGTGCAGCTTGCCCATCGACAGCGCGCGCACCAGCAGGTCCACGTCCTCGGCGCGCACGGTCTTGCCGCTCGATGCCGTGTACGTGGCCGGGCCGGCGACGAACGCCACCTTCGGCGTGTGCTGGCGCGTGCGGGCTTCGTCCAGGTCCTGGATCAGGCCCATGCGTTTTGCGCCGTGCGCGCGGATCGTCTCGAACATCGCCAGCGCCTTCGGGTCGCCGTTGATGGCGTCCTGCAGCTCGGTGCCGGTGTAGCCGATGGCCGCCGCCTCGACGAAGATCGTCGGGATGCCGGCGTTGATCATCGTCGCCTTGAGCGTGCCCACGCCGGGCACCTCCAGGTCATCGACGAGGTTGCCGGTCGGGAACATCGCGCCGCCGCCGTCGTCGCCTTCCTCGGCGGCCGGGTCCATGAACTCCAGTTGCACCTCGGCGGCCGGAAAGGTCACGCCATCCAGCTCGAAGTCGCCGGTTTCCTGCACCGCGCCGTTGGTGACCGGCACGTGGGCGACGATCGTCTTGCCGATGTTGGCCTGCCAGATGCGGACCGTGACGGTGCCGTTCTGCGGAATCCGGGCGGCCTCGATAAAGCCGTTGCTGACCGCGAACGGGCCCACCGCCGCCGACAGGTTGCCGCAGTTGCCGCTCCAGTCGACGAACGGCTGGTCGATCGACACCTGGCCGAACAGGTAGTCCACGTCATGGTCCGGCCGCGTGCTGCGGGCGATGATCACCGTCTTGCTGGTGCTCGACGTGGCCGCGCCCATGCCGTCGATCTGCTTGCCGTACGGGTCCGGGCTGCCAATCACGCGCAGCAGCAGGCGGTCGCGCGCCGGGCCCGGCTGCTGGGCGGCCTCGGGCAGGTCCTGCAGCCGGAAGAAGACGCCCTTGCTCGTGCCGCCGCGCAGGTACGTCGCCGGGATCTTGATTTGGGGAACGTGAGCCATCGTGGTTTCCTTGAAAGTCTGCGCCGGGGATCGTCAGGCGGCTGCCCGCGACGATTCCAGGAAGTCCTGCGCAAACCGTTGCAGCACGCCGCCGGCCTCGTAGATCGACACTTCCTCGTCGCTGTCCAGCCGGCAGCGCACCGGCACCCGCACGGTCTCGCCGTTGCGGCGGTGGATCAGCAGCGTCAGCTCGGCGCGCGGCTGGCGGTCGCCCACCACGTCGAACGTCTCGGTGCCGTCGATGCCCAGCGTCAGCCGGTTGGTGCCCGGGAAGAATTCCACGGGCAGCACGCCCATGCCGATCAGGTTAGTGCGGTGGATGCGCTCGAAGCCCTCGGCCACGATGGCTTCCACGCCGGCCAGCCGCACGCCCTTGGCGGCCCAGTCGCGCGACGAGCCCTGGCCGTAGTCGGCCCCGGCAATCACGATCAGCGGCTGCTTGCGGTCCATGTACGTCTCGATGGCTTCCCACATCCGCACGACCTTGCCCTCGGGCTCGATGCGCGCCAGCGAACCCTTCTTCACGGCGCCGTCCACCACGGCCATCTCGTTGACCAGCGTCGGGTTGGCGAACGTGGCGCGCTGGGCGGTCAGGTGGTCGCCGCGGTGCGTGGCGTACGAGTTGAAGTCTTCCTCGGGCAGGCCCATCTTCGCCAGGTACTCGCCAGCCGCGCTGTTCGGCAGGATGGCGTTCGACGGCGACAGGTGGTCGGTCGTGATGTTGTCGCCCAGCACGGCCAGCGCGCGCATGCCGCGCAGCGTGCGCTCGCCGGCCAGCGCGCCTTCCCAGTACGGCGGGCGGCGGATGTAGGTGCTCTGCGGGCGCCAGTCGTAGAGCGGATCGATCGCGGCGTCGTTCTCGGCACGCACGGCGAACATCGGCTCGTAGACCTTGCGGAAGTGCTCGGGCTTGACGCTCTGGCGCACGATGGCGTCGATCTCGTCGTCGCTGGGCCAGATGTCGCGCAGGTAGACCGGCTGGCCGCTGGCGTCGGTGCCCAGCGCGTCCTGCTCGATGTCGAAGCGGATCGTCCCGGCGATGGCATAGGCCACCACCAGCGGCGGCGACGCCAGGAACGCCTGCTTGGCATACGGGTGGATGCGGCCGTCGAAGTTGCGGTTGCCGGACAGCACGGCCGTGGCGTACAGGTCCCGGTCGATGATTTCCTGCTGGATCTTCGGGTCCAGCGCGCCGGACATGCCGTTGCAGGTGGTGCATGCAAACGCGACGATGCCGAAGCCTAGCTTTTCCAGGTCGGGCAGCAGGTTGGCTTCCTGCAGGTACAGCTCTACGGCCTTGGACCCCGGCGCCAGCGACGACTTGACCCACGGCTTGCGCGCGAGCCCGCGCTGGTTGGCGTTGCGGGCCAGCAGCGCGGCGGCAATCACGTTGCGCGGGTTGCTGGTGTTCGTGCAGCTCGTGATGGCGGCGATGATCACGGCGCCGTCGGGCATCTGGCCCGGCGTGTCTTCCCACTGGCCGGCAATGCCGCGCGCGGCCAGGTCGGACGTCGGCAGGCGCTTGTGCGGATTCGACGGGCCGGCCATGTTGCGGACCACGGTGGACAGGTCGAAGTGCAGCACGCGTTCGTACTCGGCGTCGGCCAGCGCGTCGGCCCACAGCCCGGCGGTGCGGGCGTAGGTTTCCACAAGCTGCACCTGGGCCTCGTCGCGGCCGGTCAGGCGCAGGTATTCGGTGGTCTGGCCATCGATGAAGAACATCGCGGCCGTGGCGCCGTACTCGGGCGCCATGTTCGAGATGGTGGCGCGGTCGCCCAGCGTCAGGCTGGCCGCCCCTTCGCCGCGGAATTCCAGGTAGGCGCCGACAACCTTTTCCTTGCGCAGGAATTCGGTCAGTGCCAGCACGATGTCGGTGGCGGTGATGCCGGGCTGGCGGCGCCCGGTCAGTTCCACGCCGACGATGTCGGGCAGCCGCATCCACGACGCGCGGCCCAGCATCACGTTCTCGGCCTCCAGGCCGCCCACGCCGATGGCGATCACGCCCAGCGCGTCCACGTGGGGCGTGTGGCTGTCGGTGCCGACGCAGGTGTCCGGATAGGCCACGCCGTCCGCGGCATGGATCACCGGCGACATCTTCTCCAGGTTGATCTGGTGCATGATGCCGTTGCCCGGCGGGATCACGTCGACGTTGCGGAACGCCTTCTTGGTCCAGTTGATGAAGTCGAAGCGGTCCTCGTTGCGGCGGTCCTCGATGGCGCGGTTCTTGGCGAACGCATCGGGGTCGAAGCCGCCGCATTCCACGGCCAGCGAGTGGTCGACGATCAGCTGCACCGGCACCACCGGGTTGACCTTGGCGGGGTCGCCGCCCTGGTCGGCAATGGCGTCGCGCAGGCCGGCCAGGTCCACCAGCGCGGTCTGGCCCAGGATGTCGTGGCAGACCACGCGGGCCGGGAACCACGGGAAGTCCAGGTCGCGGCGGCGCTCGACGAGCTGCTTGAGCGAATCGGTCAGCGTGGCCGGGTCGCAGCGGCGCACAAGGTTCTCGGCGAGCACGCGCGAGGTGTACGGCAGCTTGTCCCAGGCGCCCGGGGAAATGTCATTGACGGCTGCGCGGGCATCGAAGTAGTCGAGCCGGGTGCCGGGCAGCGGCTTGCGGTAGGCGGTATTCATGGCGGCGTGAGGACTGGCGGGCCGGCTGGCCGCCCGCCCGGAGGCACGGGCGGCGCAGCGGCACATCTCTAATGGTGTGGCGGACGTTCAGGCGCGCTTGTCGAGCGGCACGAACTTCAGGTTCTCCGGGCCGGTGTAGTTGGCCGTCGGGCGGATGATCTTGTTGTCGATCCGCTGCTCGATCACGTGCGCGGCCCAGCCCGACGTGCGGGCGATGACAAACAGCGGCGTGAACATGGCCGTCGGCACGCCCATCATGTGGTAGCTCACGGCGCTGAACCAGTCGAGGTTCGGGAACATCTTCTTGGCGTCGGCCATGACCGTTTCCAGGCGCTCTGCGATGTCGAACATCTTCATCGAGCCGGCGTCCTTCGACAGCTTGCGCGCCACTTCCTTGATCACCACGTTGCGCGGGTCGCTGATGGTGTAGACCGGGTGGCCGAAGCCGATCACGACTTCCTTGTTCTCCACGCGGCGGCGGATGTCGGCCTCGGCCTCGTCCGGGGTGTCGTAGCGCTTCTGGATCTCGAACGCCACCTCGTTGGCGCCGCCGTGCTTCGGGCCGCGCAGCGCGCCGATGCCGCCGCAGATGGCCGAGTACATGTCGGACCCCGTGCCGGCCACGACGCGGCAGGCAAACGTCGACGCATTGAACTCGTGCTCCGCGTACAGGATCAGCGACGTCTGCATCGCGCGTTCCCAGAGCTTGGACGGCGCCTCGCCGTGCAGCAGGTGCAGGAAGTGGGCGGCAATCGAGTCGTCGTCGGTTTCCACCTCGATGCGGCGGCCGTTGTGGCTGTAGTGGTACCAGTACAGCAGCATCGAGCCCAGGCTGGCCATCAGGCGGTCGGCGATGTCGCGCGCGCCCGGGGTGTTGTGGTCGTCCTTTTCCGGGAGCACGGTGCCCAGCACCGACACGCCCGTGCGCATCACGTCCATCGGGTGCGCGCTGGCCGGCACCCATTCCAGCGCGGCCTTGACGTTGGCGGGCAGGCCGCGCAGCGCCTTGAGCTTGGTCTTGTAGGCGGCCAGTTCGGCCTTGTTCGGCAGCTTGCCGTGCACGAGCAGGTGGGCGATTTCCTCGAACTCGCAGGTGTCGGCGATGTCGAGGATGTCGTAGCCGCGATAGTGGAGATCGTTGCCGCTACGGCCGACGGTGCACAGCGCGGTGTTGCCGGCGGCAACGCCCGACAGGGCAACGGATTTCTTGGGTTTCGGCGTGGCCAGCGGTTGGGCTTCGGACATCTGGGTCTCCTTGGGGGGTGTTTCGCGTTGGGCCATGGGAGTGGCGTCTCGCTATCAGCTTGTTCTGGATCGGTTCTCGATGGGCGGCCGGGCGGCGTTACTTGCCCTTGCCCTGGGCGAACAGCGCGTCGAGCTTCTGCTCGTAGGCATGGTAGTCGATCCGCTCGTACAGTTCGGCACGGGTCTGCATCGTATCCACCACGTTCTTCTGGGTGCCGTCGCGGCGGATGGCGGCAAACACGTTCTCGGCGGCCTTGTTGGCGGCCCGGAACGCCGACAGCGGGTACAGCGCCATTGCCACACCCACGCCGCGCAGGTCGTCCAGCGTGAAGTACGGCGTGGCGCCGAATTCGGTCAGGTTGGCCAGCACGGGCACCTTCACGGCATCGACGAACCTGGCGTACATGTCGAGATCGGTCATGGCCTCGGGGAAGATGGCGTCGGCGCCGGCTTCGGCGCAGGCCACGGCGCGCTCGATGGCGGCGTCCAGGCCCTCCACGGCCAGCGCGTCGGTGCGGGCCATGATGACGAAGTTCTGGTCGGTGCGGGCGTCGACGGCGGCCTTGATGCGGTCGACCATCTCCTGCTTGCCGACGATTTCCTTGTTCGGGCGGTGGCCGCAGCGCTTGGCGCCCACCTGGTCCTCGATGTGCATGGCGGCGGCGCCGAACTTGATCAGCGAGCGCGTGGTGCGGGCGACGTTGAACGCCGAGGCGCCAAAGCCGGTGTCGACGTCGACCAGCAGTGGCGTGTCGCAGACATCGGTGATGCGGCGGATGTCGGTCAGCACGTCGTCAAGGTTGGAAATGCCCAGGTCAGGCAGCCCCA
Source organism: Cupriavidus sp. H18C2 (assembly GCF_049393795.1). Classification (NCBI taxonomy): domain Bacteria; kingdom Pseudomonadati; phylum Pseudomonadota; class Betaproteobacteria; order Burkholderiales; family Burkholderiaceae; genus Cupriavidus; species Cupriavidus sp. H18C2. Next base: position 1,858,189 of record NZ_CP186010.1, on the reverse strand, counting down.
GCGAGCCCGCGGCCACGCCGCCGCCGGACAGGTAGATCGCGCGATAGCCGGCCCGCTTGGCCAGCAGCGCGTGGTTGGCGTTGATCGTGCCCGGAATCTGCAGCGGGCTTTCGTCGGCCAGGGCTTGGCGGAAGCGGGCACCCGCGGAGCGGGCGAGTTCGTTGGCGGAAAAAGTCATGGCGTGGTCTCTTGTCTGGATCGTTCCTGCTCGGGGGCAGGGCCGGCTATAGGCGCAAGGGGTGTGCCAGCAGGGCGAGCGCCATGCCCGCGATGGCGGCGGCGTCATGCGGGTACGCGAAAACCCTTACGGTTCAGGGGCTTAGGTGATGTTTTCGGCAGGTACTGCCGGGAGATAAGCGGCGGATGCTTCGCCCCTTTTCCCCATCGTTGCATTTCATGGATTTCAAAGTTGAAATGCAACGGACGTCCGCGCACAATGCAGGCATTCCGTCGCCGTCCGCCGTTGCCGCCATGTCCTCGCTCCCCGCGCCCATCCCGCATCACGCCTCCCAGCCAGCCGCCGCCGGCGCCCGGCCGCGCATCTGGGCGATGGGCATCAGCCGCCTGTCGCGCGCGTTTGCCGACCTGATTCCGGCCTACGCCGCCCGCGCGGAATTCCGCATCGTCGGCCGTGCCTTCGAGGCGGCGGCCAGCGCCATCAACCGCGAGGCCCGCGACGGGCGCGTCGACGTGGTCGTGGCCGGCGGCTCGAACGGGGCGTACCTGCGCCAGCATGTGGATATCCCGGTGGTGCTGGTCAAGGTGACCGGTTTCGATGTCATGAGCGCGCTGGCCACGGCGCGGCGCATCTCGCCGAAGGTGGCGCTGGTGACCCATGCATCGACCTATGCCGAAGTGGACGAGTTCGTCGGCGCCTTCGGGCTGGACATCCCGCGCTACACCTACCTGACCGAGGACGACGCCACGGCGCGCGTGCGGGCGCTCAAGGAAGAGGGCATCCGCGTGGTGGTGGGGCCGGGCATGGTCACCGACCTGGCCGACAAGTACGGGCTGGTCGGCGTGTTCCTGTACTCGGGCAATGCGGTGCGGCTGGCGCTGGAGGATGCCATCGAGGCCGCGCGGCTGCGTCGCATCGAGGCTACCCGGCGCGACTACGTCAACGCGATCCTGGCCCACCTGAACGAAGGCGTGGCCGCCGTGGACGCGGAAGGGCGGGTGCAGGCGTTCAACCCGGCGATGGAGCGTTTCCTGGGTACGCCGGCCGGCGTGGCGGTGGGACGCAAGCTGGCCACGCTGGCGCCGGGGCTGTCGCTCGATGGCGTGATGCAGAGCGGCGCGCGCGAGCTGGAGGCCATCCACCGGCTGGGCGACCGCATGGTGGTGGTCAACCGTATCCCGATTGTCGGCGAGGCCGGCACGTCGGGCGCCGTGCTGACGATCCAGGACGCCAACGCCATCCATCGCGCCGACCGCAACCTGCGCTCGCGCACCCGGGCCCGTGCGGCCGGCGTGCGCTACAGCCTGGAAGACCTGGCCGGCGATTCCCCGGCGATGAGCGACCTGCGCGCGCTGGCGCGACGCTACGCGGTGGTCGATTCGACGGTACTGGTCAGCGGCGAGAGCGGCACCGGCAAGGAGGTACTGGCGCAAGGCATGCACGACGCCAGCCCGCGCCGCGCGTTTCCGTTTGTCGCGGTCAACTGCGCGGCCTTTCCCGAGACGCTGCTGGAATCGGAACTGTTCGGCTACGAGGAAGGCGCGTTCACGGGCGCCCGGCGCGGTGGCAAGGCCGGCCTGTTCGAATCGGCGCACAACGGCACGCTGTTCCTGGACGAGGTGGGCGACATGCCGCCGGCGCTGCAGACCCGGCTGCTGCGCGTGCTGCAGGAAAAGCAGGTGCTGCCGATTGGCGGGCTGGAGGCGGTGCCGGTCAACGTGCGGGTCATCGCCGCCACGCACCGCGACCTGGCCGCGCTGGTGCGCGAGGGCACCTTCCGGCAAGACCTGTACTACCGGCTCAATATCCTGCGCATCGAAATGCCGCCGTTGCGCGACCGCGCCGGCGACCTGCCCGCGCTGGCCGCGCTGCTGTACCGCCGCGCGCAGGAACGGCTGGGCATCGACACGCCGCAGCCGCTGCCCGACGCCGTGCGCCACCGGCTGTCGCGCTACACCTGGCCCGGCAATATCCGCGAACTCGAAAACGTGACCGAACGCATCGCCGTGCTGGTCGCAGGCGCCGAACTGGCCCCCGCCGCGCTGCAACGCGAACTCCAGGCGGCCGTGCCCGAGCTGTTCTCGGCGATGCCGGCCCTGGAACACGCCGTGCCGGCCGACGCGCCGTCGCTGGCCAACGTCGCCCGCACCAGCCAGACCGAACACATCCGTCGGGTACTGGACGAATGCGGCGGCAACCGCGCCGCCGCCTGCGCCAAGCTGGGCATCAGCGCCACGACCCTGTGGCGCCGCCTTCGGGAGGGGTAGGGCGGGTTTGCATCGGGTTTGCCCCAGAACGGATCTTGTGAGTTCCCCGATCCCGCCTGCGTGGGAGGAGCCCATCAATTACCCAACGATGCCTCGACCTCAATTCAGCAATTAACCGCCATATTCAACCCCCGCCATCGAAAATGGCCGCTCCCGTCACCGGAAGCGGCCATCTCAAATCTGGCTGGCAGGGCGGCCCCTGCCTTGGCTCAACCCCTCACACATCATCCGCCAGCCGTACCCCGGTGAACTGCCACCGCTGGTGCGGATAGAAGAAGTTCCGATACGTGGCCCGGATATGCGATTCCGGCGTGACGCACGACCCGCCGCGCAGCACCATCTGGCTGCTCATGAACTTGCCGTTGTACTCGCCGACGGCGCCCGCGCTGGGGCGGAAGCCGGGATAGGGCAGGTAGGCGCTGGCCGTCCATTCCCAGACGTCGCCGAACATCTGGCGCAGCACGCCTGACGTGTTCTGGCGATCCGGCAGCGGCCGCAGCGAGCGGCCTTCGACGAAATTGCCGGTGGCGGGCAGGTTGCGCGCCGCGTGTTCCCACTCGGCTTCGGTCGGCAGCCGGCGTTCGGCCCAGCGCGCGAAGGCGTCGGCCTCGAAGAAGCTCACATGCGTGACCGGGCTTTCCGGGTCCACCGGCTGCATGCCGCGCAGCGTCATGTGCCACCACGTGCCGTCGCGGTCTTCCCAATAGAGCGGCGCCTCGATGCGGTGGTCGCACACCCAGCGCCAGCCGTCGGACAGCCACAGGCCCGCGGTCTGGTAGCCGCCGTCCTCGATGAACTCGAACCACTGGCGGTTGCTCACCGGGTGCGAGCACAGCGTGTACGGTTGCAGCAGCACCTGGTGGCGCGGCCCTTCGCAGTCGAACGCAAAGCCGTCGCCGTCATGGCCGATCGTGACGATACCGCCGGGCAGCGTGATCCAGTCCGGCGCCGGGCGCGGGTCGGCCACCACGGGCACCGTCAGCGCCGGGGCAAACGCCGGGCGCAGCGGATTCTGGGCAAACAGGTGCAGGATGTCGGTCAGCAGCAGTTCCTGGTGCTGCTGTTCGTGATGCAGGCCCAGCGTGATCAGCGCGGCTTCGTCGTCGGTCTGGGCGCTCATCAGCAGCGACAGCATCGCGTCGTCCACGGCCTCGCGGTAGGCCAGCACTTCGTCCAGCGTCGGGCGGGTCAGCAGGCCGCGCCTGGGCCGCGGATGCCGCGCGCCAACCGCTTCGTAATAGGAGTTGAACAGGTAGCGGTACTGGGGATCCACCGGCTCGTAGTCCGGCACGCGGGGGGCCAGCACGAATTCCTCGAAGAACCACGTGGTATGGGCCAGGTGCCATTTGGCCGGGCTGGCGTCATCCATCGACTGCACGGTTGCGTCGGCGTCCGACAAGTCCGCCACCAGCGCCTCGGACGCGGCACGGACATGGCGATACTGGCTGAGCAGGGCGGGTTCGTGCGGCGGATGACTGGCGGTGGCAGGCAGCAGGGCTGAAACGGCGGTCATGCAGGCTCCCGGTGGGGTTGGCTGGCGGACGGTCGAACCATCATAGACCCATCTGCGCCGGGGAGCGAGCGGGCAGGTTTCCGCGATCGACGTAGGTCAATGCCTACAATCCGGCCCTGCAAGAAAAACAGGCACCCCGGGGATGGGATGCCTGTCTGAGGCAGCGGGAGGAAGACCGATCAGGCGGCGGCGCGCAGCGCGTCGTTCAGGGCCGCGATCTCGGTCTTGGCCGTCGTCAGGCCGGCCTCGCGGGCTTCCGGGCCCATCGCCAGGCCGTGGGCGCGGACGAACGAGATGTCGGTGATGCCCAGGAAGCGCAGCACCACGTCAACCGTCACTTCATGCAGGTCCAGCGCGGCGCCGTCCTGGCGCACACCGCCCCGCGACGATACGATGACGGCCTTCTTGCCCTTGGCCAGCCCTTCCGGACCGTTTTCGGTGTAGCGGAACGTGCGGCCGGCCTGGGCGATGCGGTCGATCCACGCCTTGAGCTGGCTGGGGATGCCGAAGTTGTATTGCGGCACGCCGATCACGAGCACGTCGGCGGCCAGGAATTCGGCCAGATAGGCTTCGGTCACGTCCAGTTCGGCCTGCTGCGCGGCGGTCAGGCCGTCCTTCGGGCCACCCAGCACGGGCAGCAGCTGGTTGCCCAGGTGGGCCGGCGCTTCACGGTCCAGGTCGCGCACGGTGACCTTGGCGGCCGGGTTCTGGGCCACGAGGTCGGCCACGATGCTGGCGGTGAGGTTGCGCGAGACGGAGTTGTCGCCCAGCACGCTCGAATCGATCTGCAGGATGTTCATTGTCTGGCTCCACTAAGTTCGGTTGGGATGGCTGAAAGATATAGACTCGCCATTGATGCCGGTAGTGATGCAGAATGCAAATGATTGTTCTACCGATGCAACGGAGCCCCGACCATGCAGGACCTTAACGATTTGTCGCTGTTTGCCCAGGTGGTGCAGCACGGCAGCTTCTCGGCCGCCAGCCGGGCCACCGGGGTGCCAAAGTCGCGCCTGTCGCGGCGGATCGCCCAATTGGAGCGCGACCTGGGCGTGCTGCTGCTGCGCCGGACCACGCGCCAGGTGCGCGTCACGCCACTGGGCGAGGCGTACTACGCGCGCTGCCGCGAAATGCTTCAGGCCGCCGAGGCCGCCCGGGAAGTGATCGAACAGTCGCGCGAGCAGCCGGGCGGGCTGCTGCGCATCAGTTGCCCGGTGGCCATCGTCCAGATCCTGCTGGCGCCCAACATCGGCCATTTCATGCGGGCCAACCCCGGCATCCAGCTGGAAGTGGAAGCGACCAACCGGCGCGTGGACGTCATCGCCGAGGGCTACGACCTGGCCCTGCGAGTGCGCAACGTGCTCGACGATTCCAGCCTGGCCGTGCGCACGTTTGGCAAGAGCGACCTGAAGCTGGTGGCCAGCCCGGCGCTGCTGGACAGCATCGGCCGCCCGCGCACGCCGCAGGCGCTGGAAGGCATGCCCGGCGTGGGCCAGAAGCCGCACGAGGGCCGCCACGTCTGGACGCTGTTCGACAAGGCCGGCGATCCGGTCCACATCGGCTACGACCCCCGGCTGGTCTCGGACGAATTCGCCATCCTGCGCGAGGCGGCCATCGCCGGCGTTGGCCTGGCCATGCTGCCGCGCATGTATTGCCGCGACGAGATCGAAAGCGGCGCGCTGGAAGTGGTGCTGCCGCAGTGGGACCTGCCGATGGGCGTGCTGCACGCGGTGTTCCCGTCCCGCCAGGGCGTCACGCCGGCGCTGCGCCGCTTGCTGGATTTCCTGGCCGAAGTGCTGCCCGAGCACGGCCGCAAGGTCGGGATGATGTCGATGACGGGGGTGCCGATGCATGTCGCGCCGCCCACCGAAGTGCCGGCCGACGGGCATGCCGCCCCCGCGCCGGACGCCGACTGACCGCCCGGCGCGGCGCGCGCGCCACGCTGCGCCTTTACCTTCACGCCGGCACGATCTAAGGTAGTTGTGCAGGTCACATAGCGCCTGCAACCAACCGCAAGGAGCCAACGCGATGAGTCGCACGCAAGGAACGCAGGACCTGGGCAAGGCCATTCTTCGTATCGTGCTGGGCGTGCTGATCCTGCTGCATGGCATTGCCAAGCTGATGGCGGGCCCCGGCTTTGTCATCCAGACCGTGACGCAGGCCGGCCTGCCGTCGTTCGTGGCCTACGGCGTCTACATCGGCGAGGTGCTGGCGCCGATCCTGCTGATCATCGGCCTGTGGACGCGGCCCGCCGCGCTGATCGTCGCCATCAACATGGTGTTCGCGCTGGTGCTGGTGCACGCCAAGCAGTTCGGCGACATGGCCCCCACGGGTGGCTGGGCGCTGGAGCTGCAGGGGATGTACCTGGGCGCCGCGCTGGCCGTGGCCTTCCTGGGCGCGGGGCGCCTGAGCGTCGGCGGCATCGACGGCAAGTGGAACTAGGGAGCCTGCCATGGCAAGCCTGATCCGTCACCGCACCGCGGCGCCGTCCGGTGCGGCGATGCTGGCCGCGCTGGCGGCCGCGATGCTAGCCGGCTGCGCGACCGGCCCCGACATCCGCACCGACTACAACCGCGCCACCGATTTCTCGCAGTACCGGACCTTTGCGTTCGTGCCGCGTCCCGGCACGGACCGGCAGGGCTACGAAAGCCTGACCACCCAGTATCTGAAAGACGCCGTGGAGCGCGAGATGACCGCGCGCGGCTACCAGTACGTGCCGCGCCAGCCTGACCTGCTGGTCAACTTCAACATGCAGTTCCAGCAGAAGATCGCCACCAGCCCGGCGCCGATGCCGCCGCTCGGCTACATGGGCTACTACGCCTACCGGGGCGGCCTCTACGCGCCGTGGCCCGGCTACGGCTTCTACAGCGACACCTATACCTACACCGAGGGCACGCTGAACATCGACCTGGTCGACGCCCGGCGCAACCAGCTGGTCTGGGAAGGCGTGGCGCAGGGCGACGCGAGCCAGCCGGAGCGCCAGACCAGCCAGCTCGTGATCGAGCAGGTCGTCGGCCAGATCTTCGCCAGGTACCCGTTCCGCGCGGGCATTGGCACGCCAAGTCAATAAACCCGCGGCAAAAGCGTAAGTTTTTACGCCACGCGTCCGTGGCGCGCAGCCAGACCCGCTACAATCGCTGCCCGTGGTTTTGAATGTGTCATATCTAAAATGGGTCTGGGCTGGTTCGGATTGTCCACCTTCTGGCTGTTGCCGCTGGTCTGGCGAACGGTGGGCCGCGTGCTCGCCGGTGATCGCCGGCTGTTCGGCCGCGGTTCGCTGCGTGTTTGGATGGGTACGGTGCTGGTGCTGGGTGCCAGTGCCACGCTGGAAGCCCTGACCGGCGGCGAAGCTGACACGGCCGGCGGTGCCGTGGGCCATGCGCTGGCCGGCACCGCGAGCGGCATGCTCGGATGGACCGGCGCGCTGCTGATGATGCTGGCCGTGCTGGGCCTGGCCGCGCCGATGGTATTCGGCGAGACGTGGCGCAGCCTGTTCCTGCTGCGCCGGCCCCGCACCGACGCCGACGAGGCGCCCGCCGCCACCCGGCACGAGTCGCGTGCCGATTCCCGTGCTGACCTGCGTGCCGATCTGCGCGCGGATGCCCGTGCCGACAGCCGTCCCGATTTCCGCCACGATGGCGCGCCGTCGCAGCCAGCCGCCCGCGACGCGGGCCAGCGCTGGGAGACGACGTCGCTGCCGTCCCAGTCCACGCCCGCATGGCAGTCGCCGCGCCACAAGGGCATCGAGGCCGTGTCCGCGCGCCGCCAGCCAGCATGGCAGCCGCCGCCGCGCACGCGCCAGTCGCCGCCCCAGCCGGGCGAGATCTGGCTCCATCACGCCGAGGCCCCGGGCGCCGTGAACCGCGAGCCGGCGGGTGTTGCGCCGGTGCGGCCGGCTTCGCGTCATGAATCGCGTCATGAATCGCGTCATGAATCGCGTCCTGTCCCCGCACCGCAGAAGCCGTCGCCCCGTCCGGCTGCGCCCGCGGCAGCCCGTCCCGCGCCGCCGCCGCAGGCCACCGTGGTCAGCAGCCCGTTCCGCAATCCCCAGCTCGGCCTGCGCTCGGCCGTCACGACGCTGCCCGAGGCGATGGCCAAGCCGGCCGTGGCAGCGGTGCAAGCCGATGCCGATGTCGCCGTGGTCGACGCCCCGCCCGTACCGGCGCCGCCGGTAGTGGTGCAGGCCGAACAGCCGGCGCCGGTCGCCAATGTCGCGCCGGTTACGGCAGCGGACGACGCCCCCGTCACGCTGGAATCGATCCGCGAAGAAGCGCTCGCGCTGCTGGCCGAACTGCGCCAGTTGGCCGGGCAGCCGGTGGAAACACCGGCTTTGACCGAAGCCGCGTTAGCACCATCGGTGGTCGAGCCTGCTGCCATCGAACTGGGTGCCGAAGAGGCGGTCGAGGCGGCTATCGAATCGGAATCGCCGGCCGAAGTCCTCACCGCCTCCCCGCCATCCCCATCGACGTCGGCAGCCATCGACGCCGCCGTGGCTGCGTCGATTTCCGACGCCGAGACGGTCGAAGCCAGCGCGCCCGAGCCGGACGTCGCCCAGGCCGTCGACGCCCCGCCGCCCGTCGCCGAGGACCCGTCCCCGGTCGAGGACGCCAACGCCTTCGTCCAGCCCACGCCCAAGCCGCGCATCGTGCTGCCAGCCGTGGTCGGCCGTACCGTCCCGCTGACCCCGGCCACGCCGCCGGCAGCCGTGGCCCCGGCCCCGGCCGTAGTGCCGCCGCCGCCAGCGCCGCGCCCGCCGGTCGACTACCGCCTGCCGGGCACCGACCTGCTCGAACCGGCGCCCGATGACGTCGGCGGCAACGCCGAGCAGATTTCCGAGGAACGGCTGCAACAGACCGGCGACCTGATCGCCCAGCGGCTGGCCGAGTTCAAGGTGCCGGTGTCCGTGGTGGGCGCCAGCGCCGGGCCGGTGATCACGCGCTTCGAGGTCGATCCGGCCGTCGGCGTGCGGGGCGCGCAGGTGGTGGGACTGGTGAAGGACCTGGCGCGCGCGCTGGGCGTGACGTCGATCCGCGTGGTTGAGACGATTCCCGGCAAGACCTGCATGGGCCTGGAACTGCCGAACGCCAGGCGGCAGATGATCCGGCTGTCCGAGATCGTCAGCGGCAGCGCGTTCGATCACCATGCGTCCAAGCTGGTGCTGGCGATGGGCAAGGACATCACCGGCAACCCGGTGGTCACCGATCTGGCCCGCGCGCCGCACCTGCTGGTGGCCGGCACCACGGGCTCGGGCAAGTCCGTCGCGGTCAACGCGATGATCCTGTCGATGCTGTACAAGGCCACGCCCGAGGACGTGCGCCTGATCATGATCGACCCGAAGATGCTGGAGCTGTCGGTCTACGAGGGCATTCCGCACCTGCTGGCGCCGGTGGTCACCGACATGAAGCAGGCCGCCCACGCGCTGAACTGGTGCGTCGGCGAGATGGAGAAGCGCTACCGGCTGATGTCGGCGCTGGGCGTGCGCAACCTGGCCGGCTACAACCAGAAGATCCGCGCGGCCGAGGCGGCGGAGCAGAAGGTGCCGAACCCGTTCTCGCTGACGCCCGACGCGCCCGAGCCGCTGTCGACGCTGCCGCTGATCGTGGTGGTCATCGACGAACTGGCCGACCTGATGATGGTGGCCGGCAAGAAGATCGAGGAACTGATCGCGCGGCTGGCGCAGAAGGCGCGGGCGGCCGGCATCCACCTGATCCTGGCCACGCAGCGGCCGTCGGTGGACGTCATCACGGGCCTGATCAAGGCCAATATCCCGACGCGCGTGGCGTTCCAGGTGTCGTCGAAGATCGATTCGCGGACCATCCTGGACCAGATGGGCGCCGAGAGCCTGCTGGGGCAGGGCGACATGCTGTTCCTGCCGCCGGGCACCGGCTACCCGCAACGCGTGCACGGCGCGTTCGTGGCCGACGAGGAAGTGCACCGCGTGGTGGAGCACTGGAAGCAGTTTGGCGAGCCCGACTACGAGGAAGCCATCCTGGCCGGCGACGCACCCGAGGGCGCGGCCGACCTGTTCGGCGAAGGCGGCAGCGATGGCGAGGCCGATCCGCTGTACGACGAGGCCGCCCAGTTCGTGCTGACGTCGCGCCGGGCGTCGATATCCGCCGTCCAGCGGCAACTGCGCATCGGCTACAACCGCGCGGCGCGGCTGATCGAGCAGATGGAAGTGGCGGGGCTGGTCTCGCCCATGGGCCGCAACGGGACGCGCGAGGTCATCGCCCCCGGCGGGCCCGCCGACTGACGCACCCGGGAGACCACCCGCCATGCACGCAACCCAGGGCAACCTGCTAGGCGACGTCCCGGTCCACGCCGACGGCGAGGTCTTCACCGAACTGCTGCGCTGGGCCGGCACAGGCCAGGTCCGCATCGAGCGGATCGTCTCGAACGGCCAGGCCAGCCCGCCCGGCTTCTGGTACGACGAAGCCGACGACGAATGGGTGCTGCTCATCAGCGGCACCGCCGCCGTCGAGATCGAAGACGGCCCCACCCACACCCTGGGCGCCGGCGACTGGCTCCACCTGCCCGCCCACTGCCGCCACCGCGTAGCCTGGACCGACGCCGCCCAGCCGACAATCTGGCTGGCCGTGCACGTGGCGCCGGCAATCGGGCGGTCAACGTAGCCCCGCATTTGCTTTTCCCCTCTCCCGCCGGGAGAGGGGCAGGGGAGAGGGCGTTGAGGCTCTGCTTGCCGACGGGTCGCTGTTTGAACCGCTGAGCCCTCTCCCCCGGCCCCTCTCCCGCGTTGCGGGAGAGGGGAGCAAACCATCGGGCGGTCACAAACGTAGTCCCGCATTTGCTTTTCCCCTCTCCCTTTGGGAGAGGGGAGCAAACCGTCGGGCGGTCACGAACATCGCCCCGCATTTGCTTTTCCCCTCTCCCTTTGGGAGAGGGGCAGGGGAGAGGGCGTTGAGGCTCTGCTTGCCGACGGGTCGCTGTTTGAACCGCTGAGCCCTCTCCCCCGGCCCCTCTCCCGCGTTGCGGGAGAGCGGACCAAACCATCGGCCCACCGGCGATCCTGGCTGCTCCGACCCTTGTATGGCCCTCGTATGGCTTTATGATGTCGGCAGAACTCACCCGGAGACTCCGGCTTGCCCCACATCCCCCGGCTGCTCGTTGTCTGGATTGCCCTGGCGGGCCTGCTCGCCGGCGTGGCCCGTGCGGATACGTTGCGCATCGGGTCCAAGCGCTTCACGGAGTCATACATCCTGGGCGAAATCCTCGCGCAGACGGCGGCGCCGCATGCGGACGTGCGCCATGTGCCGGGGCTGGGCAACACGGCCATCGTGTTCGAGGCGCTCAAGGCCGGGTCGATCGATGCCTATCCCGATTACACCGGCACGCTCGCCAGCGAGATCCTGAAGCTGCCGGGCGCCGCTGCCACGCTTGAGCAGATCAACGCCGCGCTGGCGCCGATGGGGCTGGGCGCGGCGATTCCGCTGGGGTTCGACAACACCTATGCCATTGCCGTGGCCGACGCCCGGGCGGGTGCGCTGCGCACGCTGGCGGATCTGGCCAGCCAGCCGGGGCTGCGCGTGGGCCTGTCGCACGAATTCCTGGGCCGTGCCGATGGCTGGCCGGCGCTCGTGCAGCGCTACGGGCTGCCGCAGAAGCCCGTCGGCATCGACCACGGCATTGCCTACGAGGCCGTCGCCAACGGTCAGATCGATGCGACCGACATCTACGCCACCGACGCCAAGATCCGCAAGTTCCACCTGCGCGTGCTGGCCGACAACCTGCACGTCTTTCCGCGCTACGACGCCGTGATCGTCTACCGGCTCGACGTTGCCCGACGCTTCCCGACCGCGTGGCAGGCCGTGCGGCAGCTCCACGGCCGCATCTCGGTGGCGGACATGATCGACATGAACGCAGCGGCCGAGATCGATGGCGAATCGTTCGCGGCCGTGGCGCGGCGCTTTCTGGCAGGCCACGCCGGCCCGGCCGCGGCCGCGCGCCCGCAGGGTCTGCTGGCGGTACTGACCGGTGCCGATACCTGGCGTCTGACCGTGCGGCATCTGGCGCTGGTGGGCGGCGCGGTGGGGGCGGCCACGCTGGTCGGGGTGCCGCTTGGCATCGTCGCGGCGCGCCGGCGGCGGCTGGGGCAGGCGCTGCTGGTGCTGGTGGGGGTGTTGCAGACCGTGCCGTCGCTGGCGCTGCTGGCGATGCTGATCCCGCTGCTGGGGCGCATCGGCGTCTGGCCGGCGCTGATCGCGCTGTTCCTCTACGCGCTGCTGCCGATCGTCCGCAATGCCTGCACCGGCCTGCAGGAGATACCGCCCGGCATGCGCGACGCGGCGCGCGCGCTCGGTTTCCGGCCGTTGCAGGTGCTGCGCTACGTTGAGGTGCCGCTGGCAATGCCGGTGGTGCTGGCCGGGGTCAAGACGGCGGCGACGATCAGCGTGGGCACGGCGACGATTGCCGCGTTTGTTGGCGCGGGCGGCTATGGCGAGCGCATCGTCACCGGGTTGGCGCTCAACGATTCGACGCTGCTGCTGGCGGGTGCCATCCCGGCCGCGCTGCTGGCCATGCTGTTGCAGGGCGCGTTCGGCGGCGTGGAATGGTGGACGCGCCGGAGGCGGGCAGTCTGATGAGGCGGGACACGATACAGACGACGATGCGCGGGCTGCTGGCGCTGCTGGCCATGCCGCTGGCCGCGCACGCCGCGCCGGCCGACCCCGCCGCCCAGGTCGCCCAGGTCGCGCAGGGCCGCTATCTGGCCCGTATCGCCAACTGCGTGGCCTGCCACACGGCGCCCGGCGGCGCGCCGATGGCTGGGGGACTGGCGCTGCAGACCGACGCCGGCACGATCTACTCGACCAACATCACGCCCGACCCGGAGACCGGCCTGGGCCGCTACACGCTCGACGACTTCGACCGCGCCGTCCGCCACGGCCAGGCGCGCGACGGCAAGCGGCTCTATCCGGCGATGCCGTACCCGTCCTACGCCCGCATGACGCGCGATGACGTGGCGGCGCTCTACACGTGGCTGCGCAGCGAGGTGCAGCCGGTACGCCAAGCCAACCGCGACACGTCGCTGCGCTGGCCCTACGGCATGCGCTGGCTGCTGGTGCCGTGGAACTGGCTGCATCTGCGCGACGATCCGGTCCGGGCCGACGCGGGGCAGGGCGAGACCTGGCGGCGCGGCGCCTATCTGGTGCAGGCCGTGGCCCATTGCGGCGCGTGCCACACGCCGCGCGGTGCGCTGTATGGCGAGAAGGGCCGCGACGCGGGCAGTCGGCAGTTCCTGTCGGGTGCCATGGTCGAGGGCTGGTCGGCCACCAACCTGACCGGCGACATGCTGACCGGCCTGGGCGCGTGGTCGAAGGCCGATGTCGTCGAATACCTGCACACGGGCCGCAACGCGCACGCCACGTCGTTCGGGCCGATGTCGACGGTGATCGCCACGTCCACACAGTTCATGAACGCCGCGGATCTGGACGCCGTCGCGACCTACCTGAAATCGATCCCGCCCGCGCGCGGCGAGACGCAGCCGTATCGCTACGACCCCGCCGCGGCCGCGCGGCTCGAACAGGGCCGCTTCGACACGCCCGGCGCCCGGCAGTACGCCACCTACTGCATGCCGTGCCACCAGGCCAGCGGCAAGGGCTTTGCGCGGGTGTTTCCGCCGCTGGCCGGCAATCCGACCGTGGTCGACCCCAATCCCGCCTCGCTGGTCAACCTGCTGCTCGAAGGCGCCGTGACGGCCCGCGTGCAGACCGCGCCCACCGACTACCACATGCCCGGCTACGGCTGGACGATGGAAGACCAGGAGCTGGCCAACCTGCTGACGTTCATCCGGCGTAGCTGGGGCAACCAGGCCGCGCCGGTCACCGAGGAAGCGGTGGCCGCCCGGCGCCGCGCGCTGGGCCTGCGCGCGCCCGAGACCCCGTGATCCCATGACCATCACCCGCAGAGACTTTCTCAACGGCACGGCCCTGACGATTGCGGCCGGCATGGCGCCGGCCCGGCTGCTGGCCGCGAACCCGCCGGCCGGGCCGTATCCGCCGGCGCTGACCGGGCTGCGCGGCAACCATGCGGGCACCTTCACGCTGGCCCACAGCCTGGCGCGCGAGGGGGCGTCCTATCCGGGCGTGCTGGCGAAAGAGGCGTATGACCTGGTGGTGGTGGGCGGCGGGATCAGCGGGCTGGCGGCGGCATGGTTCTACCAGCGGCGTTTCGGGGCCGGCCGGCGCATCCTGATCCTCGACAATCACGACGATTTCGGCGGCCATGCCAAGCGCAACGAGTTCACGGTCCGTGGCCGGCGGCTCGTCACGTACGGCGGCAGCGCGGGGATGCCGCCGTCAGCCAGCGACAACGCGGCCGTGCAGGCGCTGCTGGCCGGGCTGGGCATCGCACCCGGCGCACCGGCCCGGGCGGTACCGGGTGAAGTCTACGGGCGGCGCGGGCTGGGGCGGGCGGTGTTCTTCGATGCCGAGCACTTCGGGCGCGACCAGTGGCTGGCGGCCGACCCGTTCGGCACGCTGATCGACGCCCGGCTGCGGGGCGGGCCGCCGTCGCTGGACGGATTGGGAGATTTCCTGGCGCGGGCGCCATTGCCGGCCGCGGACCGGCAGGCGCTGCTGCGGCTGGCGCAGGGGCAGGTCGACTATCTGGCGGGGATGCCGGCCGAAGCGCGCCGCGGCTACCTGTCGACCACGCGCTACGCCGCGTTCCTGCGCGACAAGGCCGGGCTGGGGCTGGCCGGGTTGCGCTTCCTGCGCGCCCGCAGCCAGGACGCCTACGCGCTCGATGCCGACGGCATCAGCGTCGCCCAGGCCATCGCCATCGGACTGCCGGCGGGCGCGGGCATGCCGGCCCCGGTGCTCGACACCCGGCTAGGCCAGTCGGCCGCGTCGCGGCTGTGGTTTGCCGATGGCAACGCCACGCTGGCCCGCGCGCTGGTGGCCCGGCTTGTGCCGGGGGCCATGCCGGGTGGCGCCGGCGCGCCGCTGCAGGACGCCCGGTTCGACTACGGCAAGCTCGATGTGGAAGGCAAGCCGGTGCGGATCCGGCTTAACAGCACGGCCATCGCCATCGAGCCCGACGTGCGCATCACGCGCGTCACCTATGGCTGGCAGGGCAACCTGCAGCGCGTGGAGGCGCAGCACGTGGTCGTGGCCGGCTACGGCATGATGGTGCCGTTCATCCTGCCCACCCTGCCGGTGGCGGCCCGCACGGCTTTGCGCGCGGCGGTCAAGGCACCTTTGATCTACACCAAGGTGGCACTCGATAACTGGCGGGCGTTCGACGCGCTGAAGGCGTGGCGCATCCACGCGCCGACCATGGCGTATTCGGATATCTGGCTGGAATCCCCGTCAGGTCAGCGCGACGACCCCGTGGTGCTGCACATGGCCTATGTGCCGACGGTGCCGGACAGCGGGATGCCCGCGCGCGACCGCTTCCGCGCGGGCCGCGCCCTGCTGCTGGGCACGCCTTTCGATGTGCTGGAGCGGGATATCCGGCGGCAACTGGACCGCATGCTGGGCCCCGGCGGCTTCCAGTCCGCCCGCGACATCCGCGGCCTGACCGTCAATCGCTGGGCGCACGGCTACAGCTACATGCCGTCGACGCTGGCGCCCGACGATGCCGGGCTTCAGGCGGCGCTGGCGCAGGCAGGGCAGGGCGTGGGCAACATCCGTATCGCGGGTGCCGACGTGGCCGGCAGCCCGTCGGTAACCGCCGCGATCGAGCAGGCCCAGCGCGCGGTGCTGGCCTTGCCGGAGGGAAGCTGAAACCCGGTCAGAATCCCGTCGTGCGATTTTGCCGTCGTCGTCTGTTTTGTCACTTCTGATGCGTGTGCGCGATAAATGCCTCAATTGCCAGTCACGAACTTCTGCAGCAGCCGGTGGAACTCCTCGAATTCCTCAACGGTAAATCCCTGTAGCCGGTGATTGAGCACCTCCGGTGCAATAGTGGGGATTTCCGACGCGATGGTCCGACCTTTCGGGGTGAGCGTGAGATTCACGACGCGCCGGTCGTCGATACTGCGGCTGCGTTCCAGCAGACCCTTTTCCTCAAGCTTGTCCAGCATCCGTGTCATCAGCCCGCTGTCGATGCCGAGCAGTTTGCTGATTTCGAATGGCGTACTGGCCATGCCGCGCGTCAGTGATAGGAGAATTCCCATCTGTTGGCCGTTGATGTCGAGCGGACGCAGCGCCGAATCCATTTCCACGAGCAGGCTGTTGCGTGCCTTGTTCAGATGAAAGCCGATGCTCTGGGTGAGCTGGAAATTGTCTGGTGTGTAGTGCTTCACCGTGGTTTCCTTTTGCATGACGCCTGTCAAAAAGTGGGCCGGCGGGTTATCCGGCCCACACCCTGATCGAATGCAGACTCTCCAAAACATTCGTCGGACGATAGTCTGGCAAATCCATTGCCGAAGGGGAATTCAATTTTATTGTCTTTTGATTTAGATGAAGTGGAATACGCGAAAACTGTATCGCTTCATTACCATTGACTCAAATGGGTGGATTTTCGAATAATCCCCCGTACGGGTTATCGAATGACTCGACATTATGTCAATGTGTGATACGGCGCCAGCGGGGGCGGTCCGCCGGCAAAACTTCTTAACGCGCCCCACGAGAAAGTTCATGACGACGCGGCACGCCACCGCGCGGAGCGTCCGGTACATTGGCCCGAAGATTTGCATTGCCGCCCGGCGGCATCCGCCTTTGTCTTGGAGTCCGAACAATGCGTGCGCGATTTGCACTGAAGATCGCCGGGGGATGCCTGGCACTGGCCGCCTTCTGTCCCGCCGCCCAGGCCCAGTCCAGCGCCGAGCTGGCCAACAAGAGCAACAACCCGCTCAACCTGGCGCCCGCCTTCAACCTGCACAACTACTACACGCCGCGCCTGTACGACAGCGGCGCCCACACCAACGACTTCCTGCTGCGGCCGACCGTGCCCATCGCGCCGGGCCGCCTGGTGGGCGTGCCGCAGATCCTGCGCGGCACCGTGCCCATCAGCACGCGGCCCCAGGCCGACGGCTCGTACGAGACCGGGCTGGGCGACATCAACCTGTTCGACATCTTCCTGCTGCGCAGCCAGGGCGTGCAGATCGGCGTCGGCCCGCTGCTGACGATTCCCACCGCCACCGACCCCAGCCTGGGTACCGGCAAATGGCAGGCCGGGCTGGCCGCCGTGGTGGTCGATCCCACGCCCGCGCGGCTGCTGGGCATGCTGGTGCAGTGGCAGCATTCGTTCGCGGGGCAGAGCAGCCGGCCCGACGTGCAATCGCTGACCGCGCAGCCGTTTGCGATCTTCAACCTGCCCAACGGCTGGTACCTGCGGTCGACGGGCATCTGGACCTTCGACCTCCAGCGCGGCACCTACTACGTGCCGGTCGGCCTGGGCGCGGGCAAGGCATGGAAGGAGGGCAACACCGTGTTCAACCTGTTCGTCGAGCCGCAGTACACCGTGCTGCACGAGGGGTCGGGCCTGCCGCAGTGGACGGTCTTCGCCGGCCTCAACATGACGTTCGGAAAATGACAGCGCGCCGGGCCGTTCCGCTCGCACTGGCCACGACGCTGGCGCTGTCGGCAGGGCCGGCCTTGGCCGTGCCGGAGACGGCCGAATCGACCGCCCCGGCGCCGGCTCCAGCGCCGGCTCCCAAGCTGTCGTTCTTCGATCCGGAAGACGGCATGCTCGACCTGAGCGATTTCCTGCTCCATCACAAGGGCGCCTTGCCGGTGCCGGCCATCATCACCGAGCCGGCGATCGGTTATGGCCTGGGCCTGGGGCTGGCATTCTTCTCGGAATCGATGGCCGAGGCCGCCCAGCATGCCCGCGAATCGGGCAAGGGGCCGGCGCCGCCCAACATCACGGCCATCGGCGGCGCCTATACCGAAAACGGCACCTGGGCCGCCGGCGCCGCGCACTTCCACACCTGGGGCGGCGACCGGATCCGCTACCTGGGCGCGGTCGGCAAGGTCAACGCCAACCTCGAATACTTCGGGCTGCAGAACCAGCCGCGCGCCTACGCGCTGGACGGCTTTGCGCTGGTCCAGCAACTGCTGTTCCGCCTGGGCGATTCGCACTGGTACGTCGGCCCGCGCTACGTCTATGCCGATACGTCGGCGACGTTCAAGTTCGGCGCCAGCACCGGCGAGCTGGGGCCGCTGGAAAAGGACCAGCGCATCGGCAAGGGCGGGCTGGTCATCGACTACGACTCGCGCGACAACATCTTCTTTCCGAACAAGGGCAGCTACGCCGAGATCGAGGCGCAGTTCGCGCGCGGCGGGCTGGGCAGCACGCAGAGCTTCAACATGTACAACGCGCGCGGCTTCACGTGGCTGCCGCTGGCGCGTGCGTGGATCCTGGGGCTGCGCGCGGACACGAAGTTCTCCACCGGCGAGGTGCCGTTCTATGCCCAGCCGTACGTCGACTTGCGCGGCGTGCAGAAGGGCCGCTACCAGGACCGCAACGCGCTGGCCGCCGAGGTGGAGCTGCGCTGGGACGTCACGCCGCGCTGGTCGGTGCTGGCGTTCACCGGTACCGGCAAGGCGTACGGCCGCTGGCACGACTTTGCCGATGCCAGCACGGTCGTCAGCGTCGGCGGCGGCTTCCGGTACATGATTGCGCGCAAGCTGGGCCTGTCGATGGGCGTCGACGTGGCCCACAGCCGCGACCAGAACGCGTTCTACATCCAGGTCGGCAGCGCCTGGAAATAGGCGCCGCCGGCCCGGCGTCAGGCCACGGCCGGGAAGTCCAGCGTGGTGTCGCAGTACATACGGTACCGATCCGTCTGGATTAGAATCCGCGCAACTTCTTGCCGATTCGTCTCACGTTCCCGAAACCCCATGGATAGCCTTAGCGAACTGGTGCGCCTGCTGGCGCCGTCCGGCACGGTGGACCTGCATTGCCGCGTGGCCGGCGCGTGGTCGGCCCACAATGCGCAGGCCGCGCCGGGGCATGTGCCGTACCACGCCATCCTGGACGGGCAGGCCGACGTGGCGATGGGCGCCGAGACGCTGCGCGTGGCCGCCGGCGACGTGCTGCTGTTCCCGCACGGCGCGGCCCATACGCTGTCGGGCCTGCACGGCGGCAAGTCGCGCCCGGCCGAATCGCGCCATTTCAACGGCGTGGTGACCGAGGTGACCGTGCCCGGCGCCGCCGCGCCGCTGGACATCCTCTGCGGCACCTTTGTGCTCGGCAGCGCGGCCGACGTGCTGCTGCGCACGCTGCCGGAGATGCTGTGCGTGCAGACCGCGCGCGGCGGCGAGGCTGGCCTGGGCTGGCTGCGCGGGCTGATCGGCATGATGCATGTGGAAGCGGACGCGCCGGGGCCGGGCAGCGCGGCGATCATCGCGGACCTGTCCACCGCGCTGTTCACGGTGCTGCTGCGCACGCTGATCGCCCGCGGCGCGGTCTCGCGCGGCGTGCTGGCGCTGATGGCCGATGCGCGGCTGGCCCGGGCCGTGGACGCCGTGGTGCGGCATCCCGAGCAGCCGTGGACGGTGGACAGCCTGGCCGAGGTCTGCAACGTGTCGCGCGCCACGCTGGCCCGCCGCTTTGCGCAAGTCGGCATTACGCCGCTCGAACTGGTGACCACGCTGCGCATGGAGCGCGCCGCCCGGCTGCTGCGCAAGGACGGAATGTCGGCGGCGGCCGTGGCCGAGCAGTGCGGCTACGCCTCGCAGGCCGCGTTCGGGCGCGTGTTCGCGCAGCATTTCGGCGTCGGCCCCGGTGCCTACCGCCGCCAGCAGCGCGCGCTGCGCAGCGCGGCGGCCGACGGCGACGCCCCGGCCCAGGCCGCGTAGGACGTCTCTGACGCGAGACATCGGCCGGGCCGACTGGCGCCGCGCGTCGCGCGGACTACACTGGGTGGACGTTTGCCCCGTTCCTTTGCCCGGGAGATGTCGCCATGGCCGCACGTTCCATTGCCTCGCTATCCATCAGCTTCGGGCTGGTTTCCATCCCGGTGAAGGTCTATTCGGCCACCGAGAGCAAGGCCGCCGTCGGCTTCAACCTGCTGCACAAGGGCTGCGGCTCGCGGCTGCGCCAGCAGTACATCTGCCTCAAGGAAGACGTGGTGGTCGAGCGCGCCGACATGGTCAAGGGCTACGAATTCGAGAAAGACCGCTATGTGACCTTCACGCCCGATGAACTCAAGGCGCTGGAAGATGCCGCCGAGCAGACCATCGACATCGTGTCGTTCATGCACGTGGGCGCCATCGACCCGATCTACTACGACAAGGCGTACTACCTGGGCCCCGACAAGCGCGGCGCCAAGCCCTACAACCTGCTGGCCGAGGCCATGCGGGAGACCGGCACCTGCGCGCTGGCCAAGTGGGCGTGGAAGGGCAAGCAATACATGGTGCAGATCCGCGTGGGCAATGACGGGTTGATCCTGCAGCAGCTGCTGTACGCCGACGAGGTACGCGACATGGCCGACCTGCATGTCGAGCGAACCGAAGTGGCGCCGGCAGAACTCAAGCTCGCGCAGCAGTTGATCGAGCAGAACGCCGTGGATGGCTACGATGCCAGCGCCTATGTGGATGAGGAAAAGGCGCGCATCCTGGAGCAGATCGACAAGAAGATCGCCGGCAAGAAGATTACCGTGGCGGCCGAGACGCCCGCGCCGTCCGGCGGCGAGGTGATCGACCTGATGGAGGCGCTGCGCAAGAGCATCGGCGCCAACAAGCGCCAACCGGCCGCGCAGGCGCCGGCCAAATCCACCGGCAAGGCCGCCGCCAAGGCTGCGGCGCCGGCCGAGGCCCCGGCCCGCAAGACCGCCCGCCGCGCGGCCGCCGCCCCCGCCGAGACCCCCAAGCGGGCGGCGCGCAAGTAGCCCATGCAAGCGTATTCGATGCGGGATGTCCAGGCGTTGCTGGGCATCTCGCGCACCGTCATCACCGCGCTGATTGCCGCCGGCGTGATCGCGCCCCGGCGCGGCGCGCGGCGCGAGTATCGATTCAGCTTCCAGGACGTGGTGCTGCTGCGCACCGCGCAGTCGCTGCGCGAGGCGGGCATCCCCACGCGCCACGTCACGCGGTCCCTGCGCCGCCTGCAGGGCCTGGGCGAGGGCCGCCCGCCCACCGGCCTGCGCGTGACGGCCGTGGGCGGCGACGTGGCCGTGCAGGACCGGCGCGGGCGCTGGCATGTCGATTCGGGCCAGTTCGTGCTCGATTTCGATGACGCGCCCGGCCACGACGCCGCCGAGGTGGTGGACCTGCGCCGCCGGCCCGCGCCCAACCCCATCGCTGCCAGCCACCCCGACGATCCGGTCGCGTGGTTCGATCGCGGCGTCGCGCTGGAGCCCGTCTCGCCGGGTGAAGCCGAAGCCGCGTACCGCACGGCCGTGGCCCAGGCGCCCGATTTCCTCGATGCGTGGCTCAATCTCGGCTGCCTGCTGTGCGACCAGGGGCGGCTGGCCGAGGCCATCGCGCAGTACCGGCAAGCCCTTAGTTATCTGTCTCGCCAGCCGTTAATTCATTTCAACCTGGGCGTGGCACTGGAGGATGCCGGTTCGATGCGCGAGGCGTTGCAGAGCTACCACGCCTGCATCGCGCTGGCGCCCGACTTTGCCGATGCCCACTACAACGCCGCGCGGCTGCACGAAGCGCTCGGCGACCCGCATCGTGCCATCCGGCACTACAACCAGTATCGCAAGCTCGAACCCGTGTTGTAGGCCGGTGCCGTCACCGACACTTTGCCGCGGTCTCCACTTCCGTGTAGGCGTGCCACCGACAGTATTCATACGTCCATCCGCCCCACAATCTGCGGAAACGGGCATCGACAACGACGAGGGGACTTTTGGCTTCGAATTTCTGGAGCGAGCGTTTTGGCGGCTGGCATGTGTCGCCGATGACGCTGCTGGTGTGGATCTTCACGTGCCTGTGCTTCGTCGCGGTGGCCGTGGCGCTGGGCAGGCGGCAGGTGGACCGCATCGTCACGCAGCGCGAGGTGGGCATCGGCACCGAGATCGTGGCGGCGCTGGACCGCATGGTCGAGACCGCCGGCACGCAGGGCCGCCAGCACGCCGCCAAGCTGGCGGGCCAGCCGTGCGGCCAGATCGAGCAGCCGCTGGGCACCGCGCAGAGCTTCATCCCGTACATCCGCGCGGTCGGCATCGCCGAGCGCGGGGTCATCTATTGCTCGTCCACGCGCGGCGCGGTCAGCGTGCCGCTGGACTACTACTTCCGCGACCTCGATACCGGCACGCCCCAGCGGCTGATGCTGGTGCAGGGCACCCCGTTTCGCACGTACGCGCCGGCGTTGGCAATGTTCCTGCAGCAGCCCGGGCAGCCCGGCAGCGGCACCTTCCTGCTGATCGACGGGCGCTACGTGACCGATACGCTGTCGCACGGCCTGGCCTTCGGGGCGTCGGAAGTCGTGCTCAGCGTGGGGCAGGCGTCGATCTATCACGATGGGACATTTCTGGCGGCGCCGGTCAAGGTGGCCGGCGGCGGCGTGACGTCGCGCTCCACGGCGTGGCCGATGCAGGTGCACGTGGCCGCGTCGGCCGACTACGTGACCACGGTGCGCCGCAAGTACGACCTGCTGTACGGCGCCATCGGCCTGCTGGGCGGGCTGCTGGCGGTGGCGCTGTTCCTGCTGGTGGCCGCGCCGCGCCGGCTGCTGATGCAGGCGGTGCGCCAGTCGCTGCGGCGCGGGGATTTCCATGTGGCGTACCAGCCCATCGTCGCGGTGGGTTCCCGGCGCTGGATCGGCGCCGAGGCGCTGCTGCGCTGGCAGCATCCGCGCTGGGGCAGCATCCCGCCGGGGTCGTACATCGAGACCATCGAGTCCACGCCACTGATCGACGACATCACGCATTTCGTGCTGCGCCGCGTGGTGGAAGACATGAACCGCTACGGCCCGCTGGCGCCGCTGCACATGGCCGTCAACGCCGCGCCGCTGAACCTGCGCCGCCGCACCTTCCTGCACGACCTGGACGCGCTGCAGCGCGCCATGCCGGACGGCTCCGGGCTGGTGCTGGAGATTACCGAGCGCCACCTGCTGGGTGACAGCGGCGCCACGCGCGAGGCATTCGACCGGTTGCACGAATCGGGCATCCGGCTGGCCGTGGACGACTTCGGCACGCGCAACAGCAACCTGGACCTGATCCGCAGCCTGCCGTTCGACTACCTGAAGATCGACCGCCAGTTCACACAGGACGTGGACGCCAACGCCCGCGCGCTGCTGCGCAGCATCGTCAGCATGGCGCACCATTTCCATCTGGTGGTGATTGCGGAGGGGATTGAGACCGAGGCCCAGCACGCACTGATTGCCGAGGCCGGCGTGGACTGGGCGCAGGGCTACCTGTACCAGCGCCCGGCGCCGCCGGCCAGCATCCTGGCGCGGCGTGGCATCTGGGTCAACGAACAGTCCGGTGCCGAAGCGGCCGAGGCGCCCGCGGCGGTCTAGGCGGAAGGTACGGCGCCGGGCTCAGGCCAAGGCGGTCTGCCAGAGCAGCGCGCCATTGAGCAGGATGATCAGCAGCGCCGACGCGGCGGCCAGCACCAGCGGTACGCCGCGCACGCGCCAGGCGCCCATCAGGCGGCGGTCGGCGCCGAACAGGATCAGCGGCACCACGGCCAGCGGCAGCGTCAGGCTCAGCACCACCTGGCTGGCCACGAGCAGGCTGGCCGAGCCGTGCTCGCCGAACACCCACACCGCCGCCAGCGCCGGCACGATGGCCACGGCCCGCGTCAGCAGCGCGCGGCGCATGCGCGACATCTTCAGGTCCAGGAAGCCTTCCGTCACGGCCTGCCCGGCCAGCGTGCCGGTCAGCGTGGAATTGAGCCCGCAGGCCAGCAGCGCCACGGCGAACAGCAGGCTGGCCAGGTCCGAATGCAGCAGCGGAGCCAGCAGGCGGTGCGCGTCGGCCAGGTCTTCCACGTCGGTCAGGCCGTTGGCGTGGAACACCGAGGCGGCCAGGATCAGCAGCGCGGCGTTGATCAGGAACGCGAAACCGAGCGATCCGAAGGTGTCGAGGTTCATGCCGCCGAGCACTTCGACGAACGTGCGGCGGCGCGCGGTGCGGGTGCCGGGCGGCGGCGTGAAGCGGCGCACCAGCGACGAATGCAGATAGAGGTTGTGCGGCATGACCGTGGCGCCGACGATGCCGGCGGCCAGCCAGAGCATGCCGGCGTCGCGCACCAGATCGGCCGACGGCGCCATGCCGCCCAGCACGGCGGCCCATTCGGGCTGCGCCATGGCCAGCTGGGCGACGAAGCACAGGGCCACCATCAGGATCAGCCCGGCCACCATGGCCTCCATGGTGCGCTGGCCGTAGCGCTGCACCGCCAGCATGACGATGGTGACGATGGCGGCAATCAGCACGCCGACCCAGAGCTTGACGTGGAACAGCAACTGGAGCGCCACGGCGCTGCCGACCACCTCGGCCACGTCGCAGGCGATGATCGCGATCTCGCTGGCCACCCAGAGCCCCAGCGTCACGCGGCGCGGAAACCGTTCGCGGCACAGTTGCGCCAGATCGCGCCCCGTAACCACGCCGACGCGCGCGGCAATCCATTGCAGCAGCATCGCCACGAGACTGGACAGCGCGACGACGGTCAGCAGGCTGTAGCCGTACTTGGCGCCCCCGGCGATGGCCGTGGCCCAGTTGCCGGGGTCCATGTAGCCGACGGCCACCAGCGCGCCCGCCCCCAAGAAGGCAACACGCGACCGCCGCGCGGGTGGCGCGGCGGGCAGGGCGGCGGAATCGGTGGGCGGGGGCATGGTGGCGTCCAGGTGATCCAGAGGAGGGCAAGGGATCGCACGACCCCGATACTGCATTCTAGGGGGTTGTTGAGAATTATTCCCAATTGGCTTTGGCTAACAAGGGGATTGCCAAAGCCGGGGATGCGCCGGCTGACGCCAGTGGAACGGTAAGACTAGCGGCTCCATCCGCCGCCGCCCGCGCGTCCTGCGAGCTTGACCGGCCCGCAGCACGCGCACGCCGCGCCGTGGCTGGCCGCGCCGGCGTCGGCCGAGCCACCAGCCAGCCCCGGCGCCGCCACCAGCGCCCGCGCCGCCACGCCGCCGCAGCCGGGGCAGACGGCCGGCTCGTCGCGGCGGGCCATCGGCCGCAATTCGGAGAAATCTCCGCAGGTACCGCATCGGTAGTCGTAGGTCGGCATCGCCGCTCCGGAACAGGGCCAGGTTGGCGCCCAGCTTAGCGCAATCCCATGGCGCGTGCGCACGCGCCACGCGCGCCGGGCGATGTCGAAAGGATCAGGGTTTTCGTCAGCAAACCGAATCACGCAACTCCCTATAATCGCGCGCATGGAAAAGAACCTTGAAAAGCGCTTCGGCTTTCTGGTGGCGGACGTGGGCCGGCTGTCGGGCAAGCGCTTCGACGACCTGTCGCGCGCGTCGCTGGACCTGACGCGGGCCCAGTATCGCGCCATGGCCTACCTGTCGTTCCACGGCGAGATGAACCAGGCCGCGCTGGCCGACCTGATGGAAGTGGCGCCGATTTCCGCCGGCCGCCTGCTGGACCGCATGGAAGAGGGCGGCTGGATCGCCCGCCGCCCGAACCCCGACGACCGCCGCGAACGCATGGTCCGCCTGACGGAGAAAGCCGACCTGGCCCTGGACGCCGCGAGGGACGTGGGCGACGTGGTCACGGCGCAGGCGCTGGGCGGATTCTCCGAGACGGAGATCGAGCAGTTCCTGGAGTTCCTGCAGCGCGCGCGGGGGAATTTGCTGAAGGGATAGGGGTGGTGGGCGGCGATGGTTGCGTCGGTTTGCTTCGCTCTCCCGCGAGCGGTTTGCGCTTCCACGCCTGTGGCTTTGCTCCCCTCTCCCGCGCGCGGGAGAGGGGTTGGGGGAGAGGGCGTTGCGGTGCAAATTGCGACCTGTCTCAATGTGAACGGCTGGCCCTCACCCCCGGCCCCTCTCCGGGCAGGCGGGAGAGGGGAGCAAACAACGCCGAGCGATACATCAACTCCCCCCGCTCACCCGCCACACCCGGTTCCCCACGTCATCCGCCACCAGCAGCCCGCCGCGCTTGTCGATGGCTACGCCGACGGGGCGGCCCTGGGCGTTGCCTTCGTTGTCGAGGAAGCCGCCGAGCACGTCCAACGGGGCGCCGACCGGCTTGCCCTGGTCGAACTGGACGAAGATCACCTTATAGCCGGCGCGCGGCTTGCGGTTCCACGAGCCATGCTGGCTGACGAACATGCCGTTCTGGAACTGTGCCGGCAGGCTGTTGCCGGTGGCCCCGGTCAGGCCCAGCGCGGCCGTATGGGCACCGACTGCGTAGTCCGGGATGATGGCCTTGGCCACCATGTCCGGCGCGGGCGGCTTGACGCGTTCGTCGACGTGCTGGCCGTAGTAGCTGTACGGCCAGCCGTAGAACCCGCCGTCACGGACCGACGTGATGTAGTCGGGCACGAGGTCGCTGCCAATCTCGTCGCGCTCGTTGACCGACGTCCAGAGCGCCTTGGTGGTCGGCTCCCACGCCATGCCGTTCGGATTGCGCAGCCCGCTGGCGAAAATACGATGCTGGCCGCTCTGCCGGTCGACTTCCCAGATGGCCGCGCGGCCCGCTTCCTTGTCGATGCCGTTCTCGGCGACGTTGCTGTTGGAGCCTACCGTCACGTACAGCTTGCTGCCGTCGGGGCTGGCGATGATGTTCTTGGTCCAGTGGTGGTTCAGCGGGCCGGCCGGCAGGTCCACCACCTTCTGGCCCGGCTCGGTGATGCTGGTCTGCCCGGCCGTATAGCGGAAGCGCACCACGGCGTCGGTGTTGGCGACATAGAAGTCCTCGCCGACCAGCGCCATGCCGAACGGCGAGTTCAGGTTCTGCAGGAAGACCGACCGCTGGTCGGCCACGCCGTCGCCGTCGGTGTCGCGCAGCAGCGTGATGCGGTTGGCGCTGGGCGTGTTCGAGCCGGCCCGCTTCATCAGCATCTTCATGACCCAGCCCTTGATGCCCTTGCCGTCGTCGGGCTTGGGCGGGGCGTCGGTCTCGGCCACCAGCACGTCGCCGTTGGGCAGCACGTAGAGCCAGCGCGGATGTTCGAGCTGGTCGGCAAACGCGGCCACGCGCATGCCCTGCGCGGCCGTGGGCGCCTTGCCGTTGTCCCAGCCCTTGGCCGGGGCCACGTGGACGGTGGGCACCATGGTCTTGTGCGGCGCCGGCAGCTTGGGGGCCGGGCCATAGCCGGCGGCGTCGGGCAGCTTGGCCGATTCGCCACATCCGACCAGCAGCGTCACCGCCGCGATCGCGAATAGCGAGGCCATCGGGTAGATCAAATATTCGCGCATCGCAGGCTCCTGGGTTGCGGCGTCGTTGCTGCCTGGAGCATAGGATCGCGCGGGCGCGAAGTATGTCAGCGCGGCGGCCAGGGCCTGTCGGAAACCGTCCGATTAGCCGTCGGATTCTGCAGCGCCCACGGACGACAGCAGCCCGTGCCGCGCATGCCATTCGCGCAGCGATTCCTCCGGCCATGTGCCCACATGGCGATGGCCCTTGCCGCGCGGCACCTCAACCCACGGCGCCACGTAGTCCAGCCCGGCCTCGACCACATCGGGCGGCCGGGGCAGCGGCGTGTCGATGGCGCCGGCGTAGGGGTGGACCAGATCGGGCCAGCGCGGGTCCCACATCCAGAGCGGGCTGCCGCACTGCCTGCAGAAGTGCCGGTATCCCTTCGATCGCTTCGGCCGCTTGCCCGGCTCGCGGATCACGGCGTGAAAGTGCGCCACGTGTTCCTGGCCGCTCACGCGCAGCGAGTGGGCATCGCCGCCCAGGTTGATGCCAAAGCCGCCGCTGCCGCCGGTCTTGCGGCAGATCGAGCAGTGGCAACGCATGTAGGGGTAGGGCGAATCGGACTCCAGGCTGAACTGCACGGCACCGCACTGGCATGAACCTTCGAGATGCATGGCGACTCCTGACGGGCATGGTCGATGCGGTTCAGTTTGGGCGACATGCCAGCAGGGAGCAAGGCACGAAATTCGCAAAATTCGACAAAAACTGTGGTGTTGTCAGTCGATGTCTGTCAGCGCAGGCGAGTTTTTGTAAGGAGTTGTGTGAATGCGGCACGCGGACCACGGCACCGCTTCTAAACTGGGCACGCGGCAGGCAACACGGGCCGCGTTTTTTCGATAACAACCACCTGAGAGGTCTCACATGTCTAAGCAACGAACCATCCGCACCGCTTCGCTGATTGGCGCCCTGGCAGCCGGCATGATCTCCGCCTCGGCCTTTGCCCAGACCACGACCGCTCCGGCCGGCACCACCACCGCGGTGCCCCCGGGCACCGTCCAGCTCCAGCCGCCGAAGGACCCGCTGGTGGAGCGCCGCGAGGCCCGCAAGGCCGCCAATGACCAGTACAAGGCCGAGAAGTCGGCCGCCAAGGGCGAATACAAGCAGGAAGTCGGCGCCGCCAAGGCCGAACGCAAGGACGCCAAGAAGGCCGCCGACGAGGCCGCCAAGGCCGAACTGCAGAGCGGGACGACGAAGCAGTAAGGCGGTTGGGAAGCCACGGCTGACGGGCACGTACCGGGCTGATGGCGTTTCCCGGTCTCGCGGTTGGCTCCCCTCTCCCGCATCGCGGGAGAGGGGTCGGGGGTGAGGGCGTTGCGGTGCAATCAGCGACTTGTCCCAATTTGAACCGCCGGCCCTCACCCCCAGCCCCTCTCCCGCAGGCGGGAGAGGGGAGCAACCCAGCAGCGTCTCCTCCCCCCCACACAGCCTTTCCCCTACACCAGCCGCGCTCCCGGCCACGCCCCCCGACATCACGATATTCCGCACGGACTGCCGCACCGTCTGCATGATGTCCCACAGCTCGGGCACCACCGGGCGATTGCGGGCCGTGGTCATGGCGACCTGCCGCGTCACCACCGGATCGATGATCCGCGCGGAATGCAGGCGGCCCTGTGCCACGCGGTCGGCCACGGCGGCAAACGGCAGCAGCGTGGCGCCGCAGCCGTCTTCCACGAGCCGCATCGCCACCGTATTGGACGCATCGCACTCCATCGCCATGTTCAGCGTGGTGCCGACGCGCGTGGCCAGCGATTCGGCCAGCACGCGCAGGCCGTTGGCCGTGCTGGGCAGGATCAGCGGCACCTCGCCCAAACGCCGCGCCGGAAACGTCGGGCCCAGATGGCTCCATGACGTCGGCGCGACCAGCGTCAGGTCTTCTTCCAGCAGCACATCCACCTTCAGCGCGCCCTGCTGCTCGGGCAGGTAGAGCAGGGCGACGTCGATCTCGCCGGCCGCCAGCCACGCCAGCACCGGATTGGCCAGCCCCTCCACGAACCGCAGCCTGGTTGCCGGAAACCGCTGCTTGAGCGCGGTGCCGATGGCCGCGAACGCCGTGTTGGCGATGGTCGGCTGCGCGGCGATGACCAGTTGCGACGGGCCCTGCGCGGTCGACGCCCGCACGGCCGCGCGTGCCTCGGTCAGCGTGGCGGCCACCTGCCGCGCGTAGCCCAGCAGCGTGGAGCCGGCTTCGGTCAGCACCACGCCGCGTCCGCTGCGATGAAACAGGCGCGTGTCCAGCGCCGTCTCCAGCCGCGCGATCTGGCGGCTCACGGTCGACTGGTCCGCGCCCAGTTCCAGCGCCGCGCGCGAGATGCTCTGCGTGTTGGCCACGCAGACAAAGCACGCCAGGTCGTCGGAATTGAGCGCCGGACCCATGGGTGATGTCATGCCGGTCTCAGCCCGCCTTGTCGCCGATGGCGAACGACGACAAATGCTCGATGGCCTTGACCAGCCCCGAATGGTCCCAGCCCGCGCCGCCCTGCGCCACGCAGACGTTGAACAGTTGCTGCGTCGATGCCGTGTTCGGCAGCCCTAGCCCCAGTTCCTTGGCCGTGGACAGCGCCAGGTTCAGGTCCTTCTGGTGCAGTTCGATGCGGAAGCCTGGGTTGAACGTGCGCTGGATCATCCGCTCGCCATGGACCTCCAGAATCTTGGAACTGGCAAAGCCGCCCATCAGCGCCTGCCGCACGCGCGCCGGGTCGGCACCAGCCTTGGCGGCCAGCACCAGCGCCTCGCTGACGGCCTCGATGGTCAGCGCCACGATCACCTGGTTGGCCACCTTGGCCACCTGGCCGTCCCCGACGTTGCCCACCAGCGTGATGTTCTTGCCCATCCGTTGCAGGAGCGGCAGCACCTTGTCGAAGACGTCCTGCTTGCCGCCGGCCATGATAGACAGCGTGGCGGCCTTGGCGCCCACCTCGCCGCCCGAGACCGGCGCGTCGACGTAATCGCAGCCCAGCGCCTCGATCTTCTTCGCAAACGCGCGCGTCTCGATGGGCGAGATCGAGCTCATGTCCACCACGATCTTGCCGGCGCTCAGCCCCTCGGCCACGCCGCCCTCGCCGAACAGCACGCGCGCCACGTCGGGCGTATCGGGCAGCATCAGGAAGATCACGTCGGCCTGCCGGGCCACCTCGGTGGCGCTGGCGCACGCCTGCACGCCCTTGTCCAGCAGGTCCTGCGGCACGCCGCTGCGCGTGTGCGCGTGCACGGTGTGGCCGCCGGCCTGCAAATGTTCCGCCATGGGCTTGCCCATGACGCCCAGTCCGATGAATCCGAGCTTGCTCATGTTCCTATCCGTATCGAAATGAAGTTTCAGGACGCAAAGCGTTCGCGCAGCGCGCGTGCCGCATCGCGCAGCAGCACGTGGTCCAGGCCCACGGCCACGAAATGCGCGCCCATGTCCAGGTAGCGCCGCGCATCGGCGTCCGCCGGGGCCAGCGTGCCGATGGCCTTGCCGGCGCGGTTGGCCGCGTCGTAGATCTGCTGCACGGCCGCCTGCACGTCCGGGTGGTTCGGGTTGCCCAGGTGGCCGTAGGCCGCCGCCAGGTCGTTCGGGCCGATGAAGATGCCGTCGACGCCCGGCTCCGCGCAGATCTCGTCGATATTGTCCACGCCCTTTCGGCTTTCCACCTGCACCAGCACGCAGATGTTGTCGTTGATGGTCTGGAAGAAGTCGGGCAGGGTGCCGAAGCGGTTCTGCCGCTGCACGCCCGACACGCCGCGGATGCCATCGGGCGGATAGCGCGTGGCCCGCACCGCGCGGCGCGCCTCGTCGGCCGATTCCACGAACGGGATCAGGAAGTTGTAGAAGCCGATGTCGAGCAGGCGCTTGATCATGACCGGGTCGTTCCACGGCGGGCGCACGACCGGGGCGCTGGTGCTGTCCTTGAGCGCCATCAGCTGCGGCGCGAACGTCAGCACGTCGTTGGGCGAATGCTCGCCATCGAGCAGCAGCCAGTCGAAGCCGGCCAGCCCGACGATCTCGCTGGTCACGGGCTGGCCCAGCGAACTCCACAGGCCGATCAGCCGCTTGCGCGCCAGCACGTCGGCCCGGAAGCGGTTGGGCAGCGGGTGGATCTGCGGCAGGTGAGGGGTGTTGGTCATGCGGGGGTCTCCTGTTCAGTCTGCGGCCAGCGCGGACAGCGGGCCGGGCGACTTGCCACGCGCCTGCAGCACGCGCGCGGCCGCATCGTCAAGCTGGGCCAGCGTGCTGCTGTCCACGGGAATGGCTTCGGCGCGGGCACGGCGCCACGCGCGCTCGGGGTCGCCGGGCAGGCGGATGGCGTCGTTGCCGGGCTGCAGCCGTGACGCCTTCATCCATTCGACGAACGCTTCCACCTCGTGGCCGAACGTCGTGCTGCTGCCCAGCCGCGCGGGGTCGAAGATGATCGCCAGCATGTTGTTCCAGACCGCGTGCTCGTGCGTGAGCGTCTCCGGGCGGATCGTGTGCCCGCCGGTCACGGCCGCGCCCAGCAGCTCGCACATCACCGCCAGCACGTAGCCCTTGTGCTCGCCGAACGTGCGCAGCGCGCCCTGCGGCGTGCCCGGGTGCGGGAACATCACGGCCGGGTCGTCGGTGGGATGGCCGTGCGGGTCCATCAGGCAGCCGGGCGGCACGGGCACGCCCTTGTTGTTGGCCACGCGCACCTTGCCCAGCGCGATGGCGCTGGTGGCAAAGTCCAGCACCAGCGGCGGCTGCCCGGCCACCGGCACGCCGATCGTGAACGGGTTGGTGCCAAAGCGCGCGTCGTAGCCGCCGTGCGGCGCCACGATGGGCTTGGACAGCACGTTGACGAAGTGGATCGAGATCATGCCGGCGGCCGTGGCCTGCTCGGCCCAGTGGCCAACGCGCCCCAGATGGTGCGAGCGGCGCAGCCCCAGCACGCACACGCCGTGTTCCTGCGCGCGGGCGATGCCCAGCCGCATCGCCTGCTCGGTCACGGCCTGGCCCATGCCGCGGTTGCCGTCAAGGCTCAGGATGCCGCCCGATTCGTGCACCACGCTGACCTGCTGGTTCAGCTGAAGCTGGTCGGCCTGCCACGACATCACGTACTTCGGGATCATGCCCACGCCGTGCGAATCGTGGCCGGCCAGGTTGGCGCCGACCAGGTGATCGGCGGTCAGCGCGGCCTCGCGGGCGTCGGACCCGGCGGCCAGCCACAGGTCGACAACCCACTGGTGCAGTCCGGCGGTGGGAATGCGGTGATCGCTCATGCTTACTCCAGGTGGATGTTGGCCACCTTGATCAGGTTGGCCCATTTGGCGACTTCGCTTTTCTGGAAACTGCCGAGTTCGGCGGGGCGGCGCCGGACGGCTCCACGCCCATCGACGCCAGCTTGGCCCGCACGTCTGGCTGGCGGATGATCTTGCCGATCTCGGTCGACAGCTTGTCGACAACAGGCCTGGGCGTGCCAGCCGGCGCGAAGATCGCCTGCCACGACACGATCTCGTAGCCCTTGAGCCCGGCTTCGTCCATGGTCGGCACGTCGGGCAGCTCGCCGGCGCGCTTGGGGCCCGTGGTGGCCAGCGCGCGGAACTTGCCGGACTGGATCATCGGGATGGCCGCCAGGCTGTTCTCGAACACCAGGTCCACCTGGTTGCCCAGCAGCGCCTGCACCGCCTGGCTGCTGCCCTTGTACGGCACGTGGGTCATGCGCAGCCCGGCCATGTTGGCGAACAGTTCGGCCGCCAGATGCTGCGACGTGCCGTTGCCCGACGAGCCGAAATTGACCGCGCCCGGCTTGGCCTTGGCGGCGGCAATCACGTCCTGCACGCTCTTCCACGGGCTGCTGCTGTTGACCACCAGCACGTTCGGCAGCGTGCCGATCAGCGTGATGGGCTGGAAGTTGCGGATGGGGTCGTACGGCATCTTCGGATACAGGCTCACGTTGATCGCGTGCGAGCTGATGGTGCCGCCCAGCAGCGTGTAGCCGTCCGGCGCGGCCTTGGCCACGTAGTCCGAGCCGATGTTGCCGCCGGCGCCGGCGCGGTTTTCCACGACCACCGACTGGCCCAGCGCCGCCGACAGCTTCTGGCCGATCAGCCGGCCCAGCAGGTCAGTGGTGCCGCCGGCGGCGAACGGCACGACGTAGGTAATCGGCTTGCTGGGGTAGGGATCTGCGGCCTGCGCGCCGGCCTGCTGGGCGGCGGCCATGCAGCCGGTACAAAGCACGGCCAGCACGGGCCGCATGAATCGGGTGGAAAAACGCATGCTGTGTCTCCTGTTTGCGCGAACGTCGGGGTACGGCATTCCAGTGTGCTTGCGGTGCTGCCAGGCGGTTTCCGGGGAGAAACCGCGCCGGGCGGCCCGGGGCGTCTTGTCGTGCGCCCGCCAGCAAATCTACACGGTCGGCCGCCGGGCCGACTTGCAGAATCTGCATAACAGAAATGCACGATAGGCCCCGCGGCGCCGCGCGTCAAACGGAACAATCGCAGACATTCAGTTGCCAGCGTGCCGACTGCCCACCCGCCGACCCCGACCTCGCCATGACTTCCACCCCTGCCCAAGCGGCCCGCACTGGCGGCCGCGTACTCGTCGACCAGCTCCGCCTGCACGGCACCGAGCGCATCTTCTGCGTGCCCGGCGAAAGCTTTCTGGACGTGCTGGACGCGCTGCACGACCAGCCCGCCATCGACCTCGTGGTCTGCAAGCACGAGGGCGCCGCGGCCAACATGGCCGAGGCCGACGGCAAGCTGACCGGCCGGCCCGGCATCTGCTTCGTCACGCGCGGGCCGGGCGCCACGCATGGCAGCATCGGCGTCCATATCGCCCAGCAGGACTCCACGCCGATGATCCTGTTCGTCGGCCAGATCGCCCGCGAGCACAAGGGCCGCGAGGCATTCCAGGAGGTGGACTACGCCGCCGTGTTCGGATCGATGGCCAAGTGGGCCGCCGAGATCGACGACCCGGCGCGGATTCCGGAGATGGTGGCGCGCGCGTTCCAGGTGGCCACGTCGGGCCGCCCCGGCCCGGTGGTGCTGGCGCTGCCCGAGGACGTGCTGGACGGCATGGTCGAGGTGGCCGACGCCGCGCCATACCGCAGCGTGGCCGCCGCGCCGCGCGCCGAGGATGCCCGGGCGCTGGCGGAGGCGCTGCAGACGGCCCGGCGCCCGCTCGTGATTGCCGGTGGCGCCAACTGGACCGACCAGGCCGTGCGCGATTTCGCCGCGTTCGTGACGGCGTGGGACTTGCCCGTGGCCTGCGCATTCCGTCGCCAGGACGTGATCGACAACCGCGATCCGCACTATGTCGGCCACCTGAGCCTGGGCGTCAGCCCGAAGCTGGCCGAGCGCGTGCGGACGGCCGACCTGATCGTGGCATTCGGCACCCGGCTGGGCGATATCGCCACCGACGCCTATACGCTGCTCACGCCGCCACTGCCGGCGCAGAAGCTAGTGCATATCCACGCCGACAGTGCCGAACTGGGCCGGGTCTACCAGGCTGCGCTGCCGATCCACGCCGGCGTGGCGCCGGGCGCCGCGATGCTGGCGTCGCTGCCCGCGCCGGCCACCGTCCCCTGGAAAGACTGGACCGCTGGCGCCCGCGCCGACCACCAGGCATTCGTCACGCCGCCCAAGCCGCACGCGGAACTGACCGGCGTCGACATGGCCGCCGCCATGGCCCATCTGAACGATGTGCTGCCCGATGACGCGATGCTGTCGAACGGCGCCGGCAACTACACGGTCTGGCTGCACCGGTTCTACGCGTACAAGCGCCCGCGCACGGAACTGGCGCCTACCTGCGGCGCGATGGGCTACGGCCTGCCGGCCGCCATCGCCGCCAAGCTGCGGTTTCCGGAAAAGACCGTGGTCTGCTTTGCCGGCGACGGCTGCTTCCTGATGTACCCGCAGGAAATCGCCACCGCCGCCGCCCACGGCGCCAACCTGATCACGATCGTGGTGAACAACCGCATGTACGGCACGATCCGGATGCACCAGGAACGCCGCTACCCCGGCCGCCAGAGCGGCACGGCCATCGTCAACCCCGATTTCGTCGAAATGGCCCGCGCCTGCGGCGCCTGGGCCGAACGCGTCGAACGCACAGAAGACTTTGCCGCCGCCTTCGCCCGCGCCACCCAGGCCGGCAAGCCGGCCGTGCTGGAACTGGTGACCGACCCGCTGCAAATCACACCGGCCATGCGGGTAACGGAACTGCCGAAGTAAGGGAGGAGGGCGGGGTAGTCCATCGACCATCGCCCGAAGCGTGAAATCCACCGCCGGGGTCGCTCCCCTCTCCCGCGTTGCGGGAGAGGGGCCGGGGGAGAGGGCCAGCGGCTCAAATCGCGATGTTGGTCGGCAAGCAGAGCCTCAACGCCCTCACTCAGCCCCTCTCCCGCGCTTGCGGGAGAGGGGAGACCACCATCGCTGGAATTCGGCGGCGAGCTCGACATCCCGATGTCTTGCTCCCCTCTCCCGCCTGCGGGAGAGGGGTTGGGGTGAGGGTCAGCGGCTCAAATCGCGATGTTGGTCGGCAAGCAGAGCCTCAACGCCCTCACCCCCAGCCCCTCTCCCGCGTTGCGGGAGAGGGGAGACCACCATCGCTGGAATTCGGCTGCGAGCTCGACATCCCGATGTCTTGCTCCCCTCTCCCGCCCGCGGGAGAGGGGCCGGGGGTGAGGGCCAGCGGCTCAAATCGAGACAAATCCCAAACTACCCCACCATACCCCAAGCCACGAAGCGCCTCATCCAGCACCCCACCGACTTTTACCCCAAATTATTCAAAACCAATAATTTCCACTAAACGCAGGAAACTGCCTAGCGCACCGGCCTAGAACAGCGACCCCTGCGGCCGCTCCTCTCCATGGCCGGCATCCCGCTGCCGGGCCGGCTCAGCCAGAATCCGCCGGATCTGCGCCAGATACCGTTCGCCCACCGCCCGATGCGTCTTCCGCGCCTCTTCCGCAAAGCTGCGCCGCGACGGCGGCCGGATGTTCAGCATGCGGCAAAGCGTCGACAGGTAAGGCTTTTTTCCATCCGTGGTGGCGCGGCGGGCGGCCGTCAGCAGGGCGGCGTCGCCAATGCGGCTACGCAGCCAGATCAACACCTGACGGTCATATTCGTTCTGTACACGGATCAAGTTTTCCATTTCCCAGGGCTCCGAAGGTTCCGATACTGTTCATGCATACAGTACCTGTAAATATATACAGTGAATCGGAAATTTCAAGGCCGTGGGTGGGACGTCGGTGCCACAATGGCAACCCCCCGCGTCCCCGCCCGAATACCGCCTGACCATGCGCCTGCCCAGCCTGATCGCGCTCCAGATGCTCGAAAGCGCTGCCCGCCTCGGCAGCTTCACGCGCGCCGCCGCCGAACTGAACGTGACCGAAAGCGCGATCTCGCGCCAGATCCAGGCGCTGGAAGCGCGCCTGGGCGTGCGGTTTTTCGAACGGGTCAAGCAGCGCGTGGTGCTGACCGCCGACGGCGACCGCTACGTGCGCGAGATCCGCGCTGAACTGAAGGCCATCGAGCGCGCCACGCGCGACCTGGCCTCGCGCGTCGGCGGCATGGAAGTGGTGGAACTGGCCGTGGTGCCCACCTTCGCCACGCAATGGCTGATCCCGCGCCTGGCCGGTTTCCGCGGCGACCACCCGCGCATCGTCGTCAACGTCCACGCCCGGCCCGAGCCGTTCCACTTTGCCGATTCCGTGTTCGATGCCGCCATCTACTTCGGCGAACGGCCATGGGAGGGCCACGCCTCGGCCCGGCTGCTCGACGAGGGGCGCTCGATCGCGGTGTGCAGCCCGCAGCTACTGGCCGGGCAGCCGGTGCGCCGCCGCGAAGACCTGCTCAAGCTGCCGCGCCTGCATCTGCAAAGCCGGCCCGAAGCGTGGCCCGACTGGTTCGGCGACGACGACGAGGCCATCCGGCGCCAGGCCCGCCTAGGCCCGCGCTACGACCTGTTCTCGATGATTACCCGCGCGGCGGCCAGCGGCCTGGGCGTGGCCGTGCTGCCCGAGATGATGGTGCGCGCGGAAATCGACGCCGGCCAACTCGTGGCGCTGCCCTTTGCCGACGCGGCCCCGGCGCGGCCGTCGGGCGCGTACTTCGTGACATGGCGGGCGGGCAACGAGCGGGCCGAGCGCTTTGCCGACTGGCTGCGCCACCAGTGCGCGGCATCAACTTGATGCGCAAAGTGCAATAAGTCCGTCACAAATATCGCTTGTCGCGCCATGCGGCGACGCCCAGACTTGGCGGCTTTCCGATCCGCCCCACAGCCATAGCCTGACGATGTCCGCTTTCACGTCCCCGAGCCAGATCCGCGCCCAGTTCTCGCGCGCCATGTCCGATATGTACCGCGCCGAGGTGCCGCAATACGGCACGCTGATGACGCTGGTGTCCGATGTCAACGCCGACGTGCTGGCCGGCATTGGCGCGGCCGCCGCCGGCGCCGCCGGGCAGGAGGCCCGGATCGAGGTGGAGCGGCACGGCGCCATCCGCGTGGGTACGCCCGCCGAACTGGCCACCATCCGCCGCCTGTTCGCCGTGATGGGCATGTTCCCGGTGGGCTATTACGACCTGTCCGTGGCCGGCGTGCCGGTCCATTCCACCGCGTTCCGGCCCAGGGACGTGGCCGGCCTGGCCGAGAACCCGTTCCGCGTGTTCACGTCTCTGCTGCGGCTGGACCTGATCCAGGACGCCGCGCTGCGCGACGCCGCGGCCGGCGTGCTGGCCACGCGGTCGATCTTCACGCCGGGCTGCCTGGCGCTGATCGAGCGCGCCGAGGAGCAGGGCGGGCTCGATGACGCCGACGCGGCGCAGTTCGTCGCCGAGGCGCTGGAGACGTTCCGCTGGCACGGCCGCGCCACCGTGGACGCCGAGCTGTACTGGAA
The DNA here is from genome assembly GCF_049393795.1 of Cupriavidus sp. H18C2. Taxonomy (NCBI): domain Bacteria; kingdom Pseudomonadati; phylum Pseudomonadota; class Betaproteobacteria; order Burkholderiales; family Burkholderiaceae; genus Cupriavidus; species Cupriavidus sp. H18C2. The sequence continues at coordinate 1,820,175 of NZ_CP186010.1, read as the reverse complement.
GCTGCGCAAGACCCATCCGCTGATCGCGGACATCGTGTGCTTTCCGGGGCCGCACATCAACCACCTGACACCGCGCACGCTCGACATCGACGTGGTGCAGGCGCTGATGCCCGAGCGCGGCATCCAGCCGAAGGCCGTGGTGGAAGGCCCGCCCACGCGCCAGTGCCCGATCCTGCTGCGCCAGACCAGCTTCCTGGCGCTGAGCGAGCCGGTGACCTTCCGCGACGGCGGCGAGGCCGGCACCCATTCCGCGCGCTTTGGCGAGATCGAGCAACGCGGCGTGGCGCTGACGCCCAAGGGCCGCCAGCGCTACGACGCGCTGCTGAACGAGGTGCGCCAGATCATCACGCCGGCCGGCGACGGGTCCAACGCGGCGGCCTACCGCCAGACGCTGGAGTCGGCGTTCCGCGCGTTCCCGGACGACCATGACCAGATGCGGCGCGAAGGGCTGGCGTACTACCGCTACAAGGTGGGCAACACCGCGGCCGATGGCGCCGACGTCGAAGCCTTGATCGCCGCCGGCGCGCTCGTGGCCGAACCCATCACGTACGAGGATTTCCTGCCCGTCAGCGCCGCCGGCATCTTCCAGTCGAACCTCGGCGACGAAAACCGCGACGCGCTGGAAGCCTCGCCCAACCGCGTCGCCTTCGAAGCCGCCCTGGGCGCCGCCGTCAGCGACGAACTGGCGCTGTACGCGGCCGAGCAGGACGCATCGCTGAAAGCCGCACTGAAGGCGCTGGGGGTGGGTTGAGCCCCAGTGAAGACCTGGACTTGACCCAATGTTTTCTCCCCTCTCCCGCGTTGCGGGAGAGGGGTTGGGGGTGAGGGCAGGCAGTTCAAATTGCGACCTGTCGGCAAGCAGCACCTCAACGCCCTCTCCCCCAGCCCCTCTCCCACGTTGTGGGAGAGGGGAGAAAACCGGCGGCATGACATTCGCCGGCGGCGTTTTTGCTCCCCTCTCCCGCACGCGGGAGAGGGGTTGAGGGAGAGGGCAGGCAGTTCAAATTGCGACCTGTCGGCAAGCAGAACCTCAACACCCCTCACCCCAGCCCCTCTCCCACGTTGTGGGAGAGGAGAAAACCGGCGGCATGACATTCGCCGGCGACGTTTGCTCCCCTCTCCCGCACGCGGGAGAGCGGCCGGGGAGAGGGCCGGCGGTTCAAACTGCGACCTGTCGGCAAGCAGCACCTCAACACCCTCTCCCCCAGCCCCTCTCCCACGTTGTGGGAGAGGGAGAAAACCAGTGGCATGACATCCGCCGGCGGCGTTTTTTTGCTCCCCCTCTCCCGCACGCGGGAGAGGGGTTGGGGGAGAGGGCAGGCAGTTCAAATTGCGACCTGTCGGCAAGCAGCACCTCAACACCCTCTCCCCGGCCCCTCTCCCACGTTGTGGGAGAGGGGAGAAAACCAGTGGCATGACATTCGCCGGCAGCGTTTTGCTCCCCTCTCCCGCACGCGGGAGAGGGGTTGGGGGGAGGGCCAGCGGTCAAAATTGCGACCTGTCGGCAAGCAGAACCTCAACACCCTCTCCCCCAGCCCCTCTCCCACGTTGTGGGAGAGGGGAGAAAACCAGTGGCATGACATTCGCCGGCGGCGTTTTTTGCTCCCCTCTCCCGCACGCGGGAGAGGGGTTGGGGTGAGGGCAGGCGGTTCAAACTGCGACCTGTCGGCAAGCAGCACCTCAACACCCTCTCCCCCAGCCGCTCTCACAACGTTGTGGGAGAGGGGCGCAAACCAACGCCGTGGCATTCGCCGAGAAAGTCGGTCTCCGCAACCTCCATCAACCCATCCACCACCACCGCCCCCGACACCCCCAGCATGACCGGATTCAGGTCGACCGACCGGATGCCGCCTTGTGCCGCGTACACCAGTTGGCCGACCTGCGCGGCCAGGGTGCAGAGGGCGGCGATGTCGAGCGGGGGATCGCCGCGCACGCCGTCGAGGATGGGGGCGATGCGCAGGCGGCGGACGGCGCGTTCGATGGTGGCGGGGCTGGCGGGGGCCAGCAGCACGGCCGTGTCGCGCAGGGTTTCGACGTACTTGCCGCCGTCGCCGATCAGCAGGACGGCGCCGAAGGTGGGGTCCCAGTGCGCGCCGACCATGCACTCGCGCTGGCCGCGCGTCATGCGGGCGACGATCACGCCTTCGCAGGGCGCGTGCAGCGTGTCGAGCGTCTGGGTCTGCTGGGTGAAGGCGGCGACGATGGCGTCGCGGCTGTTGCAGTTCAGCGCGACCAGCCCGTGTTCGCTCTTGTGTGGCACGGCTGGCGAACTGGCCTTGACCGCGACCGGGGCGCCGATCCGTTGCCAGGCGGCCACGGCCTCTTCGGCGGTCTGGCACAGGTAGTGTTCGACCAGGGGCACGCCGGCGTTGGCCAGCCGGGCCAGGCTGGCGGCCTCGCTGAGCGTCCGGGCGGGCGCCGTGGCTGCCGGTGCCGATGTCGGCATGGCCGTTTCGCCAGCGATATCGCGCAGCAACTGCTGGTGGGCGGTGAGCTGGTGGAAGGCGGCCAGCGCGTCGGCGGCGTGGAAGAACGTTGGCACGCCGGCCGCGCGGAACACGCCGGCCACCGATTCCTGCCAGGCGGCGACGGCAATCGGCTTGCCGGCCGTGTCGGCAAACTGCGCGGCGTCGCGGGCAAAGCGCGGCACGTCGTAGCCCATGCCGGCCACCGGGATATCGAGCAGCACGAAATCCGCAGCCGGATCGGCGCCGACGATGGGCAGCACGTCGCCGAACAGGCCGCTGTTGGTCAGCAGCGCGGCCGTGACGTCGACCGGGTTGGCCGTCGCGGCGAAGCCGGGCAGCTTGCCGGCCAGCGCGGATTGGGTGGGCGCGGCCAGCGGCGCCATGCCGATGCCGAGCGCGTCGGCGCTGTCGGTGGCCATCACGCAGCTCGCGCCCGAGTTGCTGACGACGACGAGCCGGCGGCCCTCGGGCTGCCAGCCGCGCAGGTAGAGCGGCGCGCAGCGGGCCAGCGCGTGGGCGTCGTCGACGCGCCAGATGCCGTGGCGGGCCAGGAAGGCGTCGACCGCGCGGTCCTCGTTGGCCATGGCGCCCGTGTGCGACGCCGCGGCGCGCGCGCCGGCCTGCGAGCGGCCCGATTTCACCGCCACCACCGGCACGCCGCGCGCCCGCGCCACGGCGGCGGCCTCGGCCAGCACGGCCGGGTCGGTCAGCGTTTCCAGATAAAGCAGCAGCAGCCGGACGTCGGGGTCATGCGCCACGGCCAGCGCCAGTTCGCTGACGGTCACGTCGGCCTGGTTGCCCGTGGCGTGCACATGGCGCACGCCGATGCCCTGGTGCCGCAGCAGCCCGTAGACCAGCGCCGCCGTGCCGCCGCTCTGGCTGACCACCGCGACCGGCCCATCCTTTGGCGGAATTTCGATGAACATGGTCGAAAAACTGGCGATGGCGCCATTGCCGAAGTTCGCCAGCCCCTGGCTGTTCGGCCCGACGATGCGTAGCCCGGCGCCGCGCGCGATGCGCACCATGTCGTCCTGCTGGCGCCGGCCGTCCTCGCCGGCCTCGCCGAACCCGGAGGCAATGACGATGGCCGCACCCACGCCCAGCCGCGCGCAGTCGGCCACGGCCTGCACCGCCGCATCGCCGCCCACCACGATCACGGCCAGCTCAGGCGCCTGGGGCAGCGCGTCGAGCGACGGGTAGGCGCGCAGCCCCTGCAGCGTCTCGCGCTGCGGGTTGACCGGGTAGATCGTGCCGGCGTAGTCCATCGCTTTCATATAGTGGATCGGCCGGCCGCCGATCTTGTGGATGTTGTCGGACGCGCCGACGATGGCAACGGAACGCGGGGCGAGCAGGGCGGAGAGGGTGTCGGACATCGGTGTGGTCTCGGTGTTGTTCTGGGTGTGGCGGGCCGGTCAGGCGGGGACGAAGCGCAGCAGCGGCTGGCCGTCGACGTCGAAGCGGCTGGCGCGTACGCGATCGCCGATGGCGGTGCCCGGCGCGGCGTGGCCCATCACGCGCGGGCCTTCGTCGAGCGTGGCGATGACCAGCGTGTACGGCGCCAGTGCCTGGAAGGCTTCGGTCGGCCCGCGGAATACCTCGGTAACGGCGTGCACCGTCGCCAGCCCGCAGCTGTCGCGCCAGGCCAGCGCGCGGCTGCCGCATTGGCGGCAGGCATGGCGTTGCAGGGGCTGCCAGGCGCCGCAGGCGTCGCAGTGCTGGTAGCGGACCACGCCGGCGGCCACGCCTTCGGAAAATGGCGATGTCATGAGGCCTCCAGGACCAGGCTGACATGGGACGACAGCACGCCGCCGTCGGCATGGAACAGGGCGCGCCGGTGCGGCGGCACCTGCCGCGCGCCGGCCGTGCCGGCCAGTTGCCGCGCGGCCTCGGCCAGGTGCATCAGCCCGCCGGCCACGCCGGAATGGCCGAACGCCAGCAGCCCGCCGTGGGTGTTCAGCGGCAGCGGCCCATCGGCGCGGAAATCGCCCGCGCGCAGCCGCGCGACCGCCTGTCCGCGTGGCGCGATGCCGATCTCTTCCAGCAGCATGACCAGCGTGATCGTGAACGAGTCGTAGATGGCGAGCGTGTCGATGTCGGCCACGGTGCAGCCGGCCTCGGCCAACGCCCGCCCGGCGGCGTCGGCGGCGCCGGTGGCCATCACGTCGTCGATGGCGCACAGGTGCTGGTGGCGATGCGCCTGCCCGGCGCCGGCAATCCGCACCGGGCGGCCGGGGCCCGGTTCGGGCGACACGACGATGGCCACCGCGCCGTCCGAGATCGGGCAGCAGTCGGACAGCCGCAGCGGCGACGCGATGGGCCGCGCCTGACGCGCGGCGTCCAGCGTCAGCGGCTCGCGCAGGTGGGCGTCGGGGTGCCCGGCGGCGTGCTCGCGCATCAGCACGGCAAAGTCGGACAGCGCGTCGGCGTCCAGGCCGGTCTCGAACAGGTAGCGCGATGCCAGCAGCGCGTAGTAGGCGGGCACCGAGGCGCCGTTCGGCACCTCGATCTCGGGCTCGCCGACCTGCGCCAGCGTCTGCACCGACTGGTCGCGGCTCTGGCCGCTAAGACGATTCTCACCGGCGACGGCCAGCACGTTGCGGCATCGCCCGCTGCGTACCAGGTCATGCGCCAGCATCGCCATCAGCCCGCCCGTGGCGCCGCCGCCGGCCATGCCATGCGCGTAGGCCGGCCGCAGCGACGCGAACTCGCAGAAGCGGTCGGCCAGCATCAGGTGTGGCAGCGTGGTGGCGTAGCCGCAGAGCACGCCGTCGATCTGGTCGCGCGGCAGGCCGGCGTGCGCCAGCGCGGCATCGGCAGCCTGCGCCATCAGCGTCAGCGGCGTACTGTCGGGCAGCCGGCCGAAGCGCGTGTTGCCGACGCCGCGCACATACGTCTCGGCCATCGTCATTTCTTCAAAAGCGGGCACTGGGACTTGGCCGGCGGCATGAACGCCTGGTCGCCGGGCACGGTGGCCAGCAGCTTGTAGTAGTCCCACGGGTACTTGGATTCCTCGGGCTTCTTGACCTCGAACAGGTACATGTCGTGGATCATCCGGCCGTCCTCGCGGATCCGCGCGTTCCTGGCAAAGAAGTCGTTGATCGGCAGCGACTTCATCTGCTTCATCACGGGCGCCGTCTCGTCGGTGCCGGCCGCCTGCACGGATTTCAGGTAGTGCGTGACCGACGAATAGACGCCGGCCTGGCTCATGTTCGGCATTTTCTTGACCTTGTCGAAGTACTTGCGCGACCACGTCCGCGTGGCGTCGTTCATGTCCCAGTAGAACGCCTCGGTCAGCACCAGCCCCTGCGCCGTCTTCAGGCCGATGGCGTGGATGTCGTTGATGTAGAGCAACAGCCCGGCCATCTTCTGGGTACCGTTGCGCGTCAGGCCGAACTCGGAGGCGGCCTTGATGGCATTGACCGTGTCGCCGCCCGCGTTGGCCAGCCCCACCACCTGGGCCTTGCTGGCCTGGGCCTGGAGCAGGAACGAGGCGAAGTCGCTGGTATTGATCGGATGCCGGGCCGCGCCCAGCACCTGCTCGCCGGCCTCGGTGACCACCGTGGTGGCCGATTGCTGGAGCGTGTGGCCGAACGCGTAGTCGGCGGTCAGGAAGAACCACGTCTTGCCGCCGCGCTGGACCATCGCCCGGGCCGTGGTATTGGCCAGCGCGTAGGTGTCGTAGGCGTAGTGGACCGAGACCGGCGTGCAAAGGTCGTTCGTGATCCGCTCGCTGCCGGGTCCGGAGAACACCACCACCTTGTTCTTCTGCTTGGCGACGTCGAGCACGGCCAGCGCCGGCGCGGACGCGGCCACGTCCAGGATGGCGTCGACCTTGTCGGTATCGAACCATTCGCGCGCCTTGTTGGCGGCGATGTCGGCCTTGTTCTGGTGGTCGACCACCACCAGCTCCACCTTCTTGCCCAGCACCTTGCCGCCAAAGTCGTCGATCGCCATCTGCGCGGCGGTGGCACTGCCCCGGCCGGTCACGTCCGCGTACAGCCCGCTCATGTCGAGCAGCAGGCCGATCTTGACCACATCATCGGAAATGCCCGGCTTGGGCTGGGCGTGCGCAGCCACGGCGGCCAGGGCCAGCGCGGCGGCGGTAAGCAGGCGATTGGGGTGCATGGTCTCCTCCGGGGGTTTTGGTTTGGGTGGTGCGGTGTTGTGATGCGCCTGGATTGCCTTTCGGTTTGCTCCCCTCTGCGAACGGCGGGAGAGGGGCCGGGGGAGCGGCTCGGCATTTCAAGATGCCGATGTCGCGGTTTGGGCCGGCTTGCCCTCTCCCCCAACCCCTCTCCCGCCGCGCGGGAGAGGAGAGCTGAAACCGTGGCGGTCTGAAACGTCTACACCGTGGCCACCGGCGTGGTTGGCGATCCCACGGCGCCCGGCAGTCTCAGCGGTGGCGCGGTCAGCATGAAGCGGGTGCGGCCGTGGGCGCGCAGCCAGTCCGCCAGGTCGCGCAGGTACCAGAGTTCGCCCAGCGGCAGGCCGAGCTTGAACAGGCAGTGGTGGTGCAGCGGCAGCAGCGGGTGCGTCCGGGCGTCGTCGGGAGGCGGCAGGGCCGGGTAGCGCTCGACCGCGTTGTTGTCGGCGATCAGTGCGGCGATGCCGGAATCGGTGATCCAGTTCAGCAGCCGGTCGTCGCGGCCGTTCAGCGCGCAGCAGCTATGGTGCAGCACGGTCTCGTCGGGGTCGCGCTGCATCGACAGCACCACCTCGGCAAAGCCGGTGCGCAGCAGCAGCATGTCGCCGCGCTCCACCTCCACGCGCCGGGCTTCCATCGCGTGCATCAGGTCGTCGTAGCCGACGTTGCGGAAATCGGTGCCGAAGGCGTCGGCCAGGTCCACCAGCACGCCGCGGCCCTGCATGCCCTTGACGGCGAAGTTCTCGATGCCGAGCGCGTCGGCGTGGCTGGCGTGGCCGTGGCCGCAGTCGTGGGCCGCGAAGTCGTCGTCCTCGGCGTAGTCCACCGGCCCGACGATGTCGTCGTTGGCCCGGAAGCCGTTGTAGTAGACGCGCTCGGGCCGGCCGTCGCCATCGGCATCGAACAGCGCGCCCACGTGGGCCAGCGAATCCCACTGCGTGGAGTACTGCAGGCACAGCAGCACCTGGTCGTCGCTGATGACGTCGGTGGCGGCCGGGTTGACCTTGGCCAGCGGGAAGTTCAGGTACGGGATGTCGTCGCGGAACGTTGGCCGCAACTGGGGCGGATGCCGGCGCGGGTTGAGCTTGTTGCCGCCGGGGTAGTCCAGCGGCATCGACAGGCAGAAGCTGAGCCCGGCCTGGATCTCGCGCGCGCCCCTGACCACCTGTTCGGGGCCGATCAGGTTGACGCGGCCCAGTTCATCGTCGGGACCGAAGTCGCCCCAGTTCGAGCCTTCCGGCCGTTGCTTCCAGCGCATGCTTCATGCCTCCTGTTGTCGTGGGATGGGGTGCCGCCACAGCGCGGCGATGGTGTCGGCCTCGCGCCGCAGCGCGCGGGCCAGCGCCGCCTCGCGGTCGACGATGCGCTCGTTGAGCGCGGCGATGCTGATGGCGCCCAGCGGGTAGCCGTCCGGGCCGGGTAGGGCGATGCCGATGCCGCCCATGCGCTCCACCACCACGTCCAGCAGCACCGCGTAGCCGCGCGCGCGCGTGGTGGCCACGTGGCGGCGCAGCACGTCGGCGTCGATCTGGGGATAGCGTTTCAGCGACGGGGCGATGCAGTCGAGCACCGTGTCGACCTCGTCGTCAGGCAGCGCGGCCAGCAGCGCCAGGCTGCCGGCGCCCACGCCCAGCGGGCGCCGGCTGCCGACGTCGAGATAGTTGGCGCGGATCGGAAAGGTGCCGAGCCGCAGTTCCAGGCAGACCGATTCCCAGCCGCTGGGCACGGACAGGATCGCGGTGTCCTCGAACGTGTTCGCCAGCCGGATCAACGCCGGGCGCACCAGCGGGCGCATGTCCAGCCGCTGCTGCGCCGCAGCCTGCAGCGTCAGCCACTCGCGCCCCGGCGAGAACGCCTTGGTGGCGGGATCGCGCTCGACCATGCCCTCGGCCACCAGCGTCTCCAGCAGCCGCAGCGCCGACGCCTTGTCCACGTTGGCGGCGGCGGCCAGGTCGGTCAGCCGGGCATTGCGGGTGTCGGACAGCGCACGCAGCAGGCGGCAAGCCTTCTGCAGCGAGGTGCTGGGCACGGTCACGTATGCGTCTCCTCCGGGCGGGGTTTTGTGTAATGAAACCGTGGTGCATGCGGCAACCGTTGGTTTATAGGAGACGGACGGGCCGCCGTCATTCTGCGGCGCATCAAAGTTTTGCCAGATGAAACCGCGCCGCTGGCCAATGCGGCGTCTTCCTACAGCGCCGCGCGGCCGGATGCCGACGCGGTGCGGCCCGGCCGATGGCTAGCATGGGATCGGAGGCATCCGCGCAGATCGCCGAAGATCGCATCAAAACGGCGCAAGGATGCCCGTACCGGGAGGGCGACACGACAAGGAGCCCAGACATGACAGGCAACATGATTTCCGGCGAGGCCGCCAACACGCGCATCGCTGCGCTCTACGACACCGAGGCGGATGCCGCGCAGGCCGTCGACCTGGTCTGCACCAGTGCCCGGCTCAGCGCCGGGCAGGTCAAGCTGATCCACCCGCACGAGGCCCACTTTGGCCGCAAGCTGGAGCCCGACGAGGCCGGCATCGCGCGCACGGCCGTCCGCTCGCACCTGACGCTCGGGGCGTGCGGGATGATCCTGGGGCTGCTGGTGATGGCCGTGCTGTACCTGCAGGACGTGGCGTGGGTGACGCAGAACCCGGTGCCAGCCGGTCTGGTCGGCGCGTTCATCGGCGCGATGCTGGGGATGATGGGCGGCGGGCTGATAACGGCGCGGCCCGATCACCAGGCGGTGATCACGCCCGTGCGCGAGGCGGTGCGCGGGGGCCGCTGGGCCGTGCTGGTCAATCCCGAGTCGCCGCAGCAGTGCGACGACGCCATGCGCACGCTACGCGGCACCCATGCCGAAGTGATGCGGACGGTCTGAGCCGTCTGAGCCGGGCCGCTTATTCGCCAAGAAACTCGGCCAGCACCTCCAGGCCGTCGACGTGGTCCGCCACGACCTTGGCGATGACCGCCAGCGGAATCGCCAGCAGCATGCCCCAGGTGCCCCACAGCCACGTGAACAACAGCAGCGACACGAACACGGCCACGGCGTTCATGCGGGCCATGCGGCCGGTCATCCACGTGGTCATGCCGTTGCCGATCAGCGTGGCGATGACCAGTGACCCGCCGGCCGCCGCGCCGGCCACCGCCAGCGTGCCGAACTGCATGAAGCCGGCCACGCCCAGGCACACGGCCACCACCAGCGAGCCGAAGTAGGGCACCAGGTGCAGCACGCTGGCCACCAGCGCCCAGGTGCCGGCGTTGTCGATCGACAGGTAGCGCAGCAGGATGTACGTGCAGATGCCCAGCGACGCATTGGTGACCAGCAGCATCAGCATGTAGCGCTGGATCTGCCGGTTGATCTCGTCCAGCATATGCACGCTGATTTTCTTCTGGCTGATGGTCTTGCCGGCCATCTTGATGAACTTGCGCTTGAACATGTCGCCGGCCAGCAGCAGGAACCACGTCAGGAACAGCACCACCACGACCTGCGCGATCAGCGCGAAGGCGCCCATCCAGCCGGCCCAGATCATGTTGTTGATGCCGTCGCCGCCGCGTTCCACCACGATGGGCGCGCCGCGCGGCGCCGGCGGCTGCCCGGTGCCGCCCAGGATGGTGGCGGCCCGGCGCACCTTCTGCAGCACCGAATCGTCGCCGCTCATCAGCGCCCCGACCGATCGCGACAGCTTGCTGGCGATCTCGGGCAGCCGGTCGACGATCGACGACACCTGGCCCTCCAGCAAGTAGGCGCCGCACAGCACCATGCCCAGCAGCCCCAGCAGCACGACGGTGGCGCCCACGGCGCGTGGCACGCGCTGGCGCTGCAGCAAGGCCACCATCGGGTCGAGCAGGTAGGCCATGACGATGGCCAGCACCACGGGCACCACGAACGCGCGGGCGACGTGCAGCGCGTAGAGCGATGCCAGCGTGGCCAGCACGATCAGCGCCAGGCTGCCGCTGCGCACGGAGCGCGTCCAGGGTGGCGGGGTGAAATCGGGAATCGTGACCGGGGCGGCGGCAGCGGCGGCCAGAGCTGGGCTGCCGGCGTCGGCGCGGTCATCCTCAATGGGATCGGCAATCGGGTCGGACGGCTCGCTGGCGGCCTGGGCAGTATCGGACGTGTCCGACATGCCGGCGCGCGCCGCCGCGTCACCCGTCTGGGTGGGCGGGGCCGGGTCGGCCGCGCGCGCAGCCGGGTCCGGCGCGGGACGGGGACCGCAGGGCGGGGGTGGGCGGGACGGTCGACATGGCTCGCTGGCTCTGTTATGGGTGCCTGCTCAGAGCATAGTGGCGGCCAGCGGGATGGAATGTCGGCGTGCAACGGGTCGGGCTGTAGGACGGATGCACGTGACGGCCGCGTTACCGGGCGGCGAGCGGGGGCCGGCGGGCCGCAAAAAGGTCATCCACAAAAAGCAAAACGCCGGTCGGGTGGACCGGCGTTCCGTAGGGGGCAGGGCGATCGGCCGGTTGGCGTGCCGATGGCCGCTGGTGCGTCAGCGTGACGTGTCGTCAGGGCCTGAGGACGTATCCAGAAACTGGGGCTGTTTGAGCAGCGGATCGTTCTTGATCATCCAGCGAACACCGAAAGCCAGTGCAACGATGCAGGCCAGCATATACGCAACGATCGCAGTGAGAGTCAGCATGTTTCTTCACAGGAGTGGGTTGCGACCGCAGTTGCCACGAAGGTCCTGGACGAAGCGACGTGGCGGGCCGGATGGGAACGGATTGTATGTGACTGCAGACGTGATTCCGACCCGATTTCGCCTGAAATTTTCTGTATGGCGATCTAAGCGTGGCTAATATCGGCAGGAACTACGATGCCCCGACGCGCACGCCGTCAGAAATAGCAGCCCATGCCGTACTGCTCCGCGCGCAGCGCGTGCACGGCGTCGCGATAGCGGTCGGCGTGGCTCCAGTACTCGGTCTGATGCATGGCCCGCTCCGCCGCGCGCACCTGGAACTCCAGCGCCCGGCACTGGTTCCAGAACGCGGTCTGCGCGCGCCAGTCCTGGTCCTGCTCGCGGGCGTCCCAGTTCTCGATCTGCGTGGCCATCTGGGCGCGGTTCTTCAGGTACGCCTGCTCGTCGCTGCGGACCTTGGCGGACTTGGTCACCGTGGTCACGTTGCCGCGCATCGACGGCGTGACATTGCGGTAGCCGGCCGGGCAGGCCCCGGACGTATAGAGCGTGTCACCGGCGCCTTCGCACTTGGTGACGGCCTGGGCGGCGCCGGCGGCCATCGACGTGGCCAGTGTCAGCAGCAGCGGAGCAAGGAGTCTGGGCATGGCAAGGCTCTCGGGCAGTCAGCGATGCAAGTCACTGTAGGCAGCCGGCCCAAGCGCCGCCAGTGCGTCAAGGTATCCAGATATTTCACGGCCCGGCGGACGGCCGCCTGTCAGCTTTCGGGCGTGTACCCCCACGGAGGAGAGGGCAGGCGCCTGAACAACCCACGCCGCCTACCGCAACCCCCACACCCCATCCACCTCGCTGGCCACGCCCTCGGCTTCCAGCTTGCGCAGGTGCGCCAGCATCGACCGCAGCGCGATGGGGTGCTTGCTGACCGGCACGTCGTCGTAGACGCTGGTGACCAGCGTGGGGGCGTCGGCCGGTGACAGCGTGCGCAGCGCGTTCAGCACCTTGGCCTCGCGTTGCAGGCGGTGGCGGATCAGCAGGCGGATGGCGTCGTGCGGGCGCGGCATCAGAAAGCCGTGCCCCGGGGCGATCCATTCGAGGTCCTCGTCCAGCAGCATGCGCAGCGACGCCAGGTAGGCGCCCATGTCGCCGTCGGGCGGGTTGATGACCACGGTCGAGCCCTGCATCACGTGGTCGCCCGTGAACAGCATCTTTTCCTCTTCCAGCAGGAAGCACAGGTGGTTCGACGCATGGCCGGGCGTGTGGATCACGCGCAGCGTGGTGTCGGGGCCCAGCGCGATGCGGTCGCCGTGCACGGGCATGTGGTCGGGCCGGAAGGTCTGGTCCTGGCGGTCCTTGACGTCGGTGGTGCGGCCCCAGACCGGCGCCGACGTGGCCGCGCGCAGCCGCACCGTGCCCGGCGAGTGGTCCAGATGGGTATGCGTGACCAGGATCCATTTCACGGGGCCCGGCGCGGCGGCCATGACCGCGTCGAAGTGGGCCGCGTCTTCCGGGCCCGGATCAATCACGGCCCAGCAGTTGTCGGCGCCGGCCACGAAGTAGGTGTTGGTGCCGGGCCCGGTCATCACGTTGCCGTTGTTGGCCGTCACGCGCCAGACGCGCTCGGACAGCCGCACCGGCAGCCCCGGCTCCAGCACGTAGCGGCCATGGGCGGCGCCGTCCGGGTCGATGCGGGCAATCTCGGCATAGCACGGCTCGTCGGGCATCACCGGCCGCTGGCCCTTGGGCCCATGCGCCAGCCGCGGCATCACCAGCGCGATGCTGCGCTGCTGCCTGGCGAAATCGACGCACGCCTGCGCCGTCTCGAAATGGGCGATCGATTGCAGGATGCGCCGCGTGGCGTTGACGAGCGTGAGGTTGTTGACGGGATCGATCACGTCGGCCGGGCGCATCCAGCGGTGCTCCACGGCCTCCACGCCATCGTGGATCGCGGTCTGGCCCGGCGGCACCACGGCCATGAAGAAACGCGTGTCGAAGCGCTTGGGCAGCCCCGGCGGCGTCAGCCAGTAGGCGCAGTAGGCCAGCTGGTCGACGGCCAGCCGCAGGCCCAGCATCTCGCAGACGTGTGCCAGACCCTTGCCGCCATAGGCGGCCGCCTCGCGCAACTGCTGGCGCACGCCGGCGTCCAGGTCGTCGAGCCCCACGATCTGGCCGGTGGCGTCGTAGGCGTAGAGCAGGCCGGCTTCCTCGAACGCCTCGCGCACCGCGCACAGGAAGTAGTCGAGCCCGTTGGCCGCCACGCCCAGCCGGGCACTGGCGCCGGCGTCGTCCAGCCCGGCGCAGAGCCGATGCAGCGCGGCGTCCTGCGGGTCGAGCACGCCGCCCGGGAACACGAACGCGCCCGCGCTGCGGTCGTCGTCGCGCTGGGGGCGGCGCATCATCAGGATTTCCATGCCCTGCGGGCCGTCGCGCAGCACGAGCATGCTGGCGGCGTGGCGCATGGCCTTGGACGGGGAGGGAACAGCAGGATTCGGGGCGACGGCGGACATGAACGGGAGTCTCTTCGGATGCTCTTGCGGCGGCGTCAGGCGACGCCGGCAGGCCATTCTAGCGGGTTGCGCCGTTGTCGCACCGCAGCGAAAACCCTGCGTGCCGCCCGCCCGCCGGCGGTTCAGGACGGAAACAGCGCCATCTGGCCGGTCAGCAGCGTCTGGAAATCGTCGTCCAGGAACGGCAGGATCGCGTCGGCGATGGGCTGGAGCTGGCGCGTGACGTAGTGGTCATAGTCGATGGGCGCCGAGCGCGTTTCCAGCGGCTCCGGGCCGGCCATCGTCATCAGGTAGCTGATCCAGCCGCCGTTCTGGTACTGGCGCGGGCGGCCGTGGCGCTCGTTGTAGGCATCGGCGATGCGGGCGGCGCGCACGTGCGGCGGCACGTTGCGCTGGTAGTCGTCGAGCTGGCGGCGCAGCCGCTTGCGGTAGACCAGCAGGTCGTCCAGCTCGCCGGCCAGCGTGCGGCGCACCGTGTCGCGCACGTATTCCTGGTACGGCTCGCGGTTGAAGATCCGGGCGTAGAGCGTCTGCTGGAACTGCTGCGCCAGCGGCGACCAGTCCGTACGTACCGTTTCCAGCCCCTTGTAGACCATCTCCAGGCGGCCGTCGGGGCGCATCACCTGGCCGGCGTAGCGCTTCTTGCTGCCCAGGTCGGTGCCGCGGATGGTCGGCATCAGAAAGCGGCGGAAGTGCGTCTCGAACTGGAGTTCCAGCGCGCTTTCCAGGCCGTAGGTCTGCCACAGGTGGTCGCGCCACCAGTCGTTGACGTAGGCCACGAGGCTGCGGCCGATCTGGCCGGCGTCGTCCTCGGTCCGCGCGCGGCGCAGCCAGACGAACGTGGAATCGGTATCGCCATAGATCACCTCGTAGCCGCGTGCCTCGATCAGCTGGCGCGTCTGGCGCATGATCTCGTGCCCGCGCATGGTGATCGACGACGCCAGCCGCGGGTCGAAGAACCGGCAGCCGCTGGACCCGAGCACGCCGTAGAACGCGTTCATGATGATCTTGAGCGCCTGCGACAGCGGCTTGTTGCCGTCGCGCTTGGCGGCCTCGCGGCCCTGCCAGACGCGCGACACGATGGCCGGCAGGCAGTGCCGCGTGCGCGAGAACCGGGCGCCCCGGAAGCCGGGTACCGAGTCGGCATCGTCGGGGTGCGCCAGGCCCTCCACGAGCCCGATCGGGTCGATCAGGAACGTGCGGATGATCGACGGGTACAGGCTCTTGTAGTCCAGCACCAGCACCGATTCGTAGAGCCCGGGCCGCGAATCCATCACGAAGCCGCCGGGGCTGGCCTCGGGCGCCTTGTCGCCAAGGTTCGGCGCCACGTAGCCCTGGCGGTGCATCAGCGGCATGTACAGGTGCGTGAACGCGGCCACCGAGCCGCCGCTGCGGTCCGCCGGCAGCCCGGTGACGGTGGCGCGTTCCAGCAGGAATCGCAGCAGCTCGGTCTTCTCGAAGATGCGCGTGACCAGTTCGCAGTCGCGCAGGTTGTAGCGGGCCAGCGCGGGCTTGTCCTGGGCGAACATCCGGTCGATCTCGTCCATGCGGTCGTACGGGTTGTCGATCGCCTTGCCTTCGCCCAGCAGCGCCTGCGCCACCGATTCGAGGCTGAACGACGGAAAACTCCACGTGGCCGAGCGCAGCGCCTCGATGCCGTCGATCACGAGCCGCCCGGCCGCCCCGGCGAAATAGTGCTGCTGGCGGTTGTGCTCGCGCCATTCCATCTCGGCGCCGCCCCGGCCCAGCCGCAGCGGCATCTGGTACTGCCGGGCGTGCTCGCGCAGCACGCGCAGGTCGAACTGGACGAGGTTCCAGCCGATGATGGCATCTGGATCGTGGCGGGCCAGCCAGTCGTTCAGCGCTTCGAGCAGCGCCTGGCGCGTGGGGCGGTATTCCAGCGCGAAGTCGAGGTCGGCCGGCGCCTGCTGCGGCGCGGGGCCGAGCATGTAGACCTGCCGCTGGCCGCAGCCTTCGAGCGCAATCGAGTAGAGGTCGCCGAACGCGTTGGTCTCGATGTCCAGCGACACCAGGCGCAGCGCGGGGCGGTAGTCGGCGGCAGGCTTGAGCTGGGCGTTGCGCAGGATGCCGTCGGCGCCAGGGTCGCCATCGAACCAGACCGGCGCGGTGATGAAGCGCTCCATCAGGTAGCGCTCGGGCGGCCGGACATCGGCCTCGTAGACGTCCACGCCCGCGTCGCGCAGCGCCTTGTCGATCTGGATGAGCTGGCGGTGCTGCGGGCAGTAGAGGCCCAGCACGGGCCGGCGCTGGAAGTCCTGCAACTGCAGCGGCCGCAGCGTCACATCGCGCTGGCCCTGCAACAGCGCCTCGGCCGCGGCCCGCTGGGCCTCGGGGATGAACGCCGTGGACGGCTGCGGCGGCAGGCGCAGCCGGCGCGGCCCGTCGTCGGTCGCCAGCCAGAACTCGACTTCGGTACCAGCCGGGGTATCGCGCCAATGTCGGGTCAGGATGAAACCCTGCTGAAGTGCCACGCTGCAAGCCTTGGGGTGTTTGTGGCGGGGATTTTAGCGGAGGCGGGGGGGCGGCGGTGGGGTGGTGGTGGTGCGGGGTCGCGGGCGGTATTCCCGCCGATGGTTTGCTCCCCTCTCCCGCGCGCGGGAGAGGGGTCGGGGAGAGGGCATGGCGGTGCAAGCTGCCACCGTCGCATCTTGAGCGGCTGGCCCTCACCCCCAGCCCCCTCTCCCGCAGGCGGGAGAGGGGAGCGAAAAAACAGGCAGAAGACACGCCAACATGGCAGCGCAGGCTGCCGCCGCCGCGCTACTGCCGCGCCACCATCCCCGCCGGCTTCCCGGCCACCGGCTGCGCCGGTGCCGACTGCTGCGACCATCCGCCGCCCAGGGCCTTGTATAGCTGCGCGCGGCTGTTCAGGCGGGCGAGCTGGATCGTCACCAGCTTCTTTTCGGCCTCGTACTGCTGGCGCTGGGCGTCGAAGACCGCGAAGTAGTCATCCACGCCGTTCTTGAAGCGCATCTCGGCCAGCCGGCGGGTCTCGGCGACCGATTTCTGCAGCGACTGCTGGGCGGCGGTCTGGCGGTCGTACGTGCCGCGGGCGGCCAGGCCGTCGGAGACTTCGCGGAAGGCGCCCTGGATCGTGCGCTCGTACAGCGCGACGTTGATGTCCTTGCGGACCTTCGATGCATCCAGGTTGGCCTGGTTCGCCCCGGCATTGAAGATCGGCAGCGTCACCTGCGGCGCAAAGGCCCACGCCGCGCCGCCCGTGAACAGTCCGGCCAGCGTGGTGCTGGCCAGCCCGACGCCGGCCGTCAGCGAGATGCGCGGGAAAAACGCCGCGCGCGCCGCGCCGATGTTGGCGTTGGCGGCCTTGAGCCGGTGCTCGGCGGCCATGATGTCCGGGCGCTGCGCCAGCAGGTCGGACGGCAGCCCGGACGGCAGCTCGGCCACGAACGACCTGTCGTCGAATGGCTGCGGCGCCGGCAGGTCGGCCGGGATCGGGCCGCCGATCAGCAGCGACAGCGCGTTCTCGTCCTGCGCCACCTGACGCGTGAACTGCTCCACGTCCACGCGGGCCGTTTCCACCTGTGTCTGCGTGCGATGCTGGTCGATCTCGGCCATGCCGCCGGCCTGCTTGCTCTTGCGCACCATCTCGGCGGCGTCTTCCTGGATCTTGAGCGTGTCCTGCGACAGCTTCAGCAGTTGCTGGTCGGCCTGCCACGTCAGGTAGGCCGTGGCAATCTCGCCCACCAGGCTGATCTGCGTGCTGCGCCGCACTTCCTCGATGGCCAGGTACTGCTCCAGCGCCTCGTGCTTGAGGCTGCGGATGCGGCCGAACACGTCGAGCTCGAACGCGGAAAAGCCCACGCCGGCGCCCCAGGCGTTGATCACGGCGTCCTGGCCCGGCGCGCGCAGGTCGCCGGTGACGCGCGTGCTGCTGAAGCCCAGGTTGCCGTCGACGGCCGGGAACTGTGCCGCGCGCCGGATGCGGTAGTACGCACGGGCCTCGTCGATGGACAGCGTGGCCACGCGCAGGTCGCGGTTGTTGGCCAGGCCAAGTTCGATCAGCCGCCGCAGCCGCGCGTCGGTAAAGAAGTCCTGCCAGCCCAGGCTGGCGGCCGGCACGGGCGCCTGCGCGGCGCCCGGCGTGGTCTGGTAGGCGGCGCCCGTGGGCCAGGCGTTGGCCACCGGCGAGTCGGGCCGCTGGTAGGTGGGTTCCAGCGTGCAGGCGGTGAGCGCCAGCGGCAGCAGCACCGCGAGCCATCGCGGTACTGGCGGAGTCTTGGAGGAGAGGCGCATTGTTGTCATCGTCATAGCGTGGATCAACCGGTAAAGGCGCGCCGCAGGAGCTGCACGATGGCCGTGCCCGGCAGGCCCCGGCGCGCGATGTTGTGCGGCGGCTCGCTGAACAGCAGCCGGATCAGCCGGTGCCGCGCGGTCATGTCGGGCAGCAGCGCGATGCCGATCAACTGGCCGTCGGTGCGCGCCACGCGGCACGGCACCCAGCCCAGCGGCGCCAGCCAGAACGCGCCCATGGCGCCCGGCGCCACGCGCGTGCCGCTGTGCGATTCCAGCGCGACGCCGTTGCAGGACAGGTCGCGCGTCACGCCATCGACCTCGCGCGAGATGCCGTCGTCGCCATAGAACTGCAGCCGTGCCGCCGCGCGGAACGGAAAGCGTTCTTCCTTGCGCGGGCGCGGCAGCTCGAAGCAGACCAGCAGCGACGCCAGGTACAGCACCATCGACACCACGGTCCAGGCGATGTTGAACACGGTGCCCGGCGCGTTGCCGTCGGCGGCGATGGCGCGCCCCAGGCCCACCGCCGACAGCACGAACAGTGCCCCGTAGAACGCCGCGAACTTGCCGTGGACGGTCAGCTTCGAGCGGTCCAGCCCCTTGTTGGTGACCTTGAACGGCCGCCCGAACGGCTTGAACATGGCGCTGGCCAGCGTGGCTGTCACGGCCATCGCCGCCACGATCTGCGTGACCTCGGTGAAGATCGGCATCGCGCGCGAGCCCGTGATCCAGATGCTGTACGCCCAGTACAGCAGCAGCGCCGGCACGCCATAGGCCAGGAATTGCAGCGGATCGCCATAGAGCGTGGGGACGTTGAAGAACCAGTAGAGCAGCGGCCCGGTCAGCAGCATCAGCGTGAACGGGCGGCTGAGCCAGTGCAGCAGCCCGTGCACGTAGTGCAGCCGCTGGCGGAACGTGTAGCCCCGGCCGCGCAGCGGGCCGTCGGCGGTCAGCGCCACCTGGATCGTGCCCAGGCCCCAGCGGCTGCGCTGGCTGATGTACTCGGGCAGCCCCTCGGCCGACAGGCCCACGCTGAGCCGCTCGTTGAGCCAGCGCGTGACGTAGCCGTACGGCATCAGCTTGTAGGTCAGGTGGATGTCCTCGGTCACCGTGCCGGTGGGAAACCCGCCGATATGGCCCAGCGCCTCGCGCCGCACCACGAACGACGTGCCGATGCAGAACGCGGTGTCCCAGGCGTCCTTGGCCGGCTGCATGACGTCGAAGAACGCGCGCTGCTCGTCCACCCAGCAGTCGGTGGAGCGCAGGTTGTACTGGATGGGGTCGGCGTTGTAGTAGAACTGCGGCGTCTGCACCACGCCCACGCGCGGGTCGTCAAACAGGCCGACGATGCGCAGCAGGATGCTGCGGTGCGGCGCAAAGTCGGCGTCCAGCACCATGATGAACGGCGCGCCGCCATCGATCCCGGCACTGTGCTGCAGGCCGTTGTTGAGGTTGCCGGCCTTGGCGTGGGTGTTGTCGGGCCGCGTCACGTAGTGCACGCCAGCCTGCTGGCAGAACGCCTTGAGCCAGTCGCGCCGGGTGTCGTCGAGCACCCAGACGCGGAAGTTGGGATAGTCGATGGCCTTGGCCGCGACGATGGTCTTCTCCAGCACGTCCAGCCCCTCGTTGTAGGTGGCGATGAAGATGTCGACGGCCGGCGCGTCGCGGTCGCCGCGCAGCCGGGCCTCGCCGGCATCGGCCTGGGCGCGGTGGTCGGTCGTGCGCGTGAGCGTGACGATGGAGATCAGCGTGTAGAGGATGGTCAGCGTCTCGAAGCCCAGGAACGCGTGGGCCCAGAGGCTGGGGAATTCCAGCCGCCATTCCGGCAGCGTCTCGGTGAGGCGCCAGATGTAGTAGACGCCGAGCAGGATGCCGGCCGCCAGGCCGAACAGCCAGCGGTCGGCGGCGCGGCGGCGGTCGCCGCGCAGGCACAGCACGGCGATCAGCAGCGCGCCGGCATTGACCTGGACCAGCATGCTGCCATCCAGAAAACTCGCAAAGCTCGCGGCCAGCATCGTCACTCCTTGGGCGGGCTTCCGCCGGGCTGAAAGGGGTTCCATCCGGCCGCCGCCAGCACGGCCCAGGCCGTGGCGCCCAGGTGGGGCAGGTGGAAGTAGTAGAAGTCGTCGGTCTTCGAGTCGGGGCCGATCTGCAGCCCGGTGCGCACGCGCGTGTCGGGGGTGGCGAACAACATGCCCGACGGCGCCCGCTGGGCGGCCAGCAGCGGCCAGAGCGGGGCGGCCTCGGCGTCGCGGCCGCTGGCGCGCAGCACCAGCGCGGCCTGGCCGGTGCCTTCGGTCCAGATGCCGTCCGGGTTGGCGTTGAAGCCGTAGCCGCCCTTGACGCCGTGGCGCGTGCGGGCCCAGGTCAGCGCGCGCTGCCAGCCGGGCGCCGCGTCGGGTATCGCGATCAGCGGCCACAGCGACGCGTCGAGCGCCGACGGGCCCGCGTTCAGCGTGCGGCCGTCGTCGCGCGTGCCGATGGCGAAGCGGCCCTCGCCGGGCTGCCACATCGCCTGGACGAACTGGCGCGAGCGGTCGGCGCCGGTGCGCCAGCGCGGGTCGCTGTCCAGCCGCGACAGCCAGCGGAACACCGCGTAGGTGTCGACGTTGTGTTCGGTCGATTTCCAGCCCTGGCGCTGCGGCGACGGCTCGTGGCCGAAGAATCCGCCGACGAAGGCGGCCGGCGCGGCGCTGTCGTAGGTCACCTTGTCGACCCAGCCCATCATCGTGCGGGCCGTGTCCAGGTAGCGCGGCGCCCGCGTGGCCTCGTAGGTGGCCAGCAGCAGCAGCGCGGCCCAGGCCACGTTGCCGGTGGCCGTGCCAACCTGGTAGCGATCCTCGAACCAGCGGTTGGCCTTGGCGTCCCACCAGCCTGGCATCGGCACGGGGCCGTCCGGCATGGCGCCGGCGCGATAGGCGTTGCGCAGGCGGCCATCATGGTAGTGGCGGTCGCGCGTGACGCCGGCCACCACGGCATCGGCAATACGCCGCGCGGCGTCCGGCCGACCACAGGCCAGCAGCGCGATGCCGGCCAGCGCGTTGTCATAGACGAAGGCCGACTCCTTGAGCGGGCCCGGCAGGGGCTCGCCGCCCGGTGCCGGTTCGTAGCTGGCCAGCATCACGGGACCGCTGCCGGGGATGGCGGCCACGCGCGCGGCCAGCGTCTGGCAGCCGGCGTCGCGCAACGCGTCGCGCGGCGCGTCGGGGGTCTGGGGCGCGGCGGCCACGCCCAGCGGCGCGGCCAGCGCGATTGTCACGATGCTTTCGAGCAGCCGCTTGCGCGCGGCCGGGTGTCGCGATCCTGCGAGATAACGCTGCACGGTAGGGTTCCTCCTGCGGGCGTGGGGGGCATGGCTGGCGATCGGTGTCGATCAGATCAGCCGGCGGAACCACGGGCGGTCAAGGCTGACCTTGGCCCAGTGGCCGAGCGCGCAGCGGTCGGTCTTGCCGGCGCCGGGCAGGTCGGGCAGCGGCTTGTTGAGCTTGGCAATCAGGTAGAGCTCGTTTTTCTCGATGGGCGGGAAGGGCACGAAATACCGCGCCTGGTCGCCGTCGGGCGCGCGCGGCAGGATTTCCGCCACCTTGCCCGGCTGCGGGGTGCCCACGCCATCGACCAGCACCGTAACCGGCGCGCCGGGCAGCAGATCCTTGCTCAGGCTGCGCGGAAAGACCGCCACCACGGCCGGCTGCGCGCAGTTGGTGGCGCGCATCAGCGTGGCGCCGGCCGCCACGCGCGTGCCGGGCGGGGCCAGCACGTCCTCGACGATGCCGCCGGCATAGGCCTTGATGTCCAGGTTCGACACGCGGTCCAGCCGCTGCTGCTCGGTGTCGACGAGCTTGTCGACCTCGGCGCCGTAGGCTTCCAGTTGCTTGATCTCGGCCTGCAGCCCGGTGATCTCGGCCTTCAGTTCGTCCGAGCGCTGCGCCAGCGCGCCCACGGCGCTGTCGTTGCTGGACGCGAACACCTTGTTGCGCGTGGCCGCGCTGCTGTTGCGGGCGCTGTTCAGCTCGGCCTCGACGGCGTCGCGCTGGCCGGCCAGCACGGCAAGCTGGTTGCGCGATGCATCGGTAAACGCCTGGCTCACGGCGCCGGCCTGCTGCATCTGCACGTTACGATTGACTACATTTTGCTGGGCGTCGATCTGCTGCTGCGCCACATTGAGCCGCGCCTCGATGCCGCGCACGCGCGAATCGTTCTGCTGCTGGGCCGCCGAGGTGTAGCGCCGCACGTCGCCGCTGGTGGCGGCCAGCCGCGCCTCGTTCACTTCCAGCTTGGTCCTGGCGGCTTCCAGGCGCTTTTCGTTGTCGAGCTTCTTGCCGGTCAGCTCCAGCAGCAGCGCCCGGTCCATGTTCGGGTTCTGCAGCGTCATCAGCGATTCGCCGGGCTTGAAGGTGGTGCCCACCGGCACCAGTTGCTTGGTGACGATGCCTTCCACGGGCGTGGTGATCAGGCTCACGGGGCTGTTGACGACGGCCCGCTCGGACGACCGGACGAACACGTACGGGAACATCACGGACAGGATGATCCAGATGATGAAGCCCACCATGCCGTAGCTGGCCAGGCGCGGAATGGCCTGCCAGACCGGCCGCAGGCCCAGCGCGCGGCTGGGCTGGGCCACGGCGTCGCGCGGCGGCGGGGATGCGGGCCGGCCCGGCGGTGGCGGCGGCCGCCGCGTTGGCACGGTCGGCTTGTGGTCGGAATTGTTGTCCATGCGAGCTCCCGGGTAAAAGGTGGCCACCCGCGACACGCCAACGTCGGTCGCGGTGAAAAATTTCGCAGACGAACGCTCCCCGCCGCGCGAACGTTACGCTCGCGAGGATCGGGTCTTGCGTTCTCGTCCCCCAACCAATTGTTATGCGCCGTTTGCTCCGGGCCGTGGCAACGCCGCCGGAACAGGCGTGAGGACCGTGTCGCCGGTCCGTTGAACTGCCCGCATGCCGGACGGCATGGGCGTGCAGGTATTGCGAGGCGCGACGCGCCATGGACACTCTCAGCACATCATCACAGGATTGATGCAATGCAGCGCTGGAGCGATTCAAAGTTAGTCAGTTTGCTATTCGCGTGCTGTAAAAAGATGTAAGGACTGTATATCGCTCCACTTAACGCGCATGAACCGTTGACAGAGGGTGGGGCATGCGGTTACGGGGGTGGGCCGATTCAATGGCATCGGCTTTGGTGCGGCATTGGCGTCATTGCGATAAGAAAACTTATCGCAATGAACGTGGTTGTTGACGTCAACCGATGCGAACCGGCCCCGACATCGGCGGGTGGAAGGCCGGGCGCCCCAGCCGCCCCTTTCCGCAGGGCAGGCCGTCATCGGTATTCCCGAGCATTTGAATTCCTTGACGATTCAACGAAAATGGCGATTGGCGGCCGCCCCCGGGCCGCGTCACCAGAGCCCCCGTATGTCTCGTCTCGCCGCGCTGCGTCCCGTACTGCCGATCCTGATCGGCGCATCCGTCATGCTGTCGCTGGCCATGGGATTGCGGCAGAGCCTGGGGATCTTCGTGCCGCCGCTGACGCGCGACATCGGGATCTCGGTGGGCGACTTCACGATTGCCGTGGCGGTGCAGAACCTGACCTGGGGGCTGCTGCAGCCCTTTGCCGGCGCGCTGGCCGTGCGCACCGGCTTCCGGCCGCTGATGGTCGGCGGATCGCTGCTGTACCTGGTCGGGCTGGTGCTGCTGGCCACGTCGCAGGGGCTGTGGGCCGTCATCCTGGGCGGCGGCGTGCTGATCGGCATGGCGATGGCCAGCACCGGCACGGCGATGGCGATGGCCGCCGCGTCCAGCGCGGTCAACGCCCAGGTGCGCAGCCTCGTGCTGGGTTGCGTGTCGGCGTCGGGCTCGCTGGGCGCGATGATCGCGGCGCCGCTGGGGCAGGCCATCACCGGTAGCTGGGGCTGGCGCATGGGGCTGGTGTCGTTCGTGGTGCTGGCGCTGATCATGGTGCCGGCCGCGTGGCATGGCGGCCGGGTCGACACGGTGCGCGTGGCGCCCGGGCCCGCGCAGGCCGGCCAGAGCGGGCGCCAGGCGCTGATGGCGGCGCTGCGGCACCCGCCGTTCGTGGTCATGGCGCTGGCGTACACCATCTGCGGCATGCAACTGGTCTTCCTGACCACGCACCTGCCGGCCTACCTGGACGTCTGCGGCATGGACCCGATGCTGTCGGCCAAGGCGCTCGGCCTGATCGGCGGCTTCAACGTGCTGGGCAGCCTGTTCTTCGGCTGGGCCGGCGGGCGCGTCAACAAGCTGCTGCTGCTCGGCGGCATCTACATCTGCCGGTCGATCGGCTTCGTCTGGTTTTTCCACACGCTGCCGACGCCCGAAAGCACGATGGTCTTTTCCGCGGTGATGGGCTTCCTGTGGCTCGGCGTCTCGCCGCTGGTGCAGGGCTGGATCGCCCAGACGTTCGGCCTGCGCTGGCAGGCGATGATTGCCGGCGTGGCGTTCTTCAGCCACCAGATCGGCAGCTTCATCGGCGCGTTCGGCGGCGGCTGGCTCTACGACCTGATGCACAACTACACGCTGGCCTGGAAGGTCGGCGCCGCGCTGGGGCTGACCATGGGGCTGATCCAGATCGCGTTTGCCTACATCGGCCGGACCCAGACGCCGCGCTGGGTGCCGGCCGCCGAGTAGCCGCCTAGCGCGACGAATCCCCGCCGCCGCGCTCCAGAATCTTGTACAGGTGCGAACGCGAGATGCCGAGCTGCGCGGCGGCCCGTTTCTTGTTGCCGCCGTGGCGGGCAATCGCGTCGAGCACGGCCGCGTGCGCCACGTCGCGCAGCGCACCGGCCGGGTCATGGGCGATGGGCGAGACGGGCAGGGGAGCGTCGGGCAGCGCCTCGGCGGCGCCGGCATCGGGCTCGGGCGACAGCGGCGCGATCGACAGCCCGCGCGCCGCGTCGCCGCGTGCGAAATCGGCCACGCGCAGCAGCCGGCCGTCGCAGAACACCAGCGCCTCTTCCACCCGCTGGCGTAGCTGGCGGACATTGCCGGGCCACGGCTGGCCGGCCAGATAGCGCGGCACGTCGTGGTCGATGCGCGGCGCCGGCATGCCATTGCGCGCGCAGAACGCCTCCACGAAGTGCTGGAGCAGGGCCGGTATGTCCTCGCGCCGCTGCCGCAGCGCCGGAATGCGCAGCACCACGCCGCTAAGCCGGTAGTAGAGGTCCAGCCGAAAGCGGCCCGCGTCGATCAGCGCCGGGATGTCGCGGTTGGTCGCCGACACCAGCCGGAAATCCACGCGCCGGGGCCGCCCGCTGCCCAGCCGCTCGACCATGTGGTCCTCCAGCACGCGCAGCAGCTTGACCTGCATCTCCATCGGAATATCGGCCACCTCGTCCAGGAACACGGTGCCGCCGGCGGCCAGTTCGAGCTTGCCGGCCTGACCCTGCCGCTTGCTGCCCGTAAACGCGCCCGGCGCATGGCCGAACAGTTCCGATTCGATCAGCGTCGCGGGCAGCGCGGCCAGGTTCAGGCTCACCAGCGGCCGTGCGCCGGCCGCTTCCTGCCCGGCGTTGTGGATGGCCCGCGCCACCAGTTCCTTGCCTGTGCCGCTTTCGCCCAGGATCAGCACCGGCACGTCCAGCGGGGCCACGGTCTGGATTTCGCGCCGCAGCCGCTGCATCGGCGCGCTTTCGCCAATCAGCCCCAGCGTGGACTGCCGCTCGCGCAGCCCTTCGAACTCGCGCTGGTAGCGCGCCACCTCCGAGCGCAGCTCGGACAATTCCTTGTGCAGCCGCACCAGTTCCTCGGGCCCCTTGAACATCACCTGCCCGATGGCGCCCACCACCTCGCCGCGCGCGCGGATCGGTATCCGGTTGACCACGCGCGTGGCGCCGTTCAGTTGCTGGAGCTGGCCGATCTCGGCCTTGCCGGTCGCCGCCACCTGCGGCAGCCGCGAATTCGGTATCACGTCGGCCGCCGGCCGGCCCGTCCCGGCGCCGCGCTCGATGCCAAGGAATTTCTCGTGGACGGGGCTGATAAAGCGCACCCGCCCGGCGCGGTCGACCACGGTGATGGCCTGGTACGGATCGTTGAGGAAGTAGTCGAGGATGGCGCCCGCAAAGGGCACGGTGCCGAGGAAGTCGAACAGCGTGGCGTGCGCGTCGGCCGTGTGGATCAGGATCACGCGGTGCCGCGCGTCTTCCAGCGCCACGCCCACGTACCGGGCGTCGCCCGCGGCCAGCGGGAACAGCCGGCGGCCATCGCCCGCGTCGGTGGCCGTGGCCAGCGCTGCCTGCGCGGCATCGGCCAGGGCCAGATCGGCGCACAGGCCGATGGCGGCCACCCGCGCGCCGTCGATCGTGCAGATCAGCGCGCCAAGTGGCTGTGTCGTCTCCAAGGACACCGGTGTCTCCAGTCGTGTCCGTCGTGCGGACACTGTTATGTCGTCGTGGGGGACATCGTAGCGGCGCGTCCGGAAATACACAATGAAATCAACGCCCCGGGCGGGCCGCCAAATGCGCCCGATGGCTGGCATGGGTCGTGCGACTGTCTTCGGAAACATCCGAGCGGAGACAGCGTGAGTTGGCAACCCGAAGTCGATGAACTGGCCTATCGGCGCCGCCTGGCGGCGCGCATGGGCGGCGAGGACAAGGTGGCGCGGCACCGGCAGGCCGGCAAGCTCACGGTGCGCGAGCGCGTGGACGCGCTGGCCGACGCCGGCTCGTTCCGCGAGGTGGGCGGCCTGAGCGGCAGCGGCCGGTACGACGGCAACGGCCGGCTGGTCGACCTGGTGCCGTCCAACCTCGTGATGGGCCGCGCGCGGGTCGACGGCCGGCCCGTGGTGCTGGTCGGCGACGACTTCACGGTGCGCGGCGGCGCCAACGACGGCGCGGTGGGCGACAAGCTCGTCCATGCCGAGAAAATGGCCCACGACCTGCGCCTGCCGATGATCCGGCTGGTCGACGGCACGGGCGGCGGCGGGTCCGTGCGCAATATCGAGATCAAGGGCCACACGCTGATTCCGACCATGAAGGTCTGGCAGCACGTGGTGGAGAACATGGCGACGGTGCCCGTGGTGTCGCTGGCGCTGGGGTCGGTGGCCGGCATGGGCGCCGCGCGCGTGGCGTCGAGTCATTACTCGGTGATGGTGCGCGAGACCTCGCAACTGTTCAACGAAGGGCCGCCGTCGGTAGAGGCCCGCGTCGGCCAGACGCTGAGCAAGAACGAGCTGGGCGGCAGCCAGATCCACACGCGCAACGGCGTGGTCGACGACGAGGTGCCCACCGAGCACGAGGCCTTCGCGCGGGCCCGGCGCTTTCTGTCGTACCTGCCGGCGTCGGTCCACGCGCTGCCGCCGCGTGCCGAGCCGGCCGCCGACACCGCGCGCCGCGACGACTGGCTGCTTGGCGCCATCCCGCGCCAGCCGGGCGGCGACTATGCCATCCGGCCCATCGTCGAGACCGTGGTCGATGCCGATTCGTTCTTCGAGACCGGCGCGCAGTGGGGCTGCGCCGTCGTCACCGGGCTGGCGCGGCTCGACGGCTGGCCCGTGGCCGTGATCGCGAGCGACCCGGCCGTCGACGGCGGCAGCTGGGACCGCGACGCCGCCGAGAAATTCACGCGCTTTGTCGACCTGGCGCAGACCTTCCACCTTCCGGTCGTGCATCTGGTCGACACGATGGGGCTGCAGGTCGGCCGCGAGGCCGAGCAGGCCGGCATCATGCGCCACGGCGTGCGCGCGCTGGCGGCGGTCTACCAGGCCACGGTGCCGTGGTGCTCGGTGATCCTGCGGCGCGCCTATGGCGTGTCGGCGGCCGGCCACCAGCACATGGGCCGCTTCAACTTCCGTTATGCGTGGCCGTCGGCCAACTGGGGCGCGCTGCCGATCGAGGGCGGGCTGGAGGTGGCCTACAAGGCCGAGATCGAGGGCGCCGACGACCCCGTGCAGAAGCGTGCCGAGATCGAACAGCGCGTGCGCAGCCTGACCTCGCCGTTCCGCAGCGCCGAGGCGTTCGTCATCGAGGACATCATCGATCCGCGCGATACCCGCGCGCTGCTCTGCGAATTTGCCAACCTGGCCGCGCCCCTGCGCGAGCCGGGCGTCAGCCGTTTTGGCATCCGGCCCTGAGCCGGGCGCCGTACCAACAAGAACCACAGGAGACCACCTTGAAGAAGCTGCTGATCGCCAACCGGGGCGAAATCGCGCTGCGCGTGCTGCGCGCCGCGCGCGACCTCGATATCGCCACCGTGGCCGTGTACGCGCAGGACGACGCCAGCGCGCTGCACCGCGTGCTGGCCGACGAGGCCGTGGCGCTCGACGGCAGCGGTCCGGCCGCCTACATCGACATCGCCGGCATCGTCGCCGCGGCGCGCGCCACGGGCTGCGACGCCGTACACCCCGGCTACGGCTTCCTGAGCGAGCGGGCAGACTTTGCGCAGGCGTGCCAGGACGCCGGCATCCGCTTTGTCGGGCCCGACGTGGCCCATCTGGCGCTGTTCGGCGACAAGGGCCGCGCGCTGGAACTGGCCGTGCAGTGCGACGTGCCGGTCATGCCGTCGACACCGGGCGGCGCGTCGCTGGAAGACATCGGCCGCTTCTTCGACGCGCAGGACGGCGCCGGCGTGGTCATCAAGGCCGTGGGCGGCGGGGGCGGGCGCGGCATGCGCGTGGTGCGCCGCCGCGAGGACCTGGCCGAAGCCTACGCGCGCTGCCGCTCCGAGGCGGCGTCCGCGTTCGGCATCGACGCGCTGTACGCCGAGCGGCTGGTGGCGCGGGCGCGCCATATCGAAGTGCAGATCGTCGGCGACGGCAGCGCGGTCGTGGCGCTGGGCGAGCGCGACTGCACGCTGCAGCGCCGCTTCCAGAAGCTGGTGGAAATCGCGCCGAGCCCGGTGCTCAAGCCCGCGCTGCGCGAGCAGATCGTCAAGTCGGCGCTGCGGCTGGCGCGGCGCGTGAACTACCGCAGCCTGGGCACGTTCGAGTTCCTGGTGGAGGAAACCGACGCGGGCGAGCAGCGCGATGTCGTGTTCATCGAAGCCAATCCGCGCCTGCAGGTGGAGCACACGATCACCGAGCAGGTGACCGGCGTGGATCTGGTGGCCGTGCAGCTTGGGGTGGCCGCCGGCCGCACGCTGGCCGACCTGGGGCTGGACCCCGCCGCGCCGCCCCAGCCGCGCGGCTACGCGGTGCAGGTGCGCGTCAACGCCGAGATGACCGACGCGCAGGGCATGGCGCGCCCCGCGCATGGCCGGCTGGAGCGCTTTGACGCGCCGTCCGGGCCCGATGTCCGCGTCGATACCCACGCCTACACCGGCTACGAGCCGTCGCCGAACTTCGACACGCTGCTGGCCAAGCTGATCGTCAGCAGCGCGGCGCCCACGTTCGAGGCCGTGGTGCGGCGCCTGCAGCGCAGCCTGGCCGAATTCCGCATCGTCGGCGTGCCGACCAACCTGCACCTGCTGCGCGCGCTGGTCCAGCGCGACGACTTCTTACGGCAGGACATCCACACCCGCCATTTCGAGGCCATCCTGCCCGAACTGACGCAGGCCGCCGACGCCATCGCCGAGGCCGGCCGGGCGCAGGACGCGCTGCTGGGCGGCACCCACCGCCCGGCCACGCCGCGCGCCAGCGAGCCCGAGGAACAGATCGGCGAAGGGCTGGTGGCCGTGCGCGCGCCGCTGACGGGCCGCGTGGTCGAGCTGTCGGTCCGGCTCAACGACACGGTACGGCCCGGCCAGACTGTGGCCGTGCTCGACGCGATGAAGATGGAGCACACGATCGTCGCCGAATGCGGCGGCCGCGTGGTGGACCTGCGGCTGGACAAGAACGCGCTGGCCGCCGAGAACCAGGTGCTGATCGTGCTGGAGCCGGGCGAGGCAGCCGGCGGCGCCGATGACGCGGCCCAGGCCCACGACCCGCAGGCGATCCGCCCCGACCTGCAGCGCGTGCTGGACCGCCACGCGTTTCTCTACGACGCAGCGCGGCCCGACGCGGTGGCGCGGCGCCGGTCGCGCGGCCAGCGCACGGCGCGCGAGAACATCGCCGATTTGTGCGACGCGGACACCTTTGTCGAGTACGGCGGGCTGGCGCTGGCCGCGCAGGCGTCGCGCCGCAGCAAGGACGACCTGATCGCCAACGCCCCGGCCGACGGGCTGATTACCGGCATCGGCAACATCAACGGCGCGCTGGTCGGCGCCGACCGCGCCCGCAGCGCCGTGATGGCGTACGACGCCACGGTCATGGCCGGCACGCAGGGCAAGCGCAACCACGTGAAGACCGACCGCATCGTGGAGGTGGCGCTGCGCGACGAGCTGCCGCTGGTGTTGTTTGGCGAAGGCGGCGGCGGGCGGCCGGGCGATGTCGATATCCCGTCGGTGTCCGGCCTCTACCAGCCGTCGTTTGCCGCGTTCGCGGAACTGAGCGGGCAGGTGCCGGTGGTGGGCGTGGTCTCCGGCCGCTGCTTCGCGGGCAACGCGGCGTTCGTGGGCTGCTGCGACGTGATCATCGCCGACAAGTCCGCCAATATCGGCATGGCCGGCCCGGCGATGATCGAAGGCGGCGGGCTGGGCGTGTACCGGCCCGAGGACGTGGGCCCGGCGCCGGTGCAGTTTGCCAACGGCGTGATCGACATCCTGGTCGACAACGAGGCCGAGGCCACGCGCGCCGCGCGGCACTACCTGTCGATGTTCCAGGGCCGTGTGGCGGACTGGAGCGCGCCGAACCCGCTGGACCTGCGCCACGTGGTGCCGGAGAACCGGCTGCGCGTCTATGACACGCGCAAGGCCATCGAAGGCATTGCCGACGTGGGCACGGTGCTGATGCTGCGCGGCGGCTTTGGCTCGGGCATCCACACGGCGCTGGCGCGCGTGGAGGGGCGGCCCGTGGGCATCATGGCCAACAACCCGTACCACCTGGGCGGGGCCATCGACGCCGACGCGGCCGACAAGGCGTCGCGCTTCATGCAGCTTTGCGACGCGCATGGCCTGCCGATCGTCTCGCTGATCGACACGCCGGGGTTCATGGTCGGCCCCGAGGTGGAGGCGCGGGCGCAGGTGCGGCACGTGTCGCGCATGTTCCTGACGGCCGCGAAGCTGCGCGTGGCGCTGCTGGCGGTGACGCTGCGCAAGGGCTACGGGCTGGGCGCGATGGCCATGGCTGGCGGCGGCTTCCGCTCGGCCAGCTTCACGATCTCGTGGCCCACCGGCGAGTTCGGGCCGATGGGGCTGGAAGGCGCCGTGCGCCTGGGCTTCAAGAAGGAGCTGGAGGCGGTGCCGGACGGCCCCGAGCGCAAGGCGCTGTTCGACCGGCTGGTGGCGCAATCGTACGAGCGCGGCCATGCGATCAACACCGCGGCGGCCGTCGAGATCGACGCCGTGATCGACCCGGCCGAGACACGGCGCTGGATCGCGCAGGGCATCGCCTCGGCCGAACTGCGGGGCAGCCGTGCCCGCCGTGGCTTTGTCGACGCCTGGTAAGGGAGCCATCATGACCCGACCCCAACCCGATCCGTCGCAACTGGCGCTGGCCGGCCTGCGCGTGCTGGAAATTGGCAGCGGCCCCGCCGTGGCCTACGCGGGCAAGCTGTTCGCCGATTTTGGTGCCGAGGTGGTCAAGGCCGAGCCACCCGCTGGCGATGCCTGGCGCCAGATGCCGCCGCTGGTGGACGTGCCCGGCCATTCGCAGCCAGAGAGCGCACTGTTCGCCTGGCTCAATACGAACAAGCGCAGCGTGATGGTCCGCCCTGGGCACGCCGGCGACGATGCGTGGCTGGCCGCGCTGGCAGGCACCTGCGACGTCGTGCTCGACGCCCGCGCGCTGGACGCCGGCCCGGACGTGCCCGCCATCCTCGAACCATCGGCCGGGCACATGCCGGTGCAGGTGGTGCTGACGTGGTTCGGCGAGGACGGTCCGTACAGCGGCTTTGCCGGGTCCGAGGCCATCTGCCGCGCGCTGGCCGGCGCCGTGCACGGCAGCGGGCCGGTGGAAGGCCCGCCGCATATGCCGCACGACCTGCAGACGGCCATCGCCGTGGGGCTGAGCGCGTTCTCGGCGGCCGTGGCCGGGCTGATCGGCACGGCGGGGCGCCGCTACGTGCTGAGCGTGCACGAGTGCGTGTTCAGCGTGGTGGAGATGGAAGCGGGGATGGTGCAGGACAAGCGCCATCCGCTGCGCCGGCTGGGCGTGAACCGGTTCTGCGGCACCCATCCGGGCGGCATCTACGAGACCGCCGACGGGTGGATCGGCATCTTCACGCACACGCTGCCGCAATGGCAGGCGCTGTGCACGGCCATCGGCCGCGAGGACCTGGCCGACGACCCGGCCTATGCCAGCGGGCCCGAGCGCATGGCGCGGGCCGATGCGATCGACGCGATCCTGGTGCCCGCCTTCCGCACGCGCACGGCGGCCCAGTGGTTCCAGCGGCTGGCCGACCTCAAGCATCCGGCCGTGGTGGTGCCCGACATGCGCACGCTGCTGGATCAAGCCGTGCACCGCGAGCGCGGCGCGTTCGTGCCGGTGACGCTGGACGGCGTCACCTTCGAGGGCCCGGTGGTGCCGTTTCCGCTGGGCGACGCCGGCCCGCTGCCCGGTGGCCCGGCGCCCGCGCTGGGCGCCCACGACGGGCTGTACCGCCGCGCCGGGCTGGACCACGTGCCACGCCATCGGCCGCCACCCGCCGTTGACGACGCGATGCCGCTACAGGGCCTGCGCATCGTCGACCTGACGATGGGCTGGGCCGGCCCGCTGGCCGCGCGCACGCTGGCCGACTTCGGCGCGGAAATCATCAAGGTGGAAAGCACCGGCTACCCGGACTGGTGGCGCGGCGCCATCTTCAACGAGGCGTTCTACCGCGACCGCGTCTACGAGAAGAACACCAATTTCAACCTGATGAACCGCAACAAGCTCGGCATCACGCTGGACCTGACGCAGCCCGACGGCAAGGCGCTGCTGCTGGACCTGGTGGCGCAGGCCGATGCCGTGATCGAAAACTACTCGGCCGAGGTGCTGCCCAAGCTCGGGCTCGACTACGCGGCGCTGCGCGCGCGCAATCCCCGGCTGGTGATGCTGTCGATGCCGGCGTTCGGGCTTGGCAACGCCTGGAGCAACACCCGCGCGTATGGCGGCACGCTGGAACAGGCCAGCGGGCTGCCGCTGTACACGGGCCACCCGGACGGCGGCCCGGCCATGACGTCGTACGCCTATGGCGACCCGGTTGGCGGGCTGAACGGCGGCTCGGCCATCCTGCTGGCGCTGTACGCGCAGCGGGCCACGGGGCGGGGACGGCACGTGAACCTGTCGCAGGTGGAGGCGATGCTGCCGATGACGGCGCCGTACCTGATCGAACAGTCGGTGGCCGGCTCCGTATCGCCCCGGCAGGGCAACCGTCATCCGCTCAACGTGCCGCACGGCATCTACCGCTGCGCGGGCGACGACGCGTGGATCGCGCTGACCGCCACCGACGCCCAGTGGCCGGCGTTGTGCCAGGCCATCGGCCGCAACGACCTGGCGATGGACCCGACGCTGGCCGACGGCGCCGGCCGCCGCGCCGCGCACGACCGCATTGACGACGCCATCGGCCAGTGGTCCCGCACGCGCGATGCCGACGCGGCCATGCAGCAGCTCCA
The DNA here is from genome assembly GCF_049393795.1 of Cupriavidus sp. H18C2. NCBI lineage: Bacteria > Pseudomonadati > Pseudomonadota > Betaproteobacteria > Burkholderiales > Burkholderiaceae > Cupriavidus > Cupriavidus sp. H18C2. The sequence goes on along the minus strand of NZ_CP186010.1, from coordinate 1,786,591 downwards.
GCGGGCCGGCATCGCGGCGGGCGTGGTGCGGCCGATGTGGCAGGTGCTGGACGACCCGCACCTGCGGGCGCGCGGCTTCTGGCAGCAGGTGGAGCGCGCGCACGTGGGCCGCTACATCGCCAGCACGGCGTGGTTCCGCACCGGGCCCGGGCCGGTGCCCACGCGCAGCGTCTCGCCGACGCTGGGCCAGCACACCGACGCGGTACTGGCGCGCGTGCTGGGGCTGCCGCCGGAACGGCTGGCGGACCTGGCGCGGCGCGGCATCACCGGCCAGGACGCCCGGCCCAAGGGCGCGAAGATTCCCGCGTAGCGACGCACCGCCAGACACCACGACAAACAGACAGGAGACAACATGAACAAGCGACAAGTACTGCAAGCCGGCGCCGCGATGCTGCTGGCCGGCGCGATGACCGGCGCAATGACCGGCCCGGTGGCCGCGCAGGGTACGAACTGGCCGACCAAGCCGATCCGGCTGATCGTGCCGTTCCCGGCGGGATCGTTCACGGACACGGCCGCCCGCGTGGTATCGGACCGCCTGACCAAGGCGCTGGGCCAGCCCGTGGTGGTCGAGAACAAGGCCGGCGCCAACGGGCTGATCGGCGTGGGCGAGGTGGCGCGCGCCGCGCCAGACGGCTACACGCTGATGGTGACCAATTCCAGCAGCATCACGATCAACCCGAACCTGTACAAGAAGAGCACCTACAAGACCCGGGACTTTGCCCCGGTGACCCTGATCCTGGAGGCGCCGTTCATCCTCGTGACCAACCCGGAATGGTCGCAGAAGCACGCGGTGGCGTCGGTGCCGGACCTCGTGCGCTACGCCGGCCAGCACCCGGGCAAGATCAGCTACGGCTCGGCCGGGCCCGGCAATATCGCGCACCTGAGCTTTGCGATGCTGAACAACCGCGCCAGGGTGTCCACCACGCACGTGCCGTACAAGTCGTCGGCGGCGGCCCAGCTTGCCGTCATCAGCGGCGAGCTGGACACCACGTTCGACACCTGGACCGCGCTGCCGCAGATCAAGGCCGGCAAGCTCAAGCCGATTGCGGTGAGCGCCACCAAGCGCATGACCCAGTTGCCGGACGTGCCGACCGTCGAGGAAGCGGGCCTGAAGCCGTTCAACGCCACGTTCTGGATCGGGCTGCTGGCCCCGGCCGGCACGCCGCAGCCGGTGGTGCAGAAGGTCAACGCGGTGATGCGCGGCCTGCTGGACGACGACAAGGCCCGCTCGGCGCTGAGCCAGCAGGGCGATGTGGTCATGATCGGGCCCGACGAGTACGCCAGGCGCATCGAGAAGGAGGAGGCGGAATGGGCCGCCGTGATCCAGCGCGAGGCCATCACGCTGGACTGACGCGCCGGCCTACGCCTCGCGCAGCAGCAGCGCCACGTTGCGCTCGGCCAGCGCGGCAATCGTGCGCGACGGGTTGAGCCCCAGCGCGCGCGGCACGATGGCGCCGTCCATCACGTAAAGCCCCGTGTAGCCGAAGACGCGCCCGTGGGAATCGACCACGCCGTCTTCGGCGCTGCGCCCCATGTTGCAGCCGCCCAGCGGGTGGGGCGTGACGAGGTTGCGGAGCAGGCGCCACGTGGGCGGCACCCACGGATTGCCGCCCGTGGCGGCCGACAGCAGCCGGTGCGCGGCGATCATCGACTCGATCACGGCCTCCGACGGTTCGTGCCGCCAGCTCATCTCCAGCGTCTGCCGCCACGGCGCGTACCACTTGCGGCAGAGCCGTAGCTGGCCGTCGCCGGGGTCCACGCCCTGGCCGAACCACGGCATCATCGTCTCCAGCGGGTCGCCGTCGTCCACCAGCCCGCCAATCTCGCGCCACAGCGCGCGCAGCCGGCCGCGCCGCGTGCGGCGCATCTGGCGCCGGATGTAGTTGCGCGCGATGTTCGGGATGCCGCCGTCTTCAACAAAGAGCGCCTGCCCGTTCGGCGCGCTGCCGTCGAGCAGGTCGATCACGGCCGAGATCGTCACGCCATGCGACGGCGACACCATGCGGCCCGGATAGAACGCCGGGGTCACGAAATCGCCGTTGTGGGCCCAGCCGTAACCGAGCCGCGCCGACAGCCGGGGCAGCGTGCGATGCGTGTCCCGGCAGCGCAGCAGCAGCTCGGTGCTGCCGATGGAGCCGGCGGCCACGATCACGCGCGCGGCCGTGACCTCGCCGGGGGTGCGGGATTGCGCCACCGGGTCGATCTGGTCGAAGCGCACGCGCCAGCCATCGGCCAGCGGTTCCAGCCGCTGCACCAGATGCAGCGGGCGGATCTCCGCGCCATGGTCCTCGGCCACGGCCAGGTAGTTGAGGTCGAGCGTGTTCTTGGCCAGCACCTGGCAGCCGACGTCGCAGTTGCCGCAATGGACGCAGGTGCCTTGCCAGCGGCCGTGCGCGTTCTGGAACGGGCGCGACTGGTGGTCTTCCCGCGCGCCGGGCAGGTCGGGGTGCCAGTCGTCGCGGAAGCTCACGGCCAGCGGCAGCTTGCGAAAGCGGTCGCCCCAGCCGCAGGCGTGCGCGGCTTCTTCCACCAGCCGCGCGCGCGGGCTCAGTTGCGCGTCGGGCACGGGGGCGACGGCCAGCATCTCGCCGACCGTGTCGTACCAGGGCTGCAGCGTGGCGTGGCCGATATCGTCGGGCCAGCCCCAGGCAAACGTGCGCGGCGGCGCCTCGACCGACACGTTGGCATAGATCAGCGAGCCACCGCCCACGCCCGCGCCGGCAATCACCCAGATATCGGAAAACGTGCGCACGTCGGCCCAGCCGCTGAAGCGCTGCGGCTGCTTCTGGTTCCACAGCCACGGGTCGTTGTCGCCGCGCGGAAAGGTCTCGGGCGTCCAGCGCCGCCCGCGTTCCAGCACCAGCACGCGCTGGCCCGCCTGCGCCAGCCGGCAGGCCGCCACGGCGCCGCCAAAGCCGCTGCCGACGATCACCGTGTCGTACGGATGCGGCCCGCTCATGGCGCGGCTCCGGTGCGGCGGATCACGATGGGCGGCTCGGTGCGCGCCAGCGCGTCGGGCGGCCACGGCTCGCCCGCATCGGGCACGAAGCGCGGCCCGCTGGCGGCTGGCGTCGCGGCCACGCGCCACGTGCGGCCCATGCGGTTCAGCCGCTCCAGGCCCGGCCCGAGCTTCCAGTGGCGGCACACCTTTTCCAGCTTGAGCGGATGGATGGTCAGCGTGTCGGCGTCGAAGCGCATGCGCAGGAAGCCCTTGTAGTCGGCAATCGACTGCGACGAGAACACTTCCTCGGCGTGCAGGCCCCAGAGCTGGTTGGCGATGACCATCCAGACGCCGAACAGCAGGCCGCCGAGCACGCCACCGGCGACGAGCGTCTGCGCCAGCAGTAGCGGCAGCATCCAGCCGTCGTCGGCATGCAGGCCCCACACGTGCAGGTTGAGCCGGGCCAGCGCCCAGAACAGCCCGGCGGCCAGCGCCACGTGCAGCAGGCCGTGCAGCGCGCCCACCAGCCCGGCCAGCGACACCGCGCTGCGCGTGCCCCGCGTCGACAGCGCCGCGAAGAACGCCATCACGGCCACGGCGAATGCCACCGACGCCGGGCTGTTCGCCAGCGTCATCCACAGCGCGCGCCACGCATCGCCCAGGCTGGCCGGCGCGATGGGCAGCGCCGCCAGCTTCTGCATCAGGCTCTGGCCCGGCGGCGCGGTGGCGCGGCTGGCGCTCTGGACAATCCAGTTGAACAGGAAGCAGATGGCCGCGAACAGCGTGCACAGGCCGACGTTGCGCACGGGTAGCTGCCACGCGCGGTTGCGCAGGGTCCGCGACGTGTCGCGGTCCGGATAGGCGGCGCCGGCCAGCACGTAGCGCTGCCGTGTGCGGCCGATCGCCACCGGCTCCGGCGACGCCGGCAACTGGTGCGTGCCGTGCAGGAACGCGCCCCCGCCCCCGCACGTGACGCGCTCCGGCCCCGTGGTGCCGGCCTCCGGCGTGTAGCGCGCGTAGTGGTGCTTGTCGCCAGCCAGTACCGCGACCAGATGGTCGCCCAGCAGCCGCTCGATGCGGCTCAGGCTGCGAAAGCGCGGCGTGCGCGTCTCGGTCGACGGAAACGCGCGGCGCCGGGTGCGCGACAGCCGCTCCATCTCGTCGATCCAGCTCGGCTCGGGCGTGCACAGCACCACGCGGTCGCCCGGTGCCAGCCGGTCGTGCATGGCCTTGAAATAGTCGAACTGCTGGCGGTCGATCTCGGATTCGAGCTGCAGGTCCAGCCCCCAGATCCACCAGCCATGCGGTAGCTGCAGGACGTAGTAGCTGGTGCGCTGGCGGGTCTGCCAGCCGCCCACCGGCGCGCCCGTGCAGAACAGTTGCGCAAAGCCGCGCAGGCCGTCGTACCAGTCGTGGTTGCCGGGCGTGGCAACCATCAGCGGCGCGCCGGGGATGGCAATCGCGGCCTCGCTGTTGCCGGCGGCGTCGGGCGGCAGCGGGGCAGGGCAGGCGGCGCGGAATGGGTCCAGAAAGCGTGTGCGATAGCCGCCGTGCGCGGGCGTGGGGTAGACCTGGTCGCCGCCCAGCAGCAGCACCTGCGCGCGCGGCAGCGTGACGCCATCGGCCGCCAGCCGCGCCGGGTGGCTCGCGCAGAGCGCCATCGAATAGGTGGAGTGCCAGCCGTCGCCGGTATCGGCCAGGTAGTCGACCCACACGGCGCCGTCCGGCGCGTTGGCGGTGACGGGAATCGGCGGGTTGGTGGCGACGGGGTTCAGCGCGGCCTGGACCGCGCGGGCATCGGCAAACGCGCCGATGGTGCGCGCCACGGTGACGCGCACGGCCGTCCTGAGCAGTTGCAGGGGGCTGAGCCAGTTAACCATCGGCTCATGCGTGTACAGCTCCACGCGGCGCGTGGTGGCTGGCGGCGCGGCGGTGGCGGGGGCGGCCGATGGCGCCGCGGGGCCCGCTTCCTCGTTCGCAAGCATCGTCGACCTCCCCCGGGTGGCAGGCGCCTCGCAGTTATCGATCGCATCACCTAATATAGGTGATCGCAAGATCGATTTGCAGATCATCATGCTGAGTCGCAGAGCGTTCCTTGTGGGCGGCGCCGGCGCGGTGGGCGCTGGCGCGCTCGTCGTGGGCTGGCTGGTGCTGCGCCCCGACGACCGGCTTGATGCACGCCGGCCGCCGCGCGTGCCGGAGCCGGCCGTGCCGCTGAACGGCTGGGTCGCCATCGGCACCGACAACGCCGTGACCATCGTCATGTGCAAGGCCGAGATGGGGCAGGGCATCCACACCGCCGCCGCGATGCTGCTGGCCGATGAACTGGGCGCCGACTGGCGCCAGGTGCGCGTGGTGCAGTCGCCGCTGGACACGCTCTACATCAACCGCGAGAACCTGGGCGCCGGCCTGCCGTACCGGCACGACGACAAGCGGCTGCACGCGGAACTGGCGCGCGACCTGTCGCGCCGGGTGTCGCGGTATTTCGGGTCGATGGTCACGGGCGGTTCCACCAGCATCCGCGACCTGTGGCTGCCGATGCGCGAGGCCGGTGCGTCGGCACGCGAGATGCTCTGCACCGCCGCCGCGCGCCAGTGGTCCGTGCCGGCCCGCGAGTGCGTGGCACAGGCCGGCACCGTGCGGCACGTGGCATCCGAGCGCTCGGCAACGTTTGGCGCGCTGGTCACGGCGGCCCGCGATCTTGCCCATCCCGAACATCCCCGGCTCAAGGACGCCGCGTCGTTCACGCTGATCGGCCAGCGCATCCGGCGCATCGAGACCGCGCCAAAGCTCGACGGCAGCCTGCGCTTCGGCATCGACGTGGTGCCCGCCGAACTGGCGCGCGACGTCGGCGCAACCGGCCCGCTGGACCTGCGCTACGCGAGCGTGCTGATGTGCCCGACGCTGGGCGGCAAGTACAAGGGCCGCGAGGTGAAGTTTGCGCGGCCGGCCGGCGTGCACGACTGCTTTCCCGTGGATGGCTACAACGGCGGCACCGGCGGCGTGGCCGTGATTGCCGACAACCCGTTCATCGCCATGCGCGCGCTGTGCGACCTGCGCGTGGCGCCCGACCAGTGGGACCACGGCCCGGCCGCGCAGTGGAACAGCGCCCGGGTGCGCGAGACGCTGGTGGCGGCGCTGGACGAAGGCAGCGCGCGCAAGTACTACCGCGCCGGCGACGCAGACGCCGTGATCCGCCAGACCGCGGAAAAGGGCGGCAAGGTGCTGCACATGCAGTACGAGGTGCCCTACCTGGCGCACGGCGCGCTGGAGCCGATCAACTGCACCGCACTCGTGCGCGACGGGCGCGCCACGGTCTGGGTATCCACGCAGGTGCCGCAGGCCGCGCGGGCCGCCGTGGCCGGCGCGCTGAACCTGGACGCCGACGACGTGGTGATCCACGAGCGGTTCCTGGGCGGCGGATTCGGGCGGCGGCTGGAGGTGGACTACGTGGCGCAGGCCGCCGCGATCGCGGCGCGCGCACCGGGCAAGGCCGTGCAGACGATCTGGTCGCGCCCGCAGGACATGGCGCACGACTTCTACCGCCCGGCCTGCGTGTCGCGCTTCAGCGGCGTGCTGGACGACAAGGGCAACCTGGTGGCGTGGCGCGCGGCGTCGGCCAGCCAGTCTGTGTCCGGGCAGGCGCTGGCGCGCACGTACGGCCTGCCGCGCGCCATCGCCCGCGTGCTGCCCGACGCCACGATGGCCGAGGGCGCATTCGACCAGCCCTACGAATGCGCCAACGTCGAGGTCAGCCACCGGCGCGTGGCGCTGCCCATCCCGGTGGGCTACTGGCGCTCGGTCGGCCATTCGCATCAGGCGTTCTTCGTCGAATCGTTCCTGGACGAGATGGCGGCAGCCGCCGGCAAGGACCCGATCCAGTTCCGCATCGGCCTGCTCAAGTCACCGGCCCACCATCGCCATGTGGCGGTGCTGCGGCGGCTGGCCGAGCTGTCGGGCTGGAAGCGGCCCGTGGTGTGGAAGCAGGGCGGCCAGCGCCTGGCGCGCGGCATGGCGCTGCACGAATCGTTCGGCAGCATCGTGGGGCAGGTGGCCGAGGTGCGCAGCGACCCGGTACACGGCTGGCGCGTGACGCGCGTGTTCTGCGTGGTGGACTGTGGCGTGGCCGTCAATCCGGACCTGGTGGTGCAGCAGATGGAAAGCGGCATCGTGTTCGGGCTGTCGGCGGCCATGCAGCAGGCGGTCACGATCCGCGACGGGCAGGTGCAGCAGCACTACTTCAGCGAGGTGCCGCTGATCGACATGGAGACCTGCCCGGACATCGTCACGCACGTGATGGCCAGCCCGGCCAAGGTGCCGTACGGCGTGGGCGAGGCAGGCACGCCGCCGATTGCGCCCGCCGTGGCCAACGCCGTGGCGGCGCTGACCGGCCAGCGCGTCTACACGCTGCCGCTGCGGCCGCCACCGGCGCTGCCGGCCGGCGAGGAACTGTGGGAGGGCGACCGATGGTGCAAGTGGTGCAAGTCACTGTGAACGGCACGACCGTCGACGTGCGGTCCGCCCCGGAAACGCCGCTGCTGTGGGTGCTGCGCTGCGAACTGGGCCTGACCGGCACGAAGTTCGGCTGCGGCATCGGCGTCTGCGGCGCGTGCACGGTGTTCGTCGGCAAGGAGGCAAGGCCGTCGTGCCGCGAGCCGGTCAGACAGCTACAGGGCGCGTCCGTGACGACCATCGAGGGCCTGCGCGGCCCCGTGGCCGACGCGCTGCGGCAGGCGTGGACCGACTGCGACGTCGTGCAGTGCGGCTACTGCCAGAGCGCCCAGCTGATCGCGGCCGCAGCGCTGCTGGCCCGCCGCCGCGCGCCAACGGACAAGGAAATCGACGCGGCAATGAAGGACATCGTGTGCCGCTGCGGCACGTATCCACGAATCCGCAAGGCGATCAAGCAGGCGGCGGGGGCTTTGCGGGGGTAGGCATTCTGGTTTCCCTTTTCCGATTGCGGGAGAGGCGTTAGGGCCGGCGTGTTGAGTTGCGATGGTGGCAATTTGCACCGCCATGCCCTCTCCCCCGGCCCCTCTCCCGCAAGCGGGAGAGGGGAATCAAAAACCAGTACGCAACGGCTAACGGTTTTCTCCCCTCTCCCGCCCTGCGGGAGAGGGGCCGGGGGTGAGGGCTGGAGCGGCCCCCTGAATCGCCGGACACAGTCCCCCACTTACAATAGCGGGTAGGCATACGACTGTGTTTATGACTAAAACGAAGCAGGAATTGGTGGAAGTGTTGACGGGGCCGGAGCGCCGGCGGCGGTGGTCGCCGGACGAGAAGCTCGCGATGGTGCGCGAGAGCTGCGAGCCGGGCAAGACGGTGTCGATGGTGGCGCGCCAGCATGGCGTCAATCCGAATCAGCTCTTTCATTGGCGCAAGCTGTACCAGGATGGCAGCCTATCGGCGGTCAGTGCCGGTGAAGAAGTCGTGCCGGCATCGGAGTTGAGCGACGCGCTCAAGCAAGTCCGTGAGCTACAGCGCCTGCTGGGCAAGAAGACTATGGAGAACGAGATTCTCCGTGAGGCAGTGGAGGTGATGAAGTCGCGAAAATGGATTGCGCGCTCACCCTCATTGCCGGGGGACGACCTGTGAAGCGGGTCTGCGAAGTTCTCGGTGTAGCGCGCTCGAATGTGGCAGAGAAGCTGGCTCGCCCTGCAGACTGGCGGGACGGGCGCAGCGCCCGACAAACCGACGATGCAGGGTTGGTCGAGGAGATTCGCAATGCGGTCGCTCATCTGCCCAGCTACGGCTATCGCCGGGTCTGGGGTGTACTGCGCAGGGAGCGCGAGCGCCACAGTGCACCGCCCGTCAATGCGAAACGGGTCTATCGGGTCATGCGAATGTACGGCCTGCTGCTGCAACGCAGGGTGGCCCCGCCACGCCCGCAGCGCAGGCATGAGGGTAAGGTTGCGGTAGCAAAGACGAACCAGCGGTGGTGCTCTGACGGCTTTGAGTTCCGCTGCGACAACGGCGAGCCACTGCGCGTGACGTTTGCCCTGGACTGCTGCGACCGCGAGGCGATGAGTTGGGCGGCGACCACTGGCGGGCATAGCGGTGACGTGGTCCGCGACGTGATGTTGGCCGCCGTCGAGAATCGCTTTGGAAACGTGCTGAAGACGCCGACGGAAATTGAATGGCTGACCGATAATGGCTCAGGCTACACGGCAGACAAGACCAAGGCGTTTGCGTCGGCAATCGGCTTGAAGCCACTGACCACGCCGGTCTGCAGCCCGCAGAGCAACGGCATGGCCGAGAGCTTTGTGAAGACTATGAAGCGCGACTATGTCGCCTTTATGCCCAAGCCTGATGCCGAGACGGCCGTTCGCAATCTGGCCATTGCCTTCGAGCACTACAACGAGCAGCATCCCCATAGCGCCCTGAATTACCGCTCTCCGCGCGAGTTCAGGCGTGCGATGGCCTTATCAATCTAAGGGTGTGACCGTGTCCGGGGACACGGGGGCAAATCCAAGGGCATGGCGGTGCAAATTGCCACCATCGCAACTTGACACGCCGGCCCTCACCCCTAACCCCTCTCCCGCAAGCGGGAGAGGGGAATCAAAAACCAGTACGCAGCGGCTAACGGTTTGCTTGTAGTGGTCAAGTTTTTTCAGACAGGTATTAAGGTTGTCTGGCGTTTGAACTTGTCCTCAAACTCCTGCGGCGACTCATATCCCAGTGTCGAGTGCAATCGCACCGGGTTATAGAAGCCGACGATGTACTGCGTAATGTCGCGCCGGGCTTCAGCCCGGTCGACGTAGCGCCTTTGCCAGATGCGCTCCATCTTCAGGTTCAGGAAGAAGCGCTCGGCCACCGCATTGTCCCAACAATCGCCCAGCCGGCTCATGCTGCAAATGAGGCCGTGGCGTCCCAGCAAGCCCCGGTATTCCTCGCTCGCGTACTGGCTGCCCCGATCCGAATGCACGATCAGGCCCGGTGACGGATTGCGCTGCTGGATCGCCATCCTCAACGCCGTGACCACCAGCGATGCAGGCATGGCCGCTGCCATGGCCCATCCCACTACCTTGCGCGAATACAGGTCCAGCACCACCGCCACATACAGCCAGCCCTCGGCCGTGCGGACGTAGGTAATATCCGCCGCCCAGGCCTGGTTGGGCTGCACCGGACTGAACTGCCGGCCCAGCACGTTCGGCGCCACCGGCCGGTCGTGCCGGCTGTTGGTCGTCGCCACGAACTTGCGCTTCCAGACCGGACGCAGATCGGCCTGGCGCATCAGCGTGCGCGCCCGATAGCGCCCGATCTTCACGCCTTGTCTGCCCAGATCCCGTGCTACGCGCCGGCTGCCGTAGGTGCGCCCGCTCGCCTCGAATGCCGCCCGTACGTGGATCTGCTGCCGGTTGCGCTCCACGTTGACCGGCCGGCCGCGCCGGTGCGCGTAGTAACCCGCGCGACTCGCTCCCAGTACCCGACAGGCACGGCTGACCGCCACGGCCTCCTTCTCCAGCGCGCTGACTGCGTGATAGATCACTTCAGCTCGCGGGCGAAGAAGGCCGATGCCTTTTTTAGGATCAGGTTGTCCTCCTTCAGGCGGCGGTTCTCTTCCTCCAGCTGGCGGATGCGCTGCTGCTCGGGCGTCAGCGGCCGGCCAATGCCCTTGCCGCCGGCCAGTTCCGCGTCGTACTGCGCCAGCCAGCGCCGCACGGCCGTCTCGCCAATGGCCATCGTGTGGCAGACCTCGGCCACCGAAAGCCCCTGGTCCCGGATCATCCGGACCACCTCCAGCTTGAAGCTGGCGTCGAACTTGCGACGTTGCTTTGTCATGTCGTCCTTTCCTCGTCGATCGTGATTTTCCACCTATCGACCTGTCTGAGGAAATTGGACCACTACATCTGATTCCCCTCTCCCGCTTGCGGGAGAGGGGTTAGGGGTGAGGGCCGGCGCGTCAAGTTGCGATGGTGGCAATTTGCACCGCCATGCCCTCTCCCCCGGCCCCTCTCCCGCAGGGCGGGAGAGGGGAGAAAACCGTTAGCCGTTGCGTACTGGTTTCCCTCTCGGCGTGCGGGAGAGTGGCGCAAAACCATCAGCCCTCGCGTATTGATTCCCCTCTCCCGCTTGCGGGAGAGGGGTTAGGGGAGAGGGCCGGCGCGTCAAGTTGCGATGGTGGCAATTTGCATCGCCATACCCTCACCCCCGGCCCCTCTCCGGCAGGGCGGAAGAGGGGAGCAAAACCGCGAGGGCAATCCCGGTTGACCAGTACAGTCGCTACTTCCCACCCCACACCGGCGACCGCTTTTCCACAAACGCCGTCACCCCCTCCCTGAAGTCTTCGCTGCCGTAGCAGCGGCGGACCAGGTCGTCGGTGTCGGCGACGGCGGTCACGGTCTGGCGGCGCAGGGCTTCCTTGACCACCTGCTGCGTGACCGGGGCCAGTTTGGCCAGGCGGTCGCACAGCGCGGCGGTTTCGGCGTCGATTGCGGTCGCTGGGTGGACCGCTTCCAGGAAGCCGCAGGCCAGCGCGGCGTCGGCGTCCAGGATCTGGGCCAGCAGCAGCATGCGGCGCACGGGCTGCAGGCCCCATGCGGCGCGCAGTTTGGCCAGGTTCAGCGCCGACAGCGTGTTGCCTAGCGTGCGCGCGATGGGCACGCCGAAGCGCGCGTTGGGCGTGGCCAGCCGGAAGTCGCACGCGGTGGCGATGGCCAGGCCGCCGCCCACGCACCAGCCGTCTACCACGGCCACGGTGGGCATCGGCAGCGCTTCGACCAAGCCGATGCCGGCGTCGATCTGTTCCTCGTAGTGGATGCCGTCGTCGCCGGTGGTGAACGCGCGGAACTGGGCGATGTCGGTGCCCGCCACGAACGCCTCGCCGCCGGCGCCGCGCATCACCACCACGCGGATGCCGGCGCCGCCCGGGCCTGCCAGATCGCGGCAGTGCTTGCCTAGCTGTTCGTACATCGCCCACGTCATGGCGTTGCGGGCGGCCGGGCGGTCGAACGTCAGCGTGGCGACCTGTCCCTGGACGGCCAGCGTGACCTGGCCGCTGTCCGGCGCCGGGGTCGCGCTCATGCCCCGAACGCGCCGGCTGCCGCCAGCGCCTCCTTCTCGTCGTGGCCGATGCCCAGTTCGGCCAGCACCTCGTCGGTATGCTGGCCCAGCAGCGGCGGATGCCGGCGCACCTGCTGCGGCGTGCCGCCCATCTTCACGGCGAAGCCGATGTTCGGCACCTTGCCCTCGATCGGATGGTCGATCTCGATACGCATCTGGCGGTGCCGGCCGTGCTCGCTGTCGAACGCCTGCGGGTAGGTCAGGATCGGGCCGGCCGGGATGCCGACTTCCAGCAGCGTCTCGATCCAGTAGTCGCTCGGCTTCTGGCCGAACGTCTGCTCCAGTTCGGCGATCAGCGCCGGGCGGTTGGCCAGCCGCAGCGCCACCGTGGCAAAGCGTTCGTCGGCCAGCAGGTCCTGCCGGTCCAGCGTGTTGCACAGCAACTGCCAGAGCTTCTGGTTGGTCGCGCCCATCACGAAATGGCCGTCCGACGCCTGCATGGCCTGGTACGGCGCGCTCATGCGGTTGGCCGTGCCCAGCGGCTCGGGCTCGCGGCCCGTGCCCCAGTATTCGGCGCTGTCCCAGACCGAGAACGCCAGCGCCGAGTCGAACAGCGACGCATCGACGTACTGGCCCTTGCCGGTTTCCTTCGCGCCGATGTAGGCGGCCAGCATGCCGTAGGTGGCGAACAGCGCGCAGCCGATATCGGCCACGGGCACGCCGCACTTGACCGGGGCGTCGCCCGGGTAGCCGGTCACGCTCATCACGCCGGACATGGCCTGCGCCATCAGGTCGAAGCCGGGGCGCTTGGCCCACGGGCCGGTCTGGCCGAAGCCGGAGATGCTGACATAGACCAGCCGCGGGTTGATGCTGGCGAGCGTGTCGTAGTCGATGCCCAGCCGCTTCATCACGCCGGGCCGGTAGTTTTCGACCAGGATGTCGGCCGATTCGGCCAGCCGGTAGAGCACCTGGCGGCCGGCCTCGCTCTTGAGGTCCAGCGTCACGCTGCGCTTGTTGCGGTTCATGTTCAGGAACCCCATGCTGTCCGGGCCCTTCATCTTGAAGCCCATGGCGCCGCGCGTCTGGTCGCCGCCGTCGGGCGGCTCCACCTTGATCACGTCGGCGCCCAGGTCGGCCAGCAGCATGCAGGCGTACGGGCCGGCCATCACCTGGCAGACGTCGAGCACGCGCACGCCGGCCAGCGGCAGCGGGCGGGCGGCGTCCTGGCTGGCGTTGGCGGATGCGGTAGCGGAGGAAGTATCGAAAGGCGTCATCGGAAGCGTCCGGGAAAGAAGGTTGGGCGGCGTGCGTCAGGCTTCGGCCTTGACGCCGGCCTGTTTCACGACCTTGCCCCACTTGCTGGCTTCGGCCGCGATGAAGGCGCCGAACTGCTGGCTGGAGCCGCCCGAGTCTTCGGCGCCGAAGCTGCGCAGTTTCTCGGCCACGTCGGGCATGGCCAGCGCCTTGTTGACGTCCTGGTTCATGCGCTGGACCAGCGCGGGCGGCATGCCCTTGGGGCCGACCAGCCCGTACCACGAGGCGGCGTCCAGGCCGGGAAAGCCCGATTCGGCCAGCGTCGGCACGTTGGGATGGCTGGCGGCGCGCTTCAGGCGCGTCTGGGCGATGGCGATGACCTTGCCCTGGGCGATGAACGGCGTGGCGGCGGTCATCGTGTCGAACGCGTAGTCGATCTGGCCGCCCAGCAGGTCGGCGATCAGCGGGCCGGAGCCCTTGTACGGCACGTGTACGACATCGACCTTGGCCTGCAGGCGAAAGAGTTCCAGCGCCAGATGCTGCGCGGAGCCGATGCCCGACGAGCCGAACGAGATCTGGCCCGGCTTCTTGCGGCACAGCGCGACGATGTCGGCCACGCTGCGCACCTTCTGCTCGGGGCGGCAGGTCAGCATGTTGGGCGTCACGCCGACCATCGAGATCGGCGAGAAATCGGCTACCGGGTCGTACTTGACGTCAAGCAGCGCGGGCCCGATGGCGTGGCTGTTGACGTGCGCCATCAGCAGCGTGGTGCCGTCGGCGGGCTGCTTGGCCACGTAGGCGGCGGCAATCGCGCCGGTGGCGCCGGGCTTGTTCTCCACCACCACGCTGGTGTTCCACATCATGCCGAGCTTCTGGCCGATTACGCGCGCCAGCACGTCGGTGCCGCCACCGGGGGCAAAACCCACGACAATGCGCACCGGGCCGGGCATGTCGGCGGCGCGGGCCAGGGTGGGGAGCGCCAGGCTGGGCACGGCCAGGCCGGCCGCCGCCCCGAGAAGGAACTGTCTGCGCTGCATGAAGTGTCTCCGTCATAGGCATCGTTATGGTGCCGATGATGCGGAAAGCGGCCAGCGCGGGCTATCGCTATTTGGGGATTTCAGGTTTCGCATTTTGCGCAAGCACCGCCAGCACGCCGATGGCGGCCGACGACAGCGCATCGGCCGGCCGGTGGCAGATCACGAACTGGCGCCCGGCCCAGGGCTCGGCGATGGCCAGCCGCACGAAGCGGCTGCCGGCGGCGATTTCCGCCGCGATGGCCTGCGGCATCACGCCCACGCCCAGGCTCTGGGCCACCAGCGCGGCGATGCTGTCGAAGCCGCCCACGCGCATGCGCATGCGCGGCACGCGGCCGGCTTCCTCGGCCAGCCGGTCGAGCATGATCGAAATGGCCGAGCTTTCGCCCAGCGTGATCAGGTCGCAGTCCAGGATATCGGCCAGCGTCACCTTGCGCCGCCGCGCCAGCGGGTGGCCGCGCGCGACGACCAGTTCGAGCCGGTCACTGCGGTAGGGCGCCGTGGGCAGGTCCACCATGCCCAGGCTGCCTTCGTAGATGCCGATGTCGACGGTGCCGCGCCGCAGCGCCTGCTGGACTTCCTGGCTGTTCATTTCCTGCAGGTCCACGCGCACGCCGGGGCAGACCGTGGCGCAGCGCTGGATATCGAAGGGCAGGAACTGGATGACGGCGGATTTGGGCGCCGCCACGCGCACCACGCCCAGGTCGCCGCCAACGAACGACGCGGCGTCGTCCTGCATGCGCTGCACGGTGTGCGTGATGCCGCGCGCGTGGGCCAGCAGCGCGCGGCCGGCCTCGGTCAGCGCCATGCCGTGCGGCAGCCGCTCGAACAGGGCCACGCCAAGCTGGGCTTCCAGCTCCAGCACGCGCCGCGACGCCGCCGCCGCGGCCAGGTGCAACCGCTCGGCGCCGCGCGTGATGCTGCCGAGTTCGGCCACGGCAATGAAAAGCTGGACGGTGGTCAGGTCGAAATGCAGGCGGGCAGGGCGCAGCGGCGGCAGGGTCACGAGGGGCGGAAGCGGAGCGGAGGGCCTGGCGATTGTGCCTGCGGGCGGCGGCCGGTGTCTATTGGGCTTCTCCCGGCCGCCAGGCGCCTAATGCGCCACTTCTACTCCTTGACCGCCCCGGTCATGCCCGACACGTAGTACTCGACGAAGAACGAGTAGACCACCGCCACCGGCAACGATCCCAGCAGCGCGCCGGCCATCAGCGCGCCCCAGTGGTAGACGTCGCCTTCCACCAGTTCGGTGACGATGCCCACCGGCACGGTCTTGACCTCGGACGACGAGATGAAGGTCAGCGCGTAGATGAACTCGTTCCACGACAGCGTGAACGCGAAAATGCCGGCCGAGATCAGCCCCGGCACCGCCAGCGGCAGGATGATCTTGACCAGGATCTCCCAGCGCGTGGCGCCGTCGATCAGCGCGCATTCCTCCAGCTCGTACGGGATGGAGCGGAAATAGCCCATCAGCAGCCACGTGCAGAACGGGATCAGGAAGGTGGGGTAGGTCAGGATCAGCGCCCAGCGCGTGTCGAACAGGCCAAGCTGGAACACGATGGACGCCAGCGGGATGAACAGGATCGACGGCGGGATCAGGTAGGCCAGGAAGATGGCCAGCCCGGTCTGCCGCGCGCCCTGGAAGCGCAGCCGCTCGATGGCGTAGGCCGCCAGCACGCTGGCCGCCAGCGACGCGAACGTCGATACCGTCGACACGATGACCGTGTTCAGCAGCCACGCCGGATAGGGCGTGTTGAATAGCAGTTTCTTGAAATGCGCCAGCGTCGGCGCCATCACCACGAACGGGTTGGCGGTCTGCATCAGCAGTTCGCCGTCGGGCTTGAACGCCGTGATGCCCATCCAGTAGAACGGAAACAGCAGCACGAACAGGAAGATGCCGATGGGGATGTAGAGCGTCACCCAGCGCCGGGGCACCGACTGCAGGTACTCCATGCCTTGCGATTCGTTCTCGGCCGCCTTCATTTGTCGCCTCCCTGTTGCCAGGCACGCCGCTGGAGCCCGAAGTACGAGAACAGGATGGCCGCCAGCAGGAACGGCACCATCATCGTCGCCAGCGCCGCGCCTTCGCCCAGCGAGCCGCCGGGGATGGCGCGCTGGAACGACAGCGTGGCCATCAGGTGCGTGGCGTTGAGCGGGCCGCCGCGCGTGAGCACGTAGATGAGCTGGAAGTCCGTGAACGTGAACAGCACCGAGAACGTCATCACCACGGCGATGATCGGCGTCAGCAGCGGCAGCGTGACGTAGCGGAACTGCTGCCACGGCGTGACGCCGTCGATGGACGCCGCCTCGTACAGCGACGGCGGGATGGTCTGCAGCCCGGCCAGCAGCGAGATGGCCACGAACGGGATGCCGCGCCAGACGTTGGCGGCAATCGTCGACAGGCGCGCCAGCCACGGGTCGCCCAGGAAGTCGATGTAGCGGTCGATCAGGCCCAGCTTGACCAGCGTCCAGCTGATGACCGAGAACTGCGCGTCGTAGATCCACCAGAACGCCAGCGCGGACAGGGCCGTCGGCACGATCCACGGCAGCAGCACCACGGCGCGGAAGAACGACTTGAACGGCAGGTTGCGGTTCAGCAGCAGCGCCAGCCAGAGCCCGAGCGCGAACTTCAGCACGCTGGCCACCAGCGTGTAGAAGATGGTGTTGAAGAGCGCGAGCTGGGTGACCGAATCGCCCGCCAGGTAGGTGAAGTTATCGAGCCCGATCCAGGCGCCGGGCCGGCCGATCTTGGCATCGGTGAAGCCCAGCCAGACGCCCAGCCCGAGCGGGTAGGTCAGGAAGACCACCAGCAGCAGCGCGGTGGGCAGCATGAACAGCAGGCCCAGCGCGTGGCGGTTGTCGGACAGCCGGCCCAGCAGCGGGCGCCGGGCCGGCTCGGCAGGGGGCCGCCGCGAGGCGGGCGGCGTCGCAGCGGTGTCCGGCATCGCGTCAGCCCTTGTAGTAGCGTTCGGCGCGCTGGGCGGCGCGGGCGGCGGCTTCCTTCGGCGTCTTGGCGCCGCTGGCGGCCTCGGCCACCATGTCGAGCACGATGTAGTCGGCCATGGCGGCGGCCGACGCGGTGCCCAGCGGGCCGGCGTGGCCGTTGTCGAGCATCAGCGACGCGGCGTCGCGGTAGACGGTGTGCTTGGGGTCGGCCGTCCAGATCGGGTTCGACTCGTACGCCTTGAGCGGCTGGCTGACGTAGCCGATGGCGGCCTCCATCCACGGGTTGTACTGCTCGGGCTCCATCATGAACTGCAGGAACGCCTTGGCCGCGTTCGGGTACTTGCAGTACTTGAAGATCATCATCTGGGTAATCTGCATCAGCTCGGTGGGCTTGCCGCTCTTGCCCATGGGAAAGTGGGCGTGCTGGATGTCCTTGGCCATCTCCTGCAGCTTCGGCTCCTTCGAGTTCTTGGCCGCGTAATAGACCGAGATGCCGTTGGCGGTCAGGCTGACCTGCCCGTCCAGGAACGCCTTGTTGTTGGACGGGTCCTGCCACGACAGCGTGCCCGGCACGAAGGTGGCGTAGAGCTGCTTGGCGTATTCCAGCGCGGCCCAGGTTTCCGGCGAATTGACCACCACCTTGCCCTTGGTGTCGACCAGCATGCCGCCGTGCGACCACAGCAGCCAGTGCGCCCAGTTGTTGCCGTCGCCCACGGCCTTGCCCAGCGCGAAGCCCGGCGGCGTGCCCTTGGCCTTGAGCGCCTGGCACAGCTTCAGGAAGCCGGCCGTGTCCTTGGGGATGGCGTCGAAGCCGGCCGCCTTGACGTGGCTTTCGCGGTAGACCAGCGCGTTGCCCACCACGCCCAGCGGCAGCGCGATCCACTTGCCGCCGTGCATGCCGTATTTCTTGCAGACGTCGTACCAGCCGCCGTGCTTGTTGCCCAGGTAGGTGGCCACGTCGGTCACGTCGACGAGCTTGTCGGGGTACTGCTGCGGGTCGTCGAACCAGCCCAGCACGATGTCCGGCCCGGTACCCACGCTGGCCGCCACGGCCGCCTTGGGCCGCACGTCTTCCCAGCCTTCGTTGTCGATGCGCACCTCCACGCCGGTCAGGTCCTGGAATTTCTTGGCGTTGGCGGTCCAGAGGTCCTCGTCGCCCTGCACAAAGCGCTTCCAGCGCAGCACGCGCAGCTTGGCGCCGGCCTCGGGCTTGTACTGGAGCTGGGTGGCGGCGTGGGCCGGCGTGCCGAGCGCGGTGGTGGCGGCCACGGCTGCCGTCGATACCAGGAAATCGCGTCGGGTGAAGTTTCCGGAATGGCTCATGGCTGGGTCTCCTCCGTGGTCATGCCACAGGTTGTGGTTGCCGCGCGGGCTGGCGGGGCAGGGCCTGTCCCGATTCGGCGTCGAACAGGTGGGTGTGTTGGGGATCGGGCACCAGGTGCAGCGGCTGGCCGGCCGCGAAATCATGGCGCTCGCGGAACACCGAGATGAAATCGGTCTCGCCAAAGCGCGAATACACCTCGGTATTGGCGCCGGTGGGCTCCACCACCGTCACCGTGGTCGGAAACCCCTGGCCCGGCGCGCCGCAGGCCAGGTGCTCGGGCCGCACGCCGTAGATCACGTGCTGGCCGTCGGCCCCGGCGCCGTCGCCCAGGCCGGCCGGGGCGGGCAGCAGCGTGCCATCGGGAAACTGCACCCGGGCCGCGCCGTTCTGGCGCCGCAGCACGCCGGGCACGAAATTCATTGCCGGCGAGCCGATGAAGCCGGCCACGAACAGGTTGTCGGGGTGGTCGTAGAGGTCCAGCGGGCGGCCGCGCTGCTCCACGCGGCCATCGCGCATCACCACGATCTGGTCGGCCATCGTCATCGCCTCGATCTGGTCGTGCGTGACGTAGACCGACGTGGTGCGCAGCCGCTGGTGCAGCTCCTTGATCTCGGCGCGCATTTGCACGCGCAGCTTGGCGTCCAGGTTGGACAGCGGCTCGTCGAACAGGAACACCTGCGGGTCGCGCACGATGGCCCGGCCCATGGCCACGCGCTGGCGCTGGCCGCCCGAGAGCTGGCGCGGATAGCGGTCCAGCAGCTGGCCCAGGCCCAGGATGCCGGACGCCTTGTCGACCTTGGCCCGGATCGTCTCCCTGGGCACGCCGGCCAGCTTGAGCGAGAACGCCATGTTGTCGTAGACCGACATATGCGGGTAGAGCGCGTAGTTCTGGAACACCATCGCAATGTCGCGCTCCTTGGGCGGCAGCCGGTTCACCACGCGGTCGCCAATGGCGATCTCGCCGCCGCTGATCTCCTCCAGCCCGGCCAGCATCCGCAGCAGCGTGGATTTGCCGCAGCCAGACGGCCCCACCAGCACCGTGAACTCGCCGTCGGCAATGTCGATGCTGACGCCGCGTATCACCTGCGTGCCGCCGAAGGATTTCTGCACATCGCGGATCTGTACCGATGCCATGCGTCACGTCTCCTGTGTGGTGCGGCACCGCGCTGCATGGCGGTGGAGCCCTGGGGTGCTGCGTCGTTCAGTGATTGTCCTTCGGCACGAAAGGGCCGCTCTTGCCGACCAGGAAGTCCAGGTCGGCGCCACGGTTGGCCTGCTGGACGTGATCGAAATAAAGCCGCGTCCAGCCGCGTTCCATCGGCGGCTCGGGCGGCTGCCAGGCGGCGCGGCGGCGCGCCAGTTCGGCATCGTCGACGTGCAGGTGCAGCCGGCGCGCCTCCACGTCCAGCTCGACCATGTCGCCATCGCGCACCAGCGCCAGCGGGCCGCCGGCGGCGGCCTCGGGCGCCACGTGCAGCACCACGGTGCCGTAGGCCGTGCCGCTCATGCGGGCGTCGGAGATGCGGACCATGTCGGTGATGCCCTTGCGCAGGATCTTGGGCGGCAGCGGCATGTTGCCGGCCTCGGCCATGCCCGGATAGCCGCGCGGGCCGCAGTTCTTCAGCACCAGCACGCAGGTTTCGTCCACGTCGAGCGATTCGTCCTCGATGCGGGCGTGCATGTGCTCGCTGTCCTCGAATACCACCGCGCGGCCCGTGTGGCGCAGCAGCGCCGGCGTGGCGGCCGACGGCTTGATCACGGCGCCATCGGGACAC
The DNA here is from genome assembly GCF_049393795.1 of Cupriavidus sp. H18C2. Taxonomy (NCBI): domain Bacteria; kingdom Pseudomonadati; phylum Pseudomonadota; class Betaproteobacteria; order Burkholderiales; family Burkholderiaceae; genus Cupriavidus; species Cupriavidus sp. H18C2. The sequence continues at coordinate 1,766,317 of NZ_CP186010.1, read as the reverse complement.
AGGTTGCCGCGCAGCACGGCAATGCCGGCGTGGGGCTTGAACGGATCGTCGAACGCGTGGATGACCTCGCGGTTCCAGTTCGGGGCGTCCTTGCAGTTGTCCCAGAGCGTCCGGCCGTTGACGGTGGGCGCGTCGCGGTGCAGCACAGGGCCCAGCTCGCGGATCACGGCGGGCAGGCCGCCCGCGTAATAGAAGTCCTCCATCAGGTGCCGGCCCGATGGCTGGAGATCGACCAGACAGGGCAGGGCATGGCCCAGCGCGTCCCAGTCGTCCAGGTTCAGTTCCACGCCGATGCGCCCGGCGATGGCCAGCAGATGGATCACCGCGTTGGTGGACCCGCCAATCGCGGCGTTGACCTTGATCGCGTTCTCGAACGCCTGGCGCGTCAGGATCTTCGACATGACCAGGTTGTCCTTGACCATCTGCACGATGCGCCGGCCCGACGCGCGGGCCAGGATGTTGCGGCGCCCGTCAACGGCGGGGATGGCGGCGTTGCCGGGCAGCGCCATGCCCAGCGATTCGACCATGCACGCCATGGTGGACGCCGTGCCCATCGTCATGCAGTGGCCGTGAGACCGGTGCATGCAGCCTTCGGCCTCGAAGAAATCCTCCTGCGACATATGCCCGGCGCGCACCTCCTCGGACATCTTCCAGACGTCGGTGCCGGAGCCCAGCTCCTGGCCGCGAAACTTGCCGCTGAGCATCGGGCCGCCCGAGATGCCGATGGTGGGCAGGTCCACCGACGCCGCGCCCATCATCAGCGCCGGCGTGGTCTTGTCGCAGCCCATCAGCAGCACCACGCCGTCGATGGGGTTGCCGCGAATCGATTCCTCGACGTCCATGCTGGCCAGGTTGCGGAACAGCATGGCCGTGGGGCGCAGCATGGTCTCGCCCAGCGACATCACCGGAAATTCGAGCGGAAAGCCGCCGGCTTCCCACACGCCGGTCTTGACCTGGTCGGCCAGCGTCCGGAAGTGCGAATTGCAGGGGGTGAGCTCGGAATAGGTGTTGCAGATGCCGATGACCGGCCGGCCATCGAACTGGTCGTGCGGAATGCCGCGGTTCTTGAGCCACGACCGATAGATGAAGCCATCGCGGTCAAGGCGGCCGAACCATGCCTGGCTGCGCCGCTTGGGCGCACCGGACGGATTGTCGTCGTCCTTCACTCGGGTCTCCTGCGTTCTGCTTCTTGTAGGGGGTGCAGATCCGGATGCGCGCCACCGTCTGCCAGGCCGCGCGCACGTCGAGTTCAACGGAGTCTAGGACAGGGTATCGGACAGGTAAAGTGGTATTACCAATATGCGGTATGGGGCTTTCCCGAAGGTGGCGGGGCCACGCGTGGCTGGCCATGTGCGGCCGCCACAACCCGCCATGCCGGCGCTGTGCAAGAATGCGTCGTCACCGTTCCTGACCGGCGCGCGCCGGCTTTCCCGCTTGACTGGCCTCTCCGCTACCGTTCCCATCTCCGTCGTCAACGGCTTCCTGTCCGGCGCGGACCCGGCTGCGATTGCGCGGCTGGCCGAGCGCTCGGGCATCGCCCACGCGCTGCTGCGCGAGCCGGGCGCCCGGGTAACGCAGGAGCAGTTCGCCACGCTCTACCGGCTGCTGGCGATGGAGCTCGATGACGAGATGCCGGGCATCTTCAGCCGGCCGCTGCGCAACGGGGTGCTCAAGTTCCTGGGCCTGAGCCTGCTCGACGCGCCCCGGCTGGAAGTGGCGCTGCACCGGTTCGGCCAGTTCTTCCACCTGATCCTGGACGAATTCCGCCTGACGCTGCGGCGCGAGGCGGGCGCCGGGCACGTGGAACTCGTCGCCAATCCCGACGGCCCCGGCGTAAGCGTGCTGGGCTGCGAGCTGATGCTGAAGCTGGTGCACGGCATGGCGTCGTGGCTGATCCGGCAACGCATCCTGCTGCATGGCGCCGAGTTCTCGTTTCCGCTGCCGCCGCAGAGTAGCGACCACCTGTACCTGTTTCCCGGCCCGGTTCATTTCGACCGCCCCCACACGCGGATCAGCTTCGATGCCGCGTACCTGGACCTGCCCATCCCCCAGCGCAAGCCGGACCTGGAAACCTTCCTGGCGCGGGCGCCCGAGGACTGGATCTTCGTTGCCTTTGCCGAGCAGCTGACCTGCCACCGCGTGCGCCAGCACCTAGCCGACTGCCTGCCCGCGTCGCCGACGATCGATGCGGTGGCGCAGGCGCTGCACCACTCGGTGCGCACGCTGTGCCGTCGCCTGGCGGCCGAAGGCACGACGTTCCAGGCCATCAAGGACGAAGTGCGGCGCGACATCGCCATCCAGCGCCTGACGCGGTCCGAGGACTCCATCGCCGAGATCGCCTACGACGTCGGCTTCGACAATCCCACCGCCTTCCACCGCGCATTCCGCCACTGGACGGGCAGCACGCCCAACGCCTACCGCCGGCCGCTCTGAGCGGCGCCGCCCGCACTGCCATTCCTGGCCATCGACTTGCCGATCCTGCCACGGCAGCCGCCTGACGACCGGCGGCCGGCGCGCATGGCGCAATGCGGCACGATTTGTCAGTGAATGGGCCGATTCGGGTAATCGAATCCGCGCGGCGCGACCTTACGATGCTTTCGTCAATGTCGCAGCGCAGCGGGCCAGTGGGCCGGCGGGCGCTGCATCTCAGGAAACGAGGCACGAGATGAGCTATACCGCACCCACCAAGGACATGATGTTTGTCATCCAGGAACTGGCCGGACTGACAGATATCGCCACGCTGCCCGGTTTCGGGGACGCCACGCCGGAGACGGTGGAAGCCGTACTCGAAGAGGCCGCGCGGTTCCACGGCCAGGTGCTGGCGCCGCTGAACGCGGCCGGCGACCGGGCGCCTAGTCGCTGGGAAGACGGCCAGGTGCGCACGACGGCCGGCTTTCGCGACGCCTTCCGGCAGTTTGGCGAAGGCGGCTGGCAAGGCATCGTCCATCCGACCGAGTTCGGGGGGGGGGCAGGGCCTGCCGAAGCTGGTGGCCACGCCGTGCATCGAAATGATGAACGCGGCGAACATGTCGTTCGGGCTGTGCCCGCTGCTGACCGATGGCGCCATCGAGGCGCTGCTGACGGCCGGCTCCGACACCCTGAAGCAGCGCTACCTGCCGCGCCTGATTGCCGGCGAGTGGACCGGCACGATGAACCTGACCGAGCCGCAGGCCGGCTCGGACCTGTCGCTGGTGCGATCGCGCGCCGTGCCGCAGGCCGATGGCAGCTACAAGGTGTCGGGCACCAAGATCTTCATCACCTACGGCGAGCACGACATGGCCGAGAACATCGTGCATCTGGTGCTGGCCCGCACGCCCGACGCGCCCGAGGGCGTGAAGGGTATCTCGCTGTTCCTGGTGCCGAAGTTCCTGGTCAACGACGACGGCTCGCTGGGCGCGCGCAACGACGTGGAATGCGTGTCGATCGAGCACAAGCTGGGCATCAAGGCCAGCCCCACGGCCGTGCTGCAGTTTGGTGACAACGGCGGCGCCACGGGCTACCTGATCGGCGAGCTGCACCGTGGGCTGGAGTACATGTTCGTGATGATGAACGCCGCGCGCTTTGGCGTGGGCGTGCAGGGCATCGCCATTTCCGACCGGGCGTACCAGCAGGCGGTGGCCTATGCAAAGGACCGCGTGCAGAGCCGGCCGGTGGACGGATCGGCCCAAGAGGCGGTGCCGATCATCCGCCACCCCGACGTGCGCCGCATGCTGACCGAGATGCGCGCGTTGACCGAAGGCGCCCGGGCGCTGGCGCTGGTGGCGGCGGGGTACGCCGATATCGCGCACGGCGCCGCCGATGCGCAGACGCGGGCGTCATACGCGGCGGCCTACGAGTACCTGGTGCCGATCATCAAGGGCTGGAGCACCGAGATGTCGATCGAAGTGACCAGCCTGGGCGTGCAGGTGCACGGCGGCATGGGTTTCATCGAGGAAACCGGCGCCGCGCAGCATTACCGCGATGCCCGGATTCTGCCGATCTACGAAGGCACCACGGCCATCCAGGCCAATGACCTCGTCGGCCGCAAGACCGTGCGCGATGGCGGCGCGGCCGCCCGCGCGCTGCTGGCCCAGATCGACGACACGCTGGCCGCGCTGGCCGAGCGGGGCGCCGACCCGGCCTGCCGCGCGATGTATGGCCGGCTGAGCGCGGCCCACACGGCGCTGGGCAACGCCGTCGATTTCATCGTCGCCACCGCGCGTACCGACCCCAATGCGGTGTTCGGCGTCAGCGTCGCCTACCTGAAGCTGGCCGGCGTCGTGCTGACGGGCTGGCAGATGGCGCGCGCGCTGGTCGTGGCCACGGACCGCCGTGACGAAGACCCCGATTTCTACGGCGCCAAGGTAGCCACGGCTGCGTTCTTCGCCAACCACATCCTGGTGCGCGCGCCGGGGCTGGAGGCGGCCATCACCTGCGCCGCCGGCACGGACGGCTACCTCGCCATCAGCGACGCGCAGTTCTGAACATCCATAGGAGACAGCCGTGGCAATCGACGGTTACAGCATGGCGACGCTCGACGCCTTTGTGGGACTGCGTCCGGAGGATCTGGTCGGCACGGCGCAGCAGATTGGCGCCCAGTGCGCGCAGGACCCGGCGCTGCTGCTCGACCAGCAGACACAACTGGCCCATGACCTGTGGCGCGTGCTGGACGGCACGGCCGACGCCCCGCCGGCGCGCGACCGCCGCTTTGCCGACCCCGAGTGGCACGACAACCCGCTGTTCCGCATGCCGCTGCAGGGCTACCTGGCCTGGCGCAACGCCGCCGCGGGCCTGGTCAGCCGGTCCGTGATGGACGCACGCGGCAAGGAGCGCGCGCAGTACTTCACGTCGCTGCTGTTCGACGCACTGGCGCCCAGCAACGTGCTGCTGGGCAATCCCGCCGCGCTGCGCGAGACGTTCGATTCGTGCGGGCTGAGCCTGCTGGCCGGCATGGCCAATCTGGTGACGGACGCGCTGACCAACCAGGGCATGCCGTCCCAGGTCGACAAGACCGCCTTCCGCGTGGGCCAGGACCTGGCCCGCACGCCGGGCACCGTGGTGTTCCGCAACCCGGTGCTGGAGCTGATCCAGTACACGCCCGTGACGGCCAGGGTGCACGCCCGGCCGCACCTGATCGTGCCGCCCCAGGTGAACAAGTTCTACGTCTTCGACCTGGCGCCGGGCAAGAGCATCGTGGAATACCTGCTGGCGCAGGAGCTGCAGGTGTTTGCCGTGAGCTGGCGCAACCCGACGGCGGCCGAGCGGGACTGGAACCTGGACACCTATGTGGGCGCGCTGGTCGAGGCGATCCACGCCATCCGCGACATCACCGGCTGCAAGGACGTGAACCTGCACGGCACGTGCGCGGGGGCCATGACCATGGCCGCGCTGATGGGCTATTGCGCCAGCAGCGGGCAGGACCTCGTGCACGCCGCCACGCTGATGGTGGCGGTGTTCGGCCTGGACGAGCAATCGCAACTGGGCCTGTTCGCCACGCCCGAGGCCGTGAGCACGGCGCGGCGGCAGAGCCAGGCCCGGGGCGTGCTCGATGGCGAGGAACTGGGCCGCATGTTCGCGTGGATGCGGCCCAATGACCTGGTGTGGAACTACTGGGTCAACAACTACCTGCTCGGCAAGGCGCCGCCCGCGTTCGACGTGCTGTACTGGAACAACGATACGACGCGGCTGCCAGCTGGCCTGCATTGCCAGATGCTCGACATGCTGTCCGACAACCTGCTCGCCACGCCGGGCGGCCTGACCGTGCTGGGGCAGCCCATCGACCTGTCCCGCGTCACGTGCGACACGTACGTGCTGGCCGGCGCGACCGATCACATCACGCCGTGGCAGGGCGTGTTCCGCTCCGCGCAGGCGCTGGGCGGCGACACCGAGTTCGTGCTCTGTTCCAGCGGCCATATCCAGAGCCTGGTCAACCCGCCCGGCAATGCCAGGGTGAAATTCTTCGTGAACGGCGCGGCGTCGGCCGATCCGGAAACCTGGCTGGCCGGCGCCGACGCGCACGACGGCTCCTGGTGGGGCCACTGGAGCGCCTGGCTCCGGCAACGCTCCGGGCGCAAGCGCAAGGCTCCCACGTCGGCCGGCAGTGCTCGCCACGCGCCCTGTGGCGATGCGCCGGGCCGCTACGTGCTGGAAGCCTGACGGCCAGCCGCGACACCCGCTTTCTTCGTTTCTTCAACGCCATCCACCTCAGAGGAGATTCCACGATGGAAACCAGCAACACCGCCAGCACGTCCGCGCCGCACAAGCGGCTGTTCGACTTCGTCAAGCACAACCGGCTGAACCCGGCCGCCATCCTGGAATCGCGCCGCAAGGACGTGGAGGCGCTGGCCAGCGTGAACCTGACGCTGCTGTCGGGCCTGCAATCGCTGGTCCGGCTGCAGGCCGAGTACCTGTGCGGCACGGCGGCCGACCTGCAATCGCTGGGGTCGTCAAAGCAGGGCGACGACGCCAAGGCGGCGCCCGTGCGCGTGACCGAACTGCTGCCGCTGAGCCTGAACAAGGCCGTGGCCGGGCTGCGCGGCATGAGCGACACCGTGTACAAGGCGCAGGCCGACAGCTTCGCCGTGGTCGGCAAGCGGCTGGCCGAGAACGTCGAGGAAGTGAAGAGCGTGCTGCGTCCGCGGCAGTAAGCGCGCCGGCACGGCCCTGGGTGGCCGTGCCGCATCGCCCGTTGGCCCAGGCAGTATTTCCAGGAGGACTTGATGACAGTTTCAGGTGCCAGCGTCGATGCTGGCCACAGGATGCAAATCCAGACGGTAGACCTCGATGGACAGATGCTGCGCGCAGGCATTCGGCCCGGCCACGATGCCGGGCCGCCGCTGTTGATCTTCAATGGAATCGGCGCCAACCTTGAGCTGCTGGCGCCGTTTGTCGACGCGCTGGACGGCGTGGAAGTGATCATTTTCGATGTGCCCGGCGCCGGCGGCTCGCCCGCGCCGCTGCTGCCGTACCGGCTGTCCAACCTGTGCGTGATGGCCGACAAGCTGTTGGCCCGCCTGGGCTATGCCGGCCAGGTGGACGTGCTGGGCGTGTCGTGGGGCGGGGCGCTGGCGCAGGAGTTCGCGCACCTGTATCCCGCGCGCTGCCGCCGGCTGGTGCTGGCGGCGACGTCGCCGGGGGTGCTGATGGTGCCGGGCCGGCTGTCGGTACTGTCGAAGATGATCGGAGCGCGCCGCTACACCGATCCCGACTATCTGCGGCGCGTGGGCGCCGACATCTACGGCGGCGCCTTCCGCACGGATCCATCGTTGCTGGATGAACACGGCCACCACATGCAGCCACCGCGCGGCCGTGGCTACGTCTATCAGCTACTGGCGACCTGGGGATGGAGCAGCCTGCTGTGGCTGGGATCGCTGGTGCAGCCCACGCTGGTGCTGCACGGCAGCGACGACCCCATCGTGCCCGTGGTCAACGCCAGAATCCTGGCGTCCCGCATTCGCGATGCGGCGCTGCATGTCTTCGAGGATGGACACCTGTTCCTGCTGACGCGCGCTGCCGAAGCGGCACCGATGGTGCTGCGCTTCCTGCGCGCCTGACCGCTGGCCTTTCCTGCGTGCGGGAGAGGCCAGCTTTTCCCTTCCTTTTTCCTGTCTCAGCCGGCGTTCCGCTGGCGTTCCATGCGCAGCAGGTCGGCCGCGTAGAACCGGCGCCCGATCACAAAGCACAGCGTCGCGCCCAGCCCCGCCAGCGGCACGATCTGCAGCGCCCCCGCCAGGCCGATGCGATCGGCAATCAGCCCGGTCACGAACGGCCCCGGCGCCAGCCCCAGCAGATTGTTGGCCAGCGTCAGCGTCGCAAAGGCCGTGGCATGGATCGACGGATGGGTCAGGTTGGCCACCACCGCGCTGGCCGGACCGGCGGTGCCACCGACCAGCAACATCCCGGCGAAAATCAGCGCGAGCTGGGCGGTGCCCATCGGCAGATGAAAGGCGATGACCAGCAGCACGCAACTGACGCTGCTGTAGGCGATGGCCATCCACCACTTGCGCGACGGCGCGTGACGGGCCACCCAGTCAGTCAGCGCGCCGCACGCCACCATGCCGGCGCCGGCGGCCAGCACAAAGCCGGCCGCGGCCAGCCCGGCGCGGTCGGTCGCCATGCCGTAGCCGCGCGACAGGAAGCTCGGCATCCAGGAGAGCAGGGCGCCCGTCACCAGCAACTGCAGTGCGCTGCCGACATAGGTACAGAGGATGGAAGGCGCCGAGAAGAGGGCGGCGACCAGCGGCCGCAACGCCAGGCGCCGGGGCGCGGCGGCGTCGCCCTTGTCTTCGCCGATATGGCGCCGCTGCACGGCAAGGCGCGGCTCCGTGACGACGACGCGGAACACCAGCACCAGCGCCAGGCCGAAGATCGCCATGGCGGCAAAGGCCCAGCGCCAGCCGAAATGGGCCGACAGCGTACCGCCCAGCGCCATGCCTAGCACCGACCCGAACGGGCCGCCGGCAATGAACGCCGCGCTGAGGCTGGACCGCAGGCGGCGCGGAAACACCGACAGCGCCATGGCAATGCCCACGCTGCCGTAAGCCGCTTCGCCCACGCCCACGCACAGGCGGGCGATAAACATTTCGCCAAAATTGTTGGCGACGGCGCACCCCAGCGTCGCCAGGCTCCACAGGCCGGCCATCAGCGTGAGACTCTTGACGCGGCCCCAGCGATCGGCCAGCAGGGACAGCGGCACGGTCAGCAGGCCGACCATCAGGGCCACGATGCCACCCAGCGCGCCGAGTTCGGTATCGGTCAGCGCCCATTCCTGCTTCAGCAGCGGAAAAACGGCGTTGAGCACCTGCCGCGACATGTAGTCGGAAAGCAGCAGGCCAAAGCCCAGCGCAAAGACGACCCAGGAGTAATACGGGATGCGGGCGGGTTGCGGCGGCACGGCGGCCAAGGGAGACAAAGCGGAGCGTGGTTCGAGCATGCACACCTCTGAAGGAACACTTTGCGCGCCCGGCTGGGACGCCAGGGCGAAAAGGTTCGTTTCCCGGCGCGCGCCAACGCCGGCCGCGACGGCACCCAAGTATCGGGAATCCACGCTCGGCCGTTTGATCCAGCGGGACATGCATTGTTCTTTCGGGGACAGTGCAGTCAGACGACGAGAAAAGTGATGGGGTAAAATCTGATAAGAATTATCTACTTACGTAGACTTTGTCGCTGCATTCAACACATATTTTCGTCTTTTTTGGGGATGAAATATTCTATCGGTTCTACGCCGAAGATGTAATTGTGTGTCTTTTTCGGGAGCGACCGCAGCCGTTGTCATGCTGCCTATGTCTCCGCTGGCGTGTGAGCGCCGCCTACCCGCCCCTACCTCCCTTGAGCTTGCAGGCAAACGGCGAAAGCCTTGGTTCTGCGCTCTTGTCTCAGAGCTCCTAGTAATCGCCTGCAGTTCATGGAGTTCATTCCGCTCCACTCCACACATTGTCCCCGCAACCGAAAGTATTTTTTTGGGGAAAGTCCTTGGGTTTAAATGCGAATTTTGCGATTTTCTGATAATAAAAAATATTAAAATTATGCGCACTATGCAATCAGTTTCATAGGGTTACTGATACCGTTATCTACTCACAAAATTTTCTACCATATATTCTCCAAGACTCGCCGTTGTGACTCATCATGTATCACGCCGCAGACCAGCACAGATTGAGCCCGGCTGAATTTGTTAGAAATCCAAATCGCGGCCACGCGTCGGTCTATTTTTTTGATTCCCCAAAAAATGATCGTCGCTTTGGCATTTTCGGCGTGGTTGCATTTTCGCATTTATTGCTAGCCGAAGGAAATCCTGAAATACTGTCGTATCTTCCATCCAGGCCACCAAAAGAAAAATCTGAAAAAAAATACAAACAAACAGTTGATGTTTTATATCAGTCTGGCAAGACGGAGTGTTGGCACTTCAATCACTCTAGGAACGGGGAACCCACGCGACACAAGAATAGGATAACCAAGACCGAAGGCGAAATCCGAATGGCGCAATGGCTGCCCCATAATTGGATGTTGCTATGTTCCTATCGAACACGCGTTAGAGGAGCTATAGACCCGAATCCCAGGGCCCTCCCAGGATTAATTAGCGCCAGAAGTAGCTTCACGCTCCAGGAGGTTCTCGCACTAGAAGATTGTGATCCCGCACACTTACTTGCTAGTGTGGCGCGCTACTTGGCAAACGGGAAACTTAAAACCGAACTTCGTACTAGCGCATTTCACCGACGTTCCCTTCTAGAACGGGTTGAATAATGGGCGGGGGCGCGCGGAGATCGTTGATTCAACAATATCACGGTGAGCTTGTCGACTGGCCCCATCCCGATATCACCGTTCTTGACGATGCGACTCGTCGAACGTTTCTGAATCGAAAGCTTGCCGTTGAGTTATATGCTGCCGATATTCCCTACGGTGAGATTCAAGAACAGACAAAATTCTCGCCAAACGAAGTGAGGCGCTTGCTCCGACGATGCGTGGCATCAGCAGGGGAGGGGTGTATTGTAGGATTTTATGCGTTGCTTCCGAGTTTTCGCATTAAGCCTTACTTCAGAACGAAACCCATTATTGCGAAGCATCCATTGGCCGATCAACGCTCTAGTGGTTACGCTGGCGCGCTGGCGCAGTTATTCGAAAAGTTTCCTGATGTCAAGAAAGATTTAATACAAAAATTCTTTCTGCAGCCGGATAAACAAAAGAAGTCAAAAAATAGCCGTTCGCCGCAGTTAGGGCCGCAGCCTTATATTGAAATACATGGCGAGTTTCTTTCTGAATTACGGACAAAAGGGGTTGGAGAGAATGAATGGCCCTTCCTGACGGAAGACAAGGGTAGACGATCCCTTTTGCGCTTCCTTCATTCTTTGAAGAATGAAAGATCAGAGCGTGCGGTAAAAGCCAGAATGGGTGCTGAGGCGACTAACAATCTAGGACATGGTATGGGTCCTAATGCTCTCATATCGCCACTTCTCCCGTTTGCAGTCGTAGAGCTTGATTACACAGTTATTGATATTCCCACTCATGTTAGGGTGATTGATCCCAACGGTACAGGGCATTTGATACCTATATCTCGTTGGTATCTAGGGTTGCTGGTCGAGGTAAAAACAAGCGCAATTTTGGGCGCACATATCTCTCTGGAAGTTAACCCGAGCGCCGATTGTGCGTTGCAGACGATGTTGAGCAGTGTGCCTGTCGTGTTAGACGCACGGAATTCTGGTGACGTTCGCATTGAGGTACGTAGCACCAATATGGATTTTGTTGCACGCGGCCCCACCTTGATATGCTCGTTGATACCGCAGTTGGCAGGGCAAGCATTCAGTTTGCTTAGGGTGGATAACGGTTGGTGCAATATTGCAAATGATTTTGTAAATAACGTTATTGATGTATTTGGTTGTGCCATTGAGTTCGGCCCCCCACGTGCCTGGTGGGGAAGGTCGTTAGTCGAAAGGATCATTGGGGTTTCAAAAGAACGCGGAGAGCATCGCCTGAAGGCCACATACGCGTCGGGCCCCGACGATGTTCGCCGGCCCCCCGATGTCGAACAGCTCGGTTTAAATGACGGAATCGACCTTGATTTTGTGGTCGATATGTTGAATGCCGTTGTCCGTGAACATAATACTATCTCAACCGGTGATCGACTTAATGGTGCAACTGTAATTAATGTTCTGCAAAGATTCGTAGATAAGCATGAGCTTCTATGGGTTCCACAGCCTCTACCAAGATCTATCAATTCAAATGATCGACTCCTTATGCACCGACGAAAGGTGGAGGTTAGGGGAGAATGGGGCGTCCATACGCGTAGGCCGTACATTAATACGGCATACTGCCGATATACAAATCCTCGTATCGCTTCTGATTTTTCTATGATAGGAAGAAAAGTGTTTGTCTACATCAATCGTCTCGATGCGAGAGAGGCATGGGCAAGTGACGCGGAAACTGGCGAGAATTTGGGCAAGCTATACGGTGAGGAAAAATGGGAAAACTGGCGATGTGCATTGCGGGTCAGAGAACTGGTAGGCGCAAAAGCAAAGGGACGGCCCCGAGGCCGGAGCCCCGATATTTATGCTAGATCCGGAAAAGTAGATTATGAGTTTGTAACGAGCGAAAATAGCGGCGAAAATATCGGAAAAAAAACTGCGCTTGCGATAGCGAAAGTAGCTCGGGATAGCTTTACTGGTTCGAAATCAGCATCCCTAAAGCCGGCCGAAGAAGATAACCACAATAATAATGTTGGGAGTGATAACGATCTGCTTCCAAATATAAATCCGCGCGGAATATTCAAGCTGGATTCGGGGAATAAGAAATGATTGCGTGCGATCGTGGAGAAAGAAATGGATGAGGGTCATCTTCGAGCATTAATGCTGCAGCACCCGATTATATCCAAGAAGAGCAGAGCGGAATCACCATTATGGACACTCCCGATATCGAATTTTTATGACAACGCCAGAACTTTATTGTTTCTCAGGCAAAGTTTTTTCATAGAAGAGATCGCTGGCGAGGGAAAAACCATCATGATGAATGTCCTTCGTGAGCGGTTACCAAGAGATCTCAGCGAAATTCACGTACTCTCTTATAGAGGCTTAAATAGGGAAATATTTTCTCATGGTGGATTTGTGAGGGATTTGCTTTATACGGTTAATCATGCTGCTCTTGATGGAAATTCATACGAATTAAGTCGGAGATTGATTAATGACATTGTGGCTTCTGCACTGGAGACTAATTGGAAGCTAATTGTGATGCTGGTTGACGAAGCGCAGGCCCTTCGTCCTATAGATTTCGGTTTTATCAAAGATCTGCATAATGAATTAGAAGAGGTGAGGATTGATTTCGTCGTGATTTGTTGTGGCGAGTCTCCAAAAATTCGTGAATTATTCAGAACCTTATCCAGTGAGCAGCAAATAGGCTGCCTGGATCGGTATTTTAGGCATCGGCTGAGACTCAGCGGATATGGATTGGAAGAGCTGCAAGATCTGCTTGAGGTGATCGACGTGAAAAGATGGCCGACGGATTTTGGACCAACATGGACAGAATTTTGTTTTCCACTCGGATATGCCTCTGGCTTTCGCCTAGCTAATCAAGCCAGTTTATTTTGGCAGGCAATGAAGGAGGTACATCTTATAAGAGACGATAAAATATCAGAACCAAGTCAAAATGGAAAATTGCTTTCGAGGCGTATTTTCGATGCTCTTGGGTTTTTAGCGTTTAAGGGTATGGATAAAGATTGCCCAAACTTCGAGTTTCCAAAGGAAGATTGGCAGAGTGCCGCTAAGTTTGCAGCTAAATCGGCCTGGGATGAAAAACCGGATGCCACGGATAGACCAGACTGCTCTCAAGCTTAGGCATGAAAGACGCTCACTGGTGCGGTGGTGGATTAGATTCGATACCAAATGAGTCTTCATTCGGGTATTTTCATCGGTTGTGTTGGCTGAATGCAGTTGGCATGCAAGCCGCAATGAGGTTACTCGATGCTCCGAATTTTCCCACGCGCACGCAGACTTTTTTCGGCAAGCTGAAACGAATCCGCCATGTCATAGAGCGAGTTAACTTCAATAGTACTAGGTTTCCAGAGGAGCGTTCGCTGGTGGCTGGGGGGGTTTCAAATTTGTTGGGCGCCATTTTTACTAGTCGCCTTAGATTTTGTCCCGTTTGTTTGGAGTCCGGATATCACTCGATCTGGTTTCAGTGTAGCAAGTTAGCGCGATGCCCGATTCACAATGTTGATATACATGATCGTTGCATGAAGTGTAGTAGCCTTCTCTCCGATATAGGTATTTTGGAAAACTTCAGAGAGGCGCTTCATTGTCCGGTATGTCACTGTGCATTATCGGGGGCGCCCCTTAGTCCAGGAGTTTTTGTCGAAAGCTACCTCCACGAACATCGAACCCACGTAAAAATATATCGACAAGCATTCTCTACGTTGAATGAGTGGGTAGAGGATGTCTCCGCTCGCGGTGACAGTTGGATCGCCTACTCCAACGTCGAAATATGGGCCGCGGATGCGGAATGTGCCTTTGCGATTGCATGTGCGCTGGCAAAGCCTCCGGAGATATTGGAACGGCCATCATGCAACGGCGTAGCCCTGTTCTGGCAACGACATTTGGCGGGAAATATGTCATTCGTGCCTTTGTTTACTATTAGACGGCGCGAAGACGAGCTTATACGCGTTGTCTATTGCTGCACTTTGCGGCTTCTGCGTTCTTATGCTGCGGGTATTGCGAGCTCCGGGAGGGTTCCGCTGAAGCAATTTGTCGTCTTCAGGAAGGGCGACGGAATACAAGTCAGCACAGGGGATGCACGAGTACAGGCCTACCTGCTGCTACGCTATTTTGTGGAACAACCTGCCAATAGTGTTATCGCGCTTGATTCAGCAGTAGAACAGGTGTCGCCAAGTAGAGATTTGGGATGGTTTCTCTCCAGGGACGAGAACTCGAGAGCATCGACCCGAGCAGGAATTCTATTGGCGTATGCGACAATGCATCGTGCGATTCGAGAAGCAGCGACCTCCGGATTTGTGAAATGGGATCGTCTGATCGAACTGGTACAAGGTGTCGTCATGGCCCATCAATACTCGGAGACTGTCGAGCGGGGAGTCGTAGTATTCCGGATGCCCGTGGGAATGCCTTTGGCTCCGTTTCGGCCTTTGCCGAATCTTCCCCGCATTTCTGCGTAAGAAATCTGAAATCGGGCATCGCACGGTGGTGGTCGGAGTCATGCGCCAACTCGCCAGCAGCGAAAGCACCTTGAAAGCGGGAAAGCCAGCACGCCCCTTATGATCCCGAGAGGGCGTGGTCGGACCTTCAACGGGCCGATATTTGAGGCTGTGTGGCCGAAGGAAGCACAGTTTAGACGTCCGGCCGTTTCTCATGAACTCGCCGGGCTTTGCGTCAGTGCCGCTGCAGCGTTTCGAGCTTCCTTGGCGGGTATCCGCCATCACTTTGTTTTCGTTGGAGGCAGGCTGGAACGAAAACTAGTTCCGGAGGTAGCGAATGTCACCCGATCGGCAGCGATGTCTTGCCTCGAACTGTTATGGATTCTGTGCGGGCCAGCTTCTCCAGGGCATACCGACCAGTAGGCCGAGTGCCCGATCAACTCTCGGCAACTGACCCAACGTTGGACATTGATCGGCGCTTTCAATGGCTGGAACGCCGCCGCACGCTCCAATACGAGTGATTCTAAGAAAGCTGACGGTACATGCGACGTGAGCCACTCCGCGTACGCGCTGGTTGCGCTAGCGTAATTCGTATTGTGCAGAGCCGGTCCAACCCTGTGCATGGGAGCACGTGCGATACAACTTGTTGCCTCGGATTTCATATTGAGGAACTGCGCTCCAGCTGTCTGCATGCGACACGGTACGGTACACCTTATCGCCACGGATCTCATACTGAGGCAGGCCAGTTCAACCGCTAACATGGGACACCGCCCGGTAGACCTTGTTGTCGCGAATCTCGTATTGCGGGAGGCCAGTCCAGCCATCGACGTGGCTCACCGTTCGGTAGCTTTTTGCCATCACTTTCGCCAGATATGTCCCACACCAAAGCCACATCGGCCCAGTCATTCGGCAATGCCTGACGCGCGTGCTAGGTCGGGAGCGTCAGGGAGGCTTGATAGCCGCCGCCAAACGCGCCCTCGAAGTCATACTCATACAAGGTTGTTCGTCCCATACCCGGCTGACGCTGGCCCAGGAAGAACGTAAAGGCGTTGGGCGCCGCAATAAAAATATGCATTGGAGGTTTCACGTCCTTCCGCTCCATATTGATGCGCTGAACCAAGGCTTCGGCGAGTTCGAAAGCGTGCCTGCCGCTTGCGACCGACTGCGCTCCCGATCCGCACGACGGTTTCGCGACTAATAGCTTGCTGACGCCAGGCAAGGCGGTGGCAATATAGCCGCGCACCGCGTCGGGAATATCGTGGGTGAGCGCAACAGCCACGGCCATCTCTCCTGACTCTTGTGCGTGAGCACGAGATTCGATGGATGCGCGAGCACGGTAATTGATGGTCGGCTGCGGCACCGTCCATCACCAATGTTGCGTGCCGTCGGGCAACGCTGATGGACGTGGCGATCTATCGCGGTGGACCGGATGCGGAGCAGCGGCACTGATGTAACAAGGGGCCCGGCGGGCCCCTTGTTACTGGATCAGAAGTCGTTATCTGCGAGATCGCCAAGGCCATCAGGATGCTCCTGCCGATCTTCGGCCAGCCACTGGGCCAAGGCCAATTGATAGTGAGCATGCAGACGGTCGCGCAGATCGTCGAGCAATTCGATCACAGCCCAGGCCTGCGCGGGCGTCCAGTTGGCATCAATGAGCAGGGGCAGCCCCTGGGCGATGCCGGATGGCTGGTGGAAGGTCATGGTGATGTCGTCGTTGTGTTGATGGACGTGGCGGCGATGGCCAACGGCGCCACTCACCGCCTGGCGCGGCGGTTCAGGGTTGCGCTGTAGGTTTCCAGATAGAGCTTCTCGTCGATCTGCGGTAGCTCCCGCTGCGCGGCCTGGGCCAGAAGCTCGCCCGCCAGGTTCATCAGGATGCGGTAATTGCCGGCGGCGTGCTCACACAGGGTCTGGCGCAATGGCATGGTCATCAGGGTGGCGTTGCCGGCGGCGGCCAGCAAGTGGTCCAGGCAGGCCTGCAGCTCGTCGATGCTCGCACTCTCCAGCGCCAGACGGCAGCGGATGCGGCTGCCCAGCGGGATCAGGTCCTCGCGGCTGAACTTCTCCGGCAGGCGAGCGTCGCCGGCAAGCACCACGCACAGCAGCAATTGCGAGTCGAAGCGTGCCTGTGCGAGCAGGCGCAGTTCCGAGAGGGCTGGCACCGCCATCTCCTGGGCTTCATCGATGAGCAGCACGCAGCGGCGGCGGCTGGCCTCCATGTGGGTGAGCCAGCGCTCGCGCAGCGCCTTGAAGCCGCCCCAGCGATTGTGGGGCTTGAGCGGTACGGTAAAGATGTCGCTGAGCTCGCGATAGAAGTCCGCCAGATTGCTCTGTGGGTGAGCGATCGAGCCGACCATCAGATCGGGGACGCGCATGAGGCGCTGATGGAGCAGGCGCAGCGTGACGCTCTTGCCGCAACCGGGGTCGCCATGCACCATGGCGAAGCCGCCTTCGCGGGCCATACCGTTCTCAATGCGCCAGCAGAAGTGATCGAGCTTGGGTGGCACGAACACGGCCTCGACGGGGATGTCCTGGGCGAAGGGGTTGAACTTCAGACCGTACAAGGCCAGCAGGTTGGGTTGATTCATAGCTTGGTGGGTGCGGGTGGGAGATAGGCCGGCGGCAGGCCGGTGGCGGCGTGTTCGGCGAGCAACTGACGCAGCAGCGGCGCAGTGCCAGCCTGCGCGGGTTCCTCGTTAGCAGGCGAGGCACCCTTGGCCGTGAGATGCGCGCGCCGTGCGTCGGCATTGGCAGACTTGTCCAGCGGGAACACGGCGGCCAGGATCGCGCCGATGCGCGCATCGATCAGGTCGACTTGGGAGAGATCCCAGCGCGCGTAGCTCAGGCAGACTTGCTCGAGGTGGCGGTAAGCGCCGGGGATCTCGAAGCGCACGCCGTCCAACGTGAAGGTGCCGTCGGTTCTGCGCTGGCGGCGATGCTGGCGGATACGGAAGGCCCGGCGCAAGGCCAGCGCCTCGGGACTGGGGCGCGAGACGTCGGCACAGGACAGGTAGCGCTGCAGAGGCGTCGCCTCGAGTTCGGCGTGTTCCTTGTGGTGGTATTCCTGCTCGACCCAGGCCTGCGTGGCGAGGTTCAATTGCTCCAGGGTGAGGTGCGACTCACCTTCGAGCATGGCCATCAGCCGGGACTCGAGCTGTCCCCAGAAGCGTTCCTGCTTGGCATTCTGGTATGGGCTGTAGGGCAAGGTAGTCTGGTGCAGGATGCCCAGACTGGCCAGCCCCTCGACGAACTCGTCGGCCATCATGGCTGCGCCGTTATCGGTCATGATGGCCCGCGGCAGCCCTCGCTTCATGATCGCCTGCGAGACGCCGTGCACCAGCGAGGCAGTGGTCTCGTCGAGGAACCACTGCAGGTGGCAGACCAGCCGCGAATGGTCGTCCATAATGCAGAGCAGCAGCGGCTTGTGCCACTGCCCATCGGGGGTGAGCACCTTGCGCGAACCATGGTGGAAGTCCAGGTGCCAGAGCGCGGCCACGTGGTCGACCTCGTAGCTACGCACCTCGCGTGCCTCGCGGCGAGCCGCAGCAGCGATGGCCCCATCCGTGCTCGAGCGCGGGGTTGGCTTGCGCACCAGACCCTGCGCCTTCAGATACCGGCACACCGTGGTGTAGGACGGCAGCGTGTCCGGGCCATCCTTGGTCGCGACGCGCAGGTTGTCGTAATGCAACTGCATGGTCCAGCCGGGGTGCTGACGGTACTGCTCGACCAGCGCTTCGATGATGGCTGGGCTCAGACTGACGAAGTGGCCGCAATCGTCGCGCAGTCGGTTCTTGAGTTGATCGACCGGATCCTGGACGTGACGGGCCCGGTAATACCAGCGTTCGATGGAAGACGCGCCGAACTGAACGTCGGCGCCGGTGATGGGGTGCCGCCAGACCTTGGCGGCCAGTGCCTGGAACGCTTGCTGCAATTCTCCTTTGGCAGGCGGCGAAGCCAGCAAAGGGCCAATGACCGAGAAGCGCAAGCGCGCCCATCGGTTGCGATGATCAATCGATAGTGACATGACTCTCCGTTGGGGGGATAACGGGAGCAGGCTACGGGCAGTGCGGGTGACCCGCCATCGACATGTTCTGCGGGAGATTCCCCTATCTGGCGCATCCCTCAGCCAGCGTGGTCAGGCCGGGCCCAGCAGCAGAAGCAACACCGCGGCCAGACGCTCGTCTTCGCTGTCGTGCTCGACCGATTGCAGCAGGCAGTCGGGATAGATGAACGGCTCGGGCGTTGGCGGGATGAGGCCACGCAGCCACCGACCGACGGGGGTCTTGGGGAAGGTCTCGGTCCACCACTGACGCCAGCGCTTGAGCGTGGCCCAACTGATCGCCGGCAGGCCGTCCAGGCAGGCGCCAGTGGCACGGCTCGATCGCAGTACCAGGACAATGGCCAGCCAGACACGCCGGCCGAGAAAGCGCACCGAATCGGGCGTCATGCGTTTGCGGCATCCGGCACAGCACAGGCTCAGGCGCGTATTGCAGTCCGGGTGTGCTGCCGGTGGGCATCCGCGCGGCTTACGCGGATAGTTGGCACTGTGCAGCACAGAGCCGCAATGGCAGCAGCCCCTGTCTCGCGCCACCTTCATCAAGTCTTCGTCGATCCGGCGCAACAGGGCAAAAAACGCTGGCGTTTGTAGCAAGGCATGGCACACTGCTGAGGTCTCCTTCATTGCTCGACACAATAAAGGCGACATCTTCCCTCAGGCGCGTGCATGCACGCTCCCTGAGGGAACCCCTCCAGCGTCCATCACCGTTCTTGCTCAAATCCCCACGCTTTCGGCATCACGAAAGCTGCTTATGCACACTCTGACGTCAAGTCTTCCACTTCAAAGTTCCACGTCGGCCAGTCTGGATTGGTGAAAGTGTCCGTCGCGCTCCAGCTTTGCCGGTCGATCGTACGCTGCTCGATTTCCACGTGCCGTCCAGACTTGATGTTGACGACGGACCCAGCGGCAAACGCCAGCGTCAAGTGGGCGTCTAGCGCCAGGAGTAACGGTTGCGGTTCGCGCGCCGCGTCAATGAGAAAGCGCTTGAGCGCGGGGTACAGGTTGCCGGTCCAATCTTGCTGGTCGCGAATGGCCCGATCGTTGAAATACGGTATCAAGTCCAGGACGGTGCTGCATCGTTCCTCTAGTCGGTCGAACGCGTGCTCGAACGACTTGACACCCACTAGTGTCCTTGGAGAGTTCCTTTTCGCAAACAGATTCTCGCGCTGGCAGGCGTCCCGAAAGGTGTCCCGCGTGAACTCGAGGCGACCCTGGGCGAGCCATTGGAAGACGATGTCGTCATACCGGAAGCTACTCTCGTTCAGCGGTATGCGAAGCAGTCCCCGGTTCTCGAAGTGCATGTCCAACAGTTCGCGGAGGTCATCCAGCGATGTGGAGTCGGTGTCGAGCGAAAGCGTGCGGGCCAGTAGACGCAATTCGGCATCGTCGATGCCCAGATGTTCCCGCCACAGTTTCCGGATCCGGCCTGTCGCCGACGCATCGGTCTTCGTGCCAAACAACTGCTCCAGGCGAATGGCTTTGTGACGCTGATGGATAAGGGGTCGGAGCGGGTCGGTCTGCGCGATCCGCCAGTTGGTTAGCAATTTGAATCGGACCCCGATCCCGTCTTTCGCGTGGGCGTGCTGAGCATTTCGGGCCCGCTGAAGAAAGGAAAAACGATTGGCGTTGATCCACTCGGGATCTATGAGGTCGCTATGTCCGAAGTCGCTTACCGAAACGTGCCACTTGCATTGCGTGTACTCCCGCAGGATTGGTTTTCCTTCTGGGTCATTTGGTGCACGGCTGGGGTCATATTCCACCCATACGTCGTCGAAGCCTTTGGGACCGGATTCGAAACCCACGCGAATGACGGGGCTGTTAGGGTCAAGCAGGCAAACGGCCTTGCGCCAGAAAATCCGGGCCTGGAAGTTGTCGCCGTCCCGACGCACAGGCGCTTTAGTTATCGGCAGTCGATAGCTGACGCGCGGCGGGACATGCATCCGCATCGATGCCGTAGCCCAGCAAATGCAGGGCCGCGGCATGGATCGACGCGTGTTCGTTCGATATAGCTCCCGCGAAGCTTCCATAATTGCGAACTTACGATAATTTCGATTATGGAAGGGCTTCCATAATCGAAAGGCATGGCTCTTCGCAGACACCGTGGCCGGCGCCAAGGCAAGCGCCATGATCTATAGCCTGATGCTGACGTGCCGGGCCTGTGACGTCGAGCCATATGCCTATCTGCTCCACGTGCTCACAGAGTTGCCACAGCGAACGCCAGACGCCGACATCAGCGACCTGTTGCCGTTCAGCTTCGCCCCGCCGAAAGCCGCCCCGCCGCATCCTGCCTGAATACGCTCGTCGCACTCAAGGTGTGCCGAAACTGGCGCTTACGATGGGCAAGCCCTTTCGATGCCGGGCGCCATAGTTGACCAACGTAGACGCGTTGCTCCGCAGGTACCCGCAGACCTTATCTAGATTCCACCACAGCGTACTGAATTCATACCCCGCTCTGGTCAGGAGCTGCGCGTCCAATGCCTTGATGCGCTCCAACGCTTTGCGGCCCTTGCCATGCCACGCGAGCCACTTGGCGTGCGTGATTTCGGTCTCTATCGACTCTCGTTCCAGTGAATCGATAACCTTACTGCCGAACACGGAACGCTGCGCCGCTTTGAACTGTAAGCGCTCAATTGACGACGTCTGGTATTGAAGGCTGAACGTTGGCAGGCTAGCGTCCGCAAAGACTTTGCGGACGCAAACATGATCCAAGACGAGATTGACCTATTTCCGCTGCAGGCGGTGCGAGTCCGCTCCAATGGGAAGCGCGACTACGAGCCAGCGGCCAAGCGGCGTCTGATTGAGTTCTGTCTTCAATCGGGAGCATCGGTCTCGGGCACGGCGCTCAAGGCCGGTATCAACGCTAACCAGTTGCGCAAATGGATTCGGGACTACCGAGATTCAGTGCAGGCGCGAGGTGCGTTGCCGGCATTCGTGCCGGTTGTCCAGGAGGTTCAGGATTCGCGGCCAATCGAGACACTTGCAAAGGTTGCGGTGCCGCGTCACGAAGCGGCATCAGCGACTGGCGATCCGCCACCGCGGCAAGCGCAACCGCTGGCGCTCTTGAGCGCAAAGCTGCCCAACGGTGTATCACTTGAGCTCGAATGCAGCGAGCGAGACGTTGGGCTCGTAAAGGCAATGATCGAAGCACTGAGTGGAGACCGTTGATGTTTCGGCTCGACGCTGAGCTGCGGGTGTATCTGCATCGCGACGCAGTGGACTTCCGTAAGAACATCAACGGCCTGGCACTGCTGGTCGAGCAGACGCTCGGGCTGGATCCGTTTGCATCGGCTGTATTTGTGTTCCGTAACCAGCGGGCCGATCGCATCAAGATTCTCGGGTGGGATCGCAACGGCTTCTGGCTATTGTTGAAGCGATTGGAGGCGGACCGGTTTGCCTGGCCACGCGAGGCGGCTGTGGCTACGCTGACGGTCGAACAGTTGCACTGGCTGCTCGAGGGAATCGACATCGAGGCGATGCGCCGGCACCCGCACCGAGAATACCATCGCGCTGCGTGAACGCTGTTTGGCGGCAGCGGTCTAACCCGCCATGCCATCCACGCCCGTCACCGTTACCGCCGCCGAGCTGCAACTGTTGCGAGACGCCGAGCGCGAGCTCAAGGCAATACTCGCGGAACGCGAGGCAATCAAGGGCGAACTGCGTGTGATGACGGTCCAGCGAGACCTGCTCTTGGAACAGCTCAAGGCGTTTCAGCGTAAGCTGTTCGCCGCAAAGAGCGAGGCGCGAGGCTCGGAGCAGAAGGACTTGTTCCTCAATGAGGCCGAGGCCTTGGCGACGGCGGCCGCGCAGCCGGCGCAGGAAGAAGAAGGTACGCCCGAGACCGAAGTGGCCGGACACAAACGCAAGAAGCGCGGCCGCAAGCCGCTCGACCCGGCGCTGCCCCGTGTCGAGGTTCGTCACGAACTACCCGAATCGGAACGCGTCTGCCCCCTCGATGGCCAGGCTCTGGTCGAGATTGGCGTCGAGGTCAGCGAACAGCTCGACATCGTGCCGCAGCAGGTCCGCGTGATCCAGCACCAGCGGGTCAAGTACGCCTGCCCATGCTGCGACGGCGGCATCAAGACGACGCCGGCACCGGCGCGCATTATTCCCAAGGGACTCCTTACCGAATCGGCGCTGGCCTGGTGCATCACCTCGAAGTATCAGGATGGCCTGCCGCTGTACCGCCAGGCAGCGCTGCTGCATCGCTTCGGCGGGGACCTCTCTCGCGGCACCCTGGCCGCAAGCATAGTGCGAGTAGGCCAGGCGGTGCAGCCAATCATCAACCTGCTGCGTGACCATCTGCTGGAAGCAGACGTCGTGTACGGTGACGAGACAACGGTACAGGTGCTCAAGGAGCCCGGCAGGCCTGCCCAGAGAAAGAGCTTCCTATGGGCGCAGATGAATGGCACAGGGCCGCCGGTACGGTTGTTTGCCTATAGCCCGACACGCGAGACAAAGCAGGCTACGGCTCTCTATGCCGGCATCAAGCCTGGGGCGGTGTTGATGACCGACGGCTATGCACCATACGACGACGTCGCAAACACCTATCAGTTGGTGCATCTCGGATGCTGGGCACACGCGCGCCGCTACCTGGTCGAGGCGGAGCAAGCCTTGCCCAAGGACAAACGCCCCGACCACCCGGTCACCGGATTCCTGCAGCGCATCGGCAAGCTGTTTGCCATCGAAAGCCACACGCTCAAGATGAAGCCGGAACAACGGCAGCAGGTTCGCGCCGAACAAAGCCAGCCGCTGCTGGCCGAGATCGAAACGATGCTGCTGCAACATCTGCATACCGTGCTGCCGCAAAGCCTGTTCGGCAAGGCGCTGCACTACCTGCATGGGCAGTGGCCAAAGCTCGTGCGCTACATCGAGAACGGAACCTGGCCGATCTCGAACAATCCCTGCGAGAACGCGATTAGGCCATTCGTGATCGGACGGAGAAACTTCCTCTTCTGCGACACCGTGGCCGGTGCCAACGCTAGCGCAAGTCTTTACTCGCTGGTGGAAACCTGCAAGGCCAACGACGTCGATCCGTATCAGTATCTCGTTGCCTTGTTCAAGGCGTTGCCACACGCACAGACCGCCGACGACTACGAGGCTCTGCTGCCCTGGAGGCTCAAGCCCTCAACCGTCTAGCGGATACCGCCGGCGGCCGCAAGGGGCGCCCTTAAAAGACCGCTTACTTTGAACTTCATAGCGATGTGGAACCAATCGAGAATCCTGCCGCGTGCGAGCTGACTGCCCCGGATGGTCTTCTCAAATTCACCGGCGTCGTCGCTGATCACGGTAACGCGCTCGTCGGTCGCCACACCGTTTCGAGTGAGAAATTGATCCAGCCGCGCTACTGCCGAGGTAACTTCCCGGTGCACATAGGCATAGAACTTTGGCGGCCTGTCGGTGAACGTCGCTCGTCCAGCGATGAGGTTGACATGTCGGCCAAGGCCCCTCACCGAGTCGCAATGCCGCAACCACGCCGAGTCAACGCTCACGGTCGCGACATGGCTGGATTCGCGAACCTGGACGCCTCCGTCGAAAGGGGGCAGCTTCGCAATATCACGCTCGATGTCAGCGTCGAGTTGCTTTCCGATAGCACGAATCCGATTTCGAGTGCCGCTGAACGAAATGCCCTTGTCCAGAGGCAGTATTTCCTTCAGCATCGCCGTGGCCTGCCGATATGGCAGATGGCTTGCCCACTTCGCCTGGAGGTATTCCAGCTCTGGCGTGGCGCGATTAGTCAGCGCTTTAGACAAGGGATGGATCACGGATCGTGGCGTCGGCACAGTCCGTTGGCAAGCACACGACCACAGCCTCGGACTGTTCACCATCACCTTGCCATACACCGTGCGCACCACCGTCGAGCGCTGGTCCTTGTGGCTCAAAGCCGCCCCGCAACTCCTGCAATGAGTCTGGCCCGAAAGCCATCCCGCGACTTGTTTCGAAACCAGCTCGGTCTGAACCTTGGCCAACAGCGAGCGGCCCTCCGCGAGGGTCAGGCCCAGATCCGCAAGACTACCGTCACGGCGCTCGATCACTGCCAAAACGCCCTCACCGGCATGGCCAATATCGCTGCCCTCGTCCGCCAACCTGGCTTCGATGATCAACCGCATGGCTTGCTCCCACCGTTGCGATACCGATCAGCCTAGTTCACATACAACCGGCGCGGTGCCTAAGCGGCACTTTCTTGGTGTCCTCCCCAACCTTTGCACGCTCTCCAACGGATAGCGAGAAGATGTTGTTCGAGCGTGAGAAACGCAAATACAATGCGATGCATAGGCCAGTCTGTTCTGGTTGTCGTGTGGCGCCTGGAAAACATCGCACGATATCAGAGCAGTACTGGCCTTCCTTATGTCCGTTGCGTCTCGCGCTGATTGCGGAGATGTTCAGAAAATCGCCCCAGCCGTTCGCGGGATAAACGGCCCTCCCCAAACCTCAGATTGCGCGGGACGTAACAACCCGCAGCCGCAGAAGCTCGATATTGGCGCGGCCATACATTTGGCGCTTGAGGAGCTTGAGCCTGTTGACATGACCCTCCGTCTGGCCATTGCTCCATTGCAGCCTGACACGCGCGGTGGAGCCTGCATGCCCCCATGCCCTTCATGTCGCCTGTTTGGAAGCACAATCCGTTTCTGCCGCGGGAAGAACACTCTCGGAGACGCTGCGCAGCTTGTGAAGCAAGGCAACAGAGTCGCGCTCAATTCGCTTACGCAAAACCAGCCGATCAGCCATGCGGGCCACCACACTGGAAAACCGATACTCCAGCGTCCGCACGAAGCGCGTGCCAGTGGCTGTGCCGATGCACTCATACGTGACGAACATCTCAAGACCCCGGTTGCCACGGGCCCGGGTTCGCCAGAGCCGATCCGGAAGACTTTCCACGACTTCCCACTGCAACTTGCCTGCACGGCCGCCGACGTACGCAAAGTGGCTCCCAACCGGCAGCGACCCTCCCTGCCCGGTGATCGCTACGTGGTAAGGATGCCACTCGTGCCAACGAAGCGGAGTACTCACGTAGGCCAGTACCTGGCTTGGCGTCCGGGCGATATCAATGGAATGCTGCATCTTGACGGTGGGGACCAGGCTCTCGCTTGCTTCTTCGGGCTCCCAATGAAGGGTTCCATAGATCCAGTCCCACAGTGGAAACACTACGGCGAAGTTCTTGGTCTGCATCAGGTCACGGCGGTGATGCAACTCATGCAACCGCCGCATGTGGCGAATCCACGGCAGGCGACAGATCGGATTCTGCGGCGGGAGGTGCTCGCAGGCATGAAAGATCTCGTAGCTGAGATAGCCGCCCAGTAGCGTGGCGGCAAACAGCGCAGCGACGTTCGCATTGACCAGGCCGATGATCGACCAAGCGAGCAGCGCGCCAATGCTGTAGACAACGATCAGCCATGCCGGGAACAGAATCACCCGCCAGTCCTTGGCGAACTCGTAGCGCATCTGGTCATCTGCGAAAAAACTATGATGGTCGCCCGTGTGGCGCTGGTAGAACGCCTTCGCGAATCGCTTCTTGTTGTGCCCGAGACCCTTATGGGTGCGGTACTCGCCACTGCTGTAGAAAATTAAGGTGGCCGGCACAGTTAGCCACTCCACCGCGCTGACGTGGTCCAACTTGTTCAGCAAGAAGAGGATCAAGGTCACGCCGAAAACAAGAACGAAGCCAGCATGCAGCCAGGGGTTGTAGTAAGGCGAAATGTTCGCCCGGTATTTCTTCCGGAAGGTTTGGGTATCAAAAGACATGATCGGCTCTCAAAGACTGTTGCGCTGTCGGGCTCGCGATACGTGGCCAGTTCCGCCAAGCCCCCGCGGACCTTTCTGACGTCTGGCGCCAGTAGGTCGCTTGGTGTTGTAGTCTATTGGTGCGATCATTTTCATTCCAATGGATATTGATGATGAGAATTATTGATGAATCAGAATTTGCAGCAGATTGATCTCAATCTCCTCTTCGTGTTCGACATGCTGATGCAGGAGCGCAACCTGTCACGCGCGGCCGAGCGACTGCACAAGAGCCAGCCGGCGGTGAGCAATGCGCTCAGTCGTCTGCGCGAGCAACTGGGGCAACCTCTTTTCCGCCGTACCGCTAAGGGACTCGAGCCCACTGCCGGGGCGATGACGCTGCACGTGCCGGTACGGCAAGCCCTGCGCTTGCTGCAGGCAGGGCTTGCCGTTCAAGAGAGTTTTCAGCCGGACACGGAGCGAACCTTCCGACTGTCGATGAATGACTATGGGCAGCTACGGCTGTTACCGAGCCTGATGACCCGGCTGATGGCGCTGGCGCCGCAGGTGAAGCTGCAGGTACTGTCGGACGAAGGTGCCCTGATCCCGCAGCGACTGGCCAGCGGAGATCTGGACTTGGCGATTGATTACCTGTACTTCGACGACGCCGATTTGCTCTACCAACCGATTCACGAAGAGCGCCTCGCAGTTATCGGCCGACCGGGCCACCCTGCATTCAGGGAAGGCCTCGACAAGACGGCGTATCTGGCCGCACAGCACGTCTCGCTCTTGCCGCGAGCCGGCCGCGGCAGTCCGCTCGAGATCGTCCTGGGCTCGGCCAAAGTGCAGCGCCATGTGCAGTTGCAAGTTCCGCACTACCTGACCATTCCAGCCATCGTCGCCAGCACCGATTTGCTGGGTACCGTGCCCTGGCACTTGGCCAGGCATTTCGTGCACAACTATGGCTTGCAGCTCGCGGAGCTTCCTTTCGAAACGCCTGCGGTGCAGGTCAGCTTGATATGGCACCGTCAACAACAACACATGTCTGGTCTGCAATGGCTGAAGGAGCAAATTGCGCAAGTTGCACAGACCGAATCGAGCTGATGTGGCGGGCCTCATTGGGCTGCCTGCGCGATGGATCTTTGAATCCATAGTGGCGCTGCCTGCGCTGTGTCGGGAAATCGGGCGGCGCGTTCGAGCCCTGCAGCCGCACCAATAAAATCAAGGGTTTACAGGGGTTTTCCTGTAAACCCTTGTGCATTTTGCGGTCTATGTAACCGCCATGTAACCCGATTGGATCGCCGCGATCCATCTGGAACCATGTCCTGCCTGCGCCTACAGTTGCTTCGTGCCCCATTTGCTCGTGTGGCACATAGGTCTCGCGCGATAAAATCCTACCCACTGCATCAAAGGGGACCGGGGTCGTGTCACAAGCAACAACGCCACAAGAATGCGTCGCTGCCGCAAGGCAGCTTTATGCCGTTTTGAAAGGGCATCTCGATCGTCCAACTTGCACCAGCAGGATGTGCGGAATTCCCTCGTGAGGCGATGGGCCTCGATGGAAGACCGTTCAACGTCATCGACCGTCAGACCAAGGCTCGCGAAATCATGCGGCTATGGGAAGCCTTGGGACGATCAGGACAGTAATGCATGATGGCAAGGTGTTGCACTTTTGATTTGAGGCCGCCATTTATTGTCGAGGTGGCGCAGTACTTTCGCGAATTACTAGGTCAGGCTCGAACTCGGTCTGGATGTTTTTGGCTCCTCCTTCGATCTGCTCAATCAAGTTGCGCGAAGTAAGCTCGCCAATCAGAACGGGATTCGAGTGCACTGTCGTTAGCGCGGGTGTTACCAGTTCCGCCATCTGCCAGTCGCCGAAGCCTGTGACAGAGATGTCGCTCGGAACCGAAAGTCCCAATGTGCGGCACTCCGCGATCGCCGCCACAGCAATGAAGTCATTGATGCATATCAGGGCGGTCGGCTGTTCCCGATGCAACAGCAAGTCCTTGCGCTGCAGGCAGACGCGCACCGCTTGTCGCACAGCAGATGCATCGTAAGGGGTCGGAAAAATGCGGTTATCGGGTAAGGAAATGTCGTTCTCGCTGAGGACGTCTCGGATCCCCAGAAGCCGTTGAGACGATAGAAACTGAGTTTCGAGAGGACCTGGGAGCACTGCAAACTGCCGGTGTCCTTGTTTGACTAAGTAGGTGGTTAGCCTGCGCATAGCCAAGCGGTTGTCATACCCCACCGTCGGATGCATCCCTTCGCGGTCCACGGCCCACATTAGTACATACGGGATAGCGTGCTTGTGTATCAGCGAGAAGACTTCGGGATGATGTTGTGAACCGATTATTGCGATCCCGTCCACTCTACGCTCCAATAGGGCGCGGGCGCAGCGCAATTCGGTCTCACTGTCGTCCCGATGGCAAGTCAACAGAACGGTATATCCAAGCCGGTCGAGCTGGGCCTCCAAGGTATCTACTGCTTTGGCGTAAAGTTCATTCATCAGTGTCGGCGCAATTATGCCCACCGATCGCGTGCGCCCCTGACGTAGTTCGCGAGCCGCCGAGAAGGGAACGTAGTTGAGGCTTGCAATAGCGTTCTGCACTCGCTCCAGCGTGTCAGGTCGCAGCCTATCCGGCGATGTCAGTGCACGGGAGACTGTTGCCGAGGAAACGCCGGCGAGGAGGGCGACTTGCTTGACATTCACCATATCGGGTCAGATGTTATCTTCAGCCGGAATGACGGCCGTCTGCCATCCATTGTAACGATTGGTAGTCGAAAGCAGTTTGAGCTTGCCCCCGCAAAACGAATCCCTTGCTGAGGTTAAACTGAAGCAAGGAGAGATGTGATGACAAGCAAGACAAAGCGGGCGCAGTACACGCTGGAATTCAAGCTGGAAGCGGTACGGCTGGTGAAGAGCGGGCAGAGCATGGCAGTGGTTAGCGCGACCCTGGGCATCAGAGCGCAGACGCTGCATAACTGGGTCAAGGCGGAGCGGGAAGGCAAGCTGACTGGTGCGGGTATGAAGCCGGTCAGCCCGGAGCAGATGGAGCTGGCCCGGCTTCGGGCGGAGGTGGCGCGCTTGAAGATGGAGCGCGATATTTTAAAAAAAGCCGCAGCATACTTTGCGAAGGAGTCGGTGTGAGGTATGCGTTCATCGAGCGAAACCGACGTTACTGGCCGGTCTCGGTCCTGTGTGAGCTGTTAGGGGTCAGCCCCAGCGGCTATCACCAGCGCAAGCAACGCACAGTAAGCACCGACAGGCCAGATAGAGGCCGACTCAGTGACGATGCCTTGTTGGCCCACATCAAGGCGATTCACGCCGGGGTCAAGGGGGAGTACGGCTGGCCGCGCATGTGGAAGGAACTGCTGGCGCGTGGGGTGCGGGTGGGCAAGGAGCGTGTTCGCAAGCTGATGGCGCTGCACGGCATCCGTGCCCGCCACAAGCGCAAGTACATCGCGACAACCAACTCGAACCACGATTTGCCGGTGGCCCCCAATCTGCTGCAACGCGACTTTAGCCCAGCAGCACCCAATCAAGTCTGGACGAGCGACATAACCTATGTGGCGACCGCCGAAGGCTGGCTCTACCTGGTGGTCATCATCGACCTGTTCAGCCGGCAGGTGGTTGGCTGGTCGATGCAACCACACATGAAGGCCGAATTGGTCACGGACGCGCTGCGCATGGCCTGGTTCCGGCGCCGCCCGGAAGCCGGTGTGATTGTGCACACCGACCGGGGAAGCCAGTATTGCAGCCATCTGTTTCAAGACGCCCTGAAGGCGTATGGCATGCGCTCGTCAATGAGCCGCAGGGGCGATTGCTGGGACAACGCGCCGACTGAGAGTCTGTGGGGGTCGTTGAAGGTCGCTCGCCTGCACGGTCGCCAGTTCGCTACCCGCCGCGCCGCAATGGACGAGGTAATTGACTGGCTTGGCTTTTATAATGCCAGCCGACTCCACTCGACGCTGGGCTACGTCAGCCCCATGACGTTCGAGAAAAACTGGTCCGCAGCTCAGCAACACCGGGCTGCCTAATTCCCTCGGTTATGGGATTCGTGGAACAGGGGCAAGGTCAGTTCCCGTCGTTGGAGGGTTCCCGAAGACGGATCGACATCCCTGGTGAGGCTAGTCGAGCCGGACCTTTGCTGAATCTGCCACTCGCTTCCACTTCGAAACTTCGGCGCGAAGCAACGCATTGAACGCCTCAGGCGTGCCGCCTGCGATCTGCGCTCCTTGAGCCATCAGCTTGTCGCGGACCTCCGGATCCTGAAGGGCTTTGTTGAACTCGCTGTTCATCTTAGCAATGATGGCCTGTGATGTCCCGCTCGGGACCATGAACCCGCCCCAGGAAACGGCTTCGTATCCGCTTATCCCGAGCGCTTCATCTACCGTGGGCACATCGGGCAGTGACGGTAATCGAGTCTTGCTCGTGACCGCGAGCGCCCTGAGCTTTCCACTCTTGACTTGCGGCATTCCCGCGAGCGAGGTGGGAAGGGCAACATTGATCTGCTGACCGAGCACGTCTGTGAGCGAAGGCGCGTCTCCCTTATAGGGAACGTGGTTCATCTTGACGCCAGCCATGGTACTAAGGAGTTCCCCGGCCAGATGGCTGCCCGAACCATTGCCGGCGCATCCAAAGGTGATCTGCCCTGGCCTAGCCTTTGCCATCGAGACTAGTTGGCGCAGGTCCTTTATTGGCGAATTTGCTGCTGTGACGATAATGAGCGGCACCGTTGTCACTAAGGAATTGCTGATCAATGAGGTTTGCGCTTGATGTTGCACAAGCCAAGGACTTCAGCTTTCGCAATCCGGGAGAGATGGGCCGATTCAAGCCGTCTTTCTCGCGTTTCGCACCTTTCCTGGTCGCGCTTTTGCGCGCTCAGGACGGATTGCTCCCCTCTAAGGACAACAACAGCCTCCTGGCGAACACCAGATTCGCCAAACCAAACAGGCTGAACAACTGCGCCGTGTTCTTGAACAGGCCCTTGTAGCGAACCTTGCGATGACCAAACAGATTCTTGATAACGTGGAACGGATGCTCAACCCGCGACCGAATCTGTGCCTTGACCCGCTCGACGGCGATCAGCAAGTCCTTGACGGCTCCGTCACACATCGCCTTGATCTTGCCGCGCTTGACGGCCACCTGCCACTTCACGGTCTTGCCTTGCATCTCCTCGCGCTTGTCCACGCCCGTGTAGCCCGCGTCGCCAAACGCATGCTCCTCGTGGCCATGCAGCAAGGCATGGGCCTGCGACACGTCCGACTCTTGGCCGCTGTGCCCACCACGCTATGCACCAGCCCAGAGGCCGCATCCACGCCGACGTCGGGTAGCAGCGGCGCATTTCTGCGCCACTGCCCCCTAAGGTAGGGTCGAGAACTGGCGCGCGCACCTTCAGGTGCCGGTGGTGATTCCACCGCTTTCGCGATGGCCCGCAATCCGGCGACCATAGTCACGTTTCCAACTCCCGCCACGTCAAACGCAGCATGCGGTTTTCCCGCACTACGCTTTCCTGTTTGCTTCATGTCAAGGTATATGGGACCTATCATGCCGGGGCCGCTTTCGTCGATGGTCGACGACGAACCCGATAGCCGTTGAACAGCTTCAGTTCGTCATAGAGCCACCGCCTACTCCACGTCTTCCAGCCGAAGCCCCGACGATTCCGGGAGCGCTCCAGATGGCGCCTGACCTTCTTTTCCACCCAGTCCTGGATGAAGCTGAAGCACTCACTGGAGTGTCCGACCGCGAAGTAGTTCACCCAGCCACGTAGCACCGGATTTATCAGTTGCACCACCCGATCCACCGGCTGCGACTGGTATCGCCTGAACACCTCCTTGAGTTTGCGCAGCAACGCCGTGCGTTTCTTCAACTTGGGCGTATAGTGCGCTCGCCACACCTGTCTCTTTATGCTGCGCAATCGACGGAAGTCGAATCCCAGAAAGCCAAAGCTCTCACCGCAGTCCAAATCCACCGTGCGACTCTTCTCTTCATTGACCTCGACCTGCAACTTGGCAAACTCTTCCCGAAGCCGTCGGCTTTCGCGTCAGTTCATGCTCGACGAGCAGGCGGCGAAACTTCAGCAGCGTGGTCGCGTCTGGCACCGCCTCGACTGCCAGGTCGATCCCGGCAAACGCCCGCATCGCCATGCTGTCGTACAGCGCGTCTTGCAGTGCCTCGTCCGACAGCCCGTACCACTGCTGGAGGAAGTAAATGCGCAGCATCCGCTCAAGGCCGATCGGCGGCCGGCCACGTTTGCCCTTGGGGTAGTACGGCTCGACCGCCGCAATCAGGCGCGCCCACGGCACCACGCTCTCCATCTCCGACAGGAAGCGCTGGCGGCGCGTCACACGCTTCTTGCCGTGACTTTCCGCTTCCGCAAAACTGATCTGTCGCTTCATCACAGGACCTGAATCATGGACACGCTCATGACAACGCGCTCACCCAATGCCTCGATGACTCGCGCACTGATTTAATCAGATGGTATGGACGCCTCCCCCCGGCAACGGGGCGCCGCTTACCTGCAAGAGTAACTGTAAGGGTCCTCGCTGCCATGGCATCCCTATGCCAAAGTGGAGGTGTCGATTGCAAACGACCCTGATCGGGACGATCCAAAATGAAGCTTACCGTCATCGGCATGGATATTGCCAAGCATGTCTTCCAACTTCATGCGGTGAATGCCAACACCGGTGAAATCGAGCGCATCAAGTTGAAGCGGAGCCAGGTCACCGACTTCCTTGCTCAGCGGGAGCGTTCACTCATTGCCATCGAAGCTTGCGGCAGCGCCCACCGTTGGGCACGAGAACTGCAGAAGCTCGGCCACGAAGTGAAGCTCATCTCTGTGCGATCGGTTCGTCCCTTTGTGTTGCGTAATAAAACCGACGCTGCCGATGCCAGAGCTATCTGGACAGCAGTCCAGCAGCCCGAGGCGCGGTTTGTTGCGATCAAGAGCGAGCAGCAACAGACCATTCTGGCGCTGCACCGCATCCGGGCTCAACTGATGAAGTTCCGGATCATGCAGACGAACGCATTGCGCGGCTTACTCTATGAGTTTGGTGAAGTCCTTCCGGAAGGATCTCGGGAATTTGCCGAAAAAATTTCTGGTGCGCTTGCCAAGATCGCGAATCGCTTGCCAGCCATACTGATCGACAGCCTACGAGAGCAATGGGCACGCGTGCAGGCAACCGACAAGGAAATCGCTGTGCTGGAACGTCGGCTCAAGGTTGCGCTTTGCGACAATCAGGAATGCCAGAAGATCGCTGAAATTCCTGGCGTGGGGCTGCTAACCGCCACGGCTGCGGTGGCTGCGATCGGCGATGCCAAAACGTTTCGCTCCGGGCGTGAGTTCGCTGCCTGGTTAGGCTTGGTACCGAAACAAACGGGCACCGGTGGTCACGTGCGCCAGCTTGGCATTAGCAAGCGAGGTGACACCTACCTGCGCACCCTACTCATACACGGCGCCAGATCGGTGATCATCAAAGGCGCATGAACCGCCTGGCTCGACGGATTGCTTCAGCGACGTCCTTTCAATGTAGTGGTGGCTGCCGTAGCCAACAAACTCGCCCGGACCATCTGGGCGGTGCTAGCAAGGGATACGAGATACACGGCACCCGCCATGGCTGCATAGCCAGGTGCGTGGCCCGCCTGAACTGACTTCTTCTCAAGGAGCGCAAGCATTGATCGCATGATGGCTAACAGGTTGGACCGGGGCGAGGAAAACCCGATAGGGAATGTGAGCAGCAACGCTCGATGATCAGATGAGGACCTCGCCAGCGAATTCCATATGGGCCAGCAGGCTGAGCGGCCTGCACAAAAGGGCCGGACATAGGCGTGCTGCCTTCACCTGTCGACCACCATGTCAATCGGCTTGCAATCCGGGAGGCGTCCACATAAGGCGATTCCCTAGTGACGGATCGCGCCGCAGCAACTATGACAGTTGTGCATCGCCAGAACACCGGGTTGTCGCGCCATCATCAGTACGAGCACGCTGACAACCAAGGTGGCCGCATTGATCTGGAGTATCGGATGCGGGCTCAAAGTACTGGCTACTGAGCGGCCCCAGATCTCAATGCCTTTACGTTGACCGCCAGCCAAAGCGGCAGTGTCGCAGACACCACGCATCAGAACAGCTTCGAAGATTGATCCTGCCCGGCAACTTTCATGTCGCAGAATCGTCTGCGTAGCTAGGTACGCCTCCGCTACTCCCAAATTAGGGCGTCATCTCCTGGATGCAGCTTGATGCGGGTTTCAACGTGCCTTCCTTCGGCGCGAGTATGCCTGCGGACGGTCCATTCTCGATCGTCTGTTGCGAAGATATTGGCGCCAACATGGGCGTTGCCGTACGGGGCGTTAGTATGCGCAAGTGATCTGCTAATGCGATTTCCAGCGTCCCATTGCCAGTTGCAGCTAGTAGAACGACCACGCCTGGGTTACGGTGAAATGGGAAGCGCTGATCATCCAAGAAATCAGAATCGTGCGTCAGTATGATGCGTCGCGTTTCACAAGCCGTCGCGAAACTGGCCTCGTCGGCGTGTCCAATGAGCGCCATGCTAGGGTAAGCCGCCTACTTTTCCGATGAGAGTAAGGCGTCCGGGCCAGCCCTTGCGCCCGCAGCGCTCGTGCCGCCGTGATGCCGTGATGCCGTGATGCCGGCGGCGGGTGCCCCGACGACTACGATGTGCTCACGGGAAATCATCAGAGATCCTCGTGAACCTCGATTGCAAGCGCCGGACAGATCCCAGCGGCCAAGCGGGCAGATTCGTGTTGATCAGTCGACGGTTCCGCACCCGGGGCGATGAGCGAACTCCCTACGCTGGCCCCATCCCAACAAGCCTTGAGACCATCGCTGCGGCATTCTGAAGTGTTGGAATGATTTCATTCTCGATCCTTTCGGGTGTCGCCTCGGCTGGCGATGTGGAAATCCCGATAGCCAGCTGGCGGTTGCCAACCCGAGCAAGCGGGACTGCAACTGAGATCTGATTGCTCTCTGGATACTCGACCATCGCCCATTCACCGACCCCGAGGGTCAACGCCTGTGTGAGCGCGCTACTTGGAGGCAGGATGCTTCCAACCCGGAGATTCATCACCACGAGGCGACGGCGTTCCGCGAGTGCCATCGCCCTTCCAATAATGATCACCCCGTCGGGGTTCGCTTCACCCAGGTTGGATGTTCCTGCGTACGTGTCAGCCAGTTGCTGGAGCATCTGCTGAACCGAGTCTGTCACTCCCAAACTTTCCAAAGCAGCAAAGCCGATTTCGAAGACTCGGGTAGTCAAGCGCCATTGGTTGCCCTCGCGCGCGACATATCCCTCCTCCTCCAAAGTCAATAGAAAGCGCAGAACGGTCGGGTGCGGCAGGTCTACGGCACGCGACAACTCCGCCAACGTAGGTCGCCCGTTCTCTCGGAAAGCGCGCAGCACCGCTAGACAGCGTTGGATCGATCTATTATTCTTCATTCGTACACCCTGTGTACCGCTAGTTCACCTAGTGAACATCATAAACCAGGTGCCCTTGAGATGCAACCTGCTTCTTGAGGTCAGGAGACAACGAATGAAACGATGGATATTGGGCTTTAGCGCCGCTGTGGTGGGGTGCTGGGCAGCGACCGGTCAATCTGTTGCGAACGCCAGCGAGTCCTGGCCGAGTCGCCCGATCAAGTGGGTCGTGCCGTATCCGCCGGGCGGCACCACTGACATGCTGGCACGTATCGTCGGTGCCAAGCTCTCTGAACGACTCGGGCAGCCCGTGGTGATCGAGAACAAGCCAGGCGCTGGGGGCGATGTTGGCACGGCCTATGTTGCGAAACAGCCCGCTGATGGATACACCATCGTTATGGGCAATATTGGTCCTATTGCCATCAACCCCACGCTTACTCCCGACGCTCGCTTTTCTCCCACGCGAGATCTCGCGCCGGTGACGCTCCTGGCGGAGGTTCCCAACCTGCTGGTGGTCAACCCGCAACTGCCGGTCAAATCGGTGAAGGAACTCGTTCAGTACGCGAAGCAACAGCCCAATCCCTTGTCGTACGCAACGCCTGGCAACGGAACATCTTTGCACTTGGCGGGTGAACTGTTCGCTTCGACAGCGGGCCTGCGCATGGTTCATGTGCCATACCGCGGTAGCGGCCCCGGCCTGAACGACACGATGGCAGGCCATGTACCGATCATGTTTGACAACATGCCTTCGGCATTGAATCTCGTAAAAGGCGGAAAGGTTCGCGCACTCGCCATCACGAGTGCTGTCCGTTCCCCGTTGCTGCCGGACGTCCCAACGATGACTGAAGCTGGTCTGAGCAACTATCAGATCACTGGTTGGTTCGGCGTCTTGGTACCTGCCGCAACGCCGAAGCCGATCGTCACCCGTTTGGATGCCGAAATTCAAGCTGTACTCAAGATGCCTGACGTCCGCAGCAAGATTGGCGACATCGGCGGAATCATCTCTGGCGCAGGACGAGATGAGTTCGGCCGATTCATCCAGCAGGAGTCGGCGAAATGGCAAAAGCTCATTCGTACCGCGCACATCACCGTGCAGTAGGTCAGTTACTTTAAGGAAGAAGCAATGTTGAACTCGGTTGACAGAATCCTCGTTGCGGTGCGCGACCTCGATCAAGCAGAGCAGAACTACAGGGAAGTACTTGGGGCGCAGTATCTTGATGAGCTTGCAAGCGACCATCTGAATGCCCGTGGCCGTAGCCTGGTAATCGGCGAAAGCACGGTCGAACTTTGGACCCCGCGGGGAGCAGGGGTCGTAAGTGATCATCTTGATAGCTTCGGGGAAGGCCTCTTCTTTGGAGGGGTCTCGACAGCTAGCCTGGCTGAATGCCAGAGGTTCCTTGCCGAGCAAGGTATCCGATTTGCTGAAGCCGACGGCCGTCTCTATTTGAACGCGGGCGGCCTCTATGGCATGCCACTCGTTGTCAGCGAAGCGGCAGCGCGGGTTCGAGCGAATGGTCCTGTGTCGTTTCTGTACGAGCTCACCATGGTTCTCAGCACCGACTGGCGAGAAGTCGCGGATTGCTACGCGCGAAAACTGGGCCTGCAGCGCGACAAGGCAGTAGACATCACGTTCGCGCGATTTGGCTATGAAGGCACGCTGCTGATGTTCGCGCCGGATCGTCTCGATCGCATCGAATTGGCTGAAGCGCATGATCCCGCCTTTGCCATGGGCAGGTTTTCGGGCAAGCGAGGTGACGCACTTTACATGTGCTACATCGAAACGCATGATTTGGCGGACGTAATCAGGCGACTCGAATCGCGCAACGCAAAGTGGACCCGAAGGACCGACACGGGCAAGCCCGAGCAGGACGGCCTCTGGATCCATCCGAGCGCGCTGAATGGCGTCCTACTTGGTGTATCCCGAACCTCGTTGGCGTGGGGATGGTCCGGTAGCCCCGAGAAAGTCGAAGAGATTTCAGAGGTGCAGTCGTGATGCCGGAGATCTTCGATCAGCAATACATCGGGGGATCGTGGCGCCGTGCTTCTGGCACACAGCTCATCGACGTAGAGGACCCGAATACTGGCCTGGTATCGGCCCAAATTCTTCCAGGTACCGAGGAGGACGTCGGTCTCGCCTTGGGTGCCGCGCAGAACGCATTGGCCAGCTGGTCCGCAACATCCGTGTCGGACAAATGCGCAATTCTTAATCGCCTAAAAGACCAACTCACAAATCGGCAGGAGTCGTTGGCCGATGCTATCGCGGCTGAGGTTGGCACGCCCTTGAAGATCTCACGCATCGTTCAAGTCGACTCGCCCATTCGGAACATTGGGAACTTCGTAAAGCTGGCGGAAGGATTTCCATGGCAATCGCGAACGGGCCCATCTGTCATCGTCCGGGAGCCATTCGGCGTCGTGGCATGTATCACGCCATGGAATTTCCCGCTTCATCAGATCATTCTGAAGGTGGTGCCCGCGCTTCTGGCCGGGAACACAGTCGTGCTCAAACCAAGTGAATTGACGCCCCGAACAACGCGCCTTATCTGCGATGCCATCAATGACGCAGGCTTTCCTTCGGGCGTGGTGAACGTTGTGAACGGCTTGGGTGCGGTAGTGGGCGCAGCGTTGGCGCGAGCTGACGGCGTGGACATGGTTAGCTTCACAGGATCCACGGAAGCGGGTCGTGCAGTGTCTTGCTTGGCCGCGTCGACCATTAAGAAGGTGACGCTGGAATTGGGCGGCAAGTCGCCTTCCTTGGTATTGCCGGGTGCGGACCTGACTGTGGCCGTCAAGGGAACGCTCGCTTCCTGCTTCCTCAACAACGGTCAGACTTGCAGCGCGCTGACCAGGTTGATTGTTCACTCGCGTGATGTGTCGGCCGTCGAAGCCCTGGTGAAGCAAGAACTCGCCAAGTTCTCTGTCGGATCCAGCCTCGTCGAAGGCCATCGGATCGGCCCGCTCATTTCTGGCAAGCAGCGTGACCGCGTGCAGGAACTAGCGGAAAAAGGGGTAGCGGAGGGCGCCACGCTCATCGCGTCAGGCCAGGATGTTCCGCCTGCAGGATTCTTCGTCAGCCCGAAGGTGTTTCTCACAGATCAACATAACTATCTGGCCAAGGAAGAGGTGTTTGGCCCCGTGCTCTGCGTGATTCCCTACGACGAAATCGACGACGGCATCCGCATCGCCAACGCAACGGTGTATGGCCTGGCGGCGGCCGTTTGGGGCGATCCTGACCTCGCACTCGACGCCGCTAAGAAGATTCGTGCAGGACAGGTCGATATTAACGGCGCCCGATTCAACCCCGTAGCGCCCTTCGGCGGCTTCAAACAAAGCGGTGTTGGCCGGGAGGCGGGTCACGTCGGTTTGGATGAGTTCCTCGAGTACAAATCTATCCAAATGAACGAGGGATGACGGGATGTCTCTTATGCAGAAACAAGCTCTAGGGAACATTCGCGTATTGGATATGACGCGAGTGCTCGCAGGGCCATGGTGTACCCAGATGCTGGGCGACATGGGAGCCGATGTCATCAAGATTGAGCACCCATCGCGAGGGGATGATACGCGGCAGTGGGGGCCGCCGTATGCGATGACGAGTGAAGCGGAAGTGCTTGAGGATTCCACCTACTTCGCTTCCGCAAATCGGAACAAACGATCGGTTGGCGTGGACATCGCCAACCCAGACGGTGCGGATCTGATCCGTAAGCTCGTTCTTGAGTGCGACATCTTTGTAGAGAACTTTAAGGTTGGTGATCTGGCTCGTCGAGGGCTTGACTACGACAGTCTGAAAAAGATCAATCCGCGCCTGATCTATTGCTCTATCACCGGGTACGGCCAATCCGGGCCGTACGCTGACCGCCCCGGCTACGACTTCGTTTTCCAGGGGGAAAGCGGGCTGATGAGCATAACGGGCGAGCGTGATGACGAGCCTGGTGGTGGGCCACAGAAGGTCGGGATCGCCATTGCTGATCTGACGACGGGACTGTATGCGACGGTCGCGATCCTCGCCGCGTTGAACCACAGGAATGTCACGGGAGAAGGTCAGCACATCGATTTGGCACTGCTCGATTGTCTGGTTGGCTTGTCGTCGAATCAGGGATTGTCGTGCCTGATCAATGGCGCCGAACCGCACCGGTGGGGGAACGCGCATCCGTCTCTCGTACCGTATCAAGTCTTTGATACGGCAGACGGTAAGGTGGTAGTTGCTGTGGGGAACGATTCCCAGTGGCAACGCTTTTGCCAAGCGATCGACGCCAAAGAACTGGCCCGGGATTCGACGTTCTATTCCGCATCCGGACGCATTCGGAATCGAGAGGCGCTAATTGCGCAGGTGTCGTCGGTTCTTGCGGCGCGCCAAACCGAGCATTGGCTTGCCGCGTTCTCCGCAGCGGATATCCCGCACGGTCGTATCAATACCTACAAGGAAGCCTTTGCTCACCCACAGGTCATCCACCGTCAGATGGCGATCGACGTGCCGGTTGACAAAGGTATCGGCTCGGTACGGGGCATCGCCAATCCCATCAAATTCAGTAAAACGCCGGTGCACTACGTTCGGGCGCCCGCGAAACTCGGTCAGCACACAGAAGACGTGCTTTCCGACTTGCTAGAACTTTCCGCGGACCACATCGCCGGTCTCGAAGAACGTGGGGTGATTAGTTGCCAAACGTCAAAAAAGACACTTCAGGAGCAATCATGAGCATCCAAGCTAATAATGTCGGAAACGTCCTGGAGATTTGCATTGCGCGTCCAGAAAAGCGCAATGCGATCAGCGCCGCGATGTACCAGGAACTGACCCGTCTTCTGGATGAGGCCAACGCGGACAAGGAATGTGCCGCAGTCATCGTGCATGGTGCGGGCGGACACTTCACTGTCGGTGCCGATATCAATGATTTCCAGACCCGGCGGGGTAATGAAGATTCCCCTGCTGTCACGCTTCTCCGGAAGATGGCCGCGATCGATGTGCCGCTAATCGCAGCAGTCGAGGGACTGGCGATTGGAATCGGCGCCACGATGCTGCAACACGTCGATTTTGCCTACGCATCCCAAGATGCGCGCTTCCGCATGCCGTTCGTATCGCTGGGTCTGTGCCCCGAGGGCGCATCCAGCTACCTGCTCGAATCGCTGGTAGGTGTCCGGAAGGCACGTGAGTGGTTGATGCTTGGAAAGTTCTTTGATGCAGAAGAAGCTTTCGATGCCGGGCTTCTGACGTCGCTGACGCAGGACGGGGAAGCCCTTGCACGGGCGCGCGAAACGGCTGCCGAACTGGCAAAGCTTCCCAAGGCTTCGGTACGCGCGACAAAGCGGATGTTGAACCACGAGAATCGTGCCGCTGTGGGTTCTGCGCTCGACCTGGAAGTGAAGATGTTCGCCGAACTCTTGAATACCGAAGCCACTCAGGAAATCTTCAAATCCTTCCTGAACAAGAAGCGTTAAGAACGCCATGGCCGAGTTGATAAAAATCGAATCAGAAAATTTCGTCCGGGTCATTACGATGAATCGGCCGGATAAGAGAAACGCGCTGAACTCGGAAATGTGCGACGCGTTGCACGACGCGTGGCAAGACTTCGCGGGCTCAGAGGATCGCGTTGCCCTGCTACGTGCAGAGGGGTCGGTGTTTACGGCAGGCCTCGACACGAACGATCCACCGGATTCCTTTTGGCATGCCATTCCCAATGTCGCATTTGACATTGGAAAGCCGGTTATTGCAGCGGTTAATGGCCCCGTGATAGCGGCGGGCGTATCGATGCTTGCATTCTGCGATCTTTGTGTAGCGACTTCGGCAACGACCTTCGTTTATCCCGAAGGTCGCCTAGGCATGGCAGCCGGCTTGATTAGCTCGCTGGTCGGTCGGATTCCCCACAAGATCGCGATGGAGCTCATGTTGACCGGGCGCCCGGTATCCGCCCAACGGGCCTATGAAGTCGGATTCGTAAACGAACTCTGTGAACCAGGAAGCGAAACAGAGGCAGCTCTAGTGACAGCGCGTCAGATTGCGAGCGCAGCGCCGCTGGTACTGCGTTTCCTCAAACAGGCGGCGAGACACTCGATTCCGGTAGGACTGGTTGAGGCAGGCTATAGCGCCCAGTACCAAGCTCAGATGCTGGCCAGGAGTGAAGACGCCCGGGAAGGGGCGTTGGCGGCCAAGGAGCGTCGCGCTCCCGTTTTCGTGGGCCGCTAGGACTAACTAACACAGTAGGGGACTGAGAAATGGATCTGAATTTCACAGAAGAAGAGCAGGAATTTAGAAAAGAGGTACATGCGTGGATCGACGCCCATTTGCCGAAGGAGATCTCGCACAAGGTGCACAACGGACTGCAGCTATCCCGCACCGATATGCAGCGTTGGCACCAAATTCTGGGGAAAAAGGGTTGGCTGACGTATAAGTGGCCAGTCGAGTTCGGCGGCACGGGCTGGACACCAGTGCAGCGGCACATATTCGAGGAAGAGTGCGCGTTGGCAGGAGCACCGCGACTCGTGCCCTATGGGCCTGTCATGGTGGCACCAGTCATCATGGCATTTGGTAACGCTGAGCAACAGGCGCGCTTCTTGCCCGGCATTGTGACGGGCGATGTTTGGTGGAGCCAGGGTTACAGCGAGCCGGGATCGGGTTCCGACCTGGCTTCGCTCAAGACACGAGCGGAGCGAAAGGGAGACAAGTACATAGTCAATGGTCAAAAGATCTGGACCACGTTGGCTCAGTACGGGGAGTGGATTTTCTGTCTCGTCCGGACCAATACAGAAGGGAAGCCGCAGGCAGGGATCAGTTTCCTGCTCATTGACATGCGTTCGCCTGGCGTCACGGTTCGGCCCATTAAGCTGCTGGACGGCGAGTGCGAGGTCAATGAGGTCTGGTTCGACAATGTTGAGGTCCCCGTTGAGAACCTGATTGGCGAAGAAAATAAGGGCTGGACCTATGCCAAACACCTTCTCAGTCACGAACGCTCGAACATTGCAGAAGTCGGGCGTGCCAAGCGTGAGCTCCGACGCCTGAAGCGAATCGCGGCTGCAGAAGGCATGATGGACGACCCTCGTTTCAAAGACGAGGTTTCGAAGCTCGAGGTAGATATTATCGCGCTCGAAATGCTGGTTCTTCGCGTTATCTCGGCAGAAAAATCCGGGAAGAATCCATTGGATATCGCAGGCCTACTGAAAATCCGAGGCAGTGAGATTCAACAGCGCTACAGTGAATTGATGATGCTGGCTGCAGGTCCCTATAGCCTCCCATTTATTCAAGACGCTATGTTGACGGAGTGGGATGGCGAGTTCCCAGGTGGAGAGCGACGGAACGCTCCGCTTGCCGCGACATATTTTAATCTGCGGAAAACCACTATCTACGGTGGCTCCAATGAAGTGCAGCGTAACATTGTTTCGCAAGTGGTCCTCGGATAAAGGAGTAGAGCATGGATTTCGAATTCACTGACGACCAGGACCAACTGCGAGATGCAGTAAGAAAGTGGGTAAAGCGTAGCTATACGTTTGAGCACCGTCGCAGTTCCGAGAGCAGCGGCGGATTTTCCCCGGACGCGTATTCGGAGCTTGCGGAGCTTGGGCTGACTGGACTTTACGTCCCAGAAGAGTATGGCGGCGTCGGTATGGGGCCGGTCGACGTTATGGTGGTTATGGAGGAACTGGGGCGGGGCATCGTACTCGAACCGCTGGCGCAAGTTCTACTTGCGGGTGCAGTGCTGTCGAACTACGCCGAAGCAAGCGTACGTGCGGCGTGGCTGCCTACGATCGCTTCTGGAGAAAGTCTGGTCGTACTGGCCCAGCAGGAGCGCGCGAATCGTTATCGCATCGATACGTGCGAGACGCGAGCAGTCGAGACGGCGGAAGGTTGGGAGCTTACTGGGAGTAAGAGCCTCGTGCCGGTTGGCGATCATGCTGCTGCGTACATTGTACCCGCCATGATTGCTGACACTCTCGGAGCGTTCCTTGTGGAGCGCTCCGCCCCAGGTGTATTGGTACACCCTTATCAAACTGTCGACGGCTCGCGCGCCGCGGAGCTGACGTTGTCGAAGGCGCCGGGCACGCTAGTCACCCGCGAAGGCCAGGATTGCCTGTCGTATGCCGTGGATCTTGGCATTGCAATGACGTGTGCAGAGGCCGTGGGCGTGATGGACGTAACCCTGGAGGCTCTGGTGGATTACATGAAGACGCGCAAGCAGTTCGGCGTCGCTATCGCGAGCTTCCAAGCGTTGCGTCACCGCGTCGCAGATATGAAGATGAGTCTAGAGCTCGCGAGGTCTATGAGCTACTACGCCTCGCTCAACGTCAACGCGCCGGCGAACCAGAGACGTCGCGCCATGGCACAAGCGAAATATCAGTTGGGCGGGTCGATGCGATTCGTCGGCCAGCAGGCCGTGCAATTGCACGGTGGGATTGGAATGACGGATGAGTATATCGTCAGCCACTATTTTAGACGCCTTACCCAAATGGAATCGGTGTTCGGAGATACGCTGCATCATCTGGCGCAGATGTCGGACTCCATGCATCCCGAGCTTGACAAGGCTGCCTAAGGCGCCGCGAAGAGTAAGTGCTCGATGAATTGCGATGGCGGGTGACCCTCATCGTTTCCGGCAGCGCGGTGGTACATCCTCGCGCTGCTCATAGTATCGGACCGGGATAGTAGCGTAATTGATGCAGACGCAACTTCAGTCACGAAGCCAAGTCGGGATCCATGATATTTTTCTTCCAATTCCAATGAAAGTGACTTCGTTGAGTGGCGAGCAGA
Organism: Cupriavidus sp. H18C2; assembly: GCF_049393795.1. Classification (NCBI taxonomy): domain Bacteria; kingdom Pseudomonadati; phylum Pseudomonadota; class Betaproteobacteria; order Burkholderiales; family Burkholderiaceae; genus Cupriavidus; species Cupriavidus sp. H18C2. Next base: position 1,721,782 of record NZ_CP186010.1, on the reverse strand, counting down.
TAATCAGCCGACAAGGCTATTCACGCGTAATTAAAGAGGGGAAGTTCGTGAAGCTCCCCGCTTTTTCTCCTGCGAGTCTGTTCTTGGGCGGCTCTATTTTTAAGAGCTCGCATTGCAGCTTCGATCTGGATGTAACTAGTTATTCTGTGGTGCGTGATCAACCAATGCACGATCTGTGGGATTCCAGGCCGCTTTGGGAGGCAATTTCATTGTCGGTGTTTATGAATCCAAAGGAAGCTTGGAATATTGCAGATATAGCGGATAGTTTGCAGACAACATCCTCGAGAGTCAGGCGGACCCTCTTCAGCCAGGGCAATTGCTTCACGGAAATATGTAACACGCAGCGGCTTATGCGTTCGCTGTTCGAATTGGCAGGACTGGAAAGATCTATACCGGATATTTCGAACAGAATTGGGTGGAGCCAATCCTATGACTTTGAGTCATCTTTCTATAATAGATTTAAAGTTTCGGCAGATGTTATTTGCGGAATGAAATTTTATGCCCGCTAGGCGATCTATTTAGAGGAGCTCTACTGAACGTTTGCCAGCCATCAACCGCTTCGAAAGAGATGGGCGGCCGTTGGGCAGGCCGCCCTCTTTTGCGATGGAAGTACCATCCGCCCCAGCCTCGCGCGCGCAGGCTGCTCGTGCCGCCGTGATGCCGGCGGCCGTTGCCCCGATGACTACGATTTGCTTAGGGGAATCATCAGAGAGCCTCGTGAATCTCGATTGCCAACGCCGGACAGATCCCAGCAGCCAAGCGTGCAGATTTTGTATTGATCGGCCGACGGATCGGCATTCAAAAGAATGACGATTCCGTCATCCTTTTGGTCGAACAGATCCGGCGCATTGACGACGCATTGGCCGGAACCGCAGCATTTTTCGGGATAGATTGTGATTTTCATCGTGATTCGCCGTAGTGGATTTACCAGCTAACGGGCAGTGCCCTAACACCATACATGAGCGAATCGCTCTTGAACGCGAGGCTCTCGATGGGCACGGCCAGCCGAAGATTCGGCAGGCGCTTCAGTAGGGCGGTGAACATGATCTGCATTTCGACTCTGGCGAGAACTTGTCCCATGCACTGATGCGGGCCGTATCCGAATGCGATCTGTGTCCGGGCATCACGGCGGAGGTCAAAGACGTGGGGATCTTTGAACTGCTCCTGGTCGCGATTTGCGGAAATACTAAGCACGACAACGGGATCACCGGCTCGGATCAATTGCCCATTCACGACAACGTCCTCCAGTGCGACACGTCGCGTCCCGGACTGTATGACATCCAGGAAGCGTAGCATCTCCTCCACCGCGTTTGGAACGAGGCTTGGATTCTGGCGAAGCTCTTCCCAGATGTCCGGCCTCTGAAGTAGGAAGAGCACCCCCATCGACGTCGTATTTGCCGTCGTCTCGTGCCCGGCAATCAGCAGAAGCCTTCCAAGCGAGACCACGTCTGTTTCAGTGATATCGCCCTTCCGTACATGATTAACGATAAGGCGACTGAGGATGTCCTCCCCGGGGCTTTCGGATCTCTTCGCCACCAGTTCACGCAGGTATTCGCACAACGCTTGATTCGCGGCGCTAGCCTCTTCCCTCGTCGCGGTGCTCGACGTCATGATCATCGCCTGTTCTTGGAAGAAGTCGTGATCGTCGTATGGAACACCAAGCAACTCTGAGATAGCCAATGCTGGTGTCGCCAATGTAAAGGCGCTAACCAGGTCAGAAGGCTGCGGCCCCATCGCAAAATCTTCCAAGAGCTTGTCCACGATGGCCTGAAGTCGCGGCCGCAGATTCTCGATCTTTCGGATCGTGAATTCGCTGGTCAGCATCCGCCGTTGCTCTGAATGCTTGGGTTCATCCATGGTAATGAAGGTCCGGTTACTACTCCGAACAACCTTTACTGCGGCGCTGGAAGAGGGAAATCCCGGATGTGAGACGTCGGAGCTAAAGCGAGAGTCCGACAAGACAGCGCGAACATCGTCATAACGCGTGACAAGCCAAGCGATCTTTCCGTCCCAAAGCTTACCTCGTGCCAATTCGCCCTTCTGTTGCATCTGGAAGAACACCGGCGGCGGCGCCAAGGGATCTACGCGCTTAGGGGGGAAATCTGGGATTCCGCCGCTGTCGCCCTCAGCGTGAAAAGGACACGCTGATTTCGGCTCGTTCGCAGCCGCATCAAAAGGACAGCGCCCTTCTACCGCGGAAGATGGGTTGGAGGAAGGGGTGGGAGCAGGCGACTCCGTCATGGAAATATCTCCGAGGGCGATTGGTGGCTAATGTTAGGTAGCCTACCTATGTGGCGCAAAGGGGGGTTTACCCTCAACAACAGAATCGAAGGTCGACCCGTAGACATCAGAAGAAAGCGGAGAACCCATATGTGGCGATATGCCCGCCGACGTTGGAGTGCTTGCCCGCCCGCAACACCATCGCCATGGCATTCCAGCGCGCCATGGCGGCCAGTCGGCGCTCGATCGAGGTGTCGCCTGGGTACGGCTGCTCGCCCGATTCGGCAATCGTATTGACGTAGGGCGTCGTGATTGCGCCATGGAAATCCCCGTGTCGGGCCGCGTCCGATTCATGCAGGCGGCCGATCAGGTAGTGGGCGCGTTCGCGGCCTTCCACTTCGGTCACGGCGGCCAGGGCCTCAATCCATTCCTGGGTTTCCTGCGGGTCCACATCCAGCGGCAATACGTGTAGCGGCAACACCGGGGCATTCATCTCTGTCTCCATGGGATTGACGGGGCTTCGGTTCGCATCAGGCCCGGTCGGATAGGCGTGGCCATTGCGCTTCAAATGAATTGCAGTTGCAATCGTCTGGGCATTGTGAGCGCTCTGCGGCATAATTGCAACTGCAACTATTGGAGATACCATGTCGACTGAGAAGCCGGATTTGTGGTTTTCGTTTGTACGGTCGCACCGGGCCTTGATACGTGAGGTGGATCGGCGTCTTGCCGAGGCTGGACTGCCTGTCTACGCGTGGTACGACGTGCTGTGGGGGATTGAAAGCGGGCCGGAGGAAAGCCGCCGGATGCATGAGCTGGCCGATGTGCTTGCCATCGAGCGGTACAACCTGACTCGCCTGATTGACCGGCTGGAGCGTGAAGAGCTGGTGACCCGTATCCGGTCAGAGGAAGACGGCCGCGCCGCGTTCGTGTCCGTCACACGGCAAGGTAAGGCCTTGCGCAAGAAGATGTGGGGCATCTACGAGGCGGCGGTCAAAGAACTGTTTCTGGCCGAGTTCCGGCCGGAAGACATCGGGCGATTTTCTCGTGCGCTGGATGCGGCGGCAGCCAAAGCGGGGTGGCCGAAATAGGTTCGAACTCCCTTTTCGTGCGGTGACGCTTCTGGCTCGCGCCGGAGGGGACGAATGTGTCCGCTTTTTGGGACACGTTCGACTTAGTTGGCAACGGCGGTACCCTGACGCCTCAATCAAAGGTCAGTGGCATGACCGGCGCTTACCGGCCCACCCTAAGCGGACATCAGGATGGAGCAGAGACTGATATCCATTAGGCGCCCCGCATGACTGAAGAATTCCCTCAGAACGTTGTCTGCAACGCTTCATTTAATAGCTGGACAACGTATGCTTCGACCGCTTTGTGCCCGGTGAGGGCCTAGCTAGAGCGACGGCTGAGTTCCGTCCGTAGCGACAAAACGTAGTTTGGCTCACCAACTATTGGGGCGGCGCCGTACTTTCGCGAACTACAAGGTCAGGCTCGAACTCGGTCTGAATGCGTTTGGACCCGCCTTCAATCTGATCAACCAGGTTACGAGAAGTAAGTTCGCCAATCAGAACGGGATTCGAGTGTACGGTCGTGAGTGCGGGCGTCATCAGTTCCGCCATCTGCCAGTCGCCGAAGCCTGTAACTGAGATGTCGCTCGGAACCGATAGTCCCAATGTGCGGCACTCCGCGATCGCTGCCACAGCAACGAAGTCATTGATGCATATCAGGGCAGTCGGCTGTTCCTGATGCGGCAGCGAGTCATTACGCTCGAGACAGGTCCGAACCGCTTGCCGGACGGCAGATGCTTCGTACGGTGTCGGGAGAATGCGGTCGTCGGGTATCGAAATGCCGTTCTCACTGAGGACGTCTTGGATGCCCAGAAGTCGTTGAGAGGAGAGAAATTGAGTCTCTAGTGGCCCTGGGAGGACGGCAAACTTTCGATGTCCCTGTTTGACCAAATAGCTCGTCAACCTGCGCATCGCCAAGCGATTGTCATATCCCACCGTGGGATGCATACCCTCACGATCGACGGCCCACATTAGGACATACGGAATGGCATGCTTGTGGATTAGCGAGAAGACGTCAGGGTGATGCTGTGACCCGATAATGGCGATTCCGTCGACTCTGCGCTCCAAAAGCGCGCGCGCGCAGCGTAGTTCTGTCTCACTGTCGTCCCGGTGGCACGTCAATAAAACGGTGTATCCGAGCCGATCGAGCTGCGCCTCTAAGGTATCGACCGCTTTCGCGTAAAGCTCGTTCATCAGTGTCGGCGCAATGATGCCGACCGATCGCGTGCGCCCTTGACGCAGGTCCCGAGCCGAGGAAGACGGGACGTAGTTGAGGCTTGCGATGGCGTTCTGCACGCGCTCCAGCGTGTCAGGTCGCAGCCGATCCGGCGATGTCAGTGCACGGGAGACTGTTGCCGAGGAAACGCCGGCGAGGAGGGCGACTTGCTTGACATTCACCATATCGGATCAGCGGTTATCTTCAGCCTGGGATATCGGCCGACTGCCGTCATTGTAACGACCTTGGTAGTCCACAGGCAGTTTCCGTCGTCGGGGGGTATCCCGACGACGGACCGGCATTCCCGGTGAGGGCTAGTCGAGCCGGACCTTTGCTGAATCAGCCACGCGCTTCCATTTCGTAACTTCGGTGCGCAGAAACGCATCGAATGCTTCCGGGGTGCCGCCTGCGATCTGCGCGCCTTGAGCCATCAGCTTGTCGCGGACCTCCGGATCCTGAAGGGCTTTGTTGAACTGGCTGTTCATCTTAGCAACGATGGCTGGTGAGGTCCCGGTCGGCACCATAAATCCACCCCAAGAAACGGCTTCGTATCCGCTTATCCCGAGCGCTTCATCTACCGTCGGCACATCGGGCAGTGCCGGCAATCGAGTCTTGCTCGTGACCGCAAGAGCCCTGAGTTTTCCACTCTTGACATGTGGCATTCCAGCAAGCGCGGTGGGAAGGGCAACATTGATCTGCTGACCGAGCACGTCTGTGAGCGAAGGCGCGTCTCCCTTATAGGGAACGTGGTTCATCTTGACGCCAGCCATGGTACTAAGGAGTTCCCCGGCCAGATGGCTGCCCGAACCGTTGCCTGCAGATCCAAAGGTAATCTGTCCTGGCTTGGCCTTTGCTAATGAGACCAGTTGGCGCAGGTCCTTCACCGGCGAATTTGCTGCCGTGACGATAATGAGCGGCACCTTTGTCACCAAGACAACTGGCGTAAAGTCTTTCAGCGTGTCATAAGGAAGTCTCCCGTATACGGCCGGGTTGATGGCATTCGGCCCAAGGTTGGCCATCAGCACGGTGTAGCCGTCAGGCTGCGCCTTCGCAACGGCTTCATTAGCGATGATGCCGTTTGCGCCAGGCCGGTTCTCCACAACAACAGACTCTCCCCATGCCTGGCTAAGCTTAGCGCTTAGGAGCCTGGCGGTCACGTCTGAGGCGCCGCCAGGGGGATATGGAAGAACGACCCGAATCGGCTGGACCGGCCATTCCTTAGCGTGGGCGGCGGCCAGACCGATGGTCAGTGTCACTCCGCAAACGGCTAATGCCCCCGCAATTCGTAGCAATCGATGCATGTCTGTCTCCTTTGAACGTGATCTTTATGGTGATCACTGTGGTCGGGCGGATTACACGTCAGATCGTCCCATCGCGGCGCATTGCCTCAATTTGCTCCACAGACTTCCCGAGCTCATTTTTCAGGATGGTTTCAGTGTGTTCGCCCAGCGCTGGGGGCGCGCGAAGGTAGTCGATACTGCTGCGAGAGAACTTGATAGGGTTCGCAACCTGGGGCGCGCTTGCACCGCTGCTGTGGGGCAAAGAGAAAACCATTTCACGCGCCCGGATATGGGGATCCTCCAGTGCTTCTGGAATGCTCTGGATCGGGCCACAAGGTACGCCGACCGATTCCAGCAGTTTGAGCCACGTGTCTCTCTCTTCTTCTTCAAAGCGAGCCGAGAGCACCTCCACAAGACTTTCACGGTTCTTTAGACGATCCGCATTGCGTCGATAGCGGTCATCATCCGGAAGATTGATTAAACCCAGCGCTTCGCACATGGCTCGGAACTGCCGGTCATTACCGACTGCTACGATCAGAGAGCCATCGCTTGCAGGGAATGACTGATAAGGTGCGAGATTGGGGTGCGCGTTGCCCCAACGACGCGGGTGGCTCCCGCCCACCAAATAGTTCGAGGCCTGGTTTGCCAGCCACGCCACCTGCGTATCCAGCAGGCTCATATCGATGTACTGCCCGCGGCCACTGCCGACTCGCTCAAATAGCGCGCTGACAATTGCAACGCTTGCATACATGCCAGTCATCAAGTCCGATATGGGCACCCCGCATTTTTGCGGGCCGCCACCGGGGACGCCGTCGCGCTCGCCTGTGATGCTCATCAGCCCGCCCATGGCTTGCACCACGAAATCGTATCCAGCCCGCTTGCGGTATGGGCCCGTCTGCCCGAAGCCGGTGATGGAGCAGTAGACGAGCCGAGGATTGATCTCACTCAGGGTCTTGAAGTCCAACCCGTAACGTTGCATATCGCCGAACTTGTAGTTCTCAACGAAGACGTCGCAATCTTTGACTAGCTCGTGCAGCAAATCCTGACCGACCTTGCTGCTGACATCCAGAGTGATCGAACGCTTCCCGCGATTGGCGCAAAGGAAGTACGCCGACTCTTCCGTCGTCGTGCCATCCTCACGAGTAAGGAACGGCGGGCCCCAAGCTCGCGTGTCATCGCCGGTGCCGGGACGCTCAACCTTCATCACGTCAGCGCCCAGGTCGGACAATAGTTGCGTGCTCCAGGGTCCAGCAAGGATCCGGCTCAAGTCTAGGACCTTGATACCTGCAAGGGGGCCTGCCATATCTCCTACTCCTCTTTTTTGAGTTTCTAACTAATTAGCTCGGGTCGAACAGCACGCCAGGGTTCAAGACCTGGTGCGGATCAAAGGCCTGCTTGGCGGCCTTTAGCGCGGTGCAGAACAGCTCCGGCCGTTCCTTGTCGTACCAAGGGCGATGGTCCCGACCAAGCGCATGGTGGTGGGTCACCGTACCGCCTGCGTCCACCATGGCTTGCTCTCCAATGCGTTTGATCGCTTGGAACTGCTCGGGCAATCGAGCCTTATCGCCATAGGCAAACCACGTGAAATATGGCGCAGGGCCATCAGGGTAGAGGTGGGTAAAGCGGCAAGTCACCGAACCCGGGCGGCCGGTAACTTCGCGAATGGCCCGATGCGTTTCTGCCTTGACGTGCGCGTGAAGAGCGGCGAACTTGTCCCACGTGCACGCGGTTTCCATGGTCTCGCGCATGACGCCGCGAGCAATGGCGTACTCGCGCAGGTATGGGCCGCGCAGGAACTTGTTTCGCCAGCTCGATGTCGCAGCGTCCGCACCACCTTGGTTTCCGCTGACCGGATCATCGTCCCATTCGCCGCCGCACTCCGCGCAAATTTCCAGTGCTCGCTTCAGGCGTGCCTCGACCGGGTGGTCGGCGGACTCGAATCCCAGCACGAGAATGTCATAGCTGCCGTCGCTCGAACCCGTGTACAAGGCTTCTTCGCGTTCCACAAGGCGGGCATTGGCAGGGTTCAGTCCAGATTGAGACAGTACCCGTGTGGCCTCGACAGCGCGCGCATAGTCACGGAAACGTACGGTCACCTGCTTGCGGAAGACCGGCCGGCGGTGAAGCTTGACCCACGCCTCGGTAATGATGCCCAGTGCGCCTTCGGAGCCGAGGAAAAGTCGATCCGGATTGGGTCCCGAACCCGATACCGGGAAACGTCGGGATTCAATGGCACCCTGGGGCGTTACCACTCGCATGCTCTCGACGTGGTCGTCGATCTGAGTGAACGCGGTCGCAAAGTGGCCTGCTGCTCGCGTTGCGATCCAACCCCCCAGTGACGAGAACTCCCACGCTTGCAGGAAGAATCGCATGGTCAGGCCGGTGGGCTTGAGCTGTCGTTCCAGCTCCGGGCCAAGGACGCCCGCTTGAATGCGCGCGGCCTGCGATGTTTGGTCTACCTCCAGCACTTTGTTGAAGTGCTTCATGTCGATGGACACCACGCCACGGTAACGATCGTGCTCGGGCGGATTCACGCCGGCCACGACGCTGGTGCCGCCGCCGTACGGAACTGCAGCAACGTTCTGGCGCCCGCACCAGTCGAACAGGTCCACGATGTCCTGCTCAGTGCGCGGGTAGGCGATGACGTCCGGCGGGTTGGAAAATTCCCGGCGCATTGCGCGCGCAACATCCATGGTGCCCGCGCCGTAGGTGTGATACAGGCGGTCGTAATGATCGCTTGTGCAGATTTCGCGAAGCGACGCGGGCAGCTGTACGCGAGGTTTGCGCAGCGAAATTTCTTCGGGCGTCGGAAAAGGTGTCGCTTCGAAGTGCTCGACACCCAGCAAGCGTGTCCACGCTGCCTCGAACTCCCGGATTTCGTCCGGCGTGACGGTGTCACCCTCATAGCCCCACCCGTAAAACTTACGACGACGTTCCTGCATTGTTGCCTCCTGTGTGATGTGGTAATCGATTACATACGTTACGGTAACCTGCATCAGAGACTGTAAATAACCAATGCCAGTACGGTGATGAGGCGAAAACAGCACTGCGTGCAATCGATTACATAAGTTTAGATTGGTGCGGCATAATGTCAAGCAGTTAACGCAGTCGCGGCCATGGGTTGGAGCAGGAGTCGACGAAGAGATCGGATCGCTAAGAGACCTTCCCGCGGCGAGGTCACTGTGGGTTGGAGAGCGACTTACTTGGTGGTCTTCCCTTGCAGGGCGTCACGTACGTCCTTGCCTGAGGACCCAGTGAGTCGATCCTGAGCAAGCAATCTGGGGGCGCTTGCTCGTTGCAGCGTTGGCATGGTGCTCGAGCGACAGAGCAGCAAGAAGTGTGGCCGCTCCCTAGGCCTCAAGCGATGACATGCGGCATATCCGCCCTGGGTAGCCCACCAAACGGAGAGAAGATATGGCCCTGCAACACATCCCGCCCATTCAATGTCTTGTCACCTTCGAGACGGTTGCAAGGCTTCGGAGCGCCACACGTGCCGCCGACGAGTTGTGTGTAACAACCAGCGCCGTGAGTCATCGAATCCGCCAGCTTGAATCTCACCTCGGTGTTGAACTCTTCGGGCGGAGTGACTTCACGCTTTCTGCACATGGTGCAGCGTACCTGGCGAATGTCCGAAGCGGCCTCGCTGCGCTACAGCAGATGCCGGTCAAAAATGGAAAAGCCTCTTCCACGCGACTGCGGGTCGCGGTGACCCCAACTTTCTCCAGGCAGTTCCTGATGCCCAAACTGGAACTGTTCCGCAACAAGTATCCGGACATCGACCTTATCTTGCAGGTCTCCATCCCATTCCTGGACGTCACAGCCGAGCCATCCGATTTGGAAATCCGGTACGGCGCCGGCGGATATGCGGACGTCGATCATCGCGTCGTTCTCTCGGAGGAGGTGGCGCCGGCTTGCAGCCCTACCTATCTCAACGAGTTCGGCCCCTTCGAAGGCTTCGAAATGGCGGGTGAAATCGACCAGGCGCGTCTGATACGTAGCCCGCTTGAGCCTTGGACGACATGGTTCTCCTCATGTGGATTGACGAGAACGGAGCCGCATGTGGGCGCTCAATTCAACGATCTAGGGCTTCTCTATGACGCAGCCGCGTGCGGGTTCGGCGTGGCACTAGTGAGGACCCGTATGGCGCAGTCATGGCTAGAGGGGGGGGCGACTCATCCGCATATCGGATCGATCCGTGCCTTCACCGATGGCGCACTACTTATGCTGGGAACCTGGGGCCCTGGAGAGATGGGAGTGCGCCGCCTTTATGGAGTGGCTCACCGACTCGCTAAGTTGAGCGGCCCAAACACGGCAATCAAGTTTTCTGCAACTCAACCGCAAATAACTCTCAACCTGCTATATCGCGTGATTGTCTACAGTCAAGTCATGGCGTCTCGTCGACGCCTTTGACAGAAGTGTATTAGAACCTCCCCACACAATGCATCGCATTCATCGCTCAACGTTTGAGCCTCAGCGCCCGGAAGCAACGCTCCGCCTTGGAGCTGCAGCATCCGTCCAGGCTGATTGCGCGGTTCGCCGGCTCGCTACGGTCGCGCCGTCGCTCCGCACTGATTATCCAATAGACCGGCACAGCACGACGCAGCTTCATCGCACCAGGAGGGCAAAGTCATGAATGCGACGCGTGACGGCTGGTTGGCACATCCTACTGACGCTGAGCGGAGGGAAGCCCGGCGTGCGGAAGTGGTTTCCGCGCTAGAAGGCGTGCTGCCTAGGGACCTTATCCTGTCGCAGCGCGAGGACACCCAGCCATTTGAATGCGATGGCCTTACGGCCTATCGGGCGCAGCCGCTCGTCGTGGTGCTTCCCGAAACAGAAGAGCAGGTTGTTGCCATTCTGCGAACGTGCAAGACGCTCGGTGCGCCCGTCGTGGCTCGGGGCGCAGGCACGGGATTGTCAGGCGGTGCGCTCCCACATGAGATGGGCGTGCTCCTTTCGCTCGCTCGTTTTAACCGGATCGTCAGGGTAGATCCTGTGAGTTGTACCGCAGTGGTCCAATGCGGTGTACGCAACGCCGCAATCAGTGAGGCAGCCGCTACGTATGGGCTGTACTACGCCCCCGATCCGTCCAGCCAGATTGCCTGCACGATCGGTGGAAACGTGGCCGAGAATTCCGGAGGCGTCCATTGCCTCAAGTACGGACTCACGTTGCAGAACGTAATGAAAGTACGGGGATACACCATTCAGGGCGAGGCGATAGAGTTTGGATCGGAAGCCCTTGATGTCCCTGGGCTCGATTTGCTCGGCGTCGTTGTAGGCAGTGAAGGGATGCTCGCAGTGACATTGGAAGTCACCGTCAAGTTAATTCCTAAGCCAGAACTTGCGCGATGCATCGTTGCAAGCTTCGACACCGTCGAAGCCGCTGGTGACGCCGTAGCCAACGTCATCGCGGCCGGCATCATCCCAGCCGGCCTGGAACTGATGGACAAGCCGATGACCGCCGCCGTAGAGGACTTCGTGCATGCTGGCTATGACCTGGACGCGGCCGCAATCCTATTGTGCGAGAGTGATGGGACGGCGTTGGAGGTCGAGGACGAGATTGTGAAGATGAATGCCGTCCTCACCGCCAGCGGGGCCACTCGTCTTGAAGCAAGTCAGGACGAGGCGCAGCGTCTTCGTTTCTGGAGCGGGCGAAAGAATGCATTTCCCGCGACGGGGCGCATGAGCCCGGATTACCTGTGCATGGATTCCACGATTCCTCGCAAGAGTCTCGCTGCGATCCTTCGAGCAATCAGCGAGATGGAGGTGCGCTATGGGCTTCGCTGCGTGAACGTGTTCCACGCCGGCGACGGGAATCTACATCCGCTGATCCTTTTCGACGCCAACAATCCCGAAGAACTGCACCAGGCGGAGCAATTCGGCGCAGAGATTCTGGAAACAAGCGTCACGCTTGGCGGGACGGTGACCGGAGAGCACGGTGTGGGCGTGGAGAAGCTGAACTCAATGTGCGTTCAGTTCTCAGGCGCAGAGCGAGAACAAATGTTTGCGCTGAAACGTGCATTCGATCCGCAATCGCTCTTGAATCCTGGGAAGGTAATTCCGACGCTGCATCGATGTGCCGAATATGGTCGCATGACTGTTCGGCGTGGGATGCTGCCGCATCCAGAAATCCCGAGGTTCTAGAATGACGACGATCCCCACGGAAGTGTCTCATCTGATTGAGACAGTCCTGCATGCAAGAAAAACGAAGACCTCTCTCAACATCGTTGGCGGCGGTACGAAATGCTTCTACGGTGAAGAGCCGTCGGGTGAACCGTGTGATGTCCGGCGCCTCAGCGGAATTTGCAGCTATGAACCGTCTGAGCTGGTTGTCACCGCTCGTGCAGGCACACCGCTAGAAGAACTTGAGGCCGTGCTGGCCGAGCACAATCAGTACCTTGCCTTTGAGCCGCCACGCTTTGCTAAAGGAAGTACTGTCGGAGGAGCGGTCGCGGCAGGTCTGAGCGGGCCAGCACGCGTCGGGGTAGGGTCCATTCGGGACTTCGTTCTCGGCGCGACCATGATTAACGGCAAAGGCGAGCTTCTGACATTCGGCGGGCAAGTGATGAAGAACGTTGCCGGTTATGACGTTTCGCGTCTCCTGGCGGGCTCAATGGGAATACTCGGTGTTATCTGTGAGGTCTCGCTGAAGGTTCTGCCCATTCATTCATCGAGGATCACCCTGTTCATTGAACGCGACGAAGCAGGGGCGTTGTCTCTCTTAAACGGGCTGACTCGGCAAGCATTGCCAGTCAATGCGAGTGCCTGGCACGACGGAAAGCTGTTCCTCCGACTGAGTGGTGCAGCCTCTGCTGTCACGGAAGCCAGAAAGCGTTTGGGCGGGACTGAGCTGGAACCAGACGAAGCGTTGTCCTGGTGGGATGCCGTCCGCGACCACCGCCACGACTTCTTTTCACAGAGCGACGCGCCTCTCTGGCGTGTTTCCGTTCCGGCAGTCTCCCAACCCTTCTTGGCCGCGAATCAGCTTATTGAATGGGGTGGTGCATTGAGATGGCTATACACCGACGATCCCATCGAGGACGTTCGGGAAATGGCGTCATCGCTTGGTGGTCACGCCACGCTGTTCAGGGATCCGCATCATAGGAGCGGCGTGTTCACGCCACCGAGCGATGCGCTCTTCGAGATTCATCGCAATCTCAAGCAAGCGTTTGATCCCGATGGCATCTTCAATGTTGGTCGACTCTACCCCGGCCTGTAAGGGGCTCCATATGCAGACAAAACTAAGTCATGAGTTTGCCAACACTCCAGAAGGGGCGGAGGCCGAAGAGATTCTGCGCAAGTGCGTGCATTGCGGCTTTTGTACGGCAACGTGTCCGACTTACCTGCTTCTGGGCGATGAACGTAACGGACCCCGGGGACGCATCTACTTGATGAAGCAGTTGCTTGAGGGGGAAGAGGTCACAGCAAGCACCCAACAGAATCTAGACCGCTGCTTGACGTGCCGGAACTGTGAAAGCACCTGTCCCAGCGGTGTCGAGTACGGCAAGCTAGTTCACATTGGGCGGAAGCTAGTCGATGAGCGAATTCCTCGTCCGCCAAAAGACCGCGCGGTGCGTTGGCTGCTGCGTGAGGGGCTAACTTCGCCATTGTTCTTGCCGGCCATGAAGATTGGCCGAATGGTTCGGCCGCTACTTCCTTCCAAGCTCGCCAACAAGCTTACGCCGAGCAGACCTGCGGGTCAGCGCCCAACGCGCCGCCACGCCAGGAAAGTGCTCATGCTCGAAGGTTGTGTGCAGCCGGCGATGATGCCGAACATCAATTCTGCGACCGCGCGGGTACTCGATGCAGCCGACTTTCAGGTTGTAAGTGTTCCTCGAGCCGGTTGCTGTGGCGCGATCCGGCTGCACACCGGAGATCACAAGGGCGGCCTCGATGATATGCGCAGAAACATCGACGCCTGGTGGCCGGCGATTTCCAGCGGTGAAGTCGAGGCAATTGTCATGAACGCGTCCGGCTGCGGCGCGACCGTGAAGGACTACGCCGACTTGCTAAAGCATGACGCGGAGTACGCCGAGAAGGCAGCTCGGGTTAGCGAGTTGACCCGCGACCTGAGCGAATTGCTTCCTGAACTTCTGCCAAGACTGCGCGGCAAAGTCAAAGCGTGCGACAAGCCGGCCTTGGCGTTCCATCCGCCGTGCACGCTGCAACACGGCCAGAAGCTGCGGGGAGTGGTGGAGGAGCATCTGGGACAGTTGGGCTTTTCCGTTCATCGTGCCAGCGTGGAGAGTCACCTTTGTTGCGGCTCAGCCGGCACCTACTCCGTTCTGCAGCCCGAAATTTCACTCCAGCTCAGAGACCGCAAGATCGAGCATCTGAGCGAGAAGCAACCTGACTGCATCGTGTCCGCGAACATCGGTTGCATCCAGCATTTGCAAAGTGGAACGCCCACGCCAGTAAAGCACTGGATCGAGGTACTGGATGATGCAATCGAGCCGGCAGTCCAACCAGAGGAACAAGTATTTATCTAGCGGCAGGGCAAGAAACGGCGTCGAAGTCGGCACGGGCTGCGAGAGCGGCCCATGCAGTAGTGTTTCGCCTCCTGCAAGTAACGCGGTCGGCGAAAAGTTAGTCACATCAAGATAAGAGGAGCATTTTGTGGCGATCTATCGAATTGGAGAGAAAGAACCGACAATTCATCCGAGCTCGTATGTATCCGAGCATGCGGTAATCATCGGCGACGTGGAAATCGCCGAAGACGTGTCCATCTGGCCCGGCGCTGTGATCCGCGGCGACAATGAAAAGATCACGATTAGGCGAGGCGTGAACGTCCAGGAGGGGGCTGTGTTGCACACCGATCCTGGCTTTCCCGTCGAGGTAGGCGAGATGGTCTCCATTGGACACCAGGCGATGCTTCACGGTTGCAAGGTCGGAGCACGTAGTCTGGTCGGCATTCAGGCTGTGATCCTGAATGGATCCGAACTCGGACAACAATGCCTCGTGGGGGCCGGATCCTTGATCGGCGAGCGCAAGAACTTCCCGGCAGGAGGCTTGGTCATGGGCACACCTGCAAAGCAGGTACGTGAACTAACGGAGGAAGTCAAAGCTGCGATCGAGAAGAACGCTGACGACTACATTAACAAGGCGAAGACGTACAAGAAGGACCTGGTCAAGCTGAGTTAGCAAGCTCCGCGCGTCGGCGGATCAAGCGTCGACGCCTTGAGACGAGAGCGCCAGCCAGCGCCTCGTCTCGTCATCCCTCTCCATCAAGATTGGTGCTCCGGCCATCGCGAACGAACGCGACAAGGCCCGGCCTTGAGTTGCTACCCGGCCACAGGCACAGAACCCCTTCACGCGCCGCCGCTGTCTGCGTGGTCGCTACCCTCACCAGTCGGACCATATCGACTCGGTGCCTCCAGGTACTTCGCGCGATCATTCTTCACTGAATCGTTATATCATCTGCTCAGTGATTGCCCCCTTTTTGTAGACATGACAGAACCTACGGTTGAAATGCTTGCGGACGAACTTAGACCCCGCTTGATGCGGATCGTTGTAGCGCTGCGGCGGGAAATGAGAGCGGCGCACGTGCCCCCCGCGCAGAGCGCTGTTCTTAGTGCATTGCTCGTAAGAGGGCCGATGCGAGTTAGCGATCTGGCCAGGAATGAAGGCGTCAGATTGCCTACGATGACGCAGATTGTCGGGCGGATGGTCGACGCCGAGTTAATCGCGCGCTCCGCACCCGTCGGCTCGTACAACAACATGATTCAGATTACTGATGAAGGCCGGGCTGTGGCCGGCAAATTGGCCGCACAGCGGACGGCGGCACTGGGCAAGCGCATGGAGGGATTGACGCCCGAGGAGTTGCAGACGGTGATCGCGATGTTCCCCATCATCGATAAGATGTTCAAAAGAGAACCGTGGCTGGACCACGAGTAATACCAACGAAATCTTCCTGGAAGACGACACGATTCGAGAAGGCTTATCGCTAGCCGGCCGCGCTTGCGCTGCAACTGCGGAGCCATGCAGGGAGTTGTCAGAGTCGCCGAGAGCAACCGCATCGCCCAATATGGGGCGCACTGCCGCGACCTATACGCTAATAAAAAAGGCGCCTAACACTCACTTAGGCGCCAAAACCTGACTGGGAACGTAGCTTCGGGGGAAAGGGCGACGTATCGCCCTTTGCGGCCCCCGATCTACACTTGAGTTACAAATTTCGTGACGAGATAGCCGTCGAACGTCTCGGTCCCACCCTCACTCCCGATACCGCTATCTTTAATGCCTCCAAACGGTGTTTCGGCGAGAGCGCTTCCAAAGTGGTTGATGTTGACCATGCCGGCCTCAAGGCGGGTAGAGACAGCATGCGCTGTCTTCGCTGACTCGGTAAACACGTAAGACGACAGGCCGTAAGTCAGTTTGTTCGCCCGTGCCAGCACCTCATCCAGATCGTCGAACGTTACAACCGGGGCGACAGGGCCGAATGGCTCGCAAGTCATGAGCATGGAGTCGTCTGAAATGTCTATAACGACGCTGGGCGCGAAGAAATGTCCTGTGTCGCTGCACCTGGTCCCTCCCACGACAACCTTTCCGCCGCGCGCTTTGGAGTCGGCAATCAACCCTTCCATTGCAGCAACACGGCGTTGGTTTGCGAGCGGTCCCATCTGTGTCGAGCTGTCTATACCGTTGCCGACCCGCACTGCGCCAATGACGTCCGTAAAACGCCTGAGGAACCTATCGTAAGCCCCGCGCTGGACGAAGAAGCGGGAGGGCGAGACGCATACCTGACCAGCGTTTCGCAGCTTGTAGTTTGCAAGCATCTCGGCGGCGGTATCGACATCCGCATCGTCGAAGACGATTGCAGGGGAGTGACCACCAAGCTCCATAGTGATTCGCTTCATATGGGATCCTGCTAGAGCTGCTAGTTGTTTGCCAACAGCAGTGGACCCCGTAAAGGAGATCTTCTGGACCAGCGGAGATGCAATGAGGTGTGCTGACACCTCCGCCGGGACGCCAAATACAATGTTTAAGCAACCAGGAGGAAGGCCCGCATCATGGAACAGTTGAGCGATCGCCAGCACGGCACTCGGTGTCTCTTCTGGTCCCTTCAGAATGATCGTACAGCCTGCGCCAAGCGCGGCAGAGATTTTCCGGATCGCCTGATTGAAGGGAAAATTCCAAGGGGTGAAGGCTGCGCAGACTCCGACCGGCTGACGTAGCACGAGCTGGCGGACGTTAGGGTTGCGGCTGGGGATCACGCGGCCGTAGATCCGCCGAGCCTCTTCTGCATGCCAGTCCGCATGCTCTGCACAAACCGTTACTTCGCCCACGGCTTCGTGCAGAGGCTTCCCCTGGTCAATGGTCATGTTGCGGCCGATTTCCGGCGCCCTTTGACGGGCGAGCTCCGCAACTTTACGCAAGATTGCACTGCGTTCCAAAGGCGATGAGTCGCGCCACGTCAGGAAAGCTCGATGAGCCGCCTCGACGGCGGTGTCGAGGTCCTCGCGGGTGGCGAGCGGCAGTCGCCCAACGACCTCCTCCGTCGCAGGATTGACTACGTCCTGGTGTCGCCGGCCTTCAATGCCGAGAAATTCGCCATTGATGTAAAGGGATAATTCTGGATACACAGCGTGTACTCCAATGACTAAGAGGTTAGCTACGAAATTCTGTGCTTGTGACGGAGGTCGATCTATTCGAGCTTAAAATCACCGACCTTAATTACTGCATCAATGCTCTTCTTGCGCTGCTTAAGGTAGCCCTCGAAATCCTCCGGGGACTGCGTAATGACTTCCATTCCAGTGCCTTGCATCCGCGTGCGAAGCTCGCCGTTCTTCAAAATCGTAGCGACATCGCTCTGCATTTTTTTGATTGCGTTCTGGGGCATCTTGGCAGGCGCATACAGGGCGATGGTTCCCGTAAGCTGGACGTCAATCCCCGCTTCCTTGAATGTAGGGACGTTTGGCAGCATAGGCGAGCGTTCTGGCGTCGACACGGCAAAGGCCTTCACTTTTCCAGCCTTAACGAGTTGCGCGATCGGTGCCATATCGATCATGAGCATATCGATCTCGCCTGAAACGATAGCGGGGACACTTTGCCCAGCACTCTTGTAGCCGACTGGGGTCATCTTTACCCCGGTCTTTTGCGCGAACTCCTCCATACCGACACGCATGCCCAAGTTGGCCCATCCGTACGTGAACTTCCCGTTGGCCGCACGAGCTGCCTTAATGAGGTCAGCGAGGTTGTTGTATGGCGCGGAAGCCGGGGTCACCACAACGAGTGGGGTTGCGGCTAGCCCGCTCACAAGGGTGAGTTCCTTGGTGGGATCGACAGCAACAGTGGGGCGCAAGTTTGCGTCGATGATCAACGTGGACGGGGGCATGACCAGAAGGATCGAACCGTCCGGTTCAGCTCGCGCGACAGCCTTGCTGGCGATCGCCCCGTTTGCGCCTGGCCGATTTTCGACGATTACGGGCCGATTCCAGATTTTTGCCAGCTCTTCGCCAACTGCGCGTGCAACTACGTCGGTGCCACCGCCCGGTCCGTAGCCAACAAAGAGCCGGACCGGCAACGGGCCAGATTGCTGGGCGTACAGGATGGAGGGCAGGGCCAGGGAGCAGAGTAGGACTGCTCTGCGGATAGCCGAAGCGGGTTTTGTCATGTTGTCTCCTCTTTTATTATGAAATACAGCCTTAACCTGCTACCGCAGCTGGAGCGTGGCTCTTCGTCCACTCCTCCTTCAACAGCTTGATGTGCTCACGCGCTTTTCTACTGGCGTTCCAACTAAGAACGCCCATCAAAACGTCTCCCTGGTAGTAGCGAAAGATGCAGGAGTCGTCTTTCAGTTGATCCCCTTCGACAACTTCAACGGTGTATTGAGGGCCGATGCGTCCGTAGCTGTGGATTTGGACCTGGTACTGATCCGACCAGAAGAACGGCAGCGGAGCGTATTCAACGCGAGAGCCGAGCATGTTCTTTGCCGCGGCCATCGCCTGTTCGCTTGCATTCGTCCGGTGTTCAATACGCATGTGCTCGCCGTAGCCTTTGTGAAACCACTCTGCAGCATCGCCGGCGGCATATACGTTCGGGGCTGCTTCACAGTATTCATTGCAGACTACGCCGCTGCGGATGTTTAATCCGCTGCACCACTGCACGCTGGGAACTGCGCCGATAGCCACAACAATTACGTCGCAAGCAATCACAACCCCAGTGTCCAAGCGGACTTCGGTAATGGTGCGGTCACGCCATTTCACCTCCCTGAGTTCGCAGTCGTTGTGGAAAACCACGCCGTTGGCTTCATGGAGTTTTTCGATCCGCTTCCCAACGATATCCCCGACTCGCGCCCCGAGAGGAACTTTCGACTTGTCGATGACGGTCACCTCACAGCCGCTGGTCTTTGCAATCGCCGCTAACTCTGTGCCGATGAAGCCCGCGCCGACTACTAGTACCCGCTTTCCGGCAGTCAGATGTTCCCGAATCGCCAGCGCGTCGTTTAAGTTGCGCAGGCTGTAGCAGTTCGCCGCCTGGCTGAGGTTGGGAATCACTCGAGCGTCCGCGCCCGTGGCGATCAGCAAGCGATCATATTGAAGTGTGGAGCCGTTGCTGAGTTGCAGTGAACTGGCGTCCGTATCGAGGCCGGTGGCCGATGTCCCGTCCAGGTAGTGCAGGTTCAGCGCCTTCATGCCGTCTTCGGACACAAGGTTGAGCGCCTCTACCGGACATTCTCCTGCCATCAGCCGCTTTGAAAGAGGAGGGCGGTCATAGGGCATGCCGCCTTCCTTTCCAATCAGCGTGAGCCGCCCTCCCCAGCCCTGTGCGCGCAGCGCTCGTGCTGCCGTGATGCCGGCGGCCGAGGCGCCGACAACGACGATGTGCTCGGGGGAGTTCATCACTGATCCTCGTGAATCTCGATGGCGAGCGCTGGGCAGATGCCAGCCGCCAGGCGTGCTGATTCGAATTGGTCAGCCGACGGCTCTGCGTTCAAGAGAATGACGATGCCATTGTCCTTTTGGTCGAACAGATCCGGCGCGTTGACGACACATTGACCAGAACCGCAGCACTTTTCGGGGTAGATTGTGATTTTCATGATGCTTCTCATTTAAGTCGGGATTACCAGCGAACAGGGAGTTCCTTGACGCCATACATGAGTGAATCGCCCTTGAACTCAAGGCTTTCCACGGGAACAGCAAGCTCGAGGTTCGGAAACCGCTCCAGCAAGGCGGTGAACATGATCTGCATTTCGAGCCGTGCGAGGGGTTGACCGATGCACTGATGCGGGCCGTATCCGAACGAGACCTGCGTCCTTGAATCTCGGCGAAGGTCGAACACATTCGGATCTTCAAATTTCGAGCTGTCGCGATTGGCCGAGACACTCAGCACTACAACGGGGTCGCCCGCCTGGATCATTTGTCCGTTCACGACAATGTCCTCGGTCGCGACACGACGCTTTCCTGAATGTGTGACATCCAGATAGCGCAGAATTTCTTCCACCGCATTTGGAACGAGGCTTGTGTCTTGTCGAAGCTCATTCCAGATATCCGGTCGTTGCAGGAGGAAAAGCACTCCCATTGCGGTCGTATTCGCCGTGGTCTCGTGGCCGGCAATCAGCAAGAGCCTTGCAAGGGAAACAACGTCCGTTTCGGTGATATCGCCCTTTCGTACGTGATTGACGATGAGGCGGCTGAGGATATCTTCCCCGGGGTTCTCCGATCTCTTCGCCACCAGGCCCTTCAGGTACACCTCGCACAACTCATGATTTGCGGCGATGGCCTCCTCAAGCGTCGCACTACTCGACGTCAGGACCATCGCCAGTTCCTGAAAGAAGTCATGGTCTTCGTACGGAACGCCAAGCAACTCTGAGATCGCCAATGCCGGCGTAGCCAACGTAAAGGCGCTAACCAGGTCGGAGGGTTGAGGCTTTGTTGCGAAGTCGTCCAGCAGCTTGTCTACGATCGCCTGAATCCGCGGGCGAAGGGCCTCGATTTTGCGGATCGAGAATTCACCTGTCAGCATGCGCCGATGCTCTGCATGCTTGGGTGCATCCATGGTGATGAAGGTCCGGTTACTACCCCGAGCAACTTTCATTGCAGCACTGACAGTGGGATAGCCGGGATTCGTAATGTCAGAACTAAAGCGAGGGTCAGACAGGACCGAGCGGACGTCGTCATAGCGCGTAATCAGCCAGGCGATCTTTCCGTCCCAGAGCCTAGCTTGCCCCAAGCCGCTTCCTTGCTGCATCTGGAAGTACACCGGCGGCGGCGACAAAGGATCGACCCGTTCGGGCGGAAAGTCGGGGATGCCGCTGTCCCCGCCAGCGTGCATCGGACACGTGGACTGCGCAGGTGAGGCCGCGTGAAACGGGCAGCCAGTCGACTGCGTGGGGGTTTGGGGGGCGGTCATGAATATGTCTCCGATGGGAAATTGTGAGTACATATTAGGTAGCCTACCTACTATATGCAAAAGGGGTTTACCCTAATCGGTGCAGAGGATTGACCTCGCGTCACAAATCTCGATCGGGACCAGGGGTGGGAGAGGAGGGCGTGGCTAGACTGGGGGAGCCCAGTTGGCCTGAAGGCGGGCGACCGCCGATTTCAGTGGTCAAGATATGCCGCCGGTGACCCACTGGGTATGCGCGAGGACTGTTTGCCTTCTGGTTGTTATAGCTCGTCCCAGGGTAGATATGCGGTCCGGCCGGGCTGGCTGACGACAGAGGTCGGTACCGAGTGAGGCGCGGCCGGAGGCCCGCTTGGGACCTGCTGGAGGCCACCTTTGACGCCGGGACCTTCCGTAAGGTCGGGATCGCAGGGCTTCGGTTCTTACCTATGCATAGGCGTGAAAAAACACCCGCATGGACGTGGGGTTAGAAGTGCGCGATCGCCACCACTCGCTGACCAAGGGGGCAGCCTCACGACGCGTTGTTAAAGAGGCGCGGGGGGACAGTGAAGCCGGTGCAAGAAGGCAAGCGAGAAAGCCGAAGCGACCTCGCTTTGGCAGCCTACAAATCAAATAAATAGGCTCCAGCTCTCCCCTAACTCGGCACTGAGGTACTCGAACATCGACATGAATCGAAAGCGCTCCCATTGATTGAACGCCTCGCGTACCGCTGCCATCAGTGACATAGCTACCTCCGGGGTGATCGACTTTAGTTAGGGGGGGCCACCGCAAGAAAAAAGCAGGTCTTTCAACACTCGTTCGCATCGGCGCATAGCCCATTCCACGATGCAATCGATTACATAGAGCGTAGGTCGCCACGATGGTCTGTCAAGATAAAGCGTAAAAGTGTCATTTGCGGCTCAAAATCAGCCACCTGACTTCGTTGATGGGAGGGTAAACGCCTATTTGATTGTAATAGGTAGGCTACCTAATATTTACCACAAATAAGAGTAAGCGCGCTTCGGTTTTTCAAACATTGCTTATAGAAGGGGAGACAAAATCAATGCAACATCATCCCCGAAGAGGTTCGACCCCCACCCCCCCAGCGGGTCCGGGATGTTCTCAAGCCGATCTCCGGTGCCGCCGTGGGAAACATGCTGGAGTGGTTTGACTACTCGTTGTATGGCTATCTTTCCGCCACCCTGGCGAAGGTGTTCTTCCCAAGCAGCGACCCGATCGTTAGCCTGATAGCGGCTTTCGCGGCATTCTCCGTCGCATTCGTTACCCGACCACTCGGCGCTCTGTTTTTTGGATCGCTGGGAGACCGGCTTGGACGGCGCGATACGCTCGCGATTGTCGTTGGTTTGATCAGCGTTTCGACGGGGTTGGTCGGTGTCCTACCGGGATACGAGGCGATTGGCATCGCCGCTCCTTTGCTGCTGGTAGCCCTACGCATGATTCAGGGATTTTCCGCGGGAGGCGAAGCAGGTGGAGCACTCGCATTCCTTGCCGAGTACGCCCCGACACGCCGGCGTGGCGTTGTGATCGGGTTCTTCGGTATGTCGGCTGGAATTGGTGCGTTGAGCGGATCCGGTCTTGTTCTGGCGATCACCAGCATTTTTGGTCAGACGGCAGTTGAGGCATGGGCCTGGCGATTGCCCTTCCTGATCGCTGGTCCGATTGGGTTGGGTGCGTTCTGGCTGCGGCTGCGCATCGAGGAAACACCGGCATTCCGGTTGCACTTGGAACGCGAGGGCGCGGCACAAGCACCATTGCGCGAAGCCCTTCGTGACGACTGGCGAAGCATTGTCAAATGTCTTGGCGTAGCGATCTCACACGGCATCCCTTACTACTTGATCCTGGCGTATCTCCCGTCTTATCTCGTGTCAACTGGACGGTTGAGTAGCGGGCAAGCTCTAGCGGCGTCCGGCCTGGCCTTTCTGGGTTCAGTGATTGTGATCCCATTCGCTGCAGCGCTATCCGACCGCGTGGGTCGACGACCCGTCGCCTTTACGGCGGCATTGGCATACCTCGTCGTTGCGCTTCCTTTGTTCCGGATCGTCGTGGGCTCGACACCAGAGGTGGTAATTGCCACGATGGCTAGCGTCGGGGTATTGATGGGGATGTATGGCAGCGCGCCGTTCTGCATGATGACGGAGTTGTTTCCGACACGCACACGCTACAGCGCCATGTCGGTAGGCTACAACGTGGCCATGGTGCTATTTGGCGGCACCGCTCCTTTAATCAGCGCTTCTCTGACGAAGCTGACCGGAAACCCTTCATCACCCGCCTATTTCATGATGGGGGGCGCAGTGTTGTCTATTTTTGCCATCTTGGCGTCTCCTGAAACGTCACGAGTACCGATTGATGAGCTCGGACAGTCGGACGAGCACATTCGCCGCGTGCGCATGGCGCTCAAGGCATCGGCTCGCGTTGAGTGATCTCCTGATTATGAAAACCGCTACATACGACTACATTGTTATCGGCGCCGGCTCGGCAGGGTGTGTTCTCGCTTCTCGGCTGAGTGAAGATCCCAGCGTCAAGGTACTGCTGATAGAGGCGGGCGCTCCCGCGTCATCCATCTTTGTTCAGATGCCGGCAGGGATCCGGGTTCTCTATAAGAGCCAAAAATTCAACTGGCGCTATTGGACGGAGCCCCAGACACAACTGGACAATCGGAATATTTATATACCCCGGGGCAAGGTGGTGGGCGGTTCATCCTCGATCAATTCCATGATTGCTATCCGGGGGAACCGATCCGATTACGACAACTGGGCATCTCAGGGCCTGTCGGGCTGGGACTATGAATCCCTTCGTCCGTACTTTCGAAAGATTGAGGATGCATCACTGGTAACGAAGGCGAGGAATGACGATCGCGGGTACGCGGGTCCGATTCGCCTGTCATACGGCACGCAGCAAAACGCCATATCGACTGCGTTCATAGAGAGCGCAGTATCGGCCGGTATGCCGGAGAACAACGGATTCAATGGGGCGTCGCAGGTAGGCGCAGGATTCTACGAGCTTACGATTGCCGAGGGAAAGCGATCCGGTGCTTATCGTTACCTGGATCGAGCAGGTAACCGATCCAATCTGACATTGATGGCGAACTGTAAAGTCCGCAGGATTCTCCTTGCCGGAAAGCGAGCGCAAGGCGTAGTGATTGAGGATGGATGGGAGGAGGTGGAGCTTCGCGCGGACCGCGAAGTGATTCTGACAGCAGGGGCCATTGCCTCACCGCAACTCCTGATGCTTTCGGGGATCGGACCGGCCAAACATCTGCAGTCGATTGGTATCGCTCCCGTGGTCGATCTGCAAGGCGTCGGTGAGAACCTTCAGGACCATCTTGATTGCGCGATTCGCTTAGAAGCGTCGCAGCCCAATACGCTCACGCCCTATATCGGCCTGGTAAGAGGCGGAATGGCAGGAGCTCGCTATCTTCTTTCAGGAGGCGGGCCGGCTTCCTCTCAAGGCGTTGAGGCAGGAGCATTTTACAACTCCGACAGAAATCCGGATCTGCCTGAGTGGCAGGCCCATCTGATCATTGCGCTGCGCAATCCACCGCCTAACGAAAAAGTTCCCCACGGATTTGCAGTCCGCGTATGCCAGCTGCGTCCAAAAAGTAGAGGCGTGCTGCGACTGCGTTCTTCAGATCCGTCCGATTCTCCCCGAATCGACCCTCGCTTCCTCTCAGACGAGTCTGACCTGGAGAGTTTGGTGCGCGGCGTGGAACGCACGTGCGAGATTGTCGACCAGCCGGCGCTCCGGAAGTACATCAAACGAAGGCTCGACATCGATGCTTTCTCCACCGGTGCAGCCCGTAAGGCATGGATACGCTCGCATGCGGAAACCATCTATCACCCGGTTGGCACGTGTCGCATGGGAGTCGACGACAACGCTGTTGTTGACGAGGAGTTGAAAGTGCGCGGGGTTGAGAACTTGAGAGTAATTGATGGATCTGTGATGCCAACGATCATCAGTGGGAACACGAACCTTCCCATTATGGCCATGGCAGAGAAGGCCGCAGACTTGATACGAAATTCACGCACATCCGCTCGTTGAAGTTTTCGGAGAACTCTGTTCACTGGCGTTTCGAGCTTGCTCCGTCGCCTTCTTCCCGGTTGTCCCCTTACACGGGGACGAAAGGTTGCAGCATAGATTTCCCAGCATCGAATGGGAACGTCTACGGGCTTGCGTCGTTTGATGGAAGCGTTGGGCCACACCCTTTCTCTCAAGCGCCGAAACCGCCGGAATGCCAAAGCGCGGGTTCCAGCAAAGAGGACCACGTGAACAAGGGACTCGCCAGTCAACACATACCCATCACGGGCGCGTCACAGGGCATCGGCCGCTGGACATTCCCTGTACTTCAATAACCTTAAGGAGATAAGAATGGTCAAGTTCACCTATCTGGTACTCACGAACGCGGTTCCGGGGCGTGAAGAAGAGTTCAATCGCTGGTATACCGAGCAGCACCTTCCAGACGTGTTGCGCGTACCGGGCGTGGTGAGCGCACAGCGCTTCAGTCGCACGGAGCAGCAGCGAAAAGCGGGGCCTCATCCGTGGCAGTACCTGGCACTCTATAACTGCGAGGCCGCTGACCCGCAGGTCGTCACAGATGGGATCCAGGCTCGCGTCAACACAGCGGAGATGCAAATGAGTGACACGGTGGGCGATGTCAAATATGGTTGCTATTTCGAGCCAATCACCGAGGTGATTCGCAGTAAGTAGACGGCATGGAAGTACCTGCTTTCCCGTCGTCTCAAAGATGAGTCGGGTAGAAGCTCAACAGCTTCTCCGCCACGTGAGGCGACGGGCCAGGGCGGGTCGCTTACTCCGCCGTAGCGGCGATGGAAGGCCATGCAACCCGGTGCGAGAGCTTGGGACTTGGGCCGAGGAGGCCAGCCTAAAACCTTCAGCGCTGCAATCACATGGGCGACTGCGCTGTTGCCCGTAGCGGATCACGCATCCATTTCGCGGCGCCAGGCTTGCGGGCTCTGCGATGTCCATCTCCGGAATGCGCGAGTAAATGCACTGTGCTCCGAGTACCCAAGTATCCAGGCCACCTCAGCGAGCGAAAGCCGTGGATCTTTTAGGTAATTCTCTGCAATCCGGCGTCTCGTGTCGTCACGTAGCTCGCGAAATTTCAGACCCAGTTTGTCGAGTCGCCGCTGCAACGTGCGGGGGGTCATGTGCATGGAGGAAGCCACTGTTTCAAGGCTCACTTCGCCTTGACGCGCGAGCCCGGCTACCGCTTGCCTGATGGCATGTTCCATGTCATCCATCTTCGGCATGGCACCCAGCAGAGCCTGTACCTGAAGCTCCATGATTCGCAGTAGCGCTTCATCAGGTTGACGCAGAGGCGCCTGCAAAAGGTCGACGGGGAAGCGCAGACTCGTCTCCGGTTGGTCGAACTTCACCGGGCAGCCGAAGTATGCAAGATAAGGGGTGGTGTCTTGAGGTGTTGCGTTAACAAAGCACACCTCCTCCAGCCTCACATCACCATCTGTCATGGCTCGCGTGAAACGGGTCATCGCAGCCAAGGCCGTTTCGTCAACGAGCGGCCCCGTTGGTTCCGTCGAACGGGGCCACGTCATCACGACGGACTTACCTTCGGTTCTTAGCTCCGCCGGCGTTACGTTTGCAACCACACGGTCGTACTGTTGCCAGCGTTGCAAGACAGCCCCGACGTCAGGGCAAGCCCCAAGTGCGTATCCAAGCACGCCGAGATGCGCAGGCGCAATGCGCTGGCCAACGTGCAATCCGAGGAGCGGATCATTGCAAACCTCGGCGGCACGCTCAAGCAAACGCCGCCAGTGATCGAGCGCGTAGAGTCGCACTTCCTGGCAATTAGGGCTGGATTCCCCCAGCACATGCACGGCATCCAGCCCTTGGTCCTGCAAGTAGTCGAAAAGCAGGTTCACGTAGGTGCTGGCGTAGTAAGCGGTGGGCGCGGACATGGGATGACAATGAACAATGTCGCGAAGTGTCAAGAAAGTGTCGAGGACTGTCAATGCGGAGGGTCACCAGTTTGATCAAACTGTCGGCAAGCCAAGCGAACAGGAGTCTAAATTGCCGTCCGATATGATGAACTGGCTGCATTCCATATTTGGGAAGTCCGTGGATTGGAAGCAGGCGTTCATGCTCAGCATGGTTCCTCTCTTCATCATTGCATTCAGTCTCGAGACCCTGATCAATCGAAGGCGTAGAGCCGAATCGACACTGAACTGGAAAGAGGTGTGGGCGAACATCGCATTGGGCACCACTTACCAGATCATGGAGCCCCTGGGAGTGGCTCTTGTGACAGGATCCATCTATGCGTGGGTATATTCAAAACGTTTGTTTGATATCCCGGTGGACGGTTGGACCATTCTCCCAATCATTCTGTCGGTCGAGTTCTGCTACTACTGGTTTCATCGCGCCAGCCATCGAATCCGCTGGTTTTGGGCGGCGCACGTCGTTCATCATACCGGCGAGAACATGAACTTCACTACGGCGGCACGACAATCGATGCTCAATGTGGTCGCTGGGAGTTTCATCTTTTTCCTTCCTCCCGTGCTCCTCGGTGTGCCGCCGGCCGCAGTCGCACTCATCCTGGCCGTGAATCTGTCCTATCAGTATTTCATTCATACCGAACTGATCCGCCGCCTTCCTGGCTGGATTGAGTACATCTTCAATACACCGTCCCATCACCGTGCCCATCATGGCCGAAACGACCAATATATCGACAAGAACTACGGTGGCATGTTGATCATTTTCGATCGCATGTTTGGCACTTTCGAAGAAGAACGGGAGACGGTGCAATACGGCATCACCCAACAGATTAAGTCCTACAATATCCTGGTGCTGAATCTCCACGAGTTTGTCGACATGTGGCGTGACGTGATGTCACCGGGGCCCGTGTGGCAGCGACTGCAACACCTGTGGCGGCCGCCGGAATGGGTGCGCCGTGGTCATGAACCCATCCACACATGGACGGTGGACAGGAACGAGCCGACCGGCAGTGAGTCGACACCCACTCCGTCAACGTCCGCTACCTGAGAGCCAACTCATGCATCGCCTCTCTCAAATATACCTGGCCGTTTCGGCACTGGCTTTCCTGCTAATTGGCTTGCATACGTTTCACGACCCCGCTACGGCAATGGCGGGCCTCGATATGCAACCCCATTCGGTGAATGCCTTCAATGAGATCCGTGCCAACTACGGTGGCATGCATCTCGGTATCAGTCTGTTGCTGGCCCTGGGTCTACTCTCGAAGGCGTGGCGAAAGCCCTCGATGTGGATCAACGTCGTGTTCACCAGCGGCCTGGTGCTCGGGCGGCTGGTCAGCATTTCCGCTGACGGGTGGCCAAATGATCTCGTTCGAATGTTGCTTGGAATCGAAGCAGCAGCGGCATTCACCGGCCTAGCGCTGTTGTGCTTCCTCAACAAACATGATGCGCGCTCTTCCATGAGATGAGCGCTCACTTTGAGCGCCCGCGACGCGTGGACATGAGGTCATCGTTCACCCAGTCCTATCAAGTTAAACTCGCACCGATCAACCTCCACCTGTCCTGATACCGGTCTTGCGGACAACGCGCGAGATATCCGCGTTGACGGGCTTCACCGCTTTCTAAGCATCCTTTCATCGCGACGGGTCCGACGCAGCGAA
Source organism: Cupriavidus sp. H18C2 (assembly GCF_049393795.1). Lineage (NCBI taxonomy): Bacteria > Pseudomonadati > Pseudomonadota > Betaproteobacteria > Burkholderiales > Burkholderiaceae > Cupriavidus > Cupriavidus sp. H18C2. Next base: position 1,693,039 of record NZ_CP186010.1, on the reverse strand, counting down.
GAGAACGCTAGCTCTCCCGAGAGCAGTCAAGGTGTTGGGGCCTGGCCCCAGTAGAGACTACGGAGGTTGCGTCCAGGACCGTAGTGTTCGGTCTCTTCTGGGGTCTTTCGATGCCGTGTCTGCAATTGCCACCCTCTGCGAAGTGCTTATTAGCAGGCGCAGATCTTTGCCGGCATCCGGCCGCCATTGTGAGAGTATAATTTCACGATAGTGAAACAACACAGAAAACCGCTCTCCACGCTGGTGTTCCTTTTGCAAGAACGACCTCCATGCCACGACCACTACCTGATCCGAAGCCACCGTCGCGTGCGACGATTCGCACCATTCACCAACTGGGCGACCGCATTCGAGCAACGCGGGCAGGGAAAAGGATGCCCATTGACCAGGCGGCAAGACATTGCGGGGTCTCGGTCGGCATGCTGTCCAAGCTCGAGAACGGCAAGGGCGTCAATCTCGAGCACGCCCTGCGTGCGTTGGACGGACTGGGTTTGGCGATGCTGGTCGTTCCCAGGGCGCATGCGCCTTGGCTTGAACAGGCAGCGGCCCATACGGCCAAGATCGGCGAGGACGCGGCCAGGCGACAGCACGCCTGGCTGGAAGAGTAGTAGAGGCCTGCGATCAGGCTGGGCATCAATCTCTGATGCGATCCCAGATCGGTGCGGAAATGCACTTCGCTTGGTGTGCTGACGCGCCTTATGCTTTCCTGATCCATCCGATGCGGTGCCGCTCCTGCGTGGCCTCGTGCCGCGCATCCTCTTCGCTGTGCAGATAGCCGCTCGTCGTCGACAGCGAGCTGTGCCCAAAGTTGTCGCGCACATAACGCAGGTCGACCTGCTGGTCGGTCATATGCGAGCCGGCGGTGTGGCGCAGCCAGTGGGCCGAGGCGCTGGCCAGCACCGCGGCCTGCGCCCCCCCACTCGGGCCCGCGCGCCCGCAGGCGCTCCGCGGCCATGCCAAACACCTCTTTCAGGATCAGGTGCAGCGCGCCGCGTGACAGGGGTTTCTCGCCACCCTCTCTGCCAATCACCGGCAGCACCAGTGGCCGCGTCTCCCCGAACTGCGGGGTAGGCGGCAGGTCGTGGGCGCGACGGTAGCGCGCGAGTTCGGCAATCAGTTCGTCGGTCGCCGGCACCAGCCGGGTCTTGTTGCCTTTGCCGGTCACCTCGAGCCACCAGCGCTCGATGCCCTGGCCATCGCGCCGGCAGAAGAACGCGCCCATGGGGGTCGCCGTCAGCTCGGAGGCGCGCAGGCCGCCCAGATAGAGCACGGTCAGCACCCACCGGCAGCGCGCGGCGTGCCGGCGTTCCCGCGCGGTCTCGGTCGGCATGGCCGCGACGGTGTCTTTGACCGTTTCCCACAGGTCGTGGCTCAGATAGCGGGTGATGCGCGCTCGGGTGGGGGCGCGCCGGCGGCGGGCGAGGGCAAGCGGGTTGCCGGCCAGGTAGCCCGCCTCGGTCAGCCAGGCGAACAGCGCGTTCAGGATCACCATCGCGTGGCGCACGCTGGACGGCGACAGCGGCCCGGCAAACGGGCGCCAGTCGGGGTGGCCGCGTGCAAGCTTCTTGCTGCCGGCCAGCACCCAGCGCGCGGCGGGTTGCGGATCGGCGAGGAAGCGCTCGTAGGCGAGCAGGTCTTCGTGCGTCAGCGAGGACAAGGGCTTGCCCACCTGGAGCACGGTCCACAGGATCAGCCGCTCCACCTCGCGGCGATAAGTGGTGAGCGTCGCGGTGCTGTCGGCATAGCGCGCGAGCCAGGCGGTGACGGCGGCCAGGTCGTCGGCCGCGGCGATCCGCGTGGCGCTGGCGGGCGCGCGGTTGCTGCCGGCCGCGCCGGACAGCGCCGGGGTCAGGCGCAGGCGCTCCAGCGGGGTGGGAAGCGGGGCGGCCAGGCCATCCAAAGGTTTAATCGGGAGCAGTTCCATGGTGTATCGGCCTAAGCGTCGGTTTGCACAAATTTGTTCCCGCTGGTCGCACGCCAGCAAGCCGATTGCAGGGCGATGGTAACAATATTGCGTCGAGAAACGCTGCAAGAAATTGTTCCCCCAGCCGACACTTGAAGCAATTTTGTACCTTCCCCCAACGCATCGGTCCGTCGTCAGCCTTCACCCCGCCGACGGCGCGGGGCGATCCGATGGGCGGGATTCAGCTGCGCAAAGCGATGACGTTCGCCGTCAGGCGTGCCACGCAAGCTAGCCGAGTCACGCCGCGCCTGCCGCCGGTGCGTGCGCTCCAGCGCGCCAGCCAGGCGTGCCCATGGGGGTCGGGAACAAAATTCTGCAAAAAGAGGGCACAAATTTATGCATACCGACAGGGGCAGCGTGGGGAGGCGATTCGAGCCAATATTATAGACATAAGCGTACTTATGTCTAAACTTTTACACGAATCTTGTTATCCACTACGTATTACGTAGTAATATTTAACTCTGAATGTCCAAAAAGGTGCTCGACCATGACGCCAGACGCTGTAGATCCCCTTCGCCTCGAAGCCGAGGTCGAGCAGTTGCGGCACCTTCACGCCGACACGCGCACGCTCTACCGCGAGGTGTGCGGGCTGCTGTTCTTTCGCTACGGCATCACGCCCACCACCAACAAGCTCTATCAACTGGTGCGCAAGGGCAGCATGGGCACGCCGGCCCAGGCGCTGCAGCAGTTCTGGCAAGACCTGCGCGCCCGTTCGCGGGTCACGATTGACCATCCCGATCTCCCCGACAGCCTGAAGCAGGTGGCTGCCGACGCCGTCCAGACCATCTGGCGCGCCGCCGGCGAAGCCGTCTTGGCCGAACTCGCCGCGACGCGCCAAGACATAGAGGCGCAGGAGCAAGTCGTCGCGGCCGAGCGGGATGCCGCGCAGATGGCTTTCGCCGACGCTCAAGCCGCGCTCACCGCGCTCGAGCGCGAGCGCGAGGCGTTGCGGGCTGAATGCCGCCAGTTGCAGGAGCAGGTGGCGCAGGCGCGCGGCGCCGAAGCAGCCGCATCGACGCACCGGGAGGCCTTGCAGAGCGAACTGCTGGCGGCGCGCGAGCAGGCGGGCGCCGCGCGCAGTGATTTCCTGGCGGAGCTGGAGCGCATGCGCGAGCAACTCGAAGCGATGGAGGCGCGCGGGGACGCTGCCGTGCGGCGTGCCCAACTGGAATTGGACCAGGAACGCACGGCGCGGCGCCAGAGTGACCGGGGACTCGATGCGGCGCGGGTGGAGGTGGATCGCTTGCGCGACATGCAGCGGCAGGAAGCGGTGGCCGCGGCCGAAGCGCTGGGTAGTTGGCAAGCCCAGGCGCAGGCGGCGCAGGTACGTTGCGCGGCGCTGCAGGACGCGCAGGAGAGCGGACAGCAACAACTGGGTGCCGCCCAGGAGGCCTTGGCAGAAATGACCCGGCGGGCCGAGCGTGCCGAGACTGAACGGGACCTGTCGCGCGAGTTGCTGGGCAATTGGCGCGACGGCGCCAAGGTGCGATCCGGGGCACGGCGCAAGGCCGCCGCCTAACCGCTTCGAGCCACCGCCCATGCACGCGCCCCATGAGATTGCCCGCGCCGACGCCATTCGCTGGGTGCGTATCAAGATGGCGCAATCGGGCCTGACACTGGCCGATTTATTGGCGGCCGGCTGTTTCGCGCCCACAGCGGCACGGCCACGCTACCGCAAAATGCCGAGGGGCAAACCTGGGATGGGCGAGGGGAGCGTCCCGACTGGTTTCAGCGGGCCATCAACGCCGGACAGCAGCCGGAATTCTTTCAGATCGACTGAGGAATCTGCGCCAAACGCCCCTGGCTCAATGACGCGGGGCGCGCTTGCGCGGGGGCGTCACGTCTGGCACGCGAAACAGTTCCGCGACCGGGACTTCCAGGGCGAGCGCCAGCCGTTCAATGACGTCGATCGACAAATTGCGGGCCGCCCTTTCGACGTGTGCCAGAAACGAACGGTCCATGTCCGCTTGCCAGGCCAGATCTTCCTGCGTCCATGCATAGGCCGCGCGCAGTCGCCGAATATTCAGGGCGAGCAATTCACGAGCGGAGGGCTGATGGACACGGGACATGCGTCCATATTGCGGACCGTTCCCTTATCTGTCAGTGGTCGTTGAGTCACAATATTTTCCTGCTATATAAGCTCGCCGTTTCCATGAAAGACAAGGCTTTCCGAACATATTCTTGCGTCAAGGTCTTCTCATTCTGTAGTCGTTGAGACACAATGCCGCCTTTGCAGCGGCCCTTAACCAAGGGCTTCGCGCGGCGTCACACTGCTGCGCACACCGATCGCCGCCCCGCGCGCATAGCACCGAGAGGGCCTGCCGCCGAACGGCGGATCTGGGGCGGCAGGCACGAGCGGCTACGCATTGCCCTGCGTCAGCGCAACGACACGATGCACGATGATTTTGTTTCTGGACTACGACGGTGTTCTGCACCCCGATGCGGCCTATCTGGTCAATGGCCGGCCTCAATTGCGTGCGGCAGGCTCGCTGTTCATGTGGGCGCCGATTCTCGTGGAAGCTCTCGCCCCCTATCCCCAGGTCCAGATTGTTCTCTCCACGTCGTGGGTGCGCGTGCTCAAGAGCTTCAGCCGAACCCAAGCCTATCTGCCCGCTGCGTTGCAGGCGCGCGTGATCGGCGCTACTTGGCATTCGGCCATGGCGCGACACCATGAGGGTGCGCACCGCATCGACGCGAGCTGGTTCAGCGAACTCACGCGGTATGCCCAGATCGCGCGATACGTTGCGCGATCTGGGCTGCGGGCCGAACATTGGCTGGCCATCGACGACGACAGCGAGGGCTGGCCCGTCGCGCTGCGCGACCACTTGGTCGAGACGGATGGGGCGCTGGGGCTTGCGAGCGCGTCGACACGGTGCGACCTGACCCAGCGACTGCAGGGGATGGCCGCAAGCACGCTCAGCGGGAAGTGAACACCATGCTACGCGTGACCGTGGAACTCATTCCAGACGGACAGGAAGACTGCCGCCGAACACTTGGGCAGCTTGAGATCGAGAACATCGCGGGCGATTCGCTGGTGACCGGTGCCTACCGAATCGTCATGGACGAGTTCGATGCGCGGGGCCCGGGGCCGCGCACAACGTTCCGGACCATCGCATCGCTAGACAATGTGGAACGGGACCTCGTTCGCCCAATGCAATTGGTCGGCATGGCGCTTAGCGTCGTGGCACCGGTTAAGCGCACGATGCATCGTTCGGAGGACGTGCCGCAGGGCACCGTGCTATCGCGCGAGTCGATCTAAGACGGTTTCGAGTTGCTGGGAGGGGTACCATGGCTGAAAAATTTGTATTCCGAGACCTGGCGTTTCGCGCGGGTGCACACCTATGGTCCAACCCCAAACTGCGCGGCACCCCGGCGGAAATCCCTATCATCCTCGCGCGTCCGACCCTGTTTGATGTGGTCCAACTCGCCCAACGCTACCCGCTGGAAACGTTGTACCGGGCGAATCGCCGGCTCCGGGCGACCCGGGAGATTTCCGAGCGCCAGTTTCTTCGCACGCAGGAGATTCTGCGCAACATCCAACGCGCAAAGAATGATGGTGCGCTCAGTTGCGAAGATTGCGTGACGGCGGTGACCGTAGGTTACGAAGATCCTCCGAGGGAGGAACGAACGTCGACACCAGCGCAACGACACTGCGCATTGGCGAATTGGTTGCCGGGCGGACTGCAAACCATCAAATCTGAACCCGAAGAATACATCCGCCTTGACGACGTGCCGTCGGAGTTCACGGTGCCTCTCCGTCGATGGCTACGGTGGCAACTCGATTGCGCGCCGGGCCAGTCGTCGGGGTGGCTGATCGATACGCCTGACGGCCAGGGTCTCTCACACGGCGGATGGTGCGCTTTCCTGTCCTGGCTAACCGACGCCTTGCTTTGTCGATTAGATCAAATCGAAGTTGGTATGTGACGAGCATCGCTCCGCCGCCGCTTCGACAACTTTCATGTAGCCGTCCGATGCAAAACTCTCTCGTTGTTCTTTCCCTTCCGGGCGCGTGGGTCTCCCGTGCCGAATTTCTATCCGCGCTAAGTTCTCAAGCGCCAAAGTATCGTCTTGTTGACGGCATGCTCACGGATTTGCACACGGGGGAGAGCGTCCTCATCGAGTTTCGGAAAGGACGTCGTAGGAATACCGTGCTGGATTTTTGGTGTTTTGGTCTGCACTGGCACGACACCAGCGAGATGCGTGCAGTGAGGCAGCACGCGTCGTGCGTCATTATCAAGGGCGCGGGGGGCAGTTTGCATCGGATGATGCATCTGATGGCTGCGGCAAGCGCTGTGGTTCAAGCTGGGGCGCTGGGTGTGCTCGTCGAGCACGTCGGCATTGCCCATACGCCGCAAAAATGGCTGGACTTCGCGAGCGAGGGCGTCGATGGGATTCTTCGGGCGTTTGTCGTGACGGTCGATGGGGCCGGCAGCGGTGCCTATAGTTGCGGTATGCATAATTTTGGGATGAAGGAAGTCAGTGCCCCGGCCGAAATCCCAAACTGTGCGAATGTTGTCGGAATCATTACCCGGCATTTGTTGGTGAAGGGCGCGAGCATTGCCCGCGGACAAACTATCGCCATCGGCGGGAAGGCAGACCGGTATCAATTTTGGGATGTGCGATCTGCGGTGGCTCCCGATGGGGCCGTATTCGACCACCAAATTGGCACGTGGAAGCTGCTGCGTGCCGAGGCCATCCATTAGAGTTCGAGGCAGCGCTGTGGACTGACGAGAACGGCCGTAGGAGGCGCCCTTCACCGACGTCAAATGCCGCCGTCCCGTACGACACTCTTGGTCGCTCATCATTCATGCGCCGAGAGTCCAGTTCGTGACTGAAAGGCGGTGCAACTCCCAACAGTCCCGGAAATCGATGTGTTTTACCGCTTTGTAAGCAGGACGGAAAATCAGCGTTCATGAACACTGGGCCGGGCAGTTAAGCGCTTAGCGGTCTCCTCCCCGAAGTCATTGTCGGGTGCTGATTCCGGGAGCCCGGCGAACGAAATCGTGGTTCGCAATTTGATCAAACATGAATTTGGCCAAGTCTTCACGGGCGACCGTCAGCGAATGCTTGGCGTGACCATACAAGCCGACGTTGAGTTGCTCCGCGGCGTGGCGATTCTTCAATACAGCCGCTCGAACCATTGTCCAATCAAGCGACGAGATACGGATCGCTCTTGCAAGTCCGATCATATCTTCGTAAGCACTTGGCATCGCGAACTTGATGATTGCGGCAGGCAGCCAGATCTTGAGGTCGAAATCATCGCCAGGATCAGCGGCTGTCCCGGTCGAGACCGCGATGAACCGCTTCACCTGCTCGCGTTCCATCGCTGAGATGATTGCCCGGGTCGCCGTAGTGATTGGCATACCTTTCGGGTGTGGCTGCCTGGCAGGGCCCAGCGCCGAAAGCACCGCATCTGATCCACGGATTGCGTCTCGCAACAAGTCAATATCGGTAAACTCGCCTCGGACAATCTGCACATTGGCGTTCTCAAACTTACTGCTGGAACGTGCAAAGACGGTGAGTTCGAAGCCGCGCTGCAGGCCCTCGTTTACAAGGGATGGCCCGGTTTTCCCGGTCGCTCCGAAAAGGGTAACTTTCATCTCTCTCTCAATTGCCGCTTCACAGCCTCAGGTGCTAGTGGCCCGATCAAATTTGATAGCATTGCATACGTGTTCGAACCACGGACAGTTGCTCCGAGCTATCGAGCGCTGTCGATGATCGAGCCGCCGTCGGGGGTAAGGCTGTATCCGGTCAAAAACTGGGCATCCTTACTCGCCAAGAACAGGACGACAGGCGCAATATCGTCTTCCGGCGAACCATAGCGGCCGAGCGGGTTGGTCGGCGGAGGGACGTTGGTTTCCGGACCCCATGTCTCGGCCACCGGCAGTACATTATTCACCGTGATCTTGTCGGGGCCCCACTCACGGGCAGCGGTGCGGGTGAGAGCGCGCACTGCCTCTTTGGCCATGTTGTACGGACCATATCCCACCAAGCCCAGGACACCAGCCATTGAGCCGAAGTTGATGACACGTCCTTCACCGCTCGCCTTGAGGTAGGGGTACGCCGCCTGCATCGTCCGCAGATACGCAATCGGTCCCATCTCGAAATTGCGCTGCAACTGTTCCGTCGACAGATCGGTAATGGAAGAGAACGGCGCGGATGAGTCGAAGGCATTGTTGACGAGGATGTCGATCCCGCCATAGGTAGCGACGACTTTATCCACCGCTGCCTTAATCTCGCCGGCATTGGCGATGTCGCAAAGCGCGCCGATTGCCGTTCCGCCATCAGCGCGAATGTCGGCAACGACCGCATCCACATTGGCCAGGGTGCGCGAAAGAACGGCCACTTTGGCGCCTTCTGCGGCAAACAGTTTTGCGGTGGCGCGGCCGATGCCGCGGCCGGCACCAGTGATGATCGCGACTTTTCCGTTGAGTCGAGCCATGGTTGATCTCCGTTAGTTGAGGGATGTTTGGCGCTCCGCAAATGGAGCGTAGGGGGACGGGGTCTCGCGAGCGATGTTCTGTGTTGCGAACGACGAAACGAGCAGCACAACGCCGACTACCGCAGGCAGCGCACCTCTCAGTTCACGGACGCCAAGGTGAGCCAAACCAGACAGCAGCAGGTGATAAAACATGCCGGCGTAGGCCAGGTCGCTTAGCGGCGCGCTGACGCGCGCCAAAATGGCGGCCACGCCCAGGAGCTTTACCGCAGTGAGAAACGGTACGAGATAGCCGGGATAGCCAAGGTCTGTAAGTGCCTGGACAATCCAAGCCCGTTTGGCTAAATACATCGTCGCGGAAGCGAGATAGAGCAAGGAGAGCAGCGCCGTGCTGATCCAGTACACGTAACTTTGAGTCATGAGGTTTCCTAAAGCTGGGGGATTGCATCGACACGCAACAGAATGTCGTCTAAGCTAAAAGTCAGCAAGTAGGATGAAAAACTGGTGGTTAGTATGGAAAAGAAGACTAATGGCGGCGATGAGATCAACATGCACGAGGAAATGCGCCGGGCATTTGCGCTACTGTCGGGAAAGTGGAAGCTGGAAATCATGTGGCTGCTCAACCAGCGGATCTATCGCTTTGGGGAACTGCGCAAGGCCATACCGGGGATCACTCAGCACATGTTGACGGCACAGCTTCGTGAATTGGAGGCGGATGGCCTAATATCGCGCACGGTGTTTGCTGAGGTGCCGCCGCGCGTCGAGTACGAGATCACGGCAAAGGCGCGCGGCTTGGGGGCCACGATGGAGGCGCTGACAGCGTGGTGGAATGAGTATGGGAGAAGTGTGCCGGCGAAGCCGACGTCGCGCGGGCGCAGGGCAAAGGGGAGTTAGCGCATCCGGCATGAGACTGCGTTTGCCCCGGCACCGGTTCGCATCACGCTCGCCAAGCGCAGGGGTGAGCATCGTCAACCCGCTAGTGAGGGAGAGTCTTAACGTGCCAGGAATTACACAAACTCCCGTCAACGGCGACCTGGAGTTCTCGTGCTTCGCATTGCGCGCCCCCATACGCCGGCACAACATGCAGTCAGAGGGCTATACCGCTGCTTGCCGTTGACCATCCCCAGCGACGAGCGGCTCAGAGCCGCAGCGGGCTCAATGAAAGCCGTAATCGATCAGTTGCCTGCCCGCGACGAAGCGCCCATCGTTGGAGGGTGCGCCGAGAACCACAGCGAAAACACGTCGCATCGCTTTGCCCTTGGCCACCGAGCGCTTTGCCGTGACCGCCAGGCAATAGCCTGCCTTGGCAGTATGGCCCGTCTTCAGGCCATCGATAGTTGGATCGTCCAGCAGCCGATTCTTGTTGTGTCTGGTGAAGCTGCCATAGCTGAAATCCCGCTGAGCGGAGAAGGCCAGGTAGACCGGAAAATCCTCCGTCAAGCGCACCGACAGGTGGGCAATGTCTCGGGCAGTCGAGTAGTGGTTTGGCGTGGTAATGCCGGAAGGGGTGGCGAAGTGACTGGCACTCAGCCCTAGACGATTGGCGTAATCGTTCATTTTCCCTAGAAATGCGTCCTCCGACCCGGCGACCGTACGGGCCAGGACCATTGCCGCATCGTTTGCTGAGACAACAATGAGACCCGTCAGTAGGTCCTGAATGCTGATGATCTGGCCGGCCTGGAGGCGCATGGTTGCCTCGTCGCCGCCCACATGAGCAAGGTCGCTGGCCTCCACACGCACCAACTGTTCCCACTTGATCGTGCTCGCCTTCAGGGCGTCAAGCACGACGTAGGCTGTCATCATTTTAGTTAGCGACGCGGGCTGTAGACGCTCGTCAGCATTCTTCTCGAGCATGACGCGATGCGAGCCGCTGTCGAGCAAAATGTAAGAGCGTGCTGCAATCTGTGGAGCCTGCGCGGCCGTTGCGGGGAGGGGGAGGGCGCCGAAAGCAAATGCCGAGGCGGCAAGAAAACGAGTGAAGCGCAAAAAAGGCATCAATGAACTGTCGTGCGTGGGCCGAGGCGTGAGGCCGCCTCGAGGAGAGCATTGTGTAGGTGACTACGCCTGGGCGGAGGACGCTAGCTGGACGCACCGTTTTGCAAGGACATCAGTTGGGTCCACTAGTGCGACGCTCGCGCTTCCGACCGGGAAGCTGTCGGTCTGCGAGAAAACGAGCGGGAGTTCGGTGCAGCCGAGGATCTGGACTTGCGCACCCTTATTTTGGAGGTGCTCGATGGCTGCCCGAAGCGACGCTGCACAGTGCCCCTGCGTGTAGCCAGCCTTCACGCCTGTCGGGCCATAGATTGCCTCCATCACCATCGCCTGGAAGTCGGGCGGCGGTGTGATCAGTTCTAGCTGCCCTGCGGCAGCATCGTGATATACCCGACTCTCCACCGTGCCCGACGTCGCAAGAAGTCCAACTTTCGTTCCCTTTCCATACTTGCCGACGATGTGTCCGATGGTTTCCGTCAGCATGTTGACGATCGGAATCGAGAGATGCGGCTGAATCCGCTCAACATACGCATGGGCGGTATTGCAGGGGATCGCAATGGCGTTTGCCCCCTCAGATTCCAGACGTTTGCAGGTTGCGTAGAGTGCAACTGTCGGGTCCGCTTCGTGGCGCAGCAGATTTGCCGTGCGATCCGGGATTTGCGGATTCTGCTCCACGACCATCTTAATGTGATCCTGGTCCTTGGACGCAACGGTGTTGCTCACGATCTTTCCCATAAAGTCCACCGTTGCAGCCGGGCCCACGCCGCCGACGATGCCGAGCTTGAACGCCGGATTGAATTGTCCGTCCGCCAGCGACGTCGCATAGTCAGCGTAGATCTGGTTCACGTCGACAATGGGGATACCACGACGTTGCAGGGCGGTGGCGACCAGTGACAGTTCGGTCATGCCTGGGACAATCAAGGAGGCCCCGGCGTCAAGCAACTCCAAGCACGATTGATGGACGTGCTCCAAGGAGAGCCCCTCGGTATTGCCGGCTTTGATGCCGTCGGCGCCGTACACCGCCTCCATCAGCACGGCCTGTGTCGTGGTGGTCGGATAGACTATCTCATAGCGTTGTCTGAAGTGTGTATCGAACAATGCGGCAACGCGAACGTAGTCTGATGCCAGGACACCAATACGCCCACCCTCCGGCAATGCGTCGCGCAACGCCTGGCCCAGTGCATCCATCATGTTGACAATGCGAATGGACAACTCCGACTGGAGTTCATCACGGAAGGTGTGAGATGCGAAACAGGGCATAAGCACCGCATCAACCTTCCTGCTCTCGAATGACTGGCAGGTCTTGAACACGTAGAGCTTACGGCTCGTCATGTTTGCGTCGCGGGTGAGCGGCTCCGCGACATCTCGAAAGGGATGCTGCTCGAACAGGAAGTGATATCGGCCCTGGTCGGCCATGACTGCACGGCTTTTCACAAGCTTGAGGAAAAGATCAGCCCCGGCAAGCGTCCCGAGGCCGCCGATCATTCCAAAGGTAAGGTCTTGCATTGCGTCTAGGTGATCCGGTTTCGAGGCTGATTTCGTGCAGAGAGATTCAAGCTTAGTTCATGGATGCGTGGCGGCTGACCTGTGCGGCGATCGCCCCTGCCGGCGCGACATCTGCGTCATCACCGACCGTTCCAGGTGACGTCTCGTTCTCAAGTTTTGCCACGACAGCGGTGGCGACACTGTTGCCAACGACGTTGGTCGCGGTCCGACCCATGTCGAAGAACTGGTCGATGCCAATGATGAGCAGGAGGCCAGCCTCCGGCAGATGAAACATGGGCAGCGTGGCAGCGACCACCACCAGCGATGCCCGTGCAACGCCAGCCATGCCCTTGCTCGTGACCATGAGCACCAGGAGGATGGTCAGTTGCTGGGTCAAGGACAGTTCGATGTTGTACGCCTGGGCAATGAACATGACGGCGAAAGCCTGGTACATCATCGACCCATCGAGGTTGAACGAGTATCCCAGCGGCAGGACGAAGCTCGACACGCGCTTGGAGACGCCAAAGCGTTCCAGGGCCGTGATGGTCTTCGGGTAGGCCGATTCGCTGCTGGCGGTCGAGAATGCGAGCAGAATGGGTTCACGAATCAGCTTCCCGAGTTGCCAGGTCCTACGGCCGAGGAACAGGAAACCCACACCGAACAGCATCGCCCAGAGGATCGCGAGCCCGAGGTAGAACTCGCCGATCAGCTTGCCGTAGCTGGCCAGAACACCGACGCCTTCCACCGTGATGGAAGCCGCCATCGCGGCGAAGACGCCGACCGGCGCGAAGCGCATCACATAGTCCGTAATGCGAAACATGACCTTCGTCAGTTCTTCAATTGCGTTGACGAGGGTGGAATTGCCGCTGCCCTTTACAAACGCCAACGCCGCGCCGAAGAAGAGTGAGAACACGAGAATCTGCAGAATCTCGTTGTTGGCCATGGCTTCGAAGATACTCTTCGGGAACACATGTGTGATAAAGCCCTTCAGGCTGAAGTCTCCAACCCTGAGGTTGGTCGCTGCCGCGCTGGCTTCGGGGATGGTGAGATTCAAATGGGCACCTGGCTGGAACAGGTTGACCAGCAGTATGCCAAGCGCGAGGGAGATCGCCGAGGCGGAAACGAACCAGACCATGGCCTTCAGGCCAATTCGGCCGACGGCGCCACCGTCAGCCATGCTGGCCAGCCCACCAACCAAGGTGGCGAACACCAGGGGGGCAATGATCATCTTGATCATGCGCAGGAAAATGTCGGTCACGATGCCGAAATAGCCGGCGATTTCCTTTGCGGCCTGGGCATCCTTGGCCAGGCTGTGGCACAGCCAGCCAACGGCTATGCCGGCCACCATTGCAACCACGATATGTGTGGTCAGTCGCTTCGTGTTCATTGTGTCCTCCACCTACAGATGGTCTGACCGGGAACTCGTCGATCCCCGGTGCTTATTTATTGAATGCGATCGGCGCGCGGGGCGACGTCAAGACTTCCGGCCGGAGAATCTCGTTCAGTGCTTCCTGCGACAGCAGGCCTCGCTCCAACACGATGTCGGCAACCTTGCGGCCCGTTTCTAGCGCCTCTCGTGCGACCTCGGTCGAATTTGCGTAACCGATGTAGGGGTTCAGCGCGGTCACAAGCACGATGGATCTGTCCAGCATCTCTCGCATATGGTCACGGTTCGCCGTAATGCCGCGTACGCACTTTTCCTCGAGCGTAGCGCAAGCCTGCGTCAAATGGCTGATACTGCGGAACAGCGAATAGGCAATGACCGGCTCAAAGGCGTTGAGCTGCAGTTGCCCGGCTTCAGCGGCCATCGTGATGGTCATATCATTGCCGATAACTTCAAAGGCCACCTGATTCACAACTTCCGGAATCACGGGATTTACCTTGCCAGGCATGATGCTGGAACCTGCCTGCACCGGCGGCAAGTTAATCTCGCCCAGCCCAGAGCGTGGACCACTCGAGAGAAGGCGCAGGTCGTTGCAAACTTTGGAGAGCTTGACGGCTATCCGCTTGAGCACCCCCGAGAGCTGAACGAATGCTCCGCAGTCTTGTGTCGCCTCAATGAGGTAGGGCGCGGTATGCAGCGGGAGTCCGCTTACGGTGCACAGGTGCTTGCGCACGAGCACTGCGTAGTCCGGATGGGCGTTGATGCCGGTGCCGATCGCTGTCGCGCCGAGATTCATTTCGCTGATGAGTGGCAGTGCTTCGCCCAATCGCTGGCGGTCTTCATTCAGCATGACGGCGTACGTACCAAACTCCTGTCCCAGCGTCATGGGCACGGCGTCTTGGAGTTGCGTGCGACCCACCTTCAGCATGTCGCGGAACTCTGCGGACTTGCGTTCGAAGGACGACTCAAGCAGCGCCATCTGGTCCAGCAATCGCAGCACGCTCCGACAGGTGGCAATCTTAAGCGCGGTTGGGTACACGTCGTTGGTCGATTGACTCATGTTGACGTGTTCATTCGGATGCAGCGCGTCGTATTCACCGCGCTGGCGTCCGAGAATTTCCAGCGCCTTGTTGCACACGACCTCATTGGCATTCATGTTGTGGTCGACGTGCCCGCGCCGCCCTGAATCAGATCGACGGCAAACTGGTCGGCGTGCTGGCCCGCGCGAATGGCCTTGCAGGCCTCGACAATGGCGTTGGCGCGCTGCTCATCAAGCAGTTCCAACTCGCGGTTTGCAAGCGCCGCGGCCTCCTTGATATCGACCAGGGCCACAATCAGCTCTGGGTACTTCGAGATTGGGTCGCCAGTGATCGGGAAGTTCTCCAGTGCCCTCAGCGTATGAATGCCGTAGTACGCGTCTGCCGGCACCTCGCGGTAGCCAAGCAAGTCATGCTCGCGCCGCGTTCCCTTGAAATCTTGTTGAATAGCCATCGCATTCCTCATCAGTGCGCCTTGTTTGCCAACCGGATTCTAGGAGCGCAATGGAATCCACTTTATGAGGATGTAAATTGAAACTATTCCATACCAGAATAGTTTTGCTTGGAGCGCCACATAGCGCACTTTATGCTGTACTTTGATGATCAGGATTCGCTTATTTCTTGCGTTTTCGGTCCATACATGGGGTTTACGTGGGCGTTCGGCTGCCCACTTGGGTACGTGTGACCCTCAGCGGCAAAGAGGTGCCAAATGCAACTGAAGTGGATCGAAGATCTTTTGGCGATCGAACAGACGCACAGCTTCTCCCGGGCCTCAGAGCTCCGATTTGTTACGCAATCAGCACTTTCTCGACGCGTAAAGTCGCTGGAAGATTGGGTTGGCGTCGAATTGGTAGACCGAGGCACCTACCCGGTCGAATTGACGCCTGCTGGCCGCAGGTTCTGCGAGCAAAGCAAAGAATCCGTCGGTGCCATTACGGAACTGCGTTCGGAACTGCGCCAGGAGGCAAAGATGCCAGGCCGTTCCATCCAGATCGCCGCCGGCCATACGCTCTCGTTGACGTTCTTGCCAAGGTGGTTGAAGCAGTTCCACCAACAAACCGGTGATTTCAATGCGCGAGTCGTCGCAGCGAACGTTCACGATGCCGTCGTCGCATTGGCTGAAGGCAGTTGCGACTTGATGATCGGCTATCACCATCCACTCGTGCCGATCCTGCTCGACCGCGACAAGTTCGCCGGCATCACGTTAGGCCATGAGGATTTCATCCCTGTATCTGCGCCAGACGACCGCGGCAAACCGATCTTTTCGCTGCCGGGCACGACCGACGCTCCGCTCCCGTACCTCGCGTACACGGCCACGACATTCATGGGACGCGTTGTCGATATGATCTTGAACAGCGCCGACGCACCGTACCATCTGCGTAGCTGCTACGAGGCGGACATGGCGATGTTGCTGATGAAGATGGTGGTCGAGCGATACGGCGTTGCGTGGTTACCGGTAAGCGCGGTTGCGGAGGAGATCGCAGCGGGACGCCTCGTCCAGGCGGGCCACGACACCTGGACTGCTCAATTGGAAATCAGGTGCTACCGGGCGATTGCCAACGCCAACCCTACGCTGCAAGACCTGTGGCAGTCATTGGACAATACTTCATCGTGTGAACACGTCGAAGATGATGCTCCAGTCTGAACAAGCGGCGAAGGGAAGGGGAGTCGCTGGGACCTGTTGGCAGAATGCGGGGAAGCAATGACCGCGGAATGGTTGCAAGGGTCATCCGTCGACACAGAACTAGAAAGGCCTACAGAATGCGCGCGTTCGAGATCGAGATCTCAAAGCCAACGAATGCTGACAGCTTCGAAAACATGTGCACGGATGTCTACGGTGTCGTGTTCGACGATCCGACTCCAAAGAGGAACGGCAGATCAGGGCAGAAGCAGGGCGGTGTAGACATTTTCGTTACATCAAGAGCCGGTCGAATTGGCATCCAGTGCAAGCGGTATGTCGATGGCGGGGTGACCACCAAGACAATTGATGATGAGGTTGCCGCGGCCGACGCGGCGGGTTGGAAGATTGTCCGTCTCATAATTGCCACGACAGCTGCAAGCGACACGGCGCTCGTCAAGCACGCACAGGAAGTCAGCGACCTTCGGCAGGCCAATGGCCAATTCTTGGTCGAAGTGGAATCGTGGACCGAGATATGCAACCACATCCAACGATACGACGCATTGCATCCGAAATACTCCCCAAACAGCGCGGGCGGTGCCATTGCGGTGCTACGTGAGCAGGGAGAAAGGACTGGGGCGCAGATCGCTGCCATGCCTGCGACGATGGAAGCAACATTCAAGGCGGCACTATTGCAGATGTTGCCTACAGGTCGGACAGATTCACCGAATGGGCTTGTGACGAGGCAGCTTGACAAGGTGAACGACCTGCTGCGCGGCCTGAAATTTCAGGCTGCGCAGGAGTTGCTTGCCACTCTCGAAACCGAGATCGCGAGCTTCGACAGACATCAGAAGGCGCGCTGGACTCTTCAGAATGGCATTGCACACTGGCAACAGAATCGTGAGGAGGTCGCTGCTGAGTGGTTTCTACGTGCCTATGACCTGTTTTGGGATGACGAGCGCATCGCCGCTAACAAAATCCGAGCGCATATCATCCAGGGAGACCTCAAGCTTGCCAACGCTGAAGGGGCACGCCTGCTAGGCCTATTCCCGCTTTCGCTCCATGTTTGGCTAGCGGCTACCAATGCTCGAATCTGCGAGAACGAGGACTTGACGGAAGCCGAATTGCCGGCGCGCTTCAGAGAAGAAGCAGATGCGCTGCAAATGATGGCCTACGCCTTTTATCGGCAACAGAGCGACTTGGCGGTAACCTACGCACGGCGAGCTTTACGCGCAAAGGATGCAGGCCTTTTCACCCGCAAAGGGGCCGCAGGCATCATCGTTAGCGTCGCAGGAAAGGACGGGATTTCCGCGGACTTCGACGCCTACGCCGAAGATTTGCGTGAGGGTCTCGATGAGGTAATCGCCGCGTTCGAGCCTGCGGCAACAGAACTATGGCGGATCGAAAATAGCCAGCACAGGGCCGAAGCTGCCTCGCACGTGGCGCTTGCCCACATGCTAACCGGCAAGCCTGGCGTGGCGCTCGCCATATGCGAGCGAATCGAAACGGAAATTCCTGAGTATGCCGATAACGTGGCCGCCCTACACATCGGATCCTTGCTCTTCCTCCGCCGGCACGAGGATCTTGTTAAATTTTCCATAGCCCACCTCAATGCGCTGGACGAAGACGGATTGCTCCTTGCGGCCGAAACGGCCGCAAACCGAGGCGAGTCCGAGGCATTTGCTCGCATCACTCACGCATTGCGCGAGCATGCGCCGGACGAGAAACCGGTTGTCAAGCTGCTTGAAATGGTGTGCGCGTGCAACTCCGGCCAATCCGAAAAGGTGGTCAAGGAAGTCAGTGAGACGCCCGCTGATGGCCTTGATCTGATTACACTCAGCGCCTTTGCGGGGCTGATGCTCAATGCCGGCCGTGACAGCGAAGCGCTCCGGTTTGTCGAGGTCATAAAGAAGTGAGTCTCCACCCATTCGAGTTCGCGCGAGCGTCTGATCGTCGCGGATATTTTGATTCGCGCCGATCAGTTCTCCGACGCCGTCGGCCTCTTGGAGTCGGTGGACCCCAGCGGCCGCAGCCTACCAATTCAGACGCGACGACTGCGTGCCCTATTGTTTGGTGGGTACCGGCGAAAGTCAAAAGACCTCCTGGAAAAAGTGCCACCCGAATGGCTTTCAGATGACGCCTTCCGCCGCCTAGCGATGGGCGTCGCACAAGAAGCCAATGACTGGAGCCAGCTCGAACTGCTTGCGAGACTGCATCGCGAGGCCCATCCAGAGCGGGCGGAAGCATGGGTCTTTTGGTACCAAGTTGTTCTTCATACCAGACCACCCGCACAAATCCGAAACGCCTTCAGCGAGGCGCCCGAGCGTCTTACGGGGACCCTGAAGCAGATCGCGCACTTGGCGGCGGCAGAGTTGCAGTATGGCAAGCCAGAGGTCGGGTACGCGCGGCTTTATCGCATGTTCCGCTCGAACATGGACGACGTCAGTGCCGCCTCCTCCTATCTAATGGGAGTTTTGATCGGTCACCGAGCCAGACACGGTAGAACACACTTTCCGGAGGTGAGGCCTGGCTCCATGGTGACGCTTGAGGGCGCGGACAGGAGCATCGTAAAAATCGTGATCGATCCTGCAGGCATGACGGATCTGCCGAAATCTGCGAGATTCCTTGCTGCGGACAGCCCGCTGGCGAAAACGATGCTAGGACTGGCATGCGGCGACACCGTTGACATCGAGGGAACGTTCGATGTTCGCAATTTCACGATTCGTGAGATCAGTGATGCTCATCAAGGACTGGGCGAGTACGCGCACGAACTCTTGTCGAAATCGCTAGAACCCGCGCCTGGTCTGCAGCTCTTCAGCCTGACCGAGAAAGAGGATGGGAACCTGGATGTCTCGCCCATCCATGACCGACTCAAGGCGCAAACGCAACGTAGCAAATCGGTAATGGAGCAATACGCCGAGAGCAAGCTTCCGCTTGGCTTGTGTGCGCAAATGCTCGGCGCCGACGGCATGCAAATGGTCTTCAGTTGGGACCAGCGCAACCCTCCGCTCGCAAGTGGTGTCACCACAGCGCCAGAGCTTGAGGCCGCAAGTGCATTGTTGCTCGACCAATCGTTCCCCGTTGTGATGGACGCGCTCACGCTGGCTGAACTTGTCCGCTTTGGACAGGGTGATCTTCTCTCAGTGTTGCCACGGGTGTATGTTTGCCGGGGGACCTACGATCGATTCAAACAAGCGGAAGTCGAGGCGTTGGATTCTCGCGCAGAGGGACATGCGGCCGATATAGATGGGCAGTTCGCATTCTTGCCTATCACGGAAGAGGCTCGCAAGTGGAAGGCAAGCCAATATACCGAAGCATTGAGGCTAATGGACGAACACTGCGAAGTTTGCCCGGTGTATGGGCCGGAGCAAATGCCTCACGAACTCATCCTTCTAAAGGATCTTCTCGATACAGATACCTATGACGCGCTCGCGTTGTGCCTCGAAAAGGGGGCAGCCTTGTTCTCGGTGGATGAACGCCTTAGGAACTGGGTCTATGGAGTGTTTGGTATCAAGGGTGTGTTCCCCTATCTCGTGGCGATGAAGGGCTTGCAGGACGGCAAGATCTCACGTGGTGATCACGCAGAGTTCGCCCTCAACTCGGCGCTGCACAATCGCACCGTTTTCGCCCTTCATGCAGATGACGTCTTTTGGGGACTCCAGCAGCCGCAGATGGCGGCGCGGACGCTTGAATTTGTTGCCACCCACCTCGCAACCGCGCTCAATCGCCGGTACGCGATCGGCCTAGCGCGCGACCTGATTCAAGGAATGCCAAACGTGTCCATGCAGTACGGCGCAGTTGTAGAGTTCGTGAAATTTATCGCCAATGGCTTGTTTCGCAGAAAGGATAACGTCACAGGAATGCGCGAGGGCTTTGCCCGATGGTTGCGGCAAGTAGCGGACATGTTGTTTGCTTATACCTCGCCGTATCCCGCTACACGAGAGATTCCCAGGGAAGACAAGGCTGAATTTCTCAACGTGCTGGAGCATGGCTTAGAAACGGGAATTGCATTGGCCGGGGAGGGCGGCGCGATAGAGCCGCCCGCGATCGGAGCGCTCTATTGCAGAACCGGCTTCGTCGTTCATCAGCCAAATGCGAAAGCGCTCACAAACGTCACGGTGTCACCGGCAACGGCAAGCTAATAGGACGGCGACGGGTCAACGCGTAGGGCAGGGCAGGCCAGCTTTCGTCGCATCACCTATACGTTGCGCATGAATGACGCACGTGCATTTGGCAATCCGCTGATATCGTGGCAGCAATGCGTGGCTAGTAGTCAATCATAAGCGTTCTGCTCGCGTCCACCGACGCTTTGCCGTGACCGCCAGGCAATTGGCTGCCTTGGCAGTGCGGCCCATCTTCAGGCTATCGGCGGCAGTTGGAATCTGCCCCCGTCTGCGAGATAGATGAAGCCCTGCTTCGCGATGGCATAATGGAAGCAGGCCTAGCCTACGAGGCCACCCCAATGTCTCATTGGTGGCCGCCAAAAGCCCGCGCAAGCGGGCTTTTGTTCGTCTCTATGGCTCAGAATTGCGCTGAAGGCGAACCTGAGCACTCGAGCGTGGCGCGATGTGTGAACGAGAAATAGCAGTTAGAGGATTTTCAGATTCAGCGCTAGTTGGCGGCGGCACAACACTCCACAGGCTCGTATAGCCGGTAACCCAGCCAGTGACAACGATGCCGAGACTATTCGCGTATCCATATGCCGAATGGTGGTGCCCTGGGCGGGTGCAGCGGTGCCGATATGCCGTAAGCTAAGCACTCATCCTTGGGATTGCGTAGACATTTTGCCGAGAATCTACGTTCATTCGACGATACGTGACCCTCAACCAATGGGGAGTTGCCTTCCTAAAACGGGCAGCTTCATCCGGATTTTTGTGTTCGATCCTGTCGGCAACGAGGTTCACGGCGTTTTTTACTATTCCATAGATTGAGTCCCGGCCTAAAGGAACAGCTTGCTCGTCTCCGTGGAGCCGGGATACCAAGGGCGTTGCTGACGGAGGAGGAGGAATGTGGATACCACGTGCCGCCAAGTATCTGTAAATGGCATACTTGGCCGAAGGATTCAGGACAATCTTCCTTGCCTGCTGCCCGCTCGCGTTCCTTAAAGAAAGCGACCACGTTTCATCTCCGGAGCTTGGTGACTTGTAGCAAAACAAATCGGACAGGCGGATACAGGCCAACTCCTCCCCGCGGATGCCAGTGTTTCCCATGAACCGAATTACGAAGAGCATCCGCTCGGCCTCGTCATGCGCTGGATGTCCGACTGGAAACTTCTCGCACTCTAACTCGAGCTCTCGGAGTAATCGAACAAACGACAAAAGGGGCAGGGATCTCGAGGGCTTTGTGGATCCCATGGCACTTTTCTTCCGACGGATTCGTCGCTCGCGGAAGAGGTTATATTGGATGTGCCGGAAATCGACCAGAAACGAAAATAAACTTTCCAAGACGCGAAATGCGAATGAGCAGCTCGCGTCCGACAAAGCTCCCTCGAACGGCCGCCAATCTCCGGCAGTACGACGCCGATTGCGCATTCCGCACCAGGAGTCTGGAGGATCCCGGAGAAATGCATCATAGAAGTCTAGGTCTGACGGGGTGATTTCGGCCAACAGCTTTCGATCGATGAAGAGCGCCCAGCAGTAAAACCTATGGACTTCCTTCTCATAGGCACGCTCCGTAGCATGGGTAGCAAATCCAGACAGCCACTGCAGTACAGTCCCCAGCTCCTGATACGCGCCATCATGTAAAGCGCGATCGACGGGATCGCAAGGATGCCCTGGTTGGCATAGAGTTCGGAGATCCCTCAGGGAAGAAGGAAACGGTGAGATGCTTAGCCCATCTTCTTGAGCGGCCATGTAAACTCCTGCGGCACGTATGCGTTGGACATCATCGCACGGGTCGAAGGCATTCGGCCGATAACAAAACTGTGGGCAGTAAGGGATGCAAATGAAAAAGTATGTTTGTTTTGGCGCGTATGAGCCGAAGAGCATTCGGACACGTATTTACGTCGCGATCAAACATAGTTTTGCGTCTTTCGACTAGTGCGGGAAAACCAGAGTCGGCCGTCGTTATCCATCTTTCATTTAACATAAGATAGATTGTTCCTCTGACATCTGTCTGCCGCCAACCCCATCCCAGCCGCTTAACGCAGCCCCCGAAAACATTCAATACGGCACCCCGATCCGCGGCGACGCTGGCGCCTTATGCTGCATGGGCCATTCATCGCAGCAAAGGAAACGTATGTCGACACGTCTGTTGTTCATCGGCGCCCTGATCTGGCTGGTGTCGTTGCCAGTCCTGGCGCAGGCACCGCGCTACGCAGCCAGTGTGCCGCCCGATATCGTGACGCCGTCCCGCGTGGACACGCGGATCGGGCCGCTGGAGTTCTTCGATGGCCTGCCCAACGACGCCACGGTACAGAAGGTCTACGACCAGCTTGATTTCTCGCGCGGCATCCAGGCGTTCCTGTCCGGCATCCCGGCCGCGTCGCTGCAGGCCATGTGCACCGGGCTGCGCGAGGCCGGCGTCACGCCGAACCAGGCCATCGGCATTACCGAGAACCTGATGGACGCCCGGTCGCTGTTCCTGACGCCCAACGCCACCACGGTCTACAACTTCTTCTGCATCGATCTCAAGGACGGCCCGGTGGTGGTGGAAATCCCGCCCAACGCACTGGGGCCGGTGGACGATGCCTATTTCCGCTTCGTGACCGACGTCGGGCTGACCGGCCCGGACCAGGGCAAAGGCGGCAAGTACCTGTTCGTGCCGCCCGACTACAAGGGCCCGCTGCCGGACAGCGGCTACTTCATCACCAGATCGTCCACCTATATCAACTGGATCCTGTGCCGCGTGTTTGTCGAGCACGACGACGTGGCCGCGGCCGTGAAGCTGGTCAAGGACCGCGCCCGCGTCTATCCGCTGGCGGCCGCCGCCAAGCCGCCGCCGACGAAGTTCGTGAACCTGTCGGGCAAGAAATTCAACACGATCCATGCCAACGATTTCCGTTTCTTCGAGGAAATCGACGCGGTCATCCAGCACGAGCCAGCCGACGCATTCGATCCGGAGATCGTCGGCCTGTTTGCCTCGATCGGCATCAAGAAAGGCCAGCCGTTCCGGCCCGATGCCCGCATGAAGGCGCTGCTGGTGGATGCCGTGGCGGTGGGCAATGCGTCGGCGCGGGCCATCCTGTTCGCGTCGCGCGACCCGCGGCTCAAGTTCTTCCCGGACCGCCAATGGGGCAACGGCTTCATCGGCAACAGCTACCAGTTCCTGGATCACGGCGAGCGAATGCTCGACGCCCGCACGCTGTTCCACTACGCCGCCACCGGCATCACGCCGGCCATGGCGGCGGCCAAGCCCGGTACTGGCTCAGCCTACGCGTTCGCCGTGCGCGACGCGCGCGGGACCTACCTGGACGGCGGCAAGACCTACCGGATCACCCTGCCCGGCCCCGTGCCGGCCCGGCAGTTCTGGTCGTTCACGGTCTACGACGCACAGACCCGCTCGATGCTCGAAACCGACCAGAAGGCGGCCGGCATCGACAGCCACAGCAAGGGCCTGAAGGCCGGCCCCGATGGCTCTTATACGATCTGGTTCGGCCCGAAGGCGCCGCCGGGCCAGGCGTCGAACTGGGTGCAGACGCGGCCGGGCAAGAGCTGGCAAGTGATCCTGCGGCTGTACGGGCCGCTGGAGCCGTGGTTCGACAAGACGTGGAAACCGGGCGACCTGGAGCCCGTGGAATAGACGCAAGCCGGCCGCGCCATTGGCCCTTGGTCCCATGGCGCGGCCTGTCGCGGGCAACGGCCCGCGCTACATCACACGATGGGCAAACCGCCCTCGCCTCGCGTCCGCCATGAGCCGCGCGAAGTCGTCGACGCGCATGTGCACCAGCGCGTCGCGGTCACCCGATTCGAAATAGACGTCGTCGTGGGCCAGCAGGCTTTCGTCGATCCACGTTTGCGTGCCATAGGCCATGCCGACCGGCGGCAGCGCGCGCGGATCGCAGTCGCGGAACACCTCGCGCACCCCTTCCGCGTGGGCCCGGCCCAGTTCGCGGCCGGTCTGCCTGCGCAGCTCGGCCAGTTTCAGGTGGTGGCTGGCGGGGATGACGGCGGTCAGGTAGCCGCGTTCGTCCTCGAACAAGACAGTGCGCGCCAGGCGGTCCTGGGGCACGGCTGGCGCCGTGGACGGGCCCGCTTCGCGGATGTCGCCGGGGCGCCTGACCGTGTCGAAATGGCTTTCGTTGCGGCTCAGGCATCTGGCGAGCCTGACTGACATGGTCATGATCGCACCCTCCGCGCGCGTGGCGCTGTCGTTCTGAGTACCGCAACTATAGGTCATGCACCGGGGGGATCAGGTCGGGCTAACCCGAATCGCGATGCCTTTCGCGTCATAGCGTTGCCCTATCGCGGCGATTGCAAAGCTCTCATGTTTTTGCCATGGGCTCTCGCCTATATTTCTCGTGCGACAGGACCTGACCAACGCAGGGCCGCGTGGAAGTGTTGACGCGAGAAAGACTAGAACTACCGATGGTTCCCCCAAAGGAGAGAGCATGTCTAACGAAAAGTGTCCCTTCAACCATGCCGCGGGCGGCGGCACCACCAATGCGGACTGGTGGCCGAAGCAGCTCAGGCTGGACTTGCTCAGCCAGCACTCGGACAAATCCAATCCGCTGGAGAAGGGTTTCAACTACGCCGAGGCCTTCAAGAGCCTCGACTTCGCCGCGCTGAAGAAGGACCTGGCCGACGTAATGACCGACTCGCAGGACTGGTGGCCGGCCGACTTTGGCCACTATGGCCCGCTGTTCATCCGGATGGCCTGGCACAGCGCCGGCACCTACCGCATCGGCGACGGCCGTGGGGGTGGCGGCCGCGGCCAGCAGCGCTTTGCACCGCTCAACAGCTGGCCGGACAACGTCAGCCTGGACAAGGCGCGCCGGCTGCTCTGGCCGGTCAAGCAGAAGTACGGCCAGAAGATTTCCTGGGCCGACCTGATGATCCTGGCCGGCAACGTGGCGCTGGAAACGATGGGCTTCAAGACCTTTGGCTACGGTGGCGGGCGCGAGGACACCTGGGAACCGGATCAGGACGTCTACTGGGGCAACGAGAAGACCTGGCTGGGCGGCGACGTGCGCTACGGCAAGGGCGCGGCGGGCAATGACGACGACGGCGGCGTGCTGGTCGCCGATGCCGAGAAGCACGGCGAGGAAGTGAGCCGCACCGATCCCGGCCGCAACCTGGAGAACCCGCTCGGCGCCGTCCAGATGGGCCTGATCTACGTCAATCCGGAAGGCCCGGACGGCAACCCAGACCCGCTCGCGGCGGCCTATGACATCCGCGATACGTTCGGCCGCATGGCGATGGACGACGAGGAAACCGTGGCGCTGATCGCCGGCGGCCACACCTTCGGCAAGACCCATGGCGCCGCGGCGGCCAGCAATGTCGGCCCCGAGCCCGAGGCGGCAGACCTGGAACTGCAGGGCTTTGGCTGGCGCAACCAGTTCGGCACCGGCAAGGGCCCGGACACCATCACCAGCGGCCTGGAAGTGACGTGGAGCAACACGCCCACGCAGTGGGGCCAGGGCTTCTGGGAAAACCTGTTCAATTTCGAGTACGAGCTGACCAAGAGCCCGGCCGGCGCCAACCAGTGGGTGGCCAAGGACGCGCCCGAGACGGTGCCGCACGCATACGACCCGTCGAAGAAGCTCAAGCCGACCATGCTGACCACGGACCTGTCGCTGCGCTTCGACCCGATCTACGAGAAGATCTCGCGCCGCTTCAAGGACGACCCGCAGGCGTTTGCCGATGCCTTCGCCCGCGCGTGGTTCAAGCTGACCCATCGCGACATGGGGCCCATCGAGCGCTACCTGGGCCCGGAAGTCCCGCAGGAGGAACTGCTCTGGCAGGACCCGATCCCGAAGGTGGACCACCCGCTGGTCGACGACAACGACATTGCCGCGCTCAAGCAGAAAGTGCTGGCTTCGGGGCTGTCGATCGGGGAACTGGTCAAGACCGCCTGGGCGGCCGCGTCGACGTTCCGCGGCTCGGACAAGCGCGGCGGCGCCAACGGCGGCCGGATCCGGCTGGCCCCGCAGAAGGACTGGGCCGTCAACGAGCCGGACAAGCTGGCCAAGGTGCTGGAAACGCTGGCGGGCATCCAGAAAGACTTCAACGGGTCACAATCGGGCGGCAAGCAGGTCTCGATGGCGGACCTGATCGTGCTGGCGGGCGGCGCGGCCATCGAGAAGGCGGCCGAGAAGGCGGGCAAGACGCTGAAGGTACCTTTCTCGCCGGGCCGCATGGATGCGTCGCAGGAGAAGACCGACGTGAAGTCGATGGGCGCGATGGAGCCCACCGCCGACGCGTTCCGCAACTACATCAACCCGCGCGTGCGCGTGCCGGCCGAGCACATGATGATCGACCGCGCCCAGTTGCTGACGCTGACCGCGCCCGAGATGACGGTGCTGATCGGCGGGCTGCGGGTGCTCAACGTCCATCACGGCAAGGATGCGCACGGCGTGCTGACGGACCGGCCCGAGACGCTGACCAACGACTTCTTCCGCAACCTGCTCGACATGTCGCTGGAATGGACGCCGCTGTCGCGCGACGTGTTCGAAGGCGCCGACCGCAAGACCGGCGCGGTCAAGTGGACGGGCTCGCGCGTGGATCTGGTCTTCGGCTCGCACGCGCAACTGCGCGCGCTGTCGGAGGTCTATGCCAGCGACGACGGCGCCGACAAGTTCTATACGGACTTCGTCGCCGCCTGGTCCAAGGTGATGGACCTGGACCGCTTCGACCTGCGCAAGTGACGTAGCCGGACGCGTCTTGTGCCCCAGGGGCGCCGCAGCGGTACGCGGCGCCCTTTGCCCTTCCCTGCCCCGTTGCCTACCATGACAGGACCTCAGTCCGCGGGCCCTGCCATGCCGCAAGCCACCGTTTCACACACGCCGACCGTGCCCTATCTGCCGATGCAGGTAATCCTGCGCAACGGGCAGGTGATCGTCGTGCGCCAGATCCGCGAGGACGACAAGGCCGGCGTGCTCGAAGCCTTCCACGCGCTGTCCGAGGATTCGCGCTACACGCGCTTCATGGCCGCGATCAAGGACCTGCCGGACGCCCTGCTGGACGACGTGGTTCACCCGGAGCCGGGCCGCGAATGCACGCTGGCCGCCGTGGACGGCACGGACGGCGTGGGGGCCCATCTGGTTGGCGGCGCTCGCTACGTGGCGCTGCCGGGCCGCGACGCCTGCGAGTTTGCCGTTACCGTGCTCGACGGCTGGCAAGGCACCGGGCTGGGCCGGGTGCTGCTGCAAACGCTGATCGAATTCGCGCGCGCCGCCGGGTTCGGCACCATCGAAGGCTACGTGCTGGCATCGAACACCGGCATGCGGCGGCTGGCGCATCGGCTGGGCTTTGCCGATACGCCCTGCCCGGACGACCCGTCGCAGCGCGTCGTCCACCTGTCGCTCTGACGGCCCAAGCCATCAGCCAGCGCCGGCCAGCACGGCCTTCTGCCCGGCCAGCCGCGCGCCCATCGCCTCGCCCAGCGCCTGCAGGCCCGACAGCGGGCGCACCATCACCTCGAATTCCTCGATCCGGCCGGCATCGTCGAAGCGCAGCATGTCGATACCCTTTAGCGCCTTGCCGCTGACCGTGGCGCTGAATTCCAGCACCACGCTGCGGCCGTCGGTGGACGCAAACGCGCGGTGGTACGTGAAATCCTGGAACACGGTATTGACGGTCTTCAGCACCAGCTTGATGGCGGCCCGCCCCGGATACGGGCTGTGCGCCACCGGCGAGCGGAAGACGATCTGGTCCGACAGCAGCGGGTCCAGTTCCTCCATCGCGTTGCGGGCCAGCAGGCCGTGCCACGCGGCCAGGGTCTGCTGCGCGGCGGGAATCAGGCCGTGAACTTCCATGCGGGTCTCCTCGGTGTGTTGTTATGCAACCAGTTGCATAACAACATCGTAGCGGGGAGATCGCCAAAACGCCAGCGGCCCAATAATGAAACGACCATGCACTGGCTGCATTCGGTCGATTAAGTTGCGGTCAAAATGCTAGAAATACAAAATCAGACAAACGCCTACATCGACTGCGTGTGCCTCACTCTAAGCTTCATCGCAGGACCTGACCCGTCCTGTTTAACCTCCCCCTGCAAACCCGCCTGATCCCCTCAGGCGGGTCTTTTTTTGGGCGGACGGTTTTCAGCGGATGGCCGGGGCGCCGGCGCGGTCGAGCACCTGGAGGATGGCGTAGGCCGCCGTCACCCGCGCCGGGATCGGCACGTTGCGGTTGGCCAGCAGCACCACGCCGATGCGGCGGCCGGGCACGTAGGCCACGTAGGTGCCGAAGCCATTGGTCGACCCGGTCTTGTTGAGCAGGACGTCGGCCGCCGCCGGCTCGGGCGGGTCGATGCGCTGCACGGGCTGCGCGTCGCGCACCATCCGGGCGTCGTTGCCAGCCAGCAGGTCGTCCAGCGTCACCGGCCAGCCATAGCGCTCCCAGCCCAGCCCCTGCGTCATCGGCCCCACGCGGAAATAGCCCGCGTGCGTGGTCGCCAGCGCCTGCCGCACGGCTGGGTCCGCCACCGACTGGCTGTCGATGTTCAGTTCGACAAAGCGGATCATGTCCGCCGCCGTGGTCCGGATGCCATACGCCTGCCCGTCGAACACGCCCGGCGACGCCCGCACCGGCTTGTCGCCCTTGTAGCCCCAGGCGTAGTCGCCCATGCGGGCGCGCGGCACGTCGATCCAGGTATGCGACAGCCCCAGCTTCGGCAGCAACTGCCCGGCCATGGCGTCTCCGAACGGCATGCCCAGCGCCTGCGCGGCGGCATGGCCGAACAGGCCGATGCTCACGTTCGAATAGCGCCGCCGGGTGCCGGGCGCGAAGTCCGGCTGCCACTGCCGCAGCCAGTCCACCATCTGCGGCAGCGTGTTGATGGCATCGGGCACCTGCAGCGGCAGGCCGCCGGCCGAATAGGTGCCAAGTTCCAGCAGGCTGATGCCATCGAAGGCGCTGCCGGCCAGCGCGGGCATGTGCCGACTGGCCTTGTCGGCCAGCGACAGCACGCCGCGCGCCTGCGCATAGGCGCCCAGCGTGGCCGTGAACGTCTTGCTGACCGATCCGATCTCGAACAGCGTGGCGTCGGTGACCGGCCGGGTGCCCTGGCGCGATGCCAGGCCGTAGTTGAACACCCGATGCTGGCCGCCCTGCGTGACGGCCACGGCCATGCCCGGCACGTCGTACTTGGCCATGACCGGCCGGACGGCGGCGTCGACCGCCGCACGGATGACATCGGCCCCGGCATCGGCGCCCCGGGCCGGCCCACCGGCGGCGGTAGCGGCAAAGGTGGCCAGTGTGGCCAGGGTTGTCACGGCAAGGCGGAGCGGGATTCGGAGGGCGGCGGCGCGGCGCATGGCGGTGTCGGGCGGGGGCGAAGGAGCGCATTGTATCCGCCGGCGTGCGGCATACAATGGCAGCCTCGCCCTCCCGATAGGTCCCCATGCCATGCAGTCCGCTGCCTCGCTGAACCTGCTCGAAATCGTGGGCCTGCTGACCGGCGGGCTGGCCCTCTTCCTCTACGGCCTGGAATGCATGACGGGCGGGCTCAAGGCGATTGCCGGCGCGCGGCTGCAATCGCTGCTCGGCACGCTCACGGCCAGCCGCCTGCGCGGCGTGCTGGCGGGCGCGGGCATCACCGCGCTGCTCAATTCCTCCACGATCACCACGGTGCTGCTGGTCGGCTTTGTATCGGCCGGCCTGATGACGCTGGGCCAGTCGATCCCGGTGATCATGGGCGCCAACATCGGCTCCACGCTGACCGCGCAAATCATCGCGTTCAATATCTCGGCGGTCACGCCGTTCCTGCTGGGCTTCGGGTTCCTGCTGCACGCCTTTGCCCGGCAGGAACTGCTGCGCCAGCTGGGCGGCGTGCTGCTGGGCCTGGGCCTGCTGTTCCTCGGCATCGAGTTCATGGGCGATGCCACGCGGCCGCTGCGCAACTACGAGCCGTTCATCGCGGCGATGCAGGACATGCGCAACCCGGCGCTGGGCATCCTGATTGGCGCGCTGTTCACGGCCATCGTGCAGAGTTCGGCCGCCACGCTGGCCATCGTGATCGCGCTGGGCAGCCAGGGGCTGATCCCGCTGGAATCCGGTATCGCGCTGATCCTGGGCGCCAACGTCGGCACCTGCGGCACGGCGTTGCTGGCCGCCATCGGCAAGAACGCGGAAGCCACCCAGGTCGGCGTCGTCCATCTGCTCTTCAACGTGCTGGGCGTGCTGTTCTTCGCCTTCCTGATCCCGCAGTTTGCGGACCTCGTGCGGCTGGTGTCTCCGTCGGCGCCGGAACTGACGGGCGCCGCGCGGCTGGCGGCCGAGACGCCGCGCCAGGCCGCCAACGCCCATACCATCTTCAGCGTGTTCAGCACGACGGTGCTGATCTGGTTCACCGGGCCCATCGGCCGGCTGGCCGAGCGCATCGCGCCGTCCACGCGCACGACCGCGCAGGACCCGGCCGTGCCCCGCTACCTCGACGACACGCTGCTGGACATGCCGGCGCTGGGCATCGCCCGCGTGCAGCTCGAACTGGCCAGCCTGGGCCGGCAGGTACACGGGCTGGTGCGCCGCAGCGCCGAGATCGCCGTGGATGGCACGGCGCAGGACATCGTGGCGATGGCCGGCCAGGACCAGGCCGCCGAAGCGCTGAGCACCGCGGTCATCGGCTATATCGGCCGGCTGTCGGAAGGCAACGGCAGCGAGGACGAGAGCCGCCAACTGGTGGACCTGGCGCGCATCGCGGCCACGCTCGATGCCACGCGCGAGGTGGCCACCACGAGCATGCTGGCGCTGAGCCAGCGGCGCCTGTCGCACAGCGCCGATGCCGGCCGCTGGCGCAACGCCGACGCCATGGCCTTTGCCGCTTCCGTGCTGGACCAGCTTGCGCAGGCCGTGGACACCGTCGCGCATCCGTCCGCCGACACCGTGCAGCGCATCGTCGCCGCCAAGCCGGCGCTGGAAGCCATGGCGATGGCGGCGCGCCAGGGCATCATGGCCGAGCTGCAGCTAAGCAGCCACGACGATGTGGCCAATTTCCGGCTGGCCAACGACATGATCGAGCACCTGAACGAGATCGCGCGGCTGTCGCGCGCCATCGCCAAGGCCACCGCGCAGTTGCGCGACGTGCGGCTCGACGATGTCCAGCCCGGCGTGCCCGTCCAGGCATCCGCCCAGCAGGCAACCTGAACCCGGCAGCTTGCGCTACGCCTCGGTCTGCTGGCAGAAGCAGAGCCGGTTGCCGAATGGGTCCTTGACCTGCAACTGCCGCCCCCAGCCGGCATCCTCCACGCCGGGCTTGGCGTAGCGATACGCGCGCGCGGTCAGTTCGGCGTGCAGCGCGTCCACGTCGTCGATCGGGATGAAGATCGCCGAACCGGGCGTGGCGTCGCCATGGTGCTCGCTCAGATGCAGCACCAGCCCCGAACGCGAGACCTGCGCGTAGAGCGGAAAGTTGTCGCCGAACCGGTGCTCCCAGTCGAGCTTGAAGCCCAGAAAGTCCAGGTAGAACTCCCTTGCCTTGTCCTCCGAGAAGATGCGGAGGATCGGAATGGCTTGCGACATCTGCATGGCAATTCGCCTATGGAAAGGCGCCCGAAGCTGGAATCTGGCGATTTTGCCACGGCGGCATGGCGCCCACGTGCACTGTCATCCACTTTGGCTAGGATTTGTCTCCACGCCGGCTTTTACTTCGTTTTATGGATTCCCTATAATTATTGGAAATTCATAATTCCACCTAAACCCGATGAGCTACGTCTACAAGCGCCCCGAGCTGGCCAGCCAGATGGCGCGCCAGTTGCTCTACCCCAGCGTGCTGGACGAGGGCCTGCGGTCCGGGCTGTTCCTTTCCGGCCTGCGCCGGATCGGCAAGACCACGTTCCTGCTGAACGACCTGATCCCGGCGCTGGAAGACCTGGGCGCCATCGTGATCTATGTCGACCTGTGGAGCGACACCCAGCGCAGCCCCGCCACGCTGATCCGCGACGCGGTGCGCAAGAAGCTCGAAGCCCTGGAGTCGCCGCCGGCGGCGGCCCGGCGCAAGCTCAAGCGGGTGGCCGGCATCGACGTGGGCGCCTTCAGCTTCAAGTTCGGCTTCAAGCTGGAAAACCTGGGCGAGCCCGGCGGCGCCACGCTGGCGCAGGCGCTGTCCGAAGTGGTGGACCAGGGCCGCGCCGACGTCGTGCTGATCGTCGACGAAGTCCAGCACGCGATTACGTCCGAGGAAGGCAACCAGATGCTGCTGGCGCTGAAGGCGGCGCGCGACGCGATCAATCCCCGGCCGGACACCCCAGGGCACTTCCTGTTCGTCGGCACCGGGTCCCACCGCGCGCTGGTCGGCGAACTGACGGCCCGGCGCAACCAGGCGTTCACGGGCGCCACGTCGGTGGCCTACCCGGTGCTGGACAAGGATTACGTGGCCTACCTGCTGGAACGGCTGGCCGCCGAGGGCTTTACGTCCCTGCCCTCGCTCGACGTGGCCATCCAGGCGTTCCACACGCTCGGCAACCGGCCCGAGGAGATGATCAAGGCGCTGCGCCAGCTGCATTTCCACCTGCCCGACGGCAGCAATCCCGACGAGCACCTGCCGGTCATCGCCAACACGCTGCGCTCGGCCGCCGCCGATATCGAACTGATGAAGCTGGAACAGTTGGGCGGCCTGGCAACGGCTATCTTCGACCGCATCGCCACGGCCAAGGGCGACGCCCGGGGCCTGTTCTCGGCCGACGCGGCCGCCGCCTACTCCCAGGCCATCGGGCGCGAGGTCAAGGTCGAAGAGGCCCAGCCCGTGGTCAACGAACTGATGGCCACCAACCTCATCATGCGCAAGGGCCACGGCCTGTACGGCATCACCGACCCATTCGTGCAGGAGATGTGGCGCGAACGGAAATCGCTGGAAGGCAAGCTCTGATCGCGCCTCCCGCCTTGGCGCCCCCCTTCGATTTAAGCGTTTACCCCTAGTTTTCATATAACCAGAAAAGCGTAAGGTGCTGGCCTATGCAGACCCGGCCCATCACCCTGACCGAGCGCGTCATCCAGCAGCTGCGTGGCGAGATTGCCGACGGCACGTTTCCCGTCGGCGCCCGGCTGCCTACCGGCAAGCAGCTTGCCGAGCGTTACGGCGTCAGCGCGGCCGTGATCCGCGAGGTGACCGAGCATCTGCGGTCGCAGGGCATGATCGAGAGCCGGCAGGGGCTGGGCAGTGCCGTCCGCTCGCGCGTCAGCGACAGCGGGTTCCGGCTGGCCGGCCATGCCGATGCAACGGACCTGGCGGCCATCTTCGAGTTGCGGATCGATCTGGAGAGCGCGGCGGCAGCCATGGCGGCCCGCCACCGGACCGACGCCGACCTCCAGCGCATGGGCGCCCTGCTCGATGCCATTGCCGCGCGGCTGGACGATGCCGAGCTTGGCGTGGAGCCCGACATCCAGTTCCATATCGCCATCGCCACGGCGACCCACAATCCCTATTACCAGCAGTTGCTGCAGTACATGAACCTGCAGCTCCACCAGGCCGTGCGGACCGCCCGCGTCAATTCCAGCCGCCAGCCGGGGCTGCCGGGCCGGGTCCACGGCGAACACGTGGCGATCTTCGACGCCATCCGCGCCCGCGACGCCGATCTGGCCCGCCAGCGCGCCACCGAACACCTGCGCAACGCGGCCGGCCGCCTGGGCCTGCCGCTGCGCCAGTCCTGAATCCCCGTCTCCCTACCGTTTCAGAGGCAATACGATGTCCATCACGCCCTTCGCCCAGCGCCTGACCGAGGCCCTCGGTCCCGAAATCGTCGCCACCGCCGCTGACGCCGTGGCGCCCTGGCTGTCCGACTGGCGCGGTCTCTACAAGGGCCAGGCGCAGGCCGTGGTGCGCCCGCGCAGTACCGAACAGGTGGCCCAGGCGCTGGCGCTGTGCCAGCAGGCCGGCGTCCCGGTGGTGCCGCGTGGCGGCAATACCGGCCTGTGCGGCGGGGCCGCGCCCGACGCCAGCCAGGCCAACGTCGTGATCAGCCTGGACCGCATGGACAAGATTCGCTCGATTGACACGATTGCCAACACGATGGTGGCCGAAGCCGGCTGCATCTTGGGCAACCTGCGCCGCGCCGCCGAGGAAAACGACCGGCTGTTCCCGCTGTCGCTGGCGGCCGAGGATTCGTGCCAGATCGGCGGCAATCTGGCGACCAACGCCGGCGGCGTCAACGTCGTGCGCTACGGCATGACGCGCGAACTGGTGCTGGGCGTGGAAGCGGTGCTGCCGAACGGCGAGATCTTTCACGGGCTGCGCACGCTGCGCAAGGACAACACCGGCTACGACCTCAAGCAACTGCTGATCGGATCGGAAGGCACGCTGGGCATCATCACGGCCGCCGCGCTGCGCCTGTCGCCGCGCGCCGATTCCCGCGCCGTGGTGCTGGCCGCCGTGGAGTCGTCGCGGCAGGCGCTGGAACTCTATTCGCTGCTGTTCGCGCGCTGCGGGGCGCGGCTGCAGGCCTACGAGTTCTTCACCGGTGCCTGCCTGGACCTCGTGCTGACCCATGCCGAAAACGTCCAGGCGCCGTTTGCCGAGCGCTATCCGGCCTATGTGCTGCTGGAAATCGCCGATACGGCGTCGGAAGACGTGCTCAACGCGCTGCTGGAATCGGTGATCGGCGAGGCGCTGGACCAGGGGCTGTGCCTGGACGCGGCGGTGTCGGCGTCGCTGGCCCAGTTGCAGGGCCTGTGGCGGCTGCGCGAGGAGATTTCCGAGGCCCAGCGCGCCGACGGCCTGCACCTGAAGCACGACGTATCGCTGCCGATCGAGCGGATTCCCGACTTCATGGCGTCGATGGAGGCCCGGCTGCAGGCCCGGCACCCCGGCATCCGCCCGTTCATCTTCGGCCATTTCGGCGACGGCAACCTGCACTACAACCTGTCGCGCCCGCTGGGAGCCGACCCCAAATGGGCGCTCGGCGAAGGCAAGCCGGTCAGCGACGAGGTGATGGACGAAGTGGCGCGCTACGACGGCAGCATCAGCGCCGAGCACGGCATCGGCCAGCTCAAGCGCGACGCCTTCCTGGCGCTCAAGGACCCGCTCGAACTGCGGCTGATGCGCGCCATCAAGCAGGTGTTCGACCCGAGCGGCATCATGAATCCCGGCAAGCTCCTCTAGCCCCGCCTGAGCGCCGCGGCCAGTCGCTATACTGGGAGCCTTTTCGTGCATACCGCCACCGAACGGTTCCCAAATTGGCCGATCAAGACCTGAGCAAGCTGAAAATCGACCGCAGCGCCATGGCGCCCGCGCCCCGCCGGCGCCGCCGCTGGGTGCGCTACGCGGTCATCGCGGTCATCCTGCTGGCGGCCATCGGCATCGGCGCCCGGCTGGCCGGCCCGCAGCCGGTGGAAACCACCACCGTTTCCGCGGCCTATCCGTCCCAGAACTACACGCTGCTGAACGCCACCGGCTACGTGGTGCCGCAGCGCAAGGCGGCCGTGGCATCGAAGGCGCAGGGCCGGCTGGAATGGCTGGGCGTGCTGGAAGGCTCGCGCGTCAAGAAGGACGAAATCATCGCCCGCGTGGAAAGCCGTGACGTGGAGGCATCGGCCGCCCAGGCGCGCGCCCAGGTGCAGGTGGCCGAGGCCAACCTGCAGCTGCAGCAGGCTGAACTGCGCGATGCCGAGGTCAACCTGAAGCGGTCGGAGATGCTGCTGGAGCCCAAGGCCATCTCCCGGCAGCAGTACGACGCCGACCTGGCCCGCTTCAACAAGGCGCGGGCGTCGATCAACAACTCGCAGGCGTCGATCACGTCGGCC
The DNA here is from genome assembly GCF_049393795.1 of Cupriavidus sp. H18C2. NCBI lineage: Bacteria > Pseudomonadati > Pseudomonadota > Betaproteobacteria > Burkholderiales > Burkholderiaceae > Cupriavidus > Cupriavidus sp. H18C2. The sequence continues at coordinate 1,657,292 of NZ_CP186010.1, read as the reverse complement.
AAGGCCAACGCCCGGGCGGCCGAGGTCTCGGTCGAGCAGACCGTGATCCGCGCCCCGTTCGACGGCGTGGTGTTGATCAAGCACGCCAACGTCGGCGACAACATCACGCCGTTCTCCGCCGCCGCCGACACCAAGGGCGCCATCGTGACGATTGCCGACATGGACACGCTGGAGGTGGAGGCCGACGTCGCCGAGTCCAACATCGCAAAGATCACCGTCGAGCAGCCCTGCGAGATCCTGCTGGACGCGCTGCCGAACCTGCGCATGGCCGGGCGCGTGTCGCGCATCGTGCCAACCGTGGACCGCTCCAAGGCCACTGTGCTGGTCAAGGTGCGTTTTGTCGACCGCGACGCGCGCGTGCTGCCCGACATGAGCGCCAAGATCGCGTTCCTGTCCAAGCCCGTGCCGCCCGAGGACAACAAGCCGCTGACCGCCGTGCAGCCGTCGGCCGTGGTCGAGCGCGACGGCAAGCCGGTGGTGTTCGTGGTGGCCGACGGCAAGGCCCGCCAGGTGCCGGTCACGCGCGGCGCCAAGGTCGGCGAACTGGTGGCCGTGCAGGGCGTCAAGCCCGGCGACACCGTGGTGCTGGCCCCCGGCGACAAGCTGGCCGACGGCGCCCGCGTCACCGTCGCCAAGAAGTAGGCCATGGCCGAAGCCCACGCCGCCGGAGCGGCCCCTACCCCGCTCGTCTCGATCCGCCACCTGGCCAAGTCTTACCAGCGCGGCGCGCAGACCGTGCCGGTGCTGTCCGATATCTCGCTCGACATCGCCGCCGGCGACTTCATCGCGCTGATGGGCCCATCGGGCTCCGGCAAGAGCACGCTGCTGAACCTGATTGCCGGCATCGACCGCCCCGACAGCGGCGAGCTGCTGGTGGACGGGGTGGATATCTCGACCCTGCCCGAGTCGTCACTGGCCGACTGGCGTGCGGCCCACGTCGGTTTCATCTTCCAGTTCTACAACCTGATGCCGGTGCTGACGGCCTACGAGAACGTGGAACTGCCGCTGATGCTCACGCGCCTGACCCGCGCCGAGCGCCGCGAGCGTGTGGAAATGGTGCTTGGCATGGTCGGCCTGGCCGACCGGATGGACCACTATCCCACCGAGCTGTCCGGCGGCCAGCAGCAGCGCGTGGCCATTGCCCGCGCGCTGATCACCGACCCCACGCTGATCGTGGCCGACGAGCCCACCGGCGACCTGGACCGCACGTCGGCCACCGAAATCCTGGCGATGCTGCAGCGGCTCAACGCCGACGTCGGCAAGACCATCATCATGGTTACGCACGACGCCCACGCGGCCGAGGCCGCCAAGTCGCTGGTCCACCTTGAGAAAGGTGAACTGATCCAGACCGAGCCGCGCCGCTGACGTCCCCGCCATGTACCTGCCCAAGCTGATCGCCCGCAACGCCATGCGCCACAAGCTGCGCACGGCGCTGACCGTGCTGGGCCTGGTGATTGCCGTGCTGGCCTACGGGCTGCTGCAGACCGTGGTCGATGCCTGGTACGCCGGCGCCTCGGCGGCGTCGAACGCGCGGCTGGTGACCCGCAACGCGATCTCGCTGACCTTTGCGCTGCCGCTGAACTACGAGTACCGGATCAAGGGCGTCGACGGCGTCACCCAGGTGGCCCGCTCCAACTGGTTCGGCGGCGTCTACCGCGACCCGAAGAACTTCTTCGCCCAGTTCGCCGTGTCCGACAACTATCTCGACCTGTACCCGGAATTCATCGTCCCGCCCGAGCAGCGCGCCGACTACCAGCGCGACCGCCGCGGCGCGCTGGTGGGCCGCCAGCTGGCTGACCAGTACGGCTTCAAGGTGGGCGACGTCATCCCGATCAAGGGGACGATCTACGCCGGCACGTGGGACTTCGTGGTGCGCGGCATCATGGAAGGCCGCGACGAGAGCACCATCACGCGCCAGATGGTGTTCCACTGGGACTACCTGAACGAGACCGTCCGCAAGAAGAACCCCCGCCAGGCCGACCAGGTGGGCGTGTTCGTGCTGGGCGTGGACAACCCGGACAACGCCGCCGCCATCTCGCGCGCCGTGGACAACGTCTTCAAGAACTCGCTGGCCGAGACGCTGACCGAGACCGAGCAGGCGTTCCAGCTTGGCTTCGTGGCGATGTCGAACCAGATCATCGCGGCGATCCGCGTGGTGTCGTACGTGGTGATCGTCATCGTGATGGCCGTGATGGCCAACGCCATGGCGATGAGCGCCCGCGAGCGGATCACCGAGTACGCCACGCTCAAGGCGCTGGGCTTCGGCCCCGGCTTCCTGTCGTTGCTGGTGTTTGGCGAATCGATGATCATCAGCGCGTTTGGCGGTGCGCTGGGCATGCTGCTGACACCCCCGGCGGCGCGCTTCTTCAAGCAGGCCGTGGGCGGCGTGTTCCCGGTCTTCACGGTCTCGCACGAGACCATGGCAATGCAGGCCGGCTGCGCGCTTGTGGTGGGCGTGGCCGCCGCCATCGTGCCGGCCGTGCAGGCGGCGCGCGTGCGCATCGTCGAGGGCCTGCGGGCCATCGGCTGACGGAACGCCATGGTCATTCCGCTCCACTACATCGCCCGCAACGTCTGGGCCCGGCGCCTGACCACGGCGCTGACGGCCGGCGGGCTGGCGCTGGTCGTGTTCGTCTTTGCGACGATGCTGATGCTCGACGCGGGCCTCAAGCAGACGCTGGTGACCACCGGCGAACGCGACAACGTCGTGGTCATCCGCAAGGGCGCCGAGACCGAGATCCAGAGCGCCATCTCGCGCGACCAGGCGGCCGCGCTGGAGATGTACCCGTCGATCGCGCTGACGCCCGAAGGCCGCCCGATGGCCTCGCGCGAGGCCGTGGTGCTGATATCGCTGACCAAGACCGGCCAGGCCACGCCGTCGAACGTGGTGATCCGCGGCGTGTCGCCGCTGGGCGTGCCGCTGCGCCCGCAGGTGCGGCTGACCGAGGGCCGCGTGTTCAAGCCCGGCTCGGCCGAGATCATCGTCGGCAGCAGCATCGCCAAGGGCTACGGCAACGTGCGCATCGGCGACCGCCTGCGCTTTGCCCAGCGCGACTGGACCGTGGTCGGCCATTTCGACGCGGGCGGCAGCGGTTTCGACTCCGAGATCTGGGGCGACGTGGACCAGTTGATGCAGTCGTTCCGCCGCACCGGCTATTCGTCGATGGTGCTGCGGCTGGCCAACACCGACGCCTTCGACCGCTTCCGCGCCGACATCGACGTCGACCCCCGGCTGGCCAACGAAGCCAAGCGCGAGCAGCAGTTCTACAGCGACCAGTCCCGGGCGCTGTCGGCGTTCATCAACATCCTGGGCCTGACGCTGACGACGATCTTCTCGGTGGCCGCCATGATCGGCGCGATGATCACCATGTACGCGTCCGTGGCCAACCGCGTGGGCGAGATCGGCACGCTGCGCGCGCTGGGCTTCCAGCGCGCCAACGTGCTGATGGCCTTCCTGATCGAGGCGGTGCTGCTGGGGCTGGTAGGCGGCATCGCCGGCTTGCTCTGCGCGTCGCTGATGCAGTTCGCGTCGTTCTCCACCACCAATTTCCAGACCTTCGCCGACCTGTCGTTCCGCTTCGTGCTGACGCCGGCCATCATCATCAAGACCCTGCTGTTCTCGATGGCCATGGGCCTGATCGGCGGCTTCCTGCCCGCGCTGCGGGCGTCGCGGCTGAATATCGTGGATGCGCTGCGGGCGCGGTGAGGGGTGGCGTTATATTTGCCCCGCGTTGTCGGCCCCGGTTCCGATGGTTTTCTCCCCTCTCCCACAACGTGGGAGAGGGGCCGGGGAGAGGGCATTGAGGCTCTGCTTGCCGACAGGTCGCAATTTGAACGGCCGGCCCTCTCCCCAACCCCTCTCCCGCACGCGGGAGAGGGGAGCTAAAAATCCCCGACAAAGCCCCTACCCCATCACCTCCTCGCACACCTCCAGCCACGCGCGGGCGGCGTGCGACAGGTAGCGGCCGGGTGGCCAGATGTGGGCCAGTACCCAGTCCATCGTCGGCTCGGCCAGGCGGGCCACGGCGAGCTTGTCGCGCGCTTCCAGCCGTGACAGCAGCGGCTCGGGCAGGAACGTGGTGCCCAGTCCGGCGGCGGCCATCGATGCCAGGAAGTCCCAGTGCCCGCTCTGCGCCACCACGCGCGGCTCGATGCGGGCGTCCCGGAATGCCTGCCGCAGCTTGCGCGTCAGCGAGAACTCGTCGGTCAGCAGCACCAGCGGCTCATCGCGCAACGCCTCCAGCGTGACCGTGCGCCCGCTGGCCCATGCGGCACGATGCGGGCCGACTGCCCAGATCGGATACTTGGCGAACTGGCGCGTCTCCAGCGCCAGCCCGCTGTCGCCGGGCAGCACCGTGGCGCCCACTTCCAACTCGCCGTTCGCCACGTGCTGCTCCACCACCTGCCCGCCATGCTCCGACAGCGTCAGCTGGATGTTCGGATAGCGCTTGCGGAACGCGCTGACCGCCGGCGAGAAGAACAGGTTGACCATCGGCGGAATCCCCACGGTCAACTGGCCGCGCCCGAGCGACGACAAATCCTGCACCTCCAGCGTCAGCCGGTGGACCACGCCGAGCGCCTCCTGCCCCCGGTCGTACACGACCCGGCCCACATCGGTCAGCCGCACCGACTTGCCTTCGCGGATCAGCAGTGGCTGGCCCACCTCGTCCTCCAGCTGCTTGACCATCTTGCTGATGGTCGACTGGGTGACATAGAGCGACGCCGCCGCCTGGGTAAAGCTCTTCAGGCGCGCGGTCTCGACGAAGTAGCGCAGCGCGCGGATGTCGATGGGCATGGTTTTTCCATGAATATTCCGACTGAGACGCGGCATTTTAAATCATGATCGGAATCGACGGCAGGCGACTACACTGCTCGTCCAACGCCCCAACCCGCCGGTCCCGCCGGCGCCCAAGAACATGGCTAGCTGGCCGCATGCCCGACAGTGGCTGTTCTCGCTGAAGGCTTTTGCCGCCGCGATGCTGGCGCTCTATATCGCCCTCTGGTTTGGCCTGCCGCGTCCGTACTGGGCGATGGCGACGGTCTACTTCGTGTCGCACCCGCTCACGGGCGCCACGCGCTCCAAGGCCGCCTATCGCGTGGCCGGCACGGTGCTGGGCGCGGCGGCGGCCGTGGCCACGGTGCCGCAGCTTGTGAACATGCCCACCGTGCTGACCGGCGCCGTCGCGCTGTGGATTACGGCGCTGGTCTACCTGTCGCTGCTGCAGCGGTCGCCGCGCAGCTACGTGTTCCTGCTGGCCGCCTATACGCTGCCGATTGTCGCGCTGCCGGCCGTGATGCAGCCGGCCGACATCTTCGACATCGCCGTGGCCCGCATCGAGGAAATCGTGATCGGCATCGTCTGCGCCAGCCTGGTCGGCGCCATCGTGTTGCCGGCCAAGGTGGCCCCGGCGCTGCGCGAGCGGGCTGGCGTCTGGCTGGCCGATGCCGCCACGTGGGCCGCCGATATCGCCGCCGGCCATCCCCACGCGCTGGCCAGCCGCCACCGGCTGGCCGCCGACATGCTGGCGCTCGACCAGTTGATCGTCCACCTGTCGTTCGATACCGAAAGCCGCCACGCGGTGGCTCACGCGCGGGCGCTGCGTGCCAGCATGTCGCGGCTGATGCCGGTGCTGTCGGGCCTGGAAGTCGTGCGGCGCGCGCTGCGGTGTGACGCGCCGCCGCTGCCCCGTGCCGAACTCGAACGCGCGGCCCGGCATCTCGACGCCCGGCGCGACATGCTGATGCGCGCCTGCGCGGCGTGGCAGGACGGCATCGACAACGCCCGGCTGCCAGCGCCGGTCCCGGAACCGGAACCGGAACCGGACGACCCGGCCAGCGCGGGCCATGACCACATGATGCTCGCATTCGGCGCCGCCTCGGCCGGGCTGGCCGTGCTCTGCGCGGGTCTGCTCTGGATCTTCTCGGGCTGGGAAGACGGCGGCGGGCCGGTGGCGGTGGCCGCCATCGCTTGCTGCTTCTTCGCGACCATCGACGCGCCCCGGCCGGTCGCCCGATCGTTCGCGCGATGGTCGGCGGTCTGCCTGCTGATCTCGTCGGGCTACCTGTTTCTGGTGGTGCCGCACGCGCAGACCTTCGAGGCGCTGGCCGGCATGCTTGCCGTGCCCTACCTGGGCATCGGCGTGCTGATCACGCGGCCCGGCTTCCACCTGATGGCGATGCTGCTGTCGGTCAACACGGCGTCATTCGCCAACGTGCAGGCGGTCTACGACGCCAATTTCATCGGCCTGTTCAACACCAGCCTGGCCAACGCGGCGGCGATGCTGTTCGCGCCGGTCTGGGCGATGCTGGCGCGGCCATTCGGCGCCCACGTGGCCGCGCAGCGGCTGATCCGCGCAAGCTGGGACGACCTGGCGCGCGCCGCCACATGGCGCGCCGCCGACCGCCACGGCCACGTGGGCGCGCGGATGTTCGACCGGCTCGGCCAGTTGATGCCGCGCCTGGGCGCTAGCGGCGGCCGGCTGGCGTCGGACGGCTTTACCGAACTCCAGGTCGGCTACTGCGCGCTGACCCTGCAGCGCGCGCTGCCAGCGCTGCCGCCGCCCGTTCGCAAACCCGTCCGGCGCGTGCTGAGCGGGGTGGCGCGCCACTTCCGGGCCAGAAGCCAGGCCGGCCATGCCATAGCCCCGCCCGATGGGTGGCTCCCGTGGATCGGCGCGACGCTCGCCGGGCTTGACGACGTGCCCGACCGCGCGCTGGCCGATGAGCTTCAGAGCGCGCTGGTCGTGCTCGGGCTGACCCTTTCTCCCCATGAAAAAAACGAATGACGGGCGCCCCTGCCATGCCCGGCTGACCGCGTGGCCGGTCCCATTGCTTCGCGGTGAGACGAGACGTGCCGCATCCCTCGGGGTGTGGCTTTTTTGCCATCTGGCGCCCCAAAAACGTGCGGCAGACGCAACACCCGGCTCCCAAATCGCCGATCAAGTGTTGCAAACGCTCCATACAATACTGTTACAATCTGCAAGCTTTACTTACAAAAGCCCAGATTTAGCAGAAGCAGCAAAAGCTGCAGAACGACAAGAAAAAACGACTTTCGACGGGGTGGGGAATGAATCGTCTGGTTCCTTTGGCATTCGCGGCCATGGCCGCGCTGACCGGCTGCGCATCGCAGTCGGCTGCCGATCAGCTTGCGCCGCGCTCGCAGACCGTGCGCCTGTGCCAGGGCAATACCTGTGCCGAGCAGGACCGGCGCGTGGCGACGTTCCAGACAGCGCCCGTGGACGCCGAGGCCGAGCGCCGCATGCAGGCGCTGGCCGACGTGGCCGCGCGCAATCCCAATGCCGCCTATGACCTGGGCCTGCGCCTGCTGCGCGGTGACGGTGTGGAGCGCAACAGCTACCAGGCGCTGGAATGGCTGCGCAAGGCCGCCGACAACGGCCACGCCGAAGCCCAGCTGGCGCTGGGCCGCCTGTACCTGATGGGTTTCGAGGAAATGGGTCCGGACCCGGCCGAGGCCGAGGCGTGGCTGACCCGTGCCGCCGCCAAGGGCAGCAAGGAAGCGCGCGACCTGATTCCGCAGGCGCAGGCCGCCAAGCGCGACGAACAGGCCGCCTACCAGGTGCGCGACGCCTATCGCAAGCAATGGTTCGCCTGGTACACCACCTACCCGTACTACTGGGTATGGGGCCCGTCCGGCTGGTACCAGCGCTAGACCCGGCCCGTTGCCGGGCGGCTCATGGGCGGCTCCCGGCCGCTCGCTGGCTGCCCTGCCCGACCGATTCCCTTCCCTTCCCTTTCCGTCAACAGGACGCGACTTCATGCCCAAGATGACTGCTTTGAGCGTGGCTGTACTGGCCACGTCTTTCGTTCTGGCCGGCTGTGCCAACCCGGCCGGTGGCCACATCAGCACCGGCACGGCGCCCACCGCCGCCACCGGCGCGGCCGGCGGTGCCGCCAGCGTGAACGCCAACCCGGCGCTGGAGCGCTGCGACAAGCCGCTGGGCACGCTGGCCGTCGATGACGGCCGGGGCAAGGAGTGGTACGCCAGCTTTGGCGCCGCCACCAAGATCACGACGATCGAGCCGCTGATCCGCCTGGCCGTGCAGCAGTCCAACTGCTTCGTGATCACGTCGGTCGGCAACAACCGCACCGAGAGCAAGCTGTCGAACATCACCGACAAGCAGCGCAACTCGGGCGAATTCCGCGCCGGCTCGCGCCAGCAGAAGGGCCAGCGCGTGGCCGCCGACTACTACATGGAGCCGGCCATCATCATCGACAACGATTCCACGGGCCAGCTGGCCGCCGGCGTGGGCAGCCTGTTCGGCAGCGTCGGTGCGCTGGTGGGCGGTGCGATGCAGAGCAAGGCGTCGGTCGTGACGCTGACGATGTTCGACATCCGCTCGGGCGTGCAACTGTCGATCTCGGAAGGCAACGCCACGGCGACCAACTTCGGCGCCGCCGTGGGCGCGTTTGGCGGCGGTGCGGCGGGCGGCCTGGGCGGCTTCTCGCGGACCCCGGAAGGCAAGGCCACCGTGGCCGCGTTCATGGACGCCTACAACAACATGGTCGTCTCGCTGCGCAACTACAAGGCGCAGGAAGTCAAGGGCGGCCTGGGCCGCGGCGGCCAGCTCAAGGTCGGTTCCTGATGTCGTGATGGCCGTCGCGCCCGGCGACGGCCCCCGCCATCAGTTCGCGCTGACCTTCTGCACCGGCGGCGGCGACCACGTGTTCTGCAGGATTTCCGCCTTCGGCCAGTAGGCGCGGATGAACAGTTCGAAGTCGCCGGTCGGGGCGGGCAGCCAGTTGGCCACCTTGTCCGCGGCTGGCTTCTTGTTCTGGACGTAGAGCGTCAGCGAGCCGTCCGGGTTGTAGACGAGGTCCTTGTTCTTGGTGCCCAGCGAGAAGCGGTTGATCTCGTTGGGCGCGAAGAAGTGCGCGGCGTCGTAGAGCGTCAGCGACCAGAAGCCGTTCACGGGCGGCAGCCCGCCCTTCGGGAATGTGATCGTATAGGCATTGGCGCCGTTCAGCCGGCCTTTGGCGGCATCGAATTCCTGGCCGAAGTACGCCGATTCACGTCGCGGATTGACGAAGATATTGGCCTTGGCCGCCGCCGCGCGGCTGTAGTAGTCGGTGCCGAACTCCGCGCCATTCATCGGCGCCACCCAGCCATTGCCCACCGTCACCCCTGCGTTCGCGTAGCGGTGCATCTCCGGCATCATTTCCTTGTCGGCCTCGACGGCGGCCTGCGTCAGCGCGTCGGCAACGGCCGGGTCCTTGGCGGCCGCGTCCAGCAGCGACTGGAACCACGCGTACAACGCTTCCTCGCCGCGCTGGGGCGGCACTTCCTTCAGGATGATTGGCAGTTCCTTGAAGAACGCCTCGGGCTTGACCCACTGCGTCTCGCCGCCGCTGCCCTGCTTGCCGCCGGCCGGGTCGGACAGATTCGGCAGCTTGGTCCAGTCCTTGGTCTTTACCTTGCCGTCGTACTCGGACAACGGATACGCCACGATCTGGCTGACCAGCGGACGGATGGCGGCGCGGTCCTGCGCGGTGTCGTCCAGGAACGCGCGCGGGATGATGTAGGCGATATTGGTCGGCGACCGATACACGCCCCGGATGCCCTTCGGCACCTTGCCCTTCCAGTCCGGCCCCACCACCATATAGAAGCCCGGCTTGGTGCCGTACATCCGCCCCACGCCGCCCAGCGTGTCCGTGCGCTGGTCGCCTAGCTGGTAGACCCAGAACCGGTTGCCGAAGTCCGGCACCTGGAACACCGCCGGCTCCTTGGCCAGCGACAGGATGCCGAAGCCGTACGCCACGTCCTGGTTCGGCGTGGCCACCGCGCGTTCTTCCGGCTTGATGTAGTCGGTCAGCATGGTCAGCCGGTTCAGCGGCGCCACGGGCAGCACCCCGTCGCCCAGGCCGTTTTCCGGCACCTTGGAGAAGACCAGGTGCCGGTTGTGGATGTTCACCATCGGCCAGCCCCAGATATAGGCCACCTTGGCCACGTTCTTCACATAGCTGAGCGGCATGTTGGCCCCGGCCACCGGGCCCGGCGGCAGCTTGGCCTGCGGCGCGGACGCCGGCTGGCTGGCGGCCAGCGCGGGCGGCATGGCGGCCAGCGTGGTCAGGGTGGTCAGGGCGGCGGTGGCAATCAGCGTGCGGAACCAGGTCGGACGAAGGCGGGCCATGGCGGCATCTCCGGCAAGTCGAAAAGCCCTATGCTCGCGCGCCGGCGTGGCGCCGGATATTCAATCTTTTCGGTAGCCGATCTAAACCGATCTGACGAATGCGGCACAATCGGACCGATCCGAAGCTGCGCACCCTGGGGCCCGCCACGTGACCGCGCCGGGGCCTGGCCTGCTGCAGCGGTGCGGGAAAGGGCGTATTCTGGCGAACTTGTCATTCGGGCGTCGTAGGCGTAGTGTTGCGCATCGCCTGGCGCGCCCAAGTGCTTACGCCGCCCCTCCCTGCCCTGTTTTGACGGATGAACCCGAAATCCCCCAAATACCCGGATGAACCGCCCCTGCCGTCCACCTGGGATGCCCGCCTGGCCCGCCATCTGGTACGGCCGCTCAAGAATACCCGTGTCACCCCGAACCACCTGACCACGCTGCGCCTGCTGATTGGCGTGGCCGGCATCGCCTGCATTGCCCAGGGCGGCTACGCGTGGTCGAACTGGGGCGCGCTGCTGGTGGTGCTGTCCAACTTCGTCGACCATACCGACGGCGAATTGGCGCGGATCAGCGGCAAATCAAGCAAGATCGGCCACTTTTACGACCTGGCCAGCGACGCGCTGATCACCGTCCTGCTGTTCATCGGCTTTGGCATGGCCGTGGCCGCCACCGGCCCGGCGCCCGAGGCATTCGGCCCCGTGCTGCGCGGCACGATTGCCGGGCTGGCCGTGGCGCTGATCTTCTTCCTGCGCATGCGTATAGAATCGCGGGTTGGAAAAAGTGGCACGAAGCAGGCTTCGGCCGGCGGCTTCGAGACCGAGGACGTGCTGTACCTGCTGCCGCTGGTGACGCTGACGGACGGCATCGGCCCGTTCCTGACGGCGGCCTCCATCGGCGCCCCGCTGTTTGCCGTCCTGGTCATCATCGATTACTGGCGCGTCATGCGGCGCCCGCAGCCCGTCGCAACTACCCCTGATCACTGAGGCAGCCACATGCCAGAGCAAGTTACCGGCGACATCGCCATCGCGCCCGCCGCACCGCGCGACGCCGAGCCCGCCGCCACCCGTCCGGCCGCGCGGCGCCCGGACGCTGCCGTGGCCGGCGTGGTGGCGCGGCTCGATACCCCGGCGCTGCGCCAGGATTTCGAGCGCCAGGGCGCCTTCCTCTACCTGGACAGCTTCCTGGGCCCCGACGAGACCGCGCAACTGGTGGCGCTGGCCCGCGCGCTGCAGTCGGGCCTGAACCGCAACTACCTGCCCGGCCACAAGCAGGGCGGCAGCGTCAGCCGGCACACGATCGACGAGAAGGCGCCGTTCATCGCCGACCTGTACCGCTCGAAGTCGCTGATCGGCTGGCTGGAACAGGTGACCGGCGACAAGCTCCAGGTCTGCCCCGAGTCCGACCCCCACGCCTACGCGCTTTATTACTACACGCGGCCGGGCGACCATATCGGCTGGCACTACGACACGTCCTATTACGATGGCCGCCGCTACACGCTGCTGATCGGCGTGCTGGACGAATCGTCCTGCCGGCTGGACTACGAACTCCACACACGCAACCCAGACGTGCCCGACGAGCCGGGCTCGGTCCAGATCCCGCCGGGCGGCATCGTGCTGTTCGACGGCGACAAGCTGCGCCACCGCATCACGCCGGCCGGCCCCAACGAGATCCGCGTCTCGCTGACGTTCGAGTACGTCACCGATCCGGGCATGCGGCCGTGGCTGCGCCTGATCTCCAACATGAAGGACGCCGTGGCGTACTTCGGCTTCCGGCAGGTGTTCCGGCGCCTGCTGGGCAGGAAGTCAGCAGGCCCCGCGTGAATCGTGCAGCTTTCATCCTTCTGTCGGTAGGCGCGGCGCTGTTTGTCGGCCTGCTGGCGTGGCAGGGCTTTGGCGCGGTGACCACCACGCTGATGTCTGCCGGCTGGGGCCTGGCCGTGGTGGCCGCGTTCCACCTGCTGCCGCTGGCGCTGGACGCCGGGGCCATTGCCGTGCTGCTGGACCGCAAGACCCGCCACGGGTCGTTCTGCAGCGCGCTCAAGGCGCGCTGGACCGGCGAGGCCGTCAACAGCCTGCTGCCGGCCGGCCAGATCGGCGGCCCGGTGCTGATGGTGCGCTACCTGGCCCACCGGGGCGCGCGCATGCGTGACGCGGCGGCGGCCATCACGGTCAGCACCACCACCCAGGCGCTGTCCCAGATGCTGTTCGCGCTGCTCGGCATTGCCGTGTTCGGCGCCCACGACGACCTGTCCGAATACCGTACCCCCGTCATCGCCATCACCGCCGTCCTGGGCGCCTGCGTGCTGGGCTTCTGCGTGCTGCAGCGGCGCGGCATGTTCGGCCGCGTCATGCGTATTGGCCAGAAGCTGTTCGGCAAGCGCCAGGCCGATGCCGACGCCCCGGGCGCCAAACCGGGCCGCTGGGCCGGGCTGGCGCTGCGGGCCGATGCCGTCGACAGTGCGATTCGGGAACTCTACCGCGACCGCAAGAAGGTCGCGGCCAGCTTCGCCCTTAACCTGCTGGGCTGGATTGCCGGCACGGGCGAGGTCTGGCTGATCCTCCATTTCCTGGGGCATCCGGTGAACTGGCACGAGGCGCTGCTGCTGGAAAGCGTGGGCCAGGCCATCCGGGGCGCCGCGTTTGCGATTCCGGGCTCGCTCGGCGCGCAGGAAGGCGGCTACCTGCTGCTGGGCCCGCTGGTGGGCCTGCCGCCGGACGCCGCGCTGGCGCTGTCGCTGGCCAAGCGCGTGCGCGAGCTGGTGCTTGGCATCCCCGGACTGGTGTACCTGCATTTCAGCGAACGGAAGTTCCAGCGCCGTCGCGCCGCAACGGCCCTGTCGGCGGACAGGGGCTAGCGGCTCTTCCACAAATCACGAGAACAACCTGATGCGAGCAATCATTCTTGCCGCGGGCCTGGGCCTGCGACTCCAGCAACAGCCGGGCAAGCAGTTTCCCAAGTGCCTGTTGCGCTTTGACGGCCTGACGCTGCTGGAACGTCACCTGCGCCTGCTGGACGCCGCCGGCGTGACCGAGGTGGTGCTGGCGCTGGGCTTCGAGCCGGACCAGGTCAAGGAAGAACTGGCCCGCCTGGGCCGCGATCTGGAAATCGTCATCAACTCGCGCTACGACCTGGGCAGCGTGCTGACCGTGCACACCGTGGCCGACGCCATGACGCGCGGCGGCGACGTGCTGCTGATGGACGCCGACGTGCTCTACGACGACCGCATCATGACCAAGCTGGTGGCCGGCGAGACCGCCAACCGGCTGCTGATCGACCGCGACTTCGAGGCAGGCGACGAGCCCGTCAAGCTCTGCCTGCGCGACGGCGTGCCCGTGGAGCTGCGCAAGCAGCTCATGGCCGACCTGGAATACGACACCATCGGCGAATCGGTGGGCTTCTTCCGCTTCCGCGAAGACTGCGCCCGCCGCCTGGCCGCCATCGTCCAGGGCTACGTGGACTCGGGCCGCGCCAACATGCCGCACGAGGAAGCCGTCCGTGACCTGCTGCTGGAGCGCTCGCACGTGTTCGACACCGCCGACGTGACCGGCGCGCCCTGGATCGAAATCGATTTTCCCGGCGACGTGGCTCGCGCCGCCGAAGAAGTCCTGCCCCAACTTCTGCCTGTAGGAATCGCACAATGAACGCCATCGACCCGAACCTGCTCGGCTCCGCCACCTCCGCCCCGCTGTCGCGCGCCGCGCGCCTGCGCCGGATGCTGCTGTCCGACGAACTCGAATTCATCATGGAAGCCCACAACGGCCTGTCCGCGCGGATCGTGCGCGAGGCCGGCTTCAAGGGCATCTGGGCCTCGGGCCTGGCCATCTCGGCCCAGTTCGGCGTGCGCGACAACAACGAGGCAAGCTGGACCCAGGTGGTGGACAACCTTGAGTTCATGGCCGACGCCAGCGACCTGCCGATCCTGCTGGACGGCGACACCGGCTACGGCAACTTCAACAACGTGCGCCGCCTGGTGCGCAAGCTGGAGCAGCGCGGCATTGCCGGCGTCTGCATCGAAGACAAGATCTTCCCGAAGACCAACAGCTTCATCGGCGGCGAGCAGCAGCCGCTGGCCGACATCGACGAGTTCTGCGGCAAGATCAAGGCCGGCAAGGATTCGCAGGCCGACGACGATTTCTCGATCGTCGCCCGCGTGGAAGCCCTGATCGCCGGCTGGGGCATGGAAGAGGCGCTGCGCCGCGCCGAGGCGTACCACCAGGCTGGCGCCGACGCGATCCTGATCCACAGCAAGCTGTCGAAGGCCGACGAGATCGTCACGTTCGCGCGCGAATGGGGCAACCGCTGCCCGCTGGTGATCGTGCCGACCAAGTACTACAGCACGCCAACCGACGTGTTCCGCCGTGCCGGCATCAGCCTGATCATCTGGGCCAACCACCTGATCCGCGTGGCGGCGTCCGGCATGCAGGCCGTGGCGAAGGACATCTACGAGAACCAGACGCTGGTCAACGTGGAAGACCGCATCGCCACGGTCAACGAGATCTTCCGCCTGCAGGATGCCGACGAGTACTCGGCGGCCGAGAAGCTCTACCTGACCGGCGGCCAGGCGCCGGGGTCGGCCGTGGTGCTGGCCGCGGGCCGCGGCAAGGGCCTGGAGGCGCTGACCGAGGACAAGCCCAAGGTCATGCTGCCGGTGGCCGGCAAGCCGCTGCTGCGCTGGCTGGTGGACGGCTTCAAGAACCAGGGCATCAACGACATCACCGTGGTGGGCGGCTACAAGGCCGAGGCCATCGACGCGGCCGGCATCCACCTGGTGCGCAACGAGCGCCATGCCGAGACTGGCGAACTGGCGTCGCTGGCCGCCGCCGCCGACGCGCTGCAGCACGACACGGTCATCGCCTACGGCGACCTGCTGTTCCGCAGCTACATCCTGCGCGACCTGCTGGAAACCGACGCGCCGTTCAGCGTGGCGGTGGATTCGTCCGAGTCCACGCCGTCGAACCAGAGCGTGCGCGACTTTGCGTGGTGCTCGGCCGCCGACGACCGCGACCTGTTCGGCCAGAAGATCGTGCTCAAGAAGATTTCTGACGACGTGCCGGCAGGCGACGCGCCGCACGGCCGCTGGATCGGCCTGATGAACGTGCGCGGCGAAGGCCGGGCGCGCCTGCAGAAGCTGCTGGCCGAGCTGCGCGAGCGGCCGGACTTCGACAAGCTCGACATCCCCGACCTGCTCAACGCGCTGGTCGCCGCCGGCGAGCAGGTGGAGGTCAAGTACGTGCACGGCCACTGGCGCGGTGTGAATGACCTGGACGACTTCCGCCGGGCCGGCGACTTCGCGCACGGCCAGACGCCGTTCGCGGTGGGCGGCGGCGAGGCCGCGCAATGATCGAGGCGGTCCAGTTCGTGGAAGCCGCGCGCGAGCGCGGTTTCCAGTGGTACGCGGGCGTGCCCTGCTCGTACCTGACGCCGTTCATCAACTACGTGGTGCAGGACCCGTCGCTGCACTACGTGTCGGCCGCCAACGAGGGCGACGCCGTGGCGTTCATCGCCGGCGTGACGCAGGGCGCGCGCAACGGCGTGCGCGGCATCACGATGATGCAGAACTCGGGGCTCGGCAACGCCGTGAGCCCGCTGACGTCGCTGACCTACACGTTCCGGCTGCCGCAACTGCTGATCGTGACGTGGCGCGGCCAGCCCGGCGGCGCCGCCGACGAGCCCCAGCACGCGCTGATGGGGCCGGTCACGCCGCAGATGCTGGACACGATGCAGATCCCGTGGGAACTGTTTCCGACCGACGCCGAGGCCGTGGGCCCGGCGCTCGACCGGGCCATCGCCCACATGGACGCCACCGGCCGGCCGTACGCGCTGGTCATGCAGAAAGGCAGCGTGGCGCCCTACCCGCTGACGTCGCAGACGCCGCCGGTGGCCCGCCCGAAGGCGGTGCCGCGCGACGCCGGCACCGGCGCGGCGACGCTGCCGAGCCGCCAGCAGGCGCTGCAGCGGGTCATCGCCCATACGCCGATCGATTCGACCGTGGTGCTGGCGTCCACGGGCTTCTGCGGCCGCGAGCTGTACGCGCTGGATGACCGGCCGAACCAGCTCTACATGGTGGGTTCGATGGGCTGCCTGACGCCGTTCGCGCTTGGCCTGGCGCTGGCGCGGCCGGACCTGCGCGTGGTGGCCGTGGACGGCGACGGCGCGGCGCTGATGCGCATGGGCGTGTTCGCCACGCTGGGCGCCTACGGGCCGGCCAACCTGACGCACGTGCTGCTGGACAACAATGCGCACGATTCCACGGGCGGCCAGGCGACGGTGTCGCACAACGTGTCGTTCGCCGGCGTGGCGGCGGCCTGCGGCTATGCGTCGGCCGTCGAGGGCGACAGCCTTGACCTGCTGGACACGGTGCTGGCCCAGGCGGCCACGGCCACGTCGGGGCCCGCCTTCGTCTGCCTGCGCACGCGCCCCGGATCGCCGGACGACCTGCCCCGCCCGTCGGTGACGCCCGTGCAGGTCAAGACGCGCCTGGCGCGCCAGATCGGCGCCGACCAGGGCAACGCCAACCACGCCTGAATCACGCTTGAGACCAATCGCATG
This sequence comes from Cupriavidus sp. H18C2, assembly GCF_049393795.1. NCBI lineage: Bacteria > Pseudomonadati > Pseudomonadota > Betaproteobacteria > Burkholderiales > Burkholderiaceae > Cupriavidus > Cupriavidus sp. H18C2. The sequence goes on along the minus strand of NZ_CP186010.1, from coordinate 1,640,610 downwards.
CTGCTTCTGAATCCCGGCCCGGTGACGCTGTCCGAGCGCGTCCGCCAGAGCCTGCTGCAAACCGACCTGTGCCACCGCGAAAGCGAGTTCTTCGACCTGCAGGACGAAGCGCGCGCGCGGCTGATCGACATCTACGGGCTGGACCCGGCCGTCTGGACGGCGGTGCTGATGACCGGCTCCGGCACGGCCGCGCTGGAAAGCATGATCGCCGGGCTGGTGCCGGCGCAGGGCAAGCTGCTGATCGTGCAGAACGGCGTCTATGGCGAGCGCATCGCCCAGATCGCCACGCAGTACCAGATTCCGCACACGGTGGTGAAGCACGAGTGGATGGAGGCGCCTGACCTGGCCCGCATCGACGCGGCGCTGGCGGCCGACCCGGCCATCACGCACCTGGCGGTGATCCACCACGAGACCACCACGGGCCGCCTGAACGACCTGCCCGCCATCGACCGGCTGTGCCAGGCGCGCGGCGTGCGGCTGCTGGCCGATACGGTGAGCAGCTTCGGCGCCGAGGCCATCGACTTCGACGGCCACATCGACGCGGTGGCCGCCACGGCCAACAAATGCCTGCACGGCGTGCCGGGCGCGGCGTTCGTCATCGTGCGCCGCGCGGCGCTGGCCAACGCGGTCAGCCGCACGTACTACCTGGATATCGCCCGCTACGCCCGTCAGCAGGACCAGCGCAACACGCCGTTCACGCCGTCGGTGCATGCGTTCTACGCGCTGGTGGAGGCGCTGCGCGAGCACCAGGACGAAGGCGGCTGGCAGGCGCGCCACCAGCGCTACGCCGCGCTGGCCGAGGAAGTCCGCACCGGCCTGGCCGCTCTGGGCATCGAGGCACTGTGGCCTGCCGCCCAGTCGTCAGTGGTGCTGCGCGCGTACAAGCTGCCCGCCGGCGTGACCTACGAACAACTGCACGACGGCCTGAAGGCGCGCGGCTTCGTCATCTACGCCGGCCAGGGCGGGCTGTCGTCGCAACTGTTCCGCATCTCGACAATGGGCGCACTGACCGCCGCCGACATGCACCGCCTGATCGCCGGATTCCGGGAACTGCTGCATCGGTGAGGGGTTGCTTGTTGGGGAGAGAAGGCCGCCGGCGAATGTCATGCCGCCGGTTTTCTCCCCTCTCCCACAGCGTGGGAGAGGGGCCGGGGGAGAGGGCATTGAGGCTCTGCTTGCCGACAGGCCGCAATTTGAACCGCCTGCCCTCACCCCAACCCCTCTCCCGCTCGCGGGAGAGGGGAGCAAAAAACGCCACCGGCGAATGTCATGCCACTGGTTTCTCCCCTCTCCCACAACGTGGGAGAGGGGCCGGGGGAGAGGGCATTGAGGTTCGGCTTGCCGACAGGCCGCAATTTGAACCGCCGGCCCTCTCCCCAACCCCCTCTCCCGCATGCGGGAGAGGGGAGCAAGACATCAGCTTCGGCTCGACCTCGATCGCTTGGTGGCACTGCAGCCTGATGCCAGCGATGGTTTTCTCCCCTCTCCCACAACGTGGGAGAGGGGCCGGGGGTGAGGGCGTTGAGGTTCTGCTTGCCGACAGGTCGCAATTTGAACCGCCTGCCCTCTCCCCCAACCCCTCTCCCGCTCGCGGGAGAGGGGGAGCAAGCTGTAGTGGTCCAATTTCCTCAGACAGGTCGATAGGTGGAAAATCACGATCGACGAGGAAAGGACGACATGACAAAGCAACGTCGCAAGTTCGACGCCAGCTTCAAGCTGGAGGTGGTCCGGATGATCCGGGACCAGGGGCTTTCGGTGGCCGAGGTCTGCCACACGATGGCCATTGGCGAGACGGCCGTGCGGCGCTGGCTGGCGCAGTACGACGCGGAACTGGCCGGCGGCAAGGGCATTGGCCGGCCGCTGACGCCCGAGCAGCAGCGCATCCGCCAGCTGGAGGAAGAGAACCGCCGCCTGAAGGAGGACAACCTGATCCTAAAAAAGGCATCGGCCTTCTTCGCCCGCGAGCTGAAGTGATCTATCACGCAGTCAGCGCGCTGGAGAAGGAGGCCGTGGCGGTCAGCCGTGCCTGTCGGGTACTGGGAGCGAGTCGCGCGGGTTACTACGCGCACCGGCGCGGCCGGCCGGTCAACGTGGAGCGCAACCGGCAGCAGATCCACGTACGGGCGGCATTCGAGGCGAGCGGGCGCACCTACGGCAGCCGGCGCGTAGCACGGGATCTGGGCAGACAAGGCGTGAAGATCGGGCGCTATCGGGCGCGCACGCTGATGCGCCAGGCCGATCTGCGTCCGGTCTGGAAGCGCAAGTTCGTGGCGACGACCAACAGCCGGCACGACCGGCCGGTGGCGCCGAACGTGCTGGGCCGGCAGTTCAGTCCGGTGCAGCCCAACCAGGCCTGGGCGGCGGATATTACCTACGTCCGCACGGCCGAGGGCTGGCTGTATGTGGCGGTGGTGCTGGACCTGTATTCGCGCAAGGTAGTGGGATGGGCCATGGCAGCGGCCATGCCTGCATCGCTGGTGGTCACGGCGTTGAGGATGGCGATCCAGCAGCGCAATCCGTCACCGGGCCTGATCGTGCATTCGGATCGGGGCAGCCAGTACGCGAGCGAGGAATACCGGGGCTTGCTGGGACGCCACGGCCTCATTTGCAGCATGAGCCGGCTGGGCGATTGTTGGGACAATGCGGTGGCCGAGCGCTTCTTCCTGAACCTGAAGATGGAGCGCATCTGGCAAAGGCGCTACGTCGACCGGGCTGAAGCCCGGCGCGACATTACGCAGTACATCGTCGGCTTCTATAACCCGGTGCGATTGCACTCGACACTGGGATATGAGTCGCCGCAGGAGTTTGAGGACAAGTTCAAACGCCAGACAACCTTAATACCTGTCTGAAAAAACTTGACCACTACAAACCAGCGCGGTATCGAGCTTGAATCTTGCGCCTGTTGTCTTCCGCTCGCGGGAAACGGAAGTCAAGATCAGCGTCCCGTCAAAGCTCCTCCTCCACCGGCAGTATCCTTAGCACGCCCTGCTTGAGCTTGTCCCAGGCGTTCATGTCGGGTTCGCGGTCGTAGGTGCGCAGCACCCCGCCTTCGCGTGTCACCCATTGCAGTGACTCGCCGTCGTCAGCCAGCACCACCTGGTAGGCCGCGTCGAGCAGCGCGTCGTCCACGCCCTGCCCCAGCATGTCGCACAGTTCGCGGCTGTCCACGACGATGCCCATCTCGGTGTTGAGCCGGGCGGAGCGCGGGTCCAGGTTAAGCGAGCCGATGAACAACTGGTGCCGGTCGACCATATAGGTCTTGGCGTGCAGGCTGGCGCGGCTGCTGCCGCCGGGGCCGTGGCGCTTTTTTTCCTTGGCCAGTTCCGCGTAGGCGGTTGGCTTCAGCTCATAGAGGATGACGCCCGCCTTGAGCAGCGCGCGGCGCTTGGGCGCGTAGCCGGCGTGGACCGCGGTGACGTCGGTGGCGCCGTAGGAATTGGTCAGAATCCGCACCTGCACGCCGCGCTGCTGCATGCCGATCAGCCACGTCATGGCCGACTTGGGCGGAACGAAGTACGGCGAAATCAGCGTCAGGTCGTGCTGGGCGCCCTCCAGGAACCTGACCAGCTGGGGAATCGCGTGGGTCGAGTCGTCCTCGGGCGGGTGCAGCACCTTGGCCGCGCGGTCGGCGATTACCGTGGCCTGGCCGCGGTATGCAGTCAGGCGGTTCTCGCGGATCAACTGGACGATGCCGGTTTCCAGCACCGACTTGCCGTAGGGCGTGGCGCGCATCGCCACGGCGTGCTCGTCCAGGTAGGTGCGCAGTTTCTGCTGCTGCGTGGCCGCCTCGGCGCCGGACAGCGGCGTGGCCAGGGCCGACAGCGGGTACACGGCCTCGCTGTTCCAGAAATCGTCGAACACGCCCGACACCTGCGGCACCACCGGCCCGCCCGCCAGCAGGTCCAGGTCGGTGAAATCGGTATCGGCCGCGCCGTAGTACTGGTCGCCGATATTGCGTCCGCCGACGATGGTGAGCTGGTTGTCGGCCGTCATCGACTTGTTGTGCATGCGCCGGTCGATGCGCCGGAAATCGGTCACGTACTCGAACAGCCGCAGCCCCCGGCTGGCAAACGGGTTGAACAGCCGCACCTCGACGTTTGGATGGGCGTCCACGGCCGACAGCGCCTTGTCCTGCCCGCCGGTGTGGATGTCGTCGAGCAGCACCCGCACGCGCACGCCCCGGTCTGCCGCGGCCATGATCTCGGCCAGCAGCGTGAGGCCCGTGTTGTCGGCGTCGAAGATGTAGTACTGGATGTCCAGGCTGCGCTGGGCCGTGCGCGCCAGCGCGATGCGCATGGCCAGCGCGTCGGTGCCGGCCAGCAGCGGGTAGAACACTGACTGGCCCGGATGCTCGGCCAGCGTCGGGGCCAGCCCGCGTGCCAGCACCGTGTCGCCGGTGTCCTGCAACGCCGTCTCCGGTGCCAGCGTGGGCCGCTGCGGCAGCCCCGTGCACGCGGCCATCAGCATCGCAAACAACATCGCCAGCGGCCGGCCTAGCCAGCCGGGCGCCGCCTGCGTGACATGCGTCATGCGCTCTCCCGTGATTGTTCCAGTGCCAACAACTGACTTGTACCAAAACCGCCATTGCCATGGTAGCGCCCGCTGCTATGCTTTCGATACTTGCATTTTGATAGCTATATAGCCCAACCGAATAAGCTTATGACCACCCTCTTCTATCCGCTCCAGATTGGCGACCTGCATCTGCCCAACCGTATCGTGATGGCGCCGCTGACGCGCCTGCGCGCCGCCGAGCCCGTGCACGTGCCCAACGCGCTGATGGCCGAGTATTACGCCCAGCGCGCCAGCGCCGGGCTGCTGATTTCCGAAGGGGTGCCGGTGTCGCCCGACGGCGTCGGCTACGAGAACGTGCCGGGTCTGTGGACCGCCGAACAGGTGGCCGGCTGGAAGGTCGTCACCGACGCCGTGCATCGCGCGGGCGGCCGGATCGTGGCCCAGTTGTGGCACGTGGGCCGCATTTCCGACCCGAGCCTGCTCGACGGCCGCACGCCGGTGGCGCCCAGCCCCATCGCGGCCGGCGGCAACGTCAGCCTGCTGCGCCCGCAGCGGCCGTTTGTGGTGCCGCGCGCGCTGACCGTGGAAGAAATCGCCCAGGTGGTGGCCGATTTCGGCCGGGCGGCGGCCAATGCCAAGGCGGCCGGCTTTGACGGCGTGACGATCCACGCGGCCAACGGCTACCTGCTCGACCAGTTCCTGCAGGACGGCAGCAACGTCCGCACCGACGCCTATGGCGGCTCGACCGAGAACCGCGCCCGGATTCTGCTGGAAGTGGCCGATGCGGTCACGGCCGTGTGGAGCCCGAACCGCGTGGGCGTGCATCTGGCGCCGCGCTCGCCGAGCCATTCGATGGCCGACAGCCAGCCGGCCGAGACCTTCGGCTACGTGGCCCGGGCGCTGGGCCAGCGCGGGCTGGGGTTCCTGTTCGTGCGGGAGACGCGGGGAGACGGCGCGCTGCTGCCGCAGCTCAAGCGCGCGTTTGGCGGGGCGATCATCGCCAACGACGGGTTCGACCAGGACGCCGCGCAGGCCGTGCTGGCCTCGGGCGATGCCGATGCGGTGGCCTTTGGCCGTGCCTACATCGCCAATCCTGACCTGGTGGAGCGGCTGCGCCAGGGCGCGGCGCTGAACGACGTCAATCCGGCCACGATGTACGGCGGCAGCGCCCAGGGCTACACCGACTACCCCACGCTGGCGCAGACGGCCGAAGCCTGACGCCCACGGCGGCGCGGGTGCCCTGGGGTGTCAGGGCTGCCCGGCCGCCACCGGCTGGATCGGGATCACGGTGCGGGCGCCCCGCTCGCGCAGCAGGTCGCGCAGGTCCTTGATGACCGGGAAGACCTCGTGGTTGCGGTCCTCGCCCTGGCTGTCGTGGGCGGCCTGCTCCATTTCCACGATCTCGCGGTCTTCCTTGAAGATCCGCTCGGTGAACCAGACCAGCAGCGGCCACGCCAGGTCCAGCGCGAACGGCACGCCGGGGCGGCGGATCGACAGCAGGCCAAACGTGCGGTTGGTGCGCTGCGCCGCGTCCAGCGGCACGTAGGTGATCCACAGGTCCATCACCAGCGTGCCCGACCCCGAGCGGATCTGCAGCGTCTGGTACGGGTAGCCCGTGCGCACGGTCATCACGTCCTTGTTGTTCTGGCCGCCGTCCTTGCCGAACACCAGCGCCTCGCCCACCGGCTGCTTGCCGCGCTCGCGCTCGAACACATAGTCGACCTCGACGAAATCCTCGCCGCGCCGCCGGCCCAGCGACCGCGCGCGCATCATCCCCATCTGCTTGCGATGCAGAAACTGATGGTTCATGTCCATCAGGTTCTCATGCATGAATGAATAGTGGCACTTGACCTCGCGGCCCAGGCGACGGGTCTTGTACTGCTTGTCCGCGACCGATGCGAACGCCGGCAGCGCCTGGGGATCGGCCAGCGCCGGGTTGCCGGGGAACACGAAGATCAGGCCGGCGCGTTCCTCGCACGGATAGGCGCGCACGCCGTTGGGCAGGCGTTCCTTGCCCAGGTACGGCACGTCGATGCAGCGGCCCGAGCAGTCGTACGTCCAGCCGTGGTAGCAGCAGCGGATCGACTCGCCGTCCACCACGCCCGCATGCAGCGGCACCTGGCGGTGCGCGCAGCGGTCTTCCAGCGCGAACACCTTGCCCGTGGCGGTGCGCACCAGCACGATCGGGTCGCCGGCAAACCGCACGCCCAGCGCGCGGCCGGCCTTCAGTTCGCGGGACCAGGCCAGCGGGTACCAGTGATCGGGATGGATGGGCACGCGGCGCAGGTCGCGCGGGGCCGGCGCGGCGGCGGCCGGGGGTGCGGAAATGGCGCCAGCCGGGGCGGCCTCGCCGGAGACGTCGATCGGATGGCGGTCAAGCGCGGACTCGGCATACATGCAGGGCGTCTCCTGGGGGCGCGGCTCCCGGCCGCTCGTCGCCGGACGGGCGAACCGCGGCTGCCGGGAAGTGAATCGTGGGAGTCTAACCCAACGGCCGCCGCCGGTCTGTCAGCTTTTATCCGACTGGCGGCCCGCGCCGCCAAGTTGTCGCCCGCCCCCCCCCCCCTGGCCGGACCGCCGATTCGCCACACATTTGTCATCCGCAGCGTTTGTACGACGCCAATCGGGTTATCCTTGCGGCAACTCACACAGAGACATGCCAGCACACCCGATCATGTCCCGCTCTGCCCGCTCTCCCATGCCGCAGCGCGGCATTGGCGACGATGCCGCCTCCTACCGCACGCTGGTCGAAACGATCAGCGACTACGCCATCTTCTCGCTCGACGCCACCGGCCACGTGGCAAGCTGGAACGCCGGTGCCGCCCGCATCAAGGGCTACCAGCGCGACGAGATCATCGGCCAGCATTTCTCGCGTTTCTATACCGACGAGGCCAACGCTCGCAACTGGCCGGCCGTGGAGCTCGAAGCCGCCGCGCGGCTGGGCCGCTTCGAGGACGAAGGCTGGCGCGTGCGCAAGGACGGCACCCAGTTCTGGGCCAACGTCATCATCACCGCGCTGCGCGACGAGCACGGCAACCTGATCGGCTTCGGCAAGGTCACGCGCGACATGACCGAGCGGCGCCGCGCGGCCGAGGCGCTGCGCCAGAGCGAGGAAACCCTGCGCCTGCTGGTGGACAGCGTCAAGGACTACGCCATCTTCATGCTCGACCCCGCCGGCCACATCATGAGCTGGAACTCGGGCGCGTCGTATATCAACGGCTACCGGCGCGACGAGATCGTCGGGCAGCATTTCTCGGTGTTCTACCCGCCCGACGACGTGGCCGCCGACAGGCCCGGGCGCGAGCTGGTCATCGCCCGCGAGCGGGGCCGCATCGAGGACGAAGGCTGGCGCGTGCGCAAGGACGGCTCGCTGTACTGGGCCAACGTGACGATCACGGCCGTCTATGACGAATCCCGGCAGCTCCGCGGCTACGCCAAGGTCACGCGCGACATGAGCGAACGCAAGCGGCTGGAGGAACTGGAACAATCGGAACGGCGCATGAACGAATTCCTGGCAACGCTTTCGCACGAACTGCGCAATCCGCTGGCGCCGATCCGCAACGCGCTGACCGTGATGCAGATGCGCGCCGACGACCCCGAGGCCATGCAGAAAAGCGTGGGGCTGGTGGAGCGGCAGATGTCGCACCTGACCCGGCTCGTCGACGACCTGCTGGACGTGGGCCGCATCGCCGCCGGCAAGATCGACCTGCGGCTGGAGTCTGTGGACGCGCGCGAGATCATCGCGCTGGGCATCGAGGCGTCCGAGCCGGCGCTGGCCACCAAGGCCCAGACCGTCAGCGTGACCACCGACGCCTCGCCCATGCCGCTCTACGCCGACCGCACGCGGCTGAGCCAGGTGATGCAGAACCTGCTGCTCAATGCGTCGAAGTTCTCGCAGCCGGGCTCGCAGATCGCCGTGTCGGCGTCGATCCGGATGCGCACGCTGGTGATCCAGGTGATCGACCGCGGCCGCGGCATCTCGCCCACGGCGCTGGAATCGATCTTCAACCTTTTCGTGCAGGAAGACCGCCCCGGCAGCACCGCGCAGGGCGGGCTGGGCATCGGGCTGTCGCTGTGCCGGTCGCTCGTGGAAATGCACGGCGGCTCCATCGCCGCCACCAGCGAGGGCCCCGGCCTGGGTGCCGCGTTCACGGTGCGGCTGCCGCTGGCGGCCACGCCGGAAACACCGGCCACGGGCGACGGCGACGGCGTCCACACCGGCCGCAAGCGCCGCGTGCTGCTGGTGGACGACAACCGCGACGCCGCCGACAGCATGTCGATCCTGCTGGAAATGTCCGGCCACGAAGTGACCATCGCCTACGACGGCATGGAAGCCATCCACGCCGCCGCCCGCGTCCGCCCCGACGTGGCACTGATCGACCTGGCCATGCCCGGCATGGACGGCTTCGCGGTCATCCACGCGCTGCGCGGCATGCCCGCCTTGGCCAACACCCGCTACGTCGCCCTGACCGGCTTCGGCCAGGCCTCCGACCGCGAACAAACCAAGGCCGCCGGCTTCGACGTGCACCTGGTGAAACCGGTGGAGCTGGACTTGCTGCTGAAGGTGATGATGGGGGATTGAGATGGGGGCGGATGGCGGGCTGGGCAATTTGCACCGCCCGGCCCTCTCCCCCGCCCCCTCTCCCGCAACGCGGGAGAGGGGCTGGGGGTGAGGGCGTTGAAGCTCTGCTTGCCGACAAGTCGCAATTTGAACCGCCCGGCCCTCTCCCCCGACCCCTCTCCCGCAACGCGGGAGAGGGGAGCAAAACAGCGGGATATCGAGCGCTAAGGCGAATTCCCGCGACGGTTGTCTCCCCTCTCCCGCCTGCGGGAGAGGGGCTGGGGTGAGGGCGTTGAAGCTCTGCTTGCCGACAAGTCGCAGTTTGAACCGCCCGGCCCTCTCCCCGCAACGCGGGAGAGGGCAGCAAGACAGCAGCAAATCCAGCCGCAGCCCCACCATCACCCCCCGGCAACCCCCACACGCGGCCATCGCCCACTACGTAGATCCGTTCCCCCTGCCCGGCGCGCACGGTGGCGTGGCCGGTGAACGCGCCGAACGCTGGCAGGATCATCCGCGTAGCGCCGACCACGAAGCATGGCAGCCGCAGCACGTCGCTGCCGCGGCCGCGCAGTACGCACGCCGGGTGCAAGTGGCCAGCCAGCACGTACCCGTCGGCCCGGGCGTCCGGTTCGTGGCACAGCGCGAACGGCGGGGCCATCAGCGGTTCGCTGACCACCTCGAAGCCGAGTCCTTCGGGCGGATCGCCGGCATGGGTGTCGTGGTTGCCGCGCACCAGCGTGCAGCGGACCCGCGTCGGCAGCGCGCGGCGCCAGTCGTGCAGGGCCAGCACCACGGCGGCCGTGCGGGCGGCGCGGGCGTGCAGGAAATCGCCCAGGAAGACCAGGTCGCGGACCGGGTACTGGCGCGTCAGGTCCAGCAGCCGGCGCAGGTTGTCGGCCGTGGTGCCGTGCGGCACGGGCTGGCCGAGCGCGCGGAATGCGGCGGCCTTGCCGATGTGGACGTCGGCCAGCATCAGCATCGCGGCGTCCGGCCACCAGACCGCGTGCTCGGGCAGCAGCCACAGCGTCTCGCCGGCCAGCCGCACGGCCTGGGCGCCTGCGTCTTCCGGGGTCATAGCAGCGGCAGCGGTTTCGACGGCTTGCGCGGGCGACGCGGCCGGCGCGGCCCGGCCGGGCCGGCGTGGTCGGCCATGCCGAATTTCGCGGCGTCGGCCACGGTCGCGGCGTCCACGTCGTGCATCGGGCCGCGATACTTGCCCGTCTCGGGCTCGGCGGCGGCCTGCTCCAGTTCGGCCAGCATCCGGGCGATACGGTCGGCCAGCTTCTCGGTGCTCAGTTTCTCGCGCAGGAACTCGACGATCAGCGGGAACGACAGCGGCGACGGCCGCCGCAGCGGGCGCAGGTCCAGTTCCAGCGCCGCCAGCCGCGCCAGCGTATCGGCCAGCCGGTGGGCGTCCAGTTCCTGCATCAGCACCTCGCGCTCGGCCTGGCCCAGCAGCAGGTTGTCCGGATCGTGCTTGCGGAACACCTCGTAGAACAGGCTCGACGATGCCTGCAACTGCCGCGCGCTGTGGTGCGCGCCCGGATAGCCCTGGAAGATCAGCCCGGCCACGCGCGCGATTTCCCGGAAACGCCGCAGCGACAGCTCGCCCGCGTTGAGGCTGCCCAGCACGTCGGCCGCCAGGTCGCGCTGCTGTTCCTCGGCCAGCACCTCGGGCAGCCAGCGGCCCCAGTCCAGCGGCGCCGACGCCAGCAGTTCCAGCCCATAGTCGTTGACCGCCACCGAGAACGTGGCCGGCACCTTCTGCCCCAGCCGCCACGCCAGCAGGCTGCCCAGCCCCAGGTGGACCGACCGCCCCGCGAACGGGTACAGGAACAGGTGCCAGCCCTCCCGCGAGTGCAGCGTCTCGGCCAGCAGCGTGCGGGGCGATGGCAGCGCCGACCAGCGCCCCTGCAGTTCGACGATGGGCGCGATCAGAGGCAGCTCCGGCGTGCTCGCGGGGTCCAGCCGGCCCGCCTGCACGTCGTCGAGCGTGGCGACGACGGCCTCGGCCAGCTCGGTCGACAGCGGCATCTTGCCGCCGTTCCAGCGCGGCACCGACGCCCGCTTGCCCGTGGCGCGGCGCACGAACGCCGTCATTTCCTGCACGCGCACCAGTTCCAGCAGCCGGCCGCCGAACAGGAAGCAGTCGCCCGGGGCCAGCCGCGCGATGAAGCCTTCCTCCACCGTGCCCAGCGACGCCCCGCCGCTGCCCGCCCGCGTCCAGAACCGCACCTGCATCGACGCATCGCTGACGATGGTCCCCACGCTCGTGCGATGGCGCCGCGCCAGCCGCGCGTCGGGCACGCGCCAGATGCCGTCGTCGTCGGGCATGGCGCGGCGGTAGTCGGGATAGGCCGACAGCGTCGGCCCGCCCTGCCGCACGAAATCCAGGCACCAGCGCCATTCGTCGTCGGTCAGCGCGCGGTAGGCCCAGGTCTGGCGCACCTCGTCCAGCAGCGCGTCGGCCGCAAAGCCGCCGCCCAGCGCCACGGTCACCAGGTGCTGCACCAGCACGTCGAGCGGCTTGTCGGGCGATTCGCGCGCCTCGATCCGCCCGGCCTCGATGGCGCGGCGGGCCGCCACCGCCTCCACCAGTTCCAGGCTGTGGGTCGGCACCACGGTCACGCGCGACGCCCGGCCCGGCGCGTGGCCCGACCGCCCGGCCCGCTGCAGCAGCCGCGCGACGCCCTTGGGCGAGCCAATCTGCAGCACGCGCTCCACCGGCAGGAAGTCAACGCCCAGGTCCAGGCTGGACGTGCAGACCACGGCCCGCAGTGCGCCGTTCTTGAGATTGACCTCGACCCACTCGCGCACGGCCCGGTCCAGCGAGCCATGGTGCAGCGCGATCTGGCCGGCCCATTCCGGCCGCGCGTCCAGCAGCGCCTGGTACCAGAGTTCGGCCTGCGAGCGCGTGTTCAGGAATACCAGCGTGGTGCTGCTCTCGTCCAGCTCGCGCACCACGTGCGGCAGCATCGACAGGCCAAGATGCCCGGCCCACGGAAAGCGTCCGGCGCGGTCCGGCAGCAGCGTATCGACGATCAGCGTCTTGGGCGTGTGGCCGTGCACCAGCGTCCGCCTGGCCTCGGGCACGCCCGCCAGCAGCACGTCGCGCGCATGGTCCAGGTTGCCAAGCGTGGCCGACAGCCCCCAGACGCGCAGGTCGGGCTGCCAGCGGTGCAGCCGCGCCAGCGCCAGCTGCACCTGCACGCCGCGCTTGCTGCCGATCAGTTCGTGCCATTCGTCGACGACCACCAGCCGCACGCGGCCCAGCGTCTCGCGGGCATCGGCGCGGGTCAGCAGCAGCGACAGGCTCTCGGGCGTGGTGACCAGCGCGGTCGGCAGCCGGCGCGCCTGCGCAGCGCGCTCGCTGCTGCCCGTGTCGCCGGTGCGAAGCTGCACGGTCCAGTCGAGTCCCAGTTCGGCCAGCGGCGCCTGCAGCGCGCGCGTGGTATCGGCGGCCAGCGCACGCATCGGCGTCAGCCACAGCACGGTCAGCCCGGGCGGCGCGGCACCGGCGCGGGCCGGCGGCTCGGCAAAGGCCAGCAAGGCGCCCAGCCAGGCGGCGTAGGTCTTGCCGGTGCCGGTGGTGGCGTGCAGCAGGCCGCTCTGGCCACGGACGATGGCGTCCCAGACTTCGCGCTGGAACGCGAACGGCTCCCAGTTGCGGGCCGCGAACAGCGCCGGCAGCGATTCCGCGACGGGCGGCGCCGGCGTGAAAGACGGGTCCGCCGCCGGGCGGGCAGGCTTGCGGGGGGTCATGCGGCGTCCTTGGCTGGGGCCGGCGGCAGCATCGCTTCCAGCGTGGCCAGCGTGTCGGCCTCTTCCACCGGCTTGTCGGTGCGCCAGCGCAGCATCCGCGGAAAGCGCACCGCGATGCCGCTCTTGTGCCGGCCGCTGCGCCCGATGCCTTCGAAGCCCAGCTCGAAGACCTGCGTCGGCGTGACGCTGCGTACCGGGCCGAACGATTCCACGGTGGTGCGCCGCACGATGGCGTCCACCTCGCGCATCTCGGCATCGGTCAGCCCCGAGTACGCCTTGGCGAACGGCACCAGCGCGCGGTCCGGCGTGCCGGGCGGCGCGTTCCAGACCGCGAACGTGAAATCGGTGTACAGGCTGGCGCGCCGGCCGTGGCCGCGCTGGGCGTAGATCAGCACGGCGTCGACGGTATAGGGGTCGATCTTCCACTTCCACCAGATGCCGACGTCGCGCGTGCGGCCGGCCCCGTAGCCGGCGTCGGCGGCCTTGAGCATGAAGCCTTCCACGCCAAGCTCGCGCGAGGTCTCGCGCAGCCGGGCGAAGTGCGGCCAGTCGTCGGCCTCTACCAGCGGGCTCAGTTCCAGCGCGGGGTGGATGTGCGCGGCCACCACGCGCTCCAGTTGCGCGCGGCGCTCGGCCTGCGGGCGGGCGCGCCAGTCCTCGCCCTGCCATTCCAGCAGGTCGTAGGCCATCAGGATGGCCGGCGCGTCACGCAGCAGCCGGGCGCCCACGGTCTTGCGGCCAATCCGTTGCTGCAGCAGGCCAAACGGCTGCACGCGGCCGTCGATCCAGACGATGATCTCGCCGTCGATCACGGTGCCGTCGGGCAGCGTGCCGGCGGCTTCGGCCAGTTCCGGAAAGCGGTCGGTAATCAGTTCCTCGCCGCGCGACCAGAGCCACGACTGCCCCTGGCGCCGCACCATCTGCGCGCGGATGCCGTCCCACTTCCATTCCACCAGCCAGCGGCCCGGCGCGCCCAGCAGCGTGTCGAATTCATCGACCGGCGCCTGCAGCGGATGGACCAGGAAGAACGGGTACGGCTGGCCGCCGCGCGGCAGCGTGGCGCCCTCGCCGGTGTCCGGCGCCACCAGCGCCTGGAACCGCTCGGGCGTGGGCCGCAGGGCAATGTCGGTGTAGCCGACCAGCCGCTCGGCCACGCGCTTGGGATCGATGCCGGCCACCTCGCCCAGCGCGCGCGTGACCAGCAGCTTCGACACCCCCACGCGGAAGCTGCCCGTGATCAGCTTGAACAGCACCAGCCGGCCGCGCGCGTCCAGCGGGCGCCACAGCGCGTCCAGCGCCGCCGCCTGCACGTCGGGCGGCTGGCCGCGCAGCGGCAGCAGGCGCTGCTCGACCCATTCGGCCAGCCCGGCCGTATCGACATGCTCGGCGTCGGGCAGCAGCAGCGCGATGGTCTCGGCCAGGTCGCCCACGGCCTGGTAGCTTTCCTCGAACAGCCATTCGGGCAGCGCCGCGGCGCGCTGGGCCAGCTCGCGCAGCGCGGCCACGGGCACGATCTGGCGCGGCTTGCCACCGGCCAGGAAGTAGACGGCCCAGGCGGCATCGGCTGGCGGCGCCCGGTGGAAATAGGCGGCCAGCGCGGCCAGCTTGGCCTTGCTAGACGTGGTGCCGTCCAGTTCGCTGTACAGGTCGGCAAACGCCTTCATGCCGCGCCCTCCCCGGCCTCCGGCTGGCTCGACTGGCTTGGCTCGCGCTGCTCCATCGGCTCGGCGGCGGCGCCGGTGGCGTCGTCGTCATCGCCGAATTCGGTGCGAAAGCCCTGGGCGTCCAGCCCCTGCTCGCACAGGTAGCGGACCATCACGGGCACGTTGCCGTGCGTCACGATCACGCGCTGGGCGCCGGTGGCGCCGATGGCCGACAGCAGGCCGGGCCAGTCGGCATGGTCGGACAGCGCGAAGCCGCGATCCACGCCCCGGCGGCGTCGGGTGCCGCGCAACTGCATCCAGCCGCTGGCAAAGGCGTCGGACGCATCGCCAAAGCGGCGCAGCCAGGTGGAGCGCTGGGCCGACGGCGGCGCCACGACCAGCGCGCGCCGCAGGGCCGGGCTGCGCGCGGGCAGATCGGCCGTGGTCATGGTGGGCGGCAGCGCCACGCCGGCGTCGGCATAAGCGCGTGTCAGGCTGGTCATCGCCCCGTGCAGCACGATGGGGCCCGGCATGGCCAGGTCCGCCCCGGCGTGGCGCAGCAGCCCGTGCAGCAACCGCTGCGCCTTGCCGAACGCATAGCAATAGAGCACGCTGGCGCGCCCAGCTGCCGCGTTGGCCTGCCACCAGTCGAAGACCTCGGCCATCAGCGTGGCCTGGCGCTGCCAGCGGTAGATCGGCAGGCCGAACGTGCTTTCGGTGATGAAGGTGTCGCAGCGCACGGGCTCGAACGCGTCGCAGGTGCCGTCGAACTCGACCTTGTAGTCGCCGGACGCCACCCAGACCTGCCCGCCGTGTGCGAGCCGCACCTGCGCCGATCCCAGCACATGGCCGGCTGGATGCAGGCTCAGCGTGACGCCGTGGTGGGTGATGCGCTGGCCGTACGGCAGCGTGTCCAGCGTGATGCCGGGCAGCCGGGCCAGCAGCACGCCCCGGCCGGGCGCGGCGCACAGGTAGCTGCCGTGGCCAAACCGGGCGTGGTCCGAATGGGCGTGGGTGATGACGGCGCGCGCCACGGGCCGCCAGGGATCGATATAGAAGTCGCCGGGCGGGCAGTACAGCCCCTCCGGCCTTGCCACGATCAGGTCTGAAGCCATCTCCGCCATGTTCCCGGCCAGCCGGCTAGCCCGGCGCGCCCTCCCGATCCGCCTTGCCGCCCTGCCGGGCGCGCTCGGCCTTGTCCGCCTTGGCCTGGCCGCGGATGTTCAGCACCGCCAGCGCAAACTGCAGCACCACCAGCGCCCAGGCGCCGGTGTGCCAGCCCCAGCCCACCCACATCGCGTTGCTGACCAGGAAGCACCAGAACCCGGCCTTGCGGCGGCCCGCCGACTCGCTGCCGACCAGCCATGTCGCCAGCACCGTGATGGCCATCGCCGGCCATTGCAGTACGTCCAACCAGTCCAAGCTCGACCCTCCCCCGAACACCGTGTCCTGCCCGATGCTCCCAGCCTAGGGCGCGCCGGCCGGGCGCGGCAGCCGGGCCAATCCCGTTCCGGTGTCGGCGGTTTCTCACAGCCGGCCCGGCGCCGGTTACTATCGACATCGCAATATGCTTAATTTTGATCCGCCGTCAATCAGCCGCCCGCCGATAGTGTGAGCTATCAATCTCTCCTAGAATGGGGAGATTCATCTCCGGCCGGCGCGGTCCTTGCGTCGGCCATATTCCATCCATCCGAGCCAACCCATCTGAGCAACTGCCCATGCGCACCGAAAACCAGCGTCTTGCCGACCTCCTGCGTCAGGAACAAGACAACATCATGCGTGGCTGGACCGAGGAGTACCACATCTATGCCGAAGGCCGCGGCCTGACGCAGAACGTGGCGATCGAACAGCAGGGCATCCTCCGCGCCCTGGACGCCGGGCTGCGGGCGAACGGCGAACCGGGCAACTTCAGCGCCGGCGCCTGGACCGAACTGCGCGAGGCGCTGGCCGCGCTGTCGCGCAACCGCGCGGCACAGGGCGAGACGGCCGACGTGACCAGCGGCTTCGTGCTGGCGCTCAAGCGGCCCATCTTCGAAGCGCTGCAGCGCCAGTCGAGCGGCGTGGAAGGCCAGATCGACGTGATCTGGCTGATGTCGTCGCTGGCCGACCGCATGGCGCAGTGGACCGTCTCCACCTACCAGAAGACGCGCGAGGACATCATCGTGCGCCAGCAGCACGAGCTGATGGAGCTGTCCACGCCCGTGATTAAGCTCTGGGACGGCGTGCTGGCGGTGCCCGTGATCGGCACGCTGGACAGCAGCCGCGCCCAGATCGTGATGGAAACGCTGCTCGAACGGCTGGTGGAAACCGGCTCGGCGCTGGCCATCATCGACATCACCGGCGTGCCCACCGTGGACACGCTGGTGGCCCAGCACCTGATGAAGACCGTCACGGCCATCCGCCTGATGGGCGCGGAGAGCATCATCAGCGGTATCCGGCCGCAGATTGCGCAGACCATCGTGCACCTGGGCATCGACCTGCAGGGCATCATCACCAAATCGACGCTGGCCGACGCGCTGGGCACCGCCATGCGCATGTCCGGTCACATCGTGTCCCGCAACGCCAACTGATCGCCGCCACCCCTGCCATGGAACGCATTCCAATCTTGCGGATGGGCAAGAACCTGCTCGTGACCATCCAGATCGACATGCAGGACCAGACGGCCCTGCAGCTGCAGGAAGACCTGGCGACGATGGTCGAGAAATCCGGCGCGCACGGCGTGCTGATCGACGTCTCGGCGCTGGAAATGGTCGACTCGTTCATCGGCCGCATGCTGGTGAGCATCTCGGACATCAGCCGTATTCTCGGCGCCACCACGGTCGTGGTCGGCATCCGCCCCGCCGTGGCCATCACGCTGGTAGAGCTGGGCCTGTCGCTCGGCGGCGTGAAGACCGCGCTCAACGTGGAGCGCGGGATGGCGATGCTGGATGCCGCCGCGCAGGTGGCCTGACGTGACGACCGACCTTGCCCAGACCGGTAGCGCCCCCATCCGCGACGAACGCGACATCGTCCAGGCCCGCGCCGTGGTGCGCACCCTGACGTCGCAGCTGAAGTTCTCGCTGGTGGAGCAGACTAAGATGATTACGGCGGCCAGCGAGCTGGCCCGCAACACGATGGTGTACGGCGGCGGTGGCGAAATGCGCTGGGAGCTGCTGACCGAGGGCATGCGGCGCGGGCTGCGCCTGCATTTCGAGGACCGGGGCCCGGGCATTCCCGACGTCGAGCAGGCGCTCGTCGACGGGTGGACCTCGGGCGGCGGGCTGGGCATGGGCCTGTCCGGCGCGCGCCGGCTGGTCAACGACTTCCAGATCCGGACTCAAGTTGGCGAGGGAACCTGTGTCAGCATCACTCGGTGGAAGTAGGAACCACGGGCCGCACCTGGCCGTGCCGATGGGCGACCCCAGCCGCGTGGGCGAGGCCCGGCGGCATGCCGCCGAGATGGCCACGCGCCTGGGTTTCGACGCCACGCAGGCCGGCAAGCTGGCGCTGGCCGTCAACGAGTTGGGCAACAACCTGCTGCGCCACGCCACGGGCGGGCGCCTGCTGCTGGCCGCGCGCGAGCTGGCCGGCACGCTGGCCATCGAGCTGCTGTCGATCGACGACGGCCCCGGCATGGCCGACCTGCAGGCGTGCATGCGCGACGGGTTTTCCACGGCTGGCAGCGCCGGCCAGGGCCTGGGCGCGGTGCGCCGCATGGCCGACGACTTCGACGTCCATACGCGCGCCGGCGACGGCAGCCTGATCCTGGCCCGCTTCTACCGCGACCGCGAGCCCGGCGACCGGCCGCGCCGCCCCAACGGCGGCTTTGCCGTGGGCGCGGTCTGCCTGGCCGCGCCGGGCGAGCGCGTCAGCGGCGACGGCTGGAGCGTGGCCGTGCAGGATGACCGCGCCGACGTGGTGGTCGTGGACGGGCTGGGCCACGGCCCCGACGCCGCAGACGCCGCCATGGCCGCGCTGACCCTGTTCGACGTCCGGCACGGCGCCGCACCGGGCGCCTACGTGGAACGCGCCCACGCCGCGCTGCGCGGCACGCGCGGGGCCGCCGTGGGCGCCTACCGGCTCGACCGCAACAGCCACCGCGTGCGCTTTGCCGGCGCGGGCAACATCCTCGGCCGCGTGATCTCCGGCATCGGCGACCGCACGCTGGTCAGCCAGAACGGCACGGCCGGCCTGCACGTGCGCGCCGTGCAGGAGCAGGAAATGGAATGGCCGCAGCACGCGCTGGTGGTGCTGCACTCCGACGGCATCCAGTCGCGCTGGCAGTTCGACGACCCCACCCTGCTGCAGCGCGACCCGGCCATCGTGGCCGCCTTCGTCCTGTGGAAGTTCAGCCGCGGCCGCGACGACGCCACCGTGGTGGTGGTACGCCGGGCGGAGCGCTGACCATGACCGTTTCAGATACGCTGCCAGACAACCTTCCCGCCATGCCAGACATGCCCGCCTCCGACCCCGCCCAGCGCGCCACCCCGGACGACATCGCCGCGCTGCGCGCCGCGCTGGACGCGCGCGACCAGGAAGTGCTGGCGCTGCGCGCCGAGATCGAGGAAACCAACCGGGGCGTGGTGGCGCTCTATTCCGAACTCGACATGCAGGCCGAGCAGCTACGCCAGGCCACCGAGCTGAAGAGCCGCTTCCTGGCCTACATGAGCCACGAGTTCCGCACCCCGATCGTGTCCATCCAGAGCATCACGCGGCTGCTGATGGACCGCGTGGACGGCCCGCTCACGGCCGAGCAGGAAAAACAGGTCAAGTTCGTGCGCGACACGGCGGCCGAGTTTGCCGAGATGGTCAACGACCTGCTGGACCTGGCCCGGCTGGAAGCGGGCCGCGTGGACGTGTCGCCCGCCTGGTTCGACATGGTCGCGCTGTTCGACGCGCTGCGCGGCATGTTCAAGCCCGTGCTGACCAACCCCGACGTGTCGCTGATCTTCGAGGAGCCGCACGGCGTGCCGAAGCTGTTCAGCGACGACCGCAAGGTGTCGCAGATCCTGCGCAACTACATCTCCAACGCGCTGAAGTTCACGCCCAGCGGCGAGGTGCGCATCGCGGCCACCTGCGAGGCGCCGGGCACGATCACGTTCTCGGTGCGCGATACCGGCATCGGCATCCCGCCAGAATCTCACTGCGAGGTGTTCCAGGACTTCGTGCAGATCGATTCGCCGCTGCAGCGGCGCTACCGGGGTTCGGGCCTGGGCCTGGCGCTGTCCAAGCGGCTGGCCGAACTGCTGGGCGGCCACGTGGGCTTCGAGAGCCAGGTAGGCGTGGGATCGCGCTTCTTCGTGACGCTGCCCACCACGTTCCCGGCCGCCGACCTGGAACTGCCAGCGCGGCCGGCGGCAGCCGCCGGAGACCACCATGCCGGATGACCATCGCGACACCCGCCCCGCCCCGCAGGCCAGCCCGCTGGTGCTGGTGGTGGACGACAACCCGGTCACGCGCTACGCCACGGTGCGCGTGCTGACGGCGGCCGGCTATCGCACCATCGAGGCCGAGAGCGGCCAGGAGGCGCTGCAGCGGGCCGACCTGAGCGTGTCGGCCGTGGTGCTGGACGTGAACCTGCCCGACATCGACGGCTTCCAGGTCTGCCGCTCGCTGCGCAGCCGGCCCGAGACGGCCACCGTGCCCGTGGTGCACCTGTCCGCCACCTACGTGGCCGACTACGACAAGGTGCGCGGGCTGGACGCCGGCGCCAGCGCCTACCTGATCCATCCGGCCGAGCCGGGCGTGCTGGTGGCCACCATCGCGTCGCTGCTGCGCGCCAGCGCGGCCGAGCGGTCCATGCGCGAGAGCGAGGCCCGCTTCCGCGCGATCTACCACCAGGCCATCGGCGGCATCTGCACGCTGGACCTGGCCGGGCGGTTCGTCGACGTCAACCCGGCCATGCTGACCATGCTGGGGCGGCCCGAGGCCGCGCTGGTGGGCCAGCCCGTGGCCGCGTTCGCCCCGCCCGAGTTCCGCGAGAAGGTGGCCGAGGCCACCGGCCACACGGGCCAGACCGGCTGGCAGGGCACGTTCCCGCTGTGCGACGCGCGCGGCGAGACCATGCACCTGGAATGGAGCATCTCCGCCGTGCTGGAAACCGGCGTGAAGGTGGCCGTGGTGTCGAACATCACCGACCACGTCAACCTGGAACGCCAGCGCGAGCAGTTGATCGAGCGCGAACAGGCCGCGCGGGCCGCCGTGGAGCGGCTGAACCGGATGAAGGACGACTTCATCGCCATCCTGTCGCACGAACTGCGCAACCCGCTCAACGTGATTTCCGTCTGGACCCACGTGCTGGCGCGCCATATCGACTCCGAGGAAGGCCGCCGCGGGCTGGCCGCCGTGGAGCGCAACATCGCCATCCAGCGGCGGCTGGTGGCCGACCTGGTCGACGTGTCGATGCTGAACGTCGGCAAGATGAAGCTGGAACGCGAGCGCGTGAACCTGCCCGAGCTGGTGCGCAGCGCCGTGGACACGATGCAGACCCAGGCCGCCGAGCGCCACGTGACGCTGGACCTGCGGCTGGCGCCGACCGTGGCGATGTCCGCCTGGCTGGACGCCGCGCGCTTTCAGCAGATCCTGTGGAACCTGGTGTCCAACGCAATCAAGTTCTCGCCCGAGGACGGCACGGTGCAGATCGAGCTGTCGTCGGACGCCGACAACCTGCATCTGCGCGTGATCGACAACGGCCGCGGCATTCCGCAGGAATTCCTGCCGCTGCTGTTCGACCGCTTTACCCAGAGCGAGGACGCCAACCGCCGCAAGCACGGCGGGCTGGGCCTGGGGCTGGCCATCGTCAAGCACCTGGCCGAGATGCATGGCGGCACCGTGCAGGCGTCCAGCGCCGGCGTGGGCCTGGGCGCCACCTTCGAGGTGGTGATCCCGCTGATGCCGACCGCGCCGGCCGAAATGCTGCCGGCCCAGGAAAAGCCGGCGCTCAAGCAGTCGGTGCCGCTGACGGCGCTGGACGTGCTGATCGTGGAAGACGACGCCGACGCTGCCGCCGCGCTGTCGGCCATCCTGGTCGACTACGGCGCCCGGGTGCGCACGGCGCGCGACTGCGACGAGGCGCTGGACGCCGTGCAGCAGGCGGTGCCCGACCTCGTCATCAGCGACATCGGCCTGCCCGGCCGCGACGGCAACGACCTGATCCGCGAGATCCGCGTGCGCGAGGCCGTGGAGGTGCTGCCGCGCGTGCCGGCCGTGGCGCTGACCGCGTTCACCCGGCAGCAGGACCGCCGCGCCGCCATGGAATCGGGCTTCGACGCGGTCTGCGGCAAGCCGCTGCGGCTGCAAGAGCTGATGGATGCCATCGAGGTGGCGCTGACGCCGACGCGGTAGTCGTTGGCTTGCATCTGTGCGTGGATGTGGCTTTAACGCCATATCGACGCATTCACGCATTGTTGATCGTCGCCGCAACAATGTGTCGAAATCGTATCGACACGGCCATCTGTTGGAAATAACACACCGAAACGGCCTGGAAACGGCGCCCGACCCGCGCGGCGCTTGACGCCTCAATGGCCGGGGCCGCATTATTCCGCCCTGCCACACAAATGCGAATCGTTCGCATTTGTGTCTACATTTCCAATAAGAGCCATTCCTGTCATGACGTCCTGCCCGTCGCCGGCCCGCCGCCGGCCTTCCGCGCCTTCGCGCGTCCGTCCCATCGCCGCTTTTGCCCGTGCCGCCGTGCTGGCCGGTTTTCCGCTGTGCGGCACCGTGCTGGCCCAGACGGCGCCCGCCGACCAGGCGCTGCCGTCGGTGACCGTGAGCGCGCGGCAGGATGTCGACGTCGGCCCGCAACTGCAGAAGAAGGCGTCGGGCGGCGCGCTGGGCAGCCGCACGCAGCTCGACACGCCGTTCTCGACTACCGTTGTGGGCAGCGAGGACATGGCCGACCGCCAGGTGGCCAAGATCGGCGACGTGTTCTTCAACGACGCCTCGGTCTCGGACAACAGCAACGGCAACAACGCCTGGGCGGCCTACACCACCGTGCGCGGCCTGCAACTGGACTGGCGCAACGCGTACAAGATCAACGGCATGCCGTTCATCAGCTATGGCCTGACCCTGCCCTACGAACAGCTTGAGCAGGTGGAGCTGCTGAAGGGCCCGAACGGCTTCATGTACGGCTTTGGCAACCCCGGCGGCACCATCAACTACGTCACCAAGCGTCCGACCGACCAGTTCACGGCCAGCGTGGAAGTGGGCTACCGTTCGTCGCACGTCTGGAGCGAGCACGTGGACGTGGGCGGCCGCGCCGGCCCCGACAACATGTTCGGCTACCGCCTGAACCTGACGCACGAGGAAGGCAAGCCGTCCAACGCGGTCGGGCTGAACCGCAACTCGGTGTCGCTGGGCCTGGACGCCCGCATCACGCGCGACCTGACCTGGACGTTCGACGGCATCTACCAGGACCGCAACACGTGGGGCGCCACGCCGTCGTTCTATACCGGCGGCATCACCAACGGCCAGCTTCCCGGCGTCATCAGCGGCCGCGGCGGCCTGCTGGGCGGCCCGGACACACACTTCTACTCGAACCTGCAGTTCTACCAGACCGGCCTGCGCTACAACCTGAACCCGGACTGGACGGTCAGCACCAGCTACAGCTTCAGCAAGCAGTCCCGCAGCCGCAACGAGACCACGCTGTTCCTGACCGATGCCTCGGGCGACTACACCAGCTCGCGCTACGACGGCGCCGAAAGCCAGCAGTTCAGCAACTGGACGACGATGGTCGAGGGCAAGTTCCGCACTGGCATCTTCCGCCACGAACTGGTGGCCGGCCTGAGCTGGCAGAAGCAGATCGACCGCTTCAGCAGCAACGCGTACAACAACTTCTCGCTGGCCGACGGCAACATCTACGGCCCGTACACGGGCGTCTACTGGAGCCAGACCGCGTTCCAGAAGTACCGCGCCGGCGATACCACGCAGAAGGCCGCGTTCGTCAGCGACACCATGCACCTGACCGACCAGTGGTCGGTGCTGGCCGGCCTGCGCGTCACCAACTTCGAGCAGAACAGCTACAACGCCAACGGCGTGGGCAACACCAGCTACACCAAGAACGGCCTGGTCTCGCCGACCGCCGCGCTGATGTACAAGCCGTGGGCGTCCACCACGTTCTACGGCAGCTACGTGGAATCGTTCGACGGCGGCGGCGTGGTGGGCAGCACCTACCTCAATGCCGGCCAGGGCCTGACCCCGGCCAAGAGCCGCCAGTACGAAGTGGGCGTGAAGACCGACCAGGGCAAGTGGAACGCCACGGCCGCGCTGTTCCGCATCGAACGCCGCAGCGAATTCACGCGCGACAACGGCGCCGGCGTGCTGCCGTCGTTCGTGCAGGACGGCCAGTCGGTCTACCAGGGCCTGGAACTGGCCGCGTCGTCGCGCATCGGATCGCAGTGGGAAATTGGCGGAAGTACGATGCTGCTGCATAGCGAGTACACCGAGGGCGACACCAACATCGGCAACCGCGTGGCGGGCGCGCCCAACTTCCTGCTGACCGGCCGGGTGGCATACCGCGTACCGTTCGTGCCGGGCCTGAAGGTAGGCGTGGACGGCAAGTACACCGGCCCGACCAAGCTCAACGCCTCCAACACGGCCACGCTGGGCGGCTACACGGTGTTCAACCTCGGCGCCACGTACAACACGCGCGTGGCCGGCAAGGACCTGACGCTGCGCGCCGCGCTGACCAACCTGACCAACAAGCGCTACTGGGGCTTCCAGTACGAGAACTACATCCAGCCGGCCGATCCGCGCGCCATCAGCCTGAGCGCCAAGATCGCCTACTGATCGTTCCATCGCTTGATCGTCTGATCGCTTGATCGTCTGATTACCAGATCGCCCGTCGGTCCGGTTCCGCGCCCGGTTCTGCCGGGCGCTCTGCATTCCCCGCCTTGCGCACGCGCGTCGGCCGTTTCCTGAGACGGTCGGCGTCGCCCTTCTTCGCCTCCCCTCCCATTTCCATCGTAGTTCTACGAGTTCGTACGTCTGAGAGACGTTCGGAAGCTTGTCCGTTGACTACGGCGAGGTCTTTTCTCGCAACTTGGAGGCGCCTTTCGTATTTCTACGATTCCCCGCCCCTACCCAGATTCCTAGCATTGCCATCAAGGAAATCGCGGGGACCAGGTACGTCCACAACCCGCGCGGCATGTTCAGCAAGCGCGCCCCCCGGATTCCCGAGCCAGAGCGAGTCATCTCGCGCTTTATGAATTGACGCATGACCCCACTTCGGCCGCGCCTTCCTGCGGCATAACCGGGCCGCGTCACGTTGCAACTTCTGTTGGGTTTCTCAACCATGAACAAGAATCGGTATCGCCGCGTATTCAGCAAGCATCTCGGCATGCTTGTGGCCGTTGCGGAGAATGTGAAGAGCCGCGGCAAGGCGCCGGGTGAAGGCAGCGCCGGAGGCATCGCCCCAACTGGGCGTGGTATCGGCGATGACGGCCATCGCCCTCGCCCTGTTTGCCTGGGACATGGACGAAGCCCGTGCCCAAGGTCTGCCGACCCAGGGCAACGTCGTGGCCGGTCAGGCCACCATCTCGCAGCCGAACGGCTCGACGATGACCATCAATCAGGGCAGCCAGCGCGCTGTCATCGACTGGAACAGCTTCAGCATCGGCCAGGGCAACACGGTCCAGTTCAACCAGCCCAACGCGCAGGCCCAAGCGCTGAACCGCGTGATCGGCGGCCTGCCCTCCAATATCCATGGTTCCCTGCTGGCCAACGGCCAAGTGCTGATCCAGAACGCCAACGGCGTGCTGTTCGGCCGAGGCGCAGTGGTCAATGTCGGCTCGCTGCTGGCCACCACCAAGTCCATCGACTCCAACGCCTTCATGGCCGGCAGCCCGCTGGCACTGAGCGCCACCGGCACGCAGGCCGGCATCATCAACGAAGGCTCCATCAACGCCCAGGGTTACGTGACGTTCATGGGCGACCAGGTTCGCAACGCGGGCGACATCAAGACCGGCCCGGGCGGACAAGTCCTGCTGGCCGCTGGCGATAGCGCCACGGTCGCGCTGCACAACGGCCAGGGCATCTCGCTGGTCCTGAACGACGCCACCGCCAACGCGCTGGCGGAAAACAGCGGCAACATCCATGCCCAAGACGGCACGGTCCTCATTACCGCGCGCGGCAAGGACACGCTCCTTAATACGGTGGTGAACCTGTCCGGCGTCGTCCGCGCCGGCACGGTCGTGGCCGATGCCGGCAAGACCGGCGACGTGGTCATGACCGGCAGCATCGACGCCTCCAACCGCAACGGCGGCCAGGGCGGCACGGTGGTACTGGCCGGCGACCGCGTCGGCCTGTTCGACAGCGCCTCGATCGACGCTTCGGGCGACTCGGCCGGCGGCAAGGTCATCCTTGGTGGTGACTCGCTGGGCAAGCTCGAAGGTACGGAAGCTCGCAAGCTGCTGCAGGACGGTGCTGGCTTCGCCAACTTTACGCAGGTGGGCGTCAACGCGCGGATCGATGCGGGTGCACGGCATGGCGATGGCGGGTTCGTGGAAACCTCGGCTCACAACCTCAACGTCCAAGGCACGGTGACCGCCTCAGCGCCGAACGGCAAGTCTGGCGAATGGTTGATCGATCCGACCGATATCACTATCGGCACAGGTAACGATGCTGGCTACAGCGGTAGCGTCTCGGGTGGCTTCACGCCCACGGGCAGCACTGCCACGGTTCGCAACACGTCCATCAACGACGCCCTGAACGCAGGCACCGACGTCACGATCACCACGGCCAGCTCAGGTACGGCGGCCGGGAATATCGTGCAGAGCGCCGGTGCCGACATTACAAAGACCGGCGGCGGCGCGGCGAATCTCACGCTGGTGGCAAACAGATCGATTACCCTCAACGGCAATATCACGTCCACCTCCGATGCGCTGAATCTGAATCTGACCTCGGGGATGGGCGGCGGATATGGCACCGTTTTCCAAGCAAGCGGCAGAACCATCGACTTGAATGGCGGACGGCTAACGGCGTACGGGGACACGACAAGCGCCTCAAGCGGCCATGCCATCAACATAAGCGGCACCCTGGCAAATATCGGCGGCGGCACCATTACGGGCTTTAGCGCCGGCAGCATTGGCGTGTATATGAACACCGCCCTGACGCAGGTGGGTGGCAGCCTCTCCATCTATGGCAGTTCCCGCTCGCAGACCGGCATCTATATTGACAACGGATCCAACCTTACGATCTCCGGAGGCTCGCAACTGGTCATCAATGGGGACGGTGGCGGCTACGACGGCATCATGCGCCGCGGCGTTCTTACCCTCAATGATGATGCCGCCGTCAGCTTGATTGGCAACACGACGGGCAATTTGTACTCGGGCATTCGTCTCAACACGCTCAAGATTACAGTCAACAACAACGCCTCGCTGGATATCGAAGGCCGCTCCACGGGCTCAGGAATCGACTCGCAAGCCGTGACGATCCTGGGTGGCAATTACGCGACCAGCAGCATCTCGGTCTCGGGCAACGGGGTCGTCAACATTACCGGCGTAGGCAACTACGCGGAAGGTATTCGAGCCTGCGGTCCGACGTCTATCAATATCTCGGACAACGGCGCGGTGAACCTCACCGGTACATCGAACAACGAGTCAGGCATATGGTTCGACACACTTCGGTATGACCTGCAGAACAATGCCACGCTGAATCTCAGCGGCAGCGGTAACGGATCGAATCCCGAATGGGCCGGCGTGGCTATCCTTGGCCAAGGATCCATGTCCGGAGACAGCAAGCTGACAGTCAACGGCGACGGACCCAAGGCCGCCGGTGTACGTTGGCAAGGTACGTTGAATATGTCGGGAAACGCGACCGTCGACATGACCGGCCAGTCGGATACCCAGGACGGCGTACTGATCCAAACCGTCATCAACGCCACTGACGATGCTCGAATCAACGTTTCGGGCACGTCGCGCGCCAACACCGCCACCTCAGCCGGCGTGCGCTTCGCATCCAACTCCAGCCTGAATCTCTCTGGAAACGTGAAGACCGACATCACTGGCGATTCGCGGTACCGTGAAGGGGTCCATTTCCAGGGTGGCGTCAACATCACCGACAACGCCTACATGAACGCTACCGGCACCTCCAGCGGTGGCGGTGACGCGGGCATCGGCGTGCGCGTGGGCACCACCAGCAACATTACCGTGAACGGCAACGGTACTGCCGTCCTGACGGGCGCCGCCCCCGACGGCCGCGACCACGCGCTAGAGGGCCGCATGCGGGTAAACGGAAACGGTGCCATCCACATCCTGACCGGCGATCGCGTCGCGCCTACCGATGGCAATGGCAACGGGACTGACGGTAACGGCGCGGACGGTGGCAACGGCTCCGACGGTGGTAACGGCACCGATGGTGGCAACGGCACCGACGGTGGTAACGGCACCGACGGTGGCAATGGCACGGACGGTGGCAATGGCACCGACGGTGGCAACGGCTCCGACGGCGGCAATGGCTCCGATGGTGGCAACGGCTCCGACGGTGGCAACGGCTCCGACGGTGGCAATGGCTCGGACGGTGGCAACGGCCCCGACGGTGGCAACGGCTCCGACGGTGGCAACGGCTCCGACGGTGGCAATGGCTCCGACGGTGGCAATGGCACCGACGGTGGCAATGGCTCCGACGGTGGCAACGGCACCGATGGCGGCAATGGCTCCGATGGTGGCAACGGCACGGACGGCGGCAATGGCGCGGACGGTGGCAACGGCTCCGACGGTGGCAATGGCTCCGACGGTGGCAACGGCTCCGACGGTGGCAACGGCTCCGACGGTGGCAACGGCTCCGACGGTGGCAACGGCTCCGACGGTGGCAACGGCACGGACGGTGGCAACGGCACGGACGGTGGCAACGGCACCGATGGTGGCAATGGCTCCGACGGCGGTAACGGCTCGAACGGTGGCAACGGCTCCGACGGTGGCAACGGCTCCGACGGTGGCAATGGCTCCGACGGTGGCAACGGCACCGACGGTGGTAACGGCTCCGACGGTGGTAACGGCTCCGACGGTGGCAACGGCTCCGACGGTGGCAACGGCTCCGACGGTGGTAACGGCTCCGACGGTGGCAACGGCTCCGACGGTGGCAACGGCTCCGACGGTGGCAACGGCTCCGACGGTGGTAACGGCTCCGACGGTGGCAACGGCACCGACGGTGGCAATGGCTCCGACGGCGGCAATGGCACTGACGGTGGCAACGGCACCGATGGTGGCAATGGCTCCGACGGCGGTAACGGCTCGAACGGTGGCAACGGCTCCGACGGCGGCGACAAGACGCCTGACGGTGGTTCGGACGGTTCCAGGCGGTTCGGGCTCGGGTGGCTCCAACTCGGGTGCCACGGCCGGTGCGATCCTGGGCGCGGTTGGCGCGGGCGGTATCCTCGCCTACGTGATCGACGACCTGGCCGACGCAAGCTGGTACCTCGATGCCCCGGTGCCCCTGACCGTCGAGTCCGATGAGGACAAGGCGTGGGAAGGTGCGCTGATGTCGGGTGCCACCGTGGAGGTGAAGGGCACGACTGCAATCGTCCAGGTGAAGACACGCACCGGGACGGTCGAGCGGGTTCTGACCCTGCAGGACGGCGCCAACGGGACGAAGCACTTCGTCTACGAGGACCCCGTCACCAAGACCAAGGCCGATCTGGCGGTGAACATGGAGACACGCGAGTTCTTCTACACCGAAGCCGGTGCCCCGAACGGCAAGCGATACGTCGTGAAGAGCCACGGCTGGTTGAAGGACGGCACGCCCTCGAAAGCTGCCGCTCCGGCAAGCTGATTGCGGGCTCTCAACTAGAAGCTACTAGCTAGCATCTGCCTGTAGGAAAACGATGTGCCGGTGTCGAAAGACGTCGGCACATCGTCCTTTTCCGAGGGGCAATCAGAATCTGTTGGTCCCCTGCTCCACTTCCCAAGTCATCGTAGTTCTACGAAATATTTCACCGGGCTCTGCGCAGACCCCCGTCGCTTCGTGACGCTGCGACATTTGCATGCAACCCCGCTGCGTGTTTCGTGTTTCTACGATTCCCCGCCCTTCCCCAGGTTTCTAGCATTGCCATCAAGGAGATCGCGGGACCCGGTACGACCACAGACCGCGCGGCAACTCAAGTAAGCGCGCCCCCCGATCCCGAGCTAGAGCGGGTCAACTCGCGTTCCATGAATTGACGCACGACGCCTGCATCGGCCGCCTTCCTGAAGGCAGAGCCGAGCCGCGTCACGTCGCAACTTCTGTTGGGTTTCAACCATGAACAAGAATCGGTATCGCCGCGTATTCAGCAAGCATCTCGGCATGCTTGTGGCCGTTGCGGAAAATGTGAAGAGCCGCGGCAAGGCGCCTGGTGAAGGCGCCGCTGCGGAGGCATCGCCCCAACTGGGCGTGGTATCGGCGATGACGGCCATCGCCCTCGCCCTGTTTGCCTGGGACATGGACGAAGCCCGTGCCCAAGGACTGCCGACCCAGGGCAACGTCGTGGCCGGCCAGGCCACCATCTCGCAGCCGAACGGCTCGACGATGACGATCAATCAGGGCAGCCAGCGCGCTGTCATCGACTGGAACAGCTTCAGCATCGGCCAGGGCAACACGGTCCAGTTCAACCAGCCCAACGCACAGGCCCAGGCGCTGAACCGCGTCACGGGTGGGCTCCCCTCCAATATCCACGGCTCGCTGCTCGCCAACGGGCAGGTGCTGATCCAGAACGCCAACGGCGTGCTGTTCGGCCGGGGTGCAGTGGTGAACGTCGGCTCGCTGCTGGCAACGACGAAATCCATCGACTCCAACGCCTTCATGGCCGGCAGCCCGCTGGCACTGAGTGCCACCGGCACGCAGGCCGGCATCATCAACGAAGGTTCGATCAACGCCCAGGGTTACGTGACCTTCATGGGCGACCAGGTCCGCAACGCCGGCGACATCAAGACCGGCCCGGGCGGACAAGTCCTGCTGGCCGCCGGCGATAGCGCCACGGTCGCGCTGCACAACGGCCAGGGCATCTCGCTGGTCCTGAACGACGCCACCGCCAACGCGCTGGCGGAAAACAGCGGCAACATCCATGCACAAGACGGCACGGTCCTGATTACCGCGCGCGGCAAGGACACGCTGCTCAATACCGTGGTGAACCTGTCTGGCGTGGTCCGCGCTGGCACGGTCGTGGCGGACGCCGGCAAGACCGGCGACGTGGTCATGACCGGCAGCATCGACGCCTCCAACCGCAACGGCGGCCAGGGCGGCACGGTGGTACTGGCCGGCGACCGCGTCGGCCTGTTCGACAGCGCCTCGATCGACGCTTCGGGCGACTCGGCTGGCGGCAAGGTGATCCTTGGTGGCGATTCGCTCGGCAAGCTGGAAGGCACCGAAGCGCGCAAGCTGCTGCAGGACGGTGCTGGCTTTGCCAACTTCACGCAGGTGGGTGTCAACGCCCGGGTCGATGCCGGTGCACGGCATGGCGACGGCGGGTTCGTGGAGACGTCAGCCCACGACCTTAACGTCTTCGGCACCGTGACCGCCGCCGCGCCGAACGGCAAGTCGGGTGACTGGCTGATCGATCCGACCGACATCATCATCACCACGTGGGATTCCGGCTACACCGGCAGCGTCAGCGACGGATTTACGGCGGGCACCACCGGAGCCAAGGTCAGCAACACGTCGATCAACAACGCGCTGAACAACGGCACGGACGTCATGATCAGCACCGCCAGCTCGGGTCCCGCGGCCGGCAATATCACGCAGCAAGCGAATATCACAAAGACCTCGGGTGCCGCGGCCAACCTCACGATGATTGCCCAGGGGAATGTCTCCCTGACCCGCATCACCACAACTGGCGAGGCCATCAATCTCACCATTCGGGCGGGCGAAGGCACCGGCAAGGGCAGAGTGACATCGACTACAGATACCGTCCTCGACCTGGGCGGCGGCTACCTCGATATCGCGGCGACGTCGGAACTTCGCGGCACTCATGGCGCCGTGGAGCTTTACGGCCGCACATCGAATATCGGTGGCGCGACGATCGTCGGCCATGGGAATCTGGGGATGGGCGTTATCCTGAGTAACTTCACCGTCCTTGGCGACGGCCATCTGGAAGTCATCGGCACGTCGAAGGGCTATTACCATGGGGTAATGTTCAGCGGGACGGTGAACATCGGTGGCAATGGCACTGCTAACATTTCTGGCACGTCGACCGATAATTCTGGGGTATACCTTGGCGGGCAACTCAACGTGTCCGGCAACCGCACGGTTAACTTCAACGGTAAATCCCGCGACAGCTACGGTGTGTACATGCAGAGCCCCGGCCTCACCGCCAGCGAGAACGGGACCATCAACATCAACGGCCGATCGGAGAATGGGACCGGCATCTACATCTCAGGCAGCCAAGTCGAGCGCGATAACGGCGAGATCAACTTCAACAGCCAAGACCGTGCAGGTCCAGAACCCGTTGTGCCCCCGGACGACGGTAACGGCTCGAACGGCGGCAATGGCACCGACGGCAATGGTTCCAACGGTGGCAACGGCCCCGACGGTAACGGTGACGGCCCGGACGGGAACGGCAATGGGCCCGACGGCAACGGCAACGGTCCCGACGGCAACGGTAACGGCCCGGACGGCAATGGCAACGGCCCGGACGGTAACGGCAATGGGCCCGACGGTAACGGCAATGGGCCCGACGGTAACGGCAATGGGCCCGACGGTAACGGCAATGGCCCGGATGGAAACGGCAATGGCCCCGACGGGAACGGTAACGGCCCTGACGGCAATGGCAATGGTCCCGACGGAAATGGCAATGGCCCGGATGGGAACGGCAACGGCCCCGACGGTAATGGCAACGGTCCTGACGGGAATGGCTCCGACGGCGGTAACGGCTCGAACGGCGGCAACGGCTCCGACGGCGGCGACAAGACGCCTGACGGTGGTTCGGACGGCTCGGGCGGTTCGGGCTCGGGTGGCTCCAATTCGGGTGCCACGGCCGGTGCAATCATGGGCGCGGTTGGCGCGGGCGGTATCCTGGCCTACGTGATCGACGACCTGACCGACGAGACGTGGTACCTCGATGCCCCGGTGCCGCTGACGGTCGAGTCCGACGAGGACAAGGCGTGGGAAGGTGCGCTGATGTCGGGTGCCACCGTCCGGGTGAAGGGAACGACGGCCACGGTCCAGGTGAAGACCAGGTCCGGGACTGTCGAGCGCACGCTGACGTTGCAGGACGGCGCCAACGGGACAAAGCACTTCGTCTTCGAGGACCCCGTCACCAAGACCAAGGCCGATCTGGCGGTGAACATGGAGACACGCGAGTTCTTCTACACCGAAGCCGGTGCCCCGAACGGCAAGCGCTACGTCGTGAAGAGCCACGGCTGGTTGAAGGACGGTTCTGCGCCCGAATCGGCTGCGGCGGCCCGCTGACCGAGGGAGGCGAACCGGAACCCTGACCAGTACTCAGAAGTAACCCAGCAGTAACCCAGCAGTAGAAGACCAATGTGCCGGCGTCGCAAGACGTCGGCACATTGCCGTTTACGCCCCCGCCCGCCGCAAACCACCACCCGCCGCCGCCCCATGCACACCATCCGCGCCAGCCCCTCGACCCCGGCAACCACGCCGCACCGCCTTGCTACAATCGCGTCTTTTCTTCCTCCCGCGAGCCCCCCGCCATGACGACCCTTGGAACGCCCCTCTCCCCCTCCGCCACCAAAGTCATGCTGCTCGGCTCCGGAGAGCTCGGCAAGGAAGTGCTGATCGCGCTACAGCGCCTGGGCGTGGAGACCATCGCCGTCGACCGTTACGAGAACGCGCCCGGCCAGCAGGTGGCGCACCATGCCCGGACGATCACGATGAGCGATGGCGATCAGCTCAAGGCCCTGATCGAGGCCGAGCGGCCGCACCTTGTGGTGCCCGAGATCGAAGCCATCGCCACGCCGACGCTCGAAGCGCTGGAAGCCGCCGGCGTGGTGCGCGTGATTCCCACCGCGCGGGCGGCCCGGCTGACGATGGACCGCGAAGGCATCCGCCGCCTGGCCGCCGAGACGCTGGGCCTGGCCACGAGCCCGTACAAGTTCTGTGATTCGCTGGAAGAGCTGCAGGCCGCCATCGACGGCGGCATCGGCTACCCGTGCGTGGTCAAGCCGGTGATGAGCAGCTCGGGCAAGGGTCAGAGCAAGATCGACGGTCCCGAGGGCGTCAAGGCGGCCTGGGACTATGCGATGGCCGGCGGCCGGGTCAGCCATGGCCGCGTGATCGTCGAGGGCTTCATCGATTTCGATTACGAGATCACGCTGCTGACGGTGCGCGCCGTCGGCGCCAGCGGCCAGGTGGAGACGCATTTCTGCGAGCCGATCGGACACGTCCAGGTGGCCGGCGACTATGTGGAAAGCTGGCAGCCGCACCCGATGCACCCGAAGGCACTGGAAGCCGCCCAGCACATCGCCCGCGCCGTCACGGCCGACCTGGGCGGCCAGGGCCTGTTCGGCGTGGAACTGTTCGTCAAGGGCGAGCAGGTCTGGTTCAGCGAAGTCAGCCCGCGCCCGCACGACACCGGCATGGTCACGATGATCTCGCAGTGGCAGAACGAGTTCGAACTGCACGCCCGCGCGATCCTGGGGCTGCCGGTGGACACCAGCCTGCGCGCGCCGGGCGCCAGCGCGGTGATTTATGGCGGAGTCGATGCGGAAGGCATCGTGTTCGACGGCGTCGACGAGGCGCTGCGCGTGCCGCAGACCGAACTGCGCCTGTTCGGCAAGCCGGAGTCGTTCACCAAGCGTCGGATGGGGGTGGCACTGGCCTACGACGCCGACGTGGAGACCGCCCGGCGTCGCGCCAAGGAGGCCGCGGCAAAGGTCAAGCCGCGCAAGGGCTGAGAGTTTTTGGGATTGGATGCGCTGGCCCTCTCCCCCGACCCCTCTCCCGCGATGCGGGAGAGGGGAGCAAACCGGCGGGAGATTTGCTTCTAGCAGGCTTGAAATTCCACTGTCTGGCTCCCCTCTCCCGCCTGCGGGAGAGGGGTTGGGGGAGAGGGCGTTGAGGCTCTGCTTGCCGACTGGCCGCAGTTTGGACTGCTGGCCCTCTCCCCCGGCCCCTCTCCCGCGATGCGGGAGAGGGGAGCAAACCGGCGCGGAATTTGAACCTAGCAGGCTCGAAATTCCCGCTGTCGCGCTCCCCTCTCCCGCCTGCGGGAGAGGGGTTGGGGGAGAGGGCGTTGAGGCTCTGCTTGCCGACTGGTCGCAGTTTGGACTGCTGGCCCTCTCCCCCGGCCCCTCTCCCGCGATGCGGGAGAGGGGTTGGGGAGAGGGCGTTGAGGCTCTGCTTGCCGACTGGTCGCAGTTTGAACTGCTGGCCCTCTCCCGCGATGCTGCAGAGGGAGGTCAAACCAGCGGCCCCACGCCCTCCACCGCCCCTCAAACCACCCGGTCCGCCCTGTCCATCGGCGATTGCGTTGGCTCCCTGGCCCCTGGGTCTGTCGCCGCGGCGGCCAAAGCAGCGTGGGCGCCATGGGGTGAAAACTCCCGCACGCCGGCCAGATCGGCGCCGGACGGCGCCTGGTACAGCCGCAGCCCCAGTTCCGGCAGGATGGCCAGCAGGTGGTCGAAGATATCGCCCTGGATGCGCTCGTAGTCCATCCAGCCCGTGCGGTTGCTGAAGCAGTAGACCTCGATCGGGATGCCCTGCGAGTCGGGCTCCATCATGCGCAGGTTCAGCAGCAGGTCGTGGTGGATGTCGGGGTGCGCGCGCAGGAAGGCGATGCCGTACGCCCGGAACGTGCCCAGGTTGGTCAGCCGGCGGCGGTTCACCGGGTCGGTGTTCTCGCCCAGCAGCGCGCGGTTGGTCTGCTCCACCTCCTGCTGCTTGACCTCCAGGTAGTCGTGCAGCAGCCGGAACCGCATCAGCGCCGTCACCTCGTCGTCGTCCAGGAACCGCACCGTGGAAGCGTCGATCCGCAGCATCCGCTTGATCCGGCGCGCGCCGGATTCGAACATGTGGCGGTAGTTGCGGTAGCTTTCCGAGAACAGCTTGTACGTGGGCACCGTGGTCACGGTGTTGTCCCAGTTCTTGACCTTGACCGTGTGCAGCGCGATGTCCATCACGAAGCCGTCGGCGTTGGACTGCGGCATTTCGATCCAGTCGCCAATGCGCAGCATGTCGTTCGACGTAAGCTGCGTGCTGGCCACCAGCGACAGCAGCGTGTCCTTGAACACCAGCAGCAGCACCGCCGACAGCGCGCCGATGCCCGACAGCATCCACAGCGGCGAGCGGTCGATCAGGATCGACAGCACCAGCACGCCGCAGACCAGCCACAGGGCCAACTGGGCGATCTGGACGTAGCCCTTGATGGACCGCGTCTGGGCACGCCGGCTGTTGGCGAAGACGGTCTGCCAGGCCGCCAGCACGCCGGACAGCATCAGGAACATGCTGACCCACGTGCCGGCGTGCGCCAGTCGTTCGATCAGGATCGAGAATTTGCCCAGGTCAGGCACCTGGCTGATGCCCACCGTGATCACGGCCAGGAACACCGCGTAGCCCAGCCGGCGATAGGTGCGATGGCGCATCAGCGCGGCGGCCCATTCGCGGTTGCCGGACAGGCTCAGCACGCGGTAGACCACGCGGCCCACCACCCGGGCCACCAGCCACTGCGACAGCGCGGCGATCACCACCAGCGCCAGCACATACAGCGAGATCTGTGCCCAGGGATGGGCGGGAATGCGTTGCTGGAACAGGTCCAGCAGGGCGTCAAATGTCATCGGGAGAATGCAATCGGTCGGACCGGACAAGCCCCGAGTTTACTACCACCGCCCTGCCCGGCCCGCCGCCGGCCCGGCTTACCTGGCGTGGGGCGCGTACATCGCCATCAACTGGTCGTCGCTGAAGCCCCACTGCTTGGCGTCCTCGAAGGCGATGACCGTGTCGTCGTCGTGCGACAGGTCCAGCACTTCGGGCGGCAGCGGCTTCGAATCGGTCACCGAGTAGAACACCATCACGCGCGGCCGCAGCGGTTCGCCCTCGTTCTGGCCGCAGACCACGGCCAGCCGGCCCGAGCGCAGCCGCAGCACCGTGCCCAGCGGATAGATGCCGATGGTGCGCGTAAACGCCTTGAACACGCGGCGGTCGAACAGCGTGTCGACGCGTACGGCGATGTACTCCATGGCCCGCGCCGGCGACCACGCCTGGTGGTTCGGCCGCGGCGACGTCAGCGAATCGTACGTGTCGCAGATGGCCGCGATCTT
Source organism: Cupriavidus sp. H18C2 (assembly GCF_049393795.1). Taxonomy (NCBI): domain Bacteria; kingdom Pseudomonadati; phylum Pseudomonadota; class Betaproteobacteria; order Burkholderiales; family Burkholderiaceae; genus Cupriavidus; species Cupriavidus sp. H18C2. Next base: position 1,603,966 of record NZ_CP186010.1, on the reverse strand, counting down.
GGCGTGGATGCTGATCTCGTGCTCCAGCAGCCCGAACGGGTAGCCCCGGCCGTCCACGCGCTCGTGGTGGTGCACGCAGACGTCGAGCGGGATGTTCGTGTAGAGCCGGGCCTCGTTCAGGATGCGATAGCCGGCCGACGGGTGGCGCCGCATCTGCTCCTCCTCGGCCGGCGACAGGTCGCCCGCCTTGAGCAGCAGCGCGTCGGGCAGCGTCAGCTTGCCGATGTCGTGCACCAGCCCGGCCAGCCCCAGTTCGCGCACCTCGCCGTCGGGCAGCTTCAGGTTGCGGCCCACGGCGATCATCAGCGCGCAGACCGAGAACGCGTGCAGGTAGGAATAGTCGTCCTTGGCCTTGAGCCGGGCCATGGCCAGCAGCGCCTGGGAATGGCGCGACAGCGACGTCGATGCCGAATCCACCAGCAGCAGCGCGCCGTGGGTTTCCAGCGCGCGGCCCATGCGCACGTCGTTGAACAGGTTGCCGATCAGCGCGCGGCCGGTCTTGATCAGCTCGCGCGCCCGTTCCAGCTCATCCTCGAAGCTGGCCTCGGGCGCGTCGTCGCCGGCGTCGGCCTCCATGGTCTCCGGCGTGGCCGGCGTGGGCAGGTTGCGGCCCTTGAGGATGTCGATCCAGACGTCCTGCACGTTGGCCGACTGGATCTGCTCCACCTGCTCGTCGCTGGTGACCAGGAACCGCGACCGCCAGAACGGGTGGTTCATCCACGGCCCGCCCAGCCTTGCCACGAACATGCCAATCTGTAGCTGTTCCGCCTTGATTCTTCTCAGCATGCGCTCGCCCCTATCAAATGGCCCGCGCGGACGCGCCGCGCGCTGCCGATCAAGCGGGGCTCTGGTCAGGCCCCGTCTTGTGATGACACTTCTCGTTGGCCGCCTTTATCGGCAGCCTGCCCGCTTTCTTTAGTTTTTTTCGCATCCCGGCCGATGGCGCGGCGTCCGCCTGCCGCGCGGCCCAGGCCAGCAGCCAGCCCCCCAACCCCAGCGACAAGGCGATCAACCCGGCGCCAGCCACGCGCTGGTCGTCCAGCAGGTAGCTGGCGCAGAGCCGCGCCGGCGCGTCGACGAACAGGATGCCAAAAGTCAGGCCCATCCAGACCAGGTTGCCGCCAAAAAACAACACCAGCGGCCACGGCGCCAGCCGCACGGCCAGCGCGGCGGCCAGCCCGGCCGCGCAGACCGACACGTCGCGCGCCACCCCGAGCGGCCACGCCATCCGCGACAGGTCGATGGCGATCGGCAGCATCCAGACGCCATAGCCGGCCGACGCCGCCACCAGTAGCGCCAGCGCATGGGGCCGCAGCCGCGCCAGCGCGCGGGCCCGGCGCCGGGGCGCCCAGCGGGCCGCCAGCAGGCGCGGCAGCAGGCAGCCCGCCGCGAACAGGCCCGGCAGCAGCGCGAGCATCAGCAGCGCCATCGACGACTCGAACAGGCCGCGCAGCGGCGGCAGCGCGGGCAGCCCCAGCAGCGCCGCCAGCCACCAGCCCGCGCGGATGCGCCTCATCGCGGACCCCGTCGGGCGTGCGCCAGCGCTGATGCATAGGCCGTCTGGAAGTCTTCGAGCGGATAGGTCGCCAGCACCGTGCCGTCGGCGCCGACCACATGCAGGCCGCCGTTGTGCGCAAAGCCGCCCAGGCCGTCCGGGATGGCGATCACGTCGGCATCGGCCAGCAGCCGCGCCATGTCGGCCGGGGCCACGGCCGCCGCCACGCGCCAGCCCGGCGCGCGGGCGTGGTGGGTGCTGGCATAGCCGCGCAGGTCCGGCAGCATGTCGCGCGGATCGAACGACAGCGACACCAGCGCGATGCGGCCGGCCATGCCGACGGCGTCGCGCTGCCGCTGCAGCTGGTCGAACTCGGCGCCCAGCGCCCGGCAGACCGTGGCGCAGCGTGTGTAGATGAAATCGACAAGATAGACGGCCGGCGGCGGATCGTCGGCCGTCGCAGCCTCACGGGCGGCACCGGCAGCACCGGCGCCGCCGAACAGCCGCACGCGCTGGCCGTCGTGCGTGTGGACGTCGATCGGCGGCAAGCGCAGCGTCTGGCGCGCGATACGGGCCGCGCGCCGCTGGTCGAGCGTCCACGCCGACAATCCGTCGGTCAGCCCGTGGATTGCCGCGCCCGCCAGCGCCAGCACGCCGGCCAGCACCGCCCACGGCGGCAACGGCCGGCGCCTAGCCGCCCGGCTTGCCGAGGGCGGCGTCACCATCGTACGGCGCCTGCATGGCGGCGGTGTCGGCGCGGGCGGCGGCCACGGTCGCGGCCGTCACGGGCGGCGCGGCATTGCCCCACTGGCTGCGCACGTGCGTCAGCACGGCGGCGATCTCGGCGTCGCCAAGCTGGTCGGCAAACGCCGGCATGGCGCCCTGGTAGGCCGTGCCCTTGACGGTCAGCTTGCCGGTCACCCCGCGCAGCACGATCCGCGCCGCCGTGGCGTCCGGCCCCGTCACCCATTCCGATCCGGCCAGCGGCGGAAACACGCCCGGCAAACCCTGCCCGCTGGCCTGATGGCAGGCCACGCAACGGCTCTGGAACACGGCGGCGCCATCCACGGCGGCGGACTTCGGCTGGCCGCGCAGGTCGGCCTCGGTGCGGCGGTCGCCGAGTGCCGGCGGCTGGTCGATCGGCGCCGTGGCGATATACCACGCGCCCCACCCCACCAGCACGGCCACCATCGCCAGCACGTAGCGCGGAATCGGCGCGCGGTTCTCGTGCGGGTCGGCGTGCTCGCGGGCGCGGGCGGCCGTGGCGTGGCGGTCATCGCGCGAATCTGTCATGTCAGTCTCCCGCCCTGGCCGCCGCCGGCAGTGCGGCCCCGGTCCGGTTCAGCGATTGCAGGTACGCCACCAGGTCCAGCGCGGCGGCGGTCGGCACCACCACCTTGCCGATGGGCGCATAGCCGGGCGGCAGCGGCACGGCCTTCTCGCCGGCCTCGGGCGCGTCCTTGACGTCGAACAGGTACGGGTAGCTCGGCATGATGCTGCCGCTGACGTACGCGCGCGGCTGGTACAGATGACCCAGGTGCCAGTCCGCGCTGGGCTGGCGCACGCCGATATTGAGCAGGTCCGGCCCGGTGCGCATGGTGCCCAGCAGGTGCGGCTTGTCGTAGTAGTAGTCGCCGGCCACGGCAGCCCGGCCCCAGCCCCGCCTGGCGTCCGGGGCAAAGCTGCTGTCGCGCGGCTGCTGGGAATGGCAGTAGATGCAGCCGTTGGCGATGTAGACCTCGCGCCCGCGCAGCTGCGCGGCCGTATAGGGCTTGACGCCCTCGGTGGGCTTCACGTCATGCAGTTGCAGGTAAGGCAGCACCACCAGGGCGCTGGTCGCCAGCGCCAGCATCGTCATGCCGCCGGCCAGCAATACGCTTTCGTTGTTCATCGCTCAGACTCCCTGCGCCGGGGCTCGGCGCGGGTGGAACAGCGCCGGACGGTCGCGGTTGGGCCCCAGGCCCACGATCACGCAGACGAAATTGGCGGCAAAGCAGAGATGGCTGGTCAGCATCATCAGGCCGCCCAGCGAGCGCGCCTTCAGGTACGGCACGGTCAGCAGCACCGAATCCATGAACGGCCGCGCGGCGTCCAGCATCGCCAGCCCCTGCAGCCAGCCGCCGATGGTCAGGCTGACGAAATAGACGCCGATGCCGCCCACGGCCAGCCAGAAGTGGCTGTAGATCAACCAGCGGTACGGCCATTCCCGGCCCGTGATGCGCGGCACGATGAAATAGATGGCGCCAAAGAACGCGAAGCTGACGAACGCGTAGAGCCCCAGGTGGGCGTGCGCCACGGTGTAGTGCGTGAAGTGGGCCACGCGGTTGACCCCGCGCAGCGCCTCGAACGATCCCTGGATCGAGCTCAGCGTGTACATCATCCCGCCGAAGGTGACAAAGCGCAGCGTCGGCGAATCCACCAGCCGGCGGAAGTTGCCGCGCAGCGTCTGGTGCTGGTTGATCGAGAACGCGATGACCGGGATCAGCATCATCATGCTCTGCACCACCGACAGCGTGATCAGCCAGCCCGGCACCGGCCCGCCCACCAGGTGATGCCCGCCCACCTGGCCGTAGAAGAACGCCAGCGCCCAGAACCCCAGCAGCGACAGGCCGTACGACTTCACCGGCTGGCCGATGACCTTGGGCAGGAAGTAGTAGATCGACGCCAGCGCCAGCGGCGTGTAGAACAGCCCCAGCACGTTATGGCCGAACCACCAGTTCATCGTGGCCTGCTCCACGCCGAAATGGAGTCCGGGGAAGTTGGCCACCAGGAACAGCACCGGGAACCAGAACAGCGCGCAGCCCATGTACCAGACCGACACGTAGAGGTGATCCACCTTGCGGTTCAGCAGCGTCAGCACCAGCGGAAAGCCGACGAACGCGCCGCCGGCCACGAACAGGATGTCTACCTGCCACGGGATCTCCAGCCATTCGAGCCCGTCCGAGATGCCCGCCGCGATGCTGCCCACGCCCGCGATCAGCCCGGCGTTCCACAGCGCCGCGCCCAGCACGGCCCAGCGCGCGCCCACCAGTTCGGTGCGCAGCAGACGCGGCAGCAGGAACATGGCGATACCCAGCCCGGCCATCGGCGCCCAGCCGTAGGCCACGGCATTGAGGTGGATCGTGCGGATGCGGCCGAACGTCAGCCACGGCACCGACGCCCACAGGTCGGGCGCATGGAGCTTGACCGATGCCGTGAGCCCGGCCGCCGACGCCACCACCAGCCACACCATCGCGCAGCACAGGAACAGGAAGACCACCGGCGCCGACGACCGGTCGGCCGCCTCGCGCGAGGGGTCGGGCAGCCCGGCGCGGGCAGCGCCGGGGTCTTCGGGATGGCCGGTTTCGGCATCGCCGAAGATGACCCGCGCGGCGGCCGGCGAGGTATCGAAGAAGCCTTTCTGCATGCTCCAGATAAACGCCCCGAGGGCGAAGACGGAGAGCAGGAACGCTGACAACAGGATGGCAACGGTGTTCATGGCAGGCTCGCGGGCGCGGGCGGACATCGGGGGCGGAACAGGTCAGGCACGGGTCGCGCCGGGCGACCTCCTGAAAAGTTGCATCGAAGATACCGATTCAGCCAGGCCGGGCCAATCATCCTTAGGTGCTACTGCGGCCGCGGCCGCCGCCGACTAGAATTCGCGGCCCCTGCCACGTCCAGGCACTTTGTTGGGCACCCCGCAGACACGCGCCCGCCCGTGGCGCGACACTGTCGGCGCCGCCCCGTCCTGCGCAGAAAAGCCTTGAAAATGGCGGCCACTTGCCGTTATCTGTTGTCGACCACCGCCATTGCGTCTTTCCCGCTTGATGCATACCCACTACGACAACCTCAAGGTTTCCCGCGACGCGCCGCCCGAAGTCATCCGGGCCGCCTACAAGTCCTTGAGCCAGAAATACCATCCCGACCGTCACGCCGACGGCGAGGAAGCCAACCGCATCATGCGGCTGCTGAACGCCGCCTACGACGTGCTGCGCGACCCCGACAAGCGCGCCGAGCACGACCAGTGGATCGCCGCCGAGGAAAAGCGCGAGGCCGAGCAGCAGTTGCGCCGCGCGCAGGCCCAGCGCACCGCCGCCGCCCAGCGGCAGGCGGCCCAGCGCCAGCAGGCGGCCCGGCAGGCCGCGCGGCCCGCGCAGGCGGGCGGCGGCAACGCCGGCCAGGCCCGCCCAGGGCCGGAGGACAGCCAGCAGGACGCGCCGTTCCGCGCGCGCAAGGCGTCGCGTCCGCGCGCCGAGCGTCCGGCCCGCAACCGTCCCGCCGATGGCCCGGCCGCGCCGCTGCCGAAGTACGGGTCGTTCGCGCTGTACGCGGCCATCGGCGCGATCATCCTGATCCTGCTGGGCGACTGGTCCGGCAGCGGACAGGCGTCGGCCAGCGACGGCACCCGTGCGGCGCAGCCGGCCAGCACGGTGCAGACGCTGGCCAAGGCGCTCACGCCGGGCACGGCGCCGGGCGCGTCCGATCGCCGCTACACGCGGCCGTCGATGACGCCGCGCGGCATGCCGTGGCCCGACCACTCGGGCTACCTGCCGGGCTATCCGGTACTCAATGGAAATGGACTGTCGACGCTGACGGTCGACAACTCGGGCAGCGCGTCCGACGTCCTGCTGAAGCTGGTGGCCGTCGACGGCAACGCGCCACTGCCCGTGCGCACGAGCTTCGTGCGGGGCGGGTCGTCGTTCACGATGGAAAACATCTCGCCGGGCGCCTACGACCTGCGCTACCAGAGCCTGGATTCGGGCGAGATCTTCCGCTCCGAGCGCTTCGACCTGAGCGAGATCCGCGAGGCCCGCGGCACCAGCGCCAATCGCAACGTTTTCAAGCTGTACGCGGTGCCGGGCGGCACCTCGCGCTCGGTGGCGATCTCCGAGCGGGAATTTCCCTGACGCGCCACGGCGTCAGGGCATGGCCGGCGCGGTCGGCGCGGTCGGCACGATCGGCCACCGGCGGCTGGATCAATACGCCTTGGGTTGCGGCTGGCCGTTGGGCGGCACGTAGGGCTTCGGCTTGGGTGCCGCCGGCGGCACATTGCCGTAGAGCTTCTGCCAGCGCGACTTCAGGCCGTCGGCAATTTCCTTCTGGTTGTACTGCTCGGCAAAGTCGATCACCGTCATGCCCTGCTGGTTCTTCAGGCGCAGGTCCGCGCCCTCGTCCAGCAGCAGCTTGACCGTGTCGATATGGCCGCCGCGCGCCGCCATCATCAGCGGCGTGGTGCCATTCGGGCTTTCGGCGTCGATATAGGCCGCATGGTCCACGAGGTACTTGACCACGTCGTTGTGGCCGTTGGTCGCGGCGTAGTGCAGCGGCGCCCAGCCCTTCTTGTTGACCTCGGCTTCCTCGCCGTCGACCATCAGCTTGATCATGTCCAGCTCGCCGTTGAGCGCCGCCATCATCAGCGCGTTCTCGCCAGCCGGGTTGGTCTTGTCGAAGTCGATGTTCTTGGCCTTGATCAGCGCCGTGGCCGCTTTCTTCGATTTCTCGCGCAGCGCCACCACCAGCATCGGGTTGCCGCGGTTGTCCACGAGGTTCGGGTCCACGCCCTTGGCCAGCAGCTTCTGCACCGTGTTGCCGTCGTCGAATTCCACGGCCTTGCGCATGTCGTCGGCCGGGGCGGCCTGCACCAGCGCGCAGCCCGACATCGCCGTCAAACCCACCAGCGCCATGGCCGACGCCAGGCGTCGAATCTTCAGATCAAGCATGAGCATTCCTGTCTATGTGCTTGAAAAGGCGGAAGAAATTTTCCGTGGTCTGTTCCGCCACCTTTTCCACCGGCTCGCCGCGCAGCTGGGCGATGAACTCGCCCACATGGCGCACCCAGGCCGGTTCGTTGGTCTTGCCGCGGTATGGCACGGGGGCCAGGTACGGCGAATCGGTCTCGATCAGCATCCGGTCCAGCGGCACCTTCTTCGCCGTTTCCTGCAGGTCGGCGGCGCTCTTGAACGTGACGATGCCCGAGAACGAGATATGGAAGCCCTCGTCCAGCGCCTGCTTCGCAATGTCCCAGGTCTCGGTGAAGCAGTGCATCACGCCGCCGGCCTCGCGGGCGTTTTCCTCGCGCATCAGCCGGATCGTGTCGTCGGCCGACGAGCGGGTATGGATGATCAGCGGCTTGCCGGTCTGGCGCGCGGCGCGGATATGGGTGCGAAACCGCTCGCGCTGCCATTCCATGTCGGCGATGCTGCGGCCGTTGAGCCGGTAGTAGTCCAGCCCGGTCTCGCCGGTGCCCACCACGCGCGGGTGGGCGGACAGGGTCACCAGCCGTTCCAGCGTCGGCTCCTCGGCGTCTTCCTCGTAATCGGGATGCACGCCCACCGACGCGTAGAGATTGGGATGCTGCTCGGCCAGCGCGAGCACGCGCGGGAAATCCTCCAGCGTCACCGAGATGCACAGCGCGTGCGTGACCTGGTTGGTCTTCATGTTTTCCAGCAACTGGGGCAGGCGCTGCGCCAGCTCGGGAAAATCGATATGGCAATGGGAATCGACAAACATGGTGCTGCCCGTATCAGTCGAGCCGGCGGCCCAGGATTACCAGGTCGCGCTCCACGCCGTCGAGCACGGCCACGCGCGGCAGGTCGCCCCAGCGCGAGAAGCCGTGGCGCTCGAACAGCGCCAGGCTCGGCGCGTTATGGCCAAAGATAAAGCCCAGCAGCGTGTTCACGCCCACCTTGGGCGCATGCGAGATGGCCTCGTCGAGCAGCAGCCGGCCCAGGCCCTGGCCGCGGAAATCCTCGTGGAGATAGATCGAGATCTCGGCCGTGGCGCCGTAGGCGGGCCGGCCGTAGAAGTCCGAATAGCTGACCCAGCCGGCCATGCGGCCATCGGCGGCCTCGCAGACCCAGAGCGGACGGCGCGCGGGCTGGTGCGCATCGAACCACGCCTCGCGCGACGCCACGCTGACCGGCTCGGTATCGGCCGTGACCATGCGCGACGCCACGGTGCTGTTGTAGATGTCGACGATGCCGGGCAGGTCGTCGCGCGTCGCCAGACGCAGCGTAAAACCAGATTTACTCATAAATACAATAACTTGCGAAGCAAACTTCGCCTTTCACATCAGGTTAGAGGGTCTGCGTGGGGCGCCCCGATTCGATGGCCTTGCCCAGCAGTTCCTCGACCGCGCGCCGCAGCACGCGGCCGTTTTCGTCGTCCGGCAGATGCACGCCCACGCCGGGCGTCTTCATCGGCGTGCCGGCCGGGGTGATCCATGCCACGGTGCCCTGCACCTGGTACTTCTGGGGCCGGTCCAGCAGCGACAGCACCAGGAAGACCTGCTCGCCCAGCCGGAACGGCCGGTTCGACGGCACGAAGATGCCGCCGCGCGCCAGAAACGGCATGTACGCGGCGTACAGCCCCGCCTGGTCCTTGATCGACAGCGACAACACGTTGGGCCGCTGCGGCGCGCCGCTTGCGGGCCCCGTGGCCGGATTGCCGGGCATCGCCCCCGCTGCGCGCGGCGGCGTCGTGACTGGTGCATTCATGTTCGACCCCTGACTGCTGCCGGCTTGTGCCGGCTATTGGATTTAGGAAACACGTGGCTCGACTTTTACCACGTGTGCCCATCGATGCCTATGCTTTTGTACCGGTCAGCGGAACAACTGGCGGTAGTCCAGAAAGACCGATTCCATGACCAGCCGCGCCGCCAGCGGATGGCTCTCGCTGCGCCGGTGATTGACCAGCCGCGCCGCGAACGCCTGCAGCCGGTGCGCGTCGGTGGCGCCGGCGCAACGGGCCAGCGCCGCCTGTTCCTTCGGGAAGTAGCGCACCGCGCCCGTGCCGACGCACAGCGCCAGCAGGTCGTACGTCCAGCGCTGCAACACGCCCAGCACGGCCGGCACCGGCAGCTTCTGGAGCTGGTCGGCCGCCGCCAGCGCATCAAACGCCGCGCCGGCGCCAAGCTGGCTCACCAGCCAGCGTTGCAGCGGCTGCTCCTCGGCCTCGGCGGCGTGCAGCGCGGTCAGCGGCGCCCCGCCGGCCACGGCCAATTGGGCCTCGACGTCGGCCACGCCCTGGCTGCGCAGCCAGTCCAGCGCCGCCGCCAGGGTCGGGCGCGTCACCGAGAACTGGCGGCAGCGCGACAGGATAGTCGGCAGCACGCGGTCGATACGGTCGGTCACGAGCAGGAAGACCGTCGACGGCGGCGGCTCCTCCAGCGTCTTGAGCAGCGCGTTGGCGCCCTCGGTCTGCAGCGCATCGAGCGGATAGACCACCACCACGCGCAGCCCGGCCCGGTGCGTGCCAACGCCCACCGCCTCGATCAGCCCGCGCACCTGCTCCATGCGGATGATCTTGCTGGGCGCCTTCTTCTTGCTGCCACCCGCCTCGGCATCGCCCTCGGCCGCGTCGCCGGCTTCCAGCGCCTCCGGCCGCACCACGGTGAAATCGGGATGGTTGCCCTGGCTGAACCAGTGGCAGGCGCTGCACCGGTCGCACGGCTGGCCGTCCGCCAGCGGCGTCTCGCACAACAGCCCCTGCGCAAAGTGCAGGGCGAGGTCGCGCTTGCCGATGCCTTGCTGGCCATGCAGCAGCAACGCGTGGGGCAGCCGCTCGCGCAGCGCCGCCAGCCGTTGCCAGTCGTCTTGTTGCCAGGGATAGAGCATGCAGATCAATCGGTTAGCGCGTGGTGCTCATGTATTGTCGGAGGCGTCCGCGGACACATCATCACGCGCATATATCGTAGGAATATCAGAGGCTTGCGAGGATTTCTTCAAGCGTCACGCGAATCTCGTCGATCGAGCGCGTGGCATCGATCACGCGAAAGCGCTGCGGCGACTCGGCGGCCCGGCGCAGGTACTCGGCGCGGGTGCGCTCGAAAAACGCGCGCGACTCGGCTTCGAACTTGTCCGGCTCCCGCGCGTTCGCCAGCCGGGCGGCGGCCGTTTCCAGCGGTACGTCGAACAGCAGCGTCAGGTCCGGCTGCAGGCCGCCCTGCACCCACTGCTCCAGCACCTCCAGCCGCGCGCGAGGCAAGCCGCGCCCACCGCCCTGGTAGGCAAACGTGGCGTCGGTGAAGCGGTCGGAAATCACCCAGTCGCCCCGGGCCAGCGCCGGTTCGATCACTTCGGCGATATGCTCGCGGCGCGCCGCGAACATCAGCAGCGCCTCGGTCTCCAGGTCCATCTGGCGATGGAGCAGCAGGCGGCGCAGGTCCTCGCCCAGCGGCGTGCCACCGGGTTCGCGCGTGGTGACGACGGTGGCGCGTTCGCGCAGGCGGCCGGCCACCCATTCGACATGGGTACTCTTGCCGGCGCCGTCGATGCCTTCGAAAGTGATGAATCTGCCGCGCATGGAATCAGGGTTTTCCGCGCTGGTACTTGTCGACCGCGCGGTTGTGTTCAGGGAGAGAGCTGGAAAAGTGGCTGCTGCCGTCGCCACGGGCCACGAAGTACAGCGCATCGGTGGGCGCCGGCGTGGTGGCCGCGGCCAGCGAGGCCAGGCCCGGCAGCGCGATGGGCGTCGGCGGCAGGCCCGTCCGGGTGTACGTATTGTACGGGGTGTCGGCCTGCAGATCGCGCTTGCGCAGGTTGCCGTCAAAGGTCGGCCCCACGCCATAGATCACGGTCGGATCGGTCTGCAGCATCATGTTCTTGCGCAGCCGGTTGACGAACACGGCGGCGATCATCGGCCGCTCGCCGGCCTGCCCGGTTTCCTTCTCGACAATCGACGCCATGATCAGCGCCTCATACGGCTTCTTGTACGGCAGGTCCGGCGCGCGGGCGTTCCAGGCGTCGTTCAGGCGCTTCTGCATGGCCCGGTAGGCGTGCTTGTAGAGGTCGATGTCGCTGCTGCCGCGCGCGAACAGGTAGGTATCGGGAAAGAACAGCCCTTCGGGTGACGTTTCCGCCGCCCCGATGGCCTGCATCAGCTCGGCGTCGGTCATGCCCCTGGTGTCGTGCCGGAGCGCCGGGCTGGCATCCACGGCCGCGCGCATCTTGCGGAATTCCCAGCCCTCGATCACGGTGACCACGTAGTGCGACACCTCGCCCCGGGCCAGTTTCTCGATCACGTCCAGCGGCGTCACGCCGGTTTCGAACTGGTAGCCGCCCGCCTTCAGGTCGGCGCCATGCCGGGTCACGCGGGCCAGCAACTGGAACAGGCGCGGGTCCATGGGCACCCCGCCGCGCTGGATCTGCCGGCCGACGCTGGCCACGCCGGAGTTCGGCTTGACGATGACCTCGACGGGCGACGCGGACAGCGTGAGCGGCTGATGGGCCCACCAGGCAAAGCCGCCGGCAGCGGCGACGGCAAAGACCACCAGCGCCCCGACCAGGCGCGAGAACAGACGTTTCATGAAAGTGAGGATAGGGCCCGCCGCCTTGCCCCCGCCGGCGGGTCGGGATCAAGGGCGCGGCCGGCCGGAATGGCGACAGGCCCATATAATACCGGGAGCCTTGTGGCCGATGTGTCACCGAGCGTTACCGTCCGGCCCGCACACGTTGTGTTTCGCGCGTGGCGCCCCCAATTCACCGCATCCCTTCGATTTCCAGGACCGTTCCGCATGTCCGCCAATGATTTCCCGTCGCTTGCCGACAGCCTCGCCGCCCTGCCCGCCGCCGGCATCGTGACCGCCCCCGCCGGGCTGGGCCTGATCCGCGTGGCCGGCGACGACGCCGCCAGTTTCCTGCACACCCAGCTCACCAACGCCGTGGAAGACCTGCCGGCCGATGCCGCGCGGCTGGCCGGCTATTGCTCGCCCAAGGGCCGGCTGCTGGCCAGCTTCCTGGCCTGGCGCGACCCCGACGGCATCGTGCTGCAGTTGTCGGCCGACATCCAGCCGGCCATCCAGAAGCGGCTGTCGATGTTCGTGCTGCGCGCCAAGGCCAGGCTGTCGGACCTGTCCGCCACGCATCGCGTGCTGGGCGTGGCCGGCGCCGGTGCCGAGGCCGCGCTGGCCCAGGCCGGGCTGCCGGCGCCGCACGGCCCGCTGGCCGTGGCGCAGGCCGATGGCGCCACCGTCATCCGCCTGCCCGACGCCGAGGGCCAGCCGCGCTGGCAGGTGGTGGCCGCCGCCGAACGCGCCGCGTCGCTGCAGCAGGCGCTGGGCGGCACGCTGGCCGCCGCCGCGCCGGCGTTCTGGGACTGGCTCGACATCGGCGCGGGCATCCCGCGTATCGCCGCCGCCACGCAGGAGCAGTTCGTGCCGCAGATGATCAATTTCGAGCTGATCGGCGGCGTGAATTTCCGCAAGGGCTGCTATCCGGGCCAGGAAGTGGTGGCGCGCAGCCAGTACCGCGGCACGCTCAAGCGCCGCATGTGGCGTGTGCATGGCGAAGGCGACGTACCGGCCCCTGCCGCCGAGATCTTCCGTCCGGAAGACCCCGGCCAGCCGTGCGGCATGGTGGTCAACGCCGCGCCCGCGCCGCAGGGCGGCTGGGACGGCCTGGCCGAGCTGAAGATCGACGCCGCCACGGGCGCGCTGCACCTGGGCGCCGCCGATGGCCCGGCGCTGGCCACGCGTGCGCTGCCGTACGAAGTGCCGCTGCCCAACGAGGCCGAGGCGGCCGGCTGAACGCCCCCGGGAACTCCACCATGAGCGATCATCTCTACGTCTACTTCAAGGTGCCCGACGCGCACGCGGCCGACGCCCTGCCGCACTGGCACCGCTGGATGGAAACGGTCGCCGAGGCAACCGGGATTGGTGGTACGCTGATGCGCAGGCCCGAGACCCGGGCCGGCCTGCAGACGTGGATGGAGTGTTATGCCGATGTCCCGCCCGCGTTCGATGCAACGCTCGACGGTCTCTGGCGCCAGACCGGTCTGGCGCAATGGATCAGCGGCGAACGCATGAGCGAGCGGTTCATCGACCTCGACGCGCTGTAGCCCCCGCGGGCCAGCGCCGTAGCAAAGGAAGCCCCATGTGTCTGATACTGGTGGCCTGGCAATCCCACCCGGACTATGCCCTGGTGGTGGCCGGCAACCGCGACGAATTCTATGCCCGCCCGGCGGCGCCCGCGCACTGGTGGCACGACGCCCCCGAGGTGCTGGGCGGCCGCGACCTGGCGGAAGTGATTGGCGATGCCGGCACGTGGATGGGCATCGCCAATGCCGCGTCGCCCGAATGGCCCGACGACTCCCGCGCGCGCTTTGCCGCGCTGACCAACTTCCGCGCCCCGTCCGAAAAACGCACAGACGCCCGCTCGCGCGGCGAGCTGGTGTCGCATTTCCTGCGCGGCGGCCAGGGCCCGGCCGACTACCTGCAGGACCTGGCCCGCGCGCACGGCGCCTACAACGGCTTCAACCTGCTGGCGAGCGACCTGCACGATCTCTGGTGGTACAGCAACCGGTCGAAGTCCGGCCAGCCGCAGCGGCTCAAGCCGGGCCTGTACGGCCTGTCGAACGCGCTGCTCGATACGCCGTGGCCCAAGGTGCGCAGCCGCGTGGGCGCGCTGTGCGAGGTACTGGCCGCCGACCGTGGCCAGTTCGGATCAAGCCCCGACCCGTACCTGCAGATGCTGGCCGATGAGAAGCAGGCGCCCGACTGGGAATTACCCAGCACCGGCGTGGCCCCCGAGTGGGAAAAGCTGCTGTCGTCGGCGTTCATCCGCTCGCCCAGCTACGGCACGCGCGCCAGCACGGTGCTGCGTGTGCGCCATGACGGCCGGTTCGATTTCGTCGAGCGCAGCTTCGACGCCGACGGCCAGACCGGCGAGGTCAGCTACCAGGGCCGCCTCAACGTCACCCGCGACACCGGCACCGTGCCGGCGCCGCGCTAGTCCTCCGCGCTAGTCCTCCGCGCTAGACCCGCGCCGGGGCCGCGCCGACGTAGCGGCCGCGCGGGCGAATCACCTGCCCCACGCTCAACTGTTCCAGGCTATGCGCCAGCAGCCCGACGCTGCGCGCGATGGCGAACGTGCCGAACGCGGCGTCGTCCGGCAGCCGGTAGTGCGTGACCAACGCCGCCAGCGCCACATCAAAGTTCGGCTGCAGCCCGGTCAGCCGGGTGGCCTTCTCGATAAAGCGCGCGATCACGGGCGGCGGATCGAACCGTTTCAGCAACGCCGCCGCGCGGGGGTCGCCCTCGGGATAGAGATGGTGGCCAAAGCCCGGCAGCGGCTGGCCCGTCGACAGATGGTGCGCCAGCACCTCGTCCTCGCCCTGGCGATCCAGTTCCGCGAACAGCGCCTTGACCCGGCCCGACGCATCGCCATGCAGCGGCCCCGACAGCGTCGTCAGCCCCGACAGCAGGCAGGCCGGCAGCGACGCCCCGGTGGATGCCGCGATGCGCGCCGCGAACGCCGAACTGGTCAATTCGTGGTCGAGCAGCAGCACCATCGCAATCCGTAGCAATTCGGCCACCGCTGGCGGCTGTCCCCAGCCCTGCGCCAGCCGCAGGTGCAGCGGCTGCGCGCCCGGCTGCGCGCCGAACGCATTGGCCAGCAATCCCACCAGCTCCTGACCCTCGCCATGCAGCACGCGCGTCATGCGTCCGTGCGTGGAATGGCCGGTCGCGGCGCGCTCGGCCAGGGCCTGGAACGCGGCCACGCGGCCCGGCTTGCCGATCGGCGTCGATGACGAAAAATCCACGGGCTGGGCGGCGTCCCAGAGCAGGTGCGCGGCCTGCTCCAGCGTGGCCGATTCGGCCAGCGCCACGGCGTCGTGGCCCCGGTAGTAGAGCCGTTCGCGCACGAATGTCGAGATGGCGGTGGGGATGCTCGGCTCGGCGCCGAACAGCGTGTTGGTGGCCAGCGTCTCGTGCTTGCGCCCGGCCTGCTTGCGGCGCGACAGCATCGCCACGTCCTCGGCGCGGTACAGGCTGCGGCGCGTATCGGTCGGGTCGGACATGACCTCGATCTTGCCGCGACTCACGTATGCATAGACGGTCTGCGGCCGCACACCCAGGCGCGAACACGCCTCGTCCATCGAAATCCAGGTTCCCACAAGTCACTCGCTTGGCTGATTTATGTTGATTTTATATATCAAGATTGCGTCGACAATCAACTATTGCCTACGATGCTGTCAACCTGCAACGAGAGACAAGCCCCCGCGATGAAGCCCCAGATCCTGCAACTGAATCCGATCCTGATCCCGGCCGCCAATGAAGAGCTGGCCGCGCTTTACCACGTGCACAAGTTCTTCGAGATCGCCGATCCGGCCGCCTGGCTGCGCGAGCACGGCGCGTCGATCCAGGCCGTCATCACCGGCGGCCACACCGGCATTTCGCGGGCGATGCTGGAGCAGTTGCCGGCGCTCAAGGTGGTGGCCGTCAATGGCGTGGGCACCGATGCCGTGGACCTGGCGTGGTGCCGCGAACGCGGGCTGCCGGTCACGGCGACGCTGGGCGCGCTGACCGAGGACGTGGCCGACCTGGCCATCGGTTTGCTGATCGCGGCCTGCCGCAACATCTGCGCCGGCGACCGCTTCGTGCGGGACGGCCAGTGGGAACTGCATCCGTCGCCGTCGGCGATTCCGCTCGCGCGCCGCTTCAGCGGCATGCGCGTCGGCATCGTCGGCATGGGCCGTGTCGGCCGGGCCGTCGCCACGCGCGCCGCCGCGTTTGGCTGCCCCATCCGCTATACGGACCTGCGTGCGATGGATGACGTGCCGCACACCTTCGTGCCTGGCCTGCTCGACCTGGCGCGCGACAGCGACGCGCTGGTGCTGTGCGCCGCCGCCGACAAGGCCGAGGGCATCATCGACGCCGCCGTGCTCGACGCGCTGGGCCCGCGCGGCTATCTGGTCAACGTGGCGCGCGGCCGGCTGGTCAACGAGGCCGATCTGGCGCAGGCCATCGAGGCGGGCCGCATCGCGGGCGCCGGGCTGGACGTGTTTGTCGACGAGCCGCGCGTGCCGGCGGCGCTGCGCCAGTCCGACCGCACCACGCTGCAGGCCCACCGCGCCAGCGCCACGTGGGAGACGCGCGGCGCCATGGCCCGCATGGTGCTGGACAGCGTGGCCGAGGCGCTGGCCGGCAAGCGTCCGACCATGAGCCTGACCACCTGAGCGCGCCATGGTGGCCATGACCGAATACGTCGTCCCGCCGCTGGCGCCGCGCGCGCTGCCCGTGGTCGGCAGCACCGCGCAGTTTCCCGTCGCCCGCGTGTTCTGCATCGGCCGCAACTACCGCTGGTCGCCCGACGAGCCGGCGCCGCGCGAAATGCCCGCGTGGTTCATGAAGCCGGCCACGGCCGTCGAACCCGCGCGTGGCGCGCTGCCCTACCCGCCCGGCACCGACGAGTTCTGCCATGAGGTGGAACTGGTGGTCGCCATCGGGCGCGGCGGCCGGGACATCGACCCGGGCCAGGCGCTGGCGCATGTCTGGGGCTATGCGGTCGGGCTCGACATGACGCGGCGCGACCTGCAGCGGGTTGCCAAGCAGTCCGGCGGCCCGTGGGAACCGGCCAAGGCATTCGACCATTCGGCGCCGTGCAGCCCGATCCTGCCGGCGGCGCGCTGCGCAGACCCGGCCAGCGGCGCCATCCATCTGTCGGTCAATGGCGAGACGCGCCAGCGCGCCGATCTGGCCGATTTGCTATGGCCGGTGCCCGAGCTGGTGGCGATGCTGTCGCGCTCGGTGGCGCTGCTGCCGGGCGACCTGATCTTTACCGGCACGCCGGCCGGCGTCGCGCCGTTGCAGCGCGGCGACGTGGTGCGCGCCGGCGTGGCCGGCATCGGCGATATCGCGCTGACCGTCGGCTAGACGGCCCCGCCCCCGCGACACAACACAAAAGGAGACACCATGAACGCATCCCGACGCATTGCCCTGGTGACCGGCGCTGGCAGCGGCGTGGGCCGGCTGACCGCGCTGGCGCTGCTCGACGACGGCTGGACCGTCGTGCTGGCCGGCCGGCGCGCCGACCCGCTGCAGACGCTGGTGGCCGACGCCGCCACGCGCGGCCAGTCCGCGCTGGCCGTGCCGACCGACGTGACCAACCCGGCCAGCGTGCAGGCGCTGTTCGACACCATCGAGCGCGCGTTCGGCCGGCTCGACCTGCTGTTCAACAACGCCGGCGTCAACGCCCCGGCCGTACCGGTCGACGAACTGCCGCTGGAAAAGTGGTTCAACGTGATCGACACCAATGTGACCGGCGTCTTCCTGTGCGCGCGGGCCGCGTTCGGCCTGATGCGCCGCCAGACGCCGCAGGGCGGCCGGATCATCAACAACGGCTCGGTGTCGGCCCACACGCCGCGGCCGTTCACGGCGCCGTACACGGCCAGCAAGCACGCGGTCAGCGGGCTGACCAAGGCGCTGGCGCTCGATGGCCGCGCCTACGGCATCGCCGCCGGGCAGGTCGACATCGGCAACGCGCTGACCGAGCTGTCCGAGCGCATGACGCGCGGCGTGCTGCAGGCCAACGGCACCACGGCGCCCGAGCCGATGATGGACGCCCGGCACGTGGCCGACGCCGTGCGGCACATGGCGTCGCTGCCGCTGGACGCCAACGTGCTGAACATGACCGTCATGGCCACGGCCATGCCGTTCGTCGGCCGCGGCTGACTTCCCGATCCCCGCGCGCCCCGGCTTGGCAGCCGGGGGGGCGCCACCAGAGTTGACATCAGCTCAACCGCATCCATACGGAGACAAACCATGCGTATCACCACTCGCCCGTTCACGACCCTGATTGCCACGATGGCCGGCTGCGCCGCCATGATGGTGGCGCCCGGCACGGCCCTGGCCCAGCCCAACTACCCCGCCCGTCCGGTCACGATCATCGTGCCCGCGCCCGCTGGCGGCGGCATCGACCTGATCGCGCGCGTGGTTGGCGAGAAGCTGTCGGTCAAGCTGGGCCAGCCGTTCGTCGTGGAAAACCGCCCCGGCGCGTCCAACAACCTCGGCACGGCGATGCTGGCCAACGCCAAGCCGGACGGCTACACGATCGGCATCGTCGGCGGCAGCCACAACATCAACAAGTTCCTGTTCAAGAACCTGGGCTGGGACCCGGAAAAGAGCTTCGAGCCGATTGTCTACACGCACGAGATTCCACTGGTGTTTGCCGCGTATCCCAAGCTGCCGGTCAAGACCGTGCCGGAACTGGTGACGTGGATGAAGGCCAATCCGGCCGAGGCCAAGGTGGCCACGTCGGGCCGTGGCAGCGCGCAGGAAATGGCCGCCGAGATGTTCCGCATGGTCAGCGGCGCGCCGGTGCTGCTGGTGCCGTACAAGGGCTCGTCGGCCGCGCATCCGGACCTGATCGCGGGCCGCACGGTGCTCTACATCGACACGATCAGCGCCATCCAGGAACAGGTGAAGTCGGGTAACGTGCGGGCGCTGGCGGTGTCCACGCGCAAGCGGTCCAAGGCGCTGCCGAACGTGCCGACGGCCGAGGAACAGGGCCTCAAGGGCTACGACGCCAACACCAATGGCGGTTTCCTGGCGCCGGCCGGCACGCCGAAGGAAATCGTGGCGAAGCTCAATGCCGAGATCAACGCCGCGCTGAAGCTGCCCGAGGTGCGGGCCAAGCTGGAAGCGGCCGGTATCGAGGTACAGGGCGGCACGCCGCAGGAGTATGCGGCGCTGATCAAGTCGGACCTGGCCAAGTGGGGCAAGGTGGTCAAGGAGGCGGCGATCCAGCCGGAATGACCGTCGGGCGGGCCCGCGCCGCCTGGCGCCGGGCCTAGCCGATGCGCTTGCGCATCTCCACGTGCGGGATGCCGGCTTCCTCGAATTCCCCGCCCACCTGCGCAAAGCCCACGCGCGCATAGAACGGCGCGGCGTGGGTCTGGGCGTTCAGGATCAGCTCGGCGTAGCCGAGTTCGGCCGCCTTGGCCATCAGGGCGTCCAGCACCCGGGCACCCATGCCGGTGCCGCGCGCCGATTTCAGCACCGCCATCCGGCCGATGTGGCCGTCGGGCAGCAGCCGGCCGGTCGCCACGGGCGTGCCGTCGGCGTCGAAGGCCAGCGCGTGCCAGCTTGGCGCGTCCATGTCGTCCCATTCCAGTTCCACCGGCACTCCCTGCTCCTCCACGAACACGCTGTAGCGGATGGCGCGGGCGCGCTCGCGGGCGTCATCCCATGGGCAGACCAGGACGGAATTGGCAGTGGCGGACATGATGCGGGGGAATCAGGAAGTCGGAAGAGAGGCGCAATCATACGCCGCGCCTGGTCAAGCCGCCAACGCGCGTTGTGCGATTACCGGACAGCGTGCGCACCATCCTAGGGATAACCCGCCTGCCACACGTCCGTGAAATTTGTATGATGACCTGACTACCCGATGACGTGACGACGATGTTCCAGAAAATTCCTGCCCGTGCGTTGACCGACAGCGTGGCCGAACAGCTACTCGAAAAGATCGAGGGCGGCGTGTTCCCGCGCGGCGCCAAGCTGCCGACCGAGGCCGTGCTGTCCGAGGAGTTCGGCGTCAGCCGGACCGTGATCCGCGAGGCCATCGCCCGGCTCAAGTACGAGGGGCTGGTGGAATCGCGCCAGGGCAGCGGCGTGTTCGTGACCGAGCAGGCCGGCATCCGGCCGCTGCGGATTGACTACACCGACGTCGCCACGCTGGAATCGGTGCTGCAGATCGTCGAGCTGCGCCGGTCGATCGAGGCCGAGGTGGCCGCGCAGGCCGCCCGGCGCCGCTCCGACGCGGCCATGGCGGGCATCGACGCCGCACTGACGCGCATCGATGCCGAGGTGGCCGACGGCGGCGACGGCGTGGCCGCCGACGTGGCGTTCCACCGCGCCATCGCCGAGGCCACCGGCAACCCCTACTTCCTGAAGACGCTGGCGTTCCTGAGCCAGTACCTGGAAACCGCCACGCAGGTCACCCGGACCAACGAGGCGCGCCGCGAGGATTTCTCGCGCCAGGTGCGCGAGGAGCACCAGGCCATCGTCGCCGCCATCCGCGCGGGCGACCCCGACGCCGCGCGCAACGCGGCCCAGAACCACATGTACAACGCGGCGCGCCGGCTCTCGCAGCTTGGCGACGACGACAGCGCCGCCGGCGACCTGCCGTCCGGCCTGTCGCACTGAGGAGAATTCCATGTCCAGAAATATTGGCGTCATCGGCCTGGGCGCGATGGGCTACGGCGTGGCGCAGTCGCTGCTGCGCGCCGGCTTTCGCGTGCATGCGTGCGACCTGCGCGACGACGTGCTGCGCCGCTTTGCCGATGCCGGCGGCGTGCCGTGCGGCAGCCCGGCCGAGCTTGGCGAACGCTGCGACGTGGTGCTGACGCTGGTCGTCAACGCCGCGCAGACCGAGGCCGTGCTGTTTGGCGAACAGGGTGCCGTGCCGAAAATGGCGGCCGGCAAGCTCGTGATTGCCAGCGCCACCGTGCCGCCCGGCTTTGCCGAATCGCTCGGCAAGCGGCTGGCCGGCCATGGCCTGCTGATGCTCGACGCGCCGGTCTCGGGCGGCGCGGCCCGTGCCGCCAGTGGCGAAATGACGATGATGACGTCGGGCCCGGCCGATGCCTACGCGCTGGCCGAGGACGTGCTGGACGCCATCGCCGGCAAGGTCTACCGGCTGGGCGACGCCCACGGCGCCGGCTCCAAGGTCAAGATCATCAACCAGTTGCTGGCCGGCGTGCATATCGCCGCGGCGGCCGAGGCCATGGCGCTGGGCCTGCGCGAAGGCGTGGACCCCGACGCGCTGTACGACGTGATCACCCATAGCGCCGGCAATTCGTGGATGTTCGAGAACCGCGTGCCGCACATCCTGGCTGGCGACTACACGCCGCTGTCGGCCGTCGACATCTTCGTGAAGGACCTGGGCATGGTGCTGGACACGGCCCGCACCAGCAAATTCCCGCTGCCGCTGTCCGCCGCCGCGCACCAGATGTTCATGATGGCGTCCACGGCCGGCCACGGCGGCGAGGACGATTCGGCCGTTATCAAGATCTTCCCGGGCATCGACCTGCCGCAGCCCAAGGAGTAAGACGATGAGCAACCGTCCCCTGCTTGGCTGCATCGCCGACGACTTCACCGGCGCCACGGACCTGGCCAACACGCTCGTGCGCAACGGCATGCGCACCGTGCAGACGATCGGCGTGCCGGTCGGCACGGTGGACGCCGACGCGGTGGTCGTGGCGCTGAAGTCGCGCACGATCCCGGCCGACGACGCCGTGGCGCAGTCGCTGGCCGCGCTCGAATGGCTGCGCGCCCAGGGCTGCCGCCAGTTCGTGTTCAAGTACTGCTCGACGTTCGATTCGACCGACGCCGGCAACATCGGCCCGGTGGCCGAGGCGCTGCTGGGCGCGCTGGGCAGCGACTTCACGATCGCCTGCCCGGCCTTCCCCGAGAACGGCCGCACGATCTTCCGCGGCCACCTGTTCGTGGCCGACACGCTGCTCAGCGAATCGGGCATGGAGCACCATCCGCTCACGCCGATGACCGACGCCAACCTGGTGCGCGTGCTGCAGCGCCAGAGCCAGGCGCCCGTGGGCCTGCTGCGCTACGACACGGTGGCGGGCGGCGCCGCTGCCATCCGCGCCCGGATCGACGCACTGCGCGGCCAGGGCGTGAAGCTGGCGATTGCCGATGCGATTTCCGACGCCGACCTGCTGGCGCTGGGCGAAGGCTGCGCCGCGCTGCCGCTGATCACGGGCGGCTCGGGCATTGCGCTGGGCCTGCCCGAGAACTTCCGCCGCGCCGGGTTGCTGCCGGTGCGCGACAACGCGGCCGAGGTGCCGGCCGTGGCCGGGCCGGGCGTGGTGCTGGCCGGCAGCGCGTCACGCGCGACGAACGGCCAGGTGGCGCGCTGGATCGCCCAGGGCCGCCCGGCCATGCGGATCGATCCGCTGCGGCTGGCCCGCCAGGACGGCGTGGTGGACGAGGCGCTGGCCCTGGCCGCGCAGCACGACGACCCGGTGTTGATCTACGCCACCGCGCAGGCCGACGAGGTCAAGGCCGTGCAGGCCGAACTGGGCGTGGCGCGCGCCGGCGAGCTGGTGGAGCACGCGCTGGCCAGCATCGCGGCCGGGCTGAAGGCGCGCGGCACGCGACGCTTTGTGGTGGCGGGCGGCGAGACGTCGGGCGCGGTGGTCCAGGCGCTGGGCGTGCAGTCGCTGCGCATCGGCCGCCAGATTGCCCCCGGCGTGCCGGCCACGGTCACGCTGGACGACGCGCCGCTGGCGCTGGCCCTGAAATCGGGCAACTTCGGCGGCGAGGACTTCTTCGACGAGGCGCTGCGGGCGCTGGGAGCGGCGGCATGACATCGAGCCGGGAAAGCGCACTGCGCGAGGAAATCTGCCAGGTCGGCGCCAGCCTGTACCAGCGTGGCTACACGGTCGGCACGGCCGGCAACATCAGCGCCCGGCTGGACGACGGCTGGCTGATCACGCCGACCGATGCGTGCCTGGGCACGCTGGACCCGGCGCGCGTGGCCAAGGTGGCCACGGACGGCACGTGGGTGTCTGGCGACAAGCCGTCGAAGACGCTGACGCTGCATCGCTGCGTCTACGACAACAACCCGAACGCGCACGGCGTGGTCCACGCGCATTCGACGCACCTGGTCGCGCTGACGCTGGCCGGCGTCTGGCAGCCCGACGACGTGCTGCCGCCCATCACGCCGTACTACGTGATGAAGGTCGGCCATATCCCGCTGATCCCCTACCACCGCCCCGGCGACCCGGCCGTGGCCGCGCGCGTGGCCGAGCTGGCCAACGCCGTGCGCGGCGTGCTGCTGGCGCGGCTGGGGCCGGTGGTGTGGGAAGACAGCGTGTCGCGCGCGGCATGGGCGCTGGAGGAGCTGGAAGAGACCGCCCGGCTCTGGATGATGCTGCGCGACAAGCCCGGGGCGCTGGACGAAACCGCGCTGGCGGAGCTGCGCGACACGTTCGGCGCGAAGTGGTAGGCCGGTAGGTCCGTCCACGCCACACCCATAGTTTTGCGCCCCGCTGCCGCGCGCGGCGGCGGGGCCGGGGGAGAAGGCCAGCGCCCGGACCGGGCGACGACCCATAACAACGCCCTGCCCTCTCCCCGGCCCGGTCCCGCCCAGCGGGAGCGGGAGACCACCCCCAGCCGGTTCCATCAAGGAGACTTTTCAAAATGACCGCATCCAACCCCGCGGTGGGGACCCCTGCCGCCGACGGCCGGCTAGACGCCGACCAGGCCGTTGAAAAACGCGCCTACAACAAGGTGTTCTGGCGCATCATGCCGTTCCTGATGCTGTGCTACGTGATCGCCTATCTCGACCGCGTCAACGTCGGCTTTGCCAAGCTGCAGATGGCGCAGGACCTGCAGTTCTCGGAGACCGTGTTCGGCCTGGGCGCCGGCCTGTTCTTCATCGGCTACTTCCTGTTCGAGGTGCCCAGCAACCTGCTGATGCACAAGATCGGCGCGCGGGTCTGGATCGCGCGGATCATGATCACCTGGGGCATCATCTCGGCCGCGTTCGTGTTCGTGCAGACGCCGACGCAGTTCTACGTGATGCGCTTCCTGCTGGGCCTGGCCGAGGCCGGCTTCTATCCGGGCGTGATCCTGTACCTGACGTACTGGTACCCGTCGCACCGGCGCGCCAAGATGATCGCGCTGTTCATGTCGGGCATCCCGGTGGCCGGCATGTTCGGCAACCCGCTGTCGGGCTGGATCATGGACGCCTTCCACGACACGCACGGCTGGGCCGGCTGGCAGTGGATGTTCTTCATCGAGGCGCTGCCCGCGTTCGTGATCGGCATCGTGACGGTCTTTGTGCTGCGCGACGGCATCGACAAGGCCCCATGGCTCAGCGCCGACGAAAAGCGCGTGCTCAAGCGCAACATCGAGGACGACGAGCGCGCGGCGTCCGCCGCGGCCACCACGGGCGGCCAGCGCAACGTGCACTCGCTGGGCGCCGTGTTCAGCGACCGCCGCGTCTGGTGGATGTGCCTGATCTACTTCTGCTTCGTGACCGGCCAGTACGCGCTGACGTTCTGGATGCCGACGCTGGTCAAGGCCAGCGGCGTGACCGGCAACCTCAACATCGGGCTGCTGTCGGCCATTCCGTTCCTGTGCGCCATCGTGGTCATGAACATCCTGGGCCACAGCGCCGACGCCCGGCGCGAGCGCCGCTGGCACCTGATCGTGCCGGCGCTGATGGGCGCCACGGGCTTTGCGATTGCGGCATCGTTCACCCACAATACGACGGTGGCCATCGCGGCGCTGTCGCTGGCCGCCGCCGGGGTGCTGACCTGCGCGCCGCTGTTCTGGTCGCTGCCGACCGCGTTCCTGAGCGGCATCGCCGCCGCGTCGGGCATCGCCGTGGTCAACTCGGTGGGCAACCTGGCCGGCTTTGTGTCGCCGTACATGGTGGGCGCGCTCAAGGACCTGACGCAGAGCACGCAGCTGCCGATGTACGTGCTGTCGGCCATCCTGGTGGTGGGCGCGCTGCTGGTCTGGCTGACGCCGGCGAAGCTGGTCAACCGTTGATATCGAACCTGTCGAACCTGTCGTCCAAGGAGACCTGACATGCCGCGCTTTGCCGCGAACCTCTCGATGATGTACACGGAGCACGACTTCCTGGACCGCTTTGCCGCCGCGGCAAAGGACGGCTTCCAGGCCGTGGAGTACCTGTTCCCGTACGACCATCCGGCCGCCGAGATCCGCAAGCGGCTCGACGACCACGGCCTGACGCAGGCCCTGTTCAACGCGCCGCCGGGCGACTGGGCCGCCGGCGAACGCGGCATGGCCGCGCTGCCGGGCCGCGAGGCCGAGTTCCGCACCGCGTTTGCCCGCGCGCTGGAGTATGCGGCGGTCATCGGCAACGACCGCGTCCACGTGATGGCCGGCATCGTGCCGGCGGACGCCGACCGCGCCCGCTGCCGCGCGGTCTACCTGGAGAACCTGGCCTACGCGGCTGCGTCGGCCGCCGCGCACGGGATGACCGTGCTGATCGAGCCGATCAACGCGCGCGACATGCCCGGCTACTTCCTGAACCGGCAGGACGACGGCCAGGCCATCTGCCAGCAGGTGGGCGCCGCCAACCTGAAGGTGCAGTTCGACTGCTACCACTGCCAGATCGTCGAGGGCGACATCGCCAGGAAGCTGGAGCGCGACTTTGCCGGCATCGGCCATATCCAGATTGCCGGCGTGCCCGAGCGCCACGAGCCGGACGTGGGCGAGCTGAACTACCCGTACCTGTTCGACGTGATCGACCGCCTGGGCTACACCGGCTGGATCGGCTGCGAGTACCGGCCGCGCGCCGGCACGTCGGCCGGGCTGGGCTGGCTCAAGCCGTACCTGAAGCGATAACCGAGGATTGTCCGCACCATGAACGTACTGATCACCGGCGGCGCCGGTTTCCTGGGCCTGCAGCTGGCCCGCCTGCTGCTCAAGCGCGGCAGCCTGAACCTGGACGGCCGCGCCGTCTCCATCGACCGCCTGACGCTGCTGGACGTGGTGGCGCCGCAGATCGACGATGCCCGCGTGCGCGTGGTGACCGGCGACCTGTCGGACCCCGCCGTGCTGGCGCAGGCCATCGACCGCGACACCGGCGCGATCTTCCACCTGGCCGCCGTGGTCAGCGGGCAGGCCGAGGCCGATTTCGACCTGGGCATGCGCGTGAACCTGGACGCCTCGCGCGCGCTGCTGGAAACGTGCCGCCAGCTCGGCCACGTGCCGCGCGTGGTGTTCACGAGTTCGGTGGCGGTGTACGGCGGCAAGCTGCCGGCCGTGGTGCAGGACGACACGGCGCTGAACCCGCAGTCGTCGTACGGCGCGCAGAAGGCCATCGGCGAGCTGCTGCTGTCCGACTACAGCCGCAAGGGCTTTGTCGATGGCCGCGTGCTGCGGCTGCCGACCATCAGCGTGCGGCCGGGCAAGCCGAACGCGGCGGCATCGTCGTTCGCCAGCGGCATCATCCGCGAGCCGCTGGCCGGCGTGGCCGCCAACTGCCCGGTGCCGCCGGACACCGCGCTGTGGCTGCTGTCGCCGCGCGGTGCCATCCAGGCGCTGGTCAACGGCATCGAACTGGACGGCGCCCGCTTTGGCAACCGCCGCGTGGTCAACCTGCCGGGGCTGTCGGTGACGGCCGCCCAGATGGTCGACGCGCTGCGCCGCGTGGCCGGCGACGCCGTGGCCGACCGCGTGACGTGGCAGCGCGAAGAACGCATCGAGAAGATCGTCGGCACGTGGCCGGCCGCGTGGGACACCACCCGCGCCCTGGAACTGGGCTTCGTCGGCGACGCGAGCTTCGACGACGTGGTGCGGGGGTATGCGGAGGATGCGGGGGTTGTGGTTTGATTGAAGGGCGTCGGCGGGGGAAAGGCTTGCCCTCTCCCCCGACCCCTCTCCCGCCATGCGGGAGAGGGGAGCACCCCGACAGCCGTCGAAATGCCCGTGGTGGTCTCCCCTCTCCCGCGTTGTGGGAGAGGGGCCGGGGGAGAGGGCCAGCGCCCCGCCCCCCACCACGCCCATCCAATCACCCCCAATCACCCCCCCGGCTTCACCACCTCCCACGCCCCGATCGTCTCCCGCACCTGTGCCGGGATTGCCGCCGACTTCTGGGTCTTCGGGTCGGCGCACACATAGACGATCTCGCCGGTAATCAGGTGTTCCTCGCCGCGATACATCTCCACGCGGAACAGCATGCTGGAGCGGCCCAGGCGTGCCATGCGGCCGCGGATGTCGAGCATGTCGTCGAAGCGGGCCGACGCGTGGTATTCCAGCGTCGACTTGACCACGAAGATGTCCACGCCGTGGGCGTGCAGCACGTCCTCGGGATAGCGGATGCCCACCGCGCGCCAGTATTCGGTCACGCAGATGTCGCAATACGTCAGGTAGTGGGCGTTGAAGACGATCGACTGCGGGTCCACTTCGGCCCAGCGCACGCGCAGCGGCATGCTGTGGCGGAAATCCTCTTTTGCCATGCGGCTCCCCAAAAGCAAAACGGGGCGCTCCGTGGAACGCCCCGCCGGTTCATTGCGGCTTACTGCGGCTTGGCCAGCCCCAGCTTTTCGATGATTGCCCGCTCGCGCTTGACCGTGTCGGCGGCAAACGCGGCGTACTGGGCGCTGCCCATGTAGTACGGCTCCATGTCGAACTTGGCCAGCGACTCGCGGTAGTTCGGCATCTCCATGGCCTGCTTGAACGCGTCATGCAGCTTCTTGACGATGGCCGGGTCCGTGCCCTTGGGCGCCACCAGGCCGAACGGCGACGTCTGCACGATGCCCATGCCCAGTTCCTTGAGCGTCGGCACGTTCGGGAAGCGGGCCGAGCGCTTGTCGCCCCACGTCGACAGCAGGCGCAGCTTGCCCTGCTCCACGTACTGGGCCCAGGCCGGCGTGTCGGCCACCGACATCACGTGGCCGCCCAGCAGCGCCTGCATCGATTCCGAATTGCCCTTGTACGGGATGTGCGAGAACTGCACGCCCTGGCGCATGGCCAGGTCTTCCATGGTCAGGTGCAGCGTGGTCATCGACCCCGGCGAGCCGTAGGTGAGCTTGCCCGGGTTGGCCTTGGCGTAGGCGATGTACTCCTGCATCGTCTTGATCGGCGAATCGGCCGGCACGACCAGGCCGAACGAGTAGCCGGCCAGGTTGATGACGTAGCTCAGGTCCTTGACCGGGTCCCAGTTGATCTTGGTGGTGTACGGCAGGCGGTAGACGGGCATGGCCACCTGGGCCAGCGTGTAGCCGTCCGGCGCGGTGGACTGCATCATCTGCGCGGGCAGCACGCCGCCGGCGCCGGGCTTGTTCTCGACGATCACGGGCTGGCCCAGGATCTTCGAGGCGTTTTCCGCGAGCACGCGGAACGGGATGTCGGTGGAACCGCCGGCGGTGTAGCCGATCACGAGGCGGATCGGGCGGTTCGGAAACTTGTCCGCCTGGGCGTGGGCCGGCATGGCGGCCAGTCCGACAGCGGCCGAAGCGGCGAGCAGGCCCACCTGGGCCATAAAGTGGCGGCGTTGCATGAGTAGTGTCTCCTTCTGCTGCAAAAATGCACTGTTGCGACTTCGATAAAGCGTGAAACAGGTGCTGGCCCGCCCCCGGTTCTGGTGGGGGGTCGGGCCGGAATGCGTCGTGCTACGTCCCGGGCGCCGCCCCAAAGGCTTGCCGCAGGGCGGCCACGGCGTCGGCATGGGCGCCGGCCACCGCGTGGATGAAGCGCCCGAGCTTGAAGAAATCGTGAATCATCGTCGGATAGTCGGCCAGCGTTGCCACAACGCCCGCCGCCCGGAGCTTGGCCGCGTAGGCCACGCCCTCGTCGTGCAGCGGGTCGTAGCCGGCCACGGCTATCCAGGCCGGGCAGACGCCGCGCACGTCGGCCCCCTGCCCGCCGCCATCGAGCGGCGCAAAGCGCCAGTCGTCGCGGCTGGCGTCGCGGTCCAGGTACTGCGCGAAGAACCATTGGATCATGTCGGCCGTCAGCAGGTAGCCGTCGGCCAGCGCGCGGTGCGAAGGCGTGTCCTGCCGCGCGCTGGTGCCCGGATAGACCAGCATCTGCAGCACCGGCGCCAGGCCGGTATCGCGGGCCTCGATGGCGCAGGCCGCGGCCAGCGTGCCGCCGGCGCTGTCGCCGCCCAGGGCGATGCGCGCCGGGTCGGCGCCCAGGCGGGCCGCTTCGGCGAACACCCAGTGCAGCACGTCGAATGCATCGTTGGCGGCGGTCGGGAATTTCCAGTCCGGGCCGAGCCGGTAGTCCACCGACAGCACCAGGCAGTCCGCGCCGTTGCAGAACACGCGGCACAGCGAATCGTGCGAGTTGACGCTGCCGACCGTGAAACCGCCGCCATGGAAATAGACCAGCAGCGGCAGCGGATCGGCCCAGCTGGCCTCGCGCGGCGCGTACAGCCGCACCGGAATGGCAAACCCGTCGCGCGCCGGCACCGTGAAATCCTCCACGCCGTGCACCGGGGCCGGCGACAGATCCAGGATCGGCGCGCTTTTCTCGTAGCCGATCTTGGCGTCGGCCGGGTCCATCGTATGGATGGCCGGACGCCTGGCGCGCGCAATCAGCTCCAGCAACTGCGCGACCTGGGGGTCGAGCGGCTGGGCAGGCAGGCCGGGAACGGACGGGGCGGGCTGGGCGGACATGGTGACAGGCGGTGTCGGGCGGTCGGTCAGTGTAGACCAGCCCCGACCGGGGGCGTTCGGGTGACGGAGGTTCGAATTGTGAACGGTCGTTCGATTTCCGTATATTGCCAGCGTTTGACCCGCCCGGCAGTCCGAAATAACCCTCGACATTGCCTTTGCTGCACCTTTTGCGCGATCACCGGCCATGCTGCCAGCAGCACGTTTGCCGCCTATGCTGGAGGGGTGCCGCGCCGGGCATGACGCCCGCGGCACCGGCAGCCCCATCGAACCAGGAGACACCATGACAGGCGAACACTTGCAGGTTGTGCACGGGGATATCACGCGGATGGAGGTTGATGCCATCGTCAATGCCGCCAACAGCGGGCTGCTGGGCGGCGGCGGCGTGGACGGCGCGATCCATGGCGCGGGCGGGCCGGCCATCATGGCCGCGTGCCGGGCCATCCGCGACGCACAGGGCGGCTGCCCGGCCGGCGAGGCGGTCATCACCACGGGGGGCCTGCTGCCCGCGCCGTACGTGATTCATGCCGTGGGGCCGGTCTGGCACGGCGGCAGCCAGAACGAGGACGCGCTGCTGGCCGGCGCCTACCGCAACAGCATCCGGCTGGCCGCGGAGCACAACCTGCGCACCGTGGCGTTTCCGAACATCAGCACCGGCATCTATGGGTTTCCGCGCGAGCGGGCGGTGGACATCGCCATCGGCGCCGTGCGCGAGGCGCTGGCCCGCGCGCCCAGCATCGAGCAGGTGACGTTCGTCTGCTACGACGACGAGAACTACCGGCTCTACCGGCAGCGGCTGGCCTGAGCCGCCCTGCCCGGTCGGCCGGGCTGGCAGCGCTCAGGGCAGCGCGCTGCGGATCAGCAGGTTCACCCGTTCGGGTTGCTCGTGGATGATCCAGTGCGTGCCTTCGGGAATGCGCTCCAGCCGCAGGTCGGGCACGAAGTCGCCCAGCCCGTCGACCAGCGTCTTGGGCAGCGCGCGGTCGTTCTCGCCCCAGATCACGAGCGTGGGAACGCGCACGACGAACATGGCCGGGTCCAGCCGAGAAATGTCCGGCGCGGTCTCGCCCTGGGCCGGCGGGTGCATCGGCGTGGCCCGGTAGTAGTTCACGCCGCCGGTCAGCGGATGCGAGCCGTCGTCGCCCGGTTCCGACCACGCGCCGTGATAGCGGCTGCGCGTCTCGCCGGTGAACCAGGCCGGCAGCGCGCCGGCTTCGCCAGTCAGCATCTTTTCCAGCAGCGCGAAGTCGTTGGCGGCCAGCGCCTGCTCGGCGCCGGGCTTGCGCAGCCAGTTCATGTAGGCCGACGCCTGCTGCTGCGCCGGGTCGGCCGACAGCGCGCGGGCGAACAGGTACGGGTGGGGCGAGTTGATGATGACCAGCCGCTCCACCAGGTCGGGCCGCTGCGCGGCCAGGTTCCAGCAGACGGCGCCGCCCCAGTCGTGCGCCACGATCACGCAGCGTTCGTAGCCGAGCACGCGGATGAACTGCACCAGGTCCTCGACCAGCAGCTTCGGCTTGTAGGCATCCGGGCTGGCCGGCTTGCTCGACAGGTTGAAGCCGCGCAGGTCGGGTGCCACCGCGAAGTGGGTCTGGCCGAAATCGGCAAGCTGGCGCTCCCAGGCGTACCAGAACTCCGGAAAGCCGTGCACGAACAGGATCAGCGGCTTGCCCTGCTCGCCCGCGCTGCCGTAATGCAGCCGCGTGCCGTTGGGCAGGTTGGCGAACTGCAGGTGGTGAATCACGGCGGGTGCGGTCATCATGGTCTCCCTGGCCATCTCTGCCATCACTGGTCTCCCGTTCGACGATGCAAGAATGTGGCCAGGTCAGCCGCGCAGCGCGGCCACCAGGCCGGCGCGCACCTCGGGCTTGTCGCCAAACGCATCGCCGGGGTTCTGCTGGCGGACGATGTGTTCCATGCGGGACTGCACCGTCGCCAGGGCCTGCGGGTGCGAATAAATATAGAAGCTTTCGTCGCGGATGGCGTCGAATGTCAGCCGCGCCACGTCGGCGGCGGTGACCTTGCCCGAGCTGACCGCCTTGTCCGACAACGCCTGCGACACCATCTGCGAGCGCGTGGGCGGCGCCTCGTTGGCCAGCCCTGCGGGCCGGTTGCGGTGCGACTGGCTGATGCCGGTTGGCACGAAGTACGGGCACAGTACCGAACAGCGCACCTGTTCGGTGACCAGGCCCAGGTCGTGGTACAGCGTCTCGGTCAGCGACACCACGGCGTGCTTGGACACGTTGTAGACGCCCATCGCCGGCGGGTTCAGCAGCCCGGCCATCGACGCGGTGTTGACGATGTGGCCCTGGAAGGACGGGTCCTTCCTGGCGGCGTCCAGCATCAGCGGCGTGAAGATGCGTACGCCGTGGATCACCCCGTACAGGTTGACCCCGAGCACCCATTCCCAGTCCTTCTCGGTGTTTTCCCAGACAAAGCCGCCCGCGCCGACGCCGGCATTGTTGAACACCAGGTTGACCTCGCCAAACGCGGTCATCGCCGCGTCAGCCAGCGCCTGTACCTCTTCGGCCTTCGACACGTCGGTGCGCAGGCCGATGACCTGGGCGCCCTGGCCCTTGAACTCGGCCACGGTGGCGTCTAGCGCGTCTTCCTGGACGTCGGCCAGCACCAGCCGCATGCCCATCTGCGCGCCCATCCGCGCAAACTCCTTGCCGAATCCCGACGCCCCGCCGGTAATCACGGCAACCTTGTTCTCGAATTGCTTCATGGGTGTCTCCTCGATGTTGTCTATGGTCTTTGGTCTTTGGTCTTTGCTCCCCTCTCCCGCACGCGGGAGAGGGGTTGGGGGAGAGGGCTCGGCCGATCCATCAGCGACCTGTCTGAATTTGACCCGCCTGCCCTCTCCCTGGCCCCTCTCCCGCTGGCGGGAGAGGGGAAACACCGTTGGCTCACCGCACAGGCAGTCAGCCGGCCGCCTGCACGTGGTAGTTCTGGCGCGGGAAATGGACGTTGACGGCGCCGCCGCGGGCGTCCTGGCGGCGGATCGTCACCACGTGCTCGGTCAGCGTCAGCAGCAGGCCGGACACCGGGTCCTTGGCGTAGTCGGTGGGCGTGACGGTCACCGCGTCGCCGGCGGCAAAGCCGGCGCCGGGAATGATCGTCGGGTCATGCGGCAGCGGATCGTGGTCGTAGGCGTCGGCCAGCGCCGATTCGGACGGGATCACGCGCAGCTTGCCGTGCCCGTACGCCTGCATGCGCGCATACCACGTCTTGACCAGCGGATAGCCGTCCAGCAGCGCCGCCAGCGCCGTGGCGCGGCGGACGAACCAGAGGCAGTGGAACAGCGAGAAATCGGCAATCGACAGCTCCGGGCCGGCCACGTGCTGCACGCCCGCCGCGAACTGCTGCTGCAGCGACCCGAGCGTTTCGTGCAGCATGGCGGCGGCCTCGGGCAGCGGCATGCGCAGCGCGTTGGTGTCGCCGCGCATGGCCTTGCGGTCGGCCATGAACGCCTGTACCTGCGCCGGCGACAGGTGCGCCAGCATCGACTGCACGCCCGCGGGCTGCATGGCGTAGGTGACGGCGGCCGTGAACAGTGCGCTGTCCAGCCACGCGGCCATGATCCGCGACTGGGCCGCCTGGAAGGCGGGATACAGCGGCGGGTTCGGCGCCATCCGGTCCAGTACGGCGCAGATCAGCGCGGTATCGCAGTAGATGTCGGCGCCGATCTGCATCACCGGCGTGCGGCGGTAGCCGCCGGTCAGGGCCGTCACGTCGGGCTTGGGCATGATCGGCGGGATTTCCACCGCGCACCAGGACAAGCCCTTGGCGCCCAGCACGAGCCGGACTTTCTCCGAGAACGGCGAGGTTGCGTATTGATGAAGGATGATGTCGGGCATCTTGGCCTTTCCAGCGGTTCGAGGTCGATCGACCCCGTCTTAATCGAGCAGATCCGGCTGTTCTTTCACGATGCGGGCGTAGAGCGGCTGGAACTGGAACCACCCGGCCTGGGCCGTGCCGACGATCGAGTACGACTGGCGCGCCGCGGCGTCGCTGATCAGCTTCGGCGCCTGGCCGGTACGCGCCGCCGCCGATTCGGCCAGGATCTGCACCTGGCACGACCGCTCCATCGTGATGAACCACCACGCGGCCTCGTCCACGGTCTTGCCGACGGTCAGCAGGCCGTGGTTCTGCAGGATGGCCGCCTTGTTCGGCCCCAGCGCGTTGGCAATGCGCTGGCCCTCGTCCAGCTCCACCACCACCCCGCCAAAGTCATCGTACAGCGCATGGTCGTTGTAGAACGCGCAGACGTCCTGCGTCAGCGGGTCGAGCTTGCGGCCCAGCGTGGACCACGCCCGCCCGTAGGTGCTGTGCGAATGCGCGGCGGCCACGGCGTCCTCGCGCGTCTGGTGGATGCGCGAGTGGATGGCAAAGGCGGCCGCGTTGACCGGATAGTCGCCCTCCACCACGTTGCCATGGTGGTCGCAGCGGATCAGGTTCGACACGTTCACCTGGCTGAAATGCACGCCGAACGGATTGACCCAGAACGTGTCCGTGAACTCGGGGTCGCGGGCCGTGATGTGGCCGGCCACGCCCTCGTCGAACCCGAACTTGGAGAACAGCCGGAACGCCGCCGCCAGCCGCTGCTTGCGGTGCAGCCGCTCCTGCGCCGGCGTGTCGAACCGGGACGGGCGCGGCAGCACGCGGTAACGGGCCTTGATCTCCTCGGACAGGCCAGCGGCCATCTCGTCCTTGTCGACAGCGGTTTGCGGGGCGTTCATGGGCGGTCTCCTGTGCTTTTGTGGGGATGGGGCGCCGGTCAGGCCAGCTTGACGAGCTGCTTGCCGAAGTTCTTGCCCTTGAGCAGGCCCATGAAGGCTTCCGGCGCGCTGGCCAGGCCCTCGGCGATGCTCTCGCGGAACTTCAGCTTGCCCTGCGCCACGTAGCCGCCCAGCTCCTTGAGCGCCTGCGGCCAGACGTCCATGTGCTCGGACACGATGAAGCCCTCGATCCGGCAGCGCGACACCAGGATGGCGCGCGGGTTGCGCAGCGGCATGTCCTGGCCGTCGTAGCCGGCGATCAGGCCGCAGACGGCGATGCGGGCGAACGGGTTCAGGCGGGCCAGCACCACGTCCAGGATGTCGCCGCCCACGTTCTCGAAATAGCCGTCGATGCCGTTCGGCGTCACGGCCTTGACCATCGCGTAGAGTTCCTTGGCGTCCTTGGCGACCTTGTAGTCGACGCAGGCGTCAAAGCCCAGCTCGCCGGTCACGTAGTCGCACTTTTCCTTGCCGCCGGCCACGCCCACCACATGGCAGCCGGCCAGCTTGGCCAGTTGGCCGACCACGCTGCCCACCGCGCCCGACGCGGCGCTGACGACGATGGTCTCGCCCGCCTTCGGCCCGATGATCTTGTTCAGGCCGTACCAGGCGGTCACGCCGGGCATGCCCACCGAGCCCAGGTAGGCCGACAGCGGGATGTGGGTCGTGTCCACCTTCTGCATGCCGCCGCCGTCGGTGATGCCCATTTCCTGCCAGCCGAACATGCCGACGACCTTGTCGCCAACGTTCCACTTCGGGTTCTTGCTGGCGACGACCTCGCCCACGGTGCCGCCGATCATCACCTCGCCCAGCGGCTGCGGGTCGGCGTACGACTTGCCTTCGCTCATGCGGCCGCGCATGTACGGGTCCAGGGACAGGAAATGGTTGCGCACCAGCACCTGGCCGTCGGCCAGCTCCGGCACGGGCACTTCCTCCAGACGGAAGTTGTCCGGCGTGACGGCCGCCGTGGGGCGCGAGGCCAGGACGATGCGCTTGTAGGTTTGCTTCGACATGATCGTTTCCTTCGCTTCGGGGATAGAGGGTGAAAGGAGGATGGCTGGCGCGACGGGATCAGCCGTCGGCGCCGGAATCGGCCGCGCCGGTGTCCCGTTTGGGCGGCATCCGCTTGATGTACTTGAACGTGCCGGACGCCCTGGACACGATCTTGCCGTCGGCGTCGACGATCTCGCCTTCGCAGAACACCATCGTCGACGTCCGGTGCACGGTCTGGCCGCGCGCGGTCAACTTGCCGCGCCCGGGCGCCATGAAACTGGTCTTCATCTCGATGGTGACCACGCCGCGGCCGTCGGTGTCGGCCGAACGGCCGGCGATGGCCATGGCCACGTCCAGCAGCGTCATGATGACGCCGCCGTGGGCCATGTCCCAGCTATTCTGGTGGCGCTGCTGCAGGTCGAGCTCGATCTCGCTGCGGCCGCCCTCCATGTAGTTGCAGAGCACGCCGAGATCGGCCAGGAACGGAATGTTGAGGGGGCGCTGGGTCATGTTGGGGGCGGGTGGAAATGCGTGGCGTGATTATGC
This sequence comes from Cupriavidus sp. H18C2, assembly GCF_049393795.1. NCBI lineage: Bacteria > Pseudomonadati > Pseudomonadota > Betaproteobacteria > Burkholderiales > Burkholderiaceae > Cupriavidus > Cupriavidus sp. H18C2. The sequence goes on along the minus strand of NZ_CP186010.1, from coordinate 1,568,275 downwards.
GCCGATGGACTAGACCGCGCTCACCCCGCCATCCACCGCCAGCACCTGACCCGTGATGTGCTTGCCGGCGTCCGACGCGAACAGCAGCGCGGCGCCCTTCAGGTCTTCGTCGTCGCCCAGCCGGCGCAACGGCACGCCTTCGCACATCTTGTCCACGCCCAGCCGCTCCAGCGAGCCCTTGGTCATCTTGGACGGGAAGAACCCCGGCGCCAGCGCGTTGACCGTGATGTTGTGCTCGCCCCATTCGGCCGCCAGCGTGCGCGTGAAGTTGACCACGGCGCCCTTGGACGTGTTGTAGGCGATGGTCTCCATCGTCCCCGGCGGGTTGCCGGCCAGCCCGGCGATCGACGCCACGTTGATGATGCGGCCGTGGCGGCGCGGGATCATCGACAGCTTGCCGATCCGCTGCGACAGCAGGAACAGCCCGCGGATGTTCAGGTTCATCACCTTGTCCCACGCCTCCACCGGGTGGTCCTCGGCCGGTGCGCCCCAGGTGGCGCCGGCGTTGTTGACCAGGATGTCGACATGGCCAAGCCGGGCCAGCGCCGCGTCGGCCAGGCGGGCGATCTCGTCGTCGCGCGCCGCGTCGGCGGCAATCCAGTCGGCCTCGATGCCGCACGCCTTGAGGTGCGCCTGGGCCGAAGCCAGCTCGTCGGCCTTGCGCGCCGACAGCACCAGCCGCGCGCCCTGCTCGCCCAGCGCCTCGGCAATCTGCAGCCCCAGGCCGCGCGAGCCGCCCGTGATCAGCGCCGTGCGGCCCTTCAGATCGAACAGTTGCCCGATGGTCTTCATGTATGTCTCCTTGTGTACGCGTGTACTCGTGTACTTGTCAGCGTTCCGGCGCGGTTGGCGGCTCAGAACCAGCTGTCCTGCATGTCGAGCGTGGTGCGGTCCAGCGACGCCAGCAGGTCGAGCTGCGGGTAGACCTTCGGCAGCTCGAACCGGAAGAAGTACGCCGCCGCGGCCAGCTTGCCGCGATAGAAGTCGGCTTCCTCGCCCGCGGCGCCGTCCAGCGCCTGCCGGGCCACCAGGGCCTGTTCGAGCCAGATCCACGCCACCACCACGTGGCCGAACGCTTCGAGATAGACCGATGCATTGGCCAGCGTCACGTTCGGATCGCCGGCCGCCCACAGCGTGCGCGTGACCTCGGCCAGCCGCGCGGCGGCCTTGCCCAGCGCGGCGGCCTGCTCGCCCAGCGTGGCGTCGCCGCTGCCGGCCGCGCGCGCGCAGGTGGCCTGCACGCGCTGACCGAGCAACTGGAACGCCGCGCCGTCCTGCATCACGACCTTGCGGCCCAGCAGGTCCAGCCCCTGGATGCCGTGCGTGCCTTCGTGGATCGGGTTCAGGCGGTTGTCGCGGTAGAACTGCTCGACGTTGTATTCGCGCGTGTAGCCGTAGCCGCCGTGCACCTGGATCGCCAGGCTGTTGGCCTCCAGGCACCATTGCGACGGCCAGCTCTTGGCGATCGGGGTCAGGATGTCCAGCAACAGCGACAGGTCGCGCTGCGTGGCCGCGTCGCCGGCCGCGCGGGCGGCATGTTCGTCGTCCACCAGGCGCGCGCAGTACAGGTTCAGCGCCAGGCCGCCTTCGACGTAGCTCTTCTGCGCCAGCAGCATGCGGCGCACGTCGGCATGTTCGACGAGCCTCACCTGCGGGCTGGCGGGGTCCTTGCCCTGCGGCCCCACCGGCCGGCCCTGCGGACGGTTGCGCGCGTAGTCCAGAGCGTGCAGGTAGCCCGTGTAGCCCAGCGCCACCGCGCCCAGGCCCACGCCGATGCGCGCCTCGTTCATCATGTGGAACATGCAGGCCAGGCCCTTGTGCGGCTCGCCCACCAGGTAGCCGATGGCGCCGGCCTTGCCGCCGGGCCGGTACTTCATGCCTTCGCCAAAGTTCAGCAGGCAGTTGGTGGTGCCGCGATAGCCCATCTTGTGGTTCAGGCCGGCCAGCACCACGTCGTTATGCTCGCCCAGCGAGCCATCCTCGTTGACCAGGTACTTCGGGACGATGAACAGCGAGATGCCCTTGACGCCGGGAATCAGCTTGCCGTCCGGCCCCGGGATCTTGGCCAGCACCAGGTGGACGATGTTGTCCGACAGTTCGTGCTCGCCGGCGGAAATCCACATCTTGTTGCCGCGCAGCCGGTACTGCTGGCCTAGCGGCGATTCGCCCTCGTAGTCGGCGCGCGTGGCCACGTCGGACAGCGACGATCCGGCCTGCGGCTCGGACAGGCACATCGTGCCGAAGAAGCGCCCTTCCAGCTCCGGCCGCACGAACGTGTCGATCTGGGCCGGCGTGCCGTGCGTCAGCAGCAGGTTGGCGTTGCCGATGGTCAGGAACGGGTACGAACTCGTGCCGACGTTGGCGGCCTTGAACCACGCGAACGCCGCCTTCTCCAGCGTGACCGGCAGTTGCATGCCGCCGTACGCGTAATCCTGGCCGGCGGCCATCAGGCCGGCCTCGCAGAACGCCTTCAGCGCGGCCTTGACCTCGGGGATGATGGTGACCGTCTCGCCATCGAAGTGCGGTTCGTTGGCGTCGCTCTTCTTGTTGTGCGGCGCGAACAGGTCCGTGGCGATCTTCTCGCAGGTATCCATCGCGGCGTCGAAGGTCTCGCGCGAATGGTCGGCAAAACGGGGAATCTGGGTCAGTGTCTCGGCCTGGAGCCATTCGTACAGCACGAAGTTGAGATCACGACGGGAAAGAATCAGCGACATGGAATGCGGGGCTCCGGGCTGAGACGACTGGAAGTCGATGGGGAAGGTTGTTGCTCCCCTCTCCCGGGAGCGAGAGGGGGGTTGGGGGAGAGGGCAAGCGGCTCAGGACACGACAGGTCGCGTGATGGAGCCGCCCCGCCCTCTACCCCGGCCCCTCTCCCACAGGGAGAGGGGAAAACATCGGCCGAACGACGCGCCTTACAGCACCTCGAACAGCCCGGCGGCGCCCTGGCCGCCGCCGATGCACATCGTCACCACGACGTACTTGACGCCGCGGCGCTTGCCTTCGATCAGCGCGTGGCCGACCAGGCGGGCGCCCGACACGCCGTACGGGTGGCCCACCGCGATGGCTCCGCCATTGACGTTGAGGCGGTCCATCGGGATGCCGAGCTTGTCGGCGCAGTACAGCACCTGCACGGCAAACGCCTCGTTCAGCTCCCACAGGCCGATGTCCTCGACCTTCAGGCCGGTCTTCTTGAGCAGCTTGGGCACCGCGAACACCGGGCCGATGCCCATTTCGTCAGGCTCGCAGCCGGCCACGGCAAAGCCGCGGAACACGCCCAGCGGCTGCAGGCCCTTGGCGGCCGCCACGCGGGCGTTCATGACCACGGCTGCCGACGCGCCGTCCGAGAACTGCGACGCATTGCCGGCCGTGATCACGCCGCCGGGCATGGCGGTGCGGATCTTCGACACGCCTTCCAGCGTGGTGTCGGCGCGGATGCCCTCGTCGGCATCGATCGTCACTTCCCTGGTCATCAACTGGCCGGTGGCCTTGTCGGCGACGCCGGCGAGCACCGTCATCGGCACGATCTCGTCCTTGAACTTGCCGGCTTCCAGGGCGGCGGCCGCGCGCAACTGGCTCTGCACGCCGTACTCGTCCTGGCGCTCCTTCGAGATGTTGTAGCGCTTGGCCACGTTCTCGGCGGTCTGCAGCATGCTCCAGTAGATTTCCGGCTTGTTCTTGTTGAGCCAGCTTTCCTGGATCATGTGGCGGTTCATCTCCTGCTGGACGCACGAGATGGACTCCACGCCGCCCGCCACGAAGATGTCGCCTTCATCGGCGATCACGCGCTGCGCGGCCATGGCGATGGTCTGCAGGCCCGACGAGCAGAAGCGGTTGACGGTGGCACCCGGCACGGTGACCGGGCAACCGGCGCGCAGGGCAATCTGGCGCGCGATGTTGGCGCCGGTGGCGCCTTCGGGGTTGGCACAGCCCATCAGCACGTCTTCCACTTCGCCGGCCTCGATCTTGGCGCGCGCGATGGCATGCTGCACCGCATGGCCGCCCAGCGTGGCGCCATGGGTCATGTTGAAAGCGCCCTTCCAGCTCTTGGCCAGCCCGGTGCGGGCCGTGGATACGATGACTGCCTCGTTCATGTGTTGCTCCTCGGTATCTTGGTGTCTCCGCCTGCCGCGGAGGAATGTTCGGTGTGTTGGGTAGCGCTCGGGGCGGACGGGTCGCGGATCAGGATTCGGGCAGCCACGGGTTGTGCGGGCCGCTGGTGCTGACGAGCAACGCCTGCGACGTCGTGCGCTGGACGCCGGCCTGGGCCAGGTCCTGCCACGCCCGTGCCAGCGACCCGTCGAGGTCGATGGCACGGCACGCATCCTCGACGACCACCGCCTCGAAGCCGGCGGCGCGCGCATCGAGCGCGCTCCAGGCCACGCAGTAGTCGGTCGCCAGGCCCACGCAGACCACGCGCCGCACGCCCTGCTCGCGCAGGTAGCCGGCCAGGCCGGTGCGCGTGGCGCGGTCCGCTTCCAGGAAGGCGCTGTAGCTGTCCACGCCGGCCTGGTGGCCCTTGCGGATCACCAGCCGCGCATGCGGCACGTCGAGCCCGGCATGCAGCGCCGCGCCCGGCGTGTCCTGCACGCAGTGGTCGGGCCACAGCACCTGCTCGCCATAGGCAAGCCTGGTGGTCTGGAACGGCGCATGGCCGGCGTGCGACGTGGCAAACGACGCGTGGCCGGCCGGATGCCAGTCCTGCGTCAGCACCACATGCTCGAACGCCCGCGCCAGCCGGTTGATGACGGGCACCACCTCGTCGCCCTGCGGCACGGCCAGCGCGCCCCCCGGGCATGAAGTCGTTCTGCACGTCGATCACCAGCAGGCAGTCCTGCGCGCCGTAGGCCATGGTTGCGGTCTCCCTGTCCGTTTCCGTCCGGGCCGGTCAGCCGTTGAAGCCCTTGCCTTCGTCGGCCAGCTTCTGCAGCAGCGGTGCCACGGTCCAGGCTTCGCCGTGGTAGCCCTTGGCATAGCGCTTCATCGACTGGGCGACGTTGAACAGGCCCACCTGGTCCGCGTACAGCATCGGGCCGCCGCGGAACAGCGGGAAGCCGTAGCCGGTCAGGTAGACCATGTCGATGTCCGACGCCTTCGAGGCAATGCCCTCTTCCAGGATCTTGGCGCCCTCGTTGACCAGCGCGAACACCAGGCGCTCGACGATTTCCTCGTCGGAGATCTTGCGGCGCGTGATACCGAGTTCCTTCGAATGCTCGACGATCATCTCGTTGACCTGCTGGTTCGGGTACGGCTTGCGGTCGCCCGCCTTGTAGTCGTACCAGCCCGCGCCGGTCTTCTGGCCAAAGCGGCCCAGTTCGCAGAGCTTGTCGGCGGTCTTCGAGTACTGGATGTCCGGCTTGTCCACGGCGCGGCGCTTGCGGATGGCCCAGCCGATGTCGTTGCCGGCCAGGTCGCCCATGCGGAACGGGCCCATGGCAAAGCCGAACTTCTCGATGGCCTTGTCCACCTGCTCGGGCAGCGCGCCTTCGTCCAGCAGGTAGCCGGCCTGGCGGCTGTACTGCTCGATCATGCGGTTGCCGATGAAGCCGTCGCAGACGCCCGACACCACGGCCGTCTTGCGGATCTTCTTGGCGATCTGCATCACGGTGGCCAGCACGTCCTTGCCGGTCTTGTCGCCGCGCACCACTTCCAGCAGCTTCATCACGTTGGCCGGGCTGAAGAAGTGCATGCCCACCACGTCCTGCGGACGCTTGGTGAACGACGCGATCTTGTTGACGTCCAGCGTCGACGTGTTCGACGCCAGGATGGCGCCGTCCTTCATCACTTCGTCCAGTTTCTTGAAGACGATTTCCTTGACGCCCATTTCCTCGAACACGGCCTCGATGACCATGTCGGCGTCCTTGATGTCGTCATAGGACAGCGTGGTGGTCAGCAGGCCCATGCGCTGCTCGACCTTTTCCTGCGTCAGCTTGCCCTTCTTGGCGCTGTTCTCGTAGTTCTTGCGGATCGTGGCCACGCCGCGGTCCAGCGCTTCCTGCTTGGTTTCCAGCATCGTCACGGGGATGCCGGCGTTCAGGAAGTTCATGGTGATGCCGCCGCCCATCGTGCCGGCGCCGATCACGGCCACCTTCTCGACCTTGCGCACCGGCGTGTCGCCGGGGACGTCCGGGATCTTGCTGGCGGCGCGCTCGCCGAAGAACGCATGGCGCAGCGCGCGCGATTCCGGCGTGCCGACCAGGTACATGAACCCTTCGCGCTCTTCCTTCAGGCCCTGCTCGAACGGCTTGAGCGATGCGGCCACGGCTTCCACGCACTTCGACGGGGCCGGGAAGTTCTTGGCCACGGCGGCCACGGTGTTCTTGGCGAAGGCCAGGAAACCCTCGGCGTTCTCGTGGCGCACCTTCAGGTCGCGCACCTTCGGGTACGGGCCGGGGGCCGCGGCCACGTTCTGCGCGAACTTGACGGCGGCCGGCAGCACGTCGCCATCGACGATCTCGTCGAACAGCTTCGAACCAGCAAACTTTTCCGAGGGAATGGCCGTGCCGGACACGATCATGTTCAGCGCGTGCTCCAGGCCGATCAGGCGCGGCAGGCGCTGCGTGCCACCGGCGCCCGGCAGTAGGCCCAGCTTGACTTCGGGCAGCGCGATCTGGGCGCCCTTGGCGGCCACGCGGTAGTTGCAGCCCAGCGCCAGTTCCAGCCCGCCGCCCATGGCGACCGAGTGGATCGCGGCCACGACCGGCTTGGTCGACGCTTCCAGCGCGCGGATCACCGAATGCAGCGTCGGCTCCTGCGTGGCCTTGGGGGTGTTGAATTCGCGGATGTCGGCGCCGCCCGAGAACGCCTTGCCGGCACCGGTAATGACGACGGCCTTGACGGCGGCATCGTCCAGCGCACGGGTCAAGCCTTCGACGATGCCCAGGCGGGTGCTGTGACCGAGCCCGTTGACGGGGGGATTGTCGAGCGTGATAACGGCTACGCCGTCCTGTACCTGATACTGCGCGGTCATACGCGTTCCTTTGGTAGCTGGGAGCCCTTCGTTCTTCCTAGGGGCTCATGGGTTGTCTCGGGATTCGAATTCTCGAATGGAGTTCTTGCTATGGGTACCGCCAGGACTATCGGCGCCGGCCCGGCCGGGCCCGCAATCCCTTGTGCCACAAGCCCCGGGGGCTGGAGAGCGGAACAAGCATACACAAAATAGCACGGTCGTTCAATTTCAATTTTCTGCGATGGAAAGCGCGTCATGCGCGGCCTTCATGCCGCAGTTTTCCGCCGTTCATGTTGAGCCTGCAGGCACCCCGAAACCCTCAGGGGGAACCCGTAGAGCGCGGCGTTCGAAGACGTCGATTATGGAGAAAGAGGCACTTGCAGCGCGGTGCGACGAAGCACGACTCGATTATTTGACGCCGACCTCCAATCGTGGGCGGCGAGAGCCGGTAAACTCGCGCCTTTCGTTTTTCCGGATGCGCGCCTGCCCTGGCTCAGAAAGCCAACGTGCAATGCCGCGCGCCTGACGACCCAGCGACCCTGATGTCTTCCGACCCTACTTCCGACACACACCAGCATCCGGTCGTCGAGCACGACGACCTGCACCGCAAGCTCAAGGCGCGCCACCTGACGATGATCGCCCTGGGCGGCGCCATTGGCACCGGGCTGTTCGTGGCCTCGGGCGCGTCCATCGCCCAGTCCGGCCCCGGCGGCGCGCTGCTGGCCTACTGCCTGATCGGGCTGATGGTCTACTGCCTGATGACGAGCCTGGGCGAGCTGGCCGTCCACATGCCGGTGGCGGGATCGTTCGTTACCTACAGCGCGCTGTACGTGGAGGAAGGATTCGGCTTCGCGCTGGGCTGGAACTACTGGTTCAGCCTGGCCGTGACCATCGCAGTGGAGCTGACGGCCGCGCAACTGGTCATGCAGTACTGGTTTCCGGACGTGCCAGGCATCTATTGGAGCGCGGGCTTCCTGGCGCTGATGTTCGCGCTCAACGCCTTCTCGGTGCGCGGGTTCGGCGAGGCGGAGTACTGGTTCGCGCTGATCAAGATCGTGACCGTCACGGTGTTCCTGATCGTCGGCGTGCTGATGATCTTCGGCATCCTGCAGGGCGGGCCACAGTCGGGCTGGCACAACTTCACCATCGGCGAGGCGCCGTTCGTGGGCGGCCTGCCCGGCATGTTCATGGTGGCGATGATCGCGGGATTCTCGTTCCTCGGCACGGAAACGGTGGGCGTGGCGGCCGGCGAGGCCGACGATCCGTCGCGCACCATCCCGCGCGCCATCCGCCAGACGTTTTGGCGCATCCTGCTGTTCTACGTGCTGGCGATCCTGATCATCGGCGTGCTGATTCCCTACACCGACCCGAGCCTGCTGCGCAACGACGTGACCGACGTGGGCGTCAGCCCGTTCGCGCTGGTGTTCCGCCACGCCGGCCTGGCGCTCGCGGCCGGCGTCATGAACGCGGTGATCCTGACCGCCCTGCTGTCGGCCGGCACATCGAGCATGTACGTCTCGACGCGGATCCTGTACGGCCTGGCCGTCAGCGGCCGCGCACCCCGGGCCTTCGCCCGGCTGACCAACAACGGCGTGCCGTTCAACGCGCTGCTGGCCACCACGGCCGTCGGGGCGCTCTGCTTCTTCAGTTCGCTGTTCGGCGACAAGGCGCTGTACCTGTGGCTGCTCAACACCTCCGCCATGACCGGCTTCTTCGCATGGTTCGGCATCGCGGTCAGCCACTACCGCTTCCGCAAGGGCCTGATCGCCCAGGGCTACCAGGTCACCGACCTGGCCTACCGCTCCCCGCTCTACCCGTTCGGCCCGATCTTTGCCGGCGTCCTGTGCCTGGCCATCGTGGTCGGCCAGAACTACCAGGCCTTCACCGACATCCCGGGCCGCTGGCAGGAAATCGTCGCCACCTATATCGGCGTGCCGGTGTTCCTGGCGCTGTGGCTCGGCTATCGGCTGGTGCGGAAGTCGCGGGTCGTCGCCTATGAAGACATGCCGTTCGATATTGAGAGGAAGGGGTAGCAGGCAGTGTGATCGCCGCGGCCACCGACGCCCCCTTGATCGTCAGCAACGTGGCCATCCCCGCCCTACACCTCCAGCCACTCCTTCCTGACCTGCGCGTTGGCCTTCAGGTCGCGCGGGGTGCCTTCGAACACGATGTGGCCGTGTCCCATCACGTAGACGCGCTGCGAGATATCCAGCGCGATGGCGAGCTTCTGTTCGATCAGCAGCACCGAGACGCCGCGTTCCTTGAGCGTTTTCAGGAAATCCCCGACCAGGGTGACGATCATCGGCGCCAGGCCCTCGGTGGGTTCGTCGATCAGGATCAGGTCGGGGTCGCCCATCAGGGTGCGGCACAGCGTCAGCATCTGCTGTTCGCCGCCGGACAGCACGCCGGCCGACGTGTTCTCGCGTTCCTTGAGGCGCGGGAACATGCGGAACATGTCGTCCACGCTCCAGCGCGGCGTCTGCTGGCGCGGGTTGCGTTTCTCGCCGAGCAGCAGGTTCTGGCGCACGGTCAGCGTGGGGAAGATGTCGCGGTTCTCGGGCACGTAGCCGATGCCGGCGTGCGCGATCTCGAACGTGCGGCGGCCCAGGATCTCCTGGCCGCGAAAGCGGACCGACCCCTCGGCGCGGACCATGCCGAGGATGGCCTTGGCCATGGTCGAGCGGCCCACGCCATTGCGGCCCAGCAGCGCGACGATCTCGCCGTCGTCGATGTGGGCGTCCACGCCGTGCAGGATGTGGCTCTTGCCGTAGTAGGCATGCAGGCCGGTGACTTCGAGCATGGGCTGGCTCATCCAAGCGCTCCTTCTTCGGCGTGTTCGTCGAGCGTGGTGCCCAGGTAGGCTTCCTTGACGCGGCGGTTGTTGCGGATGGCTTCGGGCGTGTCCGTGGCGATGACCTCGCCGTAGACCAGCACCGAGATCCGGTCCGCCAGCCCGAAGACCACGCTCATGTCGTGCTCCACCATCACCAGCGTCTTGCCGGCCGTGACCTTGCGGATCAGTTCGACCGCATGGTCAGATTCAGACCGGCTCATGCCGGCGGTGGGCTCGTCCAGCAGGATCACGTCGGCGCCGCCGGCGATGGTGATGCCGATCTCCAGCGCGCGTTGCTCGGCGTAGGTCAGCAAGCCGGCCTGGGTGTTGCGGCGATGCTGCATGCCGATCAGCTCCAGCACCTCCTCGGCGCGCTCCTTCGCGTCGCGCAGTGCCGACAGCCGGTGCCAGAACGAATACTTGTAGCCCAGCGCCCAGAGCACCGCGCAGCGCAGGTTCTCGAACACCGAGAGCCGGTGGAAGATGTTCGTGATCTGGAAGCTGCGCGACAGCCCCATGCGGTTGATCTCGAACGGCCGCAGGCCGGCGATGCTCTGCCCGTTCAGCTTCACGGTGCCCGACGTGGGCGAAAACCGCCCGGAGATCAGGTTGAACGTCGTGGACTTGCCCGCGCCATTCGGCCCGATCAGCGCGTGGCGCTCGCCCTTGCCGATGGACAGCGTGACGCCGCGGATGATCTCGGTCTGGCCGAATTTCTTGCGGACGTCGGAAAGTTCCAGTGCGACCATGCTCATGCCCTCCCCGTTTCGGCCTGGATGGCGTCCAGCTCGGCCCGCACCTTGCCGCCCGTCCAGCGCCACGCCGCGAAGCCCACCGCCCACAGCACGGCCGCCACGATCCACGGCGCCAGCGTGCCCGCGTCGAAACCGATGCCCAGCAGCGACATCGCCGTGCCATTGGCGCTGTCCACCTGGACCTTGTAGACCATCTCGACGGTCAGGATGGCGGCCGCCAGCAGCACCAGCCCGGCCACGCCGGCCTGCGCGTACGACGGCAGCATGCGGCCAAACTGCTTGCGGGCCACCAGCGGCAACTGCATCAGCAGCAGGCTTGCGATGCCGCCGGGCACGAACATCACCATCATCACGAAGAACAGGCCCAGGTACAGCAGCCACGCCTTGGTCAGGTCCGACAGCGCCACGGCGAACAGCGTGAACACGATGGCGCCGATGACCGGGCCGAAGAACACGCCCGCCCCGCCGATGAACGCGGCCAGCAGCACGCCGCCCGAGCGCACCGCGCTGACGTTCTCGGCCGACACGATCTCGAAGTTGATGGCCGACAGCGCCCCGGCAATGCCGGCGAAGAACGCGGACAGGATCAGCACCAGGTAACGCACGCGCTGGGTGTTGTAGCCGATGAATTCCACGCGCTCGGGGTTGTCGCGCACGGCGTTGGCAATGCGGCCGAGCGGCGTCTGCGTCCACGCGTACATCGCCACCATCGACAGGAAGCACCAGATGGCGATCAGGTAGTACACCTGCCGGCCGGGGCCGAAGGTGATGCCCAGGAACGGGTCGCCGACCACGCGGTTGGTCGAAATGCCGCCCTCGCCACCGAAGAAGTCCGGGAACATCAGCGAGCTGGCGAACACCATCTCGCCGATGCCCATCGTGATCATGGCAAACGTCGTGCCGGACTTCTTGGTCGTCACGTAGCCAAAGATCACGCCGAAGAACGCGCCGGCCAGCCCGCCCACCAGCGGCAGCATCGACACGGGCAGCCAGACCTTGCCCGCGCCGACCATGTTCAGCACGTGCACGGCGATGAACGCGCCCAGGCCCGAATAGACCGCATGCCCGAACGAGAGCATGCCGGTCTGGCCCAGCAGCATGTTGTACGACAGCGCGAAGATGATCATGATGCCCATCTGGGACATCAGCGTGACCGCAAACCCGCCGGTGAAGATCAGCGGCATGACCAGCATCAGCAGCGCGGTGGCCGTCCAGATCACCCAGCGCGCCAGGTTCAGCGGGCGGTAGCGCAGCGTGCGTCCCGTGACCACGGGCTCGGAGCGTTGTTGCATCGTCGTGGACTCCATCGCTCAGCTCTCCCGGGTACCCATGAGCCCGCGCGGGCGGAAAATCAGCATCACCACGAGCAGCAGGTACGGCAGCACGGGCGCCACCTGCGCCACGGTCAGCTTCCATACCGAACTGAGCGGCGTGGCGTCTGTGACCGGCCAGCCGAAGCTGCCGAACAGCCCGGCCAGCGACGCGTCGATGGTTACCGCGAACGTCTGCAGCACCCCGATCAGGATCGACGCGATGAACGCGCCGACCAGCGACCCCATGCCGCCGACCACCGCCACCACGAAGACGATGGACCCAACGGCCGCCGCCATCGACGGCTCGGTCACGAACGCGTTGCCGCCGATCACGCCGGCCAGCCCCGCCAGCGCCGCCCCGCCGCCGAACACCAGCATGAACACGCGCGGCACGTTGTGGCCCAGGGCCTCCACCATCTCCGGATGGGTCAGCGCGGCCTGGATCACCAGCCCGATGCGCGTGCGCGTGAGGACCAGGTAGATCGCCACCAGCATGCCCAGCGACACGAGCATCATGAAGGCGCGGTATTTCGGGAAGGACGAGGTGAAGACCGTGAACAGCGGCCCGTCGAGCTCGGCCGGGATGCGGTACGGCACGGCGGCCAGGCCCCAGACCAGCTTGACGCCTTCCTCGATCAGGTAGGCCAGCCCGAACGTGAACAGCAGTTCGGCCACGTGGCCGTATTTGTGGACGGTGCGCAGCCCGAACCGCTCCACCAGCGCGCCGGCGCCCGCCACCAGCAGCGGCGCCAGGATCAGCGCGGGCCAGAAGCCCAGCTTGGTGGCCAGCGTGTAGGCAAAGTAGGCGCCCAGCATGTAGAAGCTGGCGTGCGCGAAATTGAGCACGCCCATCATGCTGAAGATCAGCGTGAGCCCCGATGACAGCATGAACAGCAGCAGGCCATAGCTGATGCCGTTCAGTAGCGAGATGACGAAGAATTCCACGGCAAGTCCCTCAGGGCGGTTCCCGGAGCTGGAACGCAACCCGGCAAAAGCCATATTGTCGGGGGTTCCCGCGTCACGGGGAACCCCATCCCACGTCGTGGCCCCGGTATCAGCCGCCGCTGCCCGGACGCTTCATCTGGCACGAGGTGGGCTGCGCCGCCACGAACTGGTCGAGCGCCGCCTCGGTCTTCCAGCCATAGCCGGTGTTTTCCTGGTCGAACTTGATGTCCTTGCCGTTGACCTTGGTCCAGGTGGCCACCACCAGCGGCTGCTGGGCCTGGTGGTCCGTGTTGCGCATCTCCACGGTGCCGTTCATGCTTTCCACCTTGATGCCTTCCATGGCCTTGGCCACCTTGACGGGATCGGTGGAGCCGCTGTCCTTGAACGCCTTGGCCAGCATGGCGATGCCCGTGTACGACGCCATCACGTAGAAATCGTCGTTGTACTTCTTCTTGTAGCCCTCCACGATGTCCGCGCCGCGGAACGTCTGGTTGTTCGGGTTGTAGTACCCCACGTACTTGACGCGCTCGGCGCCGGCCGCGCCCATCGCCGTCGGCACGCCGGTGGTGGCGGCATAGTAGGTGTAGTAGTTGACCGGCAGGCTGGCGTCCTTGCCCGCCTTGATCAGCAGCGCCAGGTCGCTCCCCCAGTTGCCGGTGATGACCGTGTCGGCGCCCGACGCCTTGATCTTGGCGGCGTACGGTGCAAAGTCCTTGACCTGGGCCAGCGGGTGCAGGTCCTCGCCGACGATCTGGATGTCAGGCCGCTTGCGCTTCAGGTAGTCCTTGGCGGCGCGGGCCACCTGGTGGCCGAACGAGTAGTTCTGGTTGATCAGGTAGACCTTCTTGACGTTCGGGTCCTTGGCCAGGAACGTGGTCAGGGCCTCCATCTTCATGTCCGAGTTGGCGTCCAGCCGGAAATGCCAGTAGCTGCATTTGCTGTTGGTCATGTCCGGGTCTACCGCCGCATAGTTCAGGTAGACGATCTCCTTGCCAGGGTTGCGCTCGTTGTGCTTGGCCACGGCGTCTTCCAGCGCCAGGCCCACCGACGACCCGTTGCCCTGCACGATGTAGCGGATGTTCTGGTCCACCACCTGCTTGAGGATGGTCAGGCTTTCCTGCGGGCTCAGCTTGTTGTCGAAGCCCACCACCTCGAACTTGTGCGCGCCGCCCCAGCCCTTCTGGTTCGCCACGTCGGCCACGTACTGCCAGCTCTTGAGCTGGTTCTGCCCCACGGGGGCCATCAGCCCCGACAACGGATCGATGAAGGCGATCTTCACCGTTTCGGCGGCCGCCATGCCCGAAGCCAGCGCCGAACCCAGTGCAACCACCGCAGCCACACTTCTTACCAGCGGACGCAACGTCGTCATACCTGTCTCCTTCACTTTGTTGTCGTTGGCGATTGGCGACCGCCCGCGCCCTCCTCGCGCGGGCGGCCGCGTCTGCGCTTGCCCCGGCGGGGCACCGCAAATGCCTGCCGCCTGACCGGACCGTCCGGCCCGGCGGCGCGCCGCCTCAGGCGGAGGGCAGCTTGTAGTCCTTGAACTGCTCGCGCAGCTTCAGCTTCTGCATCTTGCCGGTGGCCGTCAGTGGAATCTCGGTGACGAATGCCACGTCGTCCGGAATCCACCACTTGGCGACCTTGCCTTCGAAGAAGGCCAGCAGTTCCTCGCGCGTGACGTCCATGTTGGGGCGCCGGACCACCACCAGCAGCGGGCGCTCGTCCCACTTCGGGTGATAGGCCGAGATGCAGGCGGCCATGTGCACGGCCGGGTGCGCGGCGGCCACGTTCTCGACGTCGATCGAAGAAATCCACTCGCCGCCGGACTTGATCACGTCCTTGCTGCGGTCCGTGATCTGCATGTAGCCCTCGTCGTCGATGGTGGCCACGTCGCCGGTCGGGAACCAGCCATCCACGAGCGGATCGTTGTCGTTGCGGTAGTAGCGGTCGATGACCCACGGGCCGCGCACGAGCAGGTCGCCGAACGCCTTGCCGTCCCACGGCAGTTCCTGGCCCTCGCCGTCCACGATCTTCATGTCGACGCCGTAGATCACGCGGCCCTGCTTTTCCAGGATCTTGTGCCGGGCGTCCTCGGGCAGATCCTTGTGGCGCGCCAGCAGCTTGCACGACGTGCCCAGCGGCGACATCTCGGTCATGCCCCAGGCGTGGATCACTTCCACGTCCAGCGCCTCCAGCGCGCGGATCATCGCCGGCGGCGCGGCCGATCCGCCGATCACCGTGCGGCGGAACGTGGAGAACTTGAGCTTGTTGGCCTGCACGTGCTGGAGCAGGCCCAGCCAGACCGTCGGCACGCCGGCCGAGAACGTCACGCCTTCCTGCTCGAACAGTTCATAGAGCGATGCGCCGTCCAGCTTGGCGCCCGGAAACACCAGCTTGGCGCCCACCAGCGGCACCGAGTACGGCAGCCCCCAGGCGTTGACGTGGAACATCGGCACCACCGGCAGGATCACGTCCTTGGCCGAGCAGCCCAGCGCGTCGGGCAGCGCCGACGCATACGAGTGCAGCACCGTCGACCGGTGCGAGTACAGCGCGCCCTTGGGATTGCCCGTGGTGCCCGACGTGTAGCACAGGCTCGACGCCTGGTTCTCGTCGAGCGCCGGCCAGGTGTACGCGCCGTCCTGGGCGTCGATCAGGTCCTCGTAGCACAGCAGTTCCACCTTCGGGCTGGCCGGCATGTGGGCCCGGTCGGACATCATGACCCAGCCCTTCACGTTCGGGCAGTGCGGCGCCACGCCCTCCACCAGCGGCAGGAACGTGGCATCGAAGAAGACATAGCGGTCTTCGGCGTGGTTGACGATGTAGGCGATCTGCTCCGGAAAGAGGCGCGGATTGATCGTGTGGCAGACCGCGCCCATGCCCGAGACGCCGTAGTAGATCTCCAGGTGGCGGTAGCCGTTCCAGGCCAGCGTGCCCACCCGGTCGCCCTGCTGCACGCCCAGCGCCTCCAGCGCCTGCGCCACCTTGCGGGCGCGCAGTTCGCATTCCCGGTAGGTGTAGCGATGCAGATCTCCTTCTGTTCGCCGCGAGACGATTTCGGTGCTGCCGTAGTAGCGCGCAGCGTGCTTGATGATGGAGGAAATGAGCAGCGGCGCGCTCATCATTTGACCCATCAATGCCATGAAACGGTCTCCTTGGTTCGGAAGAAAACGAACAACCGTTCTTATTTTTGGCCGATCTTTCCCACACCCTGCAAAAGCATCGACAAAAATGAAGAAACTTGTTGGTGATGTTGGTGGACTGACGCGAAGGGGGTCTCTCTCTCACAACCCAGACGCGTACCCTGCCATGCACGGGATTGATGTCCACCATATGCGTCGTTTTTTGAATGGTCTACGAGCAGCGGACAACCCTTGGCCGACAGGGGAAAACCGGTGCAAGTACAATACTGCGAGCCCTGATGTGTCTCAATATGTCGTTTTCCCCTAGCGTCATGCACGCCGTCTATGTGCACCCGAACGGGGCCCGCGGCAATGCCATCCGGCGCACGCCCCGGCCAGCGATTGCACCGGGCCGCTCAACGGCCACCACCCGCCCCCACGCCAGCGCATACGATGCCTACTGATTCCACCGACGTCCCGCCGCGCATCCCGTTCGCCGTGCCCTTTGCCACGGCCCCGGGCATGGCGGCGCTGGGCGAGCGCTTTTTCACGCGGCTGGCGCCCACGCCGCTGCCTTCGCCCTACCTGGTCAGCGTCGCGCCGGCCGCCGCCGCCCTGCTGGGCTGGGATGCCCCGGGGCTGGCCGCCGCCAGACAGGACCCGCGCTTCCTGGACACCTTCATCGGCAACGCCGTGCCCGACTGGGCCGATCCACTGGCCACGGTCTACTCGGGACACCAGTTCGGCGTCTGGGCCGGCCAGCTTGGCGACGGCCGCGCGATCCGCCTGGCCGAGGCAAAGATGCCCGACGGCCCGTGGGAGATCCAGCTCAAGGGCGCCGGCCTGACGCCCTACTCGCGCATGGCCGACGGCCGCGCGGTGCTGCGGTCGTCGATCCGCGAATACCTGTGCTCCGAAGCCATGCACGCGCTGGGCGTGCCCACCACGCGCGCGCTGGCCATCGTCGGCTCCGATGCGCCGGTGCGGCGCGAGACGCTGGAAACCGCCGCCGTGGTCACCCGGCTGGCGCCGAGTTTCATCCGCTTTGGCCATTTCGAGCATTTCGCGGCGCGCGAGGACCACGCGTCGCTGAAGCAACTGGCCGATTTCGTCATCGACCCCTTCTATCCGGCCTGCCGGGAGGCCGCCAGCCCGTACCAGGCCCTGCTGCGCGAGGTATCGCTGCGCACCGCCGACATGGTCGCCCACTGGCAGGCGGTTGGCTTCTGCCACGGCGTGATGAATACCGACAATATGTCGATCCTGGGCCTGACGATCGACTACGGTCCGTTCGGCTTCCTGGACGCCTTCGACGCCAACCACATCTGCAACCATTCCGACCAGCAGGGCCGCTACGCGTACAGCCAGCAGCCGCAGATCGCGTTCTGGAACCTGCATTGCCTGGCCCAGGCGCTGCTGCCGCTGTGGCGCGACACCGCCGCGGCCGACGCCGAAGCCGCCAAGGAAGCGGCCGTGGAAGCCGCCCGCGAGGCGCTGGACCCGTTCCGCGACCGCTATGCGGCCGCGTTCTTCCGCCATTACCGTGCCAAGCTGGGCCTGCGCACCGAGCAGGACCAGGACGAGACGCTGATGACCAACCTGTTCCGCGTGATGCACGCCAATCGCGTCGACTACACGCTGTTCTGGCGCAATCTGGCCAGCGTGGCGTCCCAGGACGCCTCCGGCGACGCCCCGGTGCGCGACCTGTTCCTGGATCGCGCCGCCTGGGACGCCTGGGCCGCCAAATATCGCGCCCGCCTGCAGGCCGAACAGTCGGACGACGCGGCGCGCGGGGTTGCAATGCGCCAGGTCAACCCGAAATACGTGCTCCGGAACCATATGGCCGAAACCGCGATCCGCGCCGCCCGCGACAAGGACTTTTCGGAAACGGACCGTCTGCTGGCCGTGCTGTCGAAACCGTTCGACGAGCAGCCCGAGGCGGCCCGCTACGCCACCCTGCCGCCCGACTGGGCGTCGGGGCTCGAAGTCAGTTGTTCGTCCTGAGCCGCGCGCTACGCGGCCTGCCCCCAAAGGAAACGAGATGACCACCAACAAGACCGACGCCGAATGGCGTGCCCAGTTGTCCGACATCGAATACCGCGTGACGCGCGAAGCGGCCACCGAGCGCCCGTTCACCGGCCGCTACTGGGACCATTGGGACCAGGGCATCTACCACTGCGTGGGCTGCGGCACGCCGCTGTTCGAATCGGCCACCAAGTTCGATGCCGGCTGCGGCTGGCCGAGCTATTTCCGGCCGATCAACGGCGAGGTCATCGCCGAGCACGTGGACCATAGCCACGGCATGACCCGCGTGGAAGTCCGCTGCAAGGAATGCGGCAGCCATCTGGGCCATGTCTTCGAGGACGGCCCCGCGCCGACCGGCCTGCGCTATTGCATCAACTCGGCTGCGCTAAAATTCGACGATCGCGATCCGGCCGACCGCGGGTGACGCCACCCGCACACCGGGCGCGTCGTCCGATCCGCCCCGCGGATCGCCCCCGGCCAGGCCGCCGCGCCTGGCCGCCAACCTGATTTGGTCCGCATGAAATTCCTGTTCGACCTGTTCCCGGTCATCCTGTTTTTTGTCGCCTTCAAGCTGTTCGGCATCTATGAGGCCACCGCCGTGGCCATCGTGGCGACGGTGCTGCAGATTGCCTGGGTGCGTTTGCGCCACGGCAAGGTGGAGCCGATGCAATGGGTCAGCCTGCTGATCATCGGCGTCTTTGGCGGCGCGACGATCGTGCTGCACAACGAAACGTTCATCAAGTGGAAGCCGACCGTGCTGTACTGGCTGTTCGCGGTCACGCTGGTGGCGTCGGTCATCGGCTGGCGCAAGAACCTGATCCGCGCGATGATGGGCAAGCAGGTGACGCTGCCCGAGCCGATGTGGGGCAAGCTCAACGCCGCCTGGGCCGCGTTCTTCGCCGTGATGGGGGTGCTGAACCTCTACGTGGCGTACCAGTTCTCCACGGACACCTGGGTCAACTTCAAGCTGTTCGGCAGCATGGGGCTGATGGCCGTCTTCATCGTGGCGCAGAGCGTCTGGCTGTCGCGCCACATCCAGGAAACCCCGTCGCAGGAAGGCCGCTCCGAGTAAGCCGGCGCCCGCCCCTGCCCGCCACTATTCATTGGAAGGACCACCGATGGCCGCCGATCCCGCCACCATCGAGACGCTGCTGCACGCGGCGCTCCAGCCCACCCGCCTGACCGTGCAGGACGACAGCGCGGCCCATGCCGGCCACGCCGGCGCGGCCTCTGGCGGGGGCCATTACAACGTGCTGATCGTGAGCGACCGGTTTGCCGGCCACTCGCGCGTGGCGCGCCATCGTATGGTGTATGATGCGCTGCGCGAACTGTTCCCCTCGCAAATCCATGCGCTGGCCGTCAGCGCCTACACCGACCAAGAATATCAATCCCGCGAAGCATGACGCGACGCGCTCTCGCTACTTTCAGACCTGACCCCATGAAGACCACCGTCCTCTCGTTCAGCCTGGCGGCTGTGCTCGCTGCTGGCAGCCTGCCCGTGTTCGCCCAGAACGCCGCCGTTGTGAATGGCAAGCCCATCCCGTCGGCCAAGGTGGACAAGCTGATCGCCGGCACCGGCCAGCCCGCCACGCCCGAACTGCGCGACCGTGCACGCACCATGCTGATCGATCGGGAACTGCTGGTACAGGAAGCGTCCAAGCGCGGCATCCTGCAACGGGACGACATCCAGGACCAGCTGGAACAGGCCCGCCTGAACGTGCTGGCCGGCGCCGTCTTCGAGGACTACGTGCGCACCCACGGCGCCAACGACGACGAACTGCGCAAGCAGTACGACAAGATCAAGGGCCAGTTCGGCAACGGCAAGGAATACCATGCCCGCCACATCCTGGTAGAGAAGGAAGCCGACGCCAAGGCCCTGATCGCCAAGATCAAGGGCGGCGCCAAGTTCGAGGACATGGCCAAGTCGTCGTCGAAGGACACCGGCTCGGCAGCCAACGGCGGCGACCTGGACTGGGCCAACAGCGGCAGCTACGTGCCGGAGTTCTCGGCCGCCATGACCGGCCTGAAGAAGGGTCAGATGACCGACACGCCGGTCAAGACGCAGTTCGGCTGGCACATCATCGAACTGGTCGACGTGCGCGACGCCAAGATCCCGTCGTTCGAGGAAGTGAAGCCCCAGCTTCAGCAAATGCTGATGGGCGACCAGGCCTGGCAGCGCGAGCAGTTCCAGGCGATGATGAAGTCGCTCAAGGACAAGGCCAAGATCCAGTAACCCTGGCCCCTTGCTCAACGAAAACCGGCGCCCATGCGCCGGTTTTTGCTTTTTTAGGGCCCGCCGCGCCGGCCAACCGTGTGCGGTTTGGCGCGCTCGGTAACACACTGGTGCAGTTTGCCGGTTTCCTTGCCCCGCCCCGGTCAGTAATATCGGACGGATCGACAACACGGCCGGACACCCGTCCCGGCCAGTCACCGGTTGCGGAGATTCAAGGCTTATGGGTGTGACCAACGGCTACTGGTACATGTGGCACCTGTACTCAAGCGGCATCGTCTATTGCGCCCTGGGCATGCCACACGTGGAATGCACCAACGGCCGCTGGCGCGACCTGCACCGCCATCTGCCCGCGCGAGACCGCTACGCGCAGTCCAAGCTGCTCCAGGCCACCATCGCCTTCATGGAAGTTCGCGGCGAGATTGCCGTCCCGCCCGGCGCCGACCGCATGCGGCTGCTGTATTCCCGCTACCTGCCCTGGAGCGCGCGGCTGGGTGGACAGGGGTCGCCGGCATAACGCACGGCGAGAAATCGGTCCGAAGTCGCCTGTCCCGTTGCACTTTGAGACGCGTCTCATGACCTGACTCAAGCTCCCGGTTTTCGGACACACAAGTTCACAAAACCCCTCTTGGCGCCCCATTGCCCGCGGCCTAGGATCACACCGCTGTCACCGGGCGAGCAGCCATCGCTGCCCCGCGCAGCGCTATCCATCGGCTCTCGGGGACGACATGGGAGAGGTATCCACACTGGTCGGCTGGCTCGTCTTTAACGTGGCGATTCCACTATTGGCGCCGTTCGCACTGCTGCCTTTTGCCAAGGTGGCCGTGTTCTCGCGTTCGCGCAGCCAGGGCATCGTGCGGCGGGCGATTCAGGACGGGCAACTGCTCTGGGCAGCCATCCCGATCAGCGCCAGCGCCTGCTATGCGCTGGCATGCTGGATCGACCAGTCCGATGGCGAGAGCTTCATGGCATGGGCGTTGATGGGCCTGCACGTGGCGCTGATCGTGGCCGACGCGCTGCTCGTCATGCTGGGTACGCTCGACGCCTATCCGCGAAGCCGGCGCAAGCGCGGGGAACTCGATCGGGTCCTCTACCTGTCCGTGGTCCTCAGTATCGCCAGCGCCGGGGCGTATGCGTACGCCCAGGTGGTCTTCGTGACCGGCGGCACTTGAGACCGCCACTTTCAAACCTTTCTGACTGGAGAAATCACATGAACAAGTTCCTGACCCGCCTGCTGGAAGACGACGAATTCCAGGGCAAGGCTGCACGCCGGCTGGCATGGGGCGTCATCATCTACACCACGCTGACGATCCTGTTCTGTGAATGGCTGCGTCAGACCGGGCGATGACGCCGGGCCCCGACGCCAAAAAAAACATCCGCGCGAAGGCGGACGTTTTTTCCAAGGCGGCAGGTCCTGTCAACCGACCCACTTGCGCGCGTTGCGGAACATGCGCATCCACGGGCTGCCGCCGTCCGGGACGGCCTTCCAGGCGTCCGGGGCCCAGCTCATGGTGGCGGTGCGGAACACGCGCTCCGGATGCGGCATCAGCGCCGTGAAGCGGCCGTCGATAGTGGTCACCGACGTGATGCCTTCCGGCGAGCCGTTCGGGTTCAGCGGATAGGTCTGCGTCACCGCGCCAAGGTTGTCGACGAAGCGCAGCGCCACGTTGACCTTGCCGATGTCGCCCTGCTGCGAGAAGTCGGCAAAGCCTTCGCCGTGCGCCACCGCGATCGGGATGCGGCTGCCTTCCATGCCGGCGAAGAACACCGACGGCGACTGCTGCACTTCCACGGTCACGAAGCGGGCTTCGTATTGTTCCGACTGGTTGCGCGTGAACTTCGGCCATGCACCGGCGCCCGGGATGATCGGGGCAAGGTTGCTGAGCATCTGGCAGCCGTTGCACACGCCGAGCGCGAAGGTGTCCTGGCGGTTGAAGAAGGCCGCGAACTGCTCGGCCATCTGGCCGTTGAACAGGATGGTCTTGGCCCAGCCCTCGCCGGCACCCAGTACGTCGCCGTAGCTGAAGCCGCCGCAGGCCACGAAACCCTTGAAATCGGCCAGGCTGGCGCGGCCGGCGATCAGGTCGCTCATGTGCACGTCGACAGTCTCGAAACCGGCCACGTCCATGCTGTAGGCCATCTCGATCTGCGAGTTCACGCCCTGTTCGCGCAGGATGGCCACGCGCGGCCGGCTGCCCGTGGCGATGAACGGGGCGGCGATGTCCTCGGCCGGATCGAACGTCAGCACGGGGCTGATGCCGGGGTCGGCGGCGTCCAGCACGCGGTCGTACTCGCTGTCGGCGCAGGCCGGGTTGTCGCGCAGGCGCGCGATGCGCCAGCTCACCTCGGTCCAGATGCGCTGCAGGTCGGCGCGAGCGGCGCCAAAGACCTTCTTCGCATCGCGGTAGATCTCGATCTGGTCGTTCGTGTTCGGCTTGCCGATCACATGGCTGCAGGCCGACAGGCCGGCCTCGCGCAGCACGGCGAATACCGCGTCGCGCTCCTCGGCCCGCACCTGGATCACCGCGCCCAGTTCTTCCGAGAACAGCGCGCGCAGCGTCTGGTCGTTGCGGCGCTCGGCAATCTGCTGGGCCCAGTTCTTGGCGTCGCCGTAGTCCTGCTCCTGGTTGGGATCCAGCGTCAGCATGTCGACGTTCAGCGACACGCCGGTGTGGCCCGCAAACGCCATTTCGGCCACGGCCGCCATGAAGCCGCCGTCCGACCGGTCGTGATAGGCCAGCAGCTTGCCGTCGCGGTTCAGGCGCTGGATCACGTTGAAGAAGTTCTTCAGGTCCTCGGGGTTGTCCACGTCCGGCGCGCTGTCGCCCACCTGCTGCGTCACCTGTGCCAGGATGCTGCCGCCCAGGCGGTTCTTGGCGCGGCCCAGGTCGATGGCGATCAGTACCGAATCGCCCAGGTCGGTGCGCAGTTGCGGCGTCAGCGTGCGGTTGACGTCATCCACGGCCGCGAACGCCGAGATGATCAGCGACACCGGCGCCACCACTTCCTTGTCGCCGTCCGCGTCGGACCACTTGGTCCGCATCGACAGCGAATCCTTGCCCACCGGGATGCTGATGCCCAGCGCCGGGCACAGCTCCATGCCCACGGCGTGCACGGTGTCGTACAGCCGGGCGTCCTCGCCGGCCACGCCGCACGCGGCCATCCAGTTGGCCGACAGCTTGACCTTGTTCAGGTCCTTGACCGGCGCGGCGGCCAGGTTGGTCAGCGCCTCGCCAATGGCCATGCGGCCCGACGCGGGCGCGTCGATCACGGCCAGCGGCGTGCGCTCGCCCATCGTCATGGCCTCGCCGGCACGGCCCTTGTAGTCGAGCGTGGTCACGGCCACGTCCGCCACCGGCACCTGCCACGGGCCCACCATCTGGTCGCGGGCGTTCATGCCGCCCACGGTCCGGTCGCCAATCGTGATCAGGAACGACTTGCTGGCGACGGTCGGATGGCGCAGCACGTCGGTGACGGCCTGCTCCAGCGAGATACCGGTCACGTCCACCGGCGGCAGCGCCTGTGCCACGCGCTGCACGTCGCGGTGCATGCGCGGCGGCTTGCCCAGCAGCACGTCCATCGGCATGTTGACCGGGTAATGCTCCTTGAGCGCCGCTTCGACGTGGGCGTCCACGAGCAGCAACTGCTTTTCTTCGGTGGCGATGCCGACCACGGCAAACGGGGCGCGCTCACGCTCGCACATGGCCTGGAAGCGCGGCAGGTCGTTCGGCGCAATGGCCATCACGTAGCGTTCCTGCGACTCGTTGCACCAGATCTCGGCCGGGGACAGGCCCGACTCCTCCAGGTGCACCTGGCGCAGGTCGAAGCGCGCGCCACGGCCGGCGCCGTCCACCAGTTCCGGGAACGCGTTCGAGATACCGCCCGCGCCAACGTCGTGGATCGACAGGATCGGGTTCTCGTCGCCCAGCTGCCAGCAGGCATTGATCACTTCCTGGGCACGGCGCTCCATCTCGGGGTTGCCGCGCTGCACGGAATCGAAGTCCAGGTCGGCCGTGTTGGTACCCGTGGCCATCGAGCTGGCGGCGCCGCCGCCCATGCCGATGCGCATGCCCGGGCCGCCAAGCTGGATCAGCAGCGTGCCGGCCGGCAGCGGGTCCTTGTGGGTGTGGCCGGCGTCGATGTTGCCGATGCCGCCGGCGATCATGATCGGCTTGTGGTAGCCGCGCACGGTGCCGCCGACGTTCTGCTCGTAGACGCGGAAGTAGCCGCCCAGGTTGGCGCGGCCGAATTCGTTGTTGAACGCGGCGCCGCCCAGCGGGCCGTCGATCATGATCTGCAGCGGCGACGCGATGCGGTCCGGCTTGCCGGTCACGCCGGGCTTGTCGTCGGGATTGCGGTGCGCCACCGGCTGGGCCGCGTCGCGGGCGTTTTCCCAGGGCTGGACGGCGTCCGGCAGCATCAGGTTCGACACGGTGAAGCCGGTCAGGCCGGCCTTGGGCTTGGCCCCGCGGCCCGTGGCGCCTTCGTCGCGGATTTCACCGCCGGCGCCCGTGGAGGCCCCCGGGAACGGCGAGATCGCCGTGGGGTGGTTGTGCGTCTCCACCTTCATCAGCGTGTGGGTCAGCGCCTCGTGGCGGCCATATTTCTGGTCCGCGCCGCGCGGGAACCAGCGCTCGGCCACATCGCCTTCCATGACGGCCGAATTGTCCGAATAGGCGACGATCGAGCCCTGCGGGTTCAACTGGTGCGTGTTGCGGATCATCGCGAACAGCGACTTGTCCTGCGCCGCGCCGTCGATGGTCCACGTGGCGTTGAAGATCTTGTGGCGGCAGTGCTCGCTGTTGGCCTGGGCGAACATCATCAGTTCGACGTCGGTCGGGTTGCGGCCGAGCTTGCCGTAGTTTTCCAGCAGGTAGTCGATCTCGTCCTCGGACAGCGCCAGGCCCATGGCCGTGTTGGCGTCCACCAGCGCGCTGCGGCCGGCGGAAATGTCGATGAACTGCAGCGGCTTGGCCTGCAGCTCCTGGAACAGGCCGGCCGCCTCGTCGCGCGAGGCGATCACGGTCTCGGTCATCCGGTCGAACAGGTGGGCGGCCACGGCGGCACGCGTGCCGGCGTCCAGCGACTTGCGGCCTCGCAGCAGCCCTTTCTTGCAGACCACGGTGATCTCGATGCCGCGCTCGATGCGGTGCACGTGGGTCAGGCCGCAGTTGTGCGCGATGTCGGTGGCCTTGCTGGCCCACGGCGAGATCGTGCCGAAGCGCGGGATGACCACGAAGCGGTCGCCCTCGGGCTGGGCCGCGAACGGCGCGCCGTAGGTCAGCATGGCGCCGATGCGCGTCTGGTCCTCGGCGGACAGCGGCGTGTCCGAATCGACAAAATGCACGAACTGGCCGTGCACCGATTCAATATCGGCGTCGACTTGTTGGAGCGCGGCAAGCAGGCGTTGCTGACGGAAGGCGGAAAGCGCCAAAGCGCCGGGGAAGCACGAGAAATGCGCCATGATCGGTACGGTCAGGAGGCGAGGAGGTGGGGCTGAAGCGGCTGCCGGCACTGCTGAATGGAATGCCGACTGTCGGAAAACCGCTATTGTACCTTGTTGGCGCCCGCTTTTTGCATTGCGCAATGCGCCGGGGACGGACAGCGGCGGGAAATCCCGACGCGACCGCCGCCCGGTGGCGCATCCGGCGCCCGCCCTGCCCCCTCCCGCCCCTGCCTGCCGCTCAGAGCGACGTGGCCGAGCGGGCCGCCTGCTCGTATAGGCCGGTCAGCACCCGCAGCAGCCGCGCCAGTTCGCCAATCTCGACGTTTTCGTCGCTGCCCTCGGTGAAATTGCTGGTCAGGCACTGCTCGCGGATCTCGCGATACCGGGCGCAGGCCTCGGCGCCGGCCTCGGTCGTCGCGTAGGTCGCCTCCTTGCCCACCCGCTCGCCGGCCACCAGGCCCAGCCCCACCAGCTTCTTGAGCGAATACGTCACCAGGTGGGTGTCCTCCACGTTCAGCACGAAGCAGATGTCCGCCAGCCGCTTGGCCCGGCCGCGGTGGTTGACGTGGTGCAGCACCAGCACGTCCAGGAAGGTCAGGTCGCGCACGCCGGCGGCACCCATGCAGCGCACCACCCAGCGGCTGTAGGCGTTGTAGGCCGTGTTCAGGCCGAATTCGAACTCCGACAGCTCCGGGCTGCGCACCGAGACCAGGTGCGACGACGACACGATGTTGACGCCGGCGGCGCGGGCCAGCGGGCGCGTCTCCCCGGCGGCGGGCGCGTCGGCAAGGCGGTCGGGGGCGGGCTTGCGGGGCATGGGGCAGGTCTCCGGAACAATAGGGGCGGTGGCGATAGGTGAAAGCCCGGGGCGGCGCCGGGCAATTTTGGCTTGACAGTTTATCGGCGAATTATGAGCATGAACACATGAATTCGTGACTGGGCATGGCCCTTGCATCGGCTGCGGCGGCAGATCGTCGCCGCACCGAAAAGGCGCCAGCCCGTTGCCGTGACCGCAGTACCGCCCCGCAGCCCATGGCCACCGGGACGGCGGCAGTTCCAGGTAGTTCCAACCCGCGCAGCCGGGCAGCGCCCGTGCGCCACACCAGGAGAGATCGAGATGCGAGTCAAGGCAATGGCAGTCGCGGCGGCGGCACTGCTGCTGGGCGCCACGGCGGCACGGGCGGAGACCAAGTGGGACCTGCCCACCGGATACCCGGCCACCAACCTCCACACCGAAAACCTGCAGCAGATGGCCACCGACGTGGAGCGCGCCACCGGCGGCAAGCTCAAGATCGTGATCCACCCGAACGGATCCCTGCTCAAGGCCAACGAAATCAAGCGCGGCGTGCAGACCGGCCAGGTGCAGATGGGCGAAATCCTGATGTCGCTGCTGGCCAACGAGAACCCGGTCTTCGGCGTGGACGCCGTGCCGTTCCTGGCCACCAGCTACGCCGACGCTTACCGGCTCTGGCAGTCGTCGCGCGCCACCACCGACAAGGTGCTGGACCGCCAGGGC
Organism: Cupriavidus sp. H18C2; assembly: GCF_049393795.1. Taxonomy (NCBI): domain Bacteria; kingdom Pseudomonadati; phylum Pseudomonadota; class Betaproteobacteria; order Burkholderiales; family Burkholderiaceae; genus Cupriavidus; species Cupriavidus sp. H18C2. Next base: position 1,541,147 of record NZ_CP186010.1, on the reverse strand, counting down.
ATGAAGCTGCTCTACGCCGTGGCCTGGCCGCCGCAGGGCATCTACGCGAACAAGCCGATCAACAGCGCCGCGGACATGAAGGGCCTGAAGTGGCGCGCCTACAACCCCGCCACGTCGAAGATCGCCGAACTGGTCAGCGCCCAGCCGGTGACGATCCAGGCGGCCGATCTGGCGCAGGCGCTGGCCACCGGCACGGTCAACTCGTTCATGTCGTCGGGCGCCACGGGCGTGGACACCAAGGTCTGGGAATCGGTCAAGTACTTCTACACGGTTGACGCCTGGCTGCCGAAGAACATGCTGGTGGTCAGCAAGAAGGCGTTCAACGCGCTCGACAAGCCCACGCAGGACGCCCTGCTCAAGGCCGTGGCCGACGCCGAGAAGCGCGGCTGGCAGGTATCGGAGCAGAAGACCAAGGAATACCTGGCCACGCTGTCCAAGAACGGCATGACCGTGGCGCCGCCGTCGGCCCAGCTCAAGACCGACATGCAGAAGGTGGGCGAGGTCATGGTCAACGACTGGGCGAAGAGCGCGGGCGACGACGGCAAGGCCATCCTCGACGCCTATCGCAAGTAGACCCTGAAAGCAGTCCCGGCCGGCCTGCCGACGGTGGGCCATGCCGGTTTGCACGCAGCATGGCCGGACGCCGGGGCCGCCGCCCCGGTCCGGCCCGCCCTTCGCCATTGCGCCTCACAGGTAGCCCGTACCCATGGAAGCCCCCATCCCCCGCAAGCGCTGGCTCGACCGGCTGCTTGACCTCTTTGCCGCGCTCGGCGCCATCTGCATCCTGGCCGTCTGCATCGTCATGATCGCCATGTCGATCTCGCGCGAGACGCTGATCGTGCTCAAGGGTGGCGACGACATTGTCGCGTGGCTGTGCGCCGCGTCCGCATTCCTGATCCTCGGCCAGACCTTCCAGCACGGCGGCATCGTGCGCGTGGAGATGCTGCTGGAGGCCGTCGGCCCGAAACGGCGCTGGGTGCTCGAAGTGCTGTCTCTGTCGATCTGCCTCGTGTTCGCCGCCTACGCCGCCTGGGCGCTGGGCGCGTTCGCCTGGCAGAGCTGGGAGATCAACGACGTGTCGCAGGGCCAGATCGTGATCCCGCTCTGGATTCCGCAGAGTTTTGCCGTGCTGGGCACGCTGGGCTTCCTGCTGGCGGTGGCCGACGAATGGCTGCGCGTGGTGCGCCGGCAGAAGCCGCGCTACCAGCTGGCGCAGGAAGCCAAGCTGGCCGCCGGCGACTTCGGGGAGACCGTCTGATGAGCACCGTACTTGTTGCCCTGATCCTGCTGCTCGTGATGATGGTCTTCCTGGCCATCGGCGCATGGATTCCGGTGGCCATCGCCGTGACCTCGTGGGTCGGGCTGGTGGTCTTCTCCGACCACGACGCGCTGGTCAACCTGGCCAACGCCTGGTGGTCGTCCAGCGCGTCGTACACGCTGGCGTCGCTGCCGCTGTTCGTCTGGATGGGCGAGATCCTGTTCCGCACCAAGCTGTCCGAGCAGATGTTCAACGGGCTGTCGCCGTGGCTGAACTGGCTGCCGGGCCGCCTGATGCACGTCAACATCCTGGGCTGCGGCATCTTCGGGTCGGTCTCGGGGTCGTCGGCGGCCACCTGCGCGACGATCGCCAAGTCGGCCCTGCCCGAGCTGACCCGGCGCGGCTACGACGAGCGCATCACGCTGGGGTCGCTGTCGTGCGCGGGCACGCTCGGCATCCTGATTCCGCCGTCGATCACGATGGTGGTCTACGCGGTATCCGCCGACGTGTCGATCATTCGGGTGTTCCTGGCCGGCTTTCTGCCCGGCCTGCTGCTGATGCTGCTGTTCTCGGGCTATATCGTCGTGTGGGCGCTGATGAACCCGTCGCGCACGCCCGCCGCCGAGACGTTTGGCTGGCGCGCGCGGCTGGCATCGATCCGCCAGCTGCTGCCCTGCATCGTCCTGATCGCGTTCATCACGTGGATCATGATGGCCGGCTACTCCACCGCCACGGAAGCGGCCGCCTACGGCGTGGTGGCGTCGCTGGGGCTGGCCTGGGCCGGCGGGTCGCTGACGCGCAAGGCGTTCTGGGAAAGCCTGATGTCGGCCACCCGGCTGACCGCGATGATCATGTTCGTGCTCGGCGCCACGTCGTTCCTGTCGGTGACGATGAGCTTCACTGGCATTCCGCGCGCGCTGGCCGAATGGGTGGCCGCGCTGCACCTGTCACCGTGGGCGCTGATCGCGGTGCTGACGGTCATCTACATCGTGCTGGGCACGGCGCTGGACGGCATCTCGATGATCGCGCTGACCACGGCCACGGTGCTGCCGATGGTGCAGGCCGCCGGCTTCGACCTGGTCTGGTTCGGCATCTTCATCGTGCTGCTGGTGGAGATTGCCGAGGTGACGCCGCCCGTGGGCTTCAACCTGTTCGTGCTGCAGAGCATGACCGGCAAGGACAGCAACTACATCGCGCGGGTGTCGCTGCCGTTCTTCATGATGATGGTGGTGGCCATCGCGATCATCACGGTCTGGCCCAGCGTGGTCACGTGGCTGCCGGACGTGGTGATGGCCAAGGAACTCAAGTAGCGCGTTGTCCCCTACACTGTCTGCTTCTGGCCGGCCCGCACCCACGGGCCGGCGCCCGCCTTCCGCATGACCGTGCCATGACCGCCGTGCCACCCGCCCCAGCCCCCCGCCGATCCCGCATCCGCCTGGATGCCGCTCGACACCGCCGAACCCGCCTCGCTCTACGACGTGGCCACGATCCGCCGGATCGAACAGGCCGGCCTGGCCGCCACGCCGCCCTTCACGCTGATGTCCCGCGCGGGTGCCGCGGCGGCGGATTGGGTCGGCCAGCACGTACCCGACGGGCGCATTCTGTTCCTGGCCGGCGCCGGCAACAACGGCGGCGACGCGCTGGTGGCCGCCACGCGGCTGCACCAGGCCGGGCGGCAGGTGGAGGCGTGGCTGCTGGCCGACGCAGACCGGCTGCCCGACGATGCCGCCCGCGCCTGGCGCGAGGCCCGCGCCGCCGGGGTGCCGGTGCTGGCGATGCCGCGCGACCCGGCCGCCGCCCTGCCGCCGTGGCCGGCCGGCTGCGCCGCCGTGGTCGACGGCCTGCTCGGTATCGGCCTGAACCGGCCGGCGGACGGGGAAATGGCCCGCTGGATCGCCCAGCTCAATGCGTCGCACCTGCCCGTGCTGGCGCTGGACATCCCGAGCGGGCTGTTTGCCGATACCGGCGCCGGCCAGCCCGCCGTGCGCGCGGTACGGACGCTGACCTTCCTGGCCGCCAAGCCCGGCCTGCTGACGCTGGACGGCCGCGACTGCGCCGGCATCGTCGACATCGCGCCGCTCGGCCTCGACTACCCGCCCGCCACGCCGCCCGTGGCGCTGGTCAACCAGCCCGGCGCGTTTGCCGATGCCCTGCCGCGCCGCGACCATGCCGCCAACAAAGGCCGCTATGGCAGCCTGGCGGTGATCGGCGGCAACCACAGCATGACCGGCGCGCCGCTGCTGGGCGCCCGCGCGGCGCTGCATCTGGGCGCGGGCCGTGTCCATGTCGGATTCCTGGCCCAGCCGGCGCCGCCTGTCGATCCGGTTCATCCGGAGCTGATGCTGCATGCCGTCGACCAACTGCCATGGGACGCCATGTCGGCCTTCGTGGCCGGACCCGGCATGGGCAGCGACGCCGCGGCCCGCCAGCAACTGGCGCAATTGATCGACCGGTGCGCCCGCGACACCCTGCCGCTGGTGCTCGATGCCGACGCACTGAACCTGCTGGCGGCAGACCCAGCGCTGGCGCGGCAACTGACCGACAGCGGGCTGGAGCCCGTCATGACGCCGCACCCGCTCGAAGCGGCGCGGCTGCTGGGCAGCGGCGTGGCCGACGTCCAGCGCGACCGGCTGGCCGCCGCCCGGGCGCTGGCAACGCGCTGGCATGCCACCGTCGTGCTCAAGGGATCGGGCACGGTCATCGCCACACCGGGCGGCGCGCCGGCCGCCATCAATCCCACCGGCAACGCCGGGCTGTCCACGGCCGGCACCGGCGACGTGCTGGCCGGCATGATCGGCGCGCTGCTGGCCCAGGGCATGGCCCGCGAGGCGGCCGCGCGCGCGGCGGTCTGGATCCACGGACGCGCGGCGGACCGCCTGGTCGCCAGCGGCACCGGCCCGGCGGGCATGACAGCGAGCGAACTCTACCTGCCGGCGCGGGACATCCTGAACGCGCTGCTGCGCGGCGCGGCCGCATGACGCGGGCCGCGACACTACCGCAAGGCACTGACGGTGGCACGGGTGGCGACCATTCCCGTCGCCAGTTGCTGACCGGCATCGCGCTGCTAGTGGTCGGCCAATGGATCCTGAGCCTGCTCGACGCCACGGGCAAGACGCTAACCCAGCAAGGACTGCCCGTGGTGGCCGTGGCCTGGGTGCGCTACCTTGGCCATGTGGTGGCGATCTTCCTGCTGATCGGGCCGGCACGATGGCAGCGGCTGTCGCGCCCGGCCGCGCCGCGCCTGCAGTGGCTGCGCGGCGCGCTGATGCTGGCGTCGACGCTGGTGTTCTTCAGCGTGCTGAAGCTGATGCCGCTGGCCACGGCCACGGCGCTGAACTTCTGCGCGCCGCTGATCGTCGTGGCGCTGTCGCCGTGGCTGCTTGGCGAACGGCCGGGCCTGCACGCGCGCTGGACCCGCTGGATCGGCGTGGGCATCGGCTTCGCAGGGATGCTCGTGGTGGTGCGGCCGGGCGGCGAGCTGGATGCGTTTGGCGTGGCGCTGGGGCTGCTGTCGGCGTTGCTGTTCGCGCTGCTGCAGATGCTCACGCGGCGCATCGCCGCGCATGACGCACCCATGACCACGCTGATCCAGAGCGGCGTGACCGGGGCCGCGCTGACGACGCTGCTGGTGCCGTTCTTCTGGTTCGAGGCGGTGCCGACGGCGCTGCAATGCGCGCTGCTGGTATCGGCCGGCCTGACCGGATCGCTCGGCCACTACTTCGTGATCCGCGCGTTCCAGTACGCCGACGCGTCATTCCTGAGCCCGTTCCTGTACCTGCAGATCTTCTCGGCTACCGTGGTCGGCTACTTCGCCTTCGGCCACCTGCCAGACTGGACTACCGCGCTGGGCATCGCCGTGATCTGCGCGGGCGGCGTGTGCGTGGCGGGCGGCGAGCCGCTGCTGCGCCGGATCGCCACACGGCTGGGACGCTGACGCGACCCGCCACGCACAAAGTGGCGGGCCGTGTCTATGCGGCAGGACGTCAGACAAGCGCCGATATGGCGCCGGCTGCGTGGCTGCTAACGTTGCGGATGTTCGCAAGCACGGTTACTTTTTGCTGCGACTTTCGGCTTTTGACGTCGTATCCCAGCGATATACTTGCGCAGGGCCTTGCCGGACGGCGCGGCCCCGCTCCCAGACTCCAGAACTTCGCATGCCCACTGAACTCCACGCCTGGACCGCTCTCCGCCAACACCACGATGCCATCCGCCACACGCCGATGCAGCAATGGTTTGCCGAAGCCGAGGCCGCGCGCCGTGTGGAGGACTTCTCGCTCGAAGCGGCGGGCCTGTACCTCGATTTCTCGAAGAACCGCATCACGTTCGAGACCTTCGCGCTGCTGATGAAGCTGGCCGAGGAAGCGGGCGTGACCCAGCGCCGCGACGCCATGTTCGCCGGCGAACATATCAATACGACCGAAGACCGCGCCGCGCTGCACGTGGCGCTGCGCGCCCTGCCCGATGCCCCGTTCAAGGTCGACGGCCAGTCGGTGATGCCCGGCATCCAGGACGTGCTGCACCGCATGCGCGACTTCGCCGGTCGCGTGCGCACCGGCGCCTGGACTGGCTTCAACGGCCAGACCATCACCGACATCGTCAACATCGGCATCGGCGGCTCGGACCTCGGCCCGCGCATGGTCTGCCGCGCGCTGGCTCACCTGGCGGACCCCAAGGGGCCGCGCATGCATTTCGTGTCGAACGTCGACGGCACCGAGCTGGCCGAAACGCTCGTGCGGCTGGACCCGGCCCGCACGCTGGTCATCGTCTGCTCGAAGACGTTCACGACACTGGAAACCATGGCCAACGCGTGCAGCATGCGCGAGTGGTTCCTGCAGAACGGCGTGGCCGAAGACCAGTTGGCCCGGCACTTCGTGGCGGTGTCCACGAACCGTGAGGCGGTGGTCAAGTTCGGCATCGACCCGGCCAACATGTTCGAATTCTGGGACTGGATCGGCGGGCGCTTCTCGCTCTGGTCGTCGGTCGGCCTGTCGATCGCGCTGGCCGTGGGCTTTGACGCGTTCGAAGACCTGCTGCTCGGCGGCCGGACCATGGACGACCACTTCCGCACGGCCCCGCTGGCGCGCAACATGCCGGTGGTGCTGGGCATGCTCGGCATCTGGTACCGCAACTTCTTCGGCATGCCGACGAGCTGCATGGCGCCCTATTCCACCTCGCTCGAACTGTTTCCGGCGTTCCTGCAGCAACTGGAGATGGAGAGCAACGGCAAGTCTGTGCAGATCAACGGCGATCCGGTGCGGTCCGACACCTCGCCCGTGGTCTGGGGCACGGCCGGCACCAACGGCCAGCACGCCTACTTCCAGATGATCCACCAGGGGTCGCAGATCGTGCCCGTCGATTTCGTGGCGCCGCTGGTGCCGCCGCGCAGCCTGCCCGGCCATCACGCCAAGCTGCTGGCCAACTGCTTTGCCCAGGCCGAGGCGCTGATGCGCGGCCGGACCGCCGAGGAACTGCGCGCCGCCGGCGTGACCGACGAGGCCCGCGTGCCGCACATGGTGTTCGACGGCAACCGGCCAAGCAACATGCTGCTGATGGAAGACCTGACGCCGCACGTGCTGGGCGCGCTGATCGCGCTCTACGAGCACCGCACGTTTGTGCAGGGCGTGGTCTGGAACATCAACTCGTTCGACCAGTGGGGCGTGGAGCTGGGCAAGATCCTGGCGCGGCCCATCGAACAGGAACTGACCGGCAAGGGCGAGGCCACGCACGATGCGTCGACGGCGGCCCTGATCGCCCGTGCCCGCGGCGTCCTCGGGCGCGGCTGAGCGCCCGCCCGAACAGGACGGCGGCCCCGGCGGCCGCCATGGCATTTCAGACTTCGGTACCCATCAATTCGTCGCTGGCCACGCGGCCGGCTTCGATCGTCAGGATGCGCCCGCAGCGCGCGGCCACGGAGCGGTCATGCGTGACCAGCACCAGCGTGGACCCGGCATCGCGGTTCAGCTCGAACATCAGCGCTATGACGGCCTCGCCGGTCGCGGTGTCCAGGCTGCCGGTCGGCTCGTCGGCAAACAGGATGTCGGGCCGCGCCACGAACGCGCGCGCCAGCGCCACGCGCTGCTGCTCGCCGCCGGACAGCGTCCGCGGGTAGTGCGTCAGCCGCTTGCCGAGGCCCACCCGCTCCAGCATCTCCGTGGCACGCTCGCGCACCTGCGACGTTTCGCCGCGCAACTCCAGCGGCAGCATGACGTTTTCGAGCGCCGTCAGGTGCCCGACCAGCTGGAACGACTGGAACACAAAGCCGACATGGCGCCCGCGCAGCGCGGCGCGCTGGTCTTCGTCGAGCTGGAACAGGTCCTGCCCATGGAGCCGCACGGTGCCGGTGCTGGGCAGGTCCAGGCCCGCCAGCAGGCCCAGCAGCGTCGATTTGCCGGAGCCGGACGCGCCAACGATGGCCACCGTTTCGCCGGCCGTGACGGAAAACGAGACGTCGTGCAGAATCGTGAGCGAACCTGTCGTGTCGGCGACGGTCTTTCCGAGTGACTCGACAGCAAGAATGGAAGAGGACATGCGCGAGAAGATTCCCAACGTTGGGCGCCGGCGGATGCTGGCAGCCTGTTGTGCGACAGCCGTCGCCCTGCTTTGTTCACCCGCCGCCATGGCGCAGGCCCCGTCGGCGCCCGCCGTGCTGGTGCTGGGGGACAGCCTGTCGGCCGAGTACGGCATCGCGCGTGGCACCGGCTGGGTCAGCCTGCTGCAGGAGCGGCTGCGCCGCGAGCGGTTCGATTATAGCGTCGTGAATGCCAGCATCAGCGGCGAGACCACGGTGGGCGGCAAGACCCGCCTGCCCGACCTGCTGAAGCGGCACAAGCCGGCCGTCGTCGTCGTCGAACTGGGCGCCAACGACGCGCTGCGCGGTTTCTCGCTGCCATCCACGGAAGCCAACCTGCGCGCCATCATCGGCGACGCCCAGAAGGCGGGCGCCAAGGTGGTGCTGGTCGGCATGCGCATCCCGCCCAACTACGGCGCCGACTACACCGAGCGCTTCTTCGGCCTGTTTCCGAAGCTGGCCAAGGAGTATCGGACCGAACTGGTGCCGTTCTTCCTCGACAAGGTCGTCACGCGGCCCGACTGGTTCCAGGAAGACCGCATTCATCCCACCTCGGCCGCCCAGTCGGCGCTGCTCGATACCGTGTGGCCAGCGCTCAAGCCGCTGCTCCGGACATCTGCCAAGACTGGCTGACCCGTCGGGCTCGTCCGGCTCGCCAGGCTCGTCCGGCAGCCAAAAGGAAAAAGCCCCTGCGGTGCGTCACCGGCAGGGGCTTCTTTTCGACGGGCGTCGTGCGCCGCGTCAGTTCGTGGCCGGGGCGCTGCCCGCCGCGTCTTCGGTCTTGGCCGGACGCAGCAGCTTCACCTTGGCCTGCGCCTTGAGCGCGTCGTAGTAGGCCGCCAGTTCGGTCTGGCCGGCAAGCTGGCTCAGTTGCTGGGCATCGGCATCGCGCTGGGCCGCATTGCTCTGGGTCGGCGTGCCAACCTTCGTGATCCGATACAGCGCGTAGCCATCGGCGCCCAGGTCCACGCCCACGACGGACGGCAGCTTGGCGGCGTCGGCGCGCATGATCGCGTCCACGGCCTTCGGCGACAGGCCGTCAGCCTTGGCCCGCGACACCGTCATCACCGGGCCGAAGCCGCTGGCGCTGTCGGCCTTGCGTAGTGCTTCAAGCCTGGCCTCGCCATCCTTGCGCGCCAGTTCGGCGGACTGCTGGGCGATGTAAGCCTGGCGCACCTGGGCTTCCACGTCCTCGAACTTGCGGGCGGCGGCCGGCCGGTATTCGGCGATGCGGGCCGACACCAGCGTGGTCGGATTGACCTGGATGGCTTCGGTATTGCGCTTGTTCTTGATCGCGTCATCGCTGAACAGGGCCTTGAGCACCTTCTCGTTGTTCAGCGGGCTGTCCTTGCCCAGCGCCGGGTTCGGGTTGCGCGTGACGTTGTCGGCAGTCTGGATCGTCAGCTTGAACTTGTCGGCGGCCGGCTTGAGGCTGTCGGCCTGCTCGTAGACCGTGTTGCCGAAGGCGTCGGCCAGTTCCGTGTACTTCTTGCTGGCCAGTTGCTTCTTCAGTTCGGCTTCGAGCTCCGGACGGACCTCATCGAGCGAACGCGTGGCCGACGGCTTGATGCCGGTCAGCTTGATGATGTGGTAACCGTAGTCGGTTTCGACCAGATCGCTGATCTGGCCGTCCTTGAGCGCGTACATCGCGTCCTCGAACGGCTTCACCAGCGCACCGCGGCCCATGAAGCCGAGGTCGCCACCCTTCTCGGCCGAACCCGGGTCCTGGGAATTCTTCTTCGCCACGTCGGCAAAGGTTTCCGGATGCTTGCGCACCTCGTCCAGCAGCTTCTGCGCCTTGTCCTTGGCGGCCTTGCGATCAGCCTCCTTGGCGTCCTTCGGGGCCGTGATCAGGATATGGCTGGCGCGGCGCTGCTCTTCGGTCCGGAAACGCTGGACGTTGCTGTCGTAGTAGGACTTCAGCTCTTCCGGCGTCACCGCCTGGCTGGCGGCCAGCGCGTCGCCCGAAAGCACGACGTACTCGACCTTGGCCTGCTCCGGCGTGGTGTAGGCCGACAGGTGGGCCTCGTAGTACGCCTTCAGCGCGGCGGCGTCAGGCGTGACCTTCGACGTGAAATCGGCCGGCTTGATGTTGAGCGCCTGGACGTCGCGCTGCTGGTCGCGGATGGCGATCAGGCGGTCGAGCAGCGACTTCGGCACGAACGCCGTGGTGCCCACCGCACTGCCAAGCTGCTGCGTCGCCAGTTCGAACCGCATGCGCGATTCAAGCTGCTCGGGCGTCAGCCCTTGCTGGGCCAGCAGCTGGACATAGCCCTTCTCGTCGAACTTGCCGTCCGCGCCATAGAGCTGCGCCACGGCGGGAATGGCCGCGATCGCCTCGCGCAGCTGGTCCTTCGTCACGGTCAGGTTCTTCTTGGCCGTGGCGTCGGCCACCACACGTTGCTGGATCAGTTGGTCCAGCACGGACTGGCGCGCCGCGGCGCCTTCGAACATGCGCGGATCATAGTTGTTGCCAAGCATCTGGCGCATGCGCTCGCTCTGGTCACGCACGACGTTGTCGACCTCCTGCACGGTGATGGTCCGGCCATCCACCTTGGCAAGATCGTGCGAGCTGTCCATGAAGCGCGAGTAACTCTCGACACCGAAGAACACGAACGACGGGAAGACAAGCACCAGCAGCAGCATAAGCATCAGGCGCCGGTTGTTGCGTACGAAATCAAGCATGCTGTTCGGGTTAAAGGGTTGGGCCTTGGGCCGACGGTCAAACTTCGCGATTCTATCAGGAGCGGCGCGCTGCACCGACGGAAAGTCCTGCAGGAAGCTTTTGAGAGGTCAAAGAAATGCGTTGGCGATGATGGCGCCAACAGAGAAGAAGGCTCGCTGCGCACTCATGCGACGGCCATAAAAAAACCCGCTTGCGCGGGCATTTTTATTTGGCGGAGTGGACGGGGCTCGCCTACATCCTGCAGGCCGCGGTCGCGCTTGCAAGCGCGACCCTTCTCGCCCCGCGCGGAAGCCGCGCAGGCGGCTTCCTCCACTCCGTAATCGGACGCCCGCTTCGCGGCCGAGTCACATTACCAAATAAAAAAACCCGCTTGCGCGGGCATTTTTATTTGGCGGAGTGGACGGGGCTCGAACCCGCGACCCCCGGCGTGACAGGCCGGTATTCTAACCAACTGAACTACCACTCCAGATCGGGCCCTTTTCGGCAACGCGCAACGGTCAAGTGTGGTGGGTGCTGAGGGGTTCGAACCCCCGACCTACGCCTTGTAAGGGCGCCGCTCTACCAGCTGAGCTAAGCACCCACTTGGACCGTGCAAGCCATTTGCCTGCAGGGAAATCCCGCTTCGCACGATTCGGCAGATGCTGCTGGTTGCCGCTGTTTGCGTTGCGAGGCCGCGATTGTAATACGAGACTTTTCGATTTGCCAAGCATTGATTGCAGGATGCCGCCACGCCACATCGCTGCGCCAATCGGCACCCAACGTGAGGCGCGCGGGCATAAAAAAACCGCGGGATACGATCCCGCGGTTCTTGTCCGAGCGTTGGCGCTCAGTGGTGGATGCGCTCCACCTGGGCCGCCGCCTTGTCTGCCACTTCGGCAGGCTTGGCTTCTTCCTCAGGCAGGGCCTCTGGCTTGCGTTCGAGTGCCAGCTCCAGCACCTTGTCGATCCAGCGCACCGGCACGATCTCGATGGCGTTCTTGACGTTGTCGGGGATGTCCGCCAGGTCCTTGACGTTCTCCTCCGGGATCAGCGCCAGCTTGATGCCGCCCCGATGGGCCGCCAGCAGCTTTTCCTTGAGACCGCCGATCGGCAGCACCTCGCCGCGCAGCGTGATCTCGCCCGTCATCGCCACGTCCGCACGCACCGGGATACCGGTCAGCACGGACACCAGCACCGTGGTCATCGCGATACCGGCGGACGGACCGTCCTTCGGCGTCGCGCCCTCGGGCACGTGGATGTGGATGTCGCGCTTCTCGAACATCTCGTCCGCGATACCCAGGCGACGCGCTCGCGACCGTACCACCGACCGCGCGGCCTCGACCGACTCCTTCATCACGTCGCCCAGCGAACCGGTACGCGAGATGTTGCCCTTGCCCGGCATGATCGCGGCTTCGATGGTCAGCAGGTCGCCGCCCACTTCCGTCCACGCCAGACCGGTCACCTGGCCCACCTGGTTTTCCTTGTTGGCCAGGCCGAAGTCGTACTTGCGCACGCCCAGGAACTTGTCGAGGTTCTCCGAATCGACCTTGACCGCACCCGACTCCTTCTTCAGCAGCAGGAGCTTGACCACCTTGCGCGCGATCTTCGACACCTCGCGTTCCAGCGACCGCACGCCAGCTTCACGCGTGTAGTAGCGGATGATGTCGCGGATGGCCGCTTCGGTGACGTCGATCTCGCCCTGCTTCAGACCGTTGTTGCGGATCTGCTTCGGCAGCAGATAGCGCGTGGCGATGTTCACCTTCTCGTCTTCGGTATAGCCCGAGAGGCGGATCACTTCCATGCGGTCCAGCAGCGGCGGCGGGATGTTCAGCGAGTTCGACGTCGCCACGAACATCACGTCCGACAGGTCGAAGTCCACTTCGATGTAGTGGTCCTGGAACGTGTGGTTCTGTTCCGGGTCCAGCACCTCGAGCAGCGCCGACGACGGGTCGCCACGGAAATCCATGCCCATCTTGTCGATCTCGTCGAGCAGGAAGAGCGGATTGCGCACGCCGACCTTCGACAGGCTCTGCAGGATCTTGCCCGGCATCGAGCCGATGTACGTCCGGCGGTGGCCGCGGATCTCGGCCTCGTCACGCACGCCACCCAGTGCCATGCGCACGAACTTGCGGTTCGTGGCGCGTGCCACGGACTGGCCGAGCGAGGTCTTGCCCACGCCGGGGGGCCCCACCAGGCACAGGATCGGCGCCTTGACCTTGTCCACGCGCTGTTGCACGGCAAGATACTCAAGGATGCGTTCCTTGACCTTCTCCAGGCCGTAATGGTCCTCGTCCAGCACGCGCTCGGCGTTGGCCAGGTCGTTGTTGACCTTGCTCTTCTTGCGCCACGGCAGGTTGACCAGCGTGTCGATATAGTTGCGCACGACCGTGGCTTCCGCCGACATCGGCGACATCAGCTTGAGCTTCTTGAACTCGGCGTCGGCCTTCTTCTTGGCCTCCTTGGGCATGCGCGCGGCCTTGATGCGCTTGTCCAGTTCCTCGAGGTCGGCACCTTCCTCGCCCTCGCCCAGTTCCTTCTGGATGGCCTTGACCTGCTCGTTCAGGTAGTACTCGCGCTGCGACTTCTCCATCTGGCGCTTGACGCGGCCACGGATACGCTTTTCCACCTGCAGGATGTCGATCTCGCCCTCGAGCTGCGACAGCAGGCTCTCCAGACGCTCGGTGACCTTCACCATCTCCAGGATCTTCTGCTTCTGCTCGAGCTTGATCGGCAGATGCGCGGCGATGGTGTCGGCCAGGCGGCCGGCCTCGTCGATGCCCGACAGCGACGTCAGGATCTCGGGCGGGATCTTCTTGTTGAGCTTCACGTACTGGTCGAACTGCGACACGATGGCGCGGCGCAGCGCCTCCGTCTCGGCCGACTCGTCGGGTGCCGGCGGCACCGGTACGGCTTCGCACATGAAGTGCGAATCGTCCTCGCTCACTTCGGTGATGTTTGCACGCTGCGTGCCCTCGACCAGCACCTTCACGGTACCGTCGGGCAGCTTCAGCATCTGCAGGATATTGGCGATGCAGCCGACCTCGTAGAGGTCTTCCGCGGTCGGTTCGTCTTTGGCGGCGGTCTTCTGTGCCACGAGCATGATGCTCTTACCCGACTCCATCGCAGTCTCGAGCGCCTTGATGGACTTCGGGCGACCCACGAACAGTGGGATCACCATGTGCGGAAACACCACCACGTCGCGCAGCGGCAACAGTGGGAGGCGAATCGGCTCAGCCGGGAGGAGTTGTGTTCCGGACATCATTTTCCCCAGTCAGTCATTTAAGGCGTAAATAGGGTCGCGGGAATCGATTGCAAGATACCCATCATCAATTCCCGGGCGCTCCTGATGTGACCCAAAGCGCACCCACGACCCACTCTGAAACAGCATACCCGCGTTTGCTCCCGTTCGTTTGTGGAATTGAAGAAAAAAAGCCGCTCGCTTTCCAGCGAACGGCAGCTTGAAAGTGTCGCCAGTCTGGGAAGGACCCCGCGGGTCCCGCGCGTTCGGCGTCAGTTGGACCTCGCTCAGTTCGACCCTGCCACCTTGGGCTGCTGCTCTTCGTACATCAGCAGCGGCGGTGCGTCGCCGGTGATCGTGTTCTCGTCGATCACCACCTTCTGCACGCCCTTGTAGTTGGGCAGGTCGTACATGACGTCCATCAGCGATTGTTCGAGGATCGAACGCAGGCCGCGGGCGCCCGTCTTGCGACGGATCGCCTTGCGCGCGATGGCCGACAGCGCACCCGGACGAATCTCGAGTTCCACGCCTTCCATCGCCAGCAGCTTCTGGTACTGCTTGACCAGCGCGTTCTTGGGCTCGACCAGGATCTGCATCAGCGCGGCCTCGTCGAGCTTGGCCAGCGTGGCCACCACGGGCAGACGCCCGATCAGTTCCGGAATCAGACCGAACTTGATCAGGTCTTCCGGCTCGGTCTGAGGCAGGACTTCGCTGACTTCGCGCTCTTCCTTGCTCTGGACCTGGGCGTCGAAGCCGATACCGGTCTTGTCCGAACGCTGCATGATGACCTTTTCCAGGCCATCGAACGCACCGCCGCAGATGAACAGGATGTTCGTCGTGTCCACCTGCAGGAAGTCCTGGTTCGGATGCTTGCGGCCACCCTGCGGCGGCACCGACGCCATCGTGCCTTCGATCAGCTTCAGCAGCGCCTGCTGCACACCCTCGCCCGACACGTCGCGCGTGATCGACGGGTTGTCCGACTTGCGCGAGATCTTGTCGATTTCGTCGATGTAGACGATGCCGCGCTGTGCCTTCTCGACCTCGTAGTTGCAGTTCTGCAGCAGCTTCTGGATGATGTTCTCGACGTCCTCGCCCACGTAGCCGGCTTCGGTCAGCGTGGTGGCGTCGGCAATCACGAACGGCACGTTCAGCAGGCGCGCCAGCGTCTGGGCGAGCAGCGTCTTGCCCGAGCCCGTGGGCCCGATCAGCAGGATGTTGCTCTTCGACAGCTCGACATCGTCCTTCTTGCCGAGGTGTTTCAGACGCTTGTAATGGTTGTACACCGCGACGGCCAGAATCTTCTTGGCCTGTTCCTGACCGATGACGTACTGGTCAAGGCTTTCGCGGATTTCGTGGGGCGTGGGCAGATCAGAACGGGTGACCGCGGCGGCGTCCTTGTCGGTCGCGGCGGCCTCGTCACGGATGATCTCGTTGCACAGGTCGATGCATTCGTCGCAAATGAACACCGACGGGCCCGCGATCAGCTTCTTCACCTCGTGCTGGCTCTTGCCGCAGAACGAGCAGTAAAGAAGTTTCTCGCTGGATGAACCTTTTTTGTCCGCCATAGGAATCAGTCACATTAGCCGTGTCGTCCCGCCAGGTCCGAGACCGGGCGGGAAACGCATTAAACGCATCATACGCCAAAACAATTGGCGCAGTCGGCGGCATCCCCTGCATGTGGGGCAAAACGCAAAAACGAGGCGTACAGCCTCGTTCCGGTGTAGCCTTCGTCATTTGGGACGACGAGAGACTCAAGCGGCAGGTCACCGGCGGGCCGGTCACCGCCCGGACACTTCCGAGTGGAGCGTCCGGACTGATGTGCCGACACACCGGCCGGATTTCAACCGCGGCGCGTGATCACCTTGTCGATCAGGCCGTAGTCCACCGCCTGGTCGCCACTCATGAAATTGTCGCGGTCGGTGTCCCGGGCGATCTTTTCCACGGGCTGGCCGGTCACTTCGGACAGGATGCTGTTCAAGCGCTCGCGCAGGTACAGGATCTCGCGGGCCTGGATCTCGATGTCCGACGCCTGGCCACGCGCGCCGCCCAGCGGCTGGTGGATCATGATGCGGGAATTCGGCAGCGCGCTGCGCTTGCCCTTGGCGCCGGCGGCCAGCAGGAAGGCGCCCATGCTCGCGGCCATGCCCATGCAGAGCGTCTGCACGTCGGGCTTGATGAACTGCATCGTGTCGTAGATCGCCAGGCCGGCCGAAACGGAACCGCCGGGCGAGTTGATGTACAGCGACACATCCTTGTCCGGGTTCTCGCTTTCCAGGAACAGCAACTGGGCCACGACGAGGTTGGCGGTCTGGTCGTTGACCTCGCCCACCATGAAGATCACACGTTCCTTGAGCAGGCGCGAGTAGATGTCATACGCGCGCTCGCCCCGGCCGGACTGCTCGACAACCATCGGCACCAGTCCGAGACCCTGGGTCTCCAGGGCGGAAGCCTGCGTGGTGGCGAGACGATCAAGCAAATCATTGCGGGTCATGCAGGTTCTCCAGATATTCAGGAATGGCGCCAACCGACCAGCGCGCGAGGCCGGCTGGCGTCGACCGGTGCCGCGCGCCTGGCGCGGCCGCCGGTCAGGCCCGACCTCAGGCTTGCTCGGGCGCGGCGGTGAGTTCCTCGAACGACACCGACTTGTCCGAAACCTTGGCCTTGTCGCACACGAAATTTACCACGTTGTTTTCGAGCACGTAGGCTTCCATCTCGGCCAGGCGCTGCTGGTCGCCGTAGTACCAGCGCATGACTTCCTTCGGGTCCTCGTAGCTCTTGGCAAAGTCCTCGATCTCGGCCTTGACCTGGTCCGGCTTGGCTTCCAGGCCGTTGGCCTTGACGATCTCGGCCAGGATCAGACCCAGCTTCACGCGGCGCTCGGCCTGCTGGGCGAACATCTCGGCCGGAATGGGCATGTCCTTGGCGTTCGGCATGCCGCGTTGCTCCAGGTCGCGGCGGGCCATTTCCACCAGGCGCTCCTGGTCCTGCTCGATCAGGGCCTTCGGCACGTCCAGCTCGCTCACCTTCAGCAGCGCTTCCATGACCTGGTCCTTCAGCATGGCGTGCGTGCGGCGCTTGACTTCGCGCTCCAGGTTCTCGCGGATGTCGGCGCGCATCTTTTCCACGCTGCCGTCGGCGATGCCGAGCGACTTGGCGAACGCATCGTCCACTTCCGGCAGGTGCGCCCACTCCACCTTCTTCAGCGTGATGGTGAACTCGGCGGTCTTGCCGGCCACTTCCTTGCCGTGGTAGTCCTCGGGGAACGTCAGCGGGAACGTCTTGGCCTCGCCTTCCTTCAGGCCCAGCGTGGCTTGCTCGAACTCGGGCAGCATGCGGCCTTCGCCCAGCACGTACACGAAGTCCTCGGCCTTGCCGCCGGCGAACTCGACGCCGTCGATCTTGCCGACGAAGTCGATGGTCACGCGGTCGCCGTTCTGGGCGGCCACTTCGCTGCCGCCGTCGCCGTGGGCGCCGGCTTCGCCGCGGTGGTGGTAGTGCACGCGCTGCTTGCGCAGGATGTCGACGGTCTTGTCGATCTCGGCGTCGCCGATTTCGGTCTTGGTGCGGGTCACCTCGGCGGCCGACAGGTCACCGATCTTGACTTCCGGATACACCTCGAACGTGGCCTCGAAGGCCACCTCGTCGTCGGCCACGCCTTCGGTCTTGATGTCGAACTTCGGCTGACCGGCCACCTTCACGTCCTGGGCCTGGGTGATGTCGAAGAACTTGCGGGCAGCCTTGTCGAAGCGCACTTCGAATTCCACCTGCTGGCCGTATTGCTTCTCGACCATCTTCATCGGCACCTTGCCCGGGCGGAAGCCGGACATTTTCACGGTCTTCGACAGACGAGCCAGGCGCTCCTGGGTTTCCTTCTGCACTTCGGCCTTGGGGATAGCCAGGGTTACCTTGCGGTCCAGCTTGCCGAGGTTTTCAATGACGTTCGACATGGTCGTTAATCCAATCCAGAAATAGTTGTTGTCAGCGCCACCGCCTGCGCGCCTGCCGCCCGGCCGCGGCCGGTGCTCGCGAGCGGAGGTCTCCGCGCAAACGGAAAACGCGGATTATCGCACGGTTTTGGTTCGGTTCCGGCAGTTTTTACCCTAGTCAGTCATCATCCGGCTCCGCATCCGGCCCCGCCGCGCCAGCCACCTGCCCATGGCGCAGCGCGCGCAGCAGCAGCCGTGCGGGGTCGATGGCGTCGGCCAGGTCCGCCTCCAGCGGCAGCGGTTCGCCTTCGATCTGGCACGCCACCAGTTCCGCACCCAGCGCAGCCCATGTGAGGCCGCGCGACGCATAGGCAAGGGCCGCGTAGAGGCCCGGCAGGCGCGGCACGTCGCGCAGGTGGGCGCCGCGCAGCGATGCGGCATGGTCGCGCACCTGACTGACGTCGGGCAGGCGTCCGATCAGCGGCAGGCGGTTGTGCGTCACCGTGCGCACGCCCACATAGCCGTGCAGCGTGGCGGGATCGATGGCGGACAGCCCGGCGGCCTGCCCGGGCAGCAGCCCGGCCAGCCGGGCGAGGTTGGCGGCGTGGACGGCGGCGCTTTCTACCAGCGGACCGTCGTCGGGCTCGTAGCTCGACCCGACGCGCGCCCCGCCCGCCTCGCCACGGGGCAGCAGGTAGCCGGCACCGGTGACGACACAGTCGGGCCAGCCGCCCAGTGCCTGCACCTGCCCCGCGTCGAGGTCGGTCAGTTGTCCGCGCACCCGGCGCAGCGCCAGCAGGTGATCCGGCAGCAGCGACTCGGCCTCGTGGGCATTGGCCAGCACCAGTACGGGCGCGCTGGCCAGCACCGCGCCGGCCGCGTCCATCACCTGCCACTGGCCGTCACGATGTTCGATGCCCGCCACGCGGCAGCCGAAGCGCGCGTCGAGCCGGTCGCCGGCCGCCGCGAGCTGCGCGCGGCAGATGTCCGGCGGCGCCACCCAGCCACCCTGCGGAAACCAGAGCCCCCCGCGCGGCACCGGCGCGCCATGCTCACGGGCGGCCTCTTCCGCCGACATCCAGCGCACGAACGATTCGGGAAACCCCAGCGCGTCCAGCGCGGCCCCCTGCGCCGCATGGTCGGCGTCATCCTCGCCGATCTGGAGCACGCCGCAGCCGTGCCAGTCCACCGGATGGCCGGCCTCCGCCAGCGCCTGCCACGCGCGCAGCGCATGCAGGTTGCCGGCGCGCGACAGTCGCGACAGCAGGCTGTCATCGGCGGATACGTGCGCGTGCATCGCCGCTGCCCGGTGACCGGACGTCTGCCGCGCCGGCCCCGCGTGGGCGTCGAACAGCGTCACGCGCCAGCCGCGCGCGGCCAGCCGCTCGGTGACGGCACAGCCCGCCAGCCCGGCGCCGATGACGATCGCATGGCGCGTCGGCCATTGGGCGGGCTCGGGCGGCGCGTGCCGGCGATTCTTCCAGGCCGGCGCAAAGCGGGCCACGGTCATGTCCCGCTTACCGCCAAAGCCCGGCGCCTTGCTGACATCGAAACCGGCCGCCTGCAGGCCCCGGCGCACGAAACCCGCGGCCGTATAGGTCGCCAGCGTGGCGCCGATGCGCGCCAGCCGGCCCAGGCCGCGGAATACAGTATCCGACCACATATCGGCATTGCGTGCCGGCGAGAAGCCGTCCAGATAGAACGCGTCGGCGCCGGCCACGAGCTTCGGCAGCAGCGCCTGCACATCGCCAAACGCAAGCGTCAGCGTGACCGCGCCGTCGTCGAACGTCAGGCGATGGAGCCCCGGCAGCGCGTCGGGCCACTGTGCTTGCAGAATCTGCGCCAGCGGCACGAGATTGCCCAGGCCGGCATGCAACTGGGCCAGCCCGTCGCGCGTAAACGGGTGCTTTTCAATGGAAACGAAGTGCAGGCGGCGGCAGCGGTGGGGATCGTCGCGCCACGCCTGCCACGTGGCCAGGAAGTTCAGCCCCTGCCCGAAGCCGGTTTCGACGATGACAAACTGCTCGCGCCCGGCCCAGTTGCCGGGCAGGCCGTTGCCGCCCAGGAACACGTGCCGCGCCTGCGCCAGGCTGCCGGCGGAGCTGTGGTAGACATCGTCGTACGTTGGGGAATACGGGACGCCCTGGTCGGAAAGCACGGGCGCGGCGGACTCGATGGCACGCGGCATGATGATCGGGAATACGGCCGGAAATGGCGGCGGATGGTAGCATAGCGCCCTTCGCGCCAACCGCCCGCCGGGCCTTGTTCCACCTAAGTTTGCGCGCCGTCATCCCGCCTTGCCATGCTCAGTTATCGTCACGCCTTTCACGCCGGCAATCACGCCGATGTCCTCAAGCACGCCGTGGTCGTCCAGTTGCTGGACTACCTGACGCAGAAGGACAAGCCGTTCTGGTATGTCGATACCCACGCCGGCGCCGGCCTCTACGCGCTGGACCACGCCTACGCCCAGAAGAAATCGGAGTTCGAGACCGGAATCGGCCCGCTCTGGCGCGCCCGTGCGAGCGGGCAGCCGCTGCCGGACATGCTGGAGGCGTACCTGGATCAGGTGCGCGAACTGAACCCCGATGGCAGCCTGAAGCACTACCCCGGCTCGCCGTGGCTGGCCTGGCAGATGCTGCGCGACGCCGACCGGCTGCGCCTGTTCGAACTGCACAGCACCGAGATCCAGGTGCTGCGCGACAACTTCCGCGGCGCCGGCCGCAAGGTCATGCTCTACGACGGCGACGGCTTCAATGGCATCCGGGCCATCCTGCCGCCGCCGCCCCGCCGCGCGCTGGTGCTGATCGATCCGTCCTACGAGGACAAGCAGGACTACGCACGCACGCTGGACACGCTGAAGGCCGGGCTGGAGCGCTTTGCCACCGGCGTCTATGCGATCTGGTACCCGGAAGTCCAGCGGCGGGAATCGGTGCAACTGCCGGCGCAGCTCAAGCGCCTGCCGCTCAAGAGCTGGCTGCACGTGACGCTGACCGTCAAGCATCCGGTGGAAGGCGGCCTGGGGCTGCACGGCAGCGGCATGTTCGTGGCCAATCCGCCGTGGACGCTCAAGGCCGCGCTGGAAGCGGCGATGCCGGTGCTGGTCGACCTGCTCGGCCAGGACGCCGGCGCGCAGTTCACGCTCGAATCGCTCGATAACTGAGCATCAGCCCGATGGCGATGCCGAGGCTGTCGGCCAGCAGGTCCGGCCACGAGGCGTCGCGGTAGCTGGTCAGCGATTGCAGGATCTCGATCAGCCCGCCATAGGCCACCAGCCCCACGATCACCGGCCACACCCGCCCCGGCCAGCTACGCACGCCCAGCGCGGCCAGCACGCCGAAGGCCAGCATGTGGTTGGTCTTGTCCCAGCCCGTGGTGGGCTCGGGGATGTCCGGCGGCAGCAACGACAGCACTAGCACGGCCAGCGCGCAGAGGCCGAACAGCAGCCGGAAATGGTTGGAAGTCAGACGGGGCACCGGGCGAGCGTGAAGGAACGATGGCAGCGAGCATCGTACAGGACCGCGGCTGGGTCTGTGCCGCAGGCCACAGTCGCGTGTAGGACCGCGCCCGATACAAGGGCCGGCCGCGCCGCCCGACACTTGTGCATCGGATCCTCAATGGGAGATGCATCATGGCCGACAACATCCATGTAGTGCCCACCGAGCGCAACGGCTGGGCCGTCGAAGTCGAAGGCACGGACGGCGCCACGTCCCACTACCCGTCCCAGGAAGAAGCCATCGCGGCCGGCATGGAAAAGGCCAGGCAAGACCGCGTCGAACTGGTCATCCATGGCCCCGACGGCGAGATTCAGGAGCGCAATGATTTCAGTTGAGGGGTAGAACCAAGTTCCGCCGCGAGATAGTCCGCCGTCACGCTCGCGGTGGACGTCGCGATGGCGGCGGGCGGGCCGCTTGCCACGATCCGCCCCCCTTGGTCGCCGGCGCCGGGGCCGATGTCGATGACCCAGTCCGCCTGCGCCACCACCCGCATGTCGTGTTCCACCACGACCACCGTGTTCCCGGCGTCCACCAGTCGCTGCAACTGCATCATCAGCCGATCCACATCGGCGGGATGCAAGCCGTTGGTGGGCTCGTCGAGCACGTAAAGCGTGTCGCCCCGCTGCGTGCGCTGCAGCTCGGTGGCCAGCTTGATCCGCTGCGCCTCGCCGCCCGATAGTTCCGTGGCCGGCTGCCCCAGGCGCAGATAGCCAAGCCCGATATCGCGCAAAGCCGTCAGGGCGCGCATCGCCGGCGCCTCGTCGGCAAAGAATGCGCAGGCCGCGTCGACGGTCAGGTCCAGCACCTCGGCGATGTTCCGGCCCTGCCACAGGATCTCCAGCGTCTGCGGGCGATAGCGCGTGCCGTGGCATGCCGAGCACGGCGCGTAGACACTTGGCAGGAACAGCAGCTCCACGCTGACGAACCCTTCCCCCTCGCATGTCGGGCAGCGGCCCTGCGCAACGTTGAACGAGAAACGGCCGGCCGTGAAGCGACGTTTGCGCGCGGCGGGCGTGGCGGCGAACAGCTTGCGGATATGGTCGAAGAGCCCGGTGTACGTCGCCAGGTTGGAACGGGGCGTGCGGCCGATGGGTTTCTGGTCCACGCGCACCAGCCTGCGCACCGATTCCATGCCCCCCGCGATGCGGCCTTCGGTCGGCGCGTCGGTCACCGCGAACAGCGGGTCGCGGTCGTCCTCGGCATCGGTGTCGTCGGTACGGCCCAGGTGCCGGTTGACGAGTTCGGGCAGCGCCTGGCTGATCAGGCTCGACTTGCCCGACCCCGAAACGCCGGTCACCGCCGTGAAGGCGCCCAGCGGGATATCCACATCCACCCGATGGAGGTTGTTGCGCGAGACGTGGGCCAGCTTGAGCCACCCCGCCGGCGCCCGGGGCGCGCGCGCCGCCTGCTCCGGCGGGCCGAACAGGTAGGCCGCGGTGCGCGAGTCCGCGATACCGGCAAGGCCGTCCGGCGGGCCGCTGTACAGCACGCGTCCGCCATGCTCGCCGGCGGCGGGCCCGACATCGACGATCCAGTCGGCCTGGCGCATGGTCCGCGTATCGTGCTCGACGACGAACAGCGAGTTGCCGGCGGCCTTCAGGCGGCGCAGCGCCACCAGCAGCGCCTCGCCGTCGGCGGGATGCAGCCCGGCCGAGGGTTCGTCGAGCACATAGACCACGCCGAACAGCTGCGACGAAATCTGCGTGGCCAGCCGCAGCCGCTGCAGTTCGCCCGAAGACAGCGTGGGGGTACTGCGATCGAGCGACAGGTAGCCCAGGCCCAGATCGATCAGCGTGGACAAGCGCTCGATCAACTCGTCCGCGATGCGTTGCGCCGCCAGCCGCTTCTCTTCGGACAGGTTCGGCGTCCGCCGCACGTCGGGGGCCGCCTTGTGGGCCGAGCCGCCGGCCGCCACGCGTCGTGCCGTATCCGCGCGGGCGGCCTTGCGGCTCAGCACGGCCCCGCCGGCATCGCCCTGCCCCGGCACCTCGCCTTGCGCGATGGGGCGCATGAGTTCGGCCACGCGGGCCAGCGGCAGGCGGGTGAATTCGCCGATGTCCAGGCCGGCGAACGTCACCGACAGCGCCGCCTTCTTGAGCCGCTTGCCGTGGCACGCCGGGCAGTCGCGCCCGATCATGTACTGCGCCACGCGCTTCTTCATCAGCGGGCTCTGCGTGGTGGCAAAGGTCTGCAGGACGTAGCGCCGGGCGCCGGTAAACGTCCCCTGGTAGCTCGGCTCCAGCTTGCGCTTCAGCGCGGCACGCACCTCGCGTGGCGTGAATCCGGCGTACACCGGGACGGTCGGTTGTTCATCGGTGAAGAGGATCCAGTCGCGGTCCTTCTTCGGCAGGTCGCGCCAAGGCGTATCGACGTCGTAGCCGAGCGTCACCAGGATGTCGCGCAGGTTTTGGCCGTGCCACGCGGGCGGCCACGCGGCCACCGCGCGCTCCCGAATGGTCAGCGAGTCGTCGGGCACCATCGACTGCTCGGTGACATCGTAGATGCGGCCAAGCCCGTGACATTCCGGGCAGGCGCCCTCGACGGTATTGGGCGAGAAATCCTCGGCGTAGAGCATCGGCTGCCGTGCGGGATAGGTTCCGGCGCGCGAATACAGCATGCGCACCAGGCTCGACAGCGTGGTAACGCTGCCCACCGTCGATCGCGCGTTGGGCGTGCCGCGCTGCTGCTGCAGCGCCACAGCGGGGGGCAGGCCCTCGATGCTGTCGACATCCGGCACGCCCACCTGATCGATCAGCCGCCGCGCGTACGGCGCGACGGATTCGAAGTAGCGCCGCTGGGCCTCGGCGTAGAGCGTGCCGAAGGCCAGCGAAGACTTGCCCGAGCCGGAAACGCCCGTGAACACCACCAGCGCATTGCGCGGGATATCGACGGCCACGTCCTTGAGGTTGTGCTCGCGCGCGCCGCGTACCCGGACGAAGTTGTCCAGTGCCGGCGGCACGTCTGGCGCCTCCGGAGCGGAACGGTCCTTCAGCCGGGGGGGTCTCAAATCGTCACGCATGTGCGCCTCTGCTTGTTTAGGTTGCCGGCGGCTGGCTTGCGCACGGTTCTTGGCGCCAAGCCGCAGGAAGCGTGCCAGAGGCGACTTTCACCTGTCCGCTATCTCCAACGCAGCCCCAAAATAATAAAAATCACGCTTCTGCCAGAAAAGAAGTGCACGGATTCTCATTTCTGCAACCAAATCCGCCTAGTTCTGCGTGTGTACGGCGAACAAGGGACTTGATCCATTTGGATGAGGACGCCGGACTACAAAACCACGGTTAATGAACCTTGGCGCGCGCCGTGCAAATCCACTTCATCTATCTGACCGAGGCAAAATCTGCATGTGCAGGTTAGAGGGTGGCCCGGTCTGTGCGCGAAGTAACAGATAGGTTGCGTTTTCACAGCGCGTGACCGACTCGTCCTGCCGCCTCCGAAATTCATCAGATGGTTATTGTCGGCGCACTTCGCGCCCTCCGCTGTGGCGTTGGCGGCCGATTAGCGTATCGCCCGGCACGCACTGGCGGGTGACAGCAGGTTGCACGCCTGCAACCTTTGTCCGGAAACGCGAACGATGCGGTGCTTGCCGCCGGTGCGCCCCCGCCCAAGTGTTCAGGGATTGCGCCCTGCTGGCACATACATCGCTCTCTCCATCCGTCCGCATCGGTGAACCGTCAACGCCTCTGCGGGCCGACGAATCGATACGAGGGGAGAGAGCCGACATGCGCAGAAAAGTCCTCGCCGTATTTGGGACCCGGCCTGAAGCCATCAAAATGGCGCCGCTGGTCCACCGCATCAAGGCTGCCAGCGATTTCGAGCTGCGAATCTGCGTGACCGGCCAGCACCGGCATATGTTGGACCAAGTGCTGCGGCTGTTCGACATCGTCCCCGATTTCGACCTGAACGTGATTACCCAGGGCCAGACACTGGCCGGCATTACCACGCGGGTCCTGAACGGGGTGCACGAAGTGCTCGACAGATTCCAGCCCGAAGTCGTGCTGGTGCATGGCGATACCACGACAACCCTGGCCGCCACGTTCGCGTCGTTCTATCGAAACGTTGCGGTGGGCCATGTCGAAGCCGGCTTGCGCACGGGCGATCTGCGCGCGCCCTGGCCCGAGGAGATGAACCGCCGCGTCACGGACGTGATGGCGTCCTGGCACTTCGCGCCCACGCAGCAGGCCATGGACACGCTGGTACGCGAAGGCGTGGATCCCGCCCGTATTCGCCTGACGGGCAACACGGGGATCGATGCGCTGCTGAACGTCAAGCAACGCCTGGAGGCCGATGCCGAGATGCAGCGCAGCATGGCCGACCTGTATCCGTTTCTCGATCCCGACCGCAGCCTGATTCTGGTGACCGGTCATCGACGGGAAAACTTCGGCGCGCCTTTCGAGCGGCTCTTCACCGCGCTGCGCACACTGGTGGATCGCAATCCCGACATTCAGATCGTCTATCCCGTTCACCTGAATCCGCGCGTGCGCGAGCCGGTGCACGCCATCTTGTCCGGGCACCCCGATATCCATCTGATCGAGCCGCAGGAATACGTGCCATTTGTCTATCTGATGTCCCGCGCACGGCTGATCGTCACCGATTCCGGCGGGATTCAGGAGGAAGCTCCGGCATTGGGCAAGCCGGTGCTGGTCACCCGGGATACCACCGAGCGGCCGGAGGCCGTCGCGGCCGGCACGGCGCGGCTGGTGGGCACTGATCCGGCTCGCCTGATCGCGGCAGCGGAACTGCTGCTGCACGATCCCGATGAATACGCCTGCATGTCTCGCGCCCATAACCCGTTTGGCGACGGGCGCGCGAGCGAACGCATCGTCCACGCGCTGCAAGGCAAGCGCGAGTTCAAGGCGGCAGGAATGGGGCAGCTGGCCGCTGTCGCGAGTTAGTAGCCGGTGGATCTGCCCGCGACGGGTATGCCCGACGCGCGCGCAGCACGCCGTCTTCGCAGGAGTACGGATATGAAACGCAGTGAAGGGAAATCCCGTTGGATGCGGCCGGCAGTCAGCGTTGCCACGCTGCTCGCTATCGGCCTGTCTGCCGTCCCGGCTTCGGCCGCGACCTTGTCGTCAGAGGCGACCGCGGTGTCGGCGAACGCGCCGCTGTATCTTCCCGCGAGCCCCAGGGACCCTGGCGGCCTCCTCGGTTATGACCACGACTATCAGATCGACCTGAACTACGAGGCGCACGACCACGGCCAGAACAAGAAGGACATGGACAAGCTGAAGACCAAGAAGCCGAAGAAGGCGGTGACCGGAC
Source organism: Cupriavidus sp. H18C2 (assembly GCF_049393795.1). Classification (NCBI taxonomy): domain Bacteria; kingdom Pseudomonadati; phylum Pseudomonadota; class Betaproteobacteria; order Burkholderiales; family Burkholderiaceae; genus Cupriavidus; species Cupriavidus sp. H18C2. The sequence goes on along the minus strand of NZ_CP186010.1, from coordinate 1,514,736 downwards.
CGAAGGTCAAGGCAGGCACCTACACCCTGGCCCCAGCGCCCGAGGCCGAAGTGGAGCCTGAAATCAAATGAACCGGCGTCTGCGACAGGACGCGCCATGTGCGCCTCCCGTCCGTCCCGCAATCTTCCGCTGGGAGAAGGCCATGCCCTGCAAACCACAACTCATCTTTCGGCAATGCCGCGACTGGATCGTCCGGTTGCTGGCGACGCTCGCGCTTGCGCTGCCGACGATCGTTTTTGCAGCGACCAATCAGATTGGATTGCTGTTGCCCGATGGCTTTCCGTTGCCGGACCCGCGCGTGTCCGCCTGGCTCGACGCCGCCCAGGAAGAGGGCCTGAAAATCACCGTCATCAACGACGCACAGGTCCAGCAGGGCATCACGACCGCCCAGTTCTCCGGCGTGATCCTGCCTGACCAGGTACACGTGAATGCCAGCGACGCGCTGATTGCCGCGCTGGAAACCTACGCCAGCCAGGGCGGCAACCTGATGCTGGTCTACGATTTCGGCGCACTGACGACCACCGGGTTCTACGCGTCGCCACGCAGTCGGCTCAGCAACCTGGCCGGCGTCGACTACGTGCTCTATGACCAGTTGCTCGGCAACATGATCGGGTTGGGACCGATCGTGGGCCTGAGCAGTACGTTACGTACCATCCAGGTCCCGCCGGGAAAGTCGATGGTCTGGACGGCGTCCAATTCGGACCCTGTCGAGGGGATTTCCGGATACGTCTACGGCTTTCTCACGTATCCCAGCTTCGTGACGCAAGGCGCCTACACCGGCACGGCGCTGATGACATCGCCCAACTTCGGGCTCGTGGTCGGGCTGCGCAGCTTTGGCTCGGGTCGGGTGCTGTTCGTGAACACGCCGCTGTCCTATCTGAAGGGCCAGACCGACGGCATGCTGATGCACGGCCTGCTGCGGTACTTCGGCGCCAACCTGATGAAAATGCCGCGGCTGTCGGCGCAACCCAAGGCGCTCGGCGGGCTGGTACTGAACATGCACTTCTGCGCGGGCGACCAGATCGCGCCGGCCTACACGATGAAGAACTGGGGCGTCTTCAACAAGGGCCCGTTCTCGATCTCGATCACGGCCGGGCCGGACAAGATCGCCGTCGGCGACGCCAAGGGCGTCAACCTGTCGCAGAACGCGAGTGCCCAGCAGCTTGTGCAGTACCTGGTGCTGAAAGGACACAAGGTAGGCAGCCATGGCGGATGGATGCATGATTTCTGGGGCGCCAACGCCAGCGAGACCAACCAGTCGACGTTCGAGCAGTACCTGGTCATGAACCGGCAGAGCGTGGATGGCGTGACCGGCCAGGCGTCGAAGGGGTATGCCGCGCCGGAGGGCAATACGCCCAAATGGTCGGTCAACTGGCTCGAAGCCCAGGGCACGAGCGCCTACTACTTCCTGGGCCATACGGGCTTGGGGCCCACGCGCAGTTACCGCGATGGCACGCTCACGAACGAAGCCATCCGCGCCTTTCCGGTCATGCCGTTTGGCCAGAACGCCACCTTCGAAGAGTTCAGCGAGTTCAACGTCCCGGCCGCCGACATCACCGCCTGGTATCGCAAGCTGATCGACTTCGTGGCCCAGAACCGCACGGGGCGGCTGATCTACCTGCATCCGCTTGGCGCGGTGGGCTACCAGTCAGTGCTCAACTCGATGTTCAACCGCGCCGCGACGCAAGCATCGAACGGCCGCTTCCGCTGGTACACGATGGAAGCGCTGGGCGACTTCAGCCAACGGCGTCAGCAAACGAGCTGGCAGGCCACGGACCTGGGCAACGCCTGGACGATCCAGGCAAGCCACCCTACCGACCTTAGCGACATGGCCTGGGTGCTCCCGCGCAACGCGTACACCCAGCCCGTCATCACCCAGGGATTTGGCATTGTCACGTGGGACGGCAACAACTGGATCGTGACGGCCGTCAGCGGCACATCGCTGACGTTTATCAGCGGCAAGCTGTAGTGCGCATGCCGGGTCCTCGCATCCGATGCGCGATGCGAGGACTCATCCAACCGGACACCCTGATGCGATTCAACAAGCCTGCCAGACTTCTCACCGCCCGCTGGCCGCTGGCCTTGCTGGGCGTGGTCGTGGCGCTGCTGGCGCTGCCTGTGCAGGCGCTGGAACGCGTCGAGCGTGATAACGGACGCGCACTGGAGGTGGTCGAAGGGACGCCCGTCGACGCCATCTTCCTGACCACCCTGCTGCTGCTGATCGTCGCGCTGGTACTGCTATATGCCGTACGGCACTACCTGTTCACGCTGAACCGCCTGTTCGGCCGGCAGCGCCACCCGTATCTGGATATCGATGTGGCCACCTGGCCCACGCTGACCGTGCTGATCGCCGCGCACAACGAAGAGGCCGTTATCGCCGGCTCGCTGGAGTGCCTGTTGCATGCGGACTATCCCGCCGACCGCATCACCCTCATGCCGGTGAACGATCGCTCCACCGATCGGACGCAAGAGATCATCGATGACTATGTGGCGCGGTATCCGGGCCGCATCACGCCGTTTCACCGGGTCGGCGGCAAGCCGGGCAAGGCCGCCGCACTGAAGGATGCCAGCGCGCTGGTCACCGGCGAGATCGTCGTGGTGTTCGATGCCGACTACCTGCCCCCTGTCGGGCTGCTCAAGCAACTCGTGGCGCCGTTCTTCGATCCCGAGGTCGGCGCGACCATGGGCCGCGTCGTGCCGATGAATCTCGGCCGCAACCTGCTGACGCGCCTGCTGGACCTGGAGCGCTCGGGCGGCTATCAGGTCGACCAGCAAGCCCGCATGAACCTGAACCTCGTGCCGCAGTACGGCGGCACCGTCGGCGGCATTCGCATGCGCGCGCTGGGCAGCGCCGGCGGCTGGCATGACGACGTGCTGGCCGAGGACACGGACCTGACCTACCGGCTGCTGCTGGCGGAGTGGAAGACGGTCTACCAGAACTGGTCCGAGTGCTATGAAGAGGTGCCGGAAACCTGGCCGGTACGGGTGAGGCAGATCATGCGCTGGACCAAGGGCCATAACCAGGCGCTCTATCGCCATGGATGGCGCATGGCGTCGTGCCGGCACCACGGCATCATCGAAAGGATCGACGGCGTCGCGCTGCTGGGCATCTACATGATGGCGCCGCTGATGCTGCTCGGCTGGCTGCTCGCCATCCTGCTCTTCTACTCCGGCGGCCTGGCATTGCTGGGCACGGCCGTCATGCTGTTCGCGCTGATGTCGTACGGCTCCCTGGGGAATTTCGCGGCCTTCTTCGAGATCGCGGCTGCCGTTCACCTGGATGGCAGCCGTGAGCGCATCCGGTTGCTGCCGCTGAACTACTTCGGGTTCCTGGTCAGCATGCTGAGCGTCTCGCGCGCGATCCTCGACCAGATCGTGGTCGATCACTTCCTCGGCCGCGAACTGCGCTGGGACAAGACCGCCCGCTATCGGCAGGGAGGCTGACCATGTGGCCCCTGCTGCTCGCAGGGCTCACCCTGCTGGTATTCACGCTGCCGCTGATGCCCGCGATCATCGAATGGCAACGCCGCAGCGACATCCGCCCGCTGGCCATCGACCCCGACCACACACTCGACGTGGCCGCGGTTGCCGCCGAGTTCCGCGCCATGGTCACGCGCCTGAAGGACTTTCCGGCGCAGGCCGACATGGACGGTACAACCACCTCGCTCGGTCCCATCTCGCACGTCAACGGCAGGTTCGCACTCGACACCACGGACACCGGCGCCGGCCAGTGCCACCAGACGCTGGTGGCCAGCGACGTGCTCGCGCTGCCGAACAGTTATACGTTCACGAAGGCGATCTACGCCCACGATGGGCTACTCACTGGCCAGGACAACGTACTCGAATCATTGATGTCCGATGGCGTGATCGTGCTGGGCCATGGCAGCGCCTTGCGCCGCTGGGCCCACGCGCGCTGCCTGAAGATCGAACCAGAATGCAGCTTGCAAGGGCCTGTCTGCGCCCAGCACGCCATCCTTGTGAATGGCGATTGTTCGTTCACCTCGCTGCGAGCCCCCGTGATCCGCTTTGGCGGGCCCGCGCTTGCCACGGCCGACGACGGCGACGGTCCGAGCGATCCGCCTACACAGACGCATACGGATGCGGTCCAACCGCTCGCTCCCGGCGACGCCCGTGACGGCCGCTGGTTCGTGACGCGCGACCTCACCCTGCCCTCCGGCGGCTCCTACGAGGGCGACCTGATCGTGCACGGCAGCCTGTGGATCGGCACGGGCACGCAGATCGTCGGAAGCGTCAAGGCCAGCGGCCGCATCACCGTGGCGCCACACGTACGCATCGACGGCGCATTGATTGCAGGCGGGGGCATCGCGATCGGCGGATGTTCGCGCATTACCGGGCCGGTCGCGGGCGAGCGCGAGATCGAGGTCGGCCCCGATTGCGTGTTCGGCAGCCCGGCACGGCCCACGACCGTCGTGGCATCGGTCCTGCGGGTGTATCCGGGCACGGTGGCCCACGGCTCGGTCTGTGCGCTGGAAGACGGTAGAGCCATCGCGCCCTGTGTACAACCGCTGATAAACGAGCCCACACCATGAGGATATTGGCCAGCCTTCTCCTGCTTGCCGCCAGCTTGAGCCAGCCTTGCGCCCATGCGGCCGGCGCGGAGTTGACGCTACAGGGCTACCAGCGAGCGGACGGGGCCATCACCACCTACTTCAATGGCGATTCGGTCGACCCCTACTTCGCGTCCAAGGCCCTGCTGGCCGCGCAGGATGCGGGCATCTCCACATCGACGACGGCGCAGCGCTGGATTGCCTGGCTGCTGCCGCGACAGCACCCGGATGGGCGCTTCGACAGGTATTGCATGAAGGGCCAGCAGATGACCAGTTGCCAGTTGGCCGACGCCGACGATGCGCTGATGGCGGCATGGATGGAGTTGCTGGTGCGTTCGGCGCCAAAGAGCGGCTTGCCCCCCGCGTGGCGCGCCAGCTTCGACAAGGCCAGCCAGCATCTGGAGACGCTTCGAAACCCGAAGACGCGCGTGTATCACATCTCCGCGTCGCTACCGGTAGCGCTGCTGATGGATAACGTGGAGGTCTCCAGTGCGTTCAAGGCGGTCGGCCGCTATCGCCAGAGCCAGGGCGACAACGCCGGGGCCGAGGCATGGATGCGCAAGGCCGGGCAACTGGACCGCGACATCCTGAGCGTCTTCTGGCGCGGCGAGGAAGGCTACCTGGTGAGCACGCAGCAGCCCAATACCAATCAGTTCTACCCGGACGCCGTGGCGCAGATCTTCCCGATCCTTGCCGACATCCGGCCCGCCGGCCGCCCGCGCGCTGCCGACTACGGCCTGTGGATGCAGCAGCACCGCATGACGTGGCTGGGCATGTCCGAAGTCGACTACCCGTGGGGACTGGTGGCACTGATCGCCGACAAGATGAACGACAAGGACGCGATTGCCTGCTGGCGGATGCGCTCGGTCCAGTTCCGCCATGGCAGCCACTGGAATGTCCTGGAGGAGGCGCTGTACGTCGCGTTCGAAAAACGCCTGACCCCGGACCAGGCGCTGGCGCCGCCGCCAGCCGGCTTGAAATGCCGTTGAAGGCGGCAGGCAGACGCTGGGCCCGAGGGTCCTGAAGCGACCCCTTGCTCTTGATCGATGGAAACGACAGGAGAACGCATGGAGAAGCCCGCTTGTCACACAGCCCGGTTCGCGCGGCCGCTGATTTGCGCGGGCGGCCTGCTTGCACTGCTGATCGCTGCCGATGCCAGCGCCCAGGCCGAAGCCACGCCTCCACGGACCTTCGTGCCCTTGCTGACCGGCTTCGTCGAAGGCGGGATCGGTCACGCCAACCTTACCGGTGACAACGCCAACTGGAACGACCAGTACTTGCGCGGCGGCGTTCACCTGACGCCGAAGGACTACGTCACCGGCGAGATCAGCCACCAGAGCCATTTCGGGGACCAGGGCACCTTCTTTGGCCTGGGCTACACCCGCATCATCGATGACGACTGGTACGCGTTCCTGAGCGCGGGCACCAGCAGTGGCGGCTTCTTCCTGCCCGAAGTGCGCGTCGACGGCATGCTGTTCCGCAAGCTGCTGGAGAAGAAGAACCTCGTCGCCAGCGCCGGCTTTACCTACTACCGCGCGAAGGACGTCTATACCGACAAGGCGCTGCTGCTTGGCCTGACCTACTACTTCGACGCGCCGTGGATCGTCCAGGTCGGCGCCCGGCTCAACCGCAGCGATCCGGGCAACGTGCGCTCCAACCGCGGCACCGTCGCGGTGACCTATGGCCGTGACAAGGACCAGTACATCACGCTGCGATACGACGGCGGACGTGAAGCCTACCAGCTCACTGGCGAGCAAACGGTGCTCAGCGACTTTACCAGCCACGAGGTTTCGCTGAACTGGCGAAAATGGTTCACCAAACGCTACGGCATCAACCTGCGCGCGGTGTACTACGAGAATCCGTCCTACAAGCGCAAGCAGGCAGAGATAGGGTTTTTCGTCGAGTTCTAGCCATGAAAGACGATCGCGGCGAGCCGACCACTGCCTCGGACCCCGGCCGGGCGCTAGGGTTGCACACACTGTCTCTGGCCAGACACCGATCGCTCGATCGCCTGACGCTCTCTCCGTCGACAATGGTCGGCATCGTGCTGGTGCCCGCCCTGTTCAACGCGATCGAATGGCGTCTCAGGGGACAGTTGAGCGCCAACTGGGCCGGCGTGCTCGCTTTCTGGCTCGACAAGCTCGGCATCGAGGGCACCACCGGCGAGCACAACGTGTCGTTCATCTGGTTCAACCTGCCCCTGCCCTATCTGGAAGTCGCGGCCGGCCCGCCTGATGCGCGGACGTGGTGGACAACGCTCGTCGTCACGCTGCTGGCGTGCATACTCGCGCGGTATATCCGCGGCCGCTTTCTGCCGCTTCGTTACCTGCTGCTGTTCGCCATCTGCATCGAAGCCACGGCGCTGATGTACTTTGCCGTCGGCGGAAAGAGCTTTCCGTACACGGTGAGCGGCTACGTCGACAACGGCGTCAAGACGTCCGCCGTCCTGTTGTTCGTGCTGCCCTGGGGGCACGCGCTCGTGTACTACATCTTCGATTTCTCGTGGTCGAGGAAGGTTTTGCTGACCGTCCTGAGCATTGCATTCGTCGTGGTGGCAGTCCCTCTTCAGATGGCGCTGCACGTCTATCTGCTGTCGCGCGGCTCGCTGATGATGATGCCGCTGTTGTCGTTTGTATTCGGCCCGACGCTGATCATACTGGGCTGCATTGCCTTGTATGGCTGGGCGATGAGCTGGGAGCGAAACGTGTCGTGAACCCGGACGCTGCGTCCATGGAACCGCCGAAGGTTCCCGCCGCCAGGGATCGCTTCCCCGGCAGGACGCTCTTTGCGCTGCTGGAGTCGATACGCTTTGGCGAGTACGAAGCCGAAGGAAGATGGGCGCCGACCATGGCCGCCGCCAAGGCCCAGACGCAGGACATTACGTCGGTGGATTCGCGCGAGTACCGGTTCTTTTGCGTCGCGCCGGAGCATTCCGGGGGCTATCGGATCGTGCGCGTCGTACCGTGCTCGAACGCTGTGGGGCGCAACCACACGGTCAATGGCGTACACGTCCGCAGCGACGGCTGACAAGAGCGGCAACCATCCCCCCCAAGGTCGCACTGCCTCTCGACAAAACACTTGCGCACCACACGCGCCGGGCTCAACAATAGCGGGAACATTCATGAGATGCGTTCATGGCGCCCTTCGCGGCGCCTGGACCAGATTCCCCGCAGAGAGCTGCCATGCCCCGCCACAACCTTAACGATCTGCTCGCATTGGTCACTGTCGCGCGCGAGCGGAGCTTCACGCGCGCGGCGGCTCGCCTGGACGTCACGCAATCCGCGTTGAGTCACACCATTCGCAATCTGGAGGCAAGGCTGGGCGTGCGGCTGCTGACGCGCACCACGCGCAGTGTGTCGACGACCGATGCCGGCGAACGGCTGATCCGGTCCATCGGACCCAAGTTCGATGAAATCGAAGCCGACCTCTCCGCTGTGGCCGAGCTTGGGGAGCGCCCGGCAGGCACCATTCGCATCACGTCCGTGGACCATCCAATCGATGCCATCATCTGGCCTCGCCTGGCCAAGGTCTTGCCGCAGTATCCGGACCTCAACGTCGAGCTGACGGTGGACTATGGACTGACCAACATCGTCGGCGAGCGCTACGACATTGGCGTGCGGTTTGGGGACCAGATCGAGAAGGACATGATCGCCGTGCGCATCAGTCCCGACGTGAAGATGGCCATCGCGGCGTCTCCCGCCTATTTCAAGGGCCGCGACAAACCGATGGCACCGCGCGACCTGCTATCGCACCGCTGCATCAACCTGCGGCTCTCCACCAGCGGCGGACTCTACGCATGGGAACTGGCCAAGGGGTCCAAGAAGGTCCAGGCGCGCGTGGAAGGCCAGGTGGTCTGCAATAGCGTCAACCAGATGCTCAATGCCGCCCTCGACGGCTTCGGGCTGGTTTTCCTGCCATTGCCGGTCATCCAGCCTTATGCGGACAAGGGAAAACTGGTCAAGGTCATGGAGGACTGGTGTCCCACGTTCCCTGGTTATCACGCGTTCTATCCCAGCCGCAGGCAGTCGTCGCGGGCGCTCAAGATTGTGATAGACGCCATCCGGCACAAGCCGGACGGCGTTGCCTCGACTAAGCCTGCGAAAGCTGGTCACGGATAGGCAGCGACCGGATCCGTGTTCCCGTCGCCGCGAAGATTGCATTGCAGAGTGCCGGCGCGATGGGCGGCACGGGCGGCTCGCCCACACCGCCGGGTGGCACCGCAAAATCGCCGCCCACCATCCACGTATGGATGGCCCGTGGCGCCATATGCGACCGCAGGATCTCGAAGTCGTGGAAGTTGCTCTGCTGCACGCGGCCGTCCTTGAACGAGATCTCTCCCAGCATCGCCAGGCTGATGCCCATCACGCAGCCGCCTTCCACCTGTGAACGGATGCGCTCCGGGTTGACCTGTGGCCCGCAATCGATCGCCATGTCCACGCGCGGAATGGTGATCTGACCCTTGGCATCCACCGCCACTTCCACCACGGTCGCCACATACGTCACAAAGCTGTAGGCCATGGCAATGCCAAGACCATGACCCTTGGGCAGCTTGCGGCCCCAGTTCGCCCGGCGCGCGGCTTCCTCGATGACGCGGCGCATGCGGCCGGTATCGAGCGGATACACGTCCGGCGATTCGTTGTAGTTCCAGCTATCCGACAGCGTCGCGGGATCGATCTTGCGCGGCGGGCCGATCAGCTCCAGCAGGTAGTCCTTCGGATCGCGACGGGCCTGATGCGCCAGTTCGGCAACAAAGCTCTGTACCGCAAAGGCATGCGGGATGTTGGATACCGAGCGGAACCAGCCGATGCGCGTGTGCGCCGGCACATCGGCGGACTCCAGGCGGATCGACGGAATCTGGAACGGGATGTTGATGGCCGACATCCCCGCTTCAAAGGGGGCCTTGCCCTCCGCGCCGGCCTTGAACGTCGAGGTGATGGTGGGCGCCGCGGACCTGTGCAGCCATGCCGTGGGCTTGCCATTGGCATCCAGCACCGATTCCATGCGCTCGACCGAGACAGTGTGGAAATAGTCGTGGTGAATGTCGTCGTCGCGCGTCCATTGCAGCTTGACCGGCGTGCCGCCGATGGCCTTGGACACCAGCGCTGCCTCGGAAATGAAGTCGGCCATCGACTTGCGGCCGAAGCCGCCGCCCAGCAGTGTCAGATGCAGCGTCACGTCCCTGGCGTCGAGCCCGACGTGCTTCGCCACGCTTTCCAGTGCACCCTGAGGCGCCTGCGACGGCGCCCAGATCTCGCACTTTCCATCGACGAAGCGCGCCGTGGCCACGGGCGTTTCCATCGACGCATGCGCGAGGTGCGGAATGTAGTACTGGGCTGCTACCTTGCGCTGGCCAGCGGCTGCCAACAGTGCGGCCAGGGCATCGCCATCGTTACGCAGCGGCTTGCCGGGCTGCAGCACGGCCGCTTCCAGGGTGCGGCGGAACACGGCGGAATCGTAGCTGGCATTGGCGCCATGATCCCATTCGAGCTTCAGCGCCGCCCTGCCCTGCATCGCCGCCCACGTGTTGGTCGCCACCACGGCAACCCCGCCCACCGGATTGAACAACGGCGGACCGTCATAGCCCTTCAGCTCGACGATGCGCAGGACACCCGGTACCTTCAGCGCGTCGGTGCCATCCACCTTGCGCAGCTTGCCGCCGAACACGGGCGGGCGCGCGATGACGGCGTAGACCATGCCCGGCAGCCGCACGTCGATACCGTAGGTGGCCTTGCCGCGCGCGATATCGCGGCTGTCGGCGGGCATGATCTTGCCCTTGCCGATATAGCGGAATGCATCCGGCTGCTTGAGGCGCAGCTGGTCTTGCTTCGGCACCGGCTGACGCATCGCGGCCTCGGCCAGTTCGCCATAGCCGATCCGCCGGCCGCTTGCCGCGTGAATGACTTCGTGGTTGCGCGCCTGCACTTCGGTGGCCGGCACTTTCCACTGCGCAGCGGCGGCGGCTTCGAGCATGTGCCGTGCCGATGCCCCCACACGACGCATCGGCGCCAGAAAATGCCGCATGCTGCGCGATCCGTCGACGTTCTGGCTGCCATAGCGGGCCTCGTTGGCGTCGGCCTGAACGATCCTGACGCGGCTCCAGTCGGCTTCCATTTCGTCGGCAACCACCATCGGCAGGCTGGTTCGCACGCCCGTGCCCATCTCCGCACGATGCGCCACGATGGTCACGGTGCCATCCCGCGCAATCGAGACGAATACCAGCGGGTTGTCCACGATGCCGCCTGGCATCGCTGCGCCGCCGTACTTCTTGTCAGCCTCCGCCGCGGCTGCCTTGGTAACCAGGCCGCCGAACTGGAGCGACAACGCGAACACCGCGCCCGCCTGCAGCAGACGGCGGCGCGCCGGTTGTTCGAGGGTGTCGAGATCGGTGCGCGTCATGCCTTGGCTCCCGTCTTGTTGGCCGCAAGGCGTGTCGACGCCAGCTTCACCGCCGCATTGATGCGGTTGTAAGTGCCGCAGCGGCAGAGGTTGCCGCTCATTCCGGCGACGATCTGCTCGTCCGTGGGCTTGGGATTCGCTTTCAGCAGCGCAGTGGCGGTCATGATCTGCCCCGCCTGACAGTAGCCGCACTGGGCGACGCCCAGTTCGACCCATGCATCCTGGACGGCCCGGCCTACGCGATCCGATTCCATCGATTCGATCGTGCGCACCTGCTTGGTGCCCACGGCGGAGATGGGCGTGACGCAGGAGCGGACCGGCTGGCCATCGACATGGACGGTGCAGGCGCCGCAAAGCGCCATGCCACAGCCAAACTTGGTGCCCGTGAAGCCCAGCGCATCGCGGAGCGTCCACAGGAGCGGGGTGTCGGACGACAGGTCGACCTCATGAGCCTGGCCGTTGATGTTTATCTTTGTCATGGACGGATGGGAGGCGGGGGACCGGGGAATGGTATCGGATACGCGCCGATTTCATTACGCACCCTGGCTCATTACCGTCATGAACACAGATCATCAATCTGTTTCATGAGACTGGCTCATCAAGGCAACAAGTATTGAGCAGCTAGTCAAGCGACCGCCTTTCTCGCGATGATACGGCCGATGGAAAAACCCGTACCCTCCCAGACCTCACCCTCTCATTCCTCCCAGCCGGCTGCCTACTGGAGCGGCGTATTCGCGATGACGCTCTGCGTATTCGCGCTGATTGCCTCGGAGTTCATGCCCGTGAGCCTGCTGACACCGATGTCGGCGGACCTGCAAGTCACCGAAGGGATGACCGGCCAAGGCATCGCCATCTCCGGCGCCTTTGCGGTCTTCACAAGCCTGTTCATCTCCATCATCGCCGGCAGTGCGAACCGCAAGGCCCTGTTGCTGGGGCTCACGGCGGTCATGGCAGTATCGGGCGCCATCATTGCCGTGGCGCCCAACTACACCGTCTATATGATCGGGCGCGCATTGATCGGCGTCGTCGTCGGCGGCTTCTGGTCGATGTCGGCGGCCACGGCCATCCGCCTGGTCCCGGCGCACCAGGTGCCGCGCGCGCTGGCGATCTTTAATAGTGGCAACGCACTGGCGACCGTCGTCGCGGCCCCGGTCGGTAGCTACCTCGGCGCACTCATCGGCTGGCGCGGTGCGTTCTATTGCCTGGTCCCGATTGCGCTGGTCGCGCTTGCTTGGCAATGGTTCAGCCTTCCCTCGATGCCGGTGCCGACGCCGCCCCACGGGAACGGAAACGTCTTCGCGCACCTGAGGCGCCCGGTCGTCGCGCTGGGCATGCTGGCGGCCGGCGTGTTCTTTTCCGGGCAATTCACGCTGTTCACCTACGTCCGGCCGTTCCTTGAAACGGTCACGCGGGTCGATGCGTCCAGCCTGTCGCTGATCCTGCTGGCGATTGGCGTGGCCGGATTCATCGGGACCATGCTGATCGGCGCGGTACTGACGCGGGCGTTCTACCCCACGCTTGTCATCATCCCGACGCTCATGGCTTCCATTGCGCTCGCACTGATCGGCCTGGGCCATCACACGGCCGCTGTCGTCGTGCTGCTGGCGCTGTGGGGACTGGTGGCAACGGCGGCGCCGGTCGGATGGTGGAGCTGGATTACCCGCACGTTCCCGCACCATGCCGAGGCAGGCGGCGGCCTGATGGTCGCCGTGGTCCAGCTGTCGATCGCACTGGGCTCCACCGTGGGCGGCATCCTGTTCGATCGATACGGCTATCGCAGCACACTCGAAGCCAGCGCATCGCTACTGATTATCGGCGCCATCCTGGCATGGATGACCGCCCGCGCCGCGAAGACGGAGGGGGTCTGGGGTTTCGATGATCGATCCGCTCACGTGCAAGCCGGGGAGGCACGGTGAAGTTTTCAGCTGGCGCCTGGCCCGAACCTGGATAAAGGAAAAGAGGCATTCCGGGGATTTCTGAGCAGATTCAAGAATGTGCCTAAAGGATACTTGGTGCGAAGAATGGGAAATCAGTTCTTCCCCAGAATCAATTGTTTAGGGGCTTTTTGGGGGGATTCTGGGTAATCCCTCCGGGGAGGACTGCCAGGCCCTCGCAAGCGCAGACGGCCGCGCCCTTCCAGCTGCCGGCCGTCACCATTCCGACGGCGCCTCGGCTTCGCGCTTCAGTGCCCACACATCCTGCCGCCGGCTGGAAACTGCCATCGGCATGAGCGACCTGGACGACCTCACCGCCTGGGCCGGCGCCCTCCTGCACAACCTGGCGCCCAGCCAGCGCCGCACCCTCATGCGCGCTGTCGCGGCCGAGCTGCGCCGGCGTCAGACCCTGCGCATCGCCGCCCAGCGCAACCCCGACGGCACCTCCTACGAGCCACGCAAGCCGCGCCTGCGCGCGAAGGCGGGGAGCGTCCGCCGCAAGATGTTCGGAAAGCTGCGGACAGCGCGGTTCATGAAGACGCAGGCGGACGCCAACAGCGCAGCCGTGGAATTCGCCGCCAGCGTCAGACGAATCGCCGCGGTCCACCAGTTCGGCCTACGGGACCGGGTGAACCGCGGCGGCCTGGTGGTGGAGTATGCGCAGCGGGAGCTGCTGGGACTGGCTGACGGGGGATGTGGAGCGGCTGGGGGGATTCGGTGGTGGGGGTGGTGGGGGTGGTGGGGGTGGTGGGGGGATAGGGCGGAGGGCCGTTTTCGACCCTTTGCAGTCCCCCGAGCATTGCAGTGCCACCGACAGCTTTAGGCCGGTGAACGGACATGTAGAGTCGCCGCCCCGGACACCGGAGGTTTGCGATGGGTTGCATCTCAGTTGCGTCAGTTCAACGTTTTGGTCTGCCTGAACGCCGCCAGGATGGCCAGGTCATAGCCGATCTTCAGCAAGCCGCAAGCCAGCAGAGGGGCTCCGGTCCAGCCTATTGCCATGACGCCACCGGCAAGCATCGGGCCGATCGCTGCGGCCAGGCTGCGCGGCACTGCGGTGAGACTTGCTGCCGCACTGCGCTCGGCGGGGGTGACGACTGCCATCACGAACGCCGTTCGCGTTGGCACATCCATCTGGGACAGTGCGCTGCGCGCCAGCAGCAACAGTAGCGTCAGGGACAACGACGGTGCGAACGCCGCCGCAATCAGGAACATGCTGGATGGAATATGCGTGAACACCATGGTGTTCAATAATCCGATTTTCCGGGCGAGCGGCACCGCGGCGAGTTGGGACGCCGTTGTCAGCAGCCCCGCCCAGAAAAAGAATTGTCCTGCTGCACCGGGCGTCATGCCGAAACGCTGCATCAGCCAAAGTGATAGCAAGGCATTGACGACCAGGCCGCCTGCGAATGCATCCACGCTGAACAACATTGCCAGTCGCACGACTATGCGGCGCGCTGGACCTAACGGTGCTGGTGGCGACATTGATTGCGGATGTGGATCGGGCAATCTCGCATAGAGTGCCCACAGTGCGATGCCCGACAGCGTGTAGACGGCGAACATCAGACGCATGGCGTCAAGAGACGATACGCCGGCATGCATGGACATCCAGCCCGGAATGGCTGCGCCAACGCCCCGAACGCTGCGGACAGGGAACCCGCAAGACCGTAGCGTGCAAACAGTGCCGTGCGTGAATCGGATGTCGCCGCCTCGGCCAGTCGTGATTGTTCCAACGGCAGGAACACGCTCACATCGCCCGAGTTTGGGTTCAGTGTGCCGATGAATGCGACGATCAACAGTGGCCATAGCGATGTCAGGCCCGCAAAGGCCGCACCAGTGATTGCCATCAGGACGGCGGCCAACATCAGCAGGCGCCGCTGTGCAAAGCGATGGCCGACAAGTCCAACGAGGATGGTGGCGAGTGCCGAGCCGATCAGCGTGGCACTGCTGATCGCACCCACTGCGAACTGGTCGAAGCCGAGGGCCAGCAGGTACGCGGGCAGGAGCACGGCAATGAAGCCATCGCAGAAGCCACGCAACGAGCGTCCGGCAAGCAGCGGTATGACACTCGCTTCGACACCGGACGGCACGATGAGGCGGGCAAGCATGATGCGCCGTATCAATGGTGCAGCAATGGGTAGACCACCAGACCGATCAATGCTGCGCCAGCAACAATCATCGGCTCTGACAGCGTCTTGAATCTGAGCAGCAGTGCAACCGTGGCGAGCGCAAGCAGGGCAGTCGGGATATCGACAATCGAGCGTTTCGCCAGCACGATCACCGCGCCGGTGATGGCGCCGATGGCCGCTGCTGTTACGCCATCGACGAATGCCAGGATCGCGGGCAGCTTGCCGTATTTCTTGAAGTACGGCGCGGGGAGGACGGTGAACAGGTAGCAGGGCAGAAACGTCGCAGCGGCTGCCACACAGGCGCCAGGGAAGCCCGCCACGAGGTAGCCGATGAAGCCCACGGTGATGACAACGGGGCCGGGCGTGATCATCGCGACGGCTACGGCATCGACAAACTGCTTGTCGTTCAGCCAGTGGTGCTCGGTCACCACGCCGCCGTACAGGAATGGCACGATGGCAAGTCCCGAACCGAACACGAACGCACCTGCCTTGGCAAAGAACACGGCGATCTGCGACAGCAGCGGCCAGTCAACCGTACTCATCATGCCGCCCGCCGCCAGCGGGGTGGCCGCTATCGCATTCAGTCTGCCTTGCCGCAGCCATTTGGGCGGCGCGCGGCAGAACCATACCAGCACGCCAGCCGCGAGGAACAGCCACGCAACCTCCGATTCGGTGATCACCGTCACGGCGACAAGTACGAGATAGATCAGCCAGAGTAGCTTGTCCTTGCCTACGCTCTTCTTGGTCAGCTTGTAGGCGCTGATGGCGATGATGCCGATCACCGCAGCACCCACGCCGTAGAACACCGATTGCATCCAGGGCAGGCCACCGAATCGCACATACGCCCAGCCAAGCGCCAACACCATCAGGAACGAAGGCAGCACGAAGGCGATACCGACCAACGTTGCGCCGAGGATGCGGTAGTGCACATAGCCGAGGTAGATCGCGAGTTGCGCCGCGAGCGGACCCGGTGCGAGTTGCGCCAGCGACAGACCTTCCTTGTAGTCGCCATCGGTGATCCACTGCCGTGCATCGACCAGATCGCGGTGCATGTAGCCGGCAAGCGCTACCGGACCACCGAAACCCAGCGTGCCGAGTTTCAGGAAGTACAACACCAGTTGACGCAACGTGTAGCTGGGAAGATCGTGCGTTGGCTCGACCGAGGCAGATGGCTGGGGCGCGTTCATCTTGTCGTGTGTGGAGTGTGTTGCGGTGATCTGGAAGCCGTCGACCAACTATCGTGTCCTAACGTTTGCGCGCGCTGGAAAAATGCGCATAGAGCGAGTCGAGGACATCACCCATCTCGTCCAGCAAAGCATCGTCATCGGGCAGACGCTCGCGAGCCCCTGCCAATATTGCTTCGAAGCCACTGGCTTCCGCAACGGGCGTGCCGCCGATGTCGAGCACATGCACCATCTGGCCCAGCCGCGCCAGTCCCTTGTTCTCGTCGAGTGCAAAACTGGCGAGCAGCACCTCGAAGGAAACTCGGTCGCCCACATGCGTGAAGACGGCGCCATCGAAGTCGAATCCGAGCGCATCTTCCGGGCACTGGTGTATGTCCTCGAGCCACAGGAAGGTGGCATGGGGATCGATGAAACGCCGGATCAGCCAGGCGCAGGCAACGCGATCCACCCAGAGGTGTTGCCGGGTGGCCCAGCGTCGTCCCTGATACTGCGCCGGGTCACGACGCGGAATACGACCAGTCCCGCCTTGCGGTTCCCCCGGCGACAGCATGATGTCGATGGCCGCGTTGAAATCGCGCCACTGCGACTCGGCACGGGCTGTGGACTCGTTCGGGAAGAAATCGATCTTGCGGATGGCATCGTATTCACGACCATACCGGCGCGTCATCCGCAGCAATTCAGCTTCGTTGGCATCGGCCAACGTTGCGCGCGCGCCGGAGACTTCCGTCATCCAGTCTGCATAATCGGCAGTGCGATCGAACAGCGCGCGGTATTCGGCATCCTGCTCGGGGGTCGTGGCTTGCGCGGAAAGCGTCCAGACCTTGCCATCCTCACTGATCGCGTCTTTAGAGAGCGTCTGCAGAGGCTCACGCAATCCTGCGAGATCGGGCAGCAGATACACCCCGTCGCGTAAGACGGCCGCACCGAGCGCCTTGATGCCGCGCCAGAACCGCATGCGGGCGGTGGCGGCAGAGGTGGGCAGGCTGACGACCAGCAGAACCCATGGGGAGGAGGAAGGAACAGGCGTCATGCGCCCAGCTTAGTGGGGCGTAGCTCCCGTTTCAATGTTGTAGAGATCTCTACAAAAATCCGAATTGGATGGATTAATACGCACATTCTGCAACGACCCGAGTCCGGGCCGCTACCGGAGTGTTTTAGTGGCAGTGACGAATACCCGTACTGTGGTCCACGTGGCACCCTTGGCGATCGGTGCCGCCACTATGCGCGGCGGCAACTCCGGATGCGCAAGCGAGGATAGTGACAAGAACAATAGCGATACGTTTCACGATGTCTCCCTGAGTCGATGTGGCGGTCTTGGTTTGCCGCGCGGCCAAGGTAGCATTGCGCCGCCGTTCAACCATCCCCGCTACGGTAGGGAGTGTGGCAGTCCGGCTACACACTGAGGACGCACGGAAGAAACCAGCCTTGATCGAATTGAGGCTCAAGGCGTGGCGCAGCCCGGCCCAGTAGAGGTTCGAACCGTTGACCCCGAAGATTGACGGGCAATTACATCTTGGCAATAAAACCGGACCGTCGAAGGCGCTGCATAGAATGCCGCGAACAGCTGGGCCTTCCATTGCGACGGCTCTGCTGCGGTCCGCTGCAAGTCTTCCGATCTTCCCTTAGCCCTCGTATATCCATGTCGCCAATCAGTACCAGGCTTCAGTCTTCTCTTCGTCTATCGACAACCGCGCCGCCCAACCGTTGCCCGCCAGGCGAGCAACGTGTGATCTGGTAGTGCTCCAGCGTGCTTGCGCGTAGAGGGCAGGTCGGGTGTCCTGGCGCTTCCCGACCAGGCTTCGGGCGCTTGAGGAGTTTGTGGTGTATCGAGACTGCTGGGCAGCCAATGGCTGCTTAGGGAAAACGGGGACATTCGCGTCCGCTGTGCTGAGTGACTGCTAGTGGCCGAATGCAGCCCCCTCTCGTTGTCACCCCACCCCCCACAACACCCACCCCACCACCCTCCCGCGCGCCTGAGGCACGCTGGAGGGTATGCATTCCGCTGAGCTTTCCCGCCTTCTCGCCAACCTTATTCGCCTCGGCTCTGTCGTCGAGGTACGCCACGCACGGCCTCCGCGCGTGCGCGTCCGGTCTGGCGGCAATACCACCGACTGGCTGCCCTGGATTGAGTGTCGCGCCGGCGCAACGCGGACGTGGTCGCCGCCGACCGTCGGGGAGCAGGTCGTGCTGCTCTGCCCCAGCGGCGAGCTGCGCAACGGGGTGGTGCTGTGCGGCATCCCGTCCGATCACGTTGACACGCCGAGCCATAGCGCCACCGAGACCGTCACGGTCTACCCGGACGGCGCGACAACTTTCTACGACCACGCCAGCAGCACGCTGACGGTCGCCGGCGTGCACCGGGTCATCCTGGAGGCCGCCGCCAGCGTGCTGGTGTCCTGCCCGGACACGACGTTCACCGGCGATGTGACCGTAAGGGGCCTGCTGTCCTACCAGAACGGCATCGCCGGGCATGGCGGCGAGCACGGCAACGTGATCAGCGGCGCCCTGACGCACCAGGGCGGCGCGCTGTCGTCCAACGGCGTCGTCCTACATGAACACGACCACGGCGGCATCCGACGTGGCGGCGACCGGACGGACGGCCCGCGATGAGCTACGTCGGCCTGAACCGCGCCACCGGCGGCGCCATCGCAGATCTGCCTGCACCGCAGGGACGCTCTCAACGTCCTGCGGGAGATTCCTGACGCGTTCGTCGACCTGTTCTTCACCGACCCGCCCTGGCAGCTACCGAGCCTGACCGACGCCGTCCAGGCCGCCGGCTTCATCTGGCGTGGCGTCCCCGTTTGGGACAAGACGCCCGACGGCGCCAGGCCCCGCACGGGGGCTTTGTCATCTCGCCGCCGTTTCTGCTAGGCGCCAAAAACGCGCCCGCTCTGGCACGCCAGCCAGCGTCGCTAACTCTCTCCGTACGCCCGCGGCTGCAGTTACTACTACAACGCCCCCACCGGCTCGACCGTCACAAAAAACAACTTCATGACCGGCACCGCTGAGTAGCGGATCCGCAGTCCGTCTCGATCCAGTATCACCGGCTCGGGGTCGTCCTTGTTGCGCTTGATGTTTGAGCCAAGCTGTTTGGTCGCTCTGTTAAACCAATCTGCGCTCCCTCCTTGTCTACCTTTTTCCATCCAGTCGGGGAAAGTGTTGGCAAGGACGGACGCAACCAGAACGGCCGTCTCTATTGCGCCCGCTTTGTCATCACTGGCGATCCCGAACATCATCGTGTAACTGCGGAGGTCGGCTTTCTCACCGATCGTTTCGAGATGCAGGTGGGGGTTCAGGCGAATCGACTCACGTGGGCTTCCGTCGCGCAGCGGAACACTCGCAGAGCGCTCCAGGACAGGAAGATCCCCCAGGATCTGAAGGGTACTGCGTCCGATGGTCGCCGTGCCGGTGGAGGCCGACGGCTCTTTGTCGGGGCCTGTCGCCTTTTCCGTCGATTGGGTGGACTCTTGCGCCTCAGGTTTTGAACTTCCCTCGTCCGCGCATTGGGCCAGTATGCCGATGACGATGACCGCCGCCACGACGCCTTTGAGCACGGCTGTGCGGTTCGACTTCCTTCTGACGCCACAGTGCGGGCATGCCCGTGCCTTGTCAGAGATCTCTCTGTTGCATTCGCCGCAGTTAACCAAAGCCATTTCGATACGTCCTCCTATGTCCAACGTGCCTGCACAGTGCTGAGCGTGCAGCGTGAGTTGGGTTGTTGACCGTGGGGAACCAATGAGGCCACGGCCTGCTAGGGGGCGCTTGAAAACGGTTTACAGCTGGATCGAACGAAGCATGAACTCCGCCAATGTCATGGGGCTTCTTTGGGGGAATTTTGGGGGCGAGGCAAAAATTATATGTGATTCTTGAAGGGAAATCCGGGGGGTGCTGTGAACGCATAACACCCGCAAATCCTTCTGGGACAAGGCATTCCGGGAATTTCAGAGCAGATGCACGAATGTGCTCTACAGGATACTTGGTGCGAGGGAGGGGACTCGAACCCCTACACCATTGCTGGCGTCAGGACCTAAACCTGGTGCGTCTACCAATTTCGCCACCCTCGCAGTCCTGGGACCGGATCGCAAAGCAGGTTCGCAAAGCAAAAAAGGCGGCTTGAGCTGCCCGCCTTTCTTGATTTGGCTTGCTTTTGGCGCCTGGCGCGCCGGGATCCGGTTCGTGCCGCTGGCTTGACTTCTGGCCGCGGCGCGATAAGGAAGCGGATTGTAGCGCAAGGCGGACAGGGAATCCAGCCCCCTGCCCCGCCCTGGCGGCCGCCTCCGCCGGGTTACTGGCGGGCGCGGATGAAGGCGATCACCAGCACGGTGGCGCAGGCCTCCAGCGCGGCCACGAAGTACAGGCCGGACGAGAGCTGGCCGGTGGTGGTCTTGAACCAGCCAATCATGTACGGCGCCACGAACCCGGCCAGGTTGCCGATGGAGTTGATCAGCGCGATGCCGCCGGCGGCGGCGGTGCCGGCCAGGAAGGCGGACGGCAGCGACCAGAACACGGGGAAGGCGGCCAGGATGCCGATCGACGCGACGGTCAGCGCGATCAGGGCCAGCACGGCGCTATGGAGCCAGAGGCCGGTCAGCGTCAGGCCCACGGCGGCCAGCAGCGTGGCCAGCGCGCAGTGCATGCGCCGCTCGCCGGTGCGGTCCGAGTGGATGCCGTTGAGCACCATGGCGATCGTCCCCGCCACGAACGGGATGGCCGACACCAGCCCGATCTGCAGGTTGCCGTGGACGCCCAGTTCCTTGATGATCGACGGCGACCAGAACGCGATGGTCGCGTTGCCGCTCACCACGCAGAAGTAGATCGCGGCGCAGATCCAGACCCGGGCGTTGGCAAACGCGTCCTTCAGGTGCGAATGCTTGGCCGGGTCGCGCGCCTCGGCCTCCACGTCGCTCGTGACGATGGCCTGCTCCCGGGCGTTGAGCCAGCCCGCGTTGGCCGGCTTCTCGGGCAGCCACGCCAGCACGGCAAAGCCCGCCAGCACCGACGGAATGCCTTCGATCACGAACAGCCACTGCCAGTTGGCCAAGCCGTCCACGCCATCCATCGCGCTCATGATGAAGCCCGCCAGCGGCCCGCCAATCACGCCCGCGATGGCGAACGACGTCATGAACAGCCCGTTGATGCGCGCCCGCCGCGCGGCCGGGAACCAGTACGTGAGGTACAGCACCACGCCCGGAAAGAAGCCGGCCTCGAAGATGCCGAGCAGGAAGCGCAGCGCGTAGAACTGGCCGGGCGTCTTGACGAAGATCATCGCCATCGACGCCAGCCCCCAGAGGATGGTGATCCGCGCCAGCGTCTTGCGGGCGCCGATCTTCTCCAGCAGCAGGTTGCTCGGCACCTCGAACAGGAAGTAGCCGATGAAGAAAATGCCCGCGCCCAGGCCGTAGACGGCCTCGCTGAACTGCAGGTCCTGCAGCATCTGGAGCTTGGCAAAGCCCACGTTGACGCGGTCGATCCACGCCAGGATGAACAGGAAGACGAGGAACGGGATCAGGCGCACGGTGATCTTGCGGTACGCCTCGTTGCGTTGCTGCGCCAGTTCCGCTGGCGGCAGGTTCTCCAGGGCGCCCGGGGCGCCGGTCATCACGGAAGACATCGGTGACTACTCCTTGGGTGTGGTGGGTGGGACACCGCTACATTGGCGGCGTCCTCGCGCAGTGCGCTGTGCTGGCGCGTGCGTGCCGGGCAGGTGGGAAGCTGCCCGTCGGTGCGGGAATCGGGGACCGCGCGGCCGGGCCGGGCCGGCCGCGGGGCGCCTCAGCCCAGCGCCTGTTCGATGGCGGCCGATACCTGCAGCACGCGGGCATCGCTGCCCGTCACGCCGCAGACGCCGAGCCCCATGCCCTCGCCCATCGGCAGTGACGTGGCGCAACCGTCCAGGAAGTTGATGACGCTCGGGTTGCGCAGCACCAGGCCGTTGATCGCGAAGAAATCCTCGTCGCGCGTCAGCGCGTCCAGGCGCGGCGGGCGCACCGCCACGCTCGGCATCAGCCAGGCGTCGGCATCGCGCAGCAGCCAGGCCGCGCGCTGCTGCATCGCGCGGCGCTCTTCCAGCAGCACGATGTAGTCCGCGGCGCTCAGCTTCTCGCCACGGCGGATGCGCTGCGCCACGCGCGGGTCGTACTGGTCGCCACGCTCGGCCAGCAGCGTCCGGTGCCACGTCCACGCCTCGGCGGCGGTCAGGCCCCCGGCGGCGTTGATCTCGGGCAGGCGCCGCAGCTCGGGGAAATCGAATGGCACGATCTGGGCGCCCTGGGCCGACAGCCGCTGCACGGCCGCCTCGAATGCCTGGCCGACCTCGGCGTCGATGCCGTCGAACACGAAGTCGCGCGTCACGTACAGGCGCAGGCCGCGCAGCGGCGCCGGCCGGGTGTCCAGCGTCTCGCCGCTCAGCACCGCATCCATCGCCGCGCAGCACGCCACCGAGCGGGCCAGCGGGCCGGCCGAATCGAGCGAGGTCGACAGCGGCACGCCGCCGTCCAGCGGCACGCGCCGCGCGGTGGGCTTGAAGCCGGTCAGGCCGCAGAACGCCGACGGAATGCGGATCGACCCGCCCGTATCGGTACCCAGCGCCGCCACAGCCATCTGCCCGGCCACGCTGACCGCGCCGCCCGACGTCGAGCCGCCGCTGATCCGATCCGGATCGAACGGCGTGCGCGGCGTGCCGTAGTGCGGGTTCAGGCCCAGCCCGGAGAACGCAAACTCGCTCATGTTGGTCCGGCCGATCAGCACCGCGCCGGCCGCCCGCAGGCGCGCCACGGCCACCGCGTCGGCCTGCGCCGGGGCATTGCCGTCCAGCGCCTTGGCGCCCGCCCGCGTCACCTGGCCGCGAACGTCGAACAGGTCCTTGATCGACACCGGCAGGCCGGCCAGCGGCGACGCCACCATGCCGGCCGCGCGGGCCTGGTCGGCGGCGCGGGCCTGCGCCAGCGCGCCGTCGGCATCCACGGTCAGGAAGGCGGTGCCGCCGGCCTGGCGGTGGCTGTCGATCCGGGCCAGCGCCTGCTCGGTCAGCGCGACGCTCGTGGTGCGGCCGGCCGCCAGCGCGGCGGCAAGGTCGGCAATGGTCGGGGCGGTCATCGTCATCGTGGTTCGCTCTCTCGGTTACGAAATGGGCAGGAAAGTGGGCAGGAAAGTGAGCTGTCTTACTCGGCCACGGCCAGCGTTTCCACGCGGTAGGCGTGGCGCAGGCTGCGGTTGCGCACGGGGTCATGCAGTTCGACTTCGAACGATTCGCCATGACCCATCTCGCCGATCACGGCCTGGGTGCCGCAGAACATCGCCGTGCCCGGCGGCAGCTGGTCCTCGCCGGTCAGGCGGCCAATCAGGTCGCGCGGGTCCAGCAGGCGCGTGACCTTGCCCTCCTGGTACAGCGCGCGCTGGCCGTCGCGCACGCGCCAGCAGCGCATCTCCAGCGCGTCCCAATGGTCGGCCACCTCGTCGAACCGCCACACTTCGCGGCCCATCGGCTTGGCGCACATCTGCTTGGACACGGTCACGTCGTACGCCTCGACCTTGCGGTCGGTGTGGTCCGAGCCGATGCCGATGTACAGCGCGTCCGGGCCCTGCAGCAGCACGAACTCGGTCTCGCCCGACGAATCGTCGCGCGGCACTTCCAGCACGTCGGCGGTGGTCAGCAGTTGCGCGGCCAGCGGGTAGAACGTGGGCACCGTGGCGGGCGGCTTCACGCCGATGGCCTTCAGCTCGTCGATATGGTGCTGCACGGCGTCGCGGTCGCGGCCGGTCCAGCCGGCGATGATCAGTCGTTCGATGTCGAGGGCGAGTGCGCCCCCGCCGGCTACCTGGAGTTGCAGAGTCGGCATGGCTTGCTACCTTGTTGCGAGGAAAAGAAGTCGGTCAGAGGGTCCGGATGATGTTCTTCCGGAATTCGTCGATATGCGCGCGGATCGCGTCGCGCACGGCCGGCACGTCGCGCCGCTCCAGCGCATCCACGATCTCCAGGTGCTCCTGGTAGACGTTCTCAAGATGCTGCGGGTCGGAAAGCGACAGGAACCAGAAACGGGCCTGCTTCTCGTGCAGGCCACGTAGCAGTTCGGCCAGAACGCGGTTGCGCGACGCGGCGGACATCGCGGTATGGAATTTCAGGTCCAGCGACGCCAGCGCGGGAATGTCGCGCCGGGCGATCAGGTCGGGCGAACGGTCGACGATGTCGCGCATCGCCTTGAAATCGCTGTCGTGGCCGCGCTCGCAGGCCAGCGTGGCGCACAGCACCTCGTTGGTGGCGCGGACCTCGATCATGTCCAGCACCTCGTTCAGCGACAGCGGCGTCACCAGCACGCCCTTGCGCGGCAGGATCGACACCAGCCCTTCCACTTCCAGCCGATGCAGCGCCTGGTGAACCGGCGTGCGGCCCAGGCCCAGCAGCGCGGCCACCTGCGCCTCGTTCAGCGGCTCGCCGGGCCGGAACTCGCACGCGATGATGCGGCGCTTGATCTCGGTGTACGCCTGCTCGCGCAGCGCGGCGCCGCTCTGGGCGGCCGTCGGCGGCGCGGACGTTGCCGCTTCGGCGCTAGAGTCGGCGTTGCCGACGAGTCGGATGGGATTGGCCACGGGCACTGCCTGGGTCGTTTGAAGTTGTTGTGATACTAGTGTGATATTTCACTGACGGCAAGGCGGGGCGACGTAGGGGTAAACGCGCAGAACCTTGTCAGCACTAGGCGCGCGGGGTGGCGCCGCGTATCATGGGCCACCCGTCACGAATCGATAATCGATTCATCCATATCTTGGTGCAATATGCTTCCATCGTGGTGCAGCGGGTCACGACGATGGTGCCCGCCGCCAACATGCAAGCCACTGAAGACCGTCCCGATCCCCTGTTCAACCAGTCGCTGGAAAAAGGCCTGGAGGCACTGCGGGCGTTCAGCGCCGTCCACCGCACGCTGACCCTGGCCGAACTGGCCGCGCTGACCGGCATGAGCAAGAGTTCGGCACAGCGCACGGTCCATACGCTGGAGCGCCTTGGCTACGTCGACAAGCACCCGCAGACGCGCCGCTTCCGGCTGACGCCGAAGGTCATGGAGATCGGCTACAACTACCTGGCCGCCGACGCGCTGATTCCCATCGCCAGCCCGTACCTGTCGCAGTTGGCCAATGCCAGCGGCGAGACGGCCAACCTGACCGAGCCGGTGGGGCTGGACATGGTCTACGTGGCGCAGTTGATGACCGCCAAGCACATGCCCGTGCTGACGCCCGTGGGCATGCGGATTCCGATGTACTGCACGAGTTCGGGCCGCGCCTATCTCAGCAAGCTGCCCGACGCGCAGGTGCGCGCCATGCTGGAAGCATCCACGCGGGCGCCACGCACGCCGGCAACGCTGACCGACGTCGACGCGATCTTCGAGGCGGTAGTGGCCTGCCGGACGGTCGGCTACGCGTGCAACGAGGAGGAACTGTTCCTGGGCGACATGGGCATCGGCGCGCCGATTGTGAACAGCCGCGGCGAGGCTGTCGGCGCGGTCCACGTCTCCCCGCCCGCCAGCCGCTGGACAATGGCCGACGCCCAACGCCGCCTCGGCCCGCTGGTGATCGAGTGCGCGTGGGCGATTTCAAGGTCGATCGGGCATTAGGCGGGGTTCGTCATTCGGCATGAGGATTTTCTCCCCTCTCCCGCCTGCGGGAGAGGGGTTGGGGGAGAGGGCCAGCGCATCAAACTGAGACCGGTCGGCAAGCAGAGCCTCAACGCCCTCACCCCCGGCCCCTCTCCCGCACGGCGGGAGAGGGGAGCAAAAAATCACAGCGGGAGGGGGCAAAAAACTACTCGATAGCCTGGACTTGTACCTCCTGTTTTCTCCCCTCTCCCGCCTGCGGGAGAGGGGGTTGGGGGTGAGGGCCAGCGCATCAAACTGCGACAGGTCGGCAAGCAGAGCCTCAACGCCCTCACACCCGGCCCCTCTCCCGCACGGCGCGAGAGGGGAGAAACACCGGGCATGACGCCATCCCTCGCCTACCCCGCATGCTCCAGCATCGCCTGCAGCAGCACGTTGGCGCCGGCCTCGATGTGTTCGGGTAGTGCATCTTCCAGTTCGTTATGGCTGATGCCGTCCTTGCACGGCACGAAGATCATGCCGGTGGGGGCGCGGCGGGCCACGTAGACGGCGTCGTGGCCGGCGCCGCTGACCACGTCCATGTGTGGCAGGCCCAGCCGGGCGGCGGCGCGGCGTACGCTGTCCACGCAGGCGGGTGCGAACAGGCACGGCTCGAACTTGACCACCTGGCGGATTTCCACGGCCACGCGCGCCGCGTCGGCGATGCCGGCAAACGCCGCGCGCATGGCCGCGTCCATCCGGTCCAGGCCGTCCTGGCCCAGGTTGCGAAAGTCCACCGAAAAATCCACCCGCCCCGGAATCACGTTGCGCGAATTTGGCGTGACCTCGACAAAGCCCACCGTGCCGCGCCCGTGCGGCGCCTCGTCGCGCGCGATGCGGTTCACGGTCTCGATCATCCGCGCCGACGCCAGCAGTGCATCGTGGCGCAGCGCCAGTGGCGTGGGCCCGGCGTGGGCGTCCTGGCCGGTCACGGTCACGTCGTACCACTGCTGGCCCAGCGCGCCCGACACCACGCCGATCGGCAGCCCGGCCGCCTCCAGCACCGGCCCCTGCTCGATATGCGCCTCGAAATAGGCCGCGTACATGCCGCCGGGCACCTCGCCGGCCGGCTGGGGGCCGTGGTAGCCGATGGCGGCCAGCGCGTCGCCCACGCTCACGCCGTCGCGGTCCCGCTGCGCGCGGGCGTGGGCCGCGTCGAACACGCCCGCGAAGACGCCCGAGCCCATCATCACCGGCGTGAAGCGCGTGCCTTCCTCGTTGGTCCAGAACGCCACCTCCAGCGGCGCGCGCGTGCGGATGCCCAGGTCGTCGAGCGTGCGCATGACTTCCAGCCCGGCCAGCACGCCAAAGTTGCCGTCGAACTTGCCACCCGACGGCTGCGTGTCGATGTGGCTGCCCGTGGCCACGGCCGGCGCGTGCGGGTCCGTGCCGGCGCGCCGCGCGAAGACGTTGCCGATCTCGTCCACGCGCACGTCCAGCCCCGCCTCGCGGCACCACTGCACGACCAGGTCGCGCCCGCGCCGGTCCTCGTCGGTCAGCGCGATGCGGCACACGCCGCCCCTGGGCGTGGCGCCAATCTCGCCAAGCGCCATCAGCGATTGCCACAGGCGGGCGCCATTGATGCGGGGAGTGAATTGCGAATCCATGTCTCGGTGGTCTGCGGTGAGTGAAGATGGATTGCCCCTGTGCAAGAAGCAGACCACGCGCGGCGGACGTCGCGATGGTGCATGGCCACTGGCACATCACTTGCTAGACCGGAGGCAGTCCCATCCCGCACCTTCACCCATCACCCAGGAGCCCTGCCTGTGACCCAGAACACGTCTTCCCCAGCGACCGGCCTTGCCGCCGCGCTCCGTTGCGTCTCCGCCGCCGTCGCGCTCTCGCTGCTCGCCCTGCCCGGCGCGGCCATGGCGCAGAAGGTGCTGCGCATCGGCATGACCGCCGCCGACATCCCGCGCACGCTCGGCCAGCCCGACCAGGGCTTCGAGGGCAACCGCTTCACCGGCATCCCGATGTACGACGCGCTGACCCAGTGGGACCTGTCCAAGTCCAACGGCCCGAGCCTGCTGATCCCGGACCTGGCCACCGAGTGGAAGGTCGACGACAAGGACAAGACCAAATGGACCTTCAAGCTGCGCCCCGGCGTGAAGTTCCATGACGGCTCGGCCTTCAACGCCGACGCCGTGGTCTGGAACGTCAACAAGGTGCTCGACAAGACCGCCAGGCAGTTCGATCCGAGCCAGGTGGGCGTGACGGCGTCGCGCATGCCCACGCTGCGCGGCGCGCGCAAGATCGACGACCTGACCGTGGAACTGGTGACGTCCGAGCCGGATTCGTTCCTGCCGTACAACGTCTCGAACCTGTTCATGGCGTCGCCCACGCACTGGGAGAAGAAGCTCGCGGCCGTGCCGGCGTCGGTGACCGACCCGGCCGAACGCAGCAAGCAGGCGTGGGTGGCCTTTGCCGCCGATGCCTCGGGCACCGGCCCGTTCAAGATGACGCGCTTCGTGCCGCGCGAGCGGCTGGAGCTGGCAAGGAACCCGGCGTACTGGGACAGCAAGCGCGTGCCGAAGATCGACAAGGTCGTGATGCTGCCGATGCCCGAGGCCAACGCGCGCACGGCGGCGCTGCTGTCGGGCCAGGTCGACTGGATCGAGGCGCCCGCGCCCGACGCCGTCGCGCAGATCAAGAGCCGCGGCTTCGAGGTCTACGCCAACGCCCAGCCGCACATGTGGCCGTGGCAGCTCTCGTTCGCGCCGAACTCGCCGTGGCTGGACAAGCGCGTGCGCCAGGCCGCCAACCTCTGCGTGAACCGCTCTGGCCTGAAGACGCTGCTGGGCGGCTACATGGCCGAGGCCAAGGGCATCGTCGAGGCCGGCAACCCGTGGTGGGGCAATCCCGCCTTCGACATCAAGTACGACCCCGAGGCGGCGCGCAAGCTGATGGCCGAGGCCGGCTACTCGGCGGCCAAGCCGGTCAAGGTCAAGGTGCAGGTGTCGGCGTCCGGATCGGGCCAGATGCAGCCGCTGCCGATGAACGAATACGTGCAACAGAACCTCAAGGCGTGCTACTTCGACGTGGACTTCGACGTCGTGGAATGGAACACGCTGTTCACGAACTGGCGCATCGGCGCCAAGGACCCAAGCGCCCACGGCGCCAACGCCATCAACGTCAGCTTTGCCGCGATGGACCCGTTCTTTGCGATGGTCCGCTTCGTCAGCACCAAGACGCAGCCGCCGGTATCGAACAACTGGGGCTTCTTCGGCAACGCCGAGTTCGACAAGCTGATCGAGACGGCCCGCACGTCGTTCGGCGAGAAGGACCGCGACGCCGCGCTGGCCCGGCTGCACGCCCGCATCGTCGAGGAATCGCCGTTCGTGCTGATCGCCCACGACGTGGGCCCGCGCGCGATCTCGAAGAAGGTCAAGGGCGTGGTCCAGCCGCAAAGCTGGTTCATCGACATCGCGACGATGTCGATGGATTGAGGCTGGCGGCGGTGTCTGCGCCCCTCTCCCGCCAGGCGAGAGAGGGGCGCCATCTTGAAACGATTTCGCTCCCCCCACAGCCGGCCACAGACCATGACTTACCTGCTTCGCCGCATCCTGTATGCGCTGCCGATCCTGCTTGGGGTCGCCCTGCTCTGTTTCTCGCTGGTCCATATCGCACCCGGTGACCCGCTCGTGTCGGTGCTGCCGCCGGACGCGTCCGAGGAACTGCGGCTGCAGCTGACCGCGCTGTACGGCTTCGACAAGCCGTTCCTGGAGCAATTTCTCCACTGGCTGGTCCGCGCGCTGCACGGCGACCTGGGCACGTCCATCGCCACCAACCGGCCGGTGATGGCCGAGGTGTCCAACGCCGTGGTCAATTCGATCCGGCTCGCCACCGTGGCCACGCTGATCGGCTTCACGGCCGGCTGCCTGTTCGGCTTCGTGGCCGGCTACCTGCGCGATTCGGTGTGGGACCGGCTCGCCTCCGTCGTCTCGGTGCTCGGCGTCAGCATCCCGCATTACTGGCTGGGGATGGCGCTGGTCATCGCGTTCTCGGTGCTGCTGGGCTGGCTGCCGGCCACCGGCGCCGGGCCGGGCGGCTCGGGCGACTGGGCGTGGGACTGGGAGCACGTGCAGTACCTGCTGCTGCCGGCCGTGACGATGTCGGTCATCCCGATGGGCATCGTCGCGCGCACGATCCGGGCGCTGGTGGCCGAGATCCTGTCCAACGAGTTCATCGTCGGGCTGCGCGCCCGGGGCCTGTCGGACGTTGCCGTGTTCCGCCACGTGGTCAAGAACGTGGCGCCCACGGCGCTGTCGGTGATGGGCCTGCAGCTTGGCTACCTGCTGGGCGGGTCGATCCTGATCGAGACCGTGTTCTCGTGGCCGGGCACCGGCTTCCTGCTGAACGCGGCAATCTTCCAGCGCGATTTTCCGCTGCTGCAGGGCACGATCCTGGTGCTGGCCGTGTTCTTCGTGCTGCTCAACCTGGTTGTCGACGCGCTGCAGACGCTGTTCGACCCCCGCATCCAACGCCACTAGGAGCCGCCATGGAACTGACGCTGAACAAGGGCGCCGCGCCGCTGCCGGTGGAGCGCTCGCCGGGCTACTGGCGCACCGTGGGACGCCGCCTGCTGCGCAACCGGCTGGCCATGGCCGCCGCGCTGGTGCTGCTGGCGCTGATCGCCACGGCCGTGTTCGCGCCGGCACTGATGCCGGCCGACCCCTACGCCTCGTCGATCCTCAAGCGGCTCAAGCCCATCGGCTTCGAGGGCTACCCGCTGGGCACCGACGAACTGGGCCGCGACATGCTGTCGCGGCTGATGCTGGGCGCGCGGCTGTCGCTGTTCATGGGCATCACGCCGGTGCTGCTGGCGTTCGTGATCGGCAGCGCCATCGGCATCGTGGCCGGCTACGCGGGCGGCTGGACCAACACGGCCATCATGCGCGTGACCGACATCCTCTACGCGTTCCCGTCGGTGCTGCTGGCCATCGCGCTGTCCGGCACGCTGGGCGCCGGCGTGGGCAACGCGCTGCTGTCGCTGACCATCGTGTTCGTGCCGCAGATCGTGCGCGTGGCCGAGAGCGTGACCACGCAGGTGCGCAACCGCGAGTTCGTCGATGCCGCGCGGGCCTCGGGCGCCTCGTCGCTGACCATCGTGCGCGCCCACGTGCTCAACAACGTGCTCGGGCCGATCTTCGTCTACGCCACCAGCCTGATCTCGGTGTCGATGATCCTGGCCTCGGGGCTGTCGTTCCTGGGGCTGGGCGTCAAGCCGCCCGAGCCCGAGTGGGGCCTGATGCTGAACACGCTGCGCACGGCCATCTACACGCAGCCGTGGGTGGCGGCCCTGCCCGGCGCGATGATCTTCCTCACGTCGATCTCGTTCAACCTGCTGGCCGACGGCATCCGCTCGGCCATGGAAATCAAGGAGTGACCATGGCCGACGCGTACGTTGCCCCCGCCGCCCAACCGCTCCGCGACATCGGCGGGCCGGCCCAGCCGCTGGTCATCGCCCGCGACCTCGTCAAGCACTTTCCGCTCAAGTCGGCCGTGCCGCTGCGCAGCGGCGGCGTGGTGCGCGCCGTCGACGGCGTCAGCTTCGACGTGCTCAAGGGCGAAACGCTGGGCGTGGTGGGCGAATCGGGCTGCGGCAAGTCCACCACGGCGCGGCTGCTGATGCAGCTGACGCCGCACGACCGCGGCGAGCTGATCTTCGACGCCCAGGGCGTGGGCTCGGCCCAGTTGCCGATGAAGGCGTTCCGCAGCCAGGTGCAGATGGTGTTCCAGGACAGCTACGCGTCGCTGAACCCGCGCCTGACGATCGAGGAATCGGTCGCGTTCACGCCGCGCGTGCATGGCGTGCCGGCCCGCGAAGCCACCGAACGGGCGCGCTACCTGCTGGAGCGCGTGGGGCTGGACCCCCGGCGCTTTGCCGGCCGCTATCCGCACGAGCTGTCGGGCGGGCAGCGCCAGCGCGTGAACATCGCGCGGGCGCTGGCGCTGCGGCCCCGGCTGGTGATCCTGGACGAGGCGGTCTCGGCGCTGGACAAGTCGGTCGAGGCCCAGGTGCTGAACCTGCTGCTCGACCTCAAGGCCGAGTTCGACCTGACCTACGTGTTCATCAGCCACGACCTCAACGTGATCCGCTACCTGTGCGACCGCGTGATGGTGATGTACCTGGGCAAGGTGGTCGAGATCGGCGACACCGAGGCGGTCTACGCCAACCCCGCGCACCCGTACACGCGGGCGCTGCTGGCGTCGATGCCGTCGATGGACCCCGACCACCGCACGCTGGCCGCCCCGCTGGCCGGCGATCCGCCGAACCCCATCAACCCGCCGCCCGGCTGCAGCTTCCACCCGCGCTGCGCCCGCGCCGAGCCGGTCTGCGAACGCCGCGCACCGGTGCTGTCCGACGCGCTGGCCGGCCATCCGGTCTCGTGCCTGATGGCGATGCCCGACGGCGGCCACTCGCTGCCGCTACGCCGGCTGTCGCCGGGCCTGCACGCGGCCACGCCCTGATTCCACCGGAGGATTCCGATGTCCCAACTTCCCGACCCGGGCGCCCCGCAACCCCAGCCCACCCCGGCGCCGGCCGTCTCGGTCCGCGACCTGCACGTCACGTTCGCGGGCGGCGGCAAGCTGATCCGCGCCGTCAACGGCGTCTCGCTCGACGTGGCGCCCGGCGAGGCCGTCGCGCTGATCGGCGAATCGGGCTCCGGCAAGAGCGTCACGCTGCGCGCGCTGATGCGGCTGCACCCGCCCCGGCGCACGACCATGACCGGCCAGATCCGCGTGGACGGCCACGACGTGCCGGCGCTGGACAAGCGCGCGCTGGCACGGCTGCGCGGCGGCACCATCGCGATGGTGTTCCAGGAGCCGCTGCTGGCGCTGGACCCGGTCTACACGATCGGCCAGCAGATCGTCGAATGCATCCGCACGCACCGCAAGGTGTCGAAGGCCCAGGCCCACGCGCTGGCGTTGCAGGCGCTGGAGGCGGTGCGCATTCCCAGCCCCGAGCGGCGGCTGGCCGCCTATCCGCACGAGATGTCGGGCGGCATGCGCCAGCGGGCGATGATCGCGCTGGCGCTGTCGGCCCAGCCCCGCATCCTGCTGGCCGACGAGCCGACCACGGCGCTCGACGCCACGGTGCAGATCCAGGTGCTGATCCTGCTGCGCGAGCTGCAGCGCGCGCTGGGCCTGTCGATCGTCTTCGTCACGCACGACATCGGCGCGGCGGTGGAAATTGCCGACCGCGTGGCCGTGATGTACGGCGGGCGCATCGTCGAGGAAGGCCCGATCCGCACGCTGCTGCGCGACGCGCGCCATCCGTACACCATCGCGCTGCTGCAGAGCCGCCAGCACGGCATGGACCGTGGCCAGCGGCTGCAGGCCATCGGCGGCGCGCCGCCGGACCTGGCCGCGCTGCCGCCGGGCTGCACGTTCGCGCCGCGTTGCCCGCAGGCCCGGCCCGACTGCCTGGCCGCCGTGCCGCCGGCCGTGTCGCTGGGCGGCGGGCATCGCGTCAGTTGCCTGCGCGTCGAAGCCCCCGCCGCCGAATGCGCGGCCTGAACCCGATTCCATCCCGCCACAAGGACCCCGCCTCCATGAGCCTGGCCACCCATCCCGCCCGCGCCTTCCTGCCCTACCCCGACGCCCCCGTGCCGCACGCGCCGGGCGGCCCGCTGCACGGGCTGACGTTCGCGGTCAAGGACCTGTTCGACGTTGCCGGCTACCCCACCGGCGGCGGCAATCCGCACGTGCTGGCCCGCTCCGGCATCAAGACCGCCACCGCGCCCACGGTGCAGAAGCTGCTGGATGCCGGCGCAGCCTTTGTCGGCAAGGTGCACACCGACGAGCTGGCCTTCTCGATGAACGGCCAGAACTACCACTACGGCGGCCCGTTCAACGGCGCCGCGGCGGACCGCATCACGGGTGGCTCGTCGTCGGGCTCGGCGTCCGCCGTCTCGCACGGCCTGGCCGATATAGCGCTGGGTACCGATACGGGCGGATCGGTGCGCGCGCCGGCCAGCCACTGCGGGCTGTTCGGCATCCGGCCCACCCATGGCCGCATCTCGCTGGCGCAATGCATGCCGCTCTGCGCGTCGCTGGACGCCTGCGGCTTTTTTGCCTGCGACATCGCCACGTTCGCGCGCGTGGCCGACGTGCTGTGCGGCGCCGATGGCGACCCGCTGCCCGCCCGGCCCCGGCTGCTGCTGGCCGCCGACCTGTTCGGCCTGCCCACGCCCGAGGCCCGCGCCGCGCTGGCGCCGACCGTGGCCCGGATCGAATCGGTACTGGGCAAGGCGGTGCCTGTGGAGGTAGCCGACCGGCCGCTGACGGACCTGTACTGGGCGTTCCGCTACGTGCAGGGATGGGAGGCGTGGCAGGCCGATGGCGCGCTGATCGAGCAGTACGGGCTGCAGCTTGGCCCCGACGTGGCCGGCCGGTTCGCGTTCAGCAAAGGCGTGACCGAGGCCCAGTTTGCCCACGCGTCGGCCGTGCGGCGCGAATTCACGGCCCACCTGGGCCGACTGCTCGGCCACGACGGCGTGCTGGTGCTGCCGACGATGCCGGACATCGCGCCGCTGCGCACCACGCCCATGGAATCGCTGGAGGACTACCGCACGGCCGCCGCCCAGACGCTGTGCCTGACGCCGCTGTCGGGCTTTCCGCAACTGAGCCTGCCGCTGTCCGGGCGCGCCGGCGCGCCGCTGGGCATTTCGCTGCTGGGGCCGCGCGGCGCCGACCGCAGCCTGATTGCCGTGGCCGAGACGCTGATGGGTGGACTATCCTGAACCACGGCAACGCCGCCACCCTGCAACCCGAACCCGCCAGAACCCCCATGACCCGTCTCCGCATCACCGCCGCCGGCCACACCTTCGTCGCCGAAACCCACCCCGACGCGCCCGACACGGTAGCCGCGTTCCTGAAGCTGCTGCCGTACCGTCAGAAGCTGATCCACGTGCGCTGGAGCGGCGAAGGCTGCTGGATTCCGCTCGGCGAGTTCCGGCTGGGCGTCGGCTTCGAGAACCACACCAGCCACCCGTCGGTTGGCGACATCCTGTTCTACCCGGGCGGCTACAGCGAGACCGAGATCATCCTGGCCTACGGTAGCTGCTGCTTCGCCAGCAAGATGGGGCAGCTCGCCGGCAACCACTTTCTGACCATCGTCGAGGGCAAGGAAAACCTGCGCGCGCTGGGCACCAAGGTGCTCTGGGAAGGCGCGCAGGACGTGGTCTTCGAACTGGCGGATTAAGCCCCGGCTGGCCCCGGCGGGCCCGGGCGGTGGCCTAGCCCGCCATCACGCCGCGCTCGTCCTCGGGCGGCTTGACGCGGAACCACGTGGCGTAGAGCGCCGGCAGGAACAGCAGCGTCAGCACCGTGGCCACCACCAGGCCGCCCATGATCGCCACGGCCATCGGGCCCCAGAACGTCGAGCGCGACAGCGGGATCATCGCCAGCACGGCCGCCGCCGCGGTCAGGATGATCGGCCGGAAGCGGCGCACGGCCGACTCCACGATGGCCTGCCACGGCGGCAGCCCGGCGCGGATGTCCTGCTCGATCTGGTCCACCAGGATCACCGAGTTGCGGATGATCATGCCCAGCAGCGCCGTGATGCCAAGCTGGGCGACAAAGCCCATCGGCGAATGCAGCAGCAACAGCGTGGCGGCGGCGCCGATCAGGCCCAGCGGGCCGGTCAGGAACACCATCACCGCGCGCGAGAAGCTGTGCAACTGCAGCATCAGCAGCGTGAAGATCAGGAAGATGCACAGCGGCAACTGGGCGGCAATCGACGCGCCCGCCTTGCCGCTTTCCTCCTCGGCCCCGGCAATCGTGATCCGGTAGCCGGCCGGCAGCGCCGCGCGGATGGGGTCGAGCTTCGGATTGATCTGCGCGGTGACGGTGGGCCCCTGGATGCCGTCGACGACGTCGGACTGCACCGTGATGCCGAAGTCGCGGTTCTCGCGCCAGATCACGCCCGGCTCCGACTGCAGCGTGACCCGGGCCACCTGCGTCAGCGGCACGGCCCGGCCGGTGCTGGTGGGCACCAGCACGTTGTTCAGGTCGGACATCGTGTCGCGCTCGTTGCGCGGCGTGCGCATGATGATGTCGATCAGCTTGTCGGCGTCGCGGTACTGGCCCACCGGCACGCCGGTCAGCACGGCCTGCGTGGCCCGGGCGATGGCGTTGGTGGTCACGCCCAGCGCGCGCGCCTTGTCCTGGTCCAGCTCCAGGCGCAGCATCTTGACGTTCTCGTTCCAGTTGTCGTTGACGCCCACCGTGTTCGGGTTGTCGTCCATGATCGCGCGCACCTGGTCCGCCACCTTGCGCACGCCGGCGGCGTCGGGCCCGATCACGCGGAACTGCACCGGGTACTGCACCGGCGGGCCGTTCGGCAGCAGCTTCACGCGGCCGCGAAGCTGCGGGAATTCGTCGGCCAGCACGCGCTCGATGCGCTTGCGCAGCGCGTCGCGCGCCTCCACGGTCACCGGCATCACGATGGCCTGGGCCACGTTCGGCTGCGGGAAGATCTGGTCCAGCGGCAGGTAGAAGCGCGGCGCCCCGTTGCCGACGAACGACGTCACGCTCTGCACGGCGTCGTCGCGCCGCATGGCGGCCTCGAACCGCCGGGTCACGGCCTCGGTCTCGGCAAAGGCGGTGCCCTCGGGCATCCACAGCTCCACCATCAGCTCGGGCCGGCTGGAATCGGGGAAGAACTGCTTTTCCACGTACTTGAACGCCAGCAGGCCCAGCGCAAACCCGGCCAGCGTGATGACGATCACGGTCTTGCGCCACGTGACGCACCAGTTCACCAGGCGGCGAAAGCGGGCGTAGAACGGCGTGTCGAAGACCTCGTGGTGGCCGCCGTCGCTGGCCCGCGTCTTCAGGATCAGATAGCCCAGGTACGGCGTGAAATAGACCGCCGCCAGCCACGACAGCACCAGCGCCAGCGCCGTGACCGCGAAGATCGCGAACGTGTACTCGCCCACCGTGGACCGGGCCAGCCCCACCGGCAGGAAGCCGGCCGCCGTGATCAGCGTGCCGGTCAGCATCGGCATGGCCGTGGAGGTGTAGGCAAAGGTGGCGGCCTCCATCTTCGAGAAGCCTTCCTCCAGCTTGCGCACCATCATCTCCACCGCGATGATGGCGTCGTCCACCAGCAGCCCCAGCGCGATGATCAGCGCCCCGAGCGATATCTTGTGCAGGCCGATGCCGAAGATGTTCATGAACAGGAACGTCACGGCCAGCACCAGCGGGATGGTCAGCGCCACCACCAGCCCCGGACGCACGTCCAGCCGCAGCGGCCGGGTATGGAGCCCCAGCGCCACGAAGCTCACGCCCAGCACGATCACCACGGCCTCGATCAGCACGTGCACGAACTCGCCCACGCTGCGCTTGACCGCCTGGGGCTGGTCCTGCACCTGGTCCATCTCGATGCCCACCGGCAACTGGCCGCGCAGGCCGTCGGTCACGCGGCGCAGTTCCTTGCCCAGCGCGATGATGTCGCCGCCCTTTTCCATCGAGATGCCCAGCCCAATCACGTCCTTGCCGTTGAACCGCATCTTGCTGACCGGCGGATCGACATAGGCGCGGTAGACGTGGGCAATGTCGCCCAGCCGGATGTTGGCAATGCCGTTCGGCCCGCGCAGCACCAGGTTCTGCAGGTCTTCCACGTCGCCAAGCTGGCCGGTCACGCGGACCTGCAGGTTGTCGGTCGGGGTGACGAGTACGCCACTGCCGGTGGGATTGTTCTGCTCGGCGATCTGGTTGGCGATGGCGTTGATGTCGAGCCCAAGCTGCGCAAAGCGCGTCTGGTTGAACTCGATGAAGATCTTCTCGTCCTGCAGCCCCAGCAGCGTGACCTTGGCCACGGCCGGGATGCGCAGCAGTTCCTGGCGGACCAGGTCCGCGTACTCGCGCAGTTCCTTGTAGTTGAACCCGTCGGCGGACAGCGCGTAGATGGAGCCGTAGACGTCGCCGAACTCGTCATTGAAGAACGGCCCGCGCACGCCCTGCGGCAGCGTCTGCTGGATATCGCCGATCTTCTTGCGCACCGTGTACCAGATCTGCGCGGTGTCCTTGGCCGGCGAGTTGTCGGCCAGCTGGAAGATCACGGTCGTCTCGCCCGGCTTGGAGAAACTGCGAATCTTGTCGGCGTACGGCACTTCCTGCAGTTGCCGCTCGATCTTGTCGGTGACCTGCACGGCAATCTGCTCGGCCGTGGCGCCGGGCCAGAACGCCTGCACCACCATCACGCGGAACGTGAACGGCGGGTCTTCGTCCTGGCCAAGCTGGAAGAACGCCAGCAGGCCGCCCAGCAGCAGCACGACCAGCAGGTAGCGCGTCAGCGGCTGGTGTTCCAGCGCCCAGCGCGACAGGTTGAAGCGGGAATGTTCCATGCGCCGCCCTCAGCCCAGGCGGCGGTCGAGGGCGCTCAGCGGCGCGCCCGGGCTGGACGCGGGCTGGGCCGGCGCCACGCTCTGCATCGGCTTGACCTTCTGGCCGGCCTTCAGCAGATGCACGCCGGCCGTGACGATGGTCTGGCCCGGCGCCAGCCCCTGGCGGATCTCGATCAGGTTGCCCTGCGCCTCGCCGAGCGTCACGGGCACCGGCCTGACCGTGCCGCTGCCGGCCTTGTCGGCCTTGTCTGGCTGATAGATCCACACCTGGTTGGTGCCCTTGTCCTGCAGCAGCGCGGTCAGCGGGATGCGGATCGTGCCGGCGTCGCCCGCGCGGGTGAACTGCACGGCGGCCGTCATGCCGATGCGCAGGTCCGCCGGCGGGTTCGGAATGCTGACCCGGGTGGGATAGGTGCGCGTCACCGGGTCCGCCGCGCCGGAAATCTCGCGCACGCGGCCCGGCAGCAGGCGGTCCGGATCGGCCCAGGTATGGACGGTAACGTCGGTGATGCCGCGCAGCATGTCGACCTGGTCCTCGGGCAGGCCGATGGCCACTTCCTTCTCGGCGGTCTGCGCCACGCGGATGACCGGCTGGCCCGGCGTGACCACCTGGCCCACCTCGGTATCGACGGCCGTGACCACGCCGTCCGCGTCGGCCGTCAGCACCGCGTAGCCGGTCTGGTTCGACTGGTTGCGCAGGTTGGCCTGGGCCTGCTCCAGCCGCGAGGCGGCCGAATCGTAGGTGGCCTGCCGGCGGTTCAGTTCGGCGGCGCTGATGAAGTTCTTGGCCGCCAGCTCCTTGTAGCGCTTCAGGTCGGCGGCGGCCAGGTCGCGGTCGGTCCGCGCGGCGTCGTACTGGGCGCGCGCGCCCGATTCCGCCAGCGCCAGGTCGGTGGGATCGAGCCGCGCCAGCGGCTGGCCCTTGCGCACCGTGGCGCCCACATCGACCAGCCGGGCCGCGATCTTGCCGCCAACGCGGAAGCCCAGCCGCGATTCGATACGCGGACGGACCTCGCCCGAGAACTCGAACGCGGTCTTGCCGGCCGACGGGCTGAGCTGCATCACGCGCACCGGCCGCACGGTCTCCACGGGCTCCGCCTGCTTGCCGCAGCCGGCCAGCGTCACCAGCCCGGCCATGGCGGCCAGCGCGGCCAGCCGCCCCGCCCGCCCGCGCACGACGCCACGGCGCCGCGTGGCGCCAGCCGGGGGGAGCATGGGGAGAACCTGAACTTCAGCGGCCGCGACTTCCGGCCCGGCGTATGGCACTGGCATGGACAAGCGTGTTGAGTCGGTGGAAAGGATGACGCTACTGCACTTCTGGAATGCTGCGGCCGGACGGCCGGGGAGGATCGGCTCCGGGGCACCTCTGGGGGTGCTTCATGGTGCCCGGAGCCGGCCGGCCGATGGGCCAGCGTCGCACGGGAAATAAATAACTTTGCGGTCAGCAATATAGCGACCGGCCTGAGGTGCGTCAAACGCCGGATGACGAACAGTCGTATGGCGCGACAAAATGTCGTCCCGCCGGCGCGGCTGGCAGCGGGATGGCGTCGCTGGCGGCGGCCGCGCGCCGTGGCGCCGATGTTACAATTCGCGGCTTTGGCGCCGCCCCGCCATCCCACAGAAAGAGATTGGCGTGACGCCCGATCAGTATTGCCAGGACAAGGCCGCAGCCAGCGGCTCCAGCTTTTATTACAGCAGCCTGCTCCTGCCCCCGGAGCGCCGCCGCGCGCTGACCGCGCTGCAAGCCTGGCGGCTGGAACTCGATGCCATCGTTCACGAGGACCATGACGCCGGCGTGGCGCTGCAGCGGCTGGACTGGTGGCGCGCCGAACTGCGCCGGCTCTACGACGGCACCCCGAACCACCCGGTCAGCCTGGCGCTGCAACCGCACCTGGCCAGCCTGCCGCAGGCCGAGATGACCCAGGTGCTGGACGGCACGGAGATGGACCTCGCCCAGTCGCGCTATTTCGATGACGCCGCGCTGGGCCGCTATGCGCGGCTGGTGGGCGGCACGGTGGGCCGGCTGACGGCCCGGCTGCTCGGATTCACCGACCCGCTGACGCTGGACGCCGGCGAGAAGCTGGGCCTGTCGCAGATGCGCGTGCGGATCATCCGCGAGGTCGGCCGCGACGCCCGCCAGGGCCGTATCTATATTCCCGTGGAAACGCTCCAGCGCTTCGAGGTGCCGGCGGCCGACATCATGCAGTCGCGCCATTCGGCGCCGTTCGTCACGCTGATGCGCGACCAGGCGGCGCAGGCGCGCGCCCTGTACCAGGAGGCGCTGGCCCTGCTGCCCCGCGCCGACCGCCGCGCCCAGCGCGCCGCGCTGGCGCTGGCCGCCATCCACCACGCGCTGCTCGACGAGATCGAGGCCAGCGACTTCCAGGTGCTGACCCAGCGCATCTCGCTCACGCCCATGCGCAAGCTCTGGGTGGCATGGAAGACCTGGCTGCGCAACCGCTGACCCCCTCCGAAGTACCGACCCCCCCCGACGCCATGACCACCGCCACCCCTTCCCTCGGCCAGTCGATCCTGGACCACGCCGACGCCCTGGCCCGCCATTCCGACATGGAAGGCGGCCTGACCTGCGCGTACCTGACGCCGGCGCACCGCCAGGCCCAGGCGCTGCTGGCGCGCTGGATGGAAGACGCCGGCATGGCGGTGCGCGTGGACGCCATCGGCAACGTGATTGGCCGCTATGCCGCCGATCCGGCCGAGGCGAACCCCAAGGTGCTGATGACCGGCTCGCACTTCGACACGGTGCGCAACGGCGGCCGCTATGACGGCCGGCTGGGCATCCTGCTGCCGATCGCCGTGGTCGGGGCGCTGCGCGACGCGGGCATCCGGCTGCCGTACCACCTGGACGTGGTGGCCTTTGCCGAGGAAGAAGGGCTGCGCTTCAAGACCAGCTTCCTGGCCAGCAGCGTGCTGGCGGGCCGCTTCGACCCGGCGCTGCTGGACCGCACGGACGCCGACGGCGTGACGATGCGCGAGGCGCTGGCGGCGGCCGGCTTGCCCGGCGGCGGCGGCCTGGACGCGCTGCGTGCGGCGGCGGTCGATCCCGCCACGCTGGCCGGCTTTGTCGAGGTCCATATCGAACAGGGGCCGGTGCTGCTCAACCGCGGCCTGCCGCTGGGCATCGTCACGCAGATCGCCGGCAGCAGCCGGTTCCAGGTGCGGGTGGAGGGGCTGGCCAGCCATGCCGGCACCACGCCGATGGACATGCGCCGCGACGCCGCCACGGGCGCGGCCGAGATGATCCTGCTGGTGGAGCAGCGCTGCGCGCAGGTGCCGACGCTGGTGGGGACGGTCGGCCAGTTGCAGGTGCCCAATGGATCGAGCAACGTGATTCCGGCCGCCTGCGTGTTCTCGATGGATATCCGGGCCGGCGAGGACGGCATCCGCGAGGCCGCCATCGCCGATATCGTGGCCGGCATCGAGCGGATTGCCGTGCGGCGCGGGCTGACGGCCGCCGTGGAACGCGTGACGCCGGTCAATAACGCGCCATGTGCGCGCTGGCTGATGGATCAGTTCGCGGCGGTGCTGAAGAAA
Organism: Cupriavidus sp. H18C2; assembly: GCF_049393795.1. Taxonomy (NCBI): domain Bacteria; kingdom Pseudomonadati; phylum Pseudomonadota; class Betaproteobacteria; order Burkholderiales; family Burkholderiaceae; genus Cupriavidus; species Cupriavidus sp. H18C2. The sequence goes on along the minus strand of NZ_CP186010.1, from coordinate 1,473,000 downwards.
CGGGGGGCGCAGGCGTTCGAACTGCCGTCGGGCGCCGGGCACGACGCGATGATGATGCAGCGGATCACCGACGTCGCCATGCTGTTCGTCCGGTGCGGCAACGGCGGCATCAGCCACAATCCGCTGGAGACGATCACGGTGGAAGACGCCCAGCAGGCGGCCGAGGTATTCGTGGATTTCCTGCGGCACTTCCGGGCGGCGGCCTGATCAGCTGCCCCGGTACATTTCCTTGCCGATGTCGTAGAGGTTCTTGCGCAGCGTCTTGCGCTCGTCGGGCGACAGGCGCTGGCTGCCGCCGCGCTGGCCCTGGCGCGACGCGCGCTCGGCCATGTCGCGCTCGGTCTCGGCGCGGTCGCCGCGCCGGGGCGGCTGGCGGTTGCGGTCCGGCGGGGGCGGATTGCCCCCCCCTGCCCGCCGGGCGGCTGGCCCTTGGGGTGAAGCAGGTGCGCCATGCCCGCCGACTGGGCGTGCGCCGAGGCGGGCGCCACGGCCATCAGCAGGGTCATGCCGGCAAGCCAGGCCACGCGCGCGCAGAATGTGCGACGCAGGGTTTGCCCGTGCCGGTTTTGCTTCACTTTCATTGGATAATGGCGGTTTCGACTGTGGCCTCCGGACGGTCCTCATGACCGCGCCGGCAGCGCACCGGCATGCCCCCCAGGACGACCGCAAGGGCGGTGCCAGCGTCGCGGGAAGGCATGCGCGATGCCCGTGGCGACCGTCCGCAAGGCCCCCGTGTCATCGGGCCCTGGCAAACGGTTTGCGGAGTGTAAATGCACAAAAGGTGCACGCCGCCATACCACGGGGTAAAGTATGTAACCTTTTGTTAAGCCATTTTGAGCGAAAGCGATAGTCGCTAAGATACCGCCATGGAAAATACCAGCCACAAGATTCTCGTCGTGGATGACGACCCGCGCCTGCGCGACCTGCTGCGCCGCTATCTCGGCGAGCAGGGCTTCACGGTACTCGTGGCGGAAAACGCCACGGCCATGAACAAGCTCTGGCTGCGCGAGCGTTTCGACCTGCTGGTGCTGGACCTGATGATGCCCGGCGAAGACGGGCTGTCCATCTGCCGCCGCCTGCGCGGGGCCAACGACCAGACCCCTATCATCATGCTCACCGCCAAGGGCGAGGACGTGGACCGCATCGTCGGCCTGGAAATGGGCGCCGACGATTACCTGCCCAAGCCTTTCAACCCGCGCGAGCTGATCGCGCGCATCCACGCGGTGCTGCGCCGCAAGGGCCCGGCCGAAGTGCCGGGCGCCCCGTCCGAGACGCCCGAGACGTTCGCGTTCGGCGATTTCGTGCTGAACCTGGCCACCCGCACGCTGACCAAGAACGACGAGGAAATCACGCTCACCACGGGCGAGTTCTCGGTGCTCAAGGTCTTCGCCCGCCATCCGCGCCAGCCGCTGTCGCGCGAAAAGCTGATGGAAATGGCGCGCGGCCGCGAGTACGAGGTGTTCGACCGCAGCCTGGACGTGCAGATCTCGCGCCTGCGCAAGCTGATCGAACCCGATCCGAGCAACCCGCGTTTCATCCAGACGGTCTGGGGCCTCGGCTACGTCTTCATCCCCGATGGCGTGAAGTAATTCCGGTCGCACAGGCAGCATCGTGGCGACCGCCCTCGGCCGTACCGCAACGCGGTTCTTTGGTTCGCTGTTCTGGCGAACCTTCATGCTGATCGCCCTTCTGCTGGCGATCTCGCTGGGTATCTGGTTCCAGAGCTACCGGCTCTTCGAACGCGCGCCGCGCGCCCAGCAGATCGCCATGCAGGTGGTCAGCGTGGTCAAGCTCACCCGCGCCGCCCTGCTTTACTCGGACCCTGCCCGGCGCCGGTTCCTGCTGCTCGACCTCGTGCAGAACGAGGGCATCAAGGTCTATCCGCGCGAAAAGGACGACGACTTCGCCGCGCCCAAGGCCAACCCGTTCCTGACCCAGCTTGTGCAGCAGGAAATCCGCGGCCGGCTGGGCGAGGACACGGTGCTGGCCACCACGGTCAACGACATTCCCGGCGTCTGGGTCAGCTTCGAGATCGAGGGCGACGACTACTGGGTGGCCATCAGCCCCGAGCGCTTCGAGCGCGTGCCGGGCATCCAGTGGCTCTGGTGGAGTATCGCCGCGCTGCTGCTGTCGATCATCGGCGCCGCCTTCATCACGGCCCGCGTCAACTACCCGCTCAAGCGGCTGGCCAACGCCGCACGGCTGATCGGCTCGGGCGGCGAGGCCCCGCCGCTGCGCGAACAGGGCGCCAGCGAGGTGGCCCAGGCCAACCGCAGCTTCAACCAGATGGTGCGCGACCTGCGCCAGCTCGACGACGACCGCGTGGTCATGCTGGCCGGCATCTCGCACGACCTGCGCACGCCGCTGACCCGGCTGCGGCTGGAAACCGAGATGTCCCCGGTGGACAACACCACGCGCGACGCGATGATCGCCGACATCGAGCAGATGGACGCCATCATCGGCCAGTTCCTGAACTACGCCCGGCCCGGCCAGGAGGTGGTGGAGCCGGTGGACCTGTCCACGCTGGTCCAGGAATCGGTCGGCGTCTATGCCGCGCATGACGACGTGCGCGTGCACGTGCGCTCCGACGGCCCGGTCATGGCCGTGGCCAACCGCATGGAAATCCAGCGCATCCTCGACAACCTCGTGGAAAACGCGCGCCGCTATGCCAAGGACGAGGAAACCGGCATGGCCGACGTGGAGATTTCCACGCGCGTGGAGGACAAGGAGGCCGTGCTGATCGTGGCCGACAACGGCCCCGGCGTGCCCAACGAGCAGCTGTCGCTGCTGACCCGGCCGTTCTACCGGCTCGACACCGCGCGCAGCGAGGCCAAGGGCGCCGGGCTGGGCATGTCGATCGTCAACCGCATCCTGCAACGCAACGGCGGCCGGCTGGTGCTGGCCAACCGCCCCGCGCCCCGCACGGGCCTTGTGGTCAGCGCGCGCTTCCGGCGCGCCTGAGCGCCAGGTTGCGCCGCCGCACCACCGGTTGCGCGTTGACAGGTTTTCTTCAGCATTTGATAGGCAACTGAAAGGTCGCTGACAGGCGAATGACAGCGTCATTGCGCACACTTCACGCCATCGACAGGCCGATGCATACCACGGCATCCAATGTCATGGCGCGCCTGCCGCAACCCTGATCCGCCATGGCTCACAACGATCGACAACATGCCGCCGGGTCCACCGGCGGCTGACCGAGAGACAGCCATGTCCAGCACCCCCACCTCCCAGCACGGTTTCCGGACTGTGTTCCGCGTTGTCAGCGGCAATTTCCTCGAAATGTACGATTTCATGGTCTACGGCTTCTATGCCGCGGCCATCGCCCGTACGTTCTTCCCGTCCGGCAACGAGTTCGCGTCGCTGATGCTGTCGCTGGCCACGTTCGGCGCCGGCTTTCTGATGCGGCCGCTGGGCGCGATCGTGCTGGGCGCCTATATCGACCACCACGGCCGCCGCAAGGGGCTGATCGTCACGCTGGTGCTGATGGCGCTGGGCACGCTGCTGATCGCGCTGGTGCCCGGCTACGCCACCATCGGCGTCGCCGCGCCGCTGCTGGTGCTGCTGGGACGCCTGCTGCAGGGCTTCTCGGCCGGCGTGGAGCTGGGCGGCGTGTCGGTCTATCTGGCCGAGATTGCCAGGCCGGGCCAGAAAGGCTTCTACGTGGCGTGGCAGTCGGCCAGCCAGCAGGTGGCCGTGATCTTCGCGGGCCTGCTGGGCGTGGTGCTGCATGCCACGCTGGCGCCGGCGCAGATGGACGACTGGGGCTGGCGCGTGCCGTTCCTGATCGGCTGCCTGATCGTGCCGTTCCTGTTCATCATCCGGCGCTCGCTGGAGGAAACCGAGGCGTTCCGCGCGCGCAAGCACCGGCCGTCGGTGCAGGAAATCTACCGGTCGATGCTCGATAACTGGCGCATCATCGTCGCCGGCTGCCTGCTCGTGGTCATGACCACGGTGTCGTTCTACATGATCACGGCCTATACGCCGACGTTCGGCAAGACCGTGCTCAAGCTGGACGACGTGGACAACCTGATCGTCACGATCTGCGTGGGCCTGTCGAACTTCATCTGGCTGCCGCTGATGGGCGCGCTGTCCGACCGCGTGGGCCGCAAGCCGCTGCTGGTGGTCTTCACCGTCGCCACGCTGGTGACGGCGTATCCGGCCGTGTCGTGGCTGGTGGCCGCGCCGTCGTTCCAGCGCCTGCTGATGGTGGAACTGTGGCTGTCGTTCCTGTACGCCAGCTACAACGGCGCGATGGTCGTGACGCTGGCCGAGGTCATGCCGCCGGCCGTGCGCACCGCCGGCTTCTCGCTGGCGTACAGCCTGGCCACGGCGCTGTTCGGCGGCTTCACGCCGGCCATCTCGACCTACCTGATCCACAGCACCGGCAACAAGGCCGCGCCGGGCCTCTGGCTGATGTTTGCCGCCGCCTGCGGGCTGGTGGCCACGCTGGTGATCTTCCGCGCCCGGCGCGAACAGACGGCGCTGCATCCGGCCTGACGACGCGCGCCGCCTTCACGCGGCTGACACGTTCGCGTGGCACACGTAGCGGTGGTGCCGCAGGCTTGCCCGGCGGGTGCATGGCATACTTGCGGCTGTCCATTTGTGCAGCGTTCCGGACGCCGCCTATCGGGCCGGTTAAGAAAACCAATTGGCCTTGGCGCGCGGCGGCACGCATACTCACAGCTTTCGTGCAAATGCGATGGACTTCCCGGCGGCAATGGGAACCACATCGCGCAGTGCAACGCCTCAATCTGTTCAACCGTATCAGGAGAAGTCAATGAAGACCGTTGGTGACAAGCTCGAAGCCTTCAGCATCGTTGGTGTCAAGCCGGGTTTCAACAACCACGAAGAGAATGGCCAGTCGGCTTTCGAAGACATCACCGAAAAGTCGTTCGAGGGCAAGTGGAAGATCATCTACTTCTACCCGAAGGACTTCACGTTCGTGTGCCCGACCGAAATCGTGGCATTCGCCAAGCTGAACAACGACTTCGCCGACCGCGACGCCATCGTGCTGGGCGGCTCGACCGACAACGAATTCGTGAAGCTGGCATGGCGCCGCGAACACAAGGACCTGAACAAGCTGAACCAGTGGCAGTTTGCCGACGTGACCGGCTCGCTGGTGGACCAGCTTGGCGTGCGTGACAAGGCCGCCGGCGTGGCCCTGCGCGCCACCTTCGTCGTCGACCCGGACAACGTGATCCAGCACGTGTCGGTGAACAACCTGAACGTCGGCCGCAGCCCGGACGAAGTGCTGCGTATCCTGGACGGTCTGCAAACGGACGAACTGTGCCCGTGCAACCGCGCCGTCGGCGGCGCCACGCTGTAATTGGCACTGCCTGCCGGCCACATCAGGTGCCCGGTACATCGCATGGAGGGGCCAGCGGCCCTTCCATGCCGAAACCCGCTATGTGCGGGTTTTTTGAGCCCTCGTCGATAGGAGAAATAAATGGAATTCCTCAGCACGATTAAGAATCTGGTTCCCGACTACGCCAAGGACATCCGCCTGAACGTGGATGGCACGATTGCCCGCTCGACGCTGGAAGGCAACGACGCGGTCGGCGTGGCGCTGGCGGCGGCCTTCGCGGCCAAGAGCAAGGTGATCGTCGACGTGATCCGCAATGCCAACGTGCTGTCGCCCGAGGAAGTGACGGCCGCGCAGACGGCCGCCGCGCTGATGGGCATGAACAACCTCTGGTACCCGTACGTCGAGATGGCCGAGGACCCGGACCTGGCCAGCCAGCCGGCCGGCCTGCGCATGAACGCCTACGCCACCCACGGCGGCGTGGACAAGCGCCGCTTCGAGATGTACGCGCTGGCCGCGTCGATCATCGGCAAGTGCCATTTCTGCGTAAAGTCGCACTACCAGCTGCTCAAGAACGAGCAGGGCATGAGCGCCCAGCAACTGCGCGACGTGGGCCGCATTGCCGCCGTGATCGGCGCGGCAGCCAACGTCATCGCCGCCGAATAAGCGGCTTCGCGGCCCAACGGGCCGCAAGTACCGCGCGGCACGCCGCAAGGCGGGCAAGGCCGGCGGACGCCTGGGAGCGTCCGCCGGCCTTTTTCCTGTCTCGGTCAATTGGTGTTGTCCGACACGCGAACCAGCGGAACGACCCGGTGCATTTGTGGATGGCGCGGCCTACAATCGACGCAAGGTCACGAACTTCGCTGTCGCCATGAGCACCTTGCCTTCCCCGAACTCGCCGCGTTTCAGGTTCCGGCTGGCCGCGGTACACGACTGGGGCGATATCGCCGCGGTCACCCAGCAGGCCTACGGGCAGTATGAACTGGAGATCATGGAGGATTGCCGGGCGTCGTTCCAGCGCGGCATGCAGTCCGTGCTGGCCGCCAAGGACAATCCCGACATGGAATGGTGGGTCGCCGAGACCGACCACGGTATCAGCGGCGCCGTGCTGTTCTGCCATCCGGGCGCCACGCTGCCCGCGCTCGACGATTCCACGATCACGCTGACGCAGCCCGAGGCCCGGCTGCTGTCGGTCAGCCCGCAGGCGCGCGGCCTGGGGCTGGGCAAGCGGCTGATGCAGATCTGCATCCAGCGCGCCCGCGATATCGGCGCCCAGACGCTGGTCTGCCGCGCGATGCCCGAGATGGACTCCGCCATCAAGCTCTGCGAGCAGATGGGCTTCCAGAAACGCACCGAAGCGGGCTCGCGCCACGGCGCCATGGCGCGGCTGATCGACTACGTCTACCCGATCACGGCCGAGGCGCCCGCCGCGCCGTCGCCGGCCGCCCCCTGATCTGCCGGGCGGCCGCCGGCCGTCAGTCCTGCGCGTCTTCCGGCCGGCGGTAGATCAGCACCGCCGCCTGGGCGACGATCCCCTCTTCCTTGCCTTCGAACCCCAGCTTCTCGTTGGTCTTGGCCTTGACGTTGCAGCGCGTGACGGGCAACCCCAGGTCCTCGGCCAGGTTTGCCACCATGCCGCCGATGTGCGGCGCGAGCTTGGGCTTCTGCGCGATGACGGTGGCATCGACATTGCCGATCTCGAACCCGGCCTCGCGCACGCGCCGCGCGGCCTCGCGCAGCAGCACGCGGCTGTCGGCGCCCTTGAACTCGGCGGCGGTGTCCGGAAAGTGGCGGCCGATGTCGCCCAGCGCGGCGGCGCCGAACAGTGCGTCGGTCACGGCGTGCAGCAGCGCGTCGGCGTCCGAGTGGCCCAGCAGGCCGCGGTCATGGGGAATGTCCACGCCCCCGAGGATCAGCTTGCGCCCCGGCACCAGGGCGTGCACGTCATAGCCCTGCCCTACGCGAATATCGAACGGATTCAAAACGACTCCTTGCAAAAATGGTTCGGGGGCCGGCTCAGGCGGCCGGATGCCCCGTGCGCAGCAGCACGTCGGCCAGCGCGAAGTCTTCCGGGTAGGTCACCTTGAAGTTGCGCAGCGAGCCGTTGACCAGGCGCGGATGCAGGCCCAGCCGCTCGATGGCGCTGGCCTCGTCGGTGACCACGGCGCCAGCGGCCATGGCGTCTTCCAGCGCATGGCACAGCACGCCGATGCGGAACATCTGGGGCGTCTGCGCCTGCCACAGGCCGTCGCGCGGCACGGTGCCGCCAATGCGCGCGGTGGCGTCGGCGCGCTTGAGCGTGTCGGGCACCGGCACCGCCAGGATGCCGCCGATCGGCTCGCTGGCCGTGTCGTCTGACTCCACGGCCCGCACCAGCGTGTCGATCATCGCCGTGGTCAGGCCGGGGCGCGCGGCATCGTGGACCAGCACCCAGTCGGTGTCCCGGGCGCCCAGCGTGCCCAGGTGATGCAGGCCGGCCAGCACCGAGGCGTGGCGCGAATCGCCGCCGACGAACGCGGTATCGAACCGCAGGCCGGCAAACGCCTCGGCGCCAAAGCGCGACGCCAGCGGCATGTCGTCGGGCGCCAGCACCAGCGCCGTGGCGCTGATGGCCTCGCTGGCCGAGAACGCGGCCAGCGCATACCAGAGCATCGGCCGGCCCGCCACGGTCTGGTACTGCTTCTGCACGGCGCCACCGGCACGGCTGCCGGTTCCGGCACAGGGAATCAGGGCGAATCGACGATCGGACACGTTTATGGGGCCTGGGGAAAAAGTGAGCCGGCCAGCGGGCCGGCCGGTGCGCATTCTATAATACGGCCCTCGCCCGCCGCCATGGCTGGCATGATCGACCGCCCTGCCCGCTGAGCGCCCCGCGCCCCTGCCGGCGGGGTGTCGTCGTTTTTGCGTTTACTGCTGCCAATGCCTGACACCGTTACCGCATTTCCCTTCGCCGCCCTGCCCCTGGTCAAGCCCGGCCTGCGCCATGCCGTGAGCGGCCTGACCGGGTCCGCCGACGCGCTCGTGGTGGCCGCCTACGCCCGCCAGCATCGCGGCACCGTGCCGATGGTGGCCGTGGTCTGCGCCAACGCCATGGACGCGCAGCGGCTGGCCGAGGAAATCCCGTGGTTCGCGCCGGAACTGCGCGTGCGGCTGCTGCCCGACTGGGAAACGCTGCCCTACGACAGCTTCTCGCCGCACCAGGACCTCGTCTCCGAGCGCCTGGCCACGCTGCACGACATCCAGACCGGCCAGTGCGACGTGATGATCGTGCCGGCGTCAACGGCGCTCTACCGGCTGGCCCCGCCGTCGTTCCTGGCGGCCTACACGTTCTTTTTCAAGCAGGGCGAGCGGCTGGACGAGGCGGCGCTCAAGGCGCAGTTCACGCTGGCCGGCTACGAGCACGTGAGCGCCGTGATGCGTCCCGGCGAATACAGCGTGCGCGGCGGGCTGATCGACCTGTATCCGATGGGGTCGGCGCTGCCGTACCGGATCGACCTGTTCGGCGACGAGATCGAGACCATCCGCGCGTTCGATCCCGATTCCCAGCGCAGCCTTTACCCGGTCAAGGAAGTCCGGCTGCTGCCGGGCCGCGAGTTTCCGCTGGACGAGCCCGCGCGCACGGCCTTCCGGGGCCGCTGGCGCGAGGTGTTCGAGGGCGATCCGACCAAGTCGCCGATCTACAAGGACATCGGCAACGGCGTGCCGTCGGCGGGCATCGAGTACTACCTGCCGCTGTTCTTTGAAGAAAGCGCCACGCTGTTCGACTACCTGCCGGCCGGCACGCAGCTGGCGTTCGCGGGCCAGGTGGACGACGCCATCCGCCGCTTCTGGGCCGATACCACCCAGCGCTACACCTTCATGCGGCACGACCGCGAGCGGCCGCTGCTGCCGCCGGCCGAGCTGTTCCTGTCCGAGGAGCAGTTCTTCGTCGGCGCCAAGCCGCTGGCCCGGCTGGTGCTGCAGCGCGAGCCGTCGCCGGCGGACCAGCCGTCGCTCGCGGCCAGCCTGCCCGACGTCTCGGTCAACCGCCGCGCCGAGGACCCGCTGGTCAACCTGGAAGCGCTGCTGCTGAACAAGGCCACGCGCGTGCTGATGTGCGCCGACTCCGCCGGCCGGCGCGAGACGCTGATGCAGTTGTTTGCCGAAAGCGGGCTGCGGCCGATGGTGGTGGACGATTTCGCGGCGTTCCTGGCCGGCGATTCGCATTTCTCGATCGCCGTGGCGCCGCTGCAGACCGGCTTCGCGCTGCCCGGCGCCCAGCTGGCCTTCGTCACCGAGAACGAGCTGTACGCCGGCACCGCGCGCCGCGCCGGCCGCCGCAAGCAGGAGCAGGCCAGCACCGTCGACGCGATGGTGCGCGACCTGGCCGAGCTGAAGATTGGCGATCCCGTGGTGCACAGCGAGCACGGCATCGGCCGCTACCAGGGCCTGGTCACGCTGGACATGGGCCAGGGCGACGAGGAATTCCTGCACCTGGACTACGACAAGGGCAGCAAGCTCTACGTGCCGGTGCACCAGTTGCACGTGATCTCGCGCTATTCGGGCGCCGATCCGGACACCGCGCCGCTGCACTCGCTGGGCACCGGCCAGTGGGACAAGGCCAAGCGCCGCGCCGCGCAGCAGATCCGCGACACGGCGGCCGAGCTGCTGAACCTGTACGCCCGCCGCGCGCTGCGCCAGGGCTTTGCGTTCCCGCTGCAGCCCAAGGACTACGAGACCTTTGCCGAAAGCTTCGGCTTCGAGGAAACCCCGGACCAGGCGGCCGCCATCTCGGCCGTCATCGCCGACATGACGTCAGGCAAGCCGATGGACCGGCTGGTCTGCGGCGACGTGGGCTTCGGCAAGACCGAGGTGGCGCTGCGCGCCGCGTTCGTGGCCGTGCTGGGCGGCAAGCAGGTGGCCATGCTGGCGCCCACCACGCTGCTGGCCGAGCAGCATTTCCAGACCCTGTCCGACCGCTTTGCCGAATGGCCGGTGCGCATCGTCGAACTGTCGCGGTTCAAGACCAGGAAGGAAGTAGACGCGGCGATCAAGCAGATCAACGAGGGCACGGTGGACATCGTCATCGGCACGCACAAGCTGCTGTCCGACGAGGTGAAGTTCCAGCGGCTGGGCCTGGTCATCATCGACGAGGAACACCGCTTTGGCGTGCGCCAGAAGGAAGCGCTCAAGACGCTGCGCGCCGAGGTGGACGTGCTGACGCTGACCGCCACGCCGATCCCGCGCACGCTGGGCATGGCGCTGGAAGGGCTGCGCGACTTCTCGGTCATCGCCACGGCGCCGCAGAAGCGGCTGGCGATCAAGACGTTCGTGCGCCGCGAGGAAGACGGCGTGATCCGCGAGGCCATCCTGCGCGAGCTCAAGCGCGGCGGGCAGGTCTACTTCCTGCACAACGAGGTGGAGACGATCGAGAACAAGCGGGCCCGGCTGGCCGAACTGGTGCCCGAGGCGCGCATCGCCGTGGCGCACGGCCAGATGCACGAGCGCGAACTGGAGCGCGTGATGCGCGACTTCGTGGCCCGCCGCGACAACATCCTGCTGTGCACGACCATCATCGAGACCGGCATCGACGTGCCCACCGCCAACACGATCCTGATCCACCGCGCCGACCGCTTCGGCCTGGCGCAGCTTCACCAGTTGCGCGGGCGCGTGGGCCGCAGCCACCACCAGGCCTACGCCTACCTGCTGGTGCATGACGTGGACGGGCTGACCAAGCAGGCGCAGCGCCGGCTGGAGGCCATCCAGCAGATGGAGGAACTGGGCTCGGGCTTCTACCTGGCGATGCACGACCTGGAAATTCGCGGCGCGGGCGAGGTGCTGGGCGACAAGCAGTCGGGCGAGATCCAGGAGATCGGCTTCCAGCTTTACACCGACATGCTCAACGCGGCCGTGAAGTCGCTCAAGGCCGGCAAGGAGCCGGACCTGATGGCGCCGCTGGCGGCCACCACCGAGATCAACCTGGGCACGCCGGCGCTGCTGCCGAACGACTACTGCGCCGACGTGCACGAGCGGCTGTCGCTCTACAAGCGGCTGGCCAACTGCGAGACGGCCGACCGCGTGGACGACATCCAGGAAGAGCTGATCGACCGCTTCGGCAAGCTGCCGCCGCAGGCCCAGGCGCTGATCGAGACGCACCGGCTGCGCATTGCCGCCGCGCCGCTGGGCGTGCGCAAGATCGACGCCGGCGAGGCCACGGTCAGCGTGCAGTTCGTGCCGAACCCACCGATCGACGCCATCCGGATCATCGACCTCGTGCAGAAGAACAAGCACATCAAGCTGGCCGGACAGGACAAGCTGCGCATCGAGGCCAAGATGCCCGACGTGGGCGCCCGCGCGCAGACCATCAAGCACACGCTGCGCCAACTGGCCTGACCGGGCCAGCCGGTGTAGCATCACACCCTTGACACATCAACGTTTTCGACCGCCCATGCAAGCCGCCGCCCCCCGCACCGCCGACCACGAAGCCCCGCAGCGCGGCAGCGCGCTGGACTGGACCCAGCGCCTGGTGTCGTTCGACACCACGTCGCGCCACTCGAACCTGGGCCTGATCGAAGCGGTGCGCGACCACTTCCTGGCCAAGGGCCTGCGCCCGCACCTGAGCTACAACCCGGCCGGCGACAAGGCCAACCTGTTCGTCACGGTGCCGGCCGCCAACGGCGCCACCGACGGCGGCATCGTGCTGTCCGGCCACACCGACGTGGTGCCCGTGGACGGCCAGAACTGGACCACCGACCCGTTCAAGCCCGTGATCCGCGACGGCCGGCTGTACGGCCGCGGCACCTGCGACATGAAGGGTTTCATCGGCACCAGCCTGGCGCTGCTGCCGACCATCCTGGACGCAAGGCTGCGCGAGCCGGTGCACTACGCGCTGTCGTTCGACGAGGAAATCGGCTGCATGGGCGCGCCGTACCTGCTGGCCGAACTGCGCGACCGCGGCGTGACGCCGGCCGGCTGCATCGTCGGCGAGCCGACCAGCATGCGCGTGATCGTGGCGCACAAGGGCATCAACGCCTACCGCTGCTGCGTGAAGGGCCAGGCGGCCCACTCGTCGCTGACGCCCAAGGGCGTCAACGCCATCGAGTACGCGGCGCGGCTGATCTGCTACATCCGCGACATCGCCGACGAGTTCAAGGCCAACGGCCCGTACGACCAGGCGTTCGACGTGCCGTTCACGACCGCGTCCACCGGCACGATCCACGGCGGCATCGCGCTGAACACGATCCCGGCCGAGTGCGAGTTCGTGTTCGAGTTCCGCAACCTGCCCGGCGTGGACCCCGAGGCCATCCTGGCGCGGATCCAGCAGTACGTGAACGACGTGCTGGTGCCGAAGATGCGCGCCGAGCACGTGGATGCCGGCATGGCGATCAGCAAGATCGCGGCGGCGCCGTCGCTGGACGCGGCCGAGTCCGACGCCATCACGCAACTGGTGCGCGCGCTGACCGCCGACCGCGAGACCAACAAGGTGGCCTACGGCACCGAGGCCGGGCTGTTCCAGCGCGCCGGCATCCCGGCCGTGGTCTGCGGCCCCGGCGACATCCAGCAGGCCCACAAGCCCGACGAATTCGTCGCGCTGGACCAGCTGGCCGCGTGCGAAGCGTTCCTGCACAAGGTTGTGGACAGCCTGCGCGTGGCCTGATCGGCCAGCCGGCCCCCGCCCGCGCGGGAGCCGGCCGCCGCGCAGTACAATACCGCCCTCCCGGCCGCCCTACCCGGCCGCCCGTATCCGTTTCCTGCCGTCATGCCCCTGATTCTCCAGAGCCTGTCCCCGCTGTCCGCCGCTGACCTCGATGCCGTGCGCAAGGTGGCCAACGCTTCCGCCTTCGCCCCGCGCAGCGACACCGTGGCCGCCGCCGAGGACTGCGATCCGCTGACCCCGGCCCTGCGCGACGCGCTGGACGCCGTGTGCGGCGTACGCGGCATCGACTGGGCCGTGGTGCCGGCCGGCCGCAAGCTGTCGGACTTCCGGCTCGTGGCGATGGACATGGATTCGACGCTGATCACGATCGAATGCATCGACGAGATTGCCGATTTCTGCGGGCTCAAGGCCGAGGTGTCGGCCATCACCGAGGCCGCCATGCGCGGCGAGATCACCGATTTCAACGAAAGCCTGCGCCGCCGCGTGGCGCTGCTCAAGGGCCTGGACGCCAGCGTGCTGGACCGCGTCTACGCCGAGCGCCTGCGCCTGTCGCCGGGCGCCGAGCGAATGCTGGAGGCCGTGCAGGCGCTGGGGCTGAAGACGCTGCTGGTGTCGGGCGGCTTTGTCCACTTCACCGACCAGCTCAAGCCCCGGCTCAAGCTCGATTTCACGCGCGCCAACACGCTGGAAATCGTCGACGGCAAGCTGACCGGCAACGTGGTGGGCGAAATCGTCAATGCCGATGTCAAGGCCCGCACCGTGCGCGAGGTGTGCGCGCAGATCGGCGCCGATCCGTCGCAGGCCATCGTCATGGGCGACGGCTCGAACGACCTCAAGATGATGGCCGTGGCGGGGCTGTCAGTGGCCTTCCGCGCCAAACCCGTGGTGCGGGCGCAGGCCAGCGTCGCGTTCAACCACGTGGGGCTGGACGGCCTGCTGAACCTGTTCTCCCGCTGAGCGGCGTACCGGCCACGCGGCCCGCTCCCCTGTTCCGCCGCTGACGTCCGTCGGCGGCAGCTTCACTACCTGCCCGCCGTCCGGCACCCTGCTGCGCGCACAGTTCGATGCGTCTGTCACATTACATTTCCGTCATTGGCATTTCGGTCACATGCGCACGGCACTGCAACATAAGGCCTTGATTTCCTTGTGAAATCAAATGCGAATCATTATTATTAGTCCTTTCCCGCCTGACCGATCCCCACCGGGTTGCCCGACGCATGCAAGCGTTTGCCGTACTTCTATCCCTGGCCGCCGCGGCGTGCCTCTATCTTTCCGCCCCTAACCAGGTGCTTTGCGTGGACGCCAGCAACGACGGCCGCGCCCCGCTGCCGCCGCGCCTGCTGTTCTGGCTCGGCGTCGCGCTGGCCGTGGCCGGCACGTGGGTCATGAGCGTGCCCGAGGGCTGGCCCGTGGCCATCGCCGCCACGCTGGTGACGCTGACCTGCAGCCTGTCCGCCTGGCCGTTCATCGGCACCTGGATCCACCACAAGCGCTACGACGACATGCCGGGCGAAGGGAGCGCATCATGATCGGCACCAAATGGCTCGCCGGCGCGCTGCTGGGCCTGCCGCTGGCCATCGCGCTCTGCACGCTCGGCATTCTCTGGCTGCCGGGCGGCTGGGAAGGCGGCGTCGTGCTCGCCATCATGCTCAGTTTCGTCCTGTGGGTGGCCATCATCAGCCTGAGCCTGCTGTGCCAGACCAGCCGCGCCGCGTGGCTCTGGCTGATCGGTGGCAACCTGGTCTGCTACGGCATCCTCTGGGCGGTCCGCCTCATGCATGCAATGCCCCCCGCGTCGACGGGCCTGGGCCATTGAGGAAATGCTCATGAAACCCAATACCCTGCGCGTCTTCAATACGCTCCATACCTGGGTCGGCCTGATGGCCGGCTGGGCGCTGTTCATCGCGTTCTTCGCGGGCGCCATCACCGTGTTCCACCACGAGCTGCACGTGTGGCAGAACCCGGACCGGCTGGAAGGCCGGCACGCCACAGAGGTCCACGTCGAGGGGCCCGCCATCGACGCTTTCGTGCAGAAGCTGATCGCCGTCCACCCGGACGCCGCCAACAGCGTCTACGTTGGCCTGCCGAGCAAGGAAGAGCCGGACTTCAACGCCTACTGGCAGGACAAGGCCGGCGAGTGGCACACGATGAGCGGCGAGCGGCTGGGCGGCGACAAGGCGGCCCAGAACGACACGTCGCTGGACCACGTGACCGGCGAGCTGTCGGCCTTCCTGAACGCCCTGCACTACTCGCTGGGCCTGGGGCTGAACGGCATGTACTTCATGGGCGTGATCTCGGTGCTGTACGGGCTGGCGCTGGTGTCGGGCGTGATCCTGCACCTGCCGCGCCTGAAAAAGGACCTGTTCTCGGTCCGCCCGGGCCGCAACCTCAAGCGGTTCTGGATGGACACCCACAACGTGCTGGGCCTGTTCAGCCTGCCGTTCCACCTGATCTTCGCGGTGACGGGCGCGTTCTTCTGCCTGTCGCTGGTCATGGTGATGGTGTTCAACATGCTGACGTTCGACGGCAAGCTGTTCGAGGTGGTGCCGCGCGTGACCAGCGCCACGCCCGAGGTGTCGGCGTCGGGCCGGCCCTCGCCGACGATGTCGTCGGCCCAGTTGCTGGCCATCGCACGCGAGCACGGCGGCGAACGCTTTACCCCGAGCGCGATCCGCTTCCAGCGCTATGGCGACGCCAACGCCGTGGCGGAAGTGCGCGGCGACAGCGTGCGGGCGCTGGGCAACGGCGGCTCGGTCGGCATCCATGCCGCCGCCAACGAGCCGAACGCTGGCCAGTTGATCGCCAACCAGACGGCCGGCGCGCGCGACACGAACCACATGGTGTACAGCGCCATGTTCGCGCTGCACTACGGCACCTATGGCGACCTGGCCGTGCGGCTGGTGTACCTGATCGCCGGGCTGGCCGGGGCGTTCCTGTTCTACTCGGGCAATCTGCTGTGGATCGAGACGCGGCGCAAGTCGCGCCAGGCCGAGCAGCCGCGCGTGCACAAGCTGCTGGCGCAGGCCACGGTCGGCGTCTGCATCGGCACCTGTATCGGCGTGGCGCTGTGCTTCCCGGCCGCGCTGCTGTGGCCGGAGCGTGCTGTCAGCTACGTGTTCTGGCCGGCATTCGGGCTGTCCCTGGCCTGGGCGCTGATCCGTCCGCCGATCCGGGCGGCCGTGGAACTGCTCTACGTGGCGGCGCTGGCGACGCTGGCCGTGCCGGTGTCCAACTGGGTGCTGACCGGCGACCACCTGTTCGCGGCGGCGCTCAACGGCCGCTGGGTGATTGCCGGGTTCGACATTGGCGGCCTGGCGCTGGCGGTGGGCTACGTCGCGCTGGCCCGTGCCACGCAGCGCCGCACGCAGAACGGTCCGGCCGAGTCGGTCTGGGCCATCCGCAGCGCGACGCCCGAGGCGGCGCCGCAGGCCACGATGCGCAAGGCCGACGCCTCCTGAGGTCGGCTTGCCCATGCAAAAGCCCCGCATTCGCGGGGCTTTTTTGTTGGCCGGATGGCGCGGGGCGGAGGTTCAGCGGAGCTGGGTCTCCATCGCCTGCTTCAGGTCGCCGATCAGGTCGCGGGTGTCCTCCAGGCCGATATAGAGCCGCACCAGTTCGCCGGCGTTCTCCCAGCCGGCGGGCGGCCACGTGCCGGCCGGGCGCATCGTATCGACGT
The DNA here is from genome assembly GCF_049393795.1 of Cupriavidus sp. H18C2. Classification (NCBI taxonomy): domain Bacteria; kingdom Pseudomonadati; phylum Pseudomonadota; class Betaproteobacteria; order Burkholderiales; family Burkholderiaceae; genus Cupriavidus; species Cupriavidus sp. H18C2. Next base: position 1,456,386 of record NZ_CP186010.1, on the reverse strand, counting down.
GGTACGGCACCGCCAGGCTGTGCGCCCCGCCCCATGACCAACCGATGGCAAACAGCTTCAGCGCCTCGACAAAGGCGTCCACCTGCTCGCGCGAGTACCGGTCGTGCAGGATGATCGAAAACAGGCCGCCGGCGCCCGTGAAGTCGCGCGTCCACTCGGCATGGCCGGGGCAGTCGGGCAGCGCCGGGTGCAGTACCCGCGTGACTTCGGGCCGCTGCTTCAGCCATTCCGCCACTTCGCGCGCCGCGCGGTCATGGGCAGCGAGCCGCACGGGCATGCTCGCCAGCCCGCGCAGCACCAGGAAGCAATCGTCGGCCGAGACGCCCCAGCCCATGATCATGCGGGTGCGCTTGAGCCGGTCGTGGACCTTGTCGTCGCGCGTGATCACGGCGCCCATCAGCACGTCGCTCCCGCCCGACTGGTACTTGGTCAGCGCCTGCACCGAGATGTCGATGCCCTTGTCGAACGGCTTGAAATAGACGCCGGCCGACCAGGTGTTGTCGATGGCAGTCAGCACGCCGCGCGCGCGGGCGGCGGCCACGATGGCGTCGCAGTCGGGCACTTCCATCGTCACGGAGCCGGGCGCCTCCATCCAGATCAGCCGCGTGTTGGGCTGGATCAGCGCCTCGATGCCCGCGCCGATGGACGGGTGGTAGTAGCGCACCGTCACGCCATACTCACGCGCCAGCCATTCGCCGTGGTCGCGGTTGGGGCCGTAGACGTTGTCCGGCACCAGCACGTCGTCACCCGACCGCAGCAGCGCGAAGTAGACCAGCGAGATCGCCCCCATGCCCGACGGCAGCAGCAGCGTGTGGCGGCCGCCTTCGATCTGGGCCAGTTGCTGGCACAGCGCCTCGCTGGTGGGGGTGGCGTGCAGGCCGTAGCGCCAGTAGGTCTTGCTGGCATCGCCATAGGCGCGCAGCTCGGCCAGGTTGCGGAACACGATGGTGGAACCGCGATACGTGGGCGTGGAGAACGAGGCAAAGCCCGGCGCGATGTCGAGATCGGGCTGGACGGCGGTGGTCTGGATAAAGCGCGGCGGGTGGTTGGACGAGTCGGAAGCGGACACGGCGTGGTTCCCTGGAGAAGACGGATCGAACGTCCGAGCTTACCAGCAAATGCCGCGCCCGCCACGCGGCCGGGCGCCGCTGCCGGGCGGAGAACCTAGCGGGGCTTGGTCGTCGTGATCGACGACTTGGGCGGCGGTGGCGCGTAGGTGACGCCGCTGCTGGGCGTCATGTCGAATGGCGGGATCACCAGGTAGCCGCCGAATGGCCGGATCAGGAACGGCAGGACGATGGCCGGGTTGTAGGCGTCGGTCCACGTGCCGCGCACCGCGCCGTTCCGGTCGATCTGGCCTTCCCAGTTGCCGGACACCCGCGTGCCGTCGTCGGACTCCTCCATCAGGAAGGTGCCGTTGTCCCATTCGCCGGACAGCAGCCGCACGCCCTTGCCGTCGCCAATCGAGTACTCGCCCTGCAGGCTGTCCCGGGTGTCGGTCTTGGGCGCGATGCGCATCTTGACCGGTTTGTCGCCAACCGTGCCGACGTAGACCGGGTACTGCGAATATTCCTGCCGGGGTGCCAGCATCCGCGCCGGCCCCGTCGACAGGCTTGTCCCGCGCCTGGCCTCGCCAGACTTGATGGCATCGTTGATGCCGAAGCCGCCCTGCCCGCCCGTCGACAACGACTCCGGCCCGGCGGCCAGCGCTGCGGCGGGCAGCGCCAGCATTCCGGCCAGGATCGACAGGCAAAACGTGCGGGGCAGGACAGGACGGGACAAGGGCGCTTCCTCGGGCGATGGGCGTCGGGTGACTTTAAACGCGCTCGAAGATTGCGGCAATCCCCTGGCCGCCGCCGATGCACATCGTCACCAGCGCGTAGCGGCCCTGGACGCGCTGCAGCTCGTGCACGGCCTTGACCGTGATCAGCGCGCCGGTGGCACCGATCGGATGGCCCAGCGAGATGCCCGAGCCGTTCGGGTTGACCTTGGCCGGATCCAGGCCCAGCGCCTTGGTGACGGCGCACGCCTGGGCGGCGAATGCCTCGTTGGCTTCGATGACGTCGAGGTCCTTGACCGACAGGCCGGCGCGCTCCAACGCGATCTTGGTGGCGGGCACCGGGCCGATGCCCATCGTCTTCGGATCGACGCCGGCATGGCCGTACGACACCAGGCGCGCCAGCGGCTTCAGCCCGCGGCGCTCGGCTTCGGCGCGCTCCATCAGCACCACGGCCGCGGCCGCGTCGTTCAGGCCGGACGCATTGCCGGCCGTGACCGTGCCGTTTTCCTTGACGAACACCGGCTTGAGCTTGGCCATGTCGTCCATCGTCGCCTCGTGCCGCACGTGCTCGTCGGTGTCGAACACCACGTCCCCCTTGCGGGACTTCAGCGTGACCGGGACGATCTGGTCCTTGAAGTACCCGGCCTTGATCGCGGCCGACGCGCGGCGGTGCGATTCCAGCGCCGTCTCGTCCTGCTGCTGGCGCGAAATGTCGTATTCCCGGGCCACGTTCTCGGCCGTCACGCCCATGTGGATCGTGTGGAACGGGTCATGCAGCGCGCCCAGCATCATGTCGATCAGCTTGGCATCGCCCATGCGGGCGCCCCAGCGCGCCATCGGCGCCAGGTACGGCGCGCGGCTCATGCTCTCGGCGCCGCCGCCGATGGCGACCTCGGCATCGCCCAGCAGGATGGTTTGCGCCGCGCTGACGATGGCCTGCAGGCCTGAGCCGCACAGGCGGTTCACGGTCATGGCCGGCGCGTGGATCGACACCCCGCCGTTCACGGCCGCCACGCGGCCCAGGTACATGTCCTTGGGCTCGGTCTGGATGACGTTGCCGAACACCACGTGGCCGACGTCGTCGCCGGACACCGACGCGCGGGCCAGCGCCTCGCGTACCACCAGGGCGCCCATTTCGGTCGGGGCCAGATCCTTCAGGCTGCCGCCGAAGGTACCAATGGCGGTGCGCACACCGCTGACAACCACCACTTCACGTGCCATGTCTCGTCTCCATGCGTTCATGTTGCGGTGCACAGTATAGTCGTCCATCGCCAAAAGCGAACGACCGTACTTTTACCTAATCGTCTGGTCGAGCACGCCTGCGGGACGACCTCCGTCAGGCGATTTCACCCCACAGGTCGTGGCCGTCGGCGCCGGTAATCCGGACGTTCACGAAGTCGCCCGTCTTGTAGCGCTGCGACGGCTTGGCGGCCGGGTCGATGTAGACCAGCCCGTCGATCTCGGGCGCGTCGGCCGACGACCGGCCGATGCCGCCATCCTGGTTGACCTCGTCCACCAGCACGCGCAGCGTCTGGCCCACCTTGCGCTGCAGCCGGCGGGCCGACACGGCCTCGGCCACTTCCATGAAGCGCGCGCGGCGCTCTTCGCGCACCGCGTCGGGCAGCGCGCCCGGCAGGTCGTTGGCCGTGGCGCCCTCCACCGGCGAGTAGGCAAAGCAGCCCACGCGGTCCAGTTCGGCTTCGGCGATGAAGTCGAGCAGCGTCTGGAATTCGGCCTCGGTCTCGCCGGGAAAGCCGGCGATGAAGGTGCTGCGGATGGTCAGCTCCGGGCAGATCTCACGCCAGGCACGGATGCGGTCGAGCGTCTTTTCGGCATTGGCCGGACGCTTCATGCGCTTGAGCACGTCGGGGTGGGCGTGCTGCAGCGGCACGTCCAGGTACGGCAGCACGTGGCCCTGGTTCATCAGCGGGATGACCTCGTCGACGTGCGGATACGGGTAGACATAGTGCAGGCGCACCCAGGCGCCGTACTGGCTGGCCAGTTCGCCCAGCGCCGCCACCAGCTCGGTCATGCGGGTCTTGAGCGGCCGGCCGGCCCAGAAGCCCGTGCGGTACTTGACGTCGACGCCATAGGCGCTGGTGTCCTGCGAGATGACCAGCAACTCCTTGACGCCGGCCTTGAACAGGTTCTCGGCTTCGAGCATGACTTCCGCCACCGGCCGCGACACGAGGTCGCCGCGCATCGACGGGATGATGCAGAACGAGCAGCGGTGGTTGCAGCCTTCCGAAATCTTCAGGTAGGCGTAGTGCTTGGGCGTGAGCTTGATGCCGGCGGCCGGCACCAGGTCGGTGAACGGGTCGTGCGGCTTGGGCAGGTGGGTGTGCACCGCCTGCATGACCTCGCCCAGCGCGTGCGGGCCGGTCACGGCCAGCACCTTCGGATGGACCGACGACACGATATCCTGCCCCGCCGCGTCCTTCTTGGCCCCGAGACAGCCGGTGACGATCACCTTGCCGTTCTCGGTCAGCGCCTCGCCGATGGCGTCCAGGCTTTCCTGCACCGCTTCGTCGATAAAGCCGCAGGTGTTCACGACCACCAGGTCGGCGCCGTCGTAGGTGCCGCTGATGGCGTACCCCTCGGCGCGCAATTGCGTGATGATCTGCTCCGAATCCACAAGGGCCTTCGGGCAGCCAAGTGACACAAAGCCGACTTTCGGCGCAGGATTGGACAGATTGGTTTCAGACGACATGGGGCACCGCGAATGTGGGGGTATAAGGGCGGCCGACCGTCCCCGGTGGCGCGCCGCGCTGGACTGACGGCATGCGGCGAGCCTGCCGGGCGCCGTCCTTGCCGTGAAAGGCGGAGATTTTACCCTGATGCGGCCGACTTGGCGTGCCCGGCGCCCAATCGCGCCCCCAGGGCGCCCCCTTCCGTCTCCCGGGCGGAATTCATCCCTTCAAGCAAAAAGCCCTGCCAACCTCGCAGGGCCCTTCTTCTAGCCGCCTTCGGGCGGCCGCCAGGCGGCGTTACTTCTTGTCCGTCTGGTTGAACGGGAACGTGCCGAACATGCTCTTGGCCTGGTTCTGCATCTGTTCCTGCATCTGCACGAACAGGTTCTTGCTCTGCTCGATGTAGTTGCTCATCATGCCCTGCATCATCGGGCCCTGCAGGTTCATGAACTGCGACCACATGTCGGGGCTGAACGCCTCGCCCGAGTACAGGCCCTTCGAGTTCTCGGCCAGCTTGTTCTGGATGTCGATGAACGCCTGGATGTTCTTTTCCAGGTAGGTGCCCATCATGCCCTGCATCGCGTGGCCGTAGAAACGGATGATCTGCGACAGCATGGCGCTGGAGAACATCGGCACGCCGCCCGTTTCCTCTTCCAGGATGATCTGCAGCAGGATGCTGCGCGTGAGTTCCTCGCCCGACTTGGCGTCGACGACCTTGAAGTCCTCGGTGTCCATGACAAGTTGCTTGACGTCCGCGAGCGTGATGTAGGTGCTGGTCTGCGTATCGTAGAGCCGGCGATTGGGATATTTCTTGATCAGTCGCTCTGCGCCTTTCTTGGTCGTGGCCATCGATGCTCTATCCTTTTGTCGTCGCTGATGCCGGCGGGGGCATCCGCTGCTGCGCCGCCTCGGCAACGCTGCTGCACTGCATGCGATGCAGTGCGCAATTGGGGCCGCGTCCCGGGGGTGCCGGGCGCCTGCGCCGCGCAAGATACAACCGGACCAGACCCTAAGCCAAGCGCTCTACTTTGGTGCCGGTTGCGCCATTGTCCTGATTCTATGCTCAAGAAAGCACTATGGAAAGCGGGCCGGCTTTAAGGAAAACCCGCAGCAAAACGGCGTTTCAAACAAAAACGCCGCCCGGCGCCAGCAGGCGCGGGACGGCGTTGGGCCGGCAACCGGGGACGGCAGCCCCCGGCTTGTGCAGTGCGCTGGATGCGGCGCATCAAGCGGCCGCGCTGCGCACCGCGCCGCCGGGCGTCAGCCCATGTGCAGGCCGCCGTTCAGCGAGAAGTCGGCGCCGGTCGAAAAACCCGACTCCTCCGACGCCAGCCAGGCGCAGATCGACGCAATCTCTTCCGGCTCGCCCAGGCGCTTGACCGGAATCGTCGCCACGATCTTGTCCAGCACGTCCTGGCGGATCGACTTGACCATGTCCGTGGCGATATAGCCCGGCGACACCGTGTTGACGGTCACGCCCTTGGTCGCCATCTCCTGCGCCAGCGCCATCGTGAAGCCGTGCAGGCCGGCCTTGGCCGTGGAGTAGTTGGTCTGGCCGAACTGGCCCTTCTGGCCGTTCACCGACGAAATATTGACGATGCGGCCCCAGCCGCGGTCGGCCATGCCGTCGATGACCTGCTTGGTCACGTTGAACAGCGACGTCAGGTTGGTGTCGATCACCGCGTCCCAGTCGGCGCGGGTCATCTTGCGGAACACCACGTCGCGCGTGATGCCGGCGTTGTTGATCAGCACGTCCACCTCGCCGACCTCGGACTTGACCTTGTCGAACGCGGCCTTGGTCGAATCCCAGTCGGCCACGTTGCCTTCGGACGCGATGAACTCGAAGCCAAGCGCGCGCTGCTGTTCCAGCCATTTCTCGCGGCGCGGCGAGTTCGGGCCGCAGCCCGCCACCACCGTGAAGCCGTCCTTCGCCAGGCGCTGGCAGATCGCGGTTCCGATGCCGCCCATGCCGCCGGTCACATATGCAATGCGCTGAGTCATATCCACTCCTGGTTGCTCGATCGTCGGGATCGAAGCTTGGTCGTTATTGTCGATCGCGGCGGCCGCCTTCCTCGGTACGGGCCGCCGGATCACCCCTCAATGCACTGCCCTTCAACGCTCCACTGCCAGCGCCACACCCATGCCGCCGCCGATGCACAGCGAGGCCAGGCCCTTCTTCGCGTCGCGACGCTTCATTTCGTGCAGCAGGGTCACCAGGATGCGGCAGCCCGATGCACCGATCGGATGGCCGATGGCGATGGCGCCACCGTTCACGTTGATCTTCGACTGGTCCCAGCCCATCTGCTGATGCACGGCCAGCGCCTGGGCGGCGAACGCCTCGTTGATCTCCATCAGGTCCAGGTCCTTGACCTCCCAGCCCGCGCGCGACAGGCAGCGCTTGCTGGCCGGCACCGGGCCCATGCCCATCACGGCCGGGTCCACGCCGGCGTTGGCGTACGCCTTGATCGTCGCCAGCGGCGTCAGGCCCAGTTCCTTGGCCTTGGCGGCCGACATGACCACCACGGCGGCGGCGCCGTCGTTCAGGCCCGACGCGTTGGCGGCGGTCACCGTGCCGGCCTTGTCGAACGCCGGCTTCAGCCCGGCCAGGCTGTCCAGCGTGGCGCCGTGGCGCACGAACTCGTCGGTCTTGAACGCCACCGGGTCGCCCTTGCGCTGGGGAATCATCACCGGCACGATTTCCTCGTCGAACTTGCCCGCCTTCTGGGCGGCCTCGGCCTTGTTCTGCGAACCGACGGCGAATTCGTCCTGCGCCTCGCGCGTGATGCCGTATTCCTTGGCGACGTTCTCGGCCGTGATGCCCATGTGGTACTGGTTGTACACATCCCACAGGCCGTCGACGATCATCGTGTCGACCAGCTTGGTGTCACCCATGCGGAAGCCGTCGCGCGAGCCCGGCAGCACGTGCGGGGCGGCGCTCATATTCTCCATGCCGCCGGCCACCACGATCTCGGCCTCGCCGGCCAGGATGGCATTGGCGGCCAGCATCACGGCCTTCAGGCCCGAGCCGCACACCTTGTTGATGGTCATGGCCGGCACCATGTCGGGCAGGCCGGCCTTGCGCGACGCCTGGCGCGCCGGGTTCTGGCCCGAGCCGGCCGTCAGCACCTGGCCCATGATCACTTCGCTCACCTGGTCCGGCTTGACGCCGGCGCGCTCCAGCGCGGCCTTGATCACGATGGCGCCCAGTTCCGGCGCGGGAATCTTCGCCAGGGAGCCGCCGAACTTGCCAACTGCGGTGCGGGCTGCGGAAACAATGACGATGTCGGTCATTTGAGGTCCTTTCAAGAAATCGGATCGCGGATCGGTTCGATGCGGGCCGGACATGCCGCCCGGCCCAGGTGAGAATCAGGCGCGCTGCTTGACGTAGCGTCCCGGCGCGGGTTCGATGACCGGGTAATGGGCGTTGCCCAGCGACGCCGCCGCGGCGCGTTTCTGCCCCGCCTGCTTGCCCAGCCAGGCCATCCAGTCGGGCCACCAGCTACCCGGATGCTCCTGCGCGCCGGCCAGCCATTCCTGCGCGGTGGCGGGCAGCGCGTCGTTGGTCCAGTGGCTGCGCTTCTTCTTGGCCGGCGGATTGATCACGCCGGCAATGTGCCCGGACGCGCCCAGCACGAAGCGCAGCTTGTTGTTCAGCAGCGCGGTGGATGCGTATGCCGACGCCCACGGCACGATGTGGTCCTCGCGCGACCCGTAGATATAGGTCGGCACGTCGATGGCGCCCAGGTCCACCGGCGCGTTGCAGACGGTCAGCTTGCCGGGCACCTTCAGTTCGTCCTGCAGGTACGTGTGGCGCAGGTACCAGCAGTACCACGGCCCCGGCAGGTTGGTGGCGTCGCCGTTCCAGAACAGCAGGTCGAACGGCACCGGCGTGTTGCCCTTGAGGTAGTTGTCGACCACGTAGTTCCAGACTAGGTCGTTGGGCCGCAGGAACGAGAACGTATTCGCCAGCTCCACGCCGCGCAGCAGCCCGCACGGCGCGCCGGCCGCGCCGCCCAGCGTGGCTTCGCGCAGCTGCACGTGGGCCTCGTCGACAAAGACGTCGAGGATGCCGGTGTCCGAGAAATCGAGCAGCGTGGTCAGCAGCGTCAGGCTGGCGGCCGGCTGTTCGCCGCGCGCGGCCAGCACGGCCAGCGCCGTGGAGACGATGGTGCCGCCCACGCAGAAGCCCAGCACGTTGATCTTGTCCTGGCCGCTGATGTCGCGCGCCACCTCGATCGCACGGATAGCCGCGTGCTCGATGTAGTCGTCCCAGGTACGCTCGGCCATCGACGCGTCGGGGTTGCGCCACGACACCAGGAACACGGTGTGGCCGTTCTCCACGGCATGGCGCACCAGCGAGCTTTCCGGCTGGAGATCGAGGATGTAGTACTTGTTGATGCACGGCGGCACCAGCAGCAGCGGCCGCGCGTAGACCTTGTCGGTCAGTGGCTGGTATTGCAGCAGCTGGAAGTATTCGTTTTCGTAGACCACGGCGCCTTCGGTCACGGCAACGTTGCGGCCCACCTCGAAGGCGGCCTCGTCGGTCTGCGAGATCTTGCCGCGCTGCAGGTCTTCCAGCATGTTGCGCACGCCGTTGCGCAGCGATTCGCCGCCCGACTCGATCAGGCGCTGCTGGGCATCGGGGTTCAGCGCGAGGAAGTTGGCCGGCGACATGGCGTCGACCCACTGCGACACGGCAAAGCGGATGCGCTGGCGCACCTTCGGGTCCGCCTCGACGGCGTCGGCCATCTCGGTCATCGCGCGGGCGGTCAGCAGGTAGAACGCGGCGGTGTAGCGGTAAGGGGCATTGTTGCGCCAGGCCGGGCTGGCAAAGCGGCGATCGGACAGGCGCTGGCTGGCGGCCCCGCCGTCGCCATTGCCCGCAGGCGTGCCGTTGGCGGCCATGGCGCCCTCGCCCATCTCGCGCCACAGTTCGGCAAAGTCCTGCATGTAGCGCTGCTGGATGGCGGCGAGCTGGTCCGGGGCGATCTTGACCGCGGCACCGTTGACGCCGCCGGCCGGAAAGGCTTGCTGGAACGCCTTGGCGAAGGCGTCGCCGCCGGGGAATCCACCAGGAAAGCCGCCTGGAAATCCGCCCGGCATGGCACCCTGGAAACCGGCGGGGAACGCGCTGGCCAGGCCCGCCGGAAAACCGGCCGGCATGGCGCCGTTGGCTTCGGGTACCCACTGACGGGACCATTCCAGCCATGCCGCTGGATCGAATGGCCCCGGCGCAAATTGAAACGGTTGGGACTTGTCTTCCGGTCCGGAAGATGCCGCACCTTTGCCGGTCGCCATGATGTGATCGTCTCTCTGCCAGTCGTGATGGTCGACGGCTCGGGGTAACTGTCTCCCGACCCGCCCCGTATCCGGGTTGCGTCCGCTGAGCGCCTGAGGCCGCCCGCTTCTTACGCTATGCTTGCCGGCGAAACCCTGGGAAAGCTTCCCGGTTCCGATACATTTCGAGGCATTGTTGCCTTGCAATGTAGACGCTGTCAATGCGGAATTCCGGATTGCGGCACGGCGCCCCGGGAAGTGAAGCCCGACCTACCGGACGGTAATCCTGGCGCGGGTTCCCGGCCTCCGCATTCCTACCCGAGAGAGATGAAGGTCTGATGTATATCGTGGCAATTGGCTGGCTCTACGTGGCCCTGATGATGGCCATCACGGAGACCAGCGTGGTCGCCGGCGTGGCCACCTTCCTGGGCTATGGCCTGGCGCCCGTGTCGCTGGTGCTGTACATCATGGGCACCCCGGGACGCCGCCGGCGCCGCAAGGCGCGCGAAGCGGCGGAAGCGGAGGCGGCGCGAGTGTCGCCGCCGCCCGCCGAGGAACGCAACGGCGGCTAGTCCGCCAGCCAGACCAGCGTGGCCATGCGGCCCGTGGTGCGGTCCCGTCGATACGAATAGAAGCGGTCGGCGTCGCTGACCGTGCAGGTCCCGCCGCCGAACACCTGCTGGCAGCCGGCGCGCGCCAGCCGGGTCCGCGCCAGCGCGTACAGGTCTGCCAGGTACTTGCCCGGCGCGCCCGGCACGAATGCGGCCGCCACGGCGTCGCGCTCGGCCGGCAGCGCCTGCTGCAGGAACGCTTCGCGGACCTCGGCCCCGACCTCGAACGATGCCGGCCCGATGGCCGGCCCCAGCCATGCCAGCCACTGCGCCTGGCCGCCCGCGCGCGCCGCCATGCGCGCCAGCGTGGCCTCGATGACGCCGTCGCAGAGCCCGCGCCAGCCCGCGTGGGCGGCGCCCACCACGGTCCCGGCGGTGTCGCAGAGCAGCACGGGCAGGCAGTCGGCGGTCATGATCGCGCAAACGTGCCCCGGCGTCGTGGCGATGCTCGCGTCGGCCCGAGGCACATCGGCATCGGCGCCATCGTCGGCCGTCACCACCCCGCAGCCATGCACCTGTTCGAGCCAGCGCGGCATGGCCGGCAGCCGGCTGGCCAGCCGGGCGCGATTGGCCGCGACGGCCGCAGGGTCATCGCCGACATGCGTGCCCAGGTTCAGCCCGCCGGCCGCGCCGCCAGCCAGCCCGTACGGGCCGACGCTGACCCCGCCGCGCCGCGTGGTCTGCAACGCCCGCACGCGCGCCGGCGCGGGCCAGTCCGGCACGATCCAGTCCGCGTCAGTCGTCGTGGTCATCGGCTTCCCCCTCGTACCACTCGGGCTCGTCATGCTCGTCATCGGCGTCGTCGTCCGCCTGACCCTCGAAGTCCAGCGCATCGATCAGCGCCTGCAGGTCCTCGGGCGGCTCGGCTTCCCAAGACTTCTTGCGGCCGGTCACCGGGTGCACCAGCCCCAGCCGGTAGGCATGCAGCGCCTGGCGCGTGAACGGCACCGGCAGCGGCACGCGCACGGCGGGCCGCTGGCCGCGCTGCGTGGCCTTGTGGTAGACCGGGTCGCCCACCAGCGGGTGGCCGATCGATTCGAAATGCACGCGGATCTGGTGGGTGCGGCCCGTTTCGAGCTGGCACATCACCATCGACACCTTGGCACGGCCCAGCGGCACCGTGCCCAGCGTCTCGAAGTGGGTGCGCGACGGCTTGCCGCTATTCGTATGCACGATGGCCATGCGCGTGCGCTCGCGCGGGTCGCGGGCGATGGGGGCGTCGATGGTGCCCTCGTCGGGCGTCTCGCCCCAAACCAGCGCGATGTACGTCCGCTTGACCGTGCGCGCCTGCAACTGCCGCACGAGGTCGGTCTGCGCGGTCAGCGTGCGGGCGACAACCATCAGGCCCGACGTTTCCTTGTCCAGCCGGTGCACGATGCCGGCGCGCGGCAGGCGCGCGGCGGGCGGGTCGCGATGCAGCAGGCCGTTGAGCACGGTGCCGCTCCAGTTGCCGGCCGCCGGATGCACCACCAGCCCGGCGGGCTTGTTGATGACCAGCAGCGCGTCGTCCTCGTAGACCACGTCCAGCGGCACGTCCTCGGCCGTGAACGCCATCGACTCGGGCGCGGCCTGCGGGTGGATCTCGATCTGCTGGCCCATCTGGACCGATGCCTTGGCCCGGCTCGGCTCGCCGTCCACGCGCACGGCCCCGTCCTCGATCCATTGCTGGATGCGGCTGCGCGAGAACTCGCTGAAGTGGCGCGCGAGCAATTTGTCGAGCCGCTCGCCGTGGGCGGCGCTGTCGACTTCCAGGTAGAGGGGCACCAGGTCTGGCGCGGCGGGCGCCGTGGCGGGCACCTCGTCGTTGAACTCGCCGGCGTCGTCGAACTGGTCGTCCAGGTCGTCGGATTCCGCGGCGGTCACTTCCGGCGCGTCGGGGTGGCGTTCCAGACCGTTTTCGGTGCTGGGGCTTCGGCTATAATGCTTGGCGCTATTTTTTTTCATCCGGAACAGGTTGCCCATGCAATTGCAGAGCATGAAACGCGCGCAATGGCGCGCGAAAATTGGAGCGGTTTTGCTCGCAGGCGGATGCGTCATGCTGTCTGCATGCGGCCTGCTGGGAGACCAGCCTGACGAAACGGCCGGCTGGTCGGCCAACAAATTATATTCGGAAGCCAAGGATGCCCTGGATGGCGGCGACTACACGCGCGCCGTCAAGCTCTACGAGAAGCTGGAGGGCCGCTACCCGTTCGGCCGCTTCGCGCAGCAGGCCCAGATCGACACGGCCTACGCCAACTACAAGGACGGCGAGACCGCCGCCGCGCTGGCCGCCGTGGACCGCTTCATCCAGCTCCACCCGAGCCACCCGAACATCGATTACGCCTACTACCTCAAGGGCCTGATCAACTTCAACGACAACCTGGGCTGGCTGGGCCGCTTCTCGGGCCAGGACCTGAGCGAGCGCGACCCGAAGGCCGCGCGTGCCGCCTACGACGCGTTCCAGACGCTGATCACGCGCTATCCGGACAGCAAGTACGCGCCCGACGCCACGCTGCGCATGCAGTACATCGTCAACTCGCTGGCCCAGCACGAAGTCCACGCCGCCCGCTACTACTACCGCCGCGGCGCCTACCTGGCGGCCGTGAACCGGGCCCAGCAGGCGCTCAAGGACTATGACGGCGCGCCGGCCAACGAGGAAGCGCTCTACATCATGGTCCGGTCCTACGACGCGCTGGGCATGAAGGACCTGCGCGACGACGCCGCCCGCGTGATGGAGCGCAACTACCCGAACAGCGACTTCATCAAGTACGGCCAGCGCCGCAAGGACAAGTCCTGGTGGGAAGTGTTCTGACCGACTGACCTGCCACCCCGGCAACGGAAAAGGCCGAGCCCCGGAAACGGGCCTCGGCCTTTTTTTTGTCCCTGCGGAATGCCTGGCCAGGCATTCGAGCCCCACGCCGCGCCACCACCCCGCGCGCCCTGCCCGCCAGCCCCCTTTTCCTGCATCGTCAGCAACCCCTTCACGTCCGGCAACCGCGGCAAGGCTGGCAAAGCGGCAACTGACCAAGAGTCGAATAAATACTAGGGTGTCGATAAATGACACTGACTATGATTCTTGCCAGTTGACGGAAAGAAGCCGACAGGCAACGCGAGCGCCTCGCGCCACGCATGGCCCGGCTGACCATTCCGCGCGCCCCCATACGACGGCAGGCGGCCACGGCGCACGCCTGCCGGCCCGCCACCCTACTGTATGGAGTCTCGTCGATGCCCGCACGGAAATGCCGGGTTCAATGGCGCGTCAAGCGTACGCTCGATATCGTCATTGCCACCACACTACTTTTGGCACTTTCCCCCCTACTGGCGCTGCTTGCGCTGCTGATCAAACGCGATGGCGGCCCCTGCTTCTTTAGCCACCCGCGCGTCGGCATGCATGGGCGAACGTTCAGGTGCCTGAAATTCCGTTCGATGGTCCGCGACGCCGACAAGGTGCTGAATGACCTGCTTGCGTCGGACCCCAAGGCGCGCGCCGAATGGGAGCAGGACTTCAAACTGCGGAACGACGTGCGCGTGACCCGGCTGGGACGCTTCCTTCGCCGTACGAGCCTGGACGAACTGCCCCAGCTCTGGAACGTGCTCCTGGGCGACATGAGCCTGGTTGGCCCACGGCCACTCGTCGAGAAGGAGCTCGGGCAATACGGCGAAGCGGCCCGCTACTACCTGCGCGTGCTCCCCGGTATCACCGGACTATGGCAAGTCAGCGGCCGCAGCGAGACGTCGTACGAGCGCCGCGTGCTGCTGGACGTCAGCTACGTCAAGAACTGGTCGCTGGCGGGCGATCTCCGCATCCTGTTCCGGACGGTTGGCGTCGTGCTGGGCGGACGGGGCGCCTATTGACTGGGAGGCCGGCCCTGCCCTGGGCCAGCCGTCAGCAGCCGCATGGACAGCAGCGCGACGCTCGACAGATGCCGCATGTAGCTGCCGAGGTCTGGCTCGAACAGCATGGACACGGCAATGTGTGCCGCCACCAGGTACGCCGGCACGGCCCGCGTAGGCCGCACCGACAGCATGCCCCGCATCAGGCGCATCCCCGGTGGCACTACCGCCAGCAGTACCCAGCCCTGCATCGCCAATTCCTTGATGCCAGGGCTCCAGAGCAGGGCCAGGTTCAGCCGCGCCATGGCATACAAGTAGTTGCCGACGAATGCCGCCAGGCTCGTGGGAGCAAACAGATTGTAGAAACTGGTACGCGCGCCGTAGGGCGACTGGGAGACCAGATAGTCGACCGCCAGGTCCCGGGGCTGCTGGAGCGCAACGAACACTGCGGACGGTAGCCACGCCATGCCCAGCGACAGCGCGGCCACGATCACGATCCGCCAGCGCCAGCCCACACGGCAGAGCAGATACAGCCCAAGCGCCAGTCCCGCGATCAGCGCGAAGTACGCGCGCAGCGTGACGGCGTAGACCAGGTACAACGCGAGCATGGCCACCCAGCCGCGCAACGGACGGTCGTCGCGGCCGGCCGCCGCGGCGATGACGAGCGCCATCACCACCACCAGCGTGTCCTTCGTGGCAACGAACAGATTGAAGACAACGCACGGCGCCGCCAGTACGATGGCCCCGGCCAACAACCCCAGCCGCTCGGCGCGGATCAGCATCGACCAGAGGAACCACGCGCCGGCGCCCATCACCAGTCCGTCCAGCGCAGGCCCCATCGCCGCGAACAGCCGGCCCACCGCGTCAAAGGAACTGCCCGCGTAGGTGTCGGCGCCGAGCATCTGGTCCTGGATTTTCTGCGCATCCCGAAAGATGGCAGCGGGCAGCAGCCGTGCCGCATTGAGGTACACCAGCCCGTACAGCAGCGCGGCGCCACCGGCAATCACACGCCGGACGCCAGGGCTCAGCCATGGTCCGGCCCTCAGCATGCCGGATCCCCGGCCGCCCGCGTTGCCGTCAAGACACACCCCTGTCAGCCGCAGCCGGCCGCGCCAGGCCAATCCCCGCCAGCCGGCGGTACAGGGTCACGCCGAGCCAGCCTGCCACGGCAAGGCTGACAGTGCCATGCGCCAGTGCGGCGCCAGTCACCCCGGCGGTGTGCACCGCCATCCATGCCAGCGGCACTCCGGCCAGCGCCACCAGCGTCATGCCGAGCAGCGTGATGCCCCGCAGTTCCAGCGCGATGGCTGCCGCCCATGCGATATCGGCGACCGAACGCAGGACAAACGACACGAGCAAGATGCCGAAGATCAGCCCGTCGTCCTGGCTGGCTGCCTTGCCCGCCATCATCAGGATGGCATCGCACGCCAGCCAGAGCGCGCCCGCCATCGTCAGCGTAGCAGCCAGCGTCCATGCCAGTTGCCGCCCGAGCAGCTTCCGGACCCCCGATCCCCCCTGATGCGCGGCACGCGCCAGCACGGGCCCGGCTGTGGTGGCAATGGCCGCGTGCGCGAGCGTCTGCACGGCGTTGGCGATGGCCCAGAGGAACACATAGCGCCCGAGTTCCTCGGCAGGCAGCAGCGCGGCCCCGAGAAAGCGCTCCGCATACTGCAAGCCAGCAAGCAGGATCGCAGCCAGATAGATGGCGGCCCCCGCGCGCCAGACGTCCAGCAGCCTCCCCGCCGGCCGGGCCTCTGGCAGGCGACGCGGCTGGACCGGCGCGGATGAGCGCCCCCGCAGGCCCAGGATCAGGTACCACCCGATGGCAATGACCAGCACATCGCCGCAGATCCACAGCATCAGCACGGCCAGCATGCTGCCGATGACACCGCTGGCCAGTCCGGCGATGGCAAGCAGCGCCCACAGCCCGTTACGCGCGAACATCAGCCACGACGCCGCGCGAGTTTGATGCAACGCGAACAGGTAGCCGCTTACCTCGAAGGCCTGGTGCTCCACCATGACCAGCACCGCGATTACCACCGCTACAGGCGCCGTGAAATGGTCCGGCGGCGCTACCCCGCCAAACCGCCAGAGCAGCGTGCCCCCTGCCGCCAGCAGGCCGTAGCAGGCCGCATGGACACCGGCGAGCCGTCCGATGTCCCCGAGCGCTGCCGCCGGGATGCTGGCCAGCCGTCGGTTGCATTCAGCGGAAAAACCCAGCCCCAGCATCTTGGTGCCGATCACCGCCGCCGCCACGGCCATGCCGTACTGCGCCATCGCTGCATACCCCAGCTCCCGCGCAATCGCCAGCGTGAGGGCGAACTTGGCGCCCAGCGACAACGCGCGCAACGCCAGTCTCAACAGCATCGGACATCCATCGGACTGGCTGGGCCATATGGCCACGTGCCACGCAGCGTGGCGACGATCTCCTGCCGCTGCGCCCGTAGCGTGGCGGCGCGCGCCTGCAGGCCGGCGTGGAACGACACCACCGCTCCCGGCGCAAGCACGGTGTCGAGCACGTCGGACGCCTGGAAATCGGCGGCGTTGCTGACCCAGTCCGTCAGCCCCAGGTCCTCGTACGCGCCGAAGCCCTTGCGCTCGTAGCTCAGATGGTAGGCCGGCACACCGGCCAGGACCGATTCCAGCGCGCCATGCAGCCGCACCGACACCACTGCGTCCGGGCGATCGTCGCGCAGCACGTCCCGCAGCAACCCGTGCGGCGTCAAGCCAAGCGCGCGATAGAACGCCGTATCGTCATTGCCGCGCACCGCGCTCTGCACGGCGAACGATACCCGACATTCGCCCCGCAGCCGCTCGATCAGCCGGTGCAGCATCAGCCTGTAATGCTCGCGCCGATCGGGATGCCAGGCCGGCGCTTCACGCAGCACCATGCAGACGTTGCGGACGGGATGCTGGCGGCTTTGGGCTGCCTCGGCGGACGCCACTGCCCCGCCCAGCCGATGGCCCAACTCCAGCACGGCCAGATCGGGGGCCCGCCGCACGTTGGCGCGGCCATCGAGCCACGCCAGCGACCGGTGATCGCGGACATAGACACGCGCCAGCGTCCCCAGTTGCCTTGCCAAGCCATCGCCCAGACTGGACGACGCGCCGCCCGGCCCAGCCACGACAGGCCCGATGCTCTGCGGCAGGTAGATGGCCGGGCGCCCGGACGCTACCGCCGCGCGCAGCTGCACCAGATGGCCGGCCTGCAGTTTGAGCGCCTGCCAGGTATTGCGTGCGCGCAGATAGCCACCGCCCACGCCCACGATCACGTCGGCCGAATCCAGCACCCGGGCAAGGCGCCGCGTCTCGGCGGTTGGTATGGCGACCAGCGCCAGTCCGCACGCCCAGACGCGATGCCAGCCTTGCCGGGCAATCACCGGGGCGGGCAGGACATGATCCATGTCCCCGAATGAAGCGGGGTCCGATGCGACGAGCGTGATCTGGCAGTGCTGTCCCAGCGCCTCACGGATCATGCGGACAGACAGGTCCACCAGCAGGCCGTCTCCGGCATTGCGCCGGCTGTAGGCGTGGAGCAGCGCCACGCGGCAGATGCGCGCCATCGTCATGTACGCTCCTCGACAAGCTGGCGATAAACCGCGGCAGTGCGCGCGACCATGGCCTGCGCGGTGTAGCGGCCCAGCGCGGCCGCGCAACGGCTCGCCAAGCGCCCGCGCAGCGCCGCGTTGGCGTACAGCGTGCGCACCGCCCCGGCCATGGCCTGGGGGTCGTCCTGATTCACCACGACAAGGCCGATCTGCTCGGCATCGACCAGTTCGCTGGCCCCGGCCACGCGCGCCGTCACAATTGGCAGCCCGGCCGCCATCGCTTCCAGATAGACATAAGGAAATCCCTCGTAGCGGCTGGGCACCAGCAGCACGTCGAATGCAGACAGGTACTTCCGCGCATGGTCGACCCTGCCGATCACCCGCACATTGGCTGGCAGGCGCTCAACCGGCCGCCCGGCCGCCGCCTGGAGATCGCCGGTCCCGATCAGGGCGAACTCCAGCGCGCCGCCGACATCGGCCTGAAGCAGTTCGGCCACCCGCACCAGCCGATCCAGTCCCTTTTGATGCGCAAACCGGCCGACAAAGCCGACCATGAACCGCGTAGGGTGCAGGCCCAGTGCGGCCCGTGCCGCATCGCGCCCCAGCAGGCAGACCGGCTGCACGCCGTTGGGAATCGTCACGATGCGGGACGACGGAATACCCAGCGACTCTTGCGCATGCCGTGCCTCGGTCTGCGATACGGCAATCAGGCGATCGGTACGGTGGCGGCCGAGCAATGCTTCCACGCCGCCGAACACCCGGCGCTGAAGCCTGGATAACGACGGATTGAGCGTGTACAGCGCATGCGGCGTGTACACCTGGCGCCATGGCCCCCGGCAGGCCCGGGCCAGCACGCCCGCCTTGGAACTATGACTGTGCACGATGTCGGGCCGCACGCGGGCCAGCAGGCGGGACAGATTCCACCAGGCCGGCACGTCGCGCCAGCCGATACGTCGCGGCATCGGCAGGCAGGTCACACTGGCACAGCAATGCCGCACCGACGCGTCGATGACGGCCGGGTCCAGCCTGTCACCGGCCGGCACCGCCAGGTGCACGTGTTCGCCCAGCGCCGCGAGCCCGCGCACAAGGTCCGCAAGATGCGTTGCAACGCCGCCCGCCGCCGCCTCGGCCACGATCATCACGTTCAAGGGCGATCCGGGGCTCATGCCACGCCCCCGTCGCGCCGTCGCCGGAAGCTGAAGCCGCGTGGCCGCGTGCGCCCCGGCATATCCGCGCCATACCCGCCGTAGCCAGCATAGGGATAGCCGTAGCAGCCCAGGCGAGGCACCAGATCGTTCAGGACCACGCCACCCACGGCCGCGCCGCACTGGCGCAACTGCTTGCACGCCGCGGTCAGGTCGGCCAGCCGCGAATGGCCCGCCCGGGCCACCAGCAGCACCAGGTCGGCATGCCGCGCCAGCCGGGCCGCGTCGGCGGCGGCCAGTGCGGGGGGTGTGTCGATCAGCACGACGTCGTAGCGCTGGCGCGCTTCGCCGAGCAGGGTGTCGAGGTCCGCGCGGGCGAGCATATCGCCAACATGGGGCTGCGGATCGCCGCAACTGATCAGGTCCAGGCCACTGGCCAGCTCCCGCTGCACCACCTGCTGCCAGTCGGCTGCATGGGCGAGCACTTCGGACAGGCCCGGGGCGGCGCCGCGCCCGAACATCCAGTGCAGGGTGCCGCGGCGCATATCGCCATCGATCAGCAACACCTTCTGCCCGGCCGCAGCCAGCACGGCTGCCAGATTGGCGCTGACGAACGTCTTGCCGGCAGCGGGCTCGCTGCCCGTCACCAGCAGCACGTTGCGCTCACGGCTCAAGCTGGAAAGCTGCAGCGCCGTCAGCAGGCTGCGCAGGCTTTCGATGGCCGGATCGGATTTCGCCACACCGCACAACAGACGCTCGTCGGGGCGCTGCCGCGCCGCATCCAGATCCGCCTGCCGGGCCGAGCGCGGCACCACCCCCAGCACCGGTACACCCAGAATATGCTCGATCTCGTCAGGCTCGCTGACGGCGCTGGCCATCCAGTCGGCGGCGAATGCTGCGCCGGCCCCTGCAACGATGCCCGCAAGCATGGCCGCGACCAGCACCATCAGGCGATTCGGCGCCACGGGGTCCTCGGCCACCTCGGCCGGATCCACCACCCGTGCACTGGCCACGCGCCCCGCCTTCATCAGCGCCAGTTGCTGCGCGCTGCCCAGCAGCGACGTGTAGCGCTCGGTGGCGATCCGAACATCGAGTGCCAGTTGCGCGGTCTGCCGCTGCAGCGCCGGCAGGCCGCGCATCACCTTTTCCATGTCCTGCTGCTTCTGCCTGACCACGTCGAGCTGGCGATCGATGGCCATCACGCCCGGATGGGCTTCGGTAAAGCGTGTCACCAGTTCCTGCCGCTTCTGGGTGAGCCAGAGTCGCTGCGTGCCGGCGTCGGACGCGGCCTTGAGGGCGAGCCTCGCCTCCTCGTTCAGGTCCACCACGCCGTGCCGCGCCGTCATCGACGTGTAACGATCCTGGGCCACCTCCAACTCTTGCTTGAGGCTTGGCAACTGCCGTTCGAGGAACACCAGTGACTGCGCCGCCTCCGCCGACTTGCGTTCGACGTTCTGCCGCACATACTGGTCCCCGATCTCTCGCACCAGCGCCCGCAGACGCTCGGGATCATGCCCGGCCAGCGTGACGATCAGCACGCCAGACTGGCGAGCCTTCTCCTGAACGACCAGCCGCCCGCGCACGTCGGCCACGGTCTTCCGCCAGGAATGGCGTACCAGTTCGAACCGGGCATCCGGCTGGCACGCGCAAGCCGCCACCTGTACCCGGAAGTCACCCACGGCCGTGGACCGCACCTGCTCGATGCCCGCGCGGACCCGCATCGGCACGTCGAGCCCCGGCCCCTCAAGCCGCCAGCCTTCGCTTTCCATGGTCAGCACAAACGGCTCGCCCTCCAGGCCGGCCGGGACATCGAAACGCACCACCTCCGGCACGGGTCCCGGCGCGGCGCGCCAGCGCGCCAGCCAGCCGCTGGCGGCCGGCTCGATGCCAATATGCAGGCGCAGCTTGTCCACCGCCCGCTCCACGACGAGCCGGGAGCCGATGATCTGCGTTTCGGCCGCCGGCGACGACTTCATGTCGAACAGGGACGCCGCATCGCCCAGCAGGCTCCATGTCGACGACGACGTGGCCGCGTCGTCCAGCTGGATCATCATGTCGGCCTGGTAGACGGGCCGCGCCAACAGGACGTAGGCCATGCCAGCCAGCGCGAAGGCCATGGCGATGCCGAGCGCCAACCGCCGATAGTGCGATAGCGCCGCAACCAGGCGCCCAATCGTCACGTCGGTCCGGGCAGTGGAGGACTTGAGCGGTGGCAGCGTCATCGCACGTCCTGCCGCTGTAGCGCCCGGATGCGCGGCGCCCAGTCCCGCACGCCCTCGCCCAGGCACGCAAATGCATGCTCGAAAGCCGTCCGCGACCGCCCGCGCGGGTCCGCCACGTCGCCCACCGTGCGATCGCCCAGGCGGAACACCCGCCCCGAGTGCATGGGGTAGCGCAGTTGCAGCGCGGACTTTTGCGCCTCGTCCATCACCAGGACCAGGTTCGCCGCGCTGATCCGCACCCCGGTCAGTTGCGCGGCGCGATGGCCGGTCAGGTCGAGGCCGGCATCGGCCGCCACCGCACAGGCGCGGGGATCGGCCGGCGCACCCACCGGCGCCGCCAGCCCGGCCGACCACACGGTGAGATCGGGCAATGCCTGACGCAGCAGCGCCTGTGCCATCGGACTCCGGCAGAGATTGCCCACGCACACGACAAGGACGATCATTTCAGGACGTTGGCGGTGGAGTTGACGTACTGGGCGCTCGGAATCAACTGGTTCACGACCCGCGCCCAGCGCGTGATGTCTCCGGCGTCGACGTAGACCACGTCGCGCGGCTGCAGCGGGAACCCTTCGGCCAGCGCCATCGCCACCGGGGAGGCGGCGTCCAGGTGGAACACTTCGGGGCGGCCCGAGTCGTGCCTGCGCACCACGTAGATCTGCCGCGGGTCGCTGGTCTGCGGATTCACGCCGCCCGCTTCGCCGAGCGCTTCGTTAAGCGTCAGGCGGCCGTTGCGCGGCAGCACCGCGACGGGCTTGTTGACCTCGCCCAGCACGAATACCTTGCCGTCCTCGCGCTGTTCCACGCGCACGATGTCGCCGCTGCGCAACTGGATGTCTGCGGGATTGCGCCCGGCGCGCAGCAGTGCCGGCAGGTCAACAACCCAGCTCCGCGCCTTGCGGGAAATCCGGATCCGGCTGCTGTCGCCGGTATTGACGTTGACACCGCCGGCCCGGCCTAGCGCCTCGATCAGGGTCATCGGCACGTCGTCCACGTATTGCGGCCCCGGCAGCCTGACCTCGCCGTCCAGGTAAATCCGCTGGCTGCGGTACGCCAGCACCCGCACCGTGACCTGGGGCTGGCGCACCACGCCGGCCAGCGCACGGGTCAGGCGCGTGCGCACCTGGTCGACCGTAAGGCCGGCCACTTTCACCACCCCCGCGTAGGGAAACTGGATGTCGCCGTGATGGCTGACGACGTAGCCGGGCACGCTGGCCGCTCCGCTATAGCCGGGAATTTCGTAGCCGATGCCAACGGTGTAGGTCTGGCTCGGAAAGACCAGCTCGGGATGGTCCCACACGACGATGGACAGGATATCGGCGGGTCCGATACGGTAGGGCTGCACCGCGCCCAGCAGGTCGTCGATGTCCTGGGTGCTGCGCGTCGATCTCAGCGCGTTGACCAGGTCCCACGAAATCGGCGTCACGCCGTCCGGGGCGCTCGCCGCCGGCGCATCGCGGTCGACCCGCATCCCGGGCGCCCATGCGCAGCCAGCAAGCAGGGTGCCGGCCAGCAAAAGCGCCATCGTGATTTGACTTCGCATGGAATCCCGCCTCGTTCAGAAGGCGCGATACTAGCGAGAACCCCGCTGCAAGTTTCTAGGATTAATCCGAAAACGCAGGCCAGCCTGACGGCGGGCCACGGTTCCACGGCCGGCTTGCGATGGTGCCAACCGTTCTGGCTACGTCTGCGCAGCGGGCGCGGGTAAGGCGCCTTAGCCTTGCGCGTCCGCCGGCGGCGCCGCGCGCAGCCCTTCGAGGAAGCGGATCACCGTGTCGGCCTCGCGGGTGCGCGTGAACGGCGGCAGGCTCTGCCAGATCTGGCGCCCGTAGGGCTTCTCCACCAGCCGGGTGTCGCAGATCGTCAGCACGCCGCGATCCGATTCCGACCGGATCAGCCGCCCGGCGCCCTGCTTCAGCGTGATCACCGCATGCGGCAACTGGTGCACCGCGAACGGGCTCAGCCCCTTTTTCTGCAGCACCTCCATGCGCGCGGCCAGCACCGGGTCATCGGGCGGCGCGAACGGCAGCTTGTCGATGATGACCAGCGACAGCGCCTCGCCGCGTACGTCCACCCCTTCCCAGAAGCTCTGGCTGCCCACCAGCACCGCGTTGCCCAACTGGCGGAAGCGGTCCAGCAGTTCGGTGCGGCTGGCCTGGCCCTGCACCAGCAGCGGCAGGTCGATGCCCCGCGCGGCGAACAGGTCGTACAGCATGTCCGACGCCTTCTGCACCGCGCGCAGCGTCGTGCACAGCAGGAAGGTCCGCCCGCCGGCCGCCTCGATCAGCGGCAGCGCCTTTTCCACCACGGCCTCGGTGAACTGGGGCGAATTGGGCGGCGGCATGTCGCGCGGCACGTAGAGCAGGCCCTGCTTGGCGTAGTCGAACGGGCTCGGCAGCGTCAGCGACTGTTCCTTCGGCAGTCCGAGCTGCGCCGCGTAGTGCGCGAAATTGCCCTTGACCGACAGCGTGGCCGATGTGAAGACCCAGGCGCGCGGCTGGCCCTCGCGCTGGCGCGTGAAGATCGGCGCGATCGACAGCGGCGTGCGGTGCAGCTGCACCGTGTGCGAGAAGACTTCCACCCAGCGCACGGTATCGGGCCCTAGATGGGCCGGTTCGGCCGCCGGTGCGACGTCGTCGGTGGCGGCGGGCGTCTCGCCTTCCGCCGGGGCGGCCGGGGCGGGCGGCGGGCCGGTGCGGTCGTCGCGCCAGGCTTCCAGCCGCTCGGACAGTTCTACGGCGCGCCGATGGCACTGCTCCAGCGTCTCGGCCCGCTCGGCCTGCGACGCCAGCGCCTCCACAAAGCCCGCCAGCGCCTCTTCCAGCGCGTCGAGCGTCTCGTAGAACGGCTCGGCGGTACGCGGATCGGCGTCGATCTGGCCCATCGCCATGCGCACGTTGTCCCGGCCAAACGCCAGCCGCAGGTCGCGCGCCGCGCGTTCCAGCGGGGCGCCCAGCGCCACCCAGTCCACGGCATCGCGCGCGTGGGACAACCCCTCGGCCACCGTGTCGCGCGCCAGTTCCAGCAACTGGCTGGTGGACAGCGTCTCGCCGAAGAACAGCGTGGCGGTCTCGGGCAGCTGGTGGGCCTCGTCGAAGATCACGGTGTTGGCGGCGGGCAGCAACTCGGCCATGCCGGTATCGCGCAGCACCACGTCGGCAAAGAACAGGTGATGGTTGACCACCACCACGTCGGCCTGCTGCGCCTCCTTGCGCGCCCGCATCACAAAGCATTCCTTGTAGTGCGGGCATTCGCTGCCCAGGCAGTTGTCGCGCGTGGACGTCACCATCTGCCAGACCGGCGCGTTCTCGGGCACGGCGGCCAGTTCGGCCTTGTCGCCGGTGGTCGTGGTCTGGGCAAAGCGCCCGATGTCGCGCAGCCACGCCGCGTCCTGCTTCGACGCCAACCGGCCGCTGGCCTGCGCGCGCTCCAGGTGGTAGTGGCACAGGTAGTTGGCGCGGCCCTTGAGCAGCGAGACCGACACCGGCACGTTCAGCGCGTGCCGCACGGTGGGGATATCGCGCTGGAACAGCTGGTCCTGCAGGTTCTTGGTACCGGTGGACAGGATGACCTTGCCGCCCCAGAGCATGGCCGGCACCAGGTAGGCAAAGGTCTTGCCGGTGCCGGTGCCGGCCTCGACGATGACCGTGTCGTTGCGCGCGATGGCATCGGCCACGGCCTCGGCCATCTTCTGCTGCGACGCCCGCGGCCGGTAGCCGGGGATGGCCGTGGCCAGCGTCCCGGTCTCGGCAAACATCTGCGAAAGCTGCGCGGACTGCGTGGCCGCCTGGCTGGCCGATGCGGCGACCAGGGCGTCGGCCAGCGTGTCGGTGTGCTGGTCGGTCTGCTGGTCGGTCTGCTGGTCGGCAGGCTGGTCGGCCGCCGGGCCCGCGGCGCCGTCGGCGGCGGGGTCGTGGGCGTCAGGCGTCGGGGCGGCGGCGGACAGGAGGTCGTCGGTGGAAGCTGGCAAGGTGGGGAGTGTCTTGTGTCGCCCCGGCCGGGCGTTGCGCCGGGGGCGGTGTGTGCTGCGGGTGCCAGGTGTCAGGCGGGAACGTCGGGCTCCAGATGCAGTTGCAACAGCGTGATTGCATCCTTGAGCTTCAGGCGGCGCTTCTTGAGCCGGCGCAGTTGCAGTTCGTCGTGGGTCGGGTCGGCGGACAGGCGGTCGATCATGTCGTCGAGGTCTCGATGCTCGATCTGCAACTCGATGATCTGCCGCTCCAGCGTATTGAGGTTTTCATCCATGGTCGATGCTCCCTGGCGGCCGCTGGCGGCCAGCCGCCCGGCCGTGCCACACGAATCAGAAGCCGAACGGGCTGGGCGTGGAGCCCTGGCTGCCCTGCTTCTTCTTTTCCTCGGCCTTGGCGCGCCGCTCGTCCAGTTCTTTCTGGCGGCGCACGGCGTCGGCCTGCTTCTGCTGGTAGGACTGCACGTTCTCCTGCCGCTGGCGGGCCTGCTCGGCGCCCTTCTGCTGCGCCTCGGTCATGCGCGTGTTGAAATCGTCCTGCTTCTTCTGGTACGCCTCGGCGTTGGCGGCCCGCTGGGGCGCCTGCTGGCCGGTCTGCGCGTCGCGCAGCGCCTGTTCCTGCTGCTTGCGGTCGAACGCCTCGCGGCTGGCCTGCTCGTTGGCCGCGCGGCCCGGCTGGGCCGCTTCGTACTCGGCGCGGCGGATGGCCTGCTCGCGGTCGCGCCGGGCGGCGTTGTAGGCGCGCTCGGCGTCGCCCACCTCCAGGTCGCGCTCGCGCAGCACGTGCAGTTCCGCGCGCTGGACTTCCTTGGCCTGCTCGATGCAGCGGTTGACCAGGAACTTGCCGTAGCACTCGCGCTCGGCCAGCGAGAAGCGGTAGTTGGTCCACGCGCGCGAATCGCCGATGGCCTTGCGTTCGGCGTCGAAGTCGCGGGGCTTGCCGGGGTCCGCGGGCAGCGCGGCCGTCGCGGCGGGCGCGGACGCCTGCGCATGGGCGGCGCCCAGGGGGGCGGCCAGCAGGCAGGCGGCCAGTGCGAGCGGGAAAACCGGGGAGGAAGTCATGTAAACCAGGCGAGCCATGACGGCCGGAAGGGGCTTGACGATCATGCCGCGATTCTAGCATCCGGGACCCATCGCCACGGCGCCGCGCGTGGCGCCCGGGCGCCGTCGCCGGCGGGCGCCGAAAAGACGGGGGAAAAGGTGTCTTCCCGTCACCGGAGCGGCCCGGCGCTTGTGGCACAATGCCCCGCTTTCGACTGACACGTATTCTCGATGTCCAATCTGCCTGCTTCCGTCCTGCAAAAGATTGTGTCGCTGATCGCGGCCGAACTGTCCGTGCAACCCCGCCAGGTGGCGGCCGCCGTCGGCCTGCTGGACGAAGGCGCCACGGTGCCCTTCATCGCCCGCTACCGCAAGGAAGTGACCGGCAACCTGGACGACACGCAGCTTCGCAACCTCGAAGAGCGCCTGCTGTACCTGCGCGACATGGAAGACCGCCGCGCGACCATCCTGGCCTCGATCGAGGAACAGGGCAAGCTCACCGACGCGCTGCGCGCGGCCATCGAGGCCGCCGAGACCAAGCAGACGCTGGAAGACCTGTACCTGCCCTACAAGCCCAAGCGCCGCACGCGCGCCCAGATCGCGCGCGAGTGCGGGCTGGAGCCGCTGGCCCAGGCGCTGCTGGCCGACCCGACGCTCGACCCGCAGGCCGAGGCCGCCAAGTACGTCAACGGCAATCCCACCGCCGATGGCGGCGTGCCCGACGTCAAGGCCGCGCTCGACGGCGCGCGCGACATCCTGTCCGAACAGTTCGGCGAGACGGCCGAACTGCTGGGCAAGCTGCGCGACCACCTGTGGCAGAACGGCGTGGTGACGTCGTCGGTCATGGAGGGCAAGGAGACGGCCGAGGAAGAGAAATTCCGCGACTACTACCAGTACAGCGAAACCATCCGCACGGTGCCGTCGCACCGCGCGCTGGCGCTGTTCCGGGGCCGCAACGCCGGCGTGCTGCTGGTCAAGCTGGGCCTGGGCGAGGAGCAGGACGCGATGGTGCCGCACCCGTGCGAGACGATGATCGCGCGCCATGTCGGCATCGAGAACCGCAACCGCCCGGCCGACAAGTGGCTGGGCGACGTCTGCCGCTGGTGCTGGCGCGTCAAGGTGCAGCCGCACCTGGAAACCGAACTGCTGACGCAGTTGCGCGAGACGGCCGAGGGCGAGGCGATCAAGGTGTTCGGCCGCAACCTGCACGAACTGCTGCTGGCCGCGCCGGCCGGCCCCAAGTCCGTGATGGGCATCGACCCGGGCATCCGCACCGGCTGCAAGGTGGCCGTGGTGGACCACACCGGCAAGCTGCTGGAAACGGCCACGATCTACCCGCACGAGCCGCGCCGCGACTGGAACGGCTCGCTGGCCACGCTGGCGCGCCTGGCCAGGCAGCACAACGTGGCGCTGTGCTCCATCGGCAACGGCACCGCCAGCCGCGAGACCGACAAGCTTGTGCAGGACCTGATGAAGGCCGCCCCGGAGCTGAAGCTGACCAAGATCGTGGTCAGCGAGGCCGGCGCGTCGGTCTATTCGGCGTCCGAGCTGGCCGCCAAGGAATTCCCTGATCTGGACGTTTCGCTACGCGGCGCGGTGTCCATCGCCCGCCGCCTGCAGGACCCGCTGGCCGAGCTGGTCAAGATCGATCCGAAGTCGATTGGCGTGGGCCAGTACCAGCACGACGTGAACCAGCGCGAGCTGGCCCGCGCGCTGGACGCCGTGGTCGAGGACTGCGTGAACGCGGTGGGCGTGGACGTCAACACGGCGTCGGCCCCGCTGCTGGCGCGGGTGTCGGGCCTGAACGCGGTGCTGGCGCGCAATATCGTCGATTTCCGCGATGCCAACGGCGCCTTTCCGAACCGCGACGCGCTGAAAAAGGTGCCGCGCCTGGGCGACAAGACGTTCGAGCAGGCCGCCGGCTTCCTGCGGATCAACACCGGCGACAACCCGCTGGACCGCTCGTCGGTGCACCCGGAGGCGTATCCGGTGGTGCAGAAGATCCTGGACCACATCAAGAAGGGCCTGCCCGATGTGATGGGCAACCGCGACGCGCTGCGCGGCCTGTCGCCGCAGCAGTTCGCCGACGACAAGTTCGGCCTGCCGACCGTGCGCGACATCCTGACCGAACTGGAAAAGCCGGGCCGCGACCCGCGCCCCGAGTTCAAGACCGCGACCTTCCAGGAAGGCGTGGAGGACGTGAAGGACCTGCAGCCGGGCATGATCCTCGAAGGCGTGGTCACGAACGTGGCGGCGTTTGGCGCGTTCGTGGACATCGGCGTGCACCAGGACGGGCTGGTCCACATCTCGGCGCTGTCGACCAAGTTCGTCAAGGACGCCCACGAGGTGGTCAAGGCCGGCCAGATCGTCAAGGTCAAGGTCATGGAGGTGGACGTCAAGCGCAACCGCATCGGCCTGACCATGCGCCTGGACGACGAGCCGGGCCAGCAAGCCCCCCGCACGGGCGGCGGCGACCGCAGCAACGACCGCGCCCCGCGCGGCGGCGGCAACCGCGGCTTCGGCGGCGGCCAGCGCCAGCCGGATACACAGGGCGCGATGGCCGCCGCGTTCGCGAAGCTGAAGCGCTGAGCGGAATCCCCCGCGCGCTGGCATTTCGGGCTCCCCTCTCCCGCGCGCGGGAGAGGGGTTGGGGGTGAGGGCCGGCGGTCCAAGCCGAGACAGGTCGCAATTTGCACCGCAACGCCCTCACCCCCGGCCCCTCTCCCGCAGGCGGGAGAGGGGAGAAAACCCCGAGGCAGCTCAAGCCCGCCCCCCCCAAACAAAAACGCCCCGCATCCGCGGGGCGTTTTTCCTGGCAACCGCCAAGTTCTCAATTCTCAAATCTCGACCTTGGTGCCCAGTTCCACCACCCGGTTGGCCGGGATCGAGAAGAAGTCCGACGGCTTGGCGCCGTTCTGATGCATCCACGCGAACAGGCGCTCGCGCCACATCGACATGCCGGGCAGCTTGGACGGGATGACGGTCTCGCGGGCGATGAAGAACGACGTCTCCATCAGCTCGAAGTGCATGTCGAGCTTGCGCTGGGCCAGGTCGAGCACGCGGTTCACGTCCGGGGTCTCCTTGAAGCCGTACTCCGAGGCCAGGATGAATACGCCGCCGCCCAGGTCCTTGCAGGTCAGGCGGTGGTCGTCGTCCACGTAGGGAATGTCGCGCGTGACAAAGCTCAGGAACACCACGCGCTCGTGCAGCACGCGGTTGTGTTTCAGGTTGTGCAACAGCGACACCGGCACGGACTCGGTGCTGCCCGTCAGGAACACGGCCGTACCTTCCACGCGGTGCGGCGGGTGGGCCAGCAGGCCGGCGATGAACGGCTCCAGCGGAATGCCGTCCTCCAGGCTGCGCGCGCGCAGCAGCTTGCGGCCGCTGTGCCACGTCATCAGCAGGAAGAACGCCGTGCTGCCCATCAGCAGCGGGAACCAGCCGCCCTCGGCCACCTTGAGCAGGTTGGCCGAGAAGAACGACAGGTCGACGATCAGGAACGACGCGCCGAGCACGGTCACCAGCACGCGGTTCCACTTCCAGAACCGGCGCATGACGATCACGGCCAGGAACGTCGTGATCAGCATCGTCGTGGTCACGGCGATGCCGTAGGCGGCGGCCAGGTTCTCGGACTTGCGGAACGACAGCACCACCGCAAACACCAGCACCAGCAGCGCCCAGTTGATCACCGGCAGGTAGATCTGGCCGATTTCCGCCGCCGACGTGTACTGGATCCGCATGCGCGGCAGGAAGCCGAGCTGGATGGCCTGGCTGGTCAGCGAGAACGCGCCCGAGATGACCGCCTGCGACGCAATCACGGTGGCCGCCGTGGCCAGCAGCACCATCGGCAACTGCAACAGGTCCGGCACCATCAGGAAGAACGGGTTCTCGATGGCCTGCGGGTTGCTCAGCAGCATCGCGCCCTGGCCGAAGTAGTTCAGCATCAGGCACGGCATGACCATCACGAACCAGCCGTAGCGGATGGGCTTGGCGCCGAAGTGGCCCATGTCGATGTACAGCGCCTCGGCGCCGGTCAGCACCAGGAACACGCTGCCCAGCACGATGAACGCCTGCAGCGAGTGCTCCAGCAGGAACGAAATGCCGAACCACGGGTTGATGGCGGCCAGGATGTACGGCGACTGGATCAGGTTGTAGACGCCCAGCCCGCCCAGCGCCAGGAACCACGCCACCATGATCGGGCCGAACAGCTTGCCCACCGCGCTGGTGCCGTGGCGCTGGATAAAGAACAGCACGCAGAGGATGGACAGCGTGATCGGGATCACGAAATGCGACAGCCCCGGCGCGGCAATCTCCAGCCCTTCCACGGCCGACAGCACCGAGATGGCCGGCGTGATCACCGCGTCGCCATAGAACATGCAGGCGCCGAAGATGGCCGACATCATGATCAGCTTGGCCATGCGCGACCGGGGCGCCGCCGTGCGCAGCGCCAGCGCCATCAGCGCCAGCACGCCGCCTTCGCCGTTGTTGTCGGCCCGCATGACGAACAGCACGTACTTGATCGACACCACGACGATCATCGCCCAGAACAGCAGCGAGATGATGCCGAGCACGGCCTCGTGGCTGAACGGGATGCCGTGGTCCTTGCTGAAACACTCCTTGAGCGCGTACAGGGGGCTGGTGCCGATGTCGCCAAAGACGACGCCGATCGCGCCGATCACGAGCGCACGGGTGCTCGGGC
Source organism: Cupriavidus sp. H18C2 (assembly GCF_049393795.1). Lineage (NCBI taxonomy): Bacteria > Pseudomonadati > Pseudomonadota > Betaproteobacteria > Burkholderiales > Burkholderiaceae > Cupriavidus > Cupriavidus sp. H18C2. The sequence goes on along the minus strand of NZ_CP186010.1, from coordinate 1,425,596 downwards.
TTTCGACGAAATAATGGCTGGTGGTTGCGGATTGGGTCATGGATTTGGGTCAGGTGAACCGGCTCGCGCCTCTACGTGCCCGACTCTGGCTGCGCGGGCGTGACACCACGGCGCAGTCCCTCCAAAGTGAATCTCCAGGCACATCTTCTCTCACGCTAGCGGCTCCGGTCCCCGGTGGGGCGTGTTGGCCTTCTCAGTTTCTATTGCATTGCACAAACGCGCGCATTCTAGATGAAGAGTCGTGCGACGACCACTGTGGAAGATGCCGGTGTCCACCGGCACGACCGATCAAGCATGGGAAAGAAGGCGGAGATGGTCAAGCCCGGCCTGCGCGGCGCGCGGGCCACGGGCGCCGGGCGGGACGTTGCGAATCGGCGACAGAAGTGGCGCCGGCGCAACCTGATGAAACGCCCGTCAGAATCCTGGCCCGCCCTGTTCAGACGCCCAGGTAGCGGTCCAGCGCGGCCGGCGCGGCGGCCAGCTGGGCGGCGGGCCCAGCCATGACCACCAGCCCCTTTTCCAGCACGACCACGCGGTCGGCATGGGCCAGCACGGCGCGGTAGTTGCGGTCCACCACGATCGACGCGATGCCGGTGCCGCGCACGGTGGCAATCACGTTCCAGATCTCATGGACGATGCGCGGCGCCAGGCCCTCGGTGGCCTCGTCCAGGATCAGGCAGTCCGGGTTGGTCATCAGCGCCCGGCCAATCGACAGCATCTGCTGCTCGCCGCCCGACAACTGCTGCCCGCCGTGGCCCAGCCGTTCCTTGAGCCGGGGGAACAGGTCGAGCACGCGGGCCTCGTCCCAGTCCCGGCGGCCGTTGCAACCGGGCCGCGCGGCCATCAGCAGGTTCTCCCGGACGCTCAGATTCGGAAAAATGCCACGTCCCTCGGGCACGTAGGCGATACCCAGCCGGGCCACCTCGTGCGGCCGCGCGCGCGACATCTCGCGCCCGGCCACGTGGATCTTGCCCTCGCGCTCGCGCACGTGGCCCAGCAGCGTCCGCAGCAGCGTGCTCTTGCCCATGCCGTTGCGGCCCAGCAGGCCCACGGTCTCGCCGGCGTTGACGTGGAAGTCGATGCCGCGCAGCACGTGGCTGGACCCGTACCAGGCGTTGAGCCCGCTGGCGTCGATGATCGGCGTGGGATTCATGCGCCGGCCTCCTCTTCCTCGCCCAGATAGGCCAGTTGCACCTCGCGGTTGGCCCGGATGCCGGCCGGATCGCCCGACGCGATGACCGTGCCGTTGACCATCACCGTGATCCGGTCGGCCACGGCGAAGACCGCTTCCATGTCGTGTTCGACCAGCAGGATGGCGTGGCCCTCGCGCAGCCCGCGCAGCAGGTCGAGCATGCGGGCCGATTCCTCGGCGCCCATGCCGGCCAGCGGTTCGTCCAGCAGCAGCGCCACGGGTTCGGTGGCCAGGCACATCGCCACTTCCAGCTGGCGCTTCTGGCCGTGCGCCAGTTCGCTGGCGACGCGATTCGCATGCTGGGCCAGCCCGGCGCGTTCCAGCGCCTCGTCGGCCAGCGCGCGGCTGGTGCGGCAGCCCTGCGCCGGCTCCCAGAGCCGCCACGCGCGCTGCGCCCGCGACTGGGCCGCCAGCCGGCAGTTCTCGCGCACGGTCAGCGGCAGGAAGATGTTGTTGCGCTGGTAGCTGCGCCCCACCCCGTGGCGCGCCAGCCGCGGCTGCGGCCAGCCCGTGACGTCCTGGCCCTGCAGGTGCAGCCGCCCCTCTGACGGCGGCAGCTCGCCCGACAACAGGTTGATCAGCGTCGACTTGCCCGCGCCATTGGTGCCGATGACGGCGTGGATCTCGTTCAGGTGCAGCGACAGGTCCACCTGGTTGACCGCGGTCAGGCCGCCAAAGCGGCGCGTCAGCATGTCGGCCTGCATGACCGGTACCGGGTTGCGCGCGTTCATACGGCCTCCCGGCTGTGCGGGGCGGCGGTGTCGGCGCTGCCACCGTCGGCCCCGTCCGGGCGCCGCGTCCGGCGTGGCGACCGGTGGCGCAGCACCGCCGGCACGCTGACCAGCCCGCGCGGCAGCAGCGCCACGGCCGCGATGATGAAGCCGCCCATCAGCAACTGCCAGTGCTTGGTCAGGGACCCGAACCATTCGGCCAGCAGCACGAACGAGAACGCGCCCAGCACGGCGCCAGCCAGGCTGCCCACGCCGCCCAGGATCACCATCAGCATGGCGTTGCCCGACTGGTGCCACGACGCGATCTCGGGGTTCACAAAGCCGAACTGGATCGCGTAGAGAAATCCCGCCAGCCCGGCCAGCATGCCGCCGGCCACAAAGGCGCCCAGCTGGTAGCGATAGGTGGCAAACCCGGCCGCCCGCATGCGCTGCTCGTTATGGCGGATGCCCACCAGCGCGTGGCCAAAGCGCGACCGCAGCAGCAGCGCCAGCAGGCCCAGCGTCAGCAGCAGCGCGGCCAGCACCAGCCAGTAGAAGCGCACCGGATCGTTGACCGTCAGCGGCAGTTCCGAGAACAGCCCGAACTCGGGCCGGAAGTAGATATAGGTGCCGTCGCTGCCGCCCGCGATCTTGGTGTCGTGGAACACGAAGTAGACCATCTGCGCGAACGCCAGCGTGACCATGATGAAGTAGATGCCGCGCGTGCGCAGCACCAGCGCCCCCACCACCAGCGCCAGCGCCCCGGCCGCGCCCACGCCGGCCAGCATCAGCAGCCAGCCGTTGCCCGCGCCGCTCTGGGGCGCCAGCATCGCCGTGGCATAGGCCGACATCGCAAAGTAGGCCGCATGGCCCAGGCTGACCAGCCCGGTGTAGCCGATCAGCAACTGCAGCGACAGCGCGAAGATCGCCATGATCATGACCTTGCTGAGCAGCTCGATGTAGTACTTGTGGCTGTCGGCGGTCAGCACCATCGGCGCCGCGCAGAGCAGGCCAAAGGCGACCACCCAGCCGGCCGCGGCCAGCCAGGGCGGACGCCGCGGCACCACCGGCTCAGGGGTTTCGGTGTTGGATTGCATGTCGATATCCGTCAAATTGGGTGCTCCCCTCTCCCGCTTGCGGGAGAGGGGTCGGGGGAGAGGGCCTGGCGGTTCCAGGCCTGACCGGTCGGCATACGAAGCGCCGCGCCCTCTCCCCCAGCCCCTCTCCCGCGATGCGGGAGAGGGGAGCAGACCGGCGGTACATTCCCTACCCCGCCTTGAACAGCCCCTGGGGCTTCCACAGCAGGATCACGGCCATCAGCAGGTACACCAGCACGCCGGCGGCGTCCTGCCAGAACACCTTGCCGAACGTATCGACGAAGCCGATCAGCAGCGACGCCACCAGCGCGCCCTTGACCGAGCCGATGCCGCCGATCACGACCACCACAAAGCAGATGATCAGCACCTGGCCGCCCATGCCCGGGTACACCGACGACACCGGCGACGCGATCATCCCGGCCAGCACGGCCAGCGCCACGCCCAGCGCGAACACAAAGCGGTACAGCACGGTCACGTTGATGCCCAGCGACTGCACCATCTCGCGGTTCGACGCGCCCGCGCGGATCATCATGCCCACGCGGGTGCGGCGGATCACGTAGTACATCGCGCCGGCCACCAGCAGGCAGATGGCCGAGATGAACAGCCGGTACACCGGATAGGTCATGTCGTTGCCGATGGGCAGCGCGCCGTCCAGCAGCGCGGGCACCGGCACGCCGTGCACGTCGTCGCCCACCAGGATGCTGCGCAGTTCCTCGAACACCAGGATCAGGCCGTAGGTCATCAGCACCTGCTGCAGGTGGTCCCGCTGATACAGGTAGCTGAAGAACGCCCATTCCAGCACGTAGCCGAACGCCACGGCCAGCACGATGCCCAGCGGCAGCGCGATGAACAGGTTGCCCGTCAGGCTGGCCAGCGTGAACGCCAGGTAGGCGCCGAGCATGTAGAAGCTGCCATGGGCCAGGTTGATCACGCCCATGATGCCGAAGATCAGCGTGAGCCCGCTGGCCACCAGGAACAGCAGCAGGCCGTACTGCACGCTGTTCAGGCACTGGATCAGAAAGGAGACGATGTCCATGGCGATGCCGGCGCGCTGCCGTCCGGGGAGTCCTGGGGGTCGGTGGGGTCGGTGAATTCGGGAGGGTCGATGGGCGCGGTGCCGGGGGCGCCAGGCCGGCGCCCCGCTGCGTCAGAGCCGGCAGCCGCGCGCCGGATCGGCCAGCGCCTTGACGGCCACGCCGCTGACCTTGTTCTCACGCCCGTCCACCTTGCGCAGGTAGAAGTCCTGCACCGGGTTGTGCGCCTTCGACAGCGTGAACGCGCCGCGCGGGCTGTCCACCCGGGCCGCTTCCATGGCCTTGATGATGTCCGGCTTGCGCGTCATGTCGCCCTTGACCGCGTTGGCACCCACGGCCAGCAGTTGCGCGGCGTCGTAGCCCTGCACGGCGTACACGTCGGGCTGGAGCTTGTACAGCTTGGCGTAGTCGAGCCGGAAGGTCTTGTCGCGCGCGTTGCTGAGGCCGTCGGCATAGTGCAGCGTGGTCTCCAGCCCCTGCGCGGCGGCGCCCTGGGCGTCCAGCGTGCCGTCGGTCAGGAATCCGGAAGCGTAGAGCGGAATCTTGTCCTTGAGCCCGGCCGCCTGCCAGTCCTTGACGAACTTCACCGCGCCGCCGCCGGCGAAGAACACGAACACGGCGTCCGGCTTCAGCGACGCCACCTCGGTAATCAGCGCCTGGAACTCGACGTTCGGGAACGGCAGGCTCAGTTCCTTGACCACCTTGCCGCCCTTGGCCTCGAACGCCTCCTTGAAGCCCTTGACCGACTGCTCGCCGGCCGCGTACTTCCACGTCAGCGTGACCACCTTCTTCATGCCGCGCTCGGCCAGCACGTGGCCCATGGCATAGCCGGGCTGCCAGTTCGAGAACGACGTGCGGAAGATGTTCGGGCCGCACAGCGGGCCGGTGGCCTCGTCGACGCCCGCGTTCGGAATGATCAGCAGCGTGTTGTTTTCCTTGGCCACCTTGACGATGCCCATCTGCACGCCCGAGTGGACCGTGCCGACCACCACGTCGACCTGGTCGCGCTTGACCAGCTTGGTGGCGTTCTCGGGCGCCTTGGCCGGGTCCGATTCGTCGTCGACCTTGAAGTACTCCACATCGCGCCCGCCCAGCTTGCCGCCCTGCTGCGTCACATACATCCGGAAACCGTTCTCGATGGCCGTGCCCAGCGCCGCGTAGGTGCCCGTGTACGGCAGCATGAACCCCACCTTGACCTTGCCCCCGGCGGCCGGCGCGGTCTGGGCGGTGGCCAGGCCGGTGGCGGCCAGCAGCACCGCGGCGGTGCCGGTGGCCAGGGTGGCGGAAAGACGACGAGCGTGCGGCAGCCTGCGCGATGCAATGCGATGCATGGAATCTCCTCCGGATGGTCTTAAGCCAGCGGCGCCGTGCGGCCCGGATCGGGGGCGATCGGCCGCGTCGCCAATTATTTTAGGATTGAAGTATTTGCAGTTATAAACGCCGCGGTCGCCGCCGTCAATGCGCCCGTCTGGTCGCGGTGCGGCGAATGCCCACAGCGCGCGAGTTTAAGCAGTACGGTCTGCGGGGCATATCGCTGGATACCCTCGATCTGGGCCATCGTGCCGTACTCGTCGTCCTCGCCCTGCACGGCCAGCACCGGGCAGCGGATGCCGTCCAGCAGCGGGCGCAGGTCGAAATGCCGGAAGGCCGGATCGAGCCAGATGTCGTTCCAGCCCCAGAACGCCGAGTCCACGTCGGCATGGTGGCGCGCCAGCCGCGCGCGCAGGTCGGTGTGCAGGAAGGTGTCGCGCGTGGTGGCGATGCTGCGCACCGACAGGTCCTCCACCACGATGTGCGGCGCCAGCACGGTCAGGCCGTCCACCGCGTCAGGAAAGCTCGCCGCGTGGATCAGCGCGATCGACCCGCCGTCGCTATGGCCCAGCAGCCACGGCCGGCCATGGCGGCGGCCCGGCCCGATGCCCAGCGCCTCGAACAGCGCGGGCAGCGCCTCGCGCGCCTGGCGGTGCATGAAGTCGACGTCCCACTTTTCGTCCAGCGGGCGCGGCGTGGACCGGCCGTAGCCGTAGCGCGAGAACACCAGCCCCCGGAAGTCGCCCGCCTCGCAGAACTGGCGCGGAAAGTCGCGCCACATGCTGACCGATCCCAGCCCCTCGTGCAGGAAGACGACCAGCGGCCGCCGCTCGCGCCGGGGCCGCAGCCACTGGCACTCGATCTCGATGTGCCGCCCGTCGAACGGAATCCGCACCACTTCGTCCAGCATGTCGCCACCCATTGCCACCCCTCCCCTGCTCCCTGCGCTGCCGGACTACGACAGCCGTGCCGCTTCCTCGCGCTGGCGCAGGCGGAAACGCTGGATCTTGCCCGTGGCGGTCTTCGGCAGCTCCGCCACGCATTCGATCTGGCGCGGATACTTGTACGGCGCTAGCCGGGTCTTGACGAACGCCTGCAGCTCGGCCGCCATGCCGTCGTGCCACTGCTGGCCCGGGCGCAGCACGACGAACGCCTTGGGCTTGACCAGTTCGTCGGCATCGGCCACGCCGATCACCGCCGCCTCCAGCACGGCCGGGTGCTGGGCCAGCGCCGCCTCCACCTCGAACGGGGACACGTAGATGCCGCCAACCTTGAGCATGTCGTCGCTGCGGCCCGCGTAGGTGTAGTAGCCGTCGGCGTCGCGGACGTACTTGTCGCCGCTGCGCGTCCACGCGCCGACGAACGTGTCGCGGCTCTTGTCGCGGTTGCACCAGTACATCAGCGCCGCCGTCGGCCCCTTGATATAGAGGTCGCCAATCTCGCCGTCCGCGCACGGCTCGCCGCGCTCGTCCAGCAGCTTCAGCTCGTAGCCGGGCACCGGCTGGCCCGTGGTGCCGTAGCGCACCGCGCCGGGCCGGTTCGACAGGAAGATGTGCAACATCTCAGTGGAGCCGATGCCATCCAGGATGTCGCAGCCGAAATGGGCCAGGAAGCGGTCGCCGATATCGCGCGGCAGCGCCTCGCCGGCCGACGTGCACACGCGCAGCGCCACGCTGGCCCGGGCCGGCAGGTCGGCGGCCGCCAGCATGCCCGCAAACAGCGTGGGCACGCCGCAGAACACGGTCGGCCGATGGGTAACCAGCCGCTGGAACACGGCCTGCGGCGTCGGGCGCTCGGCCATCAGCACCGTCGTGGCCCCCACCGACAGCGGAAACGTCAGCGCGTTGCCCAGGCCATAGGCAAAGAACAGCTTGGCGGCCGAGAACACCACGTCGTCATCGCGCAGGCCGAGCACGCGCCGGGCGTAGAGATCGGCCGTGTGGAACAGGTTGCCGTGGGTGTGGACCGTGCCCTTGGGCCGGCCCGTGGAGCCGGACGAATAGAGCCAGAACGCCATGTCGTCGGGGCCGGTGGGCGCCACGCGGGCCGTCGGGCGGGCCGCCTCGACCATGCGGGCGACGCTGGCGTCCGCACCGTCTTGCACGCCCGGCGCCGCGAGGATCACGTCCGGGGACAGCCCGGACTTGTCGATGGCCGCCTGCATCGTCGCGCGCAGCGGGGCCGACACCACCACGGCCCGCGCGCCGCTGTGCTCCAGCATGTAGGCGTAGTCGTCGACGGTCAGCAGCGTGTTGACGGCCACCGGCACCACGCCGGCCAGCAGGCAGCCCAGGAAGACGGTCGGAAAGTCGATGGTGTCGAGCGCGCAGACCAGCACGCGCTCCTCGCGCCGGAAGCCCGCGTCGTGCAGCGCGCCGGCAAAGCGGCGGCAGCGGTCGTCGAGCGCGGCAAAGGTCAGCGAGGTGGCATCGTCGATGTAGGCGGTCCTGGCGCCCCGCCCGGCCGCGAGGTTGCGGGCCAGCAAGTCGTCGGCGGCGTTGTAGCGGGCCGGCAGCGTGGCCACGACCGGATCGGTCGCGCCGGCGGGCACGGGCGATGCCTGGGATACGGCCGGGCGCGCCGCCGACTCTGCCGGGGCGGCAGCGGCGGTGCTCGTCATCGGGGGCGTCATGTCTCCACTCCTCTGGCCATCCGGCACGTCGCCAGCACCACCGCGCGCCCGATCTGGCTTCCAGCAGTTTGTCTTGTTGTTCCGACAGCCATGCGCTGCGCCGTCGTTATGACGATGCATTTTATTTCATATCGACTATTATGCAAGCAAGGGTATGCACTATATGGCAGTGCCATGTTGCCCGCCTTGGCCAGCCGCCACGCATTTTGCTGCACGTATAATGCGGCGCCGATCGACCCGCCCTTCCTGCCTACGACTGCCTGCATGCGCCGCGACCCCGACACGCTCCTGACGCCCGACCAACCCGCCGCGCCCCACGCGGAGCCGCGCGCCGCCGAACGGGACCCCTACCTGACGCACCTGGGCGAGCGAATCCGCTCGCTGCGCGCCGCGCGGGGCATGTCGCGCAAGGACCTTGCACGGGGCGCCGATGTGTCCGAGCGCTATTTGGCCAACCTGGAGACGGGCACCGGCAATGCGTCGGTGCTGCTGCTGCGGCAGGTGGCCGGCGCGCTCGACGTGCCGCTGCCCGTGGTGCTGGCCGAGGTCGACGGTCACGCCGCCGGCCATGGCGGCCCGCGCGCCACCGAGTTCTCGCAACTGGTGCAGTGGCTGGCCCAGCTACCGGCCAGCGATCTGGCGCGCGTGCGCGAGGCCGCCCAGCACGCGCTGTCGCCGGCCGAGTCGCACGACGCGCGCCACCGCCGCATCGCACTGATCGGCCTGCGCGGCGCCGGCAAGTCGACGCTGGGCCGGGCGCTGGCGGCGGCCGAGGACATGCCCTTCGTCGAACTCAATGCCGCCATCGAGCAGGAAGCGGGCGCGAGCCTGTCGGAAATCCACTCGCTCTACGGCCAGGCCGCCTACCGCCGCTATGAGATGCGCGCGCTCGAACGCGTGCTGCGCGACCACGACACGATGGTGCTGGCCACGCCCGGCAGCCTGGTGTCGGAGCCGGCCACGTTCAACCTGCTGCTGTCGCGCTGCCTGACGGTCTGGGTGCGGACGTCGCCCGAGGAACACATGGCGCGCGTGGTGGCCCAGGGCGACATGCGGCCGATGGAAGGCAATCGCGAGGCGATGACCGACCTGCGCCGCATCCTGCAGGCGCGCAGCCCGCTCTATGCCCGGGCCGACGTGGCCATCGACACCAGCGGCCAGGATGCCGCATCGTCACTCCAGGCGCTCCAGGCGCAACTGCGGCAGCTCACCGCCCCCTGACCCTTCTCCCGGTCCAGACAACCCATCGCACGGCGGGCCTTGCATCGTCTCCGACGATGCACTATATTTCATCGCAAATGAAATAGCACTATAGTGCATCAAGGAGACGCCCCCCATGTCGACGACGGACCTCGCCATTGAATCCCCCGCCGCGCCGGTGACCTTCGAGCGTCACCCGGACCACTACCGCCACTGGCAGCTTACGTTCGACGGCCCCGTCGCCACGCTGGCCATGAACGTGGACGAGGAAGGCGGCCTGCGCCCCGGCTACGCGCTGAAGCTCAACTCGTACGACCTGGGCGTGGACATCGAACTGCACGACGCGCTGCAGCGCATCCGCTTCGAGCACCCCGAGGTGCGCACCGTCGTCCTGACCAGCATGAAGGAGCGCATCTTCTGCTCCGGCGCCAACATCTTCATGCTGGGCAAGTCCAGCCATGCGTGGAAGGTGAACTTCTGCAAGTTCACCAACGAGACGCGCAACGGCATCGAGGACGCCAGCCGCCATTCCGGCATCAAGTTCATCGCCGCCTGCAACGGCACCACGGCCGGCGGCGGCTACGAGCTGGCGCTGGCCTGCGACGAGATCGTGCTGATCGACGACCGGTCGTCGGCCGTCAGCCTGCCCGAGGTACCGCTGCTGGGCGTGCTGCCCGGCACGGGCGGCCTGACCCGCGTGACCGACAAGCGCCGCGTGCGGCGCGACCACGCCGACATTTTCTGCCTGACCACCGAGGGCGTGCGCGGCCAGCGCGCCAAGGACTGGCGGCTGGTGGACGAAGTGGTCAAGCCGGCCCGCTTTGCCGAACACGTGCGCGAGCGCGCGCAGGCGCTGGCGGCCGGCAGCGACCGGCCGGCCGGAGACACCGGCGTGCCGCTGACGCCGCTGTCGCGCCAGGCCAGCGATGCCGGCTATGTCTATGACACCGTGCGCGTCGACATCGACCGCGCCGCCCGGCACGCCACCATCACCATCGCCGGACCGGCCGGCGGCCAGCCGTCCGACCTCGCCGGCATCGTCGCGGCCGGCGCGCAGTGGTGGCCGCTGAAGATGGCGCGCGAACTCGACGACGCCATCCTGACGCTGCGGACCAATCATCTCGACATCGGCATGTGGCTGCTGAAGACCCAGGGCGACGCCGCGCAGGTACTGGCCGCCGACGCGCTGATGGACGCCCACGCGAGCCACTGGTTCGTGCGGGAGACCATCGGCATGCTGCGCCGCACGCTGGCGCGGCTCGATGTGTCGTCACGCAGCCTGTTCGCGCTGGTCGAGCCGGGCTCGTGCTTTGCCGGCACGCTGCTGGAACTGGCGCTTGCCGCCGACCGCAGCTACATGCTGCAACTGCCCGACTCGCCCGACCAGGCGCCGCGCCTTTATGCCGATGCGGCCAATTTTGGCCGTTATCCGATGCCGAACGGCCTGACCCGGCTGGCCGCCCGGTTCTACGAGGACGCCGACGCGCTGGCCGCGGTGCGCGCGCAGGCCGGCCAGCCGCTGGACGGCCCGGCCGCCGAGGCGCTGGGGCTGGTCACCGCCGCGCCGGACGACATCGACTGGGAAGACGAGATCCGGATCGCCATCGAGGAGCGCGCGAGCCTGTCGCCCGACGCGCTGACGGGCCTGGAAGCCAACCTGCGCTTCGGCGGCCACGAAACCATGGAAACGCGCATCTTCGGCCGGCTGACCGCCTGGCAGAACTGGATCTTCAACCGCCCGAACGCGGTCGGCGAGCACGGCGCGCTCAAGGTATTCGGCACCGGCAACAAGGCACGCTTCGACTGGGACCGGGTCTGACCCTCCCGGCACATCTGGCATATACCAAAGGAGACCCGCGATGAGCATCGATTACAGCCAGAAGATTCCCAACAACGTGAATCTGTCGGAGGACCGGGCGCTGCAGCGTGCGCTGGAACACTGGCAGCCGGCCTTCCTGGACTGGTGGCGCGACATGGGCCCGGACGGCTCGCACAATTTCGATGTCTACCTGCGCACGGCGGTGTCCGTGGACCCGTCGGGCTGGGCGCATTTCGAGCACGTCAAGATGCCCGACTACCGCTGGGGCATCTTCCTGCAGCCGGCCGATGCCGAGCGCAAGATCCATTTCGGCGAGCACAAGGGCGAGGCCGCGTGGCAGGAAGTGCCGGGCGAGCACCGCGCCAACCTGCGCCGCATCATCGTCACGCAGGGCGACACCGAGCCGGCGTCGGTGGAGCAGCAGCGCCACCTGGGCCTGACCGCCCCGTCGCTCTACGACCTGCGCAACCTGTTCCAGGTCAATGTGGAGGAAGGCCGCCACCTCTGGGCGATGGTCTACCTGCTGCACCGCCACTTCGGCCGCGACGGCCGCGAGGAAGCCGAGGCGCTGCTGGGCCGCCGCTCGGGCGACGAGGACAACCCGCGCATCCTGGGCGCCTTCAACGAACGCACGCCCGACTGGCTGGCGTTCTTCATGTTTACCTACTTCACCGACCGCGACGGCAAGTTCCAGCTCTGCGCGCTGACCGAGTCGGGCTTCGATCCGCTGGCCCGCACCACGCGCTTCATGCTGACCGAGGAAGCGCACCATATGTTCGTGGGCGAATCGGGCGTGTCGCGCGTGATCCAGCGCACCTGCGAAGTGATGCGCGAGCGCGACATCCGCGACCCGGCCGATGTGCGCGCCGCCGGCGTGATCGACCTGGAGACGATCCAGCGCTACCTGAACTTCCACTACAGCGTGACGATCGACCTGTTCGGCGCCGACCAGTCGTCGAACGCGGCCACGTTCTACAGCGCCGGCCTCAAGGGCCGCTTCGAGGAAGGCAAGCGCGCCGACGACCACGTGCTCAAGGGCGACGTGTACCGCATCCTGGAAGTCCAGGACGGCCGGCTGGGCGAGCGCGAGGTGCCGATGCTGAACGCGCTCAACGAGGTGCTGCGCGACGACTACATCAAGGATTCGATGGGCGGCGTGGCGCGCTGGAACAAGGTGATCGAGAAGGCCGGCATCGACTTCCGGCTGACCGTGCCGCACAAGGCGTTCAACCGCAAGATCGGCTCGCTGGCCAACCTGCACGTGTCGCCCGAGGGCCAGGTCATCAGCGAGGCCGAGTGGCAGGCCCGCCAGGACCAGTGGCTGGCCACCGACGCCGACCGCCAGTTCGTGGCGTCGCTGATGGGCCGCGTGGTGGAGCCTGGCAAGTTCGCCAACTGGATCGCGCCGCCGGCCATCGGCATCAACCGCCAGCCGGTGGATTTCGAGTACGTCCGCTTCAACTGAACACCGACCGACACGGGACCGACGATCATGGGCGCCGCCGACATCATCAAGCAACATCTGATCGATCCGGAAATCTGCATTCGCTGCAACACCTGCGAAGACACGTGCCCGATCGATGCCATCACGCACGACGACCGCAACTACGTGGTCAAGGCCGACGTCTGCAACGGCTGCGGCGCGTGCCTGTCGCCCTGCCCGACCGGCGCCATCGACAACTGGCGCACGATGTTCAAGGGCCAGGCGTACACGCTGGACGCGCAGTTCGGCTGGGACGAACTGCCGCCCGAGGTGCCGCTCAGCGAATCGGCCATCGAGGCCGCGGCGGAGGCGGAGGCAGCCGACGCGGCCGCGGATGCCGCCGGGCAGGCCATCGGCGATGCCGCGCAGGCCAGCCGGGCCCCGGTACTGCAGCAGGTGGAAACCAGCCGCCACACGTCGCCGCGCGCGCCGTGGTCGGCCGCCCATCCCTACGTCAACCTGCACGGCATCCGCGAGCCGCTGACCGCCACCGTGGCCGGCAACTACCGGCTGACCGAGGCCGATGCGTCGAGCGACATCCACCACATCGTGCTCGACTTCGGCAACCAGTTCTTCCCGGTGCTGGAGGGCCAGGCCATCGGCATCGTCCCGCCGGGCACCGATGCGTCGGGCCGGCCGCACTACATCCGCATGTACTCGGTGGCCAGCCCACGCGACAGCGAGCGGCCCGGCTACAACAACCTCGCCCTGACCGTGAAGCGGGTGGACACCGACCACGACGGCAATCCCGTGCGCGGCGTGGCGTCGAACTTCCTGTGCGACCTGGAGAAAGGCGCCACGGTGCAGGTGACCGGCCCGTTCGGCAACACGTTCCTGATGCCGAACCACCGCGAAGCCAGCGTGATGATGATCTGCACCGGCACCGGATCGGCGCCGATGCGGGCCATGACCGAGCGGATGCGCCGCAACATGGCGCAGTTCGACGGCCGCCGGCTGCTGTTCTTCGGCGCCCGCAACCGCCGCGAGCTGCCCTACTTCGGCCCGCTGCTCAAGCTGCCCAAGGACTTCCTGGACATCCACTTCGCGTTCTCGCGCGACCCCGACGTCCCGCGCCGCTACGTGCAGGACGCAATCCGCGAGGCCGCCGCCGACGTCGCCACCCTGCTGGCGGACCCGCACGGCTATATCTACATCTGCGGGCTCAAGGGCATGGAGGAAGGCGTGCTGGCCGCGTTCCAGCAGGTCTGCACCGACGCCGGCCACGACTGGCCCGCCATCGAGGCGCGGCTGCGCGCCGAAGGACGGCTCCATATCGAAACCTACTAGCGCGTTGGTGCGGCAGGCCGCCTTCGGCCTCGATTTGCAACTTCCCATCTGAAACCTGATACCTATAATGTTTCTCAAGAAACAGGAGTTCAGGCGATGCAATCGAGGCAGATTCCGGAGACCGCGTCCGACGGCCCTGACGCCGGCGTGACGCTGACGAAGGCCGTGATGCGCGCCGCCGGCTTCCTCGGCATCAGCCAGGCCATCGTCGCCAACGTGCTCGGCATCAGCACCGCGTCGGTCTCGCGCATGGCGTCGGGCGGCTATGTGCTCGACGCGCATCGCAAGGAATGGGAGTTCGCCATCCTGTTCGTCCGCCTGTTCCGCTCGCTGGACGCCATCCTGGGCCACGACGAGCAGGCCCGGCTCTGGCTGACCCATGACAACATCGCGCTGGGCGGCAAACCGCTCGAACTGATCCGCACCACCGAGGGCCTTGTCCGTGTCGTTCACTACCTGGACGCCACCCGCGGTCGCCTCTGAGCGCCGGCCGTTCGCGCTGACGCTCTGGCGCGCCGTCGAGGCCCAGCACGTGGTGTCGACCATGGCCCTGGTCGACACGCTCGCCGAACACGCCGTGCTCGAAGCGGTGATCGACGCCGGCAAGCCCGCCGTCCCGCCCGACGCGCGCCACCTGCACTACCTGATTTCCACCCCCTTCCGCTATCCACCCACCGAAGCCGGATCGCGCTTCCGCGGCGGCCAGGACCCCGGTGTCTTCTACGGCGCCGAGTCACTTGCCGCCGCCTGCGCCGAACTGGCCTACTGGCGCTGGCGGTTCCTGATGGAAAGCCCGGCACTGCCCCGCATCGACGCCCGCGCCCAGACGTTGTTCCAGGCGGGCGTCAAAACCACCGGCGTCGCGCTGGACGCGCCTCCGTTTGCCGACGATGCGGCGCACTGGTCCGACCCGGCCGACTACGACGCCTGCCAGACGTTCGCGCGCGTCGCACGCGAGGCGGGCGCCGGCCTGATCCGCTACCCCTCGGTGCGCGACCCGTCCCACGGTGCCTGCGTGGCCGTGCTCACGCCCCGCGCATTCGACCCGCCGCAACCGCTGGCCGCCACCCAATGGATGCTGACCGTCCGCCACGACCGCGTGATCTGGCAGCGCGACGACCTGCGCCAGCGCGAAAGCTTCGAAGTGGAAACCACCGCGTGGCAGCCGGTGCGGCAACGCACAAGCGAAAGTCCCGACGCGCCTTGAACGCGCGACCCGAATCCCGCTCCAATGAAAGAGCAGACGTCGGTATCACAGAAGTTTTAAGTTTCTGTTGCAATGCGCCAACCGACCTCCTATAATCACAGCTTCGACGGACGCGGGGTGGAGCAGTCTGGCAGCTCGTCGGGCTCATAACCCGAAGGTCGCAGGTTCAAATCCTGCCCCCGCAACCAACCGATCCTTGCTCAATCGGTACCGTCAACAGCAAGTCCGCATCAAACCCGCCACTGGCGGGTTTTTTGTTTTCCGGCGCCCGTCATCCGCCGCTCGATCCGGCCCCCGTTTGCGCCCGGCTCCGCACCCCGCGCCCTTGGCGCGTTGCCTCACGCTGGCGCCCCGGCGAGCCCCCGTCGCGGTGATACACTTGCCCCCATTCTTCCCGGACGCCTCCCATGAAATTCTGCTCGAACTGTGGTCATGCGGTTGTGCTGCGCGTGCCAGAAGGCGATAACCGCCCGCGCAGCATGTGCGACAACTGCGGCACGATCCACTACGTCAATCCGCGTAACGTCGTCGGCACGATCCCGGTCTGGGAAGACAAGATCCTGATCTGCAAGCGCGCCATCGAGCCCCGCTACGGCTTCTGGACGCTGCCCGCCGGATTCATGGAAATTGGCGAAACCACGGCCCAGGCCGCCGCGCGCGAGACGCTGGAAGAAGCCGGCGCCCGCGTGGAGGTGGGCGAGCTGTTCTCCATGCTCAACGTGCCGCACGTGCATCAGGTGCATCTTTTCTACCTGGCGCGCCTGAACGACCTGGACATCGCGCCGGGTGAGGAAAGCCTGGAAGTGAAGCTCGTCGACGAGGCCGACGTGCCCTGGGACGACCTGGCCTTCCCCACCGTGATCCATACGCTGCGCTGCTTCTTTGCCGACCGCGCCGCCGGCAAGATCGACGCAGGCAACTTCCGCCTGCATACGCTCGACATCGACAAACCCATGCGGCCGCTGACCAGCCGCGCCACCGTCACACCGTGACCGCGACGCCCGTCGCGACGCCTTCCCACCCGGCATGATTACCTGGCTCGACCCGCAGGATCCGTTTCCGCCGGTCGACCGCGCGCTCGGCCCCGCCAGCGATGCGCCCGGCCTGCTGGCCGCCAGCCGCGACCTGACGCCCCAGCGGCTGCTGCTGGCCTACCGGCAGGGCATCTTCCCCTGGTATTCCGAAGGCCAGCCAGTCCTCTGGTGGAGCACGGACCCGCGCATGGTGCTGACGCCGTCCGCACTCAAGGTGTCGGCCACCTTCCGCAAGACCCTGCGCCGCGTGCTGCGCGATCCCGACTGGGAAATCCGCGTCGACGACAACTTCGTGGCCGTCATGCGCGCCTGCGCCATGACCCGGCGCGACGGCCAGCTCGGCACGTGGATCACCCACGAGATCATCGCGGCCTACACCGCACTCCATCGGCTCGGACTCGCCCACTCGGTGGAAGCCTGGTACCAGGGCGAGCGCGTGGGCGGGCTCTACGGCGTGGCGCTGGGCCGCATGTTCTACGGCGAATCGATGTTCGCGCACCGCACGGACGCCTCCAAAATCGCGCTGGCCGCGCTCTGCGGATTCCTGGACAGCCACGGCGTGACCATGATCGACTGCCAGCAGGAAACCGACCACCTTGCGTCGCTGGGCGCCGCGCCGATCCCGCGCAGCACCTTCATCGCCCACGTCCGCGCCGCCGCCGGGGCCGGCGCGATCGAGCCATGGCGTTTCGACAAGCGCGAACTGGCACGCTGGACCGGCCCCAACGGCCACGCCGACGCGCCGGGCGCCGCCTGACCGCCTATCGGCTGGCCCGCCCTTCGAGCCGGCCCACGCGGACGCCGACTTCCGCCACCGCCTTGGACAAGCCGTCGAGCCGCAGATTGGTCTCGTCCATCCGCCGGTTCGCATCGTCGATGCGCCGGTTGGTGTCATCGATACGCCGGTACGTATCGTCGAACCGGCCACCGATGCGCTTGTCCATTTCATTCATCGCCACGGTCAGCGGCGTGACCTGCGCGTGGATTTCGGTCCGGACCATGCCGACGAACAACTGGCGCTGGTAATCGAGAATGCCGAAGACGCTGACGACGATGCCGAGGCTGACCCCGACCAGCGCCGCCAGGTCGGCGTGACGCCCCCTTTTCTGCTGGCCGACCCGGCCCCCGGCTTCGATAGGCAATGACGCCATGATGTGCTCCTGAAGTATCAGTGCCGCCATCGTACAAACCCGGGGCGCGCCGCACCATGCGACGAGTCTCAAAATGGGGGCCGGCGATCCATCGTTGTCCTGCAGACGTTGCCCGATGGGCTCTGATAGACTGCCACTCAGGCCGACACAGGCGTCCGACGCGCCCCCTTCATTCGACGTCATGAGCAAGCTGAAGGAACTTCCGCTATCCGCGCTGCAGTTTTATGCGACGGCGCCGTACGCCTGCAGCTACCTGGAGGGCCGCATGGCGCGGTCGCAGGTGGCCACGCCCGCCCACCTGATCAACGCCGACGTCTACTCCCGGCTGGTGCGCGCCGGGTTCCGCCGCAGCGGCATCTTCACCTACCGCCCCTATTGCGACGAATGCCGCGCGTGCACGCCGTGCCGCGTGCTGGTGGACCAGTTCCAGCCCGACCGCAGCCAGCGCCGCGCCTGGCGCCAGCATCAGGGCCTGCAGGCGCTGGTGGCGCCGCTGACCTACGTCGAGGAACACTACGCGCTGTACCTGCTCTACCAGTCGATGCGCCACGCCGGCGGCGGCATGGACCAGGACAGCCGCGACCAGTACGAGCAGTTCCTGCTGCAAAGCCGCGTCAATTCGCGGCTGGTGGAATTCCGCGAGCCGCCCGGGTCTGCCGAAGCCGGCAAGCTGAGGATGGTCAGCATGATCGACGTGCTCGACGACGGCCTGTCGTCGGTCTACACGTTCTACGATCCGCTCGTCGCCGGCGCCAGCTACGGCACGTACAACATCCTCTGGCAGATCGCGCAGACGCGGGAGCTGGGCCTGCCGCACCTGTACCTGGGCTACTGGATTGCCGACAGCCGCAAGATGGCCTACAAGGCGCGTTTCCAGCCGCTGCAGGTGCTGACCGGCAACCAGTGGCACGCGTTCGAAGGCCCGGCGGTGGTGCCCGAGCCGCCCGCGCGGCCGCAGCCGGGTCCGGCGCAGGAATAGGCACGGGACCCGGCGCGCGGCGCCGCCATCCACGGCGAACCGGGGTCTGGCCCGACCCGAACGGCTACAATGCCGCCCTGATTCCGACACCTCGCCGGCCCTGCCGCCCTCCTGACCGTGCTCAACGCGCTCTATCCCCTGTTTCGCCCCGCCCTGTTCTCCATGGATGCGGAGGACGCCCACCATTTCACCCTGAACAACCTGATGCGCGCGCAGCGCCTGGGGCTGGCCGGCTGCATCGGCAATGCCATTCCCGACGATGCGCGCACCGTGATGGGCATCCGCTTCCCGAATCCCGTGGGCCTGGCGGCCGGGCTGGACAAGGACGGCGCCTATATCGACGGGCTGGCCGCGTTCGGCTTTGGCTTTATCGAAGTGGGCACGGTCACGCCGCGCGCGCAGGCCGGCAACCCACGCCCGCGCATGTTCCGGCTGCCGCAGGCCGATGCGCTGATCAACCGCATGGGCTTCAACAACGGCGGCGTGGATGCGTTCATCCGCAACGTGCAAGCGTCGCGCTGGAAGGCCGAGGGCGGCGTGCTGGGGCTGAACATCGGCAAGAACGCCGACACGCCGATCGAGCGCGCGGCCGACGACTACCTGTACTGCCTGGAGCGCGTCTATCCGCACGCCAGCTACGTGACGGTGAACATCTCGTCGCCCAACACCAAGAACCTGCGGCAACTGCAGGGCGCCAGCGAGCTGGACAGCCTGCTGTCCACGCTCAAGGCCGCCCAGCAGCGCCTGGCCGACCAGCACAAGCGCTACGTGCCGGTGGCGCTGAAGATCGCGCCGGACCTCGATGACGACCAGATCCGCAATATCGGCGACGCGCTGGTGCGGCACGGGATCGACGGGGTGATCGCCACCAATACCACCATCTCGCGCGACGCCGTGCAGGGGCTGCCCCATGCCGACGAGGCCGGCGGCCTGTCCGGCCGGCCCGTGTTCGAGGCGTCGACGCGCGTGGTGCGCGAGCTGCGCCGCGTGGTTGGCAATGATCTGCCAATCATCGGCGTGGGCGGCATCTTCGACGGCGCCGGCGCGCGGGCCAAGATCGACGCCGGCGCGCAGCTCGTGCAGGTCTACAGTGGCCTGATCTATCGCGGCCCCACGCTGGTGCGCGACTGCGCCGCCGCGCTGCGCCGAGGCTGACCGGGGCCCGGAGACGCCTGTCGGCCATCAGGCGCATTCGCGCCGAAATCAACATTTCGGCGCAATTTCTTGCGGCGCACCCCTCCCCCGTGGGTATTTATCGGCAGGATATGCCGCCATGCAGCACCAAAAGCGATCCCAGCGGGGGCCGAAAATGGTATGCTCGCAGGCTTCGCGCCGTCGTATCCGATGTGACCACGCGCCCCGCCCGCACCTGCCGCCGGGCGTGCGGCGCACTCAGCCGGACCGCCGGGCAGCCCCGCGGCATCCGGCATGCCGCCGGCGCCCGGCAGGACGGCTGCGCGTACCGTTTGCGGCTGACTGAATGAAAAGCACCGAATCCTTCGGGGGAGAACAACTACATGCTGCGTCTCAAGGCATCCACCACCCAGTCCATCCTCGGCAGCGCGGTTGCGCTGGCCCTGCTCTACGGCGGCGCCGTGCAGGCCCAGACGGCGACCGTGAAGGTCCTGTCGATCGTGGACCACCCGGCACTCGACGCCATCCGCGACGGCGTGCGCGACGAGCTGAAGGCCGCCGGCTACGACGCCGACAAGAACCTCAAGTGGGAATACCAGAGCGCCCAGGGCAACCCGGGCACCGCCGCCCAGATCGCCCGCAAGTTCGTGGGCGACCAGCCGAGCGCGATCGTGGCCATCGCCACGCCGTCGGCCCAGGCCGTGGTGGCCGCCACCAAGAGCGTGCCCGTGGTGTACTCGGGCGTGACCGATCCGGTGGCCGCGCAGCTTGTAAAGGCATGGACGGCATCGGGCACGAACGTGACCGGCGTGTCGGACAAGCTGCCGCTGGACAAGCAGGTGTCGCTGATCAAGCGCGTGGTGCCCAAGGCCAAGACGGTCGGCATGGTGTACAACCCCGGCGAGGCAAACTCGGTGGTGGTGGTCAAGGAACTGAAGGACCTGCTGGCCAAGCAGGGCATGTCGCTGAAGGAAGCCGCCGCGCCGCGCACCGTGGACATCGGCCCGGCCGCCAAGAGCCTGATCGGCAAGGTCGACGTGATCTACACGAACACCGACAACAACGTGGTGTCGGCCTACGAATCGCTGGTCAAGGTGGCCAACGAGTCGAAGATCCCGCTGGTGGCGTCCGATACCGACAGCGTCAAGCGGGGCGCCATTGCCGCGCTGGGCATCAACTATGGCGACCTGGGCCACCAGACCGGCAAGGTCGTGGTGCGGATCCTGAAGGGCGAGAAGCCGGGCGCGATTGCCTCGCAGACGTCTGACAACCTTGAGCTGTTCGTGAACACGGGCGCCGCCGGCAAGCAGGGCGTGACGCTGGCGCCGGACCTGGTCAAGGAAGCCAAGACCGTCATCAAGTAATACTGCCGCACGCCGCGCGCCCTACCCTGCGGCGCGCGGCCCGAGGCGCCCCCCATGGCCCTATCCGGGCCGGCCGGACGGCCCGCAAAGGATTTCCCCAATGTCCCTCTTTTCCCTGCTGGGTGCCCTGGAGATCGGCCTGATCTTCAGCCTCGTGGCACTCGGGGTGCTGATCTCGTTCCGCATCCTCAACTTTCCCGACCTCACCGTCGATGGCAGCTTTCCGCTGGGCGGCGCCGTCGCCGCGACGCTGATCTCGGCCGGCCAGGACCCGATCCTGGCCACGCTGGCGGCCATCGTGGCCGGTGCCATTGCCGGCTGGATCACGGGCTGGCTCAACGTGCGCCTGAAGATCATGGACCTGCTGGCCAGCATCCTGATGATGATCGCGCTCTACTCGGTCAACCTGCGCATCATGGGCCGCCCCAACGTGCCGCTGATCACCGAGCCGACGCTGTTCACCATGTTGCAGCCCGAATGGCTGCCCGACTACGTGCTGCGCCCGCTGGTGCTGTTCGTGGTGGTGGTGGCCGCCAAGCTGGCGCTGGACTGGTTCTTCTCGTCGCAGCTTGGCCTGGCGATGCGCGCCACCGGCGCCAACCCGCGCATGGCGCGCGCCCAGGGCGTGCCCACGGGCCGCGCCACGCTGGCCGGCATGGCGCTGTCGAACGCGCTCGTGGCGCTGGCCGGCGCGCTGTTCGCCCAGACGCAGGGCGGCTCGGACATCTCGATGGGGATCGGCACGATCGTGATCGGGCTGGCCGCCGTGATCATCGGCGAGACGATCATCCCGGCGCGCCGGCTGGTGTTCGTGACGCTGGCCGTGGTGATCGGCGCCATCCTGTACCGCTTCTTCATCGCGCTGGCGCTGAACTCGGAATTCATCGGCCTGAAGGCGCAGGACCTGAACCTGGTGACCGCCGCGCTGGTGACGCTGGCGCTGGTGCTGCCGGCCACGCGCAAGAAGCTGTTCGCCCGCAAGAACGGAGGTGCCTGACATGCTGCGCGCAGAGAACCTGAAGCTCACCTTCAACCCGGGCACCCCGATCGAGAACCGCGCGCTGCGCGGCCTGAGCCTGGAGATTCCGTCGGGCCAGTTCGTGGCGGTGATCGGCTCCAATGGCGCCGGCAAGTCGACGTTCCTGAACGCCGTCAGCGGCGACACGATGGTCGACAGCGGCCGCATCCTGATCGACGACACCGACGTCACGCGCCAGCCCGCGTGGGACCGTGCCCACCTGGTGGCGCGCGTGTTCCAGGACCCGATGGCGGGCACCTGCGAGGCGCTGACGATCGAGGAAAACATGGCGCTGGCCATGGCGCGCGGGTCGCGGCGCGGCTTCCGGCCGGCGCTGAACAAGGCGTCGCGCGAACTGTTCCGTGACAAGCTGCGGCTGCTGAACCTGGGCCTGGAAAACCGGCTGACCGACCGGATCGGCCTGCTGTCGGGCGGCCAGCGGCAGGCGGTGAGCCTGCTGATGGCGTCGCTGCAGCCGTCGCGCATCCTGCTGCTCGACGAGCACACCGCCGCGCTGGACCCCAAGACGGCCGCGTTCGTGCTGGAACTGACCGCGCGCATCGTCGAGGAAAGCCAGCTTACGACGATGATGGTGACGCACTCGATGCGCCAGGCGCTGGACTACGGCCAGCGCACGGTCATGCTGCATCAGGGACAGGTGGTGCTGGACGTCTCCGGCGACCAGCGCAAGGGCCTGGACGTGCCCGACCTGCTGAAGATGTTCG
Source organism: Cupriavidus sp. H18C2 (assembly GCF_049393795.1). Taxonomy (NCBI): domain Bacteria; kingdom Pseudomonadati; phylum Pseudomonadota; class Betaproteobacteria; order Burkholderiales; family Burkholderiaceae; genus Cupriavidus; species Cupriavidus sp. H18C2. The sequence goes on along the minus strand of NZ_CP186010.1, from coordinate 1,403,219 downwards.
AGCAGACCCGGCACGAACAGCTCGACGACGATGCGTTGTTGTTGAGCTGAGCCTCCCACCACCGGAGACTGGCTCCCCCCTCCCGCACAGCGGTAAAGGGGTTGGGGGTGAGGGCATTGAGCATCTGCTTGCCGACTGGTCGCAATTTGCACTGCTGGCCCTCACCCCCGGCCCCTCTCTCGCCATGCGGGAGAGGGGAGCAAACCATCTGCGCGGCCGACGGCTGTATCTCCTACTGAACCGCCCCGGCCTTCTCCAGCCACTTCGCCAGCTGGTCCGTGACCGCCGTGCTCGAAAACGAGCGGCTATCTTGGGCGAAGGCGGCCGACATCTCCATCCGGCGTAGCAATTCCTCCATGACCTGCCCGAACGCGGGCGGCAGCGACAACGATGCGGCCGATGCGCGCCAGCGGGCGATCAGCTCGCCGACGGGCAGCGTGCCGGCCACGTGGGCGTCCAGTGCCTGGCGCATGACGGCCAGCGTGTCCTGATTGGCGCTCATTACCGCGCCCTCCTTTCCTTGTAGAGTTCGCGGAACGTGCGGCCCGCCGGGGCGGGCATGTCGCGGGTGTCGGTCCAGCCCTTGCCGGCCATTGGCAGGCTGGCGATCAGCTTGCTGCGCCCGCCCATGCGGGACAGCAGGCGGGCGCCGATGCGCGTCAGGAATGCATAGAGATCCGGGCGGCGCGCCACGTAGCCCCACGCCTGCAAGGCCACGCGCTCCTGCCACGGCCGCAGGTGGCGCTCCATCTGCTTCTCGCGCAGCTTGCGCAGCAGGTCGGACAGCGGGATCGATGCCGGACACACCCGGTTGCACTCGCCACACATCGTCGCAGCCTGCGGCAGGTCCACGGCATTGGCCAGCCCCACGTAGCTCGGCGTCAGCACGCTGCCCATCGGCCCCGGATAGACCCAGCCATAGGCGTGCCCGCCGATCTTCTGGTACACCGGGCAGTGGTTCATGCAGGCGCCGCAGCGGATGCAGCGCAGCATTTCCTGGAATTCGCCGCCGATCAGGCCGCTGCGGCCGCCGTCGACGATGACGAAATACATATGCTCCGGGCCGTCCTGCTCGCCGGGCGCGCGTGGGCCGGTCAGGATCGAGAAATAGTTCGAGATGGCCTGCCCCGTGGCCGAGCGCGGCAGCAGCCGCATCACCGTGGCCAGGTCTTCCAGCGTCGGCAGCACCTTCTCGATGCCGGTCACGGCCACATGAACGCGCGGCATGATCGTGCACATGCCCTCGTTGCCTTCGTTGGTCACCACGGCCACCGAGCCGGTCTCGGCGATGATGAAGTTGCCGCCGGTCACGCCCATGTCGGCCGACAGGAACTCGGGGCGCAGCACCTCGCGGGCCTCGCGCGTCATCTCGGGAATGTCGGTCAGGCGCGGCTTGTTGTGGACCTTCGCGAACAGGTCGGCAATCTCGTCCTTGTCCTTGTGGATCACGGGCGCGATGATGTGCGACGGCGGCTCGGCATCGTTGATCTGCAGGATGTACTCGCCCAGGTCGGTCTCGATGCTCTGCACGCCCATCTCGCCCAGCACCTGGTTGAGCCGCATCTCCTCGGTCACCATCGACTTGCTCTTGATGACCTTCTTCACGCCATGCTTGTGGGCGATCTCGGCCACCAGCCGCGCCGCGTCGGCCGTGGATTCGGCGAACAGCACCGTGGCGCCGCGCTGCGTCGCATTATCTTCAAAGGTGGCGAGCCAGACGTCCAGGTTCTCCAGCGCGCGGTTGCGGCGCTCCTTCAGCGCGGCGCGCGTGGCGTCGAAGTCGATGTCGCGGATGGCATCGGCGCGGGCCGTGACGAACTTCGTGGACAGTTTCTCGAGGTTCTGCTGCAGCCGCTGGTCGGCCAGCTTCTGGCCGGCGCGCGCCTTGAACTCCATGCTGTGGACTTGCATCGTGGGGGTTTCCTTTTGGCGCGTCAGGCGTCGCCGGCCAGTACCTGCGCGATATGCAGCACGCGCGTGCGCGAATCGCCGGTGCGGCGCAGCCGGCCTTCGATGTTGAGCATGCAGCCCAGGTCGCCCAGCACCACGGCATCGGCGCCGCTGGCCTGGATGTTGGCGCACTTCTCGTCGACGATGGCCGTCGAGATGTTGCCGTACTTGACCGAGAACGTGCCGCCAAACCCGCAGCACGCCTCGCAGTCCTTCATCTCGGTCAGTTGCACGCCGGGCAGCTTGTCCAGCAGCGCGCGGGGCTGCTGCTTGACGCCCAGTTCGCGCAGGCCCGAGCACGAATCATGATAGGTGACATGGCCGGTAAAGCCGGAGTCGAGCGTGTCGATCCGGGCCACGTTGACCAGGAAGTCGGTCAGCTCGAACACCCGCTCGCGCAGGCGCTCGTAGCGGCCGTGGAGTTCGGGGTCGTCGCGCAGCAGGTCGTGGTAGTGATGGCGGATCATCCCGCCGCACGATCCCGAGGGCACCACCACGTAGTCGAACATCTCGAACTCGCGCAGGAATTTCTCGGCCAGGTCGCGCGAGACGGTGCGCTCGCCGGAGTTGTACGCGGGCTGCCCGCAGCACGTCTGCGCCTCGGGCACCATCACCTCGTAGCCGGCCGATTCCAGCAGCTTGAGCACGGAGAACCCGATGTCGGGACGCATGAGGTCCACCAGACAGGTGGCGAACAGTCCGATTCGCATGACTTCCCTTTTCCAGACCCAGAAACCCCGCAATTATGCCCCGCCACCCTGCCGCTGCGGGCACCGGGCGCCGCAATCCTGCTCATGGCCGGGCCAAATGTGGCTCATCGACGGCGCGCTGCCGGGCAGTATCGGCCGAAGGAAATCTCGGAAATCACGTTTCACCCGTTGAAATTTTCACGATGCGAGATAGAATCAGGCAACCGCTTAATATGCCGCACGGCAACATTTTCCCATGGCAGAAATGGCAGAAGCCGACAAGGCGCCCGGCAAGACCTCGATCCAGGTGATCGAGCGCATGATGACGCTGCTCGACGCGCTGGCCCAGCACGCCGACCCCGTCAGCCTGAAAGAGCTGTCGGGGGCCACCGGCCTGCACCCTTCCACCGCCCACCGGATTCTCAACGACATGGTGGCGTGCCGCTTCGTCGACCGGTCCGACCCCGGCAGCTACCGCCTTGGCATGCGGCTGCTGGAGCTGGGCAACCTGGTCAAGGCACGGCTGTCGGTGCGCGACGCGGCGCTGGCGCCGATGCGCGCCCTGCACCGCGTGACCGGGCAGACCGTGAACCTGTCGGTGCGCCAGGGCGACGAGATCGTCTATATCGAACGCGCCTATAGCGAGCGATCGGGCATGCAGGTGGTGCGCGCCATTGGCGGGCGGGCGCCGCTGCACCTGACCTCGGTCGGCAAGCTGTTCCTGGCCGCCGACGAAGGCCCGCGCGTGCGCAACTACGCCACGCGCACGGGGCTGGCCGGGCATACGCGCACGTCGATCACCGACCTTGCCAAGCTGGAGCGCGAACTGAGCTGGGTCCGGACCAACGGCTACGCGCGCGACAACGAGGAGCTGGAACTGGGCGTGCGCTGCATCGCCGCCGGCATCTACGACGATTCGCGGCGGCTGGTGGCCGGCCTGTCGCTGTCGGCGCCGGCCGACCGGCTGCAGGATAGCTGGCTGCAGAACCTCAAGGAGACCGCGCTGCAGATCTCGCGCGGCATGGGCTACGTGCCGGAACCGTCGGCCTGACCGCGCCGCCGCCCTTCATCGCCAGACGGCCAAAAAAGAACGCGCCGGGAGCGCAAGCTCCACGGCGCGTTTTCCATGCGCGACGGCAACCGCTCAGGTGCCGTGCGACTGCTGCGATGCCAGGACCGCCGCAGGGGATTTAGGACCCTGCGTAAGATTGGGTGTAGACGGAAAAGGGCGCGGCTGGCCCCCTGCCGACGGTGGCTGGTGCTCAAGCCATTGGCGCACCCGCGTGGCATCGGCAAAGCGCGACAGCTTGCCGACCGAATCCAGGAACACCATCACCACGTTGCGATCGTTGACGCGCGTCTGCATCACGAGGCACTGGCCGGCTTCCGAGATATAGCCGGTCTTCTGCAGGCCGATCTCCCAGCTGCCGCCACGCACCAGGCGATTGGTGCTGACGTAGTGCATCGTGCGGCCGGCGACGCTGACCTCGTGCTCGGGCTGCGTCGAGAATTCGCGGATCGTCGGGTTGCGGTAGGCGGCGTTGACCAGGCGCGCCAGATCGACGGCGCTGGACACGTTGCTGCTGGACAGGCCGCTCGAATCGACGAAGTGGCTGTCGTTCATGCCCAGTTCGCGGGCCTTCTTGTTCATGGCGCTGACAAACGCGGGCAGGCCGCCCGGATAGCTGCGGCCCAGCACCGACGCGGCGCGGTTCTCCGACGACATCAGCGCCAGCAGCAGCATCTCGTGGCGCGTGAGCGTGGTGCCAAAGCGTAGGCGCGAGCTGCTGTGCTTCTCGGTGTCGCGGTCGTCCTCGGTCACCGTGAGCATCTCGTCCATCGGCAGGCGGGCGTCCATCACCACCAGCGCGGTCATCAGCTTGGTGATCGAGGCAATCGGCAGCACGGCCGTGGAATTCTTCTGGAACAGCACCTCGTTGGTGTTCTGATCCATCACCAGCGCCACCGACGAGCGCAGCGACAGCGCGTCTTCGGTATCGCGCAGGCCCATTGCCTCGCCCAGCGACGGCTTGGCCGGCACGAAAGCGGCCCGCACCGGCGCCGCATGGCGGGCCGCCACGACGGAGCGCTTGCCGTTCTTGAGCACGATCACCTTGCGCGGCGACGCTGTCGCCTTGGCAGAAGCAACCGCTTTGGTGGATTTAACAGCTTTTTGAGTCTTTTTCGCCGACGTTTTCGCCGCAGTCGACTTCGTCGCTGCGTACGTGGCCGGCGCGGCCATCATGGCGACCGACACCAGCGCCGCAGTGGCGAAGGCGGTCAGTCGAGGAAGGCCGAAGCGTAGAGAAATCATGGATTCGGTCCGGAACATGTCTGTTCAGCGCGGAAACGGAATGGCGCTAGTGTAGGAAATTAAGAAATTCTTAGCAAGATTAACGACTTACAACGGCTCTTTAAAGTTCGATTGCCAAACATTTCCACGATGTGGAAAAAGAGACGTTTCAGTCATCCCCTGCCTAACGTAAATACAACAATACTTTTGCGCCGGCGGCGCCGGGATCACCCCACCCTTCAGGCCCCGGATAACGTCATAACGGCCTGCATGATGGAATCCTAATACCGGAAAACGCCGACTGCGGGTGAATCAGGAGAGGAAACGCACGAACTGGCTGACCGGTTCACGTTCCGTCGTCAACTGGTTGGCCGTCGCGTCGGGGTCTGCATAGCCGAGCGACATGCCGCACACCACCATTTCCTCCTCGGTCAGCCGCAGGTGCTGCTTGATGATCGTATGGAACTGCGTGAACGCCGCCTGCGGGCAGGTGTCCAGCCCGCGGGCCCGCGCCGCCACCATGATGCTCTGCAGGAACATGCCGTAGTCCAGCCAGCTGCCCTGCTCCATGATCCGGTCGATCGTGAAGATCAGCCCCACCGGCGCGTCGAAGAACCGGAAGTTGCGCGCGTGCTGCTCGTGCATCCGCGCCTTGTCCTCGCGCCGGATGTCCAGCAGGCTGTACAGGTCCCAGCCGAGCTTGCGGCGGCGCGACAGGTACGGGTCCACCCACTCGCGCGGGTAGTACGGATACTCCTCGCGGTACTTGGCGTCGCGTTCGGGATCGTCGTAGGCGGCCAGCACGTCGGCGCAGAACCGCGCCTTGGCTTCGCCCGACAGGACATAGACCTTCCAAGGCTGGGTGTTGGTACCGGACGGCGCCCGGCTCGACACGGCCAGGATGGCCTCGATGGTCTCGCGCGGCACCGGGGTGTCCAGGAACGCGCGGACCGAGCGGCGCGTGGTGATGGCGCGATCGACAATCGCGGCGTCATCTGGGGGCGACATCGGGTCTCCTGTCATGCCTGCTGTCTGTTGTCCTCGGGCCGGTCGACGACCAGCGCCTGCAATGCCTGCCGCAGCGCCGGCGGCAACGCCACCGGACGCCGCGTCTCGCGGTCCACGTAGACGTGCACGAAGTGCCCCTGCGCGGCCGCCACGTCGTCATCGTTGCGGAACAGCCCCACCTCGTAGCGCACGCTCGAATTGCCAAGCCGCGCCACGCGCAGGCCCGCCACAACCGTATCGGGAAAGCTCAGCGACGAGAAGTAGTTGCACTGGATCTCGATGACGAGCCCGATCGTGCCGCCCCGCTCGATGTCGAGCACGCCTTCCCGGATCAGGTACGTGTTCACGACGGTATCAAAGTAACTGTAGTAGACAACGTTGTTGACGTGGCCATAGACGTCGTTGTCCATCCAGCGTGTGGTGATGGGCTGGAAGTGCGCGTACGCGCTTCGGCTATCGGGTTCAGGCTTCATCGGATGCGATCCAGGTCGGCAGGAAGCGAAGACGGGATGAGCGTCGCCGCAGCCACACGGGAGGTCCGTATGAGCGCACGGCAAACCACAAGGTTCCCAGGATTTTGCGATGTATGCGACGCCATCGTCAGACCGCCGCGGCCACGGATGCGGCCGGCAGGCCGTCGAGCGCGCGATAGCGGGCGTGATAGCCGGCGGCCAGCATGACGGTTTGCCGGTGCACGGCCACGGTGTTCTCGATCTGGTTGCCGTAGCCGCCGGCCATCGCCACGGCAATCGGCAGGCGCTGCGACAGCGCGAAATCGAACACCATGGTGTCGCGCCGGGCCAGCCCCGCCATGGTCAGGCGCAGCCGGCCGAGCCGGTCGTCCTCATGGGGATCGGCGCCGGCCAGGTAGATCAGCAGGTCGGGCGCAAAGCGGGCGCGCAGTGTGTCGAGCGCACCAGCCAGCGCGGCCGCATAGCCGTCGTCGTCGCACCCATCGGGCAGGCCGACGTCGAGATCGCTGGCCTCCTTGCGGAACGGGTAGTTCTTCTCGCCATGCAGCGACAGCGTGAACACGGTGGGGTCGTCGCGCAGGATGGACGCCGTGCCGTTGCCCTGGTGGACGTCGAGGTCGATCACGGCCACGCGGCGCACGTTGCCGTCGCGCTGCAGCTGGCGCGCGGCGATGGCGGCGTCGTTGAACACGCAGAAGCCGCCGCCCTTGTCGGCATAGGCGTGATGGGGGCCGCCGGCCAGGTTGACCGCCACGCCCTCGGCCAGTGCGGTGCGGCATGCGGCAATCGTCGCACCGGCCGACCGGCGCGAACGCTCGACCATCTCGGCCGACCACGGGAAGCCGATCTCGCGCTGGCGCGCCGCGTCGAGCTGGCCGCTGGAGATATCGGCGATGTAGTCGGCGGTATGGGCCAGCGCCAGCGCGGCATCGTCGGCGCGTGGCGCTTCGTGCAGGACCAGCCCCGGCACGTCGTGCACCACGGCGTCGCGCAGCATGCTGTATTTGCGCATGGGGAAGCGATGGCCGGGCGGCAGCGGCAGGACGAAGTGGTCGGCGTAGAAGGCTTGCATCGAACGAATGGGAGGCGCGGGAAGCCCGGCGGCGCGTGACGCGCTGGCGCCATTCCCCGACCGGGCAGTCAGCGATGGTAGCACCGCCGCTGCCGGCGTGTCCGTACCCGCCTGAAACGGGCGTTTTTCTCGCGTTGCACCACCGGAAATGGCATCTGCCGACTCAGGAAAAACCCTGATCTGGCGCCGGATAGTGGCTCACGATGCCTTTCCCGGCCCCTTCCGGCCCCTATTTTTTGTGCGACGCACAAAAACCGCTTGACACATATCGTCGAATTCTTAGAATTGGAATTGTTGCGGCGCATCAAAGCGCTGGACGGTCGGCAACGACAGTCCGGACGGCGCCGCCGGATACGAAGGTACGCTCGGGCTGGCCAGACATTCAAGTCATGGCCTTGACATCTGGGCGGCTTAATTTCTTTACGCTTGACCTTGAAGTTCACCACTGGAGACCAGCAATGATCCTGACCCCGGAACAAGTTGCAGCCGCACAAAAAGCCAACCTCGAGACCCTGTTCGGTCTGACCTCGAAGGCCTTTGAAGGCGTCGAGAAGCTCGTCGAGCTGAACCTGCAAGTGGTCAAGGCTACGTTTGCCGAGAACGTCGACAACGCCAAGAAGGCGCTGTCCGCCAAGGATGCCCAGGAACTGCTGGCCATCCAGGCCTCGCTGGTGCAGCCGGTTGCCGAGAAGACCCTGGCCTACACGCGTCACCTGTACGAAATCGCTTCGGAAACCCAGAGCGAGTTCACGAAGGTTGCCGAAGCCCAGCTCGCCGAAGGCACGAAGAACGTGCAGGCCCTGGTCGACAACTTCGCCAAGAACGCCCCGGCCGGCTCGGAATCGACCGTCGCCATCGTGAAGTCGGCCATCTCGGCCGCCAACAACGCCTACGAATCGGTCCAGAAGGCCACGAAGCAGGCTGTGGAAATGGCCGAAAGCAACTTCCAGGCTGCCGCCACCGCCGCGACCAAGGCTGCCCAGCAAGCCAGCGCCACGGCCCGCACGGCTGCCAAGAAGCCCACGGCTGCCGCCTAAGCTTCTGCATCTGTAACACTCCAGCGTACCGGCTCCGGCCGGTCCGTTGGCAGAGCGCCCTCTCCGCCCGTCGACCAGGACGCTCCGCCAACGGCGGCGACCCCCGCAGCACCCCTATCGCCCGCACCGTACCGCTGTCTCCTCGGTGCCGATCCAAAAGGTATCGATTCAAACCCGGCCCCTGCCAGCAGGTCGCCGGTTTTTTTTCGTCCCGGCATTGGTGGACGCCAGAGATGCTTGGCGGTTAATTGATAAATGGCGCCGATATCAAGATCCCGCAAATTCCCATAAGGCGTTGATGTATATAGCGAAAACGCCATTCCCACCCAACTCGCCCAGCATTGACATGCGTTAAGGCCTGACCAGGCACCCGGCGGTTACAGTCCGCGCCATCCCGCAATCCGCGCCAGGCCGAATCGTGAATCGCAGTCGCTACCGCCTCGTCTTCAACCATCATCGCCGCATGCTCATGGCCGTGGAGGAATCCGCCACAAGCCAGGGCAAGGGCCGGGAGGCAGGCAGCCGGGCCGGCACGCGCGGCACCCCCACCACCACCGTGCGTTTTGCCGTGCCAACACTGGTCCTCTCGGCCTGGATCGCGGCGGGCCTGCCCGTGGATGGCTGGGCGCAGGTGGTGGCCGACCCGAACGCGGGCGCGCACCGTCCGACCATCGGCCAGACCGCGAACGGCCTGCCCCAGGTCGATATCACCCGGCCCTCGGGCGCGGGCGTATCCATCAACGACTACAGCCGCTTCGACGTGCCGAAGTCCGGCGTCATCCTCAACAACTCGCCGACCGCCGTCGCCACCCGGCAGGCCGGGTTCATCAACGGCAACGCCAACCTGCTGCCGGGCGGCTCGGCCCGGATCATCGTCAACCAGGTCACCAGCGCCAACCCGAGCCAGCTACGGGGTTACCTTGAAGTGGCCGGGCCGCGCAGCGAGGTGATCGTGGCCAATCCCAACGGCATCCTCGTGGACGGCGCCGGCTTCATCAACACCAGCCGTGCCACGCTGACCACTGGCGCGCCGGTCTACGGCGGCAGCAGCAGCCTCGACGCGTTCCGCGTGACCGGCGGTCGGATCGCCGTGCAGGGCGACGGGCTCAATGCCACCAATGTGGACCAAGTCGACCTGATCGCCCGCGCGGTACAGGTCAACGCCGCGCTATACGCGAACCAGCTCGGCGTGGTGGCCGGCGCCAACGAGGTCAGGCGCGATACGCTGGCCGCCACGCCAATCACGGGTGCCGGCCCTGCCCCGTCCGCCGGCATCGATGTCGCCGAACTGGGCGGCATGTACGCCAACAAGATCCTGCTGGCCTCTACCGAGCATGGCGTGGGCGTGTCGCTGCGCGGCGTGGCGGCGGCACAGGCCGGCGACCTGACGCTGACTTCCGCGGGCCGTCTGGTGCTGGCCGGCCAGGCGTCGGCGAGCGGAAACGTTGTGGCCCGCGCCCGCGACGGGATCGACCACACCGGCACCACCTACGGCATGCAGGATGTCTCGATCGAAACCGGCGGCGCGCTGTCGAACCGCGGCACGCTGGCAGCGCAACGCGGGATGTCGATTGCCGCCGGCAGCGTGGCATCGACGGGCACGCTGGCGGCTGGCGTGGACCGGGACGGCACGGCCGGCGCTCCGGCGGATCTCAGCGTGGTGGCCACCGCCGGGACGTTGTCCGCGACCGGCCAGAACCAGGCCAGCGGCAACGTAACACTCCAAGGCGCGGGGCTCGATCTCGCCGGCAGCCAGACCGCAGCGGGCGGGAATCTCGACCTGCGGGCCGGACCTGGCGATCTCGATTTGACCGGCGCCAACGCGACGGCGGGCGGCAAGCTCTCCGCCAACGCTGCAGGCGCCCTGACCAATGATCGGGGCCAAATCGCCAGCAATGGCGACATGACCCTCTCGGCGGGCAGTGTGTCGAACCGGGGCGGACAGATCGGCACGCAAGGCAGCGCCTTGATGGCAGCGGCCCGCATCGACAATCGTGACGGGGCGGTACAGGCGGCAGGCGCCCTGTCGTTCGTGGGGCCGGTGGCGCTGGACAACCGCAAGGGCCTGCTCTACGGCGGCAAGCGCTTCACGCTCGATCACGTCGGCGCCACGTTCGCCAATGCCGGCGGCCAGGTGCTCGGCGGCACCGATGTCACGATTCGCGTCGACTCGCTCGACAATCTCAAGGGCGCCATCAAGGCCAACCGGGACGTGACCGTGGCCGGCGCCGTCTCGGGCAATGGCGAGATGGCAGCGGGCCGAAACTTGTCGCTCGATGTCTTGGGCGACTACGAGAACGATGCCGACAACAGGCTGCGCGCCGACGGAGACATGCGCCTCTCGGCCAGCGGCAAGCTGACCAACACCGGCACGCTGGCGGCGGTGGGCGGCTTGACCGTGCAAGGCGCCGATGTGGTCAATGCCGAGGGCGCCGGCATGGTGGGCCGCTCGACTACCGTCGAGGCCGGGCATTCCCTCGCCAACGCCGGCCGCATCGAAGGCGATACGGTCCGCACGCACGGTGCCACGACCACCAACACCGGCACGATCATCGGCAACGACGTCACGGTGCAAGGCGGAATCATGGTCAACCATGGCCCGGCGGCACTGGTGGCCGCGGTGAAAAACCTGCGCGTCCACGCCACCGATTCGGTCCACAACCTTGACGGCGCCACGCTCTACAGCGCGGGCGACCTGCAGATTGCCCGCGATGGCGAACGGGATGCGGAGACCGGCCTGCTCGTCAACCAGATGGCCAAACTGGTCAACCGGTCGGCCACGATCGAGGCCGAGGGCGATATCGACATTGCAGCCACCGATATCAGCAACACACGGACGAGCATCGTGACCGAGGCCGGGACGCCCACGTCAACCACGAAGAAGCTGAAGCTGTGGCAGGCAGGGCTGAAGGGCTGGGACCTGCACTACTACGCAAGCATCACCTTCCCGGCCTGGCGCTGGGGTACGGAAAACGCCGGCGTCAGCACGCCGCAGACCGACGCACTACGCACGCCGGTCACCATCACCGTAGACAAACGGACCGTGGCGAACCTCGACACCGGCAAGCGCAGCCTGACATTCCTCGAATCTCCCATCGAACTGTTCCGGGGCCAGGATGCGGAAAGGGGCTGCGACATGGAGACCTACGTCTGCTCGCGCGCGCTCACCACCCATCCCACCCAGTATTTCGAGGAGATCCGCGACAACGGCGATACGTACAGCATCACCTTCTGGCCCGACTTCGACCCGGAAATCCATATCCGGCCCGACGAAGTCCGCCAGCAGCACATTGGCACGGACCACAACGAGATTTTCCGGACCATCACCACCACCACCGCGACCGACCGGCTCGTCAGTGCGTCGGACCCAGCCAGGATACAGGCCGGCGGCGCGATCCGGATGCAGAGCCGGGGCGGCAAGATCCTGAACCATTCCTCGATCATGGCGGCCGGCGGCGATCTGGTCCGGGTGTCCGACGCCGGGGCGGTGCAAGACATCGGGACGGTCCTGCAACGGACCGTGACGACGACCGAGACGTCCACGCTCTACTGGCACCAGCGCAGCGGGAGCCGAGAGAGCTTCTACGACATCGCCTTCCCCACCACACCCCAGGCGCCGACGACCGTCGCCAGCCTGCCGGCCATCGCCACGGCCAACCAGGCCGTCAAGACCTCCGGACAGACCATCGACATCGCCACCGTGAACCGCTCGGGCGAGACCGTCACGGGCGGTGATGGCGGCGGCAACGGCTTGCGCGAGGGCCTGCCGGACCTGCGATTGCCGACCAACGGCCTGTATCGTCACCAGACCGCGCCGGACGACACCTACCTGATCGCCACCGATCCGCGCTTCACGCAGTATTCACAGTTCATTTCGAGCGACTACATGCTCGGCCAGCTCGGGCTCGACCCGATGCAGATGCAGAAGCGGCTCGGCGACGGCCACTACGAGGCCAGGCTGATCCGGGATCAGGTCACGCAACTGACCGGCCGCACCTTCCTTGGCGAGCATGACGACAACCTGGCGCAGTACCAGGCGCTGATGGACAGCGGCGTGGCCCATGCCGGCGCGCTGAACCTGACCCCCGGTATCGGCCTGACCGCGGACCAGATGTCGCAGCTCACCTCGGACATGGTGTGGATGGTCAGTCAGGATGTGACGCTGCCCGATGGCACGCGGCAGAGCGTGCTGGTGCCCAAGGTCTACCTGGCGCAAGCCAGCACCGTCGACCTGCAAGGCTCGGGTGCGCTGGTCAGCGGCAAGCAGGTCAGCATGCAGGCCACCGGGACCGTGGCGAACAGCGGCCGGATCGTCGGCGACCTCGCCACGCGCGTGGTGGGCACGAAAGTGATCAATCAGGGCGCCATTGGTGCAGTGGGCACGACGCTGGTGGCGGCTCAGGAAGACGTCCGCAATCTGGGCGGCCGGATCGCCGGCACCGATACGCTGGTGACGGCCGGACGAGACGTGATTAATACCGCATACACGATCACGAACACCACGAGCCTCGCCAACGGCAACACTGCGAGTGCCACGGGCGTGGGCGCGGCGGGATCGATTTCCGCCACGAACAGCGTCGGCGTGCTGGCCGCGCGCGACATCGACATGGCAGGCGGCAGCGTCAATGCGGGTCAGGACGCCCTGCTCGGCGCCGGCCGTGACCTGACGCTAGGCACGGCGACCACAGGCACCACGCAGGATGCCAGCGCGAACGGTGGCAGCGACTTCCTGCGGGAGCGGACCAATACGGGCGTCGGCAGCCACGTGCAGGCCGGCGGCAGCTTGACGGCCGTGGCCGGACGCGACGCGTCGCTGATCGGCTCGGCCATCGAGGCCGGCGGCAACGCTACCCTGCTCGCGGGGCGCGACGCCACGGTGACCGCGTCGCTGGATACGCAATCGCGCGAGTCCGCCTCGCTCAGCAACAAGCGGTCGCAATCTACGGCTTCGTCGTTCGACGAAACTGCGCGCGGCAGTGCGATCCAGGCGGGCAGCAATGCCACGTTGGGGGCCGGGCAAACCGCCGCCGTGGGCGCGTTCCTGCAGGCCAACGGCATCACCCCGGTGGACGCCGGCCCGCAGCGGGCCGGCAGCGTCGCCATCCTCGGCTCGTCGGTCAGCACGGGCACCGCTGACAGCCCCGGCGGCGCCGTGGCGCTGGTGGCCACCGGCGACATCGGCATTGGCACGGTCACCGAACGGCACGCATCGCAAAGCTGGTCGCAATCGAAGAAGTCGGGCTTCATGTCGAAATCCGAGACGACCAAAACCACCAGCTCGCGCGAGACCGTGGCCGTGGGCTCGGTGGTTTCCGGCGACGCCATCGTCGGCAGCGCGGGCCGCGATCTCGCCATCAGCGGATCGACCGTGGCCGCAACGCAGGACCTGGGCCTCGAAGCCGGCCGCAACCTGACCATCGCCGCCGCCGAGAGCACGAGCGAGCGCAGCAGCTACTCGCGCACCCGGGCCTCAGGTCTTGGCGCGACGGGCGGCGGCCTTTCCTATGGCTCGCGCGACCAGAAGGACACCTACAACGACAGTGCAGTGACGCAGACCGGCGGCCTGGTCGGCAGCACCGACGGCAACGTCAGCCTGCGGGCCGGGACCACGCTGCAGGTGACTGGCAGCCAGTTGATCGCTGCCAAGGACCTCAAAGGGGTGGGCGCGGACGTGGTGATCGAAGCTGCCAAGGGCAAGGAGCACCACGATGAGACCCACGAGATCAAGCAAACTGGCCTGACGCTCGGCGTCAGCGGCGGCGCCCTGGGCTCGGCCATCAACGCGGGGCAAAAGGTCGGTTCCGCATCGAAGAGCCAGGATGGCCGGGCATCGGCACTGTGGGGTATCGCCGCGGGACGCGATGCGTACGACGCGGCCATGGGCGCCGGCGACGCGGTCAACAGCCTGGCCGGCGGCGGCGGTCTGGCGGGCACCGCGATTACGCTCTCGCTGGGCACCAGCAAAAGCAAGACCACCCTCACGCAGGACAGCACCACGCATACCGGGTCGAACGTACAGGCCGGCGGCAAGGCTGTCTTCATCGCCACGGGCACTGACGCCGACGGCAACCAGACGGCCGGCAACCTCGACATCATCGGCTCCGGCGTCTCGGGTGCCCATGTGGGGCTGGCGGCCACGGGCGAGGTCAACGTGGTCTCCGCCACGGACACCTACGAGAGCCACAGCACGAGCAAATCAAGCAGCGGCAGCATCGGAGTGTCGTATGGCGCACATGGTTTCGGGGTGTCGGTGTCGGGCGCGAAGAGCAAAGGCAACAGCGACACTACCGGCACCACGCAGGTCAACAGCCGCGTGACGGGCAGCGAAACCGTGCCGATCGTCTCCGGTGGCGACACCAACATCCTCGGCGGCGTGGTCAGCGGCGGCAAGGTGGCGGCCAACATCGGCGGCAACCTGACCATCGCCAGCCGCCAGGACACCGAGGAAACCAAGGCGCGGCAACAGAGCATGGGCGGCGGCCTCAGCTTCAGCCAGGGCGGCGGCCTGAGCGGCTCGTTCTCGGCGTCGAAGGGCAAGGCTGACGGCAGCTACGCCAATGTGGCCGAACAATCCGGCATCCGGGCCGGCGACGGCGGATTCGATGTCCAGGTCAAGGGCAACACCGACCTCCAGGGCGCCGTCATCGCCAGCACGGCCGACAGGGAAAAGAACAAGCTGACCACCGGCACCCTCAGCTGGAGCGACATCGAGAACAAGTCCGACTACAAGGGCACCTCGCTCGGGGTGGCCGGCGGCTTCACCTTCGGACCGAAGGCCAAGGACGAAAAATCCGGCCAGACCGCGGGCAAGAATACTGGCGGGATAAGCCCCATGATTCCCCAGAGCGAGAGCGGCAGCCAGCGCGGGCTGGCCCAATCGGGCGTCGCCGAGGGCACCCTTCAGATTACCGATCAGGGCAACCAGCAGCAGGACGTGGCAACCCTCAACCGCGATACGACCGATACCAACTCGGGCGTGGGCAAAGGCCCGGACCTCAACAGCCTGCTCAACAAGCAGGCCGACATGATGTCGGCCGCCCAGGCGGCTGGCGAGGCCGTGGCCAAGTCAGTGGGCGACATCGCCGGCAGCAAGCTCAAGGACGCGGCCGCGGAGCAAAAGAAAGCGCAACAAGCCTTCGACGCCGACCCCAGCGAGGAAAACCGCGCCGGACTGGCCAAAGCCACCGCCGATGTCGAAGGCTGGAAGGAAGGCGGCGACTACCGCGCCGCCCTCCACGCCGCCGGCGGGGCGATGATCGCCGGGTTGGGAGGTGGGAATGCGCTGGCCGGGGCGGTGGGCGCAGGGGCTTCCTCGCTCGCAGCTGGGAAGCTGGCTTCGCTGGGACAGTCGGTGGCGGATGGCGTTCGCAGTGGGAATGCCGGTTTGGATGAAGCGATTGGGAATCTGGCGGCGAACGTGCTGGCTGGGGGGATCGGGGCGGCTGTTGGTGGTGGGTCCGGGGCGGCGACTGGGGCGAATGTGGATCGGTTTAATCGGCAGTTGCATCAGAGCGAATACGACCTAGCCAAGAAAAACGCGAAGCTGGTGGCCGAGAAGCTTGGTATCTCAGTAGATGAAGCCGAGGGCCGAATCGTGGCCGAAATTCTTCGAAACTCGGACGAGCGCACAGCCGACGCCGCAGGCGGCAAGCATGATTATGACGTCCGTAAAATCGTGGGATGCCAGAATCTGAATTGCAACGGCTCGACCGAAGCTGAATATGCAAACCACGATTTCAATCGTGAGCTTATACCCGCCAATCAGGCTGGGTATGATCGAGGGCAATCTCGGTTGGGCTCTGGCCAAACGTATAACGACCTTGTCACGTCCAATATCGTGAAGGACCCGGTGGGGACGGCCATAGCTGGGGCAGGGATGGTCGGATTGGGGTATCTGACGGGCGGAACCCGAACGGCAATTGGTACTAAGCTACTGGGCGGCGGCTTGAGCGGGACCGTGAACTACCTGGCTCAATCCGGCAAACCGGAATGGATTGATGTTGCTACAGCCACAGCAGCGGGATTCATTGCGACAGGATCGGGGCTTAGCTCCTCATTGTTCACTAATGTCGGTGGCGCCCTCACTAGCTCAAGCATCAAAGGTGAAAATCCAAACAGCAGTTTGGGTGCTGCGGCCCTAGGTACAGTTGGTGGATATAGCGCAGGGAAAGTAGCTACATCTTCTTCCGCTAGATTCTATCCGCCTCACGGTTGGTCTACGCCGGACTGGATCGACATAGGTTTTGGAATCACAAAGTGGAATGCACCCAGCCCCATCCCGGGGATCTTCGGCGGATTTGGATCCACCATAACGCAGGAACTATTGGGGAACGAAGCAAAAAATCAGTTTGAAAGAGCACGAAAATGACACGAGCCACATACGCTCTCTTGCACAATATTTTATGCGTCACGGCGATATTTACCGCATGCTTTTTCGGACTTGTCGTAGTAATAAAGTTTGCTTTCGTTCCTTTTTTAATTGCCCTCTTCCATAACTCACCTCAATGGTGCGGAATCGTTTCCGCATGCCAAGTGCGTGGGATGCCAACGCTGATGCAAGTGATGACGTCTAGCTCTACGTGGACGGATATAACAGACATCAAAATCTGGCTCAGCCTCAAGAAATGGGTGGGAGTAGGAATATTGGGTGGATTGGCCTGGTCTTTACTTCACGCGCCGTCACGCAAATAAACCTGAAATCGGCATAGCTCAGTCGATAAAACGACACTCGAAGTAAGGCAACCCTCTAAGCTCTACTTTTGACACCAAACGTTAGTGATCCGACAAATAAAGATGACCCATCAGGATGAAGATCGGTTTAATCGGCAGTTGCATCCGGATGAACGCGAGTGGGCGAAGGAAAATGCCAAGGAGTTTGCGGAGTTTTATGCGGAGCGGGCTGGTAGGGAGATCACGGAAGAGCAGGCTCAGAGTATGCTGCTGGCGTCCGGATATCGCCTTGTTGACGGCATGGCAAGTAAAGGACTTTCCGGTGAACTGCTGCCGATAGAGTTTATCGGCCAGTTCGCGGGTTCAATGTTCAGCGCAACACCCACTGAATATAACAATCCATTTCTGCATGGAAACGAGAGCGGTTCGCTAACCCCGGAGCACCAGCCATATTTGGGCGCCGGGGGAGCCGTTCCCTTAGCCCCGTCTGGAAGTTTCGTGTGGGGGTTCATTTTCAATAAAAAAGGCGACCCTGCAGAGGCCACCGATAGATTCCTGGATGGCGCTTCATATGTAGGGGGCGGCTGCTTCGGTGTTTGTTTGAACGTAAATAAGTCAATTGGTGGCAGCTATGCACTGGAACTTGGCTTTGGATCACCAGGTATTTCACTAGGCACGGGGGTTAGCAAGCCAATTGGAAAAAGCCGGGGAATAATAAAAACTTTGCACTCTTAATTCCCTTCCTTACGGCTATAGCGATAGGCCTCGTGCATTCGTGTCTATCGGGGCCTTCGATTGGACAAATAAGGAAAGCGCGAGAAATGCTCCGAGTGGATATGAGCATACTTAGAAAACAAGTCAGCAACGTTGCAAGCTTTGACGATGACCGCAAAACTAAAGTGGGTAGTGCGATTCTCTCACTGGAAATAACCCCTGCTTCTTGGACACAAAGCGGAACGCCAAGTTACGTAACGCTTCTCGATGGATTGGGTTGGAAACGGGCGGCCATCGCCACTGGAATTATTTTCATGTGCAAGCAAGGCGCCTCAGCTTCCATAATCGAACCACCATCTGAAATCAATGGTCACGGATATATTAACATGAAATACCCAGCCGATCCCCGCGCTAGATGTCAATGAATCCGAACTGAAAGGATAAAGGATGAATCTTAGCGAGCATTGACACAGGAGCCTCCACGGACCACGCAAAAAATCCTTAGAAACCGGAACAAGAGGATGGTGAACATAGTATCGGCGGCGCTGCCGCCGGAACGATAGCAGGGTATTTTGCAGGGCAAGGTATTGCGAAGCCCTTCGCCCACATCAAGGGTGACTTGGATCCGTTCAGACCAGATTGAATAGACCTCGGTTACGGAATCTCCAAATGGAATGCACCCAGCCCAATACCTGGCATCGCTGGGGTGCGGGATCTACTATCGAACAGGAACGCACAGGGAACAGCGCAAAGAATCTTATCGAGGGGCTGCAAAAAATGAATCCGCAATTCCGACACTGGATCGGCCAGGGCATACAGCTTGTGCTTTTATTCTCCGTCACAATGATTGCACTTATTTTAGCATTCGATATTTTCATCGTTCCATTACTTAATGCAATCTTCTTAAGTACAAAAAATTGGTGCGGCATTATTTATCAATGTTCCACGGGAAAACTACCCTCACTAAGTCAATTTCTATTGTCAGCCGCACCCTGGCAAAATTCAATAAATGAGCATACGTGGCCAAATATAAAGAAAGGCGTCATGGCTGGCGCCATAATGGCCTTTATATGGACTTTGTATCTTGTACCTAGGCGGAGATAACAGCACAAAAGACTACCTCCAAAGGAAACAAGAACGACTCCAAGCCATTTATTCCGGCCCAAAAAATAATTTGCATTATAGCAATATTTACAATTGATTTTGTTTCCGCTCTATGCAGTACGCAGATTTCAGGCAGGCCGACATGATGTCGGCCGCCCAGGCGGCTGGCGAGGCCGTGGCCAAGTCAGTGGGCGACATCGCCGGCAGCAAGCTCAAGGACGCGGCCGCGGAGCAAACGAAAATACGGATAAAAAATGAATCCATACGATGAGAGAAAAAAAATCTACATAAGATTAATTTGTGGATACGCTGGCGTCGCAATTCTAATAGTTATGTGCGTGACCTATGCCGCCTACCGCAATACGGGATGGAAGCCATTTATCTCTGCATCCATCATCTATATAGCGGCTTTCATGCTCGTAAATTATCACTTCATCAAGGATATTCGAGCATTACGACGAAGAGAAAGAGGGGAGCCGGATCCCCCCTCGAGAAAAAACTATTGGGAGCAAGATTGAGTGCGCCGGGAAATCGAAGGGGGCGATTGGTGCGAATCCCACCTATGGCATTGGATTGGAGGGCAAAATCAATCTCCTTGAATTTTATTATAAGAGTAGGTGATATGCATTTCGACGACGACAGCCTAAAGAAATTCTTGCGATCAAGAAAAATACTTATCGCCGTCTCCATCGTCTTTTTTTCTCGTATTTCATCTCCTTTAGGATATTCGATTCACCCTTTGCACAAACCATCCTGATGGTCGTATATTTACCGTGGATGTTATTCTGGGTTCACACAAGATGCCGATGCACGAGGACCATAGTGCTATCAGCACCATACAACCCGCTTCCGAAATCAACTTATTAATTCCAACCGGCCCGGACGCCCCCCTCTGGCCTCTCCAACGCCGATGTTTTCAACACCTTCCCAATTCGCCACCGCCGCCGCGCTTGCGGTCGGTTTTTTGAGCGTGCCATCCGTCTCGATGGCGCAGACATCTCCAACTCCCCGCCAAGCCGCAGCCCTGAACAACGCCGAGCAGGAGCAGCGTAATCGCCAACAGCAGGAAGCGCGGGAGCGTAGTGCCGCCGTGGAAGCCCCGGCAGTGCTGGCCCCTGCCGCCGAGCAGGCGGTGTTTCCGCCGCTCTCGAAAGAGGCCCCCTGCTTTCCCATCCAGCGTTTCGTTCTTGAAGTGCCAGCCGACCTCCCGGCCGACCTGCAGGCCAGCGGTGCCTCGGCCTTGCCGATGGACCCATTCGCCTTCGCACGCGCCTGGCTTGACCATTACCGGGGCGAATGCGTTGGCGGTCAGGGCGTCGGGACGCTGGTCAAGGGGCTCTCCCAGGCGATTCTTTCGCGCGGTTATGTGACCACGCGGGTGCTGGTGCCCGGGCAGGATCTGACGTCTGGTACGTTGAAGCTGGCCCTGATTCCCGGCGTGATCGGGGAAATTCGATTCAGTGAGGCCGATGTTTGGGGGACATGGAAGGCGGCGTTTCCGACCTCGGCCGGGGAACTGCTGAATCTGCGCGATCTGGAGCAGGGGTTGGAGCAGATGAAGCGCGTCGCCAGTCAGGACGTTGACATGCAGATCATGCCGACGCCGGTACCGGGTATCAGCGACGTGGTCATCACGGTCAAGCGCGGCAAGCCGTGGACGTTGGTGGCATCGGTCGATAATTCGGGATCGCGTTCCACGGGCAAATGGCAGGGAAATCTGAGTCTGGGCATCGATAACCCGCTGGGTCTGAGCGATATTCTTAATGTCGGCTTCAGTCAGGATGTGATGGTCGATGACAAGGAATATGGCACCCGTGGCTGGAATACTTTCTACGCGATTCCATGGGGTTACTGGACCGCGACTCTATCCGCATCGAGCAGCAACTATTATCAGCAAATCGCCGGCGTCAACCAGACGTTTGTTTCCAGCGGAAAATCCGAGAATGTCGACCTGAAGCTTCATCGGGTGCTGCGCCGCAGCCAGAACGATGTGCTGGGGGTGCAGATGCGATTGACGCGCCGCTTCGGTCGGAGTTTTATCGCGGATTCCGAACTTCCCAATCAGCGCCGGAACAATACGATCCTGGAACTCGGCATCACGGACAGGCATTATTTCGGTCGGTCCCAGCTCGACGCCACGGTTTCATACCGCCAGGGCATCGGGGCTTTTGGCGCGCAGGATGACCGGCTGGCAGCCGAAGGCGGGGCGACGTGGCGCTACCGGATGGTGGTGATCGACGCGAACCTCTCCGTGCCATTCAAGCTGGCAGATCAGCCTATACGTTACGTCACGACGGTGCGCGGACAGTACACCAACGACCGCCTGTATTACGTCGACGACCTGACCATTGGCAGCCGATATACCGTGCGGGGATTCGACGGGGAAAGCATGCTGGCGGGCGAACAAGGATTCTACTGGCGCAATGAACTGCAGCTTCCGTTGGGGACCTCAGGGCAATCCATATACGCGGGGCTGGATTATGGCCGGGTTGCTGGGCCAGCCACGAAAAATCAGGTTGGAAAACAACTGGCGGGCGCCGTGATCGGCCTACGCGGAGGGCTGGGCGGATCGAGACTCGGTAGTCTGTCGTATGACGCGTTTGTCGGAACGCCGGTTTATAAGCCAGAGCATCTGCATACGGCCGGACTGACTGCAGGCCTGCAGATGACATATCAGTACTAAGAAAGAAAAACCCGCCTCTCGGCGGGTTTCTCTCATTCAACAGCCAAACTCAGCGCTTGCGCGGCGGCGGCACGTCCGTGCACACCCCTTCGTAGATCTCCGCAGCCATGCCGATCGACTCGCCGAGCGTCGGGTGCGGGTGGATGGTCTTGCCAATATCCACCGCATCCGCGCCCATCTCGATGGCCAGGCAGACTTCGCTGATCAGGTCGCCCGCGTGGGTGCCGACGATGCCGCCGCCGATGATCCGGTGCGTTTCCTCGTCGAAGATCAGCTTGGTGAAGCCTTCGTCTCGGCCGTTGGCGATGGCTCGGCCCGACGCGGCCCACGGGAACACGCCCTTGCCGTACTTGATGCCCTGCTGCTTGCACTGGTCCTCGGTCAGGCCCGCCCAGGCCACTTCCGGATCGGTGTAGGCCACCGACGGAATCTGCTTGACGTCGAAGTATGCCTTCTCGCCGTGGGCGGCTTCGGCGGCCACGTGGGCCTCGTGCACGGCCTTGTGCGCCAGCATGGGCTGGCCGACGATATCGCCAATGGCGAAGATGTGCGGCACGTTGGTCCGCATCTGCTTGTCAACGTCGATGAAGCCACGGTCGGTCACGGCCACGCCGGCCTTCTCGGCGCCGATCTTCTTGCCGTTCGGCGTGCGGCCCACGGACACCAGCACCGCGTCGTAGCGCACCGGCTCGGCCGGGGCGCCCTCGCCTTCGAACTTGACGTAGATGCCGTCCGGCTTGGCTTCCACGCCCACCGTCTTGGTCTTCAGCATCACGTTGTCAAAGCGATGCTTGTTCATCTTGTCCCAGACCTTCACCAGGTCGCGGTCGGCGCCCTGCATCAGGCCATCGAGCATTTCCACCACGTCGATGCGCGCGCCCAGCGTGCTGTACACCGTGGCCATTTCCAGGCCGATGATGCCGCCGCCGATGACCAGCATCTTGTTCGGGATGTCGCGCAGTTCCAGCGCGCCGGTCGAATCGAAGATGCGCGGATCTTCGGGGATGAACGGCAGCTTCACGGCCTGGCTGCCGGCCGCGATGATCGCCTTTTCAAAGCGGATCACGGTCTTCTTGCCATTGGTGGCCTTGCCGTCGCCCTCGGTTTCCTGCACTTCCAGGTGATTCGGGTCCAGGAACGTCCCCACGCCGCGCACCACCTGCACCTTGCGCGCCTTGGCCATGCCGGCCAGGCCGCCGGTCAGCTTGCCGACCACGGTTTCCTTGTAGTGGCGCAGGCCGTCCAGGTCGATCTTGGCTTCGCCGAACAGGATGCCGTGCGCGGCCAGCGCCTTGGCCTCGTCGATCACGGCCGCGTTGTGCAGCAGCGCCTTCGACGGGATGCAGCCCACGTTCAGGCAGACGCCGCCCAGCGTGCCGTAGCGCTCCACCAGCACCGTGTTCATGCCCAGGTCGGCCGAGCGGAAGGCCGCCGAGTAGCCGCCGGGGCCGGCGCCCAGCACGAGCATGTCGCACTGGATGTCGGCGCTGCCGCCGTGCCGGGCGGCCGTGGGGGCCGGGGCCGCTGCGGGGGACGGCGCTGCCGCCGGCGCCGGCGCCGGGGCCGGGGCCGATGCAGGAGCCGGAGCCGGCGCGGCTGCTGCCGCCGCGCCGCCTTCCACCGTGCAGATCACGGTGCCCTTGGCAACCTTGTCGCCCACCTTTACCTTGACGTCCACCACCTTGCCGGCGGCCGACGACGGCACG
The DNA here is from genome assembly GCF_049393795.1 of Cupriavidus sp. H18C2. Lineage (NCBI taxonomy): Bacteria > Pseudomonadati > Pseudomonadota > Betaproteobacteria > Burkholderiales > Burkholderiaceae > Cupriavidus > Cupriavidus sp. H18C2. Next base: position 1,379,820 of record NZ_CP186010.1, on the reverse strand, counting down.
TCCATGCTGGCCTTGTCGGACTCCAGCACGATCAGCGACTGCTCTTCCTCGACCGTGTCGCCGGCCTTGACCAGCACCTCAATCACTTCCACCGCGTCGAAATCGCCGATATCCGGCACCTTGACTTCGATCACACTCATGCTTTTCCTCCTGGATGCGCGCCCCGCCCGCCGTGGGGGTCAGGCCGCGTCGTCTTTGTTGGTTGCCGCGTCGCCGGGTTCCTGGGGCGCCGCCTGGATGCTGCCAAGGAGCTGTACCGTATGCACGTCGATCGGGCCGGCCGAGCTCTTGTCGAACTCGATCCCGGCATCCACGCCGATCCGCGCGATGTCGCCCGCGCCCAGGTCGGACCGGTCGTAGACCGCGTGCATGGCCCCGAGCGCATAGTTGCGGCCCGAGCCGATGCCCCAGAAACGGTCGAACGAGAACACCTCGCGGTAGGAATAGACGCCAAAGATGCCGCCCGGGTTGGCGATCAGGCAGACGATCTGCGAAGACTCGTACGGGTCGTCGTCGTCTTCCTTGGTGTTGATGAAGTACTCGGTCTTGAGCCGTTCATGCACCTTCAGGAAGGTCCGGAACACGTCGTCGCGCGTCAGCAGCCGGCATTCGTCGCCCATGCCCGTCAGCAGCGCGCGCATGACCGGGAAATGCGCCGTGGTGCCCGCCAGCGCGACAAAGCTCTCGCCCACGGGAATCACCTTCTGGTTGCGCTCGTAGGCACGCGACAGCCGCGTATCGCCGAACGTCACCAGCGCATCGGCCGCAATCGCTACCTCGTCACCCTTACGTACGACAACGCAGGTCGTCATGGCTCGCCCCTCGAATCGAATCGGCGGTCAGCCGGAAGCCCGGCGGACCGCCCAGGTACTTAGAGCAGGATGCGGCGGAAGTCTGCCAGCAGTGCCGCAAAGTACGTGTTGAAGCGCGCGGCCTCGGCGCCGTCGATCACGCGGTGGTCCCACGACAGCGACAGCGGCAGCGTCAGGCGCGGCGCGAACTGCTTGCCGTCCCACACCGGCTTCATGTACGACTTGCACACGCCCATGATGGCCACTTCCGGCGCGTTGATGATCGGCGTGAAGTACGTGCCGCCGATGCCGCCCAGCGACGAGATCGAGAAGCAGCCGCCCTGCATCTGGTCCGGCTTCAGCTTGCCGTCGCGGGCCAGCTTGGCCAGCTCGCCCATTTCCTGGCTGATCTCCAGCACGCCCTTCTTGTCGGCGTCCTTGATCACCGGCACGACCAGGCCGTTCGGCGTGTCAGCGGCAAAGCCGATGTTGAAGTACTTCTTCAGCACCAGGTTGTCGCCGTCCAGCGAGGCATTGAAGTTCGGGAACTTCTTCAGCGCCGCCACGGTGGCCTTGATCATGAACGCCAGCATCGTCACCTTGATGCCGGCCTTCTCGTTTTCCTTGTTCAGCTGCACGCGGAATGCTTCCAGCTCGGTGATGTCCGCCTCGTCGCAGTTCGTGACGTGCGGGATCATGACCCAGTTGCGGTGCAGGTTGGCACCCGAGATCTTCTTGATGCGCGACAGCGGCTTGGATTCCACCTCGCCGAAGCGCGTGAAATCGACCTTCGGCCACGGCAGCAGGTCCAGGCCGGCGCCCGAACCGCCGGCGGCGGCAGCGGCGGCCGGGGCAGCGGTCTGGCCCGACATCACGCCCTTGACGAAGCCCTGCACGTCCTGCTGCGTGATACGGCCCTTGGGGCCGGTGCCGGGCACGCGCGACACGTCCACGCCCAGTTCGCGCGCGAACTTGCGTACCGACGGGCTGGCGTGGGCGGCCTTGCCAGTCACGCCCTGCGCGGCGGCGGGCGCCGGGGCGGCGGCCGGGGTCGGTGCGGGCGACGGCGCGGCGGCAGCGGGTGCCGGTGCCGGTGCAGCGGCCGGAGCCGGCGCCGAGGCGGCCGGTGCGGCGGCGGCCGCGCCACCGGCGGCTTCGAGGATCAGGATCAGCGTGCCTTCGGCGACGTTGTCGCCGACCTTGACCTTCACTTCCTTGACCGTGCCGCCCTGCGGGGCCGGCACGTCCATCGTGGCCTTGTCGGATTCCAGCGTGACCAGCGCGTCCTCGGCGTTGATCGTGTCGCCGGCCTTGACGTGGACTTCGATCACCGGCACGGCGTCGTAGTCGCCGATGTCCGGCACCTTGACCTCGACGGTGCCACCGCCGGCCGGAGCCGGGGCGGGTGCCGGGGCGGCCGCGGGGGCCGGCGCAGAGGCTGCGGGCGCCGGGGCCGGTGCGGCGGCGGCCGGAGCCGGTGCGGGCGCCGGTGCCGACGCGGCGGCGCCGGCCGGTTCCAGCATTACCAGCACGGAGCCCTCGGCCACGTTGTCGCCGACCTTGATCTTCACTTCCTTGACCGTGCCGGCCTGCGGCGACGGCACGTCCATGGTGGCCTTGTCCGATTCCAGCGTGACCAGCGCGTCTTCCGCGTTGATCTGGTCGCCCGGCTTCACATGCACTTCGATGACGGGAACGGCGTCGTAGTCGCCGATGTCCGGCACCTTGATTTCAATCGCTTGACTCATTCAGTGTCTCTCCTGGGCAGCCGGCACCGTGGTCCGTTACGCGCAACGCGGCAAACGCAATCGGCGAGGTTACTCTCGCCGCACGCATCTGTCACGCTGCCGCGCATCACCTGCGCCGCCGGGCGCCGCCGGACCAGCCGGGGGCGCCCGCGGCGCGGCGGGGCGCCGTGCTGCGGGGGTTCAGTCGTGCAAGTCCGGGGTCAGACCGACATCGGGTTCGGCTTGTTCGGGTCGAGGTTGTACTTCTTGATCGCCTCGGCCACCTTCTCGCGGCCGATCGCACCCTCGTCGGCCAGCGCCTTCAGCGCGGCCACCGTCACCCAGTTGCGGTCCACTTCGAAGAAGTGGCGCAGCTTCTCGCGCGTATCCGAGCGGCCGAAGCCGTCGGTGCCCAGCACCACGTAGCGGCGCGGCACGAACGGACGGATCTGCTCGGCGAAGGCGCGGATGTAGTCGGTCGACGCGATCACCGGGCCGCGCACGCCCTTGAGCTTCTGGGCGACGAACGATTCGCGCGGCGTCTCGGTCGGGTGCAGCAGGTTGTAGCGCTCCGTGGCCTGGCCTTCGCGGGCCAGCTCGGTGAAGCTCGGGCAGCTCCAGATGTCCGATTCCACGCCCCAGTCCTTCTTGAGCATGTCGGCGGCGGCGATCACCTCGCGGAAGATGGTGCCCGAGCCCAGCAGCTGCACGCGCGGCGCGTTGCTGTTCTCCACGCCCTTGCGGAACTGGTACATGCCCTTGACGATGTCGCGTTCCACGCCAGCCGGCATTTCCGGATGCTCGTAGTTCTCGTTCATCACCGTCAGGTAGTAGTACACGTCTTCCTGCTCGGCGTACATGCGGCGCAGGCCGTCCTGCATGATCACGGCCAGCTCGTACTGGAACGTCGGGTCGTACGAGATGCAGTTCGGGATGGCGGCGTGGAACACGTGCGAGTGGCCGTCCTCGTGCTGCAGGCCCTCGCCGTTCAGCGTCGTGCGGCCCGACGTGCCACCCAGCAGGAAGCCGCGCGAGCGCATGTCGGCGGCGGCCCAGCACAGGTCGCCGATCCGCTGGATGCCGAACATCGAGTAATAGATATAGAACGGGATCATCTGCACGCCGTGCGTCGAGTACGACGTGGCGGCGGCAATCCAGTCGCACATGGCGCCGGCTTCGTTGATGCCTTCCTGCAGCACCTGGCCCGTCTGCGATTCCTTGTAGAACATGAGCTGGTCATGGTCTTCGGGCACGTACTTCTGGCCTTCCTGGTTCCAGATGCCGACCTGGCGGAACAGGCCTTCCATGCCGAACGTGCGCGACTCGTCGGGCACGATGGGCACCACGTGCTTGCCGATCTGCTTGTCCTTGAGCAGCGTGTTCAGGATCCGCACGAACGCCATGGTCGTGGACACCTCGCGGCCTTCGCCGGTGGCCTTGAGCAGCGCGTCGAACGCCGACAGCTCGGGCACCTTCAGCGCCTCGGCCTTCTGGCGGCGGGTAGGCAGGTAGCCACCCAGGTTCATGCGCGCCTGGCGCATGTATTCCAGTTCCTTCGAGCCTTCCTCGAAGGTCAGGTACGGCACTTCCTCCAGCTTCTCGTCCGGCACCGGAATGCTGAACTGGTCGCGGAACGCGCGGATGGCGTCCACCGGCATCTTCTTCTGCTGGTGGGCCACGTTCATGGCCTGGCCGGCGTCGCCCATGCCATAGCCCTTGATCGTCTTGGCCAGGATCAGCGTCGGCTGGCCCTTGTGCTCGCTGGCGGCCTTGTACGCGGCGTAGACCTTGTGCGGATCATGGCCGCCACGGTTCAGGCGCCAGATGTCGTCGTCGGACCAGTCGGCCACCATGGCCTTCAGTTCCGGCGTGTTGAAGAAGTGCTCGCGCACGTAGGCGCCGTCCTTGGCCTTGAAGGTCTGGTACTCGCCGTCCACGGCCTCCATCATCCGCTTCATCAGCAGGCCCTTGGTGTCGCGCGCCAGAAGCTGGTCCCAGCGGCTGCCCCAGACCACCTTGATCACGTTCCAGCCCGAACCGCGGAATTCCGATTCCAGTTCCTGGATGATCTTGCCGTTGCCGCGCACCGGGCCGTCCAGGCGCTGCAGGTTGCAGTTGATCACGAAGACGAGGTTGTCCAGCTTCTCGCGGCCGGCCATGCCGATTGCGCCCAGCGATTCCGGCTCGTCGGTCTCGCCGTCGCCCAGGAACGCCCAGACCTTGCGGTCGCCGGCCTTGGCCAGGCCGCGGCTGTCCAGGTACTTCATGAAGCGGGCCTGGTAGATGGCCATGATTGGGCCCAGGCCCATCGACACGGTCGGGAACTGCCAGAAGTCCGGCATCAGCCACGGGTGCGGGTACGACGAGATGCCCTTGCCGTCCACTTCCTGACGGAAGTTGTCGAGCTGCTCGGTCGTCAGGCGGCCCAGCAGGAACGCGCGCGAGTAGACGCCCGGAGCCGAGTGGCCCTGCACGAAGACCAGGTCGCCGCCGCTCTGTTCCGACGGGGCGCGCCAGAAGTGGTTGTAGCCCACGTCATAGAGCGTGGCCGCCGAGGCGAACGACGAGATGTGGCCGCCGACGTTGGTGTGCTTGTTGGCGCGCAGCACCATGGCCATGGCGTTCCAGCGCGTGTACGAGCGGATGCGGTGCTCGATGTCCTGGTCGCCGGGGATGCGGGCCTGCTGCTCCACCGGGATGGTGTTGATGTACGGGGTCTCGGCGTGGAACGGCTGCGTCACGCCATTCACGCGCGCGTATTCGATCTGCTTGTCGATCAGGAAGGCTGCGCGTTCGGCGCCTTCCGCGTTCAGGACGCCCTGCAGGGCATCCAGCCATTCGTGCGTTTCCTGGGGATCTGCGTCGTTGGCGCTGCTGGCGCCGAGGATCTGCTCTGGTACAGCGGACATGACTGTCTCCTGGGTAAATTCCTGCCCCGGCGGCCGCCCGGTGGGGCGGTTATCGGTCGGCCGGTCTGACGGTGTTGACGTCGCGGCGAAAGCCTTGCCTTCCTGCCCTGGCATCGGTGTACGGTCCAGGACGGGGATCTTTCTTGTCGGGTCGCATCGCCCGGATCCTCAAGCTCAAGCGCATGGCTGGCGCCCGCATTTGTTCGGTCGAAGCGATTCTATGGAAGCACAGCAACCGCTGACAAGCTAAATTTTCAGATTACGAAGTCCTTTCTTATAATGTGAAATATTGCCGCAGTGCACCAGAATCCGCCCGGTGGCGCGGGCTGGCGGGTCGCCGGGCGCCGCGCCCCGGCTTGTGCCGGATAGGCGCTTTCCCCAAGCGACGCACTGCAATAAAGCCGATACACTGGCCGGTCGACCGTCAATCCCTTATGCAGTTCTTCGAACGAATCCTCTCCGGCCTGCGCACGGCCATCCTGCCCCCGGGCTCCGCCGGCACGGTCGGCGACGCCTCCCACGAGGTGCCGCCCGGCGTGGCATCGGCCCGTCACGGCGATGCGCACCCCGACCACGCCGACCACCCCGACCACGGCGACCCGGCCGATCACGTCGACCATCCCGACGCGATGGAGCCGCTGGCCGCCCCGCCGCGCCGGCTCTGGATCATGCGCTGGCGCAACCTTGTGGCAACCAGCTGGTTCATGTTCATCCCGCTGGTGGCCATCGTGCTGTTTACGGTGGCGATGGGGGTGATCCTCTGGTCGCTGCACGAGACCGAGCGCCAGCAGCAGCGCGACGCGCTGTACCGCGACGCTGCCTGGGCGCAGCAGCGCGTGCGGCTGTCGCTGCTGAGCAACCAGGACCAGATGGCCTCGCTGGCGCGCGACATCGCCGCCGCGCAGCTGGACCAGGGCGCCTACCGCACCGCCGCGCAGGAAATCCTGCGCGAGAACCCCGAGATCGTCTTCATCAACTGGCTCGATGCCACCAAGCGCGGGCGCTGGTCGCTGCCGTCGACGTCCGAGTTCGCCGGGCGGCTGCGCGAGACCGTGGACAAGCCGCTGGAACCCGAGGTGCTGGACACCTTCGACGCCGCGCGCGAGACCCAGCGCGTGGTCTACTCGCGCCCGCTGACCAACGACCGCGGCGACAGCTTCATGCTGATGGAAGTGCCGATCGTGCGCGACAACGAGTTCCTGGGCACCCTGGGCGCGCTCTATTCGATCAACGGCATCCTGACGCACCTGCTGCCGCCCGAGCTGACCGAGCGCTACCGCTTCTCGCTGATCGACAAGAACAACCAGACGCGCGCCAGCACGTCGGTGCGCCCGGTGCCGGGCAACGCGCTGTCGTACGAGGTGCTGCTGGACCCGCCCGGCCATTCGCTGTCGCTGCGGGCCGACGCCTATCCGCCGCCGTCGAACCTGCCCAACAACATGCTGCTGTGGCTGGTGGTGGGGCTGTCGTGCTTCCTGCTCTGGAGCCTCTGGAGCATGTGGCGGCACACGAGCCGCCGCTCCGAGGCCCAGCGCGCGCTGCTGGCCGAGACGTCGTTCCGGCGCGCGATGGAAAACTCGATGCTGATCGGCCTGCGCGCGCTGGACCTGAACGGCCGCATCACCTACGTGAACCCGGCGTTCTGCCGCATGACGGGCTGGGCCGAGACCGAGCTGGTCGGCCGCATCCCGCCCTTCCCCTACTGGCCGCCGAACGACCAGCAGGAGATGCAGAAGCAGATCGACCTGACGCTGCAGGGCAAGTCCCCCGCCACCGGCTACGAGATGCGCGTGATGCGTCGCGACGGCAGCAGCTTCTTTGCGCGGATGTACGTCTCGCCGCTGGTGGACAGCCGCGGCCGCCACACGGGCTGGATGAGTTCGATGACGGACATCACCGAGCCCAAGCGCGCCCGCGAGGAACTGGCCGCCGCGCACGACCGCTTCACCACGGTGCTGGAAAGCCTGGACGCCGCGGTGTCGGTGCTGGCCACCGACAAGGCCGAGCTGCTGTTCGCCAACCGCTACTACCGCCAGTTGTTCGGCTGGGAGGCCGAGGGCCACCTGAAGCTGGCCGGCGACGACTTCGACAAGGAGCAGATGTCGAGCGACAACACCGACTTTGTCGATGCCTACGCCGGCCTGCCCGCATCGGAGCTGATGCCGTACGCATCTGACGCGCGCGAGGTGTTCGTGCCCGACATGCAGAAGTGGTTCGAGGTGCGCCGCCGCTACATCCAGTGGGTGGACGGCCACCTGGCGCAGATGCAGATCGCCACGGACATCACCGTGCGCAAGGCGGCCGAGGAAATGGCCCGCCAGCACGAGGAACGCATCCAGTTCACCAGCCGCCTGACCACGATGGGCGAGATGGCGTCGTCGCTGGCGCACGAGCTGAACCAGCCGCTGGCCGCCATCAACAACTACTGCATGGGCGCCGTGGCGCGGCTGCACTCGGGCCGCAGCACGCCGCAGGACCTGATTCCGGTGCTGGAGAAGACGTCGGCCCAGGCCGTGCGGGCCGGCACCATCATCAGCCGCATCCGGGGATTCGTGAAGCGCAGCCAGCCGCAGCGGCGCGAGGCGGCGCTGCACGACATCGTGGCCGACGCCGTGGGCCTGGCCGACCTGGAAGCCACGCGCCGCCGCGTGACCATCCTGACCCGCCTGCCCGCCCCGCCGCTGATGCTCTACGTCGACCCGGTGCTGATCGAGCAGGTGCTGGTCAACCTGCTCAAGAACGCCGTGGAAGCCATGGCCGGCCTGCCCGCCATGCGCGCCGCCGGCGTGGTGCGGCTGCACGCGCGGGTCGAGAACGTCGAGTTCGGCCAGTGCGTCTGCATCGACGTGATCGACCAGGGCCCGGGCGTGGACGAGGCCACCAAGGAACGGCTGTTCGAGCCGTTCTTCAGCACGAAGTCCGACGGGATGGGCATGGGCCTGAATATCTGCCGCTCGATCATCGAATCGCACCAGGGGCGCCTCTGGGTCGAAAACAATGTGGACGGCATCGGTTGTACGTTTAAAATCACCCTGCCGCTGCAGCCGGCGCTGCCCGAACAGTAACGGGCGCACCCCCTGGCATGCCGGGCGACCCTCTGCCGCGGGGCATCGGGAGGCCGGCCGGACCGTTTGCCCAGGGGTGTCGCGCACCGGCGCATGCAGTTACACTTCGTTGCAAACGACTTTGCCCCAGGAGACTTCATGACCGCAACGCCCAGCCCAACGCCGCATCGTGGCGAGACCGTCTTCATCGTCGATGACGATGAAGCGATGCGCGACTCGCTGACCTGGCTGCTAGAGGGCAACGGCTACCAGGTGCGCAGCTTCAACAGCGCCGAGCAGTTCCTGTCCGCCTACGACGCCGGCGCGGTGTCGTGCCTGATCCTCGACGTGCGCATGCCGGGCATGAGCGGCCCGGAACTGCAGGAGCGCATGATTGCCGAGAACATCGACATCCCGATCGTGTTCATCACCGGCCATGGCGACGTGCCGATGGCCGTGTCGACGATGAAGCGCGGCGCCGTGGACTTCATCGAGAAACCGTTCGACGAGTCCGAACTGCGCGCGCTGGTGGAACGGATGCTGCAGAAGGCCCGCACCGACCATTCCGCCGCCCGTGAGCAGCGCGCCGCCAAGGACCTGCTGGCCAAGCTGACCACGCGCGAACAGCAGGTGCTGGAGCGCATCGTGGCCGGCCGCCTGAACAAGCAGATTGCCGACGACCTGGGCATTTCCATCAAGACCGTGGAGGCGCACCGCGCCAACATCATGGAAAAGCTCAACGTCAACACCGTGGCCGACCTGCTGCGCCTGGCGCTGTCGCGCAACGCCTGAGGCGCCCGCGCCCGGCCTATCCCCCCTCCCGCCGCGCGGGAGCGGGGCGCCCCCCCTACTTCCCCCGCAGATAGTCCTCGTCGGCAAACGTCACCACCCATTGCGGGCGGTAGATGACGAAGATCGCCACCAGCATGCCGGTCAGGAACGCCTCGCCGAACGCGATGACGACCACGCCGGTCAGGCTTTCGGCGGCCGAAAGGCCCACGTCGGCCGGAAACCCCGTGTGCGCCAGCCACGCCACGCGCAGCGCGCCGGCCACGATGGCCGCCAGCAGCGCGGCAAAGTAGCCGTGGCCCAGGATGAAGATGAACAGGTGGCGCGGCAGCCAGCGCCGCATGGCCGCCTGCAGCGCCACCGTCACGAAGGCGGGCACGGCCGCCATCCAGACGAAGCGCGGCGCCAGCGACACCCAGTGGATGTCCTGCCAGGCCAGGCCGGACAGGTAGGCCAGCCCCAGCAGCGAGATCACGTTGGCAACCGCCAGCGACACCAGCGCCAGCGGCAGCCCGAACATCGTCACGGCCAGCGTGGCGCCCATCAGCTGGATCACCACCCCGCCGCCCAGCGTGGCGCGCGCCGACCAGAGCAGCGCCAGCAGCACCAGCGTGCCCAGCCACGCATGCTGCAGCGGTTCCCGGTCCAGCACCCGCCACGGCCGCTGGGCCAGCGCCCAGGCCAGCACCGCCACGGCCAGCGTGGGCAGCGGCCAGGTCGCCAGCAATTCCTGAATTGAAGATTCTTCGATGTCCATCGCCGGATGCTAGCAGCCGCCGGGGCTCGTTTGCTTGCATCGCGTCAAGGCGTCGCCGAATGCCGCCGACCCCTTATAATTCGGCTTTTGCCCCGCGCAGGCCCCCTTGGCGCGCGGCGCGCCGCCCCATCCTTCCAGCCTTTCCAGTCACGTACACCCATGTCCGCCCAACTGATCGACGGTAACGCCCTTGCCAAACAAATCCGTGCCGAGGCCGCCCAGCGCGCCGCCCGCCTGACCGCCGCCGGCCACCAGCCGGGCCTGGCCGTGGTGCTGGTGGGCGAGGACCCCGCCAGCCAGGTCTACGTGCGCAACAAGGTCAAGGCGTGCGAGGACAATGGCTTTTACTCGTCGCTGGACCGCTATCCGGCCGACCTGTCCGAAGCCGACCTGCTGGCCCGCATCGACGCGCTGAACCACGACCCGAAGATCCACGGCATCCTGGTGCAGCTGCCGCTGCCCAGGCACATCGACAGCCACAAGGTGCTCGAAGCCATCGCCCCCGAAAAGGACGTCGACGGCTTCCACGTGGCCAACGCCGGCGCGCTGATGACCGGCGCCCCGCTGTTCCGCCCCTGCACGCCCTACGGCTGCATGAAGATGCTGGAGTCGATCCAGTACCCGCTGCGCGGCGCCCGCGCCGTGGTGATCGGCGCCTCGAACATCGTCGGCAAGCCGATGGCCATGCTGCTGCTGCAGGCTGGCGCAACCGTCACCATCTGCAACAGCAAGACACGCGACCTGGCCGCCCATACCCGTGACGCCGACGTGATCGTGGCCGCCGTGGGCCGCCGCAACATCCTGACGGCCGACATGGTCAAGCCGGGCGCCGTGGTGATCGACGTGGGCATGAACCGCAACGACGAAGGCAAGCTCTGCGGCGACGTGGACTTTGCCGGCGTGCGCGAGGTGGCCGGCCACATCACGCCGGTGCCGGGCGGCGTGGGCCCGATGACGATCACGATGCTGCTGGTGAACACGCTGGAAGCGGCCGAGCGCACCGCCGGCCTGGCCTGATACCGGGCGCCGGGGCGCGCCGGACGCGCGCCAATCGGCCCGATAGCAAAGTCGTACTGGATATTTGGCCGCCAAGGCCTCATCTTGCACAGGTACATCGTGCCGCCGTGCGCTGTTGCCGCGGCACGCCAACCGGGAATCGCCATGACTGACACCACCGACCGCGCCAACAATCCCCTGCTGGATTTCTCCGATCTGCCGCGCTTTGCGGAGATCCGCCCCGAGCACATCGGCCCGGCGCTCGACGTGCTGCTGGCCCAGGCCCAGGCCGCCGTCGATCGCGCCGAAGACCCGGCCACCCCGGCCACCTGGCTGACCGCCGTGGAAGCGCTGGAAGCAGCCACCGAGCCGCTGGGCCGCGCCTGGGGCGTGGTGGGCCACCTGAGCGCCGTGGCGGACACGCCCGAGCTGCGCAAGGCACACGCCGACAACCTGCCGCGCATGACCGAGTTCTGGTCGTCGCTGGGCCAGAGCCTGGCCCTGTACGAAAAGTACAAGGCCGTGGCCGCCGGGCCCGAGTTTGCCGGGCTGTCCCCGGCCCGCAAGCAACTGCTGGAAAACGAGTTGCGCGGCTTCCGCCTGGGTGGCGCCGAGCTGCCCGAGGACAGCAAGCCGCGCTTTGCCGAGATCCAGGAGCAGCAGGCGCAGTTGTCCAAGGCGTTCTCGGACCACGTGCTCGACGCCACCAACGCCTACGCGCTCTATGTCGAGGACGAGGCGCGCCTGGCCGGCATCCCGGCCGACGCCCAGGAAGCCGCCCGGCTGGCCGCCGAGAAGGACGGCAAGGCAGGCTGGAAGTTCACGCTGCACTTCCCGTCGTACTTCCCGGTGCTGCAGTACGCCGACGACCGCGCGCTGCGCCAGACGATGTACGAAGCCAGCGTCACGCGCGCGTCCGAACTGGGTCCGCAGTACAACAACGGCCAGGCCGACTGGGACAACACGGCCAACATGCGCGAGCAGCTGACGCTGCGCCGGGAAGAGGCGCGGATGCTTGGCTACAACAACTACGGCGAAGTGTCGCTGGTGCCCAAGATGGCCGAATCGCCGGCCGACGTGCTCAAGTTCCTGGACGAACTGGCCGTCAAGGCCCGCCCCTACGCCGAGGCCGACTGGAAGGAACTGCGGGCGTTCGCGGCCGCCGAGCTGGGCCTGGACGAGATCGCGCCGTGGGACGTGGCCTATGCGTCCGAGAAGCTGCGCCAGAAGCGCTACGCGTTCTCCGACGACGAGGTGAAGCAGTACTTTCAGGAGCCCAAGGTGCTGGAGGGGTTGTTCGGCGTGGTCGAGAAGCTGTTCTCGGTCAGCATCCAGCCGGACCAAGCCCAGACCTGGCACAAGGACGTGCGGTTCTTCCGCGTGGTGTCGCCGCAGGGCGCGCTGCTGGCCCAGTTCTACATCGACCTGTACGCCCGCGAAGGCAAGCGCGGCGGCGCCTGGATGGACGACGCCCGCGGCCGCAAGGAGCGCGACAACGGCACGGTGCAGACGCCGGTGGCCTACCTGACGTGCAACTTCACGGCGCCCGTGGGCGGCAAGCCGGCGCTGTTCACGCATGACGAAGTCATCACTTTGTTCCACGAGTTCGGCCACGGCCTGCACCACATGCTGACGCAGGTGGGCGACCTTGGCGTGTCCGGCATCAACGGCGTGGAATGGGATGCCGTGGAGCTGCCGTCGCAGTTCATGGAGAACTTCTGCTGGGAGTACGAGGTGCTGGCCACGATGACGGCCCACGTCGACACCGGCGAGCCGCTGCCGCGCGTGCTGTTCGACCGCATGCTGGCGGCCAAGAACTTCCAGAACGGCATGATGACGCTGCGCCAGATCGTGTTCTCGTCGTTCGACATGCACCTGCACACCGACTACGACCCGCAGGGCGACGTGTCGGTGCTGGAGCTGTCGCGCCAGATCAACGACAGCAAGCACGTGGTGCCGCAGTCGCCGCTGTCGCGCTGGCCGAACACGTTCAGCCACATCTTTGCGGGCGGCTACGCGGCCGGCTACTACAGCTACAAGTGGGCCGAGGTGCTGTCCGCCGACGTCTATGCCGCGTTCGAGGAAGCGGGCCAGCTCTCGGGCAGCGTGCTCGATGGCGAGGTGGGCGAGCGCTACCGCCGCGAGATCCTGTCGGTGGGCGGCAGCCGGCCGGCCATGGAGTCGTTCGTGGCGTTCCGCGGCCGCGCGCCGCAGATCGACGCACTGCTACGGCACGGCGGCATGGCGGAAACGGCAGCCGCCGCGGCCTGACCGCCCTGCCCCGCGCGCGCCCGGCCCATGGACTCCGCGATCCCGATCCGCACGGAGTGTCCGCCGGGCGCCTGCGACTGCCGGCGCGAACTGCTGCTGGACGACCCGGCCGCCGACCGCCGCATCCTGATGCTGACCCAGCACGAGGAAAAGCGGCTCGTCGCGCGGCTGGAGGCCATCGAGACCCTGGCCGACCTGCGCCGGATGCAGGACCGGATGCGCGCGCAGCTTGGCATCGTCGTGACGATCACGCCGAGCGACAACGAGGTGCGCACGGTCAAGGGCTTCGACATCGACGTAGCCGACCAGCCGGGCCTGTGCCGCAAGACGCGCGCGGCCATCCCGGCCGCCATCCGGCGCTGCATGAAAACCCAACCGCAGATCGCCTTCGACCTGCTGAACGAGCGCGACCTGCTTGGTGGCCTGTTCGGCCAACCACCCTCACAAGAATAACGACCGATGAGAATCGCGAGCTGGAACGTCAACTCCCTGAAGGTGCGCCTGCCGCAGGTGCTGCAATGGCTGGCCGCGCAGGACGCCGCGGGCACGCCCGTCGACGCGCTGTGCCTGCAGGAACTGAAGCTGCCCGACGACAAGTACCCGCTGGCCGAGCTGGAAGCGGCCGGCTTCCACAGCATCTACACGGGCCAGAAGACGTACAACGGCGTGGCCATCGTCGCGCGCGACGGCACCATGCCGGCACCGACCGACGTGGTGCGCAACATCCCCGGCTACGAGGACACCCAGCAGCGCGTGGTAGCCGGCACCTACGGCGACGTGCGGCTGATCAGCGCGTATTTTCCGAACGGCCAGGCGCTCGATTCGGACAAGTTCGTCTACAAGCTCGACTGGCTCAAGGCCATGACCGACTGGCTGCGCGCCGAGATGATCAAGTACCCCAGGCTGGCGCTGCTGGGCGACTTCAACATCGCGCCCGAAGACCGCGACGTGCACGACCCGGCCAAGTGGGAGGGCCAGAACCTGGTCTCGCCGCCCGAGCGCGACGCGTTCAAGGCCCTGATCGCGATGGGGCTGGTCGATTCCTTCCGCATGTTCGAGCAGCCCGAGAAGACGTTCTCGTGGTGGGACTACCGGATGATGGGTTTCCGCCGCAACGCGGGCCTGCGCATCGACCACATCCTGCTGTCGCCAGCGCTGGCCGAGCACTGCACGACCTGCCTGATCGACAAGGAACCGCGCCGCTGGGAGCAGCCGTCCGACCACACCCCGGTCGTCGCCACGCTCCAGCTCGCCTGAGCCGATGAGCGCCGTCCGCGCCAACGCCGCCGCCACCCCTGCCCTGCACCGCTGGTTCCCGTGGCTGGCGCGCGTGACGCCGCTGACGCTGCGCGCGGACCTGATCGCCGGGCTGCTGGGCGCGGTGCTGGTGCTGCCGCAGGGCGTGGCGTTCGCCACGCTGGCCGGCCTGCCGCCGCAGTACGGCATCTACACGGCCGTGGTGCCGTGCATCGTCGCCGCGCTGTTCGGATCGAGCTGGCACGTGATGTCGGGGCCGACCAACGCCAATTCGCTGGCGCTGTTCGCGATGCTCAGCCCGGTGGCGTTCGCGGGCAGTCCGGCCTATATCGCGCTGGCGCTGGCCGTGACGATGCTGGTGGGCATCCTGCAACTGGCGGTGGGCGCGCTGCGGCTGGGGTCGCTGGCAAACTTCATCTCGCCGTCGGTGCTGCTGGGCTTCACGTGCGGGGCGGCCACGCTGATCGGGCTCTACGCGCTCAAGGACCTGTTCGGGCTGGCCGTGCCCACCGGCACCAGCGCGTTCGGCGTGGTGCGCTATCTGGCGGAGAACGTCGACACGATCAACGTCGGCGCGGTGATCGTCGGCGCCGTGACGCTGGCCGCGACGGTCGCGGTCAAGCGCATGTCACGCAAGCTGCCGTTCATGCTGCTGGGCCTGCTGGCCGGCTATGGCGTGGCGATGCTGCTGAACCATGGCGGCTGGCTGGGCGGCAACGCCGGGCACGTCGACGTGGTGGGGCCGATCCCGTCGGCCATCCCGCCGTTCCACCTGCCGGACATCAACTGGCGCACCGTGCCGGACCTGCTGGGCATTGCCGCCGCGCTGACCATCGTCGCGCTGGGCCAGTCGATTTCGATCGCCAAGGCCGTGGCGCTGCGGTCCGGCCAGCACGTGGACGCCAACCGCGAGTTCATCGGCCAGGGGCTGTCGAACATCGCCGGCGGGCTGTTTTCGAGCTACATCTCGTGCGGGTCGCTGAACCGGTCGATGCCGAACTTCGAGGCCGGCGCGCGGACGCCGCTGGCCAGCGTGTTCTCGGCGCTGCTGCTGGTGGCGCTGGTCACCGTCAGCGCGCCGCTGCTGGCCCAGATTCCGCTGGCCGCCATCGCCGCCATGCTGCTGCTCGTGGCGTGGGGCCTGTTCGACTTCCAGCGCCTGCGGCGGATAGCGCAACTGTCGCGCACCGAGTTCGCCATCGCGGTCGGCACGTTCGTCGCCACGCTGGTCATCCGGCTGGAAATGGCGGTGCTACTTGGCACGATCCTGTCGCTGGTGGCCTACCTGTACCGCACGTCGCGCCCGGCCGTGCGCAGCCTGGTGCCGGACGCCGACGACCCGGGCCGGCGCTTTACGCCACTGGACGAACTACGACGTCCGCAGCCCGAATGCCCGCAGCTCAAGCTGCTGCGCATGGAAGGGGCGATCTACTTTGGCGCCGTGCAGTACGTGACCGATCGCCTGCACGGGCTGCGCACCGGCGATGCCGGGCAGAAGCACCTGCTGGCGATGACCAAGAGCATGAACTTCATCGACCTGGCGGGCGCGGAAATGTGGGAGGCGGAACTGACCGAACGCCGCGCGGCGGGCGGCGACCTCTACTTCCACCGGCCGCGCACGCAGGTGCTGGAGACCTGGGAGCAGACCGGCTTTACCGACAAGCTCGGCCGCGACCATGTCTTTCCGACCAAGCGGCAGGCACTGCACACGATCATCGGTCGGCTGTCGCCCGAGATCTGCGCCCAGTGCCAGGCGCGCATCTTCGAGGAATGCGCGCAGCAGCCGGGCGGCCCGCACTACGCGCCGGCCCCGGACAAGGCCAGCCAGCCGGCACCCGTGCAGCGGGCCTGAATGGCAAAGCCTGCCGATGGCCGGCGTCGTCGACGCGGTCGGACCTTGAAAAAACTGCAAGAAAAACGGCCAGAGACAGCTTGAAAGGATGCACCGGGGAATCCGGGCACCTGGCGCGCCGGCCGGCCCGCGGTGAAGCGGAACCGAAGCCGGCGGCGGAGGGTTGTTACCGTCGGTCGGTCTTCAGACCGGCGCCACGTGCGCGCGCTTGACCACGACCGGCTGGGGCACGCCCTGCTCGATCAGCACCACGGCCGCGCGTTCGATCGTGTCACGACCGGCGCGGAACGCCTCTTCCAGCGACAACACCTGGTCGGCACTGAAGCCTTCCCAAAGCGCTTCGCGTGTTACCACGCATGTCACTTGCTCGCCATCGACAAGCGCGTGGAACAGCAAACCCTCGTTGTTGATGTCGTAGCGGTCTTGCTCCTGGAATTTGATTTCCATCATCACAGCCCTCCATATGCAAGTGGAAAAGAATCCTAACATGGCTTTGCGGAAATCGTCTTCGATCCCCTGCACTGCGCAGGCAGAATGCGATTCGTCTCAATGACCGGTGGCGGGTACGGCAAGTTCCATCGACGTGCGTCGCGATGGGTCGGTTCACACCGTCGCCTGTCGGTCGATCGCCGAGCATCGCATGCGCGTGTGTCAGCGCGATGTGCCATGGTGCCGGACGCGCGCGACGCGGCCGGTGCGCGCGTCCGGGCCATTCATGCGAGCGCCGCATGAAACGTTTGACAAAGCCAGAAATGCTGCTAGAATCTCGGTCTTCGTCGGGGCGTTAGCTCAGTTGGTAGAGCAGCGGACTCTTAATCCGTAGGTCGAGTGTTCGAGTCACTCACGCCCCACCAGACACCAGAAAGGCCGGAAGCAGCAATGCTTCCGGCCTTTTGCTTTTCCACGATTGCCGCGATTGTCGGTGCCCCGCTCAGGCCGCCAGCGACGCCTCGAACAGCGTGCGGGCCAGGCGGCGATGATCGGCCAGCACGTTCGGCAGGTCCACCGTCAGCAGGCGCCCGTCGCGCACCACCACGCGGCCGTTGATGATGCTGGTCGACACATTGGCCGGCGTGCAGAACACCAGCGCCGCCACCGGGTCGTGGCCGGCGCCCGCGTAGCCCACCGCGGACATGTCGAACGAGACGATGTCGGCCGACATGCCCGGCGCCAGCGCACCGATATCGTCGCGGTTCAGCACCCGGGCCCCGCCCAGCGTGGCGATCTCCAGGGCCTCGCGCGCGCTCATCGCGGCCGGGCCAAAGCCTACGCGCTGCAGCAGCATGGCCTGCCGCGCCTCGCCCAGCATGTGCGCGCCATCGTTCGATGCGCTGCCATCCACGCCCAACCCCACCGGCACCCCGGCGTCGCGCATGCGGCGGACCGGCGCGATGCCGGACGCCAGCCGCATGTTCGAGCACGGGCAGTGCGCCACGCCCGTACCGGTGCGTGCGAACAGCGCCAGCCCTTCGTCGTCCAGCTTCACGCAGTGCGCGTGCCAGACGTCGTGCCCCACCCAGCCCAGGTCCTCGGCATACTGCGCCGGCGTCATGCCGAACTTCTCGCGCGAGTAGGCGATGTCGTTGTCGTTCTCGGCCAGGTGCGTGTGCAGCGACACGCCGTAGTGCCGCGCCATCGTCGCCGATTCGCGCATCAGGTCGCGCGACACCGAGAACGGCGAGCACGGCGCCAGCACCACGCGCAGCATGGCGTGCCGCGACGCGTCGTGGTACTGCTCCACCAGCCGCTGGCTGTCGCGCAGGACGTCGGCCTCGCGCTCGACCACGACGTCGGGCGGCAGGCCACCCTGGCTGCGACCCACGCTCATCGACCCGCGCGCCGCGTGAAAGCGCATGCCGATCTCGTGCGCGGCGCCGATCGAATCGTCGAGCCGCGACCCGTTCGGATACAGGTACAGGTGGTCGCTCGTGGTCGTGCAGCCGGACAGCATCAGCTCGGCCATCGCGGTCTGGGTGGACACGCGGATCATCTCCGGCGTCAGGTGCGACCAGATCATGTACAGGTTGGTCAGCCAGCCGAACAGCTCGGCGTCCTGCGCCGCCGGCACGGCGCGCGTCAGGCTCTGGTACATGTGGTGGTGCGTATTGACCAGGCCGGGCATCACCACGTGGCCGTGCATGTCGGCCACCTCGGCGCGGCCCTCGTCGATCATGCGGCGATAGGTCTCTGGCAGGTCCGCCGTGGCGCCGACCCATTCGATGGCCGGGCCGTTGGCGACGAGCGCGCCGTCGGCGATCTCGCGGCGCTGGGCGTCCATGGTGACCAGTACGTCGGCGTGCTTCAGGATCAGGGTCATGGGATGTCGGGGGTCGGTGGTGGTCAACGCCCCGGAGTCTACGCAGCCCGGCCAGCCGCGCCCAAGCGCAGAATTTCGCGCGGCCTGTCCACAAATTGTGGACAGCGCCCCTAGCGGGACAGTGCCTGCAGCGTGTCGGCCATGGCGTCGGCCATCAGGCTGGCGGCCGGCGTCAGCGGGCTTTGCGCACGGGCCACGAGCCGCAGCGTCTGGCGCTGCAGGTCGTCGTCGCGCAGCGGCACGAACACCACGGCGCCGCGCGCGCGTTCCTCCATGACGTCGAGCGGATTGAGCAGCGCCACGCCGGCGCCGGTGGCCACCAGCCGCTGGATCAGCACCACCGACGTCGACTCGACGATCGGCACTACGTCGGTCGACTGGCGCGCGAAACCATCGTCCACCAGCGCGCGGATCGACAGCGACGGCGCCGGCAGGATCAGCGGATACCCCGCGCATTCGGCCAGCGTGGCCGACGCCTGCGCCGCCAGCGGATGCCCCGGCGCCACCACCGCGCCAATCGACCACTCGCGGCTGGCCACCACGCGGAAGGCCGCCACCTCGGGCAGGTCGTAGCCCAGCCCCAGGTCCGCGTCGCCCTGCTCCACCGCCTTGACGATGCCATCCACCGGCAAATCGGCCACGCGTACGACGATGCCCGGCTGATGCTGGCGGAAATCGTGCACCAGCGACGGCATCAGCGCGCCGGCCAGGCCCGACGTGGTGGCAATGGTCACCATGCCGCGCCGGGCGCCCTTGATCTCGGCCACGCGCGCCAGCAGCCCCTGGTGCTCGCGCAGGGTCTGCCGCACATGGGCCAGCACGGCCTCGCCCAGCGGCGTCAGGTGCAGGCGCTGCTGGATGCGGTCGAACAGCGGCGCGCCCAGTTCGACCTCCAGTTCCAGGATCTGGCGGTTGATGGCCGTCGGCGCCACGTGCAGGTGCTCGGCGGCGCGGCGGATGGACCCGCGCCGGACGACTTCATCGAAATAGCGGAGGACGCGCGCGTGCATGGGCTGTCAGCGGGGGAGAGGCGTGTTCGGGCATCCGCGCATTGTACGGGTCGCAAAATCCTCAAAAAAATAGTGCGAAGGGGCTTGCGCGATACTATTCGCCTTGCTAGAATCTCGTTCTTCGTTGGGGCGTTAGCTCAGTTGGTAGAGCAGCGGACTCTTAATCCGTAGGTCGAGTGTTCGAGTCACTCACGCCCCACCAGCGAATTCCCGAAGGCCCGAAGCCACCAGCTTCGGGCCTTTTGCATTTCCCTTTTGCATTTCCGCCCTCTCCTTCCTCTCCACGGCCGTGCCGCCGTACCGAGTGGTCATATGTCCACGGGTTCCTCCCTATACCCCGTCCCCGCCTTTCCGGGTTGAATGCATCTCGGCGCATATCATGGAACGTAGTTCCGTGATGCGGAACCGATAGCCTGTCCCGCGACGGACGGGCAAGACAAGCAGCAACACGCGCAATACGTTGGGAGGCATCTCTTGAAAGCAGTTCTGAAAGCGGGCGCTGTGGGCGCCCTGGCCGCTCTGGGTCTGGTGGCAACGGCGGCACACGCACAGTCGTATCCGAACAAGCCCATCCGGCTGATCGTGCCGTTCGCGGCGGGCGGCACCACCGACATCGTCGGCCGCGCCGTGTCCGACGCGCTGGGCCGCGAACTGGGCCAGCCGGTGGTGGTGGAAAACCGCGGCGGTGGCGGCGGCGCCATCGGGGCCGACGCGCTGGCCAAGTCCGTGCCGGACGGCTACACGCTGGGCATCGCCACGGTCAGCACCATGGCCACCAACCCGGCCACGAACGCGAAGAACCCGTACGACCCCATCAAGGACTTCGCGCCGATCACGAACCTGGTCAACGTGCCGAACGTGCTGACGGTGAATCCGAAGGTGCCGGCCAAGAACCTCAAGGAATTCGTCGCGCTGCTCAAGGCCAACCCGGGCAAGTACAGCTACGCATCGGCCGGCAAGGGCAGCATCTCGCATCTGGACGGCGAGCTGTTCAAGTTCATCACCAAGACCGACATGGTCCACATCCCGTACCGCGGATCGGGCCCGGCGCTCAACGACACGCTGGCCGGCCAGGTGAACGCCCAGTTCGACAACCTGCCGTCGTCGATGCCCCACATCCAGGCCGACAAGCTGCGCGCGCTGGCCGTGGCCGCGCCCAAGCGCGTGGAGGGCCTGCCCAACGTGCCGACCTTTGCCGAGGAAGGCATGAAGGACATGAACAACATGGCCTGGTACGGCCTGGTGGCGCCGGCCGGCACGCCTGCGGCCATCGTCACCAAGGTGCACGATGCCGCGGTCAAGGCGCTGCAGGACCCGAACGTCAAGAAGCGCCTGCACGACGCCGGCGCCTACCCCGACGGCAACACGCCGCAGCAGTACGCGGCCCAGATCAAGCGCGAGCTGGACCTGCGCAAGAAGATCGCCACCGACCAGAACATCACGCTGGAATAACGGCGGCGAGCGCCTCATAGGTGACGTATCTGCCGCACGTGCGTGGTTACCACAGTGCTGCGGCAGACCGTCGCGAATCCCGGTACAGTGTCAGACGATGCAGACATTTTCGACAGATTCCCTATCTGGCTGGCACCCTGCCCGGCCATCACTTGTGAGGATGATGATGCTGAAGAAGACCGTACCGGCGCTGATCGTTGCCGCCCTGACCGCCCTGGGCGCCGTGCAACTGGCGCATGCACAGAAGAACTACACGGACGGCGGCGATCTTTATAGCGGTAGCCGGACCAAGAACCAGGCCAACCCGAACCAGAACCCGGCCAAGTCCGGCAAGTTCGACCCGTACACCGACGGCGCCAAGAAGTCGACCCGCACCGACCTGGCCCCGAACCGCAAGCCGGACCCGTACACCGACGGCGCCAAGTCGGGCAAGCCCGATCCGTACCTGGACGGCGCCAAGACCGGCAAGCCGGACCCGTACCTGGACGGTGCCAAGTCGGGCAAGGCCGACCCGTACACGGACGGCGCCAAGAAGTAATCGACGCCACGCCGCGGGCCCTCGCCCGCATGGCAACGCCCGCGCAAACCCCCGCCCCACGGCGGGGGTTTTTCTTTGCGCAGGCGCCCCCTGCGGCGCCTCGGCCATAAGATTGACTAGGACATACCCGACCTGTCACGCAAATGTCCCAACATTACTGCTAGTGTTCGCCATACCGATTTTTCAAAGAAGCGACCGGCCCGATGCGAGGCAGGCGCCACCGCCGTCCGGGCCGGCCAAAGCACCGGCCCAAGAAGTGTCCCAGGCGGCAGCACCCTAATAGGGAGACCTGAGCAAATGCAGCCCAAAGCACTCGAAATTCACGAGCCCGTCGTGCTCTCGCTCGTCGATGCGGTCACCGCATGGCAGGGCGCCCTCGACCAGACCCTGAGCGATTCGGGGCTGACCTATCCCAAATGGCTGTTGCTGCGCGCCATCCGGCTTGGCGATTTCACGCGCGGCGAGCCCTGCCAGGGCGCCATCTTCCTGGACGTGCCGCAGACCGAGCGGCTGCTGCGCGAGTTGCATGCCGATGGCTGGATCGACTTTCCGGCCGACGGCACGCCGCATATCGCCGCCGATGCCTGCCCGCGCCTGGAGCGCGCCGCCCAGGCCGTGCGTGCGCTGCATTCGGTGTCCGTGGGCCAGTTGGCCCCGGCCGAGCGCGCCGCGCTGACCAGCCTGCTGCATCGCATGACCACCACGCTCGAAGACCACGCGGCGCGCCACACCCGCCGCGCCGCGCGCGACGCCCACGAACTCTCGCTGATCGTCTCCGACCAGGCCAGCCGCAGCGCGCGGCAGGCCCTGGCCGCCTGACACGCGCCCGCCTGCTTCTTCCCGCCGCACCGAGACGCCCCGCCCAGCGGGGCGTCGCCGTTTTGTCGCACCGGCGCCTCAAATCTTTCCTACAGTGTGAGGATGCACCGGCACACCACCGAGAATGACCGAGGAGACGCCATGCCCCCGGAAAACGAAGAAAAGGTCGCGCAACTGCTGGAGGATCTGGTCGCATTCGCGCGCGAGCGCCTGCCCGCCGCCACCTTCGCCATCGTCGAGCCGCTGTTTCGCCATTACTACGACCTGGCCGATGCCGAGGACCTGCTGGCGCGCGACGTGGCCGACCTGTACGGCGCCGTGATGGCGCACTGGCAGACGGCCCAGAAGTTCGTGCCCGGCGCCGCGCGGCTGCGCGTCTACAACCCGAACCTGGAAGAGCACGGCTGGCACTCGGACCACACGATCATCGAGATCGTCAACGACGACATGCCGTTCCTGGTCGATTCGGTGACGATGGAAATCAACCGCCACGGCCTGACGCTGCATTCGGCCATCCACCCGGTGTTCCGCATCTGCCGCGACGCGCGCGGCGCCATCGAGAGCATCGGCCTGGGCGGCACCGAGGCCAGCACCGATAGCTGCCGGCTGGCCTCGTTCATCCACTTCGAGGTGGACCGCACCGGCGACGCCACGCGGCTCGACGCGCTGCGGCTGGGCATCGCCGCGGCGCTGGGCGACGTGCGCGCGGCCGTGGAAGACTGGCCGCGCATGCGGCAGATCGCGCAGGAAACCGTCGCCGGCATGGCCCGCGCGGCCGACGCCAGCTCGCCCGAAGCCACCGAGGCGCGTGCGTTCCTGGAATGGATGCTCGACGACCATTTCACGTTCCTGGGCCAGCGCGACTACGAACTGGTGGCGCGCGACGGCCAGTATTTCCTGCGCGGCGAGCCGGGGTCGGGCACGGGCATCCTGCGCGAGGCGCTGCGCGACCCCGGGTCGGACGACCTGACGCCGCTGCCGCCGGCCGCGCGCGCGATCATCGAGGGCGCGTCGCCGATCTTCATCACCAAGGCCAACTCGCGGGCCACGGTCCATCGCCCCGGCTACCTGGACTACGTGGGCGTCAAGCTGCTCGATGCCGACGGCAAGCTGTTCGGCGAGCGGCGCTTCGTGGGGCTGTACACGTCCACGGCCTACATGGTCAGCACCAGCGAGATCCCGCTGATCCGACGCAAGTGCGCCAACATCCTGGCCCGCGCCGGCTTTCTGACCAAGGGCCACCTGTACAAGTCGCTCGTGACGATCCTGGAGCAGTATCCGCGCGACGAACTGTTCCAGGCCGACGAGGACGAGCTGGCCGAGATCACGCTGGGCATCCTGCGCCTGCAGGAACATCAGCGCACAAGGCTGTTCGTGCGGCGCGACCGCTTCGACCGCTTTATCTCGTGCCTGGTCTTCGTGCCGCGCGACAAGTACAACACCGACCTGCGCCAGCGCATTCAGAAGCTGCTGGTGGAGTCGTTCAACGGCACGAGTTGCGAATTCACGCCGCAGCTATCCGAATCGCCGCTGGCCCGCATCCAGCTGACCGTGCGCGGCGAGCCCGGCACCATGCCCGAGGTCGACACGCGCGAGCTGGAACAGAAGATCGTGCAGGCCACGCGCCGCTGGCAGGACGACCTCGCGCAGGCGCTGCACGACAGCCGGGGCGAGGAACAGGGCAACCGGCTGCTGCGCCGCTACGGCGACTCGTTCCCGGCCGGCTTCCGCGAGGACTACCCGGCCCGCACCGCCGTGCGCGACATCGCGCTGATGGAACACGCGCGGCAGCACCCCAGCGGGCTGGCGATGAACCTGTACCGGCCCATCGAGGCCGCGCCGGGCGCGTTCCGCTTCAAGGTGTTCCGCGCCGGCGAGCCCATCGCGCTGTCCGCCAGCCTGCCGATGCTGGAGCACCTGGGCGTGCGCGTGGACGAGGAGCGGCCGTACCTGATCGAGCCCGAGGGCGGCGAGCCGGTCTGGATCCACGATTTCGGGCTGGAGATTGCGGCGGACCCCGACGGCCGGCCGCTGGACGTCGAGATCGAGAAGATCAAGCCGCTGTTCGAAGATGCCTTCGCGCGGGCCTGGAACGGCGAGATCGAGAGCGACGACTTCAACCGGCTGGTGCTGCGCGCGGGCCTGTCCGCGCGCGACGTGACGATCCTGCGCGCGTACGCCAAATACCTGCGCCAGGTGGGCTCCACGTTCAGCAACGCCTATATCGAGCGCGCGCTGACGGCCAACCCCGGCATCGCGGCCATGCTGGTGTCGCTGTTCCACGCGCGCTTCGACCCGGCCACGGCCCGGCCGGACGGGCCGGCGGACCAGCGCGGCCAGAAATGGCTGGCCGAGATCGAGGCCGCGCTCGACAAGGTGCCGAACCTGGACGAGGACCGCATCCTGCGGCTGTTCCTGAACGTGATCGGCGCCACGGTGCGGACCAACTACTTCCATCGCGGCGCCGACGGCCAGCCGCGCCCGTACGTGTCGTTCAAGTTCAACCCGGCGCTGGTGCAGGGCCTGCCCGAGCCGCGCCCGATGTTCGAGATCTGGGTCTACTCGCCGCGCGTGGAAGGCGTGCACCTGCGCGGCGGCCGCGTGGCGCGTGGCGGGCTGCGCTGGTCCGACCGCCGCGAGGACTTCCGCACCGAGGTGCTGGGCCTGATGAAGGCGCAGATGGTCAAGAACACAGTGATCGTGCCGGTGGGCTCCAAGGGCGGCTTCGTCGTCAAGCGCCCGCCCCCGCCCACCGACCGCGACGCCTTCCTGGCCGAGGGCGTGGCCTGCTACCAGACCTTCCTGCGCGGCCTGCTGGACCTGACCGACAACCTCGTGTCCGGCGAACTGGTGCCGCCGCCCGACGTGGTGCGCCACGACGAGAACGACCCGTACCTGGTGGTGGCCGCCGACAAGGGCACGGCCACGTTCTCGGACTACGCCAACGCCATCTCGGCCGAATACGGCTTCTGGCTGGACGACGCCTTCGCGTCGGGCGGATCGGTCGGCTACGACCACAAGAAGATGGGCATCACCGCGCGCGGCGCGTGGGAAAGCGTCAAGCGCCACTTCCGCGAGATGGGCGTCGATATCCAGAGCACGCCGTTCACGGTGGTAGGCGTGGGCGACATGTCCGGTGACGTGTTCGGCAACGGCATGCTGCTGTCGCCCCACATCAAGCTGCTGGCCGCGTTCGACCATCGCCACATCTTCCTGGACCCCGATCCCGATCCGGCCAGGAGCCTGGCCGAGCGCCAGCGGCTGTTCGACCTGCCCCGCTCCAGCTGGGCCGACTACGACACCGCGCTGATCTCGGCCGGCGGCGGCGTGTTCCCGCGCACGGCCAAGACCATCCCGCTGTCGCCGCAGGTGCAGGCGGCGCTGGGCATCCAGGCCGCCACGCTGTCGCCCAACGAGCTGATGCACGCCATCCTGGCCGCGCCGGTGGACCTGCTCTACAACGGCGGCATCGGCACCTACGTCAAGGCCAGCACCGAGACGCACCTGCAGGCCGGCGACCGCTCCAACGACGCCATCCGCGTCAACGGCAGCGACCTGCGCTGCAAGGTGGTGGGCGAAGGCGGCAACCTGGGCTTCACGCAGCTTGGCCGCATCGAGTTCGCGCGCAATGGCGGCCGGATCAACACCGATGCCATCGACAACTCGGCCGGCGTGGACTGCTCCGACCACGAGGTCAACATCAAGATCCTGCTGGGCCTGGTGGTGGCCGACGGCGAAATGACCGAGAAGCAGCGCAACGCGCTGCTGGCCGAGATGACCGACGAAGTGGGCCTGCTGGTGCTGGAAGACAACTACTTCCAGACCCAGGCGCTGTCCGTGGCCAACCGCGAGGCGCCCACGCTGCTCGACGCCGAGGCGCGGCTGATCCGCTGGCTGGAACGCGCCGGCCGCCTGAACCGGCCGCTCGAATTCCTGCCCGCCGACGACGAGATCGCCCAGCGCAAGGCGCTGAACCAGGGGCTGACGTCGCCCGAGCGCGCCGTGCTGCTGGCCTACAGCAAGATGTGGCTGTACGACGAGTTGCTGGCTTCCGACCTGCCCGAAGACGCGCTCGTGGCCAACCTGCTGGTCGACTACTTTCCCAAGCCGCTGCAGGCCCGCCACGCGGCGGCCATGACGCGCCACCCGCTGCGCCGCGAGATCCTGGCCACGCACCTGACCAACATGCTCGTGAACCGCATCGGCGCCACGTTCGTGCACCGGCTGATGGAGGAAACCGACGCGCGCCCGGCCGACATCGTGCGCGCCTGCCTGCTGGCGCGCGACGTGTTCGGGCTGACCGCGCTCTGGCAGCGCATCGACGCGCTGGACAACCACGTGGACGACGCCATCCAGGCGCGCATGTTCGGCGCGCTGGGCCGGCTGCTGGAACGGGCGACGCTATGGTTCGTGCGCTACCTGCGCGGCGGCGGCACCGTGGACGCCGGCGCCACCCGCTTCACCGAGGCCGCGCAGTGGCTGTTCCCGCAGCTCGCGGCGCTGCTGCCGCCGGAGACGTCGCAGGCGATGGCCGATGCCGCGCTGTCGCTGACCGAGGCCGGCGTGGACGACGACCTGGCCCTGCGCGTGGCGGCCAGCGACAACGCGGCCGCCGCGCTGGACATCGCCGAGGTGGCGGCGTCGTGCCAGCGCAGCCTGGCCGCCGTGGCGGCCGTCTACTTCGCGCTCGATACGGACCTGAACTTCGGCTGGCTGCGCGAACGCGCGCTGTCGCTGCCGTCAGACACGCACTGGGACTTGCTGGCGCGTACCACGACGCTGGAAGACCTGGGGCGGCTCAAGCGCGCGCTGACCACGAGCGTGCTGGCGCAGGCGCACGACGGCGAGGACGCCTCGGCGCTGATCGACCACTGGCGCGGCAGCCGCCAGACCGCGCTGGACCGCTACGCGCAGATGCTGGCCGACCAGCGCGCATCGGGCGTGTCGGGCGCGGCCGGGCTGTCGATGCTGTCTGTGGCGGTCAGGGAGATCGGACTGCTGGACCGGGCTTGATGGGGCTTGGGAGGGCTTGATAAGGCTTGGGAGGCAAGCAGGACGACCGGGCAGGCCGCGCGGCGGCGGCCCGGGCCTCAGTCGTCGTCGATGACGTCGTCGTCGTCGATGTCGCGCAGCGGCGGCGCGTCGTCGCCGTCGTCCATCAGGTCGTCGTCGGCGCCGTCGCCGCGCGCGCGGAATTCCAGCCCCAGGCGCAGGAAGAGCTCGAACGCATCGGCCAGCAGGTGTTTCTGACGCGGCAGCAGGCTGGCATACGGCATGTCGTAGATCGACTGGTGCGTGCCCCGCGCGCCCTTGAGCCCGCGGTCACGTGCGATGTCAGACAGCAGCGCGGCAAAGCCCGAGAGATCCTCCGCGGCCAGCGCGGTGTTCAGCACACGGGCGATGACCTGGGAGGATGCGCCCGCCCAGCCAATGACTTCGGCATTGGAGGCGGAATCGTGGGAGATGTCGCTAATGTCCATGATTGTCTTAACGGTACGAGACCGCGCAGCCTTGAGGCGACAATCGCGACAACACGTTTCGCGGTTGACGTTGCCCCTCTTGCGCGGGGACGTCAGTGCCGTTTTCGGCCGCGCGGCGGCGGCGGGCCGGGCCGGCGCGCCGGGGCGCTGGGGGCGGGTGCGTGCGACACCTGCCGATACCGTGGCGCACCATCGGGCCCGGGGCGGGCCTCCAGCGGGTTACGCGCGCCGCACAGCGGACAACGGAACAGCGGGCCCTGGCCCTCGTTCCTGATTTCCACCTCGTCGGGCGACCACTGCGCACCGCAAGGCTGGTTCTGGCAAACAAACATCGTGGACTCCGGATGAAGCGAGTCATCGTACCACGCGGGTCTCGCGCATCACACCGCGCGCGTGTCTGAAACACGCCCCACGTCGGCGGGATGGCTTGGCGGCATCGATGCCACGCCGGTGCGCCTAGGCGTTGTTCTGGATCCAGTGGCGCGCCCACGCGCCGGCCGCGAGCCGCGCTTCGCCGGCCGTCAGAAACGTGGACGGCGGCCCGCCCGCTTCCTGCACGACGGCGCCGGCCTCCCAGATATCGCACCACGCGCGATAGCGTTCCGGACCCAGCGCCTGCCAGAACAGATGGACGACGAAGCCACGGTACTCGAACATGTCGGCCCCGCCATCGGTCTCGCGCGATGCCGCCGCCGGCCGCGAAGTGCCAGCGCGCGGGTCGGTGGACCCAGCCTCGGCCTCCGCGCCGCCCTGCGCGCCCGCGCGACGCGCATGCTGGCTGCCCAGCAGCGCGCATAACCCGGCCGTGATGGCGCCGGTCAGCAAACCCGCCGCAAACCAGCACGCCCTGCTCTCGCGTTCCACCATGCGTCGCCTCCGCTTCGGGTCGTCTCTACGATGTCGAGATGCGCCGGAGATCGGCGGTTCCTACAGGTCAGGTTATACCAATCCGGCACCCGGACAGGCGGCAGGCACCGCCATGTCGACCAGACCCGACTTGGCGCGCCCGGCGCGGCCAGCATTTTGAGAATCGGGCACGTGCAAGGCAGCAACGGCGTGGCTATACTACTGTACGTTTATACAGTATCCGCCTGACTACGCCTTCCGACCCATTCCGACCCCTGCCCACCCCATGCCCGCCTATCAAGCCGCTTCGATCCTGCTGGAAGCCCATTACTTCGGCGACGACGCCGAGCTGCTGCGCCTGCCCTGTGACCGCGTCACCGTGCAGGCGGGCGCCATCGTCGTCGACGGCCTGGAGACCCGATATCTGCGCAACCTGCGCTGGACGCCCGACTACCTGTCGTTCGAGGCCGGCGGCGACCGCCATCGCTACCCGGTGAGCCGCCCGGCCGTGGTCGGGCCGCAGGCCGCCCGCTTCGCGCTGCTCTAGGCTGTCGGGGTGGGGAGTGGAAACCCTAGCGCCCGGCCGCGCGCAGCGCGAACGTCAGCGTGGTGCCGGCGGGCCGGTCCACGAGCCGTACCTGGCTGCCGTTGAGCTGCAACATGCGCTGGACGATCAGCAGGCCCAGGCCGCCGCCGCGATGCGCGCCGCCCGACGGGAACGGCCGCTGGAAGATCGACTCGCGCAGCGCGGGCGGGATGCCCGGCCCCGTGTCGCTGACCGTGACGGCGACGTTGCCGTCCTGGGCCGCGAGGTCGATCTCGACCGTGCCGCCGGCCGGCGTGTGGCGAATGGCGTTGTCGAGCAGGTTGGTCAGCACCCGCTCGATCATGCCGAGGTCGGCCGAGACGGCTGGCAGCGCCGGCGGCACGCCCGCGCGCAGTTGCAGGTGCTTGGCTTCGGCAGGCAGCGCGAATTTTTCGAGCACGTCCTGCGTGAGGTCGACCATCGAGAAGGTCTCCGGCACCGCCTGGACCATGCCGTGCTCCAGCCGCGCCAGCTCGAACAGCGACTGGGCCAGCCCGCCGACCTTGGCGCTTTGCGCCAGCGCAATCGCCAGGTATCGCTGGCGTTCGTCGGCGCTGAGGCTGTCGGCCTTGACCGAGAGCGTTTCCAGATAGCCGTGCAGGGATGTCAGCGGCGTGCGCAGGTCGTGCGAGATATTGGCCACCATCTCGCGGCGCTCCTGATCCTGCTGCTTCAGGGCCCGCCACTGGCTGTCGATGCGCGCCGGCATCTGGCGAAACGCCGATTCCAGCGCGGCCATTTCATCGCGTGTCCCGTCGTGGGCATCGTCCCGGGGCGTCGGCGGCGGCACGGCCGGCGGGGCGTCGGCGCTGCCCGCGCCGCCGGCCGACTCGAACTGCCGGATCTCGTGGGTCAGCCGCCGCAGCGGGCGCGTGATCAGCGCAAAGGCGACCAGGCCGGCGATCAGGCCCAGCCCGGCCACCAGCGCCATCGACCACAACGTGGTGCGCATGACCGCGTCCTGCGACGCGCGGGCGGCCAGCTTGTCGTGCGCCTCGCCCATCAGCACGACGTAGATGTAGCCGCCCTGCCGCAGCGGCGCGGCGCTGAACACCTTACGGCCGGACGCGCTGCGCGGGTCGTCGCCCAGGATCGGCAGCGCCCCGCCGTCGATCAGCTTCCTGACCGGGGCCAGGTCGACGTGGTCGCGCAGCAGGTGGCCGCTTGGCGCGTCGTGGCCGCGGATGCGGCCCGTGTCGTCGAGCAGGTACACCTCGACGCTCGGATTGACGACCATCAGCTGGCCGAACAGTTGCCGCAGGGCCTGCGGCGCGATGGCGCTCTGATCCTCCAGCAGCGCATTGCGGGCGATGTAGGCGGCCAGCCCGCGCGACAGGCTCTGCACGACTTCCTTCTCGTGCATCGTGTTGGCGCGCACCTGCAGCCAGGCCGACGCCCCGCAGCACGCCAGCAGCAGCGCGGCGAAGACGGCCGACAGGCGCTGGGTCAGGGACAGGTTCACGATCCGCCCTCCCCGCCTTCCGGCCCGGCCGCCGGGTCCGCCACGAAGCGGTAGCCGCGCCGCCAGACCGTCAGGATGCGCCGGGGCTGGGCCGGGTCTGCCTCGATTTTGGTGCGCAGCCGGTTGATATGGGTGTTGACCGTGTGCTCGTAGCCCTCGTGCTGGTAGCCCCAGACCGCGTTGAGCAGGTCCATGCGCGAAAACACCTGGTCCGGGTGCCGAGCGAAGTAGTACAGCAGGTCGAACTCGCGCGGCGTCAGGTCCAGGCGCCGGCCATCGACCGATGCCTGGCGCGCCAGCGGGTCGATCGCCAGCCCGGCCAGGTCCAGGCTGCCCGCGTCGGCGCGCACGTCGCGCGCCATCGCCTCCACGCGGCGCAGCAGCGCCTTGACGCGCGCCACCAACTCCAGCACCGAGAACGGCTTGGCCAGGCAGTCGTCCGCGCCCAGTTCCAGGCCCAGGATGCGGTGGACCTCGCTGGAGCGCGCGCTGGTGATGATGATCGGCGTATAGCGCGTCATGGCGCGGGCGCGGCGGCAGATCTCCAGGCCGTCGACGCCGGGCAGCATCAGGTCCAGCACCAGCGCATCCCAGCCGCCCTGCTCCAGCAGCCGCAGGCCCTCGGCGCCGTCGGCGCTGTGCACCACCTCGTAGCGCTCGTCGCGCAGGTGCATGGCCAGCACGTTGGCAATGCCGGCATCGTCCTCGACCAGCAGGATCCGTTTCGGTTGTTCCATGTTGCACCCCGTGGCAGGAGTCTCGGGAATGGGATAGGTGTCGCTATTGTGCAGAATTCCGGCCGGCCAGTTATCACGAATTGTTTAAGGTTTGGCGAGGACTCCGAGACGCCCCGTTGCCTACCATCCGATCAATCCCTCAATCCTTCTCGATCACGGAGTCCATCATGCGCATCACCCGACGCTTCCTGCTGTCCGGCGGCACGCTGGCCGCGGCCGTGGCCACCGTGGGCGGCTGGCGCCTGCTGGCCGGCCCCGCCGCCGTGGCGGCCACCCCCGGGCAGGCCCCCGCCCGGTTCGACGTCACGCTGAGCGACGCCGAATGGCGGCGCAAGCTGACGCCGGCCCAGTACAACGTGCTGCGCCAGGAAGGCACCGAACGGCCGTACAGCAGCCCGCTCAACGACGAGCACCGCAAGGGCGTCTTTGCCTGCGCGGGCTGCCAGCGCGACCTGTTCTCGTCGAACACCAAGTTCGACAGCGGCACCGGCTGGCCCAGCTTCTGGGCGCCGCTGGCCGGCGCGGTGGGCACCACGCAGGACGTGTCGTTCGGCATGATCCGCACGGCCGTGCATTGCAGCCGCTGCGGCGGCCACCTGGGCCACGTGTTCGACGACGGCCCCAAACCCACCGGGCAGCGCTACTGCATGAACGGCGTCGCCATGACCTTCCGGCCCGTGCCGGCCTGATCCCCCGCTGCCACGGAGTCCATCGCCATGTTGCTGCTGATACTTGCCTACCTGGGCGGGGTCCTGACGATCCTGAGCCCCTGCATCCTGCCCGTGCTGCCCTTCGTCTTCGCGCGGGCCGACCAGCCATTCGTGCGCAGTGGCCTGCCGCTGCTGGCCGGCATGGGCGTCACGTTCGCCGGCGTGGCGACGCTGGCCGCCGTGGGCGGCGGATGGGTGGCGCAGGCCAACGAGTTCGGACGCTGGCTGGCCATCGCGCTGCTGGCGGTGTTTGGCCTGACGCTGCTGCTGCCCAGCCTGGCCGAGCGGCTGACCCAGCCGCTGGTCCGTGCGGGCAGCCGCCTGACCAACGCCGCGCAGGCCGACGGCCGCCCGGCCGGCCCGGCGTCGTCGTTCCTGCTGGGCATCGCCACGGGCCTGCTCTGGGCGCCATGCGCCGGGCCGATCCTGGGGCTGGTGCTGACCGGCGCGGCGCTGCAGGGCGCCAGCATCGGCACCACGCTGTTGCTGCTGGCCTATGCGGCCGGCGCGGCCACGTCGCTGGCGGTGGCGCTGCTGATCGGCGGGCGCGTGTTCGCGGCGATGAAGCGGTCGCTCGGTGCCGGGGAATGGATCCGGCGCGGCATCGGCGCGGCCATGCTGGTGGGCGTCGGCGCCATTGCGCTGGGGCTCGACACGGGCATCCTGACGCGGATCTCGACGGTGGCCACGGGCGGCCTGGAACAGCGGCTGGTCGACACGTTCGCGGCACGCAAGCCTGACGCGGGCCCCGGCAACCCGGGCAGCGCGATGATGATGCAGGCCGCCGCCACCAACGCGATGGCGCCCAAGCCTGAGGCAGGCGGGTCGATGATGATGCGCGCGGCCGGCAACGCCGGGGCGGCGGCCCTGCCGATCGAGGGCACGTTCCCGGGCCTCGATGGCGCCGTGGCGTGGCTCAACTCGCCGCCGCTGACCGCCGAGGGCCTGCGCGGCAAGGTCGTGCTGGTCGATTTCTGGACGTACTCGTGCATCAACTGCCTGCGGTCGTTGCCCTACGTCAAGGCGTGGGCAGACAAGTACCGCGACCAGGGCCTCGTGGTGATCGGGGTGCACGCGCCCGAGTTCGCGTTCGAGCGCAACCTCGACAACGTGCGCAAGGCGACGAAGGACCTGGGCGTCACCTATCCGGTGGCGATCGACAACAACTTTGCGATCTGGCGCGCCTTCCGCAACAACTACTGGCCGGCGCACTACTTCATCGACGCGCAGGGGCGCGTGCGCTTCCACCATTTCGGCGAGGGCGAGTACGACAAGTCCGAGGCCGTCATCCGCGCGCTGCTGGCCGAGGCCGGCCACGGCGCGGCGATGGAAAAGACCGCCATGGCCGCACCCGGCGCCATGCAGGGCGTGGAGATGGCGGCCGATGCGGGCGCGGTGCGGTCACCGGAGACCTACGTCGGCTACGGCCGGGCCGAGAACTTTGCCTCGCCGGGCGGGCTGCGGCAGGACGCCAGCCGCGCCTACACGGCGCCGGCGCAGCCCGCGCTGAACCAGTGGGGCCTGGCGGGCCAGTGGAAGGTGGGCGAGGAGAACGCGACGCTGGCGCAGCCGGACGGCCGCATCGTCTATCGCTTCCACGCCCGCGACCTGCACCTGGTGCTGGGCCCGGGCAGCGACGGCAAGCCCGTGCGCTTCCGCGTGACGATCGACGGCCAGGCCCCGGGCGACGCGCACGGCACCGACGTGGCCGCCGACGGAACCGGCACCGTCACGGACCAGCGCCTGTACCAGTTGGTGCGCCAGGGTGGCGACATCCGCGACCGCACCTTCGCAATCGAATTCCTCGACCCCGGCGTGCAGGCCTACGCCTTTACGTTCGGCTGAGGCCCGCGCCCCACCTTGACGCCGACTACATTAGGAAAACAACCATGAAAGCGACCCCGAACACCTTAACCCTGCTGCAACGCTGGACCCGCCCCACCACGCTCAAGATGATGGGCCTGGCCATGCTGGCGGCCGTGGCCACCACCTGGCGCGTGCCCGCCCTGTCCGCTGAGGATGCCGTGCGCATTCCCGCGCCAACCGTCGACGAGAAGGCCGACGCGAGCCATAGCGCGACGGCCATCTTTGCCGGCGGCTGTTTCTGGGGGGTGCAGGGGGTGTTCCAGCATGTACGCGGCGTAACACTCGTCACATCCGGTTACGCCGGCGGCGCGGCCAATACCGCGCAGTACGAAAAGGTGGGCACGGGCCGCACGGGGCACGCGGAGTCCGTCGAGGTGCGCTATGACCCCACGCAGATCAGCTACGGCAAGCTGCTGCAGATTTTCTTCTCGGTGGCGCACAATCCGACCCAGCTCAACTACCAGGGCCCGGACCACGGCACGCAGTATCGTTCGGCGATCTTTCCGCTGACGGCCGAGCAGAAGCGCATCGCCGACGCCTACATCGCCCAGCTCGGCGCGGCCAAGGCGTACCCGTCGCCAATCGTCACGCGCGTGGAGCCCGGCAAGCCGTTCTATGCGGCCGAAAGCTATCACCAGGACTATCTGACGCGGAACCCCAACGACATGTACATCGTCTTCAACGACCTGCCGAAGATCGGCAACCTGAAGAAGATGTTCCCGGACGTCTATCGGAACGATCCGGTGCTGGTATCCGGCGCCAAGACGGCCAGGTGAGGCGCGGGCCGTTCACTCCAGCAGCCGGACGGCCGCCGTCACCACCCATCCCGCGGCCACGCAGGCCCCAATCCAGCCAAATCCGATCAGCAGTACGTCTCGCCAGGTCATCGGTAAAAAATGCAGCCGCACGATGCAACACCGTCGTGCGGCTTTTCTGTTGGAAGCAATGGGGTCAAGGCTAGACGATCTATGACGCAGAACAATGTCGGAGATGTAAGGAAAGGTTGCCGTGCGCGGGCTTCAACCTGCCGCCGGCGGGGCGCCCCGTTGTGGTGCCGGTGACGTGACACGCGCAGGCTTGGTGCCGATCACCTCCAGCACGTTGTCGCTCACCACGATCTTCACCGGGTCGGTGTCCTTCCACTGCTTGCGGGGCAGCACGACCTTCCAGACGGCCGGGGCGTCCGCGCGCCGGAAGAAGGCGACGACGCCCACGTAGTCGGCATCCTCGTCCATCGGCTCGCTGATGCTTGCCGCCGTGTCCGGCCGCAGCACGACATCCTTCGTCGCCAGCAGGTCGGCCTGCAGGCGGTCCAGATCGTCGTTCTGGAAATCGGCATAGTCCATCTGCTCGAATGCCTGCGGTGACTTTAACTGGTACAGCCGCACCACGGTCGACAGCGACTTGCCCTGCCCGTCCGTGTTCAGCGCCGACCGGCTGACCAGGTCGACATTCATGGCCTTGACCTGCGTCGTGAACGCCCATTTGGCGGCATCGACCGTGCTGTCCTTGACGGCCTGCCCTACCCCGCAGCCGGCCAGCAGGGCCGCGCCCACGGCGGCGGCCACGTACCTGATTGTCATCGTCATCTTGTGGTTCCTATCGGTTCATGCGGATGGCTGGCCGGCGGCATGCTGCCCCGCCATGTGCCCAGCCTTACGCGGGTCAGTCGCCCGGGCGGGCCGTCGGCATCAGCCGTCGGTGCCGGCAGTTGCGACGTGTAGCCAAGGCGGACGTCCGGCGCGTTGAGCCCCGGCGCCGGCATCAGCGGCCGGCGCACGTGCATTTCGAGCTGAGCGTCGGCCTCGTGGCCCAGGTAGAAGCGCAGCAGCGCCATGACCGCGCGGTGCATCGGCCGGCCGGGCACGAGGTCCAGCACCGTCTCGCGCGCCGACGGCGTGATCACCACCCGCACGGTATTGGCCCGGTCGCGGAAGCCGCGCCCCAGCACGCAGTTCTCGCCCAGCGGCATCGGCTCCGGCGTGTCGATGCGGATCCAGACCGGATGGAATTCCTCCACCCGGATCGCCGCGTCCGGCACCGCGTGCTGCAGCACGCCGGCCAGCCCCTCCGCCGTGCGCGTGCGCTGGCTGGCCAGCCCGAGCATCGACAGCAGCGTCTGCGTGGGCACGTCGCGCCCGCCCGGCCGGGGCGCCAGGCCCAGGCCCAGGCCCAGGAAGCTGAGCAGGTAGCGCGACACCTCGTCGCCGCCGTCCTTGCGAAAGCCCACCGGATAGCGATACTTGCGCCCCGCGCGATAGAACTGCGTGACGATGCGGTGGTGGAACAGGTCCAGGAACGCCGCCAGCGGCTCGGCGCCATCGCGGCGCTGCGCGACCTCGTCGACGAAATACGACGGCATGCGCGCGTCCACGCCGTGCAGGCCCAGGAACGTGGTGCGGACCGTCGGCGGCCGGGCGGGCGCGTCGGCGTCGATCTCGACCGTGTCGATCTCGCGCCCCGGGAACCCGAGCCGCCCGCTCGCGCGGAACCGCACCGGCTCGTGGGCCGGCGAATCGGTGGTGCCCAGCGGGGCGCGCGCCGGGTCGGCCAGTTCCAGCAGTTCGCAGAGCCGGAAGAAATGCATGCGGGGCGCGTGGGCCAGCAGCGCGCCCAGCAACGGCGCGGCGTCGTCTGTGCGCAGATCGGCTTCGCTCAAAACGGTGCCCCCTCGCCCTTGCTGTCGGGCCATTGCTGCCGCTTGCCGCTGGGCTGCGATACGATGACCAGCCGCGTGTAAAGGTTCACGGTGGCATACAGCGACAGGAAGCGGTTCAGCAGTTCGCCGAACAGGCCGATGTCGCCCTCTCCCGCAAACCGCGTGCTGTCCAGCGTCACCTCGATCTCCACGCCACGCAGCAGGCCGCCGCGCACCAGCTTCTGCAACGGCCGGTGGCGCACGTGCCGGATGCCGTCGATCCGGCGACGGTTCAGCTCGCCGTCGGTCCAGTCGTAGAGCGCCAGGCTGCCGCGCAGCACCTCGGCGTCGAGCAGCGACAGGTAGTTGGGCGCCAGATGCGACAGCACGCGCCAATGGAAGCGGTCCCGCGTCGGCGGGTAGACGGGCAGCGTGGGCGCGGTCAGGTTGCGCACCGCCGCGATATGGGTAAAGCCGCCGCGCATCCGCGTGATGCCGGCCTCGCGCAGCCCCTTGCGCGGCAGCATGCCGTTGGTGCCGGTCACCGACAGCGACAGCGTCTCGCGGGGCAGCGCGTCCTTGTGCTCCCAGGCATGGCCGCCCAGCACCAGCCACGTGTCGAAGCGGCCCGACGGCCCGCGCCGCATCCGCGTGTGGAAGTAGCGCTCGGGCATCTCGTGGCGCAGCATGCCGCCCCGGTGCCGGAACGCCGCGAACGGCGCATATTCGAAGCGCGCGCCGGTCTCGGCCTCGAAGCCGCGCACGGTATCCACCGAGTACGGCTCCACGTGCTTGCCGTGGTGCTCCATGGCCCGCACGCGGTACTCGGTGTCGAACTGGTTGACCGTGATCGGATCGGCTTCCAGGTCGAACAGGTTGATGATCGGCGTGCAGTAGAGCCGGATATTGTCGGCCGTGAACCGCATGTCGTCCGGAAACGGCTTTGCCAGCACGATCTCGATGTCGACGAAGGCGCTGTCGTCGGGCACGGCGTCCAGGTCGAGGCCGACGAGGTCGACGAACATGAACTTCTCGGGGAACGTGAAGTATTCGAGCAGCAACTGGTAGCCGCCGAACGCGTTGTCGGCCTTCGGCCAGAGCCGCTCGGCGGGGCCAAAGCCCACCGGCTCCAGCCGCAGCCCCGGCATCGTCTGGGGCGCGCCCGGCCGGTCGGACGGATGCCCCGGCATGCGCACCTGCACGGCCAGCGGCGGCGCGGTCAGCGCGGCATGAAGCGCCAGCGCCACGGGCCGGTCGGCATGCAGGTACATCCGCAGGCGCGGCACGTCGCGCTGCTCCCGCCGCGACTGGACCTGCAGGGCCAGCCGCAGGCGGATCACCGAGCGGCCATCCTCGCGCGCATAGGTGCCGGCCTCGGCCATGCGCAGCGGGTAGAGATCGACGGGCTGGGTCGTGCGGTACGTGCACGACACGGTGTCGGCCGGGCCGCCGTGGGCGTCCAGCGGCACGGGGTCGGACACGACTTCCAGCCCGGCCGGCAGCGTCTCGTGCCGCTGCAGCGTGCCGGCCGCCGGGATCATCTCCAGGATCGACAGC
Organism: Cupriavidus sp. H18C2; assembly: GCF_049393795.1. Classification (NCBI taxonomy): domain Bacteria; kingdom Pseudomonadati; phylum Pseudomonadota; class Betaproteobacteria; order Burkholderiales; family Burkholderiaceae; genus Cupriavidus; species Cupriavidus sp. H18C2. The sequence goes on along the minus strand of NZ_CP186010.1, from coordinate 1,341,409 downwards.
GACGGGATCATGCGCAGGTAGTGCGGCCACAGCATGCTGACCAGCCCCTCGGTCAGCTCCGGCAGTTCGTCGTCCAGCTTGTGCCGCAGCCGGCCCATCAGGAACGCGAAGCCCTCGAACAATCGCTCCACGTGAGGATCGCGCTCGCCGATCCGGTCGATGTTGAGCATGCGCGCGCGGTCCGGGAAGGCCTGGGCAAACTCCTTGCCCGCCTCGCGCAGGTAGCGCATTTCGGCTTCGTAGTAGCGAAGGATGTCGTTGTCTTGGGTGAATTGGCTCATGGCAGATGGGCGGTGCGGCGGTCAGGCGAGCGCCACGGCGCGGGCCGGGTCGATCGCGGTCAGTTCCCCGGCCAGCGTGTCGATCCGCTGTGCCAGCGCGGGCTTGTCGGCGTCCTTGCGGGTCATGCGGGACTTCAGCAGGCGCAGCAGTTGCTGCTTGACTTCGAAGGCCAGCGCCGGCTCCCACGCAGCCAGCCGGAACTGGCCGCCGCGCTGGTCCAGCGCGGTCAGCAGGTGCAGCGCGGTATCGGCCCGTTCGGCGCGCTCGGCCACGCGGGCCATCACGAGCTGCCGCATGAAGCGGTCACGCTCGCCATCGCGGGCGGGCAGGTCCTGCAGCCACGCCAGTGCGGCATCGAGGCTCTGCTGGGCGGCAAGGTCCGCCGCCTGTGCCTCGGTTTCGGCCCAGTCCATGCTGGCCGAATCGAGCGCGACCGGCACCACCGGATCGCCCCGCTCGATGTCGCGCACCGTGGCATGGCGGGCGATCCATTCGAGCGTGGTGTCGTCGGCGAACGGCGTGCCATCGGCAAACAGCAACTGTTCGACGCCCGGCAGGCGCGCCAACATCAGCGCGCAGTCGGTGGCCAGCAGGTCGCGGCTGCGGGCGCTGGCGTTGGCCGACGCGTCCTGCGCGGTGAAGGCGTAGTACTGGAGGTCAAGCCAGAAATGGTTGGCGCCCTCCGCGAACGCCTGCTCCACGCGGTCGAGCAGTTCCGGCCATTGCTTCTGCAGGACCAGGCGCTTCATGTGCGCGCGCAGCTCGGCGCGCGGTCCGATCAGGCGGGTCTTGCCGCCCGCCTCGTGCGGCGGCGGCTCGGTCAGCGTGTCCCATCGAACGCAGCGCATCAGCCGGCAGGCGGCGAGGTAGCCGTCGGGCTGCTCGCGCAGAAAGCCGGCCATCTGGCGCGCGCGGTCGAGCAGGTCGCGCGTGGACGCCACGTCGCCCGCCGCCAGCGGCGGCGCCACGGCGGTGGTGCGTGCTGGTTCGCTCGGCCGGTCGGCATCGCTCGCGGCCGGCGATTCCACCCTGCCCTCGAAGCGCCGGAACAGCGGCTCCAGCGCGGGGCGGCCGGCCTCGGGCCATTGCGCGGTGTGTTCCTGAATCAGTGCCAGCGCCGACAGCGTGCGCTCCAGGCGGGCATCGACCAGGCCCGGCACGCGGTCGAGCCGGTCGGTGAACGTCGTCCCGGCCAGCCATTCCAGCGCGGCCCGCCGGCTCTCGGCGCGCGCGGGCAGCAACTGGTCGCCAAAGCGATCGATCAGCGCCGACAGCAGCTCGAACGCCGCGGCCACGCCTTCGGCCCCATCCCGACGCATCCGGCCATATGCGTAGTACACCGCCAGTCGCGCGTCCTTGGCCGCCGACTTGAGCAGCCGCTCGGCCAGTTCGACGATCAGGTTGTCATCGATATCGGACAGCTTGGCCACTTCCTCCTTGATGGCGAGGAAGTCGTCGTCGTACCCGGGGTCGTCGCCCACCGGGCAATCGGGCCGGATCGGCTGCAGCCAGGGTTCCAGGCTCGCCTGCGTGGCGCGGGCGAGGTCGGACGGCGCGCGGGTGCCGAACAGGGCGTCCAGAAGATGTTTGAACATGGCGGCTACATCGAGATGGGATAGAAGGCCCGGGCCGGGCTGGTCGGCGGCGCCCGATCCAAAAAGATCCGCTCCGGCAGGCGCAGGTCGCGCAGTTCCAGCGCCTCCAGCGGGCCCCGGCCGACGGCCGTGCGCATCTGGTAGTGGATCGGATGGACGAGCGTGGCCGGCGCGGCGACACGCTCGGCGCGCGGGAGCAGGGTGGCGGCGCTGTCGGGGGCTCGGCGGTTTCGGGCTTGGGTTTTGCCATGCCCGGGCTGAAGTCGCCGGTGTCGGGTCGCGCATGGAAGGTCAGCTGCACCGTGGCGCTGTCGATCGGCGTCACGCGTGCGTGTTCCAGCATCCGCACCCAGGCCCAGACGCCCTCGATCTCCAGCGTCTTGTTCGTGCCGGCCCGCTCGGTCTGCCATTGCAGCAGCGTGCGCGGTTCCTGCAGGTTGGCCACCGGCCACGACATCGCCTGCCACGTCTCGCGCTGGTTGTAGTAGTGCAGCGTCTGGCGGTCCAGGGTCAGCCGGGTGTCGGTCAGGCCCGGCGTCGGGATCGGGCGCAGTTCGAAGTGGTACCTCGGCTCGCCCTGCACCAGCAGATGGGCGCCGATGCGCTGCAGCGTATTGATCGACTTCAGGAACGCCGGGTCGAACGTCAGCCCCGTGCCGCTGCCCACCGGCACCCAGTGGTCGCCCTGCAGCGCCAGCACGCCGGCCAGTTCGGCCAGCAGGAACGTGTTGATCAGGCCACTTTGCGGCCGGATGTAGCGGGCCAGCTCGGGCAGCGACGCGTCGTTGGCGGTCGCCGCGAACGGATAGCGGCCGGCAAACGCGCGTTGCCACGGCAGCGCGATCGAGCGGCGCCACGCCTCGTTCAGACTCGCCTGCGCTGGCTGCAGCACCGACTGCTCGGCCTGCACGACCGGGCGCACGAACAGCGTCTCGCCCATGCCGGCCCATTCGGCGCCCAGACTGGCCGCCATGAGCCGCGCGTACGCCTGCGTGTCGGCCAGATCGGACCCTTTGCCCTGGAACAGCGACTGCGCCATCTGGCGCGCCAGCGCGTTCGCGTCGGCGCTCTGGGTCATCTGCTGCAGGCGCAGCCGCACGGCCGTGACGCGATCCAGATAGCGCTGCAGGCTCAGTTCGCTGCCGCCCGTATTGCCGGTGGACGGCTGCCCGGCCAGCCGCAGCACCGGCCCGAAGGCCGCGCCGAGCGGACCCGCCGGGTCGGGCCGGACGGCTTCCGGCGCCTCGTCCTTGCGGCCCAGGATGCCCTGGGCCTTGGCGACCAGCGTGTCCGATAGCGAATCCTTGCGGGCCCCGGCGCCGCCCTGGTAGGCGAGCGACTTCATCAGCGCGATCACCGGCGACTGTCGCGCGTCGGCCAGCAGCTTGAGTTGGTCGACCACGCCCGGCAGCGTGGTGGCCGGCTCCCACTGCAACCCGTTCATGAACTGCTGCCAATGCTCGGCATAGTCGGCGAAGTAGCGCTGCGCGAGGGCGTCGCGCAAGGCATCGGCCGAAGTTGACGGTTGGGGCGACGATGGCGCGGCCTCCGGCTGACCGTCGGTCAGCACCCAGTCGTGGGCGACGTCCTGGCTGCGGGTGGCTTTTTCGATCGCCGCCTCGACGTAGCCCTCGTAGCCCTGCCGCGTGAACACACCCGGCACGGCGCCGGTGGCACGGACAAGGCCCCGGGTATCGGTGCCCGCGGCGAGCGCGGCCAGGGTCAGGTCGGGATACTTGCGCCCGGCGCCTTCGAGAATCGTCTGATAGATCGTATCCACCGCGTTGCGCTCACCGACTACCGCCAGCAATGTCTGCCGCGCCCCGGCCACCAGCTCCGCGCGCGGCGTGACCCGCCAGTCGGGATGGGCCCGCAGATGATCGGCATAGAACCGGGCCAAGCGCTCGGCCAGATCCTGCTTCCGGCCCGGGGGGATCCGGGCTTCGGTGGACCAGTGCCGGGCAAGCTGCTGGGCGAGGAAGTCGGATTCGACCCGCTCGGGGTGGGCCAGCATCAGGTAGGCCTTCAGGGTGTCCCGGCCATCGAGCGCCCAGCGGCTGGCCTCGTCGGTCAGGCCCTGAACCTGCAACTGCGCCAGATCGACCAGCGTCGCCTCCATGTCCTGCACCACGGGCGTGACCAGCACGGCATGGCTGGCGGCCGCGTAGGGTTTCCAGAGCGCGGCCAGCGCCTCGGCGTCACGGTTCATGCCGAAACGGGTGAACAGAGGGGCCGAGTTCTGCAGACGGTGTTCGTAGCGCTGGATGTGTTGCTGGAGGGTGTCGAGGGCCTGGAGGCGGGTGTCAGGGTTGGTTCTCGCGGTGTGGAGGGCTTGCACCGCCTGGCGGGCGGTGCGGAGGTCGTGGTGGTTCTGGACGGCGGCGAGGAGCATGGCGGTGGTCCAGACGGTGGCGCACGTCGAAATGACAATGCCGAGCACCACATAGGGATGCCGCAGAGTGAGGACCCCGCGCGCGCGTTTCGCTCTTTCGCCCACATACCGCCAGATCGGCCGGTCAGCGCCCGTGCTCGCGTCTGCCGCCCCGGCGGGAGCAAACAGCACCGCCTCCACCGAGCGGCGTGGCACAGCAAGGGTTCGCCCCAGCCAGTCTGTGAGCGGCTGGCTGCGAACATCCAGTTGCTTTGAGAGTCGTCCGAGGTACTGCGCAAAGACGTCCTGCGGCAAGCAGGAAACACTCCGAATCGCGGCTTCATCCCGCAACTTCAAGAGCTGCATCCGGATGGATTCCGCATCCGCTCTCGGCTGCAGCTCGCACGCGATGACAGGCGTATTGCCAGCGTCCTGTTGCATCCCGCGCGCGACGTCCAGCACATAGACGGGGGCCGCCCATCGCAGGGAATCGCAAATATGCGAGAGCTGAACCCCGTGATTATCAGAACGATGCCGCTCCCTCAGGTCCGCAGCAGAATCCATCACCAGAACGACCGCGTCGACCGGGCGGCCGCGTCGCAGCCTGTAGATTCTCCGAAGCCAATCTTTGTTGAAGTGAAGGTTTGCTGCGTTGCTATAAAGCAGGACGGTATTTGCGGTAATGCTCCACCCTGCTTCCACGGCCTCCGGCTCGAGACGGCGGATGAGGTCGTTGTCGCCAGTCAGAAGCAACCATGGTCGGTCCTTTCCACCAATGCCACCGGATTGCAATAGTGCATCGCGAAGCGCCCGGGCTCGCTCGTCCGCTTGCGGCGCCGATTCGCTGGATGAACCTGCAACCCCAACCGTCGCATGACGCCTGTCGTAATTGAACACCCATTGCACGGCTCTCATCGCGGCAATCTTGAGCAGAATTGCTTCGAAGAACCGGACAAATATCAACAGTAACAACCCGAGAGCCAGCAGGCCGAGCGCTATGGCCAGTAGCTTGTCGCCGGTCCAGCCAATCTGCGGCCCCTTCAAGACCGCGGCACCGATCAAGCCCGCAAAGATGATAACGATCGCAGCACCGAACCAGAACGCGACCGGGGTTTTGGTCTGCATTTCCTTCATACTCCGCATCCAATAGCAATGAGTTCAGTGGCCGACCGAGAAACGACGAGCTGCGGATTGCCACTCTGGCGCGCATGATCCAGCGCCAGTGCCACTGCGAGCCAGGACCCGGCCATACCGCAGTCGCCCACGGTTGTCTTTACGTCTACCCAATCCGTGCGCGGCGTCGCCTCAGCCACGGGTGGAATCGGGCGGATAATTTCGGTCGGCACGTTGTCACCCCAGATTGTTTGCACCTGCGCGGCCGTGACGCCGCTCCATCGCAAGGCTAGATCGAGCACTTCCTGATGATGATCGACACCGCCTTTGCTGGGGCGGTGGAGGTGCAATGGCGCGGCGCGCTTGGTTAAATTGTCGGGATGAGCAACCAGTATTGCGACAGCGGCCTCTACGGCGCCATCCGGTAAAACATGGCTGATCGCCCTCTGCATCTGAAGGGATACGAGCAAGCGTGCATGTTGCGGCTTGGACTGGTCATGCCACGCATCCACCAGAAACAGCGACGCATTTTGGGCGCTTGTTCGTACGCCGACCTGAAGGTGCGGCGCCTCAGCCAGGATCAAATCTTCAACCTGTGCCGCAACCTCGGTCGGATCCACCAACGGATGCACGTAGACATCCACGTTCAAAGTCGTACGTGCGGGCAACTCGGCGAGACCGCTGCGTACTCGACCCACGAGTTGGGGAACCAGCCATCTGCATAGGGCCTGATGACGCTCGTGCTCCAGCAGTACATTGCCCGAATAAAAGCGGCGCCCCGGAACATCGAGCCAGTGCGCCCTGACTTCTATGTCGGGATATGCCGCGCTGGTTCGCGCAGACATCTTGATGTTGCCACTGAGCACACGCTCGGCGCTAACGTCGCCTGCTAAAGGAAGGCACCAGGCATACCCCATCACGTGTAACGGCAAACTGGCTTGCTGGTGTTGGGCCTGCTCAAGCTTTTCGCTAACACGATTGATTGCCATGGCTTCCGCGCGTCTTGCATGGATGAGACCGCGGTATATGCAAAGCACAAGGCCCCAAATCAACATGGGGAAAATTACAGCGCAGTACCAAAACCAAAGCGTGCTATCCCGCCCGCTATCTGCCCACAGCACCGTTGCTAGCCCGGCGCCCGAGCACGTGATGATGAAGAACAACCCCGCCCAGAGCGCAACTGAAGCTCGTGGCGGGGGCGGCACCGCGACTCGCGGAGGAATGCGTTCAAAGTTGACAGGCATCTAACGTGTGCAATGGGAGAAGAAGATAAAAATGACCAAATCGTTCAACTAGGCCAAGTAAGACCTAATAAATCACTTCTTCTCTAATGAGAGCAATTCTTTGCAAGGCAGCCACCTTTCAGTGCCCACAGCTTGCCCGGCGTACTGGATCTCGCACCAGCCACCCGTTACATCGACAACTCCCGCACGATCGCCTTTATTGAGATAGCCATCAGTCCTGCTGTTGATATACGGACTATCGAATAGATAACTCTTCCTCTTCACTGCCACTGAAATCCTGGCCGGCTCAAGCATCAGCCGGGCGAAAGGCGACCTAAAAGCTGCGAGCACGCGCGCCTTAGTGACATATGGAAACCTATACGCATATTTCCCCCCATCGTCGATAAACGAGTATCCCGATCCAAACCAGTGCGAAGCGCGATTATCACGAGACAAATCACCTTCTGAATGAGTGAAAACATCTACCATATAAAAATGACCAGAAGAGTTCGGCTCGACCAGCGAAGCCCGTACCTCCAAGGAGTAGACGACGAATAAACTCTCTCGACCGCCAAGCCTCGCCGCAAATGCGCTCTCTATCTTCCCGGGTGTCGAGTCGTGCATCAGTCCCGGCCCCTTCATGAAATCTTTCCTGCCGCTAGCCCGAAAATATAAGGTGATGTGCTCGAGCTCTCCCAATTCGACAGATTCGACAACAAAACAAACAGTCCCGCCCTGCATTTTTAGCGGCGGATAAACTTGCTTTCCCGGCAAAGCCTCGCAGACGCCCTGCGCGTTCACGCCATACGCCACTAACATTCCGATAAGAACTGCAAGCATCTGCCGCAACATAAACTTCACTCCTATCTCGCAAAGATCCGAATTTCAAAGGCAGGGCAAGGGTGAACCTTAGGGGTAGATTAGTCATCCTCACACCTCGAGGAGGAATACTGCTCACGAAAAACCAACGAGATTTCCCGCTTGAAGCGCTGACGCTCCGCCAATCCAGCATACCCCGGATTTATTCTCCGAGTTACGTCTTTTACGGCCGCATCACCCGTAATCATCGGATTATCCGCAACTCGCCCAATTCGCCGATATTTCCAGAACCACAAGCCTGACTCCACGATTACCGCGTCATCTTTCTCGACCAACTCTGGGCTTTCATCTATCGGATAGCCAATATCCCGACCGCAGCGCTTGTAATTCTCGTAGTGCGTCAAATGCAAGAGGCCACGCCCTCTGAAATCTTTTCCAGGTTGCTCATCCGATCCGAAACAGTGATCGGCGTAGCCTTCCTCGTTAGCAACGAGATTTTCTTGCACCCAAGATATCTTTTCCTCTTGACTTGAGAAGCTAAGTCCTTTTCTTTTGAACCCTGCCTCAATCGCGCTGCGCGCCAGTTGATACAAAGCTTCAGCTGTGCGATTCCGATAAAGCAGTGACTCTCTAAAGAGTCTAAATCCTTGGGTTTCATGTTTTGCCTGCCCCAGAAAATGCGTCACCTGTCGACAACTATTCAACCCATAGTTCGCAAAAATACCCCGCGAAGCGATGATCAACTCTTGTATGACACCATCGTGGGCACCTGGCGCGATCTTGCTGAGAAACTCATTCGTTAGCGCGATATCGGCACCGCAGGCCTTACAGATCAGCGTCTTGTGAAAATTCCCCACCAACCCAATCGGATGGATATGGAACACGTTTGGCCCGGGCAGGTCGCTCACGCCAGCCTTTACCTCATCCCACCACGCCAGTTTCCCGATCCGCCGCTGTTCCTCGTCGTGTTCTGGCTGCGGACCGGTGCGCTGCTCGATCGCTTTCAGTAGCGCCTGCCATTTGCCGGGATTGGCCCATTCGCTTTCATGCCGGATGATCAGCCGGGACGACCGGAACGCCCGCGATGGGTCGTCCATGGTTGCACATAGTTCGTCCGCCGCCCGGCTGCCGTCGCCTTTGGGGTAGATGGCGCGGTGCACTTTCACCATCAGCGGACTGAGCTTGTCCACCGCCCCAGGGGACACGACGTCAGCGCCCATGGCGTAGTCGACGTAGGCCGCCGCGCTTGCGAATATCGTGTGCGCCGCGTCATGCGGCGCTTTCAGCGTGGCATCGAAATCCGGCCAGGTCTGGGCGAATTCCGGCGTGACACGCCCACCGGCGAAGTCCCGCTGCCTTACCCAGCCTTCGATGCCGCGGCCCATGAAGTCGACGCTGCGGATCCGCCACCACGGCTGCTTGCCGCCTTCGACCGGCTCGGTCTCCATCCGCTTGTTGTCGGGGATGCGCTCGAGCTCCGCAAACGAATGGGTCTGGATGACGTCTGTCCGGGGCGACTCGGCGCCCGCCCTGAACGGCTGCCGGTATAGCCGGGTGTTCTGGTCCACCCGCAGCAGCGTGGGCTCGCTCGACAGTCCCAGCTTCTTCCATTCCCCGGCCTTGTGCCCGTGGCTCTCCACCCAGGCACGGCTCTTCTCGAGGAACGACTGGACCCTGTCATCGCAGAACACCTCGAGATGGACCATGCGGTGCTCTGCCGGCTGGCGCAGCGGGTCGTAGCGCCCCAGGTGGCCGACCAGCTCGCCGGCCCGGATCGGGATCGGCGTGGCAGGCGTCACCACGTGGTCAAGCTGCGCCTCGGGCATCACTTCCTCGACCACCCGATGACCGCGCTCTTCGCCCAGGAATACCCACCCGCCAACCGCGCCGGCCGGCGCGATACGGCCTCCGACAGAGGCAGGGATCAGTTGGGCGCCGTGCGTATCCTCGATCTGGCCCCAGTGGCCTTGCCGCTTGCCGATGCGGATCCGCGCGCCATGCGGCAGCAGGCACAGGGGCGTACCGCGCGGCTGGGTAGCCCGCACCCGCAGGCCCACCTGATCCGGAGCGCCGGCCCGCGGCCGGCCGGTTGGCCTGTCGCTGGCAAACGGCGTGACCTTGAAGTCGGGCCGCCAGTAGCCCGGCCTGGGCAGCTTCGGATCGCTGTCGTACCCCGCCAGGTCCTGCAGATGCATGTACAGGCTGAAGAACGTCAGCCGATTGCCCTTCGGAAACTCCATGGCATGGCGCACAAGGACGAAGCCTGTGCTGTAGCGCGCCTCGCGCTCGGGCTTGCCCTCCTGCGCTGCCACCTGACTGACCAGATAGGCGCGATTGATCCGGTAGGCCACCACCTCGCCATCGGCCATGCAGCGCACCCCGTGGAGGAGATCCAGTGACGCCCCTGCACCCGACTCGGACACGTGGATGCCTCCATGCCACATGCCTTTCGGGCCGACGGCAAAACAGCCCGACGGCTCCTTTCTGAGCAGGGTGTGGAAGTCGTGCTCGCTGGTGAAGTTCCGGCCCGCGGCCTGCCCATCGCCTTTGCGGCGGAAAGGGAAAGCAAAGGCGAGTTGCCGGACGCGGGTCGCGTCTGGGTTCGGTGGAGTCTGGGTCATGATGCGCTATTCGGAGAAGCTGAAGCCCATCGCGCCGCGTCCCTCTTTGACCGCCACATTGGTCCAGCTCGGAAAGGCGAAACTTCCACCAGCCGGGCCTTCTACATTGAGATGCCCCTTGGCCTGGATCCTCCCGTTGGGACTGGCCAACTCGACCGACCCCTTCGCGATCCTGAGATAGGCGCCCGATCCATCGCCGAGCGTGATGCCATCGGCCGCGGTGATCGTGACTTGCCCGGCCGATGAACTGATCACGACGTTGTTGTGTGCCATCAGCTCGAGATCATCGCTCTGGGCCTGTACCTGTACCTTGCCCTTTGCAGCGAAGATGCGAATGCCAAGCTTGGCAGCAAACAGTGATATGGCCTCTCCCGCCGCCGCCGTGATGCGCTTGGCCACGCCGACATCGAGCCCTCCGCCGGCCGTCGCGAAGATCTGCTGGCGGGCGGCAATCTGCACGTCCTTTCCGCTGGCGATTCCAATGCCTTCCGGTGCGCTGGCAACCAGTACCGGCTTCTTCAATCCCAACAAGCGCTGTTCGATGAGCGTGCGTTGCTGGTCGACCTCTGCCAGCCAGGCCTTCGCCGCGTCAGCCGAGTCGTTCAGCGAGCGGAGCAAGTCCATCGCCTGCCTGAAGCTGTCTTCGGCTTCCCGCATGTCGAGCTGCTGGCCGCGCGCACTCTGCCGGTCCTCCGCCGAAATAAACACCCACCTCCCACCCCGGATCGCCCCCCACCCCGACGTCCGCAGCTCGAACCCTTCCCCGCGCTTCTTCCTCTGTCCGTCGACCAGGTACCCCAGGTTCAACTGGCTTTTCCCGCCGTAATCGGTCGACAGCTTGACGCCTTCCTCACCCTCCCAGTCCTCGAATCGCAGCTTATTGTTGCTCTGCGTCCGGATGACGTTGCGCGACAGCCAGCGGTCCTGGTTCGTGATCAGGTCCGCGTGCTCGCTGTGGTGGTGGGCGTGCGCGATGTACGGCTTGTTCGGATCGCCGTCCCGGAACGCCACCGCGACCTCGGTGCCGTCGATCAGCGGAAAGTGGAAGCCGGTCTGCCGCGCGCCCGCGAACGGCTTGGCCAGCCGCAGCGGCACGCTTTCGCTGCCCTTGGGCCAGTCGTCGAAGTCCAGGTCCAGGCGCACCACGTACAGGCCCTGCTGCGTCAGGTAGGCGTACTGGTAGTCCCTCGGGGAAGTCACCCGGCCGCTCAGCGTGCCGGCGATCCGCGGCCACCGGCTTTCGTCGATCGGCAGGCGGAAGCGCCGGTCCGACGGAATCGCCTTGAAGGTATTGCGATAGGCCTCGTCGCGCGCCCCGGAATGGACGACCTCGGTGATGACCTGCCCGTTCGGCGCGTCGTCGAGCGCCATGTCCAGCCGCAGGATCCGTGCCGGACACAGTCCGATGACATTGCTCTGCCCCGTGTAGACGATCTGCCCGGCCAGCGCCGCCTCGTGTCGGAGTTGCGCCTCCCAGGTGGCGCTGGCCGCATCCAGGTGGTGGGTGCCATAGAGGTAGGACTGGCCGTAGTTGGCCTTCTCCTTGCGGGCAACATTGGCCTCGGCGGCAAGGCGTTCGTAGGCGCTTTCCGGGTTGTAGTCGGCCACCCGGATCGATTCGGGCACCGTCCGCACATGCGTCTGGATATCGAAGACGGTCTCGACCCCTGCCTCAAGGCCGGCCGTTTCCCGGTACGGCACGCGCAGGGCGGGCTGGTAGAGGTAGTGGTCGATGTCGTCGCAGACCTGGAACACGTCGCCGAAGTGGGAACCGAACTTGCCGGGCACGAAGTAGCTGTACAGCCCCTCCTGCTCCATCAGCAGCCGGATGTAGTCCCAGTCGGACATCTGATACTGGAGTCGGAACTTGTGCTCGGGATAGGCGCGCCGGGTGCGGAACGCGAACTGGCTGCCTTCGAGCCCGTGCCGGCGCAGGATCGACTCGATGATCTGCGGCGCGGTCTGGTGCTGGTAGACGCGGCTCGCCTTGGTCAGCGTCAGCAGCGCCACCTTCGGACGCACCTCCAGCTCGTAGGCGTGGAAGTCGCGGGTCTGGCGGGTTCTGGAGAAGCGGAAGATGCAGCCGGAGAACTGGCGCGGCGGCGAGCCATCGCCGGGATCGATCGAGAAGGTGGCGTCCTTGCGCAGGTACTCGTGGCGATCCAGCGGCAGGGGGTGGGTGACGCGGACCGTCACCGTGTAGGGCTCGCCCAGTCGCTCGACCGCGTCGAAGGAAACCACCGACAGCGCCACGGCGCTCGGTGCGGCCGGCACTTCAAGAAAGTATGACTGATGGGCAGTCGCCCGCCGCAGCCCTTCGCCCAACGCCTTCAGTCCATCGACCACACCAGCCATCGTCCTTGCTCCGTTTCCAGTGGGCCACAGCCACCGCGACACCCATCGCACGCGTTGCGCTCAATTGCCTGCGCGCCGCACGTTACGCGGATTTCGCCCATCTGGAAACTTTGAGATTTCGGATAAACGACTTAAATCAAAAGAACGCAAAGATTCTGACGAAGGCTATGTACGGCCGCCGACAGAAGCTGATAAATAGCCAAACGCTTCGCCGCGTCGACGTCTTGCAGAGACAAGATCCGACGTGAATATCGTCGAATTACTATTTAAATGGGAATAGGCATATGTCGGAAAGCTTTCAGAACGAAGTGCCCAAGGCGCGCGTCAACATCAAGCTGGATCTGCATACGGGCGGCGCGCAGAAGAAGGTGGAGCTGCCGCTCAAGCTTCTGGTCATGGGCGACTACAGCAACGGGCAGGACACGCGGGCGCTGGCTGAACGCGAGAAGGTTTCCGTGAACAAGAACAACTTCAATGCTGTGCTTTCCGACTACAACCCGAAGGCGCGCATCGCCGTCGAGAACACCCTGGCCGGCGATGGCACGGAACTCGCCGTCGACCTCGACTTCAAGTCGATGAACGACTTCAAGCCCGAAATGGTGGCCAGCCGCGTGCCGGAACTCCGCGCGCTGATGGCCGCGCGCAATCTGCTGCGCGACCTCAAATCGAATCTTCTTGATAACGCCATGTTCCGCCGGGAGCTGGAAAAGATCCTCAAGGATCCCGCGCTGTCCGAGCGCCTGCGCGCCGATCTGCAACAGATTGGTGAATCCGCCCCGTCCGTCCAGTAATTCGTCCAGGAAGAGTGAACTGCAATGGCCAATCGCGAAATGTCTTCGTCCTCCCAGAGTGCTGCCCAGGGTCAAACCGACGCCTTGGTGCTGGATGCGCCGGCCCAGAGCGTCTATGAGTCGCTCTGCGCCAAGATCAACCTGACGCCGGTCACCAGCACCCGGCCGGTCGAGTCCTTCCAGAGTGCCGATGCCCTGGCGGAATCGTCGCTCGACGAGCGCGTAACCCAGGCGATGAGCGTGTTCCTGAAGATGATCCAGGATTCGTCGCAACAGGTAGACCGCCTCGACAAGAGCCTGCTGGACTTCCACATCGCGCATCTGGACGACCAGATCAGCCGCCAGCTCGATGCGATCATGCACCATGAAACGTTCCAGGAAATCGAGTCGGCGTGGCGCGGCCTAAAGTTCCTGGTGGACCGCACGGACTTCCGCAAGAACGTGAAGATCGAGGTGCTCGATGTGTCGAAGGAAGCCCTGCGCCAGGACTTCGACGACACGCCCGAGGTCATTCAGAGCGGGCTGTACCTCCACACCTATATCCAGGAGTACGACACCCCCGGCGGGGAGCCGATCGGCTCCATCATCTCGAACTACGCGTTCGACCGCAGCCCGCAGGACATCGCCCTGCTGCGCAATATCTCGAAGGTCTCGGCCGCCGCCCACATGCCGTTCGTCGGCTCCGTATCGCCGAAGTTCTTCGGCAAGGATTCGATGGAGGAAGTGGCCAGCATCCGGGATATCGGCAACTACTTCGACCGGGCCGAGTACCTGAAGTGGAAGAGCTTCCGGGACTCGGACGATGCCCGCTATATCGGGCTGACGCTGCCCCGCTTCCTGGCGCGGCTGCCGTACGGCCCCGAGACCGTGCCGGTGCGAGCGTTCAACTACACCGAGGCGGTGAAGGGGCCGGACCACACGCGCTATTTGTGGGCCAACGCATCGTTCGCCTTTGCCGCGAACATGGTGCGTAGTTTCATCAAGAACGGCTGGTGCGTCCAGATTCGCGGCCCGCAAGCCGGCGGCCTGGTCGAAGACCTGCCGATTCACCTCTACGACCTGGGAACGGGCAACCAGGCCAAGATTCCGACCGAGGTGCTGATACCGGAAACGCGCGAGTTCGAGTTCGCCAATCTCGGCTTCATCCCGCTGTCGTACTACAAGAATCACGATTTTGCGTGCTTCTTCTCGGCTCACTCGGCCCAGAAGCCGGCGCTGTACGACACCAGCGAAGCCACGGCCAACAGCCGCGTGAATGCGCGCCTGCCGTACATCTTCCTGCTGTCACGCATCGCGCATTACCTGAAGCTGATCCAGCGCGAGAACATTGGCACGACGAAGGACCGCCGCGTACTGGAGCTGGAGCTGAACACCTGGATCAAGACGCTGGTGACCGAGATGACCGATCCTGGCGACGAACTCCAGGCTTCGCACCCGCTGCGCGAGGCGAAGGTGATCGTCGAGGACATCGACGACAACCCGGGCTTCTTCCGCGTCAAGCTCTTCATCGTGCCGCACTTCCAGATCGAAGGGATGGACATCAACCTGTCGCTGGTATCCCAGATGCCCAAGGCCAAGAACTAGGCGGCGCCGGTTCATCGGCACCGCGCGGGTGAGAATGCCCCGCGCGGTGCCCCCTCCTTGCGTTCGCCATGACTTCGCGCGTTTCGGCGCGGCTTTGGATCACCATGAAGATATCGAGACCGCTGTGGGCACAGGGCATTTTCATGACCCCGCAGCACTTCCAGCAACAGGCCCTTTGGGAACGCCACGCCGACGAGCTTGGCGCCCGCATTGCTTGCCCCGATCCCTGGGGCGTGGCGCGTGTGGTGCCCGATACGCAGGCGCTGTCGATCCATCGTCTCGTCCTTGCCGCGGTGACGGCGCGGCTGCCCGACGGCACCCTGGTCGATACGGAAACGGCCGACTGGACGCCGGCGACGCGCGATCTTGGCGATGTGCCGGCCCACCTGGACAGCGTGACGGTGCTGATCGGGCTGCCGCTGATGGACGCGCAGGGCGGCAATTGCATCGAGGCCGGCGAACGCCCCGCGCGGCCCCGCCGATTCGTACGCGAGTACCTTGCCGTGGCCGATCTGCATGGCGAGGGCAACGAGGAAATCAGCGTCGAGCGCCATGCGCTCACGCTGCTCTTTGATTTCGAGGCACACAGCGATTATGTTACCTGCCCGATTCTTCGACTGGTCCGCACACCGCAGCATCGCTTTGAGCTCGACGCGACGTTCGTGCCGCCCTGTCTCTTCCTGTCAGCCAGCGATCGCCTTACCGAGCGCATGCAGCGCCTGGCCGAAATCCTATCCGCGAAAAGCCGCAGCCTGGCGGTACGCCGGCGCGAACGCTCGGATCAGATCGCAGACTTCGCAGTGGCCGACGTCGCCCTGTTCTGGCTCCTGCACAGCGTCAACAGCCACTGGCCCGAACTGGCGCGGCTGTGCGCAGCGCCCCAGCAGCCTCCGGAGCGCCTTTATCACGTGCTGGCCCGCCTGGCCGGTGCGCCGCTTACGTTTTCTACGACAGAAACGCTGCAAGCCATCCCGGCCTACGATCACCACACTCCGGAACCCGTCTTTGCCGAACTTGAGTCGCTGGTCCGGACACTGCTCGACACGGTGATCCCGTCCCGCGTGGTGCCTGTTGCGCTGGAGCAGACGCGGCCGACCATCTGGGTCGGCACCATCCAGGACGAACGGCTTGTCGAAGGCGCCGAGTATTACCTCTCCGTCCAGTCCGGCTTGCCTGCGCACGCGTTGCTGGAGCAATTGCCACGGCTGTGCAAGGCCGGTGCACCGGACGAGGTGGAACAGATTGTCAATTCGGCGCTGCCGGGCATCCCGCTGCGCACCTTGTCCCGCTTGCCTGCCGCCATCCCGGTTCGCCTGGAGAACCAGTACTTCGCGCTGGACGGCTCCCATCCTGCCTTCCGACGGATGCTCGACGCGCGGGCCTGCCAGTTCTATGTGCCGGCATCGATCCCGGACGTCTCGCTCGAACTCTTCGCCGTGTTGCCCGCATGACCACCCTTGCCCCGACCTGCCCGCTGGCGCTACGCGATACCGCGCTGACCGTCACCGAATTGAACGATGCCGCC
This sequence comes from Cupriavidus sp. H18C2, assembly GCF_049393795.1. NCBI lineage: Bacteria > Pseudomonadati > Pseudomonadota > Betaproteobacteria > Burkholderiales > Burkholderiaceae > Cupriavidus > Cupriavidus sp. H18C2. The sequence goes on along the minus strand of NZ_CP186010.1, from coordinate 1,325,130 downwards.
AGACCGGCTGACACCTTCGAATCGTTTCGCGCGACCTGCCTGACGCACGTCAACCGACTGCGCGAGGAGTTGACCGCAGCCGGCCACCCACCGCCAGTCGTCCAGGACGCAATCTACGCACAATGCGCGCTGTTCGACGAAGTGGCGCTACGCAACCTGGACGAGCCCCACCGTAGCGCGTGGGAACGCGAGCCGCTGCAGGTCAAGGAGTTCCAGAGCCATAACGCCGGCGAGGAGTTGATCGCGCGCATGGAGCGACGGCTCGCCGAGCCTGAATCGGTCGTGCCGCTGCTGATGGTCTTCCACACTGTCCTGGGACTTGGCTTCCAGGGCAAGTTCGCGCTCGAAGGCGCCGGCGCCCGCGAGGCGCTGATGCGCGCCATCGACGAACGTCTGGTGCGGGCGGGCGTTCGCTGGGACGAAGGGCCCATTATCGTCACCGCCGGCAAGACGCGCGGCGTTCGCCACATGCCCCCCATCGCTTGGGTGGGCCTGGCCGTGGCCGGCGCGGGGGCCGTCTATTTCCTGCTGGATCGATGGCTGACAGCTTCGATCGCGCAACTGGCCGGCTGAGACATTCGTGACCGGCTACCCCTACCGCACGCAGTTTGGCTGGATAGCGACGCTCGCGCTGGCCTGGCTGGCGCTGAGTTCGCCATGGAGCACCGCCTGGAACTTGATGATCGCTGGCGTGACGGTGACGCTCGCCATCGCAGCCATCGCCCTCGCCACTCGGCGCCAGCGCGCGCGCCGTCGTGCCGCGCAGGCCGTGCTGACCGCGATCGACGCCTCGCTGGAGACGCTGCCTGGCGATATCCGCCGCAACACGCCGCTTGTGCTCACCGCCGGCATGACGCGCGATGTCCAGTCGTCTGTCTTTGGCAACGCACTCGTGAAGATCACCGACGCCGCGATCTGGGTGCGCGTGGACGATCCGAGTCGGCTGCCGCACATCGCCGATGCCTTGAAACGCTGGCGCAATGGGCAGGGGCCCGATGCCGTGGCCTGCCTGGTCGCCGCCGACGCGGCGCGCGATGCCTCCACGCTGACGGTGTCGCTGCGTAACTGGCGGGCGTCGATCGGCGCCGCCAGCCGCGCGCTCGGGTACTCCCTGCCCGTGTGCGTAGCCGTCTACGCCGAGGAAGCTAACGGCCCGCCGGACGATTCCCCCTGGTTCGGCTTCTCGGGCGATGTCCCTGTCGACGGCGGTATCGCCGAGACGCTGGCGATCCGGCTATCCCAGTACGCTGGCATCAGCGTGCCCGCCGATCGGCCGCGACGCATGCACCGCGCGGCGCGACTCGATGCACTGGTGCGTTGGGCCGATACGGTCCTGATGCCGACGTTGCGGCATGACGATCCGCACCGAGCGAACGCCAGCCGACCGCTGCCGCTTGCGGCGTTCGGTGTCACGGCAATCGCGGGCGCCCCGGCGCCGGACGCGGACTATGCGCGGTACATCGCCAGCATCACCGGCCTGACACCCGCTACCCGTGAAGGCCGGCGCCCGCCCTATCCCCTGCCCGACCCGCTGCTCCGGGGCCTCGCCCTGCAACCGGTGCAGCGCGTGTTGCCCCACGCGCTGGCCCACGGTTTCGTCTGGCTGACCCTGGCGTTCTGCGCCGCCGCCGCAGCTTCCGCGTGGCACAACCAGCAGTTGGTGGCGCGTGTGACCGGCGACATGGCGCGTTTCCAAGCTCTGGACCCCGCCAACGATGCGGCGCGCCGCGATGCCCTGCTGGCACTCAAGCGCGACCGGGACGAACTGGAGCGCTATCAACGCAACGGCGTGCCGCCCCGGCTCGGGCTGGGTTTCTACCGGGGCAAGGCGCTGCGCGAGCCGGTGGATGGCCTGATCGCCTCCTACCAGCCGCCCGCGCCGCCGCCACCCACGGTCGAACTGGACAGCCTGTCGCTGTTCCGCAGTGGCAGTGCGGTGCTTGAACCAGGGTCCAACCGCGTGCTGATCGCCGCTCTCGACATGATCAAGGCCCACCCGGACAAGCGCGTGCTGGTGGCCGGACACACCGATTCGACGGGACACGCCGCCACCAACCTGAAGCTTTCCGAGGCGCGCGCCACGTCGGTACGCGACTGGCTGGCCGATGCGGCCGGACTGCCCGTCACGCACTTCGCGATCCAGGGCTATGGCGATACCCGCCCGAAAGCTTCGAACACTACCGACGCCGGGCGCGCCGTCAATCGCCGCGTCGAGATCACGCTTGTCCCAGATTGCCGCGACACAGGTCGCGGTGCTCAGGCAACCTCGGGCCATCCGGCCTGTTCATTCCAGTGAAAGGAGTTAGTCCATGGCAATTCCCGCATACATGTGGATCAAGGACGATGGCGGTGCCGACATCAAGGGTTCGGTCACCGTTTCGGGCCGCGAAGGCAGCGTCGAGGTCGTGGCGTTCGACCATGCCGTCAATATTCCGACAGACTCGAACACCGGCAAGCTGACCGGCACCCGGGTGCACAAGCCGATCACCTTTACCAAGGAGACCGATGCCTCGACGCCCTATCTGTACAAGGCGGTCACCAGCGGCCAGACCCTGAAATCGATCGAGATCAAGTGGTACAAGATCGACGACGCCGGCAAGGAGAAGGAGTACTTCAACACCAAGCTGGACAACGTGAAGGTGGTCGGCGTCACGCCGAAGATGCTGGACATCAAGAATCCGGCGTACGAGAAGCACAACCACCTGGAAGAAGTCGAGCTGCGCTACGAGAAGATCACGTGGTCGTACAAGGACGGCAACATCATCCACGCCGATAGCTGGAACGAGCGCTCGTAACCCTTGCCTGGCCGCCGCCCTGCGCCGGCCCTCCACTCGCCGCGGCCGGGACACCCCGGCCGCGCGCTTCTGATACGCCTGGTTGCTCCAACTCAAATCGCCATGACCGCCCGAGACTATTCGCCGTACCTGCGACGCCTGAACAACCATTGCGCCCGCGCGCTGACTGACGCGGCCGGGCTATGCGAGACACGCGCGCACCGGGATATCGAAGTCGAACACTGGCTGATCAAGCTGCTGGAACTCGGGGACGGCGACATCCTGGCCATCCTGCGACGCTATGAGCTTGACGTCGATGGCATCTGGAACGCGCTGCTGGGCAGCATCGACCGGCTGCCGCACGCGCTGCGGGGCAAGCCCGGGCTGTCGGCCCGGCTTGGCCAATGGCTGGAGGCCGCGTGGGTCAAGGCGTCGTTGAGCGATGGCGGCGACGTGATCCGCTCCGCCCATCTGCTGGCGGCGCTGGCCGATACGCCCGCCCTGCTCCGCGCGCCCGACGCCTGGCCACTGCTCAGTATCTCGGCGGCGCAGATCGAGCGGCTGCTGCCGGAGCTGGACAAGATTTCATCCGAAACAAACGACTCGCCGGTCGCGACCCGGCGCGCATCCCGGAGTCGGCGGAACGCCGCCGGCGCTGCCGCCAGCGACGCCATGAACGCCATCGCCCGTGCGTCAGCTTCGCCAGAGGCTCCGGTCACTGGCGACAATGCCGCCCTCGAAAGGTTTACGACTGACATCACCCAAAAGGCTCGCGACGGCCAGATCGACCCGGTTCTCGGCCGCGATGTCGAGATCCGGCAGATGATCGATATCCTGGCGCGCCGCCGCAAGAACAATCCGATCCTGGTCGGCGAACCGGGCGTGGGCAAGACCGCGCTGGTCGAGGGCCTGGCGCTGAAGATCGCCAACGGTGACGTCCCGGCCGTGATCCGCGACGTCAGCGTGCTGACGCTGGACCTCGGGCTGCTGCAGGCCGGCGCCGGCGTCAAGGGCGAGTTCGAGCAGCGTCTGAAGCATGTGATCGAGGCGGTCCAGCAATCGCCCAAGCCCATCCTGCTGTTCATCGACGAGGCCCACACGCTGATCGGCGCGGGCAACCAGGCCGGCGGAGCCGATGCCGCCAACCTGCTCAAGCCGGCCCTCGCTCGCGGCGAACTGCGCACGATTGCGGCCACGACATGGTCCGAGTACAAGCAGTACTTCGAGCGCGACGCGGCGCTGGAACGGCGCTTCCAGATGGTAAAGGTCGACGAGCCCGACGACGCGAACGCCTGCCTGATGCTGCGCGGGATCAAGGATCGCTACGCACAGCATCACAACGTCCACATTACCGATGCCGGGGTCGCGGCAGCAGTCCGGTTGTCTCGGCGATACCTGACCGGCCGTCAGTTGCCCGACAAGGCTGTCGACCTGCTCGACACGGCGGCAGCCCGTGTACGCATGAGCCAGGAGGCCCGGCCCATCGCCTTCGAGATGTGCGAGGCCGAACGGGCGGCGCTGGAAGTCGAACGCCATGCCCTGCAGCAGGACCAGGGTGCCATCGGCGTCCATGACAAGGAACGGCTAGCCAGCATCGAGGACCGACTGGCCGCCCTTGCCGCCGAACACCAGCGACTCGAACAGGCTTACGCCGACCAGAAGGATGCCACCGAAACCCTGTTGACCCTGCGCAAACGCTGGCAGGCGGCCAACGACGATTCCATCCGGCGCGACCTGGAACCCGCCATCGCCGCCACGCGCGCCACGTTGTCGGTGCCCGGTCAACCGGGACTGATCCATGCCGAGGTCGACGAGATGGCGATCGCGCAGGTCATCGCCGACTGGACCGGCGTGCCGGTGGACAGCCTGCTGTCGAACGAGATCGCAACTTTGCTGGAACTGGAAGCGCGCCTTGCCGATGTCGTGGTCGGCCAGGATGGCGCGCTGGCGACGCTGGGCCACAGCCTGCGCGCCGCCAAGGCGGGACTGAAGCCAGCCGAGGCGCCGCTGGGCGTGTTCCTGCTGGTCGGACCGTCGGGCGTGGGCAAGACCGAGACGGCGCGCGCGGTGGCCGACCTGATGTTCGGCGGAGAACGGTCCCTGATCACGATCAACCTGTCCGAGTACCAGGAGGCGCATACCGTATCGCAGCTCAAGGGGTCCCCGCCGGGCTACGTTGGATACGGACAGGGCGGGATTCTGACGGAAGCGGTGCGGCAGCGGCCGTACAGCGTCGTCTTGCTCGACGAGGTCGAGAAGGCCCACCGCGACGTGCTCAACCTGTTCTACCAGGTGTTCGACCGCGGCTTCATGCGCGATGGCGAAGGCCGGGTCATCGATTTCCGCAACACGGTCATCTTCATGACGTCGAATCTGGCCAGCGACGCCATCATGGCCGCCAGCGATGCCCTCGCGGACGCCTGCGACGAAACCGCCCTCACCTTGCTGCTGGACACCATCCGCCCGAAACTGGCCGCCCACTTCCAGCCGGCGTTGCTGGCACGGTTCCAGACTATCGTCTACCGCCCGCTTTCGGCAGCGGCGATGGCCACCATCATGCGCATGAAGCTTGGAAAGCTCGCGACACGAATCCAGCAGCGCTTTGGCGTGCCGCTCCAGTTCGACGATCCACTGGTCGACGCGCTCGTGCAGGCTTGCCTGCAACCAGACTCCGGCGCGCGCAATATCGACAGCCTGCTGGACCAACGCCTGCTGCCGGTGCTGTCGCGCGAGCTGCTGTCGCGCGTGGGCAGCGGCCAGCTTCCGGCTTCGATCTCGCTGTCGTATGCGGAAGCAGACGGCATCGGCGTGCAGTTCGAAGACCGCTGCAACGACACCCGGGAGGCAGACTGATGCGCGGCGGACCCGGTCTCTTCGAAGCCGTCACGGGCTTCTTCGCGAACGGCGTGCCAGTCGACGCGTTCGACCCCGCCACGCAGACGTTCCTGTCCGTGCAGGACAATATCCAGCGCATCCTCAACAGCCGCCGCGGCAGCCTCGCCCACCTCCCAGACTACGGACTCGGCGACCTGTCGCGCATCTACCGCCACCTGCCCGCGTCGGCGCACACGCTGCAACGCGAGATCGAAACCACGCTGCTGCGCTACGAACCGCGCCTGAAAGCGATCGACATCGCCATCGATGACACCGAGCCCGGCATGCTGCTCAGCTTCACGATGAGCTGCCACCTCCATCGCGCCGGCCTCGTACGATTCGGCACGCATTTCACCCCGGATGGCAAGACAAGGCTGACGCTGTTACGGGCGGGTCAGGAACCGTAGGCGGGCGACGGACGTCGCCCAAAATGAAAAGCCCGCTAGACGTTGATCTAGCGGGCTTTATTTTGGTCGGGGCGAGAGGATTTGAACCGCGTCGTCTTTGCTGGTAATGCTAAAGCCGCTTACTTTCTCGGGCATATACCCCATCCGTTTTGCGGCTTCGGTGAGCGGTTGCCCAACATACCGGATAGGATCGCCGGGTCCGCCAACAGGAGCGAAATTGAACTCGACAAAGCTGTCAGTCGCAGGTGCCGCCTTGACGACGAGTACAAGGTCTGCGTCTTCGTAGTACCCTTCCGTTATCCCACGGGTAACTGGAGTATGGGGCCTATCTGTTCGTAGCAAAGCCAAGGTACACCGCTCAGAGTGGGTAGTTGAAGTCTTCTCTACAAGAAAGACGGTGACTCCCCTTGGTACACTGAACGTTACGCCACACTGCTTCTTGATGCGCAAATCTAGTCGATGCACCGATCGACTCGCGGGCTCGACGTTCTTGCTTGCTGCCGCGCAAACGGCTGATGTAGCTAGAAGTATAAGGCTCAGGACTACACGCCTTAAGAATTGCATTACTCAGCAGGCTTGAAATTGGCCGGACGGGCGGTTATACCATGCAACGCTGCAGCGCTGACACCATCCGGCGCCGAAGTTTCAACAAACTCGACAGATTCAAGAATCGCCTTAATTCGATCGAGATCATTCCGCTTCTTTCGATCCGACAGCCATTCGACCACCGTGTACCCGCACAATGCATGGTCATTGTGGATCAAACAGAAATGAAATACGCGAGCCCGCCGCCGCTCGTCACCAGTCGTGTCATCTTCGGTGTAGGCTCTTCCGGTCCAGTTCTTTCCCTTCAACGAAATCGTTCGAGCACTTGCCTGCTTTTCGTACGGAACAAACTCAGGGCCATTAACCGGCCCGTACCTCATCCAGTGACCATCCTCGTATTTTGCACCCAAGGCTGAGGTTATCTTCTCTTCACTTGAATCAATGCAGGAGATGCCAAAGCCGCCGGCCAAGAACCCGTCTGGCCCCGTTATTGGAAGGTAATATGATCCACTTTGTGGAAATGATTTATCGGAATGTGAGACTCTAAACTCCCCTCCAAACATATCTTCGATCCTGAAATGACACGAACCAACGACATGGGCCCACGTCGTCACATTTTGTTCAGCAGGATTATGATCGACGCTCTGTTTTTCAATGGCGCTTAGTGATTGCGTGGCAACCATGTAGGTAACAAGACAACCAAGGATGATTTTTCTCATAGGCTTGCTCGCGCCCGCCCATGTGAGTGGTGCTCCGGATACTGGCGGCGGGTCTTAAAGGCGAACTGATGGCCCTCCAGGCCGTGGCGTTGCATCCGGTCCAGGGCCATCGGATGGGTAAGCCGTACGTTGACGCTGTAGGGTTCGCCCAGGCGCTCCGTGGCCTCGAATGACACCACGGACAATCCAGCAGCGCTGGGCGCGCCGAGCACCTCGAGGCGATAGGCCTGACGCCCAGTTACGGCCTTAAGCAAACCGCCTCCCAATGCCTTCAGTTCATCTACCACCCCAGCCATTGCTCGTCGCTCCATTGTCAGCGTGACCGAATTCTCCGCATAGGCCATCGCTTACGACACGAGGCCACATCCCTGCGCGCCGCACGATACGCTGTTTTCGTTCGACTGAGAACAGTCCAAGCGTCGCGCAAACAACGCAAATAAAACAAAACTAAGAATCGGATAAATCCTATATACGCGGCGATTTTTAACTGATAAAAATCCGCGAGGATCTTTATGCCTGCTGTTTCAAATGGACAATAAATTTCGATATAAGTGGCGCTTGGTTCTGATAGAAAAGGTCATCAGAATTTGTCGGAAAGCTTTCCGAGGGCGGGAACGTCTACACCCCGCACGCGCACTTCGTGGTCATCCGTGAGGCCCTGGCGGTCTAGTGGGTCCAAGGTGCACACCCTGACGGCCGACGACTATGTGGTGGTGAACCGCCAAGGCCAGCCGAAGACGGCGGCCGCCTGCCGAGAGGTTTGGCGCGACGCACTGGAGCGCGCATAGCTGGGCGACAAGGACTACGTGGTGAGAGACGTTCGGGAGAAGGCGCTGACGGATGCGAAGCGCGCGGGCTACGACATCGAGGCCGTGCCGGTAGCCGGAGCGCATGCCGATCGCTGTACCACCGAGGGGCACATCAAGCAGGGCGAAGTGCCGGTTGCGGCGGTGCATCTGAAGTTGCCGCCCGCTTGATATTAGGGATCGTCTGATAAGCCAGGATGCGCGCTACCGTGCGGCACAAATGAAAAGCCCGCTAGACGTTGATCTAGCGGGCTTTATTTTGGTCGGGGCGAGAGGATTTGAACCTCCGACCACCTGCACCCCATGCAGGTACGCTACCAGGCTGCGCTACGCCCCGAAGAAGAACGAAATTATATCAGAGCCATCGGCAATGGCTAGTGGTTTGAGCGGAATTTATTCGCGTTCCGCTACTTGCTTGAGCTGGGCCAGCAGGTGCTGGACTTCGACCAGTTCGGTGCGGAGCGCGTTGAGGTCGACGGACAGCACGGGGGTCGGGGGCGTGCTGAGCGTGGACGCTGTGTCGGCGGTTTCCGCAGCCGGGTTGGCGCCGTGGTGGCGGCCCTCGTCGAGGCGGTTGCGGGCGCCGTTGATCGTGAAGCCCTGCTCGTAGAGCAGTTCGCGGATGCGGCGGATCAGCAGGACTTCGTGGTGCTGGTAGTAGCGGCGGTTGCCGCGGCGCTTGACGGGCTTGAGCTGGGTGAATTCCTGCTCCCAGTAGCGCAGCACGTGCGGCTTGACGGCGCAAAGCTCGCTGACCTCACCGATTGTGAAGTAGCGTTTCGCGGGAATCGGCGGCAGCGCGACGCGCTCGCTGGATTTTTCCGTCATGCAGAGGAGGAGCAGTTGTCAGCCCGGCAGGGCAAGACGCGGTTGGCGCGACGCACGCGCGGCATTGCAGGATACAGATTGCCATCGCGTCGGGCAATCCGACGGATGGCGCAAACCGTTGCAGGTGTGTACTGGCTGCGACGATGGTGGGCGGTCAGCGCCCAATCAGCCGGGCTGGCGGTCGGCGGACCGGCGCAGCCCCCACGAACCCGGGGTCAGGTCGGGACGGCGAGGTCGGCCCGTTCCTCGACTAGGCTCTTGAGCTTCTGGCTGGCGTGGAAGGTCACCACGCGGCGGGCGGTAATGGGAATGATCTCACCGGTCTTGGGATTGCGACCGGGGCGCTGCGCCTTGTCGCGAAGCTGGAAGTTGCCGAAGCCCGAGAGCTTCACGCTATCGCCCTTCTCCAGGGCTTCGCGAATCACGTCGAAGAAGGCCTCGACCATATCCTTCGATTCACGCTTGTTCAGCCCGACCTGGTCGAACAGCATTTCTGCCAGTTCTGCCTTTGTCAGGGTGGGCACCTCCGTCGCGCGGGCTTCCGGCGATGCATCGTCGAAGGAGGCAGCATGCCGGTCGCTTGCCTCGCCCAGGTCTGCAGCATTCATGGAAATCGCGTCTCGATCGTTCATCCTTGATCGCTCTCTTCAATCCGTCTGGCGATCGGCCCGGGAGCTGTGCCCGGGCGCTCCTACCGCGGGGTTGCTCAACCGCGCAGGCGGGCCGCGAAGCCCGCCGTCAGCGCGTCGATCATGCAACGTACCGCACTGTCGACTGTCTCGTCCTGGAGGGTCGACCCAGTATCTTGCAACGTAATCCGGAAGGCAAGACTTTTCTCATCCGCCCCGATGGACGCCGATGCCGCCTTCGGGCGGAACTCGTCGAACAGCACCAGGCTCTGCACGAAGTGGCCCGAGCCGGCCTGGTCCAGCGCCGCGCGCATGGCATCGATCATGTCCTGCACGCGCACCTGCTGCTTGACCACGACGGCCAGGTCCCGCACGGCCGCCGGGAACTTCGATATCTCGGTGTACACCGGCAGGCCCACGTCGCGCAGCGCATCCAGTTCCAGCTCGAACACCACCGGCGCGTTGGTCAGCTCGTATTCCTGCAGCCAGCGCGGATGGATCTCGCCCACCACGCCAACCGGCTTGCCATCGACGATCACCCGCGCGGCGCGGCCCGGGTGCAGCGCCGGGTGCGACACCGGCTCGAAGCGCGGCGTACGCGGATGGAACAGCGCCTCGACGTCGCCCTTGATGTCGAAGAAGTCGACCTGGCGCGTCGCCACGCCCCATTGCTCCTCGAACGCCGGGCCGTAGGCGATGCCGGCCGCCATCATCGGCTGCCGGTAACCCGCCACGGTCAACCCGCCGTCGGTCACGCCGGGGTCACGGTGGAACACGCGGCCCACCTCGAACAGGCGCACGCGCGCGGCCTTGCGGTTGAGGTTGTAGCGCACCTTGTCGACCAGGCCGCCGATCAGCGTCGACCGCATCACGGCAAGCTGGCTGGCGATCGGATTCAGCAGGCGGATCGGGTTGTCATTGGCGGCAAAGTCGCGCTCCCACTGCGCCTCGACGAAAGCGAAATTGATCACTTCGTTGAAGTCGCGTGCGGCCAGCGCGTGGCGCACCACGTGCTGCGAGCGGCGGCCCTCGTTGGTCGGGCGCATCTCGCTCTCGGCAATCGGCGGGCGGGCCACGATGCGCTCGAAGCCATAAATGCGCGCCACTTCCTCGATCAGGTCTTCCTCGATCTCGATATCGAAGCGATAGCTCGGCGGCGTCACCTCGAACACCTCGCCGTCGGCGCCGGCCGACCGCGTGAAAGGCAGGTTCAGGCGCTGGAACACATCGGCAATCTCGGTCGACGACAGTTCGATACCCAGCACGCGCTCGGCACGCGCCACGCGCAGCTTTACCGGGGCGCGCTGCGGCAAGTTGACGATCTGGTCGTCAACCGGGCCGGCCTGGCCGCCGCAAATCTGGAGAATCAGCGAGGTAATGCGTTCGATATGCTCGACGGTCGTCGCGTAGTCCACGCCACGCTCGAAGCGATGTGCGGCATCGGTCGAGAAGTTGTAACGGCGCGCGCGGCCCTGGATGGCGTTCGGCCACCAGAACGCGGCCTCCAGATAGATGTTCGTCGTGTCCAGCGTCACGGCCGTGCTGTCGCCGCCCATGATGCCGGCCAGGCTTTCGATCTCCTTGTCGTCGGCGATCACGCCGACCTGCTCGTCCACATCGACGGTGTTGCCGTTCAGCAGCTTCAGTTGCTCGCCCTTGCGGCCCCAGCGCACGTCCAGGCCGCCATGGATCTTGTCGAGGTCAAACACGTGCGACGGGCGGCCCAGCTCCAGCATCACGAAGTTCGAGATGTCGACCAGTGCCGAAATGCTGCGCTGGCCCGAGCGCTCCAGGCGTTGCACCATCCACGCCGGCGTGGCGGCGCGGGCGTTCACGCCGCGGATGACGCGGCCCGAGAACCGGCCGCACAGGTCGGGCGCCGAGATTTTGACCGGGAGCTTGTCGTCGATGGTGACCGCGACGGGCGCCATGTCGGGCAGCGTCAGCGCGGCGCCGGTCAGCGCCGACACCTCGCGGGCCACGCCGTGGATCGACAGGCAGTCGGCCTTGTTCGGCGTCAGCTTGATCGTGAAGACCTGGTCGTCCAGGTCCAGGTACTGGCGGATGTCCTGGCCCACCGGCGCGTCGTCGGGCAGTACCAGCAGGCCGCCGTGATCTTCCGACAGCTTCAGTTCGCGCGCCGAGCACAGCATGCCGAAGCTATCCACGCCACGCAGCTTGCCCACCTTGATCTCGAACGGCTTGCCGCCGTCTTCGCCCGGCGGCAGCACGGCGCCCACCAGCGCGCACGGCACCTTGATGCCGGGCTTCACGTTCGGCGCGCCGCAGACGATCTGCAGCGTCTCGCCAGTGCCGGCGTCCACCTGGCAGACGTTCAGGCGGTCGGCGTTGGGATGGCGCTCGGTGGCCAGCACGCTTGCCACCACGATCTTGTTGAACGGCGGGGCGACCGGGCCCACCTCTTCCACTTCAAGGCCGGCCATGGTCAGCGCGTGCGACAGCGCATCGGTGGAAAACTTTTCAGGATTGGCGAAAGTACGAAGCCAGGATTCCGAGAATTGCATGGCGCTTCTGATCCGGTAGGTATGCGGTGTTGTCTGTGACGTTGCGGTGCGGTGTACGGGCGTGCCGGGCGATCAGGCAAACTGGCGCAGGAAGCGCACGTCGCCTTCGAAGAACAGCCGCAGGTCGTTGATGCCGTAGCGCAGCATCGTCAGGCGCTCCAGGCCGGAGCCGAACGCGAAGCCGATATAGCGCTCGGGGTCCAGGCCCATGTTGCGCAGCACGTTGGGGTGTACCTGGCCCGAGCCGGAGATCTCCAGCCACTTGCCGTTGCCGAACGCCATGTCGATCTCGGCCGACGGCTCGGTGAACGGGAAGTACGACGGGCGGAAGCGCACCTGGATGTCGTCGCGCTCGAAAAACTTGCGCAGGAAGTCGGTGTAGACGCCCTTCAGGTCGGCAAAGCTCACGTCCTCGCCAATCCACAGCCCTTCCACCTGGTTGAACATCGGCGAATGGGTGGCGTCGCTGTCCACGCGGTACGTGCGGCCCGGGCAGATCACCTTGATCGGGGGCATGGCCTTGCCGGCGTACTTCTGCACGTGCATGCGTGCGTAGCGCACCTGCATCGGGCTGGTATGCGTGCGCAGCAGCAGGAGCTTGTCGTCGCTGTCGCGCCCGTCGATGTAGAACGTGTCCTGCATCGAACGTGCCGGATGGTTGTCCGGGTTGTTCAGCGCGGTGAAGTTCATCCAGTCGGTCTCGATCTCGGGGCCGTCGGCCACGTCGAAGCCGATCGAGCCGAAGATCTGCTCCACGCGCTCCCACGTGCGCATCACCGGATGCATGCTGCCGCGCGACACGGCGCGGCCCGGCAGCGTCACGTCTATGGCCTCCGCGGCCAGCCGGGCGTTCATCAGCGCATCGGCCAGCGCCTGGCGGCGCGCCTGCAGCGCGGCTTCCACCTGCTGCTTCACCTGGTTGATGCGGGCACCTTCGGACTTGCGCGCCTCGGGGTCCAGCTTGCCGAGCCCCTTGAGCAGCTCGGTCAACGCGCCGGTCTTGCCCAAGAAACGGGCCTTTTCGTTTTCCAGCGTGGCGTTGTCGTTGGCGGCAGCGAAGGCGGCCTGTGCGTCGGCGACGATTTGATCCAGATCCAGGGACATGACGGTGGATGGTACGTGGAAGGAAGTCGCACCAGGTGCGGACATTTCGGATGCCGTTTCGGACGTGGCGCGTCGACACGGCATTCGAAATGAAAACGGGGCTCGGTAAGGAGCCCCGTTTCAGCAGACCTTGCGGTCGGTGCTTGCCCGGAAGCGCTCACGCGCTCCCGCAGCCGGCATCAGGCAACGGTGGCTTTCACCTGGTTGACGATGGCGGCAAAGGCAGGCTTGTCATGGATGGCCATGTCCGACAGCACCTTGCGGTCCAGTTCGATCGAAGCCTTCTTCAGGCCGTTCATGAACACGCTGTAGGTCATGCCATGCTCACGCGTCGCGGCATTGATACGTGCAATCCAGAGGGCGCGGAACACGCGCTTCTTGTTGCGACGATCGCGGTACGCGTACTGGCCAGCACGCATGACCGCCTGCTTGGCGATACGGTAGACATTATTGCGACGGCCGCGGTAACCCTTGGCAGCGTCAATAACCTTCTTGTGACGGGCCCGTGCAGTGACCCCACGCTTGACTCGAGGCATGTAAAACTCCTTTCGTTATCGTTTGGGGTTATGCGTAGGGCATCATTGCGCGAACCGACTTCAGGTTCGTCTCATGGACGTCCTGGGTGCCGCGCAGTTGACGCTTGTTCTTGGTGGTCTTCTTGGTCAGGATGTGACGCTTGAAGGCCTGGCCGCGCTTGAACGAACCGTTCGGGCGCGCCGTAAAGCGCTTCGAGGCGCTTTTCTTGGTCTTCATCTTAGGCATGAAAAACTCCAGCTCTATGACATGCATGCAGGTGGATGGCTCACGCCATCGCTTGCAAGACCCGCATCCACTTGTTTTTGTACGCGGCGCCCCGAAGAGCGCCCCGCACGGTTTCCGCGCAGGACTGCGCCGGGATACGCATGGCATCCCGGCCGTCGCCCGCACAGGAATTACTTCTTCTTCTTGGGGGCCAGGACCATCACCATCTGGCGGCCTTCCATCTTGGGCATCTGCTCGACCTGGCCCAACTCCTCCAGATCCGACTTCAGACGCTCCAGCATGCGCGCGCCGATTTCCTGGTGGGCCATCTCACGGCCGCGGAACCGCAGCGTGATCTTGGTCTTGTCCCCATCTTCCAGAAAGCGCCTCAGGTTGCGCAGCTTGACGTTGTAGTCGCCATCATCCGTGCCAGGACGGAATTTGACTTCCTTGACCTGGATGATCTTTTGCTTGAGCTTGGCCTCGTGGGCGCGCTTGGCTTCCTCGTACTTGAACTTGCCGTAGTCCATGATGCGGGCCACGGGCGGAGTCGCGTTGGGCGCGATCTCCACGAGATCCAAGTCCTTGTCCTCGGCCATGCGCAGTGCGTCCATGAACTTGACGATGCCGAGCTGCTCGTTATCAACCCCTACCAGGCGCAGTTCGGGCGCGCTGATCTCCCGGTTGATACGGTGACCTTTGTCTGTAGCGATGTTCCGTTACCTCAAGAAGACAAAAAAACAAGCCGTGCTTCACACCCTCAGGCTTTGCTGGAGACGTCGTTCTGAAGACGTTCCACAAACGCGGAAACGGGCATGACACCCAGATCCACATTGCCACGGGCACGCACGGCCACTTGATTGGCGTCCCGCTCCTTGTCGCCTACCACTAGCAGGTAAGGGATCTTCTGGAGCGAGTGCTCGCGGATTTTATACGTAATTTTCTCGTTACGCAAATCCGCCTTGGCCCTAAACCCTTGTTTTTGCAAGAGTTGCACGACGCTTTCGGCATATTCCGACTGCGATTCGGCAATGTTCATGACCACGACCTGCTCCGGCGCCAGCCAGGCGGGTAGCGCACCCGCGTGGTTTTCCAGCAGGATGCCCAGGAAACGCTCGAACGAGCCCAGGATGGCCCGATGCAGCATCACCGGACGCTTGCGGCCGTTGTCGTCCGCCACGTACTCGGCACCCAGCCGCTCCGGCAGCACCAGGTCAAGCTGCAGCGTGCCGCATTGCCACGACCGGCCGATCGCATCCTTGATGTGGTACTCGACCTTCGGGCCGTAGAAAGCGCCCTCGCCTGGCAGCTCTTCCCACTCCACGCCGCAGGCACGCAGCGCCAGCCGCAGGCCGTCCTCGGCGTGATCCCAGATGGCATCGGAGCCGGCGCGCTTTTCGGGACGCAGCGACAGCTTGACCTTCACGTCCTTGAAGCCGAAGTCGTCGTAGACCGAGAACGCCAGTTCGTTGAACGCCTTCGCTTCCTCGACGATCTGCTCCTCCGTGCAGAAGATGTGTGCATCATCCTGCACAAATCCACGCACACGCATCAGGCCGTGCAGCGCGCCCGACGGCTCGTTGCGATGGCAGGAGCCAAACTCGGCAAAGCGCAGCGGCAGGTCGCGGTACGAGCGCAGGCCGTGGTTGAAGATCTGGACATGGCCCGGGCAGTTCATCGGCTTGATCGCGTAGTCGCGCTTTTCCGACTCCGTGACGAACATGTTTTCCTTGTAGTTCTCCCAGTGGCCGGACTTTTCCCAAAGAGAACGATCCATCACCTGCGGCGTGCGAACTTCCTGGTAGCCCGCCTCCGTCAGCCGGCCGCGCATGTACTGCTCCACCGCCTGCCAGACGCTCCAGCCCTTCGGGTGCCAGAACACCATGCCGGGCGCTTCTTCCTGCAGGTGGAACAGGTCCAGCGTCTTGCCGAGGCGGCGATGGTCGCGCTTCTCGGCCTCTTCCAGCATCGTCAGGTAGGCGTCCTGGTCTTCCTTCTTCGCCCACGCGGTGCCGTAGATGCGCTGGAGCATCTCGTTGTTCGAGTCGCCGCGCCAGTAGGCGCCGGCCACCTTCATTAGCTTGAAGACCTTGAGCTTGCCCGTGGACGGCACGTGCGGGCCGCGGCACAGGTCGACGAAGTTGCCTTCACGATAGAGGCCGATTTCCTGGTCGGCCGGGATCGAGGCGATGATCTCGGCCTTGTACTTCTCGCCCATCGATTCGAACAGCGCCACGGCCTCGTCGCGATTCCACACTTCGCGCGTGACCTTCTCGTCCTTGCGGGCCAGTTCCGTCATCTTCTTCTCGATGGCGGCAAGGTCCTCGGGCGTGAAAGGCCGCTTATAGGAGAAGTCGTAGTAGAAGCCGTTGTCGATGACCGGGCCGATCGTGACCTGCGCGTCCGGAAACAGCTCCTTGACGGCATAGGCCAGCAGGTGGGCCGTGGAATGGCGGATCACGTCGACGCCATCGGCGTCCTTGTCCGTGACGATGGCCAGCGACGCGTCGCTGCCGATCGTGTAGCTCGTATCGACCAGCCGGCCATCGACCTTGCCGGCCAGTGCGGCCTTGGCCAGGCCCGAGCCGATACTCTGCGCCACTTCTGCCACCGTGACGGGGCCGGGGTACTCGCGACGGGAACCGTCCGGCAGCGTGATTGCGATCATCATTGCACCTCTTGTGGATTCCGCCGCGCCGGCTTCTGGGCGCCATGGCGAGCGGAGCATAGCAACTTTTGTGGCGCCGGCCCGTCAGATGCGACGAAACACGCATCGGATGGCACCAGCAACGATGGATGCGGGGCTGTCCCGCACCCGCCCGAACTGGGCGACGCGGCAGCTTAGCAGGATGCTGGCTGGCGGCAGACGAAAAAAAACGCGGCCAAGGCCGCGTTTTTCCGTGTTTCCCCGCATCCGCTGCGGGTCGAAGGCGCACCTCGACTACTGTCGCTAACCAGCGGTAGTAGTTCGAGTTGTCATGTTCATGATGCGCTTCCGGCGTTGTACTGCATGTTCGTTGGTAGGCTCGATTGGACTCGAACCAACGACCCCCACCATGTCAAGGTGGTGCTCTAACCAGCTGAGCTACGAGCCTAGCGAAGCGCGAAGTATAACCTTATTTGCGCCGCGCGTGCAACACCCCCTGCACATCCTCGATCAGCGCCAGCGCCCGCTGGAGCTGCGTGGCCTCCGACACTTCGGCGGTGAACTGCATGCGCGCCACCCCCTTGTTCGACAGCGTTTTCACGCCGGTCACGTTGATCTTCTCGCGCGACAGCACTTCGGAAATGTCCCGCAGCAGCCCCTGCCGGTCCACCGCCTCCACCTGGATGTCGACCGGGTACACGGCGTCGCTGCGCTTGCCCCATTCCGTCTGGATCACGCGCTCGGGCGCGCGGGCCGACAGTTGCAGGAACGTGTTGCAGTTGCGCCGATGGATCGACACCCCGCGCCCGCGTGTGACGAAGCCGACGATCTCGTCGGGCGGCGCCGGCTTGCAGCAGCGGGACATCTGCGTCATCAGCGAGTCCACACCCACCACCAGCACGCCGCTCTTGGCGCCGCGCGCCACGCTGGTGGCCCGGCTCTTCTTGGTGACGGCCTCTTCCTCGTTGAACGCCGGCTGCGGCTCCCCCTCGGGGTGGCGCAGCGCATGCTCCACATGCCGCAGGCTGAATTCTTCCTTGGCAACGGCCGCGTACAGATCGTCGGTCGACTTGAAATTGAGCCGCGTGGCCAGGTCGCCGAGGTTGACCGCTGTCTTGCCCTCGCGCTGCAGTGTCTTTTCGATCAGCGCGCGGCCCTGCGCGAGCGTTTCCTGCGAATCGAGCGCGTTGAACCACGCCCGGACCTTGGACCGCGCCCGGTTGCTCGCCAGGTAGCCAAGCTCCGCGTTGAGCCAGTCGCGCGACGGCCCGCCCTGCTTGACCGCCACGATCTCCACGGTCTGCCCGTTCTTGAGCGGCGTGTTCAGCGGCACCATGGCGCCGTCCACGCGGGCGCCGCGGCACCGGTGGCCCAGGTCGCTGTGCAGGTAGTACGCGAAATCGACCGGCGTTGCGCCCTGCGGCAGCGCCACCACGCGCGCCTGCGGGGTCAGCACGTAGATATGGTCGTCGATGGCCGCGTGCTTGAGCTGCTCCCACGGCGAGTCCTCGTGCGCGACGGTGTGGTCGGCCTCGTCCTTCCAGGCCAGCAGTTGCCGCAGCCAGGCGATCTTCTCGTCGTAGGTGTTGTCGGCGGCGAACTGGCCCGCGTAGCCCTTGCCGCCGGCCTCCTTGTAGCGCCAGTGGGCCGCCACGCCGTACTCGGCAAAGTGATGCATCTCCTGCGTCCGGATCTGCACCTCGAACGCGCGGCCGTCGTCGCCAATCACCACCGTGTGGAGCGACTTGTAGCCGTTGGCCTTCGGCCGCGAAATATAGTCGTCGAACTCGCGCGGGATCGGCTGCCAGATATGGTGGACGATGCCCAGCACCGTGTAGCAGTCCTTGATGTCGTCCACGATCACGCGGAAGGCGCGCACGTCGTACAGGTCGGCAAAGTCCAGCTCCTTGCCGCGCATCTTCTTCCAGATGCTGTAGATATGCTTGGGCCGGCCGCTCACTTCGGCGCGGATGCCGGCCGACGCCAGCTCAGACTGCAGCCGCGCGATGGCGCTGGCGATGTAGCCCTCGCGCTCGATGCGCTTCTCGTCCAGCAGCTTGGCGATGCGCTTGTAGGTATCGGGCTGCTCGAAGCGGAACGCCAGGTCTTCCAGCTCCCACTTCATCTGCCAGATCCCCAGCCGGTTGGCCAGCGGCGCGTAGATGTCCAGCGTCTCGCGCGCCACGCCGGGCAGCGGCGGGTTCTTGGTCTGCGCCAGCCAGCGCAGCGTCTGCAGCCGCGACGCCAGCCGCACCAGCACCACGCGGATATCCTGCGCGAAGGCCAGCAGCATCTTGCGCAGCGCCTCCACCTGCTCGTGCCGGGCCGCCACCTGCGACTTCGACGATTCCGACACATCGGCCTGCGTCACCGCGATGGCGCCGATCCGCAGTAGCTGGCGCACGCCCTTGACCAGCCGCACCACCTCCTCGCCGAAGATTTCCTCGATCCGCGCCTCGGCCTCGGGCACGAAGGCGGCCGCCGCGAACAGGCAGGCCGCGGCGCGCGCGGCGTCGTCCACGCGCAGGCCGTCCAGGATGCGCAGCATGCCCTCGGCATGCGACAGCACGCTTTCACCGGTCGGCAGCAGCACCGGCGTCTCGCCGTCCGCCACCTCGCGCACGAATGCCAGTGCGCGCTCGACGAGCCCGGCATCGGGGATGCCCGCGGTCTGGCCCGTCAGCTCCGTCGACGTCACCATGTCACATCGTCCGGCGTCAGTTGAGGGCGGCCGTCACCACCACTTCGATCAGGTAGTCGGGATTGGCCAGCTTTGCTTCCACCGTCGCGCGCGGCGGCGTGTTGCCCTGGGGCACCCAGGCGTCCCAGACCTCGTTCATCTCGCCGATGCGGCTGACATCGGTCAGGAAGATCTGGCACATCAGGATGCGCGTCTTGTCGCTGCCGGCCTCCGCCAGCAGGCGGTCGATATGGCCGAGCACCTCGCGGGTCTGGCCGCGCAGGTCCGCCTTGGGATCGACCTCGGGTACCTGCCCCGCCAGGTAGACCACGCCGTTGTGGACCGCGTATTCGGACAGGCGCTTGCCCACGTGGGCGCGCTTCAGGGTATCGGTGCTCATGTTCGGATAGTTCTCAACAAAAAAACGGTTCAGGTGCCCAGGAAGAAGTCCCGGGCGATGGCAATCTGGGCCGGATCGATGAACGTGGGCGCGTGGCCGACGTCGGCAATCTCCACGCTCGACACCTGCCTGCCGCGCGCGACCATCTCGGCCACGGTCTCGCGCAGCAGCAGGTCGGACTGGGCGCCGCGCACCACCAGCGTCGGCCCCGGCACGGCCTGGAACATCTGCCACAGCCCGGCCTCGCCGGCCTGCACGGCCTCGGGCGACGTCTCGCGGAACGGCACGGCCAGCGCCGGGTCGTAGTGCAGGCCCCACTCCAGCCCCTCGGCGCCCTGCACGGGCTTGAGGATGGCGCCATTCAGCTCGCGCCACTGCTCGGGCGTGTGCCGGCCGAACGACGCGCTGATGGTCTGCAGGTAGGCCAGCCCTTCCTCGAACGTCTTGAAGCGCACGGGCAAGCCCAGGTAGGCGCCGATCCGCTCGATCGCCTGCGCCGTGATGCGCGGCCCGACGTCGTTGAGTAGCAGCTTGCGCACCGGCGACTTGGGCAGCCCGCCCAGCCCCATGCCGATCAGCCCGCCCATCGACGTGCCGAACCAGTCCACCTGCTCCACGCCCAGCCGTGCGATCAGCGTCACCATGTCGGCCACGTACTGCGGCACCACGTACTGACGCGGATCGGCCAGCCATTCCGACCGCCCGCGGCCCACCACATCGGGACACACCACGCGGTACTCGCCAGCCATCGCCTGCGCCAGCGCGTCGAAATCACGGCCGGTGCGGGTCAGGCCGTGCACGCACATCAGCACGCGCGGGTTCGCGGGGTCGCCCCACTCGTGATAGGCCATGCGATGCAGGCCGCCCGGGCTGATGCACTGGACAAATCCGAGGCGCGGACTGGATGACATCTGGAACTCCCCTGCTGGGTGCCGCCGCATCCCCTGCGGCGTGCGGGTGTTTAGGAAATGCCTGCCGATGACGCATTGGCGCCGGACCGCGCAAAAACCAGCGGAATCGGGCGCCGGGCCAAAGCCGGATTGTACGCCCTGCGAGTACAATGCCACAGCACATCCTGACTCTCCCGACGGAGGCTTACATGCTCAAAGGCAAGACGGCACTGGTCACGGGCTCGACCAGCGGTATCGGACTCGGCATCGCGCAGGCACTGGCCGCGCAGGGCGCCAACATCATCGCCAACGGCTTCGGTGATGCCGACGGCGCAAAGGCGGAAATCGCCCGCGCCGGCAGCGGCATCCAGGTGGGCTACCACGGCGCCGACATGAGCAAGGCGGCCGAGATCGAGGACATGATGCGCTACGCCGAAAAGGACTTCGGCGGCGTCGACATCCTGGTCAACAACGCCGGCATCCAGTTCGTGGCGCCGATCGACGAATTCCCGGCCGACCGCTGGGACGCCATCATCGCCATCAACCTCACGTCCGCATTCCACACCACCCGTCTCGCCCTGCCGTCGATGAAGGCCAAGAACTGGGGTCGCATCATCAACGTGGCGTCGACCCATGGGCTGGTGGCGTCCGCCAACAAGTCCGCCTACGTGGCAGCCAAGCATGGCATCGTCGGTTTCACCAAGGTGACCGCGCTGGAAACCGCCCAGACCGGCGTGACCGCCAACGCCATCTGCCCGGGCTGGGTGCTGACGCCGCTGGTGCAGAAACAGGTGGAAGCCCGCGCGCAGCAGCAGGGCATCCCCGTGGAACAGGCCAAGCGCGACCTGGTGCTGGAAAAGCAGCCGTCCGGCCAGTTCGTCACGCCTGAGGAACTTGGGGCGCTGGCCGTCTTCCTGTCCAGCGAAGCAGCCCGCCAGGTGCGCGGCGCCATCTGGAACATGGACGGCGGCTGGGTGGCGCAGTAAGGAGGAATGATCATGCAACCACGCTCACGGCGCGACGTGCTGCGCGGAATCGGCGCCGGCGCCCTGCTGCTGTCGCCGCTGGCGGCCCTGGCACAATCGGCCAAGGCCCCCGGCAGCCCCAAGCCGCTGAAGATCGACGTCTACAAGACCCCGACCTGCGGCTGCTGCGAGGACTGGGTCAAGCATCTGCGCGACAACGGCTTCACGGTCGCCACGCACGACGTGGAAGACACCGGCATCTATCGCACGAAATACGGCATTCCGGAGCGCTTCGGCTCCTGCCATACCGGCGTTATCGAGGGATACGGGATCGAAGGCCACGTGCCGGCCGGCGATATCCGCAAGCTGGTGGCGGCCCGGCCCAAGGCGGCGGGGCTGGCGGTGCCGGGCATGCCGGCGGGGTCGCCAGGCATGGAGTACGGGCCCCGCAAGGACCCGTTCGACGTACTGCTGGTGAAGACCGACGGCGGCGCGTCGGTATTTGCGAGCTACAACAAGGCGAAAAGCTGAGCCCGTCAGGGCTTCATCGTTCCGGCCGGCCATGGACATGACCGGCCGGTGATCCTTGTTGCCCTACCCTCCGGCCCTCTCCCGGGCGGGAGCGGCATACCGGAGGGATGCAGGCAGGCACCCGCCTAGATCAGCTCGGCCCCGGTCTTCGCCTGGACTTCCTCGCGCGTCACGCCCGGCGCGGTTTCCACCAGCTTGAGGCCCTGCGGCGTGATGTCGATCACGGCAAGGTCGGTGATGATGCGATTCACCACGCCCACGCCGGTCAGCGGCAGGTTGCATTCCTTCAGGATCTTCAGGTCTTCGGTGCCGTCCTTCTTCTTGGCGGTGTGTTCCATCAGCACCACCACGCGGCCCACGCCTGCCACCAGGTCCATCGCGCCGCCCATGCCCTTGACCATCTTGCCCGGGATCATCCAGTTGGCCAGGTCGCCGCGCTGGTTCACCTGCATGGCGCCCAGGATGGCCAGGTTGATCTTGCCGCCGCGGATCATCGCGAACGAGTCCGCCGACGAGAAGATCGACGAGCCCGGCAGCGTCGTCACCGTCTGCTTGCCGGCATTGATCATGTCGGCGTCCACTTCTTCCTCGGTCGGGAACGGGCCGATGCCGAGCAGGCCGTTTTCCGACTGCAGCCAGACCTCCATGCCCTGCGGCACGTGGTTGGCGACGAGCGTCGGCAGGCCGATACCCAGGTTCACATAGAAGCCGTCCTGCAGCTCGGCGGCCGCGCGGGCGGCCATTTCGTCACGTGTCCATGCCATGATCTGTCTCCTTACTTGGCACGCACGGTGCGCTGTTCGATGCGTTTTTCGGGGCTCTTGTTCAGCACGATGCGGTGCACGAAGATGCCGGGCAGGTGCACGTCGTCCGGGTCGATCTCGCCGGTCTCGACAATCTCCTCCACCTCGGCCACCGTGATCTTGCCGGACATCGCGCAGACCGGGTTGAAGTTGCGCGCGGTGCGGCGGAACACCAGGTTGCCGGCCTTGTCGGCCTTCTGGGCCTTGACAATGGCCACGTCGGACACCAGCGAGCGCTCCATCACATAGGTCTCGCCGTCGAATTCGTGCGTTTCCTTGCCTTCGGCGACGATCGTGCCGACACCGGTCTTGGTGTAGAACGCCGGGATGCCCGATCCGCCAGCACGCAGCTTCTCGGCCAGCGTGCCCTGCGGCGTGAATTCCAGCTCCAGTTCGCCGGCCAGGTACTGGCGCTCGAACTCCTTGTTCTCGCCCACGTACGACGAGATCATCTTGCGGATCTGGCGCGTGGCCAGAAGCTGGCCCAGGCCGAAGCCGTCGACGCCGGCGTTGTTGGAGATGCAGGTAAGCTGCTTGACGCCGCTGTCGCGCAGGGCGGCGATCAGCGCTTCGGGGATGCCGCACAGGCCGAAACCGCCCACGGCGATCGTCTGGCCGTCGCGGACGACGCCCGCAAGCGCCTCCGCGGCGCTGGCGTAGACCTTGTTCATGTTCGCTCCTTCCTCGGTAGTCCCGCTCGACTGCGGCCGGTTGGCCACACGCGGAAATTGTAACGGTACAATCGGCGGTCAGGCGCCGCCGTTGACGCCCCAAAGGATACGTCAACGGATACCGCCAACGCCATTACGTAAAAGTACATAAGGGATAATGCCGGCCATCGACTACCAGACCGCCTTCCAACTCGCCCCGGTCGGCCTGGTGCTGTCACGCGCCCGCGTGATCGAGGACTGCAACGACGAAGTCTGCCGGATCTTCGGCACCACGCGCGAGGCGCTGGTCGGGCAGTCGTTCCAGGTGCTCTACCCCACCGCCGACGAGTTCGAGCGCACCGGCGCCCGGATCGTGCCGGTGATGAACACCAAAGGGCTCTATTCAGACGAGCGGATCATGAAACGCGCCGGCGGCGAGCTGTTCTGGTGCCACGTCACCGGCCGCGCCCTCGACCGCAAGGACCCGCTCGGCGCCGGCATCTGGACCTTCGAGGACCTGTCGCAGAAGCGCCCGGTCACCGCCGAACTGACCGCCCGCGAGCGCGACATCGCCGCCCAGCTCGTGGAAGGCAAGACCAGCAAGCAGATCGGCAAACTGCTGTCGATCAGCCCGCGCACCGTGGATATCTACCGGGCACGGCTGATGAAGAAATACGGCGCGCATACATCCGTGGACCTCGTGCAGCGGCTGGTGAACCACTGAGCGTGCCCAAGTGCACCACGGATTACGTGGGGCTGTTGGGGGCGTCGGGCAGCCGCTGCGCCCTCTTCCTGTGCTCTGTTTTCCTGCCAAAACCCCACCGCCGCCTGCCCAATGATTGAAGTCAAGCGGCGTTTATTCAGGCCCACGAAGCGATTCAAAACCGCGTAACGTCCCGCTCCGAGCGATTGATGCATCTTCAGTGACGGATCGCACAGCGATGTCGATCCCACGGGAAACGGAGCAAGGACGATGGCTGGTGTGGTCGATGGACTGAAGGCGTTGGGTGAAGGGCTGCGGCGGGCGACTGCAGCCAGTTCGCGTTCCGCACCCGGCGCGCCTATCCCGAGCACAAGTTCCGACTCCAGTATCAGATGTCCGACTGGGACTACATCCGGCTGCTGATGGAGCAGGAGGGGCTGTACAGCTACTTCGTGCCCGGCAAGTTCGGGTCCCACTTCGGCGACGTGTTCCAGGTCTGCGACGACATCGACCACTACCTCTACCAGCCCGCCCTGCGGGTGCCGTACCGGGAGACGGCCGGCCAGACTGTTTGCCGCGCGGGGAGCGGTCGATATCCAGGCCCAGAGCGATGCAATCCGCGTGCTGGTCGACCAGAACGTCACCGTCAGCAGTGCGAAGGGGCGCGTCGTTATTGAGGCCAAGGAAGAGCTAGTGCTGAAGTGCGGCGGATCGTATCTCCGCATGTCATCGACCGGCATCGAGGACGGGACCCGCGGGGACAGAAACTTTAAGGCGGCGTCGCACGACTTCGAAGGGCCGAGTTCCCTGGCGCAGGAGATGAATAGGTGGAAGCAAGCGGATTTCGACGAGCAGTTTGTCCTGCGTCGTCCATTCGACGGAGCCCCCATCGCCAATCGGCGATTCAAGGTAATCCGGGCTGACGGTAGCGTGATAAACGGCGTAACGGACCCCGAAGGCCGGACGGGCCTCCAAAAAAGCCTGTTTGCTGAGGAAATCCGGCTACGGGTTCTGCCCAATGAGCCCAATACCTGATTCTTGCGCTGTCACTCCATCGCCCGCCACACGCTGCGGGGAATACATGAACTAGCGAATCGAATTCAAAGCAACGCCATTGTATGTGTCCTATGCGTAGAGCTATTGCCACACTTGCCGCCGTGTCTATCGCAATGAGTTTGCATGGATGTGGGCGTCCCCCGTCCCCAACCGTTGAGGAACAAGCCACCGTGAAAGACTTGACCGCAAATCTGACGCCGCGCTGCGCGGGCCGCTATCTGATCGACGTGCCGGCCGATGCGCATATCTTTCAATCGGTTGAGGTAGAGCGCGTCCGAGTCAGCGCACAACCGGTGACCCTGGACGACCACCGTCTGGCAATGCAAGAACGCAGGGGTGAGCTGAACGCCGCCAAGAGCCATTTCGGTTATCGCTTCCTCTATGCCGACCATGAGGTCAAGGGTATTCCAGATTCTCGCTACTTCATTTCGCTGGGAAGTATTTTCCAGGATCCCGATAGCATTCGCGTCATCGAAGCCTACAGATGGAGCAACGGATACCAGATCAAGATGGAGATCGAAGCCTCCTCTGCGAAAGACTCCTTGTATTTCAAGGACCAGCCATCCGTGAGAGACGATCCCGATATGACGAACGTCTCTGAACGCCTGACTCGGGTTATCTCGCTGCTGTCAAAAGCCAGGGGCCGCACCGACGACGAGATTCCGCGCGAGCCGGGAACGTGCTTTCAGGGCGGGTTTCTGGCAGGAAAATCTGGGGACAGGGAGAACTTACGTACGTCGTTCGTTTTGGCCATGCATCGAGATGTCGTGCTCAACCTCGATTCAGATACGGACATCGTTTCGGATGACTCGCTTCTGCAGCGTGGTGTCCAGATCGCCAAAAAAGCCACCCACATTAACGGCCGTACCCTACGAAAAGGGCCTGTGACGTTGCAGAGCGTACCGGCTGAAGAATGGCTCATGGCACTTACCACATCGGCCGATGTTCCGGGCTTTCATTTTCTACTCGAAGGCAACGCAAGAATAGGAGACCCGAGAACACCGTTGATCAATCTGGCCCTGAACGTGGGTGTCACCAACAAGCTGATGCGGCGGGACGAACTGAAGCATGCATCTCTGACGGAAGGCGAGTCGGTAGCCCTGTGGGACACAGTGAGCCGCACCGTGCGGCCGCGGCCAAACGGCTTCTAGCGTTCCAAGGAAGGGACCAAGTTAGACACGGCGCCACCATGACGACGGCGCCGCGTGCCTTCGATTGATCCTTCTACCGGAGGGAAGCCAACGAGTCCTTTGCCGATGACGAAGAAGCGTTGGCAATCTGCGACGCCGTAGTCAAGTTCACGGCTACATCCCGTGCCGCATGACGGACTCCGAGGTCAGCGCCAGACTCGCAAACTGGCACAAATAGGAATCAGCATGACAAGTCCCCGGGTAACTCGCGCCATTGGCCGCCATCTTGTCGATCTGCCGCCGGGCGCCGAGACGCTGGAAACTTACAGTTTCAACGAGGTACCGATCGAACTTCGGCCAGACGTTCAAACGCTTGAGCATTTCCAGCAAATGGTCGCGAAGCAGGAGCGCTACCTGCGAGAGTCCGTCCATGAAAAGCGAGGGGCCATGTTTGTCCGACGCGCCACTCACAAGAACGGAGCCGTTTCACTCGTTTCCTGGGCAAAGCCTTACTCGGAAGCGATGTACCACATGGAAACGTATTTCCGTATCGGGTCAGGATCCATCGCTTACGCGGGAGACGTATCGCCAGATCTTGTCGATTCTTCCCTTGGCTTGTGCGAGGACATGTCTGGAAAATGGCGAGAAGTCCAATCCCCTGAGATCCCTTCCGGGATTGGTTTCGTAGCGGGTGATTGCATGCTCGTCGACAAGACAATGAATCTCGAAAGCTGGGATATGCAGATTCATTTGGCTGGCAAGCCTGACGTTTCATTTCGCCTGACGTCGTACGCCCAGTACAGAGTCGAAAATGGCTTACGCGACCGCGCTGGCGGCATTCTCGCCGGTTTGCTAGGCGCGGCCGCCGGTGTCAGCCAACTGCGCAACCGCAGACGCCCCGTCGGCCCCATCGAAGCCGATGAGATTCTCATCGCCGGTACGCAGGACGGCAAACGGACCTATGGATTCAAATGGGAGGCGCCGGGAAAGGCTGCATCACTAGCCGAGCCGAACCTCAACGTCTCCATGCGGGTCGGGCAAAGCGCCTATCCCACCAACAACGAGTCCTTTGCCGATGACGAAGAAGCGTTGGCAATCTGGGACGCCGTAGTCGAATCCATTCGCCTTCGCCTTGGCGCCGCGTGACGGACCTCCGGCGCCGTCCTCGTCCCCGAAGAGGCATCCCTACGCCCCCTTGCGTCAGGGGAAATTTTTTGTCGTCAGATTGCGCATAGACAAAACAGTACTGCCTCCCACCACGTAGGGTATTGCCTCATCGGCGCCGCTACCGCAGACGGTAGTCGTCGCCCTCGCATCCCATTCTGCTCTCCGGAGGCACCATGAATAGTATGTCGCGTCGATGCATTCTCCAGGCTTTCGGCTTTGTGCCGGTGGCCTTGCTGACCTCCGGCCTGTCCTTCGCGAAGCCGCGCCCTCCTTCGGTTGGCGCGGTCATGCGCTATCTCTGCGACGAGGTCTTTCCCTCTCCTCACCAGATCGCCACGCCGCTGTAGCAAGGGGCGCGGTGTGGCGGTCGACTTCACGCTTCTCCCTGAGGAAACTCCTGCCTACAATCGCGCGCCCTCTCGGCGGAGCGTGATCGTCGTATTCCTCGTGATGGTGCTTGCGGGCGCGACTGCCCTGCTGGTGCTGTGGCCCGCGCAACAGTCGACGCAGACCTGGAAGTTCTGGGTCAGCCTGGCTCTGTTTCCTATCGGCATTCCGGCCGTGCTGGTCATGCGTTGGCAGAGTCTCCATGCTGGCCGGAGACTCGACACCGAGGTGCACAACGACCTCGTCCGCCAGTACAGGGAGCGTGTCAATGGCGTGGCGGCTCGTCCCCTGGCCCTGCTTGGCGCCGCATACCGGTTCTCGTCGGATCCTGAAGAGAATGCTGTCGAAAGCCTTCGGACGGGGCGCATCAGGCTAGTCACGCGGCAGCCGGTTGCCAGCGCCGGGGACCCCGTCAAGGCACGTTGGCTTAGCCTGCCCGATGTCGAGTCCGTGCCGGGCGATCAAGCCGCGGATTGCGGCCGTCAGCAGGCGTTGACGCGGTGGCTATACGAGGCGCTTATCGACGAGATGACCGAGCACATCCGCCTTATCCCTGCGAAAGTCGATCTTGTGGTCCATCTTTGCGCGGCGCGCGAACTTGGTCACCAGGCGTGCGCCGACCTATGGACAACATGCTGGCAGCAGCGCCGGCTCCGTGCGATGCGCTGTGCAGCGGAGGACGCAAGCTGTGATCTGGCGACGCTCGACGGGTGGCTAGATCAGATTGCAGGCGGCAACGCACGAGAAGCCAGGTTGATTGTCGCTACGCGCCTGCATCTTCTGTTGAGCGAATCGCCGCCGCCTGGGTCTGCGGAAGCTGGCGCCGCGGTCCTGCTCATGCCCGTCGAGTTGGCTCAGAATCATCAGTTGCGATACAACGCTACCGTCCACCGTCCTGTCCGAAGCCTGCCCGCTGCTGCAAAAGACAACCTGTCGCACGCCCTGAGATGGGGAGGCGTCGCGCCCGCCGACGTCTCGCAAGCGTGGCAGACGGGAATGAACGCGGCGCAAACCGGTGTGTTTCGGGTAGCCGCTAGCCAACTCGATCTCCCCCTTCTCCCCGCCGATCTGGACACGACGGTCGGCCATGCCGGCTCGGCGGCGCCATGGCTGGCGATTGCCCTCGCCGCAAACGCACTGGTCGGCAAGGACCAGAACCAGTTGGTTCTGGCTGGCAGTGGCGAAAACGTCGATATCGCAGTCGTCCGGCGCACGCCGCACGGCGTAACTACCTGAGCCGCCCGATGAGAAAACTGCAGTTCGACCTTGCCTCCATTCTCGTCCTGGCGCTGATTGTCGCGGGCGGCATCTGGATGTGGGGCGGTCGAATTGGCATTGAGACGACAGAGGAACAAGGTTACTGGCTGTCGGTCATCGCGGTCTGTGCTCTTGTGCTCGCGTTGGTGGCTTCGCTCGATCGCATTGGCCGCTGGTGGTATGCCGTCCACACGCTGACCAAATGGTTGCGTCAGCGTCGCCCCGACATGCGTGGCACGACCCAGGCCATGGTTTCGGTGGTGGAAGACCAGCCCAGGAAAAGCCCCACCGCACTCGCGTCGCTCCGCGCCGAGCTGCGCGCGATGCACGGCCGGCGGTGGCGCTGGCGACAGCCGTGGTTCCTGCTAACAGGCGATGCGGCAGCGATCAGCGCACTGGTCCCAGAACTGCCAGAGCGCGGCTGGATAGCCTCGGCCGACGGCGTCTTGCTCTGGTCCAGTGGCAGTGAGCCGGGCCGTCCTGATACCGCCTGGCTCAAGCAACTCTATCGGATGCGACGCAGGCGCCCGGTGGACGCGATAGTGGTGGTGACAGATGGTGATGCCCCCATCAACGAAGCCACCCCTTCGCACCGTGCCGATTTGGCCCGTATCAGGGAGGTACTGCGCTGGTCGGCCCCGACCTTGGTGTTGGAAGTGGACACACCCAGTGCCGCCATGGTGGCATGCCCGACGGTGGCTTGCGGCCTGCCGCGCCACGCGCTGCCCGGTGAAATCTCGGCGACGCTCGAAATCCTGCGGGACCGATTGTCTGACCGAAGCGTGGCACAACTGCCTCAGGACGGACTGGGACGGTACTCGGGGAAGCTGTCCCAACGGCTGGATGGGCGCATCAGTGCTTTGTCGGAATGGCTCGCCAAGCTGGCGGGCGGCAACGGGATGCGATCATCGTTGCTCGGTGTGGCCTTTGTGCCCGCGACCGGCGACGCTGGCGACTCGGTCCACAATGGCGGGCTCTGGCAATACATCACCGAGGCAGCACGCCGCCACCCCGGTCGCCGGACGGTCTGGCATCCGCTGACGATTGGCGCCGGCGTGACCACGGCAGCCGTCGTGCTCTGGACCACCGCCATGCTCCTCTCCGCCGTCCAGAACCACCACGACCTCCGCACCGCCCGCCAGGCAGTGCAAGCCCTCGACATCGCGAAAGCCAACCCCGAAACCCGCCTCCAGGCCCTCGACACCCTCCAGCAACACATCCAGCGCTACGAACACCGCCTGCAGAACTCCGCCCCTCTGTTCACCCGTTTCGGCATGAACCGCGACGCCGAGGCGCTGGCCGCGCTCTGGAAGCCCTACGCAGCCGCCAGCCATGCCGTGCTGGTCACGCCCGTGGTGCAGGACATGGAGGCGACGCTGGTCGATCTGGCGCAGTTGCAGATTCAGGGCCTGACCGACGAGACCAGCCGCTGGGCGCTCGATGGCCGGGACACCCTGAAGGCCTACCTGATGCTGGTCCATCCCGAGCGGGTCGAGCCCGACTTCCTCGCCCAGCAGCTTGCCCGGCACTGGTCCACCGAAGCGCGGATCCCGCCGGGCCGGAAGCAGGATCTGGCCGAGCGCTTGGCCCGGTTCTATGCCGATCACCTGCGGGCCCATCCCGACTGGCGGGTCACGCCGCGCGCGGAACTGGTGGCTGGGGCGCGCCAGACGCTGCTGGCGGTAATCGGCGAGCGCAACGCGGTGGATACGATCTATCAGGCGATTCTCGAAGGCGCCGGGCGCAAGTATCCCGACCTGACCCTGGCCGCGCTCGCCGCGGGCACCGATACCCGGGGCCTTGTCCGTGCCACCGGCGCCGTGCCGGGTGTGTTCACGCGGCAGGGCTACGAGGGCTACGTCGAGGCGGCGATCGAAAAAGCCACCCGCAGCCAGGACGTCGCCCACGACTGGGTGCTGACCGACGGTCAGCCGGAGGCCGCGCCATCGTCGCCCCAACCGTCAACTTCGGCCGATGCCTTGCGCGACGCCCTCGCGCAGCGCTACTTCGCCGACTATGCCGAGCATTGGCAGCAGTTCATGAACGGGTTGCAGTGGGAGCCGGCCACCACGCTGCCGGGCGTGGTCGACCAACTCAAGCTGCTGGCCGACGCGCGACAGTCGCCGGTGATCGCGCTGATGAAGTCGCTCGCCTACCAGGGCGGCGCCGGGGCCCGCAAGGATTCGCTATCGGACACGCTGGTCGCCAAGGCCCAGGGCATCCTGGGCCGCAAGGACGAGGCGCCGGAAGCCGTCCGGCCCGACCCGGCGGGTCCGCTCGGCGCGGCCTTCGGGCCGGTGCTGCGGCTGGCCGGGCAGCCGTCCACCGGCAATACGGGCGGCAGCGAACTGAGCCTGCAGCGCTATCTGGATCGCGTCACGGCCGTGCGGCTGCGCCTGCAGCAGATGACCCAGAGCGCCGACGCGAACGCGCTGGCGCGCCAGATGGCGCAGTCGCTGTTCCAGGGCAAAGGGTCCGATCTGGCCGACACGCAGGCGTACGCGCGGCTCATGGCGGCCAGTCTGGGCGCCGAATGGGCCGGCATGGGCGAGACGCTGTTCGTGCGCCCGGTCGTGCAGGCCGAGCAGTCGGTGCTGCAGCCAGCGCAGGCGAGTCTGAACGAGGCGTGGCGCCGCTCGATCGCGCTGCCGTGGCAACGCGCGTTTGCCGGCCGCTATCCGTTCGCGGCGACCGCCAACGACGCGTCGCTGCCCGAGCTGGCCCGCTACATCCGGCCGCAAAGTGGCCTGATCAACACGTTCCTGCTGGCCGAACTGGCCGGCGTGCTGGCGCTGCAGGGCGACCACTGGGTGCCGGTGGGCAGCGGCACGGGGCTGACGTTCGACCCGGCGTTCCTGAAGTCGATCAATACGCTGCAGCGCATCGGCGCCCATCTGCTGGTGCAGGGCGAGCCGAGGTACCACTTCGAACTGCGCCCGATCCCGACGCCGGGCCTGACCGACACCCGGCTGACCCTGGACCGCCAGACGCTGCACTACTACAACCAGCGCGAGACGTGGCAGGCGATGTCGTGGCCGGTGGCCAACCTGCAGGAACCGCGCACGCTGCTGCAATGGCAGACCGAGCGGGCCGGCACGAACAAGAC
Organism: Cupriavidus sp. H18C2; assembly: GCF_049393795.1. NCBI lineage: Bacteria > Pseudomonadati > Pseudomonadota > Betaproteobacteria > Burkholderiales > Burkholderiaceae > Cupriavidus > Cupriavidus sp. H18C2. The sequence goes on along the minus strand of NZ_CP186010.1, from coordinate 1,292,805 downwards.
GCTGGAGATCGAGGGCGTCTGGGCCTGGGTGCGGATGCTGGAACACGCACGCGTGACGCCGATTGACAGCGCCACGGTGCAGCTGACCTTCCATGCGCGACCCGACACCGGCGATACCAGCCCGGGCATGGCGAAGCCCAAGCCCGAAACCGCCGAGCCCCCCCGACAGCGCCGCCAGCCTGCTCCCGCGCGCCGAGCGCGTCGCCGCACCGGCCACGCTCGTCCATCCGATCCACTACCAGATGCGCACGGCCGTCGGCCGGGGCCCGCTGGAAGCGCTGGAACTGCGCGATTTGCGTCTGCCGGAGCGGATCTTTGTGGATCGGGCGGCGGTGCCAGCGCAATCCCCGGCCGCCCGTCCCAAACCGATGTAGGGCGACCTCCCGCCCTACCCCTCGATCAGTTGCCGGATCGTCTCCGGCACCGGCACGCTCTTCTCCACCGCGTAGTCGCACCACACCACCTTTGCGCCGCCCTCTGCCCAGACCACGTCGGGCAGATCGGTGCGGCGGATCTCGATCTTCGTCTCGAAGCTCGACCGTCCCGGTTGCCCCGCGTACACCCGGCACTCGATGTCGCCGGGGTAGCGCAGTTGCTTGAGGAACGTCATGTGGGCGTTGATCAGCACGGGGCCGTGGCCGTTGTCGTCGCGGCCGTTGCGGCCGATGGACTCGAACCATTCGATCCGCGCCTGCTCCAGGTAGCGGAAGTACACGGTGTTGTTGACATGGCCCATGGCGTCCATGTCACCCCACCGGATCGGCATGACGCAGGTGAAGACGTGTTTCATCGGCCGTTCAGCGCTTGGCGATGGATGCTTCGGCCTTGGTCACCAGGTCCGCGCCAATCTGCTTCTTCCACTTGTCGTAGACCTTGGCCGTGGCCTTCTTGAACGCGTCGTGCTCGGCCGGCGACAGCGACGTGACCTTCACGCCATGCTGCTCCATGTCCTTCCAGGCCGGCGCGCCCGGATCGACCAGACCCTTGCGGGCCAGCGCGATTTCCTGCTTGCCGGCGTCGATGGCGGCCTGCTTCACGATCTCGCGGTCAGCCGGCGTCCAGCTTTCCCAGATCTGCTTGTTGACGACGAAGATCAGCGGATCGGCCACGTAGCCCCAGGTGGTCACGTACTTCTGGCCCACCGTGTACAGCTTGGCGGCCGCGAAAACGCTCTGCGGGTTCTCCTGGCCGTCCACGGCGCCCGACGCCATCGCGGGCTGGGCGTCGGCCCAGCTCATCTGCGTCGGGTTGGCGCCCAGCGCGTTGAACGTCTCGATATAGAGCGGCGATCCCACCACGCGCAGCTTCAGGCCCTTCAGGTCCTCGGGCTTGCGGATCTCGTGCTTGGAATTCGACACCTCGCGGAAGCCGTTCTCGCCCCAGGCCAGCGGCACCACGCCGGCCTTTTCCAGCGTGGCGAAGATCGACTTGCCGACCTCGCCCTGCGTGAGCGCGTCCAGCGCCTTGTAGTCGGGCATCAGGAACGGCAGCGAGAACAGGTTCAGTTCCTTGACCTGCGGCGACCAGTTGATGGTCGAGCCCACGGCCATGTCGATCACGCCCTGGCGGATGGCCGAGAACTCGCGCGTCTGGTCGCCCGCCACCAGCGACGTACCGGGGTAGAGCTTGATGTTGATGCGGCCATTGGTCCGCTGGCGCACCAGGTCGGCCCAGATCTCGCCGCCCTTGCCCCACGGAAACGCGGGGCCGAGCACCAGCGACATCTTGTATTCGGACTTGTAGGTCTGGGCCGACGCACCCGCCGGCAACAGCGCGGCGGCGGCGATCGAGGCGGCAACGGACAGCATCAGGGCACGGCGTTTCATGCGGGAATCTCCTCGTTTCATCTTGTCGTTCAAATCAGTAGCCCAGGTAGTCGGGCAGCCACGTGGCCAGCGGCGGATAGGCCAGCACCATCAGCATGGCGATGAACATCGCCAGCAGCATCCAGATCACCCAAGGCACGGTTTCCTCCATGCGCACGCGGGCGATGCGGCACGAGACCATCAGGTTCACGGCCAGCGGCGGCGTGAACTGGCCCAGCGCCACCTTCAGCGTCAGCACCACGCCGAACCATACCGGGTTCCAGTGGAACGCGTTGGCAATGGGCAGCAGCAGCGGCACGAAGATCAGGAAGATCGAGATGCCGTCCAGGAACATGCCGACGGTCATCAGCAGCAGCACGATCAGCGCCAGCACGCCGTACTCGCCCAGCCCCGAATTGGCGATGGCATGCGCCAGCGGGTCGATCACGCCAAGCGTGGACAGCGCGTAGGCGAAGATGCCGGCCAGCGCCACGACCAGCAGGATCACCGCCGAGGTCTCGGCCGCCTCCTGGAAGATCGTAAACAGGTCGCGCAGGCCGATGCTGCGGTAGATCACCATGCCGACGAACAGCCCGTAGACCACGGCAACCACGGCGGCCTCGGTTGGCGTGAACCAGCCGGCGCGCATGCCGCCCAGGATCAGGAACGGCGCCACCAGCCCCCAGGCCGCCTCGCGCAGGCTCTTCCAGAACGGCGGGCGCGGCAGCGCGGCCTCCACCTGCCCCATGTTGTGCTTGCGCGCCAGCCAGACGGCCGGCACGATCAGCGCCACGCCGGCCAGCACGCCCGGGATCATGCCGGCCGCGAACAGCGCCGGCACCGACGCGCCGGGCACCAGCACGCTGTAGATGATGAACGCCACCGAGGGCGGGATCAGGATGTCGGTGGCCGCCGCGGCGCCCACCACGGCCGCGCTGTACGACCCCGGATAGCCGGCGCGCGACATCGCCGCGATCATCACGCCCCCCACGGCCGCCGCGTTGGCCGGCCCGGAGCCCGAGATGCCGCCGAGGAACATCGCCACCAGGATGGCCACCAGCGGCAGCATGCCCGGCCCGCGCCCCACCACGGCGATGGCAAACGTCACCAGCCGCGCGGCCACGCCGGAGCGGTCGAAGATCGACCCGACCAGCACGAACATCGGAATTGCCAGCAGTGGGTACTTGGCCAGCCCGGCGTAAAAGTTCTGCGGCACGGCCAGCAGGCCGAACATCTGGGTGTCGAGGTTCGACAGCCCGATGGCGACCAGCCCGCCCAGCCCCAGCGACACGCCGATCGGCACGCCCAGCAGCATCAGGCCGATGAAGACGACGAACAGGATGATGGCGACCAGCGTCATTGCGCGCCCTCCCCGCCTTGCTTCAGCGCGTGGAGCGCCTTGAGCGCCCGGACGTTGCGCCAGGCCAGCGCCAGCGCGCGCAACGCGATCGCCACGGACAGCACCGGCAGCCAGACCGAGTACCACCAGCTCGGCACGCCGATGCCGGGCGAGGTCTCGCCAAAGGTGTATTCGTCCCAGGTAATCCGCGCGCCCAGCACGGCCAGCGCCAGGAACATGACCGCCACGGCCACCGCCGACAGCACGGCCAGCCGCTTCTGCCGCGCCGCGCTGCCGCGTTCGAAGAAGTACTCGATGCGGATGTTGCGGTCGCGCGCCACGGCGGCGCTGCCGGCCACCAGCGCCAGCACGATCATCAGGAAAACCGAGAATTCCTCGGTCCAGGCGAACGATTCGTCGGTGAAGTAGCGGACCACGACGTTGGCGAACGTGATGCCGACCAGCAGCACCATCACGATCACGCCGATCCAGTCCTCGATACGTGGGGAAATGCGGAATTCGCTGTCGCGCGCCTCGTCGGCGGCCTCGGGGATAACCACCGAGTCCACGACGTGCTGCGGCCCGGCGTCGCGCCGTGCCTGTTCTTCTTGAGCCATCTAAACCCGGCCTCCGGTTCCGGGCCGCCCCGCGCCAAGCCGGCGCTGCAGGGGCGTTTCTCCTGTTGCTTGTTCTTGTCGGCCCAGCCGCGCCCCCGAAGGGTCAGCGGTCAGACCATGCCATCGTCGGCCGTGACCACCGCGCCGTTGATAAAGCGCGATGCGTCGGACGCCAGCAGCAGCAAGAGGCCATCGAGGTCTTCGGGTTGGCCCAGGCGCTTGCGCGGCAGCATCTGGATCAGCTTCTGCCCCGCGTCGGAATCCCAGTGGTGGTGGTTGATATCGGTGTCGATGTAGCCCGGGCAGATCGCGTTCACGTTGATGCCGTGACGCGCCCATTCCAGCGCCATGGCCTTGGTCATGTGGACGACCGCGGCCTTGCTCATGCAATAGACACCAATCTGCGACAGTACCTTGAGACCGGCCACCGACGCAATATTGACGATGCGCGCCTGTGGCAGCGGGTTGCCCAGTTTCTCGGCGCCCTTGGCCCGCGCGATCATGCGCTTGGCCACTTCCTGGGCCACGAAGAACGCGCCGCGCGTGTTGGTATCGAACACGAAGTCGAAGTCGTCGGCCGTGACGTCGGTCAGCCGCTGCGTGGTGGACACGCCGGAGTTGTTGACCAGGATATCGATGGCGCCGGCCTCGGTCTCGGCATGCGCCACGGCGGCGCGGATGCTGTCCGGATCGGTCACGTCCAGCCGCACCACGTGGGCGCTGCCGCCATCGGCCTCGATCGACGCACGCAGTTCCTTCAGCCGCTCCACGCGCCGCGACGCCAGGATGACCTTGGCCCCGGCCGATGCCAGCACATTGGCAAAGCGCGTGCCCAGCCCGCTCGATGCCCCGGTCACCAGCGCGACCTTGCCTTCCAGATTGATCGACAAACCCATAGTTACCTCGGTGTGGAGTCGCCACCGCGCCGCCTGGCACGGCCTGCTGTTCCGCATCGCGGGCGCCCTGTCAGGCGCCTGCGGCGACGCGGCCGCAGCCTGGCAAAAAAAAGAACGGTCGTTCAAAAAAATGTCTTGCCTGAGGGTGTCGAGTCCCGGACAATGCCGAAGATTCTAAGAACTTGGTCCCCAAAGGGAAAGAGGAAAAACGCCTAGATCGGCCCGGTCACCCATCCGGATGTCCGATCACCGCGCATGCCGCCATGCCCGCAACCGGGCGCGCCCATGCCGCTCCTCCCGGCCGCCTCGTCCCCCTCTGCCCGGCCCCGGTTCCGCAGAGCCAACGATCACCGCATCCCACGAACCGCAGGTCCGGCACACGGGCTGCACACCATGCGGCAGTATTGCCGCCCAGAAGAAACTGAGGGTTAGAGACAATGGATCAGCAACAGCTCGTCGAGCAGTTCGGCCCGCGCGAAGCCATGGAGTACGACGTCGTCATCGTCGGTGGCGGCCCCGCCGGCCTGGCCACGGCCATCCGCCTGAAGCAGCTGGCTTCGGAGAAAGGCGGCGACGTCAATGTCTGCGTGCTCGAAAAAGGTTCCGAGCCCGGCGCGCACATCCTGTCGGGCGCCATCATGGACCCGATCGCGCTGAACGAGCTGATCCCGAACTGGAAGGAACTGGGCGCGCCGCTGAACCAGCCGGTCACCGAGGACAAGTTCCTGTTCCTCGACGCCAACGGTTCCAAGGGCACCCCGCTGCTGCCCGAGTGCTTCCACAACGAAGGCAACTACATCGTCAGCCTGTCGAACTTCGTGCGCTGGCTGGGCCAGCAGGCCGAGTCGCTGGGCGTGGAGATCTTCCCGGGCTTCCCGGCCGCCGAGGTGCTCTACAACGACGACGGCTCGGTCAAGGGCGTGGCCACCGGCAACATGGGCATCAACAAGGAAGGCGAGCCCACCGAGAACTTCCAGCTCGGCATGGAGCTGCATGCCAAGTACACGATCTTTGCCGAAGGCGCGCGCGGCCACCTGGGCAAGCAATTGATCGCCCGCTACAAGCTCGACGCCGGCAAGGACCCGCAGAGCTACGGCATCGGCCTGAAGGAACTGTGGGAAATCGACCCGGCCAAGCACCAGCCCGGCCTGGTGGTCCACACGGCCGGCTGGCCGCTGGACCCGGCCACCTACGGCGGCTCGTTCCTCTACCACATGGAGGACAACAAGGTGGCCGTCGGCTTTGTGGTGGGCCTGGACTACACCAACCCGTGGCTGTCGCCGTTCGAGGAATTCCAGCGTTTCAAGACCCATCCGGAAATCCGCCAGTATTTCGAAGGCGGCAAGCGTATCGGCTACGGCGCGCGCGCCATCACGGCCGGCGGCCTGCTGTCGCTGCCCAAGACGGTGTTCCCGGGCGGCGCGCTGGTCGGCTGCGACGCGGGCTACCTGAACGCATCGCGCATCAAGGGCAGCCACGCCGCGATCAAGACCGGCATGCTGGCCGCCGAGGCGGCCTTCGACGCGCTGCAGGCCGGCCGCCAGCACGACGAGCTGACCGCCTACCCGGCCGCCTTCGAGCAGAGCTGGCTGCACAAGGAACTGCTGCAGGCCAAGAACTTCAAGCAATGGTTCAAGAAGGGCCGCACCACGGCCACGCTGATGACCGGCATCGAGCAGTGGCTGCTGCCGAAGCTGGGCATCCGCAACCCGCCCTGGACCATCCACCGCGAGAAGCCGGACCACGTCTACCTGAAGCCGGCTGCCGAGTGCCAGAAGATCGAGTATCCGAAGCCGGACGGCAAGCTGACGTTCGACCGGCTGTCGTCGGTGTTCATCAGCAACACGAACCACGAGGAAAACCAACCGGCCCACCTGACGCTCAAGGACGCCAGCGTGCCGGTCGACATCAACTGGGAAAAGTACGCCGGCCCCGAGTCACGCTACTGCCCGGCGGGCGTCTACGAGTTCGTGCAGAACGGCGAAGGCAAGGAACGCCTGCAGATCAACGCGCAGAACTGCGTGCACTGCAAGACCTGCGACATCAAGGACCCCACCCAGAACATCGTCTGGGTCACGCCGGAAGGCGGTGGCGGCCCGAACTACGTAGGCATGTAAGCCGCGCGGCGCCCCGCCAGGGTGCGCCCCGACGACAAGACGCCGGCCCTTGCGCCGGCGTTTTTCTTTGGTGATCCAGCGATCCAGCGATCCAGCGATCTGGCGCGCGGGCCAGGCCGGCCGGGCTAGTTGCCCGAGACCGGCATGCAGGTCGACGCCAGCAGTTGCTCGTAGATGAAGCACTGCAGCAGCGTCAGTTCGCGCTCGCCCAGCGCGTCGAATGCCACGCCGAAGGCGGGAAACTCGTCGTCGTCCTGCGCGGGCGCGCTACGCACGGCACCGTCGACCGTGATCTCGGTGTCGAGCGATCCCGTCCGCAACTGGAAGCGCAGCCGCACACGCTGGCCCACCGCGGGCGCCGGCGACGACGTCTGCACCAGCGCGCCGCCCGTGCTCAGGTCCGACAGCAGCCCCAGCCGCGCCAGCCCTTCGCTCATCCGCGCATCGGGGCAGACCGCGGCGTCCAGCGCCAAGTCCTGCGCCACCGATTCGTCGGCGTCCGCGCCTTCCAGGTTCTCGACCAGATAGGCGGCCAGCCGCGTGGGCACCCGCGCCGCGCGCCGCACCGGCATCTGGGCGGTCTGCGCCGGCGCCGACAGCACCAGGTAGCGGAACGGGCTGCGGCAGACGGCCGTGACCGTCGACGTGAAACTGTGGATGGCGTGCCCCGAGAAGCCGCGCAGCAGCAGGTCCTCGCCGGCGTTGATCGCCAGCTCGCGGCCGCCCAGCGTGGGCCACGTCACGAACAGGCCATGTTCGATGAAGCCGATCAGCCGGCTGGCCGCGGCGCGCGTGGTATCGCCGGGCGTCTTGACGTGCAGCAGCGTGCCGACCTGCAGGCCCAGCGGGCCGGCCGCAAGCCGCGACGCCCCATGGGCGTCGGGCTCGTTGCCCGCCTCCGGCATGTCATCGGGCCGGCAGACGGTGCCGTGGCGGAACATCAGCGCCAGGTCGCGCGCGTCGGGGATGATGCTGCCGCTGCCCAGCATCAGGTTGCCCTGCCCGTCGAGCAACGACCAGGGCAACGGCTGACCCACGGGCAGGTCCTGCGGAGTCAAAGGGATCATGGCGGATGGGTCTCCATGAAGCGCCGCCCGGCGCGACGGTAATAGTGGACGGGGCTGCACAGGATCGACAGGGTGCGCAACCGGATGGGTCAGCTATCGACAGTTCCGCGTCAACCTTGACCCCTACCGAGGGGGCATCGGCGCCGCCGTACGCTGACTGTGTGCGTTATGCGCCATGACGCGGCAAATCCGCTTGACCTCAGTCAGATGACAACGCAGAATCGGCAAACCCTGGAATCTGTCAGACAGCCTGACAACCCCACCGATCTGCATGGACCGCCTGTCCCGCCCCGCCACCCTCGCCAGCCGTATCGCCCAGGCGCTGCGCGACGACATCGCCGCCGGCCGATTTGCCACGGGCGAGCGGCTACCCGCCGAGGCCGCGCTGGCCGACACTTTCGACGTGAGCCGCCCCATCGTCCGCGAAGCCATCGCGCTGCTCAAGGCCGACGGCGTGCTGGTCACGCGCAAGGGGTCTGGCGCCTATGTGTCCGAGACGCCGGGCGGCCAGGTCTGGCGGCTGGCCAGCGCCCCGGACGGCGGCCCCACGCTGGCCCAGTTGTTCGAACTGCGCCGCGTGGTGGAAACCGCCTGCGCCGAAATGGCCGCGCTGCGCCGCACCGAGGTCGACGTGGCCGCCATGCGCGACGCCCTGGCCGCGATGCAGCGCCATGCCGATGACTTCCCGAGCGCGGCGGCGGCCGACATCGCGTTCCACCATGCCATTGCCCAGGCCGGCCACAACCCGTGCTTCACCGGCCTGACCGATTTCGTCAGCCAGCAATTGCTGGTTGCCCGCCAGCACGCCTGGGAAAACACCGCCCGCCTGCGGGCCGACGGTGCCACCCCGCGCGCGGCCGACGCCGAGCACACGGCGCTGGTCGATGCCATCGTCCGGGGCGACGCCGTGGCGGCCCGCGCGGCAGCCACCGCGCACCTGGAAGCGGCGGCGGCGCGCATGGGACTGGCCTGACAGCCGACCAGACACCCACAAGACACCCACAAGACAATCAGGAGCAGACAGAGATGGAACAGGTAGATTGCGTCGTGATCGGCGCCGGGGTGGTCGGGCTGGCCGTGGCGCGCGCCATGGCGCAGCAGGGCCGCGAAGTCATCATCCTTGAAGCCGAAAACGCCTTCGGCACGATCACGAGCGCCCGCAACAGCGAAGTCATCCACGCCGGCATCTACTATCCGGCCGGTTCGCTGAAAGCCGAGCTGTGCGTGCGCGGCAAGGCCATGCTCTACGACTACTGCGCCAGCCACCACGTGACCCACCAGCGCTGCGGCAAGCTGATCGTCGCCACCAGCGAGGCCCAGGTGGCCACGCTGGCCGGTATCCGCGCCAAGGCCGAGGCCAACGGCGTGCACGACCTGCGCCTGCTCACCCGGGACGAAGCGCGCGCGCTGGAACCGCAGCTCGAATGCCACGCGGCGCTGCTGTCGCCATCAACCGGCATCATCGACAGCCACGGCCTGATGACCGCGCTGCTGGGCGATGCCGAACAGGCCGGCGCGATGCTGGCCGTGCAGTCGCCGGTGCTGTCCGGCGCGGTCACGCCCGACGGCATCCGGCTCGACATCGGCGGCGCCGAGGGCCCGACCACGCTGCTGGCGCGCACGGTAATCAATTCGGCCGGCCTGACCGCGCCCGATCTGGCGCGCCGGATCGACGGCATCCCGCCTGCCCACATCCCGCCGCAGTTCTACGCCAAGGGCTGCTATTTCACGCTGGCTGGCCGGGCGCCGTTCTCACGGCTGATCTACCCGGTGCCGGAAGCGGCCGGGCTGGGCGTCCACCTGACGCTCGATCTGGGCGGCCAGGCGCGTTTCGGCCCCAACGTACGCTGGATCGACGAGATCGAGTACAGCGTCCCGCCCCACGATGCCGACAGCTTCTACGCCGAAGTGCGCCGCTACTGGCCCGGCCTGGCCGACGGCGCGCTGCAACCGGGCTACGCGGGCATCCGCCCCAAGATCAGCGGCCCGGGCGAGACAGCCGCCGACTTCCGCATCGACGGCCCCCAGACCCATGGCGTGCCAGGGCTGGCAAACCTGTTCGGCATCGAATCGCCCGGCCTGACGTCATCGCTGGCCATCGCGGAACGGGTAGCGGGATTGTTGAAGGACTGACGGTTCTGGCTCCCCTCTCCCGCCATGCGGCAGTCGGGCGCAAACCACATCAATCCGTCCGCGCGCCCTCGCCCCGGAAACTCATCGCCGCACATACCGCCCCGACCAGCGCGGCCGCCGCCGCGAGCCCGAACGTGTGCATCGGCGCCAGCGTCTTCCACGTCCAGCCCATCGCCAGCCCGCCCAGCGTGCCGCCGAGCCCATAGGAAATTCCCGTATACAGCGCCTGCCCCCGGCCCTGCAGCGGCCCGGCGAACCAGCGCTGCAGCCGCTTCAGGCTGGCGCTGTGGTGGGCGCCGAAGGTGGCCGCGTGCAGCGTCTGGACCACGGCCATGAGCCAGACATACTCGGCCAGGTAGCCGGTCACGCCAAAGCGCAGCGCGGCCAGCACGAACGTGCCGGCCAGGGTCGTCCGCAGCGCCAGCGCGCCGAACAGCCGGCCCTGGTAGAAGAAGAACACGATCTCGGCGACCACGCCGATGGTCCACATCGCGCCGATGGCGATCTTGCTATAGCCAAGCTGCGCCAGGTACAGCGAATAGAACACGTAGAGCGCCGCGTGCGCGAACATCATCAGGAACGCCGACGCCAGGAACCACGCCACGTCGGGCCGCCGCAGCAGCGGCAGGGCCGGCGGCGGCTTGACGTGCGCGGTGTCCTCTTCCGCGTCCCGCAGGCCGAAGACCACCAGCGCGAACAGCGCCAGCATGGCGCTGGCCAGCCACGGAAACGCCTGCATCCCGAAGTGCTCGAACAGCGCCCCGCCCAGCAGCACGGCGCCGATGAAGCCCACCGAGCCGAACATGCGCACGCGGCCGTAGCGATGGTCGAAGGCGCCATGCCGCCGCAGCGTGGAGATCGTCAGCGCATCGCCCAGCGGCGACATGGCGCTGGTAATCAGGTTGAGCCCGATCATCATCGCCATCATCGCGCCGTAGCCATGCACGCCCGGCACGGCCAGGAACGCCAGCAGCGACGTGACCGCCGCCAGCCGCAGCAGCCGGACCCGCGTGTGCATGACGTCAGACAGCCAGCCCCACAGGTAGGGCCCGACGATGCGGCTGAGCTGGAAGCAGGCCATCAGCACGCCGATCTGCACCGGCGAGAAGCCCCGGTCGGCGAAGAACAGGCTGACGTACGGCGAAATCACGCCGACGTAGCCGTAGTAGCCGAGATAGAAGAGTCCGAAACGGAGATAGGTGGCCGGGTCGATCGACCCAGGCCGGTAAGCGGTGGTGCTCAGGATTTGACCTGCGCCGGGATGCGCGGGGTGTCGACCTGCACGTCGCCGCACTGGGCGCGGTGGCGCAGCGCGTGGTCCATCAGCACCAGCGCCAGCATCGCCTCGGCAATCGGCGTGGCGCGGATGCCCACGCACGGGTCGTGGCGGCCGAACGTCTCGACGCTGGCCGGCTGCCCGGCCTTGTCGATCGACTCGCGCGCCGTGCGGATGCTCGACGTCGGCTTGATCGCCAGCGACACCGTGACGTCCTGGCCGGTCGAAATACCACCGAGCACGCCGCCCGAGTGATTGGTCCGGAAGCCCTCGGGCGTCAGTTCGTCGCCATGGACCGTGCCGCGCTGGGCCACGCTGTCGAAGCCGGCGCCAATCTCCACGCCCTTGACCGCGTTGATACCCATCATGGCGTGGGCGATGTCGGCGTCGAGCTTGTCGAACAGCGGCTCGCCCAGGCCCACCGGCACGCCGCTGGCCACCACCTCGATCCGCGCGCCCACGGAATCGCCATCCTTGCGCAGCGCGTCCATATACGTTTCGAGCTCGGGCACGATGTCGGCGTTGGCCGCGAAGAACGGGTTCTCGGGTACGTGCTTCCAGTCCGTGAACGGCACCGCGATTTCGCCGAGCTGCGACATGTAGCCGCGAATCTCGGTGCCGTACTGCTCGCGCAGCCATTTCTTCGCAATCGCCGCCGCGGCCACCACGGGGGCGGTCAGGCGCGCCGACGAGCGGCCGCCGCCGCGGTAGTCGCGGATGCCGTACTTGTGCCAGTAGGTGTAGTCGGCGTGCCCCGGCCGGAAGGTTTCGACGATGTTGCCGTAGTCCTTGCTGCGCTGGTCCGTGTTGCGGATCAGCAGGCAGATCGGCGTGCCCGTGGTCTTGCCCTCGAACACCCCGGACAGGATTTCCACCTGGTCCGGCTCCTGCCGCTGCGTCACGTGGCGCGACGTGCCGGGCTTGCGGCGGTCAAGGTCGATCTGGATGTCGGCCTCGGTCAGCGACATGCCCGGCGGGCAGCCATCCACGACCGCGCCGATGGCCGGTCCGTGCGATTCGCCGAACGTGGTGACAGTGAAAAGCAGGCCGAGGGTATTGCCGGACATGATCGAAACCGCACAGGAATTGGGGACGGCCTACATTGTACGGCCATTAGGCCCCGGCGGCCGCCTCCACCGGGGCCGGCGCGCCCGATTCCGCCGCAAACACCCCCTGCCCGACAAAATCGGCATAGAACTGCCGCCGCATCCGCGCCAGATAGGCCTGCAGGTTGGCATGGGACTCGGCCGCCGCCCGGATCGGCGTGTCGAAGACCGGCGTCTGCAGGCTGGCGGCAAAGGCGAACAGCGTGGCGTCCGCGCCGCAGGGGCGCTCGCCCATCAGGTACGGCTTGTCGCCCAGGATGTCGGCGATGGCCTTCACGCCCTGCACCGCCATCGCGGTCATTTCCTCGGCGCTGTGCCGCCCCAGGCCCTGCGACCACAGCATCTGGCGCACCTTGCGCTTCACCAGCGCCTTGACCAGTCCGCGCAGCGGCGCCGGCACCATGCCGAAGAACTGCGCGGGCCCGCGCTCGAAGTTGTCGCCTTCCAGCCAGCGCACCCGCGCCACGGCCCAGTAGAGATTGTCCTCCAGCAGCTTCTCGACCGCCCAGGCCGTGCCGCGCTCGGCGGCCGACAGCCCGGCATCGAAGTCGATGTGGTACGTCTTCTCGATGTGCCAGCGGATCAGCGTGGAATCGGCCACTAGCCGGCCCATGTCGTCCAGGTACGGCAGCTTGCCCTTGGGCGCCCGGCGCAGGTTGCCGCGCCGCGTCTGGTACGGCAGGCCGGCCAGCTTCAGCAGCATCTCGGCCTTGATGACGAACGGGCTGGCATCGGGCAGGCCGAACGCCGGCCCGAACGTGTAGAGCGTGATCATGATTATTTCCAGTCGCCGCGCAGGGCCAGAACCATCTGCTGCAACCCCTCCGGCGTCGCCGCCTCGGGGGGCACGGGTTCCCCGACCACCAGTTCCAGCTTGCTCAGCAGGCCGCGCCGGAACGGCCGCGTCATCGCCGGGGCGCCCTTGCGGGAGAAGAAGCTGCCCCACAGGCCACGCAGCGCCATTGGCACCACCGGCACCGGCGTACGCTGGATGATCTGCGACACGCCCGAGCGGAACGGGTTGATCTCGCCGTCGGCCGTGATCTTGCCCTCGGGGAAGATGCAGACCAGCTCGTCGTCGGCCAGCGCCGCCGCCACCGCGTCGTACGCGCGCGCCAGCAACTCGGGGTTCTCGCGCGCCGGGGCAATCGGAATCGCCTTGGCCTGCCGGAAGAACCACGACAGCCCCGGCACCTTGAAGATGTTGTGGTCCATCACAAACCGCACCGGCCGGGGGCTGGCCGCCATCAGCACCACCGCATCGGCAAAGCTCACGTGGTTGCAGACCAGCAGCGCCGCGCCCTGCTCCGGAATCCGCTTGGCGTTGATCCGGCGCAACCGGTAGATCGTGTGCACGAGCAGCCAGGCGATGAACCGCAGCAGGAACTCGGGCACCAGCGAGTAGATATAGATGGCCACCACCGCGTTGAGCAGCCCCACCACCAGGAAAAGCTGCGGGATCGAGTAGCCGGCCTGGGTCATGAACACGCCCAGCAGCGACGCGCCGATCATGAAGAAGCTGTTCAGGATGTTGTTGGCGGCGATGATCCGGGCGCGGTGCGTGGGCGCGGACCGGCTCTGGATCAGCGCGTAGAGCGGCACGCTGTAGAAGCCGCCGAACATTGCCAGGCAGAACAGGTCGAACAGCACGCGCCAGTGTCCCGGCTGGGCCAGGAAGCCGCCCACGCCGCTCAGCGTCGCCCCGGCCGACTGCCCCTGCGTGGCGAAGTAGAGGTCCACCGCAAACACGGTCATGCCGATCGAGCCGAACGGCACCAGCCCGATTTCCACGTGGCGCCCGGACAGCCGCTCGCACAGCAGCGACCCCGTGCCGATGCCCACCGAGAACACGGCCAGCAGCAGCGTGACCACGTTCTGGTCCCCGCCCAGCACGTCCTTGGCAAAGGTGAAGAACGACGTCAGGAACGTGGCGCCCAGGAACCACAGCCACGAGATGCCCAGCAGGCTCAGGAACACCACGCGGCGCTCGCGGGCCAGCATCAGGTTGCGCCATGTCTCGGTGAACGGATTCCAGTTGATGCGCAGGTCCGGCTGCGGCGCCGGAGACAGCGGCACGCCCTGCGACACCGCCCGCCCCGCCACGGCAATCGCCACGCAGACGATGCCCACGTACAGCGGCCCGACCACCGTGCCGTCGGCGCCGGTCAGCCCGGCCATCTCTCCGCCCACCAGCGTGCCGAGCAGGATCGCCACGAAGGTGCCCATTTCCACGAGTCCGTTGCCCCCCACCAGCTCGGTCTGGTCCAGGTGTTGCGGCAGGTAGGCGAACTTGACCGGCCCGAAGACCGTGGAGTGCAGCCCCATCAGGAACGTGCCCGCGTAGAGCAGCGGGGCGCTGTGCAGGTAGAAGCCGGCCAGCCCGAGCAGCATGATCGCGATTTCGATCGTCTTGACCAGCCGGATCAGCCGCGACTTCTCGATCTTGTCGGCGATCTGGCCGCTGGTGGCGGAAAACAGCACGAACGGCGCGATGAAGATGGCCGAGATCAGGAAGGCCGCGCTATGGGCGTCGACGCCCTCGAACAGCGTGGCGTGGTAGGTGACCAGCGAGGTGAAGGCGACCTTGAAGACGTTGTCGTTCATGGCCCCGAGGAACTGCGTCCAGAAGAACGGGGCGAACCGGCGCAGGCCGAGCAGGCGAAACTGGCTTTCTTGGCTCATCGATGGCAAACAGGAAGTGGACCCCGGTGACCCGCCGGGGCATCAGTTCGCCGCCATCATGCCAGCACCGGGCATCGCCGGCTACGGCAGAAATCTCAAAATTGGGGGATGCCGGACAGGCCGGCTGGCGGTCAGCGCGCCGGCTGCCCGGGCGCCTCGGCGGCCGGCTGGGCCGGCTGCGCCTTCTCCTCGGGCCAGTCGCGGATGTACGCCTTGAGCATCCGGTTCTCGAAGCTCTGCTCCTCCACCACGGCCTTGGCCACGTCGTAGAACGAGATCACGCCCATCAGCGTGCGCTTTTCCAGCACGGGCAGGTAGCGGGTGTGGCGCTCCAGCATCATGCGGCGCACCTCGTTGACGTCGGTCTCGGGGGTGCAGGTCAGCGGCGCGTCGTCCATGACCTTGCGGATGCTGTGCGGGCCCAGCGTGCCGCGGTTGGCGGCCAGCGTCTCGATGACCTCGCGGAACGTCAGCATGCCGACGAGATCGCCGTACTCCATGACCACGAGCGAGCCGATGTCGTGCGCGGCCATGGTCTCGATGGCCTGCTCCAGCGGGGTATCCGGCGTGACGGTGTAGAGCGTGTTGCCCTTGATCTGCAGGATGTCGCTGACTTTCATGATGGTGTCTCCGGGGGTGCCCTGTCTTGCCATGTGCGTGGCGCGGGCCCGATGGCCGATCCTAGCCCAAACCGCCGTCTCAAGTAAAGCGAGCGCGGCCTCCAGGGCGCCACCCGGGCCGCCGTCCCGCCCACCGCCAGACCGCGTCCGGACGCCCCCGGCACGGCCTGCCAGGCGGCCCGCGCGGCGGGAAATACCCGGTGTTGCGCGGGGGGCCCATGGTGCTAGGATGCCGGACGACAGCCACCACTCGCGGCCCGGCGCGCCGGGCCCTTCCCGCCATGTCCACATCGTCTGGCAGCCGCTTCGACACGCTGGCCCTGCACGCCGGCGCCGCGCCGGACCCCGCCACCGGGGCCCGCGCCACACCGATCCACCTGACCACGTCATTTGTCTTCCGGGACAGCGAGCACGCCGCGTCGCTGTTCAACATGGAGCGCGCCGGCCACGTCTACTCGCGCATCAGCAACCCCACCGTGGCCGTGTTCGAGGAGCGCGTGGCCGCGCTGGAAAACGGCGCGGGCGCCATCGGCACCGCCTCGGGCCAGGCCGCGCTGCACCTGGCCGTGGCCACGCTGATGGGGGCCGGCGCCCACATCGTCGCGTCGAGCGCGCTCTACGGCGGCTCGCACAACCTGCTGCACTACACGCTGCGCCGCTTCGGCATCGAGACCACGTTCGTCAACCCGCGCGACATCGACGCCTGGCGCGCCGCCATCCGCCCGGAGACCCGGCTGCTGTTCGGCGAGACGCTCGGCAACCCGGGCCTGGACGTGCTCGACATCGAGACCGTGGCGCAGATCGGCCGGGACCACCGCATCCCGCTGCTGGTCGATTCCACGTTCACCACGCCTTACCTGCTGCGGCCGTTCGACCATGGCGCCGGCCTGCTCTACCACTCGGCCACCAAGTTCCTGGGCGGCCATGGCACCACCATCGGCGGCGTGCTGGCCGAAGGCGGCACGTTCGATTTCGAGGCGTCCGGGCGCTTTCCGGAACTGTCCGAGCCGTACGCGGGCTTCCACAACATGGTGTTCACCGAGGAAAGCACGGTGGCGCCGTTCCTGCTGCGCGCCCGCCGCGAGGGCCTGCGCGACTTTGGCGCCTGCATGAATCCGATGGCGGCCTGGCAGCTGCTGCAGGGCATCGAGACGCTGCCGCTGCGCATGGCGCGCCATGTCGACAACACGCGCCGCGTGGTGCAATTCCTGGCCGGCCATCCGATGGTCGAGTCGGTGGCCTACCCCGAACTGGAATCGCACCCCGACTACGCTTTGGCCAAACGGCTACTGCCGCGCGGCTGCGGCGCGGTGTTCAGCTTCAACCTCAAGGCCGACCGGCAGGCCGGGCAGCGCTTTATCGAAAGCCTGTCGCTGTTCTCGCACCTGGCCAACGTCGGCGACGCCCGCTCGCTGGTCATCCACCCGGCCTCGACCACCCATTTCCGCATGGACGCGGCGGCGCTTCAGGCCGCCGGCATCGGCGAGGGCACGATCCGGCTGTCGATCGGCCTGGAGGATCCGGACGACCTCGTCGACGACCTCAAGCGCGGCCTCAAGGCCGCCGAGAAGGCCATGGCGAAGGGAGGCAAGGCGTCATGAAACTGACCGTTTCCGGCCACGAGGCCTATGCCTACACCGGCGGCAAGCCGTTCGACCCGGCCCTGCCCTGCGCCGTGTTCGTGCACGGCGCGCAGAACGACCACAGCGTCTGGGCGCTGCAGACGCGCTGGTTTGCCAACCACGGGTTCTCGGTGCTGGCCGTCGACCTGCCCGGCCACAACCGCAGCGCCGGCGCGCCGCTGGACACAGTCGAGGCCATGGCCGACTGGATCGTCGCACTGCTGGCGGCAGCCGGGGTGACGGCGCCGGCGCTGGTGTTCGGCCACAGCATGGGGTCGCTGATCGCGCTCGAATGCGCGGCGCGGCATCCGCAGGCGGTGCGCGGCATCGGCCTGCTGGCCACGGCCTATCCGATGAAAGTGTCCGACGCGCTGCTCGACGCCGCGCTGCACCGCGAGGCGGACGCCATTGCCATGGTCAACCAGTGGTCGATCTCCAGCCTGGCCAGCAAGCCGTCGTCGCCCGGCCCGGGCGCGTGGATGCATGGCGGCAGCCAGCGGCTGATGGAGCGCGTGTCGGCCCGCAACCCGGACGCCCACGTCTTCCACACCGACTTCTCGGCCTGCAACGCCTACGCGCATGGCGAGGAAGCGGCCGCCGCCGTGGCCTGCCCGGCGCTGTTCGTGGTGGGCAGCAAGGACATGATGACGTCGCCCAAGGCCGCCCAGGCGCTGGCGGCCCGGATGAAGCAGGCCCGCGTGGTCACGGTGCCGGCGGGCCATGCGCTGATGGGCGAGCGGCCCGACGACGTTCTCGACGCGCTGGCCGCGTTCGCGCGCGCTGCCCGCTGAGCCCAACCCGACTCGCCCCCAAGGAGACTGCCATGGCCCAGACCCACGCCAAGGAATTCGCGCGCTTTGCCGACTTCTACCCGTTCTACCTGAACGAGCACCGCAACCGCACCTGCCGACGGCTGCATTTCGTCGGGTCGACGCTGGCGCTGGCCTGCCTGGTGGCGCTGGTCGTGACCGGAAATTTCTGGTGGCTGCTGGGCGCGCTGGTGTCGGGCTACGCGTTTGCCTGGATCGGCCATTTCGGCTTCGAGAAAAACCGCCCGGCCACGTTCCGGCACCCGTTCTACAGCCTGATGGGCGACTGAGTGATGTACGCGGACATCCTGCGCGGCAAGATCCGCTTCTGAACCGGCGCCGGCCGTCGGCTAGGCGTGGCGCGGCAGGTCGGGCTGGCGCGCCGGCTGGGCGGCGGCGTCGGCAGGGTCGGGCGCCTCGGGCGCCTCGTTGGCGGCCACGCC
Source organism: Cupriavidus sp. H18C2 (assembly GCF_049393795.1). NCBI lineage: Bacteria > Pseudomonadati > Pseudomonadota > Betaproteobacteria > Burkholderiales > Burkholderiaceae > Cupriavidus > Cupriavidus sp. H18C2. The sequence goes on along the minus strand of NZ_CP186010.1, from coordinate 1,274,273 downwards.
GGCCGTCTGCTGGCGGAACACCGCTTCGAGCGGCTGGTCGAGCTGGGGGTTGTCCAGGATGCCACGCAGCACTTCCACGCCCCGCATCTGCTGGGCCAGCGCCGTGCGCGGCAGGCGCGCCAGGTTCAGCACCAGCCGGTCGTGCAGCATCCGCAGCGTGACCTGCGCCGGATCGCACAGCAGCGCCCAGTGCGCCTGCCCGCGATCCTGCTGGAGCTTGCCGACCAGGTGCATGGCCTTGAGCTTGGCCAGCAGCCCGGCCAGGTAGTCGGCCTCCACCCGCAGCTTGCGCCCAATCTCCAGTTCGCCCATGCTGCGCGGCACCTCGTCGCGGGCGCGATAGAGCACATAGAGCACGCCCAGCGCATCGAAGAATTCGCTGCCGGCGAACGTGCGGCGCCGCCAGTGGCCCTCGCGGATCACGGGCAGGTTCGACGCGATCGTCGCGCCCAGCAGCGTGACCAGCCAGCTCACGTACATCCAGAGCAGGAACAGCGGCAGCACGGCAAACGTCCCGTAGACGGCCGTGTAGGTGGGGATATGGGTAATGAAATAGCCGAAGGCGCGCTTGGCCACCTCGAACGCCACGGCGGCCACGATGCCGGCGAAGATCGCATCGCGCCAGTCGACGTAGGCGTACGGCACGGCCATGTAGAGGAACGCAAATGCCACGGCGGTCAGCGCCACCGGCACCAGGCTGACCAGCAGCCCGAGCCCGAACGGCAGATTGCCGACGTAGCCCATCGAGATCGATATCAGGTACGAGCTGATCGACAGGCTGCCGCCGATCAGCACCGGCCCCAGCGTCAGCACGGCCCAGAACACCAGCACCCGCTGCGCGAACGGGCGCCGCCGCTTGACGCGCCAGATCGCGTTCAGCGCGTCTTCCACGGTCAGCATCGTCAGCACCGACGTCACCATCAGCCCGCCCAGGCCCAGCGCGGTCAGGCCCCGCGCGCTCTTGGCGAACTGGCCCAGGTAGCGCGACACCGAGTCGCTGATATTGCCGCCCGGGATCAGGTTCTGGAACAGGAACGCCTCGATCTGGCCGCGGAAGTCGCGGAACACCGGGAACGCGGCCAGCAGCGCAAAGGCCACCGTCAGCACCGGCACGACGGACAGGAACGTCGTGAACGTCAGGCTGGCGGCCACCTGCGGCAGGCGGTTCTCGCCGGCGCGGCGCAGCGCGTAGCGGGACAGTGCGCGCACCTTCTGCAGGTTCCATTCCCTGCGCAGGCGGGCAATGCGGGGGGCGGACATGCGGGGACGTTCTCCTCTCGAATCGATGACAGCGGCGGCCGGGCCGCCCACGCGGCACTTCCGGCAGCGCCCCAACTATAATACGCGGATCGTTCCGCGGCGCCCGCACCGCGGGCCCGCCAGCCAGCCGGCGGCCCTGCCGTACACCGTCCGCCGTCCCGCCGCCCGTCCATCCATGACCGACATCCTCGTCCTCTACTACAGCCGCCACGGCGCCACCCGCAGACTGGCCGAACTGATCGCCACCGGCATCGAGAGCGTGCCCGGCGCCCAGGCGCGCCTGCGCACCGTGCCGCCGGTATCCACGGTCTGCGAGGCCACCGCTTCCGACATCCCGCCCGAGGGCGCGCCCTATGCCGAACTGCGCGACCTTGAGGAATGCGCCGGGCTGGCGCTCGGCAGCCCCACCCGCTTCGGCAACATGGCGGCCCCGATGAAGTACTTCCTCGACGGCACCGTCGCGCAGTGGCTGGCGGGCGGGCTGTCCGGCAAGCCGGCCTGCGTGTTCACATCGACGGGCAGCCTGCATGGCGGCCAGGAAACCACGCTGCTGTCGATGATGCTGCCGCTGCTGCACCACGGCATGCTGATCGTCGGCCTGCCCTACTCCGAAGCCGGCCTGATGACGACCACGGCCGGCGGCACGCCGTACGGCCCGAGCCATCACGCGCACGTGGACAACCACGGCCCGGTCACCGACCAGGAAGCCGCGCTGGCCACCGCCATGGGCCGCCGCCTGGCCCAGACCGCCCTGAAGCTCGCCGCATGATGCCGGCCCCTTCCGACGACGCCGCGCTGCACAGCCCGCGCCTCTGGTCCCTGAGCCTGGCCAGCCTGCTGGCGCTGATCGCGCTGTGCATCGCCTGGGAATGGTTCCTGGCGCCGCTGCGGCCCGGCGGCTCGTGGCTGATCGCCAAGTTCGTGCTGCTGCTGCCGGTGCTGCGCGGCGTATGGCGGCGCAACCGCTACACGATGCAGTGGTCGTCGATGCTGATCCTGCTTTATTTCACCGAAGGCATCGTGCGCGCCACCAGCGACCGCGCCCCGTCGTCGTGGCTGGCGTGGGCGGAAGTCGCGCTGACGCTGCTGTTCTTCGTCGCCACGATCCTTTACCTGCGGCCCTACAAGCGCCGCGCCAAGGCCCTCGCCCGATCGGCCCCCTCCCCCTGAGCGCCCATGTCCGCCATGTCCACCGTGCACTCCGACTCGTTCCTCGATCTCTGCCGCGCCGCCGTCGGCCCGTCCAACGTGCTGACCGACGCGGCCGACAAGGCGCCCTACCTGACCGACTGGCGCCGCCGCTACACCGGTGACGCGCTGGCCGTGCTGCGGCCCGGCAACACCGACGAGGTGGCCGCCGTGATGCACGCCTGCCACGCGCACCGCATTGCCGTGGTGCCGCAGGGCGGCAACACGGGCCTGTGCGGCGGCGCCACGCCGGCCGGCGGCGACGCGGCCGCGCGCGGCGTGGTGGTGCTGTCGCTCCAGCGGCTGAACCGCGTGCGGCAGGTGGACCCGCTCAACAACACGATCACGGTGGAGGCCGGCGTGATCCTCCAGCAGTTGCAGGACGTGGCGCGCGAGCATGGCCGGCTGTTCCCGCTGTCGCTGGCGGCCGAGGGCAGCTGCACGATCGGCGGCAACCTGTCGACCAATGCCGGCGGCACCGCCGTGCTGCGCTATGGCAATACCCGCGAGCTGTGCCTGGGCCTGGAGGTGGTGACCGCGCGCGGCGAGGTCTGGAACGGCCTGCGCGGCCTGCGCAAGGACAACACCGGCTACGACCTGCGCGACCTGTTCATCGGCGCCGAAGGCACGCTCGGCATCATCACGGCCGCGGTCATGAAGCTGTTCCCGGCCCCGCGCGCCCGCGTGACGGCGCTGGCCGCCGTGCCAAGCCCGCGCGCCGCGCTGGCGCTGCTGGCCATCGCCCAGTCCCACGCCAGCGCCATGCTGACCGGCTTCGAGCTGATGTCGGCCATGTGCATGGAACTGGTCACGCGGCATTTTCCGCAGCTGCGCTACCCGTTTGCCGAGCACCATCCGCAGGTGGTGCTGCTGGAACTGTCCGACAGCGAGGGCGAGCAGCACGCGCGCGGCATCTTCGAGACGATGATGGAGGCCGCCCTGGACGCCGGCGTGGTCACCGACGCCGTGGTCGCCGAATCCGTCCAGCAGTCGCGCGACTTCTGGAACCTGCGCGAGCACATTCCGCTGGCCCAGGTGGAGGAAGGCAAGAACATCAAGCACGACATCGCCGTGCCGATCTCGCGCGTGGCCGATTTCATCGAGACAACCGACGCACTGGTCCAGGACGCCTTCCCGGGCGCCCGCATGGTCACCTTCGGCCATCTTGGCGACGGCAACCTGCACTACAACGTGTCGCCACCGGCCGGCGTCGACCACGACCAGTTCCTGCAGCACCAGGACGCCATCAACCTGATCGTCCACAACAGCGTCCAGGCCCACGACGGCTCGATCTCGGCCGAGCACGGCCTGGGCCAGCTCAAGGTCGAGGAAAACCGCCGCTACAAGAGCGAAGTGGAACTGGCGATGATGCGCGCCATCAAGCAGGCGCTGGACCCGCAGCACCTGATGAACCCCGGCAAGGTCGTCTAACCGGGCTGGCCGCGCGGCGGCTACTGCCAGCGCGGGCCAGCCGCCTGGGCTGCAGCCTCCTCCGCCGCGTCCACCGCATCGGCTTCGGCCGCCAGCCTGGCCTCGATCTCCGCGATGGACGGCAGACCAGGCGGCAGTTCCGGCATCAACTGGTACTCTGCAACGCCCATCGGCTGGGTCATGCCGCGCAACGCATACTCGGCCACCAGCCGGTTGTTGTCGCGGCACAGCAGCAGGCCGATGGAAGGCTGGTCGTCCGGGAGCTTGACCTGCGCGTCCACGGCGGCCAGGTAGAAGCCGAGCTGGCCGGCGTACTCGGGCCGGAACGGCGTCGCCTTGAGTTCGACGACCACGTAGCTGCGCAGCTTCAGGTGGTAGAACAGCAGGTCGACGTAGAACTCCTCGCCGCCCACGTCCAGCCGGTACTGCCGGCCCACGAACGCGAAGCCGGTGCCCAGCTCCAGCAGCAGCCGCGTCACCTGGTGCGTCAGCGCCGCCTCCACGGCGCGCTCCCGCGCGTCGTTCGCCAGGTTCACGAAGTCGAAGATGTACGGGTCCTTGAAGACGTCCCGCGCCAGGTCCGACCGCGCCGGCGGCATGCACTCGGCGAAGTTGTTGACGGCCTGGCCCTGCCGCTGGTGCAGCCGCAGGTCGATCTGCATCGCCAGCACGTTGCGTGACCACCCGTGCTGGAGCGCCATGCCGGCGTACCACTCGCGCAGCGCGGGGTCCGAAACGCGGTCCAGCAGCGTGCACAGGTGCGGCCATGGCAACTGCGCCGCCGGCTGCTCCGCCATGGCGCCCTCTGGCCAGGCCTGCGCCAGCGCGCGCATGTGCCGCAGGTTGCCCGGCGAGAACCCCTGCATGTCGGGATAGCTCGCCCGCAGGTCGCGGGCCAGTTGCTCGATCAGGCCGGGCCCCAGCCCTTCGCGCTGCTGGCTGACCAGGATCTCGTTGCCGAGATGCCAGTACAGGGCAACCAGTTCCCGGTTCACCGCCAGCAACGCCCGTTGCCGCGCGCCGTCCACGCGCTCCTTCAAGCTGTTCAGCAGCATCTGATACTCCGCGGAAAATGTTGGCACATTGCACATCCGATCCATACAAGGGTTCGATTCCGGAGAACCCATTGTGTGAGGCGGATGCGGCGGAGTCTATGAGACAACGGGACAATCTGACGCGAGCCAGATCAATGCAGCAGCGGGCCGTCCCCTGGTGCCGGTGAGTCGAACAACTGGCCGCAGATGGCTTCGCCCTCCTCGGTCAGCCGGGCCGTGCCGCGGCCGTCTTCCTCCATGGCTGTCTCGACGAGGTCGGCGTCGCCCAGCTGGGTCAGCACGCGGCGCAGCACGCTCATCTGCACGCCGGCGCGCTTGCTGAGCCGGGCCAGCGACAGGTCCTTGTCCGGCTCGGTCAGCCGGTGCTCCCACAGGGCCTGCAGGATGGCGGCCACGGTGGGGTCCAGCCCCCCGCCTTCCGCCTCCCCATCGTCCCCGCCGGGCAGGTCCTCGTCCTCGTCGGGTCCGTCCGCCCGGTCCGCATCGTCCGTCATGTCGTCTCCCTTTCTTGTAATGTCGCCACCAGCTTGCCCAGCGTGATCACCGCCGATTCCACCTCTTCGGACCACGCGCCGCTGTAGTTCAGCCGGATGCAGTTCGTGTACGTGGGCACCGGCGAGAAGATATGCCCCGGCGCCACCGTGATGCGCCGCTCCAGCGCCGCGTGGTACAGCGCCATGGCGTCCACCTCCTCGGGCAGTTCCACCCACAGCACGTAGCCGCCCGCCGGGCGCGACACGCGCGTGCCGGCCGGGAAGAAGCGCCGCACCGCGGCGGCCATGATGTTGGCCTGCTGGGCGTAGGCCTTGCGCACGCGGCGCAGGTGGTAGTCGTAGCCGTCCTTGCGCAGGAATTCGGCAATGGCGAGCTGCGGGATGGTGGACGTGGTCAGCGTGTTCAAGAACTTGAGCCGCTCCACCTTCTGGCGGTAGCGGCCCGGCAGCGCCCAGCCGATCCGGTAGGCATTGGTCAGCGTCTTCGAGAACGACGAGCAGTGCAGCACGATGCCCGCCGTGTCGTACGACTTCAGCGACGTGGGATGGGCGTCGCCGTAGTACAGCTCGCCGTAGACGTCGTTCTCGATCACCGGGATGTCGCGCGCGGTCAGCAGCGCCACCAGCGCCTGCTTGCGCTCGTCGGGCATCTGGAAGCCCAGCGGGTTCTGGAAGTTCGGCATCACCATGCAGGCCGCCACGGGCCGCTCGTCGATCAGCCGCGCCAGCGCCTGCACGTCGATGCCGGCCACCGGGTCGGTCGCCACCTCCACGGCGCGCATGCCCAGCCGTTCGATGGCGTGCAGCATCGCGTAGTAGGTGGGCGATTCCACCGCGATCGTGTCGCCGGGCCGGGCCACGGCCTGCAGGCACAGGTTGATGGCCTCGGTGGCGCCAATCGTCACCACCACCTCGTTGGGATCGACCGTATAGCCGTTTTCCAGGTAGCGGCGCGTGATCTGGCGGATCAGCTCGGGCGATCCGGGCGGCAGGTCGTCCAGCACGCTCCAGGTGTCGTAGCGCTTGCCGATGGTGTTGGCGTACTGGATGATCCGCTGCCACGGGTAGAGCTTGGGGTCCGGATAGGGCGACCCCAGCGGCACCGCGTCGTCGGCGCGGATCGAGCGCAGCGTGGACAGCACCAGCGCGCTCACGTCCACGGCCGACGGCCGCGTGGCCGGGCGCGTGGGCTGCAGGTCGATGGCCGGCTCGCCGGGCCGGGCGCGCACGAAGTAGCCCGACTGCGGGCGGCTTTCCAGGATGCCGCGCGATTCCAGCAGCAGGTAGGCCCGGATCACGGTGGTGATGCTGAGCCGGTGGTGCTGCGCGGCCTGGCGCACGGACGGGATCTTCTCGCCGGGCAGCAGCACGCCCTGCTGCACCAGCGCCTCGATATCGGCCGCGAGCTTTTCGTACAGGGTTGCCAACGGGTCTGTCGCCTTGTCTGGGGGTTATCCGGGAGACAGCCGGACACCCCAGGCGTCAGCCTGCGGCCACCGGCGGCTCCGATGCGATTACGGTTCCAGGCGAAGTGTATTCGACGAAGCCGTCCTGGCGGCAAAAGCTCAGCAGCCGCACGCCGGCCTGTTCCGCGATGCGGATGGCCAGCGACGTGGGCGCCGAGATCGTCGCCAGCATCGGAATCTGCATCCGCGCGGCCTTGCGCACCAGTTCGTAGCTGGCCCGGCTGGACAGGAACACGAAGCCCTCGCCGAACGCCTCGCGCGCGCGGGCCAGGTGGCCGATCAGCTTGTCCAGCGCGTTGTGGCGCCCCACGTCCTCGAACACGGCGCGTAGCTGGCCGTCCGGGCCGCACCACGCGGCGGCATGGACGCCGCCGGTGGCCGCCATCAGATGCTGGCGCGCGCGCAGGTCCGCGGCGGCGCGGCGGATGGCCGCCGCATCGGGTGACACCGGCTGGATGCCGGCCAGCGGCTCGGGCACCAGGTCCAGCAGGGCCAGGCTCTCGATGCCGCAGACGCCGCAGCCGGTGCGGCCGGCCAGCGTGCGGCGGCGCTGCTTGAGCGCCATGAACGCCCGCTGGCTGACTTCCAGCCGGACCTCGATGCCGTCGCAGCCCGGCTCCACCTCGACGTCGTAGATCTCGTGCACGCCGTCGACGATGCCCTCGGTCAGCGAGAACCCCGCCGCGAACGGCTCCAGGTCCAGCGGCGTGGCCATCATCACGGCGTGCGAGATGCCGTTGTAGACCAGCGCCACGGGCACTTCCTCGGCCACCTGGTCGATTTCCAGCGCCACGGCGTCGCCCTGGTGGCGCCGGATCTCGCGCGTGACGTATCCGCGTCCGGCCATGGTGCGCTCCCGCCCGGCGTCAGGCGGCGGCGCGCCGCAGCAGCACCGGGATCGACTTCGACGTCGGCGTGCCGGACCGGTCGCCGATGCTTTCCAGCGGCACCAGCGGGTTGGTCTCGGGATAGTAGGCGCCCAGGCAGCCCGCCGGGATGTCGTAGTCCACCAGCAGGAAGTCCCGCACGTCGCGCGTCACGCCGTCTTCCCAGACGCTCGTGATGTCCACCCGCTCACCTTCGGCAAACCCCAGCCGCGCGCGGTCGGCCGGGTTGATGAACACCACCCGGCGCAGGCCGAACACGCCGCGGTAGCGGTCGTCCAGCCCGTAGATCGTGGTGTTGTACTGGTCGTGCGAGCGCGTGGTCATCATCACCATCAGCGCGTCGCCATGGCGCTCGCGGGCGCGCCGGATCGGCGTGTCCTTGTCGATCGGGTGCACCAGGAACTGCGCCTTGCCCGACGCCGTGCGCCACACGCGGTTGCGCGACGCCGGCGTCAGGTGAAAGCCGCCCGGCCGGGCCACGCGCTCGTTGTAGCGCTCGAAGCCCGGAATCACCTTCTCGATGGCATCACGGATGCGCGCGTAGTCCTGCGCGAACCACAGCCAGTCCACCTTGTTCGACCCCAGCGTGGCGTCGGCCATGCGCGCCACGATCATCGTCTCCGACAACAGGTGCGGCGACGCCGGCTTGTTCATGCCGTACGAGATATGGACCATGCAGACCGAATCCTCCACCGTCACGCCCTGCGGCACGCCGTCCTGCTCGTCGATCTCGGTGCGGCCCAGCGTGGGCAGCAGCAGCGCGTCGCGGCCGATGACCAGGTGGCTGCGGTTGAGCTTGGTGGCGATGTTGACGGTCAGGTCGCACTGGCGCAGTGCCTGCCAGGTGCGCGGCGTGTCGGGCGTGGCGATCGAGAAATTGCCGCCCAGCCCCACGAACACCTTGACCTTGCCAGCCAGCATCGCGTTGATCGCGGCCACCACGTCCTGGCCATGATGGCGCGGCGGCTCGAAGCCGAACGTGGCGCCCAGGCGGTCCAGGAAGGCGTCGTCGGGCTGTTCCTCGATGCCCATCGTGCGGTCGCCCTGCACGTTCGAATGGCCGCGCACCGGCATCAGGCCCGCGCCGGGCTTGCCGATATTGCCGCGCAGCATCATCACGTTGGACAGCAGCTGGATGGTCCGCACCGACTCCTTGTGCTGCGTCAGGCCCATGCCCCAGCACATGATCGTGCGCTCGCTCTTCACGTAGACGTCGGCCAGCGCGTCGATGTCGGCGCGCGTGACGCCGGACTCGGCCACGATGTCGGCCCAGCTCTCGGCGCGCAGGTCGGCCGCGAAGGCGTCGAAGTCGGCCGTGTGCTCGCGGATGAAGTCCACGTCGACCACGCGCTGGCCGCCGGTGGCCACCGCCGCGTCGTCCAGTTCGATCACGCGCTTGCCCAGGCCCTTGAGCAGCGCGAAGTCGCCGGCCAGCCGGGGCCGCACGAACATCGACGCAATGCGGGTGCCGCCGCCGCCCAGCATCTCGGTCACGTGCTGCGGGCTGACAAAGCGCTCCAGGCCGCGCTCCTTGAGCGGGTTGATCGACACGATGGTGGCGCCGCGCCTGGACGCATCGCGCAGCTCGTTGAGCATGCGCGGATGGTTGGTGGCCGGATTCTGGCCCCAGACCATGATGGTGTCGGCCAGCTGGAAGTCGTCGAGCAGCACCGTGGCCTTGCCCACGCCCACCGTCACGAGCAGGCCGCGGCTGGTGGCCTCATGGCACATGTTCGAGCAGTCGGGGAAGTTGTTCGTGCCGTACATCCGCACGAACAGCTGGAACAGGAACGCCGCCTCGTTGCTGGCGCGGCCGGACGTGTAGAACGTGGCCGCGTCGGGGTTGTCCAGCCGGCGCAGGTGGTCCGCGACCAGGCGGAACGCCGCGTCCCATTCCACCGGCACGTACTTGTCGGTGGCCGCGTCGTAGCGCATGGGGTGCGTCAGCCGGCCGTGCTGTTCCAGCTCGTAGTCGGACTGCTGCATCAGCTCGGTCACCGTGTACCGGGCGAAGAACTCGTTGGTGACGCGCTTGCTGGTGGCCTCGGCCGCCACGGCCTTGACGCCGTTCTCGCAGAACTCGAACGTCGAGGCGTGCTGCCGGTCAGGCCAGGCGCAGCCGGGGCAGTCAAAGCCGTCCGGCTGGTTCTGCTTGAACAGCGTCTTGTATTTGCCACCGCCAACCTTTTCCTTGACGAGGTTGATGGCAACTTGCTTGAGCGCTCCCCAGCCGGCGGCCGGGTGCGTATAGGGCGCGATATGGCCCTTTTCGGGCGTGGGCGAACTCATGGGGGCGGCTTCCAGAACTAGTGCCCGAACGCCCGGCCCGGTTTTCCGTGTGCGCGGGCGCTCGCTGCGATGTTGGCAGACTAGGCCCGGAATGTGATCGGAGGGACGTACAGAACGGCTGCGAGAGAAAGAGTACAGTTTGCACCATCGCAATGCACAATGCGGGAACTGTGCTTGTCGAGGGTGTGTGAATGGCCGTGATTGGCACGCCAAACGCATCAATTGGCGCCGCCCGGGCTCCCTCTCCCGCCTGCGGGTGAGGGGCTGGGGGTGAGGGCCAGCGCGTGATGCGCGACGGATCGCAAGTTGAACCGCCGGGCTCTCTCCCCCGACCCCTCTCCCGCGATGCGGGAGAGGGGAGAAAACATGGGGCACGTGGATTGTCCGAGAAGACCAGCGTTCCGGCGGGTTTTCGCTCCCCTCTCCCGCCTGCGGGAGAGGGGCTGGGGGTGAGGGCCAGCGCGTGATGCGCGACGGATCGCAGGTTGAACCGCCGGGCCCTCTCCCCCGACCCCTCTCCCGCGCTGCGGGAGAGGGGAGAAAACATGGGGCACGTGGATTGTCCGAGAAGACCAGCGTTCCGGCAGGTTTTCGCTCCCCTCTCCCGCCTGCGGGAGAGGGGCTGGGGGTGAGGGCCAGCGCGTGATGCGCGACGGATCGCAAGTTGAACCGCCGGGCCCTCTCCCCCGACCCCTCTCCCGCGCTGCGGGAGAGGGGAGAAAACATGGGGCACGTGGATTGTCCGAGAAGACCAGCGTTCCGGCAGGTTTTCGCTCCCCTCTCCCGCCTGCGGGAGAGGGGCTGGGGGTGAGGGCCAGCGCGTGATGCGCGACGGATCGCAAGTTGAACCGCCGGGCCCTCTCCCCCGACCCCTCTCCCGCGTTGCGGGAGAGGGGAGCCAACCAAACGGGGGAAATAACTCAATCCGGCTGCTGCGGCGTTGCCTGGATGATGTCTTCGAGCTGGGCGCTCATCGGGATGCCCAGCCGTTCGCCGGTGGGCAGGCGGTTCAGGAACCACTGCTTGTACAGCCGTTCAAGCTCGCCCGACGTGATCAGGTCGCGCACGGTCTTGTCGACGATGGCGGCGAACTGGGGGTCGCCCCGGCGCAGCATGATGCCGTAGGGGTCGTAGGACAGGAATTCGCTGGTCACCAGGAACTGCCGGCCCGCGTTGTGGCGGGCCAGGAAGCCGTACAGCAGCACGTCGTCGCCGGCGTAGGCATCGGCGCCGCCGTGGCGCAGCACCTCGAAGGCGTCGGCGTGGTCGCGGGCGCGGATCAGGTTGATGCCGAGCTGGAAGCGCCTGGACAGGTCCTCGATGGTGCTGGCATTGGTGGTGCCGGCCGTGGCCACCACGGTCCGGCCCTTGAGGTCCCGGAACGTCCGGATCGGCGAATTGCGCGGCACCATCAGCTTGGTGCCGGCCACGAAGATGACCGGCGAGAACGCCACGGTGCGCAGCCGTTCGGCGTTGCGCGTGGTCGATCCGCACTCCAGGTCCGCCTTGCCGGACGTGATGGCGTCGAAGCGGTTCTCGGACGTCACCGGCACCCACTGCACGGCCACGTCGCGGCTGATCTCGGCCGCGGCCGCCTGGACGATGGCCTGGCAGATGTCGATCGCGTAGCCGATTGGCCGCCTGGCCTGGTTCAGGTACGAGAACGGCAGCGACGACTCCCGATAGCCGATCGTCAGCACGCCAGTGTCCCGCGCCTTCTTGAGCGTGCCGCTCAGCGCCACGGGCTCCTGCGCCGCAGCCAGCGCGGGCGCCAGCGCCAGCAGCACGGCCAGCATTGCGCCGATCCACCCCCTGCCCAGCCGCATCCGTCCGCGCATGGCGTCAGGCCTCCGCCGTGGTGCGTGGCTCCTCGCCCGGTATGTCTTTCTCGGTCTCCGGCACGGGCCCGGCGGCCAGTTGCCCTTCCCACTTGGCCACCACGGCCGCCGCAATCGAGTTGCCGACGGCGTTGGTGGCGGACCGACCCATGTCCAGGAACTGGTCGACCCCCATGATCAGCAGCAGCCCCGCCTCCGGAATGCCGAACTGGTTCAGCGTGGCCGCAATCACCACCAGCGACGCGCGCGGCACGCCGGCCATGCCCTTGGACGTCAGCATCAGCAACAGCAGCATCGTGATCTGCGTGCCCAGCGGCAGGTGGATGTCGTACGCCTGGGCGATGAACAGCACCGCGAACGTGCAGTACATCATCGACCCGTCCAGGTTGAACGAATACCCCAGCGGCAGCACGAAACTGGAGATCTTGCGATTCACGCCAAAGCGGTCCAGCGAATCCAGCAGCTTCGGGTAGGCGGCCTCGGAACTGGCCGTGGAAAACGACAGCAGGAACGGCTCGCGGATCAGCCGGATCAGCTCGAACACGCGCCGGCCCAGGAATGCGAAGCCGGCCAGCGTCAGCAGCCCCCAGAGCACGAACAGCGCCAGGTAGAAGCTGCCCATGAACTTGGCAAAGGTAATCAGGATGCCCAGCCCCTGCGTGGTCACGGTCGACGCGATGGCCGCGAACACGGCCACCGGGGCCAGCCACATCACCGCGCCGGTGATCTTGAGCATGATCTGCGCCAGGTCCTCGATCACGCCGGCCATGCGCTGGCCGCGCTCGCCCAGCGTGGCAATGGCGGTGCCAAAGAAGATCGAGAACACCACGATCTGCAGAATCTCGTTGTTGGCCATCGCCTCGGCCACCGACTTGGGCACCAGGTGCGAGACAAAGTCCTTCAGCGTGAACGCGTTGGTCTTGAGGTTGGTGGCGGCGCCCACGTCGGGCAGCGGCAGGCCGATGTTCACGCCCGGGTGCAGCAGCGTGGCCATGATCAGCCCCAGCGTCAGCGACACCAGCGACGCCGTGATGAACCACGCCAGCGCCTTGACGCCCACGCGGCCCACGGTGCTGGCATCCCCCATGTGGGCGATGCCGATCACGAGCGTGGAAAACACCAGCGGCGCGATGATCATCTTGATCAGCCGCAGGAACACGTCGGTGACGATGGAGATATACCCGGCGATCTCCTTGGCCACCTTGGGGTCCGGAAACGCCGTGTTGCACCCGTAGCCGACCACGGCGCCCAGAATCATCGCGATCAGGATCCAGGTCGTGATACTCGACTTCTTGCTCATGACGTCTCCTTGGGGGGCGGCCGGGCGGGCGTCCTGCGCCGGGGTCTGCACCTAACCATAGGATGCCGGGGCGCCATTGGGCAAACCCCGAAACGCTTTTTGCCGGCCCGCCGCCCCGCCTCGACGCCTACATGCGGATACAAAACCGCTTGTGCCGGCACATAAACGCGATACGCGCGGTCTGCACTATCGTCTGCACGATCAACTTCGATACGGTGCGACGACATGGAACGCAACGCAGCGACGGCAGCCCCGGCTGCCCTGGTATTTGGTGGATCCCGCGGCATTGGCGCCGCCATCGCCCGGCGGCTGGCCCGCGACGGCTTTCGCGTGGCGCTGACCTACGCCACCAGCCCCGGCAAGGCCGCCGAGGTGGTTGCAGCCATCGAGGCCGACGGCGGCCAGGCCGTGGCCATTGCCGCCGACAGCGCCGATCCGGCCGCGATCCGCGCCGCCGTGCGGCAGGCCGTGGCACGCTTTGGCGCGCTGGACGCCGCCGTGGTCAACGCCGGCCTGCTGCGGCTGGGCCGGCTGGAGCAGTTCACCGACACCGACCTCGATGCCATGCTCGACGTCAACATCCGGGGCGTGTTCGTGGCCATCCAGGCGGCGGCCGGCGCCATGCGCGACGGCGGCCGGATCATCACCATCGGCAGCAACACGGCCATCCGCACCGGCTCGGTGGGCGGGGCGGTCTACGCGATGACCAAGGCGGCCGTGGCGTCGCTGGTGCAGAACCTGGCGCTGGAACTTGCGCCGCGCGGCATCACGGTCAACAACATCCAGCCCGGCCCGACCGAGACCGACATGACATCGTCGATGGTCGAGCACCTGATCGCGCGGATCCCGCTCGGCCGGATCGGCCAGCCCGACGAAATTGCCGGCCTGGCGGCGTGGCTGGCCAGCCCGGCATCGGCCTACATGACCGGCGCCAGCCTGACCATCGACGGCGGCTACGTGCTTTGAGCGCCCCGGCCTTCGGCAAAGATGCCCATGCGGTGCTGGATGAACGCCAGCACCTCCTGCGCGGCGGCCGGCAGCGGCCGCCCGGCCTTGACCAGCAGCCGCGCCTGCGTGCCGCGGCACAGCGGGTGGTCCACCGGCACCGTCGCCAGGCTGCCGGCGGCCACCTCGCGGTAGGCGGCAAACTGGCCGATCAGCGTGACAAAGTCGTCGTAGGCCACGAACTGCTTGAGCGCGGACAGCGAGTTGGTCACCAGCGTGGGCCGGATGCGGATGTTCTCGGCAAACTCCAGCATCCGCGCCGCGTGGCCGATGCCGTACGACTCGGGCATCAGCGCCAGCGGATAGGCCATCACGTCATGAAGCGTGGCCGGCCCGCCGCGCAGCGCCAGCGGGTGGTCGTGGCGCGTCAGCAGCACGATGGGCTGCGACGCGCTGGCCCGGTACTCGATGCGCGGGTGCAGCGGCGGGTTGTAGGCCAGCCCGATGTGCGCGCGGCTTTCCGCCACCTCGTTGAGCACGTCGTCCACGGGCAGGATCTCCATGCGGATGTCGACCATCGGGTATTGCGCGCAGAACGGCGCCACCACCTCGTTGACCAGCGCGTCGACGTAGCCCTCGCTCAGCACGATCTGCACCATGCCCTGCTGCAGCCCCTGCAGCGCGTGGAGCTGGTCTTCGAGCTTTTCCTGGTGGGAGCGGTAGCCGCGCCAGAACTCCAGCAGGTGCGCCGCCGCCTCGGTGGGCCGCACGCCGCGCGCCTGGCGCTCGAACAGCGTGGTGCCCAGTTCCTCTTCAAGCAGCCGAATCTGCCGCGTGATGACCGACGGCGACGTGTTCAGGCTTTCCGCCGCGCCCCGGATCGTGCCGTGCGCCAGCACCTCCCGGAAATAGCGCAGCCGCTGCTGGTTGATTTCCCGCATATCCCGCCTCTTTGTTGCGTAAGCGTCACCCAAGCATGGTCGAAAGTGGACTGTTGCCCTGGGAAGAACGAAGTGTGAATTTTGTTGCTGTTGGTGTCAGTCTACGCGGCTGCCACTATCCAAGCCAATCCCACAACCATCACAACGCTCTGGAGACTGGCAAATGTTAGTGATGTCCAACCCCGCCGCCGTCGACGGCACCGCCGCGCTGTACCAGAAGATCAACCTGCGGCTGCTGCCGTTCCTGCTGGTCTGCTACCTGTTCGCCTACCTGGACCGCGTCAACGTCGGCTTTGCCAAGCTGCAGATGCAGGGCGACCTGGGCTTCTCAGACGCCGCCTACGGCGTGGGGGCCGGCATCTTCTTCATCGGCTACGTGCTGTTCGAGATCCCGAGCAACCTGATGCTGCCGCGCGTGGGCGCCCGCAGGACGTTCAGCCGCATCCTGGTGCTCTGGGGCATCACGTCGGCCTGCATGATGTTCGTGCGCGACGTGCCCACGTTCTACGCCATGCGCTTCCTGCTGGGCGTGTTCGAGGCCGGCTTTGCGCCGGGCATGATCTATTACCTGTCCTGCTGGTACGGCCCGCAGCGCATGGCGCGCGCCATCGCCATCGTGTTCCTGGCCGGCCCCATCGGCGGCATCATCGGCGGCCCGCTGTCCGCGTGGCTGATGACCGCGCTGGCCGGCCACGCCGGGCTGGCCGGCTGGCAATGGATGTTCCTGGTCGAAGGGCTGCCCTGCCTGGTGCTGGGCGTGCTGGCCTGGAAGCTCGTGCCCGACCGTCCCGCCGACGCCCACTGGCTGACCAGCGACGAGAAGCGGCTGCTGGAGCAGGAACTGGCCGTGCCGGCCGCGCACAAGCACTCGTTCGGCGCGGTGGCGCGCGACTGGCGCATCTACGTGCTGGCCACCGCCTACTTCTGCGTGATCGCCGCCATCTACGCACTGAGCTTCTGGCTGCCCACGCTGATCAAGGCCCAGGGCGTGACCGACACCGTGCAGCTGGGCTGGTACGCCGCCCTGCCCTACGTGGGCGGCGCCATCGGCATGCTCTACATGGGCCGCCGCTCCGACCGCAAGGGCGAACGCCGCTACCACGCCGCCATCCCCGCGCTGGCCGGTGCCGCGCTGTTGGCCGGGACGACGCTGGCCGACGGCCACCTGGCGGCCACGCTGGTGCTGCTGACGCTGGGCACCACCACGCTGTGGATGACCTACACCGTGTTCTGGGCCATGCCGTCCGAATACATCAAGGGCCCGGCCGCCGCCGGCGGCATCGCGCTGATCAACACCATCGGGCTGTCGGGCGGCTTCTGGGGCCCGGCCATCATCGGCTGGGCCAAGACCGCCACCGGCAGCCTGCATCCCGGCGTGCTGGTCATGGCGGCCATGCCGCTGGCCGCCGCGCTGATCATCCTGGCCATGCGCATGCCGGCCCGCGCGGCGCATGCCTGAGACCGGCCAATAACCACCCGACACCCCCCCACGTCCAACAAGGAGTGAACCATGCTGCTGTACTTTTCCACCTGGTCAGAAGTCGAACAGTATCTGCAACGCAGCCGCACCATCGTCGTGCCGATCGGCTCGAACGAGCAGCACGGCCCCACGGGCCTGCTGGGCACCGACTGGATGTGCCCGGAGATCATCTGCCGCCATGCCGAACAGCAGGCCGACATCCTGGTGGCGCCGACGTTCAACATCGGCATGGCCCAGCACCACCTGGGCTTTGCCGGCACGATCTCGCTGCGCCCGTCGACGTTCATCGCCGCCATCGTGGACTGGACGCGCTCGCTGGCCCGCCACGGCTTCGAGAAGATCCTGTTCCTGAACGGCCACGGCGGCAATATCGCGTCCATCGAGGCCGCGTTCTCCGAGCTCTACGCCGAGTCCAGCTTCGCGGGCCGCCGCGCCGGCTTTGCGATGAAGCTGACCAACTGGTGGGACCTGGAAGGCGTCAACGACCTGGCCAAGGAAATGTTCCCGACCGGCCACGGCGCCCACGCCACGCCGTCCGAGATCGCGGTGACGCAGTACGCCTACGCCCACGCCATCAAGCACGCCGACTACTCGCCGCGCATCGCCCCGTCCGGCCCGATCCGCGAAGCGCTGGACTTCCGCGCCCGCTTTCCCGACGGCCGCATGGGCTCCGATCCGAACCAGGCCACGCCGGAAAAGGGCCGCGCCCTGGTGGAACTGGCAGCCACCAGCCTGGTGAAGGAACTGGCGGCCTTCGGGGCGGAGAAGGTGCCGGGGTGAGCTGTTGCGCTTGAATTGCCAATGGTTGTCTCCCCTCTCCCGCAAGGCGGGAGAGGGGCCGGGGGAGAGGGCATGGCTGTGCAAGCCACGACATGTCGCATTGTGAGCCGCTGACCCTCTCCCCCAACCCCTCTCCCGCGCGCGGGAGAGGGGAGCAAACCTGGCGGGAGCGGTGAGCCAACCCGCCAACTACGCCCCGCCCTACCGCCGCCCCGCCATCGCTTCGAACACCCCATCCCGGATCACCAGCGCGTGCATCAGCGCGGCCGCCAAATGCAGCAGGACCACGGCGAACAGCGTGAGCCCGAGCCATGTGTGCAACGTCCGCAGCAGCGCGAACGCGTTGACGTTGGCGGGCAGCAGCGGCGGCAGGTGGAAGCCGCCGGCCATCGTCACCGGGTAGCCGCCCGCCGACAGCATGGCCCAGCCCACCAGCGGCATTGCCAGCATCAGCGCGTAGAGCACCACGTGCGATGCCTTGGCGACGAACCGTTGCGCGGCGGGCATGTGGGCCGGCAGCGGGGGCGCGCCGCGCCGCAGCCGCACGGCCAGCCGGACGATGACGAGCAGCAGCAGCGCGATGCCCAGCGGCCGGTGCAGCGCCACGAGCGTGTCATGCGCGCGCGACACCGTAAACACCATTCCCACGCCGACGAACAGCATCGCCAGGATCAGCACGGCCATCAGCCAGTGCAGCAGCTTTTGCGTGCCGCTGAATTGAGTCGAAGTTGCCTTCATGCCGGGTTCCTCACTGGATGGCCTTCGGTTCGCGGGCGGCGGTTGCCTCCTCGCGCGTGCGGCGCTGGTACGACACCGCGTAGGCGGCCGAGCGCGCCGCCAGCAGCGGATCGGCCGACGTGGCGATGCCGGCCGGCAGCACGGTCGGGTCGAAGTTGACGTCGCGGCACGGGCCGTCGTCCTGCGCCGTGGCGCGTTCCAGCACCAGCGTGCCGGCGTCGATCTGCGGGCGGTCGTCGGGCCAGACCTGCGTGGCGTCGTCGGTGACATCGCCGGGCGCGCCCAGCGTCAGCACCAGCCGCCAGCGCAGCGGCCCGGCCTGCAGCCGCTGCATCAGGTCCGCCGCCAGGAACGATGCCTGCCCGCGCTCGGCCGCGCTCACCGGCGCGTACGGCAGCTCGGGCTGCACCGCCCAGCGCACGGCCTGCCGCTTGCCGCCGGCATCGACCAGGTAGAACGCATTGACGCTGTAGTACGCGGCATTGGCAAAGCTGGACGAAGGCGGATGCGCCTGGATCCAGCCCTGGAACGCGGCCAGCGCCGGCGCGCCGGCGGCAAACGCCTTGAGCCTGGCGGGATCGGGCTTGTGGGTGGCGGGATCGGGCTGACTGGCCTGCAGCAACTGGTAGAACTGTTCCGGCGTGTGCACCGGAAAGCGCGGTACCGAATTCATGCCGGTGCGCCACTGCTGGCCGTCGGCCTGCGTGAACATCAGCGCCAGGCTGCGGATCGGCACGCTGCCGTCGGGCGCCAGCGGATTGCCGCCGGGCAGCGCAAAGCGCCCGGTCACCGGCGTGCGGCGGGGCGCGAACACGCCCGCGCTGGACACCTGCGCGGCCGCGCCGTTGCTGTCGAAGTAGCCGGCCACGCACACGCCCTTGGCGTGGTTGCGGCGATAGCCCGCGTGCAGGCCGTCGTTACGCTGGAACTGGTCGACGATGGCGCGCGTGGATAGCCGCTGCGGGCCGATCCAGCCGCCCGTGTAGGCAAAGCCGCCCGCCAGTACCAGCACGACGGCGCCGATGGCGCCGAGCCGGCATGGCACGCAGATGGGCTTGCCCGGGTGGGAATGTGGGGTGTTGTCGGTCAAGGGGGGCTCCCGTCGAGTGTGGACTCATCGGGTATACGCCCAAACCGGGGCGTCTATTCCCCCCGCCCGCAAAAAGCCCGGCCGGGACCGGGCGATTCGACAAATGCTTACGGCTTCTCGCGGTGAATCGACAGCGCGCTGAACGACTGCGTTACCGGCATCACTTCCAGGTAGTTGATGTTCACGCGCGCCGGCAGCGTGGCGGCCCAGAACACGGTCTCGGCGATATCGTCGGGCGTCAGCGCGTCGGCGCCTTCGTAGACCTTTTCCACGCGCGACTGGTCGCCACGGAAGCGCACGGCCGAGAACTCGGTGCCGCCCACCAGCCCCGGCGCCACGTCGGTCACGCGCACGCGCGTGCCGGTCAGGTCGGCGCGCAGGTTCAGCGAGAACTGGTGGACGAACGCCTTGGTGGCGCCGTAGACGTTGCCGCCCGGGTAGGCGTAGGCGCCCGCCACCGAGCCGATATTGACCACGTGGCCGCGATTGCGCGCCACCATGCCGGGCAGCACCGCGCGCGTCATGTAGGTCAGGCCCTTGATGTTGGTGTCGACCATGGTGTCCCACTGGTCGACGTCGGCGCGGTGCGCCGGCTCCAGCCCCAGCGCCAGCCCGGCGTTGTTCACCAGCACGTCGACGTCGGCATAGTCGGCCGGCAGGCCGGCCACGGCGGCCTCCACAGCGGCGCGGTCGCGCACGTCCAGCACCAGCGGCAGCACGTTGTCGCGGCCCAGTTCATCGACCAGTGCCTGCAGGCGGTCTTCACGGCGGCCCGCGGCGATGACGCGATGGCCGGCGCCGACAAAGCGGCGGGCGATGGCGGCGCCAAACCCCGCGGTGGCACCGGTGACGAATACGATCATGGTTAGCTCTCCAGCTTCAGACAGGTTCGGCCACGGATACTACACCGTCACCCGGGGCGACGGCAGCGGCGGCCGCGGCAATCCATGGA
This sequence comes from Cupriavidus sp. H18C2, assembly GCF_049393795.1. Taxonomy (NCBI): domain Bacteria; kingdom Pseudomonadati; phylum Pseudomonadota; class Betaproteobacteria; order Burkholderiales; family Burkholderiaceae; genus Cupriavidus; species Cupriavidus sp. H18C2. The sequence continues at coordinate 1,254,139 of NZ_CP186010.1, read as the reverse complement.
TTTCCCGACTGCCGGCTGTGATGCCAGGGCAGCTCGCGCATCGAAGGCCGGGGGCGCTGGCTTGACGCACTGGCACGCCTGCGCGGCCCGGCTTACAGCGGCTGCCAGCCTCCGCCGGTGGCCACCATCTCCTGCTTCAGTTCCAGCGTCCCGCTGCCGCGCATCACGCGCGCCAGCACGGGAAAGGCGCCCTGCACCATCGCGTCATGCGCCCACGGCGCCGGCTCCAGCGTGTACGTGTAGCGCACGGTCGTGGCCAGCCGGGCCGGCTTGTCGGCCGTGTCGTGGGGCTTGTCCCAGCCGGTGACCCGCGCCACCCGCACGTGGCCGTAGCAGAGGTCGGGCGCGTCGGCGCCGGCCGTGCGGGCGGCCGTGCGCGGATGGGGATTGAGCTGCTGGCGGCCCTTGTCGGTCAGGTCGTACCGCAGCGCCTTGACCACCTCGTCGGTGCCGTCCTGGTGGTGCAGCGTCATCTGGGCCGGCACGTGCGCCACCAGCCCCGCGTGTTCGAGCGCCGGCATCTGGATGCCATCGCGCAGCTGCGTGGCGCCCGGGCCGTCCGGCACGTCGACCGGCCAGGCATGGCGGCCGATGCAGAGGTCGCCGTGCGCCTGCAGGTGCTGGTCCAGCGCGGCGCGGAAGCCGGCCTCGCTGGCCATGTCGGGACGGTCGCAGCCGGCCAGCAGCAGCGTGGTGGTGGCCGCCAGCGCGGCCAGGGTCAGGATCGGTTTCATTGGACTTCGGCGGTGTTGGCGGCGCCCGGCTTGCGGGCGGCGGGGTCGGCCATCGCGTTGGCGACGGTATGCGCATGCGCGCCGCTGGCGTCGGGCCCGGGCGGCGGCACGTAGCCATCGGTGAGCGTCTTCAGGAAGGCAACCAGGTCCTGCATCTCCTGGTCGGTCATCGGCGGCGGGCTGCCGGCACGGCGCTTGTCCAGCGGCATCTGGCCGTCGATATTGGCGCGGTAGCGGGCCGGCAGGTCGTTGAACTTGGCCACCCGGCCCTGCGCATCGCGCGGATACCAGTCCTGCGGCGCGGTGTCGCGCGTGTTGTAGAAGCGCACCACCTCTTCCAGCGACCTGAACACGCCGTTGTGCATGAACACGTGGCGCGTGGCGACGTTGCGCAGCACCGGCGTCTTGAACATGCCGCACGTGGCGGCGGCGCCCTTGTCGCGGCCGGGCCGGTGGTCGGTGCGCAGCGGCCCGCACAGCCCCAGGTCGAAATACCGGGGGTCGGCGTTGGCCGGGATGGCCGGATTGCGCGGCACGCCGATGGCCGAGAACGAGTAGTCGCTGGTCATGTCCTGGCTGCCGTCGTTGCCGCCGCCCAGCAGGTGGCAGGCCATGCAGTTGCCCTTGTTCGGGTCCAGGAACACGCGCAGGCCGCGCACTTCGGCATCGGTCAGCGCGCCGCCCACCTTGTTGTTGCGGTAGCGGTCGAACTTGCTGCTGTACGGGTGGAAGCTGCGGTCTTCCACCTGGAACGCCTGCAGCGCGGCGCCGACCAGCGCGAACGCCTTGTCGGTATCGTCCAGCGCGGCGGGGCCGTAGGCGGCCCGGAACGCGGCGGCGTTGGGGCCGTGGCGCACGGCGTCCACCACGGCGGCCTTGTCGCGGGCGGCCATTTCATTGGCGGCCAGCAGCGGGATGGCGGCCTGCTCGGCGATGGTGTTGGCACGGCCGTCCCAGGTCAGGCCGCCGCCGGGACCGGGCGGGCTGATCATGTCGGGGTTCTCGAACGTGTCCGAGTACGGGTTGGTGTACTCCTTGTACATCAGCGTCGGCACGGCGCGCGTGCCGGGCTGCCTGCCATCGGCGCCGCCAAGCTGCACGGCCAGGTCGTTGGCCGGGGCAAAGGCGTGCTGGGGATCGTGGCAGGTGGCGCACGACATCGTGCCCGACCCGGACAGCGACCGGTCGACGAACAGCACGGCGCCCAACTGCGCGGCGGGCGACAGCGGCGATTGGGGAGATGCCGGCGCGGATGGCGCGGACACGCGCTGCACGGCCGGCGGCGCGGCGGCGGCCCGGGGCGCCTCGGTGGCCGGCTTGCAGGCGGCCAGCGCAAGGCAAAGCATGGCCGCGGCACGGCGCGCGGCAAATCTGGAATGACGCATGGTTCAAGGGGCCGGTGGCAGCCGGCCCGCGGGCAGGGGAAGAAAGGCAACCTCCCGGTTGGGCGGCTGCCGCGACGCCATCAGGACTTGATGGCCCAGATGCTGGTCTGCGAGGCATCCGGCCCCGTGGCCGTGTTGTTGCCCGTGCCCACCGACCCGCTGCCGCTGCCGCCGGCCACGCTGCCGCCCGATTGCAGGTCGCCCGCCTTGACCACGTACTTGTGGTTCATCGGCCGCACCGAGTCGAAGTGCGTGTTGGCGCTGCCCGAGTACTCGGCCAGGTTGGCGAGGTTGTCGGCGATGTACTGCTCGGTGTACTTCGACCGGTTCATGTACGACGTGGCCACGCCCGGATCGGCCAGCCCGAACATGTCCTGCATCGTGCGCACGAACGAGAAGTGGCTGTAGGCGTCGGAGTCCACCACCTGCTTCGGCGCGCCCGGCTGGTTCGTCAGCACCGCGAAGATCGTCGGGCCGTCGCCCTTGTTGCCGCCGTTGTAGCGCGGCACGGCCGAGGTGATGCCCTCGCCCAGCGGCGCGCCGCTGGTGGCGCCGCCGCCCACGTTCCAGCCGCAGCACGACGAGCTGCCGAAGAAGCTCGACCCTTCGTCGAACAGCATGACGATGGCCGTGCGGCGGTTGGTGTTCTTCCAGACCGGCGACGCCTGGATCGCGTCCACCATGTACTTGGCGTACGCGTCGCCGCGCGCGATGTTGGTCGACGCGCACGGGCCCACGCCGTGGATGTCGTCGCACTGGTCGGGCACCACGTAGTTCAGCGCGCCGATGTCGCCGCTCTTGAGGTCGTCCTCGAACTGGTGCGTGTTCCACTTGATGCCGTTGGCCGACGCGTACGACGCGATCGACGCATCCCACTCGCCGCCGCCCATCGAGCGCGCCAGGTTCTTGAAGAAGTCCGGACGGTTGCGCACCTCGTCAAAGTTCACGGCCGGGTGGTGCTTGGTCTTGTACAGGCCGGCCGGCATGGCTTCGGTGACGCCCGACGTGGGGTTCACGCCGGTGATGGCGGCGTTGGCCACGCCGTCCTTGCGCGGGTCCTGGCCGGGGTTCATCGACTCGCTGTAGACGCGCGTGCTCATGCCGGCGTTGTACATGGCCGTGAACATGTTGCGGCGGCCCTTGAGGTTGTGCACCTTCGTGTCGGCGTTGCAGGCGTTCAGCGGCACGAACGTGTCGGTCGGCTGGTTGGCCGTGTCGCCGGCGGGCAGGCAGTTCCACGCATTGTCGTCGGCCACGCCCCAGTCGTCGGCGCTGGCCAGCGAGATGTAGTTCGGCTCGCTGGGGTTGCCGGTGGAGAAGTAGTTGGCCGCCTTGTTGCCTTCGGTGTGCAGGTACTTGTAGAAGTTCGGGTAGGCCGGGTTGTCGATCGTCTGGTTGCTGTGGTTCTCGAAGATCACCACGAACAGGTGGTCGTAGCGCGGGATGCCCTCGGGGTTGAACGCGGCCTCCTGGGCCGACTTCAGCGTGGTCACCGGGTCGGTGGCGCTGTCGCTGACGAAGCCACGGTCCAGGATCTTCGATGCCAGCGCGTAGCGGGTGGCCAGCGTGTTGTCTTCCACCAGCAGCGCGCGTGCCGCGGCGGCGTCGGCCACGGCGGACGGCTGCGCCACGACGTCGTCGGCCTTGACGGTCACGTCGGCGGTGCCGCCGGTCAGGCTCAGGCGGCCGGCGATAGCGGTGCGGGCATCGGCGTAGGTCATCGACTCCGACTCGGTCAGCCGCACCACCTCGGTCGACAGCGGGCTGATGGTCACGCTGGCGCCGTCGGCGGCCTGCGCGGCGGCGCTGCGCAGCACCATCTTGGCGGCCACCTTGGTGGCGCCGGTGGCCGGGTCGTTGTAGGTGGCGTCGGTGTCCACCACGGCCACCAGGCTCGCCGGCGGCGTGGTCAGCGTGAAGCGGCCGCTGGCATCGGTGCGCGCGCTGGCCTCGCCGGCATCGCAGACGCCATTGCCGTTGGCGTCGGCGCAGACCGTGGCGTTGGCGTACGTGACCGGCACGAACGACTGGTCGACGGCGTCGCCCGTGGTGCTCTTGGCGTAGTCGACGCCCGATGCCGACGAGCTGGCAAAGCCGGTGGGGTTCTTGACGGCTGCGCCACCCACCACGCCGCTGACGGTCTGGGTGGGGGTGTTGCCGCCGGTGTTGCCCGTGCCGCCGCTGCCGCCGGTGTTGCCGGTGGTGGTGCCGGAGGAATCGTCACCGCCGCAGGCGGCCAGCAGCGCGGCTGCCGCCAGCGCGGTGAGCAAGGGGACGAAGGTGGAGTGTTTAGGGTGCATGGATGGGGCTCGCCAGGACACGCGCGATCGTTATGGTTGGACGCGCTGGATCTAGTGGGATGCCGCACCGAAGCCGATGCCGTCGCCTTGGGGTGGCGGGTGGGGCCGCCTGCGCCGGACGCCTTCGCGGCCGGGGCCAGCGCGTACGCCCTTCCCGACCAGTGCAGCGGCCCCGATGCTAGGAATCCAATGTGACCGTTTCATGCACGCCGTCGGCCGCCTGGTTACAGGACATTTCAACCACACCGATCCTGATACAAAGTGGATACGTTGTTGCCACGCGCCCGACCGGGGCTGGATACTTGGCGCCGCGCCCGCCTGGCGGCGCCCCGTGTGACAACCGCCCATGCAAGCCCCAGCCACCCCTGCCCCGTCCTCCAACCCGCCCCGCCAGCTTGCCAAGGTCCATTTCTCGCCCGAGCTGCGCGACTGGATCGTCGATGCGCTGCGGCGCGGCGGCCCGCCGGCCGAGATCACCGCCGCGCTGGTCGGGCAGCGCTTTGACCCGGCCGTGGCCGGCCAGCTCGTGCAGGCGTTCGACCGCGTGCTGCGCGACGGGCTGCCGATGCCCGAAGGCTTCGTCACGATCGAGCGGACGCCCCCGGCGCCCGGCGCGGCCCGGCTGCCGCGCACGGCGGTGCTCGATGGCGGGGACCGTGCCGTGCACGTGCTGTCGCGCACGGACCGGCCCGTGGTGGCGGTGCTGGAAGCGGTACTGACGCCGGCCGAATGCGACGCGCTGGTGGCGGCGGCGCGCCCGCGCCTGGCGCCGTCGACGCTGGTGGACCCGCGCACCGGCGAACACGTGGTCAGCCCCGACCGCAGCAGCCAGGGCATGTTCTTCCGGCTGGCGGAGTCGCCGCTGCTGGCGACGATCGATGCGCGCGTCGCCGCGCTGATGCGGATGCCCGTGGAACACGGCGAGGGCCTGCAGGTGCTGCACTACGGCCCCGGCGCCCAGAGCCGCCCGCACTTCGACTTCCTGATGCCGGACAACCCGTCGAACCAGGCGTCCATCGCGCGCAGCGGCCAGCGCGTGAGCACGATGGTGATCTACCTGAACGACGTGCCCGAAGGCGGCGAGACCGTGTTTCCAGAGATCGGCCTGTCGGTGTTGCCGCGCAAGGGCAACGCGCTCTATTTCGAGTATTGCGACGACGGCGGCCAGCTGGACGGCCGCACGCTGCATGCGGCGGCCGCGGTGGTGCGCGGCGAGAAATGGGTGGCGACCAAGTGGATGCGGCAGCGGCGCTTCGTGTCCGCCGCCGACGACGCGCGCGCCGCGTCGATGTAGGGCTGGCACCACGCTGGCCGGCCAGCCGGCCGTGGCCGTGCCGCTTCAGCCGGGCGGCTGCGGCGCCGGGGTGCCGGGCTGCGGCGGCGCGGGTGGACAGGGCCCCGCGCCGCCCTGCCCCGTGTTCCGGAACGTGACCACCAGCCGGCTGTCCTTGGCCATCATCAGCGTGTTGCCGTAGGTCACGGTCGGCATGAACGCGATGTCGGGCGCCACGGCCACGGGCGGCTGCCGGGCCGCGTCCACGGTCAGCACCAGCTCGACGGTGTAGGTATCCACGCCCACGCCGCGCCCCTGCGGCGCCTGCGCAAACTGCTGCTGGAACGCGCACATGTCGCGCGTGATGGCGTCCAGCGCGGCCTGGATCGGCACGTTCTTGCCCGGTGGAATCGGGGCCGTGTTGCAGCCGGCCAGCCACAGCGCGGCCAGGCCGGGGACGACGGTGTGGCGCATGGGCCGGATCATCGGTGCCTCCTGTTCGCACGGCGCGTTCGATGCGAAGCACTCTAGTGCCCAATGCCCCGCCCGCTCCATTGGCCCAAAGGCCAACCCCCGCCGGCGCGCACGGCGCGGCCACGGCCTACAATGTCGCGGCGGCGGCCGGCACGTCACACGGCCCGGCGCCATTCCATCGCCACCAGAGGAGCCTCCATGACGGCTGACAAGACCCTTCTCGACGCCTTTGCGCCCACCGGCGTGCTGCGCGCGTCGATCAACCTCGGCAACCCGGTACTGGCCCACCGCAAGGACGGCGGCGCGGGCGGGGTGTCGGTGGACCTGGCCACGGCGCTGGCCGGGCAACTGGGTGTGCCGCTGGAACTGGTGGTGGTGGAGACGGCCGGCAAGTCGGTGGACGTGGTGACCAGCGGCCAGGCGGACATCGGCTTCTTCGCCATCGATCCCAAGCGCGGCGCCACCATTGCGTTCACGCCGCCGTACGTGCTGATCGAAGGCTACTACCTGGTGCGCGACGCCTCGCCGGTGCGCCACAACGCCGATGTCGACCAGCCCGGCCGGCGCGTGGTGGTCGGCCAGGGCAGCGCCTACGACCTGTACCTGACGCGCGAGCTGCAGCACGCGGAAATCGTGCGCGCGCCGTCGTCGCAGGCGGTGGTGCGGACGTTCCTCGATGGCGGCCTCGACGTGGCCGCCGGCGTCAAGCAGCAGCTCCAGGCCGATACGGCCGGCATGAGCGGCCTGCGCCTGCTGGACGAGCGCTTCATGGTGATCCGCCAGGCGATGGGCGTGAACCGGGCGCGCGGCGAGGCGGCGGCCGCGTACCTGTCGGCATTCGTGGAAGCGATGAAGGCGTCCGGCAAGGTCGCCCAGGCGCTGCAGCGGCACGGCATCGCGGGCGCCAACGTGGCGCCGGCCGGCGAGTGAGCGTGCCCGGCGCGGGCCGTCAGGCCCCGAGGTAGGCCGCCGCGCCCAGCCCGGCGGTGCGTCCGCTGGCCAGGCAGGCCGTCAGCAGGTAGCCGCCGGTGGGGGCCTCCCAGTCCAGCATCTCGCCGGCGCAGAACACGCCGGGCAGCGCGTCCAGCATCAGGCGGTCGTCCATCGCCTCGAAGCGGACGCCGCCGGCCGTGCTGATGACCTCGTCGATCGGCCGCGCGCGCAGCAGTTGCAGCGGCAGCGCCTTGATGGCCGCCGCCAGCGCCACGGGGTCGTGCATCGCTTCCTTGGACAGCACCTCGCGCAGCAGCCGCGCCTTGACGCCCGTGATGCCGAGCCGGCTCTGCAGATGGCTGGACACCGAGCGCGCGCCACGCGGCCGGGCCACTTCGGCGGCCACCTGCGCGGCCGTGCGTCCCGGCGCCAGGTCCAGCGTGATCGTCGCCAGCCCCTGCGCGTCGATCTGGTCGCGGATCGGCGCGGACAGCGCGTAGACCAGGCTGCCTTCGATGCCGGTCTCGCTGATCACGAATTCCCCTTGCCGATGCCAGACGGTGCCATCGGGCGCCGTCACGCCGATCGCCACGGCCTTGACCGGATCGCCCGCATGCTCGCTGCGGAACAGCGGGCTCCACGCCACGTCGAAGCCGCAGTTGGCCGGCCGCAGCGGCGCCACGTCGACGCCGCGCGCCGCCAGCAGCGGCATCCACGCGCCATCGGACCCCAGCCGCGCCCAGCTACCCCCGCCCAGCGCCAGCACCACGGCGCGCGCGGCCACGTGGGTCTCGCCGTCGCGCGTGGCGAAGCGCAGGCCGTGCCAGCCATCGGCGCCCGGCGTGAAGCCGGTCCAGCGGTGCCGCACATGCACGCGCACGCCGGACTCGCGCAGCCGGTGCAGCCACGCGCGCAGCAGCGGCGCGGCCTTCATCTCGGTGGGAAAGACGCGGCCCGAGCTGCCGACGAAGGTGTCGATGCCGAGGTCGTGGACCCAGGCCCGCAGCGCGTCGGCGCCAAAGTCGTCCAGCAGCGGCCCGATGCGGTCCGCGCGGGCGCCGTAGCGGGCCACGAAGGCGTCGGCCGGCTCCGAGTGGGTGATGTTCATGCCGCCCTTGCCGGCCATCAGGAACTTGCGTCCCACCGACGGCATGGCGTCGTAGACGTCCACCGCCACGCCGCGCGCGGCCAGTTGCTCGGCCGCCATGAGCCCGGCCGGCCCGCCGCCGATGACGACGGCGCCAGGCAGGCGGACAGGATCGGAAGAGGCGGCAGCGGACATGGGCAGGCGGACGGGCGATGAAAAAGGCGGACGGCCGCCCGGCAGGCGGCAAGCCGGCGCATTATATGCGCCCGCCGCCCGCCGGGTGCCGGCCAGGCCCTCTGTGCGGCACGGCGGGCGCTGGCACCGGGCCGATGCTTTCGCTGACCGTAATGGTCCGGAACGCACCTTAATTGATACCGGCGGCGCGCTTCCCTATCTTCTAGCCAACGACAAAGCGCGCGCCCGGCCCACCGCGGCGGCCAAGACAACATCCGGAGACACCATGCCCAAGCCATTCCCCCGCCGCGTGCGCCCGCACCACCACGCCCGGTAGCCCCCGGCCGGCGCCCGCCGGCCAGCCCCATCCTTTCCAACTGTCCATCGATGGCGGCAGCCGCAACGGCTGCCCTGCCAGGGAGCAGGCCATGCTGCAGCACATTGTTTCCATTTCGGTCCTCGGGCTGATGTTCGTGATCGCCACCGTCCTGCCGGTCAACATGGGGGCGCTGGCATTCGTCGGCGCCTTCCTGGTCGGCACCCTGCTCGGCGCCATGCCGGCCAAGAGCATCCTGGCGGGATTCCCGGCCGACCTGTTCCTGACGCTGGTGGGCATCACCTACCTGTTCGCGGTGGCGCAGAACAACGGCACCATCGACTGGCTGGTGCGGCAGGCCGTGCGGGCCGTGGGCGGGCGCATCGCCGCCATCCCGTGGATCATGTTCGGCATCGCGGCGGTGCTGACGTCGGTGGGCGCCGTGAGCCCCGCCGCCGTGGCCATCATCGCGCCCATCGCGCTGGGCTTTGCGGCCAAGTACAACATCAACCCGCTGATGATGGGGCTGATGGTCGTGCACGGCGCGCAGGGCGGCGGCTTCTCGCCGATCAGCATCTATGGCGGCATCACGAACAAGATCGTCGAGAAAGCCGGGCTGCCGCTCAACGAGATGGCCACGGCCTTTGCCAGCCTGGGCGTGAACCTGCTGGTGGCGCTGGGCCTGTTCGTGGCGCTGGGCGGCATGCGGCTGCTGCGCGCCCCGGCGCTGCCGCGCACGGTTGCGGCCGGCCCCGGCGTGGCCGCCATCGACCCGCCGTTCCAGGCGCGCGTGGCGACGGCCGGCATGGCAGACCCGCTGGGCCCTTCGGCCACGGCCGCGCGCGCCGAGGCCGAGCAGCCCGGCACGCCGTACCAGTACCTGACCGTGCTGGGCCTGGTGGCGCTGGCCGTGCTGACGCTGTACTTCAAGCTCGATATCGGCTTTGTGTCGCTGTCCATTGCCGTGCTGCTGACACTGGTGTCGCCCAACCTGCAGAAGGCGGCGCTGACGCAGGTGTCGTGGCCCGAGATCATGCTGATCGTGGGCGTCAGCACCTACGTGGGCGTGATGGAGAAGATGGGCACCATCGCCTTTGTCGGCCACAGCGTGGCCGGGCTGGCGTCGCCGCTGATGGCCGCGCTGCTGCTGTGCTTCGTCGGCGCCGTGGTCTCGGCGTTCGCATCGTCCACGGCCGTGTTGGGGTCGCTGATCCCGCTGGCCGTGCCGTTCCTGCAGCAGGGGTCCGATGTCAGCGCCATCGGCTTCATCGCCGCCATGGCCGTCTCGTCGACCATCGTCGACGTCAGCCCGTTCTCCACCAACGGCGCCCTGGTGCTGGCCAACGCGCAGGGCGTGGACCGGCACGCGTTCTTCCGCAAGCTGATGGTCTACGGCGCGCTGGTGACCATCGTGGCGCCAGTGGTGCTCTGGTTCGCGTTCGTGGTGGTCTGAGGCCGGGCTTCACATGCCGGACACATCGGCGCGGCAGTGTATGGCTGAATGCGAGGGGCACCCCGGCCCCCGTTGATTCGGCAACCGCTGGGTACGGCCGGTCCGCATTGGTGTCAACCCTATCTCGCGTCGCGCGTCATATTGGTATGGAATTGTCGAAGACCGCTGCATCCCGACACCCCAAGTCCACCGAGAACGACGTGCACACCTCTGCCGGCTCCATGTCGTCCGACATCTATACGCGCGACGGCACCGCCATCGCCGTGTTCCATGGATCCACCGGGCACGGCCTGCTGGCCTATGGCGGCCAGCCCGGCATGCCGGCCGGTTTTGTCGATATCGGCCCGGACGGGCACGGCACCGAGTACCAGCCATTCGAAGGCACGGTGCGCAAGGTGACCGTGACCGTGGCGCGGACCGCGCAGGCGGTGGAGATCCGGCTGGCGCGTGGCGACGATGGCCACGCACACCATGAAACGCAGCGCTGGACGCTGGGCCGCGACGCGCCAGCGCCAGACGCGCGGGCGCGGCTCGCGGGCGTCTGGCGCGGCACCGTGCATGCGCAGGGCGAGGCCGGCACGATCGACGTCAGCATTGACGAGGCGGGCCGGATCGCCACCCGCGTACCGGGCAACTGCGCCGTGTCCGGCCAGTTGTCCGATGCCGCGGCGGCACGCCAGCCGCGCGCGTACCCGCTCTCGTCTGCCGTCTCGCTGCGCGTCTCCGGCCCCCGCCACTGCCTGCCCGGCGGCAAGGCGTTGACCGGCGAATGCCTCGGCTTTGGCCCGCGCCTGCTGGCCGTCTGCCGTACCGACGCCGGCGGCATGCTGTTCCTCGGCGAGCGCACCGACGCCTGACGCCTGAGCCCGGACACCGGGCCGGCGCGCGGCCGGGTTACGCCTCCGCCGGCACGGACGCCGGCTGGCTGTCGGACGCACTGCGCAGGTGCAGCAGGAACTCGCCGGTCATCATCACCCACAGCCGCAGCATCGACGCCACGTGCGCGCGGCTGACGCCGTCGTACAGCGTCACATCCATCTCCAGCACGATCAGTTCGCCATGCGTCGCCAGCCGGGCAAAACGCTTGCCGCGATGCCAGCCATCGAGCACGTCGCGCGGCATCTCGCCGCCGGCCACGCGCAACGCGCAACTGAGCGTGAAGTCGGCGTACTGGCCGTCCGCCACGGCATTGCCCCAGAGCACCTGGAACCCCACGCCATGGCTGGCGCTGTGCAGATGGACGTGGCCGTCGCGTTCGGCGGTGGTCACCGCGCAGCCGGCGGCGCGGATTGCGTCGGCCAGCGTGTCGGCGTCGATGGCGGACAGCAGGTCCGTGGGACTGGTGGTATCGGTCATGGTCGTCATTGCGTGGAGGCGGGCACGCCCGTGGCGGCCCGCGGATCGAATCGGTTCTCGTGCAGGCGGTCGCCGTAGTCCTGCGCCGCGTTCTCCAGCCGCACGCGCATGCCGGCCGCCAGCGGCTGGCGCAGCGCCACGGCGTCGGCGATGTCAAAACGCTCGTACGCGGCCAGGATCTCCTTGCCCGTGGCCAGCAGGTTCGCGTTGCGGGTGCCGCACGCCTGGAGCTGCGCGTCGCGCTCGCGCAGCGCATCGGCGAGCTTGCCGCGTTCCTGCGTGGTCGCGGTCAGTTGCTGCTGCAACGTGCGCGCGGCCTGCTGCGATGCCTCGCGCTTCTCGTCGGCGGCCCGCGCCTGGGCGGCGGCGCCCTCTTCCACCTGGCGCTGCCGCGCGGCCAGGCCCTGCGCGCGCTGGCGCGCCGCGTCAAGATCGCCGCGCAGCCCGGCCAGTTCCTTGCGCGCGGCATCGCGGTCGGCCTCGGCCCCGCGCAGCGCGGCATGCATCGTCGATTTCTCCGCCTGGAGCTGCTGGTTCTGCGCGTTCAGCGTGCGCAGCTGCGTGCGCAGCCGGTCTTCCAGCGAGCCCTGCGCCTGCGCGAGCGCCGCCACCGGTATCGCGCAGAGCACCGCGCACCATGCCGTCTTCTGGATGGGTCCCATGATGTTCCTCAGAACTTGGCGTTCAATTCCAGCATCAGCACGTTGATGGCCAGCGGATCGCCGTAGACCTCGCGGCCGCTCAGCCAGCGGGCCTGCAGCCAGGCGTGCTTGTCGATGCCATAGGCGGCGCCCAGGAAATAGCCCTTGGCGTTGGTCCCGCCCAGGCGGAAGTCCGGGTCGGTGAAGCCATCCGGCACGGCGTCCGGCGGCAGGTACTTGTAGCCGAGCAGGAAGTTCCACTGGCCCCGCGCGGAGATCGTCTGGTTGCCGAAGATCGCGCGCAGCAGGTAGCCGTTCGGGCCGCTGCGCCACTTGTCCTTGTACTCGGCCACCGGCGTGGCCCCGTCCACGCCCTCGTAGTGGTTGGCCGGGTACGCGCGCGGGTCCTGGAACGCGCGGTCCTTGTCGTACGCCAGGTTGCGCACGTAGCTGGCCTGCAGGCTGAACGGCAGCCTGAAGACCTGGGTGTCCCACTGCGCGGTCAGGTTCAGCGGACGGAAATTCTGCGTCAGGCCAAAGAACTGCGGGTTCGACGTGTCGTCGACGTTGACCGGCACGTTGTTGCGCAGCCCGAACACCGTGTTGCCCTTCTGCATGAAAGCCGGGCGCGTGTTGTCGGTGTCGCAGGAAGGCGCCGACGTCAGGCACGGCGACGAGAACGCCCCGCGCATGCCGGTGAAGTGGTAGTAGGCGATGGCGCCCTTGACGCGGTCCGCGCCCAGCTTGCCCTCGGCGCCGGCCTGCAGCGCGAACAGCCAGCTCGCGTGGCTGTCCTTCTCCGGGCTGTTCTCCGGGAAGTTGTCGGCGCCGTAGTTGACCGGGAATACGCCGCCGGTCACGAACGCCGTGACGCCGCGATTGCCCACCGGCTTGAGCCAGCGGCCGGCGATGCCATCGAAGTTCAGGTCGTTGGCGAACAGCAGGTCCGCGTTGTCGAGCGAATAGAACGGGTTGCCGAAGCGGCCGGCCGTGACGCGGAAGGCTTCGGTGAAGCGGTAGTCCAGGTAGGCCTGGTCCAGCCAGATGCTCTTCTTGGCAAACCCGCCGCCCAGCGTCTGCGTGGTCGACACCGGCCCGTTGCTGCTGCCCGTGCCCAGCCGGATGCCCGCCGTGAGATCGTCCGAGATTGCCGCGGTCACGCCCAGCCGGGCGCGGATGCGGAACAGGTCGTTCTGGTCCTCGGTGGTGTTCAGCAGCGGCGGCAGCACACCGCTGGCGTTGTTCATGTTGACCGGGCCGTTCGCGTTGATGGCCGCGTAGTCCACGGCCGGCGCGTTGCCGCTGCCGTACAGGTTGGCCTGGTAGCGCACGCGCACGTCGCCCGATACCGTGATGCGCGACACCCAGTCCGGGAACGTGTTGGGCTGCGCCCAGTTTTCCGCCCTGGCCTGCGCGATGACTTCCTGCTTGACCTCGTCGCGGATCTCCGCGCGCACGCGGGGCGATACGTACGGCACGCGCACGTCGCCCGGTTGCGCCACCGCCGCACCGGCCACGCCCGCCACGCCACCCGCGGCCAGCGCCGTGCCGCCGCCAGTCGGCGGCTGCGCGGCGGCGCGGGCCTGGGCCAGCAGCGCGTCGCCCTCATCCCTGGTCAGCGTCCCGCGCATCACCAGGATGCGGATCAGGTTCTGCGTGACGTCGCCCGATGGCGCGCCGGCCGCGGCCTGGGCCCACGCCGGCTGGCCGCACATGGCCAGCAGCAGCGCTGCCGCCAGCGGTTGCAGTACAGGCCGGCGCACGCGCATTGCCTGGTTCATTGCTTTCTCCTCATGATCCGAATGTCCATGTCGTCAAGGGCGCCGCGCCTGCATCGCGACGCGCGCCGGAAAGGTCAGTCCCGCGGGCGGCTTCTCGTCGACCTGGCCCACGGCGCGCAACGCCGCCAGCAGGGCCTCGTCGGTCTTCGCATCGCCGCTGGAGCGCACCAGCTCCACGCGGGTGATGCGTCCGCCATCGTCGAGCCACAGGTGCAGCAGCAGTTGCGGATAGGCCAGCCGCGCGGTCGCCGGGTCGCGTTGCACCGCGCGCTGCAGCGCGTAGGCCAGGTACTGGCCGTACGTCGCGTTGCCGGCACGGCCGCCGCCGCTGCCCCCACCGCCCATGCCGCCACCGCTGCCGATCTGGATGCCCCCGGCGCCGGCCTGGGCATCCGCGTTCATCGTCACGCTCTCGGGTGCGTCGTTGGCGGGCTTGGGCGCCTCGGCCGGCTTGGCCGGCTCCATGGGCTTTGGCTCGGGCGCCTGCATGCGCTCCTTCACCTCGGGCGGCTTCTGTTCGGGCGGCGGCGGGGGCGGTGGCGGCGGGGGCGGCAGCGCCACCATCGGCGGCAGGCGCGGTGCCTCGCGGCGCGCGGCGGCCTTGTCCGCCGACCATTGCCAGACCAGCCAGCCAACCAGCGCCACCACGGCCAGTGCCAGCGCGGCCAGGGCGGCCCGGCGTCTGCGGGCGGCTGGGGACGGGTGCGAATCCATGGCCTAGTTGCTCTGCTTGCCGGTCACCAGGCCCACCTGCTGCAGTTCCAGCCGGCGCAGCAGGTCCAGCACTTCCACCACCTTGCGGTACTGCACGCCAGCGTCGCCCTTGACGATCACCGGAAAATCGGGCGTCAGCGCGCGCTGCGAGCGCAGGCGGTCTTCCAGCTCGGGCAGCGTCACGGGCATCGCGTCCAGGTAGACCTGGCCGGAATCCGACACCGTGATGGCCTTGACCTTCTGCTCGGACAGGCTGGCCGATGCGCTGGCCTTGGGCAGGTCCACCTTGATGCCCTGCACGGCGGCCGTGGTCATCAGGATGAAGATGATCAGCAGCACGAACGCCAGGTCCAGCAGCGGCGTGATGTTGATGTCGTCGTAGGGCTTGTCGTCGTCATGCGCGGCGGCCATGGCGGTTCTCCTTGGTCCGTGCGGCTCAGACGTTGCCGCGCCCGTCGGCCGGCGCGGCCGGTGACAGGCCCACGCTGCCGCCGCCGCGCTGCGCCGGCACCAGGCCCGCCTCGGCAAAGCGGCGCATCAGCTCGGCCACGAAGCGATCCATGTGCGCGCCGGCATCGGCGCCGGCCTCGGCCAGCAGCGTCTCGGGCATCGCGTGCAGCTCGGCCAGCCGCGTCACGAACTCGTCGACGAACACGTCCATGTCGGCGCTGACGTTCTTGTTGCGCGTGAGCAGGTAGTTGTAGGAAAACAGCGCCGGGATGGCGACGAACAGGCCCACCACCGTGGCCACCAGCGCGGCGGCAATGCCGGGTGCGATCGCGTTGATGTTGACCTCGCCGGCCAGCGCCACGGCCGCGAACACCAGGATGATGCCGACCACCGTGCCCAGCAGGCCCAGGTACGGGCCGCCCGAGATCGAGATCGTCAGCAGCACCAGCCCGCGGTTCAGCCGCTGGTTCTCGCGCACCCGGGTGGCGTCCATCGATGCGCGGATCGCCTCGATCGTCTCGGTGGTCACGGTCTGCGTGCCCTCCTGCTGGCGCCGGGTGCGCAGTTCGTTCACCGCCACCTGGTACAGGCGGTACAGGCTCGAATCGCGCATCGTGCGCTCCAGCGCCGCGTTGGCCGGTATCGCCTCGGCCAGCGCTTCGAGCCGGTGGCCGATCTTGCGGAACTGCTCCATGAAGGCGTCATTGGCGCGCGACACCCGGCCCACATAGGTTGCCTTGGTATAGGTCACCCACCACGACAGCACCGACATGATCGCCAGCAGGCCGATCACGACCCAGGCATCGACCGGCACGTTTGTCAGGATGAAGCCGATCTCGCCAAAGCCGCCGCCGGCCTGCTTCTCGTCGGGCCCGTAGGCCACCAGCTTCGACTCGCTGCCCTGCATGGCCGCCTCGGCGGCCAGCAGCGCCGTGGGCCGGCGCACGCGCGAGACGCGCAGTTCGTCGACGTCCGCCACCAGGGCGGGCTGGTCGCCGGACGGATCGGCGCCCACCGTGGCCGGGCCGGTCAGCGCCGGCAGCGCCGCCGCCAGCTTCGCGGTTTCCTTGCCGTTGACCAGCAGCGCGATCTCGCCGTTGCCGGCCGCGACGGCCACGTGGGTCCACTGCTGCGCGCCGATGGCCTGCTGCGCGGCGGCCTGCTGCGCCCCCAGCCGCACGTACGGCACGCCATTGGCCAGCCCCACGACCAGTGCATTGCCGGCGTCACGCCGCACGAACAGCGCGCCGCTGGCATTGGCGTCGGTGCGGATCCAGGCGCCCATCGTCAGCGCGCCGCCCGGGCCAACCTTCAGCGATTCGCTGGCAGGCAGCGCCATGCCCTGCTTGCCGTCGAGCTTCGCCGCCTGGCCGATCAGCCCCTCGCCCACCGCCACGCCGCCCTGGGCGTTGTTGTGGTACGCGGTGGCATCGGCCGGTGCCGTGCCCGACGCGCCATCGAAGTGGTAGACGGCCGTGTAGTCGGCATCGAACGGCGACGCGGCGCCACCACCCGGCGTGGCCTTCTGGTTGCCGTAGTACATCCACAGGTCCTGGCGCGCACCGCCGGCCACGGCCGGCACGTCGACCCACACCAGCGCCATGCCGAGCAGCGGGTCGAACTGTTCGACCTGGGCGGCAAGCGGCGTCTTGTCGTCGGCGGCCACGAAGCGCAGGTCGGCGCCCTTCTCGTGCACGCCGTCGAACTGGAAGTTGCCCGCATGCAGCCGCACCAGCACCGGCACGCGCCCGAGCGGTTCGGCGATGTTGGCGCCGTTCGGCGTGGTATCGACCGAAACGGGCTTGCGGTAGGACCATTCCTGTTGCCACCACGCTTGCGCCGCCTGCGGCAGCAGGCCGGCGGCGAGGGCCAGGGAGAGAAGCAGTTTACGCATGACAGGGCTCCGTCGCGCACCTTGCGGGCGCATCAGAAATTGGCGCGGACATTGAAATTGACGGTCAGGGAGCCGGCTTCGGTCCGTTGCGCGTCGCGCAGCGGCCAGCCGAAATCGAGCTTGCCGGTGACCGCGCGGTACATCCGGAAGCTGGTGCCAAAGCCCACGCCCAGCAGCGTGTAGCTGCGGCGCTGTTCGGGCAGCGGGTCTTTCAGGCGCAGCGTGGCGGCGTCCAGGAAGCCGTAGACGCGCCATTCGTCCACGCCGGCCCAGAGCCAGTCCGCGTACGACGGTGATCGCACCTCCAGCGAGCCCAGCACGCCGTTGTCGGACGTGGCCTCGGCCGAGTAATAGCCGCGCACGCTGGTGGCGCCGCCGGCCGCGAACTGCTCGCTCGATACCAGCGGCCCCGACGAGACCTGCGCCGCGCCGCGCGCGTAGAGCTGCGCGCCGCTGCCGAGCGTCTGCGTGTGCGAGCCATCGGCCTTCAGGTACATGAAATCGGGCGACGCGCGGTAGCGCTTGGCGCCAAAGTCCTGCGCGCCGCTGCCGATGCCGGTGCCCATCACCGCGGACAGCGCCAGTGCGCTCTGCGAGCGCTCGCTGAAGCGGTAGCCGTTGAACGACAGCGTCATCGGCACGTAGTGGATCGGCACGTCCGAGCTGCTGCCGCCCAGCGAGACCTTTTCCTTGAGGTCCTTGAAATCGAACCCCAGCCCGACCGAGCCGGTCCAGTCACCGGTCTGCGGCAGCGCGTAGTTGCCCTGCAGCCCCACCGCGTAGCCGTTGCCGAGCACGCTGGTGCCGCCCACCGTTGCCACGTTGCTGTCCGACGTATAGCCGGTGGCCTGCACGCTGAACGGCGAGTTCCGGAACGGCGCCAGGTAGCTGAACGACCAGACCCGCGCCTCGCTGAGCGCCTGCGGGGCGCCAAAGAACGTGACCGACGCCTGGTGGCCGCGCTGCCAGAGGTTGTCGTGGCTCAGCGTGGCCGACGCCCGCAGCGCGTGGGTATCGACGCTGTGGTCGTTGTTCAGCGACACGCTGCCGCCTAGCGGGTTGTGGTCTTCCACCTTCAGTTCGACATCGACCGTCTGCGGCAGCGACCCCGGCCGCACCATCGGCACCACCTGCCGGTTGGGCGTGGTGTTCAGGCTCGTGAGCTGCTGCTGCGCGGCGTTGAAGTCCGGCACGCCGCCTTCGGCCAGCGACGGGACGGCGTCACGCACCATGGCGGGCGAGTAATGCTCGGCACCCACCACGCGCAGCCGGCCCACGCGGGTTTCCACCACCTGCAACACCACCACGCCGCCGGTCACGCGCTGCTCGGGCAGTTCCACCACGACGGACTGGTAGCCGCGGTCCTGATAGCGCTTTTCCAGCGCGGCGCGCGCGGCCTGGACGTCGTCGACGGAACGGTCGGGGCCCAGGAACGGCTCGATCGACGTCTCGATCTCCACGGCATCGAGCACCGTGTTGCCGCGCACCACGTACTCGTTGACGTCGAAGCGGGCCGGCGCGGCCTGCGCGGCGGCGGCGCCGGCGTGCGCCAGCATGATCAGCAGCATCGCCGCACGCGACAGGCGCGAGCGCTCCCCGATCCCGTGTTGCCGGGACATTTCCATACCTGCCCTCTTTGTGGATGCGGGCGCTGTCAGCGCACGGCGGAAATCACGCTGTCCAGCGCGGCCTTGTCGATGGCGTTGGCGCCCTGCGCGCTGACCTGCTGCCGCAGGTACTGCTGGGCGGCGTCGGCCTCGTACTGCTGGCGCATGGTGGCGCGCAGCCGGTCGCGCACCTCGGCCAGCGGACGCAGGCCCGCCTCGCGCACCTCCAGCAGCTTCAGCACATGGAAGCCGTTGGGCGTGCGCACCGGATCGGACACCGCGCCCGGCTTCATGCCAGCCACCGCCGCGCGGATCTCGGGAATCATCTCGGCCTCGGATACCCAGCCGGTGTCGCCGCCGCTGGCGGCCGAGCGCGGCTCCTGCGAGCGGGCCCGGGCCAGCGCGGCAAAGTCGCCACCACGCGCCTGCCGGGCCAGGTCGTCGGCATCCTTGCGCGCCTTGGTCACGGCCGCGTCGTCGCCGGTGGCCGCCACGAAGATCTGCGCGATGTGCCACGCCTTCGGCGCCGTGAATGCCGCCTTGTTGGCGTCGTAGGCGGCCTGCAGCTCAGCGTCGGACGGGTAGCCCTGCGGCGCCTGCGAGATCGATTCCAGATAGCTGCGCACCACCACCTGCTGGCCGGCGTCGCGCGCCATGGCGGCCACGTCAGGCTTCTTCGCCCAGCCCTTGGCCTCGGCTTCGGCCAGCACGGTCTTCTGCGCCAGGCGGCCCTGCACCAGCCGCTCCAGCAGTGCCTTGTCGGCTGCAAGGCGCTGGCGCGCGGGGGCGTCCAGGCCGCGCAGGAACGTTTCCAGCTCGTCCTGGGTCACAGTGGCACTGCCGCTGCGCGCCACCACCTTGTCGGCGCCCATCGCGGACGTTGCCAGCGCGGCACACAGCACGGCGGTGCCGGCGTGGAACGCCACGCCAACGCGAATATGTCTCAACTGCAGCTTGCGCATGGCAAGGAGCCTCCGGTAGCGTTCGCTCAACGACGGTCCTGGCCTTTACCACGGAGCACAGCGTTGAAAAAACTTCTGGGATTTGCAATGGCGGCGATTCTTGCGGCGCACGGTGACGTGGTTGTTGCGGAATCTGGGCAGATTGCCGACGCGCAACACGGCGCTGCGTGCGTCAGCGTCGAAGTCAATGGACAACGCGCGCCAGCGCTCGATTGCCTGAACGAGCGGCTGGCGCGCGGGGTGCAGGCGCAGCGCCCGCCCGACGCCGCGACGCCGGGCGAGCAGGCGGCCGGCCGCCCATCGAACCAGCTCGGCCTGTTCAACTATTCGGCCACGGCCAACCGCATGGGCAACACCTTCGGCACGTCGGCGCAGGCGCAGCGGCCACCCGAACGGGTGACGTTCATGCCCGCCGTGGGGCCCCGCCGATAACGTAACAATGCCCTCCCCTTCGTCGGTGGGGACTGGTGCCACGCAACGCCAGCGCCACCGGACGCCGCCGGCAATTGGGTAATGAAAATGGCAATGAATGTCCAGATCGTGTAACGATTCCGACACGGACCTCACATAGCATCGACTGCGACCTGGCCCCTTGCACGCACCGAGCGCTTTACCGGGAGGCAGTTTGATGAAGCGCTCACGTCTCGCAAGGCGTGCACGGCCAGGGAGCGCGAGGCAGTCCATTTTTCGCGTCTGAGCCGCCATTCCAACCATACGCAGCCAACGCGCCCGCACGCTTGCAGCGGACGCGCTTTGTCACGGCTAGCCAAGCGGCCATTCCATCTTCACGGACCCCCCTTGCTCCTGCCGGTCAGCCCGGCAGTCGCCTGTTTCGTCGCAATAAAAGGGATAAATGCAAATGACGGAAAACCAATGGGTCATGAACGTGACGAAGTTCAGTTCTAACCCGTCGAGGGCCCTTGAGGCCGCGCAGGAACAGCCGGTACTGGTCATCCGGCACCAACGGCCGCACGCCTACCTGGTGTCGGCCGCATGGTGGCGGGAAGTGATGACGCTGCTGGCCGAAAGCAAGGCAAACCTGGCAGACCAGGGCACGCTGCCCGGCGACTTCGGCAGCAACTGAACGGCACGCCCCGCGCCGCCAATCCCCTGGCGGCCGTCCCCTCCCCGGCCCCGGCGGCCAACCCCCGGCACGGGGGGCAATGTCTCAGATTCCTGACATTTCTTTCGCACGCAATTGGAATATTTTGTGGCCCGGCGTTCGCGCCCGCGCCGTGCGTGATGGTTCGATGGCAAAACCTGCCCCTTTGCCGCCACGGTTGTGCCGCAGTGGGCCGATATGTTGGTGGGGTTAGCCGCCCCGACCAACCAGGAGCCCAGCGTGCCCGCATTCCGCTATGAAGCTGTCGATCTGGGGGGGAAGGTGCATCGCGGCGTGCTGGACGCCGAGGGCAGCAAGGCCGCGCGCGGCCAGTTGCGCACGCGGGGGCTGACGCCGCTCAAGGTGCTGCCGCTGGCCACGGCGGCCGGGCAGCAGATGACCCTGTTCTCGCCCCGGCTCGGCGCGCAGGAGCAGGCCCTCTTCACGCGGCAGCTGTCGAGCCTGCTGA
Source organism: Cupriavidus sp. H18C2 (assembly GCF_049393795.1). Lineage (NCBI taxonomy): Bacteria > Pseudomonadati > Pseudomonadota > Betaproteobacteria > Burkholderiales > Burkholderiaceae > Cupriavidus > Cupriavidus sp. H18C2. The sequence continues at coordinate 1,233,034 of NZ_CP186010.1, read as the reverse complement.
CCGCCGGGCTGCCGCTCAACGAGGCGCTGGCCGCGCTGGCCGACCAGGCCGAACGCAGCTACATGCGGCAGTTGTTGAGCGCCATCCGGGCCGACGTGGTGGGCGGCCAGTCGCTGTCCAGCGCGCTGCAGCAGCATCCGCGCGACTTCCCGGACATCTACCGCGCGCTGGTGTCCGCCGGCGAGCACAGCGGCAAGCTGCACCTGGTGCTGAACCGGCTGGCCGACTACGTGGAAAGCCGCAACGCGCTCACGCAGAAGATCAAGCTCGCCTTCACGTACCCGGCCGTGGTCACCGTGGTGGCGTTCGGCATCGTCGTGTTCCTGCTGACCTACGTGGTCCCGCAGGTGGTGGGCGTGTTCACCACCACCAGGCAGAAGCTGCCGCTGATCACCGAAATCATGCTGGCCTGCAGCGATTTCGCGCGCGAATGGGGCTGGGCCGCCGCGCTGGGCGTGGTGGCGCTGGGTTGGACCGTGCGGCGCTTCCTCGCGCAGCCCGGGCCGCGCCATCGCTGGCACGTCTGGCTGTTGACCGCCCCGCTGCTGGGCAAGCTCGTGAGCGGCTACAACACCGCGCGCTTTGCCAGCACGCTGGCCATCCTGACCAGCGCCGGCGTGCCGATCCTGCGCGCGCTGCAGGCCGCCGGCGAGACGTTGAACAACGTCGCGCTGCGCGCCACGGTCGAAGACGCCATCTCGCGCGTGCGCGAAGGCACGTCGCTGGCCCGCGCACTGGCCGTGACCAACCGGTTCCCGCCCGTGCTGATCCACCTGATCCGTTCCGGCGAGGCCACCGGCAATCTGCCCGACATGCTGGAGCGCGCCGCGCAGGGCGAAGCCAGCCAGCTTGAGCGGCGCACCATGTTCATCACCGGCCTGCTGGAACCCGCGCTGATCCTGGGCATGGGGCTGATGGTGCTGATGATCGTACTGGCCGTGCTGATGCCGATCCTCGAAATCAACCAGATGGTGCGCTAGATGGGCCGCCTGCGTAACGCCCTGACGTGGACGGCCAGCCCGGCGGGCGCGGCCACGATGCCGACGTCGGCCACCGGGAAAAGCCGCGCCCGGCGTCCGCGCGGGTTCACGCTGCTGGAACTGCTGGTGGTCATCGTGATCGTCGGCGTGGTCAGCGGCATGGTGGCCGTCAACGCCCAGCCCAGTCCCGGCCAGCTACTGGCGCAGCAAGCGCAGCGGCTGATCTGGCTGATGCAGGGCGCGCACGACGAGGCCCGGCTGCGCGGCGCGCCGATTGCCTGGGAAGCCGATGCGCGGTCGTGGCGGTTCCTGATCCGCGACGGCTCGCGCTGGCTGCCGCTGCGCGACGACACGCTCATGCCCGGTTCCTGGGGCACGCCGCTGGCCGCGCTGCAGGTGTCGCAGCCCGGTGCGCCGGTGCAGAGCGGCGGCGCCCGCATCCTGTTCGGGCGCGAGGCCGTGGAGCCGACGCTCGACATCCTGCTGCAACGCGACGGCGCAACGGTACGCATCGTCACCCTCGCGCCGGGCCGCTATGCCGTGCAATGACCGCGCCGGCTTCACGATGATCGAGGTGCTGGTGGCGCTGGTGATCGTCGCCGTGGCACTGGGCGCCTGCATGCGCGCCGCCGGCATGATGGCCGACAGCAGCGACGCGCTGCGCGCCCGCACCGTGGCCGGCTGGAGCGCCGCGAACCGGCTGGCCGAGCTGCGCCTGGCCGCCGCGCCGCCCGCGCCGGGCACGCGCCGTTTCGGCTGCGACCAGGGCCCGGTGGCGCTCGACTGCGAGGAAAGCGTGATGGCCACCAGCGACCCGCGCCTGCTGCTGGTGACCGTAACCGTCTACCGGTCCGGCGACGCCGGCACGCGGCTGGCGCAGCTTGCCCAGGTACTGCCCCGATGAAGCCGCGCGGATTCACGTTGATCGAAATGGTGATCGCCGTGGCGCTGCTGGCCATCGTGGCGCTGATGTCCTATCGCGCGCTGACCGGCATCATCCGCGGCCAGCAGGGTGTGGTCGACACGATGACCGACCTGCGCGAGGCCGACCGCCTGTTCGACCAGCTCGCCATCGACCTGGCCGATGCGGTGCCCGACGCCGACCTCGGCGCCCACGCCATCGCCTTCGACGCCACGCAACTCCGCATCGTGCGCCGCGCGGACGGCAGCGCCGATGGCGAGGGTCCGCCGCGCTGGCAGGCCGTGCGCTACCGCAGCGCCGAGGGCGTACTCTGGCGCGAACTGTCGCCGCCGCTGGCCAGCCGTGCCGAGGCACGCGCCGCCCTGTCGGCCGCGCCGGTCGAGCGGCAGGCGCTGGTCGGCCGCGCCGCCGGCATGCAGGTGCGCGGCTGGCTGTCCGATGGCGCGCGGCGCGGCTGGGCCGCCACCGATGGCGAGCGCAAGCCCCCGGCCGCCCCGCCCGGCACCGCGCCCACGCAGCCGCGCAACGCCGTGGGCGGCATCGAGGTCGTCGTCCTGGCGGGCGCGCCGCCGAGCGCCTACCGGCGCGTCATCGCGGCGGCGCAGCGCTAGGCCGGTGCCGGGGCGGGCGTCATGGCGCCGCGTCGTCCGGCTCGCGCACCCAGAGCACGCGCGTGCGCACCGCCACGCCGATGCCGCTGCGGTACAACAGCGCCTGCACGCGGCGCACGGCGCGCCCGCTGCGTACCGTTCCATGCACGATGAAGTAGTGGCTGCCCGCGTCCAGCATCAGGCCCTGGAGTTCGCCGCCCGCCGGCGTCATCGCCGCCGCCCGCAGCGACAGGTCGCTCACGCCGCGCCAGTAGGCACGATCGCGATCGGCAATCAGCGTGCTGGCCTGCGACACCGTCAGCCCCGGCACGAACGCCGCCAGCAGTTCCGGCCCGGCCGTATTGATGTTCAGCGACGTCGGCTCGGGCAGCGCCACGACGAACGGCGCCAGCCGGGCGACCGCCTGCGGCGTATAGCCCCGCACGGCGCGCAGGTCCGCGGCGCGCAGCAGCGGCAGCGGGCCGTCGGGACGCAGTGTGCGCAGGATGTAGTCCGCCGTCGGCGCCGCCAGGCTGGTGTCGAGCGACAGCGACGCCAGCAACCGCCGGTACGCCTGCACGCCCACGGCGCTCACGCCGGGCGGCTCGGACAGGCTGGCGGCCGTGACCAGCGTCATCAGGTTGAAGCGCCCCTGCGCATCCTCGATCTCGGCGCCTACCTCGATGTCCCCGGCGCCGGACAGCGTGGCATGCGATGCCGCCGCCGCGCCGATCCACGCCGCCAGCGGCGCCGGCGGCCGTGGCTCGGCCCAGCGCTGGCGCAGATGATCAATCGACGACTGCGTGCCGCTTTCCTGCACGACGGCCACCGCCCACGCCGTGATCGCGTCCTGCATGGCCTCGCCCTGCGCCCGCAGCCGGCGCGATTCCACGGCGCGCGTGGACGCCTGCTGCTGCACGAACATCGTCGTCACCAGCGTCACGCACAGCGCCACCACCAGCAGCGCCGTGACCACGGCCGCACCGCGCTGGCGCGGCATCACGATCCCCGTCCGGACAGCCACGCCCAGCACGCCTCGACATCGGCGGCCGGCATCCCGGGGCGCGGCCCGGCCAGGAAGCCCAGGTCCAGCGCTACCTCCTCCAGGTGGAACATGTGGTGCTGCGACGGCACCGTGGCCAGGCGCGGCCGGGCGTAGTACGCCTTGTAGAAGCGCGGCGCGGGGTCGCGCAGCGCCTGCACGTCCGCCACGCTGCCGGCCGATCCGTCGAACCAGAACCGCACGGAACTGCCGCCATGCCGCGTGCCGCGTTCGCCGGGCAGGAAGCCCGCCATCGCCAGTTGCAGGTACGGCACCAGCGCCGGGTGCAGCCCGGCCTGGCGCCAGAGCCCGCCCTGCTTGGCCAGTTCGGCCAGCGACAGGAAGCGCTCGACCGGCATCGATGGCAGCAGGTCGTCACGCCGCATCCGCTGCAGATGCCATTCCCAGCGCGAGACATAGGCGTGGCGCTGGGCCACCGACACGTGGACGTCCGGCGACGGGTCGATCCGCAGCCCGTCGGGCAGGTCGCCGTGCCGCACCAGCGGGCACGGCAGGCGGCAGTTCGCGCCATGGCTGAAGCGCGGGCGAATGCGGGTACTGAGCGCGCCGATCAGCAACAGCGCGCGGTGGCACAGCGGGCAGCGCGGCTGCGGGGCCTCCCCCTGCAGGGCCCGGGCGCCGTACTCGTCGAGATAGGCCTGGACCGAGATCATGCGCGCGTCTACCGGATGCAATGCGAGTTTCATGGGCGTGTGCCTGTCGAAACGTCGATGGGCCACAGCCGCTCCCCTGAGTCGAAGCCGGAATGCAGTTGTTGTGCTCGCGGGCGTCGTGGCCGGCGATGTGTGCCACGTTACAAAGCAGGATTTGCGCGGCCGTGACCGAATCTGCGAATATCGCGAAACACATCCGCCCCGCTCCGGTCATACAGGGGCCGCGCCCCCCGCATCCGGCGCACCCCGCCTTCGTCCGCCGTCCGCCTCATGCTCCGCAGGGCCGGCCGGCGCGCGTCAACATAACGAAATGGCATGAGCCAGTTTCGTCATCTCTTCACAGTGCCATCCGTGGGCTTTCATCGCTGTTGCCAAGAATGCCGTCTGCGGGCATGACGCCACAGCAGCGTCACCCGCGGCTTCACCAGTCATGCATGTCATCCATTCCATGCTTTCCACCCAACAGGGAGTTGCACTGTGAAACTGAAGCACGCACTGATCCAGGCCGCTTGCGCGGCCGCCGCTTTCTCGGCGACCGCCGTCATGGCCCAGACCGTCGTCGGTGGTGGCGCCACGCTGCCCGAATTCCTGTACAAGCAGGAAATCCAGCAGTTCCCGGCCGATTACTCGTACGCCTCCACGGGTAGCGGCGCCGGCAAGACGGCCCTGCTGACGAACAACCCGGCCGCCTTCAACACCGCCACCGGCCGCAACGACACCGTCGTGCACTTTGCCGGCAGCGACTCGGTGCTGTCGTCGACCGAAATCAGCAACTTCAACACCGCCGCCGCCGGCCCGCTGGTGCAAATGCCGTCCGTGGCCACGGCCGTCGGCATTCCGTTCAAGAACGGCCTGGCGAACCTGACGCTGAGCACCGACCAGCTTTGCGGCATCTTCTCGGGCAAGATCAACGACTGGAACGCCATCAACGCAGGCTTCCCGGCCGGCACGGCCATCAAGGTCGTGTATCGCGGCGACAGCAGCGGCACGACGGAAATCCTGACGCGCCACCTGGCTGCGGTCTGCACCACGGGCACCTCGGGCAACTCCAACGTGGCCTTCACGGCCGGCACCACGTTCGCCAACAACTTCCCGGGCGGCGTGCCGAGCAACTTCTCGGCCGCCACGGGCAGCGGCGGCGTGCGCGACGCCGTAGATTCGCTGGGCAACGCCATCGGCTACCTGAGCCCGGACTACATCAATGCCACCCTGGCCCCTTCGTCGACGGTTGCGACCAAGAACCTGCCGGCTGCGCGTCTGACCAACAAGAACAACGGCGTGTCGTACACCCCGACCGCCGCCAACACCACGGCTGGCCTGTCGACGGCCACGCTGGGCGCGAACCTGGCCCTGCCGGCAAGCTGGGCGCCGACCGTGGCGAACCCCGCCTCGGGCTACCCGATCGTCGGTTTCACGTTCCTCGACCACGTTCAGTGCTACGCCGATGCGAACGTCCGGAGCAAGATCCTGGCGTTCCTGGATGCGCACACGAACTACACGTCGGCTCAGGTCAATCGCATCAACGGCAACGGCTTCGCACCGCTGCCGACCGCGATTGTCGACGCCATCCGTGGCAACCTGCTGGCCAACAACAACTCGCTGAACCTGAACATCGGCAACGCCACCGCCTGCGCTGGCAAGGCCGGTCGCTGATGGTCTGACGGCAGGCGCCTCCGCACGGGGGCGCCTGCCAACGGCAAGAACCCCGCGCACCGCAAGGCGTGGCGGGGTTTTTCTTATCGTGTGAACCAGGGCCGGAATCGCGGCCGAAAGGCGGGTCTTTCGCCCCACCCCCGCCCCACCCCCGCCCTCCCCCGCCGTGCGGGAGAGGGCAGCCAGGCGTCAGGCGGCCATGCGCGCGACATGCAGCGCCGGCGCCTGCCACGACACCATCTGCATGACGGTGGTGATCTCGATCATGGCCGGTGCATCGCTGGCCGGCAGCGCCAGCCGGGCGTTGCCGTTCGTCCAGCGCCACGGCGTGGCGCCCTGCGTCTCCAGCGGATAGAACCCCTGCGCGAACGCATCGCCGTCCAGCGGCAGCGGTTGGCCGTTCACACGCACCTCGCTGATGCACACGCCCAGCTCGCGCCCGTCCTGCGCGTCGGCGAACAACTGTGCCAGCACGCCGCTGCGCGAGGCCAGCGCCACCTCGCCGGTGCCGGCCGGGACGACGAACCACTGGCGCTGGCCATGGCCGTGCAGTGACTGCATGCGGGCGCCTTCCACCGTCAGGTGCAGGTCCGCGTCGGTCTCGCGCCGGTAGCCAAGCGCGATGGCGCAGTCCAGCAGCATGTGGCGCACCTCCACCAGTTGCGGGCCCGCCATCACGCACGGGGCGCAGGCGTTCTCCCAGCTTTGCGGATCCAGGCGGCCGTGCAGCGCGGCGTGCTGGCCAGCATTGGCAAAGGCGTTGCGGTTGCCGTCATCGAGGTAGCTTTCGCACGGCAGGTCTTCGGCCAGCAGCACGTCGTGGGCATCGAGTTCGACGTGGTAGTAGTCCACCGTCTGCACGCTTTCCTGCACGATGGTGGCGCCGTTGAGCAGGAAGCCCGCCGGGATCAGCACGCCTTCGACATAGATCGCATGGCCGGGCGACACGACCAGGTCACGCGCCGGGCGGCCGTCGGCAAACGCATGCGCCTTGATGCGGATCGGCAAGACTTCCCAGGGGCGCGGATGGCGGGCGCAGTTCACGTGGCTGTGGCCGATCCACCGTACTTCGCGCGCCTGCCCGGCAGCCGTCAGCACGACGTCTCCTTCCTTCAGCGCTTCGACTGCAATCGTGCCACCCACCGTCGCAAGCCGGGTGCCCGCCGCAAAGCAGGGAGCAGGCGGCTCGAAAGCCGGCTGGCCTGCGTTGTCCAGCACGGTGTTGGCCGGCATGTAGCCCAGCCCGTTTTCCTCATTGACGTACATGTCATCGGTCGTCAGCAGGATGTACTCGCCAAAGTTGTTGACGAGCACGATGGCATCGGCGCTGGTCGCCACCACCCGAACGCCGGTCATCTGCAGGTAGTGTTGCGGCCCGGCCATGGGGCCGTTCAGATAGGTGGTATCGATGCTGAAGTTGTAGGTTCCGTTCCCCGCGTCAGTGATGGTGAGCGTGATGGGCCCCCGCTCGATGCCACCGGCCATCTCGCGCGGAATGTCGGCACTGTAGTCATTGCTCTGGGCCGGCAAGGTCCATGTCCCGTCGCCGTTGTCAACGGGCGGGCTGAACAGGTAGGCGTAGTTTCCCGCCTGAATCTCGACACCGTTGTACTGCATCAAATCGATCGCCACTTCAAACTCCTCGTCCGTTCATGAATGATTGAATCGCGTGCGCGCTATTGCCCGCCCTCCCCGAAACCGAGCACCTGGACCGACACGACCGACGGCATGCGTTCCTTCGCATTGGCCGTCTGCTGGCGGGCCAGGTCTTCGGCCGCCTGGTTCACCGCGCTTGCCGCGGCACTGGCCGACGTCAGCGCACCGACGTTGACGCTGGCCATGGCCGGCAGCCCGGTTGCCTTGCCCTGTACCTGGATGTTTGCCGCGTTCACCACTTGCAGCGCCGCCAGGTTGACGTTGCCCGAGACGCGGATGCCTGCCTCGCCCGCGTCGATGGTGCCCAGCGGCGCAATCAGGTCGATGTCGCCGGGCGCGATCTCCGGAATCGGATTGAGCGTGGCGATGCCGGCGCCGGTGCTGGGCACCGTGGGCGACAGCGTGACATTGCCCACGTCGTCATAGAGGCGCCGCGGCGGCGAGAACACCACCGTCGTCTTGGCCCCGCGCCCGGCGTTGATGTCGCCCGTGGCCGACCACGCCGTGATGTCGCCGCCGAACGTGGTGAAGATGCGCGACAGGCCTAGCAGGATGCTGTCGCGCGAGTACATCCGGATATCGCCGGTGCCCTGCGTCAGCAGGCCCGACGATGCCGGCGGCACCACGCCTTCCACGCCGATCACGGTCCGGCCGCCTGGCGTCAGCGTCTCGACATGGCCGCCGAAGTCCGTGCGGATGCCCGAGCCGCCGAACAGCGTGATGTCGCCGTCGTAGGCAATGGCATTGCCCCGGCCGTCCTGGGCCGGGAACAGCGTGGCGATGGCCTGGCGCCCGCGCAGGTAGCTGCCCGCGCGCCGGCCGGACGCATCCGTGTACTCGCGGCCGCTCGCGCGCAGCTCGTTGAAGTAGACCTCGCGCACGAAGATGCCCTGCTCGGCCGGCGACAGCGCCAGGAAGCGCTCGACCGCCCCGCCGGTGCCGCCCTCGCCGTAGCGGGCCGCCAGCCATGCGGCCAGTTCCTTCTCGTAGGTCCGGGCCACCCTGCCCGCGTTGGCCGGATCGTCAAGCCCGTAGGCGGCGTCGGCCGCGTTGCCGGCCGAGAAATAGCGACGCGCGAACGCGCCGTAGTCCGGGCCGCTGGCGCCCACGCCGGCCATGGCGACGATCGACGCCCCGCCCGAGCGGTTGGCCGGATCGACGTTGACGATGGCGCCCAGGCTTTCGATCGATCCCTTGTCCGCCTGGTACAGGTTGCGCCCGGCGCGCACCTCCAGCAGCCCGGGCCCCGCCACGTTGAAGCTCGACTGCACGATGTCGCGGCCCGCCGACACCACCGAGATGTCGTGCGGTGCGGCGTGGACGAACAGGTTGCCGGTGTACGTGCTGCCCGGCAGTCCGGACCCGGCCACCTGGCCCGGCCGGGTGCCAGCGCCCACGACGTCGCGGCCGGCCTGCACCCACACCGGACGGCTACCGACATACCAGGTGTCGCCGGGCGTCACCGCATTGCCGCCGAAGGACACGATCTGCCCCGTGCGCAGCCCCACCACGTCGCCATCGACGGCATAGAAGCGCAGCGGGTCGCGCGCGCCATCGTCGCCGGGGGCCTTGTAGGTGTTCGGCTGGTACGTGAAGAGCCAGTTGCGGCGGGCATTGACCGAGGCGCCGCCCGACGACGCCACGTTGGTCACGATCCCGACCGTACTGTCGCCGGACCGTGCCTCGAAGGCCGGATGGAACGGCGTCGGCAGCATGGCGGGGTCGGCCCCCGACACGTTGACCGGAAAGTCCCGCGCGCGGATATCGCCGGCCGCCAGCATTTCCAGGGTGCCCAAGCGCGTGGGCGCCAGCAGCAACGCGCGGGTTTCCGAAGCGTCGCTCTTGCCATAGAAGATGCTGCCGCTCGCGGCCTCCACACGCAGGGCGCCCGGATAGAGATAGCCGCCGTCGGTATCGAAGCCGCCCGACAGCGAGGCCGGGCCCCGCTGCATCTGGATGGGCGATACGTTCCCGCCGCTGGACGCCAGCGACAGGCCGCTGCGGTCGGTCCACAGCGAGAACCAGCTGTAGCCGCCGCCCGCAAAGGCCCGGCCCTGCGCCTGGAACGGTGTGGTGCTCGCCAGCCGGGCGCGTCCCGGGTCCAGGGCGCCGGTCAGCACCAGGTCGCCGCGCGTCGTCACGGCGACCTCTCCATCGCCCGGTGCGACGTAGATGCCGCCGCCAATCGTCGGATCGATCAGCCTGGGGGCGGTACCCTGCCAGCGCGGGTCCGAGGGATCCGTGCCGCCCGTCCCGGACACATACCCCACCGACGCCGCCGCCAGCACGGTGTTGCCGCGCAGATTGACCACCGAGCCAGACAGGTCCGGCGCATTCGTCAGGTCGCCAGCACCCTGCGACAGCGTCTGCCCCGGGTTCCAGGCCCCGCCGATGCGGACGTCGAGACGGCCCCCGCCGGTCTGCACGAGCGCGCCGTCGACCACCCGTCCGCTGCCGCCCGATACGATGTTGAGCCCGCTGCTGCGCAGGACCTCGCTGTTCCCGCGGTCGGACAGCACGCCGGCATTGCCGCCGACATCGACCCGCACATTGCCGCCGCCCAGCGCGCCGATGCCGGTAAAGCCGATGACCTGCGCGTTCCTGCCCGGCGCATCGACGCCATACGGTTGCGCATACGTGCCGAAGTTGATCCACCAGGCCGTGCGCTGGCCGATCTCGTCGCCGCCCTGCCGCCACAGCCAGTTGCCGATCAGGTTGCTCGCCACCATGCCGGCAAGCGGACCGGCATTCTGCGTCCCGATCAGGTCGCCCCGCAGGTCGCCCTGCGCGGCAACCCGCACGTCGCCGCCGCGCTGCGGATACCAGGCCTGGTAGTTGCCGTTGCCGACCAGCGCCTCGTAGCCCGCCGCCACCCCCGCGCCCAGCACCGACCCGTTGCTGGCGCCCCGCGCCAGGTTGAACGGGTCGCTGCCATTGGCGCCGATGCCGGCTGCCTGCGTGCCCGCGGTATAGACGCCGTAGGGCGTGGCCTGGAAGACGTCGCCGCCGGCCAGCATGTCCAGGTCGGCGGTGCCGGTACGGACCACGCTGAACACGGGCTGCCTGACCGTGCTCCGGATCGATGTGTAGTGATAGTCCGACAGCCGGATGCTGCCCGCGCCGCCCAGCCCGCTGGCGGCCTGCAGCGTGCGCGTGTCGGCCGAAGCCGTATCCGCGCCGCCCGCCAGCCGCATCGACCACGAGTCCGAACCCGCCGCCAGCATCGGCGCCACCGCCCACAGCCGGCCCTGGCTGCCCGCCACCGTCGGCCGCAGGTCGATGCTGGCCACTGTGCCGGTACCCGCCGCATTGGCGAATTGCAGGTTGATGCCCGGCGGCAGCTTGGTGCCGGAGGGCACCTGCACGTTGGCCGCCAGGCTGGCCGCGCCGGAGAAGATCGACAGCGGCGTGCCGGCGGGCACCGTGAACGCCTGCACCTGCAGCAGCACGGGCAGCACCGTGCCGGCGTCGAGCTGGCTGCCGCGCGTCAGGCTGGTGGCCTGCGCGATCACCGTGCCGGCCGCAAAGCGCACGCTGCCGTCTGGATTGCGCACGGCGGCGCGCAGCGTGGTGCCGGCCGGAATCGTCGCGGCCGCGTTCAGCGCCACGCGCGTGGGCACTTCCACGCCGGCCTTCAACCCCGTGGCCCGCACCGGGATGTCGAAGCCGAGCGCGCCATTGACGTTGGTGAACGATGTCACCACGCCCGACGTGGCGCCGCGCAGCGTCACGGCCACCGGCAGCACCAGCTCGCCGCGCGACGGCTCCACGCCGGCCGCGAGCTTCCAGTTGGCATCGTCGGGCGTGGCAACGGGCGGCGCAAAGCCGTCGGTGATGCTGCCGAAGATGTTCAGGTCGCCGCCCGCGCGCAGCACAAGGGCACCCGGCTCGCCGCTGCCGCGCACGCTGGTGGCGTTGGGGCCGTAGCGGTAGCCGGAAAGGTCCACGTCGCCGCTGACGGTCAGGTTGCCGTTGGCCGTGCGGCTGGCGATCTCCACGCCGGGCCGCAGGTGATAGGCCGCGCCATAGCTGCGCAGGCCGGCCAGCCGCGCCTGCAGGCCGGCGTTGCGCTGGGCGCCATCGATGAACGCCAGGCTGTCCTGGTGCAGCAAATCGAGGTACGCCTGCGTGACGATCTGGTTGGTCCGGCCGTCGAGCGTCGGCACGGGGTCCGCCGGCGCGTTGTCGTAGCGCCAGAAGCCCTGCACCGCGATGCTGGCCGCGCCATCCACGGTGATCGGCCCCGACGCTTCGATGCGCATGTCGTTGGCCGTGGCCGATCCGGCCCGGCCGGCATCGAGCACCAGCCGGCCGCGCGCCACGGCATCGGCCGAGCGCAGGTCGACGTGCGCGCCGGGCGCCAGCGTCAGCGTGCCGCCGGCCGCTGACAGCGCCACGGTGGCGCGGTTCGTCGCGTCGATGGGCTGGCCGTAGCCGTCCACGTCCAGCGTCGTCGCGTGGGCGTCCAGCAGCGCGCCGCCAGCAATCGTCAGGTTGTCGCGCGCGGCCAGCCGGATGCTGCCCGGCGACGTGCCGCTGGCGTCGACCTTGCCGTTCACGGTCAGGCTGCCGCCATCCGCCGACACCGTCACCGCATGGGCGCGCAGTTCGTCGCCAATCACGAGGTCGCCCTGCTTCACCACGAAGCTGCGCGCGCCAAACACGACGCCGTCGTTCAGGCGCCGGTTCAGGCCACCAAAGTCCGCCAGCACGCGCGCGCGGATGTCGATCGCGCCGCTGGCCGCCGGGTCCGCCCCGTTACCGGCGCCACCGTCGATGCGGCCCGCCAGGTCGACGCGCCCGGCACCTTCGCCCAGCGCCGTGACCTGGATGGTGCCGGCCGCCGCGCCCAGCGGCGCGGACACGTCGATGCGCGACCCGGCCGCCTGCGTGACGTTGCCGCTGGCGCTCTCCAGCACCAGGTCGCCGCCCGGCGTGGCGCGGGTCTGGTCGAAGTACGTCTTGTCGCGCCCCGCCAGGTCGATCTGCGCCGCGTCGGTCAGCGTGATGTCGCCGGTGGCCGTCGCCACGAGCTTGCCACTCGGCAGCGCCACGCGCGACGCCAGCGTGACGGTGCCGCCGCGCAGGCCGATCTCCGCGCCGCGCGCGCCGGCGCCGGCCGCCGCGTCCTGCTGGCCGGGCTGCTGCGCCACGGTCAGCGCCCCGCCCGCCACGTACTGCGTGACCGATCCCGCGTCGCCCATCAGCAGCGGGGTGTTCAGGTTCAGGTTGCCGCCGCTGTACTGGTAGCCCTGCCCCGGCACGTAGCTGCCCTGCGCCTGCCACGCGGACAGCGTGTTGCGGTGGTTGGCCGAGATACTGCGGGCCGCTGTCAGGTTGGCGGTGGAGAACCCGAGGATCAGGTGATCGAGATTCAGCCGGGAATCGGGCGCCGCAAAGCTGGCATAGCCCAGCACGATGTCGTCGGCCACGAGGCTCAGCGTGCCGCGTCCCGTGCCCGCGCCGCCGTCCAGCACCGCGCCCGGCCGTGCGCTCGACGGCTGCGTGGTCGTGTTGTAGGCCACGCCGTCGCTCACGCCGCTCCAGATCAGCTTGCCGGCCGTCAGCGTGGCCACGTCGCCCGCCTCGCCCCGGCCGTAGATCGCCGGCGTGGTCAGGATCAGCTCGCCCAGGCGCGATTTGCCGGTGGCGGGGTCGATGGCGCTCACGTCCACCGTGCCGAAGAAGTTGATCGCGCTGCTGGCGCCCAGCCGCAGCGACGCCAGCGCGGGCACGCCGGGCTCGTCGTTGCCGGCCAGCAGGCGGTCCAGCAGCGCCTGGTTGAACTGCAGCCCGGCCGGCAGCACGTTGTCCCGCGCCGCGGCGGCCAGCGCGCCGGCGCTGCCGATATTGATGCTGGACCCGGACAGGCTCAGCTCGCGCGCGCCGAAACGCAGCGCATCGTCCATCGTCAGCGTGCCCGCGCCCTGCAGCATCAGCGCCAGCGACCCTTCGGTGTAGAGGCGCGCCGCGCCGATGCGGATGCCGCCGCTCTGGGCCGAGACACTTTCCGTGCGCAGGTCCAGCCAGTTGTTGGACAGCGCCAGCACGGGCAGCGCATTGACGCCGTTGGCGTGGCCCGCGCGATAGACATAGCCGTCCGCCGATCGGAACGGCGTGGCGGTGCCCATGCCGAGCGTGTCCAGCCGCGCGCCCGACTCGATCGTGATGCCGCCGACGCCGGCGGTGGCGATGATCTCCGGCGCGCGCACGACGCTGCCCTCGCGGACGTTCAGCGCCCGCGTCATTGTGTTGATCGAGAAACTGCCCGGGTTCGCGGCCTCGGCAACGATCGTGCCGCCCAGCACCAGCCGCGGCGCCTGCAGCGCATTCAGGCTGCGGTCCGTGACCGACGCCATGCCGTCGGTCGCCGCCGTGCCCGCCGGACGCACCTCGACCGGGGTCGTGGCCAGCGTGGCGTCGACCGTCACGTAGCCGGGATTCCGCCCCCCGCTGGCGGCGTCGAACACCGCGCGGCCATCGAACGTGAGCGCGTCGCCGGGCGTCGCCGGCACGCCCAGCTTCAGGTTCAGCGCGTGACCATCGGAAGGCAGGGCCGCCAGCGGGTTGCCCAGCGTGCTGGCCTGCTCGCGCGCAAAGTCGGCATAGCCTGTTTCGTTGTACTGCGCGTACTTGCGCACCGTATCGGCCCCCGTGACGATCACGCGCGTGGGCTGGGCGTCGCGCACGGCGCCATTGGCCACGCCCTGCACCGCCGACACCGCGTACGACCCGTTGCGCAGGGACAGCACGCCCTGCTGGGCCAGGCTGGCCGTGCCGCCCAGTTCCACGCGGAACGCGCCGGGCATCAGCGCATAGCTGGCCGGCATCAGCGTATAGGTGCCCGCCGGCAGGCCCGGCACGCCGGACGGCACCGTGATCTGGCGCCCCACGCCGGGAGCGTTGCGCGCGGCAGCATCCACCGGCGCGTAGGCGGCCTGCATGGACGGCACGATCGCATAGACCGCGTTGCCGGCATCGCTGAACGTATTGGCCGGGCTGGCATTGGCCAGCGCCGTGTTCAGCACGTCCACCGATCCGCCGCGCCCGCTCACGAACGCCACGCCGCGCAGGTCGCCGCCGCCCGAGAGGTCGAGCAGCGCGCCCTGTTCCACGTCGATATGCTGCCCGATGACGTTGATGGCGCTGTCGGCCAGCCTGACCTCCTGCGTGGTGCCATCGGCCTTGCGGTACGTGTACGTGATGCCGTCCGTGGTGCCCCCGTACGGCAGGCTCAGGCCGGCGCCGCTGACCGAGGTGATGCTGCCCGGCAGGAACGCCACCGTGTCGGTGACAAACGGCTTGTCGCCGATGGCCTCACTGACGTTGCCCACGCCGATCTGGAGCTTGCCCAGCGGCGCGCGCAGCACGGCGCCCTGCCGCACGTCGGGCGCCTGGATCGTCAGGCTGCCGAACACCGCCAACGGTTGCGCCGGCGCGTCGGCCGTGGTCCGGCCCAGCGCGATGCGCTCGGTGGCGAACAGCGATGCCGTGGCCGAGGACACCGGGTAGATCTGTGCCGCATCCAGCGTCAGCACGCGCGATGCGCGCAGCGCGCCGGCCAGCCGGATATCGCCCTGGCTCGTGAAGTCCACGCTGCCGAAGCCGGCACGCGCCACGGCCATCTGCCTGCCGTTGGCCAGCTGGACGTCGCCCGTCATGCCGGCGAGGTCGATCGTGCCCAGGTCGATCAGGCTGGCCCGCACCGACAGCGACGCGTCGGTCTCTGCCCGCGCGCGCTGGAGCTGTGGCTTCACCACCGGATAGGCCCGGCTGTCCGTGACGGTCGACGCGCGCTGTGCCGCATCCAGCGCCACGTATGGCGCCGACAGCGTCACGTGGGTGTCCGGCACGGCCGCGCCCGCCAGCGACGCCGCGTCGATCCAGCCGGCGCCGACATGCAGGCTCTGCCGCATCGCAAGGTCGACGCTGCCCACGAATCCCACCGCGTCCACCGATACCAGCGACAGGTCGTCGAAGCGCCCGGCCGCAATGCGGTCGACGCTGATCGCGCCGCGCCCCAGCGCGTACGGGGTGGACGCCTGGTCATGCTGGCTGACCAGCAGCTCGCGCGGCACACGCGCGGCGTCGGGCAGCGCCGTGTCGCGGTACAGCGGCGATTGCAGTTCGAGCGTCAGCGCCCCGCCACGCGCGGTGGCGCCGCCGGCCGCCGCGGTCATCCGGCCGTCCAGCGTGAAGCCGCTGAAGCTGCGCACGGCGATGCGGCCGCCACCGCTCGCGGCGTCGTACACGGCCTGGAACATCGGATCGAGCCGGTTCGATACCGCGCCCGCTGCCAGGCTTGCCGACGTGCCCGATGCATCGAGCACTGCGCCGGCGCGCACGATCACGAACGCATCGGACGACACCGGCGCCCGGGTGTCGTCCACCACGCCGCCCTCGCTGCCCAGCACGATGGCGCCGCCATCGGGCACCACGCCGTAGGCGCGGCCATACTGGTCCCGCGCCGTGGCCGCGCGGGCGGCCACATCGAGCCGCGCATGGTCGTCAATCACGATGGCAAGGTCGCCCGGGGACGGATCGGCCTTGCCGCCGCCCGGCACCCGCGTATTGAGCACGGCGATGCTGCCGCCCGGCGCCACCAGCGTGCCATCCACGCGGATGCGGTCCTTGCCGTCCACGCGGATCGCGTGGCCCGCGTCCACCTGCAGCACGCTGCCCGTGCCGATGTCGATCCTGCCGCCCGACAGGTAGCCGCCCGCGTTGTCGTAGTACGCGGCCGAGCGCAGCGTCAGGTCGGCCCCGGCCCGTTGCGTCAGCACGCCCCGGGCGGCATCTTCCAGGTATGCCGGCGGCAGCCAGCGCGCCATCGCACTGGCCGGATCGGTGCCGGTGGGCGCCTGGCGCGCCGCGTCGGTCAGCCGGTAGACCGGTCGCGTGACATCGAGCCGCGTGCCGTCCGCCACGGTCAGCGCGTTGAAGCCGTTGACGTCGTACGCGCCGAAGCCGCTGGCGAACAGCGATGCCGGCAACAGCAGTTCGCCGGGCCCGGCCGCTGCCGCACCGCCGATGCGGACGGTGCCCGCCGACACCGCCAGCGTGCCGCCCGCGCCGGCTGCGTAGCCGCGTACGTCGCCATCCAGATGCAGCGTCGACGCCGGGTCGGGCGTCATGCCCGCCGCGCTGGCGCCGGGCGCGTTGGCGGCCAGCGTGACCGACCCGCCCCTGCCGCCGTGCAGCGATCCATCGGCCAGCACCGCGCCGCCGCCCGATGCGTCGACCACCGCGCCACGCGCCACGGTCACGTCGTGGGTGGAGCCGATGTCGACCGTGCCGCCATCGGCGAACGCCAGCGCCGCCGCGTCCGATCCATCGCGCAGCGCGTTGACCCACTTGCCGCGTACATCCAGCGTCACGTCCGGCCCGATCGTCGCGTACGCCTTGCCGTCGATGCCCAGCGGCGTCTCCGCAAACGTGCCGCTGCGCGCCAGCACGTTGCCCAGCCGGATGCTGCCCGCGCGGGCCGTGACGCTGGCGTTGACGTCGATATGGGGCGCCACCACCTTCAGCGCGCCGCCATCGGCCAGCGTGAGCGCACCGTCCACGCGGAACGTCGCACCCGTATAGACCTCGATGCCGCCGAGCCCGAAGCCCGAGAAGCGCGCGGCGTCCAGCCACGCGGTGCCGGTGCGCCCGGGTGCCAGCGCATCGTCGGCGGTCATGCCGCCGGTGGCCGCGGCGCCGCCGGCCGTGAAACGCACGTCCACGGCCGGCTGCGTGCGCAGCGGCGCGTCGTTCTGGAAGTGGCCAAGCACGAACTGGCCGGCCTGCGCCGCCGTGTTCTGGGCGGCCTTGTAGCCGTCGGTGACGGCCGCATCGCGCCGCGCCACCTGGCGCTCGCCCTGCAGCACGTTGGCGTGGATGTCGCCTTCCAGCACGGCCGTGGGCGCATCGACGACGAGCCTGCCCGCGTCGCGCCCGGTCACGTAACCGCGCTGCCACCGGTACGTCGGCGCCAGCGCGGTGTTGTAGAAGCGGTCGGTCACGCCCCAGCGCGCGTAGTCCACCTGGAAACCGTTGTAGAGCCCTTCGTAGAGCAGGTCGCCCGGCGCCGTGTTGGCGTCGTAGAAGCCGCCATCGCTGCCGCGCACCCAGCTCGTGCGCATGAAGCCGTCGGCGGTCACCACGGTGCCGCCCGCCAGGTTCACGCTCGATCCACGCTGCGTGACCACCTCCTTGCCTGCCAGCCGGACCGAGCCCCCCACGGCCGCCCATTCGCCGATCGTGTGGCCCGTGGTCCCCAGGTAGCCGCCCACTTCGAGCAGCCCGCCCGGCGTGTAGTAGCGGTCGGTGGCGTAGCCGCCGGTGCCGGCCGGCAGCAGCACGAGATCGCGCACGTCGACCCATACGTCCTGGCTGGTCAGCTTGCCGCTGTCGCGGCTGCCCGGCGCGTCGCGCTGCTCGTTGCCCTGCACGCTGACCTTGACGTTGTTGCCATCCATCGCCACCTTGACGGACGGCGCCCCGGCCACGTCCAGCCGCGCACCGTCGGCCACGAAGGCCCGGCCCGCCGCGCTGACCGCGATCTGGCCGCCCGTGGCCAGCGTCAGCGACTGGTTGTCGAACGTGACGTTGCCGCCCGAGACCACCTCCACGCGCGACTGGTCGCGGCGGTCCGGCGCCCGCGACAGGTTGTCGAACGCCGCTGGAATCGCCGTGCCCGCGATGCGCGCCTCGTCCTGGGTCTTCGATTCGGCGATCAGCGCGTCGCGCTGGCTGTCGAGCGCCGTGTCGGTGCTGTCCTCGATCAGCACGGCTGTCACGCTGCCCTTGCCCAGCGTCACGCGGCCCCTGGTATCGGCGGCCGAGTTCAGCAGGTGAATCGTGCCGCGCTGGCTGACCGACGTGGTGGACAGCGCCACGCCGTCCTGCCGGACGTCGTGCCCGGCCAGCGTGATGTCGCCCCGTTCGGCCTGGATCACGCCGCGGTTGACCACCGTCCCCGCCACGCTGTCCGCCGCGCGCAGCACCGCCACCTCGTTGCCGCGCGTGGTGGACACCTGGTTGCTGTCCGAGCTGTAGCCGGGGCGCAGGATGAAGCTGTCGCCAGCGGCCAGTTGCGCCTGGCCGCGCGGCGTGGCGATCGTGCCCTCGTTGCGCACCTCGCCGCCCAGCAGCAGCGCGTACCCGCCGCCCTGCGTGACCGATGCCGGCGCGCGCGTGTTCAGTTGCGCGCCCGCCTCGACGATCAGCTTGCCGCTGGCGTCGGTAAAGCTTGGCGCGAACGTGCTGCCCGCGTTTGTGCTGTACAGGCCGTTGCCGCGAAACTGCGCGTCGCTCATGCGCGCCGCGGCGGCCACGAGGTTGCCCGTATCGACCTGGCTCGATCCAGAGAAGATCACGCCATTGCGGTTCAGCACCATGACCGTGCCGGCGCCGCTGATCTGCCCCTGGATCTGGCTGGGACGCGCCTGCGGGTCGTTGACGCGGTTCAGCACGGCCCAGCTCGCCTGCTGGTCGAAATGCAGCGATGTGTTGCGCCCGACGTTGAACGTCTCCCAGTTCAGGATCGCCCGGTCGCTGGTCTGCCGCACGCCCACCAGCACGCGGCCGGTGGCGGGATCGATGGTCTGCGTGGGGCCGTCGGCGCCGCTCCAGCCGGCCGTGGCCGCGTTGGTATCGACCTTGAGCCCGCCTTCGCCCAGGCCGTCCGGCACGCCGCCGGCCGCGCGCAGCGCCGCCTCGCGCGCCTTGCGCTGGGCCTCGGCCGCCGCCGCGGCGGCCTGCGCCACCTGCCCCAGGTTGGCGATCGACAGGCGCGTCTGCGCGTTGATCTGCTGGATCTGCTGCGGCGTGAGCGTGGCGCCCCATTGCGTCATCGTGCCGATGCGCGCGGCGTCGGCCGCTGCCTGCTGGCCGGCCTGCTGGCGGATCCACGCGCCGTTGAAGGCCGGGCCCGCGGCCGTGGCCTGCGCGGACCACGCGGCCAGCACGACGGCCATCGCCTGCGCCAGCGGACGCGGCACGCCTCGCCATGCGGTGGCGCGCGCGCGGGCGCGGACTTGCGGGGTGGGCTTGAGCAGGGGATTCATCGCCGGGTACGGGGTCGCTTCAAAATCGCGGCAGCTTGCAGACCACCGGTGACGCGTTCGTGAACGGAAATAGGCAGATTTGCCGGAAGCCGCGCGCCGCAAGGGCTGGCGGCACGCGCCTGGGCGCGCGGCCGTGGCGCGCCGGCCACGCCGGCCTGCGTAGATTCTGTCGCAATCGATTCATGCAGGCGCAGCGGGCCGGGTGACGCGCGATCTACGGAGATTTCGCCATATCCGAGACGCGAAGCGTGCCTAGCATCCGACCTCGCCCCAAGGTCGGGGCCCCGCACAACTCACTTCGTCTCCATGTCATCGCGCCCGTTGCCACTGCCTGAAGCACACCACCCAGTCGCCCAGTCCAACGGGCTGCGCCGTGCCCCGGGCGTGCTGACGGCGCCGGACTTCGAGTGGCGCGCCCCCCCGCTCAGCGAGACGCGGCTGGCGCGCGACGCGGGCGCGCCCGGCTGGATCGACACGGCACTCGACGCCATGCCCGAAGCCAACGGCCACGGCGGCCACGCGCTGATCCAGGCCGTGGTCAAGGCGCGCGTGGGCGGCACGTTCTGGGGCACGGACCCCGCCGCGGCGCTGGCCGAAGCGGGGGACCGTCCGCTGGCGCTGCTGCGCCCCGGCAACCTGCGCCAGGCCGCGCAGATGCTGGCGCTGGCGCAGGGCTGGAACCTGCTGCCGTGCCTGGTGATGCCCACCACGGCGCACTGGAAGAGCACGCTGCACGCGCAGTTGCAGGCGCAGGGCGGCATCCTGCTGCACGATCCCGTGGACCCGTGGCCGCTGCTCGACCGCTGCGCGCGCGTGATCGTCGACGGCAACGACACGGTCGGCTTCCTGGCGCTGCTGGCCGGCAAGCCCGTTACCTGCGTGCAGACCGGCTACCTGTCCGGACGCGGGCTCACGCATGACGTGGGACTCACCGAGCGCAAGGCGCCGCGGTCTCTGGCGCAACTGGCCGAGGCGGTGCTGCGCGACGGCACGCGCTACATCGACCCGTTCACCGGCAAGCCGTGCGACTGCGACGCGGTCATCGAGCTGCTGCACTTCTGGCGCGCGTTCTGCCACCAGAACCGCGAGGTGGCCTGCTGCACCGGCATGGCGCTCTGGAAGCGGCGCGACATCACGCGCTTCTTTCACAATGGCGCGCGCCCGGTGCCCTTCTTTGCCGGATCGCGCCGGCCCGCGCAGTTTGCCCGGCGGCAGCGCGGCGCGGTGGCCGTGTGGGCCACGCGCGAGACGCTGGAACTGGCCGTGGAAGCCAGCGAGGCGCGCGTGCCGCTGTATCGCGTGGAAGACGGCTTCATCCGGTCGCGCGGCCTGGGCAGCGACCTGTATCCGCCGATGTCGATCGTGGTGGACCGGCGCGGCATGTACTACGACCCCACCAGCGGCAGCGACCTTGAAGTGCTGCTGGCCGAAACCACGTTCACCCCGGCGCTGCTGCGCCGCGCGCGCAACCTGCGGCGCATGCTGGTCACGCACCGCATCACCAAGTACGGCAGCGGCCATGCCGACGCCCCCCCCTGCCGCCGCTGCCGGCGGGGCGGCGTTGCGTGCTGGTGCCGGGCCAGGTGACCGACGACGCGTCGCTGCGGCTCGGCGGCGCCGGCATCGCCAGTAACCTGGAACTGCTGCGCCGCGTGCGCGCGGTGGAGCCTGACGCCTACATCGTCTTCAAGCCCCACCCCGACGTGGAGGCCGGCCACCGCCCCGGCGTGGTCAGCGACGAGGACGCGCTGCGCCATGCCGATATGGTCGCGCGTGGCACGTCCCTGGCACGCTGGCTCGATGCGGCCGACGCCGTGCACGCGCTGACGTCGCTGGCCGGCTTCGAAGCGCTGCTGCGCGGCCGCGAGGTCATCGTGCACGGCCAGCCGTTCTACGCAGGCTGGGGCCTGACGCGCGACATGGCGCCGATGGCGTGGCGCCGGCGCACGCTGACGCTCGACGAACTGGTGGCCGGCACGCTGCTGCTGTACCCGCGCTACCTCGACCCCGAGACCGGCCTGCCCTGCCCGCCCGAGGTGCTGGTGCAGCGCTTTGCCGAGCGGGGCCGCCGCAAGCACGCGCCCGTGCTGTCGCGCCTGCGCCAGTGGCAGGGCCGGCTGCGGCGCGCCATATGGGCCATGCAGGGGCGCCTGCTGGGGGCGTGGTCGTGACCGCCGGCGCGCCGCGCACCTTCCTGTTCCTGCAGGGGCCGCCCGGGGCGTTCTTCAGCCGGCTGGGCGCCGCGCTGCGGGCCGCGCGGCATGGCGTGCACCGCATCAACTTCCATGGCGGCGACGCGCTGGACTGGCGCGCCGGCCCCGCGCTGGCGTGGCGCGGGCGCGACCATCGCTGGCCGGACTGGCTGGCGGCGCAACTGGCACGGCTGGGCGTGACCGATCTGGTGCTGTTCGGCGACTGCCGTCCGTTGCATCGCGCGGCCATCGGCGTGGCGCACCGCCATGGCGCGCGCGTGCATGTGTTCGAGGAAGGCTACCTGCGTCCGGACTGGATCACGCTGGAGCGCGACGGCGTGAACGGCCATTCCACGCTGCCGCGCGACGCGGCCTGGTATCTGGCCCAGGCACGCGGCCTGCCCGCGCCGCCGCCGCATGCGCCGATCCCCGGCAACTTCGGCGCGCGCGCACGGGCGGCGCTGGGGTACTACCTGGCCGCGTACTGTTCCTGGCCCGCGTATCCGCACTACACCACGCATCGCGGCTGCCATCCGGCGCGCGAACTGGCCGGCTGGGCGCTGCGCCTGACCCGGCGCCGGCGCGCGGCACGGCAGGCGGCACAGGCCACCGCGCGGCTGGCGGGGCAGCCGTACTTCCTGTTTCCGCTGCAGCTCGACTCCGATTTCCAGTTGCGCGTGCATTCGCCGTTCGGCGGGCTGGCCGATGCGCTGGCGCGCGTCATCGACGACTTCGCGCGCCACGCGCCGGCCGGCTGCCTGCTGGCGATCAAGTCGCATCCGCTCGACAATGGCGTGACCGACTGGCACGGCGTGGCAATGCGCCAGGCCCGGCGCGCCGGCATGGATGGGCGGCTGGTCTGGATCGACGGCGGCGACCTCGACCTGCTGGCGCGCCACGCGTGCGGCATGGTCACCGTCAACAGCACCAGCGGCACGCTGGCGCTGGCCGCCGGCGTGCCCGTGCGCGTGCTGGGCACGGCTGTCTACGACCTGCCCGGCCTGACCGACCCGCAGCCGCTGGCCACGTTCTGGCAGGCGCCGTGCGCGCCCGACGCGGCGCTGTTCGATGCGTTCCGCCGCGTGCTGGGCCACCGCTGCCTGCTGCACGGCGGCTTTCACAACGCGGCGGCCATCGGCCTGTTGATCGGACCGGTATGCCGGCGGCTGCTGGGCGCCGCCGAGCCGGCCGATACCGCTGCGCCGGCGCCTGCGGCGCTTGCTGGAGCCGTCGCATGAGCCACCCCGAACTGCTGCTGGACATCACGCGGCTGATGCGCCGCGCGCGCCATGCCACGCCCACCGGCATCGACCGCGTGGAGATGGCCCATGCCGACTATCTGGGCCGCCACGCTGCCGGGCGGCTGGTCTATACCGCCATGCACCCGTGCGGCTGGCACGTGCGCCTGCCCGCCGCGGCCACGCGCCGCTTTCTCGACGACACCGCGCGCCGCTGGCGCGGCGACCCCACGGGCCCGCGCCTGGCGGCATGGCGGCTCTGGGCGGCGCTGTGCCTGTCGTGGCCGCGGCTGCCGCGCCCGTGGCCGTCGGCGCGGCGGGCCGTCTACCTGCTGCTGTCGCACACGAACCTGGAACGTCCCGCCGCCGTGGCGCGCGCGCTGGCGGCGGAACAGGCGCGGCTGGCCTGCCTGGTCCACGACGCGATTCCGCTCACGCATCCCGAATTCGCGCGTGCCGGCATGGCCGACGTGCACCGGCGGCGCATGGAGACCGTCGACGCGCTGGCCGACCTGGTCGTCTGCAACTCGCGGGCGACGCTCCAGGCCATTGCCGGGCGGCTGCCGCGGGACCCGCACGGCGCCCGGCTCATGGTCGCGCCGCTGGGTGTGGCGCCCCCGCGCGCGCCGGGCGCCGACGCCGGGCCATCACCCGGTGCGCCCTGTTTTGTGATGCTCGGCACGATCGAGCCGCGCAAGAACCACATGCTGCTGCTGCAGCTCTGGCAGCGGCTGGTGGCACAGGCCGGGCCGGCGGGGGCGCCGCGCCTGCGGATCGTGGGCCGCAGCGGCTGGGAGAACGCACATATCCTGAACCTGCTGGCACGGTCGCCGGCGCTGCGCGGCGTGGTGACGCTGACCCACGGCATGGCCGATCGCGACGTCGCCACGCTGCTGCGCGGCGCGCGGGCGCTGCTGATGCCGTCGCTGGCTGAAGGCTTTGGCCTGCCCGTGGCCGAGGCGCTGGCACTGGGCGTGCCCGTAATCGCCAGCGACCTGCCCGCCCTGCGCGAAGCTGGCGGCGACGCGCCCGAGTACCTGGACCCGCTGGACGGCCCCGCGTGGCTGCGCGCGATCCACGACTACACCGACGCGGCCGCGCCGCGCCGCCGCGCCCAGCTTGCCCGCATCGCCGCCTGGCGCGCGCCGGGCTGGGACGACCACTGCCGCATGGTGCTCGACGCCATCGACCGGCTGCCGGACACCGCCCGCCCACCGACGGAGGCCAACCTTGCCAACTGATTCGATCGCCTCGCCGCTGCGCCACGGCCTGCGCGTGCAATGCCGCGTGATCGGCGCGCTGATCCTGCGCGAACTGCATACGCGCTACGGCCGCGAGAACATCGGCTACCTGTGGCTGATTGCCGAGCCAATGCTCCTGGCCGGGTCGGTATCGCTGATCCACATCGGCGACAGCCACCATCGCGGCGGCATCCTGCCGGTGCCGTTCGCGCTGGGCGGGTACTGCGCGTTCATCATCTTCCGCTCGATCGTCACGCGGGCCGAGGGCGCGCTGCACGCCAACCAGCCGCTGCTGTACCACCGCATGGTCACCATCTTCGACATGCTGGTGGCGCGCGCGGTGCTGGAGGCCGCATCCAGCGTCGTGGCGCTGCTGTTGCTGCTGGCCGGCGCCTGCGCACTGGGCGTGGCCCAGCCGCCGGCCCGGCCGCTGGTCATGCTGGCAGCGCTGGCGCTGATGACGTGGTTCTCGTTCGGCGTGTCGATGCTGGTCTGCACGGCCACCTACCTCAGCAAGATGGCGCACCGCCTGATCCACCCGGTGGTGTACCTGGCCATGCCCATGTCGGGGGCGTTCTTCCTGCTCAAGTGGATTCCCGACCCGTACCGCACCTGGCTGTCGTGGGTGCCGCTGACGCAGATCTTCGAGCTGCTGCGCGAGGGTCAGTTCCAGAGCTTCGAGAGCCCGTACATCGACCCCTTCTACATCGTGGCGTGGTGCCTGGCGCTGACGCTGGCCGGGCTGGCCAGCCTGCGGGTCCTGCGCCGCCACGTCCACCACTGAACCACGCCACGCCATGACCGCCGATGCATCGACCGCCCCCGCCGCCGAGATACCCGCCCATCCGGCATCCCACGCCCAGGCGCCACGCCTCGCGGCGTTCTGGCACCGACACCGCGTGTTCCTGGCCGTGGTGGTACTCCCGACGCTGCTGGCCGCGCTCTACTACTTCGGCATAGCCGCCAGCCAGTACGAGTCCGAGGCGCGCTTCGTGGTGCGGTCCACGCAGTCGCAGCTGCCGCAGGGCACGGGCGGCCTGGGCCAGATGCTGGGGCTGGCCGGCGTGCTCAACGACGCGCAGGCGCAATCGTTCAGCGTGGGCGATTACCTGGAGTCGCACGACGCCGTGCGCGCGCTCCACGACAAGGTGGATCTCGTGTCGCTGTTCCGCCGCCCGGAAGCAGACGTGGTGTCGCGGCTCTGGTGGGCCGATCCGAGCCCGGAGACGCTGCTGCGCTACTACCGGCGCCAGGTGACCGTGGCTTTCAGCCAGGACACCGGCATCACGACGCTGCGCGTGCATGCGTTCCGCCCGGACGACGCGCGGGCGCTGGCAAGCTGGCTGCTGACGCTGGGCGAGTCGCGCGTCAACGCGTTCAACCAGCGTGCCGTGGAAGACGCGGTGCGCGTGGCCACGGCCGAACTCAGGGAGGCCGAGGCCCAGGTGATCGAAGCCCAGCGCGCGCTGACCACGTTCCGGCTGCAGCAGCGCGACATCGACCCGGAAAAGACCGGCGTGGGCCAGCAGACGCTGGTGGGCCGGCTGGAGGAATCGCTGGCCCAGTCGCGCGCGCAACTGGCCACCGTGCTGGCGGCCGTGGACGCCGGTAGCCCGCAGGCCGTGGCGCTGCGCGACCGCGTGGCCGGCCTGGCACAGCAACTGGCCGCCCAGCAGGCCCGGCTGACCGATGCGCAGGGCACCGCGCCGCGCATGGCCGATTACCAGCGCCTGCTGATGAAGCAGGACTTTGCCGCCAAGCGCTACGCGGGCGTGGCCACCGCGCTGGAAACCGCGCGCGAGAACGCGCTCAAGCAGCAGCTCTACATCGTGCGCGTGGTGGAGCCAAACCTGCCCGTGCGGGCGCTTTACCCGCGCAGCGCACTGATCGTGACCAGCCTGTTCGTCAGCCTGCTGGTGGCCTATGGCATCGGCTGGCTGATCGTGGCCGGCGTGCGCGAGCACGCGGCCTGACCCGGAGACCCGTTGTGAAACTGTTCAAGAAGATGTGGGCCGACCAGGACGGCGGCCAGGCCGCCGCGCTGGTGGCCACCGCCGACGCCGCGCGCGACGCGCGCGACTGGGGCACCGCCGCCGCGCACTATCGCCAGGCCCTGGACGCGCGCCCCGAACTGGCGCCGATCTGGGTGCAGTACGGCCACGCGCTCAAGGAAAGCGGCAACGTCGTGGAAGCGCGCGCCGCCTATCGGCGGGCACTGGGGCTGGCGCCCGACGTGGCCGATACCCATCTGCAGATGGGCCACGCCGCCAAGCTGGCCGGCGCTCTGGAGGAGGCCGCCGCCTGCTACGCGCAGGCGCTGACGCTGGCGCCGGGCCATGACGACGCGCTGCGCGAACTGCACGCGCTGGCGCTGCGCGGCATCCGCGTGGACATGCACGCCCTGCGCGGCACGTGGAACCGTGCACCGGCCATGGTGCCGGCCGACGACCCGGTCGCCGCGCTGTCCGTGATGCTTGACGCCGCACGCGCCGCCGCGACCCACCCGGCCAACCCGACCAACCCGGCCCATGCCGAAGCGGCCCGGCTGGCCCGCGAGCAACTGGCCAGCGCCGTCGAGATCCTGCGCCGGATCGACCGCGACGCGCTGCAGGCGACCCGGCCCGCCGGCCAGGGCGCCGCCATCGTCTTCGACGCCACCGACCTGATCCACCACTTTCGCAGTTCGCGCCTGCCCACCGGCATCCAGCGCGTGCAGCTCGAACTGATCTCCGCCGCCTGCCGCGCCACCGATCCCGCGCATCCCGCGCCGATGGTGTGCTACCTCGGCGACCAGGGCTGGCTGGAAGTGCCCGGCGCGCTGTTCGCGCAACTCTGCCGGATCTGCCTGGGCCACGGCGACGCGCCGCCGGCAGCCTGGCAGCAGACGCTGATGCAACTGGACACGCTGATGCTGGGCAGCGCGCCAATGGCGTTCCCGCGCGGCGCGTGGCTGGTCAGCCTGGGCACGTCGTGGTTTCCGGAGTACCTGCTGCACGTGCGGCTGGCCAGGCAGCGATACGGCATCCGCTACGTGCCGTTCGTCCACGACCTGATCCCCGTGGTCATGCCCGAGCATTGCGTGGACGACCTGGTCGACCGCTTTGCCGCGTGGCTGCTGGGCGCGTTTGCGCACGCCGACCGCTTCCTCGTGAATTCGGAATCGACACGGCGCGACCTGGAAGCCGCCGCCGCGCGGCTGGGCCAGCCGCTGCCGGCGGGCCACGTGGAAGTGGTGCGGCTGGATGCCGACATCCGCAAGCCCGGCCTGCGCGCGCCAGAGGCCGCCAACATGCAGGGCTGGGGCTGGAGCCGGCAGCCGTTCGTGCTGATGCTGTCGACGGTGGAGCCGCGCAAGAACCACCTGGCCGCGTTTCGCGCGTGGTGCAGCCTGATCGACCACCATGGCGCGCGGCACGTACCGCAGCTCGTCTGCGTGGGCGCCCGGGGCTGGAAGAACGAGGCCGCCCTGGCGATGCTCGACAACGATCCCGTGCTGGCGAGCCGCGTGACGATCCTGTCCGGGCTGGCCGACCCGCAGGTGGCGCTGCTGCTGGAGCGCTGCCTGTTCACGCTGTATCCAAGCCTGTACGAAGGCTGGGGGCTGCCCGTGACCGAATCGCTGTGCCACGGCAAGGTGCCGGCGGTGTCCGACGTGGCGTCGCTGCCGGAGGCCGGTGGGCTGCTGGCCGACTACTTCGATCCGCAGTCGCCGGGTGAACTGCTGCGCGTGGTGGAAAAGCTGATCTTCGACGTGCCGTACCGCCGGTCGCGCGAGCAGCGCATCGCGGCGGAGTTCCGGCCGCGCACCTGGCAGCAGTTGGGCGACCAGATCGCGCAGGCCGTGCACCGCTGGCAGGGCGGCATCGGCGATGCGCAGCGCGCCGCGCCGGCCCCGACGCTCGCGGCCGGCCGCTTCTACCCGATGGCCGCGCCGCGGCGGCTGCCGCTGGCCCAGGGCACGGTGGTCACCGAGAGCCTGCGCGCCGGCGACGGCTGGCACGGCGTGGAGGACTGGGGCTGCTGGAGCCGGCCGGGCGACAGCCGGCTGGCACTGCGGCTGGCGGACGACCTGGCCGATGCCAGGGTGCGCGTCTACCTGTGCGTGCGCGGGCTGCCGTCGCGCGCCACGCAGTACCGGCTGGAATGTGGCGACGGACCGCGCAGCGAAGGCCGGCTCGACGCCGGGCGCGAGCGCTGGATTGCCATCGACGTGGATGCCCCGCCGCCTGGCCAGCCGCTGGAACTGTCGCTTCACGCCGACGTGCACGAATCGCTCGGCGAGACCACCCAGGGCGCCGACGCGCGCGTGATCGGGCCGGCCGTGCTGGGGGTGTACGTCTGCGCGGCCGACGATACGGCCGCGCGCCTGCGTCTGGTGGAAGCCGTGACGCTGGGCAGCCTCGACGCGCTGGCGGTACCGGCCGAGACGGACCGCTTTCTGCTGGCGGCGCGCCAGACCTCGCAACTGCTGGCCGGACTCTAGGGGGGCCGTGATGGACGTCATCGACATGCCCGTGGCGCGGACCGCCGACGCCACGGCCGCCGCCACGGCGATCCTGCTGCAGCCCGTGATCCTGGCCGGCGGCGCCGGCACGCGGCTCTGGCCGCTATCGCGGGAGCAGATGCCAAAGCCGCTGATCCCGGGGCTGCTTGGCGATACCACGCTGCTGTGCGCCACGGCCGGGCGGCTTGCCGGCATCGACGCGCCGGGGCTGCAGGCGGCGCCGCAGGTCATGGTGGTCTGCGGCCACGCCCATGCCGAGGCCACGGCGCGCCAGCTGCGCGGCAGCGGCCATCGGCCCCGGCTGCTGCTGGAGCCGTGCCCGCGCAACACCGCGCCCGCGCTGACCGCGGCCGCGCTCGACATCGCCGCCACGCGCCCCGACGCCGTGATCGTGGCGATGCCGGCCGACCATGCCATGGGCGATACCGCCGCGTTCCGGCAGGCCATTGCCACGGCAGCCGGCCATGCCGCAGACGGCGCCGTCGTCACGCTGGGCGTGGTGCCGGATGCGGCGCAGACCGGCTACGGCTACATCGAACTCGGTACCGCGCTGGACGACAGCGGCACGCGGCGGCTGGCGCGCTTTGTCGAGAAGCCGTCGCACAACGTGGCCGCGCGGTACGTCGCCGCCGGCCAGCACTGGTGGAACAGCGGCATCTTCGTGGTGCGCGCCGACGTGTGGCTGGGCCTGGTGGCCCAACTGCATCCACAGACCCTGCTGGCGTGCCGGCAGGCCCACGCCTCGGCAACGCCGCTGCCCGACGGCCTGCTGCTGGACGAGGCCGCGTTTGCCGCCTGCCACGCCGATTCCATCGACTACGCCGTGATGGAGCGCCTGGGCGACACGCCGGCGGCCGTGGTACCGCTGGACGCCGGGTGGTGCGACCTGGGCGCCTGGGACGCCATCTGGCAGCGCATGCCGCGCGACGCCGCCGACAATGCCGTGCGGGGCCAGGTGCTGCTGGAAGGCGCGCACACCACGCTGGCGCACGCGGCCAGCCGGCTGGTGGTCTGCGTCGGCACCCGCAACCTGGCCGTGGTGGAAACCCCTGACGCCGTGCTGGTGGCGGACATGGCCCATGTACAGCACGTCAAGACGGCCGTGGAGAAGATCCGCGCCCAGCGCCGCACCGAGGCCAGCACGCACCGCCGCGTGGAACGCCCCTGGGGCCGCTTCGAGTCGATCGACCAGGGCGAGCGCTTCCAGGTGAAACGCCTTGTCGTCGAACCCGGCGGCCGCCTGTCGCTGCAGATGCACCACCACCGCGCCGAACACTGGATCGTCGTGCGCGGTACGGCGCGCGTGACGCGCGGCGAGGAATCGTTCCTGGTCAGCGAGAACCAGTCGACCTACATCCCGCTGGGCGTGGCGCACCGCCTGGAAAACCCCGGCAAGACCACGCTGGAGATCATCGAGGTGCAGTCGGGCAGCTATCTGGGCGAGGACGACATCGTGCGGTTCGATGACGTGTACGGGCGGGGATAGGCATGCCGGAAGCCAACGCAACCCTACAGGCCGATCTGGCGGAAGCGCAGTCGCTGGCGGAAGCGGGCCGCTTCGACGCTGCGCTGGACGCCTACCGCAGGATCCTCGACACCGAGGAAAGCTGTACGCTGGCGTGGTACCGCAAGGGGCTGCTGCACCGGCACAACGGTGAGACGCGGCTTGCCATGGTGGCATTGCGGCGCTGCATCTCGCTATCCGCGACCGACCCGTGGCCGCGATTCCAGCTGGCGCAGATGCTCTGGTCCACCGGCATCGCCCGGCGGTGGGAAGCGCTGCGGCTGTTCACGTCGGCGTTCGAACTCGATCCTCACTGCGCGGAGTTTCGGCTCAACCTCGGCAACGCGCTGGCATCGATGCAGATGCTGGGACGCGCCGCGCACATCCTCGCCCCGCTGCCCGCGTCGCTGCCAAGCTGGTGGGCCGCGGCGCGCGACAACGCGATCGCGGCCTGGCGCGCGGCCCGCCACGAGGCGCGCCAGAGACTGGCGGCCCGCCGCCACGCCGACGGCGAGCGCTCAACCCTGCCCGACACGCTGCGGCTGGCCGGCCTGCTCGGCCAGATTGGCAAGCACCGTGCCGCCGGGTCCATTGCCCGGACAGTCATGCGCCAGCATCCCCACACCTGGGGGGCATTTGCCATCCACGCCGACGTGCTCGCCCGGGATACCGGGCCGGCCGCGGCGGTCGCTTTCCTCGACAGCATCCGCCGGCTGTTCGGCGGCCAAGCCGCGTTCGAGATCGCGACGGCCCGCCTGCGGTATGAAGTGGGCGAAAACGACGTCGCGTGGCGTCTGCTGACCCCCGCACTGCGGCGCGTATCACAGGAATCCCGCGCGCTGGCAAGCTCGGTACTTCTGGCGTTGAACGAAGGCGAGTTGCTGCTCGAACACTGCCGGGAATGGATGCACGACGCCCCCGACGACACCGCGCCCTTCATGTTCGCCCTGGCGGCCCAGCACGCCAGTGGCCGGCTGCAGACCTTTCGGGAAGGCACGGGCGCGCCGCATGCGGACGGCGGCGTGCCTGCCGCGACGACGCTGGTCCAGTTCTGGGACACCCCCAGCCCGCCCCCGGAAGTCATGGATGCCATGTCGTCCTGGTCGGCCATGAACCCTGGGCTACGCCATATCGTCTTCGACGATGCATCGGCCAGGGCCTACATCCTCGACCGGTACGGCGAGGAGGCGGCGGCAAGCTACGACTGGTGCCACCATCCGGCCATGAAGTCCGATGTGTTCCGCATCGCCTATCTGGCCAGTGACGGGGGCATCTATGTGGACGCCGACGAGTACTGCCGCAGGCCGCTGGCGCCCATCCTGCACGCGCTTGCCTCGGTCGAGCTGGTTGCCGCGCGCTCCGCCGACGTGGCGCCGTACCTCTACAACGCATTCCTCGCAGCGAGGCCCCGCTCGGCCATCGTCGGGCGCGTGCTGGAACAGTTGCTTGCCCAACTGACGCGCGCCCGACGGGCCGGCGTCCGGCTGGATATCTGGCACGCGACGGGCCCCGGCATTCTGACCCGTGCAGTGAGCCATCTGCTCATGAGCGAGCCGGACGCCTGCGCACGCGTGCTGCTGCTGACCAAGGGGCAGTACGAGAGCTTCTCGGAGGAACGCGACACCATGGCCTACAAGCAATCGACCCAGGGCAACTGGCGGCTTTCGGACCGTGCCGCCCCCTGACGCCTTCTATCCTCCCCACGAAAACAGAGCAGGAAACCCTCATGAACCAGGCAAACGAAGCGCAGGCCGTCTTCACCGAGATCTATCACCGGAACCAATGGGGCAGCCCCGAATCCGTCTCGGGGTCCGGCTCCGAAATGACGCGCACTCGCCATCTGCGGACGGAGTTGCCGCATCTGCTTCGGGAGTTCAACATCCGATCGGTGCTGGACATCCCTTGCGGCGACTTCAACTGGATGCGGCACGTCGACCTGGGCGGCGTCCACTACATCGGCGCCGACATCGTGCCGGAACTCGTCGAGCACAACCGGCGGACTTACCGGGGCCCCCGCATACAGTTCGAGCACCTGGACGTGATCGCCTCGCCTTTGCCGAAAGTCGACGCGGTGCTGTGCCGCGATGGCCTGGTGCACTTTCCGCATGCCAGCATCGCGGCGGCGCTGCGCAACATCTGCAGCAGTGGTGCGCTGTATCTGCTGACCACGCACTTTTCGTTCCGCACGCCATCGGCCAACGAAGAGATCGACTTTGGACAGTGGCGCCGCCTGAACTTCGAGCTGGCGCCGTTTCACTGGCCCGCCCCACGCCGGTACATCATCGAGGGCTGCGACGAGCACGACGGGCACTTTGCCGACAAGAGCCTCGCCATCTGGCCGGTCCAGGAGATCCGTAGCCGGCTGCAGTGGCCATGACAAAGGCGGCGGGCCGCGGGCCGGCCCCCTTCCCTCACCGCTTGAAGAACTGATTCCCGGTATAGACCGGCGAGAACAGCAGGTTCAGGATCGACACGAACTTGGTAAGGCCGTTGGATTCGGCGTTGGCGATGTAGACCACGTCCTTGTCGCGCATGGCGAAGCGCTGCGCCAGGAAGTAGCTGGACGGGTTCATCAGGTCGAGCCGGTAGATCACGGGCGCGGTATCGGGCTGGTAGCGGAACACGAAGATCGCGCGCGGGTCGGCCTGCAGGTCGCCGGGGCCGCCCACCTTGGCCACGGCTTCCGCCAGGTTCACGCGCGGGGCGTCGAACGGTACCTGCGATACCTTGCCGGCCGCGCCCATGACCGAGAAGCTGCGCGGCCGGCGTTCGATCATCAGGCGGTCCTGCGGCCGCAGCGGCAGGTTGGCGTCGCTCTCGGGCGACAGGTCGGCCAGCGGCAGTTCCAGCGTGGTCTGTCCGCGTGTCAGGCGCGCGGCGACGTCGGTCATCGGATAGGCCGCGCCGCCGGCCAGCGCCACCATGTCCAGCACACGCTCGCCGCCGGGCGTCAGCGGCACCCGGCCCGGCTTGCGGACCTCGCCCATCACCATCACGCTGTTGGCCAGGTTGTCGCGCACGCTGACCACCACCTGGGGGTCTTGCGACTTGCTCCGCAGCGCGGCGCGGATGGCGTCTTCCAGTTCGCGCGGCGTGCGGCCGGCGGCCCGAATGCGGCCCGCGTAGGGCACCGGAATCGTGCCGTCGGCGGCCACCGTGACCGTCGGCATGGCCTGCCCGGCCGCGGTGGGCTGCGGGACCGCCGTCATGCCGCCGCCCATCGCCCCCAGCGTGGAGGCCGGGCCGAACAGCGTGGTGCCGACTTCGAAGATCGAGATGCCCAGCGTATCGCCGGCCCCGATGCGCTCGAAGACGGTGTCACCGCCGCGCGACACGGGCACATCGACGGGCGCGGCGGGCATGGCGTCGAGCTTGCCGATCAGGTCGGCGTCGACGTCGGCGATGCGATAGCCCAGCGCGTTGGCGGCGCTGGCCTGCGCGTCGAGGATGTCGCGCGCCGTGGGGCCGCTGCTGGGCAGGTAGGCACAGCCGCCCAGCACGGCGGCGCAGGCCAGCGCCACGGCGCGCGGCGCCAGCCAGGCCCGGGGCGCAAGGTGAGCAAGGGAAGCAAGGGAAGCGAGGGAAGCGGACGGTCGTTTCATGGTGAATCGGGAAGGGACAGCACGCGCGCGTACATCGCGCGCAGCCTGGCTTGATAGGGTTCGGGCGCAAACCGCTGCGCCTGGCGCGGGCCCAGGGCAGACAGTTGCGCGCGGAGATCGGCGTCGGCATCGAGCCGCCGGAAGCCGGCCGCGATGTCGGACACGCTGTACGGATCGACCATCAGCGCCGCGTCGCCGGCCACCTCGGGCAGCGACGCCACGTTCGACGTCAGCACCGGCGTGCCCACCGCCATGGCCTCCAGCACCGGCAGGCCAAAGCCTTCGTAGATCGACGGGAAGGCCACGGCGCGCGCCTGGCGCACCAGCGTCATCAGCCACGGACGCGGCAGGTAGTCATAGCGGCGGATGCGTTCACTGACGCCGCGCAGCGGATGCCCGCCGTCACCGTGCAGCAGCCGCGTCTCGGCCGCGCTCTTCCAGGCCCGCGCGCCGACGATGACGAGCGGCGTGTCGACCTGCGCGGCCAGGTAGCCCTCCACGAGCCGGCCAATGTTCTTCTTCGGCTCGATGGCGCCGAAGTACAGGAAGTATCCGCGCGGCGCCAGTTCGAATGCGGTTGCCAGCCGCGCGCCATCGTCGGCATCGGCCAGCGGCACGGGCATGACGGCCTGCCAGGTGTTCGTGATACGCGCTGGGTCGGCGGCGGGAAACATCCGCAGCAGGTCGGCCCGGCTGGCTTCGGACACGGTGCAGACGTGGTCGCCGTCGCGCAGGCACGCGCGCACCAGCCGGTAGTGGTAGCGCTTGTTCTCCAGCGACGTGTACGGCAGGCGCAGCGGCACCAGGTCGTGGATCGTGTAGATGTTGCGCGCGCCTTCGATCCGCACGGGCAGCGGATAGGTCCAGTGCATGATGTCCGGCGGATCGGGCACGCGCAACCGCAGAAACCTGCCGTGGCGCCGGAAATGCCGCGCCGCCGCGTCGAACAGGTCGGGACTCGTGAAGAGCCGGCTGCTGTCGGGCACGCGCGCTTCCAGGCCACGGGCGATGACGCTGTCCGTGCGCGGCACGTGTACCGCCGTGCGCCCCAGGACGTCGGCGCAGGCCGTGCCGATGGCCGCCAGCCGGTTGCGCGACACGCGGCGCGGCCGGTCCAGCGCATCGAAGAACAGCACCTCGCGCAGCGGCGCGGCGGTGCGTGCCCCGACCGCGAGGCCGTAGACCAGGTCCACGTCGTGCCCCATCCGCGCGAGCGACCACGCCAGCGTGCGGGCGTAGGTGGCCACGCCGGAGCCATTGGGCAGCGCCAGATTGAATCCATCCACACCGATGCGCATGGCTGTCCTGTCGATGTGGGAGTCAGGCGACGCCGCGCGCGGTGGCGCCGCAGACATCGGCATAGAGCGCCAGCAGCCGCTGCGCGTAACCGCGCGGGGCAAACGCGGCCACCTGCTCGAAGCCGGCGGCACGCAGGCGGCGGCACAACTGGTCGTCGCGGTCCAGCGCCCGGATGGCGCGGGCCATGGCATGCGTGTCGCGCGGGTCGACGTGCAGCGCGTGGCCGCCCCCCCCCACTTCGCGCAGCGCGCCAGCATTGCTGGTCATCACCGGCGTGCCCAGCGCCATGGCCTCCGCCACGGGCAGGCCAAAGCCCTCGGCCAGCGACGGGAACAGCATCGCGCGCGCCTGGCGGATCAGCGCCATCAGCTCCGCCTGCGGCAGCCAGGGCAGCCGGATCACGCCCGGCGAGCGCGCCAGCATCGACTCGATCTGCGGGATGTCGCGCGCGATGGGGCCGGCCACCACCAGCGCGCGGGACGTCTGCGCGGTGCGATGGGCCGCCACCAGGCGCGGCAGGTTCTTGCGCGCTTCGGGCATGCCGCAGCAGATGAAGTAGCCACCTGGCCGCAGGCCGGCCGGCAGGCCCGGATCGCGCTGCAGCGCCGCGTGCACGGCCTGCGACGTATTGGTGACGAACGCGGGCGGGCAACCGAGTACGTCGATGATCTCGGCGCGCGAGGCGTCGGAGACGGTCACCAGATGGTCCGCCTGCGCGACGATCTCGCGCAGCAGGCGCAGGTGCCGCGCGGCACCGATCGACGTCAGGCGCGGATGCGTGAGCGGGATCAGGTCATGGACGGTGTAGACGTTACGCGCGCCTTCCAGGTACAGCGGCAGCGGATAGGTCCAGTGCATGATGGCCGGCGGCGCGGCGCAGCGCACGCGCATCAGGCGCTGGTGAAGGTTGAAGTAGCTCTGGGCCTCGCGGAACAGACGGCCCCCATCGTGCACGCGATGCTGGGGTTCGGCCAGGCCCGCGTGGCGCTCGAAGACGGCCTCTCGCGTGCCGGTGCGCAGCGCGGCCAGCCATCGCGCGGGCGCGGACTCGCGTGCCGCGCCCCCCGGCGTACGCGCAGGCCGGCCGCCACCGAGCCAGTGCACCGCCACGCCGGCACGCGCCAGGCTCGCGCCGAGCGAGCGCGCATAGGTGGCCACCCCCGTGCCGGCGCCGAGGCTCCACGTGCGGGCATCGATGCCAACACCCAGGTCCACGGGCGGTTGCGCGCAAGGCAATGCAGGAATGACCACGGGCGCGTGGCGTGGCGCCACCGCATCGCGCGCCGGCCGCGATTGATCGGTACGAAGGATCGTGCTCATAATGCGGCACCGAAAACCTCCGCGCACCGCATCGGGCCACGCCAATGATTTCCTTCCAGAACGTCAGCAAGCGCTATCTCGTGGGGCATGTTCCGACCACCGTCCTTCAAAACGTTTCCTTCACCATCGGCCGTGGCACCGCGCTTGGCATCTGCGGTGCCAATGGCGCTGGAAAGTCCACGCTGATGCGCCTGGCCGCGGGCGTGGAGCTGCCCACCAGCGGCCAGGTGCAACGTACGTTCTCCGTGTCGTGGCCGCTGGGCTACAGCAGCGCGTTCCAGAGCAGCCTGACCGGGGCCGACAATGCACGCTTCATCGCGCGCGTGTACGGCAAGCCGATCGACGACACGCTCGCGTTCGTCAACGACTTTGCCGAGCTGGGCCGCTACTTCCGCATGCCGGTGCATGCCTACTCGGCCGGCATGTCGGCGCGGCTGGCGTTCGCGATCTCGCTGGCCGTGGATTTCGACTGCTACCTGATCGACGAGGTGACGGCGGCCGGCGACGCCCGCTTCCGCCAGCGTTGCCACGACGCGCTGCGCGCCCGGCTGGCCAACGCGGCGCTGATCATGGTTTCGCACGACCCGTCCACGCTGACCGATTTCTGTAACACCGGGGCCGTCCTGCACAACGGCACGCTGCGCCGCTTCGACACCATCGACGACGCGCTGTACGCCCACCATGACCTGCAACGGGCGCCAGCCTGAACGGACGGCACGACACGGGCGAAAGCGTGACCTTGCGCGATGACGCACTTGCGTCACGGATTGGGCAGATTTTGAAACGGGGGCGCCATATTCGGGCCGGGCGCGGCAGACCCCGCCCCGACGGGCGCGCGGGTCATTGGGGCAGGCGGGGCGGGCGGGACTGCTAGCGCAGCGGGATGTCGTCGAGGTCGCGCACTTCGCGGAAGCGCTCTCCCGGCGTGGGCACCTGGCCGCCGGCCGTGTCGATGGCGCGGAACGCGGACAGGTCGAGCCCGGTCATCGTCTCCAGTTGCGGCACCGGCACCACGAACTTGCGGATGCCGGCGTCCACGCCCTTGGCCGGGTGCGCGTCGCCGCGGTTGATGTCCAGCACGTCGCGCTGGTCGGCCAGCAGCGCCACGGCCTTGAGCCCGCTGGCGCCGTGCCACGCCACGAGCTTCCAGTAGGCGGACGGGATCTGCACGTCGTCGGCCCAGAGGTCGGTCTCGTCGTTGAAGACCGGTCCCTGCAGCACCGACAGCCGGGCGCCCTCGATGGTCCGCACGCCGCGCTCCAGCACGTATTGCTCGATGCCCTGCCAGAGGTTGTCGCCCTGGTTGAACAGGAAGTGCTGCGGCGTGCAGTTCGGAAAGTGGAAGGTATCGGTCTCGGCACGCGCGGCGAAATCGCCCCAGGTGGCATCGGCGCGGCGGGTCAGGTGTCCCCGGTCGAACAGCGCGCTCCAGGCCGCGTAGAACGTATCGTCGATGACGCCGGCCGGGTCCACGCGCGGGTCGCGGTACCACGCCTCGCGCTCGGGCTCGCGCGGCGCCGGGCTGCGCTTCAGCTCGATGTAGGTCGGGCCGTCGATATTGGTCGCCGTGAACAGGGCCAGCCGGCGCGCGGCATGGACGATGGCGCTGAAATTCTGGTAGTGCAGCAAGCCGGGCGTGGTGCCGTCCAGCAGCGGCAGCGTCCGGGCCTGGATGCCGCGCACAAGCTGGCCGAGATCGATGTCGAGCCCCTTGATGAAGCCGCCGTCGAAGCCGCTGCGATTGGCGTAGTCTCGATCCAGCCGCGCGCGCTCCGGCTGGCCGCTGAGCCGCAGCGCCGGGGTCGGCGCCAGAACCGGCGTCGCGGGCGGCGCGGGCGCCGGGGCGGCGGTATCGGCCAGACGGATGCTGATCTGCAGAGGCACGACCAGCGAGGCGCCGCCATCGGCCGATAACACGGGCGCCGACGTGCCGCGCGCCAGCCGCATCGATTCCGCCTGGCCGCCGGTGCGGACCGGCACCACGGCCGCAGACGGCGGCGGACGGCGTTCCAGTTGCTGCCGCGTGGCGGGCCGCGCCGCGGCGTAGCGGCTCAGCGCATCGACCAGCAGGTCTTTCTGCGGGCCAGCCGCCAGGGTCTCGGTGCGTTGCTTGAGATCGGTGTAGATCGCGCTGATCCGGATACCGACGTTGACCACGGCCTGGCGCGTGCCCGCCGCGTCTTCCTCGTTGTCGCCCTGGCCATAGTGATGCAGCGCGATCACTTCCCAGTCGTCGTTGAACGCGGGCGAGCCCGACGTGCCCGGCAGTGTGTCGGTATCGTAGATCAGGTACTGGTCGCGCCGGTCCAGCAGGAAGTTGTTGCGGATGGCGATGGTCTTCTTGCGCCCGCGCGGGTGCTGGATGATGTTGACGGCCATGCCCTTGCGGTGCTTGTCCTTGGCGTCGCTGAGCGGCACGTAGCCAAAATCGGCCAGCGCGCCGGCGCCCTGCACGCGGTGGCCCACGGCCACGACGGCGTAGTCCAGCTCGGCCTCGGGCGAGAACACCGCCAGCCGGTCGGGGTCTAGCACGAACACGGTGGGCGCCACGGGCTGGCCGGCGCCGTTGATCTCGTCGTCGAACACCAGCTCGGCGGCGCGCGCGTGGTCCACGCTGCGGATCACATGCTGGTTGGTCATGATCAGCGACGGGCTGATCAGGAACGCGGTGGCGCTCTCGGTGGCGCCGTCAAGCTCGATCTGCACACGGCAGACACAACGCCGCGCCGTGGCGCCATCGACCAGGAAGCTGACCGGCTGGAAGTCGTTGGTGCCCGACACCGACTCGGGCATGCCCATCGACACCCCGCTCTTGACCGAGAACGCGCGCCGGCGCACCGGGTCCTGCTCGGCCTGCTCGGGCCGGCCCTCCTTCAGCAACTGGCGCACGCGCCGCCGCTCGGCGGCGGTGGCCT
The DNA here is from genome assembly GCF_049393795.1 of Cupriavidus sp. H18C2. Lineage (NCBI taxonomy): Bacteria > Pseudomonadati > Pseudomonadota > Betaproteobacteria > Burkholderiales > Burkholderiaceae > Cupriavidus > Cupriavidus sp. H18C2. The sequence goes on along the minus strand of NZ_CP186010.1, from coordinate 1,193,649 downwards.
CGACCAGCGCCTTCATCTGACTCGTGGATAGGTCGTTCAGCCAGCGCATCGTGCCTCTCCCGCAGTGGGTGTGGCCGACGAGCTTGGCGCACCGCTGCGACGGTTTTGTGACAGCGACGCCGAATATGTCAATTTCATGACAGAGAGCCGGCCTGCGCCCGGCAAAGGCATGGCTCTTGCAGCCATTCCCGCAGCGCCCTGACGGCGCCCGTCCGCAACGGCCCGGGCGCCCCAGGGCATGTAATTCCCGCGCACCGCTTGTACGAACGGCATGGTCGTTCCCCGGCGGGACGCGCGCTGCACAAGGAAAGGCGACCATGGAGAACGAACTGAAGCTGCCGACCGACCTGGCACAGCGGCCGAACGCCAGCGACCCGACGGCGCGGCCCGACCCGCACACCGACACCCGCTCGGCCACCACGGCGGCCCGGCTGACGCTGAAGCGGCGCGACACCGTGGAATCGGCGTTCTGCAAGATCCTGCACAACTGCCTGGACCAGGTGCACGCCAACGCGCCGCTGGTGGCGGCCGGCGATTCACCGGAAGGCGTGCACCAGATGCGCGTGGGGCTGCGCCGCTTCCGCTCCGCGCTGGACCTGTTCGAGGGCGTGGTGACGCTGCCGGACGGCATGGAGGAGGAAGTGAAGTGGCTGGCCGACGAACTGGGCCGCGCGCGCGACTGGCACGTGCTGGCGAATGCCACGCTGCGCCAGGTGGATGCCGGCGACGACCAGCGCGACGCGCTGCGCGAAACCAGCGCCGCCGCACTGTCGATCGAGCAAGCGCGCCAGGCCGATGCCGCCCAGGCGGTCACCTCGCCCCGCTACGCCGAGTTGATGCAGGCGCTCGACCAGTGGCTCACGACCGCCCCGTGGCGCGACGGCACTGACTCGGCCCGCGCGAAGCAGCTCGATGCCCACGCCATCGACCATGCGGACAAGGTGCTACGCAAGCGCCACCGCAAGCTGGTCCAGCGCGGACGCGGGCTGCACAAGCTCGACGCGCACCGCCGCCACCGCGCCCGGATCGCGGCCAAGAAGCTGCGCTACGCCACCGAGTTCTTCGCCGGCCTGTTCCGGCCGAAGACGCTGAAGCCCTACCGGCGCGTGCTGTCGAAGCTGCAGGACGACCTGGGCTGGGGCAACGACATGGCCGTGGCCGACGGCCTGCTCAGCCACCTGGAACTGCACCACCGCAAGGCCTCCGCTGGCGCCAGCTACGCGCGCGGCTTCCTGGCCGCCCGCGTGCAGGACGACCGCGACAACCAGCGCAAGCTGTGGAAGCGGTTCCGCGCCACCGGGCGGCCCGTGGCGGTCAGGGGTTGATGGCGGGCGCGTAATCGCCCAGCCTGTAGAGGGTCTTGTTGCTGCCTGGCAATCGGCTGTGGGTGAGTTATTCGACCTTGACGTTGGCCTTCCTGACCAGCGCCGCGTAGCGGCTGGCCTCGCTGCGGAAGAACTGGACGGCCGCCTCGGGCGTGGTGGGCTTGACCACGGTGGCCTGCTTCCGGAGCGCCTCGACCACCTCGGGGCTGGCGAACGCGGTGGCAAAGGCGTCGTGCAGGCGCTTGACGTCGGCCGGCTTCATCCCGGCCGGGCCCACCACGGCGAACCAGCCTTCCACGTCGTAGTGCGACAGCCCCTGCTCGGCGATGGTCGGGATGTCCGGCGCCACGGCCGACCGCTCGTCACCGCACAGGCCGATGGCGCGCAGCGTGCCGGCCTTGATGTGCGGCAGCGCGGCGTTCAGCGCCACCACGCCAAAGTCGACCTGGCCGCCGATCAGGTCGGTGATCATCGGGCCGGTGCCCTTGTACGGGATATGGTTGGCGCGCACGCCGGCTTCGCTCAGGAACAGTTCGCCGGCCAGGTGGATGATCGTGCCGTTGCCCGACGACGCCATGTTGTAGCCGTCCGGCCTGGACTTGAGCAGCGCCGTCATCTCCCTGACCGACCGCGCCGGCAGCTTTGGATTGGCCACCAGCACCAGTTGCGTGGCGCCGATCACGCTGATCGGCGTGATGTCCTTGACGGCGTCGAACGGCATCGACTTGAAGACGCTGGGGTTGATGACGTGGTTGTTCGACACCACGCCCAGCGTGTTGCCGTCCGGCGCGGCCTTGACCACGGCGGCCGCGCCGCTGATGCCGCCGGCGCCGGGCAGGTTCTCGATCACCACGGGCTGGCCCAGCGACTTGCCCAGCGCGGGGCCGGCCGCGCGCACGATGGCATCGACGCCGGAGCCGGCGCTGATCGGCAGCACCAGTCGCAGCGGCTTGCCGCCCTGGGCCAGGGCCGGCGGCAGCACCGATACCGTGGCCGCGGCCAGCAGCAGTTTCAGAGCCGACCGCCGGCCGGCCCGCAATGCGGGGGATGGGTACATCGTTGTCTCCGTCATGTTTTTTTGGGGTGAAGCGGTACGGCGGCGGCGGGTCAGCGCTCGCGCAGGCGCCCGAGGATTTCCTCGGTGTGCTCGCCCGGCCTTGGCAGCGGCCGCTGCACGCCGGGACGGCGCCCGCCCATCAGCAGCGGCAGCAGCACGGTGGGCGCCATCGAGCCGTCGTCGGCCTGCATCGGCACCAGCCCGCCGCTGGCCTTCAGGTGCGGGTCGTCGAGCAGCTGGTCGGGCCGGACGATTGGCGCATACGGGATGCCGGCGGCTTCGAGCTGCGGCGACAGTTCGTCGGCGCGGCGGGTGGCAAGGATCGCGCCCAGTTCCTGCAGCAGTTGCGGGCGCACCGCCACGCGCGAGGCGTTGTCGCGGTATTCGGGTCGCTCCAGCAGCGCCGGGTGGCCGAGTACGTGGCAGAGCGTGACGAACTGCTTGTCGCTGACGGCGCCGATGAAAAGCTGGGCGTCGTCGGCCAGCGTGAAGACGTCGTAGACGCTCCAGGCCGACACGCGCGACGGCATCGGCGGCGGCGCCTCGCCGGTCATCGCGAACTGCTGCATGTGCTGCGACGCCAGGAACACGCAGTTCTCGAACAGCGCGCTCTGGATCTCCTGCCCCTGGCCGGTGCGGTCGCGCTCGCGCAGCGCGGCCAGCACGCCGATGGCGCCGAACATGCCGCCCATGATGTCGTTGACCGACGTCCCCGCGCGCAACGGCCGGCCCCTGGGCCCGGTCATGTACGACAGCCCGCCCATCATCTGCACCACCTCGTCCAGCGCCAGCCGCTTTTCGTACGGGCCGGGCAGGAAGCCCTTGTGCGAGACGTAGATCAGGTGGCGATACCGGCTGGACAGCGTGGCGTAGTCGAGCCCGAGTTTTTCCATCAGCCCGGGGCGGAAGTTCTCCAGCAGCACGTCGCTCTGGCCGGCCAGTTCGGCGGCCGCGGCGCGGCCTTCGTCGGTCGTGATGTCCAGGATCACGCTCTTCTTGTTGCGGTTGAAGGCGCGGAAGAAGCCGATGCCCAGCCCGGGCAGGTTGCGCGTCTTGTCGCCGCCGGGCGGCTCCACCTTGATCACTTCGGCGCCAAGGTCGGCCAGGATCATGCCGCACGTCGGCCCCATGACCATGTGCGTGAATTCGACCACGCGGATGCCGGCCAGCGGAAGGGAGTTGTCTTGTTGCATGGTGGTCTCGCGGAAAGGGTCAGGCGGCGGCGCGGGCGGCGGCCGGCGCGAATGTCCGCGGCAGGCCGGCGCGCCAGAGCGTGCCGTGCAGCGTCTCGCCGGGCAGCATCTGCGACACCTCGCGGCGCAGGGCCAGCAGCGCGTCGATGTCGATGCCGGTGTCGATGCCCATGCTGGCGAGCATGTAGGCCAGGTCTTCGGACGCCACGTTGCCGCTGGCGCCGGGCGCGTGCGGGCAGCCGCCGATGCCGGCCAGGCAGGCGTCGAAGCGCGTGACGCCAGTATCCAGCGCGGCCAGCACGTTGGCCAGGCCCAGGCCGCGCGTGTCGTGGAAGTGGCCGCAGTGAAAGCGCTCGCCGCCGATCCGCAGCGCCCGCTCGAACAACGATCGCACCGCGCGCGGATCGGCGTAGCCGACCGTGTCGGCCAGGCTGACGCGGTCGGCCCCGGCATCCAGCAGCGCCTGCATCAGCCGCAGCACCTCGTCGGCGTCGACATGGCCCTGGATCGTGCAGCCGAAAGCCGTGCCCACGCCACCTTCGATCAGCGTCTTCGATCCGGCGGCGTCGCGCGCGGCCCGGATGCGGGCCACCTCGGCCACCACGTCGTCGGGCGTCTTGCGCAGGTTGGCCAGGCTGTGGGCGTGGCTGGCCGACAGCGGCACCAGCATCAGGTCCGCACCGCTGGCGATGGCGCTTTCGGCGCCGCGCAGGTTCGGCACCAGCACCGAGACGAACAGCCCCGGCAGCGTGCGGGCAAACGCGACCAGCTCGGCCGTGTCGGCCAGTTGCGGCAGCAGCCGGGCCGGGACGAACGAGCCCACCTCGATCTCGCGCTGGCCGGCGGCATGGGCGGCCGCGATCCACGCGATTTTCTGCGCGGTCGGCACGATGGTCTGGAGGCTCTGCAGCCCGTCGCGCAGGCCGACTTCGCGGATCACGGCGTGGCGCGGCCATGGCGCCGGCCGGGCTTGGGGATGGGATGTCATGGGTAGGAATGGGCGGAACGGAAGCGATGGAGCCACTATATGACGTGCCAGGATCGCTCTGAAGCGGTAATCCGCCACGTTATCGATTCCATTCTGGAAAGTCTCGGCGCCTGCCGCTACCATGCCGGCACCCCTTCCGGAGGCAAACCCGCCATGCGTGATCTCGACCTCACCTCCCTGCGCCTGTTCGTCGCCGTCTGCGAGACGCGGAACATGGCGCGCGCCGGCGAGCAGGAGCACATCGTCGCGTCGGCCATCAGCAAGCGGCTGGCCCAACTGGAGCAGACCGTGGGCGCCGCGCTGTTCGAGCGGCGGCGGCGCGGCGTGATTCCGACCGCGGCCGGCGAGATCCTGCTGGAGCACGCGCGGGCCATCCTGGCCGCCACCGACCGCGCCGCGCGCGACATGCGCGACCACGGCACCGGCGTGCGCGGCCAGGTGCGGCTGCTGGCAACGGTGTCGTCGATGGCCGAGTCGCTGCCCGACGACATTGCCAGCTTCCTGGTCCAGCCTGCGCACCGCGACATCCGCGTGTCGATCGAGGAAAACCTGAGCAAGGACGTGGTGCGGGCGCTGCGCGAGGGGTCGGCGCCGCTGGGCGTCTGCTGGGACGCCGCCGACCTGGAAGGCTTCGAGACCCGCCCGTACCGCACCGATTCGCTGTCGGCCGTGGTGCATCCGTCCCATCCGCTGGCCGACCGGCCGGGCTGCGCGTTCGCGCAGACGCTGGATTTCGAACACGTCGGCATGCCGGGCCAGACCGCGGTCCATACGATGCTGATGCGCCAGGCCGCGATCCTGGGCAAGCCGATGGCGTACCGCGTGGTGGTGTCGTCGTTCGACGCGTCGCTACGCTGCGTGCGCGCCAACCTGGGGCTGGCCATCGTGCCGCGCGAGGTGGTCGGCACGCTGGAGGCATCGCTGGGCGTACGCGTGGTGCCGCTGACCGACGACTGGGCGCAGCGCCGCTTTGCCATCGTGTTCCGGGCCGCGTCGAGCCTGTCGCCGGCGGCGCGGCTGCTGGTGGAACACCTGGCCGCCGCCGCTCACGCAGCCGCGCCGGTCATCGCCAGGAGGTCGTGAACGCCCGGCACGCTTCATTAAGCATTCTTAAGGAAAGATGCGGACGAGAATCATTATCATTTGGTCCTCTTCTGCCATCGCCCCGGGCCCTTGCGCGACCCGATCCGCCCCTGAATGCGCCTCAAATATCTTGCCGTCGTTGCCGGCACCCTCCTTTCCGCCGCGCCGCAGTTGCGGGCCCAGCCGTCCGGCACCGGCGATCCGCTGCCGACGGTGGTGGTGACCGGCACGCGCAGCGAGAAGACGCTGGACGAGACGCCCGTCCGTACCGAAGTGGTGGACCGCCAGGAGATCGAGCGGACCCACGCGCGCACGCTCAAGGACGCGTTGGAGAACGTGCCCGGGCTGCAACTGCGCGAGATCCACGGCAAGTCCGGCTACGAGGTGACGCTGCAGGGCATGACCAGCGACCAGGTGCTGGTGCTGATCGACGGGCTGCCAATCTCGGCCAGCACCGGCTCCACGGTCGATGTCTCGCAGTACCTGCTGACCGAGGTGGACCGCGTGGAGGTGGTCAAGGGCGCCAGTTCGGCCCAGTACGGCAGTTCGGCGATGGGCGGCGTGATCAACGTCATCACGCGGCCGATCGACAAGGGATTCTCCGGCGCGGTGACAGCCGATGCGGGCAGCTACGGCGGCCAGAACGCCGACGGATCGCCGGGCGCGCTGCATGGCAACGTGCGGCTCGAAGGCGGGACCGAGCAGTTCCGCGCGCGCATCAGCGCCGACGGGCTGGACAACAAGGGCTTTGCCGTCGAGCCAGACGGCTGGACGCGCCGCGGCGACAAGATCCGCCGCGAGCAGTACGCCGGACGGCTGGAATGGCTGCCGAGCCAGGCCGGCCGCGTCTGGTTCGACGCCAGCGCGTACCGCGAAACCGACGAGCAGCGCTACCAGTACTACGTGCCGCCGCGCTACGTGCCGCAGCGCAAGACCGAGGACATCGACCGCAACCGCTATGCGTACGGCGGCCAGTGGCGCTTTGACAATGGCGTGCGGGCGCGGCTGGCGGGCGTGCACGAGACCTACGACAGTACGTCGCGCGAGTATTCGAACGACTTCCGCACGGCCGAGCGCAAATCGGCCCAGCAGACCGACCACGTGTCGGCGCAGTTCGACCTGCCGGCGTGGTACCGCCAGCTCTGGCAGTTTGGCGGCGACTTCCATCGAGAAACGCTCGACCAGTCGGTCAACGGCACGTCGGAGCTGGCCGGCGCCGGCAGCGCGTCGCGCCAGTCGGGCGAGCTCTACCTGCAGAACGACATCCTGCTCAGCGAGACCTGGGAAGTAATTGCCGGCCTGCGCGGCCAGCACGACTCGGACTTCGGCAGCCACTTCGCGCCCAAGGTGGGCGTGCGGGCCAACCTGCTGTCCACCGATACCTGGAAGGGCGTGCTGCGCGCCAACTATGGCCAGGGCTATCGCGTGCCCAACCTGAAGGAGCGGCACTACCTGTTCGACCACAGCTCGCTGGGCTACATCGTGCTGGGCAATCCGGACCTGAAGCCCGAGTCGTCGCACAGCTTCCAGCTTGGCGGGCAACTGAGCTGGCGCGACCGCGTGACGGTGGACGCCAACCTGTTCTACAACCGCGTGACGGACCTCATCCAGACCGACATGACCAATTTCACGATGGTCAACGGCATTGCGGTCTACACGTACCGCAACGTGGCGCGGGCCCGCACGCAGGGCGCCGAGACGTCGCTGCGCTGGCGCGCCAGCAACACGCTGAACCTGACGGCCGCCTACACGTTCACCGACACCGAGGACCTGAACACCGGCGCCGAGCTGACCCGGCGGCCGCGCCACATGGGCCGGCTGGGGGCCGACTGGCGCCTGTTCCCGTCCACCGAGCTGACCACCCGCGCGCGCTTCCAGAGCAGCGAGCTGACCGATGCCGCCACGGGCGCGCGGTCGCCGGGGTGGGGCACGCTGGACCTGGTGCTGAACCAGAAGATCGGCAAGTCGGTGACGGCCTTTGTCGGCGTCAACAACCTCTTCGATCGCCAACGCGATTTTGCGAATGCCAGTGACTTCGGGCCCGTGGCGGGGCGCTTTATCTACCTGGGCGCACGGTTCCGCGTGGACGTCGCCCGCTGACAAGAACATATCGGGGAAGCATTCATCATGAACGACACTCTCGCATTGCACCGCCGCGCGCTGCGCGCGCTCGGCATCGCCTCGCTGGCGCTGGCCCTTGCCGCCTGCGGCGGTGGCGGCGACGACGGCGCCACCACCACCACGCCGGCCACCGGCGGCGGCACCAGCACGGGCGGCACCAACACCGGCGGCGGCACAACCACGCCGCCGGCATCGACATCGGCGTTCACGCAGACGGCCGAGTGGAGCTTCAAGCTGCCGGCGGCCGGTGCGTCGCTGTGCTACGACTTCAACACCAAGGCCGAGACGGCCTGCACGGGCACCGCCTGGGACCTGAAGGTCAAGACCGAGACCGACGGCCGCACGGCCAAGCTGTGGACCAACAGCGGCACCAGCGGCACCGGCAACGGCGGCGCGTTCGGCAGCCCGTTCGACCACACCTGGACCGCGCTGTCAGCCTGGAAGAACGCCACGACCGATCCGGTCAGCGGCGCCCTGCCCGCCACCGTGTTCCTGAAGGATTCGGCCAGCGGCGTGTTCTCCAGCGCCAACGCCATCGGCTCGGCCGTGTTCGAGTACGGCGTGACCGGCGCGGCCACCGACCACTCGCTGTACCCGACGTTCCGCACCTTCGTCATCACCACCAACAGCGCCGTGGCCGACGCCACGGGCGCCACGCCGGCCACGGTGTTCGCCCTGCAGGTCACCGGCTACTACGGCGGCGCCAGCGGCACGACGTCCGGCTATCCGAGCTTCCGCTTCGTCGACCGCAACGCGCCGGGCACCGTCCACACCGCGCAGGTCAATGCATCGGCCGACTGGGTCTACTACGACCTCGTGAACCGCGCCGTGACCACCGCCACCGGCACGTGGCACATCGCGTTCAACCGCTACAACGTCAAGCTGAACGGCGGCGAATCGGGCACGGGCACGGTGGCCGGCTTTGTCGGGCGCACCCCGGCCGGTTTCTACGATGCGTCGAACAAGCCGGTGGCGGCCCGGTTCACCGACACGAACAACCTGACGGCGACGCTGGCCGACCTGGCCGACGCGACGCTGGCCGTACCGGCCACGGCGACGGCCTGGGTCAAGGACGCGACGGCTTCGGTGCTGAACCCGGCCTTCACGGGTAACTTCCCGAACCCGCTGAACTATGGCTGGTTCACGTACTTCCCGACCGCCGCCGCTGCGGCCGCGAACGGGCTGCCGTCGGTGGCGCACGTGATCGCCGCCAATCCCGACGCGGGCGGCCTGATCCGCGGCGGCGAAGGCACCACGTATGCGCGCTTCCATCTGACCAAGATCGCCTACGCGGACCCGACCCTGAACACCAGCCAGCAGACCTGGACGATCAACTTCGACATCCAGCCCTGATCGGGCGCGTCGACCAACACGATGGACATGGAACCGCATCACATCGACACGCTGCGCCAGCGCCACCAGGCGCTGGTGGCAGCCCAACCGAACCTCCGCATCCGGGATCGCGCCCGGCAACTGGGCGTCACCGAAGCCGAACTGGTGGCCGCCGGGTGCGGCGTGACGGCCCGGCAGCTTGGCGGCACGCCGCAGCAACTGGTCCGCGACCTTGGCACGCTGGGGCCGGTCATGGCGCTGTCGCGCAACGACCATGCCGTGCACGAGCGGCACGGCCAGTACCAGGGCATCGAAGCCGACGGCCCCGTCGGCCTGGTGCTCGGGCCGGACATCGACCTGCGCCTGTTCTTCGGTAGCTGGCGGTATTTCTACGCCGTCACCGAGAACGGCCGCGACAGCCTGCAGTTCTTCGACAAGGCCGGCGATGCCGTGCACAAGGTCTACCGCACCGACGCGACCGACGCCGAAGCATGGCTGGCATACGTCGACCGTCACGCGCTGGACGCGCTGGCGCCGGTGACGGTGGAGCCGATCGCGGCCGTCGCCGAGGCGGCTGCCCCGGCCGACCCGGCCGCGCTGCGCACCCACTGGCGCGGGCTGCAGGACACGCACGACTTCTTTGCGATGCTGCGCCAGTTCAAGGTGTCGCGCCTGGGCGCCCTGCGCGCGGCGGGCGACGACCTGGCCCAGCAAGTGGACAACATCGCCGTGGAGACCATGCTGGGCCGGGCCGCCGAAACGGGTCTGCCGATCATGTGCTTCGTGGCCAACCGGGGCATCGTGCAGATCCACAGCGGCCCGGTGCACAAGCTGGTGCGCACCGGCCCGTGGTTCAACGTGCTGGATCCCGCGTTCAACCTGCACGTGAACACCGGCGCGGTGGCGTCGAGCTGGATCGTCAACAAACCGACCGTCGACGGCTGGGTGACGTCGCTGGAACTGTTCGATGCCGACGGCGGGCTGGTGGTGCAGTTCTTCGGCGAGCGCAAGCCGGGCCAGCCGGAACTGCCGGCCTGGCGCGCGCTGCTGCAATCGCTGTGCCCGGTCGCGCTGGCCGCCTGACCCATGTTTCACTTCACCATGACACTGCTGCGCCCCGCGCTGATGTCCCTGCTGTGCGCGGCGGGGCTGACCCAGGCCGCGCCGCCCGCCCGTGTGGTCGGGCTGGGCGGCGCGGTGACCGAGATCGTGTACGCGCTGGACGCGCAGGCGTCGCTGGTGGGCGCCGATGCGTCGAGCATCTACCCGCCGGCGGCGCTGAAGCTGCCCAAGGTTGGCTACTACCGGTCGGTATCGGTCGAAGGGCTGGCCAGCCTCAAGCCGGACCTTGTGCTGGCCGCCGACCACGCCGGCCCGCCGCAGGCGCTGGAGCAGATCCGCAGGCTCGGCACGCGGATCGTGACGCTGCCGTCGGCGTCCACGCTGGCGGCGCTGGACCAGCGCATCCTTGGCACCGCCACGGCGCTGGAGATACCGGAGCGGGGCCGCGCGCTGGTCCACCGGCTGCACGCCGAACTGCGCGACATCCGCCCGGCCGCGCAGCCGGTGCGCGTGCTGATCGTCAGCAGCCATACCGGCAGGATGCAGGGCATGGGCCAGGACACGCCGGGCCACGCGATGCTGATGCTGGCTGGCGGCACCAACGTGCTGGCCAACCAGACCGGCTTCAAGCCGTTCTCGGCCGAGGCCGCCGCGGCGCTGAAGCCGGACGTGATCGTGACCACGGCGATGTCTGTCAATGCGAGCGGCGGCCCCGAGGCATTCCTGGCGCAGCCCGGCCTGAACGCCACGCCTGCCGCGCGCCAGCGCCGCATCGTCGTGATGGACGACCTGTTGCTGCTGGGCTTTGGCCCGCGCCTGCCCGAGGCCCTGCGCCTGCTGCAGGGCGGGCTGGCCGCGCCGCAGCCGGCGGGCCGCTGATGCGCCGGCATCGACCCGCCATCTTCACCGCGCTGTGCGGGATGGTCGTGCTGGCCGCGCTGGGCACGGCGGCCAGCGGCGCGCTGTCGATCCCGCATGACCGGCTGCTGCCACTGCTGTGGTCGCCTGCAGCCCAGGGCGACGACGCGATGTGGCGCAACGTGCTGATCGAAGTGCGGCTGCCGCGCATCGTGCTGGCCGTCACCGTGGGCGCCGCGCTGGCGCTGTCCGGCGCCGTGATGCAGGCGCTGTTTCGCAATCCGCTGGCCGAACCGGGGCTGATCGGGATTTCGCTGGGCGGCGCGGCGGGCGCGGTGGCGGCCATCGTGCTTGGCGCCGACGGCTTGTCCGGCGTCGCGCCGGCCGCGTTCGCCGGCAGCCTGGCGGCGACGATGCTGGCCTACCGGCTTGGCTCGCGCCGCGCCGGCATGGCCAACCTGCTGCTGGCCGGCATCGCCATCAACGCTATCTGCGCGGCCATCGTCGGCTTCTTTACCTATCAGGCCAGCGACGTGCAACTGCGCAACCTGACGTTCTGGAACATGGGCAGCCTGGCGGGCGCCACGTGGCCGATGCTGGCGTGGCTGGTGCCGCTGGTGGCCGCGCTGAGCGCGCTGCTGCTGCGTGACTGGCGGGCGATGAACGCGCTGCTGCTGGGCGAGCGCGAGGCCCAGCACCTGGGCTTCGACCTGAAGCGGCTGCGGCGCCGGCTGATCGTGCTGACCGCGCTGCTGGTGGGCCCCATCGTCGCGGTGACCGGGACGATATCGTTCGTGGGGCTGGTCGTGCCGCATCTGGTGCGCATGCCGCTTGGCGCCGACCATCGCTGGCTGCTGCCGAACACGCTGGCCGGCGGCGCCATCGCCATGACGCTGGCCGACTGGCTGGCGCGCATGGTGGTGGTGCCCGCCGAGCTGCCAATCGGCATCGTGACGAGCCTGGTGGGCGGGCCGTTCCTGCTCTGGATGCTGACGCGGAGGGGCCGCTGATGCTGGTCGCCCGGAATCTGCAGGGCCACCGGGGACGCCGTCAGGTGCTGTCCGGCATCGACCTGCGCTTGCCGCCCGGCGAAGTGCTGGGCGTGCTGGGCGCGAACGGCGCCGGCAAGAGCACGCTGCTTGGGATGCTCGCCGGCGAGATTGCCGCGCCGGGGCATCCGGCCGACATGCTCACGCTGAACGGCCGTCCGCTGGCGGACTGGCGGGCCGATGCGCTGGCCCGCACCCGCGCCGTGCTGCCGCAGTCGCCGGGGCTGCATTTCGATCTGGACGTGACCGAGGTGGTGGCCATGGGCGGCTACCCGTTTCCGGAACTCGATCGGCCTGGGCTGGACGGTTTGATGGCGCGCGCGCTGGCGCTGGCCGACGTCTCGCATCTGGCGCGCCGCGACTACCAGAGCCTGTCCGGCGGCGAGCAACAGCGCGTGCAGTTTGCGCGCACGCTGGTGCAGGTGCTGGCGTGCAAGCCAGCCGACAGCTATCGGGCGCTGCTGCTGGACGAGCCGATTTCTAGCCTGGACCCCCGGCATCAGTTGCGGCTGCTCGACAGCGTCCGCTCGCTCGCGCGGTCCGACGGGCTGGCCGCACTGGTCGTGCTGCATGACGTGAACCTGGCCGCGCGCTGGTGCGACCGCTTGCTGCTGCTGGCCGACGGCCATGCGGCCGCCTGTGGCACGCCGGCCGAGGTGCTGACGGCGGCGAACCTGGCCCACGTCTACGGCCTGCCGGCCACGGTGATGGCGTCGCCGGTGCACGCGGGCGTGCCGTTCGTCGTGTTCGGCTGACGGCGGCGCCCCCGTCAGAGACTTGTCATGACGCCCCGCCTGCCAACCGTCCTGCACGCGCTGGGGGCGCTCAAGCCGGCCGCGCTGGCGCTGCCGGTGATCGTCGCCGGCGCCATGATGTTCGCCGAACTTGGCCATATCGGCCTGACCATCGCCGTCGGGCGCGTGGCGCTGGATCGCGCGCTGGAGCGGTTCCACGTGGACGCCGCCGCGCCGCCGGCGACCGCCGTGGTGGCCCGCCAACTGCGCACGCGGATGGCGGCGGCGTCGCACCAGTATCTCGACGACGGCGACATTCCGACGGTGGCGGTGGAGCGCTTCGCGTCGCTCGATACGATTGGCGCCGCCCCGGCGAACACCCGCCCCGCCGCGCCGGTCTGGCGCGTGACCGTGGAGATCCGGCGCGACTTCCTGACGCCGCTGCCGCGCCTGCTGGGCGTGGGCGGCAACGCGTTCCGCTACCAGTACCAGCGGCTGGTGGAAGACCCGCAGCCGCGGCCGTCGGACATGCAGCGCGGTTAGGAAAATCGGCAGGGCTTGGCGGCTGGCAAGCCGACTGCTACGTCTTCATCGCGCCCTTGACGCTGGCGCGCTCGCTCCAGTGCCGGCGGTCCAGCACCAGCGCCGCCAGCAGGCCGCCGGCTCGGGCGTTGGCGGGATGAGGCCACGCAGCCACCGACCGACGGGGGTCTTGGGGAAGGTCTCGGTCCACCACTGACGCCAGCGCTTGAGCGTGGCCCAACTGATCGCCGGCAGGCCGTCCAGGCAGGCGCCAGTGGCACGGCTCGATCGCAGTACCAGGACAATGGCCAGCCAGACACGCCGGCCGAGAAAGCGCACCGAATCGGGCGTCATGCGTTTGCGGCATCCGGCACAGCACAGGCTCAGGCGCGTATTGCAGTCCGGGTGTGCTGCCGGTGGGCATCCGCGCGGCTTACGCGGATAGTTGGCACTGTGCAGCACAGAGCCGCAATGGCAGCAGCCCCTGTCTCGCGCCACCTTCATCAAGTCTTCGTCGATCCGGCGCAACAGGGCAAAAAACGCTGGCGTTTGTAGCAAGGCATGGCACACTGCTGAGGTCTCCTTCATTGCTCGACACAATAAAGGCGACATCTTCCCTCAGGCGCGTGCATGCACGCTCCCTGAGGGAACCCCTCCAGCGTCCATCACCGTTCTTGCTCAAATCCCCACGCTTTCGGCATCACGAAAGCTGCTTATGCACACCGGGCGTAGTACTCAAGATCGGCTTGAGCCTTAGCCAGGCGCGCTGGCAGCATAGTCTCCAGCTCCTTCTCGCGCATCCGAGCATCCGACTCCGCCTTGACCTTCGCCGCCGTGCGCTCCATCTCCTGCTTGTGCTCGGCGGCGGAACGCTCCATGTCCTGGCGGTGTTCTGTGGCGCTGCGGCTTTGGGTGCGATCATGCTCCCACGTGCGCAACGGCTCGCGCGCGTAGTCGGCGAGCAGCTCGAAGGGGGCCTTCATGAAGTCGACCGCTTTCGAGAGTTTGTCTATTAGATTCATGCCTTGTCCCGTTTTGCCAGCTCGCTTTTGAGCAGGCGCTGATAGAGCGCGTCCTCTTTCGCTAGAGCGTACTGCAGTGCCTTGGCATTCTCCGAGGAGCGGTTGGCGATCTCGAGGATCGCTTCGAGCTGCGCAGAGTGAACGTTGATCAGATCGCGCAACGTCGAGGGCACATCCTGATCCTCCATCCACGGGAGGCGAGCGCGGGCGAGCTCCTGAATCAACCGATCGAAGAATGCGCGTTGCTCCGGGGTCGGGTCGGGGACGAGCTCGAACGCGGTGGCCCAATGCTTGGCAACCCACCGACCCATGTAGTGCTCGATGCAGAGCTTCATGGTCTGCGGGAAATCCTGGTGGGCGAACGCTGGCGCATAAATGTCCGGGTGCTCGCCCAGAAAGTCCTCGACCAGGCGCTCACGGCCGCGTCGCAGGATCGCTTCCGCGACCAGAAGCTTGTCGCGATCCATCGTTAGGCCGTTAGGACTGCGGCGAGTCGATCTTGGTCATCTCGGCGCGCGTGCCCTCGCGCATCTTGCCGATCGTGTCGATGACCTTGTCCTCGGCTAGGCCGCTGCTGAGGTTGAGGCTTGCGGTGTAGCTGTCGACCAACTCCTCGAGCCAGCCCGAGGCCACGTCCCCAGCCACGTCCGCGTCGCGCAGCGTCTGTGCAACCTCGCGGAGCGTCTCAGCAAAGAACTTGGCCCGCTCCTTGCGTAGGTCCTCTTGCAGCGACGCGGCGAACTTGATCTCTTCCTTGTGTTCCTTGAGCAACCCGAGGTAGTGCTTTTCGTATTCGAAGCGCACTTGGAGGGCGCTCTTCAACGATTCCGGAGCGATCGTTTTTTCCACATCCTTCGAAAGCATGTTCGCGAGGGCCATCTTCTGGTCCTCGCTGATTTCCAGCTTCAGGTCGCGGATCGCATTGAGGGTGATTTGCCTGATTTGTTCGGGTGCCATGGCTTTGCTCGGTTTCATTGGCGTTGCGCCAGCGCAGGACCACGTGCGCGCCGGCGGAGAAAATATCGGGATGACAGTGTATCGGTCCCAGCACTCCATTCTTGAGGCAATGCCCCCACCCATTGGTGGGGTGGGATCAGGGCGCGCCGAGCCGGTGGCGTCGGAGGGCGGTGCTGTGTCGCGTCATGACAGAATCAATCCGATGGTAGGCTTCGAGAACTTTGGGCGAAGCCGGCATGGGAGAGATTGGGAGCGGACTTTCGGCAAGCTGCACGGCCTCGAGCACTGCTTCGTGCTCCGCCACGATAGGCGAAAATAAGCGGTCATCAGCTTTCAAATCAACACAGCTTGATTTGCGAATGAGAAGTGGGCCTCACGGTCACGCATTCCCACAGCAAAACCGTTGGAATCGCCCATGTCCGCACCGGGCAATGCGCAGGCCGGCGCTCAGGAAGCATCGGCTTGCATCTCTCGGTCGATCGCCGTCAGCACCCCCAGCGCCGCACCTTCGATGCCCATCGAATTGAGGCCACCTCGCACCTTCCATTCGCGCGGATTAATCCGGATGAATCGTTTTGCCACGCGCTCGCCAAACCGGCGAACGGTGGGAATATCCGTTCCCGCTCCCAATTCAATTACCAGCACGTCCGTGACCTGACGGCGCCAGGCATCGAGCCGCCCGCGAGACGCCTCGGTAGAGGCTTCCAGCCAGCCGTAGTCTTCGAACATCAGGGTATTGGGGCGGGCAACGCTGCCGCACGACGGGCACGTCGGCAGCCCGTTCGTGAGCCGGCAACGGCTTTCATCGATCTCCGGCTCGAACCCATCTGCCGGCCATAGCGCCTCACAGCACGGCGTCAGGCATTGCAACCGGTGAATCGAGCCATGGCACTCGTGGACCTGCTCCGCTTTGAAACCGGCCCGCTGGAAGTGCCCGTCAACATTGCTGGTGAACACCCATGCGCCCTGCGGCATCCGATCAGCCCAGCTTCGAAGTATGTCAAACCCGGCATGAGGCTTCACGCGACGGTACATTGCCAGACGATGACCGTAGAACCCCCACGCCGTGCGCGCAAGCTCCCCCTTGAAACTACTGGGCGAGGCGATGTCGTAGAACGTCATCGCCTCGGCCCGGAGCGCCGGATAGGCGCGCCAGAACCCCTCCTCGCCCCGAAAATCTGGCAGACCGGAATCGACACCCATCCCCGCCCCTGCTGTCACGATCATGGCCTGTGCGGTCCGTACCCACTGGGCTGCGAGCTTGAGCTGGTTCTGATCGATGGGCATTCCGTATTCCTCTCCCCTTACCGGTCATGGCTCCGATACCGTCGGGGGCGTTAGTCGGGTTCGGAAAGCCTGGTTCCCCGCATCTTCGATGTGCTCGCGCGTTACCAACACGGAGCATCGGGGAAGCCACGATGTTAGCCGCCGATCTGAGCATTTCATGCGCAGATCGGCGGCCATCGTTATCATCCGAAGCCGCACGATCTCATCTGACGGCAGCGCCATGCCTAAAGCCATGCGAGACGCCTGCCGTTATTCCGTTCCGACTCGTCGTGCGCACGAAGACCTACGGCCCGGCGCATGCAATAGATCAGCACATGCCCTCACCGACCTACCGCACCTGACCAATGCTCAAGCAAGACTATCTCGAAACCGCGCTCGTCCCGGAGTTTGTTGACTACCTCGCCTCGATTCTCAGCGGCAAGGCGCCGATCGACTTTGAGTATCGCTTTCATAGCGCTCACACGCCGAGCGGGTACCGCGACGGTTTCGGACTCACGGGGACGGCACAAACGCTCGAGGACCTCTTCGACCGATACTATTGGAAGCGCGAGTACTACGCTGCGAACGCGGACAAGCTGCTGGGGTTCCAACGCCAACTGCGGTCTGCGATGGGCGGCGACCTCGTCGGAGTTCACCATGCAGTCGCGCAAATCATGGACTGGGGACTCAACCCGTCCGCGGCCCAGGCCAACAAGGCCTGGGCCGCTCAGCAAGGAGACCGGCTGCCGGCTCTGCTTGAGGCGGGCAAGCGTGCGCTCGAATCCGCCGAGCCCGACTACTCGCTTTTCCAGCAAGTACGCATGAATGCGGGCTTCACCAAGGTCTTCTCGCTGCTGTGCGACGGCATCATCATTTACGACGGCCGGGTGGGCGCCGCATTGTGCTGGCTTGTCCGGCGCTTCCTTAAACACATCGGATATGCTGGGCCTGTACCGAAGGCGCTTGCCTTCCTCTGGGCACCTGGCCGCTCGGCACAGTACCGCAACCCGAGCGGAGACGGATTCGAGTTCGATTGCCTAACCAGCGATGCCCCCGCCTGGGCCCGCGTCAACGTCGAAGCAAGTTGGCTACTCGAACGGGCGCGGGTGGCATCCGGCTCGCCGTGGTGCGCCGGCGCCTCCGGATTGCGAAACATCGAGTGCGCGCTGTTCATGCTCGGCTATTGCCTGCCTGTCGGTGAGGCCAGGTGTCGGCGTGGTCGCACCGGCGCGCCGCGCTGGAACGTTCAGGACGCTGTTCTGCCTCCCAATCACATCCGTTTTGAATACGCACCCGGTTCCTTCGACGTCGACGAACTCGAGCAATGGGTCAGGGCACTGGGACGCGGCTATGTGATCATCGGCGGCCTCAACAGGAATTTCGTCGAGCACGATCGCCCCGAATCGCTGGATTACTGGCTGCGAGTGCGATGCACCCGGCGGAATGTCAGACAAGCCACAACTGCGCTGGTGGAGCGCCTTGTCGCCACGGGGCGATTCCGCCTTGAGGTCAAGCGTTGGCCTGGTGAGAATAGGCAGCGCAAGGGGCTGGTCCTGACGAACCCTTAGCCTTATAGACAATGCAGCACAATGCAGGCCAGACGATGGCCCTGGCCTGCCCGGACGATAGCTCCCTAGTGGATCGTTTGCGACAGCATTTCCAGACTGGCGAGCAACTGTTCCGGCGTCATATCCTCCGACCATTCGCCTGACCGCTCCTGCTCCAGAATCAACGTCGCCAGTTCCGGACTGATCCAGTCATCATCCTCGTCCTGCATCTTCTGTCCTTTTAGAACGATTCCGCGCGCCTCTCCCAGTACCCGGGCTCGTCATGGTGCGCGTTTCGCATGGCCAGAGAAAGCTGCAGCACCCAGAACCGCATCTTCGGCAACCGCAGCGCGCCGCCCGGATGCTCCAGGTATTGCTCCAGCTTTATATAGGCGCCATTGTTCCTGTCGAACGGCGTCGCGATATAGATTGAACCTCGATAGCCTTCCACCATCCATTTGTCACTGGCCATTTCGCCACACTGGCGCCACTCGTACCCATTGGCGTCCAGCCAGGCGACCACCTCCTTGCGCGACGGATTTTCGTCCCATCGCTCTTGCACGCGGACTCCGGCCGGGTCGTCCAGAAACGTCAGGTACAGGACATCGCGCCCCACTTTGCGGGCGATTGCGTCGATATGTTCAATCAGTTGGGGCATGGGAATCTCCGAAACAATCACCGACGAGTACACGCGCTACCGCGATCGGGCCTGGTTTCACTGTGGAATGAAGTGGCCCGGAATGGAGTCGTACTCGCGTTTCCACGCCATCGCGCTGGTGCGACCCAGCCAACCGATGATGAACTGCAATCTGCGCATTTCGTGCGCGGTTAAAGAACCTGCATCAAGCCCTGGCCAAAGAAGACCCTCGCACGGGCAGGAGCAGAGGTCGCCGACTGTCTTGCGCGGATTCCAAACCGCAAATCTGCACGGAAGGCTGGAGCGAATCGAGGGATACGGCGTCAAGCGGCGCGCCGATTCGCGATGCCGAACGGAATGTGGACCATCGGGATGTTGCCTGCCTCCGAGTGCAGGTGGCCAATCTGGTCGTCGAAGTAAATGTGCGGCCGCAGCGCACCCAGGATGCGCGACTTCTCCATGCCTCCGAGCAGGAACGCTTGGTCGGGTATCACGCCCCAGCTCTTCAGCGTGGTCACCATTCGCTCGTGGGCCGGTGCATTGCGGGCCGTAACGATCGCCATGCGGACCATCTTCCTGTATGTGGGATCTTGCGCCAACCGTTCCTCCTCGAGTTGTCGCAGGGCGTCCAATTGCCGGAACAGGTTGGCCAGCAGGCCGGGCTGGTGCGGAATCTCGCGGCGGCTCAGTTCGTGCGCCTGGAACTCGCCTACATCGTTGTTCCGCTTGAACACTGACTCTGATTCATCGTCGGCGATTACCCCGTCAAAGTCGAACGCCACGCGCAGTTCCATGTCTAGTTCGTCGTCGGATACCGTGGAGGGCAGCACCAGCCCGGCCGGGTAGTTCGAGTCGATTGCATCGCGCACATCCGCCTCATTGGCCGTCAGGAACAGCGAGGCGTTGAAGGCAGGGATATAGGGATGCGGGGAACCGCCCGCCATGAATGCCGCTCGCGAGATGTCGAGCCCGTAGTGCTCGATGGAACGAAAGATCCGCAGCCCTGTTTCCGGAGAGTTACGCGACAGCAGCACCACCTCTACCGGCAACTGGTCGGGAAAGGCCTTGTTGATGCCGAGCAGCCGCCTGATAAACGGAAATGCCACCCCCTTGGCGAACGGAGTGTCGAGCTTGCGCTCCTGATGCAGTCGGTAGGCCTCCACCCCTTCCTGCCGATAGATATCGTCAGATTCGCTCAGATCGAACAGCGCACTAGACGCCACACCAATGACCAGCTTGTTTTCAATCGGATACGCCATGCTTCCCTTCATTTGATCCGGACTTCCACCACGCGACCCGACGTCGCCATGACAATCAGGCCGCGCGACGCCCCTGTCATCGTCAAGTACTGGCCCACTTGCGCGCGATAATGGTCGATCGTCTCAGGCGTCGGATTGACATCGCTCTTCCAGTCGACCACCACCTGCGGCTTGCCATCGGGGGAGAAGCCGACCGCATCGGCGATGCCCACTGTGGCCGACTCCCCGGTTTCCGTGACCGTCGCCGACAGCAGCGCATACTCGGGCACCAGCACCGGCCTGATCTCGGCAATCTCTGGCAAGACAAGCGTGCGGCCCACGCAACCGGCAATCTCGGCCGCCGACACCCCGCGCGCCGGATCGTCGTTGGAAACCAGTCCAAGCATGCCGATCAGCACCCCGGCACGTGCCAGCAGGCTGTCCGGATCATCCGCGACCTCCCCGTTCAGCACCTCTTCGAGCAGCTTGTGGATCAGCAGACCGCGTTCGCGACCGCCCTGCACTCGCGCCGAGCTGGCCTCTGCCGCCCCCTCGTCGAGGTTCGGCGTCACGGTGGCAGGCTCGGCCGGCGCCAGCAGCGGGCTGCCGACGCCTTCGTCGCGACTCGGTGCCAGCCAGGTGAGCTTGCGATGTGACTGGACGATGCGCGTGGCCTCTTCCTCGAATTGTGCACGGGTCTGCCGGTTGCCCGCTTCGACCGGGGCGATACCGGGCGCCTCAGGCAGTTCCGCAACGTCAAGGCCCGGCAGCTCCCGCAGCGGGAAACTCGGCAGGGCTATCCACATGTTGTCGCGCATGTCCGCGGCCAAACGCGGCAGCACCAGCAGGTCCCGCGCCCGGGTGGCCGCCACATACCAGAGCCGGATGCGCTCGCGCCCCACTTCCTCCTGCTCGGCCCGACGCGCCTTGTCCAGTCCCACCGGCGACAGGCCAAACACCGGACAGTAGACGCAGCCGCTCTGACGGTCCACCAGCGTGCTCTCTGCAGCACGGGTCTGCGTCATCGTGTTGATCGGCACCACGATTGGCCATTCCAGGCCCTTGGCGGCATGCATCGTGTAGAGTGCCACGGCCTCCTCCTGGGCATCCGGACGCCCTTCCGGCGCGCGCGATTCGTCGTCCCATGCCTCGGTCATGGCAATCGCCAGCGCCCGCAGGCCGCGCACTGCATAGGCGCTCGCCATGTTCAGGTAGAGGTCGACGTTTGCCAGCGCCCGCTCGGCCTGCCCGCGATGGCGCTGCATCAGCAACGGGCGCACGCGCATGACATCCACTGCCTGGGCGAGCAGGTCATGCGGCGTAGTGGTATTGGCCCGGCGGCGCAGCGACTGCAGCTTCTGCAGGATATCGCGCGCGTGCGGATCGACGATGTGCTGCGCGTCGCTGCCGAGGCTGAGGCGCGGGATCGCTTCCGGCGCATCGTCCGGCCGTGGCAGTGCGGCGACGATATCGAGCAGCGTCTCCTCGCTGAGCCCCACCAGCGGCCCCCTGAGCAGCGCCCCGAGCGCCAGCGTGTCGGCGGGATCGGCAAGTACCCGGGTCAACGCGATCAGGTCCTGGATCTCCTGCCGGCGATAGAGGCCTTTGCCCGCCTGCGTGGCCACCGGCACGCCGCGGCGCTCCAGCGCCTCCTCGTAGCGCCACAGCTCGCTGCCCGTGGGCGCGAGCAGGGCGATATCGCCGGGGCGGCACGCACGCGGCGACCCACTCTTGCGGTCGACGAGCATATGGCTGCCGATCAGGCGCGCGCACAGGTCCGCCACCGCCTCGGCTTCCGCGTCGCGCAATTGGTCCGATCCAGCCCCAGCCGGCACCACGTCCAGTGCCACTACGCACGGCGAATCGCTTACGGCGGCGTGAAATGGATGAAGCGCGGTGAAACCGGGCTGCCCGATCTCCGTCGACAGCAGTGCCGCGAAGCGTTCGTTCACGTAGTGCAAGATCGGAGCCTGGGAGCGGAAGTTGGTCGAGATTGCCAGGATGCTGCTGGCATCCTGCGCCGCAAATGCGTCCCGCGCCTGCACATAGGCGGCCACATCCGCACCACGGAAGCGGTAGATAGCCTGCTTCGGGTCTCCCACGAGGAACAGCGCCCCTTCGCGGATACGGTAGCAGCTCCAGTCGGATTGGTCCGCGCCGGCAGGAGGATCGCCACACAGCCGCCAGAAGATCTCCGACTGGAGCGGATCTGTGTCCTGGAACTCGTCGACAAGCACGTGCGCGTAACGCGCGGCGAGCGCCTGCCGGACCGGCTCATGGTCGCGCAGCAGATCTCGCGCGGCGTGGATCAGGTCGTCGAAGTCGAGCAGGCCGGCGTCCCGCTTGTAGGCGCGAAAGCGCTCGGTTACGGGCCCGAGCAGCGCCACCATCTCGGCAAGCACATGGGAGGCCATCTGCTGCGAGAAGTCATCCCAGGTCACGCAGCAAGCCGCGTAGTACGCCGCTGCCTGGTCGCAGAGGTTCTCGGCATCCGGCTTTGACAAACCGGCCAGCTTCGCCGCCGCTTGCCACTTGCCCTTCTTGCGGAACGCAGCAAAGCTTCCAGAGGATGTCAGCAACGCCTCGTCGGCACGCGTGAAGAGCAGCGCCGCCAGCGCGGCCGGACCATCCCGATCGAGCAGCGGCGCGAGTGCCGCAGCCATGCCGCCGAAGCATGCTGAGATCTCGACGGTCTCGGCCTCGGCCGCGTCGCCACACTCGCGCAGAAAGGCCGCGAGCGACTCGCTGGCCTGCAGAAACAGCGCGCCCGTCGCGGCCAGCGGCTTTGGCCGGCTGGCCGTGGCGTGCCGGTTGTGCCGCAGCAGCCCCAGCACCTTGTGCACCAGCGCAATTGTCTGATCGGGATCGCGCAGCGCCAGCTCGGCCAGCAGGCTGTCATCACGCGACAGGGCATCGCGCAACCAGTCGTCCGCGATCTCCTGGAAGGACAGATCGCCCTGGTCACGGTCCATCAGTGTGGCGCCGGGATCGATATCGGCCTCCACGGGATAGGGCTTGATCAGGCGCTGGCAGAAGCCGTGGATCGTCGAACAGGTCATCTCGTCGATCACGTGGTTGGCGGCAGCCAGGTTGGCCTGCTGCGCCAAATCGAGACCGTTCGGTAGCGCGGCGACCATTTCCGCAGGCGGCTGCGCCGGATTGGCCAATAGCGCGGCCACGAACTCGCGCACGCGGATCAACAGCTCGCTCGCGGCCAATTCGGTGAACGTCACGGCGGCAATCCGTTTGGGCGCGACGCCTTTGGCCAGCAGCATCACAATGCGGCCGGCCATCACGGCAGTCTTGCCCGATCCCGCGCCGGCTTCCACCAGCAACGAGCGGTCGTGCGCGGCGATCGCCACGCGGCGGGCTTCATTATCGGCAAGGATCTTTGTCATGGTGGTTGTCATAGGGCGTCCCAGACTTGGACAGCAGCGCCCAGACGCATGGTGGTGGCCTCGGTCTTGCGGCGCAGGTAAGTGGCGGAGGCATTGGCCGGCAGCGCAAAGCGCAGGTCGTCGTAGCTGCCGCCAGCATCTGGGCCGGCCAGCAGCGCGCCCTCCAGCAGGCTGCGCCGCGCGATGCGCAGGTAGCCGGCCAGATCGGCCAGCGTCTGCTCGGGATCGGCCAGTGGCAGGTCCACGCCCTCGCGCGGGAACAGCAGCGAGGCGTAGATCTCGACGTCATTGCCCAACAGTGCCTTTACCGCGAATGCGTATAGGCAGCGCTGCAACTCCTTGCCGCCGCGCAGCCGCGCATCGTCCTCCACCGCGCGGCCGGTCTTGTAGTCGGTCACGGCTGCGCGCCGGCCATCACGCGCGATGTCGATGCGGTCGATATACCCTTTGATGCGGAACCCGGTGCCGGGGATCTCGACGGGCGCCGTGGCGTCCCAGGGCACGGCGTGGCTGCCTGGCTTCGGCTCGACCCCGCCGAACGGCACTTCGCCGTAGGCGAGAGCATTGGCCAGCCGCGCGTCCCGATGCCGCAGCGCCAGCGATGCCAGCGTGCGCGCCTCGTCCAGCGTGCGGCGCCAGATCACTGCCGGCGGAACCGGCGCTTCCACTTCCCACTGCGCTGCTGCCTCCTGAACGGCCGTCGCCACGGCGGCGTCGATGGCTGCCGAACTGGCCGCAGCCAGACTCCCTCCGCCCTCCAGCGCGTGCACGGCTCTATCCAGCACCAAGTGGACCAGGTTACCGAAGCTCAGGGCATCGAGCACGATCGGCTCGCTGCCGCTTTGCGGCGCCCGCCAGCCGAATGCGTACTGCCAGACGAAACTGAGCGGATTGCGCAGCAGCCGGCTCAGCGAACTTGCCGATTGCGTGCGCGCCAGCGCCGCGGCGACTACAGGATGATTGGTGCGGACCAACCCGTCATGCGGTGTCAGCGCCGGCGTGTGCCAGTCGAGCCAACCCTGCATGGCCGACCGCGCCTGGGTTAACCCGGCAAACTCCGCGGGTCGCGAGAGGAGCCGGTCCGTTTCACTGAATGCGTGCGCCACCTCGCCATTGCGCCGCAGATAAATCTCCTCTGGCAGGCCGTGCAGCAGTGGACTCCGCCCGAGAAGCCGCCCTTCCGCATCGCGCCGAGCACGCGACAGCACCACTTCGTCCTGCGTAGTGGCAAGAATGATGGCGAAATCGCGACGATCTATGGCGCCAGGCGGCGTGGGATCGAGTTCCGCCGATGGCACGATATGGTCGGAAAGCAGACGATCCTCGCTCACACCGCGCGGCCAGCGCGATGAGTTCAGGCCAAGCAGCCGCACGTAGCGACGCGGCGCGGCCGCCAGCGACGCCGCGGGCACCCACGCCACGCTGGCGCAGGCTTCCAGCCCGTCGTCCTGCTTCAGCGTCCCCAGTGTCACGTCGACGGCTGCCGCCGGCCCGGCGAGCAATGCCCGCCTCCAGATGGCCAGCGCCCTGCTCTCGAGCAACGCCTCGCCGGCCTCATGCGCTGCCTGCACGCCCTGGCCAAGCAGGGACAGCGCCTTGGCCAGCGTCGGCCCGTGGTCCTGCTCGTCCGGCCAGTCCTGGGTCGCCTGCCGTGCCAGCCAGCGGCTCCAGGCCGCACCGGAAGTCATCGGCGCATCGGCCGGCAGCAGACGCGTCCAGCCCGACGGCAGTCCGCCGAGTAATCCCTTGCCGCCGGCGCACAGGCGGCTAAGCCGCCGCATGCGCACCTGCGAAAGGCCTCGTACGAGGATGTCGGCAAGCGCGGCCGCGGTCTGCCCCTCCCGACTGGCCAGCACCGACACGCCGTGCACGAAGTGGATATCGAGATTGGCATCGGCCCGGAGGGACAGGAAATAGCCGTCATAGTCAGCCGGCGACACCGCGGCGATGGCGATTTCCTCGGGCCGTGCGCGTCCGCTGGCCAGCAGTTCCCGCGCCCAGCGCATGGCCTCAATGGCTTCATGCTGTGCTGTCGCCGCGTTGAAGACGCTGACCGACGGTGTCCGGGCCGGCTCGGTCACGATCTGGGCGGCAGGCAGCGCCAGCCATTCGGGGACGGGGCGGGGCCCGGCGCGCCAACGCAAGTCGAGGCGCGCGGCCAGTGCCAACACCAACGGGCGCCAGCACGGTGCAACATCCGCCATGCCGACGCATTCGATCGTGCCGAATACTCGGGGCGCCAGTTCGATACGCTGCATCGCCGCGCGCAATAAATCGGGCGGGTACAGCATAGCCTTCGGGAGCCTGGCCACGACTGCCGCTTCAAGACGCGCCAGCGAGGTCAGCCGCGGATGGTCCGCCGCGCGCGCCTGCAGATCAATGCCGGCCCGCCAGGCCTTTCGCAATGTGTCCGCAGCCGCGCCGGCCATGCCCGGCAGCATTCGGATCTTGTCGAGTTCGCCGAGATCGATATCGGGTAGTACGGCCTGCAGGGTCGCCAACAGCGTGTCGTCGTCGAGCGGCTGGATGAACCCGCCTGCCAGCCGTGCCGCCACTTGGTCCATGGCGAGGACCTGCACGCCCTGCCGACCATGGCGGGCGGCGTCCAGGCGCAGCGTCTGCGCGGCGAACCGCCCCTGCGTGATGATGGTCTGTCGATGGCCTACTGTCATTGCCTGTTTACTCCTGATCGGCACTGCCCAACATTGTCGCTGACAACGGCAGCAAGGCCGACATGCTGAACGGCTCTACCCAGAGTGCCATCCCCTCGGACGAGGGATGCCTGCACGCTTCTTCGCTGTGGGGGGTCTTCGCGATGATCGACATTGAATCGCACCATCTGAGCATGCAATGCGCAGATCGCTGGCAACAATGCGCTCATGTCGTACTCATCAGGAGGACCACGCATGTACGCGATGTCGCATCTCGCCGCCGCCTCGGGCAGTCACCAGACCACAATCATCCAGCCACGCCGTCAGCAGGTGCTACTGCGTTACTGGGGATTTTCCGAGCAGGAGGCCGCTGGGCTGCTGCCCGACCTGCCTGATTTCGGCGGGCGGCTGAAATGGTCGATCGATGCGAAGGCCGCGTCCCGGCCGGACGTCGTTATTCACCTGGTCGACGCCACGCGTCTGAGCGGTGACTTCGGCGGCGCGCGCTGGAATGCAATGGGCCCCGTGGAAGCCATGCAAAAGGCATTCCGCCGCGGCGCCAGCGAGGTAGCACTGGTCTTGGGCTCGACGCATCATCTGCCCAATCGTCGGCAAGGTTGCTGGATTCTGTCTGGTGCCCGCAGCCTTGCGACATCCCTCGAGATCGTCGCACGCACGATGATCGAACCCCTGCTGGTTGCGCCGGGGGAACGGCCCTGGAGCATCCATGCATTGGCCGCTACGAACTCCTTGTGCGTGTTGTCGAAGGAGACGGGCCCGGATTGCGACACGCTGGCGCACCGCGTATTGGATGCCGTCCGCACGGCCCTGAGCTTCAGCTGTGTCACCCCCGCCCGCGTGGTGGTCGCAGCAGCGGCTCATGTCATGGACGAGGTGGTCTCGCTCAATCCTCTCATGCGTGAACGCATGCGGATGTTCCAGCGCCGCCCGTCTACGTTCGACTTGTCGGCGGAAGTCCTCGTGGCCTACCCATGGCCGACGGAGCTGGCGGACCTCGCTGGCGCTTGACTTAGCTCAGGCCACATCCACCGCGTTCGCTTCGTAGCGACCGATGGCCTGCCGCAGGGCTTCCGCGATCTCGCCCCGCAACGTGGGCGGCGACAGTACTTCGACGCGCGCGCTGCGCTCCATCAGAAGGTTGCGCAGCGCGATGGACAGCGTAACCGTGGCCTTGAGCCGAAACCCGCCGGGCTCGTCGATAATTTTCTGATCGGACGCCAGCCATTGCTCCCGAAACAGGTGTCGATACCCGTCCTCCTCGCGTACGCGAAGCTCGAGCTGGATCTGTCCTTCAGGCATAAACGAGAAAGACTGGTCGTCTCGGACGTATGCGTCCAGGTCGAAATCGGGATCGGGCACGCCGGGCGTGTCCGTGCAGGCCGCCGAGGCAAAACGATCAAGCCGCAACTGGTAGATCTTGAAAGTACGATCACGGCGCTGGCGACTGGCAACCAAGTAAAGGACGGGACCACGCTCCACCAGCCCGAGTGGCACCACCTGGTAGGAGTCTGGTGCGTCGGTATCGAGCCGCGAGTTCTGGTAGGCCACGTCGAGCACCCGCGACGTGTAGAGCGCCTTGCGAATGGCGTTCAGGATGTCACTGTGGACTGGTGGGGACACCAACGGGTAGCCGGCATGAACGCGCACGGTCTTGTTGGCCCATGCGCGGGCATCACCCAGCGAAGGGTCGGTGGGGCTTTCGCTCAGCACCCGCTCGGCGCCGGCGAAGTAAGCTTCCAACCCCTGTATGACATGGCCAGGCAGATGGTTAGGGGCGTGGCGCCGCAACGTAAGCAAGGCGATGGCCAACTCCAGCGGTGGGCGACGCGCCAACTCCGATGGCGCCTGCTTTCCAGTCCGCCACCAGACCCTGTCACGAGAGGTGCCCTGCTTGCCGACCAGCCCCCCGATCTCCAGGTTCTCGAGCGCCCGCTGGATCGTATGACGGCTGGGTGGGTTCAGAGGAAAACGGGCGCGAACGGCCGCAATGATTTGGCCAGAGGCCACCGGCTCTCCCGCCACTGTCGGCATGCAGGCCAGAATCTCCGCATCCAAACGTGGCCAGTTCTTCGAAATCGACATCCAGATTTGCTAGTGGTTTGACGGCAAATTGAAGCCCAATCCTAACGGATAGGGATCATGCGGGAAACCCGTTTAAGCCCCCACTTCTGAGGGATGCAATGCATGAACTCCCTCTCAACAAGGTCAGATGGACGGACGGAAGGGAGAAGGGGGAGGGGTCCGGTATCATCGAGAACCTCAAGACCGCCACTTGAAATCGTTTGTCAACAGCCCTCCAAATGATCGGCCGGCTTGAGTGGGAGAGTCTCTGCGCTCGGCACTACTGCCGCTAGTCTCGCAACGTCGGCAAGGGCGACCACCTTTGTCCCGCTCCAGTCGCCATTCGGCAGCAGCTCGCGAATCGGCGCTTCGGGCCCGTTGTAGGCAACTATCGCGGTGTTCCTCTCAAAGTCTATCCTGAAGAAGAGCAGATAATCAGCGCCACCTTTCCCTGGCGTGAACG
Source organism: Cupriavidus sp. H18C2 (assembly GCF_049393795.1). Taxonomy (NCBI): domain Bacteria; kingdom Pseudomonadati; phylum Pseudomonadota; class Betaproteobacteria; order Burkholderiales; family Burkholderiaceae; genus Cupriavidus; species Cupriavidus sp. H18C2. The sequence continues at coordinate 1,165,064 of NZ_CP186010.1, read as the reverse complement.
CCGGGCCGGAGCGATCCTTGCCAGTCGCCTTGACTTGCACGGTCTTTCCTGTCTTGGTTAGCGCGTCTACTCCTCCCGTACGCTTGTCCGGGAACACGAGGTCGAAATGTTGCAACGCCAAAGCTTCGGCAATGTCCCCAACCAGACGGCCATCCAATGTAAACCGCAAACCAGTGTGCATGTAATGCTTTGCCAAAGCTTGTTGCGCATTCCATAGATCACGAACCGCCTCAGGCAATTGCAGTACGAGTGCTTTTTCGGACATCGTCTTGTATCCCGTCATGACGAACTATTGATCAGGCCCCAGAGGCCAGCCCTCACCACAGACATCCTTGATAGCGATCTACCTCCCCGCCACATTGCAGAGCGGACGGTCTGTGACTCCGCCAGCGCCGATGTGCAAAAAGTCCCGCACGATTGAACCGCCGCCACCGCACACCATACGGTTCCCTTATTCGCCTTGCCACTGTGAACCGCTCCCGCACGACGCGATATAGCGCTCGAAACATCCGAGCATGTCTTGCTCGTGTTTCAGTGCGAGCTTGTCGCTCCACGTTTCGTTCTCATAAATCAGCGCCATCTTCAACGAATCCAGCCTGGATTTATTGTTATTAAGGAAACGTTGACGCTTCTCATTGAATGGCAGGTTGCCGTATTCGGAGTTGATGCTGCGCGAAACGAGCGCCAGGTTGCCAAATCGATCGATCATTTTTTCGGCCCGATTGTCGTCTCGCTTGCTGGGCGTTTGCGGTGAAATATGTTCAATGGAATTTTTCGCGGTCAACCGGAAGCGCTGCCACGCTTCCGAAACTCGTTCCTGCTGGTGCCACAATACGAACTCAAGTTTGTAGAACCAATAGTGCGCGAAGCTCACGCCATCCGACTTGGTCAGCATATCCCTGTATACGAGACGCTGTCGCCGCCATGGATCTTCCATGAACGAGCGTGTGCGGACAACCAGGTGGGCGTCAGCCGCCGAGCAAAGCAGATGATTGTCTAGGTGCTGCAGGAACTGGAAATATGCCTGGGCCGTCGCGTCCGGATACCGAACCATGAACGACAGCAACGGGGTCAGCCAGTAGTGCGTTGTGTTTTCCTGTGAGTAATACAGCATGCTTTGCAGCAATGCGAAACCACGGTGGGAGTCAGCATCTCTCGATCGGTTGATGTAGCTCCGGCGCGCGTTTTTAGTCATCGAGGTGCTGGTCGTCACGCTGCTGATCAGGTGGATGTCGTCATCACCGCGATCCACCCACTTGATTACGTGAAAATCGAATAGCACCCGCACTTGCCACAGTAGGTCGATGAATTCGCGAACGTATTGCGCGCCCGGTTCGGTGCTAAAGAAATGTGCATCGAACAGCGTCAACAGCTCACGGTCCAGGATACGGGGTAAATCCTGCCGCTTGTGCCGGCATAGCCAAATACGCAGTACATGCTGCAGCAACAACGGAAACCCGACGATCGAGCGCACACGCCCCGAGACGACGACGTCTTCGTCGTCGGACGCATCGCCGGCGTCATCCAACTCGGCACCAAGGATGTCCATAAGGTCCAGCGCCTGATGGCCGCCAGTGGAATTCAGATGGCTGGCCGTGGCGGTCCGCACTGCGTTTCCGTCGCTCAGCCGCCCGCCCGCGAATAGCGCGTGGACTTCGTAGGCTGGCAAGCCGGACAGCGCCACTAGGTTTCGTTCGCAATAGTTTTCCATGTCGGCGCAGGCGTCCCAGAGCACCGCGAAGCTCGCACGTTCGTGCTCGTCCAGTGCATCCAGCATGCGCGCCTTAAGGATCTCGTGGTGCTGCAACTGAACCCCGCGGTTGTTGATTACCTCGAACAACTTGTTCAGATCAGTATCACGCGGCACCTCGGTCACCACGAAGTTCACCTTCTCGAACACAAACCGGGTTAGGCCGTCCCAATCGATCACCTGCGTCGTCCCGGCATCGGCTAGCGCCCGGGCGGAAAAAACCTGCTGCATGCACTCGACGGCCTGCCCCATGCGTTCCAGACCGGTCTCCTCCGACTCGACGAACGCGGGATCCTGACCGGCCCACGCGTCAAGCATCTGATTGACCTCCGGTCGAATGGCGAACCGCAGCCTCGGCTCCTTCGTTCGACCGGCCGGCACCGTCAGGAACGGCTCAAGAGCACGCCGCCAAGCGTGACACAGCATCCAGAGCGTCGTGAAACGCTGCTGGCCGTCGATCAGGTCGAACACGCGCGCGGGCTCCGCTCTGTCCGCGTCAAATGCGGACTGCTCCACCATCAGCACGCTGCCGAGGTAGAAGAGCGACTCGCCACGCTCGAATGCGTTGATCAGGTCGTTGAGAAGCGTTTGTACCTGATCTCCGCCCCAGACATATAGCCGCTGATAGATTGGCACGTTGAAGCGCCAATGAGGACGCTCGGCCGTGAGCGTCGCCAGGCTGTACAGCTTGGAATTCAATTGCATCGTCGTCATGCTTACCCCTTCGACAGTTGCCGCGCGACCCAATCGCCCTTCGCCGCGAGGCTGCAACCGAGCGGCTGCCCGTAGTAATCGAGAACCGCCCGCTTATACGCGGCCTGAACGCCACTCTTTTCCGCATCGATCTCTTCGCTGCGGTAACTCTCATATCGCTGGCTTTTCAGGTGGTCGATGACCTGGTCCGGACGAAAGGCGCCCGCAATCACGTCCAGCAGGTTCATCACCGGCGCATCGCGGAAGAATTTCTGCGCCGACTCCTGCCTCACCTGCTGTTTCTCGACCCGCACCGCCCCCAATGCGTGCTCAAGCCAAAGCGAGAATTCATACAGCCGTTCGCTGCCGAACTGGTCCGCATAGAACAACACGGAGAGCAGGAAAATTTCCTCGAGGAACAGCGAGTTCTTTCGCATCAACCCGTGGTACACGTCGCGAAAGCGCAGCACGTCGCGATCGCTGGTCGCGTCCCGCATCAGCCGCCTGAGCATTGCGGCATATTTGTCCGCGTAAAGGAAGAAGCCCAAGCCACGATGAATCGGCTGCCGAATCGCAAAAGGCAAGTCGGCAGCATGCGGACTCAACGATATCTCGGTCAATTGCAACGCTCCGCGACCATCCTCGGCAAGCGTCAGCGACAGGGCCCGCCGGTTGCTGCGGGCCTGATAGAGCGGTACGGTGTTATGTGCGTCGCTCGCGTGCAAGCTTTGCGACTGGAATTCATGCAGCAGAGCGTCGTGATTGCCTTCGAGTGCCCGCCTGCCCGTCCAGCGCCGGGCCCGCCACAGGAGTCGCGTGAACATCGCCTGCACCAATGCCTTTTCATGCGACAACACCGCCTTGCCATTCTGCAATTGCTCCCAACGCCTGGCGCACTGTGTCTGCAGGTTTTCCTGCTGGGCGGTTGTCGCACCGGTGACAGCCCGCAAGTGATACGCCTTCAGCAAATCGGTAGCATGCAGCGGCACGCCGCGATTGTTCTGCGTATCGAAGAACGTGAACGCAAGGTCCACCTGGTCGACCTGTACGACGGTAAACTTTACATGCTCGAACAACGTCGCGTCTGGCCTCTTCGTCGCTTGCCGGAATTGATGTGCCGCCGCACGGATCAAGCGCGCCGACGCGGGCGAATAGCGCAACGCACACTGCGGCGGCAACTTTTTGTGAAGGCAGTAGTAGAGCACGCATAACGCGGTCAACCGCTGCTGACCGTCAATCACGTAGCGCTTCCGCTTCTCGGCGCTCCGGTGGAGCAAGACCGTGCCCATGAAGTATGGGGGCTTGGAAGTCTGAATCCCCTGATAGGCGACCAGGTCATCGATCAGTTGCGCGATCTTGTCGTGGTGCCATACAAAGCCGCGCTGATAAGTATCCACTGCAAGGGGCCAGTCTTTCGAAGTAAACAGTTCGTTGAAACTGAGTACGCTGACATCGACCGGATTATCGCCCGATCCGTTCCTTTCGCCCATCTTCACCATGTTTCCGATGTAATTCCCGCATTGTCCGTTACTCCGGCGTTTGCGTTCCGATAGCGCCTGATTTTCCGGCAGTTCATTGTAGTTTAAGCCTCCTATCCAGCGGTCGAGGTGACTCGCCTATCAAGAACGGTTATTGCATATACGACAACGAAATCAGCATTCGAAACGAAATGCATGAATCCCCTCCAATGGGTGGAGATTAGTATTGCCGGACATCTGCGCATCAGATGAGCAGATGTCCACGCAGAATAGGTGAAGCAGTTGTCAACCCCCGCACTCCACGCGTGCCGGGCATGAAATGCTGAGCGAGTTCGTCGGACGCAGCGATGCAGGACTCATATACGACGATCCAGGCTTCCGGGATGAACAGGATGAGAAGTACTGAAGCTGCTGGATTGATTTGATCCAACTCTAGATCGACATGCCCGATCAACGCCCAGACCGACTATTCAGTGATAGCGTCGGCAAATCCGATTTTGGCACAACGCTGGCCCATTCCTAATGAGGAGAAGACTTACCATGAGCCAATGCAGATATTGCGGTTCCAGCAGCTACGGTGGCGGGTGTGCCTACAGCCCCCACAAGCGGCATGAGCACACCGGTGATGATAGGAAGTGCGAGTTTTGCGGATCGAGCAGCCATGGTAGAGGTTGCCCCTACAGCCCCACAAAGGCGCATAGACATGGCAGCGGCGATAAGAAATGCCGCTGGTGTGGCTCTACGTCCAACGGATCGGGATGCGCCTACAGTCCAAGCCGGACGCATGAGAAGTGACAGTATGCCGAGCCCAGGGGACACATCGCCTGAAAACTGATGGTCATCCTGGGCTTGGACCGCATACCAACGGCCGACATATCAGTGCCGTGCCGGTCCTCGCGAGGCGAATGGATATCGGCGCGGGACGGGGCTATAACCGCTCCAACAATACCGCGGCTGCCTGGTCGGACAGCACGATCACCAACTTCATGGTCGCCCGCGTGGCGCCGACAAAAAGCTTCATGACCGCCTTCTCATCCAGCGCCTCGAAATCGACTTCGGCAAGGACCACAGCCGGCGCCGCCTGTCCCTTAAAGCGATAGACGGATTCCGCCAGGATATCGCCTTGTGAGTATACTGGCTGCCCGTGTGCGTCGTAGCTGCCGGTGAAGGTACGCAGCGTGTGCGGGCCAAGCTGGTCAAAGCCTAACAGGCGCGAGCTTTCTCGGCCGCGGTAGCTGAGTAGCGCCACGTCCGCCTTGCGGAAGCCCGATGCGTGACATAGGCGAATGCCCTCTTTGACGAACTCGCGCATCTCGGCCGCGTCACGGTAGACCAGGAATTCAACCTCATCTGCTGCGATGGGCGCGGCCGCCTCAATTTCCGCCCCCAGAGGCACAATTGACTGCAGAAGCTTGACCACTGGGCGCGGGCTGCGGAAATTGCTGCTGGCGCGCAGCCTCACCCAACCGGGAAGCTCGGCGGGCGGATGGCCATAGATGTTCTGTAGTGGGTCTTCCAGCCACAGCACCCGAGCCTGCGGCTTGGCATGGCGGAGGACGAAATCACACCACTCTGGTGCGAAATCCTGGCCCTCGTCCACGATCACGGTGTCGAACAAGAAATCCGGTGCCACATGCAGGTCCAGAGCAGCGGCCACCAAATTCGCGAATGCGTCCGGCTGCGAAAAGTCCGGCGTCATCCCGGCATACCTGAGCAGCCGATCGCACAGCATGTGAAATGTGCAGACGCTGCCGCCAGCGGGTGCGATGTGCCCGAAATGATCCGCCAGCGGACGATTGAAGCAGACATACAAAGGCCGCCTTCCGCTCGCGATGGCCGCGCGATACTCTGCGAGTGCAAGCTGCGTCTTACCAGAGCCGGCAGTTCCAGTCACGCGCAGACGGAACGGCTCGATATCGAGCTGGCGCGCCCAGTGCGCCAGGCCGCCGGACACGCGTGTGACGAGCGCGCGCGCTTGCCCAACGAGCGCGCTGACATCAGTTTCGAGCTGGATGATGTCGCACAGAAAGCGGTCAATGCGCCCAGCAACGGCGTCGTGCTCCCCGACCGGGAGGATGCGCTGAATCAAGCCGCAGAGCTGGTCACGCCGCCGGGCATCGACAATGCGCTCCGGAGACAAACCCGCGGTCAGGGGCGACTGGACGATATGGTCCGGGCAATATAGTAGGTGCTCAATGAACACCCGCTGCCCGTTGAGCGCACGCATCAGCTTGCCACGCAGCCCGTCGGCCGTGCGGCCCATCTGCACCGGCACCGACTTGATCATTCCACGGTAGTTCTTCGCGAGGCCGTCGGGGGTCTCGAGGAGGAGTCCACTCTTTTGCTCGATCAGCATCAGGTGGCCAGCGCGATTCATGATGACGAAATCAATTTCGCCGTAAATCGCATGTGTGCGCTCCACATTGGTCCAGTGCACGGCGTGGTAGATCGTGTAGCCATCTGGCAAACCGGCGGCCAGCACACTGAGCGTATCGAGCTCCCGCTGAAGCGGGCCTTCTCCTTCCATGGTCTCCCAGCCATCGGGAACAACGCGGGCCATCCGATTTCTCCGTCTCGTGGAACTGCCCGAGGATACCCCAGAAGACGACGCGCGGACGGCACCGTGACCAGCGTTGAATCCCCCAGCCCCGAATGCCACCTGCATGCGACACATTCTGTCGCAGGTCCGCGGACAATTCCCTCATGATCAAGGAGACTCGCAAATTGCTGCGCCGCCGACCCCGCCCTACCCTGACGCCCGAGAACGTGCCTGCCGCCGTCCGACTTTGGCTGATGCGCCTACTCGTGCCGCTTGGCGCGCACCGGGAATTCATCCAGCGCACTGGCTTCGGCAATGATTCCCTGGCACATTTGATCGGCCTCGGCGAATACGTGGATCCCGAAGATTCGGAATTTGACCCGCATCTGGTACGAAGCCGGTTGCGCAAACTCCACCAAGACGCCGAGAGCGCGTACCAGGACGCCGACGGCAACATGCCCGTCTTCTTGGTCAGCAACATTGCCCGCCTGGCAGGCCTGGTAGGACTATCCGAACTGGATTGCAGCATCTTGGCATTCGTGGTGATGCTCAAGAACGAGCGCCTGCTCGACGATACGGCGGACTGGCTGGGGTCGCTGTCGGCCGCGAAGGTTTTCCAGGTGTTGTCCCTCTTGCTCGACTACTCCGAGGCGGAGGTGCGGGACGCCCTGAGCACGCATGGGGTGCTCGCTCAGTCGGGTCTGGTGTCCGTGGACCGCAGCTGCCGCACATCGCTTAGCGGCAAACTGGACCTGCTCTCCGACACTTTCGCCGACCACATTGTCTCGTCCGATGCCGATCCCGTCTGCCTGCTGCGCGACACCGTCGCGCCGGCCGGCCCGGCGCATTTGGGGCTGGACGACTACCGGCACGTGGAGGCCTCCTTGCAGGTGCTACAGCCCTACTTGCGGCGTGCCATGACGGAGGGGCGCAAGGGTGTGAACGTATTCATCTACGGCCCGCCCGGTACCGGCAAGAGTCAGTTGGCTAAGGTGTTAGCACGCGAACTCGGCTCCGAGATCTTCGAAGTTGCCAGTGAGAGCGGGGATGGGGATCCAATCAACGGCGAGCGGCGGCTGCGGGCCTTCCGGGCCGCCCAGAGCTTCTTCAGCCAACGCCGAGCGCTAATCCTATTCGACGAGGTGGAAGACGTCTTTAATGACGGCGATGGTCTGTTTGGGCGCAAGAGCACTGCTCAGACTCGCAAAGCCTGGATCAATCGGACACTGGAGGCCAACCCCGTGCCCACGTTTTGGCTGTCGAACTCCGCACGTGGGCTGGACGGAGCCTTTCTGCGCCGCTTCGACATGATTCTGGAATTGCCCGTGCCTCCGCGCAAACAACGCGCGAGGATCATCGAGAGCGCCTGCGCCGGACTGCTTGACGTTCGCGGCGTGCACCGCGTAGCAGAATCCGAGGTGCTTGCACCGGCCATCGTCACACGCGCGGCATCGGTAGTGCGGGCGATCCAGCAGGAGCTCGGCCCGGAGGGCGCTGCTACTGCCATGGAACTACTTATCGGCAATACCCTGGAAGCCCAGGGGCACAAGCCGATCGCAAAATCGGACCCCGGCCGTTTGCCGGAGACCTATGACCCAGCCTTCGTCCACGCGGACGCTGACCTAACCGTGCTGGCTGCCGGACTGGCCCGGACCCGAGCTGGACGGCTTTGTCTGTACGGGCCGCCGGGAACCGGCAAGACCGCCTATGGCCGCTGGCTGGCCGAGCAACTTGAGGCCCCACTCCATGAAGTTCGGGCTTCCGACCTTATTTCCAAATGGGTAGGTGAAAGCGAGCAGAACATCGCCCGCGCCTTCCGGCAAGCCGCGCAAGATGGGGCAGTTCTCTTAATTGATGAGGTTGACAGCTTCCTGCAGGACCGGCGCAGCGCCCAGCGCAGCTGGGAGGTCAGTCTTGTCAATGAAATGCTGACCCAGCTGGAGTCATTCCCCGGGGTATTTTTGGCATCGACCAACCTGATGGACGACCTGGATCAGGCGGCTCTGAGGCGCTTCGACCTGAAGGTGAAGTTCCACTACCTGAGCCCAATCCAGGCGTGGGAGCTGCTCGGCCGCCAGTGCGAGTTGCTCAGACTCCCGGCTCCCACCGCGGATCTGCAGGCACGGCTAGGCCGGCTCGAGGTGCTGACTCCCGGGGATTTCGCCGCCGTCATGCGCCAGCATGGTTTCCGGCCCTTCATGTCCTCCTCCGATTTCGTCGCCGCGCTCGAGGCTGAATGCGCGATAAAGGGCGAAATAAAGAGCGTAATCGGCTTTCTCTGATTCACATTTGCGTGGAATAATCCCGCAGCCTGCTCGCGAGAAGAAAAATGCGCTCCCTATCGAAGTCGAAGCTGATGGCCTTTCGTCAATGCCCCAAGCGACTGTGGCTGGAGATTCACCGCAGTGACCTGCGCGAGGATTCGGCCGCGACGGAAACCGCCTTCCAAGTCGGGCATCAGGTGGGGGAAGTCGCCCAGCGGCTCTATGATCCGGAGAGGACCGGCATCCTGATCGACGCACAAAAGGATGGCTATGCCCCGGCATTGGCGCGCAGCACCGAGTTGCTCCGCTTCCCGCAGCCCATCTTCGAGGCCGGGTTCGTGGCCGGCGGGGCCTTGGCCTTCGCCGACGTTATGCTCCCGATGCGCAACGGCGCCAAGCCGGCCTGGCGGATGGTAGAGGTCAAGTCCACCACCAGCGTCAAGGACTACCACCGTGACGATGTGGCTGTGCAAGCTTTCGTGGCAAGGAGCGCTGGTGTGCCACTGGCCTCGATCGCGCTGGCCCACATCGACAGTACCTGGACCTATCCGGGCACGGAGGACTATCGCGGGCTGCTGGTGGAGAACGATCTTACGGCGGACGCGTTCAATCGCGGAGAAGAAGTGAAGGGCTGGATCGCCGACGCACAGGCGATCGCCGCTCACCCCGATGAGCCGCCAGTACGCACTGGCAGACACTGCGGTGCGCCTTACGAGTGCGGCTTTCTCGTCTATTGCCAGCGCCAGGAGCCTCAGGCCGAATATCCAGTGCAATGGCTGCCCCGCGTTCGGACCAAGGCACTCAAGGCACTGATCGAGGAAGAAGGCGTCTCCGATCTGCGGGACGTGCCCGACTCGCTGCTCAACGAGCTGCAGTTCCGCGTCAAGACGCACACCTTGTCCGGACAGGCCTTTTTCGATGCCACAGGCGCGGCCGCTGAATTGGCTTGCCATAAGTTACCCGCATACTTTCTCGACTTCGAGACTATCCAGTTCGCGGTGCCAATCTGGAAAGGGACCCGCCCCTATCAGCAATTGCCCTTCCAGTTCAGCGTGCACCGCCTGTCGCGCACAGGCAAGCTGGAACAGCGATCCTTTCTGGATTTGTCGGGAGACGATCCCTCGCTGGCCTTCACCGAGGCGCTGATTGCGAGTTGCGGGGAAAATGGGCCCGTCTTCGTCTACAACGCGGCATTCGAGACCACGCGCATGCGCGAACTCGCACAACGTTTCCCCTGGCTTGAAGCCGCACTGCACGCCATCATCGCGCGCGTGGTAGATCTGCTACCCATTTCCGGGCGTCGCTACTACCATCCCAGCCAACACGGCAGTTGGAGCATTAAGCGGGTTCTTCCGGCGATCGCGCCCGATCTACGCTACGACACACTGGAAGGTGTTCAGGACGGCGGCATGGCCATGCATGCCTACCAGGAAGCCATTCACCATGGCACCACGCGCGCCCGCAAGGACCAGATAGCACAGCAACTCCTTGCCTACTGCGGCCTGGATACCTTCGCCATGGTGCGGCTTTGGCAATTCCTTGCCGGCAGAAGCGATCTGAAGCTGTAATACATGGCAAAGCGACCCGACACCTTGGAAACGGCCCTACTGGCCCTGGAACTCCTGCGCCGCATTCCCCGCAATCGCAAAATCTCCGCGAGCGAGCTGCATGAGCAGTTGAAGAATGCTGGCCACGACAGGGACTTGCGTAGCATCCAGCGCCAACTCGAAATGCTCAGCACGCATTTCGAAATCGAGCGCGATGATCGCAGCAAGCCGTATGGCTATCGCTGGAAGGATCGGGCTAGCGGACTATCGCTGCCGGTACTCAGCGAGCAGGAATCGCTCATGCTGGCGCTGGCGGAACAGCACCTCCGCAATTTGTTGCCAAGCAGTTTGATGAAGTCCATGGAAGGCTTTTTTCAACAGGCGCACACGAATCTCGTGCAACAGCCCACCGGCAAGCGCGAGCGGGAGTGGCTGTCGAAAGTAAGAGTGGTCAGCACGACCCAGCCGCTGCTGGCACCGAAGATCAAGCCTGGCGTGTTCGAGGCAGTCAGCAACGCGCTCTATGCAAACTGCTGGCTAGACGTGGACTACAAGAATGCCGCAGGCAAACGCAAGGACGCCAAGGTGATGCCGCTCGGGCTAGCCCAGCAAGGTTGCAGGCTCTATCTGGTGTGTCGCTACGAGGGATACGAAAACGAGCGCAGCCTCGCTTTGCACCGCATTTCATCTGCCCAGGCAACCACGCTCTCGTTCGAGAGGCCAAAGAACTTCGATTTGCAAAAGTACGACGCAGATGGTCGCTTTGGATTTGGAGAGGGAAAGCGAATTCGCCTTACCTTCCGAATCGACAAGGAAGCTGGCTTGCACCTACTGGAATCGCCCTTGTCAATGGATCAGGAAGTCCGTGAGCTTGGCAGTCAGTTCGAGATTCATGCGACCGTCGTCGAAACCGCACAACTCGAATGGTGGCTTCGCGGATTCGGAAACCAGGTGAGCGATGTGCGGCGCTTGGCGGCTTCGGAAGCCTGAGATGCATAAATTGATCACTCAAGTGGCACGCGCCACGCTGCCGCAAGGTCCGCGCGAAGAGCCAACCTGCCGGCGATTCAACCGGAAATGCCAGTGCAAACAAAATGCAGCTGAAAGAATGGCTGATGCGATAATTGCGCGCTCGACGCGTATGCGATGGACGGGGTTGTGAAATTCTTTCGGGAAAATAAGAGATGTTTGAACGGAATATGGCAATGGCTGGCAAGGCTCTCGCCGCCGTTGCGGTAGTGAAGAGTCTTTGGGTGTTCAGGACCCCCTTCTATCAACGCAAGTACGACCTCATTTGCTTTCGCGGCAATACGGCGATGCTCGCAGCAGCACTAGTTGAATGCCGAAGACTAGTGCGCTTCGATTGTTGCGTTCGGGCAGTTTGACAGTCTGCCATGTCATTGCTCGATCAACTGCCGCGGCTTTCCGCGTACGACCCTGGTGCAGTAGGTGAAGGGGGACTCGACCCGCTTGGGCTTGGTGCAATAGCGGATCGCATCGCGAACGTGTTAGCACCCGGGATCCGCGCCCGGATGGCCCAACCTCGCTTCGTCACGGTCTCCGCCATTGGTGCCATCGCGTACCAGACGCTGCATGAACTGACTGCGGACCAGGGAAAAACTACCGTCGACATCGCCTTTGAATGGCTTGTCGTCGAAGCGATCGTCCGTAATCCTGGAGATGGCCGCACTGAGGGGCTACCCGGCAGCCAAAAGGCCGCGCGTGCAAAGGCGGCGAATGAGCGGCTGAGTCGACGGACCTACCTCAATGGCCCTCGAGTCTTTGGCTTCACCGGTGTCTATCGGCCGTTTTCCCGCGACGTTGGCGTACTGACTTTAGATGATCTCCCCGCTGAGAACTCGGTACGGTTGGTAAGCGCCTGGGAGCGCGACTTCCAATTGCCCGGTTACGGCGATGGCGTCTCTGGCTCTCGTGGCGGGAAACTGCGCAGGGACATCACAGACGCCTGCAAGCGCACGATCGAGAAAGGAGAATGCGCTCTACCGCCGAACGGGCAACTCCTGCGTGAACTCTCAGACTACCTTGCCCCCCGGGAGGCGAGGTCAAATGAGCGGCGCGAATTACGCGAACTCATTACCACGGGCGAGCACGAGATCCGGAACGAGCTCACTGCAAAGCTGGTTGCGAGTCCTCCATCTGCCGACACGACACAGCGGGATTTGGCATTGCAACTGCTGCCGGGGTCAAGCACGCTGACGCGGGAGGCACTTCAGGCAGCCATCGACTACGAAGACGCTGCCACTGCGCTCGACAACACGTTCCGGCGGTTCCTCGCCTATACGACGCAACAGCACGGCTCGGTGATCGCCCCGGCCAATGCACTGCAGACTCCAGGGCTTGCGGAATTGGCTCCAAGGATCGGTGACCTCGTGCAGCGGGCCATCGCCTCGGTGGCGAATCTGAACGATGTGGGACTGAGCAACGACACGGCGCATGGGTTCCGACTATTTGCAAATCGACTCACGCCTCGTGAATTCCTGGACGTGCTGATCGAGCGCCACGAAGAGGTACAAGCCAGCAAGAAGAAGCTCTCTTGGCTCGAGCGGATCGAGGGCGATTGGACCGTCCGCACCCCGTACCGGAATCAGAGCGGAGATCTGAAGGACGAGATATGGGCGCACCCGATGCGTCTGGTGACGCTGGCAAACTTCCTGAGGGAGACCGCATGAAGCCGACACCGCTACTAGATTTCTGGCAGAAGCCCGCGAATGCTGGTGACCCGGTCGCGATGCTGGCCACAACGTTTGCATTCGAGCCGGACTTCTTTGAACAGAATTGCCTCGCCCGCTTCCTTGAGGTTTCCAGCGTGAACGAGGACACCGGGACCATCGACGATATCGTCGCCAGCGTCGAACTCCACGAACTGCTGCAGAACACGCGTGTGACGGTTCTGGCTGACCGCAGTGCGCCAGTTCAGCGCACGTCTTTGCTTTGGGACATGCTGAGCTGCCGGGTTAACGGTGGCCTGCTTCACGCCAAGGTCACGGTACTGCTCTGGGAAAACGCGACGCGGGTGATCCTCGGCTCCGCAAACCTCACTGCGGCTGGCTATCGCCGCCAGATCGAGCTCGGCCTTGCGGCCGATCTTGGGCCCGGATGCTTGTTTCCACCTGACGTTCTAAACGCCATTGCCGATGAGCTGGAGTCGTACCTGCGGCTGGTCCCTGGCTACGACGCCGGCGCAGCGGTATTCACACGTGCGGTAAGCACGCTGAGGCTGTTGCGGCAGCGCATCGCCCAGCAACCGGCGGAGCGGCTGGCTGTGCGCGTTGCCTTTGCCCCGACGAACATGACGGCCGGACCACTCGACCGGCTGAATGCCGTGTGGAGTGGGCCACAGCCGCTTTGCGCCACGCACCTCTCACCGTTCTGGGACTCCAAGGATCCGACGGCCTTGGCCGCCACCCGGAAACTGCTCACTGGGCGTCCCGCGGACGAGCGCTCCCAGCACGTTGCCGTCGTCCTCGGCCCGCGCGGACAGATCTCCTTTTCGCAACATCTCGCCGAAGCTGTCGACTCGGTCCGGCAGCTCAAAGCACTGGACGATGAGATTCGCACGCTTCACGCAAAGTGCTTGCTCATCGAGAGCAAGGAATGGGTCGCCGCACTCGTTGGCAGCTCCAACCATACGAAATCTGGGCTCGGCCTCGCACCGAGTGGTCGCCACCGAGAGATGAACGTCTGGCTCGGGGCGCCCCGGGGTAGCAAGGAGGGCAAGGCACTCCTCAATCTCATCGAGCTCGGCAGGGACATCCCTGCGGACGCTGAGGAGGTCGAGCCGAAGGATGAGGACGTTGCCGAATTGCCAGCGCTGCCAACTTGCTTTGGCCTGTGCAGGGTGACGCATCGCTCGGATGGCTCGGGGTGGGAGCTGCACCTCGGTATCACCGCGAATAGCGAAATGCCGGCAGCCTGGGAGATCAATCTTGCCGCTGGTGATCGACCGCTTCTTACGCGAACGCAGTGGGAGGCGAACAGCAGGCCCGAAACAGAAGTAATCGCGCTGATGCAGGAGGCGCTGCCAATGTATGTCCACGTAAAGTGTGACGGCAATGAATTGCCGTGGGCGGTGGTTGCCGACGACCGGCACGATCTACCGCCAGGGCCAGCGCTGTCAGGCCTCCGTGCGCAACACTTGCTCAATGCGCTCGCGAGCGGCCGCTCACTGGCGCAGACGTTGCGCGAGGAGTTGGAGCGCAAGGAGGCGGAAAAGAAGTCTGGGATCAACTTGGATCCGCTGAAGCGACTCGAGGTCGAAGGGTCATTGTTGCGCAAGGGGCGTGCCTTAGCCGCTTCACTCAGCGCGATGCAGCGCCGTCTCGAACAGCAGGTAATCACTGCCGACACATTGCGCGCACGCCTCGCTAGCCCGCTCGGCCCCGAGTTTGTTGCCACCAAGGTTGCCGAAGCCTACGAAGCTGGCCAGCAGACCAAGGCCGAAGCCATCTTCACCATTGCCGAGATCGCCCTCGCAGTCGGACGCGTAAATTGGGGGCACGTTCTTGAGCACATCGATCACACTGAAGGGCTTTCGCTCGTCAACGAAAGCCTCGGACGACTCGACGCTCTTCGGGCTCAGGTCGGGGAAGAACCTGCCGACCTCGCGTCCTACGCCCGCCGCGCTGTCAAGGAGACTCGTGAATGCCTGGCCATTTGACAAACCGCCTTCGCACGACGACCGAGCCCCGCTTCGAAGAAGACTGGACCCGCCAGCGTCGCACTGCCGCCGACATCCTCCGGAGACTGCAGACTCAGGAGGGAGTAATCCTGGCCGATCAGGTCGGCATGGGAAAGACGTACGTTGCCTTGGCTGTTGCAGTCAGCCGGATCCTATCCACCCCCGATCTAGGGCAAGTCGTGATCTTCGTACCGGCGGCGGTAGCCGATAAGTGGGTGCGGGAGTGGCGAAAATTCAGCGAATCGCTTCTTGAGCCAGGCAGCGGTATTCGCTGTGTCGATCAGCCCATCCGTAGCGGTGAGGAGTTCCTGAAGCAGCTCGATGACCATCCGGAAGACCGCAAACACATCATCGTAGTTACCCATACCGCGCTGACGGCGACGCTGAAGGACAACTTTATCCAACTCGCACTGCTTCACTATGCAACCCGTTATGTGCGAGAGGGCGCTGAACTTCGGCAACGCATCGCGAAGTGGTCTACGGGACGAACCGGACTGATCCGCAACCCCCAGTTCACCCCCGACCGTGTGGCCAAGCTCCTCGATACTGCGCCGTCGAAGTGGCGCGAAACATGGCGGCACCTCACCAGCCAAGTCCTGCCTGACGACCCAGTGCCGAAGGCGCTCGAAGGTGCCGCACGCAATCTCCAATTGCAAGGCCTCCGAGCTGTCATTACTGATGCGTTGCCAATCAATTCATCCGCCGGCATCAGCCAGCGCCTCGAAACGGCACGCAAGGCGCTGACTGATGTCACCCAGGACACATGGAGATGGATGCTCTCGTCCACTGATCTGGACCTGCCGCTACTTATAGTAGACGAGGCGCACCGCCTCAAGAACCCGCGGACTCAGATCAGCCAACTATTCGGGGAACGATCCGGCAACACGGATGCGGGTGCCTTTGCAGGTATCTTTCACAGGATGCTTTTTCTGACGGCGACACCGTTCGAACTCGGCCACTCGGAGCTCATCGAGGTCCTCAGTCGCATGGGATCAGTCCGGACGCTCGAACCTCCGCCTAAGCACACCTTGAAGAAGCGCTTGGATGATCTGGAAGAGGTACTCACAAAGGCGCAAGCCAATGCCATCACCTTCGACGGTGCATGGGGCCGACTGTCACCAGACGAACTGCCCATCTTCGATGCGTGGGAGCCAGAGGCGCCGTCCCCAGCCGGGATCAGTGCTTCCGCCCGCGAAGCATGGGAGCACGCCAATCTCGCCGAACAGGCCCGCCGCAGGATGCATGCGATGCTAAAGCGATGGGTTATTCGCCATGAGCGTCCACACCGGCGAGACTATCACGCCGGCGCCGCTATTATCGCAGACAGCAGCAGTGTATCAGGTGGTCTCAAGATCCCCGAGAGTGCGGCTTTACCGTTCTTGCTCGCCGCGCGTGCACAGTCAGTGGCGCTCGATGCGAAGAAAGCACGCCCACTCTACGCCTACGGCATTGCCTCCTCCTACGAGGCATTCAGACGCCTCGGGTCAGGGCACACAGACGAGGGGCGCGATAGTGACCTAGCGAAGGAAGACCGCGAAAGCGATGGTGCGCTAACACCAAGTCACGGCATGGCGTCCGACGCAGTTGGTTGGTACAGACGCGAAATCGACTTGGCATTGGAAAATGTCGATGTGCGTGACGCGCATCCCAAGGTACGAGCCACAGTCGAGAGAGCCGCGCAACTTTGGCTCGACGGCGAGAAGTGTCTCATCTTCTGCTGGTTTATCAAAACCGGAGAGGCCGTCGAGCGGGCGCTGGCGAAACACGTCGACCGCCTTATTCTTGAGCGGGCATCAGAAGCTCTCGGTACCGGCTCAGCCGAAGAGACCCGAGATGAACTCAACCGGATCTCTGACCGCCTCTTCCGACGCGACACCTCGTCGTACGAGCGCGTTCGGCAACTCCTTGTGGCTGCGCTAACTGAAGCTGCTGGCCGACACGGGGATGTCCTCGACCTCATTGTCGATGCTGCCATTCGACACTTGCGCACGCCCAGCTACCTCGTTCGCTACACGCCGCTCAGTATCAGTATCACTGACGAGGAGGTTTGGGCAGGCATCAACGGGGCCAACCCTCGCGGTATTGTCCTGCTTGATCGATGGCGTCATTTTGCCGAGCGTCTCGCGAGAGCGCGCAACCAGATCGAGGCCACCAACTCGAACGACGAGCGTGACAGCGAATTTGCG
Organism: Cupriavidus sp. H18C2; assembly: GCF_049393795.1. NCBI lineage: Bacteria > Pseudomonadati > Pseudomonadota > Betaproteobacteria > Burkholderiales > Burkholderiaceae > Cupriavidus > Cupriavidus sp. H18C2. Next base: position 1,147,908 of record NZ_CP186010.1, on the reverse strand, counting down.
CGCGTCAACGCCGCACTGCTCGGCGCACATACCGAGGATGACCAGACCACGCGGCGCGGCGCTAGCCTCCACCCCGTCCGACGAGCGCACGGAGGAACTGAACGTGATGTCCGGGAGCGTCTCATCGCTCTGTTCAACACACCGTTCTCCCCAGACTTGCTCGTCGCAAGCTCAGTCATGGGTGAAGGCATCGACCTTCACCAGGAGTGTCGGTTTGTCATCCATCACGACCTGGACTGGAACCCCAGCGTGCTCGAGCAGCGCACGGGGCGGCTGGATCGCATCGGCGCCTTTGCCGAACGCCAGGGAAAGAATATCGAAGTGTATGAGCCATACCTCGCCGGCACTCACGATGAAAAGATGTTCCGCGTTGTAAAGGATCGCGCACAGTGGTTCGACGTCGTCATGGGGCGGTCCGCCGGTGCAGACGAACACGTCACGGATGCCGAAGAAACCCGATTACCGCTACATCCCAAGATTCGTGAGGCGCTCGCGATGGACCTGCGCAGCCCGGAGCAATAGATTTCATTCCGCGTTTGTACACAGAAAGGCAGAGATAAATGGCTCAACAATATCAAAGCCACGCAGCTGCTTCAGCCATCGGGCGGGAATTCCGCCAAGCCCGAACCGGATGCCAGCCAGTCCGCCAGCCACACATGCCGTCGTGTCCGTGTCATTCCCGAACGAGACGGCAGCCCTGACGACACCCTCGAACGTGGAGGCTTCGAGCGCGCGCCGCGCGGACCAGATTGTGTCGAGCACGTAGCCCGTGCCACGCGGCGCGCCATGCTTCGGGAAAGCGCGCAGGACGTCCAGTTCGCGGAGAAATTCACTACCTTCCCGCATGTCGGGCCATGACTTGTAGACCGCCTCGAGGCGACTGTCTGCGGATGCCCATGGCTCCGCCAGACCGTGCAGGTAGCCCGTGGCGACCAGACAATAGAATGCGCAAGCGATCTGCGAGCGCGGATGGGCGTGCGTGGGCAGCGATTGCAGGTGGGCATCGCGGACGAGTGCCGAGTCAGCCCCTGCATGCAGGAGGGCCAGGGGCAGGCAGCGCATCAGGCTGCCGTTGCCATTATCCATGACCTCAGCCCCGCCCGACTCGCGCGGCGGCACCCCGTCGCGCAGATTGTCCAGCGCGTCGGCAGTCTGGATACCGACGTCGAAGACCCGCCCGTCGACGGCCAGATAGCCATGTTCCAGCCAGCGCAGCAGCCGACCGGCGAACTCGACGAGCGAGAACTTGCCGTGTTCGACCAGGGTGGCCAGCAGGCACAGGGCCTGTGCGCCGTCGTCGGACCAGGTACCGATTGGCACCCCTGTGTGTGCGCGCGGAAATCCGGCCGGCGGCTGCATCTCGATTGCATTGCACGCCGGCAACTGCCGCGCCGAGTGAAACTCGTACGGTACGCCAAGCGCATCGCCCACCAGCAACCCCACCAGACCACCCAGCCTGCCATGGTCGAAATGCTGCTGCGTCAACCCCAAGAATCCTTCATGGCTCATTCGGTATCCTCCTCCACTGTTCTCCCAGACGGCATCCGCCAGGTCGGCGATTGCCACCCTCACACGCATGGCGCGGGCTCGCGCCCGTGCGCCCCGTTCATCGCCTTACTGTTCCCAGGGCAGGCTCAGATCCTCGCGACCGAAATGGCCGTAGGCGGCGGTCGGATAGTAGATGGGGCGCAGCAGGTCCAGGGTTTCGATGATGCCCTGCGGCCGCAGGTCGAATTCGCGCGCAAGCTCGGCGGCGATGTCGCGCCCTGGCTCGGCCTCGGTCCCATACGTCTCGACCAGGAAGCTGACTGGCTCCGCCTCGCCGATCGCATAGGCGATCTGCACCAGGGCGCGCCGCGCCCAGCCGCGCGTCACCACCTGCCTGGCGAGGTAACGCGCCATATAGGCCGCCGAGCGGTCCACCTTGGAGGGGTCCTTGCCCGAGAATGCGCCGCCGCCGTGGGGCGCCGCACCGCCATAGGTGTCGACGATGATCTTGCGGCCGGTCAACCCGGCATCCCCCTTGGGTCCCCCCGTGACGAAACGCCCCGTCGGGTTGATCAGGCAGCGCAGCCCCTTGGCGCGCAAGTGCGCCGGGATCACTGGCTCGATCACATGCTCCAGCACGGCCGCGCGCAGCGCTTCCAGCTCAATGCCCGCGTCATGCTGCGTAGAGAGCACCACGGCCTCGATTTGCGTAGGGCGGCCGTCGACGTAGCGGAAGCTCACCTGCGACTTCGTATCCGGCTGGAGCCAGGGCAAGATGCCCTGCTGCCGCAGTTCGGCCTGGCGCCGCACCAGCCGATGGGCATAGACGATCGGTGCCGGCATCAGCTCGGGCGTCTCGTCTGAGGCATAGCCAAACATCAACCCTTGGTCCCCCGCGCCCAGAACACCGTCGGCGCGATCGACACCCTGGTTGATGTCCTGCGACTGGCCATTGAAACGAATCTGGACTTCGCAGCGCTGCGGGTCGATGCCTGTTTCAGCATTGCGATAGCCGGTCTCACGCAGCACTTCGCGCACCAGGGTCTCGGCCGAGGCACGCACAGCATCGAAGTCATCCCGGCGCCGCGTCTTGAACTCGCCGGCGACAATCACGCACTGGTCCGCCAGCAGCGTCTCGCAAGCGACGCGCGAGTGAGGATCGCGTGCCAGGAAGGCGTCGAGGATACGGTCGGAAATACGGTCGGCGAGCTTGTCCGGGTGACCTGCGGAAACCGATTCCGAGGAAAAAAGGCCGTTGCGAATCGTAAGCGCTCAATTGACGACGTCTGGTATTGAAGGCTGAACGTTGGCAGGCTAGCGTCCGCAAAGACTTTGCGGACGCAAACATGATCCAAGACGAGATTGACCTATTTCCGCTGCAGGCGGTGCGAGTCCGCTCCAATGGGAAGCGCGACTACGAGCCAGCGGCCAAGCGGCGTCTGATTGAGTTCTGTCTTCAATCGGGAGCATCGGTCTCGGGCACGGCGCTCAAGGCCGGTATCAACGCTAACCAGTTGCGCAAATGGATTCGGGACTACCGAGATTCAGTGCAGGCGCGAGGTGCGTTGCCGGCATTCGTGCCGGTTGTCCAGGAGGTTCAGGATTCGCGGCCAATCGAGACACTTGCAAAGGTTGCGGTGCCGCGTCACGAAGCGGCATCAGCGACTGGCGATCCGCCACCGCGGCAAGCGCAACCGCTGGCGCTCTTGAGCGCAAAGCTGCCCAACGGTGTATCACTTGAGCTCGAATGCAGCGAGCGAGACGTTGGGCTCGTAAAGGCAATGATCGAAGCACTGAGTGGAGACCGTTGATGTTTCGGCTCGACGCTGAGCTGCGGGTGTATCTGCATCGCGACGCAGTGGACTTCCGTAAGAACATCAACGGCCTGGCACTGCTGGTCGAGCAGACGCTCGGGCTGGATCCGTTTGCATCGGCTGTATTTGTGTTCCGTAACCAGCGGGCCGATCGCATCAAGATTCTCGGGTGGGATCGCAACGGCTTCTGGCTATTGTTGAAGCGATTGGAGGCGGACCGGTTTGCCTGGCCACGCGAGGCGGCTGTGGCTACGCTGACGGTCGAACAGTTGCACTGGCTGCTCGAGGGAATCGACATCGAGGCGATGCGCCGGCACCCGCACCGAGAATACCATCGCGCTGCGTGAACGCTGTTTGGCGGCAGCGGTCTAACCCGCCATGCCATCCACGCCCGTCACCGTTACCGCCGCCGAGCTGCAACTGTTGCGAGACGCCGAGCGCGAGCTCAAGGCAATACTCGCGGAACGCGAGGCAATCAAGGGCGAACTGCGTGTGATGACGGTCCAGCGAGACCTGCTCTTGGAACAGCTCAAGGCGTTTCAGCGTAAGCTGTTCGCCGCAAAGAGCGAGGCGCGAGGCTCGGAGCAGAAGGACTTGTTCCTCAATGAGGCCGAGGCCTTGGCGACGGCGGCCGCGCAGCCGGCGCAGGAAGAAGAAGGTACGCCCGAGACCGAAGTGGCCGGACACAAACGCAAGAAGCGCGGCCGCAAGCCGCTCGACCCGGCGCTGCCCCGTGTCGAGGTTCGTCACGAACTACCCGAATCGGAACGCGTCTGCCCCCTCGATGGCCAGGCTCTGGTCGAGATTGGCGTCGAGGTCAGCGAACAGCTCGACATCGTGCCGCAGCAGGTCCGCGTGATCCAGCACCAGCGGGTCAAGTACGCCTGCCCATGCTGCGACGGCGGCATCAAGACGACGCCGGCACCGGCGCGCATTATTCCCAAGGGACTCCTTACCGAATCGGCGCTGGCCTGGTGCATCACCTCGAAGTATCAGGATGGCCTGCCGCTGTACCGCCAGGCAGCGCTGCTGCATCGCTTCGGCGGGGACCTCTCTCGCGGCACCCTGGCCGCAAGCATAGTGCGAGTAGGCCAGGCGGTGCAGCCAATCATCAACCTGCTGCGTGACCATCTGCTGGAAGCAGACGTCGTGTACGGTGACGAGACAACGGTACAGGTGCTCAAGGAGCCCGGCAGGCCTGCCCAGAGAAAGAGCTTCCTATGGGCGCAGATGAATGGCACAGGGCCGCCGGTACGGTTGTTTGCCTATAGCCCGACACGCGAGACAAAGCAGGCTACGGCTCTCTATGCCGGCATCAAGCCTGGGGCGGTGTTGATGACCGACGGCTATGCACCATACGACGACGTCGCAAACACCTATCAGTTGGTGCATCTCGGATGCTGGGCACACGCGCGCCGCTACCTGGTCGAGGCGGAGCAAGCCTTGCCCAAGGACAAACGCCCCGACCACCCGGTCACCGGATTCCTGCAGCGCATCGGCAAGCTGTTTGCCATCGAAAGCCACACGCTCAAGATGAAGCCGGAACAACGGCAGCAGGTTCGCGCCGAACAAAGCCAGCCGCTGCTGGCCGAGATCGAAACGATGCTGCTGCAACATCTGCATACCGTGCTGCCGCAAAGCCTGTTCGGCAAGGCGCTGCACTACCTGCATGGGCAGTGGCCAAAGCTCGTGCGCTACATCGAGAACGGAACCTGGCCGATCTCGAACAATCCCTGCGAGAACGCGATTAGGCCATTCGTGATCGGACGGAGAAACTTCCTCTTCTGCGACACCGTGGCCGGTGCCAACGCTAGCGCAAGTCTTTACTCGCTGGTGGAAACCTGCAAGGCCAACGACGTCGATCCGTATCAGTATCTCGTTGCCTTGTTCAAGGCGTTGCCACACGCACAGACCGCCGACGACTACGAGGCTCTGCTGCCCTGGAGGCTCAAGCCCTCAACCGTCTAGCGGATACCGCCGGCGGCCGCAAGGGGCGCCCTTAAAAGACCGCTTACTGCGAATCGTCATGGATCTCTCCTGTTTAGCCGCTTTTGACCAAGCGTCAGGGGGCGGCAAGCTGGAACAAATCCCCCCGGTCCATTTCCCGTACGGGGCGGCGGACCCACCGTTCTTCATTCAGATCTAAATCTGTCCGGACTTATCGCAGCAGGATCAATCGCGGCACGGCATCGGCGCCGGACCAGACGATGGCGTTTTGGCTAAGCTGTGCACCCAATGCCTTGGCGGCGTCCAGGGCCAGGCCGAGCACCAGGAAACTTGCCTCGCCCGGCCAGTCATTGACGGGATGCTGGCCGATGCCATCGATGTGGCGCAGGCCGCGTTGCCGCAGCGCCTCCGCCAGAGCCTGCTGCAGCTCGGCGTTGCGGGCCGGCTCCTGCTCCTCGCTGAAGGGATTGCATGCCGTGATGTAGGCGCTGCAGGCCACGCCGGCAGCCTCGTGCAAGCCCGACAATACGGGGTTGGCCTCGCCCACCTTCAAGGTGGCCGGCGCGCTGCCGTGCACGTGGTAGTGCGTCTCCAGGTAAGCCTGGATGACGTCTTGAGGAATCGCTGAGTCAGAAAACAAAAAACCCTCCGTGAAAGGAGGGTCGACGCTTTACCCGCTTGGTTGCTCCTGCAGGAGCCACATCCGCTTTCGCGATCCACCTTGCCCGGGAAGGCAGGTTGGCATGGGCGTCGACCCAATTCAAAATGCGGGCCAATTAGAGCACACGCTATCCCGGTGCGTCAAGCCATGGTCGAGTCGACAGATTAATGAAGGTGGAAGAGTCAAGTTCGCTGGTGCGCCGCATCACTGCATCGATCGACTACTCGAGTTCGGATCAAGCCGGCCACTTTTCTGTGAAAGTGGCGCAACTCCGGTTTGATCTCATTGGTGCCGACTGCAAGTCGGGAGGACTCGCAACTGAACTACCTGAGTACCGCTTCCACGTAGCGCAACCTGCGCTTTACTTGCATGGGCCCGCGCCAGCCTCGATTCGCTAGGAATCCACCTTAACGATGGAGCACGTTTTGTGGTCATATTGGTAGCGCAAAATGCTGCCGCCGACGATTAGCGGAACGGCCTGCTCGATGATCGACAGCGGCAGCAGGAACCATTCGCGCGGGCGGATCGACTTACCGAGGCGGTCCATGATCTCAATGTCCAGGCGGGCCTGGCCGAAGAAGTGGTGGACCAACCGCTCGAAGGCATTGGCATTGAGATTGATCGCCTCGTAGGTCATTACGGGCTTGACCGGCGCCATCAGGAAGGTGGGGTCGTCCGCAGCCGCGCGGATGCGTGCGTCCAGGGTCCCGGTGGTAAAGCCGATCTTGAAGAGCTGCCCGCTAAGGGCTGCGATCTCCGGCTCGGTAGAGAGGCTCCTGACCACATAGATGAGCCCCGTGACGCGCTCGCCGGGGCCGGCGGGGCGCTCGACGACTTGGGTGTCAGCGGTGCCAAATAGCGGGCCCGCGTGCGGGTCGGAGATCCGCCGCCCGTTGGGGTCCTTGTAGAGCTCAGTCGCGAGCGAGCGCAGCAGGTTGTTACCCTCGGTCCCATTGTCGAAGATCAGGCGCAGGCGCGCGTTGCGCTTGCCGTTGCGCACGTGCGGGTCGCGTACTTCGGCCACGTAGACCATCACCCCATTGAGGATGAAGAAGCTGCCGGCCTCAATGTCCTGCTCGTTGGCAAAGCGTATGCTTTTGCGAACGCCGGAGGACAGCTCAGCGGCCGTCTTGTCGAATAGGGGGCGGAACGCCTCGAAATCCTCGCACTTTGCTCTCTCCGAGACCATCTCTGCCTTGGCCGGCGACGACTTGACGTGGCGCATCTCGAAGAGGCCGCCGTTGGAATCGACGAGCAGGTCGTCGTCGAGGTCGAGGATCTCGTCGAGCGACTTGGGCTCGGGCTTGGCGTTGGCCAGTAGGCCGTGGCGGTCTCTGCCCTCGATTGCGGCATGCAGCCCTGGGTTCTCTTGGTAGGCGCGCAAGCGCGTCTGCAAGGCGCGCTCAGTGACGGTGACCTTGCGCTCCTTGGGCCCCTGCCCCGGCGCATGTCCGTAGCGGTCGACAAAGCTGTTGATCTCCTCAAACTGCTCCCGCGCCCGCGCGGCCTCGTCGTTGGTGGTCGAGAACTTAGGCTTGACGTCGAGAAGGCCAGACCCGTCGTCTTCTGATAGAAGCTCGTCGAGCGTCAGCTTCTTGGTAACCATCACGCGCCTCCGGCGGCAATGCGCTTGCGCTTGGCGTCGCGCAGCCAAGCGAGCGCCTCGGCCATGCGCCGCTCGAGTGGATTGGCCGAGCCCAGACTTGGCTCGGCCCCGCGCTCGACCAGAAAAGCCTTGATGCGGGGGTAGAGCGCGACGGCCTCCTCCTCGCTCATCGCGATCTTGGTCATGGCGATGGCACCGTGGATGGTCCGCAGCACATCCGCCGTCACCGACTTCGAGAGGATCTCGTAGGCGCGCTGAAATGGGTTGATCTGGTCGATCATGTCGATGGTGAGCTCATCGATATTGACCAGGCGCTCTGCCATGCGCACGAAGCGCGTGTCGCCCTTGTCGTCGGGGCCGGGGCCCGTGGGGCCACCTGTCCCCGCTCCACCGATTTCGACCTCCGGGCTCTTGAAGACGCCGTTGGCCACCACGGCCTGGCGTATCTCCTCAAGTTCCTCCGGGGTGAGGTCGGGATATTTCTTCTGGATCACGCGCGGAATGAAGACCTCGCTGACCACCTCGGGGGCGATCTCGTCGGGATTCATGGCGGCGCGCAGGACGGACTCGTCCTGGAAGATCGCGGCGGTCAGGTCGGCCAGGTCTGTCTCGATGATCTGGCGCGATCGCTCGGTCGAGGGCTCGGCAAAGCCCTTGATCTTGATCACGCGAGTGCCCGGGTCGCCGTCGTAGACGATGTCGACCTCCTTGGGCGAGCCGTCGATCTCGTCGCCATCGTCCTTGGTCTTGAACTTGAAGTTCGGGGCCAAAACCTGCTCCATCAGCAGCGAGCACGCGATCGCCTTGAGCATGTTATTGACCGCATCCGCCACGCGATCCTCGGCGGCGTCTGGCTCGGCGATGAGGTTGGTGAACTGGGCGTGAGTCTTGCCCGGCGCGTCGCGCGTAGCCCGGCCGATGATCTGGATCACCTCGGTGAGTGAGCCACGATAGCCGACCGTGAGGGCATGCTCGCACCAGATCCAGTCGAAGCCCTCCTTGGCCATGCCCAGGGCGATGATAATGTCGACGTCGTCGCGGTCCTTGACTTCGCGCAGGGTCGCCATCACGCGCTCGCGCTCGGCGCCGTCATCGACCAGGTCGGCGACCTTGATGATCTCGCCGCTCGGTCGGCGCACCAGGTGGAAGCCCGTGCGCTCGTCGCGCTCGACCACACTGCCGAGGTGGTCAAGGATGCGGTCGACCTCGCCGAGCTTGCCGTCGCGCGTGGCCTCGGCCGAACGCACGCTGGGGATGTGGATGATGGTCTTCTTAGTCGGGTCGAGGATCTCGTGGATGGCGTCGACATATGGGCCGCGGTAGAAGTGGTAGCCGATGCCGAGCGTCTTAAGATCCTTGTAGCCGTTGAGCTGCTCGTAGTACGTGTATGTGACGCGATTGAAGCGCGCCTCGTCCTCCGGCCGCAGGACTGGAGCTGCGTCGCCCCGGAAGTAACTGCCAGTCATAGCGACGATGTGCGCCTTGTCGCGTTCGACAAGGGCGCGAACCAACTCCCCCAGACGGCTGTTCTCATCGGCGGAGGCGTGGTGGAACTCGTCAATCGCCAGCAGGCAGTTGTCGAAGGCGGTCGAGCCGAGCTGCTCGTAGGCAAAGCGCAGCGTCGCGTGGGTGCAGATCAAGACCTTGGCGTCGCCCTCCATAAACTCGGCGAAAGCGCGTGTCTTCTGCGCGCCGCCGACCGAGGTCAGGTTCCATTGGGGATCGACCTCCCAGTCGGCGAAGAATCCGTCTTTGGAGAGCGCAGTCGATTTGAACGAAGAGCCGATCGAGCGCTCCGGCACGGCGACGATGGCCTTGCGCACACTCTGGTTGATGAGCTTGTCGAGGGCGATGAACATCAGCGCGCGCGACTTGCCGGACGCGGGCGGTGCCTTGACCAGCAGATACTGCGAATTGCGCTCATCAAAGGCGCGAGCTTGCATGGCCCGCATGCCCATCCCGTTGGTCGATTGGCTGGCACCCGATTGAGCATAGGTAACCTTGATGAAATCGGTCATATTCAAGCGACTCCCTGGAGGGTTCGCGCCTTGGCTGGCGCGGCACCGCCCTTACGCTTAAGGGCGACATATTGTTTGAACAGATACTCGAGACGTTCGGTGTCGTTACGAAACGGGCGGCCGATGCAGATCCGCTCGAAGGTTGCGTCGAGATCCTTGTGCGCCTTGAGGATGCTCGCCGGCATCGTCTCCGGGTCGTAGAGCCAAGCAATGGTCTTGCCAGCGAACGACTCGCGGGCGGCCATGATCTCCCACGCGTGGTCTTCGAGCTGCTGACGCTGCCCCTCGGAAAGCGTCGGGACCGGGAAAGTGTTGTATCCAAGCGTATTGGCATAGCGAATTCGAGTCTCAAGCTGGCCGCAAACGGTCTCGACCCAAATAGCATGCAGGCGTGTCGAGAGCAGCGCCATCACGTAAACAGGAGCGTCGTAAACTGCATAGCACGCGTTGCTCAGGATCGACGTCTCGCCCGGCGCAAAGCCAATGGTGAAATAGTCGCGGTCCTCCGAGAAGTGGATCGGCACCAAGATGGCGTCGACGCCGAAATTCTGGATCTGGCGGAATCGATGCGGGAACGCCGCATACTCCTGCGTGGTCGGCGCGGGGCTCTGCAGGCGGAAGTCGCGCACTGCGTTGAGTCGCCTCTTGATCGGCGGGATTGACGCGGCGAACTTTGCATTCTCATCGACGATCCAAAGGCAATAGCGTTCGATGCCCTTGATGAACTCTTGAGTGCCGTAGTAGCGGCGGACGAGGCGCCCCGCTTCTGGGTAGGCGCTCACGAGGTGGTCACGCTCTTCTGGGGAAAGGATAAGATTGCCATCATCTGTCGGCATGTTTCCCTTCTCCATGCGCGGCAACCCGTTGATCGGACGCGACTCCTTCTGGACGATGGTGTCGTCCATCTCAATCAGATACGGACTGATGTGCTTGACCGCGCGAGCCATCTCGCCAGCGTAGAGGGTCTTCTTCGCCGCGATTCGAGGGCGGATTCCGACGATGACGCACGTCACGCCCGCCACCTGGGCGGCGTTGTTGCGCCACTTGAACTCCTGGTGCGCAAAGCCAATCTCCATGCCACGTTGGAAGATCAGCGGCCAGAGCATCGCCACCTGTTCGCCTTGGCAAATGGAGTTGGTCGCCACGAAGGCGCAGTTAGCTTGCGTGGATTTGGCGTAGTCAGCAGCCTTCACGTACCAGGCCGCCACGTAATCAAGGTTGCGGTAGCTTTCGGCGATCGGCTCGAAAATCAAGTCCATGTCCGCCTTCTGCGCCTTGTCCTGGTTGGAACTGCCGAGGTAAGGCGGATTGCCCACGACGAAGGTCTCGGTGTCCGTCTTCGGGGGGCACACGCGCAGCCAGTCGCGGCGCAAGGCGTTGTCATGAACGATGTTGCCGCTGTCGCGCAAGGGCAGCGCCGGCGGGGCCGTGCCGAATTGCTCCTTGAACTGTTCGTTCATCTGATACTCGGCGATCCAAAGAGAGAGCTTGGCGGTCTCCGCCGCGAAGTCCGCTATCTCGACGCCGTAGAACTGGCTCAGGTGAACCCCGCTCATTGGAATCGCGCCCTTGCCCAGTTCAGCGAGACGGGCGAAAACGCGGCTCTCGAACTTGCGCAACTCACGGTAAGCGATGATCAGGAAGTTGCCCGATCCGCAAGCCGGGTCGAAGACACGGATACCGTAAATCCGCTTGAGCAGGCGCATGAGCTTGACCTCGCTGTCGCGCGCCAGCTCGAAGTCCTCTTCGAGCGAGAGCAGGAACAGCGGCTGAAGCGCCTTCATGATGTTGGGCACGGATGTGTAGTGCATGCCCAAGTCGCCGCGCATTTCGGGCTCGACGACCGCTTGGATCATCGAACCGAAGATGTCCGGGTTGATCGAGGACCAACGCAGCTCGCCGCAATCACGGAAGAGGCGGCGAGCCCGACGCGAGAACGCCGGAATGGGGACCTCTTCTTGGAAGAGGCCGCCGTTGACATAGGGGAAGCGCCGCGCGAACTCGGGCAGCGAGCCGCGCTTCGTCGGCGCCAAGGCCAGCGCCTGGAAAATCTTTGAGAGCGTGTCGGCAAAATCCGAGCCGTCGTCGATCGAGACGCTCAACGCCGTCCGGGTAAAAAGGCCGTGTTCGAAAATCGACGTGTCCTCCGCAAAGAAGCAGAAGAGCAGCCGGGTCATGAAGAGGTTGAGGCTGTGCGCGCTGGCCTCATCACGCCATTTCGGATTGGCCTCCAAAATAGCGTCATAGAGCTTAGCGACGCGCCCCGTTGCCTTGATGTCGGCTTGGCTTTCCGCGACGCCCGTGTAGCGTTCGATGTTGGCCAAAGGCAGGAAGAAGTCGAATGCATCATTCGCCTTGGCAAACTCGATGTCCAGCAGCGTGTCGAACCTCATGTCACGCGCGAGGAGTTCAACGCCGTCAGTCGCCAAAAGAAACCGCGGCGGATCTTTCGCTTTTTCCGTGGCCGCGATCATCGCGTTGAGCGTCTCGGACGCGTTGCCCTGGAGCGCAGATCGAAACAGCAGCTTGCGCTTCCAATACACCTCATCGTGCGGGACGGCCTGCTTGCCCTGCGATTGGCGCAGTTTGGTGATGGTCGCTTTGGGGGCGTCGTAGACGGCCATGAGGTCGAAGGCAAAGCTCTTGGCGTCAAAAGGCCTCTCGACCAAGTCCTTAAGCGAAGACTCGATTTCCGCGATGTTCATAAGTTTAGGTCTCTTACTCTTCGAGGGAAATTGCCACCACCAATGGAGTGGCGCCACCCATGCTGCAGCGGAGCAATCTTTTGCCACGCAAAGTTGCAAAATTGTAACAAATGGTCACCTCACCTGGGGCACCCTCGTTGGGTTGGCGTTGTAAATGCGCCCAACAGCGGGTGCCCACTTGGTACGCCACGCAGAGCAGCCCAATTTCCTACTGGGACGGTGAATCTCGCCAATGAGGCACACGCGCACGAACTTGAAGGTTTCGCAAATTCAGCAGCTGCTATTTCGCGTGCCCTGAGACCCCAGATTTTTTCAATCACATATCACGACTCTGAGCGCGGCAGGCTAATCGTCTGTCGATCACGCCGGCAGCATGTTTGAATTTTTTGCCAAGCTGCCCGTGAGAGTTCGATGTTTGCCATCTTGGTGAGCTTTTCATCTCGCTCCGTGCCTTCGTTGCTTCACCTCGGATAGCGTCAATAGCCGGAAGCCACCTACTTTCACCCTTACCTTGAGAATTTTCCCAGATGACATCCTGTCCCCAATGCGGCTCAACCAACATCAAAGCCCGCGACGTTGGCAAGAAAGCCGGCGGCGCGATCGGCGCAGCCGCCGGCGCTGCCAGTGGTGCCGCGGCAGTGCTATCCGGCGCAGAAGCAGGCGCAGCGGTCGGCGCGTTCGCCGGCCCTGCTGGCATATTGCTCGGCGGCGTGGCCGGCGCCTTGATGGGCGGGCTGCTTGGCGGCGTCACCGGTTGCGCAGCCGGTGCAGCCGTCGGCGAAGCGCTTGATGAGACCGTGCTTGGCAACGCGCAATGTCTTGACTGCCACCACACGTTCTCCCAAAGGCGTACCTGAGCATCAGACCCGCTGACATTTCCCAGCAAAGCGCTGTCTTTGCATCTTTGCGCTCTTCCGATCGCTTTATACCCCCCCTGCAGCTTTCCCCATTTCCCTACGCAAACCTGCCCGGCATTGGCCGGGCTTTATGCACTTGTCCATTCAAGAAAGGAGTTCACCATGCATCTTGTCCAATCGATGGCCTACGTCAACGCCACCCCGTGGCATGGCCTTGGCAACCAACTCACTCCCAATCAACCTCTCGAGATCTGGGCGGAGCGCGCTGGCATGAACTGGCGTATCGAGGAGTCCGAAGTCCGATTTGTCTCCGGCAACGCGGGACTGGGCGCCATCCACGCCTTCCCCGAACAGAAGGTCCTGTACCGCTCGGACACCAAAATGCCGTTGTCGGTCGTCTCGTCGCGCTATCAAGTTGTGCAGCCGGCCGAGATATTGGAGTTTTACCGCGACCTGACCGAGGTCGGTGGCTTCGAGTTGGAGACCGCCGGCGTACTCAAGGAAGGCCGCAAGCTCTGGGCGCTCGCCAAGACCGGTCAGAGTGCCACGCTCAAGGGCCGCGACAAGGTCAATGGCTACTTGCTGCTGGCCACGGCTTGCGATGGAACGCTGGCGACCACCGCGCAATTCACGTCGGTGCGGGTCGTCTGCAATAACACCCTGTCGATTGCCCTGGGCGACAGCACCGGCGCCGTCAAAGTGCCACACCGCAGCCAGTTTGATGCGCAGGCAGTCAAGCGCCAGCTCGGGATCGCCATCTCGTCCTGGGATGGCTTCATGGCCCGCATGAAGGCGCTCTCCGAATGTCGGGTCAAGGACGACGCCGCCGAAGCGTTCTTCCGGCGCGTACTGACCTATCCCACGGGGAATGTCACCGACCGGCCCACCACCAACCTCAACGACAGCGCGATCAAGACGGTGCAACAGCTCTACGTGGGGCGCGGCAAGGGAGCATTGCTGGCCTCGGCAGACGGTACGGCCTGGGGCTTGGTCAACAGCATCACCGAATATGTGGATCACCACCGCCGCGCGCGCAGCGACGACCACCGGCACGACGCGGCTTGGTTCGGTGCGGGCGCCACGCTCAAGCAGAAGGCGTGGGACGAGGCGATGAAGCTCGTTGCATGAACCTTCTTTCGCCTCTACGGCATAGCCGCCCGATCGGGATGTTCCCGCCGGGCGTTTTTTATTTTGGAGGAACGTATGTCTCAAGCGGTAATGGCCGAGCGCAGCCGGCATCGTCCGGCGCTGCGGCTGGTGGACACCAAAGGATTGAGCCGAGAGGACTGGCTCGCCGTGCGCAAAACCGGCATCGGTGGCTCGGATGCCGCGGCAGCGGTCGGACTCAACCCTTATCAGAGCCAACTGGAATTGTGGCTCGAGAAAACCGGGCGGGATGCGGGCCTGGTAAAGCCCGACCCCATGGACACCACCGAGCCGGTCTACTGGGGCTCACTGCTGGAGCCCATCGTCGCCGCGGCCTATACCCAGCAGACTGGACGGCGGGTGCGCAAGATCAATGCGGTCCTGCGCCATCCCACTGTGCCCTACATGCTTGCCAATCTCGATCGGGAAGTCATCGGCGCACCGGATGTGCAGATCTTAGAGTGCAAGACAGCTGGAGAATTCGGGGCGCGCCTGTGGCGCGAGGGTGTACCGGAGTACGTTCAATTGCAGGTTCAGCACCAGTTGGCGGTGACCGGCAAGCAGGCGGCAGATGTGGCTGTGCTGCTCAGTGGGCAGAAGCTGGAAGTGCATCGGATCGAACGGGACGACGTGCTGATCGGCCAGCTGATCCTGCTGGAATCCAAATTCTGGGGCTGTGTCACCGCCGACACCCCGCCTCCGGCCGATGGCTCGGACTCCGCCGATGCGGCCCTGCGCTGTCTGTACCCGGAGGATAGTGGCCAGACCGTGGATTTCATTGAGGACCGTCCATTGAGCGCGACATTTGCGGATTTGGTGGCCTTGCGCGCCGAGATTGCCTTGCGCGAAGAAGCCGAAGCCCGCCTCAAGCAGACCATCCAGCAGGCCATGGGCGACGCCTCGCGGGCGCAATTCGAATCCGGCGAGGTCACCTTCAAGCGCAGCAAGGATAGCTCCGGCATCGATCTGAAGCGGCTGCTGGCCGACCACCCGCCTCTCCAGACCGCCTATGCCATCACCAAGCCCGGCTCACGCCGATTCCTGATTCACCCTAACGAAGACACCCCATGCTCAAAGGCTTAAGTATCACCCCACCCGTCATTGGTCGGATTTCCATCGGCCGCGTGGTCGAGAAGAACGGTAAGCGTCTGCCCGAGAAGGACGACCAGTTCACCCTGACCAGCCAGGTCCAGGGCCGCGATGGGTGGGTATTGCACCCGCTCGACGAAACGTTGCGCAAGGCCGCCAACAGCAAACTGCGGGCGATTCCCGTGCGCCTACTCTTTAATGACCCGTACCTAAATCTGCGAGCGGAATACTCACTGTTCGATCGCGAGACGGGGCGGCCAGTCTGCGTGGGCAACGGCGAAACCTGTAAGCGGATGGACAACGACGGCTTGGCTACGCTGCCTTGCCCCTCGCCAGACGGCTGCGGCTTCGGCAAGGCTGCCGGCTGCAAGCCCTATGGGCGGCTCAACGTGGTCATCGGCGAAGACGACGAGCTAGGGTCCTTTATCTTCCGGACTACCTCCTACAACTCGATCCGGACTCTGGCTGCGCGCCTGCATTACTTTGGCGCGGTATCGGGTGGGCTGCTGGCCTGCCTGCCACTGGAACTGAAGCTGCGCGGCAAATCGACCACGCAGAGCTATCGGTCTGCCATCTACTACGTCGACCTGGGTGTGCGTGCCGGCAGTACGCTGGAGGACACCATCGCGCAAGCTCGGGAGTTGGATGCTCAGCGCAAAGCGGCCGGCTTCGATCAGGCAGCGCTGGATGAAGCCGCCCGGCTCGGGTTCAGCAATGGCGCGTTCGAGGACAGCCCAGAAGAGGCTGCTGCGGTCGTGGATGAGTTTTACCCCGAAGCCACGCATGGCGGGCCGGAATCGAACGGCGATGGATCGGCCACGGGCGCGGCACCGGCAACGACGCTGCGTGACAAGCTAGACCGGCAAGCAGCGCTGCTCGGAGGCAAGGCAGCATGATGAGCAGTCGCCGCAGTGTCCTGGTGCTGGCGGCGAGTGCGACGGCGACCGCGATCAGCCTGTCCGTGCTGGCTGGATGGCAGCGTGGCGGCTCCCTGCCGGAGCGGTTGGTGTGGGTGACCATCGGTGTGGTGCTGGTTGGCTGCGCACACCTGCTGCCGGCTCTGACCCGGGAGTCGCCCCCAGCGGTACGAGTCGTGGCCACCGCACTGTGGGCGGCCTGCCTGTTCACAACATCGTACGGTCATCTGACATTCTTCCTGCTCGCCCAGCGGCATGCGGGAGAACTGCGCGCGACTGCGCTGCCAGTTACCAAGTCGCAACCTTGCCGCAGTCTTACGGTCGTCATGGCGCAACGGGCCGACGTTACCGGACGACTCGCTGCGGCCAACGCGCAGCGCTGTACCGGCAACTACCCGACGCTGGAAGGCAGGCGCGTCGCGCTGGCCGCGACGCTCGACGCGCTGGAGGCCGAGGCCGACGAAATTCGACGCGGTCAAGTCGCGCAAGACCGGGCAGTGGAGCGGCATGACGCCTTGGTCGCCGATCCGGTCACGACGCGACTGGCGTCGTTACTCGGCACGACTGCTGCGCGTGTCGACTTGCTGTCGGGGTTGACGTTCGCGGCCGTCCTGGAAGGTGTCGCCTGCCTACTATGGACCGTCGCGCTGCGACTAGAGCTACCGTCCGCGGATGTTCCACTGGTCATACCGCCCGTCACCCCCGGTAGTACCCCAGTCGCGCCGAGCCTCAAGCCGGAGCTAGGCAGTCACGAGCCTGTGACTGCAGCCGTCACGCCGCAGTCTTCTCCAACCCCTGCCAGTCATGCCGGCAAAGTGGAGGACCTGACGCGACTGCGCCAAGCCGTCGCGGCCGGTGAACTGCGTCCGACCGTCACCGGCATCCGCCGCCATCTGGGCTGCTCCCAGGCCAAGGCATCGGCGTTGCGCCGCCAGCTTGCATCCCTGGCTAGCATTTCGTAGTCCGCCCGGCGACCCTCCCGACGCTGGACGCCTTTTCCTGGCATGCAAATGACCTCACTCGCGCATCCGGCTCGCCCGGAGGACCGCGTTCGTTCTCATGTTTCACATCCCCTGGAGATAAACCAAGCAACAGACTCACCTCGCGACCGATCGCGCCCTGCCGGCCGAAGCGGCGTGCTCGACGGTAGCCTTTACCCCTCGTTTCGCACCCGGCCACGTGCTGGCCACCCCCGCGGCCCTGGCGGCGCTCGCCCAGGCCAACGTCACTCCTCAGTCCCTGCTGCGGCGCCATTTGTGCGGCGACTGGGGTGATCTCGATGAACTGGACCGCCAGCAGAACAATTTTGCGCTCGCGATGAGTGCGCGGCTGTTGTCGAGTTACGCGCTGCCCGGAGGCGGGAAGATCTGGGTCATCACCGAGGCCGACCGCTCGGTGACAACCGTACTGCTGCCGGAGGACTATTGACATGGCGACGGCCCACCTGCCATCAAGACTGCGCACGCCTGCTCGCGTCATGCTCGGCAGCGTCTTCGTCTCGTTGGGGGCGCTCACTGCGCTGAGCGCCGCTCGCATCCCGCTTGTCCACTTCCTAATTCGCCATGCACGCGGTGATTGGGGCCAGATCAGCGACGAAGATTGGCAACGAAACGAATGCGCGCTGGCAACCGGAGATCACCTGCTGTCCAGCTATTTGCTACCGACCGGACAAAAGATCTGGGTACAGACAACAGGGGACCGGGCCGTGACGTTCGTACTGCTTCCCGTGGAGCAAATGAGCTTACCCCGCTTCTCGAGGCATGCACTGCAAGCCTAGCCCACTTTAGCGACGCGCCAGCCGCGCAGCCAGGCGTTCGACGATCTCCACCACCATGGTTCGGTCGTGATGACTCAGCTTTGAGAGTTGCCGCATTAAGTAATTGGCTTGGTCGCTGGATCGGTTGCTGGCCTCGGTCAGCAGATCAGAAGTCTCGCACTGGAAGATCTCGGCCAATTCGACAAGTCGCCCGATGGTCGGCATGACTACGCCCCGCTCAATGCGCGACACCGCTTCGTTACCGATCCCCAGTTGTTCCGCGACCTGCTCCTGCGTCAAGTTGGCGGCAACGCGTTGCCTCGCAATCGCCCGTCCCACCACGCCGGCCAGCTGATCCATGTCCACCTTGCGCATGCCCTCTCCCATTCAACCGGAATGGTTGGGCATCGCCTCATTGACATGAAGTGCTTTTTGGGTTGAATTTCAACCTATTTAGTCGTTAACAGTTTGGATGAGTTGCCGGTACGGGACCATCAACCTCCTTAGCCAGTCACCAAAAAATGAAGAAAAATCAAATGAATTCAGATATTTACGGGGTTACCCCCAAAAGCAACGAACGAAAAACAAGACTCAAGGCCATTGCCCATGCATTTGGCCTGGGCGTCGGTAGCGCCACGCTTCTGACGCTGGGTGGGTGCGGCGGCGGCGATAGCACCACCAGCCCAGCCGCGACACCCTCCAATCCCCCGGCGCAATCCACCTCGATCACCGGCAAGGCCATCGACGGCTACCTCGTCAACGCCAAAGTCTGTTTCGATGACGGCCAGGGCGGCTGCGATGCGTCGCTACCCACGACGATGACCGATGGAACTGGCAGCTACACGCTTGATGCGCCACGCGATGCGGTGGGCCGGCAGATCAACGTCATCGTGACACCGCAGACCTCGGATCTCTCGAATCCCGGCGTGCCGTTTAACTCGACCTTCACGCTGTCGGCGGTCGTAACTGGCGGGAGCCAGAACATCACGCCACTCACCACCCTGGTCGTCTCGCAGGTGAAGGCCGGCCACACTCAGGCGGAAGCTCTACAGGCAGTCCAAAACCTCACTGGGTCTACCTCGACCGATCCTGGCGCTGATTACATTGCCGTCCGTGACACGAATACGACGGCGATCGCGGCCAGCATGGTCAGTCACATGACTACGCTGAGTGGTCAAGGCCCGATCTCGTGGGCACAAGTGCAGGCCACCATGAACGCCTATGCCGCTAAAGGAAGTATCGATGGCGTCCAACAGGCGGACATCAATGCCCAGCTCGCCAACCTGGCACTCAGTACTGCGGTCGACGCAGCCACTGCATTGGCCGACCCGCTTTACACGGTCAATGGTGACCTCATGCAGCATGTCATCGGGCAGCCACCCACGTTCGGACTCTCGCCAATCCGGGAGAATTTCACGCTCTCGGGTTCTACCCTTTCCGTCGTGCAGGAGGCACAAAGCAACGGTAGCTGGTCGCCCGCAACGCCCATTGGCAGCTATGACGCCTTTTTCAGCAGTTCGTGGATTTCCCTGAGCGGGGGTGTCGGCAATTACGAGATGAAAGCAGATTGAGCTTGCCCCCGCAAAACGAATCCCTTGCTGAGGTTAAACTGAAGCAAGGAGAGATGTGATGACAAGCAAGACAAAGCGGGCGCAGTACACGCTGGAATTCAAGCTGGAAGCGGTACGGCTGGTGAAGAGCGGGCAGAGCATGGCAGTGGTTAGCGCGACCCTGGGCATCAGAGCGCAGACGCTGCATAACTGGGTCAAGGCGGAGCGGGAAGGCAAGCTGACTGGTGCGGGTATGAAGCCGGTCAGCCCGGAGCAGATGGAGCTGGCCCGGCTTCGGGCGGAGGTGGCGCGCTTGAAGATGGAGCGCGATATTTTAAAAAAAGCCGCAGCATACTTTGCGAAGGAGTCGGTGTGAGGTATGCGTTCATCGAGCGAAACCGACGTTACTGGCCGGTCTCGGTCCT
Source organism: Cupriavidus sp. H18C2 (assembly GCF_049393795.1). Lineage (NCBI taxonomy): Bacteria > Pseudomonadati > Pseudomonadota > Betaproteobacteria > Burkholderiales > Burkholderiaceae > Cupriavidus > Cupriavidus sp. H18C2. The sequence goes on along the minus strand of NZ_CP186010.1, from coordinate 1,127,929 downwards.
GTGTGAGCTGTTAGGGGTCAGCCCCAGCGGCTATCACCAGCGCAAGCAACGCACAGTAAGCACCGACAGGCCAGATAGAGGCCGACTCAGTGACGATGCCTTGTTGGCCCACATCAAGGCGATTCACGCCGGGGTCAAGGGGGAGTACGGCTGGCCGCGCATGTGGAAGGAACTGCTGGCGCGTGGGGTGCGGGTGGGCAAGGAGCGTGTTCGCAAGCTGATGGCGCTGCACGGCATCCGTGCCCGCCACAAGCGCAAGTACATCGCGACAACCAACTCGAACCACGATTTGCCGGTGGCCCCCAATCTGCTGCAACGCGACTTTAGCCCAGCAGCACCCAATCAAGTCTGGACGAGCGACATAACCTATGTGGCGACCGCCGAAGGCTGGCTCTACCTGGTGGTCATCATCGACCTGTTCAGCCGGCAGGTGGTTGGCTGGTCGATGCAACCACACATGAAGGCCGAATTGGTCACGGACGCGCTGCGCATGGCCTGGTTCCGGCGCCGCCCGGAAGCCGGTGTGATTGTGCACACCGACCGGGGAAGCCAGTATTGCAGCCATCTGTTTCAAGACGCCCTGAAGGCGTATGGCATGCGCTCGTCAATGAGCCGCAGGGGCGATTGCTGGGACAACGCGCCGACTGAGAGTCTGTGGGGGTCGTTGAAGGTCGCTCGCCTGCACGGTCGCCAGTTCGCTACCCGCCGCGCCGCAATGGACGAGGTAATTGACTGGCTTGGCTTTTATAATGCCAGCCGACTCCACTCGACGCTGGGCTACGTCAGCCCCATGACGTTCGAGAAAAACTGGTCCGCAGCTCAGCAACACCGGGCTGCCTAATTCCCTCGGTTATGGGATTCGTGGAACAGGGGCAAGGTCAGATGGCACCTGGTCGAATTGGTTGACAGCCAGCCAGACGCATCCGTCGCTTGCGCTGTCTTCGGTGGGTTCGAAACTGATGGGTACCGACCCCAATACCGGCAACACGGTCTCAGTGTCGTACCGAACAATGGATGTGAGTGGTCAGCCGCTGTCGACCGGTCTCCAGATCGATTACCGCAATCCAGTGCGCCGCTCCATGACAGGCACATTCACGCCTGGCACCATGGCCTATCTCGCCACGATCTCTTATAGCAACGACCGTCTGGTCCTGACCAGTCAAGGCTTTGGCCTGCCTTGGATCAATGGTGACACGGACTACACCGCTAATGGCGGCAGCAGCCCTATCCAATACAGCTTGGGTGATCGTGCTCAGGCCTACACGGCCGTGGCTCAGGCGGTTGGTACACAAACCGATATCGGAGGCGGCTGTGTGTTGCTGAACATCATGGCCAATGGCTTAGTAGAAGTAGACAAGAGCAACAATGCGGGCTGCAACTACGCCAACTATCCGCTGCGCCTTCCAGTCGTTGGTAGCTGGTCCAGCTACGATCGGAACCCTTCCGTAATGACGATCAGCCTGCCGAAGTCGATTGGTGCGGCCAACGTCCCGATCAACGACGAGATCAAGAACGTCATCAATGCTGGTGGCGCTCTCGTGGTGGCGCTAAAGGATAGCAAGCTGCTGATGGGCTATATGCAACCGGCCAGCGCGCCGACCACGGTGGCGCAGTTCCGCGCTGACGTGACTGACGTCATCGCGGCATCCATGCGAGCAGCTGCTATCCGGATCGGTCAACAGCAGAACCCTTAGTAGACGCAAGGAATATTCCTAGCAGGAAAGAAGCCGGCGTCCCCTGAGGGATGCCGGCTTCTTATATCCATGGCAGCCCTGGTTTGCCTCCGGGTCCACTGCATTTCCTCAAAATTTTTGCCTTTTCAATTCCTCCATCATGAAAATTTATCGTTATCTGACTATTCTGAGTGTCGCGCCGGTGCTGGTGGTGTCAGCTTGCGGCAAGAATGAGGTCCTGGACTTCCGCAACGCCACGATCGTCAACGGCAAGGTCTATGCGGTCGGCGCAAATGAGCCTTTTTTTGGAGCGCTCACCAACGTCCCGGCTAGCGTGCTCCTGACGCAGCAGCAGGGTTTCCGGCTGACCAGTAAGCTTGCTGGCATCGCGCTTTCTGATGCCCTCTCCGCGGGCGATGACAACGCACGGTCAGTTTTTAGAGAGTCGGGAGCCGGAGCGCTGGCGTATGGGGCATTGTGCAATGCTCGGATTCGCGATGGCCTGCCTGACGGCAAAGCGGTTTGCAAGGAGCCGCAATCTGACATCGTTCGAATGGACATGTCGTTCAACGAGGGCGCGCTGGACGATTCATTGCGGCTCTATGGCGGGCAACGCGACAGCGGTCTGATCATGGACGTGACCTTCCAAAATGGGCAGCCAGATGGCACTCAGCAAGTCTATAGCTGGGCCAATCACAAACTCATTCACACCTTTCCGTGGGACAAGGGCGTCCCTTCCGGCACTGAGGATGGGTTCGACGCCAATACCGGTGCGCGTGTCAAGCGCGCAAAGTTCGTGAACGGCAAGTACGAGGGCGAAGTCCTGCATTACTCGCCCGATGGCAAGCAGCTCACGATCAAGGCGACCTACGCACAAGGCAACCTCAACGGACCGTACAAGGAATGGGACGCAAACGGGACGCTAATAGCTGACAAAACCTATGCTAACGGTATCGAAGTAGGGCCGAATGGGTCGCCCTTGGAGGACTGCGTACAGTCATGGGAAAAGGCAGCGGAGGCTATACGGTCGGCGTATGCAACGAGAGGTCTCGACCGCGGCGCGCCGGCCTTGACTCCTGCAGATCAACGACCAGCATGGGAAGCTGCCTGTCGTGAAGGGCGCCACCCGAATCCGTCAGATGCCGCCAATGCAGAGCAGGTAGCGAGCAAAGCTGAGGCAGATGCCAAGCAATGTGTATCCGTCAAGAGAGCGGCTTACGAAAGCAGTCACGGTGAGCGGGTACTCACGGACGCACAGATCATGGAGATTCGGGATGAATGCTACAGTGCGTCATCTGCGACATTACATTAGCCCTTGGCATCAGATGATGCGGTGAAGTCGATCGTGATTACGGCACGGGAAAACCAGACTTCGATCACCCGGCACGGGGCTAACCTCACGGTAGCGGCCTCAGCAGAGATCGCCGGGCGGTAGAGTGAACCCATTGCAAGGAACGGCGAACCGCTGGAATGCCACTGGCAAGTTGGTCTACGCACTTCAATATCAAGACGGCGAGTTGCTGGGTATGCACCGAGTGCGTGAATGATCGGGCTCAATCCTACTAACGCGCTCCAGTGGTCAATCGGGAGGCTGGACGCAGCGGGATGAGGGGGATGCATGATGCCGATTGGGCAAGCATGTCGTCTGAGTACAGATTCAACAGTCAACGCGGCAGCGTTCCCCTGCATGTCCGCGGACGATACTTGGGCGCTACGCGGTCGGCTGCAACCTGCAGTGCTTGTCAGCACGGTGTTGCGCGCTACCCGTTCTCCATGCGCCTCATGCCCCTCACCTCGCTTTCGGGGTGGGGGGCCAGGTCGTGGCCCATTCTTTTTGGAATTTCGCCGCCTGACCGGGTGTGCTGAGGGTCTCATAACCCTTCTCGGCCATCGACCAATAGATGAGCGAACGGCAGAGTCCGGAAGGCGCCGATCCGCTCAAGGAGCTCGGCCGGCGGCTACCGGGCCAGAAGCCGACCTTGATTTGTCGCCAGTGAATGACCGATCAAGGCTGCGATGCGAACATCTCAAGCTTGGGTCGCAGACACTACGGCTTCCGCGTGGCAATCTGAGACAGCAAGGACAGCCAGGTCATCGAAATATTCAAGCCCATAGCCCCTACGGTTACATCGGATCAATGTGCTGCGCTCTCACTCGTGAGAATGCCTTTTTGCACTGCCCAAGCGCAGATCCGTACCGCTCGCTCTCGTGGCAACACCCGCGACCACCGGTCGATGAGCTCGGGGTAGGAGCGAGCACCCTTTACCACTCGCAGCAAAGGCGCAAGCTCGACTCCATCAGCGAAGACAACCGAGTCCTCGAGGCTTGAATAGACCACAGCTCCTCGTGCCTCGATGTGATCTTCCAGAGCACACGGCATGTTCTTGATGACGACGCCAGTTGCTATGTGAGGAACGCCGAGCAGTACCAGGGCAATCTTTCCCTGATCGACCGGCGTCAGGTCCTTCGAGGTATCCAGAATAACGGACCGCTCAGAGCCCCGCATCTTCCAGAAGGCTCCCTCGGGCCAACGCCAGGCGCTCGCATAGTGCTTGCCCGTCCATGAGAGATGCCTAGTGCAGGTGTCGTTCAGTTTTGCAGAGAGAAATTCCTTTGCGACATCCTGATCGCTGGGGCTCTTGATGACTGTATTGACGGCGAGCGCGGCTTGCAAAGCGAAGCGCATGGACTTCTCCACCCCACTGGATGAGAGCGGGTCCAACCCGAGTGCACTATCGCCCAACTTCCAGTGGCCGTCTTGAAGCCAATCCTCGCAGACGTACGAGCCCGCATCGCAGCCCCCCCTCGAAGACCCCGGCATCTCCAAGTTGCCCCAGATACGCGCTCGACGCGAGCATGGCACTGAGTGCGCGTTGCGGGTCGCCAGGCCAGCGCAGATGCACTTGCCCAGGGTCGCCAAACGCAGTCACATGCAGCGCCTGCCCTGGCTGACGTGCCGCCCATACCCAGCCGTCGTCAAGGGCCTCCACAAGCATTTCGCATTCGATGCCCGCGACAACTTCAAAGCTCGCCGAAATCGCTATAAGCGAAGGACCAAGTTGCTTACGCTTGGCCGCGCGAGGGCGACCAGTCGCCTCAAGGACGTGTTTCGCCAGGACTACTCGTTCAAAGCCATCGTGCGCGTATCGGATCAGTTGCTGCTCTCCGCTCGATTCAATTGCAATCATGCGGGATGAAGGGCGAAACAGCACGCCATGCGCCAGAGCGGCTTCTGCTAGCTCCTTGTCGAAGCGATGGCGTTGTACCAGCAAGCTCGCTTCCCCGGCCTTGGGCTCCCGCGTCACGGCGTCGTGGGTGGCCCATGCTACGCGATGTCTGTGGACTAGCGTGGCGCCGGCATCTGCGAGTACGCCATCGGCTCTCAGGTATCGCAAGATATCCGCCACGCCGGGCGTCAGAGCTTCCACTCTAGAGGGGCGCGGTCGAACTCGGTGAAGCACGAGAACACTGCGGCCCAACTGGCGCAGGCGAATCGCTGCCGTCAAGCCAGCAGGTCCTGCTCCGACCACGGCAACATCGAACTTATCGGTCAAAGCGCTGCTCCCGCGGGTCTTCGAGCACATTGGCTCGACTCTGGAGCCGCCGCAATCTAGCGTACGCCTGGATGGTGTAGTGCAGCCATCCTCTGATGTACTCGCAAGCGCTTCGCCCGCGGGCGAGTACCTCGTGGTGACAGCCACCGCCGCAGAGATACCGCGCCCAGCATTGGTTGCATGGGAGTTGCTGACCGACATGGCGTTCTTGGAGCCAGATCCTGCGGCGCGCCATATCCACCCCGCCCGCGACGGATCCGAAGCCCACGTCTTTGTTACCGACGAAGCGATGACATGCGGCCAGGTCGCCATCAGCGGAGACGCCGAAGTACCCCACGCCTGCACCGCAGGGATATGGACGATGCGTCCCGCGCTCCAACTCCTCGAGGGCGTTGATCATGTTCAAAAATGGATAGCGCAGCCCCCGCAGTTCGTGCTCCTCGTAAGCCAGTCCGCAGTCGATCATCTCGGCAAGCATATGCTTCAACTCAGGGGTGTCCATTTCATTCTTGCCATTGGGCGCATGCAGCAGCGGAGAGAAGCCAACGCTGTGGAAACCGTTGGCAACGAAGTTGTCCAGCACACGCCTCAAGCCGCTGTTGAACGGCGTGACCGTCACGCGAGCGGACACCTGCATGCGCCGCTGCCTTTCAAGCAGCGGTTGAATACGCCGCATGATGAGGTCATAGGACCCTGCCCCGCCAACGAACGGACGAAGGCGGTCGTGTTCTGGCTGCAAGCCATCAAGGCTTACAGTCACCGCGAAGCCATGGTCCTCAAAAAAGTCGGCGTCTTCCTTCGTGAGCAAGGTGCCATTGGTGGTTACTGAAAACCCAATGGTCACCCCGCGTTGGGCTGCCTCGGCTGCAGCGAACAAGGTCGTCTCCTGGAGCACGCTTCGGTTGCGCAGCGGCTCGCCGCCCATGAATGCGAGGTTCACGTGATCGCCGCTGGTTGTTTCCTCAAGCAGCAAGCGAACCGAGTCCAAGCTCGTCGAAATTGGCATGTCCTTCGGAGGCTCACCAAAACCACCCTGCTCCGCGTAGCAGTAGGCGCAACCGAGGTTGCACTTCTGGGCGACTGCGAGCGACAGTGCGCGTACCGGAGGGTCGTCCGCTGGCACGGGGATTGTGGGCCAAGCCTCTACGCCAAGATCATTAAGCAACTCAGCTACCGCCGGGCTGCCGCAGCCCATCGCCTGCCGCATTTCCAAAAGTGTGGCCCCATCAAGCTCGTACAGGCGACTGCCATCAACGACAAACAGCTGACTCTGGTCGCCTTCAGACACTACGTGCACCTCGCGGTGCGACGGTCGAGAGGCCTTCAGTATCTCAAGCGTCAGGTCATTGACAAGGCGTCTGCGCTTGGTGATGTCGAGTTCCATCACTCGACATCGCGCCCGCGGACGACGAATCGCAACTGGCTCTCCCACTCTTTGAAAAGATCATCATAGGTCAGCAGTCGCGGGTCGACTCGATCGTCTGGGATGTAGGTTCCACTTCGCCCCTTGGCCATCCACGTGTCGCCGCTACTCTGTCCAGCAGCGCCAGGATCGATGTTGACGAAATCCGGGCGGCTTGCAGCCCAGTAGTAACAGGCGCACTCGCGGTAATCGTTCTGCCAGGGCGAGCACAAGCCGTGTGTCAACTCGCCGGGCTGGAGCATGTCCGAAGATATTGCTGCTGAGTCACCGACCAGGAAGTTCCGCATTTTTAGCTTCACCACCACGAATGTGTCGTCGTCCTTAGGTAGTGCCTCCTGCTTGCTCTGCTCAGCGGTGAAAATGCATTCGACGATCTGCCCCTGCTTGGCCAATATCCTTGCGACTGAGTTGGACCACTCCATGAAGGCCACCGCGTCAGGGTTCAAGCCAGTGCCAAGGGGGTTATCTCCACTTGCGGGCATCGCAGGGCCATGTGTCACCACAACCGTGTCGAGACCGTCAATCTTCAGCAACCTGTGACCAACCAGGTGTTCGAGCTTCTTGTCTTCCGCCGCAACAACGTAGTTGTTGTTTTCGAGCAGGACAATGCCTTCAAAGGTGCGCCGCCAAAGGTTGCGAAAATCCGTCTCAAGGCCTGGAAAGCAGTTTGAAATCGCAGACCGAGGGAGAACAGAGGCGGGGTTTCCAGTCCCCCGATAGTGCAGTTGGGCCGTCCGATTCGCGGCCTTAAGCTTCTCGCTCATTTTGCTCACCCTCGTGCTTGGCGGGATCAACTCTGAACATCGCTTTGGCAGCCGCGCGCGTGACGATGTCAATCTGGCGCCGCGTAAGCGTCAGCGCGCGAGCATCTGCGCCGCGCATCATCGCCGGCATCTTCCGACGCCCATTGCTCGTGAGATCACCTATCTCTTCGGGACGTCGCAGCACTTCGCCAAACCAAGCTGCTGTGCCCGAACTGAGCGTACTGAAGACACGACGGTGCAACTGTTGCAAGGCCAGGTTGTCTACAATGGCCGCTGCAGCGATTGGCTCGTAGTCGCGATGGTAGTCGTTGGCGTCCTGCGCGGACATCGTGCTCGCAACACGCTGTCGCCCATAGACCGGATTGCCATTCATGACCGTTGTATTGAGAAGACGAATGGTTTCCAATGACCGGCGAACGATGTCCTCTGCCTCGTCGATCGAGATCTCTTCTTCCTCGACCTTGGGGCCCAGCATGATCTGCTCCAGTTCGTCTGAGATGACTCTCACAGGCAAGGTGTCCGGTGCAAAGGTCGGAGGCCCCGCGCAGATGTGGCTGACTGCCACAAGGCAGGCACCATCAGCGCGCTTCAATGTCACACGGACGTAGCCGTCGCACTCGTCATCGAGATAGCCCCAGCTATGCTGGAGACCGTCAGCATCACCGTAGCCGGCATATATCGATCCGGGGTTCGTGGTAACCGGAGAGTCGGAAGGGTCGGCGTACCCTAGCCACTTGCCCTTCTTCGCGTCGTAGATGATTCGGTCCCAGCCTTCCCCGACAACAACCGGATCGGCTTCTGCCTTACCCGTCCCGGTCATCCTCGTCGGACTCGCGCCGTACACTAAACCTTTTGCAGGAGTGAACCGCAGCCTCAGATTCGGTTCCTCCTTGGTGGGGCGAATGACCTGGATATGGCCGAGGGGCAACGTGCGTCCCGCCAGCAGGTTGGGACCAGTCCCTTCGAGGGGCGTTCGAGCGTAGTTTTCTTGTAGTCGAATTGAGGCCGTGATCTTGTCGCCGACATCCTCAGTGCGCCGATAGGCCTTGTTGTTGGCGACTTCCACCTCCCAGGTCACCGCCTCCAGAGAAAGTCCTTCGGCCGCAAGAAGCTCCGGCGTCACAGGCACAAGATCTTCTGGACTGCTGTCCAGAACCGCGAACACCTCGATGAACGGAGCAACAGGATATATCCGCTTCTTGGCGTCTTTGAATCTGACGCTGTCAGGGACATAGGTCCTGACGATTTCTCCGGAATTGACGTCCACCTCAAATGTCGTGGCGGGTACTATCTGTCGATAGTCCAGCGGATCCTCTGGCGACACAACAAGGTCGTACGCGACTAAGGGTTCCTCAGCACTACCAAGGCGGCCGATGGCGAGGGGCGGGAGCAACCGGAGCTCGGTAATCATGCTGCCTCCCTGTGTGCGTGTAGCACTTTGGCAATGATTGCCTTCACCTGGTCGTCGGTATTAAGGGAAGTCCTCAGGAACAGCTTCCCGTTCTCACTGGTCACAGACTCCAACTCTTTCATCAAAGCACCCGCCGCGTTAAGCACGTCCAGATGCGCTTGCCAACGATCGGAAGCAAAGCTGGGCAGTTGAAGCGTGTAGGGCATCTGGAACGGGGGAGCCGCTGAAAGTGCACCACCATCCGCGCTCAGCGGCAGGCGCATCAGGAGATCTGAGATGGCTCGCAGGTTGTACATCTCACCAAAAGCCGCGTTAATTAGCATGCCCCGATTCGCACCATGACTGGTAGCTGCGCTGCCGCGTTCGTGAAAACTGTGCTCCAAGAGTGCGAGCAGCATGCGATACCGAAGGTTATGAAGCTGCGCCCACAACACCGCCTCGGGATACGTAATGGGAGATAGCGTCTCTTCGCCGGTGTATTCGCTGCCGGGCTCGACGTCCTCGCTCCATGAGACATATGGGTTTGTGGCCACGGGTAGCGCGTAGGAAATACCTGCCGGCGCTTTCGACATCTCTTTGTAGACCTGAACAAACCGTGTGAAATGCGAAGGTGCGGCGTCTGCCTCGGTAGCTGGCGCCTCGCCTTGCTCAGCAATCCTCTTGAGAGCCGCTATGGCCTCGGCACGCGACCATAGAGGTTTAATGATGAGGTTGGGCGTTCCGGGCGGGTTTGCGCCGCTTGCGTTTCCCCTCTTTCCAGCCTCGTAGCCACGCCCCCACTCACTAAAGTCGGCTTGATATTCGGTGGTCGCTGGTTGGAAGACGCTGTCTGGCAATGCGTCAGCGTCAGAAATACGGTCAATCAACTCGGCGAAGAGATCTCCAACCCGTCGAGGGTTCGGGACGGTTTCCTTCACGCGTGCCCTAATTTCATCTGCAAGCGGTCCGTGCCAGTCCTTTGGCGCCTCTGCGAATATGTATTTCGCCAGCGAATCCAGGGTCAGCGGTTCCAGGGCAAACGGAAATGGGTAGAAAGGCGTGCTCCAAGGATAGTCTTCTCGTTCGAAGCACATCGGCGAGCCGATCAGTCTCAGCACGTTCTGGACAGTGATGAGATGCCCCATCTCCTCCTTTGCAATGCCCAAAATGATCTCGCGCCAGGTGCGGACTTGGTCGCGCATGGCTTCCGGCACCTGCGGGCCGCCAAGCGTGTACGCGGCGTACAGGTACTGCACCATCAAACCGTGCTCAATCTGCGCGTCCATGTGCAGGAGAAAAGTCACGTAGTCGCGCGGAGAAAACTCGTGCTCGAATGGGCCCGTGGGTCTTGGCGCAGCAGCGGCGCCTGACGCTCCATCTAGGGCAGCCGCAAGAAACTTGACGTCGCTCGCCGTTCGCGACGCAAACGAAGGAAAAGAGCCGATGTGGCGGCGCAAAGAGAATCGCATCCTTCCCCCCTCGCTATTATTGTTGCTCCCCCGTCAACCCCGTCCAGTACCACGTGCATCATCTTGGCCGAGCGCTGCCCGAACACAAGTCAGCGGCTCGAATGGGGTGGCGCTACCGAGGAACCGCGTGCATTTACGGGGGGAGATTAGTACAACCGCAACTTGCAGCAACTCCACCAAAAGTTGGAGTTGATGTGCAAAGAATTTAGTTGAGATGTAAGCGGTCGCGGAGGGAAGCCGAGCAGCAAGACATCGACCTTGGGCCAAAGACTGAACGGAGAACGCGATTGGTTTCGCGCCCTTTACAAGGATTGTGGCCTTGCCGGGCTGTCTTCAGAATTCAACTTCGCGCGCTTCCGCCCCTTCGGCCTAGCCCCGACCTTGGGCGGTTGGCTTGGCCAGAACGTCCGGTGTCCATCTGGTTTGACCATCTTGCCGTAGTAGTCGACCTTCGTGATATAGGGCACGACGTCTTTCTTCAGGAAATCCAATTTATCGTGCTGACCGTACCGAATCGAGCCAATACCACGCCTCTTATACTTCCGAACATTGCAGTTACAGGCACCCCCCCCTTCCTCTTGTAATGACGCCTCGCCAATGAGCGCAGATCAGCTCCGTGATACCACCATCCCGGCGCACGATGTCACCATTCAAGAGAGCTATTACGTGGAAATGGTAGCCCTTATCCAGCCCGTATTCCAGTTTGATGGCAAATACCATGCCCTTGCATGCCCCAGGTGGCAATCGATCTTTGAGATCGCGTTTCAGGAAACGCCGTAATGCGGTGCGGTGCTCTCGCACCTCCTCGTATGACATAGCCTGCTCCCCCGATAGCTCTGGGTCACAGTAATACTGCCCATATCCCAAATCAAAGCGCAAAACGAGCACATGGTGGTTGACGCCCAGACAAGCCTCAATCAAGGACCAGAGCCTGTCCTCGTTTTCCTTGGGCTGACGCTCGATAGCTGCACGCCAGTTCTTGAATTCATCGCTGTTGCCCTCCCGACGAATCTGCTCCACGATCTCATTCGAGTATTTTACGTGGAGGGCTAAAATATCATCAGGAAAGCAATTCCTATCTTCGCCCCGTAGCCAATTTAGCCTCGCTACTGTTGCAAATGGCCCGGCTCCATTAGAGAACGCCACTTCGCGCGTCACCGCGTCGTAGTAGATACCGAAGTAGCGATTAAATTTGCCGATGCCTGGATATTTATCGATGATACGATCAAGGTCCAGCCTAAGACACCTCAGGAAACACTCCCCCCCCTTCGACAGCTTGATGGTTCTTGTATTCGGCCTGTTGGCGCGTATAGTTTTGACTGGCACGAGATCCAACAACCGGCGCTTCGTGCCAATCGCTATCTTCACAAACTTGGTAATGTAATCAACGGCGTGAGCGATGGAATCCTCGTCAGGAATAAGCGTAGGCAACACCCCTTCCTCGGTATCCGCGAATACAAGAGCCTCATATGGCTCTATTACCCACGCCCCTTCATCATCAAAATCATTACTCCCCGACACTTTATCAGCCACCGTTACCCTCCTAAATATCCAGGCCACCACTACGGCGTAAGGACCTAGTGGCCAGCTCAGTTATGCATCCTTTTAGGCGCCCTCTATATCGAGCACCCTGCTCGACGTAGCATTTAGGAGACGTGTATTTTTTTACGTTAACTCGAATTAGGAGTAACGCCATAGGGCCATCCCCGTGAGAGATGGCCCTTGATAATTGAGATCGAGATTGGTACCCAGCGCTTTCCGGCGCTTTCTAGGGCGCTCAGATGAAGCCAATCAAGTCATTACTAATGAATGGCAAACGCTAAATTGAATGGAAAAGATAAATACCAACAACGAATGATCCGGAATGGAGAATTGACAGAATCCACGAAAATGCCGATCTCTTGCAGATCGAAACCGTGCGAACTTTGGATTCTGATTTTTTTTGGCTTCGCCAAGTTAGCGTAATAGGCTTGAAGGGAAAATGACATCAGCAGGCAATTGGCAGAGCTCAAGCGGCTGCAGGACCTAGGCGGCATGCACGAGGCATAAGCGTAGCCCTCGGACGGCGAGACCACGTCTCTCCCGCACTGAGGCTGCCTCTTTTCTGTGCCCTAGCCCGTCTCAGTGATACCTGGACCAACAATGCGGTGATACACTGACCAATAGCGCGGTGAGACACTAACCAATAGCGCGGTGAGACACTAACCAATACGATACTGTGACATTGACCAATTCACGTTTTCCGGGTATCAGGACGTATCAGAACGCTGAGACTAGGGCGCATGAGCCACCCGGCCCTGGGATCGTTGGTGCATATGCACTAAAATTCCCGGCCACTGGCCACGAGTATTACGGAAGTGCGAAAGACCTGCGCAAGCAAATTAACCTGCACTTGAAGAGGCTCGCAAAAGGCGAGCACCACAGCTCCAAGGTCCAGCGATTATTCAATACGGGCGCGCCGATGGTGTTCGCGTACGTCTCGACTGAGACCCTGGAAGAAGCCCGGGCGATTACCCGCGAGCACATCGACGCGCTGCGCGGCACGCGTTTGCTTTGTAACGAGCGTACCTCCCCGCTCCAATCCCGGGCGTCTCGTGCGAAAGCGAAACTCGCTTTTCAAACCGAGGCATACAAAATAAAGGCGGGGAAATCCCGTAAGGCGCTCTGGGAGGATCCGGATTATCGGGAGCGCCTATTAACAAAACGCGCAAGTCCAGAAATCCAGGCCAAACGCGCTGCGCATTTCAGACGTATCTCGATCGACGAGGTGGTTTATCCGGGATTAACTGCGGCTGCTCGCGCCACGGGACTAAGTCGGATGACGCTTGACCGGCGTTGCAAAGATTCGGATTACCCGACATACTTCTACCTTCCGCCCTTAATGAGCAGCGCGCGAAATAGCACGTAGTACTCGAAACCTATGTCATTTCGCATGGATCCGAAGAATTGGCACTGCGCGCATAACAAATCCCAGGGCATAGCTAGCCAGCCTCCTGAGCCGAGAAGATCAGTCAATAACCAAATGGAAACTCATGGCAGGAATTTGTCGGCATGCGATTGACCTCCACCGCTTTGCGCCTCGGACTCGAAAGACTTAGAGGCCGTCCCCGGCTGACTGACGGACCTCTCTCGAATTGAGATATTTCGTTGAGCTGCAAGCCAGCCCACTACCCTATCGAATTTCCCTCGGTATCCTTCAATCCGCAGCGGGAGCAATTCCGAATACAATTCAGACAATGCCATCGGCAGCGTCACCAGCGGCCATGATTTGCTCAAAGGCGTTGAATAACAATGCCAAACTGCGGCTGGGTAGCCTCTCGGGGCGAATGCCGCAGCAATGACCGTTCTGGGAATGATTCTTGAGAATTGTTTGCGCTACTCATTGCCGAGCGCGCGCCACCTGCGCAGCCACCCAAGTCTTGATTGCCTCTTCGTCCCAGCCCACTGCACCGCCGGTCGCTCCCAACGGAAAGGAACAGGGGAAAGTGGGGTCGTAGTGCGCCGAACGCGAGTCCATGCGGTTGTAGATTGAACTACGTCCAAGCCCGGTCAATTCCATAACACGGCGCAACCGCGCAATCTTGCCTATCGGTCGACGCTCAGCGGCTGGAGAAGACTTTGCACGATAGTCCACCGCATCATCGCCTTCTAGGCCAAGCCGCCCACCCGTCTTGCTACCGACAGGCTTCTTCACCATTTTCTGCGTTGTGAGGAAGGGCCCAGTATCCCCTCCTCGAGCTTGTTCTACCTCCGGCATAGCAGCCGAGGGACGTTCGCCCCCCGGCACAGTCCGTCGTTGCGTCGCCCACATCTCCGGCCGCGCACAGTTGCCATCATGCGCGAGACCACACCGTTCTAGGTACGCGATCGCCTGCTCGCGCGGAATAAAGCTGCCCATTGCAAGCACGGGAACCGGGACATACCGGCCGTCGACGGCGGTCACGATACCAACAGCAAATTCGTCCTGTAGCGCTTTCCGGTGGCGTGCCAGCGCCATCGCCTGATCGGCCTTGCGCCGCTCAAGGTCCGCTGCCGTCAGCAGAACCGGCTCCCACGCCGGCCGCTTCTCCACACGACGATAGGCATCCAGAAATGCTGCCACCTCTTCGTCCGACATCGGGTAACGCAGGGGGGGCAACTTCGGAAGCTGGCCCTCAAGCCAGAGCCGCTCACTGTCGGTCAAGGCGAACGGCAACCACATTTCTTCAACTTTGTATTGCCAAGGGTCTACTGGAACGTACGGGACACCGCCCGTGGCTTCGTCCTGTTGGTCGGGAATCGACAACTGCTCGAGTGTGCGCCCCTCCTCGGGAATCAGCTTCGTCTCCGACCCAGCCCCAGGAAACCATCCCTGGCCATCCTGAGATGGAGGCGGTGCATAGCCGTGCTTTGCTCTCGTCCCGACAACGCATTCAATCCCCTCGATTGGTCTCTCGTCGACCGGGCAGATGGCCCGAGCTATCGCCAGACAAAAGCAAGAAAACTCGATCAAGGGATCAGAAGGCAATTCGACGCGGGCTCGCACACGTTCCTCTTGGTATTGGCGGTCAATTCCTGAGAGTATACGAGCGAACGAATTACACCGTCGCTCATACGTGCGGAAGTCCCTGGCCGGCTCAAGCTACGATCAACCAGATGGCAAACAACCTGCTAATAGCGTACTCAGAATACAAACTAGGCCCTCCGCCCCCGCCCTATGCTCGTGCAGATTGTCGTTTGGCATGCCGCTTAAGGCTGGGGCACGTCTCGACATTTTCCAGACCGATAAGGTCAGCGACCCAACCGAACTGATGCTCGCGCACCTGCATCCTGGTACGCGTCAACGCCCGAAGCACCGCATCCCTCAGTGCAGCATCACCAATTGATCTTGCCACGGCATGATGCGCGAGAATATCGAGTGTTGTAACTAGCCTTAGTGAGTCAAAGCGCTCAGTGGCGATGCGCGTTGCCTTTTTTTCATCGATTCCTGCGGAGATCTTCCTTGTCCGCGCCATCGCCAACGTTGCAGCCTCGCCATCCCCCAGCGTCGAGGCCGTATCGCCCGAGACAAGCTCCACAAACAACTCTAGCGCATCCTCATCAAGTTCCTCTACCCGCAGGGAGCCACCTGCAATAAGGTCACTCAACAACGCCTTTTCTGGATGCCCGTTCAATGCTCCCCGTTCGATTTCCACGACGACGTTGTGCGTGACAGTGATCGGGATAGACAGCGCTTGTAAAATAGCGGCCGGCTGGCCGGTGGCTAACAGGTTTATGACAACGCTGGCATCCAACACCAGCTTACGATCGTCCTCGTTAAGACAGCTTGAAAAGGTCATCTACTTCATCCTCTTCAGCTTCTGCCTCGTCAAGAAGCTCGCGCACTTTTGGCCGACCCAGCTTAAGCATTTCTGCCATTTGCCCTTCACTGATCAAATCCTTCTTCCATGCATCGATTGCAAGCAGGAAAAGACGCGACGACTGGGTGTCTTCAGCAGTGTATAAAACCTCCGCCTGCTCGCCAATCACCTGGCGCACCTGTGCATCGGTGATACCCCCATTGTCTTTAAACCACTCCCAAGTGCCCTTTTTGGTTAGCTCCAGTTCTTCGAGCCTCAACACCATCGCTTGCCTGGAGACGCCGAAGTAGTGGGCAAGCAGAATGATGTGACGGCGCGTTAGGTGACTTGACCCCGTGGTCAACTCCTTGAATTTTTCCATTACTGCCCGCGCTGGCGTCAGAAATGCCCTCCCGAATGCATTTGCATAGCGCTCCTCGCGCGAATTCTCGTATTTTTCATCTTGATAGACTTCAGGATGACGTCGAGTCGCGATGAAGTGACCGAGCTCATGCGCACCGGTTTGGTTACGCCGATCTCGCCGGTGGCTGGAGTTGATCAGAATGCAGGCACCAACTTCGTCATCATAAGCAAATAGACCCGAGACTTTTGGATCCAACTTCCGAGAGTACACTCGGAGACCAAGCTGCAGCTCCATCAAAGAAATCAAATCCTGAACCGGCCCTTCGCCAAGGCCAAGCCAGTTACGCAGACTCTGGGCATCCTGTTCGGCCTGGGCCCTTATATCCCCAGGCAAGAGCGTCTTCTCCGCCGGATAATTCCTAAGCCTATGGACCCCAAGCACATTCTCGAGCTCGACTTCTGCTCGCACGAGATCGTTTAGCACTCGTGCAGCCTCAACGATACCCTGGTCCTCGTTCTCTGGCAGAGACCGAAATCGGGGTATCAAATCTACATGAACCGCCTCCCGGCGCAGCAGCGAATTGACAGAGATTCCGTAGTGTCGGCTAAGTACTTGTAGCTCGCTGGGGCGCGCGCTCCTTTGTCCTTTTTCGATAGCAACCAGCGTCGTGCGCCCGATGCCGGCGGCTTTTGCCGCCGCATCTTGCGTCACACTGGCAGACTCCCGCGCTACGCGTAGCCTTTCTCCCAACTCTACGGGGGAAAATTCTTGAGTTGGTTTCGTCATCATGCACTACCTATCCATTTCCGCACGAACGATCCAGACCCCAGATCGCCCTTGAACGCCACCCATTCGGAAGCGTGCTGCTTTAATAATTGATCCATACCACTTGCGACCACGTCGTAGCTTTCGCCCAGTGCGCGTGCAATCGATCCGGCAGCTTGTCTCTTTAACAGCTCATACTCTCCCGAGACTTTCAGCAACGCGAGATGCTCAAAATGAAGGACACCTGCGATGGCGTACTCACGCATTGCCGCAGTAGCAAGACCGAAGTCCGCCGCAGCTCCTTCGCGAAACTCGCCAGCCCGCAAGTTCTCCCAGACGTATGTCTCGTCTTGCTCCGTCAATCCGGCCGCATGGACGCTCAGTCGGCGAAGTATGCACGCCGCACACACACCGCACTGACGATGCTTGCGCATAACCGACGTCTGCCGAGCGCCTTGCCAGCAGGAACGTGTTTCGCTCCATTTCGCGTTCCCACCGCACTGCTCGACAAAGGCGCGGAGAGTCTGCCCCTTAGTTGACCAAAGTCGCGGAAAGCGATATCGAATCTGATGTCCAAGCAGCGCCAGAACAAATTTTTCCATCCGCCGCGTAAAAAGCGGATGGTTTCTGTAGTCGGCATAACCCTGGCCGACCGGGAGCAACGCTGCACCCAGGGCCCCCTGTCCGCTCTCCGGAAGAATCACTGAGGGTGCTCCAAGCAAGTATGCCGCTACAGCAGCCACAACACTGAACTTGAACCCACGACTGCGATTACTGTTCTCCGCGTTGTCCTTGTCGAGCTTGACACTGTAAGGCAGCGCTGCGAAAGGCACGTCCAACCCGCCCTTGCTATCGAGGTCATTCTGCCGGCCTGATCCAACGCGCACGCGGACTAGTCGATGACGCAGGCGCAAGAATTCCAGACCATAGGCGGCGCGCGAATCCATGCCCTCGCTATATGCGATGACAGCTTCTGCCTCGCGTGGCAACTCTATAAGGCTCTGCGCAGGCGGCTTCGCTGCCGAACGCCGAGCACGGAAGGAAAACTGCCAAAGATCGCCAGTCAGGAAATTAAGCGCATCAGCCAGCGTTCGCGAAACCGACTGGTCAGCCCATCGCGCAGGATCGTGTACGGGAACAAAAACGCGGAATTTGCGCCCCCAGTTCACCGTTCCCCGGGCTCGACTGCGATCACAGAACTCCACTGCGGCGGCGACAACGAGCGCATCGTACACGACTGACTGCCAATTTACCGAAGCGAACGTCTGCAAAATTTCGGTGTTGAAGCAGATATGTCGATCCAGTTCGCATGCGACCGCTCCAGATCGGGCCACGTGTCCAGGTTCTACTACGTCAACGACGAGCTCTTTCAGCAAAAGCAGCTCTGAGTCGGCTTTCATAGCGGAACGCCCTCGTCGATTGCGTCCTTCTTGCGCAATACGGGTACCCGTGGATTGGCCAGGATCGAACCCAACTCCTGCGGCTTCAAAGCGGAAATGGCCCCTGCAAGCTTTTCACGCACGTCACTTGCCTTGCGCTCACTTGCCTCTCGAATGTAGTGCTCATCGATCGAACGAGCGTTGGCAAAGCAACGGGCCTTCGCAGCCAAGCCGATGGCCTCGAGGAATCCGGCCATCCCAAACTTTCCTTCGTGGACCAATTGAATGCTCCACTCAACTGCGTTCATGCCAAAGACCGAGCCACCGGCCTTGACTCGCGCGCTTTCGAGTTGCTCGAGAGCGACCTCGGGCAACGCCAAGGAGTTCTCTCGCAGACAGAACACGTTCTTTAATGCCTTAATCAACGCGTGCGAGACCTCGTTTTTCCAATCGCTGACGACGGCGCGCTTCGTTGCTTCCGCAACCTCGTCGGAGTTGTACGCAAGCTCCTCTCCGCGTTTCGCAACCATTTTCCAAACATTGCGCATTGGCAAACTTCTGTATGGTCCGTCGCTCATGTTCAGCCCCTAGCGTTTAGTCAGAATTTACAATATAAATTCAGACATTGTCAAATCACGAACATCCAGCATGAACAGACTGTTATTGACGTGCTTTATAGTCGACTTATGAGCACGCAGAACTTGAACGGCGCCATCGATCACGCAAGCGCCTCACGGGAATCAGTCTCTTCGTATGCCGAGGTTGCGCAACGTGCGCAGACCTGCCGGTCGATACTAGCCACAAAGGGTATTAAGCTGCACAATGCCAGCGCTCTAGGGCAGCTCTTTCGCAACGCCGAAAGGGTCGCTGAGGCGTGGGCGACAGGAAGTCGGGATGGAGACATCCGGCAAGTCCTGAACGCCGCGCATGCCGATCGAATCTCCCAATCGATCATTCTGCTTCAGGACGAGCTTCAGATTCTCGAGCCGCTTAAGCGGATCGCAGGCAGCGACATGAATCTGTCCCTCCGAAATCTTTCCCAGGGGAAGGACGCACTCTGGGAACTCAACCTGCTTGCCTTCCTTCGCCAGCGGCAAGTACAGGCCAACTTGATTGACCCTCCCGACATCGTTGCCGAGCTCGGCTTTGGACCATACGGCATCGCCTGCAAGAAGGTCTATTCAGAGCGAGGGGTGGAAGCCCAAATGCGCAAAGGCGCGAAACGGCTTCTACCGTTTCAAGGGCACGGCCTGATTGCCTTGAACCTCGACGATCTGGCTCCCTCCGAGACCCTACTTCGCTGCGAAAGCAAAGAGACAGCTTCGGCCTACTTGCACCAATTCAATTTGGACTTCGTTGAGCGTCATCGACGAGTTCTTCAACGGTTCGTAATGGACGGAAAATGCGATGGCATCCTGGTCTCGACGACAACACCATCGGACATTGAGCATAGTGAGACCCGACTCAATACGTTCACCCAGACAGCCCTATGGACACTGAACGAGATCAGCTTGGGCGCACGCCTTCGTATTGATACAGTTGGCCAAACGATAACGCAGCGCTAGGCATCGCCACGATTCGCCCGGCAAGGCTTACCCGTGCAAAAGATCTGACCGCCATCTGCAGAGATGGCCTGGGCAAGGAAAGAACGTGCGGCGACGTTTGATGATTCGGGACGGCTGACGCTGGCCCGCAGGGTCGCCAGAAAACGCCCGCACCTTTGAGCATTCGGCGCCCGTCAGACTGGTTGGGCACACCAGAAGCGGTCGACTTCCTAGGGCAAAGCCTCTGATGGGCTGAATGATGGGCTAGAAAAACAAAAACCCCGGAAGACCGCGATCTTCCGGGGTTTCGCCGCCATTTCTGGCGGAGACGGAGGGATTCGAACCCTCGATCCAGGTTTTGGCCCGGATGCTCCCTTAGCAGGGGAGTGCCTTCGACCTCTCGGCCACGTCTCCCAAACTTTTGTTGTGCAAGGGAGGCTGCACAACAGAGCGCGTATTCTAGCGAGGCAGTCCCGACTGGTCAACGAATTTTCGATGAACCGTGACAAAAATCGCGGCAATCGGCGCCGCAATCGTGTCGCGCCGGAACGGCCTTACCAGTCGCGGATCACGCCTGATCCAGCTCGAACACCTTGTGGAGCGCGCGCACGGCCAGCTCCATGTACTTCTCGTCGATCAGCACCGAGATCTTGATTTCCGACGTGGAAATCATCTGGATGTTGATGCCCTCTTCCGACAGCGTGCGGAACATCTTGCTGGCGATGCCGACGTGCGAGCGCATGCCCACGCCCACCACCGACACCTTCGACACCTTCGGATCGCCCGACACGCTGGCCGCGCCGATGTGGGCCTTCACGCCGTCGTTCAGGATCGTCAGCGCGCGCTGGTAGTCGGCGCGCGGCACGGTGAACGTGAAGTCGGTCTTGCCCTCGACGGACTGGTTCTGGATGATCATGTCGACGTCGATGTTGGCGTCGGCGATCGGGCCCAGGATCTGGTAGGCGATGCCCGGCTTGTCCGGCACGCCGAGCACGGTGATCTTGGCCTCGTCACGAGCGAAGGCAATGCCGGAGATGACGGCTGCTTCCATTTCAGAATCTTCCTCAAAAGTAATCAGCGTGCCCGAGTGCATTTCCTGCTCGAGCGGCATCAGGGGATCGGTCAGCGACGACAGCACGCGGGTCTTCACGCGGTACTTGCCGGCGAACTCCACCGAGCGGATCTGCAGCACCTTGGAGCCCAGGCTGGCCATTTCCAGCATTTCCTCGAAGGTGATCTGGTCGAGCCGGCGGGCGTCTTCCACCACGCGCGGGTCGGTCGTGTACACGCCGTCCACGTCGGTGTAGATCAGGCACTCGTCGGCCTCGATGGCGGCCGCGATGGCCACGGCCGAGGTGTCCGAGCCGCCGCGGCCCAGCGTGGTGATGTTGCCGTCGTCGTCGATGCCCTGGAAGCCGGTGATGACCACCACCTTGCCCGCCTCCAGGTCACCCAGGATGCGCTCGTCGTCGATCGATTCGATGCGGGCCTTGGTGTAGGCCGAATCGGTCTTCACCGGCACCTGCCAGCCCGTGTAGCTGACCGCGTCGATGCCCTCGCCATGCAGCGCGATGGCCAGCAGGGCCACGCTGGCCTGCTCGCCCGTGGACGCCAGCATGTCCAGTTCGCGCGGGTCCGGCTGCGCGGAAATTTCCTTGGCCAGGCCCAGCAGGCGATTGGTCTCGCCCGACATGGCCGAAGGCACCACGACTACGCGGTGACCGGCGCGGTGCCACTTGGCCACGCGCTTGGCGACATTCTTGATGCGTTCCGTAGAACCCATCGAAGTGCCGCCGTATTTGTGAACGATGAGAGCCATCTTCTTGTCGACGCCAGCGATTGTGCAAAGCCGATGAAATTACACGATGCGTCGCGTCCCGTAAAGGCCAGCGGGCGAAGAAAGGCCAAAAACGTGGCAAATTTGACGCTGTTTTTATGTGAACTAAATTCACATGGAGAATTCAATCTGTCCCTATTTATGAGGTAAGGTGGAGCCACCCGGCCCGCTTGCCACCGCTTCAGCGTCCGGCAACCGGCGTCGCCAGCCACTCCACGCGCCAGCGCGGCGCCCCCTCCACGGCGGCCGGCCAGCGGCGATGCATGCCCAGGCCGCCGGCCATCACAAGCTGCTGGCCACCCTCGGTCGATGCGCTCCACAGCAGCGGCAGATACAGGCGGCGCCAGGCCGGGATGCCGGCCTCCTGGTACGCCTGCTTCAGCGCCCGCGCCGGGCCGCCGGGCCGCAGGACGATGCGTTCGCCGCCGGCCCTCGCGGCCAGCCGCAGCGGTGCGCGCAGCACGGCTTCAGGCACGCCGAAGGTGTCGTCCCGCGCGAAATGCAGTTCGCCCCGCCATGCTGGCACCACGATGCGGGCTTCGCCGTGCCAGTCGAACGCGAACGGCGCCGGCGTCTCGTCGGGCACGCGTTGGCAGGCCAGCACGCGGCCACGGAACCGGCGCAGCACCAGCCCATCGTGCGCAATGGCGGGCTCTCCGCCGCCATGTTCGATCAACTGCGCGCGCATCGCCGCCAGCCGCGCGGTGCTGGGCGGCTGGGCGCCGAGGTCGCGCAGCCAGTGCCGGAGCACCGCATCGGCGTGCTCGGCCGGCAAGGCGCGCAGGCCGGCGAGGTCGAGTTCAGAAAGGGTATCGGCATCGCGCCCGGCGCAGACCAGCCGCGACAGCGCCTGCTCGGCCAGCGCATCGAGCATGCCGGCGGCCTGGCCGAAATGGGCGGCGGCCTGGGTCACATTCTCGTAAAGCGCGGGGAATGCCTGCAGCAGCCCCGGTAACTGCGCGCGCAGCGCGTTGCGGGCGAACCGTGTGTCGGCATTCGAAGGGTCGTCGATCCAGCGCAGGCCGTGCGCGTGGCAATAGGCATCGATATCGGCACGCGACACGTCGAGCCAGGGCCGCAGCAACTGCACGTCGCCGCGCGCATCGAGCGGCCGGCGCGCCGGCATCCCGGCCATGCCGGCCACGCCGGTGCCCCGGAACAGCCGCAGCAGCACGGTTTCCACCTGGTCGTCGCGATGATGGGCGAACAGCAGCAGCCGGGCGCCCTGCTCACGGCACATCCGCCCCAGGGCGTCATAGCGGGCGCGTCGCGCGGCGGCCTCGATGCCCTCGCCCGCCATCGGCCGAACGGCGACACGGGTACTGGCCGGCGGCACGTCGAGCTCGGCACAGAGCGTCGCGCAGAAGTCGTCCCATGCATCGGCCTGCGGCTGGAGCCCGTGATGGACGTGCAGCGCCACCAGCCGCGCCAGCGGCCACGTAGCGGCCAGCGCCGCGCGCGCGGCATGCAACAGCGCCACGGAATCGCGCCCGCCCGACAGCGCCACGGCCACGGTGGCGGGCGGCGTGCCGGCGGCTTCCGGGGCGCCAGAAACAACAAAGGCCGCACTGGCCTGTAGAGCCTGTGCGACCTTGTCGGTCAGACGCGCGGTCAGGTGCGTCGGGTCTTCGGTGCCCACGTCACTCCTGGGCGCCGGTTTCCTTGAACTTGCCATAGGCCATCAGGCGCTCGTGGCGGCGCGCCTGCAGTTCCTTGACGCTCATGCCCTGGAACTGGCGCAGCGATTCGGCCAGCGACCGCTTGAGCATCGTCGCCATGCCCTTCGGGTCGCGGTGGGCACCGCCAAGCGGCTCGTTGATGATCTTGTCGACCAGGCCCAGCGCCTTCAGGCGGTGCGCGGTCAGGCCCAGCGCCTCGGCGGCTTCCGGGGCCTTCTCGGCCGTCTTCCACAGGATCGACGCGCAGCCTTCCGGCGAAATCACGGCGTACGTGGCGAACTGCAGCATCTGCACGACGTCGCCCACGGCAATCGCCAGCGCGCCGCCCGAGCCGCCCTCGCCGATGATCGTGGCGATCAGGGGCACCTTCAGGCCAGCCATGACGTAGAGGTTGTGGCCGATCGCCTCCGACTGGCCGCGCTCCTCGGCGTCGATGCCCGGGAACGCGCCCGGGGTATCGACGAACGTGAAGATCGGCAGGCCGAACTTGTCGGCCAGTTCCATCAGGCGCTTGGCCTTGCGGTAGCCCTCGGGCTTGGACATGCCGAAGTTGCGCAGCGCGCGTTCCTTCGTGTCGCGGCCCTTCTGGTGGCCGATGACCATGCACGCCTGGCCGTTGAAGCGCGCCAGGCCGCCGACGATCGACAGGTCGTCGGCAAACGCACGGTCGCCGTGCAGTTCATGGAAGTCGGTGAAGATCTCGCGCACATAGTCCAGCGTGTACGGACGCTGCGGGTGGCGCGCGATCTGCGCAACCTGCCACGGGGTCAGGTTGGCATAGATATCCTTGGTCAGCTGCTGGCTCTTGCCGGCCAGCCGCGAAATCTCTTCGGAAATGTCGACAGCCGAGTCGTCCTGCACAAAGCGCAGTTCTTCGATCTTTGCCTCGAGCTCGGCAATCGGCTGCTCGAAATCCAGGAAGGTGGTTTTCATAAAAACGCGGACCTGTCTGTGAAGGGGCGCATTCTACCGGAAAAACTCCAGAAGACTGCGACCCAATATGTTGATTTCTATGCATTTTTGGCAGGCGTCAACCCCGCCGATGCCTCATGCTGCCACTTCCTGCCGCTAATACGTCACTGGCAGGGGGTCCAGGCTGCGCCACATGTACCACGTGGCCACGGTGCGCCAGGGCTCCCAGTTGGCCGCCACCTCGCGCGCCTCGCTGCGGGTGACGGGTTCGCCACTGAAATAGTTGGCCGAGATCGCGTTGATCAGGCCCACGTCATCCAGAGGCAGGACGTTCGGACGCATCAGATTGAACATCAGGAACATCTCGGCCGTCCAGCGCCCGATGCCCCGGATCTGCGTCAGCTCGGCGATCACGGCCTCGTCGTCCATGCCGGCCCAGTCGTTCACGTGGACCGTGCCGGCCTTGAAGTGGCTGGCCAGGTCGGTGATGTACTCGGCCTTGCGCTTGGACAACCCGCACCCGGCCAGTTGCTCGTTGCCCGCGCGCAGGAACTGGGCCGGCGTGACGCGCGGACACAGCGTCACCAGCCGTTCCCACACCGACTGCGCCGCCTTGACCGAGATCTGCTGGCCGACGATGGATCGCGCCAGCGTGATGAACGGGTCACCGCGCGACACCAGGTGGGCGGGCCCGTACGTCGGAATCATCTTGCGCAGGATGCGGTCGCGCTTCATCAGGTCGGCGCAGGCCTCGTCCCAGTAGGCCGGGCGCACGGCGTCGACCACGGTCTCCACCGGCAGCGGCACGGCCTGCGCCTCGGGCAGGTCGACCTTGCGGCCCTTGCCGCCGGTCCTGGTGGCGGCAGCCGCCTTCGGCTCGTCGCGCGCCGGCACCCTGGGCACCTGCCTGGCGGCGGCCTTGCCGGCAGGCTTGGGCGCGACGGTTGCGGATTTCGGCTTGCGCGCGGCAGCGTTCAAGCACGCCTCCACTCGGTGGCACCACCCGGCTTGTCTTCCAGGACCACGCCGGCCTCCAGCAACGCCGCGCGGATGCGATCCGCCTCGGCAAAGTTGCGCTCGGCCTTGGCCGCGCGGCGTGCCGCGATCTGCGCGTCGATCTGTTCGGCGCTGAGCCCGTCCACGCTGGCCCCGCCCTGCAGGAAAGTGTGCGGATCGCGCTCCAGCAGGCCCAGCGTGCCGGCCAGCGCCTTGAGCTGGTGGGCGGCCTGGAGCGAGCCGGACCGGTTCACCTCGCTGGCCAGGTCGAACAGCACCGACATGGCGATCGGCGTGTTGAAGTCGTCGCTCATCGCCTCGGCAAAGCGGCGCGCGTGCGCCTCGTCCCAGTCCACGGCACAGCCGCCCGGCTGCGTTTCCTTGAGCGCCGTGTACAGGCGCGTCAGCGCATGGCGGGCGTCGTCCAGGTGGGCGTCGCTGTAGTTCAGCGGGCTGCGGTAGTGCGCGCGCAGAATGAAGAAGCGCACGACCTCGGGGTCGTACTGCTTGAGCACTTCGCGGATCGTGAAGAAATTGCCAAGCGATTTCGACATCTTCTCGTCATTGATACGCACGAAGCCGTTGTGCATCCACATGTTGACGAACGGCTTGCCGCTGGCGCCTTCGGACTGCGCGATCTCGTTCTCGTGGTGCGGGAACTGCAGGTCGGCGCCGCCGCCGTGGATGTCGAAATGCTCGCCCAGCAACGTGCAGCTCATGGCGGAGCATTCAATATGCCAGCCCGGGCGGCCGCTGCCCCACTTCGAATCCCACTTGCTCTCGGGCGGCTCAGACTCCTTGGCCGACTTCCACAGCACGAAGTCCAGCGGGTCCTGCTTGGCGTCGTTGGCGCTCACGCGCTCGCCGGCGCGCAGGTCCTCCAGCGACTTGCCGGACAGCTTGCCGTAGCCCGGGAACTTGCGCACCGAGAAGTTCACGTCGCCATCGGCCGCCTGGTAGGCCAGGCCGCGGGCTTCGAGCTTGTCGATGATGTTGAGCATCTGCGGCACGAATTCCGTGGCGCGCGGCTCGTAGTCGGGCCGGATCACGCCCAGCGCGGCCGCGTCCTCGTGCATGAACTGGATGAAGCGCGTGGTGAGCTGGCCGATGGTCTCGCCGTTCTCGGCCGCCCGGCGGATGATCTTGTCGTCGATGTCGGTGATGTTCTGCACATACGTCACATCGTAGCCGGCGGCGCGCAGCCAGCGGCGCACCATGTCGAACACCACCATCACCCGCGCGTGGCCCACGTGGCAGTAGTCGTACACGGTCATGCCGCACACGTACATGCGGACCTTGCCGGGTTCGATTGGCACGAAAGGCTGCTTCTCACGCGCGAGCGTGTTGTAGATGTTCAGTTGCTGCATGGAGCTTGTGTGATGAGTGGCAGGGCGGCGTGCGCGGCGGGCGCGCCATGGCGCACGGGCCCCATATCTTACCGGAACCCTGCTGGGCCGGCCGGGGGACGGGTGGCGGCGCCTGGGGCGCGTCGTGCACGCCGTGCCGCTTTGCTAGAATGCCGCGGAGTATAACGGACCGCCCTTACATGAGCTTGCTTCTGCCTTTCCCGATCTCCGCGACGGCCCGCCGTGGCGCCGCCCTTTCCGTCGCGCTTCCCGTCGCGGGTGCGCTGGCGATCGCCGGGGCGCTGCTGGCCCGGCCGGCCGCCGCCCAGAACGGCCCGATGTCGATGCCCGCGGCGACGGTGACCACCGGCGGCGTGGCGTCGGCGGACCCCGGCATGGTGCCCGCGCAGAAGGCCGTCAACGACCAGCGCTACGACGACGCCATCAAGGGCTTCGACAAGGTGCTGGCCAGCAACCCGCGCAACGCCCAGGCCCGCTTCCAGCGCGCGTGGGCCATGGCCAAGGCCGGCCGCGAGGACGAAGCCATCCAGGCCTTCGCCGAGATGGCGCAGGACTTTCCCGAGTTGCCCGAGCCGCACAACAACCTGGCCCTGCTCTATGCCAAGCGCGGCGACCTGAAGCGCGCCGAGGCCGAGTTGCTGCTGGCCATCGATGCCAAGCCCGACTACGCCATCGCCTACAGCAACCTGGGCGACGTCTACCGGCGCCTGGCGGAAAAGGCGTATGGCGATGCGGTACGCCGCAACCCCGCCGACGCCCGCGCCGCCGCCAGCCTGCAGCAGCTTGGCGGCACGCCGGCCCCGGCCAGTGCGCCGGCCGCCGCGCCGCGCGTGCGCAAGGCGCCCGCCAGCGCCCCCGCGGCCCGCTGACCCCGGCACATCGCGGCGGACGGGCCCGCGCCCGGCCGCTGCCGCCCGATCTCCCTTGATTTACCTGCACTGAAAGACGGAGTTCCAGACATGACCCTTTCCCGACGCATCGTCCTGGCCGGCCTGATGGCCGCCGCCACCGCGCTGAGCCCGCTGGCCGCCATGGCCCAGGGCGCCAGCCCGGCCGCCGCCGCTCCCAAGGCCGAGCGTGTGCAGTTCGTCACCAACGCCGGCAAGTTCACGATCGAGGTCTACCCCGACGCCGCGCCCAAGACCGTGGCCAACTTCATGGAATACGTGAAAAGCGGCTTCTACAGCGGCACCATCTTCCACCGCGTGATCAACGGCTTCATGGTGCAGGGCGGCGGCTTTGACCGCGACATGAAGGAAAAGCCCACGCGCGCGCCAATCCCGCTGGAGTCGCAGAACGGCCTCAAGAACAAGGCCGGCACCGTGGCCATGGCGCGCACGTCGAACCCGAACTCGGCCACGGCCCAGTTCTTCGTCAATGTGGTGGATAATCCGAACCTCGACTACCCGCAGCCCGATGGCAACGGATATGCCGTCTTCGGCAAGGTGGTGGAAGGCATGGACACGATCGACAAGATCAAGACCACGCCGACCACGGCCTACGGCGCCATGCGCAACGTGCCGGCCGCCCCGGTCGTGATCGAGTCCGCCACCGTCGTCACCAAGTAACTCCCGGCCCGCCGCCGCGCGGGCCTCACCGTCACCAGACAGAGGTCACCCATGAGCAAGGTACAACTCCAAACGACGCAAGGCGTCATCACCATCGAACTGGACGCCGAGAAGGCCCCCAAGACGGTGGAGAACTTCCTGTCGTACGTGCGCAAGGGCCACTATGACAACACGATCTTCCACCGCGTCATCAAGAACTTCATGATCCAGGGCGGCGGCTTCGAGCCGGGCATGAAGCAAAAGGACACCGACGCGCCGATCGAGAACGAAGCCGGCAACGGCCTGAAGAACGACCGCTACACGGTGGCCATGGCCCGCACCAACGCGCCGCACTCGGCCACGGCGCAGTTCTTCATCAACGTGGTGGACAACGACTTCCTGAACTTCAGCTCGCCCACGCCGCAGGGCTTCGGCTACGCCGTGTTCGGCAAGGTCGTGGAAGGCACCGACGTCGTGGACGCCATCAAGGCCGTGCGCACGGGCAGCTCGGGCTTCCACCAGGACGTGCCGATGGACGACGTGGTGATCCAGAAGGCCACCATCGTCGAATAATCGTTCGACCGCCCTCTTCCTCCCCCACGCGGCATGCCGCTCGTGAACCGACCTTTCCGACCCGCATGACCGCAACCCTGCCCGCGCCGGCAGCCGCACCGATCGAGGTGCCGGCGCCGGCGTGGTTCATTTCCGATCTCCACCTGACGCCGGGCATACCCCGCACGCTGGCTGCCTTCCAGCACGTGCTGGACGACGCCGCGCGGCAGGCCCGCGCGCTGTTCATCCTGGGCGATTTCTTCGAGTTCTGGGTTGGCGACGAGGAGACCGATACGCCGTTCGCGGCCGGCATCGCGGCGGCGCTGCGCCGGCTGGCCGATACGGGCGTGCCGGTCTTCCTGATGCACGGCAACCGCGACTTCCTGATCGGCCAGCGCTTTGCGCGGGCGGCCGGTGCCACGCTGCTGCCGGACCCGACCGTGATTGACTGCGGCGGCGCGCGCGTGGTGCTGAGCCACGGCGACCTGCTCTGCATCGACGATCCGCGCTACAACCGCTTCCGGCACTGGACGCGCAAGGGCTGGGTGCAGCGGCTGTTCCTGGCGTTGCCGCTGAACACGCGGCTGAAGATTGCCCGGCGGCTGCGGGCCGACAGCGAGGCCGGCCGTGCGCGCCAGGCCGACGGTGCGGCGCCGCCGGACTATGGCGATGCGTCGCCGGCGGCCGTCGAGGCGCTGCTGGCATCGAGCGCGGCCCACACGCTGGTCCATGGCCACACCCATCGCCCGGCGCGCCACACGCATGCCGGCGGCGAACGCTGGGTGCTGACCGACTGGGATCTCGACGGCCGGCGCCCGCGCGCGGCCGTCCTGCAACTGGACGCCGACGGCTTCCGCCTGCTGCCGCGGGTGGACTGACCAGAGCCCCCGGCCCTGCCCCGCCGCACGCCGGCGGGCGCTATTTCATCAGCTTGCGCAGTTCGCTGGCGTCGAAGCGATCGTTCGGCGTGTTCTCCAGGTGCTCGCCCAGCCGGTCCAGCGCGGCCAGCACGGCCTCGATCCGGTCATGCTGCTTGGCCGCGTTGTCGATCAGGCTCTTCAGGGCCAGCGACACCGGATCGTCGGCATTCGGCGTGATGCCGTAGGCCGAGAACTCCTGTTTGGCGCCCTGCTGCGTGGCCGGCGCGTCCGGCATGATGATGCGGGCCGGGATGCCCACGGCCGTGGCGCCCGGCGGCACCGGCTTGAGCACCACCGCGTTCGATCCCACGCGCGCGCCGTCGCCCACCTCGAATCCGCCCAGCACCTTGGCGCCGGCGCTGACCACCACGCCCGCGCCCAGCGTCGGGTGGCGCTTCTGGCCCTTGTAGAGCGACGTGCCGCCCAGCGTGACGCCCTGGTAGATCGTGCAGTCGTCGCCAATCTCGGCTGTCTCGCCAATCACCACGCCCATGCCGTGGTCGATGAACACGCGCCGGCCCAGCCGGACGGCGGGATGGATCTCGATGCCGGTCAGCCAGCGCGACCAGTGCGAGATCCAGCGGCCCAGCCAGTGGAATCCGCCGCGCCAGCAGGCGTGGGCCACGCGATGGAACATCACCGCGTGCAGCCCCGGATAGCAGGTCAGCACTTCCAGGCGGCTGCGCGCGGCGGGGTCGCGCCGCATGATGGCATCGATATCTTCCTTCAGGCGAGTGAACATCTTCGTCGTGTCGTGTTGCCGGGCCGTGCGCGCGTCCGCACGGCATGCGGACGGCGCCGGCGCGGTCATGAGCCGGTAGGGCCTGATTCTGGTAGGGGGACGGCCTCGCGGTGGCGAGCAGGGAGTGTAAGAGATTTAAGCGCCTGCCGCCGGGCCCTGAGGCCATCAGGGCTTTTCGGGTCGCGGCGGCTTCAACATCGCGCGGGCTGGCCGGCGCAGGCGCGCGGCGTCTCACGGCCGGGGGCGGGGCCGCGGATGGCGCGCTGCATGTCGGGTGCCGGGACGCGGGTCACGGAATTCAGCCTTCCTTGTTGCCTTCGGTCTGCCTGCCGGCCAGCAGCATGCGCTTGGCGATGCCGCGCAGGATGTTCACTTCCTCGCGCTCCAGCCCGGCCCGGGCAAACATGCGCCGCAGGCGCGGCATCAGCTTGCGGGGGTTGTCGGGGTCCAGGAAGCCGATGGCCACCAGCCCGGCCTGGAAATGGTCGAACATCGATTCGACCTGCTCCGTCGTGGCCGGCTCGCCAGCATAGCCGATATTCGGTGCGCCGTCCGGCACCACGCCGGCCGCCGCGTGGGCGTCCAGCAGCGCCAGCCGCAGCTCGTAGGCCACCAGTTGCACGGCCTGGGCCAGGTTCAGCGACGCATAGGCCGGATTGGCGGGAATATGGGTCACGGCCGAGCAGCGCAGCACCGCTTCGTTGGGCAGCCCGTAGCGCTCGTTGCCGAACACCAGGGCGATCTCCGCGCCGTCGTCGGCCGCCAGCAACGCACTACCCCGGGCCGCGGCGGCGCGCGGCAGCAGGCGCGGCGGGCCGAATTCGCGCTGGCGGGCCGTCATCGCCACCGTGAAGGCCGTGCCGGCCAGCGCCGCCTCGATGTCGTCGACGATCCGCGCGCCGGCCAGCACGTCGTCGGCCCCGCTGGCCATGGCCACGGCGTCCGGATGGGCCAGCACGCCCGGCTCGCGCGGCGACACCAGCACCAGGCTGCCCGGCGCGTCGCCAAAGCCCATCGTCTTCATGGCCCGGGCCACGGACCCGACATTGCCCGGGTGGCTGGTTTCCACCAGCACCACGCGCACACGGGAAAAAATGCCGGACAAGCCACCGGCGACGGCGTCCGCGGGGGCCTGCCCCGCCTGGGAATTCAATGCGTCAGTCATCTGGGATGCCCTGGCCGCGGCGTTTGCCGTGCGCGACTCGTATGGCGGGCCGGGTTCCTATACAATGCAGCCTTCCAATTGCGGCGCGGCGCCCGAAGCTCTGGCGACGCCCCTCGTTCTTCGACAATCCGTTGTGCTGTTCGGCCCTGGCCGGACTGTCCGTGCGCCCCGTCCGCCATGATGATCCTGGCGGCAGGCCGCCATCCGGGCAGGTCCGCGGGCCCCTGGAGAGATTCATGCATCCGATGCTCAATATCGCCGTCAAGGCGGCCCGCAAGGCGGGATCCATCATCAACCGCGCGTCGATCGACGTCGACCTGGTCCGCGTCTCGCGCAAGCAGCACAACGATTTCGTGACCGAAGTCGACCGCGCCGCCGAGGCCGCGATCATCGAGGTCATCCGCACCGCCTACCCCGAGCACGCCATTCTAGCGGAAGAGTCCGGCCAGTCCTGGGCCGAGGGTGAGGAACAGGCCGAATTCACCTGGGTGATCGATCCGCTGGACGGCACCACCAACTTCATCCACGGCTTTCCGCAATACGCGGTCTCGATCGGCCTGCTGCACAAGGGCGCGCCGTCCCAGGCCGTGGTCTACGATCCCACCCGCGACGAACTGTTCACGGCCAGCAAGGGCGCCGGCGCGTTCCTGAACAACCGCCGCATCCGCGTGACCCGCCGCGACAAGCTGGCCGACTGCCTGATCGGCACCGGCTTCCCGTTCCGTGACCTCGAAGGCGTCGAGGAATACCTGGAAATGTTCGCGCTGATGACGCGCAGCTGCGCCGGCCTGCGTCGCCCGGGCGCCGCCGCGCTGGACCTGGCCTACGTGGCCTGCGGCCGCCTGGACGGCTTCTTCGAGCGCGGCCTGAAGCCGTGGGACATGGCCGCGGGCATGCTGCTGATCACCGAGGCCGGCGGCCTGGTGGGCAACTACGCCGGCGAATCGCGCCAGATGGAACAGGGCGAGGTGCTGGCCGGCAACCCCAAGGCGTTCGCCCAGATGGTGCGCCTGCTGTCGCCGTACTCGCTGGACAACGCCAAGCCCGCGCTGAAGCCCATCGAGGGCTGAAACCGGACAGCGCCGGGGCCCGCTGTGGCGCCCCCGCTGCCTTCCCGCCTGCCATCCGTGCTGCCGCCGGCGCCTGTGCCGGCCCCTCCCCGCGCAGCACGGCGGGCCGGCAGCCGACATCCTCGGCCTGGTCCGACCCAGTTTAAGAATCCTCCGCATTACAACGCACCGGCTTCCCGCTAGATTGGCGAGGCAGGCAGTAAAATGCCGCTTTGCGCCCCGGCGCGAACCGATATACCGGCGGCCCGGCCCGTGGGCCGCCCGAGAGGAATGCATGTCCGCAGAAGCCTTTTCCCAACCAGCCGAAACCACGCGCCCCGATGCCGCCCCGGACGCCGCGCCCGTGTCCGCCGAGACCCTGGCCGCCGCGGAAGGCAAGCCCCCGCGCAAGGGCCGCGCCGACAAGGCGGAGCCGGCCGACAAGGCTGACAAGCAGACGCCGATGATGCAGCAGTACCTGCGCATCAAGGCGGACCATCCGGACACGCTGCTGTTCTACCGGATGGGCGACTTCTACGAACTGTTCCACGACGACGCCGAAAAGGCCGCCCGCCTGCTCGACATCACGCTGACGTCGCGCGGGCAGTCCGGCGGCGTGCCGATCCGCATGGCCGGCATCCCGTTCCACTCGGTCGACCAGTACCTGGCGCGGCTGGTCAAGCTGGGCGAATCGGTGGCGATCTGCGAGCAGATTGGCGATCCGGCCACGAGCAAGGGGCCGGTCGAGCGCAAGGTCGTCCGCATCGTCACGCCCGGCACGCTGACCGACGCCGCGCTGCTGCCCGACAAGGTGGACAGCTACCTGATGGCCGTGCACCAGCAGACGCTGCGCCGCGGCGTGGGCAAGGTCGGGCTGGCGTGGCTGAACCTGGCCAGCGGCGAACTGCGGCTGATGGAGTGCGACGCGGCTGCCCGAATGGCATTTCGACCAGGACGCCGGCACCCGTCGCCTGCGCGAGCAGATCGGCGTGGCCAGCCTGGAGCCGTTCGGCTGCGCCGGGCTGGGTGCGGCGCTGGGGGCCGCCGGCGCGCTGCTCAACTACGCCGCCACGACGCAGGGCCAGTCGCTGCGCCACGTGCAGGGCGTGACGGTCGAACGCGAATCGGAGTTCGTCGGGCTCGACACCGCCACGCGGCGCAACCTCGAACTGACCGAGACGCTGCGCGGCGGTGAATCGCCGACGCTGTTTTCGCTGCTCGACACCTGCTCCACGACCATGGGTAGCCGGGCGCTGCGCCACTGGCTGCACCACCCGCTGCGCGACCCGGCGCTGCCGCGTGCGCGCCAGCAGGCCATCGGCGCGCTGATCGCCCAGGACCCGGACGCCGTGCGCGCGGCGCTGCGCAAGCTCTGCGACGTCGAGCGCGTGACGGCGCGGCTGGCGCTGCTGTCGGCCCGGCCGCGCGACCTGTCCGCGCTGCGCGACACGCTCAAGGCGCTGCCGACGGTGCAGGCCAGCGTCAGCGCCGCCCAGGAATCGCCCTTGCTGGCGCAGACGATGGACGAGCTGGACATCCCGGAGGCGTGCCTGTCGCTGCTGGAGCGCGCGGTGGCCGAGGAACCGTCGTCGGTCATCCGCGACGGCGGCGTGATCGCGCGCGGCTACGACGCCGAACTGGACGAACTGCGAGACATTTCGGAAAACTGCGGCCAGTTCCTGATCGAACTGGAAACCCGCGAACGCGAGCGCACGGGCATCAACAACCTGCGCGTCGAGTACAACCGCGTGCACGGCTTCTATATCGAGGTCACCAACGGCCAGGCCGACAAGGTGCCCGACGACTACCGGCGCCGCCAGACGCTCAAGAACGCCGAGCGCTACATCACCCCGGAGCTGAAGGCGTTCGAGGACAAGGCGCTGTCCGCGCAGGACCGCGCGCTGGCACGCGAAAAACAGCTCTACGACGCGCTGCTGCAGGCCCTGCTGCCCCATATCGGCCCCCTGCAGCGCGTGGCCGCCGCGCTGGCCCGGCTGGACGTGCTGGCCACGCTGGCCGAACGGGCGCGCACGCTGGACTGGAGCCAGCCCGAGCGCGTGGCCGAGAACGTCATCGACATCGCGCAGGGCCGCCATCCCGTGGTGGAAGGCCAGTTGGCGGCCGAATCGGTGGCGTTCATCGCCAATGACTGCCAGCTCAACGAGGCGCGCAAGCTGCTGCTGATCACCGGCCCGAACATGGGCGGTAAATCGACGTTCATGCGCCAGACCGCGCTGATCGTGCTGCTGGCCTGCGTGGGCGCCTGGGTGCCGGCGCAGCGCGCGGTGATCGGGCCGATCGATCGCATTTTCACGCGCATTGGCGCGGCCGACGACCTGGCCGGCGGGCGCTCGACGTTCATGGTGGAAATGACCGAGGCGGCCGGCATCCTGCACAACGCCACGCCGTCTAGCCTGGTGCTGATGGACGAGATCGGGCGCGGCACGTCGACCTTCGACGGCCTGGCGCTGGCGTGGGCGATTGCCCGCCACCTGCTGTCCCACAACCGCAGCCACACGCTGTTTGCCACCCACTACTTTGAGCTGACGCAACTGCCGCAGGAATTCCCGCAGGCGGCAAACGTCCACCTGTCCGCCGTGGAACATGGCGACGGCATCGTGTTCCTCCACGCGGTGCAGGACGGTCCGGCCAGCCAGAGCTACGGCCTGCAGGTGGCGCAACTGGCCGGCGTGCCGCAGCCCGTGATCCGCGCCGCGCGCAAGCACCTGGCCTGGCTGGAACAGCAGTCGGCGGACGCCACGCCGACGCCGCAGATGGACCTGTTCGCGGCTCCGGCCACGCCGCTCGACGACGACGAAGCCCCGGAGCTGGCCGAGGCCCTGGCCGCCGAACACGCGGCCGCGCTCGATGCGCTGGCCGAGATCGACCCGGACAGCCTGTCGCCGCGCGACGCGCTGGAGGTGCTGTACCGGCTCAAGGCGCTGGCGGCCCCGACGCGCAACGCATGACACCCACCCTCCGCCCCGCGCGCGCGGCCCGGGCCCTGGCGGCCCTGGCCTGCGGTGCCTGCCTGCTGGCGCCCGTGGCGGTCCACGCGGCGCGCGCCGGCAAGGTCGCGCCACCCGCCGCGGCGGCCGAACCGGTGACGCGCATGGCGCTGATCGCCGACGTGCCGCAGTGGCCGACGGCCGAAGCCGACACGTCCGCACTGTTCGAACAGATGGCGTCGCAGAAGGTGACGCTGATCGTCCACGCCGGCGGCATCAAGGGCGACACCGAATCGTGCGCGGACCCGGTGCTCAGCGCGCGGCTGCGGGTGCTGGACGACGCGCCGGCGCCGCTGCTGTTCGTGCCCGGCGAGACCGACTGGGCCGAATGCCACAAGCCCGTCAACGGCAAGTTCGATGCGGTGGAGCGGCTCAACCGGCTGCGCGAGCTGTACTTTCCGGCCGACACCACGCTGGGCCGCCGCACGCTGCCCGTGGTGCGCCAGTCGGACCAGGCGATGTTCCGCAGCTTCCGCGAAAACGTGCGGCTGATGATCGGCAACGTGCTGGTCGTCGGCCTCAACCTGCCCGGCGACAACAACCACTATCGCAGCGAAGGCGGCCGGAACGGCGAGTTCGAGGACCGGCGCGAAGCCAATCGCCAGTGGCTGGGCCGCGCGTTCTCGATCGCGGGCCAGCGCGACCTGGCGGGCGTGCTGGTGGTGGTGCATGCCGACCCGCAGTTCGGCAACGGCTGGGAAAAGCGCGGCAAGCCGACGCTGCTCGACGGCTTCCTGCGGCGCGGCACGCGCGATGGCTACCTCGAATTCAAGCGCCAGCTACGCGACCTGTCGGCCAAGTACGCCGGCCAGGTGCTGCTGGTGCATGCCAGCGACAGCGGCTTCAGCGTCGACAAGCCGCTGCGCGACACCGCCGGCAAGGTCGTCGGCAACTTCACGCGCGTGGCGCTGCCGATCGGCAACCCGTCGCGCTGGGTGGAACTGACCGTCACGCCCGGCACGAAGTCGGTGTTCCAGGTGGCATTGGAAGACGGGCCGCGGACGAATTGACGAGGCGGCGGACGGGCACCCCGCCGGATTTGACCTGCGTCACGCGCGCAGCAATGAAAAAAGCCGGCGGGAGCCGGCTTTTCTCGTGTTCGCGATGACCTGTCGCGTATCGCTCGACGGGTTCAGTGCAGCGTGCGCGGGCTGTTGCCCTCGCCGCCTTCTTCCTCGTCCTCGTCAACGACCTCGATGCCCGAGGCGCCATGCGCGTGGCCGTGCTCGACTTCCTCGCTCGTGGCCTCGCGGACTTCCGACACCTTGAGCCAGAAGCGCAGCGCCATGCCGGCCAGCGGATGGTTGCCGTCCAGCACCACCTTGTCTTCGGCAACGTCGGTCACCGTGTAGATGATGGAATCTTCGTCGTCGCCGTCCTCGGGCACGCCCTCGAACTGCATGCCCACTTCGAGCGGCTCGGGAAAACGGTCGCGCGGCTCCACCTTCACCAGCTCGGCGTCGTAGTCGCCGAACGCGTCTTCGGGCTCGAGCTGAAGCTCGGTCTGGAAGCCGGCGTCGTGGCCGTCCAGCGCTTCCTCGATCTTGGGGAACGTGCCATCATACCCGCCGTGCAAGTAGACCATGGGCTCATCGGATTCCTCGATGAGATTGCCCTGCGCGTCCGACAGCTTGTACACAACGGACACCACCGTGTTCTTAGCGATTTTCAATTCTTGACTCCATGAGCGATTCCGCATTATACGCGCAGGCCCTGCCTGCGGGCCCCCTTGATCCCGACGCACCGCTCACGCTGCTCGGGGGCATGACGCCCGCGGCCTTCATGCGCGACGTCTGGCACCGCAAACCGTTGCTGATTCGACAGGCCGTGCCCGGAATCGTGCCCCCTGTGTCGCGCGAAGCGCTTTTCGAACTGGCCGACCACGACGACGTGGAGTCACGCCTGGTGTCGTACTTTCGCAACCGCTGGAAGCTCGAACATGGCCCGTTCGCCGAAGACAACCTGCCGTCACGCAAGACTGGCAAGTGGACGCTGCTGGTCCAGGGCGTGAACCTGCACAGCCGGGCCGCGGCCGAGCTGATGAGCCAGTTCCGCTTCGTGCCCGATGCGCGGCTCGACGACGTGATGATCAGCTACGCCACCGACGGCGGCGGCGTGGGTCCGCACTTCGATTCGTATGACGTGTTCCTGCTGCAAGTATCGGGCCGGCGCCGCTGGCGCATTTCGTCGCAGACCAAGCTCGATTTGATCCCGGACATGCCGCTGAAAATCCTGTCGGACTTCAGCGCCGAGCAGGAGTGGGTACTGGAGCCGGGCGACATGCTGTACCTGCCGCCGCAGTACGCGCACGACGGCATCGCCGAGGGCGAATGCATGACCGCCTCCATCGGCTTCCGTGCGCCCGCCTATCGCGAGCTGGCCGGGCACTTCCTCGCGTGGTTGTCGGAGACGGTGGAACACAACGAGGGGCTCGATGGCCGCTACGCCGATGCCGGCGAGGCCGCCACGGCCACCCCGGCGCAGTTGCCGGCCGGGCTTGCCAAGACCGTGGCCGAGCGGCTGCAGTCGCTGAAGTGGAACGCGGGCATGGTGTCCGAGTTCCTGGGGTCGTACCTGTCTGAGCCCAAGCCGTCGGTGCAGTTCGACGAGGTGGCCGAAATCAGCCTGAAGCAGTACACGAAGCTGGCCAAGGCGCATGGCGTGGTCCTTGCTCCGGCTTCCATAGCGCTATACGATCGCACGCACTTCTTCCTGAACGGCGAAGCCTACGAGCCGCCCCCGCCGCTAGCAAAATGGCTGCGCAGGCTGGCTGACCACCGTCAACTGACGGCCACGGAAGTGGCCGCGTGCGCGGCGCTTCCGGATCTCATGGACACGTTCCATGACTGGGCCATGGAGGGCTGGTTGCAGTTTGCGCCGGCACGTGTGTAATTTTGCGTAACAGAATGAACCGGCATATTTTCGCTGTACACAAGGCGGGAAAACGCGGATATAATCGCCCGCTGGCTAGTACTGTGGACCACTGCACTGTCGGCACCCGGGAGAGCCTATATTTGCAGCACAAGAGCGATAATTACCGGTAATTATTCATCGCCTGTTTTCGTTTTATTAAAAGTTAAAGGACGAACAATGAAGAAGTCTCTCCTGATCGCATCCCTGCTGGCTGCTGTTGCCCTGGCCGCTTGCGGCAAGAAGGAAGAAGCTGCCGCTCCGGCCGCTGACACGGCTGCTTCGGCTCCGGCCGCTGCTGCTCCGGCTGCTGACGCATCGGCTCCGGCCGCTGCTCCGGCTGCTGACGCTTCGGCTCCGGCCGCTGACGCATCGGCCCCGGCTGCTGACGCTTCGGCTCCGGCTGCCAAGCAGTAATCGGATCTTTCCGAAAAACAAAAAGCCGACCTTCGGGTCGGCTTTTTGTTTGGGCGATTATCTGACGCCTCCACATTAGCGGCGCCGGCGGCTACGCCGATTATGCCCGCACCGGCTGCCAGCCCAGCCCTTCCTCCTGATCCGCGATCAGAATTTCCTCAGGCAAGACCCCCAGCGCCGCCGCCAGCGCGCCGGCCGCCAGTTCCCGCGTGTTGTTCTGCTTGCTCAGGTGCGCCGCCACCACGCGCGACAGCCCCGTGTGGGCAACCCGCGACAGGATGCTGCCGGCGATATCGTTCGCCAGATGGCCGAAATCGCCGCCGATCCGCCGCTTGAGCGACCACGGATAGGCCGAGTTCTGCAGCATGTCCCGGTCGTGGTTGCATTCCAGCACCAGCGCGTGCACGCCGGCCAGCCGCGCCGTCACATAGGGCGTTTCCATGCCGGCGTCGGTCAGCACGCCCAGCCGCGCGTCGCCATCGGTCAGCACGAACTGCAGCGGCTCGCGCGCATCGTGCGGCACCGTATAGGGATGGATCTGGAGCCCGCCTACGGAGAAGACATGGTCGGCGCAGCAGACGCGCACGTCGGCCTGGTCGGCGCCGCGCATATGGGACGTGGCCAGCCAGGTGCCGTGGCTCGTGTGGACGGGCAGCTTGTGGCGCGCGGCAAACGCGTAGGCCGAGCCCACGTGGTCGCCATGCTCGTGCGTGACCAGCACGGCGTCGAGGTCGTCGGGCGATACGCCCAGCCGCTCCAGCCGCCGCGACGTCTCCTTGATGCCGAAGCCGCAGTCCAGCAGCACGCGCGTCACGGAGACGCCCTCGCCAGCCTCGATCAGCAGCGCGTTACCGTCGCTGCCGCTGCCCAAAAAAGCAAAGCGCATCATCGATGCGCTCGCCGGGGGCGATGCCCGACGGCGGGCGCCGTCGGCATCAAATTGCAACAAAAAACGAACATCAATGCAGCTGTTCGTCCAGCAGCGACAGGATGCGCTTGCTGACTTCGGTGTTTTCCGGCTGGCCGGCGTCGTTCTGCACGGTGACCGTGGTGCCCGTGCCGCTGCCCTTCAGCGAGACGCGATACTTCTTCGCGGTCTTGCCGTCGTTGGCCTTGGTGAACAGCTTCGAGAAAAAGCCGCGATCGTCCACCGCCTGCTTCGGATCGACGTAGCGCACGTAGTACAGGCCCTGGGCGCGGTCGCGGTCTTCCACCGTGAAGTTCACACGGTCCAGCGACAGGCCGACCGAACGCCAGGCGCGATCGAACGGCTCCGGCAGTTGCAGCGCCGGCGTGCCATTGACCTGGCTCAGGAAAGACTTGCCTTCGGCGTCGCCGGAGGCACCCGTGGCAGCAGCCGCACCGATGCCGGTGGCGCTGGCCGACGGTGCCGGTGCCGGCGCGGCGGCGTTGCCCACCGGCGTCGGGTTCTTGGCCATCTGGGTGGCCTGCTCCTTCTGCACGCCCAGGCGCTGGGCCAGGCGCGACAGGAATTCGGCTTCCAGTTCCGGATCGGCCGGACGCGGCGTCCAGACCGTCGTCGACTTGTCCACGCCGGTCAGTTGTTCCTGCGCGCCGCGGTGGCTGATGAACACCTCCAGCTGGCCGTTCTGGGCCCGCTCCACGCGGGTGCGGAACTTGTCGCGCTCGGAGGTCGAGTACAGGCCGTCGAACACCTTGCCGATCGTGTTGCGGATGATGTCCTGCGGAATCTTGGCGCGGTTCTCGGCCCAGTCCGTTTCCATGATGCCGGTCTGCGGCGAGTCCTGCGTCAGCAGGAAGCCGTTTTCCTGCCAGAAGCCGCGCAGCGACTCCCAGAGCTGGTCGGCGCGCATGCCGTTGCTGATCACCAGCCAGCGCTGGTTGCCGTCGCGCTCCATGCGGATGCCCTGCGTGGACGGCAGCACGTTCGTCGCCGGCTCGGCCTCGCGGGTCTTGGTGGCCTGCTGGTAGTTCGACAGCGTCGACGTGCCCGCGGCGTCGGGCACGGTGTAGCGGCGATCGCCTTCGAGCTTCGTCAGGTCCGGCGGAATATCCAGCGAAGCGGTCTTCTTGCCCTGGGACTTGTAGTCGATCTTGTCGGGCTGCATTGCCTCGTTGATGCTGCTGCAGCCGGCAATCAGCGTCAGCGCCAGCATGGGCGCAACCACTGCGACACGGCGAACCTGCGTCGCGCCGCGACGGTTAAGCTTCTGTTTCATTGACACGTAATCCTGGTTTCAAGAATCGGCGAATAGCCGAACGTTCAGCCGGCGAATCTCAGCCCAGCAGGCCGGCCGCTGCCAGCGCGCGGCGCACGGTTTCGTGCTGGCCTTCCGCCAGCGGGGTCAGCGGCAGGCGGATACCGCCACCCATCTTGCCCATCTGCTGGAGCGCCCACTTCACGGGGATCGGATTGGCCTCGACGAACATCGCGCGGTTGAGGTCGATCAGTTCCATGTGCAGGCGGCGGGCCGTGACCACGTCGCCCTTCAGGGCGGCCGCGCACATCTCGTGCATCTTGCGCGGCGCCACGTTGGCGGTCACCGAGATATTGCCCTTGCCGCCAAGCAGGATCAGTGCGACGGCGGTCGGATCGTCGCCGCTGTAGACCGCGAACGACTCGGGCGCGTCCTTGATGAGCTGCGCGGCCCGGTCGATGTTGCCGGTGGCTTCCTTCACGCCCACGATGCCCGGCACCTGTGCCAGCCGCAGGATCGTCTCGTTGCTCATGTCCGCCACGGTACGGCCGGGCACATTGTAGAGCACCACCGGCAGGTCCACGGCTTCCGCGATGGTGCGGAAATGGCGGTACATCCCTTCCTGGGTCGGCTTGTTGTAGTACGGCACGACCTGCAGCGACGCATCGGCACCCACCCGCTTGGCAAAAGCGGTCAGCTCGATCGCCTCGCGCGTGGAATTGCCGCCCGTACCCGCGATGATGTGCACGCGGCCGGCCGACTGCTCCACCGCCACGCGAATCAGCTCGCAGTGTTCCTCGACGTTGACCGTCGGCGACTCGCCCGTGGTACCCACGATCACGATGCCATCGGTGCCTTCCGCCGCATGCCAGTCGATGAGGTTGCGCAGGGCCGGGTAGTCCAGGCTGCCGTCCTCATGCATCGGGGTGACGATGGCCACGATGCTGCCGGTAATCTGTGTCATATCTCAGGGAATTCGGGAAATTCGGACAACCGGGATTGTACCGGAACCGTCAGGGGCTCCGGACCCCCTATCAATGAGGGAAAACGTTAACGGGCGTAACGTGTGGCGGGGCCGTCTCGCTGACAGCGGCGCCGCCCCGCGCGGTGCGCCCCCGGCGCCTCAGCCGGGCAGCCGGTAGCGCGGCGGCGCGCCGTCGGAATGGCCGCCCGGCGCCTCCCGCACGGCACACAGCCGCTGGACGAAGGCGGTGCGGGTCGATTCCAGCGTGCCGTCCTCGTAACCCACCACGCGCAGCCGGCCGCGCACCACATCGAGCAATTCGCCCGGCCGCAGCAGGAAATCGGGCCGCGACGGCTTGCCGACCGTCTCGTTGCCGGCCGCGAAGGTCTCGTAGACCAGCACACCGCCCGGCGCCAACGCGTCCAGCAGGTGCGGCCAGAGCGGGCGATGGAGGTAGTTGGTGACCACCACGGCGTCGAACGGGCCGTCATCGGCCAGCGGCCAGGTGCCCTGCTCCAGGTCCGCCACGCGCCCCTGCACGCCGGCGGGCAGCCCCGCCACGGCGTCGGCATCGCGGTCCACGGCCAGCACCGCAAACCCCTGGCCGGCCAGCCAGGCGGCATGGCGCCCGCTGCCGCAGGCCAGGTCAAGCACCCGGCCGCCGGGCCGGATCAGGTGGGCCCAGCGGGTCAGCCAGGGGGATGGCGCGGCAAGTGGCGGATGCGTCGGGGTCATGCGCGGCGAAGAATCGGGATATGGGAAACGGCGGGCGGCGGGTATGCCGCTACTGGAGGATCATCAGCACCGGCCGCAGCATGAACTCCACCAGCGACAGCAGCGCGGTCATCACCGGCTGCATCCAGATCCGCGTGATGACGCCCGCGGCCACCAGCGCCAGCACGATGAAGATGCCATAGGGCTCGATGCGAGCCACGGCGGCGGCCATCGACTGAGGCAGGAATGCGGTCAGCACGCGGCCGCCATCGAGCGGCGGGATCGGGAACAGGTTGAACGCGGCCACCACGGCATTGACCAGGATGCCAGCCCGCGCCATCTGGGCCCAGAACGGCTCCTG
The DNA here is from genome assembly GCF_049393795.1 of Cupriavidus sp. H18C2. NCBI lineage: Bacteria > Pseudomonadati > Pseudomonadota > Betaproteobacteria > Burkholderiales > Burkholderiaceae > Cupriavidus > Cupriavidus sp. H18C2. The sequence continues at coordinate 1,084,966 of NZ_CP186010.1, read as the reverse complement.
CACCTGGGCCAGCGCCAGCCCCACGGCCACCAGCGCCCACAGAAACGCCTGCGCGATATTGCTGGCCGGGCCGGCCAGCGCCACCCACATGCCGTGCCAGCGCGGGTTGCGCAGGTGGCTGAACACCACCGGCACCGGCTTGGCAAAGCCGAACACGAACTGCCCGGCCGTCAGGAAATACAGCAGCAGCGGCACGGCCACGGTGCCGATCGGGTCGATATGGCGCACCGGGTTCAGGCTCACGCGGCCCAGCAGCCAGGCGGTGTTGTCGCCGAAATACTTGGCCACGTAGCCGTGGGCGGCCTCGTGCAGCGTGATGGCGAACAGCACGGGCAGCGCATATACGGCGAGGGTCTGGACGATCGAGGAATCCATGCGGGCTATTCTATCGGGCCGCCGGCGCGCAAGGCTGTCCGGCATGTCCGCGGGTGTGCGGTATGTATCAAAAATGGCGGGCCGACGGAAACATGGCGCGCCACGGCTGCGGGATCAGGTAATCAGGCGGCGGCCGTCAGGCCGAAGCGCTCGACGTCGCCCCGCCCGGCCCGCACCAGTTCGGGCTCGCCGCTGGTCAGGTCGATCACGGTGGTCGGCTGGGCCGGCGCCGGGCCGCCGCAGATCACCAGGTCGAGCTGCTTTTCCAGCCGGGCGCGGATCTCGGACGGCTCGTTCATCGGCGCCTCGTCCCCGGGCATCTGCAACGTCGCGGAAATCAGCGGCTGGCCCAGCTCGGCCACCAGCGCCAGCGGAATCGCATGTCCGGGCACGCGCACGCCGATGGTCTTGCGGGCCGGATGCGACAGCCGCCGCGGCACTTCCTTGGTGGCTTCCAGGATGAACACGTACGGCCCCGGCGTGGCGCCCTTGATCCAGCGGTACTGGCGGTTATCGACCCGGGCGAAGTTGCCGAGTTCCGACAGGTCGCTGCACATCAGCGTCAGGTGGTGTTTCTCGTCGATGCCGCGCAGCCGGCGCAGCCGCTCCACGGCCGACTTGTCGTCGAGCTGGCAGGCCAGCGCGTAGCTGGAATCGGTGGGCAGCGCGATCAGGCCGCCCTTCTGCAGGATCTGCGCGGCCTGCTTGACCAGCCGCGCCTGGGGGTTGTCGGGATGGATCTCGAAATACTGGGACATGGAAGGCGCGGAAAGTCGGGACGGATCAGCTTACCAGTCGTGCCAGACCGGCGTCACGTCCGACGGCAGCGGGGGCAGCGTGCCGATTTCCACGCGGCCTTCGCCGGGACCGTGGAAATCAGACCCGCGCGAGGCCAGCAGGCCGTAGTGGCGCGCCACGTCGGCATAGCGGCGGAACTGGTCCGGGGTATGGCTGCCGGTCACCACCTCGACGGCCCGGCCGCCGAGCTGCGTGAATTCGTCGAACAGCGCGTCGTGCTGCAGCGGCGTGTAGTTGTAGCGGCCCGGGTGGGCCATCACGGCGATGCCGCCCGCGCCGCGGATCCAGCCCACGGCCTCGGCCAGCGACGACCAGCGGTGCGGCACGAAGCCCGGCCGGCCCTCGGACAGGTACTCGCTGAACACGTCGCCGATGGTCTTGCAGCGGCCTTCGTCCACGAGCCAGCGCGCGAAGTGCGTGCGCGAGATCAGGTCCGGATTGCCGACGTAGCGCAGCGCGCCCTGGTAGGCATCGGGGATGCCCACCTTCGCCAGCGCCTCGCCGATGTCCTGCGCGCGGCGGGCCCGGCCATCGCGGGTGCGTGCCAGGCCATCGATCAGGTCGGCGTTGAACGGGTCGATCTGCAGGCCGACGATGTGGACGGTCTGCCCGGCCCAGGTGACGGAAATCTCGACGCCGGGCACGTAGCGCATGCCCAGCGCCTCGGCGGCGGCGCGCGCCTCGGTCTGGCCACCCACCTCGTCGTGGTCGGTCAGGGCCCAGAACGCCACGCCTCCGGCATGCGCCCGCGCGGCCACCTCGGACGGGGGCAGCATCCCGTCGGACACGGTGGAATGGCAGTGCAGGTCGGCGTTGACGGCGTGGGCATTTTGCATGGCTGCCATTCTACTCCCGGAAGGGTTTTTTAGCCCTGCCGCCAGCGGTGGCGTGTCCGGATTGCGGCAGCCCGCGCGGTATGATGGGGGCCTTGTTGCAACCGCCTCGACCGCCTGTTCCGCCATGTCCTCCACGCCCAGCGCCCACGCCACCCCGACCCCGGAAACCATCCAGACCGACGTGCTGATCGTCGGCGCCGGCCCCGTGGGCCTGTTCGCGGCGTTCCAGGCCGGCGTGCTCGGGCTCAGGTGCGAGCTGATCGACGTGCTGGACCGCGCCGGCGGCCAGTGCACCGAGCTCTATCCCGAAAAGCCGATCTACGACATCCCGGCCGTGCCGGGCTGCCTGGCGCAGGAACTGGTGGACCGGCTGCTCGAACAATGCGCGCCGTTTGCCCAGCCCATGCATTTCGGACAGCGCGCGCAGTCGGTCAGCGACACCACGGGCGCCGACGGCCATCCGCGGCTGCTGGTGACAACCGACGGCGGCAAGCGGTTCGACGTGGCGGCGGTGCTGATCTGCGCCGGCGCCGGGGCCTTCGCGCCGCAGCGCGTGTCGCTGCCCGAGGCGGCGGCGCTGGAAGACCGCCACGTGCACTACGCCGTGCGCGACCTGTCGCGCTTTGCCGGCAAGCGCGTGATCGTGGCCGGCGGCGGCGATTCGGCACTGGACTGGGCGCTGGCCCTGCGCGGCGTGGCCGCGCGCGTCACGCTGCTGCACCGGCGCGAGGGCTTTCGCGCGGCGGACCACACCGTGGCCGCCATGCGCGCGGCCGTGGACGCCGGCGAGATGGATTTCGTCGTCGGCATGCTCGGCAGCCTGCAGACCGACGCGTCGGGCGCGCTGACCGAGGCCGGCATCAAGACCCGCGACGGCGACCACACGGTGCCGGCCGACGAACTCGTCGCGCTGTACGGGCTGGTCTCCGAGCCCGGGCCCATCGCCCACTGGGACCTGGCCATGCGCGCCGGCCGCATCCAGATCGACGACACGACCACCTACGAAACGTCCCGCCGCGGCATCTTCGCGGCCGGCGACATCGCGGTCTATCCGAACAAGCAGAAACTGATTCTCTCCGGCTTCCACGAAGCCGCGCTGGCCCTGCGCAAGGCCTACCACTACGCCTTCCCCGACAAGGCGCTCGTGCACGTGCACACGAGCAACAACGCAGCGCTCAAGGAAAAGCTGACGCACGGGTAAGGGATTGGGTTCAGCTTTCCTCTCCCGCCGTGCGGGGAAGGGAAACAAACCTGGCGAAGATCGTACTTACGCCAGAAATTCCTCGATCAACCTCGCCACCACCGCTGGCTGGTCGTGGTGCAGCATGTGCCCGGCGTCGTCGACGAACACCTCGCGGAAGTCCGGGAAGGCGCGAAAGCGTTCCTTGAACTCCTCGATGCTCTGCTTGTGGGCGATATGGACCAGCGTGGCCGAATCGCGCGCTTCCACGTGCAGCACGGGCGCGGTGACTCGGGCCCAGATCGCCATGATCTCGTCGATGCGGTACAGCGTGGGGTTGGTCATCTTGTGGGCCGCGTCGCCCAGGATTTCCCAGCGGCCCGCGTCGTTGCGGCGCGACCAGTGCGCGGCCAGGAACGCCGCTCGGTCGTCCGGCAGGCGCGGGTTGGTCTTCTGCAACCGCGCCGCCACGGCGGCCTCGCTCTCGTAGGTCTTCAGTTCCGGCGCCGTGCGCAGTTCGTCCAGCCAGCGCGCCAGCCGGCCCGGCGCCTGCTCGGGGCGGGTGCGCGTGAGGCCGAAGCCTTCCAGGTCCACCACGCGCCGCACCCGCTCGGGCCGCACGCCGGCGTAGATGCACACCACGTTGGCGCCCATGCTGTGGCCCACCAGGTCCACCTGCCCGTCGGGCTGGTAGTGGTCCAGCAGCGCCTCCAGGTCGGCCACGTAGTCGGGGAACCAGTACGAGCGGGTGCCCGGGTAGCGCGTGGGATAGTCGGTCTCGCCAAACCCGCGCCAGTCCATCGCAATCACGTGCCAGTCGCGCGTGAAGGCGTCGACCAGGAACTGGAACGACGCGGCCACGTCCATCCAGCCGTGCAGCATGAACAGCTTGGGCGCCCCGGGTTGGCCCCAGTGGCGGACGTGCGTGCGCAGGCCGCGCAGCGTGATAAATTCGGAACGCGAAGTTTCCGTGATGGTCATGGTGTCTACCCTCTGTGCCCGGGTCTTCTGATGCGCGCGCAGCCTTGGCCACGCGGCGGCCCGGATAAAAATAGAACGATCGTTCGCTCGCCGGATTATAGCCAAACGGCTACGAAAGGCGCGCCGGACGATCGAGAACATTGGAGACAACCGCATGACCGCCCTGCCGGCCACGCGCCGTGACGACTATCACGCGCTGCATGACGCGTTCCACTGGAACGTGCCCGAGTTCTTCAACCTGGCCGAAGTCTGCTGCGGCCGCTGGGCGCGCGACCCGGCCACGGCCGACCGCATTGCCGTGTACACCGAGCACGAGGACGGGCGCCGCGCGGCATACCCCTACGCCCATATCCAGGCCGAGGCCAACCGGCTGTCCCGCGCGCTGCGCGAGTTGGGCGTCCAGCGCGGCGACCGCGTGGCCATCGTCATGCCCCAGCGCATCGAGACCGTGATCGCCGGCATGGCCGTGTACCAGCTTGGCGCCATCGCCATGCCGCTGTCGATGCTGTTCGGCCCGGAGGCGCTGTCCTACCGGATCGACCACAGCGAGACGCGCGTGGCCATTGCCGACGAGACGTCGATCGACAACCTGCTGGCCGCCCGCCCCAACTGCCCGACGCTGCAGACCATCATCGGCGTGGGCGACGCCACCGGGCGCGGCGACCTGGACTGGGATGCGCTGCTGGCCGCGCAACTGCCCGCCTTCACGGCCGAGCAGACCAAGGCCGACGAAGCGGCGGTGCTGATCTACACCAGCGGCACCACCGGGCCGCCCAAGGGGGCGCTGATCCCGCACCGCGCGCTGATCGGCAACCTGACCGGCTTTGTCTGCTCGCAGAACTGGTATCCGCAGGACGACGACGTGTTCTGGAGCCCCGCCGACTGGGCCTGGACCGGCGGCCTGTGGGATGCGCTGATGCCGGCGCTCTACTTCGGCCGGCCCATCGTCGGCTACCAGGGCCGGTTTTCGGCCGAGCGCGCGTTCGAGCTGCTGGCGCGCTACGGCGTGACCAACACGTTCCTGTTCCCCACGGCGCTCAAGCAGATGATGAAGGCATGCCCGGCGCCTTCGGAAAAATATGATCTCAAGCTGCGCGCGATCATGAGCGCCGGCGAGGCCGTGGGCGAAACCGTGTTCTCGTGGTGCCGCGACGCGCTCGGCGTGATCGTCAACGAGATGTTCGGCCAGACCGAGATCAACTACATCGTGGGCAACTGCACGGCGCAGTACGACGACGACCGGCTCGGCTGGCCGGCGCGGCCGGGATCGATGGGGCGGCCCTACCCCGGCCACCGCGTGGCCGTGATCGACGAGGACGGCCGGCCCTGCCCGCCCGGCGAGGACGGCGAGGTGGCGGTCTGCGCCACCGACATCCACGGCCATCCGGACCCGGTCTTCTTCCTGGGCTACTGGAAGAACGAGGCCGCCACGGCCGGCAAGTATTCGGAATACGACGGGCTGCGCTGGGGCCGCACGGGCGACCTGGCGCGCATCGACGCCGACGGCTACCTGTGGTACCAGGGCCGCGCCGACGACGTGTTCAAGTCGTCGGGCTACCGCATCGGCCCCAGCGAGATCGAGAACTGCCTGCTCAAGCATCCGGCCGTATCGAACTGCGCCGTGGTGCCGTCGCCGGACCCGGAGCGCGGTGCCATCGTCAAGGCGTTCATCGTGCTGACGCCGGCCGTGGCGCGGTCGTTCGACAACGACGCGGCGCTGGTGGCCGAGCTGCAGCAGCACGTGCGCGGCCAGCTGGCGCCGTACGAGTACCCCAAGGCCATCGAGTTCATCGACCAGTTGCCGATGACCACCACCGGCAAGATCCAGCGCCGCGTGCTGCGGCTGATGGAGCAGGAGCGCGCGCAGCAGGCCGCGCAGCGCGCCGGCTAGCCGGCCGAGGCTTCGAGCCAGGCCAGTTCGGCGTCGTCGAACCCGGCCGCGCGCCGGGCGTCGAGATTGAACGGGCCGCGCAGCTTGGGCGCCTGGTACTGCTCGGCCAGCCGCGCGTAGGTGGCTACCGGCTCCAGCCCGCGCCCGGCGCAGAGCCAGCGGTACCAGCGGTTGCCGATGGCGACGTGGCCCACTTCGTCGCGCAGGATGATGTCGATGATCGCGGCCGCGGCGGCGTCGCCGGCCTCGGCCAGCTTGGCACGCACCGGCGGCGAGGCATCGAGCCCGCGCGCCTCCAGCGTGCGCGGCACCAGCGCCATGCGCGCGAGCACGTCGCCGGACGTCTTGTCGGTCATCTCCCAGAGGCTGTTGTGCGCCGGAAAGTCGCCATAGGTGGCGCCCAGCGTCTGCAGGTGGTCGGCCAGCAGCGTGAAGTGGTACGCCTCCTCGTCGGCCACGCGCAGCCAGTCGCGGTAGTAGTCGTGCGGCATGCCCGCGAAGCGCCAGACGGCGTCCAGCGCGAGGTTGATGGCGTTGAACTCGATGTGGCACAGCGCGTGGATCATGTTCGCGCGGCCCGCCGTGGTGTGGATGGACCGGCGGCGCTCCACGCGCATCGGCGGCACCAGCTCCGGGCGCGCCGGCCGGCCGGGCACGGCACCGGGCGCCGCCACGAGGACTTCATCAGGATCGACTATGGTGTCCTGGCCGGCCTGCAGCCGGGCGTACAGCGCCCGCGCGGCGGCGGCCTTGGCGCGGGCATCGGTCATGCACAGCACGTCCAGCGCCTGCCGGCGTGCGGAATGTGGCGCTTCAGCGATGTCGGCGGGTGCGATCACTGGCATAGGCGTAAAATTCGGGAAGCCGCCATTGTAGAGCTTCGCCGGCACCGGTCCGGCCCCCATCGGGCTCTTTTAATCGGGGCGGCCATCCCCAATTACGCACATTCAGCAGGAGACCCCATGGCGCTTTACCAGCTCGGCGATATCGCCCCGTCCATTCACGAGGATGCCTATGTGGCGGCCGAGGCCACCATCATCGGCAACGTGACGCTCAAGGCGCGTGCCAGTGCCTGGCCGGGCGTGGTGATCCGCGGCGACAACGAGCCGATCGTCGTGGGCGAGGACACCAACATCCAGGAAGGCTCTGTGCTGCACACCGATCCGGGCCGGCCGCTGACGCTGGGCGACAAGGTGTCCGTGGGCCACCAGGCCATGCTGCACGGCTGCACGGTGGGCGAGGGCTCGCTGATCGGCATCCAGGCCGTGGTGCTGAACGGCGCCGTGATCGGCAAGGAATGCCTGGTCGGGGCCGGCGCGGTGATCACCGAGAACAAGGTGTTCCCGGACCGGTCGCTGATCCTGGGCGCGCCCGCCAAGGTGGTGCGCGAACTGACCGACGACGACGTGGCCAACCTGTACCGCAACGCCGAGACGTATGCCCGGCGCCAGGCCGTCTACAAGACACAACTGAAGCGGATCGGCTGACCCCCGCCGACCGCCACTTTCAACCGACAGACCAGAACCGTGACCGCTTCCCAGAATCCCGATACGCTCCAGAAATTCCTGTTCGACGCCGCCCCCGTGCGTGGCGAACTGGTCCGCATGGAGGCCTCGTGGCAAGAGGTATTGAACCGCCACGCCTACCCGCTGCCCGTGCGGCGCGTGCTGGGCGAGATGATGGCGGCCGCGGCGCTGCTGTCGGCCAACCTGAAGTTCAACGGCGCGCTGGTCATGCAGTTGCACGGTGACGGCCCGGTGCGGATGCTGGTGGTGGAATGCCTGTCCGACCTGTCGCTGCGCGCCACGGCCAAGCTGGCCGAGGGCGCCGAGGTGCCCGACGACGCCACGCTCAGGCAGCTTGTGAACGTGCACGGCAAGGGCCGCTTCGCCATCACGCTGGACCCGCAGGACAAGCTGCCGGGCCAGCAGCCGTACCAGGGCATCGTGCCGCTGGCCGACGAGCACGGCCCGCTGGCGACGATGACCGAGGTGCTGGAGCACTACATGAAGGCGTCCGAACAGCTCGACACGCGCCTGTGGCTGGCGTCGAACGACCAGGTAGCGGCCGGCATGCTGCTGCAGAAGCTGCCCGCCTATGGCGGCACGGCCGGCGCGGGCATCGGCGAGACCGGCAGCGCGCTGACCGACGAAGGCCAGCCGCAGGACCTGGACACCTGGGACCGCGCCTGCCAGCTTGGCGCCACGCTCAAGGAAGACGAACTGCTGGCCGAATCGCCCGACACGCTGCTGCGCCGCCTGTTCTGGGAAGAACTGCAGAACGCCGGCCTGCGCGTGTTCGAGCCGATGACGCCGCACTTCGCCTGCTCGTGCTCGCGCGACAAGGTGGCCGGCATGCTGCAGACGCTGGGCCAGGAAGAGATCGAAGGCATCATCGCCGAGCGCGGCGAGGTGGAAATCCACTGCGACTTCTGCGGCCAGCGCTATGCGTTCGACCCGGTGGACGCGGCACAACTGTTCACGTCGCCGGTGGCGACCGGTGCCGGCGACGGGGCGAAGCAGCAGCATTGACCTGGGCGGCGCCGTTTCCGCAATGCGGCAGACCGGCGCCCACCATCGGCCAGGCAGGCGCACCGTACGGAACCACACACCCGGTCCGCCGGGTCCAATGGCATGCTTGGCGATGGCAGGCCCGCTTTTCCGGCCGCCGAACGGAGTCCGACATGACTGCGATCTTTCCTTCCCTGCTGGCCGTGGCCGTCGGCGCGGCCGTGCTGGCCGGCTGCGCGGCGCCGGTGCCGCGCGATGTGAACGGCGTGCCCGCCACGGCGCGCCTGGCGCCGGGGTCCACCCCGCCCGCCCCGCTCAACGACGCCGAGCGCGAGCGGCTGGCCACGCTGAACCAGCAGATCCTGCGCGAGCAGGCCGCCGTGATGGCCAGCGAGCAGCAGGCCGCGGCATGGAGCCGCGCGGCGTACGCCTACCCGAACACGAGCATGAGTCTTTACTACGGTGGATGGGGCGGGGGCGGATGGGGGAGCGGCTGGGGCGCCGGCGTCGGATTCAGCACACCGGGCTACGGCGGCTACGGCTGGGGCGGCTACCCGTACGGCTGGTGGTAACCGGCATACCGGTTTGATGGAGGAGGCGGGGCCGGCAGCGGCCCGCCCGCTTGGTGGCCCTGGTGGCTAGTGGCCGCCGCGACCGGCGACGGAATTCGCGGGCGGCGGCAGCGGCGGCGTGGCGCTGACCTTCGGCGCCGGGGCGACGAACTGGACGAACACCTCGTCGTCCTTGACCATGCCGAGTTCGTAGCGGGCTCGTTCCTCGATGGCGCCGGTGCCGTCCTGCAGGTCCTTCACTTCCCCTTCCAGCTTGGCGTTGCGCAGCTTCAGGCCCTGGTTGTGCGTAGCCTGCTCGGTCACCTGGCGGTTCAGGTCCCAGACGCGCAGCCAGCCGCCCTTGCCCAGCCAGAGCGGGTACTGAATGGCCAGCAACAGCACGAACAGCAGCAGGGAAATCAGGCGCATCGGAGCAAAAGCCGCGAGGGAAAGGGCGTGTCAGGGCGTGTCGGACGTTTCCGATGGGCACCAATGATCCATCAAGCGGCCGAAGATTGCAAAACAAAAGACGCTACAAAGCGCAACAACGGTGCGCCGGCCGTCCGCCATCGGCACAATCGCCACAGCTTCGATGAAAAAAACGCCGCGCCGGCAATCCGGCAGCGGCGTTTTTCATGCGTGCGGGCGGCCAGGCCACCCGCGCGCCGGGGCTTAGCGCAGGTTGTAGAACGCGCTCTTGCCCGGGTACGTGGCGATGTCGCCCAGGTCTTCCTCGATGCGGATCAGCTGGTTGTACTTGGCGATCCGGTCCGAGCGCGACAGCGAGCCAGTCTTGATCTGGCCAGCGTTGGTGCCCACGGCGATGTCGGCGATGGTGCTGTCCTCGGTCTCGCCCGAGCGGTGCGAGATCACGGCGGTGTAGCCGGCGCGCTTGGCCATCTCGATGGCGGCGAACGTCTCGGTCAGCGTGCCGATCTGGTTGATCTTGATCAGGATCGAGTTGCCGATGCCCTTCTCGATGCCTTCCTTCAGGATCTTGGTGTTGGTCACGAACAGGTCGTCACCCACCAGCTGCACACGCTTGCCGAGCTTGTCGGTCAGCGTCTTCCAGCCTTCCCAGTCGCCCTCGGCCATGCCGTCCTCGATCGACACGATCGGGAACTTGTCGCACAGGTTGGCCAGGTAGTCGGCAAACTGCGTCGACGACAGCTTCAGGCCCTCGCCTTCCAGCGCGTAGGCGTCCTCGGCCTCGTGGTAGAACTCGCTCGCGGCGCAGTCCAGCGCCAGCAGCACGTCCTCGCCTGCCTTGTAGCCGGCCTTCTCGATGGCCTGGACGATCGTGTTCAGGCATTCCTCGTTCGACGAGAAGTTCGGCGCGAAGCCGCCTTCGTCGCCCACGGCCGTGGACATGCCCTTGTCGGCCAGGATCTTCTTGAGCGCGTGGAACACCTCGGCGCCGCAACGCAGGGCTTCGCGGAAGCTGGTCTGCGACACGGGCATGATCATGAATTCCTGGATGTCCAGGCTGTTGTTGGCGTGCGCGCCGCCGTTGACGATGTTCATCATCGGCACCGGCATCTGCATGGCGCCCGAACCGCCGAAGTAGCGGTACAGCGGCAGGCCGGCCTCTTCGGCGGCGGCCTTGGCCACGGCCATCGACACGGCCAGCATGGCGTTGGCGCCCAGGCGGCCCTTGTTCTCGGTGCCGTCCAGCTCGATCAGCGTGCGGTCCAGGAACGCCTGCTCGGACGCGTCCAGGCCCATGATGGCTTCGGAGATTTCGGTGTTGATGTGCTCGACGGCCTTCAGCACGCCCTTGCCCAGGTAGCGCGACTTGTCGCCGTCACGCAGTTCGATGGCTTCACGCGAGCCCGTCGATGCGCCCGACGGCACGGCCGCGCGGCCCATCACGCCCGACTCCAGCAGCACGTCGCACTCGACCGTGGGATTGCCGCGCGAGTCCAGCACCTCGCGACCGATGATATCTACGATTGCACTCATATTTCCTCTCAGGACTGTTGAATCTTCGTGAATCTTCTACGTGCAAGATGACGGGTGGAAGTCTCAGGCGCCTTCCACGACGATCATGTTCATCTTTGCCGCGTGCTCGCGGGAGCGGCGCGCCGCCAGGTATTCCTCGCTGTCGTAGAAAGCCTTGGCGGCCTCGTAGCTCTGGAACTTCAGCACGACCACGCGCGTCGGCGCCCAATCCCCCTCCAGCGGCTCGGTCCGGCCGCCGCGCACCAGCACCTCGGCGCCGTGCGCCTGCATGGCGCGCGTGGAAAGCACCTTGTATTGCTCGTACTGCTGGGGGTCGGTCACGTCGACGTACGCGATGATAAGGCCGGCGGCCATACGCTATCTCCGAATCTTTTGTATTGTCTTTCGATACCGGCGCGTCGCCGGAAGCGACACCGCCCGCGGCGGGCGCGGGCGGCGGGTACTGCAGGCTGGGTCAGGCGCAGGCCGGCCAGCCGAAGTTGTCTTCCAGGAAGCCGGCGCGCTTGACCAGGGTGTCCAGGTCCTTCAGCACGGCCAGCAGTTCCTTCATCCGCGACAGCGGCACCGCGTTCGGACCGTCCGACATCGCCTTGCTCGGGTCCGGATGGGTCTCCATGAACAGGCCCGCCACGCCGGTGGCCACGGCCGCCCGCGACAGCACCGGCACGAACTCGCGCTGGCCGCCCGAGCTGGTGCCCTGGCCGCCCGGCAACTGCACCGAGTGGGTCGCGTCGAACACCACCGGGGCGCCGGTCTCGCGCATGATCGCCAGCGAGCGCATGTCCGAGACCAGGTTGTTGTAGCCGAACGAGACCCCGCGCTCGCACGCCATGAACACGTCGTCGGCCAGGCCGGCTTCGCGCGCGGCGTCGCGGGCCTTGTCGATCACGTTCTTCATGTCGTGGGGCGCCAGGAACTGGCCCTTCTTGATGTTCACCGGCCGGCCGCTCTGCGCGCAGGCGCGGATGAAATCGGTCTGGCGGCACAGGAAGGCCGGCGTCTGCAGCACGTCCACCACGGCCGCGACGGGCTTGATCTCGTCGATCTCGTGGATGTCCGTGAGCACCGGCACGCCAATCTCGCGCTTGACCGTGGCCAGGATCTCCAGACCCTTCTCCATGCCCAGGCCGCGGAACGACTTGCCCGACGACCGGTTGGCCTTGTCGAACGACGACTTGTAGATGAACGGGATGCCCAGCTCGGCCGTGATGGCCTTCAACTGGCCGGCCGTGTCGAGTGCCATCTGCTCGGACTCGATGACACAGGGGCCGGCGATCAGGAAGAACGGCTTGTCGAGGCCGACATCGAATCCGCACAGTTTCATGGCTTCTCTCTCCTTCGTCGCGCGGCGTCAGGCGCCCTTACGTTGCTGCGCGGCCAGCGCGGCTTCCACGTACGCCTTGAACAGCGGGTGGCCGTCGCGCGGCGTCGAGGTGAATTCCGGGTGGAACTGGACGCCGACGAACCACGGGTGCATCGACGCCGGCAGCTCCATCATTTCCGGCAGGTTCTCGGTGGGGGTACGCGCCGAGATCACCATGCCGGCCGCTTCCAGCTGCGGCACGTAGTGGTTGTTGACCTCGTAGCGGTGGCGGTGGCGCTCGTTGACCTCCGCGCCGTAGATCTGCGCGGCCTTGGTGCCAGCCTGCACCGGCACGCGCTGGGCGCCCAGGCGCATCGTGCCGCCCAAGTCGGACTCGGCCGAACGCTGCTCGACCTTGCCTTCGCGGTCCACCCACTCGGTGATCAGCGCCACCACGGGGTGCTCGGTCTCCAGGTTGAACTCGGTCGAGTTGGCATCGGCCATGCTCGCCACGTGGCGGGCAAACTCGATCACGGCCAGTTGCATGCCCAGGCAGATGCCCAGGTAAGGCACCTTGTTCTCGCGGGCGTACTGGATTGCGCGGATCTTGCCTTCCGTGCCGCGCTTGCCGAAGCCGCCCGGCACCAGGATGGCGTCCAGCGGCTGCAGCACTTCCAGGTGGCCCGATTCCAGTTCCTCGGAATCGATGTATTCGATATTGACGCGCGTGGCCGTGTGCATGCCCGCGTGGCGCAGGGCCTCGATCAGCGACTTGTACGACTCGGTCAGGTCGACGTACTTGCCGACCATGCCGATCTTGATCTCGTGCTCGGGGTTTTCCTGCGCATTGACCAGCTTCTGCCACATCGACAGGTCGGCCGGCTTCGGGTCCAGGCGCAGTTCCTCGCAGATCAGGCGGTCCAGCCCCTGCTCGTTGAGCATCTGCGGGATCTTGTAGATGCTGTCGGCATCCCACACCGAGATCACGGCGTCCTGCGGAATGTTGGCGAACAGCGAGATCTTGGCGCGCTCGTCGTCCGGGATCGGGCGGTCGGCGCGGCACAGCAGCGCCGTGGGCGAGATACCGATCTCGCGCAGCTTCTGCACCGAGTGCTGGGTCGGCTTGGTCTTCAGCTCGCCCGCGCTGGCGATGAACGGCACCAGCGTCAGGTGCACGAACGCGCAGTGGTTGCGGCCCAGCCGCAGGCTCATCTGGCGCGCGGCCTCCAGGAACGGCAGCGACTCGATGTCACCGACCGTGCCGCCGATTTCCACCAGCGCCACGTCGGCCTTGCCGTCGTGCGAAGCGGCCGCGCCGCGTTCCACGAACGCCTGGATCTCGTTGGTGATGTGGGGAATGACCTGCACGGTCTTGCCCAGGTATTCGCCGCGGCGCTCCTTGCGGATCACCGACTCGTAGATCTGGCCCGTCGTGAAGTTGTTCGACTTGCGCATCTTGGCCGACACGAAGCGTTCGTAGTGGCCAAGGTCCAGGTCGGTTTCAGCGCCATCCTCGGTCACGAACACCTCGCCATGCTGGAAGGGGCTCATCGTGCCGGGGTCGACGTTGATGTAGGGATCGAGCTTGAGGAGGGTGACTTTGAGGCCGCGCGACTCGAGAATGGCCGCGAGCGAAGCAGCAGCGATGCCCTTGCCGAGAGAAGAGACGACGCCACCGGTGACGAAGACGAATTTGGTCATAAACCGAGCTTGCCGGGGAAATCGGGATTATACATGAGAGCCCGAGCGCCGCCGACCCGGAATTTGTGACAACAGGGTGTCCCGGGGGCCCTGCCCGGCCGCCTGCGGCGCATGCGCCGCCCGGCCGCGCCGCGCCGCCCTCAGCGTCCGGCCTGCCCTTCGGCCTGGCGCATTCCGCCAATCAGGTCGCGCACCACGCCGGCCGTCTCCAGCGGGCGTTCCATCGGATAAAGATGGCCGCCTTCGACAAAGCGCAGGCGCTCGCCGACGAGCCTGCGCGTGGCGCCCAGCCCCACCTGCCGCACCTCGCGCGAGCGCGTGCCGGCGACAAAGCCTACCGGCACCGGCACGCCTTGCGCCACGCGGCGGCCCAGGCTGGTCGGCAGCGTGCGGTAGATCCGGTATTCGACGTCGCGGTCGAAGCGCAGGCGCCGTTCGGCGGCGCGGCCGGTAGGCTCGGTGCCGTGTTCGGCATAGTCGCGCAGCACGTCGGGGTCCCAGACCTGGAAGTTGCGCTTGGCCTGGAAGTGAGTCCAGACCGATTCGGCATCGGGCCAGTGCGTGCGGCGCTTTTTCGTCACCGCCGCCGGGCTGGGTTTCTCGTCCAGCCCCAGCACCTGCGACGCCCGCAGCAGCGACGCCCGCCAGCCGGCGATGATCGGCGAATCGAGCATGACCACGCCGCGCACGTGCCGGGGATCGCGCAGTGCCGCCATCAGCGACAGAAAGCCGCCCAGCGAATGGCCGACCAGCCAGACCTTGCGCGGATCGTCGCCGCCGCGACGGGCCTGCGCCATCTCGCGCAGCAGTTCCTCGACGAGGTTCGGCCATTCGCGCGTGACCGGCAGGCGCGGGTCGTGGCCATAGCGCTCGACCGCGCGGATCTCGAATTCGTCTTCGAGCGCGCCGAACAGCTTGCGGTAGGTCGGCACGGGGAACCCGTTGGCATGGGAGAACAGCAGGAGGTCGCGCATGGGGGCGATGGCGTGGGGAAGATAAGGATCGCCGCAGAGTGTAATGCCGCGCCCGCGCCGTTCGGGGCCCCCGACCCGTCCGGCGCGTAGGGGAATCCTTCTACCCGCCGGGCGTCGGCCGCCGGCCGCCCTACCGCTCGCGGCGCGCGCGCACCGGCTGGCCCCAGCGGTCCACGTCGTCGCGGGCCAGCGGAAATTCGGCCGGCTGGGTGGCGTCCCACTCGGGGTTGCTGATTTCGCCAAAGACCTGCCGCAGGCGATGGCCCCAGGTGTCGCGGATCATCCGGAAGTAGGCGTTCTTCTCGTCGATGTTGACAAAGCGCGTCACGCGCAGCGAATCGGCCTCGTAGACCAGCAGGTCCAGCGGCAGGCCCACCGAGATATTCGACTTCAGCGTCGAATCCATCGAGATCAGCGCGCACTTGGCGCCCTCGCCCAGCGGCAGCGACGGCGACACCACGCGGTCGACGATCGGCTTGCCGTACTTGGCCTCGCCAATCTGGAAATAGCAGGTCTCGGGCGTGGCCTCGACGAAGTTGCCCGCCGCGTAGATGTTGAACAGCCGGTGGCGCTCGCCACGGATCTGGCCGCCAAAGATCATGCTGACGTTGAAGTCGATGCCGGCCTCGCGCAGCGCGTGGGCGTCGCGCTTGTGCACCGCGCGCACGGCGTCGCCGACGATGGAGGCGGCCTCGAACATGTCGCGGGCCGTCCAGAGCGACCGCTTCTCGTCGCGCGCCTCGGCCAGCAACTGGCGCACCGACTGGCTGATGGCCAGGTTGCCGGCCGTCATCAGCACCATCACGCGGTCGCCCGGTTCCTCGAAGACGGTCATCTTGCGGGCCGTGGAAATGGCGTCCACGCCGGCGTTAGTGCGGGAATCGGACAGGAATACCAGGCCGGCATCGAGCCGCATGGCTACGCAATACGTCATGAGTATCAATGGTTGGCGACGGCAAGCTTGCATTCTAGCCGGTCGCGGAAATGGGGAAGCCCTGGGGGTCAAGCGTTTGAACGGCGCGCGGACATTCTGCCCGGCGCCCGCCCCCCGGAGCGGGCGGAACAACCGTCAGGAAACGGGCGTGATCGAGATATCGACTTCCAGCGTCTCGCCGGCGCCGCCTTCCAGGATGCCCCGGATCGGTGCGGCCGACGCGTAGTCGCGCCCCACGGCAAGCCGCACATGGCGCGCGTCCGTCACACAACGGTGCGTGACGTCGATGCTGCACCACAGGCCCTGCGCCGCGTCCAGGCAGACGTCGGCCCAGGCGTGGCTGGCCAGTGCCGTGGCGGCCGGGTCGTAGAAGTAACCGCTGACATAGCGCGCCGGGATGCCGAGCGACCGGCAGGCCGCCACCATCACCTGGGCCTGGTCCTGGCAGACGCCGCTGCCTTCGCGGAACGCCTCGGCGGCCGACGTGCCGACATGGGTCGTATTGGCCTGGTAGCGCACCCGGTCGGCAATGCCGCCGGCCAGTGCCACCAGCGCCGGGGCGTCGTGGCCGGCCGCCAGGTACGGCGCGGCGAACGCGCGCATGTCGGCCGGCGCCTCGGTCAGTGGCGTGCCGGCCATGAAGTAGAGCGGCGACACGCGCGACTCGCCAGGCACGGGCACATCGACGAATGCGCGGTGGTCGCCACCTTCGCCCGCCGTCACATCCACCTCGCCTGACGCCGCGATGGCGATCGTATGGGCCGGGCCCGTCATCGTGAAGTTGTGGACGATGTTGCCAAAGCCGTCGCGCGCCTCGGACAGGTTGCCCGGCGCCGAAAGCTGCCACGTCTCGACCGACTGCAGCGGCCCCGAACGCGGCGCCAGCCGCAGCTCATGCACGCTGCGGCGGACCGCTTCGGTGTATCGGTAGACGGTGTTGTGGTGGATCTTGTATTTCACGTTGCGTATCGCGCACATGGCACGCCTTGCCGCCCTGCCGGCCAGCGACGTGGCGTGCCCGGCACCCGGGTCGCGCTCAGGCCGCCAGCAGCGGCACCAGGAAGTCCTGGCTGATGCCGTTGCCGAGGTCACCGATGCGTTCGAGGAAGCTGGTCAGGAAGGCGTGCAGCCCGACGGCAAAGATGTCGTCGATGCGCGCGTATTTGAGGTCGGCGTGGAGTTTACCAGCCTGGCGCTCGGTCTCGGCCGACTGCTGGTTGCGCACCAGCGCCAGGATCGCCACCACCTCGTCCAGGCTGGACACCAGCGAGCGCGGCATGTCCGGCCGCAGGATCAGCAGCTCGGCCACGCGCTGCGGCGTGATGACGGCACGGTAGATCTTGCGGTAGACCTCGAAGCCCGAGACCGACCGCAGCACGGCGGCCCAGTGGTAGAAGTCGTTCTGCTCGCGGTTCGGGTCCAGGTCGCCGTGCTCGCGCGCCGACGCCTGGAACTTGACGTCAAGAATCCGCGCCGTGTTGTCGGCCCGCTCCAGGAACGTGCCCAGCCGCATGAAGTGGAACGCGTCGTCCTTGAGCATCGTGCCGAACTGCACGCCGCGCGCCAGGTGCGAGCGGAACTTGACCCATTCGAAGAAGCGCGACGGGTCGTCGCGCAGCTCGCCATCGGCGATCATGCGCTGGACGTCCAGCCACGTGGTGTTGATGGTCTCCCAGACCTCGGTCGTCAGCGACCCGCGCACCGCCCGCGCGTTCTCGCGCGCCGCGCGCAGGCAGCTCATGATCGACGACGGGTTGGTCATGTCGCGCACCATGAAGTCGATCACGTCGTCGCGGTGCAGCAGCCCGTACTTGTGGTCGTAGGCGCGGGTCAGCTCGGAGATGTCTAGCATCGCCCACCAGCCCTGCTCGGCCACCTCGGCCGACTGCGGCAGCAGCGAGGTCTGGTAGTTGACGTCGAGCATCCGCGCGGTGTTTTCCGCGCGCTCGGTGTAGCGGGCCATCCAGAACAGGTGGTCGGCGGTGCGGCTCAGCATGGCAGGTTCTCCCGGCGGTCGGCGGTCATGGATCAGCGCTCCAGCACCCAGGTGTCCTTGGTGCCGCCGCCCTGCGACGAATTCACCACCAGCGACCCCTCGCGCAGCGCCACGCGCGTCAGGCCGCCGGGCACCATGCGTACCTCCTTGCCCGACAGCACGAACGGCCGCAGGTCGATGTGGCGCGGCGCGATGCCCGATTCCACATAGGTCGGGCACGTGGACAGCGCCAGCGTGGGTTGCGCGATGTACTGCTCGGGGCGGGCCTTCACGACTTCGCGGAACTGGGCGATCTCGGCCTTCGTGGCCGCCGGCCCCACCAGCATGCCGTAGCCGCCCGCGCCGTGCGTTTCCTTGACCACGAGGTCGGCCATGTGGTCCAGCACGTACTGCAGGTCGTCCGGCCGCCGGCACATGTAGGTCGGCACGTTGGACAGGATCGCCTCCTCGCCCAGGTAGAAGCGGATCATGTCCGGCACGTACGGATAGATCGACTTGTCGTCGGCCACGCCGGTGCCGATGGCGTTGCAGATGGTCACGTTGCCGGCCCGGTAGACCGACAGCAGCCCGGCGGCACCAAGCGCCGAGTCCGGCCGGAACACCAGCGGGTCCAGGAAGTCGTCGTCCACGCGGCGGTAGATCACGTCGATACGCTGCGGGCCCTGCGTGGTGCGCATGTACAGGTGGTCATCGTCGACGAACAGGTCGCTGCCTTCCACCAGCTCCACGCCCATCTGCTGGGCCAGGAAGGCGTGCTCGAAGTAGGCGGAGTTGTACATGCCCGGCGTGAGCACGACCACGGTGGGATCGGCGATGTTCTGCGGCGACACGCTGCGCAGCATGTCGAGCAGCAGGTCCGGGTAGTGGGCCACGGGCGCCACGCGGTTGCGCGCGAACAGTTCCGGGAACAACCGCATCATCATCTTGCGGTTTTCCAGCATGTACGACACGCCGGACGGCACGCGCAGGTTGTCCTCCAGCACGTAGAACTCGCCCTCGCCGGCGCGCACCACGTCGATGCCGGCCACATGGGCGTAGATGTCGCGCGGCACGTCGATGCCGAGCATCTCGGGCCGGTACTGGGCGTTGTTGTAGATCTGGTCCGGCGGGATCACGCCCGCGCGGATGATGTCCTGCCCGTGGTAGATGTCGTGGATGAACCGGTTCAGCGCCGCCACGCGCTGGCGCAGGCCGCGCTCCAGCGTGGCCCATTCGCTGGCCGGAAACACGCGCGGGATCACGTCGAACGGAATGGTCCGCTCGGTGCCGCTGTTGGACTCGTCCTTGTCGCCGTAGACCGCGAACGTGATGCCCACCCGGCGAAAGATCAGGTCGGCCTCGGCACGCTTGTTGTCCATCGTGGCCGCCGACTGCCGGCCCAGCCAGTCGGCAAAGCTCCGGTAATGGGGCCGCACCGCGCCCTGCGGCAACGCCTGCCCGGCCTCGATGGCCGGCACCGTGCCGTCCTCCCGCCCTTCCAGCATCTCGTCGAAAAACCGCGCCGCCATGATGGCCGCTCCTTCGTGGATGTGGGCGCCCGCCGCCCGGGCCGTGCCGCCAGCCAGCTACCGGTCCCGTCCCGCACGGCCATACCGCCAGCCGCCCTTGTTATCGATGCCTCGTCGAGTCGACGCTTGAAGCATATCCGTACCGGCCAAACCCGCAAGGGGCACGCATCTGGCAGGGTTGGGGGTACGCGGAACGGTTTAGCAAGATGCGCGCCAGGGGGTGGGGGTGGCAGGTCCTACGGCCTGGCTTGCTCCCCTCTCCCGCACGACACCGAATCCGGCGGGCACTTGGTCAGGATGTCCTGCACCAGCGCCTCGGGCGGGCGGCGGATATCCAGCACCAGCGCGTCGTGCGGTTCTTCGAGCGTGTCGAACTGGCTCTGCAGCAGCGCCGGGTTGAAGAAATGGTCCGAGCGGACCGACAGCCGGCTGCCGATCGTTGCCGCATCGCCCTTCATGAACACGAACGTCACGCCGCCGTCGGGCGGGGTCAGGCGGTCGCGGTAGGCCTGGCGCAGCGCGGAGCAGGTGAACACGTGGGTCCGGCCTTCGGCGCGGGCGGTGTCGATGGCCGCGCGCATGGCGTCCAGCCACGGCCAGCGGTCTTCGTCGGTCAGCGGCACGCCGGCGTGCATCTTGGCCTTGTTGGCCTCGCTGTGGAAGCTGTCGGCGTCATGAAAGCCGCAGTGCAGTTGCTGCGCCAGCAACTGGCCGACCGTGGTCTTGCCGCTGCCGGAAACGCCCATCAGGATATAGATCATGTCTGCTCCATCGAACATGGTGTCGGGTGGTGTTGCCACCCTTGTCGGTAGCCGCCGGCCACGTGCGGCGCGGCACGGCGGTGCCCCGGCACACACTGGCCGGGGAATACGAAGTTTCGGAAGAAAGCCGGCGCCTGACGGCGCCTATTGTGCGACGGCGGCGTCCGTTTGGACAGCCGCGTCGGCCTCGGACAGGTCCAGCGCACTGCCGCCCTCCTCGGCGATGCGGGCGTGGCGTCGGAACAGGCCGAACAACCCGCGACCCATGCTGAAGTCCGCGAACGGGTCGGCCGGTGCCGGCGCGGCCGGACGGGCCGCGAACGCCTGCTGCGCGGCGGCGTCCCCCACCAGTTCGAGCGTCCCGGCCACCGCATCGACGCGGATGATGTCGCCGTCACGCACGCGCGCCAGCGGGCCACCGGCCAGCGCCTCGGGGCCGACGTGGATCACGGCCGGCACCTTGCCGGACGCGCCGGACATGCGCCCGTCGGTCACCAGCGCCACCTTGTGGCCCGCATCCTGCAGCGCGCCCAGCGCCGGCGTCAGCCGATGCAGTTCGGGCATGCCATTGGCATTCGGCCCCTGAAAGCGCACCACGGCCACGACGTCGCGGTTCAGCTCGTCGGCCTCGAAGGCAGCCTGCAGCGCCTCTTGCGAATCGAAGACGCGCGCCGGCGCCTCGACCACGCGGTGTTCGTCGGACACGGCCGAGACCTTGATCACGCCGCGTCCGAGGTTGCCGGCCATCAGCCGTAGTCCGCCCTCGTCCGAGAACGGCGCCGACGCGGGCGCCAGCACGGCGGTATCGCCGCTCGTGGTCGGCCCGTCGCGCCAGCGCAGCTTGCCGTCGGTCATGACCGGTTCCTCGGTGTAGCGGGCCAGCCCGCGCCCGACCACGGTGTTGACGTCCTCGTGCAGCAGCCCGGCGTCCAGCAGTTGCCCGATCACGAAGGCCACGCCGCCGGCCGCGTGGAAGTGGTTCACATCGGCCGACCCGTTGGGATAGACCCGCGCCAGCAGCGGCGTCACGGCCGAGAGCTGGTCGAAGTCGTTCCAGTCGATCAGGATGCCGGCCGCCCGCGCCATGGCGACCAGGTGAATCGTATGGTTGGTCGACCCGCCCGTGGCCAGCAGGCCCACCATGGCGTTGACGATGGCGCGCTCGTCGACGATCTGCGCCAGCGGCGTGTACTCGCGCCCGCGGGCGATCAGCGCCAGCGCCCGCTGTGCCGCCGCCGTGGTCAGCGCATCGCGCAGGCCGCTGTCCGGATGCACGAACGCCGCGCCCGGCATGTGCAGGCCCATGACTTCCATCAGGAACTGGTTGCTGTTGGCGGTACCGTAGAACGTGCAGGTACCCGCGCCGTGGTAGGCCGCGCATTCGGCCTCCAGCAACGCATCCCGGCCCACCTGGCCCGTGGCGTAGAGCTGCCGCACGCGCGCCTTTTCCTTGTTCGACAGGCCCGACGCCATGGGGCCTGCCGGAACGAAGACGACCGGCAGGTGGCCGAACTGGAGCGCGCCCATCAGCAGGCCGGGCACGATCTTGTCGCAGACGCCCAGCATCAGCGCGGCATCGAACGTGTTGTGCGACAGCGCCACGGCGGTACCCATGGCGATGGCGTCGCGCGAGAACAGCGACAGCTCCATGCCGGCATTGCCCTGCGTGATGCCGTCGCACATGGCCGGCACCCCGCCCGCCACCTGCGCCACGGCGCCCACGGCACGGGCGGCCTCGCGGATCACGGCCGGGTAGCGCTCGTAGGGCTGGTGCGCCGACAGCATGTCGTTGTAGGCGGTGACGATGCCGAGGTTCGGCGCATGCTCGACGCGCAGCTTGAGCTTGTCGTCGGCCGGCAGCGCCGCATAGCCATGGGCAAGGTTGGCGCACGACATGCCGCGCAGCGGCCCGAGGTCCTGCTGCGCGCGCGCGCAGCGCGCCAGGTAGGCGGCGCGGCTGGTGCGGCTACGTTCGATGATGCGCTGGGTCACGGCCGAGATTTCGGCGCGGACATTGCCACTGGCGGCTTGGGTCATGGCGGAATGGGTCCTCGTGGGGCGATCCGGACGAGCAGTCAATGCAGGCGGCAGGCCGTCCGAATCTGTAGATTTTCTACATTATAGCCACGGCCGGGAGGCGCCCGGAAGCCTTGCCTCGGCGGCGAAATGGCGTTATACGCGCAAATTTCAGCGGAATCCGGGTAAATCCGGAGGGCGACGTCACGCAACAATGGTTCGATTTCATGATTCAAATGTGTAGAATCTCTACAAAATTCAGGGCTGCATACCGAAGCCGAGAAGCTGAAGCTCGAAGCCCGGTACAACCAGAAGCCCGGTACGACACCCACGCACGACCTCCCGTCCGACCCTCACCATGCGCGACAGAATCCTCGCCGTCTACGACACGCTACGCCCGTCCGAACGCCGGCTGGCCGACTATGTGGCCCGCCACGGCGCCAGCGTCATCCGCCTGACCATGCCGGAACTGGCCGAGCGCGCCGGCGTCTCGCAGCCCACCATCGCCCGCTTCTGCGCCGCGCTGGGCTACGACGGCTTCAAGGAATTCAAGCTCCAGTTCGCCCAGAACGTCGGCGGCGGCACGCCGTTCGTCCACCAGGACGTGGAAGCCAGCGACCGCCCGGCCGACATCGCCGGCAAGGTGTTCGACCGCACCATCGCCACGCTGATGAGCGTGCGCAACGCGCTGTCCGCCGACCAGATCGAGCACGCGATCCGCCTGCTGGCCAGCGCCCGGCGCATCGAGTTCTACGGCTGCGGCAACTCCGGCATCGTCGCGCTCGACATCCAGCACAAATTCTTCCGCCTGGGCATTCCCACCACGGCCTACTCCGATTCGCACGTCTTCAGCATGTCCGCCGCCCTGCTCCGGCCCGGCGACGTGGCCGTGCTCGTGTCCAACAGCGGCCGCACCTGGGACATGCTGGCCGCCGCCACGCTGGCCCGTGGCAGCGGCGCCAGCGTGCTGGCGCTGACCCACAGCGGGTCGCCGCTGGCCCGGCTGGCCGACGTCTGCGTGTTCTCCGACGTCGAGGAGGACAGCGAGGTCTACACGCCGATGACCTCGCGCATCTGCCACCTCGTCCTCGGCGACGTGCTGGCCGCCGGCGTGGCGCTGGAACGCGCGGAGTCTGTCGCCGCCGGCCTGCAGCGCGCCAAGGCCCACCTGCGCGAGCGCCGCATCGCCGGCGCCGAACCGGCCCCGCTGGCCGCGCAGCCCGAGGACACCGACACCCCCGCCACCACACGCGCCCCAAGGAAATCCCCCAAGCCAGCATCCAAGGCGTCCCCGGCCCCGTCCGCCCGGCGCGGCAGGACGCCCGCCAAGGTCGACTAGCCCCTCAACGCGGCGCCGGCGGCCGGTCGCGCCAGTAGCGGCGGACGTGCTGCCGATACGGCACCACCCGCAGCCCGTCGCCGTCCGTGACGATCGTGACTGCGCCGGTCTCGTCGGTCCGGTACCGTGCGATGCCGGCACGCCCGTACCGCTGCCAGACGTCCTCGCGCGGATGCCGGTAGCGGTTCGCAAATCCGAGCTGGAAGACCGCCACCGCCGGCTGGACGGCCCGCAGGAACGCCACATGCGACGACGTGCCGCTGCCATGGTGCGGTACGACCAGCACGTCGGCCCGCACCTGGGCCGGCGGCGCCCGGGCGATGAACCCCAACTCCTCGTTCACGCCGATATCGCCCGTCAGCAGCACGCTGCGGTGGGCCGTTGCCACGCGCAGGACGCAGCTTCTGGCGTTGCTCGACAGCGTCGCGCGCGTCAGGTCTTCCGCCGTGGGATGCATCACGTCGAACCGGACGCCGTCCCACACCCACCCTGCCCCGGCAACGCAAGGCACCCACGGCCGTCCCGGCAAGGTCAGGAGCCGGTGACCGGGCGCAGCGGCGGTCATGCGCGCGCTGACCGGCACCGCGCGCATGACATCGAGCACGCCGCCCGCGTGGTCCGCGTCCTCGTGGCTGACCATCAGCATGTCCAGCCAGCGCACGCCGACGGCACGCAGGTACGGCACGACGACCTGCGCGCCCGCGCTGGCGCCCGATACGTAGGACGGCCCCGCGTCATAGAGCAGCGCATGCCGGCGTGTTTCGACCAGCACGGCGGTGCCCTGCCCGACATCGAGCGCGGTGACCCGCATTTCCCCTTCCGCGATGGCGTCGCGCCCGCCGAGCAACATCGGCAGCATCAGTACCGCACCGGGCCAGCGCGGCAGGGCCCGGCCGCCCGCTTTCGCCCGCAACCGGGGCAGCCGCACCCGGCCCGGTGTCAGCAGCACCACCACACCGGCCAACGCCAGCCCGGTGACCAGCCAGCCCGGCTGTGCGGCTTCCCATACCGCCCATGACGGCGCCGCCAGCCACGCCAGCCCGTCCACCAGCGATGCCAGCAGCGCGTGGGCCACGCCGAGCAGCATCGTCGCCACGTCGGCGGGCAGTACGGCGCTGGCCAGCGCCATCGGCGTCACGAACAGGCTGACAACCGGTATCGCCACGGCATTGGCCAGGCACGAGACCACCGACACCTGCCCGAACAGCAGCAGCGTCAACGGCACGAGCCCGACGGTCACCGCCCACTGCGCCCGCGCGGCCTCGACCAGTGCCCGGACAATCCGCCGCCCGCAGCGCGCGACGAACCCGCCGAAGCCCTGGCCGATGACAGGCGCCCCGCCGCCCCGCGCTTCCTGACCCCCCGCTTCCCGCTCGCCCGACTCCGGCCGCCGCGCATGGAAGAAGATCGCCGCCACGGCGCCAAACGACAGCCAGAAGCCGGGCGACATCACGGCCCAAGGGTCGATGGCCACCGCCACCCCGGCCGCCCACGCCAGCACGACCGACACCGGCGGCGCCCGGCCGCTCCATAGCGCGACGGCCGCCACGATCAGCATCGTGACCGTCCGCAGCGCCGGAATCTGCATGCCGGCCAGCAGGCCATAGCCGAGCGCGGCCAGCACCGTCACCACCAGTCCGGCCTGCTGCGCCGGCCAGCGCAGCGGCAAGGGCCGCCGCAGCACGCCGCCCAGGCCGAACGACCGTCGCCACAGCCCGCGCGCCACCGCGCCGGCCGCCCCGGCGACCATCGTGATATGCAGGCCCGAAATGCTGACCAGATGCGAGATGCCGGTGCGCCGGAACACCTCCCAGTCGGCCTGCGCAATGCCGCGCTGGTCGCCGATCACCAATGCCACCAGCACCGGCCCGTACCGCGCATCGGCCGGCATCGCCGCGCGCAGGTGGTCGCGCACGGCCGCCCGCCACGCCGCGACGCGGACCATCCACGGCAGCGCGCCGTCGTCGCCCCCGGCTGGCTGGCCCTCCCGCACGTAGCCCGTGGCGTCGATCCCTTCGGCGAGCAGCCAGTACGCGTAGTCGAACCCATGCGGATTGGCCAGCCCGCGCGGCGGCCGCAGCCGCACCGTCAGCTGGTAGCGCTGCCCCGGCACCAGCCGTTCCGGTGGATCGCGCCACGTCAGCATGACCGACGACACGCCGGCGCGTTGCGCCCGATCGTCGTCCCAGCGCGCTACGTTGAAGCGGAACCGCGTGCCATGGCCGGCGTCGTCGGGCAGGCCCGCCACCACGCCCTCGGCAACCAGGTCGCGCGCCATCAGGTCCGGCGGCAGCCAGCGGTTCATGCGCAGCTCCGCGCGCCACGCGGCCCAGCCGAAGGCCGCCAGCGCGGCCAGAGCGATGACCAGTGCCCAGCGCGCATGACGCCAACAGGCCGGGCGGGCGCGCACCAGCAGCGCGCCCGCCAGCATGGCCGCCACGGCCCAGCCGATCCACCACGCGCGCGACGCCGGCAGTTCGGCCTGTTGCTGCAGCAGCCAGCAGCCCGCCACCAACGCCAGCAGCACCACGCGCATCGAAACCCTCCGACCGGTTGAACAACGGGCGTAGTTGTACCGCGCCGGCACACGGCAAAACGTGTCCGTCTGCTGCGGCGATGTGTCAACAGGTTAAAACGGAGGGAAAGCGGAGGAAAACGGAGGAAAGACGCGCTCAGCGCGGCGCCATCACGTCGGCAAAGGCGGCCAGCCGTGGCAGGGCCGCCACGGCGTTGCGCCACATGGCATCGGCCAGTTCGCGCTCGGGCAGGCCGCGCAGGTCGGCCATCGCGCGCGCCACGCCGGCCACCTCGCCGGGCGTGTTGCGCGCCTTGTGCTGCTCGCCGAACTGGTCGTCGGACAGCCACGCCGGGGCGATGTCGGGCGCGTCGGTTTCCAGCACGATGGCCTCGATCGGCAGTTCGCCCGCCAGCCGGCGGATCTGCCGCGCCCGCGAGAACGTGACATTGCCGCCAAAGCCGAGCTTCATGCCGTGCTCGACATAGCGGCGCGCCTGCTCGTGGCTGCCGTTGAACGCGTGGGCAATGCCCTGCCGCACGCCCACCCGCCGCAGCCCCGCGTACACCTGGTCCTGCGACTTGCGCACGTGCAGCAGCACCGGCAGGTCGAATTCGCGCGCGATCTTGAGCTGCTCGGTGTAGAGCCAGGTCTGGTGCGCGGCGTCCAGGCCGGGCACGAAGAAATCGAGTCCGATCTCGCCGATGGCGACGAGGCGCGGGTCGTCGATGGCCGCGGCCACGCGGGCGCGCAGCGCATCCAGGTCAGCCTGACCGGCGCCGGGCGTGCACAGCGGATGGATGCCCAGCGCGTAGACGCAGTGCGCGTGGCGCTGGGCCAGCCCGCTCACGGCGTCGAAGTTGGCCACCGCCACGGCCGGCAGCACGATGCCCGAGACGCCCGCCGCCGCGGCGGCCGCGATCACGGCGTCACGGTCGGCGTCGAACTCGGCCGCATCGAGGTGGCAGTGGGTATCGATCCACATGGGCCGGCCGGGTCAGCGCTCCGGATGCAGGTGGCCGTCGCGCAGGCGGAAGACGCGGTCGCAGCGGCCGGCCAAGTCCATGTCGTGGGTGACGATCACGAAGCTGGTGCCCAGCGTGCGCGACAACTCCAGCATCAGGTCGTAGACGCCGCCCGCCGTGTGGTCGTCGAGGTTGCCGGTGGGTTCGTCGGCCAGCACGCAGGCCGGCTGCCCCACCAGCGCGCGCGCGATGGCCACGCGCTGGCGCTCGCCGCCCGACAGCTCGCCGGGCCGGTGCCTGGACCGGCCGCCCAGCCCCACGCGCTCCAGCATGGCCTGGGCGGCGTCGCGGGCGGGTTGCTCGTTGAGGCCGCGGATGCGCATCGGCATCGCCACGTTGTCCAGCGCCGTGAACTCGGGCAGCAGGTGGTGGAACTGGTAGACGAAGCCCAGCGCGCGGTTGCGCACGATGTTGCGTTCCTTCTCGCGCAGCGCCGTGAACGGCTTGCCCAGCAGCGCCACGCGGCCCGCGTCGGGGTTGTCCAGGCCGCCCAGCACATGCAGCAGCGTGGACTTGCCGGAGCCGGACGCCCCGACGATGGCCACCTTCTCGCCGGCATCGATGCGGATGTCCACGCCACGCAGCACGTCCACGTCCAGCCCGCCCTGGCGGAAGCGCTTGGTCAGGCCCTCGGCCACCAGCACCGGCGTGCCGCCGGCCGGCGCCGCCCCGGCGGGCGCGGCGGCCTCCATCTCGCGGATCAGCGTCGTGTCACTCATAGCGCAGCGCCTCCGCCGGGTTCACGCGGGCGGCCCGCCAGCTTGGGTAGAGCGTGGCCAGCGTGGCCAGCACGAAGGAAATGATGCCGATGGTGGCGATGTCGTTCACGCGGGGGTCCGAAGGCAGTTCGCTGATGAAATAGATGTCCTTGGGCAGGAACTGGACGTGCAGCAGGCGTTCCATGAACGGCACGATCACGTCGATGTTGGTGGCGATCAGCGTGCCGCCCAGCACGCCCAGCACCGTGCCGATGAAGCCGATGGCCACGCCCTGGACGATGAAGATCTTCATGATCGAGCGCGGCTGGGCGCCCATCGTGCGCAGGATGGCGATGTCGGCCTGCTTGTCGGTCACGGTCATGACCAGCGTCGACACCAGGTTGAAGGCCGCCACGGCGATGATCAGCGTCAGGATGATGAACATCATGCGTTTCTCGGTCTGCACGGCCGCGAACCAGTTGCGGTTCTGGCGCGACCAGTCGCGCAGGTACAGGTCGCCGCTCATGGTGCCGGCCAGTTCCTGGGCCACCTGCGGGGCGCGCTGCATGTCCTGCAGCTTGAGCCGCACGCCGGACGGGCCGTTCTGGCGGAACAGCACCTCGGCGTCCTCCATGTTGACCAGCGCCAGCGCGCTGTCGAATTCGTAATGCCCGGACGAGAAGATGCCGACCACGGTGAACTGCTTCAGGCGCGGCAGGATGCCGGCCGGCGTGATGGTGCCCTGCGGCGCCACCAGCGTGACCTTGTCGCCCACGCGCACGCCCAGCGCGCTGGCCAGTTCGCTGCCCAGCGCGATGTCGAAGCCGCCCGGCACCAGCGCGTTCATGCTGCCCGCGCGGAACTGGCTGCCGATGTCCGACACCTTCGGCTCCTGCGCCGGGTCCACGCCGCGCAGCAGCACGCCGCGCACGGCGTCGTCGCGGGTCAGCATGGCCTGGGCGGACACGTAGGGCGCGGCGCCCACCACTTCCTTGTTGCGCTCGGCCTCGGCGGCGGTCTTCTGCCAGTCCTGCAGCGGGGCAGCGCCGATGACCTCGATGTGCGACAGCACCGACAGCATGCGGTCGCGCACCTCTTTCTGGAAGCCGTTCATGACCGACAGCACGACGATCAGCGCGGCCACGCCCAGGGCGATGCCTAGCATCGAGATCATCGAGATGAACGAAATGAACGTATTGCGGCTGGCCCGCTTGCTTGCGCGGGTATATCGCCAGCCGATCTGCCACTCGTAGGGGAAGTTCAAGAGGAGAGTCCTGTTGTTCTGGGAATGCGCCGGGCGGCAGTCTACCCTGTCACGGGTGACGGAAAACTGGCGCCAGCCAGCCGGAAGTTTACAATCTCGCGAACCATGATGACGCACCTGACCCTGATTGTGCCCTTTTCCGTCCCGCCTGGCGCCGGCGACGACGCCACGGACGACGTCGTCCCCGGCGCGCTGCTGCGCCAGTTGGAGTTGCCCGCGCTCGGAAAGTTGCTGACGCGCGCCACCCCGGGACCCCGCGAAACGCACGACGACCCGTACCTGCGATCGCTGCCGCAGGAACGCTGGCTGGCCGCCCGCGCCGGGCTGGACACGGCCCGGGTGCCGACTGCGCCCTTTATGCGGCTGGCCGACCGCGCCGCCGCCGGTCTGCCGGCCACGCCCGATGCGTCGGATGCCGCCCCGGCCGGCTGGGCCTGCCTGCAGCCGGTGCACATCCATGCCGCGCGCGACCACCTGGTGCTGCTGCATCCCGACCAGATCGCCATCCGCCCGGACGAGGCCGACGCGCTGCGCGCCGCCATTGCCGACCTGATGGCCGAGACCGACATCCCGCTGGAGGCGCCCCACCCGGCCCGCTGGTACGTGCCGGCCAACGTGTTCGGCGACCTGGAAGCCACCACGCCGGTGCGCGCCACCGGCCGCAACATCGACATCTGGATGCAGGCCGGCCCGCGCGCCCGCGACTGGCGCCGGCTGCAGAACGAGATCCAGATGACCTGGCACGCCCATCCCGTGAACGCGGCCCGCGAGGACGCCGGCGAGCTGCCGGTCAACTCGGTCTGGCTCCATGGCGGCGGCCGGGCCGGCACGGTGCGCAAGCTGGCCGACACGGTGCTGACCGACGACCCGTTCATGGCCGGCCTGGCGCTGGCTGCCGGCAGCCGGACGGGCCCGGCGCCGGCCCGCTTTGCTGCGCTGGACGCCGCCGGCGGCAGCGCGATGGTGATGCTCGACGGCGCCACGCAGGCCCATATCGCATCGGACTGGGGCCTGTGGCTGGACCAGATGCACGCGCTGGATGCCGACTGGTTCCAGCCCGTGCTCGACGCGCTGGCCGCCGGCCAGCTCCAGGCCGTCACGCTGGTGCTGGGCGGGGAAAACCACTTTGCCGAATTCACCGTCACGCGCGCCGACCTGCGCAAGTTCTGGCGCGGCATGGGTGCCCGGGGCGACTGGCGCGCGCTGCTTTCGAACCTGGCCATGGCCGCCTGACCGACTTATCCAGACATGACCCGGATCGCCATTCGCTCCCATTCCCACGAACACGCCGGCGTGCTGGCCGCGGCCGGCCTGCATCCCACGCTGGCCCGCATCCTGTCGGCGCGCGGCGTGCTGCATCCGTCCGAACTGGCCACCGACCTGCCGGAACTGGTGCCGCCGTCGCGGATGAAAGGCATCGGCCACGCGGCCACCTACCTGGCCGACGCCATCGCCGCGGGCCGCAAGCTGCTGATCGTGGCCGACTACGACTGCGACGGCGCCACCGCCTGCGCGGTGGGCGTACGCGGCCTGCGCATGCTGGGCGCGCGCGTGGACTACATCGTGCCGAACCGGTTCGAGTACGGCTACGGGCTGACGCCCGAGATCGTCGAACTGGCGGCCCGGCAGCAGCCCGACGTGATCGTCACGGTCGACAACGGCATCGCCAGCGTCGACGGCGTGGCGGCCGCCAATGCGCGCGGCATCGACGTCGTGGTGACCGATCACCACCTGCCCGGCGCGGTGCTGCCCGACGCGGCCGTGATCGTCAACCCGAACCAGCCCGGCTGCGAATTCCCGAGCAAGAACCTGGCCGGCGTGGGCGTGATGTTCTACGTGCTGCTGGCGCTGCGCGCCGAGCTGCGCCAGCGCGGCGTCTACACGAAGGACACGCAGCCGCCGCTGCAGACGCTGCTGGACCTGGTGGCGCTGGGCACCGTGGCCGACGTGGTCAAGCTGGACACGAACAACCGGATCCTGGTGGCGCAAGGGCTCAAGCGGATGCGCGCGGGGCGCATGCACCCGGGCGTGGCCGCGCTGTTCCGGGCGGCCGGCCGCGAGGCGGCACGCGCCAACACGTTCGACCTGGGCTTCGGGCTAGGCCCGCGGCTCAATGCAGCCGGGCGGCTGGCGGACATGTCGCTGGGCATCGAATGCCTGCTGACCGACGACGCCAACCGCGCGTGGGAAATCGCCCAGGAACTGGACGGGATGAACCGCGAGCGGCGCGACATCGAGGCCGGCATGCAGCAAGAGGCGCTGCAGATCCTGGAACAGCCGCTGGACGGGCTGGACCCGGCGTCGCGCTACACGGTGAGCGTGTTCCACGAGACGTGGCACCAGGGCGTGATCGGCATCGTCGCGTCGCGGCTCAAGGAGAAATACCACCGCCCGACCATCACGTTCGCGCGCGGGGACGACGACCACATCAAGGGCTCCGGCCGCTCGATCCCGGGCTTCCACCTGCGCGACGCGCTGGACCTGGTGTCCAAGCGCCATCCGGGGCTGCTGGTGAAATTCGGCGGCCATGCGATGGCGGCCGGGCTGACCGTCCGCGCCGAGCATTTCGACACGTTCGTGGCGGCCTTCGAGGCCGTCGGCCGCGAATGGCTCAACGACGACCAGCTTGCCCGCGTGATCGAGACCGACGGCGACATCGAGGACGCCTGCTTCAGCCCGGAATTCGTGACGCTGCTGGAGGGCCACGTGTGGGGCCAGGGCTTTCCGCCGCCGACGTTTTCGGGCGAATTCGAGGTGCTGCGCCAGACCGTGCTCAAGGGCAAGCACCTGAAGCTGCAGCTTGGGCGCGGCAGCCAGCGCTTCGACGCGATCTGGTTCAACCACGCCGACGCCCTGGACGGCGCCAGCGCGCTGGTCGCCTACCGGCTCGATAACAACACGTTCAACGGCGTGACGCGCGTGCAGTTGGTGGTGGAACACGCGCAGTAGGGATTACGTCCCCAACCTCAACGAAGGTCGGCCAACCCGCCTACCCCCTCGGCGGCAGATAGCTTGCCGGATTCACCGGCTTGCCGTTGCCGCGCACCTCGAAGTGCAGTTCGCTGGCGCGGCTCATGCTGCCGATGTCCTGGCCGGCTGCCACGCGGTCGTTTTCCTTGACCAGCGGGCGGTCCAGGTTGCCGTAGACGGTCAGCCAGTCGTCGTTGTGCTTGATGATGACCAGCTGGCCGTAGCCGCGCAGCGTGCCCACATGGATGGCCCAGCCCGGCGCGGCGGCGCGTACCTTGCCGCCGGCCGGTACCTCGATGCGCAGGCCCTTTTCGGCCGGGGGCGCGAAACTGCCTGTCACGCGCCCGTCAGCCGGCCATTGCAGCCGGATGGCGCTGGCGGGCGGACGGGACGGGGCCGGCTCGGACGCCGTGCCGCGCGGCGGCGTGGCCGGCGTGGCGGGCCGGTCGTTGGCCTTGGCCGCCGAAATGCCAGCGCCGGCGGGAGGCTTGACCCGGACAAGCTGGCCGACCTCGATCTGGCTGGTATCGGAAATGTTGCTCCAGCGCGCCAGTTCGGACACCGAGCGGTTGTGGCGCCGGGCGATCGAGTACAGCGTGTCGCCGCGCTCGACGCGGTAGTAGCCCTCGGGCGCCGGCTCGCTGGGCGTGGTGCCGCAGGCGGCCAGCGCGGCGGCCAGCGAGAGCGCCGCCAGGCGCCCCAGCAAACGGCGGCGGGCGCCCGGGCGATGCCGGGCGTGGGGATGGACTGCGTGGATTCCTGTCATGCGTACGGGGAAACTCCTGATCGTGGCCGCCATTGTCGCCGAAGTCACACCAAAAATCGGCAACTGCCGGCCACCAATGTCTGGCAACAGACAGTTCGCCTCCCGAACAGTTCAGCGAAAAGGTGCCGCCCATCGTGCAGGCGGCGGCGGAATTGGGCCGCCGATCCGCTATAATTCCGTGTTTTGCAAGCGCAGAATCTAGGAATCTCCATGGAAGCAGAACGCCTCAACGCCATCTCCGGTGCCATCTCCGATCTCCGTTCCCGGACGGAAGATCTACGGGGGTATCTTTGACTACGATGTCAAAGCAAACCGCCTAGACGAAGTCAACGGACTGCTGGAAGACCCGGACGTCTGGAACAACCCCAAGCGCGCCCAGGACCTGGGCAAGGAAAAGAAGGCGCTGGAAGCCGTGGTGCAGACCCTCGGCAAGCTTACCGACGACCTGAGCGGCGCCGACGAGCTGTTCGAGCTGGCGCGCGAGGAAGGTGACGACGACACGCTGGTGTCGATCGAGACCGACGTGCAGGGTTTCGAAGCCATCGTGGCCGACATGGAATTCCGCCGCATGTTCTCGGGCGAGATGGACCAGGCCAACGCGTTCATCGACATCCAGGCCGGCGCGGGCGGTACCGAGGCGTGCGACTGGGCGTCGATGCTGCTGCGCCAGTACCTGAAGTACTGCGAGCGCAAGGGCTTCAAGGCCGAGGTGCTGGAAGAGTCCGAAGGCGACGTGGCCGGCATCAAGAGCGCGACGATCAAGATCGAGGGCGACTACGCGTTCGGCTACCTGCGCACCGAGACCGGCGTGCACCGCCTGGTCCGCAAGTCGCCGTTCGATTCGTCGGGCGGGCGCCACACGTCGTTCTCGTCGGTGTTCGTCTACCCCGAGGTGGATGACTCGTTCGAGGTCGAGGTCAACCCGGCCGACCTGCGCGTGGATACGTACCGCGCGTCGGGCGCCGGCGGCCAGCACATCAACAAGACCGATTCGGCCGTGCGGATCACGCACATCCCGACCGGCATCGTCGTGCAGTGCCAGAACGACCGCTCGCAGCACCGCAACCGTGCCGAGGCCATGTCGATGCTGAAATCGCGGCTCTACGAGCACGAGATGCGCAAGCGCCAGGCCGAGGCCGACAAGCTCGAAGCCGGCAAGACCGACGTGGGCTGGGGCCACCAGATCCGCTCGTACGTGCTGGACCAGAGCCGCATCAAGGACCTGCGCACCAACGTGGAAATGTCCAACACGCAGAAGGTGCTGGACGGCGACCTCGACCCGTTCATCGAGGCCAGCCTGAAACAGGGCCTGTAACGCCGCAAGACCCCGAGCCCCGCCCGCCGGCCCCCAAGCCGGCGGAGCGGTGCGACGACAACCCAGAGTCTCCACCCCCGAAGCCGCTGTCTCATTCGAACAGGTCCTCGCCATGTCCAACGGATCGCCCCGCTCCACCCACCTCTACATCGTCACCGGCGCCTCGCGCGGCTTGGGCGCCGCGCTGGTGCGCGCGCTGCTCAAGCCGGGCAACCGCGTCATCGGCGTGGCCCGCAGCCGCAACACCGACCTGGAACGCGAAGCCGCGGCCAGCGGCGTGCCGGTGGCGTGGCACCTGCAGGACCTGTCGCAGCCCGGCCCGTCGGCCGGCTGGCTGGCGAGCGTGCTGGAGGCCGTGGACGATACCCCGGCCAGCGTGACGCTGATCCTGAACGCCGGCGTGGTCGAGCCGATCGGCCCGATCACGGCGCTGCACGAGAACACGCTGGTGCCGCACCTGCAGACCAACCTGGTCACGCCGATGACGATGACCGGCGCGTTCATCGACGCCACCGCGCGCTTCGACTGCCCGCGCAAGGTACTGGCGATCTCGTCGGGCGCGGCCCGCAACCCGGTGCAGGGCTGGAGCGCCTACTGCGCCGGCAAGGCTGGCCTGGACATGTTCATCCGCTCGGTCAACGCCGAATACGCGGGCCTGCCGGGCGACCGGGCGGTGCGCGCCGTGGCGCTGGCCCCGGGCGTGGTGGACACCGGCATGCAGGAAACCATCCGCGGCGCCGACTTTGCGCAGGTGCAGCGCTTCCGCGACCTGAAGGCCAACGAGCAGCTCGCTTCGCCGGACGACGTCGCGCAGCGCATCGCCGCCTACCTGGACCGCCCCGACTTCGGCCAGACCGAGCTCGACGACATCCGCAACCATTGAACCGACCCATCGCGCGGGGCACACGTCCCGCGCGGCCGAACCTGACATCATGACCGAACCGACCCGCACGCCCGCCGCCGACGCGCCTGCCGTAGACGAGAACAAGATCATCGCCGAGCGGCGCGAGAAGCTGCAGGCCCTGCGCGAGCAAGGCGTGGCCTTCCCGAACGATTTCCGCCCGACGCACCAGGCCGGCGCGCTGCACGCCCAGTACGGCGAGACCGACCAGGCCGCGCTGGAGGCAAGCCCCGTGGAGGTGTCGATCGCCGGGCGCATGATGCTCAAGCGCGTGATGGGCAAGGCCAGCTTTGCCACCGTGCAGGACGGCAGCGGCCAGATCCAGTTCTACATCACGCGCGACAAGGTGGGCGAGGACGTCTACGCGGCGTTCAAGCACTGGGACCTCGGCGACATCATCAGCGCGCGCGGCGAGTTGTTCCGCACCAACAAGGGCGAGCTGTCGGTGCAGGTGCGCGAGCTGCGCCTGCTGTCGAAGAGCCTGCGCCCGCTGCCGGACAAGTTCCACGGCCTGGCCGACCAGGAAATGAAGTACCGCCAGCGCTATGTCGACCTGATCGTCTCGCCGGAGACGCGCGACACGTTCCGCGCCCGCACCAAGGCCATGTCGTCGCTGCGCCGCCACATGGCCGACGCCGGCTTCATGGAAGTGGAAACGCCGATGCTGCACCCGATTCCGGGCGGCGCGGCGGCCAAGCCATTCATCACGCACCACAACGCGCTGGACATGCAGATGTTCCTGCGCATCGCGCCGGAGCTGTACCTGAAGCGGCTGATCGTCGGCGGCTTCGAGCGCGTGTTCGAGATCAACCGCAATTTCCGTAACGAGGGGGTGAGCCCGCGCCACAACCCCGAGTTCACGATGATGGAGTTCTACGCGGCCTACACGGACTACCGCTGGCTGATGGACTTCACCGAGAACCTGATCCGCGAGGCCGCCGTGGACGCCAGCGGCAGCGCCGTGCTGACGTACCAGGGCCGCGAGCTGGACCTGAGCAAGCCGTTCCACCGCCTGACGATCTGCCAGGCCATCCAGAAATACGCGCCTGAGTACACCGACGCGCAACTGGCCGACGCCGCCTTCCTGCGCGCCGAGCTGAAGGACAAGTTCAAGATCAACACCAGCGCGCCCCAGTTCCTGAACGCCGGCCTGGGCACGCTGCAACTGGTGCTGTTCGAGGAAACGGCCGAGTCGCAGCTCTGGGAACCGACCTTCATCGTCGACTACCCGGTCGAGGTCTCGCCGCTGGCGCGCGGGTCCGACACCCAGCCCGGCATCACCGAGCGCTTCGAGCTGTTCATCACGGGCCGCGAGATTGCCAATGGCTTCTCGGAGCTGAACGATCCGGAAGACCAGGCCGAACGCTTCCGCAAGCAGGTGGAGCAGAAGGACGCCGGCGACGAGGAAGCGATGTACTTCGACGCCGACTACATCCGCGCGCTCGAATACGGCATGCCCCCGACCGGCGGCTGCGGCATCGGCATCGACCGCCTGGTCATGCTGCTGACCGACAGCCCGAACATCCGCGACGTCATCCTGTTCCCGCATCTGCGGCGGGAGGATTGAGCGGGGGTGTTTGTCTTTGCTCCCCTCGCCCGCCTGCTACATCCTGCGGGGAGGGGAGCAAACCATCGCGGATTCAGTAACCACCGCCAATTGTTACGCCGCCCTCGTCGGACACCCGCCGACATCCGCCGTAACCCACTGATTCCAAAGCGATTTCCGCGCAACAAACCCTTACAAAATCGAACGGAAATCGTCCCGCTGATCGGAGAAACTTCAAGTATTGGCTGCGTCGCTGCAGCAACCTGGAGATTCGACGATGTCTGGTCCGAACACGCTTCCTTCCCTCCCCCCCTTCGCGGCGGATTCATCCGCTGGTGGCGACGGCGGCGATTGCGGTGGTGATTGCCAGCCTGACGGCCGTGGCAGCCGTGACCGGCGTGCTGCCGGTGGGCAAGGCCACCCCGAACGCCGAGCCGGCGGCATCGCAATATAGCCAGAACTACAGTCAGAACGTGAACCCGCCGGCCGGAACGCAGCCGGCGCCGGGATCGACCACGCGGCCGCCAGCCTATGACGCTGCGCCGCCGCCTCCCGCCGCCCAGCAGGCGCAGGCCGAGCCCCAGCAGGCGCCCAAGCCCAGCCACACGGCGGGCCGCGTGACGGGCGTGCAGGTGGTGGAGGCTGAAAAGCCGACCAGCGGCCTGGGTGCGCTCGGTGGCGCGGTGGTTGGCGGGCTGGTCGGCAACCAGATCGGCAGCGGCAATGGCCGGATCCTTGGCACGGTGGCCGGCGCGGCAGCCGGCGGCTTCGGCGGCAACTACGCCGAGAAGAAACTGAACAAGGACAAGAGCTACCGCGTCAGCGTGAAGATGGACGACGGCACGCGCCGCACGTTCACGTACCAGAACCCGCCGGGGGTGGAGGTGGGCGAGCGCGTCCACCTGGAGCGCGGGGTGCTGGTGCGCGGCTGATCCACCGGCGCGCGCCGGTCAAGCAAAAAAGCACGGCGATCTGCCGTGCTTTTCTTCGGGCTGGCCCGGTGCGGGCCGCAGGGCGGCGGTCAGGCCGCCTCTTCGATCCACGCCTGCTGGATCGCCTCCAGGATCTTCTCGCCGGAGCGTTCGGGCAGGTCGTCAAACCCGTCCAGTTCCAGCACCCACTGGCGCAACTGCGTGAAGCGCACCGTCAGCGGATCGACATCGGGAAACTTGTCATACAGCGCGGCGGCAACGTCGTAGGTATCGGTCCATTTCATCGGATAACTCCTCGCGCGGGCCTTAGTGGCCTTCCTTGGCGTGGTTGATCGTGTATTTCGGGATTTCGACGGTCAGGTCGGTGTCGGCGACCACGGCCTGGCACGACAGCCGCGAGTTCGGCTCCAGCCCCCACGCCTTGTCCAGCAGGTCTTCTTCCTTTTCCTCGGCATCTTCCAGCGAGTTGAACCCCTCGCGCACCACCACGTGGCACGTGGTGCAGGCGCAGGACTTCTCGCAGGCGTGCTCGATCTCGATGCCGTTGGCGAGCAGCGCGTCGCAAATGGTCGTGCCGCTACCGGCTTCGAAAACGGCGCCCTCGGGGCACAACTCTACGTGGGGCAAAACAATGATCTGTGGCATTTCTATCCTTATTCGCAGGCTTGGCGCGTGTGGTGGCGGTCTGGCGTTCAGCCCAGTTCCTGCACCTTCTTCCCGGCCAGCGCGCTCTTGATCGAGCGGTCCATGCGGCGGGCGGCAAACTCGTCGGTACCGTGCGACAACTGCTCCACGGCGGCCTTGATCGCGCGATGGTCGTCGCCGGTGGCAATCTCGGTCACGCGGGCGATCAGCGCGTCCACGGCGCCGCGCTCCTCGGCCGACAGCAGGTCGCCGTCCACCTCCAGCGCGCGCCGCGTGGCTTCCACCAGCCGCTCGGCCTCCACGCGCTCCTCGGCCAGCGCGCGGGTCTTCATGTCGTGCTCGGCCTCGCGGAAGCTGTCCTGCAGCATGCGCGCGATGTCGTCATCGGCCAGCCCGTACGACGGCTTGACCGACACCGACGCCTCCACGCCCGACAGCGTCTCGCGCGCCGACACCGACAGCAGCCCGTCGGCGTCCACCTGGTACGTCACGCGGATGCGAGCGGCGCCGGCCACCATCGGCGGGATGCCGCGCAGCTCGAAGCGCGCCAGCGAGCGGCAGTCGCTGGCCAGTTCGCGCTCGCCCTGCAGCACGTGGATCGCCATCGCGGTCTGGCCGTCCTTGAACGTCGTGAATTCCTGCGCGCGCGCCACCGGGATCGTGCTGTTGCGCGGGATGATCTTCTCGACCAGCCCGCCCATCGTCTCCACGCCCAGCGACAGCGGAATCACGTCGAGCAGCAGCCAGTCCTCGCCCGGCGCGTGGTTGCCGGCCAGCAGGTTGGCCTGCATGGCGGCGCCCAGCGCCACCACCTTGTCCGGGTCCAGGTTGGTCAGCGGCTGCTGGCCGAAATACTCGCCCACGGCCTTGCGGATCGCCGGCATGCGCGTCGCGCCGCCCACCAGCACCACGCCCTTGACGTCCTCGGGCGTCACGCCGGCATCGCGCAGCGCCTTGCGCACCGGCGCCAGCGTTTTCTGCACCAGATGGGCCGTGATGTCGATGAACGTCTGCGCGTCCAGCGGCAGGTGCACGATCTCGCCGGTGGTCAGCACCGCGTCGATGACCGTGCTGTCGCTGGCCGACAGCGCTTCCTTGGCGGCCCGCGCGCGCACCATCAGCAGCCGGGTGTCCTCGGCCGACAGCGGTTGCAGGCCGGCCTGCTCGACGATCCAGCACAGCAGGCGCTGGTCGAAGTCGTCGCCACCCAGCGCGGAATCGCCGCCGGTGGACATCACCTCGAATACGCCCTTGGTCAGCTTGAGCACCGAGATGTCGAACGTGCCGCCGCCCAGGTCGTACACGGCGTAGATGCCTTCGGCCGCGTTGTCCAGCCCGTAGGCGATGGCCGCCGCCGTCGGCTCGTTCAGCAGCCGCAGCACGTCCAGCCCGGCAAGCTGGGCCGCGTCCTTGGTGGCCTGGCGCTGCGCGTCGTCGAAGTACGCGGGCACCGTGATCACGGCGCCGACCAGATCGTCGCCCAGCGAATCCTCGGCGCGCTGGCGCAGCGTGGCCAGGATCTCGGCCGACACCTCGACCGGGCTCTTGATGCCGGCCACGGTCTTCAGTTGCACCATGCCCGGCGCGTCGACAAAGTCGTACGGGCTGTGCTCGATGTTCGAGACGTCGCGCAGCCCGCGGCCCATGAACCGCTTGGCCGACACGATCGTGTTCTTGGGGTCGCGCACCGCTTCGTCCTGCGCCTTGTAGCCGATGTGGGCGCGGCCGTCCGGCAGGTAGCGCACCACC
Organism: Cupriavidus sp. H18C2; assembly: GCF_049393795.1. Classification (NCBI taxonomy): domain Bacteria; kingdom Pseudomonadati; phylum Pseudomonadota; class Betaproteobacteria; order Burkholderiales; family Burkholderiaceae; genus Cupriavidus; species Cupriavidus sp. H18C2. The sequence goes on along the minus strand of NZ_CP186010.1, from coordinate 1,045,024 downwards.
GACGGCAGCAGCGCGCGGCCATCGTCGTCGGGCAGGACTTCGGGAATGCTGTTGCGCACGGCGGCCACCAGGGAATTGGTGGTGCCAAGGTCGATACCGACGGCCAGGCGGCGCTGGTGCGGCGCCGGCGACATGCCGGGTTCGGAAATCTGGAGCAGTGCCATGGGAATCTTCTAATCTTCGAGCCGATCGATCGCCTCGCTGGCGTCGTGCTCGATCTTCTCGATAAACATCAACTGGCGCGCGGCGGCGCCGGCGGACTCGTCGTCGCCGGCATCGAGCAGCGCGCCCAGTGCGGCGTGGCGCTCGCGCTTTTCCTGGCGCAGCTCGCGCAGCAGCGCGTCGAGCCGGTCCACGGCGCGGGCGTCCACCGCGTCCTGCAGCGCCTCGCGCCATTCCATCTGCTGCATCAGAAAGGCCGGGGCCATCGCCGTGTTGCTCTCGGCCTGGATGTCCACGCCGCGCAGGTGCAGCAGGTAGATGGCGCGCTTGAGCGGCTGGCGCAGCGTGCGGTACGCCTCGTTGGCGTGCGCGGCCCACTGCATGGCCACGCGGCGCTCGGCGTCGCCGGCATTGGCAAAGCGGTCCGGATGGGCCTGCGACTGCACCGTGCGATAGGCCGCGTCCAGCGCGGCCTCATCCACTTCATACCGGGCAGGCAGCCCGAACAGCGAGAAAAAATCGTCTTTCAAAGCACGTGGTTCCCAAACAGTCGCAACAAAAAGGAGCGGTCATGCCGCCCCTTGTCGTGTCGCCGCGCCGCGTATCGGTAGCCGATCCGCGGCGAGGCCCGGCCTTCAGACCCGGAACGACTCGCCGCAGCCGCACTCGTCCTTGACGTTCGGGTTGTTGAAGCGGAAGCCCTCGTTCAACCCTTCGCGCGCAAAGTCGAGCTCGGTGCCGTCGATGTACGGCAGGCTCTTCGGATCGACGATCACCTTGATGCCATGGGTCTCGAACACCTGGTCCTCTGGCTGCAGCTCGTCCACGTACTCGAGCTTGTAGGCCAGGCCGGAGCAGCCGGTGGTCTTCACGCCCAGGCGCAGGCCCAGGCCCTTGCCGCGGCGTTCCAGGTAACGGGCGACGTGCTTCGCCGCCTTTTCGGTCATCGTGATCATCTTTGCCTTGCTGTCGAACGCCACGCGCGCATGCTGGAGCGCGCGTGGCCACACCAAACCATCTGACGCGGCAGGCCGCTGTCAGGCAGCCTTCTGCTCGGCGCCGCCGTGCTTCTTCTTGTAGTCCTCGACCGCCGCCTTGATGGCGTCCTCGGCCAGGATCGAGCAGTGGATCTTCACCGGCGGCAGCGCCAGTTCCTCGGCGATCTGGGTGTTCTTGATCTCCAGCGCCTGGTCCACGGTCTTGCCCTTGACCCATTCGGTCACCAGCGACGACGACGCGATGGCCGAGCCGCAGCCGTACGTCTTGAACTTGGCGTCCTCGATCACGCCCGCCTCGTTCACCTTGATCTGCAGCTTCATCACGTCGCCGCAGGCCGGGGCGCCGACCATGCCGGTGCCCACCGCGTCGTCGTTCTTGTCGAACGAACCGACGTTGAGCGGATTTTCATAGTGGTCGAGAACCTTGTTGCTGTAAGACATTTTGGTTACCTCTGACGAATCTTTATGGGGTTCTTGTTGTGACGCGGGTCGCGATCAGTGCGCGGCCCACTGGATCGAATTCAGGTCGACGCCGTCCTTGAACATCTCCCACAGCGGCGACAGGTCGCGCAGCTTGCCGATCTTGCTCTTGAGCAGCTCGACGGTGTAGTCGATTTCCGATTCCGTCGTAAAACGTCCAACCGTGAAGCGGATCGAGCTGTGTGCCAGTTCGTCGTTGCGGCCCAGTGCGCGCAGCACATACGACGGCTCCAGCGACGCCGACGTGCACGCCGAACCCGACGACACGGCCACGTCCTTGATGGCCATGATCAGCGATTCACCTTCGACGAAGTTGAAGCTGACGTTCAGGTTGTGCGGCACGCGGTGTTCCATCGAACCGTTCAGGTACACCTCTTCCATCGACGACAGGCCGTTCCAGAGCCGGTCGCGCAGCATGCGGATGCGCTCGTTCTCGGTCGCCATTTCCTCGCGGGCCAGGCGGAACGCCTCGCCCATGCCGACGATCTGGTGCGTGGCCAGCGTGCCCGAGCGCATGCCGCGCTCGTGGCCGCCGCCGTGCATCTGGGCTTCGATCCGCACGCGCGGCTTGCGGCGCACGTACAGCGCGCCGATACCCTTCGGGCCATAGGTCTTGTGGGCCGAGAACGACATCAGGTCGCACTTGAGCTTGCCCAGGTCGATACCGACCTTGCCGGTGGCTTGCGCGGCGTCGCAGTGGAAGATGATGCCCTTGTCGCGGCAGATCTCGCCGATCTGCTCGACGTCCTGGATCACGCCGATCTCGTTGTTGACCAGCATCACCGACACCAGGATCGTGTCCGGGCGCAGCGCCTGCTTGAACACGTCCATGTCGATCAGGCCGTCGTCCTTGACGTCGAGGTACGTCACCTCGAAGCCCTGGCGCTCCAGCTCGCGCGTGGTGTCCAGCACGGCCTTGTGCTCGGTCTTCACGGTGATGATGTGCTTGCCCTTGCCCGAGTAGAAGTTCGCGGCGCCCTTGATGGCCAGGTTGTCCGACTCGGTTGCCCCCGACGTCCACACGATCTCGCGCGGATCGGCGCCCACCAGCGCGGCCACCTGCTCGCGCGCCTCTTCCACGGCACGCTCGGCGTCCCAGCCGTAGGCGTGGCTGCGCGAGGCCGGATTGCCGAACTGCTCGCGCAGATACGGAATCATCTTGTCCGCCACGCGCGGGTCCACCGGCGTGGTGGCCGAGTAATCCATGTAGATCGGGAAATGTGGGGTGGTGCTCATCTTATGACTGCCTTATAGGGATCGCTAATCGCGTACTGCCTACCGATAGTTTAATGCAGGTGCCGCAACCTTGCTTACGACTGTGCCAGGCTGAACACCGAATTGACCACGCGGGCGCGCGCCGGCTTTTCCTGCTTGTCCGCCTTGGAGCGCGACACCGTCACCGGCTGCTGCGCGGCGTCGTCGCGCATGTCGTGCAGCACGGCGGGCTGGCGGGCGCGTTGCTGGTCAACGAGGTTCTTCAGCGACACGGAATCCAGGTACTCCACCATCTTCTGGTTCAGCGTGGCCCACAGCTCGTGGGTCATGCAGCGGCCCGATCCGTCGTCGCCATTGCAATTGCCCTTCCCGCCGCACTGCGTGGCGTCCAGAGGCTCGTCGACGGCGATGATGATGTCCGCCACCGTCACGTCCTCGGCCTTGCGCGCCAGGCTGTAGCCGCCGCCCGGACCGCGCACGCTTTCCACTATCTCGTGACGGCGCAGCTTGCCAAAAAGCTGCTCCAGGTACGACAGGGAGATCTTCTGACGCTGACTGATGCCTGCCAGGGTGACAGGGCCCTGATCCTGGCGCATGGCCAGGTCGATCATGGCGGTTACCGCAAAACGGCCTTTGGTGGTCAGTCTCATGATGCTCGGGGAGAGGGAATACTTGAGAATTTCGGTCGAGTTTAAGATATCCCGACTAAATCAGTCAAGTTCCCTGTCCAGCAACGCACTATTCCGCCTGCGATAACGATCCGGGCAACCATACTGGCCGAACGGCCATGGAAAGCGCTCAGGCTTGATCGGGGACATGGCAGAAGTGGCGATCAGGTATCGCCAATCGGCGCGCGCCGGCGCCCGCCCGCGGGAATCCCGGCCGTCCGGGCCGGGATTCTACCGCTTCGGCAACTTGCAGCCCATCCCGCCGGGGGCTGCGCTATAGCCGTTCCGCCAGTTGCTTGCCGCGGGCAAAGCCGGCTGCCTCGGCGGCTTCGGGCGCCTTGAAGTGTTCCGATGGCGGGGACGATTCGACCAGCGTGTCGGCGGCCCGGATGTTCGTGCCCTTGCGGCACACCCGCACCGTGTAGTCCCACTCGATCGGCGACCGGGGTTTCACCAGCACCTGGATCTCGTGCGTCTCGAAAACCCTCTTCTTCCATTCACTGCTGTAGGACATCAGCGTGTCTCCTGATGTGCCGGCTGTCCGGAATCAACTCACCTCGCCGGCATCTATGGTTCGCATGGCTTCGGCCTCGGCCAGGGCGATGGCCGCCTCGGGCGTCTCCGCCGCGCCGGTTTCCACTTCGAACGTCGGCCCGCCGGGCTCGCCGAAGGCGTCCGCGATGGTCAGCACCCCGGCAAAGCCGCCGCCGGCCCGCGCAACCGCCCGGGCGACCACCGCATACCCCCCATATTCGAACTGTGTCACCACGGCACACTCCTCAGGTTCGTGATCCGGCGCGCCCCCGTTCGGGCCAACTGCCTAACCACTATAGGATGCCGTGGCGCACCGTGCCCATCGGGGCGCGCCCCGGTTGCGGCGGCCGGCAGCGCTCAGACGTGATCGCCCTCGGCGCCGGCCCCGAACACCTGGGCCCGCAGCTTGGCCAGTTGGTCCCGCACCTGGGCGGCCTTCTCGAATTCGAGGTTCTTGGCGTGGTCCAGCATCTGCTTTTCCAGCCGCTTGATCTCGCGCGCCACCTGCTTCTCGCTCATGTCCTCGTACTTGGCGCGCTCGGCCTGCGCGTTCAGCTCGGCCTTGACGTCGTTGGCATCGTAGACCCCATCGATAATGTCCTTGATCCGCTTGACCACGCCGCGCGGCACGACGCCGTTGGCCTCGTTGAACGCCATCTGCTTGGCGCGGCGGCGCTCGGTCTCGCTGATCGCGATCTTCATCGAATCGGTCATGCGGTCCGCGTAGAGGATGGCGGTGCCGTTGACGTTCCGCGCGGCGCGGCCGATGGTCTGGATCAGCGACCGCTCGGCGCGCAGGAAGCCTTCCTTGTCGGCATCGAGGATGGCCACCAGCGACACCTCCGGAATGTCCAGCCCCTCGCGCAGCAGGTTGATGCCGACCAGCACGTCGAACGTGCCCAGCCGCAGGTCGCGGATGATCTCCACGCGCTCGACCGTGTCGATGTCCGAATGCAGGTAGCGCACCTTGACGCCGTTCTCGGACAGGAACTCGGTCAACTGCTCGGCCATCCGCTTGGTCAGCGTGGTCACCAGCACGCGCTCGTTGACCTTCACCCGCTCGTGGATCTCGCCCAGCAGGTCGTCCACCTGGGTCGTGGCCGGCCGCACCTGGATCACCGGGTCGACCAGGCCCGTCGGCCGCACCACCTGCTCCACCACCTGGCCGGCATGGTCGCGCTCGTAGGCGGCCGGCGTGGCGGTGACGAAGATCGCCTGGCGCATCTTGCGCTCGTATTCGTCGAACTTGAGCGGCCGGTTATCCAGCGCCGACGGCAGCCGGAAGCCGTACTCCACCAGCGTGGTCTTGCGCGCCCGGTCGCCGTTGTACATGCCGTTCAACTGGCCGATCAGCACGTGCGACTCGTCCAGGAACATCAGCGCGTCCGGCGGCAGGTAGTCCACCAGCGTCGGCGGCGGCTCGCCCGGCTGGGCGCCGGACAGGTGGCGCGAATAGTTCTCGATGCCCTTGCAGAAGCCCAGTTCCGACAGCATCTCCAGGTCGAAGCGCGTGCGCTGCTCCAGCCGCTGGGCCTCGACCAGCCGGTTTTCCTTGTAGAAGAAGTCCAGCCGCTCGCGCAGCTCGACCTTGATGTTCTCGATGGCGCGCAGCACGGTCTCGCGCGGCGTGACGTAGTGGCTCGACGGGTAGACCGTGAAGCGCGGAATCTTCTGGCGCACGCGGCCCGTCAGCGGGTCGAAGAACTGCAGCGAATCCACCTCGTCGTCGAACAGCTCCACGCGCACGGCCATCTCGGCATGCTCGGCCGGGAAGATGTCCAGCGTGTCGCCGCGCACGCGGAACGTCCCGCGCTGAAAGTCGCTCTCGTTGCGCGTGTACTGCATGGCGATCAGCCGGGCGATGATGTCGCGCTGGCTCAGCTTGTCGCCGGTGCGCAGCGTCAGAATCATCTGGTGGTATTCGTTCGGGTTGCCGATACCGTAGATGGCCGACACCGTGGCCACGATGATCGTGTCGCGCCGCTCCAGCAGGCTCTTGGTGGCCGACAGCCGCATCTGTTCGATATGCTCGTTGATCGACGAGTCCTTCTCGATGAACAGGTCGCGTTGCGGCACGTACGCCTCAGGCTGGTAGTAGTCGTAGTAGCTGACGAAGTATTCGACCGCGTTGCGCGGGAAGAACTCGCGGAATTCCGAGTACAACTGGGCCGCCAGCGTCTTGTTTGGCGCAAATACGATGGCCGGGCGCCCCATGCGGGCGATCACGTTGGCCATCGTGAACGTCTTGCCCGACCCCGTCACGCCGAGCAGCGTCTGGAACGACAGGCCGTCCTCCACGCCTTCCACAAGCTGGCGGATGGCCTCGGGCTGGTCGCCGGCGGGCGGGAACGGCTGGTAAAGCTGGAACGGCGACCCCGCAAACGTGACGAATTTGTCTTCGTCCAGGGGCGGGGCGACTTCGGCGAGATTCGTCATAAACGTAGGGAAAAACCTGAGGAATGCGGGCGGATTACGCTAGAATCTTGGGGTTGCGCGGATCGGTTCAAGTCCAGTTTGCCTGAGGTTCCTGTCAGGTTTTGTCAGGAGAGGCAGTCATGCGGGAGCCAGTCGCCGCCGCAGCCAGCGCAGTTCGAAGCATTCTACGCCCTCCGTTTTGTTACAAAGCTGACCACGAGATCCCAAATGAGTTTGTTTTCTGCCGTCGAGATGGCCCCGCGCGACCCGATCCTGGGCCTGAATGAAGCGTTCAACGCCGATACCCGCGCCACCAAGGTGAACCTGGGCGTTGGCGTGTACTTCACCGACGAAGGGAAAATTCCGCTGCTGCGCGCCGTGCAGGAAGCCGAAAAGGCCCGCCTGGCCACCGCCACCCCGCGCGGCTACCTGCCGATCGAGGGCATCGCCGCCTATGACCAGGCCGTGCAGACGCTGCTGTTCGGCAAGGACTCGGCACTGATCACCGAAGGCCGCGTCGTGACGGCCCAGGCACTTGGCGGCACCGGCGCGCTGAAGATCGGCGCCGACTTCCTGAAGCGCCTGTACCCGGACGCCACGGTCGCCATCAGCGATCCGAGCTGGGAAAACCACCGCGCGCTGTTCGAGTCGGCCGGTTTCCCGGTGGTCAACTATGCCTATTACGACGCCCCGTCGCACGGCCTGAACTTTGCCGGCATGGTGGCGTCGCTGAAGTCGTACCCGGCCAACACGGTCGTCGTGCTGCACGCATGCTGCCACAACCCGACCGGCGTGGACCTGGACGAGGCCCAGTGGAAGCAGGTGGTGGAACTGGTCAAGGAACGCAACCTGATCCCGTTCCTGGACATGGCCTACCAGGGCTTTGCCGACGGCATCGAGCCGGACGGCGCGGCCGTGCGCCTGTTTGCCGACTCCGGCCTGCCGTTCTTCGTGTCCAGCTCGTTCTCGAAGAGCTTCTCGCTGTACGGCGAGCGCGTGGGCGCCCTGTCGATCGTCACCACGGGCAAGGAAGAAGCCCAGCGCGTGATGTCGCAGATCAAGCGCGTGATCCGCACGAACTACTCGAACCCGCCCACGCACGGCGGCACCGTGGTCGCCACCGTGCTGAACAGCCCGGAACTGCGCGCCATGTGGGAGCAGGAACTGGGCGAGATGCGCGACCGCATCAAGCTGATGCGCAACGCGCTGGTGGACAAGCTGGCCGCCAAGGGTGTGCCGGGCGACTTCTCGTTCGTCAAGGCGCAGCGCGGCATGTTCTCGTACTCGGGCCTGACCTCGGACCAGGTGGATCGCCTGCGCAACGAGCACGGCATCTATGCCGTGGGCACGGGCCGCATCTGCGTGGCCGCGCTGAACAGCCGCAACATCGACGCCGTGGTCAACGCCATCGCCGCCGTGTACTAAAAAGCAACACCTGACGCGCGCGTCGGACCCCAAAGGCGACCTGGAGGCCACTCCGGTCGCCTTTTTCTTTCCTGTCAGCCAGTGTCATCCGGAATTAGCGCCAATGTCCTATTGTCTTCGTCGGCTAAAGAAGTAACTTGAAGACATATGCTGCAGAGCACGATCGTTCGATTGCGGGCATAATCGTTGCGCGACAAGCACTCGCGACAAGAAAGGCTAGACAGGTACCGGCATGCTTTACCAACTGCATGAATTCCAGCGCTCGATGCTGAACCCGCTGACCGCGTGGGCCCAGGCGACCGCCAAGACGTTTACAAACCCCCTCAGCCCCCTTTCCCTGCTGCCGGGCGCCCCCCGCATGGCGGCGGGCTACGAGTTGCTGTACCGGCTCGGCAAGGAGTACGAGAAGCCGTCCTTCGACATCAAGGCCGTGCGCTCCAACGGGCGCGACATCCCGATCGTCGAGCAGGCCGTGCTGGAAAAGCCCTTCTGCAAGCTGATCCGCTTCAAGCGCTACGCGGACGATTCGGAGACCATCAAGCTGCTCAAGGACGAGCCGGTGGTGCTGGTCTGCGCGCCGCTGTCCGGCCACCATGCCACGCTGCTGCGCGACACCGTGCGCACGCTGCTGCAGGACCACAAGGTCTACGTGACCGACTGGGTCGATGCCCGCATGGTGCCGGTGGAAAACGGAAGCTTCCACCTGTCGGACTACATCTACTACATCCAGGAATTCATCCGCCACATCGGCGCCGAGAACCTGCACGTGATCTCGGTGTGCCAGCCGACGGTGCCGGTGCTGGCGGCCATCTCGCTGATGGCGTCGGCCGGCGAGAAGACGCCGCGCACGATGACGATGATGGGCGGCCCGATCGACGCCCGCAAGAGCCCGACGGCCGTCAATTCGCTGGCGACGAACAAGTCGTACGAGTGGTTCGAGAACAACGTCATCTACACGGTGCCGGCCAACTACCCGGGCCACGGCCGCAAGGTGTACCCGGGCTTCCTGCAGCACGCCGGCTTCGTGGCGATGAACCCGGACCGCCACCTGTCGTCGCACTATGACTACTACCTGAGCCTGGTGGAAGGCGACGCCGACGACGCCGAGGCCCACGTGCGCTTCTACGACGAGTACAACGCCGTGCTGGACATGGCCGCCGAGTACTACCTCGACACGATCCGCGAGGTGTTCCAGGAATTCCGGCTGGCCAATGGCACGTGGGAAATCGACGGCGCGCCGGTGCGCCCGCAGGACATCAAGAGCACCGCGCTGCTGACCATCGAGGGCGAGCTCGACGACATCTCGGGCGCCGGCCAGACCGCCGCGGCGCACGACCTGTGCGCAGGCATTCCGAAGGCCAAGAAGCACCACATCACCGCGCCGAAGTGCGGCCATTACGGGATTTTCTCGGGCCGCCGCTGGCGCGAGAACATCTACCCGGAGCTGCGCGACTTCATCCGCAAGGCCGAAAAAGCCTGACCGGCAGGCCCGGCAAAACAAAAACGCCCGCGACGTGGAAGTCGCGGGCGTTTTCGTTTGCGGCGGCGGGTGCCGGTCAGCGGTCGGTCAGCGGTCGGTCAGCGGTTGGTCAGGTACGACAGCAGCATGTCGGTGTGCAGCTCGGCAAAGCGCGCGTGCTCCTCTTCCGACGCCACGTCGCGCCCGATCACGGCGCTGATCGTGTACCGGTTCGACAGCACGTAGTAGCCCAGCGCCGAAATCGTCAGGTAGAACTGCGGCACGTCGATGTTGTCGCGGAACACGCCCTGGTCCTGGCCGCGCCGGATGATGTCGGCCAGCACGTCCACCACGGGGTTGATGAGCTGGTGGAGCTGCGCCGATTTCTTCAGGTGCCGCGCCTCGTGCAGGTTCTCGCTGTTCACCAGCCGGATGAACTCGGGGTGGGCGTAGTACCAGTCCCAGACAAAGCGGGCCAGCGTGCGCACGGCCGCCACGGGGTCCTCGTCGGTGATGTGCAGTTGCTCCTCGGCGGCGCGGAACTCGGCGTACTGTTTTTCCAGCACGGCCAGGAACAGCCCTTCCTTGCTGCCGTAGTAGTAATAGAGCATCCGCTCGTTGGTTTCGGCACGGCGCGCGATCTGGTCGACGCGTGCGCCGGCCAGCCCGCCCTTGGCAAATTCCTCGGTGGCGGCGGCCATGATGCGCCGGCGCGTGCCTTCTGGATCCCGCTTAATTTTTGGCTCGTTCGACATGAATATCTGATCTGTCAGTTGCGCGGATTATGGCACAGCACGCCACCTCGTCCGGGCTCCCCTCCCGAATGGGTGACGCGGCATGATCGCCTTTTCTGCACTGCCGCGAAATCGGGGATAATCCTTGCCGCGCACACGCCCGATAGAGGCATGCCCGACGCCACAGTCGTCCCCCCGAATCCCTTTGCAGTATTGCTGTCGTGACTCGTTCTTCCCCACCTGCCGCCGGCGCCCCCAGCCTGGCGGACCGCCTTGAAGCCCTGCTGCCGCAGACCCAGTGCACCAAGTGCGGGTTCGACGGCTGCCGCCCGTACGCCGAGGCCATGGCCGTGGGCGAGGCGGCCAGCAACCGCTGCCCGCCCGGCGGCGCCCAGGGCATCGTGCGGCTGTCGGCGCTGCTCGATGCGCCGCCCCAGCCGCTGGACCCCGCGCGCGGCGTGGAACAGCCGCGCGCCGTGGCCCGCATCGACGAATCGCGTTGCATCGGCTGCACGCTGTGCATCCAGGCATGCCCGGTCGACGCCATCGTCGGCGCTCCCAAGCAGATGCACACCGTGCTGCCCGACTGGTGCACCGGCTGCGACCTGTGCGTGGCGCCCTGCCCCGTCGACTGCATCGACATGATTCCCGTGACCGGCGCCAGCACCGGCTGGGCCGCGTGGTCGCAGGCCCAGGCCGACGCGGCCCATGCGCGCTACGTCGCACGCAAGGCCCGGCTGGTGCGCGAGCGCGAGGAAAACGACGCGCGGCTGGCCGCCAAGGCCGCTGCCAAGCTCGAAGCGCTGCAGGCCGAAGCCGCCGCCAGCGAAGCCGCCGCCAGCGAAGCCGAGCAGGCCGCCCAGGCGCGCAAGAAGGCGATCATCCAGGCCGCCATCGAGCGCGCGCGCCAGAAAGCCGCCGCCGTGCAGCCGCGCAACACCGACAACGTGTCGCCGGCCGTCCAGGCCCAGATCGACGCTGCCGAAGCCCGTCGCGCCAGGCTTGGCCTGGCTGGCACGCCCGACCGGAACGATACCAGCGATACCGACGATTCCCACCGATGAATCCTGCGAAGCGCCTCGCCATTTTCGAGACCTTGAGGGAGGTCAACCCCAATCCGGAGACGGAGCTCGAATACAGCTCGCCGTTCGAGCTGCTGATCGCGGTGCTGCTGTCCGCGCAGGCCACCGACGTCGGCGTGAACAAGGCCACGCGCAAGCTGTTTCCGGTCGCGCACACGCCGCAGCAGATCCTCGATCTCGGCGAAGCCGGGCTGATCGAGTACATCAAGACCATCGGCCTGTTCAAGACCAAGGCCAGGCACGTGATGAAAACCTGCCGGATCCTCGTGGCGCAGCACGGCGGCAAGGTGCCGCCCGTGCGCGAGGCGCTGGAAGCGCTGCCCGGCGTGGGCCGCAAGACGGCCAATGTGGTGCTGAACGTGGCATTCGGCCAGCCGACCATCGCGGTGGACACACACATCTTCCGCGTGGCCAACCGCACCGGGCTGGCGCCGGGCAAGAACCCCGACGCGGTGGAACAGAAGCTGCTGAAGGTGACGCCGACCGAATTCCTGCACGACGCCCACCACTGGCTGATCCTGCACGGCCGCTACGTCTGCAAGGCGCGCAAGCCCGAGTGCTGGCATTGCGCGATCGAGCCGCTCTGCGAATTCCGGCCCAAGACGCCGGCGCCGAACGTCTAGCGCTGGCCGAGCACCCGCGCCAGTTGCAGCGCGGTCTGCGCGACGGCATCCACGCCGGGCGCATGGCCGTTGCGGATCCAGTACAGCGCCACGTGCACCACGCCGCCCGCCACGCCGGCGGCCAGCATCGGGTCGACCGACGCGCCCGGCGGCGCCAGCGTGCGGGCCAGCAGCGCGCCAAAATCGCATAACGAGACGGCCAGCGCCTCGTCGACGAGCTTGCTGACGCCCCGGATCTCCACCAGGAACACGCGCGCCGAGCGCGGCTCGCACTGCAGCGCGCCAAAGTACGCGCGCAGCATGGCCAGCGCGCGATGCTCGCCGTCGCCGCCGGCCTCGTCCCCGGCGCGCGCCAGCGTCTGCAGCAGCCGGTGGGTGACCGTTTCATACGACGCCAGCAGCAGCGCCTCGGAGTTGGCGAACGATTCGTAGAAGTAGCGCTCGGTCAGCCCGGCCGCCTCGCACACGGCCTTGACCGTGGCGTTCTGGTAGCCGCGCTCGCCGTAGACCTGCACGGCGGCGGCAATGAGCTGCGCGCGCCGCTGGGCGCGGCGCTCATCGGCTTCGGCGCCGCGGTAGCGGCGGGCGGGAGAGAGCTCGGTGGTCATGGCGGCCATTATGACATTCCCTATTGTCAGATGGCGTCTGACAACCTATGTTGTCAGAATACCCACTCGCCCCCGGTACCTGCCATGCGCCCTCCCCCGCCCGAAGACGATGTCCTCGACGTGCTGATCGTCGGCGCCGGCCTGTCCGGCATTGGCGCCGCCCGGCAGTTGCAGCAGCGCTGTCCGGACAAGCGTTTCGCCATCCTGGAGGCGCGCGACGCCATCGGCGGCACCTGGGATCTGTTCCGCTACCCGGGCATCCGGTCGGACTCCGACATGTACACGCTCGGCTACCGCTTCAAGCCCTGGCGCGGCGCCAAGGCCATCGCCGACGGCCCGTCGATCCTGGCCTACATCCGCGAGACCGCCGAGGAGACGGGCATTACCCGCCACATCCGCTTCGGGCACAAGGTTGTCGCGGCGGCCTGGCACAGCGCCGAGGCGTGCTGGACCGTCGATGCCGAGCGCACCGCCGACGGCAGCCGCCAGCGCCTGCGCGCCCGCCTGCTCTACGTCTGCGCCGGCTACTACCGCTACGCCGAGGGCCACCGCCCGAGCTTCCCGGACGAGGCCGCCTTCCGTGGCCAGATGGTCCATCCGCAGTTCTGGGACCCGTCGATCGACTATGCCGGCAAGCGCGTGGTCGTGATCGGCAGCGGCGCCACGGCCGTCACGCTGGTGCCGGCGATGGCCGAGACCGCCGCGCACGTGACAATGCTGCAGCGATCGCCGACCTACATCGTCACCCGCCCCGGCGAGGACGCCATCGCCCGCAAGCTGCGCGACATGCTGCCCGAACGGCTGGCCTACCGCGCCACCCGCTGGAAGAACGTGCTGCTCGGCATGTTCTTCTTCCAGCTCGCGCGGCGCCGCCCGGCCAAGGTCAAGGCGCGGCTGGTGGAGATGGCTGCCGCGCAACTGGCGCCGGGCTTCGACGTCGCCACGCATTTCACGCCGCGCTACAACCCGTGGGACCAGCGCGTCTGCCTGGTGCCCGACGGCGACCTGTTCCGCGAACTCCGCAACGGCCGTGCCTCGGTGGTGACGGACCAGATCGAGCGCTTCACGGCCGACGGCATCGTGCTGCAATCGGGCCAGACGCTGCCGGCCGACGTGGTGGTCGTGGCCACCGGCCTGAAGCTGAACATGCTCGGCGACATCGCCCTGACCGTCGATGGCCAGCCGCGCCGCCCGTCGGAATCGCTCGCGTACAAGGGCATGATGCTTGGCAACGTGCCGAACCTGTTGCTGGCGTTCGGCTATACCAATGCGTCGTGGACGCTCAAGGCCGACCTGACCGCCGAGTACGCCTGCCGGCTGCTGCGCTTCATGGACCGCCGCGGCTACCGCATCGCCATGCCCGCGCCAGACCCAACCGTGCAGGCCGTGCCGTTCCTGGATTTCACGTCGGGCTACGTGCAGCGCGCCGCGTCGGTGCTGCCGCGCCAGGGCCACCGCAAGCCGTGGCGCGTGTATCAGAATTACCTGATGGACATGCTGACGATCCGCCATGGCCGCATCGACGACGGCGTGCTGCGCTTTGCCCGCGCGCCGGCCGCCGCCGTGCCGGCTACCGCCCCCAACGACCCACTCGCCGAGGCCCAACCTTGACCCTCCTGCCGACGCTGATCGCCGCCGTGGCCGTGCTGGCCGCCGCGCTGCTGATCCTGCTTGCCCTGCTCTACCTGTTTACACGCCACACGGTCGGCAAGATCGAGGCGGGGCTGCCGCCCACGGGCCGCTTCGTCGATGTGCCGGGCGCGCGGCTGCATGTCGTCGAACAGGGCCAGGGCCAGCCCGTGCTGCTGGTCCATGGCCTGTCGGGCCAGCTTGCCAACTTCGACTACGGGATGATCGCGCCGCTGGCGCGCGACTTCCGCGTGGTGGCGGTCGATCGGCCCGGCGCCGGCTGGTCCACGCGCGATGCCGGCGCCCCGGCCGACCTGCGCGCGCAGGCCGACACGCTGGCGGCGCTGATCGACCAGCTCGGGCTGCACCAGCCGCTCGTGGTCGGCCATTCGCTCGGCGGCGCCATCGCGCTGGCGCTGGCCGCCTACCACCCCCAGCGCGTGGGCGGCCTGGCGCTGATTGCGCCGCTGACGCACCCGCCCGAGCAGATCTCGCCGGTGTTCAAGGCCATGACGATCCCCAGCCCGGCCCTGCGCAAGCTGATCGCGTGGACGCTGCTGATTCCGATGTCGATCCGCAATCGCGCGCAGGTCATGGACATCGTGTTCGGCCCCGACGCCGTGCCGGCCGACTTTCCCGTGCGCGGCGGCGGCCTGCTGGCGCTGCGGCCGGGCCATTTCCTTGGCGCGTCCGAAGACCTGATCGGCGCCGCGCACAGCCTGCCGCCGCTGGTGGCGCAGTACGCCGACCTGCGTGTGCCGGTGAGCATCCTCTACGGCCGCGATGACCGCATCCTCGACTACCGCAAGAACGGCGAAGCATTTGTCGCCCGCGTGCCCGCCGCACAACTGACGCTGGTGCCGGGCGGGCATATGCTGCCCGTGACGGCCATCGACACCAGCGTGGATTTCGTGCGCACGGCCGCCGCCCGGCTGCGCGAGCCGGCCACCGCCTGACCCATCGCCCTCCCGCCGAAAGGACCCGTCCATGGCTACCTCCACAGGCTCCAACCCGTACCGGCGCGACCTGCCCACCGCGTTCCAGGCCATCCGCAAGCTGCTGGCCGATGGCAACGACACCGAGCAGGTGTTCCGCATCATGCGCGCGCTGAACGGGCCGTCGATGCCGCGCAACTACAGCCGCCTGCTGAGCACGCCCGACGGCCGCCGCATGGCCTACCAGCGCATCGAACTGGCCGAAAAACTATCGGACCCGGCCTATATCGCCAGCTTCGCGCCGGGCACGGTGGGCGCCGCGTACCGTGGCTTCCTGGAAGCCACCGGCTACAGCGCCGACGGACTGGCCAAGGTGTCGAACCTGAACCAGGAGCCGATCGTCGAGGACGCCTACATGTGGTTTGGCCGCCGGACGCGCGACGTGCACGACATCTGGCACGTGCTGACCGGCTACCGTGCCGACGAGAGCCTGGGCGAAGCCGCGCTCGTGGCATTCAGCTACGCGCAGACCGGCGGCAAGGGCTGGGCGTTCATCGCCATCGCCGCCTCGCTGAAAAGCTGGCGCGTGACGCGCAGCCTGGCCTTTGCGCGAGCCGTGCTGGAAGGCTACCGCCGGGGCCGCCGTGCCGGCTGGCTGCTGGGCGAGGACTACGAGAGGCTGCTGCACGAACCGCTGGACGCGGCCCGCGCGCGGCTGGGCATTGCCGATCCGGTGCGCTACCTGGCCTGCAGCCCCATGCAGGCGTGGACGGCCTGAGCAACCAATCCATCGTCCGCAGACGCAAAAAAGGCGACCCGAGGGTCGCCTTTTTCCATGGCGCGAGGGCCGGTCAGACGATGCGGCAGGCTTCGTCGAACGACAGGCGCGGCAGGCGCGGGTGCAGCTTGTCGGCATCGCCGTAGCCCAGGTTCACCAGGAAGTTGACCGACCACTTGCCGTCCGGGAAGAACGCGGCGTTGACCTTGTCGGCATCGAAACCGGCCATCGGGCCGCAGTCCAGGCCCAGCGCGCGGGCGGCCAGGATGAAGTAGGCGCCTTGCAGCGAGCTGTTCATCAGCGCGTCGCGGGCAATCTTCTCGTCGTTGCCGGCGTACCAGGCGCGGGCGTCGGCATGCGGGAACAGCTTCGGAAGCTGGTCGTGGAACGCGTTGTCGAAGGCGATGATGGCCGTCACCGGCGCCGAGCGCGTCTTTTCGACGTTGCCGGCGGACACGCACTCGACCAGGCGGGCCTTCTGCTCGGCCGACTTCACGAACACGATGCGGGCCGGCGAGCCATTGGCGGCCGTCGGGCCGAACTTCATCGCCTCGTAGACCTGCTGCAGCAGGGCATCGTCCACGTGCTTGTCCTGCCACACGTTATGGGTGCGGGCTTCGGTGAACAATTGTGCAATCACGGCCTGATCGACGGGTTTCATTGCGCGGTTTCCGGGTTTTGTGAAGGAAGAAGGCGCGATTGTACCCAAGCAGGGCGTCGCCGTAGACAGCCGGTTTGACGAAGCCGTTCAATTCCGTTCGTCGGCGGGCTCCAGCGGCGGCGTAGCACTGGCCCGCCGTGTGAGCCACAAGACACCCAGCACAATCAGCCCGCCGCCCACGGCCTGCGTCGGCCCGATGTGCTCGCCCAGCAGCAGAGCGGCCAGCACCACGGTCACCACGGGCTCCAGCGTCGACAGCATCGACGCCCGCGCCGCGCCCAGCTTCTGCAACCCGGCGAAAAACGTCAGGATGGCCAGCACCGTCGACACCAGCGCAATGGCCACCAGCGCCAGCCAGCCGCCGGCCGTGGCCGGGAACTGGGGCGGCACGCCGGCGCCGCTGCGCAGGATGCCCACCGTCACGTAGACCAGCGCGGCCGCCGTGCAGATCACCGTGGTCGTGGCGATGGCATTGACGCCGGCCGTCACCCGCGCGCCGACGACGATGTAGACCGAATAGATCACCGCCGCCGCCACGCCCAGCGCGATGCCGATCGGCTCGCCTTCGCCGCCGCCCACCGTCAGCCCCGCGCCGACCGAGCACAGCACCAGCGCGATCACGGCCGGCGTGGTCAGCGCCTCCTTCAGGAAGACCGCCGCCAGCAGCGTCACGAACAGCGGATAGAGATAGAGCAGCAGCGCCACGAGGCTGGCCTGGGCATGGTTCAGCGCGGTAAAGAAGCAGTACGACTGCCCGACGTAGCCGATGCCGCCCATCGCCGCCAGCGCCAGCACCCGGCGCCACGGCGGCAGTCGGATCCCGCGCGCGCGCATCACCAGCGCCATCGCCACCGCCGCCACCACGAACCGGACCGCCAGCAGGCCGTAGACATCGGCGCCGGCCGCATACGCAAAGCGGGCGAAGATGGCCATGGCGCCAAAGGCGCTGGCGGACAGCGCGATCAGCAGCACGCCCGCGAGCTTGTCGCGGGCCTGGCCACGGGTGGCGGCAACAGAGACGGTCATGGTGGCGGCAAGGGATCGAAACCTCGCATTCTACGCACGCGCCGGGCCCGGCCGGCAGCGCCCGGACCGCTGCACTACAATAGCGGCCATCATGTTCAATCCCTCAAGAGAAGAAGTCCGCCGGTTCTTCTGCGAAGCGTGGCAGAAGCGCGTTGCGGGCAGTGTCCTGACGCCGCTGGAGGCGATCGCGGTCGACTGGATCGACCAGCATCCCGAGTACCACGCGCAGCTTGACGACACCGAAGGCGCCCTGGCGCGCGACTACACGCCCGAGGCCGGCCAGACCAACCCGTTCCTGCACCTGGCGATGCACCTGTCGATCTCCGAACAGGTGTCGATCGACCAGCCGCCCGGCATCCGCGCCGCCTACGAGGCGCTGAGCCGCCGGCTCGACTCGCCGCACGCCGCCCAGCACGAGATCATGGAAGCGCTGGGCCAGATGCTCTGGAACGCACAGCGCACCGGCATGCCGCCCGACGGGCAGGCCTACGTCGACGATATCCAGCGCCGCGCCAAAGGCTGATTTGTCCGACGCACACTGACAAGCGGCGCGGGCGGCGCATGCTAATCTCTGCCGGTTGCCATTCCTTGCCACGCCTGCCCGTCTCGTCGGCGCCACCGGACCCCGCTCCGTGGATGCCGCGCGGCGCCGGCGTGCCGATGTCCCATGTCCTACCCTCTCTCCCCGCGCGCGGGCAGCCGCCGCGCCGCCGCGCTGTTGTCCGCGCTGACCGCCACCGCCGCGCTTGGCGCGCTGGCCATGCCGATGACCGCGCAGGCGGCCGTCTCGCTGCTGCAGCCGCCGCGCCAGATCGACGGCACCCGGCCGCTCACGCTGACGCTGCTGGCCACCGGTGACGAAGACCTGCGCCGCTACGCCGTGCCCGATACGCTCGAAGCCACGGTCTCGGGCGACCTTGCCGCGCCGGTGCGCGTCACGCTGCGGCGCGTTGGCAGCGGCCCGGCCATCCTGAACCTGCGGCGCGGCGAGAACCGCACCATCAGCTACACCGCCGAATGGCCCGCCACGCTGCGCGGCCTGGTGCGGATCGACGTCACCGGCATCGACGCCGCGCCGGTCCTGGTCACGCTGAACCGCGCGCCCGTACCGGGCGAGACCCCGGCCCGGCCGCCCGTGGTGGCGGCGGCACCGGCCGATGGCGCCACCGCGCCAGCCCCGGCGGCCAACCCGGCCGCCACGCCGGTCACGCCCATCGTCACCGCCGACGGCGGCGCCCCGCCGCCCGCCCCGGTCGACCTGCGCGACGCCCAGCGGCTGTCGTTCAACGAGCCGATGTACATCATGTTCGGCGGCCACAACGGCGCCAACGCCAAGTTCCAGATCAGCTTCAAGTACCGGATCTTCGAGGGCGAGGACCCCAAGTCAAAGTCGGTGCTGGACAACCTGTACTTCGCCTACACGCAGTTCTCGCTGTGGGACCTGGCCAGCGAATCGCGCCCGTTCAAGGACACGAACTACCGGCCCAGCCTGTACTACTACCTGTCGGACACGGGCGTGAAGAACAGCGTGATCAGCCGGATGTCGATCGCCACCGGCTTCGAGCACGAATCGAACGGCCGCGACGGCGACAACTCGCGCGCCGTCAACACGCTGTTCGTCAAGCCGACGATGTATTTCGGGGACCAGACCGACTTCCACTGGCGCGTGGCGCCCAAGCTGTACGCCTACGTGGGCAAGAGCGACAACGAGGACATCGCCCACTACCGGGGCTACATGGACCTGAACATCGCCTACGGCCGGCCCGATTCGTGGGAGGTGGCCGCCACGCTGCGCAAGGGCACGCGCAAGGGCTATGGCAGCGTCGACACGCAGCTCACCTACCCGCTGGCGCGGCTGCTGCCCGGCACGGCCGGCTACCTGATGGCCGGCTTCTTCTACGGCTACGGCGAGAGCCTGCTGTACTACAACCAGAAGACGCCGTGGCAGTTCCGCGTGGGCTACGCGCTGTCGCGCTGATCAGCCCGCCAGCGGCTTGCCCTCGGCCTTGAGCCGGGCGTTGGCCACCGCCGCCGCGAACTGGCCGTAGCCGTGCCAGCCCGTGGCGCGGCCCAGCCGCTTGCCGCGGTGGAAGAACATGAACACCGGAATGCCGTGCAGGCCGAAGCGGCGGCCCAGTTCGGGATGAGCGTAGACGTTGGTGTGCAGCCAGCGCAGGTTCAGCACGCGCAGCTTGTCCGGATCGGCCAGGATCGCCTTCTTGGCCATCTCGCAGTTGAAGCAGTCCACGCCCCAGAAGAACACGCAGACCAGGTCGTCGCCAGCGGACGCGATGGCCGGGTCGATGGTGGCCGGATCCACGGCCTGCATGGCCAGCGCGTCGAAGGCGCGGTGGTCCAGGTGCGGGGCGTCGCCCTGGGTGTCTGATGCGGTGTGCGATGCGTTGTCCGCCATGGCGGTATCTCCAGAAACGACGACGCCCGGGCAGCCTTGCGGCCCCCGGGCGTCGTACGAACCATTCACATCGTGCCGGTCAGCGCGGCGCCGAGACGGTCACCAGCGCCGGACGCAGCACGCGGTCGGCAATCGTGTAGCCCCGTTGCAGCACCGACACCACGGTGTTCGGCTCCTGCTCGGACGGCACCATCGAGATGGCCTGGTGGCGGTGCGGATCGAACTTCTCGCCCACCGGATTGACCTCGACGATCTTGCCGCGCTCGAAGGCGGCGGCCAGCTGGCGGGCGGTCAGCTCCACGCCCTCGCGCAGCTTCTTCAGGTCGCCGGTGTTGTCGGCCAGCGCGGCCTGCAGGCTGTCCATGACGGGCACGAGGTTGTCGGCAAAATTCTCGATCGCGAACTTGTGGGCCTTGGCCACTTCGTCCTGCGAGCGGCGGCGGATGTTCTCGCCTTCGGCCGTGGCGCGCAGGAACATGTCGTAGTGCTCCTTGGCCTTGGCTTCCAGCTCTGCCACCTGCTGGGTCAGGCGTGCGATCTCGTCAGCACCGGCGGCCGCAGCCTCGGGCGCCGGCGCAGCCGCGGCGGCATTGGCCGCCTGCTGCGGGTTCTGGTCTGGCGTCAGATTCTGTTCTTCCATGTCGATTCGTATCAAATAGCTAAAACCGCGGCCGCTTCAAGGCAACGACGTGGCCACGGGATGGATCGGATGCCAACCGGCAAGTCTAGCCGCAGATGGCGACACGATTCCACTTTTTCAAGGTGTGCGCGTTCAGGGACCCGGAAATACGCCGTTACAAAGGGGCGTTTCATGACATCTGGTGTTTATTGCTTTGCTGCAACGCAAACACTAAGATTCATAGCAGGAAAAATGACAAAAATAACGGGAGCAAGAAGGTGGATCATATTGGTGCATCTTTGGGACGCTTCACCATGCACAAGTTGCCGGTCGTGACGTTATGCCTGATTGCCGCGCTGTCGGCGATGACGGCCTTCATCTGCCTGTCAGAGGCGGTCGCCCCGCGCGATACCGAATATGGCAGCGGCAAGGCCGTGTTCAAGCACTACATCGTCCAGTACGTCCGCTGACCCCTCTTCATCCGCCAGCCGAGGCCAAGGGCTCCGGCTGGCCCGCCGCGTTTCCTTTCCTGCCTGATCAACTTCTGAAGTCGTCGATGCGGCGCCGGTCGCGCTTGGTCGGCCGGCCCTGCAACTGCGCGGCCGGCTCCGGCTGCAGGCGCCGCCGGTCGGCCTCCTGCTGGCGCCGGGCCTGGCTTTCGGGCGTTTCCGCGTAGGTCGTCTGGGCGATCGGCGCCGATCCGCGCGACGCCGGCACGCCCTTGACCACCACCTCCCAGCGCTGCTCGTGGGCGTCCAGCACCACCGTGTCGCCGGGCTTTACCTCGCGCGAATTCTTGACCGGCTGGCCGTTGACCGTCACCCGCCCGCGCTCCACCGCATCGGCCGCCAGCGAGCGCGTCTTGAAGAACCGCGCGCACCACAGCCACTTGTCGATCCGCATCCGCGCATCGGCGTCGAAATCCACTTGCATCGTGCTCTCCTTCCTGCCGCCGTCAGGCCGCCGCGCCGCGCGTCTGCGCCCGGGTCCGCCGTGCCTCCAGTTCATGTGGATGCGGCAGGTCCAGCGGCCAGCCCTGCAGATGCTGCAACGCGATGTCGGCCAGCCCGGCAATCCACGGCTCCGAATCATTCAGGCACGGAATGAAATGGAAATCCTGCCCGCCGGCCACGCGGAATTCGCTCTGGCCTTCCATGGCGATTTCCTCCAGCGTCTCGATGCAGTCGGCCGGAAAGCCGGGGCAGAACACGTCCACCCGCTGCGTGCCGACCTTGCCCAGTTCCACCAGCGTCGGCGCGGTATAGGGCTGCAGCCATTCGGCCTTGCCGAAACGCGACTGGAACGTCACCTGGTACTGGCCCGGCTGCAATCCCAGCGCCTCGCCCAGCAGCCGGCCCGTCTTCAGGCATTCGCAATGGTAGGGATCGCCCAGGTCCAGCAGCCTGCGCGGCAGGCCGTGGAAGGACAGGATCAGCCGGTCGCCGCGCGCAAGGTCGGGCAGGCCGTGCGCCGCCCAGTATTCCCGCACGCGGGCCGCCAGCGCCGCGATGTAGGCCGGGTGATCGTGGAAATGCTTGACCAGCCGCAGCTCCGGCTGGTTGCGCCAGCCGGCCAGCACGCGGAACAGTTCATCGAACGCGGTGGCCGTGGTCGTGCCCGAGAACTGCGGATACAGCGGCAGCACCAGCACGCGCTCGGTGCCCTGCCGGCGCAGCGCCTCCATGACCGAGTCGATCGACGGATTGCCGTAGCGCATGGCGCAGGCCACGGTCACGTCGTGGCCAAGCTTGTGCAGCAGCAACTGCAGCGCGTGGGCCTGGCGCTCGGTGTGCACCAGCAGTGGCGACCCCGTCATATGGGCCTCGCGCAGCCAGATCGACTCGTACTTCATGGCCGATGCCCGCGAGCGGAACGGCAGAATCACGCCGTGCAGAATCGGCAGCCACGCCAGCCGCGGGATTTCCACCACGCGCGGGTCGGACAGGAACGCCTTCAGGTAGCGACCCACCGCCTTGGGCGTGGGGGCGTCGGGGGTGCCGAGGTTGATCAGCAGGATTGCGGTGCGCGGCGGCTGGCCGTGCTGGTATGCCGGTTCAGGCGAAAACGTCATGGAGGTTCCGGGTCGGGTGCCGGGGCGCTGGCAACAAGTCGCATCATACGACGGGGGACGCACGCGGGCGGCCGCGAGGCGCCGCCTCGCAGGGTACAGACCCTGGCGGCGCGTCAGGAGTTCTGGCTCAGGGCGCTGGACAGCAGCCGGGCCGTGATGTCGACGATCGGGATCACCCGTTCGTAGGCCATGCGCGTGGGGCCGATCACGCCGAGCGTGCCGACGATCTGGCCATCCACCTCGTACGGCGCCGTGATCACGGCCATGTCCTCCAGCGGCACGAGCTGGCTTTCGCCGCCGATGAAGATCTGCACGCCCTGCGCGTGGCTGGATACGTCCAGCAGTTGCAGCAGGCTGGTCTTGTGCTCGAAGACATCGAACAGCCGGCGCAGCTTGTCCATGCTGGACGACAGGTCTTCCACCTCCAGCAGCCGCCGCTCGCCCGAGATGAACACCTGCTCGGTGTTGTCCTCGGCCATGGCGCTGCTGCCCGCTTCCACGGCGGCCTGCATCAGCGACGACATGTCGCGCCGCAGCGCCTGCAGCTCGCCGCGCAGGTGGTCGCGCACCGCGTCGAAGCTCATGCCCGCGTAGTGCGTGTTGAAGAAGTTGGCCGCCTCGATCAGCTGGGCCGGCGTGTAGGACAGCTCGGTCTGGATGATGCGGTTCTGGACGTCGCCCTCGGGGCTTACGATGATCAGCAGGATGCGCTTGTCCGACAACCGCATGAATTCCACCTGCCGGAACGCCTGCGCGCGCCGTGGCGTCATCACCACGCCCGCGAACCGCGACAGGTTCGACAGCGTGTGCGCCGCCGCCGTGATCATCCGCTGCGGCCCCAGTTGCTGGCTGGCCATCTGGCCCTGGATCTGGTCCTTGAGCCCGGCCAGCTCGGCGCTGAGCCCGGTCTGGCCCTCCAGCGGCCGCGCCGTGAGCATCGTGTCGACGAACAGCCGGTAGCCGCGCGGCGTGGGGATGCGGCCCGCCGACGTGTGCGGGCTGGCGATGAACCCCATCTCCTCGAGGTCGGACATCACATTGCGAATGGTCGCCGGCGACAGGTCCAGACCCGAGTACTTCGACAGGGTCCGCGAGCCCACCGGCTGCCCTTCGGCGATGTACCGCTCGATCAGGGTCTTGAGAAGGGTTTTCGAACGTTCGTCCATGATGCATCGGATTTTAATCAAAACTGGCCCGTTCGGGCGCCGGCCGCACCGATCCTGCCGATGCTGGCAATGGTCATGCCGGTATGGTCTAATCCCGCCATGTCTGCCCCCTCCAAGCCCAGCGCCACGCGCGCGCCGTTCAAGACCGTCGCCCTGGTGGGCAGGCATTCGACCGCCGGTATCGAAGGCCCGCTGGAGGAACTGGCGTCCTGCATCTCCCGCAACGGCCAGGACGTGGTGTTCGAGCGCGAGACCGCCGCGGCCACCGGCCTGACCGGCTACCCGGTGCTGACGCCCGAGGAAATCGGCCGCGAGGCCGACGTGGCCGTGGTGCTTGGCGGCGACGGCACGCTGCTGGGCCTGGCCCGCCAGCTTGCCGGCCACGACGTGCCGGTGATCGGCGTGAACCACGGCCGGCTGGGCTTCATGACCGACATCCCGCTCGAAGACGTCACCCGCACGCTGCCCGAGATGCTGGCCGGCCGCTACGAGGCCGAGACCCGCATGCTGCTGGAATCGCGCGTGATCCGCGACGATGGGGTGATTTTCTCGGCGTTGGCGTTCAACGACGTGGTCGTCAACCGGTCCGGCATCTCGGGCATGGTCGAACTGGCCGTATCGGTGGACGGCTACTTCATGTACAACCAGCGGTCCGACGGCCTGATCGTCTCCACGCCCACCGGCTCCACCGCCTACGCGCTGGCCGCCGGCGGGCCGATCCTGCATCCCACGCTGTCCGGCCTGGTGCTGGTGCCGATTGCCCCGCACGCGCTGTCCAACCGCCCGATCGTGCTGCCGCACGACGCGGAGGTGACGATCGAGGTGGCCAGCGCGCGCGATGTCAGCGTCAACTTCGACATGCAGTCGCTGGCGTCGCTGCTGCCGGGCGACCGCATCGTGGTGCGCCGCTCGGCCAAGACCGTCAACCTGCTGCATCCGGTGGGCTACAACTACTACGCCACGCTGCGCAAGAAGCTGCACTGGCACGAGTACCCCACCGAAGACAACCGGCTCTGAGCCGCCCGTATCCAATCCCTCCGCCTGACGCCCCGGTCCAAGATGCTGCGCAGCCTGTCCATCCGCGATTTCGTCATCGTCGATACGCTCGACCTCGACTTCACCGGCGGCTTCACCGTCTTCACCGGCGAGACCGGCGCGGGCAAGTCGATCCTGATCGACGCGCTGGCACTGGTGCTGGGCGAGCGCGCCGATGCCGGCGTGGTCCGTGAAGGCGCGGCCCGGGCCGGCATCAGCGCCACGTTCCACACCCATGCCGCGCTCGACGCCTGGCTGGCCGACCGCGAACTGGCCGGCGACGACGACACCGTGCTGCTGCGCCGGACCGTCGACGCGTCGGGCCGCAGCAAGGCGTTCATCAACGGCGCCGCCGCCACGCTGGCCCAGTTGCGCGAGGTGGGCGACCAGCTCGTCGACATCCACGGCCAGCACGCGCACCAGCAATTGCTGCGCCCGGACGCCCAGCGCCAGCTGTTCGACGCCCACGCCGGGCTGACCGAGCAGGCCGGCGCCGTGGCCGAGGCGTGGCGCGCGTGGCGGGCCTGCGTCAAGCAGCGCGAGGCCGTGGAGCACCAGTCGCGCGAGATGCAGCTCGAACGCGAGCGGCTGGAATGGCAGGTGGGCGAACTCGACAAGCTGGCCCCGCAGCCGGGCGAGTGGGACGAGATCCAGTCCGAATACAACCGGCTGTCGCATGCCGCCGGCCTGATCGACGGCAGCCGCGCCGCGCTGGACGCGCTGTCCGAAGCCGACGGCGCCGTGGCGTCGGTGCTGAACGGCGTGGTGCACCGGCTGCAGCAACTGGCCGATGTCGACCCGGCGCTGCGCGACGTGCTGGCGGCGCTGGAACCGGCGCTGGTGCAGGTCGAGGAAGCCGCGCATTCGCTGAACCGCTACGTCGACCGGCTCGAACTTGATCCCGAGCGGCTGCAGGCCGTGGAGGAACGGATGCAGGCGCTGCACGCCACGGCGCGCAAGTACCGCCTGCCGCCCGAGCAGCTGGCCGACGAACTGCTGGCACGCCGGCAGCAGCTCGACGACCTGCAGGCCGCGCAGGACATCAACAAGGTGCTGGCCCGCGAGGCCGCATCGCGCGCCGCCTACCTGACGCTGGCCCAGCACCTGTCGGCCGCGCGCAAGGTGGCCGCCGACGCGCTGTCGGCCGCCGTGACCGACGCCATGCAGGGCCTGTCGATGGCCGGCGGGGCGTTCGCGGTGGCGCTGCACCCGCTGGACGAAGGCCAGAGCCACGGGCTCGAACAGGTGGAATTCCTCGTGGCCGGCCATGCCGGCGTGAGCCCGCGCCCGCTGGCGCGCGTGGCCTCCGGCGGCGAACTGGCGCGGATCAGCCTGGCGATCTCGGTGATCACCAGCGAGGCCGCGCCCACGCCGACGCTGATCTTCGACGAGGTGGATACCGGCATCGGCGGCGCGGTGGCCGAGGTGGTGGGCCGCCGGCTGCAGGAACTGGGCCGGTCGCGCCAGGTGCTGTGCGTGACCCACCTGCCCCAGGTGGCCGCGCAGGCCGGCACGCACCTGCTGGTCAGCAAGGAAAGCAAGGCCGACAAGTCGGGCGCCGTGACGCGCTCCCGCATCCGCGTGCTCGACGTCGAAGGCCGCGTCAGCGAGACGGCGCGGATGCTCGGCGGCGCCACGGTGACTGCCACAACCATGCAACATGCCGAGGAGATGCTGGCCCAGGGGCTGGCCCAGGGCGCCCGCACGGCGGCCCAGGCCGCCAATGCGCCGCGCGACGGCGGCGGCCGCAAGCCGCGCCGCGCGGCGGGCTGACGCCATGCCACGGCGATCCGGAAACAGGAGTTTGAAACCGATGACACATGGCAAGCTGCCATTGCCCCGCCCCCACTGCCTGCGCCGCCTGCAGCCGCTGCACCCGGGCGTGCGCCGCGCCGCCGCCACTGTGCTGGCCGCGGTGGCGCTGACCGCGCTGAGCGCGGTGTCCGGCTGCGCGTCGGAGTCGAAATCGTTCGCGCCGCCGCGCGGCAGCATCACCGACGACCGCGCCATCGGCGACATCCTCGTCCAGTTCGCGCCGCCCGAGGTGACGGTGTCCGAGGATGCCGGCAAGCTGCTGGCCGCCATCCCCGGCCCGGTGCGCTACGTGGTCAAGCGGCCGATGTCGGGCGGCACGTGGCTGGTCACCGCCATCACGGCATCGGCCGACGTGACGCTGGACCAGGCCGTGGCAACGCTGCAGGCCGCGCCGCGCGTGACCTCGGCCACGCCGGACCGCCTGCTGCGGCCCCATCGCGACCGCCCGGTCAGCCGGGACATGCCCAAGCCGTAGACGGCGGGCTGACCTGACCGGAGGCACCAACCCGAGACATTGAGCGCCGAGAGATCGCCCAGACGAAGTCCGATTCACCGTTCGCCGTAGCAACCGCATCACCAGAACTCCACAGGAGCAGAGATGCCGCGCCCCCAGATGAATCCCCGCCACCGGTCCCGGCTGCCCGCGCTGCTGGCCGTCGTCGGCTCGTTGCTGAGCCTGGCCCCCGCCGCGCAGGCGGACACCACGCCCACCGCGCGCCCGGCGCCGGTCTACACCGGCAACTACATCGTGCGCTGGCGCGACGGCGGCCAGTCGCTCGATACCGACGCCAGCGCCACGCGCATGAAGCGGGTGGCATCGAACACGGGCCTGTCGCTGTCGGTCAAGCGGCCGATGGCCGGCACCATGGACCTCGTCACGGTCAAGGATAGCCGCGGCGAGACCCCCGACGCCGTGGCAAAACGGCTGCGCGACGACCCGCGCGTGGCCGACGCCGTGCCCGACCGCTGGCTGCGGCTGCACGACACGGTGCCCAACGACACTGAATTTGCCAACCAGGTCTATATGAATGCGCCCGCCACCGTGGTCGGCGGCGCCAACCTGCCGCGCGCGTGGGACCGCTCGCGCGGCAGCACCGGCATCGTGATCGCCGTGGTCGACACGGGCTACCTGCCGCACCCTGACCTGGCGCCCCGGCTTGTGGCCGGCTACGACTTCATCTCGACGACCACGGTTTCAGCCGATGGCGACGGCCGCGACGATAAGCCCACGGACGATGGCGACTACGTGCCGGCCGGCACGACCTGCCCGGACGGCAGCGGCGCCACCAACAGCACCTGGCATGGCACGCGCGTGGCGAGCGTGCTGGGCGCGGCGACCAACAACGTGTCGGGCATCGCCGGCGTCGACTGGAGCGCGCGGATTCAGCCGGTGCGCGTATCGGGCCGCTGCGGCGCGCTGCTGTCGGACACCGTCGACGGCATGCGCTGGGCCGGCGGCCTGGCCGTGCCGGGCGTGCCGAACAACGCCACGCCAGCGCGTGTAGTCAACGTCAGCCTGGGCGGCGGCACCTGCTCGACCATCGAGCAGCAGGCCGTCAACGACCTGAACGCGGCGGGCGTGATCGTCGTGGCCGCGGCCGGCAACTCGGCCGGCGCGGTCGAGGCCCCGGCCGACTGCTCGGGCGTGATCGCCGTGACGGCCCACGCCAACGACGGCGAGAACGCCAGCTTTGCCAACGTGGGCCCGCAGGTGGCACTGAGCGCGCCGGGCGGCGGCTGCGGCAACTCGAAGGTCATCGTCAACAACAACGTGGCCACCGGCTGCACGGGCGGCCAGTCGTCCATCCGCACGCTGACCAACGCAGGCGCCGCCAGCCCCACCACCTACGGCATCGTCGGCTCGCAGGGCACCAGCTTTGCCGCGCCGATGGTATCGGGCGTGGTGTCGCTGATGCTGTCGCTCAACCCGGCGCTGTCGCCGGCGCAGGTCACGCAGGTGCTCAAGGCCACGGCTCGACCGCATCCGGCCGGCACCTATTGCACAGCGAGCGGCAACACGGGGAAGTGCGGCGCCGGCCTGCTCGACGCCGACCAGGCACTGGCGGCGGCACCGAACCCGGCCACCGCCGGCGCAGCCCCCGGATCGACCGGGTCGTCGGCCGCCGCCGACAGCGGCGGTGACGGCGGCGGCGGCGCATTCGCGCCGTGGAGCGCGGTGCTGCTGCTGGGGATTGGCTTGGCGGGATTTGTGACGCGGCGGCGGGGGTAGTCTGGGGGGCTGCGGCGTGAACACGTCGCGGCTCGACGGCTGGCCCTCACCCCCAACCCCTCTCCCGCAAGCGGGAGAGGGGAGCAAGACCGTGGGATCGGGCAATTCCTCAAGTACAGATTGTTGTCTCCCCCTCTCCCGCATCGCGGGAGAGGGGCCGGGGGTGAGGGCCGGCGCCCCATCCCCTGTCAACGCATCAATCCCGCCGCCCCCGCTGCCCCCACCACTCCTGCAGCAGCCAGCAAGCCAGCCCCGCCACCGCCCCCGCCGCATGGGCGCTGCGCACGACGCCGAAGCCCCATGACGGGTCGAAAACGATGGCCGCGAGCCACGACTGTTCGATCCACACCTTGCCCAGCACGATCACGCACGTAACCACGCCGATCAGCCGTGACCAGCCGGGCACGGGCAGCAGCCGCAGCGCTGTCCACAGCGCCAGGCCGTGGGCGGCGCCGGACAGTCCGCCGTACCAGCCGACCGCCGGCATCCGCAGCAGCGCCACCTGCGCGGCCACGCCGCAGATCAGCAGCACCGTCACCATCTCGCGCACGCGCGTCACGCGGCCGGCCAGCAGCAGCAGCCCGGCCGTCGCGGCCACGTCGGCCAGGTAGTGTTGCCAGCCCAGGTGGACCCACATCGCCGTGACCAGCCGCCACCACTGGTGGTCCAGCCGCACGGCGTCGCGCACGTACAGGCCGTGCGCATGCATCCATGGGACGAACGAAAACAGCGCGGCCATCGCCGCCATGCCGGCCACCGTGGCCAGCATGGCCGGCCAGCCGGGCAGGCGCGCCAGCGGCAGGACGGCGGGCACAGGTTCGGGCGGTCGCTCTGGCGGCACGACGGGTGGCACGACGGGCGGCAACACGGGCACGGCGCGCGTCACCCCTGCCCGAACACGGCGTGCCAGAGCGCGCGCACCGATGCGGCCTGCTCGGCCACGCTGTCCGGCGCCACGCGCGCCTGGTCCTGGCCGTCCAGCCGCAGCTTGTGCTGGCGCGCGCGGAACAGCCGGTAGGCGTCGCCGACGGCCAGCCCCAGCCCGGCGTCGATCAGGTTCAGCACGCCAGCCATCCGCAGCAGCGCGATGTTGCCCGCGTTGCGCGTCAGCTCCGGGTGGGCGCCGCTGTGCAGCAGTACCAGGTACTGCACCGTGAACTCGATGTCGACCATGCCGCCCCGGTCGTGCTTGAGATCGAACAGCGCGGTCGGGTTCGGATGCCCCTCCGCCACCTTGGCCCGCATCTGGGCGATTTCCTCGCGCAGCGCCACGGCGTCGCGCGGCTGGCGCAGGATCTCGTCGCGCAGGTCCTCGAACCGGTTGCCGATCTCGCGGTCGCCGGCGCAGAAGCGCGCGCGTGTGAGCGCCTGGTGCTCCCAGACCCACGCCGTGTTGTCGCCCTCGCGCAGCTGGTAGCGGCGGAACGCGTCGAAGCTGGTCACCAGCAGCCCGGCCGCGCCATTGGGCCGCAGCCGCGTGTCCACGTCGAACAGCATGCCGGCCGCCGTATGGCTCGTGAGCCAGGTGATCAGCCGGCGCGCATAGGCGGCGTAGACGTCGGGCGCCCGCTCGTGGTCGTCGTCGTAGAGAAAGATCAGGTCCAGGTCCGACGCGTAGCCCAGTTCCTTGCCGCCCAGCCGGCCATAGGCGATCACCGCGAAGCGCGGCGTCTCGCAGTGGCGCGTGGCCAGCTGGCGCCAGACCGCCTGCATCGTGACTTCCAGCATCGCGTCCGCCAGGTCCGACAGGCGGTCGGCCACCTGCTCGACGGTCAGCATGCCTTGCAGGTCCTGCAGCAGAATGCGGAAGATCTCGGCATGGTGCTCGCGGCGCAGGATGTCCATCTGCGTCTCGACCTGCCCGTCCGACGCCTGCAGCCGCTCCGCCAGCCGCTGGCGGAAGCCGGGCCAGTCAGGCGCGCTGGCCAGCGCGTCGCTGTCCAGCAGTTCGTCCAGCAGTTGCGGATGGCGCGTCAGGTAGGTGGCCGCCCAGCGCGACGCGTGCAGCGTCTGCGCCACGCGGTCCATGGCCTGCGGATACTCGGACAGCAGCGACAGGTACGACGCGCGCCGGCTGATCGCATCCAGGAAGTCCAGGAAGCGGGCGATGGTGGCGTCGGCGTCGTCCTGGCGCGCGGCCAGGTCCAGCGCGCGGTTGACCAGCTGGTCGAAGCGCCCACGACTGGTTTCCGACAGCGCGCGGTAGCGCAGCGACGTGCCGATGGCGCGCAGGCGGTCGTACAGGCCGGTGCAGTCGGCAAACCCGGCGGCTTGCAGCGCCTGGCACGGCGACGACTGCGGATCGGTCTCGTCCTCGTCGCCGGGGTTGGCCTGCGTGGCGCGCGACGCCATCTCCTCGCGCACCAGCGCCGGCCAGAGCGGCTCGCTTTGCCCCGACTCGCCATCGGCGAACGGATCGGCAAAGGTGGCCTCGAACTGCTGCGCCACCGGCGCCATCAGCGCCGACATCTGCGCGGCCAGCGCGTCCCAGTCGGCGCAGCCCATCATCTCGGCCACGGCCTGGCGCTCGTCGTCGGACGTCGGCAGGTGGTGCGTCTGGGCGTCGTCGCGGTACTGCAGCCGGTGTTCCAGTTGCCGCAGGAAGCGGTAGGCATCGGCCAGTTGCTCGGCCTGGCCGGCTGGCAGCAGGTTGCGCGCCACGGCCACGTCCAGCACTTCCAGCGTGGGCCGCACGCGCAGCGCGGGGTCCTGGCCGCCGCGGATCAGCTGGAATACCTGCGCCATGAACTCGATCTCGCGGATGCCGCCGCGCCCGAGCTTGATATTGAACGAGCGCTGGTTCACGCCGTGCCCGGCCAGCCCGCCGCTGCGCTTGGCCGCTTCCGCGCGGATCTGCGCGTGCAGCGAGCGGATGGCGGCAATCACGCCATAGTCCAGGTAGCGGCGGAACACGAACGGCGTGGTCATGCGGCCCAGCAGCGCGGCGGCGCGCTGGGCGTGCGGCGTGTCGACGGCCGACACCACACGGCCCTTGATCCAGGCGTAGCGCTCCCATTCGCGGCCCTGCACCACCAGGTATTCCTCCAGCATGCCGAAGCTGCAGACCAGCGGGCCGGCATCGCCATTTGGCCGCAGCCGCATGTCCACGCGGAACACGTAGCCGTCGCCGGTGACCTCGGACAGCAGCGTGATCAGCCGCCGGCCCAGCCGGATGAAGTATTCGTGGTTCGACAGGCTGCGCGACCCGCCCTGGGTGTCGCCGTCCTCGTCATACAGAAAGATCAGGTCGATGTCGGACGACACGTTCAGCTCGCGCCCGCCGAGCTTGCCCATGCCCACCACCACCAGTTCCTGCACCTCGCCGCCCTGCGCGCCCGTGGGGCGGCCATAGGTGGCGGCCAGGTCGTCGCCCAGCACGCGCAGGCCGTACTGGATGGCCAGTTCGGCCAGGTCGGTCATCGCGCCGGTGATCTCGGCCAGCGTGGCCAGCCCGCGCAGGTCGCGCTCGATGACCGTGCACATCACCTCGGCGCGCAGCCGGCGCAGCGCCTGGCCGGCGGCGGCCTCGGCGTCGGCCGACGGCGCGTGCAGCGCCTGCAGGCGCGCTTCCATCCAGTCGCGGGTGATGGGGCCCACGGCGGCGTCCGCCACGATGGCCGGCAGCCCGGGCCGCGCGGCCAGCACGCGGCGCGCGTAATGCGAGTACGCCGCCGAGTACAATGTGTGGCCCTCGCAGTCGGCGGGGGTCAGTCCCTGCGCCGTCATCGTGGCAAAGGCCCCGTGGGCCATGTTGCCGAGCGGTCCGGCGGCGCCCGCCGAGGCTGGCAGCGAAGTGGTGCCGGCGCCATCCATCGGGTGCTGCGGGCCGGTCGATGCCGGGGCAGTGCCCGCGGCGGAACTCGTCGGATCAGGGACAGTCATTCCAGTTACGTTGCAATTGGGCAGGCGCCGGGGAACCGCCGTGGCGCTTGCACGCACCACTTTGGAGAGCGGCTAGTATTGTCGGATAATCTGCGCATGTCCAGCCGCTCCACCGCCCCCGACGACGGTTCCACAGCCCCACGCGCGGGCGGTGACCGCGCCGCGTCGGCCGCCGCTTCCGTCGCGCCCCCGGTGGCCGCTTCCCAAGTCCCGCATCCGCACGTCCCCGGCCGTGGCCGCCGGGCGCTGGCGCACGTCCGGCGCTGGCCGCGCGCCGTCTGGGACGGCCTGGGCACGCTGGCGCGGCATCCCGCCTGGCGGCGGCTCTGGCGCATGCTCGCCCGCATCGTCGCGGTGCTGGCCGCGCTGGCCGTCGTCGCCGTCCTGCTGATCCGCTTCGTGCTCTGGCCACAGGCCCATGCCGCGCGGCAGTGGCTGGAACGCCAGGGTTCGGCCGCGCTGTCGGCCCAGCTCACGATCGGCCAGCTCGACACCTACTGGGACGGCTGGCATCCCGCGTTCCGCGCCAGCAACGTGCAGGCCGTGGACGACCAGCGCCGCATGCTGCTGTCGACGGCCACGCTGGAAGGCCGGCTGTCGTGGCAGTCGGTGCCCGCGCTGGCGCTGCAGTTCGCCAGCCTGACCGCCGACCGCGCCGACGTGCTGGTGCGCCGCACGCCGGCCGGCCGGGTGCTGGTGGCCGGCATGCCGATCGAGGCGTCGCAGCAGTCAACCGACAACGACCCATTCCTGAACTGGCTGCTGTCACAGGGCCGCATCGAACTCAAGAGCGGCAACCTGCGCTGGCTCGACGAGAAAGCCGGCCTGCCACAGCTTGAAGTGGCCGACATCCACTTCCTGGCCAGCCGCCACGGCGCCCAGCACACGGTGCGGCTCGATGCCAGCAGCACGTCGCTGGCGCCCCAGCCGCTGGTATTCCAGGCCAGCCTGCGGCACGACTACCTGTACGGCGCCGGCAACTGGCAGCACTGGACCGGCCAGGCCAACTGGGCCTTCAACCAGTTGCAGCTGCCCGTGGTGCAGCGCTACCTGGCCATCTTCGATCGCGTCGACAGCGGCGTGTTCAGCACCGACGGCACCATCGACTTCCGCGGCGGCCACGTGCTGCGCAGCCAGACCCGGCTGCGCGCCAGCGGCGTGGACCTGCGGCTGACCGGCGCGCCGGAGCCGCTGAAGCTGGCCAACGCGCAGGCGCTGCTGCTGCACAAGGGCGACCGCAACGGCAACCATTCGCTGACCATCGACACGCTGCTGTGGCAGGCCGAGCCCCAGGCCGGCCCGCCGTCCGCCACCGATCCGTCGTGGCGCGAAGGCATGCGCAAGGTGACCATGGACTGGGCGCGCGACAACGACGGCCAGCTCCGCAAGTTCGCGCTGCGGGCGCCGACGTTCGACCTGAACACGGTGCGCGCGCTGGCCACGTCGCTGCCGATCGACACGGCCGTGCTGCGCCAGCTACGCGCGCTGCAGCCGGCCGGCCATATCGACAACCTCGACGTGGCATGGGCCCGCGAGCGCGCCGGGCTGCTGGCGCGCGCGCCCGGCACGCCGCACTACACGGTGCAGGGCACGCTGCGCGGCGTATCGGTCAACAGCCAACCGGCCGTGCCGGCCGTGGGCCCCGACGGCAAGCCGCACACCGGCACGCCCGGCTTTACCCGGCTGTCCGGCAATTTCAGCTTCGATGACCGCCAGGGCAGCGCGCGCGTGGACAGCACCGGCGCCACGCTGAGCTTTCCGGGCGTGTTCGACGACCCGCTGGTGCCGTTCGACGAACTGCGCGGCGAGGTGCGCTGGCGCCGCGACAACGGCAAGCTCTTGGTCACCACCGACGGCATCCGCTTTGCCAATGCCGACACGGCCGGCACCGTGCGCGGCAACTGGCGCGAGGGCGGCGACGGCCACAGCGGCATCGCCGACCTGTCCGGCGAGCTGGACCGCGCGCTGGCGCACCGCGTGCCGCGCTACCTGCCGTCGACGATGCCGGCCACGCGCCACTACCTGGAAGGCGCGCTGGTGGGCGGCGAAGCCTACAACGTCAAGTTCCTGGTCAAGGGCGACCTGTACCACTTTCCGTTCCACCCGCCGTTCGCCAAGGCCGGCGACTTCCGCGTGGAAGTGCCGATCCGCAACGTCAGCTACCAGATCGCCCCGCACGAGACCGGCCCCAACGTGGGCGGCGCGGCCAATGGCACCGGCAACGGCAACGGCAATGGCACACCCGGCATGGCGTGGCCCGATTTCACCGACATCTCCGGCACGCTGCTGTTCGAGCGCAGCACGATGTCGTTCCAGGCAAAGCAGGCCGGCGTGCGCGGCATCCCCGGCATCGTGTTGCGCGACGTCAACGGCCAGATCGACGACCTGAGCGACCACGGCCACCTGATGGTCGATGGCGGCGCCACCGGGCCCGTGCAGGGCTTCCTGCGCTACGTCGCGGCCACCCCGGTCAAGGGCTGGACCGGCAACGTCACCGAAGCCGCGCACGCGCCCGGCCAGGGCGAGCTGCGGCTCAAGCTGGACCTGCCGCTGAGCCACGCGGCGGGCGCGAAGGTCAACGGCGAGTTCCGCTTTCCCGGCAACGACGTGACGCTGATGCCCGAGCTGCCCACGCTGTTCGGCGCCACCGGCGCGGTGGCCTTCGACGAGCATGGCTTCCAGCTCCACAACGTGCGGGGCCGCTTTGTCGGCGGCGAGACGCGCATCACGGGCGGCACCCAGCCGGACGGCACGACGCGCGTGGCGATTGGCGGCACGGCCACGGCGCAGGGCCTGCGCGATGCGCTAGGCGCCGGCGCCGGCGCCGGCGGGCTGGGCGCCCGGATCGACGGCACCACGCCCTACACGGCCGTGGTGGGCGTGCGCGACAAGCGCCTGCAGGTGCAGGTGGCGTCCGACCTCAACGGGCTGGCGCTGAACCTGCCCGCCCCGCTGGGCAAGCCGGCCGGGCAGGACCTGCCGCTGCGTTTCGACCTGCGGCCATCGGCCAGCCGGCCCGCGCTGGACGACATGACGATCCAGGCCGGCAACGTCGCCAGCGTGCGCTACGTGCTGCGCCGGGGCGAGACGACCGACGTGGTGTCGGGCGGCATCGGCATCGGCCAGCCCGCGCCGCAGCCGGCCAGCGGCGTGACCGCCGCGATCACGGCCGACAAGCTCGACCTCGACGGCTGGCGCATGGTGCTCGACACGGGTTCGGGCGAGCGCAAGCCTGCCGATACGGTCGACCGCTCGTCGCCGTTCCTGCCCGAGCGCGTGGGCGTGCGCGCGCGGACGCTGGACGCGTTCGGCCGCAGCCTGGACGACGTGTCGATCGACGCCGCCCGCGAGGCCGCCGGCTGGAACCTGCAGATGGCGTCGCGCCAGATCACCGGCAACGGCCAGTGGCGCCGCGACAGCAGCAACCCGACCGGCGCGCTGACGGTGCGGCTGTCGCACCTGGACATCCCCGAGGCCACCGACGACGGCCATGCGGCCGAGGCCATCACGCGCAGCGTCGAGGAAATGCCGGCGCTGGACCTGGTGGTCGACCGCTTCGTGCTGCACGGCCGCGACTTCGGCAAGCTGGCGGTCAAGGCCCACACCAGCCACACCGACAACCAGCCGGTCTGGACGCTGGACAGCCTGAGCATCGAGCAGCCCGGCGCCACGCTGACCGGCAGCGGTAGCTGGCGCCTGCCGCGCCGGCTGCGCGAGGCCGCCGCGCAGGGCAATGTGTCGCCCACGGAAGGCCGCCGCACGCTGCTGAACTTCAAGCTCGACATCCGCAACGCCGGCGACGTGCTGGACCGCTTTGGCCTGCCGCACACCGTGCGCGACGGCAACGGCGCGCTGGAAGGCCGCATCGCGTGGCGCGGGTCGCCCATGTCGATCGACTACCCGACGCTGTCCGGCCGGCTGAACCTGAAGCTGGAAAACGGCCAGATCCTCAGCGTGGAGCCGGGCGCCGCGCGGCTGCTGGGCGTGCTGAGCCTGCAGAGCCTGCTGCGCTTTGCCACGCTGGACTTCCGGTCGCTGTCGAGCAAGGGCCTGGTGTTCGACGACATCAGCGGGTCGGGCACGATCGAGAACGGCGTGGGCAAGATCGACGAGTTCCGCTTCAAGAGCAGCCAGGTGATGGCGTCGATGACCGGCACGGCCGACCTGCTGCGCGAGACGCAGGACGTGCAGGTGGACGTGGTGCCGCGCATCAACGCCACCACCACGTCGGTGGCGGCCGCGTTCATCAACCCGGTGCTCGGCATCGGCACGCTGGCCGCGCAGTTGCTGTTCGCCGACGAGTTCTCGAAGGTGTTCACCCAGCACTACCACGTGAGCGGATCGTGGGCCGACCCCAAGGTCAGCAAAGTGGAGGACAATAAGTCGCGCCCGGCGCCGGTGCAGGACCGCTCCAGCGTGTTCCCGCGCTGATCGCCCCGCCCCCGCGCCCCCGCCCCACCCGCCGAGAAAGGAAGCCACGATGACCGCAGCCCATCCGTTCCGCGTCGCCGCCATCCAGACCGTGACGGGCACGTCGCTCGACGACAACCTCGCGCGCGCCGACGCGCTGATCGCCGATGCCGCGCGCGGCGGCGCCGAGCTGGTGCTGCTGCCCGAGTACTTCTGCATGATGGGCCGGCATGAATCGGACAAGGTGGCCATCCGCGAGCGCGACGGCGACGGGCCCGTGCAGCGCTTTCTGGCCGACGCGGCCCGCCGGCACCGGCTCTGGCTGGTGGGCGGCACGCTGCCGATGTGGTGCGGCGACGACAACCGCGTCTACAACAGTTCGCTGGCATTCGACCCGCACGGCGAGCGTGTGGCCCGCTACGACAAGATCCACCTGTTCGGCTTTACCAAGGGCGAGGAAAACTTCGACGAATCGCGCACCATCCTGGCCGGCAAGACGCCCGTGACGTTCGAGGCGCCCTGCGGCCGCGTGGCGATGTCGGTCTGCTACGACCTGCGCTTTCCCGAGCTGTACCGGGGGCTGGCGCGCGGCGCCAACGGCGTGAGCTTGATTCTGATGCCGGCCGCCTTCACCTACACCACCGGGCAGGCCCACTGGGAAATCCTGCTGCGCGCCCGCGCCATCGAGAACCAGTGTTATGTGCTGGCGGCGGCACAGGGCGGGCGGCACGAGAATGGCCGGCGCACCTGGGGCCATTCGATGCTGGTGGACCCATGGGGCGAGCTGATGGGCGTGCTGCCCGAGGGCGAGGGCGTGGTGTCGGGCCTGGTGGACCCGGCGCGGCTGGCCGAGGTGCGTCAGAACCTGCCGGCGCTGCGGCATCGCGTGCTGTAGCATGCAGGGCATTACCGTTTGCTTTTCGCCATGGCCGCGCGCCGTGGCGCTTCAAGACCAAGGACAATCATGAACGCCGGAGATCTCGGAATTCGCAACCTGGCCACGGCGCAAGAGCTGCTGCTGGCGCCCTACGGCCTGGACGAGGCGGCGCTCCAGCGCGTGCTGGCCGACGTCTTCACGCACAAGGTGGACTACGCCGACCTGTACTTCCAGCACACGCGCAACGAGGCGTGGAGCCTGGAGGAAGGCATCGTCAAGTCGGGCAGCTTCAGCATCGACCAGGGCGTGGGTGTGCGCGCCGTGTCGGGCGACCGCACCGCGTTTGCCTATTCCGACGACATCAGCCTGGCCGCGCTGTCGCAGGCCGCGGCGGCCACCCGCACGATCGGCCGCGCCGGCAGCGGGCGCGTCAAGGTGGCCAGCGCGATGGCGTCGCAGGGCGGGCGCAGCCTGTACGCCCCGAACGATCCGCTGGATTCGATGACGGCCACCGAGAAGGTGGCGCTGCTGGAAAAGATCGAGAAGATGGCCCGCGCCAAGGACCCGCGCGTGGTGCAGGTCATGGCCGGGCTGGCCGGCGAGTACGACGTGGTGCTGGTGGCGCGCAGCGACGGCATCATCGCCGCCGACGTCCGCCCGCTGGTGCGCGTGTCGGTGACGGTCATCGCCGAGCAGAACGGCCGGCGCGAGATTGGCTCGTCGGGCGGCGGCGGCCGCTACGCCTACGGCTACTTCACCGACGACCTGCTGCGCAAGTACGTGGACGAAGCCGTGGCATCGGCGCTGGTCAACCTGGAGGCGCGCCCCGCCCCGGCCGGCGCGATGACCGTGGTGCTGGGCCCGGGCTGGCCCGGCGTGCTGCTGCACGAGGCGGTGGGCCACGGCCTGGAGGGGGATTTCAACCGCAAGGGTTCGTCGGCGTTCGCCGGCCGCATGGGCGAGCGCGTGGCCGCCAAGGGCGTGACCGTGGTGGACGACGGCACGATCGAGAACCGCCGCGGATCGCTGAACCTTGACGACGAGGGCAACCCGACCCAGTGCACGACGCTGATCGAGGACGGCATCCTGACCGGCTACATCCAGGACACGCTCAACGCGCGCCTGATGAAGATGCCGGTCACCGGCAACGCCCGCCGCGAAAGCTACGCCGCGCTGCCGATGCCGCGCATGACCAACACGTACATGCTCAACGGCGACCGCGACCCGCAGGAAATCATCGCCAGCGTCAAGCGCGGCCTCTACGCCGTGAACTTCGGCGGCGGCCAGGTGGACATCACCAACGGCAAGTTCGTGTTCTCGGCCAGCGAGGCGTACATGATCGAGGACGGCAAGATCACGTACCCGGTCAAGGGGGCCACGCTGGTGGGCAACGGCCCGGAATCGCTCAAGGACGTGACGATGATCGGCAACGACATGCGCCTGGACTCGGGCGTGGGCGTCTGCGGCAAGGAAGGCCAGAGCGTACCCGTGGGCGTGGGCCAGCCGACGCTGCGCATCGAAAACATGACGGTCGGCGGCACGGCCTGATGGATGGATCGGCCAATCGACACACGATTGGTTTTCTCCCCTCTCCCGCGCGCGGGAGAGGGGCTGGGGGAGAGGGCAAGCGGTTCAAACTGCCGCCATGGCATCCTGATGCGCCGGGCCTCTCCCCCGACCCCTCTCCCGCCTTGCGGGAGAGGGGAGCCCCCCAGCACTCCCTCCCTACGGCCTCACCTCATACACCAGATTGAACGGCGTCTGCGCCGCGCGGCGAAAGCTGCCGAAGCCCCCCTGCTCGGTCACGCCGCGCATGCGGGCCTCGCCGGCCTGGGCGCCCAGGCACATCGCGCCGTCCTGCGCCCGCGATCCCGGCGTGCAGATGAACGTCGACGCCGAATAGAACACGCGGCCGACGGGATTCAGGTTGTCCTGCAGGCTGTCGTTGGCAAACGGTTCCACGATCATCCAGCAGCCGTCGGGCTTCAGCGTCTCGCGGACGTGGCGCGCCGCGCCCACGGGGTCGCCCATGTCGTGCAGGCAGTCGAACACGGCCACGAGGTCGTAGTCGCGGCCCGGGTAGTCCTTGGCCGATGCCACCTCGAACTGCACGCGGTCGGCCACGCCGGCGCGGCGGGCGGCCTCGGTGGCGTAGCGGATCGACGGCTCGTGGTAGTCGAAGCCGCGGAACGTGGCGTGCGGGAACGCCTGGGCCATGATGATGGTCGACGCGCCGTGGCCGCAGCCGACGTCGGCCACCACGGCCCCGGCCGCGAGCCGGGCCGCCATGCCTTCGAGCGCCGGAATCCATTCGCTGACCAGATGCGCGGCATAGCCGGGCCGGAAGAACCGCTCGGTGCCGTGGAACAGCGCCGGATCGTGCTCGTGCCAGCCCAGGCCGCGGCCGCTGCGGAAGATCTCGATCATGCGCGGGATGGCCCGGAACTGCGCCACCGCAATCTGGAACGCGCCCGGGATGAAGGCCGGGCTGCCTTCCTGGGCCAGCGCGAACGCCTGTTCCTCGGTCAGCGAGAACTGGTCGGTCGCCGGGTCGTACTCCACGTAGCCGCTCGCGGCCTGGGCGGACAGCCACTCGCGCACGTAGCGCCCGTCGGTCCGGGTCTTGGCGGCCAGCGTGTCGCTGGTCATCGGTTTTTCGGCCAGCGCCTTGTACAGGCCCAGCTCGTCACCCACCACCACGGTGGCCGCGTGCATCACGGCCCCGATGTCATGCACGAACTTCTCCATAAAGGCATTCAGCCTTGCTTCATCGACTGACATGATCGGCACCTCCGCCTGCTGATTATTGTTCGCCGCCCCTTCGTACCAGGGCTTGCCTTTGTAATATAGGCAGCCGGAATATCCTGCATCGGCTTAAAACTGTTGCGGTTGCCGCTTGCAAGGCCCCGGGAAAAGCGCTATAAAGATGCTTCGTTGTCGCACGGGCGGCGACCGCGCCCGCAGAATCTGCAGGCAGCGGCGCAATAAAATGCCACGCCACCCCGCGCCGCAGCATTAATTTCACGCCTCGGCGTCAAACCGACACAAGCTCGCTACAGCCAGACCGTTTCCCGCCATG
This sequence comes from Cupriavidus sp. H18C2, assembly GCF_049393795.1. Classification (NCBI taxonomy): domain Bacteria; kingdom Pseudomonadati; phylum Pseudomonadota; class Betaproteobacteria; order Burkholderiales; family Burkholderiaceae; genus Cupriavidus; species Cupriavidus sp. H18C2. The sequence goes on along the minus strand of NZ_CP186010.1, from coordinate 1,003,995 downwards.
TCCGCCAAGTTTTACTTTTACTTCTTTTGGCATCTCACACCGCTGGCGGATAGAGAGGGACGGCTGTAGGCAGACCCCGAATGCAAGAGAAACCGCCAGCGACCCTGGCGGTTTTTTTATGTCCGCCACGACCGCGACGCACCATCCCAACAGAATCAAGACCTCACAAGACCCGGAGCCATCATGCTGAAGAACACCGACGACCTGCGTATTCGAGAACTCAAGGAACTGCTGCCCCCGGCGCACCTGATCCGCGAGTTCGCCTGCTCGGAAGCCGCGTCCGACGTGATCTATGGCGCCCGCCAGGCCATGCACCGCATCCTGCACGGCATGGATGACCGGCTGATCGTGATCATCGGGCCGTGCTCGATCCACGACACCCGCGCGGCGCTGGAATACGCCAAGCTGCTCAAGGTGCAGCGCGAGCGGTTCGCCGGCGAGCTGGAGGTCGTGATGCGGGTCTATTTCGAAAAGCCGCGCACCACGGTGGGCTGGAAGGGCCTGATCAACGACCCGCACATGGATGGCAGCTTCAAGATCAACGACGGCCTGCGCACGGCCCGCGAACTGCTGCTGAACATCAGCGAGATGGGCGTGCCCACCGGCACCGAGTACCTGGACATGATCAGCCCGCAATACATTGCCGACCTGGTGAGCTGGGGCGCCATCGGGGCGCGCACGACCGAGTCGCAGGTGCACCGCGAGCTGGCGTCGGGGCTGTCCTGCCCGGTCGGCTTCAAGAACGGCACGGACGGCAACGTGAAGATCGCGGTCGACGCCATCAAGGCCGCGTCGCAGCCGCACCATTTCCTCTCGGTGACCAAGGGCGGCCATTCGGCCATCGTGTCGACGGCGGGCAACGAGGACTGCCACATCATCCTGCGCGGCGGCAAGGCGCCGAACTACGACGCCGCGAGCGTGCAGGAAGCCTGCGACGCCATCGCCAAGGCCGGCCTGGCCGCCCGCCTGATGATCGATGCCTCGCACGCCAACAGCAGCAAGAAGCACGAGAACCAGTTGCCGGTGTGCCAGGACATCGGCAACCAGATCGCCGGCGGCGACCAGCGCATCGTCGGCGTCATGGTGGAATCGCACCTCGTGGCCGGCCGCCAGGACCATGTGCAGGGCACGCCCGTGGAGAACCTGACCTACGGCCAGTCCGTGACCGACGCCTGCATCGGCTGGGACGATTCGATCGGGATCCTGGAAACGCTGGCCAACGCGGTCAAGCAGCGCCGGCTCGTGTCGGGCAGCGGCAACTGAGCCTGGCCCCGGACACGAAAACGCCGACCCACGGGTCGGCGTTTTTCATGGGGCTGGCGCGGCCCGCGCGCCGGCCGCCTACTTCTTCAGCACCAGGTCGCCCTTGAGCGAGCCGATATAGGCGGCGATGTCCTTGAGCTCGGCCTTGGTGAACGGGCGCGGCTTGCCGTCCTTGCCGGTCACGGCCGGGTTGCTGTTGACCTGCCCGGCCATGATGGCGTTGGTGCGGCCCACCAGCGGGTTGCCGCTGACCTGGTACGACGTCAGCGCGTGGTACAGGTAGTCCGGATGCTGGCCGGCCAGCTTCGGGTAATCGGGCGAGATCGGCGCGTTCATGTCCTTGCCGTGGCAGGCCACGCAGCCACCCTTCTCGACCAGCGCCTTGCCCGCCGCGATATCGGCGGCCTGCGCGGACAGCGTGGCGGCGCCCAGCACCGCGGCGGCCAGCGCGTACGACACAACGTTCAGCTTCTTCATGGTTTGCGGCCTTCCTACTTGAGCGTGTTGTTCTGGGTACCCGGCTTCTGCTGCGCGTAGTACGCCGCCACGGCGGCGATGTCCTTGTCGGTCAGGCTGGCCGCGATGGCGCGCATGGTCGGATGCTTGCGATCGCCCTTCTTGTAGCCGTTGAGCGCATTCTCGATGTACTTGGCGCTCTGGCCGCCCAGCATCGGTACCTCGTAGGTCTCCGGAAACGAGGCGCGATACCCGGGAATGCCATGGCAGCCGATGCACATGGCAACCTTGTCCTTGGCGGCGTCGACAGTGCCCGTGTCCTGGGCATGCGCGGCCGTTGCGGCAGCGCCCAACACTACCGTCGTGAGGAGCTTTTTCATTGTCGTAGCTGATTGGGAAGTGTTAAACCGCGTGTGACCTGCCCTCGTTTGGGGCGCCAGACGGCCGGGCGGAAATGGGGATATGGAGCGGATCGCCGCTGGGCCGGCCGGGCATTGCCGGTCGGGCCCGGGGCGCAGCCGGGGCGTGTGCTGATGTGCCGCGGTGCTCGAACACCATTCTGCAACCATCTCGCGCTGTTGCCGCCTCCCGATGCTCTGCCATGTCTCTGGTGGCAGAACTGCCGGGCTTGAGGAGGATATTGACTGGGGGCGCGTCAAACCGGCGCATTGTACCGCAGCGTGCACGCGGCGGTCCACGCCACCCGCCTTCGGGTGTGCCCCACTGAACACGAATGCCGATCTGCTCTTATACTGGCCCATTCCGGCCGGATTTCGGGTTGTCGAGGCCCGTTGTCGGCGCGCTCCGGCCCCGCCGGTTGTCGCTTCCCATTGTCATTCGACCGGCCTGCCAGGCAGGCCGGCCGCGTTCCGCCAGGTTGCCCCATGTCCACCACCGCCAACGCCAATCCGTCCCAGCAGGCCAAGTTCGAAGGCAGCGCCCAGTACGTAGCCACCGACGACCTGAAGCTCGCCGTCAACGCCGCGCGCACGCTGCAGCGGCCGCTGCTGATCAAGGGCGAGCCCGGCACCGGCAAGACCATGCTGGCCGAGGAAGTGGCCGCCGCGCTGGGCATGCCGCTGTTGCAGTGGCACATCAAGTCCACCACCAAGGCGCAGCAGGGCCTGTACGAGTACGACGCCGTGTCGCGCCTGCGCGACTCCCAGCTGGGCGACGACCGCGTGCACGACATCCGCAACTACATCGTCAAGGGCGTGCTCTGGCAGGCGTTCGAGGCCGACGCGCCCGTGGTGCTGCTGATCGACGAGATCGACAAGGCCGACATCGAATTCCCGAACGACCTGCTGCGCGAACTGGACCGCATGGAGTTCTACGTCTACGAGACGCGCGAGTTGGTCAAGGCCCGCCACCGCCCGCTCGTGATCATCACGTCGAACAACGAGAAGGAGCTGCCCGACGCCTTCCTGCGCCGCTGCTTCTTCCACTACATCAAGTTCCCGGACGCCGAGACGATGCAGCAGATCGTCGACGTCCACTACCCCGGCATCAAGCGCGAACTGGTGGCCGCGGCGCTGGAAGCGTTCTACGAGATGCGCAACCTGCCGGGCCTGAAGAAGAAGCCGAGCACGTCGGAGCTGATCGACTGGCTCAAGCTGCTGATGGCCGAGGACATCCCGGCCGAAGCGCTGCGCAGCCCGGACCGCAAGGCCGCCATCCCGCCGCTGCACGGCGCGCTGCTCAAGAACGAGCAGGACGTGCACCTGTTCGAGCGGCTGGTGTTCATGAACCGCGCCAACCGCTGAGCGGAGCCGGCACGATGACGAAGTTTGTCCAGCCCGTCACGCTGACCGGGCAACACGCCACGCTGGCGCCGCTGTCGACGGACCACCTGGCCGGCCTGCAGGCCGCCGCCGCCGATGGCGCGCTGCACCGGCTCTGGTACACCAGCGTGCCGACGCCCGAGGCGATGGCCGCCGAGATCGAGCGCCGCCTGGGCCTGCAGGCGCAGGACACGATGCAGCCGTTCACGGTGCTGGACGCCGCCGGCCGCGTGGCCGGCATGACCACGTACATGAACATCGACGGCAAGAACCGCCGCGTCGAGATTGGCTCCACCTGGTACGCGCAGCGCGTGCAGCGCACCGCGCTGAACACCGAATGCAAGCTGATGCTGCTGCGCCACGCGTTCGAGACGCTGGACTGCATCGCCGTGGAATTCCGCACGCACTGGATGAACCACCAGAGCCGCGCGGCCATCGCCCGGCTGGGCGCCAGGCAGGACGGCGTGCTGCGCAACCACCAGCGCATGCCCGACGGGTCGTTCCGCGACACGGTGGTCTTCTCGATCATCGCCAGCGAGTGGCCGGCCGTGCGCGCCCACCTGCAATTCCAGCTCGACCGCCCGCGTTGATCGGAGGCCCGCCATGCTGATCGACTTCTTCTTCTCGCTGCGCCACGCCAAGCTGCCCGTATCGGTCAAGGAATACCTGACGATGCTCGAAGCGCTGCGCGCCCAGGTGATCTCGCCGTCGATCGACGAGTTCTACTACCTGTCGCGCATGACGCTGGTCAAGGACGAGAAACATTTCGACAAGTTCGACCAGACCTTCGCCGCGTACTTCCAGGGCGTGCAGAGCCTGGTGGACGGGAAGAGCGACATCCCGCTGGACTGGCTGCAGAAGACGCTGGAACGCGAGCTGTCGGCCGAGGAGAAGGCGAAGATCGAGGCCATGGGCGGCCTGGACAAGCTCATGGAGCGGCTCAGGCAGCTACTGGACGAGCAGAAGGAAAAGCACGAGGGTGGCAACAAGTGGATCGGCACCGGGGGCACGTCGCCGTTCGGCCACGGCGGCTACAACCCCGAGGGCATCCGCATCGGCGGGCCGTCCAAGGGCAACCGCACCGCGATCAAGGTCTGGGAAAGCCGCGCCTACAAGGACTACGACGACCAGGTGGAACTGGGCACGCGCAACATCAAGGTGGCGCTGCGCCGGCTGCGCCGCTTTGCGCGCGAGGGCGCCGACACCGAGCTGGACCTGGACGACACCATCCACGCCACGGCCGCCAACGCCGGCCTGCTCGACATCAAGCTGCGGCCCGAGCGCCACAACAAGGTCAAGGTGCTGATGCTGATGGACGTGGGCGGCTCGATGGACGACCACATCAAGCGCGTGGAGGAGCTGTTCTCGGCCGCCAAGACCGAGTTCAAGCACCTGGAGTACTACTACTTCCACAACTGCCTGTACGACTACGTCTGGAAGAACAACCGGCGCCGCCACGCGGAGAAGATCGCCACGTGGGACCTGATGCACAAGTACACGCCCGACTACAAGGTGATCTTCGTCGGCGACGCGACGATGAGCCCCTACGAGATCCTGCAGCCGGGCGGATCGGTCGAGTACAACAACCCGGAGGCCGGCGCGGTCTGGCTGAACCGGATGATCGAGCAGTTCCCGCGCTTCGTCTGGCTCAACCCCGAGCCGGAGGGCCTGTGGCAGTACCGCCAGTCGATCACGGTCATCAACCAGATCATGAAGAACCGGATGTATCCGGTAACGCTGGCCGGGCTGGAAGAAGCCATGAAGGTGCTGACCAAGTAGCCGGGCACCGGGCCGCCCGCCCGGTCACGCGACGACGTCCACGCCTTCCATCACCCACTGCCGGAACGTCTGCAGCGCCGGCAGGTGCGCCTTCTGCTCCGGATAGCACAGGTAATACCCCTTGCGGGCCAGCACGCGCGCCGGATGCGCGACGATCAGCGTGCCGGTGGCCAGTTCCTCCTCGATCAGGCAGCGCGGGATCAGCGCGATGCCCAGGCCCGACATGGCCGCCTGCGTGAGCAGCGTGAACTGGTCGAAGCGCGCGCCGGCCCAGGCTTCGCGCGTAGAAATGCCCAGCGCGGCCAGCCAGTCGGGCCACGCCTCGGGCACCGTCGTATGGTGCAGCAGCGGATAGCGCAGCAGCGCCGCTGGCGTTCTGGCCACGCCGTCGGGCTCGTGCACGAGCAGGCCGGGCCGGCAGACCGGCAATACTTCGCGCCCGGTCATGTAGTCGGCCTGCGTGCCGGGCCAGACGCCGTCGCCAAAGCGGATGGCCGCGTCCAGATCGCGCTGGGAAAAGTCGTAGCCCTGCGCGTGCGGCACGAATTCCAGCGTGACCTCGGGATGCCGGGCAAAGAACTGCGGTAGCCGGGGGATCAGCCATTTGGCGCCCAGCGTGGGCATGCTGGCGATATGCAGGATGCCGCCGCGCCCCTGCCGCGCGATCAATTCCACGCTGGCCGACTCGATGGCCGCCAGGCTCGGGCCGATCCGCTCCAGGTAGCGGGCGCCGGCCTCGGTCAGCAGCAGCCGCTGGCGCACCCGCTCGAACAGCTCGACGCCCAGAAACGCCTCCAGGCTCCGTACCTGCTTGCTGACGGCGCCCTGCGTCACATGCAGCTCGCGGGCCGCCACCGTAAAACTGCTATGCCGCGCCGCCGCCTCGAAAGCCACCAGTTCGGTCATCGACGGACATAAGCGCCGCATGATGCACTCCTACTTCAATACCAAATGGAATGAGCCTGGGATTTTAAATCGTTTGCCAGCCGCGTGCTCGGGCGCGCAGAATCGAAAAGCGCTCGACACATGGATTTCCTACGATGCCGATGGGCCCGCCGGCCCGCCGCGTCCCGCGATCCATCTGGTCGCCAGGTCCGCCAGAGACCGCTCTTCCTCTCTTCTTTCAACGGAATCCCTTCGATGCAACGCCGTCCCCTGCTGAAAGTCCTTGCCGCCGCCACCGCCTTCGCGGCCGCCAGCCTGACCCTGCCCGCCTTTGCCGAGGGCTATCCGACCAAGCCGATCACGCTCGTCGTGCCGTTCCCGGCCGGCGGCACCACCGACATCGTCGCGCGCATCGTGGCCGACAAGCTCGGCCAGCAACTGGGCCAGGCCGTGGTCGTGGACAACCGCGGCGGCGCCGGCGGCAGCATCGGCACGGGCTACCTGGCCAAGGCCGCGCCGGACGGCTACACGCTCGGCATCGCCACCGCATCGACGCACGGCATCAACCCCGCCGTCTACCCGCGCCTGCAGTACGACGCCACCAAGGATTTCACGACGATCACGAACCTGGCCTCGGTGCCGAACGTGATGAGCATCAACCCGGCGGTCAAGGCCACCGACATGAAGTCGTTCATCGCGCTGGCCAAGTCCGAGCCGAACAAGCTGGCCTATGGCTCGGCCGGCAACGGCAGCGTGTCGCACATGATGGGCGAGCTGTTCAAGATGAGCAGCAAGACCGAACTGCTGCACGTGCCGTACAAGGGTGTGGGCCCGGCGCTGAACGACGCGCTGGCCGGCCAGGTCCAGATCCTGTTCGACAACCTGCCGTCGTCGCTGCCGTTCATCGAAGGCGGCAAGCTGCGCGCGCTGGCCGTGGCCGCCCCGAAGCGCGTGGCCGCCCTGCCGAACGTGCCTACCTTTGCCGAACTGGGCTTGCCCGAGGTCAATGACGCCGCCTGGTTTGGCCTGATCGCCCCGGCCAAGCTGCCGGCCGACATCCAGGCCAAGCTGAATGCGGCCGCGATCAAGGTGCTGGCCATGCCCGAGGTCAAGGCCAAGCTGGAAAAGCTCGGCGCGACCCCGGTGGGCGACACGCCGCAGCACTTCGCGCAGCAGATCACCGCCGAGGTGGCCAAGAACAAGAAGGTGGCCGCCGCCGCCAAGATCTCGCTCGACTAACCCGATCCACGACTGGCAGTCCGTATGACCGAAGCAGACCGAAAGACCGCGGAAAGCCCGTACTTCCTGCAGATGCCGGAAGGCGAGTGCGGCCCGCTCTTTCTTGATTCCCCGCATAGCTGCACCACGTACCCGGCCGATTTCCGCTTTGCGGCCAACCTGCCCCTGCCGCTGCTGCGGCAGGCGGAAGACACGTTCGTGGACGAGCTCTACGCCGGCGCGCCCGCGCGCGGCATTCCGCTGCTGGCCGCCGGCTTTCCGCGCAGCTACCTCGACGCCAACCGCGGCCTGACGGAAATCGACGAGGCGCTGCTGGACGCGCCGTGGCCGGGCCTGAAGCAGGAAACGTCCAAGACGCGACTGGGCAAGGGCCTGGTCTGGCGCGTGCTGGACACCGGCGAGCCGATCTACGACCGCAAGCTCGGCGTGGCCGAGCTGCAGGCGCGCATCGACACGTACTACCTGCCGTACTACGCCCAGCTGCAGCGGCTGTCGGACGCGGCCGTGGCGCGCCACGGGCATGTGTTCCACATCAATTGCCACTCGATGCCCAGCGAGGCCGCTAAGTTTGCGACCGAGCATCCGGGGCTGCAGCATCCGGACTTCGTCGTGGGCGACCGCGACGGCACCACCTGCGACACCCGGTTCACCGACCGCGTGGAGGCCGTGCTCAAGGAGATGGGCTACGACGTGTGGCGCAACCACCCGTACAAGGGCGTGGAGATCGTGCGCGTGGTGGGCCAGCCGCAGGCCAGCCGCCACAGCCTGCAGCTGGAGGTCAACCGCAAGCTCTACATGGACGAGGTGGGGCTGGCAAAATCGGCCGGCTTCGACAAGCTCCAGCGCGACCTCGACGCGCTGATGGACGACCTGCTGCGCTTCGCGCGCACGTTCTGACCGGCGGTCATCGACGGAACGGGCGCCGCAAGGGCGCCCGCTGCACACTCCGGGACACGCTGCATGCGTGTCTCGGGGTTCCTCTCAGTTGCAACATCCCGGACACTTCTGCTATTGCGCGCGGATAATCGCATCCAATGCGCGCAAGATGTAAGCAATTAGAACGAAGGGTAACAACATTTAGGAACTTCACGGCGGGGGATTCCTCTATCATGGCAATCCTTCACCCACCCTCCTTGCTTGCACGAGCAAAGACGTTCCCGTGATCAGACGAATTTCCGAACTGTTTGGCAGCCAGCTCCGCATGCTGACTGCCGCAGTGGCAGGCGCCATCGCGCTGGCCGGCTGCGCCACCGCGCCGACCGACGACAACGCCACGGCCGCCACGCCGGCCGCTTCGCCCACCGCCACACCCGCCACCGCACCCACCCCGGCATCGGCCGTCAAGCCGCCTCCGATCGTCAACAAGACGCCACCGCCGACCACCACGGTCACCCTGCCCGACAAGGGCCGCGTCAGCCTGGCCGAGTACCGGACCCAGATGCGCCAGCAGTTGATGAAATCGGAAAATGCCGCGGCCGATGTGGCCGACTGCGCCGCCCACGCGAGCTGGGTGGTGCCGCGATCGGCCACCTACGACGCCCTGAAGATCCCCACCGGCGCGCTGTCCGCCGGCCAGGCCATGGAAGAACGCTGGGAAGGCCGCTTCTCGCCCGGCAAGCAGGCCGTGCCGGTCAGCTCCGTGGTCACGTTCAACGCCACCGCGCACAAGCGCCGCGGCGAGGCCCAATGGCAGCCCGTGCGCGTCCGCTGCGGCTACAACGACGGCATGATGCTCGCGTACGAACTGCTGGACAGCAACGGCGACACGATCATCGAACCCGCCGCCGCACCGGCCGTGGCCACGTCGGCCACGCAGAGCAAGAAGAAAGGCAAGAGCAGCGCCAAGTCGACGACATCGAAGTCGAAGGCCAAGTCGACGTCATCGACAAAGAGCTCGGCGTCGTCGAAGACGAAGAAGAAGCAGTAGCTTTGTCGCTCCCCTCTCCCGCACGCAGGAGCGGGGCCGGGGGTGAGGCCAAGCGGCTCAAGTTGCCGACCACAGCAATCTGAAACGCCGGGCCCGCACCCCCAACCCGTCTCCCACCGTGTGGGAGGCGGGAGCAAACCATCCTGAATCTTTCCTAGCCCAGATACTCCAGCACCGCCTGCAGCATTGCCGTGCCCAGCAGCGCGCTGCGCGCGCCGTTCCAGCCCACTTCCGGGTCGGGCAGGTCGGCGTTGTCCTTGAACGGCATTTCCAGCGTCAGCGCCAGGCAGCCGAAGGTGTGGCCGATGTACTTCGAAGCCAGCTTCAGCGCGTCGGCGTTGTACTTGCTGGCCGCGTAGCCGTGCACGTCCTGGAAATCGGGCGAGACGCGCTTGAATGCATCGATGAAGCGCGACTGCTGCGCGCGCTGGGCCTCGGTGAAGCCGGGCAGCATCTCGCTGCCGGCCACGAAGTTGTAGGGCAGCGCCTCGTCCCCGTGGATGTCGAAGAACAGGTCCACGCCGGTCCGTTCGATGGCGCGGCGCACGTGGTAGACCTCGGGGCTGGTCTCCAGGCTCGGCTGCATCCATTCACGATTCAGGTTCGCGCCGGCCGCGTTGGTCCGCAGGTTGCCGCGCGACGACCCGTCCGGGTTCATGTTCGGCACGATGTGGAACACCGCGCGCTCCAGCAGCTTGCGCGCCACCGGGTCGCCGTGCCACGCGCCGGTGCCGGTCAGGCGCTGCAGCACGCCTTCGCAGAACCATTCGGCCATGCTCTCGCCCGGGTGCTGACGCGCAATCATCCAGATGGTCTTCTTGCCCGGCCCGGGCTCGCCCAGCGTCACGCAGGTCAGGTCGCGGCCGTCCACGGTGCTGCCCAGGTGCGACAGCCTGGCCACCGGCGAGCGCTGGCACGACGCCAGCAGCGCCAGGTGACGCTCATCGGAATACGGCTCGAAATAGGCAAGCCAGACGCTGTCGTGCGTTGGCGTGAAGTCGACGGTCATGGTCTGGCCGTCGTACTGGGTCGGCACGCGGAACCAGTGCGCGCGGTCGTACGACGCCACGGCGCGATAGTCGCGCCAGCCGTCCGGGTACGTGCACTCGCCCGCGTTCAGGAACCGCAGCCGGCAGGCCTGCCCGGCCGCGCCCTGCAGCCGGAAGTGGAACCACTGGCGAAAGTCGGCGTGGGAATCGGCGCGGATGCGCAGGCGGATGTCGTCGGCGCGGTCGATCGATTCGACTTCGATCGCGCCGGAATCGAACATTGACGAGATATGGAGTGCCGAGGTCATGGGGATAGGGTCCTGTTTGTCTCGGGTCAGTCTTCCAGGCGGCGGCGGAACACCCAGCGCGCGTCGTCCGAGGCGGCCTTGTCGAAGGCGTAGCCGTCCTCGTTGAAGCGCTTGAGCCGGGTGGCGTCGGTCACGCGGTGCGTGACCGCGTAGCGTGCCATCGTACCGCGCGCCCGCTTGGCATGGAACGAGATGATCTTGTAGCGGCCGCCCTTCCAGTCCTCGAACACGGGCGTGATGACCCGCGCGTCGAGCACCTTCGGACGCACCACCTTGAAATATTCCTCGGACGCCAGGTTCACCAGCGTCGGCGCGCCCTCGTGCTTGAGCGCGGCCATGTCCTTGTTGAGTAGCTGGGTGACGTCGTCGCCCCAGAACGCGTACAGGTCGCGCCCGGCGGCGTTGTCCAGCCGGGTGCCCATTTCCAGCCGGTAGGGCTGCATCCAGTCCATCGGCCGCAGCAGGCCGTACAGCCCGGACAGGATGCGCAGGTGCTTCTGCGCGAACGCCAGGTCGTCGGTGGACAGCGATTTCGCGTCCAGCCCGTCGTAGACGTCGCCGTTGAACGCCAGCACCGCCTGCTTGCTGTTGGCGGCCGTGAACTCGGGCGACCAGTCGGCGTAGCGGGTCACGTTGAGCACGGCGAGCTTGTCGGAGATGTCCATCAGCGACGCCACGTCCTGCGGCGCCAGCTTGCGCAGGCGGTCGATCAGCGTGGCCGAACGGTCGATGAAACGCGGCATCGTGTGGGTCTTGACGCGCGGCGGTGTCTCGTAGTCCAGGGATTTGGCGGGAGACAGGACGATGAGCATGGCAAAATCGCGGGCAGAAACAAAGCTGAGATTGTAGCGAATGCCCACCGAAGCCACCGCCGGCGCCCTGCCCCGCACCCCCGCGCCTGCCCCCGGCGCCACCTCCGACACCCCCGCCGGCGCGCCGCGCGTGGTGCTTGATTCCAACGTCTGGGTGGACCTGCTGGTCTTCCGGGACCCCCACGTCGAGCCGATCCGCGCCGCGCTGGCCGCGGGCGCCATCGCGCCGGTGATCCGGGCCGACTGCCGCGAGGAACTGCGCCGCGTGCTGGCCTATCCGCAGTTTGCGCGGTTCGCGGTCGACATCGACGCGGCGCTGGCCGAGGTAGACCGCCTGGCCACGCTCGAACCGCTACCGCCGGCCGCCGAGGCCGACGCCGTCCGCCTGCCGAAGTGCCGCGACACCGACGACCAGAAGTTCATCGAACTGGCCCACTTCGCGCGCGCCGTGCTGCTGGTGTCGAAGGACAAGGCCGTGCTGAAGCTCAGGAGCCGCCTGCGCCGCACCAGCGGCGTGGACGTGCTGCCGCCGCTGGCCTTTGCCGGCTGGCTCGGCGGCTGGCAGGCCAGCGGGCGGGCGCCCGCAGCCGCCGCCGGAACCCCGCTAGAATGACGCTCTGCCTGCCTGCCCGAGACCTTTTCCGCCTTCGTCCCACATGTCCGAATCGACCCTTGCCCCGCTGAATCCGCCGCTGTCCCGCCTGCCCAACGTGGGCACCACGATCTTCACCGTGATGTCGGCGCTGGCCGCCGAGAAGAACGCCGTGAACCTGGGCCAGGGTTTTCCGGACTTCGACTGCGACCCGCGCATCGTCGACGCCGTGGCCGCCGCCATGCGCGCGGGTCACAACCAGTACCCGCCGATGGCAGGCGTGCCGCGGCTGCGCCAGGCCATCGCCGCCAAGATCGCCACGTTGTACGGCCACCAGTACGACTGGAACACCGAGATCACGGTCACGGCCGGCGCCACGCAGGGCCTGCTGACGTCGATCCTGTGCGCGGTGCACCCCGGCGACGAGGTCATCGTGCTGGAGCCGTGCTACGACAGCTACCTGCCGTCGATCGAGCTGGCCGGCGCCACGGCCGTGCCCGTGCGGCTGGAGGCGCCGCTGTTCCGCATCCCGTTCGACAAGCTGGCCGCCGCGATCACGCCCAGGACGCGCATGATCATGATCAACACGCCGCACAACCCGACCGGCACGATCTGGCGCGCCGAGGACATGCAGCAGCTGGCTGATTTGCTGGCCGGCACCGACATCCTGCTGCTGTCCGACGAGGTCTACGAGCACATGGTCTACGACGGACAGCCGCACGCGTCGGTATCGCGCCACCCCGAGCTGGCGCGCCGCAGCTTCGTCGTGTCGAGCTTCGGCAAGACCTACCACGTGACGGGCTGGAAGGTTGGCTACGTGGCCGCGCCGGCCGCGCTGATGAACGAATTCCGCAAGGTGCACCAGTTCAACGTGTTCACGGTGAACACCCCGGTGCAGCACGGCCTGGCCGACTACATGGCCGATCCGGCGCCGTACCTGGACCTGGCCGCCTTCTACCAGAAGAAGCGCGACTATTTCCGCGCCGGACTGTCCGGCACGCGCTTCAAGCTGCTGCCCTCGGACGGCACGTACTTCCAGTGCGTGGACTATTCGGCCATCTCCGACATGAGCGAGGCCGATTTCTCGATGTGGCTGACGCGCGAAATCGGCGTGGCCGCGATCCCGGTCTCCGCCTTCTACTCGGCCCCGCGCGAGTCCGGCGTGGTGCGATTCTGCTTCGCCAAGAAGGAAGAGACGCTGAAGCTGGCGCTGGAGCGTCTGGCAAAGCTCTGATGGGGATTGCAACAGTGAGGGGTGTGAAGCGCTGAGGCGGTGTGAAGCGCCAAGGGTTGTAGCTCCCCTCTCCCGCCTGCGGGAGAGGGGTTGGGGGTGAGGGCCAGCGGTGCAAACTGCCACCCGTCGGCAAGCAGAACCTCAACGCCCTCACCCCCGGCCCCTCTCCCGCGTCGCGGGAGAGGGGAGCAAACCCGCAGCGGGAAACCGCTTACCGATTCCGACTCAGCATCAGCTCGGTGTTGGCCTTCCGGTCGGCATTGACCTTCTGCACGCTCGGCCGTTCGGCCATCCGCTTCAGGTAGTCCTTCACCGGCAGGCCGGCCAGCAGGTCCTCGCCGTAGATGATCTTGGTGCACGACGACACCAGCGGCAGGTGGCACACGGCGGCACAGTCGGCCAGCGTGAAGGTGTCGCCGGCGACATACGGCGAGAACTTCGCCAGCTTGCCGAACGCGGGGATGAACTTGTCCAGCAGCGCGCGCTGGCGTTCCTTCACGCGGTCGCTGACCTTGCCGCCGAAGAACGCCTCCGGGTACAGCTCGCGGGCGGTCAGCTCCAGGTACAGCTCCATGAACGTGACGAGTTCGCGCACCTTGCCGGCCTGGTACGGGTCCTTCGGCAGCAGCGGGGCCTGGATGTAGGTGGTTTCGATGTACTCGGCAATCGCCTCGGACTCGCACAGCGGGCCGGCATCGGTGATGATGTAGGGCACCTTGCCCAGCGGGGACGCCGCCAGGTCGGTCTCGCCAATCCAGGCCAGCACTTCCTCGAACGGCAGGTTCTTTTCCAGCAGGGCCAGCTTGACCTTGTTGTAGTAGTTGCTGGCGGAAAATCCGCAGAGCTTCAGCATGTGTGTGTCTCTCCAGGTAGGTGGAATCGCCGGTGTCGGCCCCAGGCCGCACCGCCGCCGTCTGCCCCGCCTTGCATGGCCGATCAGCGCACGCCGCATGCGCGGCGCCTCTGTCGCTGAAGGTGCAGAAAACGTACGATCGTGCTAATTTAGCCACAACTTTTTTGGACCGACAATGCGCAATTCCACTATCCAATCGCTCGGCATCGTTGGCACCGGCGCCATGGGCCGCGGCATCGCCCAGATCGCCGCGCAGGCGGGCCTTGCCGTCAGCCTGTTTGATACCAACGCCCAGGCCGTGGCCGCTGCGCGCCAGTACCTGCAGGATACCTTTGCCAAGCTGGCCGACAAGGGCAAGATCAGCGCCGCCGACAGCGAGGCCGCGCTGGCCCGCGTGAAGGCGTGCACCGCGCTGGAAGACCTGGCCGGCTGCGACATGGTCGTGGAAGCCATCGTGGAAAAGCTCGACGTCAAGCGCGACCTCGTGGCCCGGCTAGAGGCGATCCTGCCGGACGACGCGGTGATTGCGTCGAACACGTCGTCGCTGTCGATCACCGCCATCGCCGTGGGCGCCCGCCAGCCGGGCCGCATCGTCGGCTATCACTTCTTCAACCCGGTGCCGCTGATGAAGGTCGTGGAAGTGATCGACGGCCTCTCTGGCGACCCGGCCGTGGGCGACCGCCTGATGGAGCTGTCGCGCCGCATGGGCCATACGCCGGTGCGCTGCAAGGACATGCCGGGCTTCATCGTCAACCATGCCGGCCGCGGCATGAACATCGAGGGCCTGAAGGCCGCGCAGGAAGGCGTGGCCGAATTCGTCGACATCGACAACATCATGCGCGAGCAGGCCGGCTTCCGCATGGGCCCGTTCGAGCTGATGGACCTGACCGGGCTCGACGTGTCGCACCCGGTGATGGAGTCGATCTACAACCAGTTCTACCAGGAAGCGCGCTACCGCCCGTCGCCGATCACGCAGCTGCGCTACACCGGCGGCCTGCTGGGCCGCAAGACCGGCGCGGGCTTCTACGCCTATCCGGACGGCCAGAAGCAGGTGCCGGCCGCCCAGCCCGTGCCCGACGCCCGCCCGGCCAGCGTCTGGGTCAGCCGCGCCAACGCGCGCGGCCACGCGATGACCGTGAAGCTGCTGGGTGCGCTGGGCGCGACGGTCGAAGGCGGCAACGCCCCGTCGGCCGACGCGCTGATCGTGGTGACGCCGCTGGGCCTGGACGCCACCACCGCCGCGCTGGAGGAAGGGCTGGACGCCACGCGCGTGGTCGCCATCGACACGCTGCTGCCGTTCGAAGCCACCAAGCGCCGCACGCTGATGACCACGCCGGCCACCAGCGCCGCCGCCCGCGACGCCGCGCACGGCCTGCTGGCCAGCGACGGCGTGCCGGTGACCGTGATCCGCGACTCCGCCGGCTTCATCGCCCAGCGCATCATCGGCTGCATCGTCAACATCGCCAGCGACATCGCGCAGCAGCGCATTGCCACGCCGACCGACATCGACCTGGCCGTGAACCTGGGCCTGGGCTACCCCAAGGGCCCGCTGGCGCTGGGCGACACGATCGGCCCCGGCGTGATCCTGGAAGTGCTGCGCAACATGAACCGCCTGACCGGCGACATGCGCTACCGCCCGAGCCCGTGGCTGTGGCGCCGCGCGGGCCTGGGCCTGTCGCTGCTGACCGAAGAAGCCTGACCCCCGCACGGGCGCCCCGACGAGACACGGGGCGCCCGTTTCGTATCCCCCCGGCAATCCTTATCAGAACAGAGGCCGCCATGACCGCCCAGCTACTTTCCGAACGCGTCGACGCGACGCTCGTCCTGACCATCTCGAACCCCGAGGCGCGCAACGCGCTGCATCCGGACATCTACGCCGCCTCGCAGGAGGCGCTGGAAGTGGCCGCGCGCGATGACGCGATCCGCACCGTGGTGCTGACCGGCGCCAACGGCGTGTTCTGCGCCGGCGGCAACCTGAACCGGCTGCTCGGCAACCGCTCGCAGCCGCCGGCGGTGCAGGCCGAGAGCATCGAGACGCTGCACCACTGGATCGAATCGTTCCACGCGTTTCCCAAGCCGATCATCGCCGCCGTGGAAGGCCCGGCCGCCGGCGCCGGCTTCTCGCTGGTGCTGGCCTGCGACTTCGTGGTGGCCGCCAGCGACGCCAAGTTCGTGATGGCCTACGTCAAGGTCGGGCTGACGCCGGACGGCGGCGGCTCGTACGAGATTGCCCGCATGCTGCCGCGCCAGCTGGCCAGCGAGATCCTGATGGAAGGCAAACCGGTGGACCCGGCGCGGCTGGCACACTTCGGCATCGTCAACCGCGTGGTCCAGCCGGGCCACGCACTGACCGAGGCGCTGCGGATTGCCGACAACCTGGCCAAGGAATCGCCGAACGCCGTGCGCGGCATGAAATCGCTGATCAACCATGCCGGCACCGCCACGCTGACCGAACACCTGGCCGCCGAGCGCGACAGCTTCGTGGCCGCGCTGCACCACCGCGACGGGGGCGAGGGCATCACGGCCTTCCTGGAAAAGCGCAAGCCTAACTATCGCTGACGCCCGGGCATATCCGGCGGCGACAATTCCGACAACGACGACAAAACACATTGCGGAGAGAGACACACATGAGCAGCAGCAACGTTTCGCATTTCGAAGGCACGCGCCCCGTGGCCGACCAGCAGCGCTTTGACGTCGGCGCGCTGGAGGACTGGATGCGCCAGCACGTGGCCGGCTTTGCCGGGCCGCTGAGCGTCGAGCAGTTCAAGGGCGGCCAGTCCAATCCCACCTTCAAGCTGGTCACGCCGGGCCAGACCTACGTGATGCGCGCCAAGCCGGGCCCCAAGGCCAAGCTGCTGCCGTCGGCCCACGCCATCGAGCGCGAATACCGCGTCATGAAGGCGCTGGCCGGCACCGATGTGCCGGTCGCGCACATGTTCGCGCTCTGCGAGGACGAGGCCATCATCGGCCGCGCCTTCTACATCATGGAATTCGTCAGCGGCCGCGTGCTGTGGGACCAGTCGCTGCCGGACATGACCCCCGCTCAGCGCGGCGCGATCTACGACGAGATGAACCGTGTCATCGCCGCGCTGCACACGGTCGACTACAAGGCCATCGGGCTGGCCGACTACGGCAAGCCCGGTAACTACTTCCAGCGCCAGATCGAGCGCTGGAGCAAGCAGTACAAGCTGTCCGAGACCGAATCGATTCCGGCCATGGACCAGCTCATGGCATGGCTGCCAGATCACATTCCGCAGGAAGACGTTGACCTGACCAGCATCGTCCACGGCGACTACCGGCTCGACAACCTGATGTTCCACCCGACCGAGCCCAAGGTGCTGGCCGTGCTGGACTGGGAGCTGTCCACGCTGGGCCATCCGATGGCCGACTTTGGCTACCACTGCATGAGCTGGCACATCCAGCCCGGCCAGTTCCGCGGCATCGCCGGGCTGGACCACCAGGCGCTCGGCATCCCCGACGAAGCCGCGTACCGCCGTCTGTACGAACAACGCACCGGCCGCCAGATCACCGGCGACTGGAACTTCTACCTGGCCTTCAGCATGTTCCGCATCGCCGGCATCCTGCAGGGCATCATGAAGCGCGTGGTGGACGGCACGGCATCGTCCGCCCAGGCCCTGGACGCCGGCAAGCGCGCCCGCCCGATGGCGGAAATGGGCTGGGAGTACGCGAAGAAGTCGGGGGCGTAGGGCTGAGGTGGTGGGGCGTGACGCCGGCGAGCTGTCGTCGAGGCCACGTTGCGGCGTTGGCGGTCGATTGCCACCGATTCGCTCCCCTCTCCCGCCTGCGGGAGAGGGGTTGGGGGTGAGGGCCAAGCGTTCGCCTGCGAGGAACGCTTGTCAGTGCCGACGGCCGGCCCCTCGCCCCGGCCCCTAACGCGCGCGGCAGAAGGCAGCAAACCCAAGCTCAAGTCATCAGACAACTGAGCACGCCGATCCACATGCCTGCGCCTGCGCCGAGACATTGAACGCCCCACCCCAACGCCCGCCCCCACCCTAATGTCCCAACATTCACCCCCTCCCTTCTACGTGTTTCCCCGATAGACCCGGCCGCGATCCCAGCCTACACTCCCATCCATCGTTGTACGACGACTGATGATAAGTGTTGACTGGAGACACAGCATGACCTCTTCCCGCCGCCAATTCCTTGGCCAGCTTCCGGGCCTTGCGGCTCTCGGTGCCGTGGGCACGTCCGGCATCATTGCCCCGGCCACCTCGTGGGCGCAGGACAAATGGCCGACCAAGCCGATCCGGCTCGTGGTGCCCTACCCCGCCGGCGGATCGTCGGACATCATCGCGCGCCTGATCAGCAAGCAGTTGGGCGAAGCGCTGGGCCAGCCTATCGTGGTGGACAACCGCCCGGGCGCCAACGGCAATATCGGCGCCGCCATGGTGGCGCAGGCCGGGTCCGAGAACCACACGCTGCTGCTGTGCGACGTCGGCGCGCTGGCGATCACCCCGTCGGTCTACACCAAGCTGACGTTCAATCCGGACAAGGACCTCAAGGGCGTGGCGATGCTGGCCTACTCGCCGCACCTGCTGGTCGTGCACCCGTCGGTGCCGGCCAACAACCTCAAGGAACTGGTCGAGCTGTCGCACAAGCAGTCGCTGAACTTTGCCGTGACGGCCATCGGCAGCGCCCCGCACCTGGCCGGCGTGGCCGTGCAGCAGGCCACCAAGGCCGCGTGGCAGTACGTGCCGTACAAGGGCGGCGCGCAGGCGATTGCCGACACGGTCGGGGGTACCGCCCAGGTGCTGATGAACGGCATGCTGGCGACCTATCCGCACGTGCAGTCCGGCAAGCTGAAGCTGCTGGCCGTATCCAAGCGCACGCGCATGGCGCTGGTCGGCCAGACGCCGACGATTGCCGAAAGCGGCGTGCCGAACTTCGAATCGGGCACGTGGCAGGGCGTGATGGCGCCGGCCGGCATGCCCGACGCGCTGGTCCAGCGCATCAACACCGAGCTGGTCAAGATCATCCGCACGCCTGAAATCCGCGCCAACCTGGCCGGCCAGGGGGCGGAAGTGGTGACGATGTCGCCGGCCGAGACCAACAAGTGGTTCCAGGCCGAGGAGAAGCGCTGGGCACAAGTCGTGAAAGCGGCAGGGGTCAAGCTGGACGCCTGAGTCCAGACCAACAACATGCAGCACTGGAACGGGCGCGATCTTCGCGCCCGTTTTTTTATGCCCGCGCGCCGCCGCGATGAGCCACGGTCAGTCGCCCAGCGCCACGCCTTCGCGGCGCGGATCGGCGCCGCCGGCCCAGACGGTCTTGCCGTCCACGGTCTTACGCATGATGGCCTGCGTGCCGCTGGTCATCTCGATCTCGGCCACCTGATGGCCCTGCTGGCGCAGCGCGTCCACCAGCCGCGGCGTCACCAGTCCGCGCTCCACCTCGGTCGGGCCGTTGCGGCTGCCGAAGTTGGCCATGCCCACGGCCTGCTGCACGTCCATGTCCCAGTCGAGCAGGCCGACCAGCGTCTTCGACACGTACTCGATGATCTGCGACCCGCCCGGCGACCCCAGCGCGGCCACCAGCTTGCCGGACTGCCGGTCGAACACCAGCGTCGGCGCCATCGACGAGCGCGGCCGCTTGCCGGCCTGCACGCGGTTGGCCACGGGCTTGCCGTTCTCGGTCGGGGTGAACGAGAAATCGGTAAGCTGGTTGTTGAGCATGAAGCCGCGCACCATGATGTGCGAGCCGAAGTACGACTCGATCGTCGTCGTCATCGACAACGCCCCGCCCCGGTTGTCGACGGCCACGATCTGCGACGTGGAAATGCGCGGCGGCGAGCGGTCCGGCGCGAACGCCACCTTCACGCCGGGCGGCGTGCCGGGCTGGGCCTTGCCCATGCTCTTGTCGCCGATCAGTTGCGCGCGCTCGGCCAGGTAGTTCGGATTGACCATCGCGGCCACGTCCACGGGCACGAAGTCGGCATCGGCCACGTAGAGGCCCCGGTCGGCATAGGCCAGCCGGTCGGCCTCGGCGATGGCATGCACCGCCAGCGGGTTCGGCTCCATCAGCGACGGCAGGTCGACGCGCGACGGCTTCAGGCTGGCCAGCGCATAGCGCGGGTCGCGCTTTTCCAGCGCCTCCAGCGTGCCCAGGATCTGCGCGATGGCAATGCCGCCCGACGACGGCGGCGGCATGCCGCAGACCTTCCACTGCCGGTAGTCGGTGCAGACCGGCACGCGCACCTTGGCCTTGTAGCCCTTGAGGTCGGCCACCGAGAGGCTGCCGGGGTTCGGATGCGCGTTGACCTTGGCGGCGATGTCGCGCGCGATCGGGCCGTTGTAGAACACGTTCGGGCCGTTGCGGGCAATCTCGCGCAGCGTCTGCGCCAGTTGCGGATTGCGGATCAGCGTGCCGACCGGCTTGGCCTTGCCCTGCGCGTCAAGGAAGTACGCGGTCATCTCGGGCGAGCCGCCCATGAACTTGTCCGCCGCGACCTGCGTGTAGAGCCGCTGCGACATCGGAAAGCCCTTCTCGGCCAGCCGGATGGCGGGCTGGAACAGCCGCGCCCACGGCAGCCGGCCATGCTCGCGATGCGCCATTTCCAGCGCGCGCAGCACGCCCGGCACGCCCACCGAGCGTCCGCCGATCTGGCCTTCGGAGAACTCCATCGGCTTGCCGTCGGGCCGCATGAACAGGTTCTCGGTGGCGCCGGCCGGCGCGGTCTCGCGGCCGTCGTACGCCTGCACGCGCTTGCCGTCCCAGTACATGATGAACGCGCCGCCGCCGATGCCGGTGGCCTGCGGCTCCACCAGCGTCAGCACGGCCTGCATGGCCACGGCCGCGTCGATGGCCGAGCCGCCGGCCCGCAGGATCTCGCGCCCGGCCTCGGTGGCCAGCGGATTGGCCGCGGCCGCCATGTGCTTCTGCGCGTAGGTGGTGGTCATGCCGGGCCGGTAGCCCGACGACACCTCGGGTGCGGCCGGCATGGGCGCCTGGGCCGCCGGCGCCGAGGCCGGGCCCTGGGCGGCAGCCGGCTTGCCGGCGTCCTTGTCCGTCGTGCCGCACGCGGCAAGCAGCGCCGTCAGCGCCACGGCCAGCGTGGCGCGCCAGCGCGGCGATTGGAAACCGGAAACCTGGGAAGTTGCTGCAACGTCGTCAGTCATGCGGTGTCTCCTGGGGGAAGGCTTCGGCGATTGTAGCGGCGAACGGGGCGCCCGGACTTGCGAATAGTCTGAAAACGGCACCCCGGGCGGCCACCGCGTCTGGAGCCGCCAGTCCTGCCGCCAGTCCTGCCGCCAATCCCCAGCCAGCCCGGCCGTCACATGGCAAAACGGGAGGCCCATGCCTCCCGTCCTTGCTTTGTGTCGACTTCCGACGACCGCGTCAGCGCGTGGTGAACGACCAGTTCAGGTTCACGCCCTGCCCGTTCAGCGTGCCGCTGACGGTGACGTTGTAGCGCGTGCCGGCGGCCAGCGGCGCGCGCGGCGTGCAGATCGCCAGGCCGCGGGCGGCGCCGGACATGCCCGCGGTGCGCGCGTCCACCTTCTCGCACGGCACGCCGTTGCCGGCCGCGTCGGTGATCGTGAAGGTGTCGGCGTTAAACGCCAGATTGGTGTTCACGGCCTGCACGGTCACCGGATAGCCCATGGTCTGGCCCGCGTAGGCCGGTGCCGGGTTCGGGCTTTCGTTGTTGACCCAGCTTGCCGGCACGTCGGCCTGGCCGTTGTAGGGGTAGGCCACCATCTGGTTGTCGGCGCCGCCCTGGCTGCGATCGGCCAGGTCGATCGTCTGGTAGTAGTACGCCTGCGTGCCGCCGCTGCTGCCGGCGCCCACGCTCTCGGCAAACCCGCTGCCGGCCGAGCCGTAGCTGCCCAGCAGCGCGGCGCGATGGAACGGCGCGTCCACCAGATCCACCACAAGCTGGTCCTTCGGCGTCATCGACAGGCTGGCGCCCGACTGCGACGTCCAGCGGTTGGCGCCGGCCACCACCTCGGCCGTGGCGTTGGTCGGATAGGCGGCCTGGATGCGGTCGTTGGGCGCCGCGCCGGTGTAGCCGGTCTTGCCCGACTGCTCGTCGTGCGTGAGCGTGTTGTTGGCCAGCATGTAGGCCGTGTGGTTCTGCGCGACGGTGTTCAGCGCATCGCGCGCGGTCAGCGGCGCCAGGCCCACCTGCTCGCGGCGATAGTTGGCGTAGCACAGGCCCGCGCTGCGGGCATCGGCCAGCACGCGATAGCCGGACACGCCGGTGCCGCGCGCGGGCAGCAGCGCGACCGATCCGGTGACCGGGGCCGGCGCGCTGCCGGACACGGTGTAGCAGGTCCGGTCGGTGCCGCCGGCCGTGGGCGCGGTGGCCGTGGCGCCCGTGCCCGTCGACGGCTGCGTGCCGGTGCCCGTCGCGGGCTGCGCCGCCGATTGCGCCGGGCTGCCCGACGCCGCCGTGCTGCTGCCGCCATCGCCGCCACCGCAGGCGGCCAGCGTCAGCGCCGCGCCGGCGGCCATGGCGCCGCAGGCCAGCGGGCGCAGCTTCAGAAAGGCAAAGGGCAAGGGTTTCCCTGACATGGAATCGTCTCGGTGCATGGCAATCTAGGAATGGGGAAACTGCCCGCATGGCGGCCGCGCGGGCCGTCACAACGCAAACCAAGGCGCGGCAGCGCCGCGATGGGAGGCGTCCGGGGCAGATGGAACGGGGTGATGGTAGGGAGGCATCCCGGACCCGTCCAGCCTGCGAACATTTTCTTACGGTGTGATCCGGGCGCGCTGCACGTGGCGGCCCGGCGGGCGCTTCAGGCGGACGGAGGCGCCTCGCCGGCCACATCGGCCATGCCGTTGCCCAGCGACGTCATGACCGCCATCAACTGCTCGCGCAGCCAGCGGTTGGCGCCGTCGTTCTCGCCGCCGGCGTGCCAGTACAGGTGCAGCTCCAGCGACGGCACCTTGAACGGCAGCGACAGCAGCCGGTTGGCGTACGGCTCGTTGGCGATGCGCGCGTAGCGCAGCGGCAGCGTGGCCAGCAGATCGGTACAGCTCACCACGCGGCAGGCCGCCGCATAGTGCTGGCAGCGCAGCCGCACGCGGCGCGTCAGGCCTATCCGGTGCAGCGCCTGGTCTTCGAGCCCCGCGCCGCGCCGGCGTGACGACACGTGGACGTGCTCGGCCGCCAGGTAGCGTTCCAGCGTCAGTTCCTTCTTGACCAGCGGGTGGTCGCGCCGGGCCAGCACGACCATCGGATCGGACATGAACGCGACATGGTGGATCGCCGGCGAGACCGGCAGCAGGATGTCGATGGCGGTGTCCAGCGTGCCGGCCAGCAGTTCGGACTCCATCTCGCGCCGGTCGAAGCGGATGGCGGCGATTTCCACGTGCGGCGCCATGGCCGTCACGCGGGCCATCAGCGGCGGCAGCAGCGTGCTTTCCAGCGCGTCGCGCATGCCGATGGTGAAGCGGCGCGTGGTGTTGGCGGGGTCGAAGTGCGGCGTGTCCTGCAGCGTGCGCGCGAACGATTGCAGCGCGCCGCGCACCTCGCCGGCCAGCGAGCGCGCCAGTGGCGTGGGCGCCATGCCCTGCCCGCGCCGCTCGAACAGCGGGTCGTCGAACAGCGTGCGCAGCCGACCCAGCGCGTGGCTTACGGCCGGCTGGGTCAGGTTGAGCTGGCGGGCCGCGGCGGTGATGCTGCCTTCGCTGTAGATGGCGTCGAAGACGACGAACAGATTAAGGTCGATCCGGCTCAGTTGCATGGCACCTTCCTGCACGAACAATGGACTGGCGCGACACCCCGGCGCCGATGTCGCGCATTCTGGCACGGAATGCAGCACATTGATACTGACCAATCCAGAAAATTCATTTTTCTAATTTGAATCGTTCCGCTAGAGTAGCCACAGCCGGCACGCGCGTGCCCACCAAACCCCCGAGGAGACCTCATGCAATTCGAATACTCGCCCAAGGTCAAGGAGATGCAGGCCAGGCTGCTGGCCTTCTTCGACAAGCACATCTATCCGAACGAAAAGCGCTTCTATGCCGAAGTGCAGGCCAACCGCGAGGCCGGCAATGCGTGGGTGCCCACCAAGGTGGTGGAGGAACTGAAGCCGCTGGCACGCGAGGCCGGCCTGTGGAACCTGTTCCTGCCGCGTTCCAAGCGGGCGCCGGAGGGGTTGTCCAACCTCGAATACGCGCCGATGTGCGAGATCATGGGCCGCGTGCCCTGGTCGGCCGAGGTGTTCAACTGCGCCGCGCCGGACACCGGCAACATGGAAACGCTGGAACGCTACGCGTCCGAGGCGCTCAAGGACCAGTGGCTGGAGCCGCTGCTGCGCGGCGAGATCCGCTCGGCCTTCCTGATGACCGAGCCGGCCGTGGCGTCGTCAGATGCCACCAACATCGCCTGCCGCATCGAGCGCGACGGCGACCACTACGTGATCAACGGCACCAAGTGGTGGTCGTCGGGCGCCGGCGACCCGCGCTGCAAGGTCTACATCGTGATGGGCAAGACCGACCCCGAGGCGGGCCGCCACGAGCAGCAGTCGATGATCGTCGTGCCGGCCGACACGCCGGGCATCACGATCAAGCGCTTCCTGCCGGTGTTTGGCTATGACGACGCGCCGCACGGCCACATGGAGATCGAGCTGAAGGACGTGCGCGTGCCGGCCGAGAACATCCTGCTGGGCGAAGGCCGCGGCTTCGAGATCGCGCAGGGCCGCCTGGGCCCGGGCCGCATCCACCACTGCATGCGCAGCATCGGCGTGGCCGAGCGCGCGCTGGAACTGATGTGCAAGCGCAGCCTGGAGCGCGTGGCCTTTGGCAAGCAGATTGCCCGCCATGGCGTCACGCAGGAGCGCATCGCCGAGGCCCGCTGCGATATCGAGATGGCGCGCCTGCTGACGCTGAAGGCCGCCTACATGATGGATACCGTGGGCAACAAGGTGGCCAAGGCCGAGATCGCGATGATCAAGGTGGTGGCGCCCAACGTGGCCCTGCGCGTGATCGACTGGGCCATCCAGGTGCATGGCGCCGCCGGCGTGTCCAGCGACTTCCCGCTGGCCAACTGGTGGGCCCACCAGCGCACGCTGCGCCTGGCCGACGGTCCGGACGAGGTGCACCGCAACGCCATCGCCAAGCTGGAACTGGCCAAGCACATGAACGTCAGCGCCGACAGCATCCAGATGCCGGTCACGCGCGGTTCCTGACCTGTCCCGCCCTGCCCTGACCTGCCGCCCGGGCCGGCGCCCCCACTCCAGGGGGCCCGGCCCGGTGCGTTAGATCTCCCGTCAGCAGGGTTTTTCACTCTGTGCTGTAATGCCTCCGCCAATTCACCATGGAGCGCGTTGCAAAATGATCGACGTCTATTCGTGGGCCACCCCGAACGGCCACAAGGTCCACATCATGCTCGAGGAATGCGGTCTCGAGTACAAGGTGCATCCGATCAACATCGGCGCCGGCGACCAGTTCGGCGACGACTTCCTCAAGATCAGCCCCAACAACAAGATCCCGGCGATCGTCGACAGTGACGGCCCTGACGGCGCGCCGATCTCGCTGTTCGAATCGGGCGCGATCCTGCTCTACCTGGCCGGCAAGACCGGCAAGTTCCTGCCCGACGACGTGCGCGGCAAGTACGACGCGCTGCAATGGCTGATGTTCCAGATGGGCGGCGTGGGCCCGATGCTGGGCCAGGCGCACCATTTCCGCATCTACGCCCCGGAAAAGATCGAATACGCGGTCAACCGCTACACCAACGAGGCCCGGCGCCTGTATGGCGTGATCGACAAGCAGCTGTCCCGCCACGCCTGGCTGGCCGGCGACGGCTACACCATCGCGGACATCGCCACCTTCCCGTGGCTGCGCAGCTGGCAGAACCAGGGCGTGGAGCTGGACGACTACCCGCACCTGAAGCGCTGGTTCAACGAGATTGCCGAGCGCCCGGCCGTCAAGCGCGGCGTGGAGGTGCTGGCCAAGGAGCGCAAGCCGCTGCAATCGGACAAGGAACGCGAGATCCTGTTCGGGGCCACGCAATATCAGCGCCGCTGACCGCCGCCGGCCGTTGCCGGAATGACACATTACCGTCAACCGATGCCGGCCTCGGTTTCGGCCGGCGGGGTGTGACGGAGGTTGGCTGCGGGGTGACAAGGGGGCCGGCTGCACGGCCTTGCGGAACCTGCCAGGCAGGCCGGGTGTGCCCGGCGCCCCGGTATCCGCAATGGACGGCGTGGCGCGGTTTTCCGCCCCGCCGCCCATGCCGGGCGGGGCCGTTTTCGATGCCCCTGTGTTCGACGGACAGGCTGGCATCTGTGCCGCCATCGCGATAGTCAGCGCGCTTAGGATTGCGATCTGGCACCGATAGAACGACGAACTATAAGTTGTCGTTGTGCATAGGTCGAACCCTTAGGCTCGATCGACTTAGCGACTTAGTATCCACACAGCAGCATATGACAGCAGACCCACTCAAGCTGTTCGGGCGGCACCTGACCTGGTTGCGCAAGCAGCGCGGCTGGTCACAGGAAGCGCTGTCGCTGGAAAGCGGCCTGGCCCGATCGTACCTCAGCGGCATCGAACGCGGCACGCGCAATGTTGCGCTATACAACATATGTACCCTCGCGGATACGCTCGGTGTTGCGCCAACCGAGATGCTTGACTTTTCCAAGCATCGTGCCGAGGAGAGCCAGGACGCGCCCCGGTCGCCGTTCGACGCCGAGCAGTCGCCGTCGGTGCAGGCAACGCTGCGGTACATGGCGGAACTGAACGACGTGGACCGCGACGTCGTGGCCGGCGTGGCCCGCGCGCTGGCCCGGCGCCACACGCGCTGAAGCACCACCCCGGCGCCCAGGCCGGGCGCCCTTCGCCAGCCGCGCCGCGCGCGCTCAGACGTTCAGCATGCCCTGCTGCTCGATGAAGGCGATGACCTGGTCCAGCCCCTGCCCCGACTTCACGCTGCCCATCACGAACGGACGCTCGCCGCGCATCTTGCGCGTGTCGCTTTCCATGATTTCCAGCGACGCCCCCACGTACGGCGCCAGGTCGGTCTTGTTGACCACCAGCAGGTCTGACTTGGTGATACCCGGCCCGCCCTTGCGCGGGATCTTCTCGCCGCCGGCCACGTCGATCACGTAGATTGTCAGGTCCGACAGCTCGGGGCTGAACGTGGCGGCGAGGTTGTCGCCGCCCGATTCGATGAACACCACGTCGGCGTCGGGAAACCTCGCCAGCATGCGGTCCACCGCCTCCAGGTTGATCGACGCATCCTCGCGGATCGCCGTGTGCGGGCAGCCGCCCGTCTCCACGCCCATGATCCGCTCGGCCGGCAGCGCGCCCGAGATGGTCAGCAGGCGCTGATCTTCCTTCGTGTAGATGTCGTTGGTGATCGCCACGAGGTCATAGCGGTCGCGCATGGCCTTGCAGAGCATTTCCAGCAGCGTGGTCTTGCCGGAGCCCACCGGGCCGCCCACGCCGACGCGCAGGGGAGGATTCTTCTTGGTACGGGTCATGATCAAAAGCTTCAGGAGTTGGGCCGGCCGCCTACGAGCGGAACAGCCGGGAATACTGGGTCTCGTGCCGGGCCGACAGCAGCCCGAGCATGGGCGAGAACGTGGAGAGCTGCGGCGGCTCGGCATCGGCGCGGCGTACGGCTTCGTCGACGGTCGCGTGCACGGCGCCATGCAGCCCAAGCAGGATGCGCTGGCCGGCCACCTGCCCCAGCGGCACGGCCTTGATCGCGGCGGCCACCTGGTTCTCGGCCCAGTTGAACGCATAGGCCGCCAGGCCGTCGCGCCCGTCGATGCCCAGCGCCACGCAGGCCGCCGTGAACGCCGTGGGCAGGCACAGCGGCGACAGGTCGCGCAGCACGCCGCGCATGGCGTCGTCGCCCCAGCCCATCTGCGCGACGAGCTTCGCCAGCGACCATCCCATCTGCTCGGTCTCGAGCCGCAGCTCGGCCGTCTCGCGCGTGGCATGGAACCAGCTGTTCCAGTGCGCCACCGCGTCGTGATCGCCAGCCCGCCACGCGCGATGCAGCAGCAGCCAGACCGGCGCCTCGCACTGGGCCTGCACGTGCGACAGGTTGTCGTGAATCCACCGCTCCGCCGTGCCGGCATCGGCCACCAGCCCGCAGTCGATGGCCGCCTCCAGCCCCTGCGAATAGCTGAACCCGCCAATCGGCAGCGCCGGCGAGGCCAGGTGCAGCAGGGAGATGAGCTGTGGGAGGGTTGTCATGGGGCGCCCTGGATGCGCCGGCCCTGTCCGCCGGCGGGACGGGGGACCGCACGGTCGGTGACCGGGGACGGCGGTTCTACGAAACCGCGTGCCAGCACGGCCAGGCGGATCGATTCCAGCACGCCGTCGATCTCGTGGTCGATCTGGTTGTTCCAGAAGCGCAGGACCGTGTAGCCCTGCGCCTGCAGCCAGCGGTGGCGGGCCATGTCTGCCGGCGTGCCGTGCTGGCTGCCGTCGGCTTCGATGATGAGGTGGTGCTGCATGCAGACGAAGTCCGCGACGTAGGGTCCCAGTGGCACCTGCCGCTTGAACTTCAGCCCGAGAAACCGGTGAGCCCGGAGGAAGTACCAGAGGCGTTCTTCGGCATTGGTCTGGCGGGTGCGGAGGGACTTTGCGAACGCGTAGCGACTCAGGCGCCGGCCCTCTCCCCCGGCCCCTCTCCCGCCAGCGGGAGAGGGGAGCAAACCGGCAGCCTCGCCAGCGCTGGCGGGGGTAAGCAAACCGGCAGCCTTGCCGGTGCTGGCGGGGGCGTTGTCAGTTCCGTCGGTGGTCTCCCCTCTCCCGCTTGCGGGAGAGGGGTTGGGGGAGAGGGCCAGCCGTTCAACCATTGATCACATCCCGTCAATGCTCATGCCCACAGTGTCCCCCATGCCCATGCGAATGCCCCCGATCATGCCCATGGTGCTCGTGGAACACCGCCTGCGCCGTGGCGTAGTCTTCGGCGAACGTGGCGTCGTGGCCGTGTTTGTGGCCGCCGCCGTAGGCGCCGGCTTCGGGTTCGAAGGGGGCGTTGGCGCGGGATGCCTGGACGCCCAGGCGGGCCAGCATGTCGGCCAGCACGGGGTCGTATTCCAGCCGCAGGTAGTCGCGGCCCACTTCCACGGGGGTGTGGCGGTTGCCCAGGTGGTAGGCGGCGCGCATCAGGGCCTGGGGATCGGTGGCGCTGACTTCGAGCACCGATTCCGCGGCGGCCTGGACTTCCACGAAGGTGCCGTCCTCGGCCACCAGCAGGTCGCCGCCGCGCAGCACGGTGCCGCGCGGCAGGAACAGCGCGGCCTCGGTGCCGTTATCGAGCACCGCGCGCAGGCGGCTCTTGCTGCGGTCGCCGAATGGCAGCACCAGCTTGGGGGCGCGGCGCACCAGTACCGGTGCGATGCCATGCGGCGCGGGCAGGACTTTGTCGATCTTGATCACGGGTCAGAACAGGAAGTAGCGCTGCGCCATCGGCAGCACGGTGGCGGGCTCGCACGTCAGCAACTGGCCGTCGGCCACCACCTGGTACGTCTCGGGATCGACGGTGACGTGGGGCTGCCAGTCATTGTGCACCATGTCGCGCTTGCTGACGGTGCGGCAGCCGCGCACGGCGGCCAGCGTCTTGGCCAGCCCGTAGCGCCCGCCCACGTCGGCCGCCAGCGCGGCCTGCGAGACGAATGTCAGCGACGACCTGGGCAGCGCGCCGCCGGCCGATGCGAACATCGGGCGGTAGTGCACCGGCTGGGGCGTCGGGATCGACGCGTTGGGGTCGCCCATGGCCGCCGCGGCGATCATGCCGCCCTTGAGGATCAGGCTCGGCTTCACGCCGAAGAACGCCGGCTTCCAGAGCACCAGGTCGGCCCACTTGCCCACCTCGATCGACCCCACCTCGTGCGCGATGCCGTGCGTCAGCGCCGGGTTGATCGTGTACTTGGCGATGTAGCGTCGCACGCGGAAGTTGTCGTGCCCGCCGCGCGCGTCGTGCGGGTCGCCCGGCAGCTTGCCGCGCTGCGCCGCCATCTTGTGCGCGGTCTGCCAGGTGCGCAGGATCACCTCGCCCACGCGGCCCATGGCCTGCGAATCGCTGGAGATCATCGAGAACGCACCCAGGTCGTGCAGGATGTCCTCGGCGGCGATGGTCTCGCGCCGGATGCGCGACTCGGCAAAGGCGATGTCCTCGGCGATCGACGGGTCCAGGTGATGGCAGACCATCAGCATGTCCAGGTGCTCGTCCAGCGTGTTCACGGTGTACGGCCGCGTGGGGTTGGTCGACGACGGCAGCACGTTGGCCTCGCCGCAGACCTTGATGATGTCGGGCGCGTGGCCGCCGCCGGCGCCCTCGGTGTGGTACGTGTGGATCGTGCGGCCCTTGAACGCGGCGATGGTGGCCTCGACGAAGCCGCCCTCGTTCAGCGTGTCGGTGTGGATGGCCACCTGGGTGTCGGTGTCGTCGGCCACGGTCAGGCAGGTGTCGATGGCCTGCGGCGTGGTGCCCCAGTCCTCGTGCAGCTTCAGCCCGATGGCGCCGGCCTGCACCTGTTCGGTCAGCGGGCCGGTCTGGCTGGCGTTGCCCTTGCCCAGGAAGCCGATGTTCATCGGGTAGGCGTCGGCGGCCTGCAGCATCCGCTCCATGTACCACGGGCCGGGCGTCACGGTGGTGGCGTAGGTGCCCGTGGCCGGGCCCGTGCCGCCGCCGATCATCGTCGTCACGCCGCTCATCAGCGCCTCTTCGATCTGTTGCGGGCAGATGAAGTGGATGTGGGTGTCGATGCCGCCGGCCGTGACGATCATGCCCTCGCCGGCAATGACCTCGGTGCCGGGGCCCACGACGATGGTCACGCCCGGCTGGATGTCCGGGTTGCCGGCCTTGCCGATGCCGGCGATGCGGCCGTGCTTGAGCCCGATGTCGGCCTTGACGATGCCCCAGTGGTCGACGATCAGCGCGTTGGTGATGACCGTGTCGACGCAGTCCTGCGACATGCGCTGGCTCTGCCCCATGCCGTCGCGGATCACCTTGCCGCCGCCGAACTTGACCTCCTCGCCGTAGATCGTGAAGTCGCGCTCGACCTCGATCACCAGCCCCGTGTCGGCCAGCCGCAGGCGGTCGCCCGTGGTGGGGCCGAACATCTCGGCATACGCCTGCCGCGAAATCTTCACGCTCATCACAGCGCTCCCATGATCTTGCCGTTGAAGCCGTAGACGATGCGGTCGCCGTCCAGCGCCACGAGCTGCACCGTGCGCGACTGGCCGGGCTCGAAGCGCACGGCCGTGCCCGCCGCGATGTCCAGCCGGAAGCCGCGCGCGGCCTCGCGGTCGAACGACAGCGCCGCGTTCGTCTCGTAGAAGTGGAAGTGCGAGCCCACCTGCACCGGGCGGTCGCCCGTGTTGGCCACGGTCACGCTGACCGTCGGCCGGCCCGCGTTCAGTTCGATCTCGCCGTCCAGCGGCATCAGTTCCCCGGGAATCATCGCCTGGCTCCTTGGGATGGGTCAGGCCACCAGCAGGCCGGCGCCGTACAACGCCACGCCCGCCCCGGCCACGCGCGCGATCCAGCCCGCATGGCGGCGCAGGAACGTGCCGGCGCCGATGCCCATCACGTGCAGCGCCATCGTGCTCGCGGCAAAGCCGCCGACGTAGGCCAGCACGGCCGGCAGCGCGGCGGCCGTGGCGGGCAGTTCGGCGCCGTGCGCGTAGCCGTGGAACAGCGCGAAGCCGCCGACGATGGCCATGCCGGCCGGCGCCGACAGCCGGGCGCGCGCGGCCACCAGCAACCCAATCACGAGCAGCGAGGCGGCGATCATCGGCTCCACGGCCGGCAGCGACAGGCCCGCCAGGCCCAGCACCGCGCCCACCAGCATCATCGCCACGAACGCGAACGGCAGGCGCAGCAGCGCGCCCTTCGCATCGCCCTGCCCGAACGCGCCTTGCGGCGGCGCAGCCAGCGCGCTCCAGACGCCCACGGCGGCCATGGCCAGCAGGTGGTCGGCGCCCGTGAACGGGTGGGCCAGCCCGGCGAACAGGCTGGCGCCGACGGTGGCGGCGTCGTGGCCCGGATGGGCCAGGGCCGACGCGGCGGCCAGCGACAGCGCGGCGCCGGTGGCCACGCGCGGCGCCAGCGTACGCAGGCGGCGGCGGACGGTATCGAGGGAATGGGCGGAATGGCGCATCGGGTGGTTCCTCTTGTTGTGCATGTCGGATGGGCGGGGCTGGCGCGGCATGGGCGCGTCAGACGATCGGGTGGTGGACGGTCACGAGCTTGGTGCCGTCCGGGAAGGTGGCCTCGACCTGGATCTCGGGGATCATCTCGGCCACGCCGTCCATGACGTCCTCGCGCGCCAGCACGGTGGTGCCTTCGTGCATCAGCTCGGCCACGGTGCGGCCATCGCGCGCGCCTTCCATGATGGCGGCCGTGATCAGCGCCACGGCCTCGGGGTAGTTGAGCTTGAGCCCGCGCGCGCGGCGGCGTTCGGCCAGCAGCGCGGCGGTGAAGATCAGCAGCTTGTCTTTCTCGCGCGGTGTCAGTTCCATGTGTCGGATCCAGTTCTTCGTGGTTGTTCAGGTGGCCCAGAGCCGCAGCGGGCGGGCCGGCACGCCGTGCAGCGGCTGGCGCAGGGCCTGCCAGCCGTCGATCATCAGGTGGCGCACGGCCTCCATGTCGCGGCCCAGCACGCGCATCAGCAGCATCGGCATCGATGCCGGCCCGGCGGCGGCCAGGCAGGTCACGCCGGC
This sequence comes from Cupriavidus sp. H18C2, assembly GCF_049393795.1. Lineage (NCBI taxonomy): Bacteria > Pseudomonadati > Pseudomonadota > Betaproteobacteria > Burkholderiales > Burkholderiaceae > Cupriavidus > Cupriavidus sp. H18C2. The sequence goes on along the minus strand of NZ_CP186010.1, from coordinate 971,226 downwards.
GCGCAGGTCGGGCCGGTACGGCAGCGACGCAGCCAGCGCCTCGGCCAGTTCCTGCGTGGCGCCCTGCCCCACGGCCCAGAGCGTGCCGAGGATGGGCAGGCCGTCCAGGCCGGCCACGGCGCCGCGCAACGGCGACGCGGCGTCGAAATGCGACTGCTCGATCCACAGCGCGCGGCCGGCGCAGGCAATGCGCGTGTCGAGCCACAGCGATCCGCTGGCCCAGCGCTCGCCCGAGGCCAGCCGGCCCAGCACGACGGCGTCCCAGCCGATGGCGCTGCCGCCGGGCGCCACGTCGACGTCGGTGCCGATCCGCGCGCGGGCATCGTCGAACACGATGTTCTCCTGCGGCAGCCAGTCCAGCCGCGCGCCTTCGGCCACGTCGATGCGCACATGCTGCGCGGCGTCGCGGCCGAGCGACTTGTACCACTTGGTGGCGCCCGGCGTGGCCAGCACCGCATGGGCGCCCGGCGCCACGGCGATGTCGATGTCCAGCCGGTCGCCACCAGCCACGCCGGCCGGCGGGTGCAGCACCACGCCGTGGCAGATGTCGCCCTCGGGATAGAGCGGCTTCTGCACGCGCAGCGGGCCTTCGTGGCGGCGCTCGACCATGGCGGTGCGGCCCGCGCGCACGGCAAAGCGCAGGCGCAGGCTGGCGTGCCACGTGGACGGGGTGGCAAGCGACGAAGGGAAATCGGGGTGACGCATCGAAACGGATTCGGCGGGTTCAGGGGGCGCGGGGCGCGGGGGCGTTGGCGGCGATCATAGCGCGCGGCCGCCTCCACCGGAAGGCGGCACGGCGGCCGGCGCAGGCGGCGCGGCGTCAGACGGCGATCAGCTCGCGTACGCCGTCCTGCTCCATCGTCGCGCCCGCGCCCTTGGCCACCACCTCGCCGCGGCTCATCACCACGTAGTGGTCGGCCAGGTGGCGCGCGAACTCGTAGTACTGCTCCACCAGCAGCACGGTCATGCCGTACTCGTCCACCAGCAGCCGAAGCGCCCGGCCGATGTCCTGGATGATCGACGGCTGGATGCCCTCGGTGGGCTCGTCCAGGATCAGCAGGCTGGGCTCGCTCATCAGCGCGCGGCCGATGGCCAGTTGCTGCTGCTGGCCGCCCGACAGGTCGCCGCCGCGCCGCTGGCGCATGGTGCGCAGCACCGGGAACAACTGGTAGATGCGGTCCGGCACGCCGGCCGGCTTGCCGCGGCTGGCGGCGCCGATCAGCAGGTTTTCCTCGACCGTCAGGCGCGGAAAGATCTCGCGCCCCTGCGGCACATAGGCCAGCCCGGCCGATACGCGCTCGTACGGCGCCTTCTTCTCCAGCGCCTTGCCGTCCCAGCGGACCGTGCCGCTGCGCGTGGGCACCACGCCCATCAGGCACTTCAGCAGCGTGCTCTTGCCCACGCCGTTGCGGCCCAGCAGCGTGGTCAGCCGGCCCTGCGGCACGTCGAACGAGACATCGCGCAGGATGTGGCTGCCGCCGTAGAACTGGTTCAGTGCATTGACCTGCAGCATCGTTATCTTCCCAGGTAGGATTCGATCACGCGCTCGTCGCGCTTCACGGCGTCGAGCGTGCCCTCGGCCAGCAGGCTGCCTTCGGCGAGCACGGTGACCTTGCCGGCGTCGCCGGCCAGCGCGGCCACGAATTCCATGTCGTGCTCCACCACCATCATCGAGCAGGTGCCGCGCAGGCTGTTCAGCAGGCCGGCCAACTGCATCGTTTCCTCGTCGGTCATGCCGGCCACCGGCTCGTCGAGCAGCAGCAGCTGCGGCTGCTGCATCAGCAGCATGCCGATCTCCAGCCGCTGCTTCTGCCCGTGCGACAGCAGGCCCGCCGGCCGGTAGGCTTCGTCCTCCAGCCCGGTCAGCGCCAGCGTTTCCTCGATGCGGCGGTGGCCGTCGCCGGTCAGCCGCGCGCGCAGCGACGACCACCAGCGCTTGTCGGCCTTCATCGCCAGTTCCAGGTTTTCCCAGACTTCGTGCTGCTCGAAGACCGTGGGCTTCTGGAACTTGCGCCCGATGCCGGTCTGGGCGATCTTCGGCTCGGTCATGCGCATCAGGTCGATGGTCTGGCCCAGGAACACGCGGCCCGTGACGTTGGCGTTGCGCGGGCCGGTCTTGCCGGTAATCACGTCCATCATCGTCGTCTTGCCGGCGCCGTTGGGGCCGATCACGCAGCGCAGCTCGCCGTGGTCGATCGACAGCGACAGCTTGTTCAGCGCGCGAAAGCCGTCGAACTGCACGGTCAGGTCCTCGATGTAGAGGATCGGGCCGTGCGAGGTGTCGATGACGCCCGGCTCGACGATGCGGCCCAGGCCCGTGGCGTCGCCGCTTTCGGCCTGCTCCACTCCCAGTGCGGCGTTCATGCGTTGCTCCCTTGTTGCGGCGCGGCCACCGGTTCCTCGGCCGCCGCGGCGTCGATCTTCTGCGCGGCGGTGCGCCGGCCGCGCAGGCGGCGCACCAGGCCGACCACGCCGTCGGGCAGGTACAGCGTCACCAGCACGAACATCGCACCGAGCAGGAACAGCCAGTACTCGGCAAAGTAGGCCGTGAACATGGTCTTGGCACCGTTGACCAGGAACGCGCCGACGATCGGGCCAATCAGCGTGCCGCGCCCGCCCACGGCCACCCAGACGGCCATCTCGATCGAGTTGGCCGGCGACATCTCGCCCGGGTTGATGATGCCCACCTGCGGCACGTACAGCGCGCCGGCAATGCCGCACAGCACGGCCGAGAACGTCCAGACGAACAGCTTGTAGCCGAGCGGGTTGTAGCCGGAGAACATCACGCGCATCTCGGCGTCGCGCACGGCCGTGACCACGCGGCCGAGCTTGGACGTGACGATGTAGCGGCATGCGACGAACCCGCCGACCAGCGCCAGGAACGTCAGCACGAACAGCGCGGTGCGCGTCTCGGGCGCGGCCACGGCGTAGCCGGCGATGCGCTTGAAGTCCGTGAAGCCGTTGTTGCCGCCGAAGCCGGTCTCGTTGCGGAAGAACAGCAGCATCGCCGCGTAGGTCATGGCCTGCGTGATGATCGACAGGTAGACGCCCTTGATGCGCGAGCGGAACGCGAAGTACCCGAACAGCCAAGCCAGCACGCCCGGCACCAGCACCACCAGCAGCAGCGCGTACGGCAGGTGCTCGGTGCCCTGCCAGAACCAGGGCAGTTCCTTCCAGTCCAGGAACACCATGAAGTCGGGCAGGTCGCTCTTGTAGACGCCCTCGCGGCCGATGGACCGCATCAGGTACATGCCCATGGCGTAGCCACCCAGCGCGAAGAACAGCCCGTGGCCCAGGCTCAGGATGCCGCAGTAGCCCCAGACCAGGTCCAGCGCGATGGCGGCCAGCGCAAAGCACATGATCTTGCCGACCAGCGTCAGCGCGTAGGCCGACAGGTGCAGCGGATGCCCCTCGGGCAGCAGCAGCGCGCAGACCGGCACGCCGATGCCGACGATGGCGGTCAGCGCCACCAGCAGGGTCCAGACGCGGCCCGAGAACAGCGGCTGGCGCTCGGGCACGGCCAGACGGAACGTCTTGCCGGATTCAGAGGAAAAACTGCGCATGTCAGGCCTCCGCGCTGCGCCCCTTGAGCGCGAAAAGTCCCTGTGGCCGTTTCTGGATGAACAGCACGATCAGCACGAGGACGAAGATCTTGGCCAGCACCGCGCCGTAGAACGGCTCGATGAACTTGTTGATGATGCCCAGGCCGAAGGCGCCGACGATGGTCCCGGCCAGCTGGCCCACGCCGCCGAGCACCACGACCATGAACGAGTCGATGATGTACGCCTGGCCCAGGTCCGGGCCCACATTGCCGATCTGCGACAGCGCGCAGCCGCCCAGCCCGGCAATGCCGGCGCCGAACGCGAACGCGTAGCTGTCCACCTTCCAGGTGCGCACGCCCACGCAGGCGGCCATCGTGCGGTTCTGCGTCGTGGCGCGCACGAACAGGCCCAGCCGCGTGCGGTTCAGCACGGCCCAGGCCACGGCCACTACGCCCAGCGCGAACAGGATGATGACCACGCGGTTGTACGGGATCACGAGCCCGGCCATCGCAGTAAAGCCGCCGCTCATCCACGCCGGGTTGGCCACCTCCACGTTCTGCGCGCCGAAGATGGTGCGCACGGCCTGCATCAGCAGCAGGCTGATACCGAACGTGGCCAGCAGCGTTTCCAGCGGACGGCCGTACAGGTGGCGCAGCACGATGCGCTCGATCGCGAAGCCGACTAGGCCGGCGACCAGGAACGATGCCGGCAGCGCGGCCAGCAGGTACCAGCCGAACGCCTCGGGCGGCGCGTAGGCGCGGAACAGCGTCTGCACCACGTAGGTGGCATAGGCGCCGATCATCAAGAATTCGCCGTGCGCCATGTTGATGACGCCGATCAGGCTGTACGTGATGGCCAGGCCCAGCGCCGCCAGCAGCAGCACGCTGCCCAGGCTCAGGCCCGCGAACAGGTTGCCGACCACCTCGGCGCGGCGCTCGCCGCTGCGCAACTGGTCGATGGCCTGCTGGGCGGCCACGCGCACGCCCTCGTCGGGCTCGCGGTACTTGCCGGCGTCGTCCTTTTCCATCAGCGGCGCCAGCTTCTGGCGCGACTGCGGGTTGCTGTCGCTGGCCAGGATGCGGATGGCCTCGATGCGGTCGCCGCGCGCCGCGTCGGTACCCTCGGCCAGCACCGTGCTGGCCCAGATCACGTCGAGCCGGGCGCGCAGGCCGGCGTCGGCCTCGGCCTTGCGGGCTGCCTCCACCGCCGGGCGCGACGCGCTCTCGGGCTGGTCCAGCAGCGTGGCGATGGCCTGCGTGCGGACGGCGATGTCGGCCGACTGCAGCAGCAGGCTGCTGGCGGCACTGTCGACGATAGCGCGCAGGCTGTTGTTCAGCGTCAGCGATTCCAGCGAATCGGCCGGCACGGTGACCGGCTGGCCGGTGATCGCATCGAGCGTCTTGTCGCCGTCGGTGCGCACCATGCCCACGGACGGCGCGTACTGCAGCGCATCGTCCTGCAGCGCCTTCAGGATCGGCTCGGCCTGGGCGGGCGGCGCCTGCGTGATGCGGGTCAGGGCGGCGGACTTCGCATCGAAGTCGTCTTCGGCCAGCGGCTTCAGGTCCGCCTGGGTCAGCGGCGTGGCGGCCCAGAGCGGGGCGGCGGCCAGCAGCAAGGCGGCAAGCACGGCGCGCAGCCATGCCAGCCATGACGCATGTGGTCGGTGCATTCAGGAGTCTGGTGTAGCGCGATGGATCGCGTCTTTTGTTCGTTCGGATGACCTGCGGGCGCCCCCTCTCCCGCCGGGCGGGAAAGGGGATGCATGACCAAGCCGGGGCCGGCTTAGTTGACCTTGTCGGCCTTGCCTTCGTTGCCGGCGATGAACGGGCTCCACGGCTGGGCGCGGACCGGCTTGGCCGTCTTCCACACCACGTTGAACTGGCCGTCGCCCTTCACCTCGCCGATCATCACGGGCTTGTAGAGGTGGTGGTTGTCACCCATGGTCAGCGTGAAGCCGTCCGGGGCCTTGAAGGTCTGGCCGTACATGGCGGCGCGCACCTTGTCCACGTCGGTGGTGCCGGCCTTCTTGACGGCCTGGGCCCACATGTGGATGCCCACGTAGGTGGCTTCCATCGGGTCGTTGGTCACGCGCTTGTCGCCGCCGGGCAGGTTATTGGCCTTGACCCATGCCGCCCACTGCTTCTTGAACGCATCGTTCTGCGGGTTCTTGACCGACATGAAGTAGTTCCACGCGGCCAGGTGGCCCACCAGCGGCTTGGTGTCGATGCCGCGCAGTTCTTCCTCGCCCACGGAGAACGCCACCACCGGCACGTCCTTGGCCTTCAGGCCGGCGTTGCCCAGTTCCTTGTAGAACGGCACGTTGGAGTCGCCGTTGATCGTGGAGATCACGGCGGTCTTGCCGCCCTGCGAGAACTTCTTGATGTTGGCGACGATGGTCTGGTAGTCGCTGTGGCCGAACGGGGTGTAGACCTCCTCGATGTCCTTGTCGGCCACGCCCTTGCTCTTCAGGAACGCGCGCAGGATCTTGTTGGTGGTGCGCGGGTAGACGTAGTCGGTGCCCAGCAGGAAGAAGCGCTTGGCGCCGCCGCCTTCCTTGCTCATCAGGTATTCCACCGCCGGGATGGCCTGCTGGTTCGGCGCGGCGCCCGTGTAGAACACGTTCTTGGACATTTCCTCGCCCTCGTACTGCACCGGGTAGAACAGCAGCGAGTTCAGTTCCTCGTAGACCGGCAGCACGGACTTGCGCGACACCGACGTCCAGCAGCCGAACGTGACCGCGACCTTGTCCTTGGTGACGAGCTGGCGGGCCTTCTCGGCGAACAGCGGCCAGTTCGAGGCGGGGTCCACCACCACGGGCTCAAGCTTGCGGCCCAGCAGGCCGCCGCTCTTGTTGATCTCGTCGATCGTCATGAGCGCCACGTCCTTCAGCGACGTCTCGGAAATGGCCATCGTGCCGGACAGCGAGTGCAGGATGCCGACCTTGATCGGCTCCTTGGTCTGCGCCATCAGCGGGCTGGTACCGATCATCGCCGCGGCGGCCACCGCCGACAGCTTCAGCATGTCACGTCGTTTCATTGCAGCTCCCAGTTTGTCGTGTTTGGTAGGGACTACGCACCCCGGGTGATGCTTCTGCAACTAGCGTGCCATCGGGCGCATCGCCCGCAAACCGTTGCCAGGCATCGGCGACGCGACAAATCGGCGGAAAGGGAATCGCGACGCACCAGGACAGTGCGCGTGCCGCGCGGGGCAGGCGGCAGGAGGATGCACCGATGCCGTGCATCGATGCGGCACGGTGCAGGACCGTGCGCCGCCGGTGCATGGCGCACCGCGGGCAATAAAAAACGGGACCCGAAGGCCCCGTTTCGTCAGATACCGGCGATGGCGGTTACTTGCTCATCCACGGCATCATGTTCGCGTTCATGTTGTGCATGATCCAGAGCGAACCGGCCAGCACGATGAACAAGATCAGGACCGTGAACAGCAGCGCCATCACGTTCCACTTCTGGCCGTCGGAGCCGTCCAGGTGCAAGAAGTACTTCAGGTGGACGACGATCTGCACGACGGCCATGCCCAGGATGATCCAGAGCGTGGTGGCGCGGTCCATCGAGCCGTCCATCACGATCTTGAACGGGATCACGGTCAGGATCACGGCCAGCACGAAGCCGATGACGTACGACTTGACGCTGCTGTGGCCGTGCGACGCGCCGTGGGCGCTCGTAGCGTGTTGCTGTGCCATTTACATTGCTCCCATCAGGTAGACGACCGTGAACACGCCGATCCAGACCACGTCCAGGAAGTGCCAGAACAGGCTGAGGCAGTTCAGGCGCTTGGCCACCACCGGCGTCAGGCCCTTCTTCGACAACTGGTACATCAGCACCAGCATCCACACCATGCCGCTTGCCACGTGCAGGCCGTGCGTGCCGACCAGCGTGAAGAACGACGACAGGAACGCGCTGCGGCTGGGGCCGGCGCCTTCGTGGATCAGGTGGGCGAACTCGTTGATTTCCATCGCCATGAAGCCCGCGCCAAGCAGGAACGTCACGGCCAGCCAGAACATCACGCGACCACGCTGCTGGTTCTGCATCGACACCATGGCAAAGCCGTAGGTGATCGACGAGAACAGCAGGATGGCGGTTTCCACGAGCACGTAGTTGAGCTCGAACAGCTCCTTGCCCGACGGGCCGCCCGCCACTTCGCCGCGCAGGACGGCGAACGCGGCGAACAGGCACGCGAACAGGATGCAGTCGCTCATCAGGTACAGCCAGAACCCGAAGATCGTGTTCTCGCTGGTGTCGTGATGCGCGTGGTCGTGCGCCTCGTCGTGCGAGTGCGCATGCGCGGGGGCTTGCGCCCCGAAGCGGTCAAGAACTTCTGTCGACATGGTTATCAGCCCTGGGCAGCCACACGCTGCTGGTAGCGGGTTTCGATCTGCTCGACCTCGGCGGCCGGCACGTAGTAGTCGATGTGGTCATCGTTGGCGCGGCGGATGAACGCCACGACCATGCCGACCAGGCCCACGGCGGCCAGCCACCAGATGTGCCAGGTCAGCGCGAAGCCCAGCGCCAGGCTCCAGGCACCCATGTAGAAGCCGGCTGCCGTGTTCTTCGGCATGTGGATCTGCTCGAAGCCGCTGGTCGGCATCTTCTCGCCACGGGCCTTCATGTCGGCAAACGCGTCCAGGTCACGCACCACCGGGGTGTGCGCAAAGTTGTAGAACGCGGGCGGCGACGACGTGGCCCATTCCAGCGTGCGGCCACCCCACGGGTCGCCGGTCACGTCGGCCAGCTTCTTGCGGTCGCGGATCGACACGACGATCTGCAGCACCTGGAAGCCGATGCCCATCGCCACGAACACCACGCCCACCACGGCCAGGTGCAGCCACGGCGTCCATTCCGGGTTGTCGGTATGGTTCAGGCGGCGGGTCATGCCCATCAGGCCCAGCACGTACAGCGGCATGAACGCGAAGTAGAAGCCCACCAGCCAGCACCAGAAGGCGCACTTGCCCAGGCGCTCGTTCAACTTGAAGCCGAACGCCTTCGGCCACCAGTAGGTGACGCCGGCCAGGTAGCCGAACAGCACGCCGCCGATGATCACGTTGTGGAAGTGGGCAATCAGGAACAGCGAGTTGTGCAGCACGAAGTCGGCTGCCGGCACGGCCATCAGCACGCCGGTCATGCCGCCGATCACGAACGTGATCATGAAGCCCAGCGTCCACAGCACCGGCGACGTGAACTGCACGCGGCCACGGTACATCGTGAACAGCCAGTTGAAGATCTTCACGCCCGTCGGGATCGAGATGATCATCGTCGTGATGCCGAAGAACGCGTTGACGTTGGCACCGGAGCCCATCGTGAAGAAGTGGTGCAGCCACACGATGAACGACAGGACCATGATCGCGGCCGTGGCGTAGACCATGCCCTTGTAGCCGAACAGCTTCTTGCCCGAGAACGTCGAGATGATTTCCGAGAAGATGCCGAAGGCCGGCAGGATCAGGATGTACACCTCGGGGTGGCCCCAGATCCAGATCAGGTTCACGTACATCATGGCGTTACCGCCGCCATCGTTCGTGAAGAAGTGCATGTCGAAGTAGCGGTCCAGGCCCAGCAGCGCCAGCGACACGGTCAGCACCGGGAAGGCGGCCACGATCAGCACGTTGGTGCACAGGGCCGTCCAGGTGAACACCGGCATGCGCATCAGCGTCATGCCCGGGGCGCGCATCTTCAGGATCGTCACCAGGAAGTTCACGCCGGTAAGCAGCGTGCCCAACCCTGAAATCTGCAGCGACCAGAGGTAGTAGTCCACCCCCACGCCAGGGCTGTAGTCCAGGCCCGACAGCGGCGGGTAGGCCAGCCAGCCGGTGCGCGCGAACTCGCCAACGCCCAGCGACACGTTCACCAGCATCGCGCCGGCCACGAACAGCCAGAAGCTCAGCGTGTTCAGGAACGGGAATGCCACGTCGCGCGCGCCAATCTGCAGCGGCACCACGAGGTTCATCAAGCCCGTCATCAGCGGCATGGCCACGCAGAAGATCATGATCACGCCGTGGGCCGTGAACACCTGGTCGTAGTGCTCGGGCGGCAGGAAGCCGGTGGCACCGTTGGTGGCCACGGCAAGCTGGGTACGCATCATGATGGCGTCGGCAAAGCCGCGCAGCAGCATGATCAGCGCCACCAGCGAGTACATCACGCCGATGCGCTTGTGGTCGACCGAGGTAATCCACTCGGTCCACAGGTAGTCCCACTTCTTGAAATACGTGATCGCACCGAGCAGCGCCAGCCCGCCAAGGGCCACGCAGCTCAGCGTGATCATGATGATCGGCTCATGAAACGGAATCGCCGACAAACTCAATTTGCCAAACATCATTGCTCCTAGATTTGCGCGCCCACGGCCGGGGTGGCCGGCGTGGTCAGGGACACACGCTCTTCGCCGAGCGTGTTACGCGACGTGCAGACCGGACCGCCATCGAAACCTTCGCGGGCGATTGCACGGCCGTCGTGCCCCATGTACTGATGCAGGATGCCGGTGAACAGGTTGTCCTCGACCTTGCCGAAGTACGTCACCGGTTCTGCCTCGCTCGGCTTGGCCAGGACCTTGTAGTCCGCGGCGGCGAGCTGCTTGCTGGACGCGCGCACCTGCTCCACCCACTTGTCGAACTCGAAGTTCGACATGGCGATGGTCTTGAACTTCATGCCCGAGAAGCCGCCGCCGCTGTAGTTGGCGGACATGCCGTCGTACGTGCCGGCTTCATTGGCGATGAGGTGCAGCTTGGTCTCCATCCCGGCCATGGCGTACACCTGGCTGCCCAGTTGCGGGATGAAGAACGAATTCATGATCGAATCCGACGTGATCTTGAAGTTCACCGGCGTGTTCACCGGCAGCGCCAGCTGATTGACCGTGGCGATCTTCAGTTCGGGATAGATGAACAGCCATTTCCAGTTCATCGCCACGGCTTCCACCTGCACGGGCTTGACGCTGGATTCCAGCGGCTTGTACGGATCGAGGTCGTGGGAAGACTTCCACGTGATGATGCCCAGCGCGATGATGATCAGGCACGGGATCAGCCAGACCACCACTTCGATCTTCGTCGAGTGCGACCAGTCGGGGTCGTAGGTGGCCGACGTGTTGCTGGCGCGGTACTTCCACGCGAACACGAGCGTCAGGATGATGACTGGCACGACGACCAGCAGCATCAGCCAGGTGGCGATCAGGATGATGCCCTTGATGTCCACGCCGACCTGCCCTTTCGGGTTCATCAGCGCAAAGTCGCAGCCGGCCAGCAGGAGCAGGCCAAGGCAAGGCAGGTACCGCATCAGGCGCGGCATTGTTGGTGTCTTCATGTCACGACGGTCTGGTTGCGCCACGCCTGTGCACAAGCGAGGCACTGCCGCCTGCTGCACGGGGCAACGGGCTGGCTGGGCTGGGGAAAACCGGGGACGTGTCCTAAGCTGGCGCGTGCGGAAAATGGGGCGTGCAAGCGCCGGCGGACCATGCGGCCGGGCAACGCCATGAGCGCGGCTGGACAGCAACTGACGACTGCGTGCGCGAAACGCGGGGGGGGCGCCAAGCGTGCGCTGAGGTAACCGACTGCCTACTGCGATCGGTCCCGGTTCGGAGCAGCCACCGGGACAAGCGTTGTGCAACGATGCCTACGCGGTATCCGCCTGCATTTGACCGCCTCGCCAGCGCAGCGAGAACGGTCTCCGAGCGGATATCGCATTACCTAAAACATCGTTGGCCGCGAATGTACCGCAACGCAACATTGCGGGTAAACCCAAACACAACGGAAACACTGTTCTTTTAATCGGACAATGTTTCAGCTGTCGCACAAAGGAAACAGATCACGTCATGAAGCGATGGACGAAGCGAATCTGCTGGACAAAAGAAAGGGGCCGCGTTCTAGCGGCCCCGCTGGCGCTGCGCTGACGGCGCGCTCAGGAGTAGCGGCGGGTGATCGATTCTGCCACGCAGACCGGCCGGTCGCTGCCTTCCCGCTCGACCGTGACCTCCCAGGTGGACTGCGCCCCAACCAGCCCGTTGGGCGCCGGGTCCAGCCGCTCCACCTTGAGCAGTTTCACGCGCGCGCGCAGGCGGCTGCCCACCGGCACCGGGGCGGTGAATCGCACCCGGTTCAGGCCATAGTTGACGCCCATCTTGACGCCTTCCATGTGGATGGCGCTGTGCATGAACTGCGGCAGCAGCGACAGCGTCAGGAAGCCGTGCGCCACCGGGGCGCCGAACGGCGACTCGCGCCGGGCCCGCTCGACGTCCACGTGGATCCACTGGTGGTCGCCGGTCGCCTCGGCGAACAGGTTCACCTGCTGCTGGGTGATCTCGAACCAGTCGCTGACGGCCACTTCCTGGCCCTGGAGGGATTCCAGTTCTTCCAGCGATGCGATGGTGCGCATATGCGTTGTCTCCTGTCGTGCTGTGGTAGGTGCTGCTGTGGTGCTGTGTTCCTGTGGTGCTGTGTTCCTGTCGGCCGGATGCCCTGCTGCCGGCCGGTGCCTTACGCCGGGCGCCGCTTGTACATGCCCATGCCCTTGACCGTGCAGACCACCTCGCCCTTCTGGTTCGTGCCGACCCACTGGGTCATCACCACGCCCCGGTCGGGCTTGGAGCTGGACGGCCGGGCGTCCAGGATCTTCAGCGACGCGGTCAGCGTGTCGCCGGCATAGACCGGCTTGATCCAGCGGACTTCGTCCACGCCGGGCGAGCCCATGCTGGTGGAACGGTCGCCCATCGACTGTACCAGCAGCCGCATGATGATGCCGCAGGTCATCCAGCCGCTGGAGATCAGCCCGCCGTAGATGCTCTGCTCGGCGGCGGCCTTGTCGATGTGGAACGGCTGGGGGTCGTACTGCCTGGCGAACGTGACGATTTCCTCTTCGGTCACGTGGTAGCTGCCGAGCGGGATCTCGCTGCCGACGACGTAGTCTTCGAAATACATCTTGCTGGACATCGGGGGCTCCAAAGCAAAAAACCGCGCTCGGGGTGGCCGGCGCGGTTCGGGTCAATCGATGCGGTCAGGCGGCTTCCTGGAAGCCGGGCTGGCTGGCAAAGCGTCCCAGGTGGTGGTCCACGTCGCCGAAGGTCGTGTTGATCAGCGTCAGCCGCTTGAACATGTGCGCGGCCGGCAGTTCGTCGGTCACGCCCATGCCGCCGTGGATCTGCACCGCCTCCTGGCCGACCGAGCGGGCCGCCTGGCCCACGCGCGCCTTGGCGGCGGACACGTAGCGGCGGCGCTCCTCGTGCGACGCCTCCTCGAAGCGCGCCGCGGCCAGCAGCGTGATCGAGCGCGACTGCTCGGCATGGATGAACATCTCGACCATGCGGTGCTGCAGCGCCTGGAAGCGGGCGATGGGCACGCCAAACTGCTGGCGCGTCTTGGCGTATTCGAGCGTGGCGGCGTTTAGCGTATCCATCACGCCAACGGCCTCGGCGCAGAGCAGCACGGCGGCGTAGTCGGCCGTGGCCTCCAGCACGTCCCAGCCCTTGCCTTCGGCGCCCAGCAGCGTGGCGGGGGCGTCGGTGAACGTCACGTCGGCCGCGCGCAGGTTGTCGATCGTGCGGTAGTCCTTGACGCTGACGCCCGCGCCCTGCGTGTCGACCAGGAACAGCGATATGCCATCGCGGTCAGACTGGCCGCCGGCCGTACGGGCCGACACCACCAGCTTGTCAGCCTGCGCGCCGTGGATCACCACGACCTTGCGGCCGTTGAGCTTGCCGCCCTTGGCCGTCACGGTCACGTTGTTCAGCTCGTAGCGCGCCTGCGGCTCGTTGAACGCCGTGGCCAGCTTCAGTTCGCCGCCGGCCACCTGTTCCAGCAGCGCGTCCTGCCCGCCGGCCAGCTTCAGTGCCTGCATGGCCACCACGGTGGCAAAGTACGGCTCGACCACCAGGCCACGGCCCAGTTGTTCCTGCACCACCATCATGTCGACGGCCGTGCCCGAGAACCCGCCCTGCGCCTCCGGTACCGGCAGTGCCGTCAGGCCCAGTTCCACCAGGGCGCCCCAGGCCTGCTCGCCAAAGCCGGCATCGGTCTTGATGTTCTTCTTGCGCGATTCGAAGTCGTAGCTTTTCTCGACGAAGCGGCGGATGGCATCGGACAGTTGCTTCTGTTCGTCGCTGAGATTGAAGTTCATGTCGCGTGTCTCCTCACAGCCCCAGAATCATCTGGCTGATGATGTTCTTTTGGATTTCGTTGGAACCACCGTAGATCGACGTCTTGCGGTAGTTGAAGTAGTACGCGGCCAGCGGTGCGGCGTCGTCGTAGCCGGTCACGGCGTGCTCGGTCTCGCACTCCAGGTACGGCGTGTCGAACGGCTGCGCGTACGGGCCCACGGCCTCTACCATCAGTTCGGTGAGCATCTGCTGGATCTCGGTGCCCTTGATCTTGAGCATCGATGCCTCGGGGCCGGGGCCCTTGCCGGCCGCCTCGCTCGACACCACGCGCAACACGGTGATCTCCAGCGCCATCAGCTCGATCTCCAGCGCGGCCACCTTGGCGCCGAACACCGGGTCCTCCAGCAGCGGCTTGCCGTTCTTCTGCTGCTGGCGCGCCACGCGCTTCAGGAAGCCCAGCTCGCGCTTGGACGCGCCCACGCGGGCAATGCCGGTCCGCTCGTGGCCCAGCAGGTACTTGGCGTAGGTCCAGCCGCGGTTTTCCTCGCCAACGCGGTTTTCCACCGGCACCTTCACGTTGTCGAAGAAGACCTCGTTCACCTCGTGCTCTTCGTCGAGCATGATGATCGGCCGCACGGTGATGCCCGGCGTCTTCATGTCGATCAGCAGGAACGAGATGCCTTCCTGCTTCTTGGCTTCCGGATCGGTGCGCACCAGGCAGAAGATCATGTCGGCGTGCTGGCCCAGCGTGGTCCACGTCTTCTGGCCGTTCACGATGTAGTGCTTGCCGTCCGTCGTCAGTTCGGCGCGCGTTTTCAGCGACGCCAGGTCGGAACCCGAGCCCGGCTCGGAATAGCCCTGGCACCACCAGTCGGTGCAGTCGAGGATACGCGGCAGGTAGTACGACTTCTGCTCGGCATTGCCGTACTTCATGATCACCGGCGCCACCATGGCCACGCCGAACGGCAGCACGCCGGGCGCGCCGACGCGGGCGTTTTCCTCGTCCCAGATATGGCGCTGCGTGGCGTTCCAGCCCGTGCCGCCGAATTCCACCGGCCAGTGCGGCGCCGACCAGCCCTTGCCGGCCAGCGTCTTGTGCCAGCGCACGAGGTCGTCGCGGTTGGGACGGCGGTGATTGAGAACCTTGTCGCGGATATCCGCCGGCAGGTTGGCTTCGAGCCAGCTACGCACTTCCTGACGGAAGGCGTTGTCGGCCGCCGAGTAGTTGAGATCCATGCCCGTCTCCATTGGTGGTGCCGGCGGGCGCCGGCCGATTGTTTTCCCTGCGCATCGCTGCGCGGAAAAACCGGGCACAGGATGCTTGTTCAGTGGGCCGTCTGCTTCAAGGCGTCCGGCACGATGAGCGGAAAGGTGTCGATGCCCTCTTCGGCCAGCGCCTGCACGTCCTCGGGGGTGGCCGAACCGCGGATGCCGCGTTCGGGCGCCTCCTCGTAATGCATGCGCCGCGCTTCCTCGACGAAGCGCTCGCCCACGTCCTCGGTCTGCGCCAGCACCTGCCGCACGGCCTTCAGGTAGCGCGCCTGCAGCGCCTGCATCAGCTGCTGCGCCTCGGCGTTGCCTGGTTCCGCGCGGGCCTGCATCGGCGCCGGCCTGGCGGTGGCACCCGAAAGATTCAGGCGCGGCGCGCTGGGCAGGCGGCTGACCGCATGGTCGCCACAGACCGGGCATTGGACGAGGTTGCGTGACATCTGCGACTGCGCGTCTTCCGCCGAGGCAAACCAGCCCTCGAATCGATGGTCTTGCGCACAGCGCAGGTCGAGCACCTTCATGATCTTTCCAGCCCGTCGGGCAATGTTAGCCGTGAATCGAAATTTTGTGAACGGTCGTGCTAATTTTTTTCGGACCGTTTTCCACCTGGCAGGATACGCGCAAAACACAATCGCCGTGGCGGCGTAGCCAGGCTGCGCCGGACCGAGGGAAAACCCCGACCGGCGGGGAAGCAAGCTTACAGGATTGGCGTCGGATTTGACGGCGCCCGGCGGATGCTATGGGGCGCGGGGTGCCGGGGGCGGTTGCCCGTCGAGCATCGCGGCGCGTGCCGCGTCCCGGGCATCGGGAAAGTGCCGCGTCCGGATGGCGTCCGACTGGCGGCGGACTTCGTCGGCATCGAGCCCACCGTGGCTGGCAACCGCGGCCACGTCGGCGCGGTAGCTCGCGTACTTGGCGGCCCATGCGGCATCGGCGCGACGCTGGGCGTCGAACCGTTGCACGGCGTCCTCGCCGACATTGGCGCGCAGGAATTCGCGCAATGCCTCGGGGCTCGCCCCCTTGGCGCGAAGGTCCTGCAACTGCTGGGTCAGCGCCTGCGCCCGGGGCACCGGTGCCGGCTCCGGGGCGCCCTGCCCCGACCGTAGCCGGGCGAGCAACTGTTGCTCGCGATCTTCCTCGTCGCCGTACCAGAGCCGCGCAACATTGGCACCCAGATGCTCCCGCCGCAGATCGGATCGCTTGCGCAGGAATTCCGCGATGCGCGGCAGCTCGGCGGTATCGGCCAGGTTGGCATTGCGGGCAAATCCATACGTCCGCAGCATGGCGTCGTGAGCGTCCATGTAGGACACGAAACGTCTGGCCAGGTCCAGCGCCTCGTTGCGCGCGACCGGTGCGGCGGCGCCCAGCGTCTTGTTGATGTGGGCAGTCAACAGGGCAATCTGGCGCTCCCGGTTGGCCCTGGGCGCGCTGGCCAGGAAGTATTCGAACAGGTCCCGGGTCTGGCGCGTGACGCGCAACCGTCCCTTCGCATCGGTGTGGAGCCCATCCGGGGCAACGGTGTCATCGCGCGCCGCTTCGGCACCGGGATCGGGGACGTTGCCGGCCGCCTCGATCCTTGCCGGCACCCCGACACCGGCGCCTGTCGAGGGTGCGGCGTCGCCACGCGTGATCTCATCGGCACGGTAGAACGCCGCGATGGCGATGGCTGCGGCAAGCCCTACCGCACCGGCCGCCCATCTCAGCCCGGACCGATTCACAGGCCGGCCAGCTTCAGGCGGTTGGCGTGCTGCCGGATCACGGCCACGGGATCCGCCGACCAGAGCCCCCGCAGCCCGAGGATCTGGTTCACTTCATCGAAGTGGTTCCAGTCGTAGATGCCGAGCTCCTTGCCGAACCGGGCGCTGCACACCGAGACGAACCCGTCGTGGCTGCCGCCATTGCGCGACTCGATCAGCAGGCCCACCGGCACGAACACGAGGTCCGACGGGTCCAACACGTTGGTGGCGGACGCATTGCCGGTCCAGGAATACAGCAACTGGGTCTCGCCGTTGCGAACGTCCACCTCGGCGGTGGGCCCGGTGCAATCTGCGGGCAGGCCGGCGCTGGGATACATGGCGTTGTAGGCGGCGGAGCCCTCGGTCGACAGTTGCTGCTGCAACGCTGCCGCATCCTGCGGTAGCGGCTGACCCGACGTCACCCCAATGGCGTATCCCATCAGGTTCAATGCCGCGATGAGCGCCAGTTGGACAGGCACGGGCTGCTCGCCCGTGAAGTCGAACAGTTCCATGCCCTTGTGCGGCGTGCCAATGGTCGTCACGGAGGCCACGTTTTCTGGCAGTACCGTGGCCGCATAGCGCGAACTCAGCCCACCCATGCTGTGGCCGATGAGGTTGAACCGGCTGGGGCCGTTGACCACCATGAAATCCTGCATCCACTGGACGAGCTGCCCGCCGCGCCGGTCAGGCCCTTCGCCGTTCACGGCACTGAGGTGCACCACGAAGACTTCCGCGCCGTGGCTGCGCAGGTCGTCCGGAATGCCGTAGAAGTAGTCGGCCAGCCCGAGATACTGCGAAGTGCCGAGCCCGCCGTGGACCAGGATGATCGGCGCGTCGGTTTGCGCGTAGTCGGAGGGCTGGGCACGTGCCGATGCCGGCACCACCAGAACGAGCATGGCAACGGCAAGCGCGACCAGCCGGGCAATCTGGGAAACGGTCCGGATCAGCATAGGGGGCTCCTTGGATGCGCCGCGCCGACGGCGGCGGCGCGCACCGGTCTGCAGGCATTGCACCCGCAGGCCATCCCTATGCTAGGAACATAAAATTCCTGTTTCAACGTGACACTGCCCGGACAGCAACTGTCACGACCGAAGCCGGCAACCAGTCAGTCGGCCGCGCGCTTCGCCGGGAACGGCGGCTCGGACTGCTCGCCCGGCTGCCATGTGCCCGAGACGATCTTTTCGAGCCAGAACGCGCCGATGATCGTCTTGACGTCGGTGATGCGGCCCTGGCGCACCCAGTCGATCACCTGCCCCACCGGCGTGATAAAGGTTTCCAGGAATTCGCCGTCATCGAGCTTCGACGCGCCGGCCGTCAGGTCGCGGGCCAGGAACAGGTCGATGAACTCGGTCGAGTAGGAAATCACGGGATGGATGCGCGTCAGGTAGTCCCATCGCTTGGCGGTGTAACCGGTCTCCTCCAGCAGCTCGCGCTCGCCGCAGCGCTGCGCGCCCTCTTGCGGATCGAGCTTGCCGGCCGGGAATTCGAGCATGACCTCGCCCACCGGATAGCGGAACTGGCGCTCCATCAGCACGGTGCCGTCGTCGAACAGCGGAATCATCATGACCGCGCCCGGGTGCAGCACGTACTCGCGCCCGGTCTGCTTGCCGTCGGGCAGCCGCACGATGTCCTGCTTGAGCGTAAGGAACTTGCCGCGGTGGAGGGTCGCCGAGGCAACCGGCGTTTCGCGGAGATGAGTGTCCGCGTCGTCGGACGCGGGTACGGAAGTCTTGTCGGTCATGAACGCTCCGGGGGTGGCACGGGCCGGAGCAGGCAAGCCCTCAGGCCGTGCGATGTTTGACCAGGTATTGCCAGGTGAAGCCCGGGAAGGCGAACACCAGCATCATGCAGGCCGTGATGGCGTAGAACTGCCAGCCCTGCGGGAACACGTTGCCAAGGCCCGATTCCACCGCAAAGCCGGCGGCGCCAGCCACCGCGTACCAGACGACGAGTTCCACCAGGCGCAGCCACAGCGGCTTGCGGGCCCACCTGAGCCCCACCGCCGCGAACAGGCGCTGGTTGACGAACGGCAGGTTGGCACATACCAGTGCCAGCAGAATGACAAACCAACCGCCCGCCGAGGAACTCATCGCGCCACCTTGTTACGTTACGACGCCAGCGTCGCGCGGATGGCCTGGTAGCACAGGTTCATCAGCGCGGCCGGGAAGATACCCAGCAGGATCACCGCCAGGCCGTTCAGGCTCAGCACCGAGCGCAGGCCCGCTGACGCTTCCAGCGGCTCTTCGCCAGCCGGGGCATCGAAGTACATCAGCTTGACGATGCGCAGGTAGTAGAACGCGCCGATCAGCGAGAACACCACGGCCAGGATGGCCAGCCAGCTCATGCCGGCCTTCACCACGGCCGACAGCACGGCCAGCTTGGCGTAGAAGCCGACGGTCGGCGGGATGCCGGCCATCGAGAACATCATCACCAGCATCAGGAAGGCGAACCACGGATGGCGGCGCGACATGCCCTTCAGGTCGTCCAGCGTCTCGGCTTCGAAGCCCTTGCGCGTGCGGATCAGGATCAGGCCGAACGTGCCGAGCGTGGTCAGCATGTACGTGATCGAGTAGAACATCGACGCGCTGTACGCATTGGCGGCACCATCGGCCTTGCTGGCCACCACGCCGGACAGCATGCCCAGCAGGATGAAGCCCATGTGCGAGATCGTCGAGTACGCCAGCATCCGCTTCAGGTTGGTCTGGACGATGGCGGTCAGGTTGCCGATCACCAGCGACACGATCGACAGGCCCACCAGCATCACCTGCCAGTCCGACGCCAGCGGCAGCAGCCCTTCCACCAGCAGGCGCATGATCAGCGCGAATGCGGCAACCTTCGGGCCGGCTGCGATCAGCAGCGTCACCGCGGTCGGCGAACCCTGGTAGATGTCCGGGATCCACATGTGGAACGGAGCGGCGCCCAGCTTGAACGACACGCCGGCCACGATGAACACCACGCCAAAGGCCAGCATCGTCGTGTTGACGCGGCCCGACTCCACCACGCGGAAGACTTCGCCCAGGTTCAGCGAACCGGTGGCGCCGTACATCATCGACATGCCGTACAGCAGGAAGCCCGACGCCAGCGCGCCCAGCACGAAGTACTTGATGGCCGATTCCGACGTCACGCGCGAATCGCGGCGCAGCGCCACCAGCGCGTACGACGACAGCGACAGCAGTTCCAGGCCCAGGTACAGGGTCAGGAAGTTGTTGCCGGTGATCATCACAAGCTGGCCGCCCAGCGTGAACAGCGCGAGCATGTAGAACTCGCCCGCGTTCATGTCCCGGTTGCCCAGGTAGGTGCGCGTGTAGATCAGCGTCAGGAACATGCCCAGCGCGCAGAACGCCGACAGCACGTTGGCCATCGGGTCGATGACCACCAGGTTGGCGAACGCGTAGTGCGTCTGGCCGTTGGCCGCATCGATCGCGAACCAGACGGTCAGGACCAGCGTGGTCAGCAGCGAGAGCGGGTAGGCCACGCTGGTGCGGCCCTTGCCGCGCGCGAGGTCGATCCAGTTGATCGCCGCAATGGCGATCGCCAGGAAGATGATTGGCGCCACCGGGGCCAGGCTAGAGGACGATTGCATGATATTTCTCTCCCCCGCTTACAGCTTGGACTGTGCCACGTGGGACAGCAGGTTCACCACCGAGGCGTGCATCACGTCGGTGAAGGGTTTCGGGTACAGGCCCATGTACAGCGTCAGGATGGCCAGCAGGCCGAACATCAGGAATTCCCGCTTGTTCAGGTCCACCAGTTCGCGCACGTGCTGGTGCACGATCTCGCCGAAGATCACGCGCTTGACCATCCACAGCGAGTAAGCCGCGCCCAGGATCAGGGCGGTGGCGGCCAGCAGGCCGATCCAGAAGTTGAACTTGACCGACGCCAGGATGACCATGAACTCGCCGACGAAGCCCGACGTGGCCGGCAGGCCGCAGTTGGCCATGGCGAAGAACACCGAGAACGCGGCGAACTTCGGCATCACGTTCACCACGCCGCCGTAGTCGGCAATCTGGCGCGAGTGCACACGGTCGTACAGCACGCCGATGCCCAGGAACATCGCGCCCGACACGAAGCCGTGCGAGATCATCTGGATGATGCCGCCCTCGACGCCGAGGTCATTGAAGATGAAGAAGCCCAGCGTGACGAAACCCATGTGGGCGATCGACGAATACGCCACCAGCTTCTTCATGTCGGACTGCACCAGCGCCACGAGGCCGATGTAGATCACCGCGACCAGCGAGATCGTGATGATGAACGGAGCCATGTAGTGGCTGGCGTCCGGCGCGATCGGCAGCGAGAAACGCAGGAAACCGTAGGCGCCCAGCTTCAGCATGATCGCGGCCAGCACCACAGAGCCGCCGGTCGGCGCTTCCACGTGGGCGTCCGGCAGCCAGGTGTGCACCGGCCACATCGGCACCTTCACGGCGAACGCCATGAAGAACGCCACAAAGATCGCGATCTGCTCTTCGAACGTCAGCTTGGCCTGGTGCCACGACTGGATGTCGAAGGTACCGGTCTTGTTGTACAGGTACAGCAGCGCAACCAGCGTCAGCAGCGAGCCCAGCAGCGTGTAGAGGAAGAACTTGAACGCGGCGTACACGCGGTTCGGGCCGCCCCAGACGCCGATGATGATGTACATCGGGATCAGCGTGGCCTCGAAGAACACGTAGAACAGCATGCCGTCCAGCGCGCAGAACACGCCGACCATCAGGCCCGACAGGATCAGGAACGCCGCCATGTACTCGGCCACGCGCTCGGTGATCACTTCCCAGGCCGAGATCACGACGATCACGGTGATGAACGCGGTCAGCACCACGAACCACATCGAGATGCCATCGACGCCCAGGTGGTAGGCGATGTTGAAGCGCTCGATCCACGGCGCCTGTACGACGAACTGCATGGCAGCCGTCGACGTATCGAAATGGAAGACCAGCGGCAGCGTCACGACGAAGCTGGCGATGGCGCCGAACAGCGACATCCAGCGCACGAAGCCCTTGCTGTTGTCGGAGCCGAACATCAATACCAGCAGGCCGAAGAAGATAGGCAGCCAGATTGCGAGAGACAGAACCATTTGTTTGTTTTCCTTACTCGGTGCCTATCACTTGGTGCCTATCACGCCAGTGATCGTCAGCGTCAAAAGCACCAGCATGCCGATGATCATCGCGAAAGCGTAATGGTAGATGTAGCCGGACTGCAGGTAGCGGCTGGCCGCGGCGAACGACGCCACCACGCGGGCCGAACCGTTGACGAACAGGCCGTCGATGAAGCTCTGGTCGCCGCCCTTCCACAGGCCCGTACCCAGCATGCGCGCACCGCGGGCGAACACCGCCTGGTTGATCGCATCCATGTAGTACTTGTTGTCCAGCAGCTTGTAGAGGCCCGAGAAGCGTTGCTTGATGGCTTCGGGGATGTCCGGGCGCTTCATGTAGAAGAACCACGACAGCACCACGCCCGCGATGGCCAGCCACAGCACCGGCGTCGTCAGCGAGTGGATCGCCATCGGCACCCAGCCGTGGAACGCTTGCTTCAGCTCTTCCATGGCGTGGTGGTTCTCGCCGACGAAGATCACGTCCTTGAAGGCCAGGCCATGCTTGAAGAAGTCGCCAAACAGCATCGGCTCGATGGCGATGGCGCCGATCACGACCGACGGGATCGCCAGCAGCACCAGCGGCAGCGTCACCACCCACGGCGACTCGTGCGGCTTCTGGCCCGGCGCCAGGCCGTGATGATGCTCGTCGTGGCCGTCTTCCTCTTCGTGATGGTCGTCATGGTGGTCGTGCGCATGGGCCTTGCCGAAGCGCTCTTCACCGTGGAACACCAGGAAGTACATGCGGAACGAATAGAACGCGGTCACGAACACGCCGGCCAGTACCGCGAAGTACGCGAAGCCCGAACCGGCCAGGTGCGACTCGGCCACGGCCTCGATGATCGAGTCCTTCGAATAGAAGCCCGAGAAGAACGGCGTGCCGATCAGCGCCAGCGAACCCACCAGCGACGTGATCCACGTGATCGGCATGTACTTGCGCAGGCCGCCCATGTTGCGGATGTCCTGGTCGTGGTGCATGCCGATGATGACCGAGCCGGCACCCAGGAACAGCAGCGCCTTGAAGAACGCGTGCGTCATCAGGTGGAACACGGCCACCGAGTAGGCCGAAGCGCCCAGCGCCACGGTCATGTAGCCGAGCTGCGACAGCGTGGAATAGGCCACCACGCGCTTGATGTCGTTCTGGATGATGCCCAGGAAGCCCATGAACAGCGCGGTGATCGCGCCGATGACCAGCACGAACGACAGCGCGGTGTCCGACAGCTCGAACAGCGGCGACATGCGCGACACCATGAAGATGCCGGCGGTCACCATCGTGGCCGCGTGGATCAGCGCCGAGATCGGGGTCGGGCCTTCCATCGAGTCAGGCAGCCACACGTGCAGCGGGAACTGCGCCGACTTGCCCATCGCGCCGATGAACAGGCAGATGCACGCCACGGTGATCATCAGCCAGTCGGTGCCCGGGAAGATCACGGTTGCCAGTTGCTCGCGCTGCGCGAACACGTCGGTGTAGTTCATGCTGCCGCTGTAGGCCAGCAGCAGGCCGATACCGAGGATGAAGCCGAAGTCGCCGACGCGGTTGACCAGGAACGCCTTCAGGTTCGCGAAGATCGCGGTCGGGCGCGTGTACCAGAAGCCGATCAGCAGGTACGACACCAGGCCCACGGCTTCCCAGCCGAAGAACAGCTGCAGGAAGTTGTTGCTCATCACCAGCATCAGCATCGAGAAGGTGAAAAGCGAGATGTAGGCGAAGAAGCGGTTGTAGCCGGGGTCCCCTTCCATGTAGCCGACGGTGTAGATATGCACCATCAGCGACACGAAGGTCACCACGACCATCATCATCGCGGTCAGCGAATCGACCAGGAAGCCGACTTCCATCTTCAGCGAGCCGATGGCCATCCACTCGTACACGGTGCCGTTGTAGCCGGCGCCGTGCATCACGTCGAGCAGCACCATCACCGACAGGACGAACGACACGGCCACGCCGAGAATCGTCGCCGAATGGGCCACGATCCGGCCGCCGCGCGACTCCGAGGAAAACGTGCCGAAGAACTTGGTACCGAACAGACCGGCTATCGCGGCACCGGCGAGCGGTGCCAGCGCGATGGCCAGCAGCAGGTTGGGGTTGAGCGTGGTTGCCATAGGACGCTTATTGGTGTGCGGTCGGGATGCAGTCTTGGTTCATGTCGTGAGCGGTCATGTCAGCCCTTGAGGGTATCCATGTCGTCCACGTTGATCGTGTCCAGGTTACGGAACAGCACGACCAGGATTGCCAGACCGATTGCCGACTCGGCGGCGGCCACCGTAAGGATGAAGAAAACGAAAACCTGTCCGGCCAGGTCGCCCATGTAGTGCGAGAAGGCGACGAAATTGATGTTCACCGCAAGCAGCATCAGTTCCAGCGCCATCAGCAGCACGATGACGTTCTTGCGGTTCAGGAAGATGCCGACGATGCTGATCGCGAACAGGATGGCACCGAGGACGAGAAAATGGGCGAGAGACAACACAGCGGGTTCTCCGGGCTTAGTTCTTGTTGGCGGAGGCTGCGTCCGCTTGGGCCCGGCCCTCGGCCGGCATCTTCACCATGCGCACGCGCTCGTCGCGGCGCACGCGAAGCTGGGCGCCCACGTCCTGGGCCTTGACGTCCTTGCGGCGGCGCAGCGTCAGCGCCACGGCGGCGATGATCGCCACCAGCAGGATCACGCCCGCCACTTCGAAGGCGTACACGTAGTCCGTGTAGATCAGCTTGCCCAGAGCATGGGTGTTCGAGTAGTTGGGGTCCTGCGCGCCCGGCGGCAGCACCGCGTTGGTCGTGCCAATGAAGTTGCGCACGAGCACGATGGCCATTTCGGCGATGATCAGCGCACCGACGATCGACGCCATTGGCACGTAGGTCCAGAAGTCGCGGCGCAGGTGCTCGATGTCGATGTCGATCATCATCACCACGAACAGGAACAGCACCATCACGGCGCCCACGTAGACCAGCACCAGCAGGATGGCGAGGAACTCGGCCTTCAGGATCATCCAGATCGCCGCGGCGGTGAAGAACGCCAGGACGAGGAACAGTGCGGAGTGCACCGGGTTCTTTGCCGTGATGACTTTCAGTGCGGAAAGCACCAGCACCAGGGCAAAGGCATAGAAGATGGCTGTCGTGAGTTCCATGGTCCCTATCGGATCCTCTTTGAGCCGCGCTGCCGCAGGCTGCCCGGGGGCGGCCCGCCGCTGGCGCGGCATCCTTCTCTTGGTTGCGTGCCCCTGAGGGGCCACTTCAAATTCGTTGCCGGAAGCGCTGCACCGTGTGCCCCGCTTCCGTCCAGCTTGCTGCGCTCAGCGGTACTTCGCGTCGGCAGCCTTGGCCGCGGCAATCTGCGGCTCGTAGCGGTCGCCCACGGCCAGCAGCATGTCCTTGGTGAAGTACAGGTCGCCGCGCTTTTCGCCGTGGTATTCGAAGATGTGCGTCTCGACGATGGCGTCCACCGGGCAGGCTTCCTCGCAGAAGCCGCAGAAGATGCACTTGGTCAGGTCGATGTCGTAGCGCGTGGTGCGGCGCGTGCCGTCGTTACGCACGTCGGACTCGATCGTGATGGCCAGCGCCGGGCACACCGCCTCGCACAGCTTGCAGGCGATGCAGCGCTCTTCCCCGTTGGGGTAGCGGCGCAGCGCGTGCAGGCCGCGGAAACGCGGCGACATCGGCGTCTTCTCTTCGGGGAACTGGACGGTCACTTTCCGGGCGAAGAGATAACGGCCGGTCAGTGCCATGCCCTTGAAGAGTTCCTTCAGGAGCAGGCTGTTGAAGAAGTCCTTGATGGCGAGCAGCATGACGATTGCTTCCTAAGTATTTCCGCGCGGCGCGCCCTGCCCGTTCGGGCGGCGCGCCATCGCCTGGCCTCTCAGTGCCAGATGTTCCACGGCGACTTGATCCAGATCGCCACAATGATCAGCCACGCCACGGTCAGCGGAATGAAGATCTTCCAGCCCAGACGCATGATCTGGTCATAGCGGTAACGCGGGAACGAGGCGCGGATCCAGATGAACACCGACAGCAGCAGGAAAACCTTGATCACCAGCCAGAAGAAGCCCGGGATCGCGTTCGTGATGAAGCTGGAGAACGGCGGCGCCCAGCCTCCCAGGAACAGCAACGAGGTCATCGTCGAGATGATGATCATGTTGATGTACTCGGCCAGGAAGAACAGCGCGAACGTCATGCCCGAGTATTCGATCATGTGGCCGGCCACGATTTCCGATTCGCCTTCCACCACGTCGAACGGGTGGCGGTTCGTTTCCGCCACGCCCGAGATGAAGTACACGGCGAACATCGGCAGCAGCGGCAGCCAGTTCCACGACAGGATGTTGATGCCCTTGTCCGCGAAGTAGCCGACGTTCTGGCCGTTCACGATCGCCGACAGGTTCAGGCTGCCCGCCACCATCAGCACGGTGACCAGCGCGAAGCCCATGGCGATTTCGTACGACACCATCTGCGCGGCGGCACGCATGGCGCCGATGAACGCGTACTTCGAGTTCGAAGCCCAGCCTGCCAGGATCACGCCGTAGACGCCCACCGAGCTGATGGCCATCACGTACAGCAGGCCGGCGTTCACGTCCGCCATCACCACTTCGGGCTGGAACGGGATCACGGCCCACACGGCCACGGCCGGCATCAGCACCATCAGCGGCGCCACCAGGTACATGCCCTTGTTCACCTGCGACGGGAACATGACTTCCTTGAGCAGCAGCTTCAGCACGTCGGCAATCGGCTGCAGCAGGCCCAGCGGACCCACGCGGTTCGGGCCGATACGGACGTGCATCCAGCCGATCAGCTTGCGCTCCCACAGGATCAGGTAGGCCACGCACAGCAGCACCGGCACCACAATGACCACGGCACGGACCAGGATCCAGATCAGCGTCCAAGCGCTGCCGAAGATGGCCTGGCCTTGCGAGGTAATGAGATCGATCATGTTGCTATCTCGCTCTTCTTATACGGTGGCCGTCGCGGCGGCGTTCTGGCCGGCCGACAGGTCGATGGCTTTCTCAACGGTGACGTTGCCGAACAGCGGGCCCAGCGTCGCGGCGGCCACGGTGGCGGCAGGCACGCGCACGGCGTTGGCCGGCAGCGTCTTTTCCAGCGCCGCGGGCAGCACCACGCTGGCACCGTCCTGCGTCACGCGCACCGGATCGCCCGCCTGCACGCCGAGCTTGTCGAACAGCTCGGGCGACAGGCCCACCGTCATCGCGCGGCGCGCGGCGGCGGTCAGCTGCAGCGAATCGGCACGGCGCACGATCGGGTCGGCGTGATAGATCGGCACGTCGGCGATGCGCTCGATACCGCCGGCGGCAGCGGCCGTCACGCGGATCGGGGCATCGGTGGCGTTGTTCAGCTGCTCCGGCGCCAGCTTGACCAGCGCGGCATCGCGCACGGACTCGGCGGTGTCGAAGTCGAAGCCCGGCACGTCGAGCAGGTTGCCCAGCACGCGCAGCACCTTCCAGCCCGGACGCGATTCGCCCAGCGCACGGACCACGCCGTTGAAGCTCTGGGCACGGCCCTCGGCGTTCACGAACGTACCGGCGGTCTCGGTGAACGGCGTGATCGGCAGGATCACGTCGGCATACTGCATGGCCGCTTCCGAACGGAACGGCGACAGCACCACCACCGTACCGGCCTGCTGCAGCGCGGCCAGGGCCTTGCGCGCATCGGCGGTATCGAATTCGACTTCGGCGTTCAGCACGATGTAGGCCCGGCGCGGCGTGTCGAACATGGCCTGCGCGTTGGCGCCGCCTTGCTGCGGCAGCGCGCCGGCGATGTAGCCGCCGACCGTGTTGGCGGCTTCGGTCAGGAAGCCCAGCGTGGCGCCCGTTTCCGTGGCGATCCACTGTGCCAGCGCGTGCAGCGCCGAGAATTGCGGGTGGCGCACGGCCTCGTTGCCCAGGAACACGGCACGGCGCTCGCCCGACACCAGCGCGTCGGCCACGGCCTTGGCGGCATCGCCACCATCGAAGCCATCGGTGCCGGCCGGGGCGGCAACGCCCTTGGCGGCGGCCACGGCACGCGCCACACCGGCCAGTGCGGCGGTCCAGCCCGACGGGGCCACGTCGATACGGGCAGCCACCGGCATCAGCAGGTCTTCACCACCGGTGCCGATCACGGCCACGCGGGCACCCTTCTTGACAGCCTGGCGCAGGCGCGAAGCCAGCAGCGGCTGATCCTTGCGTAGCGAGGCACCGATCACCAGCGCCCGTTGCAGCGTGGTCACGTCGGCAATCGGCATGCCCAGCCACGGCGCACCCTTGAGGGCCGCCGAGAAATCGGTCTGGCGCAGGCGGAAGTCGACGTTGTCGCTGCCCAGGCCACGCACCAGGTTGCCCAGCAGGAACAGTTCTTCCAGCGTGCTGTGCGGGCTGGCGATGGCGGCGATCTGGTCGGCGCCATGCTCGCGCTTGATGCCGGCCAGGCCGTTCGCCACGTATTCCAGCGCGGTCTGCCAGTCGGTTTCGATCCACTGGCCGCCCTGCTTGAGCATCGGACGGGTCACGCGGTCGGCACTGTTCACGCCTTCGTACGAGAAGCGGTCCTTGTCCGAGATCCAGCACTCGTTGACGTCCTCGTTTTCCAGCGGCACCACGCGCATCACGCGCTGGTTCTTGGTCTGGACCACGATATTGGCGCCCACGCCGTCGTGCGGCGACACCGACTTACGGCGCGCCAGTTCCCACGTACGGGCCGAATAGCGGAACGGCTTGCTGGTCAGCGCGCCAACCGGGCACAGGTCGATCATGTTGCCGGACAGCTCCGAATCCACGGTCTGGCCGACGAACGTCGTGATTTCCGAGTGCTCGCCGCGGTTCAGCATGCCCAGCTCCATCACGCCGGCCACTTCCTGGCCAAAGCGCACGCAGCGGGTGCAGTGGATGCAGCGCGTCATCTCCTCCATGGAGATCAGCGGGCCCACGTTCTTGTGGAACACCACGCGCTTTTCTTCCTTGTAGCGCGACTCCGATGCACCGTAGCCCACCGCCAGATCCTGCAGCTGGCATTCGCCGCCCTGATCGCAGATCGGGCAGTCGAGCGGGTGGTTGATCAGCAGGAATTCCATCACGGACTTCTGGGCCTTGACGGCCTTTTCAGAGTTCGTGAAGACCTTCATGCCGGGCGTCACCGGGGTGGCGCAGGCGGGCAGCGCCTTGGGCGCCTTTTCCACTTCGACCAGGCACATGCGGCAGTTCGCCGCGATGGACAGTTTGCGGTGGTAGCAGAAGTGCGGGATGTAAGTGCCCAGCTTGCGGGCTGCTTCCATGACGAGGATGCCTTCCGCAACCTCCACCTTCTTGCCGTCGATCTCGAGTTCAACCATGTTCTGCCACGCTTCAGGAATGGGCCGGGACCATGCACTGCTTGTGTTCGACGTGATACTCGAACTCCTTCCAGTAGTGCTTGAGCATGCCGCGTACCGGCATCGCCGCGGCATCGCCGAGCGCGCAAATCGTGCGACCCATGATGTTTTCCGCGACGTTATTGAGCAGGTCCAGGTCTTCCTGGCGGCCTTCTCCGTGTTCAATACGATTCACCATGCGATAGAGCCAGCCGGTGCCTTCGCGGCACGGCGTGCACTGGCCGCACGATTCCTCAAAGTAGAAATACGACAGGCGCAGCAGCGACCGCACCATGCAGCGCGTCTCGTCCATGACGATCACGGCGCCCGAGCCCAGCATCGAGCCGGCCTTGGCGATCGAGTCGTAGTCCATGGTCGACGCCATCATCAGGTCCGCCGGCACCACCGGGGCCGACGAGCCGCCGGGGATCACCGCCTTGAGCGCCTTGCCGCCGCGCATGCCGCCCGCCAGCTCCAGCAGCGTGGAGAACGGCGTGCCCAGCGGGATTTCGTAGTTGCCCGGACGCTCGACGTCGCCCGATACCGAGAAGATCTTGGTGCCGCCGTTGTTCGGCTTGCCCATCTTCAGGTATTCCTCCGGGCCCACGGCCAGCAGGAACGGCACCGCGGCGAACGTCTCGGTGTTGTTGATCGTGGTCGGCTTGCCGTACAGGCCAAAGCTGGCCGGGAAAGGCGGCTTGAAGCGCGGCTGGCCCTTCTTGCCTTCCAGCGACTCCAGCAGCGCGGTTTCCTCGCCGCAAATGTAGGCGCCGTAGCCATGGTGCGCGTGGAGCTGGAAGCTGAAGCCCGAACCCAGGATGTTGTCACCCAGGAAACCGGCGCGGCGCGCTTCCTCCAGGGCTTCCTCGAAGATCTTGTACTCGTTCCAGATTTCGCCGTGGATGTAGTTGTACCCCACGGTGATGCCCATCGCGTACGCCCCGATGGCCATGCCTTCGATCAGCGCATGGGGGTTGTAGCGGATGATGTCGCGGTCCTTGAACGTGCCCGGCTCGCCTTCGTCCGTATTGCAGACCAGGTACTTCTGGCCCGGGAACGAACGCGGCATGAAGCTCCACTTCAGGCCGGTGGGAAAGCCCGCACCGCCGCGGCCACGCAGGCCCGACGCCTTGACGTCGGCAATCACCTGCTCGGGCGTTACCTTCTGCTCGAGGATGCGGCGCAGTTGCTGGTAGCCACCGCGCGCGACGTAGTCCTCGAGGTGCCAGTTCTTGCCGTCCAGGCCGGCCAGGATCAGCGGCTTGATGTGACGGTCGTGCAGAGAGGTCATGTTACTTGTCCCCCTTGGCGGCGGCTTCGGCCTTGAGCTCGTCGACCAGGGCGTCGAGCTTCTGGTCGCTCATGAAGCTGCACATGCGGGTGTTGTTGACGATCATCACCGGTGCATCGCCGCAGGCGCCCATGCACTCGCCTTCCTTCAGCGTGAAGCAGCCGTCGGCGGTGGTCTCGTTGTAGTCGATCCCGAGCTTGCGCTTCAGGTATTCACCGGCCCGCTCGCCGCCGGACAGCGCGCACGGCAGGTTGGTGCAGACGGTGAGCTTGTACTTGCCCACCGGCTTGGTGTCATACATGTTGTAGAACGTGGCCACCTCTTCCACCCACACGGGCGGCATTTCCAGGTAGCTGGCGACGAACTGCATGACTTCGGGGGAAACCCAGCCCACCTCGCCCTGTGCCACGGCGAGGGCCGCCATCACGGCCGACTGCTTCTGGTCGGCCGGATACTTCGCGATCGCGCGATCGATTTCCTTGAGAGCTTCTGCTGATAGCATGGTCATTGCAGTAATACGGCGGAGCCGTCGCGACTGTCGCGCGGCTCCACTGGTTTGCAGCCGTCGCTGCCATGTTCCGCCGGCCCGGAATGCTCCAGCGCATTCCTTGCCGGTCCGTCGCAGGCATCGCCTGCCGCCACCGTTACCGCCGGGGCCGGCCGAACACGCCCGGAAACGTCGTCCGGACAACGGCCTGTGACGGGATACCGCGTGCCTGCCGGTATCCCTTAGCGGTCGATCTCGCCGAACACGATGTCCTGCGTACCGATGATCGTGACCGCGTCCGCAATCATGTGGCCGCGGGCCATTTCGTCCAGCGCGGCCAGGTGGGCATACCCCGGGGCGCGGATCTTCAGGCGATACGGCTTGTTCGCCCCGTCCGAGATCGCGTAGATGCCGAACTCGCCCTTCGGGTGCTCCACCGCGGCATACGCCTCGCCCGGCGGCACGTGGATGCCTTCGGTGAAGAGCTTGAAGTGGTGGATCAGCTCTTCCATGTTCGACTTCATGTCCACGCGCGACGGCGGTGCCACCTTGTGGTTCTCGGTGATCACCGGGCCCGGGTTGCGGCGCAGCCAGTCGATGCACTGCTTGATGATGCGGTTCGACTGGCGCATTTCCTCCACCCGCACCAGGTAGCGCGAGTAGCAGTCGCCGGCCGTGCCCACCGGGATATCGAAGTCGAGCTGGTCGTACACCTCGTAGGGCTGCTTCTTGCGCAGGTCCCACTCGATGCCCGAGCCACGCAGCATCGGGCCGGTGAAGCCAAGCTGCAGGGCACGCTCCGGCGTGACCACGCCGATGTCCACAAGGCGCTGCTTCCAGATACGGTTATCGGTCAGCAGCGTCTCATATTCATCCACGTACGTCGGAAAACGGTTCGTGAAGTCCTCGATGAAGTCCAGCAGCGAGCCCGAACGGGCCTCGTTCATGACCTTGATGGCGCGCTCGTTGTGGATCTTCGACGCGCGATACTGCGGCATCGTGTCCGGCAGGTCGCGGTAGACGCCGCCCGGACGGTAGTACGCCGCGTGCATGCGCGCGCCGGACACCGCCTCGTACATGTCGAACATGTCCTCGCGCTCGCGGAACGCGTACAGGAACACGGCCATCGCCCCCACGTCCAGCGCGTGGGCGCCGATCCACATCAGGTGGTTCAGCAGGCGGGTGATCTCGTCGAACATCACGCGGATGTACTGCGCGCGGATCGGCACCTCGATGCCCAGCAGCCGCTCGATCGCCATCACGTAGGCGTGTTCGTTGGACATCATCGACACGTAGTCGAGACGGTCCATGTAGGGAACGCTCTGGATCCAGCTCTTCTGCTCGGCCAGCTTCTCGGTGGCGCGGTGCAGTAGGCCGATGTGGGGATCGGCACGCTGGATGACTTCGCCGTCCAGCTCCAGCACCAGGCGCAGCACGCCGTGGGCTGCCGGGTGTTGGGGACCGAAGTTGAGGGTGTAGTTCTTGATATCTGCCATGACGCCGTTCTCAGTGCTTCGTGCCGCCGTAGTTTTCCTCGCGAATCACGCGCGGCGTGATTTCGCGCGGCTCGATCGTCACCGGCTGGTAGATGACCCGCTTCTGCTCGGGGTCGTAGCGCATTTCCACGTAGCCTGACACCGGGAAGTCCTTGCGGAACGGATGGCCGACGAAACCGTAGTCGGTCAGGATGCGGCGCAGGTCCGGGTGGCCTTCGAACACGATGCCGTAGAAGTCGAACGCCTCGCGCTCGAACCAGTTCACCGAGTTCCAGACGTCGATCAGCGACGGCACGACCGGCATGTCGTCGTCCGGCGCGAACACGCGCAGGCGCAGGCGCCAGTTGTGCTTGATCGACAGCAGCTGGGTGACGGCGGCAAAGCGGGGACCATCCCAGGTGCCTTCGGCATAGTCGGAATAGTCGACGCCGCAGAGGTCCAGCGCTTGCTCGAAATGCAGTGAGGGGTCGTCGCGCAGCAGGCGCGCGGCGTCCAGGTAGTCGGCGGCCTTGACGATCAGCGTCAGTTCGCCGGTCGCCTCGATCAGGCTCTGCACGCGCTTGCCCAGTACTTTCTCGAGGGTGGCCTTGAGGGTGTCGAGGTTCGCCATGTCAGCCCTTGCGCGCAATGGTGTTGGTACGCTTGATCTTGTTCTGGAGCTGGATCACGCCGTAGATCAGCGCTTCCGCCGTCGGCGGGCAGCCCGGAACATAGATGTCGACCGGCACGATGCGGTCGCAGCCACGCACCACCGAATACGAGTAGTGGTAGTAGCCGCCGCCGTTGGCGCACGAGCCCATCGAGATCACCCAGCGCGGCTCGGCCATTTGGTCGTAGACCTTGCGCAGCGCGGGGGCCATCTTGTTGCACAGCGTGCCGGCCACGATCATCACGTCGGACTGACGCGGCGACGGGCGGAAGATCACGCCGAAGCGGTCCATGTCGTAACGCGCGGCGCCGGCGTGCATCATTTCCACGGCACAGCAGGCCAGACCGAACGTCATGGGCCAGAGGGAACCCGTGCGGGTCCAGTTGATCAGCTTGTCAGCGGTCGTCGTGACAAAGCCTTCGTTGAGAACGCCTTCGATTGCCATTTCACATCACTCCCAATCGAGCGCGCCCTTTTTCCAGATGTAGACGAAGCCCACGATGAATTCCAGCAGAAACACGCCCATGGCGATGAATCCCGGCCAGCCGATGTCCTTGAGGGCAACGCCCCACGGAAACAGGAAGGCAGTTTCGAGATCGAACAGGATAAACAGGATGGCGATGAGGTAGTAGCGCACGTCGAACTTCATGCGCGCGTCCTCGAATGCTTCGAAGCCGCACTCGTACGGCGACAGCTTCGCTGCGTCAGGCTTGTTGGGACCGAGAATCCTGCCGATCGACATCAGTGCCACACCGAGCACGATGCCAAACAGGATGAAGATGAGGACGGGGAAGTAGGCTTCGAGAGTCAAGGTACGGCCAGCCTTATCTGGAATGTTGTCAACAGCACCAGCTAGCGGCGACCTGTTGCCCACCCCAGGCGCCATCCCGTCTTAGCTACGGCGCCGCCTTGCGGACTGCCGGAGAGCCATGCTGCAGCCCATGCATGACAGGGATGCGTCAATGACTTCCGATCAATTGTTTGGTGCCGACGGCGAGACTCGAACTCGCACAGCTTTCGCCACTACCCCCTCAAGATAGCGTGTCTACCAATTTCACCACGTCGGCTGGGGGAGAAACAATATTGCCTTGCGCCGGGTTTTCAGGCCCTACGAAGCTTGGCGGAAGAAGTCTTTCCTCCCGCTTTTGCCCCGCGCTGGGGAATCGTTTCAAGCCCTGCATTCTAACTCATGATTCCCGAATTGTTCAATGCACAACTGCAAATTAACTCAGGAATCCGCGAACACACTGTTCGATTATTGCGCCGATCTGGCGGGTTACTTCGGCACTGCCGGGGCAGCCGGCGCAGAAGCGGCAGACGCTGCCGCGGCCGATGCTGCGGGGGCCGAAGCCGGCACCGTCTGCGGCTGCTGGGCCGCGCCCATGACGCCCACCGAAGCCAGGGGCTTGTAGTTGCCCAGCAACGTCAGGCCCAGCGTCGAGGCAAAGAACAGCGCCGCCAGCACAGCCGTCGTGCGGGACAGGAAGTTCGCCGAGCCCGAGGCACCGAACAGGCTGCCCGATGCGCCGAAGCCGAACGCCGCGCCGACGTCAGCGCCCTTGCCATGCTGCAGCAGGACGAGGCCGATCACGCCCAGCGCGGACAGGACCTGCACAATGACCAACAGAGTCTTGAAAATTGCCATTTCGTTAGATTCGTTTCGTACTTGCCTGATCAGACAGTCGCATCCGGCATTCAGGCGTTGCCGATCGCGAGGAAATCATCCGCCTTCAGCGAGGCGCCGCCAATCAGCCCCCCGTCGATATCGGACATCGAAAACAGTTCAGCCGCATTGTCCGGCTTGACGCTGCCGCCGTACAGGATGGCCACGCGCCCGGCAACGCCGGCGTCCTTGCGGGCCACCTGCGCGCGCAGCGCGGCGTGCACGGCCTGGGCCTGCTCGCTGGTCGCGGTCTTGCCGGTGCCGATGGCCCAGACGGGCTCATAGGCCAGGACAATGCGACCCAGTTGTTCAATAGACAGCGCATCGAGCACGGCCTGGAGCTGGCGACCCACCACGGCCTCGGTCTGGCCCGCCTCGCGCTCGGCCAGCGTCTCGCCGACGCAGACCACCGGCACGATGCTCGATTCCAGCGCCCGCAGCGCCTTGGCGGCCACGGTGGCATCCGTCTCGCCATGATAGGTACGGCGCTCGGAGTGTCCCACCAGCACGTAGGCGCAGCCGAATTCGGCCAGCATCGGTGCGGCGACCTCGCCGGTGAACGCACCGCGCGTCTCGGCCGAAGTGTCCTGGGCGCCCCAGGCGACCTGGGAACCGGTGAGCAGCGACTGGCACTGGGCAAGATAGGGGAACGGCGCGCAGACAGCCAGTTTCGCCTTGGCCGGCGCTGCCTTGATGGCGTCGAGCAGGCCGGCGTTCGCCGCCAGACTGCCATGCATCTTCCAGTTGCCGATGACCAGCTTTTGTCTCACAAGGGTCCCCTCTCGATCAAACCGGCTATTGTAGCGTGGTCAAGGGGGTGCCGCCAGCGCGTGACGGTCAATTGCGGACAGCCAGTGGCCGGCGGCCCACAATTGCATCGCTGCCGATGCAGTCGGGGCCGCCCGCGCGCGGCTTACCAGGTCAGCACGATCTTGCCGGTGTGCTCGCTCGATTCCATCAGACGGTGCGCGTCCGCGGCCTGCGCGGCCGGGAACACCTTGTAGATCACGGGCTTGATCTTGCCCGACGCCAGCAGCGGCCAGACATTCTGGTGCAGCGCCTGGGCGATGGCGCCCTTGAACGACGCCGGGCGCGGACGCAGCGTCGACCCGGTGATGGTGATGCGCCGGCGCAGGATGTCGCCCAGCGGGATCTCGGCCTTGGCGCCGCCCAGCAGCGCGATGATGACGATCCGGCCGTCGTCGGCGATGCAAGACAGTTCGCGCGCCAGGTACGAGCCGGCCACCATGTCCAGGATCACGTCCACGCCCTTGCCGTCGGTCAGCGCCTTCACCTCGGCCGCGAAATCCTGCGTCTTGTAGTTGATCGCCCGGTCGGCGCCCAGTTCTTCGCACGCCTTGCACTTGTCGTCGCTGCCGGCCGTCACGAAAACCTTGAAGCCCATCGCCTTGGCGATCTGGATCGCCGTGGTGCCGATGCCGCTCGACCCGCCCTGGATCAGCAGCGTCTCCGCCGCCCCGCGCGGACCCTTGCCGAGCTGGCCGCGGTCGAACACATTGCTCCAGACGGTGAAAAACGTCTCGGGCAGCGCCGCCGCCTCGATGTCGCTCAGGCCCTCGGGCACCGGCAGGCATTGCTCGATCGGCGCGGTGCACAGTTCCGCGTACCCACCGCCCTGGACCAGCGCACAAACCCGATCGCCCACCTTGAGGCCAAAGCGGTTGGCCGCGTTCGACAGGTCGCCGCCCACCACCACGCCGGCCACTTCCAGGCCGGGCAGGTCCGAAGCACCCGGCGGCACGGGATAGTTGCCCGTGCGCTGGAACACGTCGGGACGGTTGATGCCCGCCGCCGCGACACGAATCAGGATCTCACCGGCCTTCGGTTCCGGATCGGGACGCTGGGTCTCCTGCAGGACTTCAGGGCCGCCGTATTCACGGATCTCGATGGCTTTCATGATGACTCCTCATTAATGGGGGGACGCCGCGCGCCAGTGTGCTGCGCGCAGGGGGATCGAAGACTGTCCGGCAGTGTAAACAAAAAAGCGGCTGGACATTGCCAGCCGCTTTTACCGTTACTGCCTGTAGGGGCTACAGCTTACTGCTGCTGCTCCGGCGAGGCCGACGCGGGGGCATCGCCCTGCTGGACGATCGGGCTGATGCTGCCGCCCTCTTCGGCCAGCGCCGCCTTCAGCGACAGGCGCAGGCGACCCTTCTCGTCAGCCTGGATCAGCTTCACGCGCACCTGCTGGCCTTCCTTCAGCCAGTCCTTGATGTCCTTCACGCGCTCGTTGACGATCTCCGAGATATGGAGCAGACCGTCCTTGCCCGGCAGGATGTTCACGATGGCGCCAAAGTCCAGCAGCTTCAGCACGGTCCCGGCGTAGATCTTGCCCACTTCGGCTTCCGCGGTGATGCCCTCGATGCGGCGCTTGGCCTCGGCCATGCCGTCGGTCGACGTCGACGCGATCGTGATCGTGCCGTCTTCCTGGATGTCGATGGTCGTGCCCGTTTCCTTGGTCAGCGCCTGGATGGTCGAGCCGCCCTTGCCGATCACTTCGCGGATCTTGTCCGGATGGATCTTCATCGTGATCATGCGCGGTGCGTGCGCCGACAGCTCGGTGCGGGCATGGCCCATCGCTTCCTGCATCTTGCCCAGGATGTGCATGCGGCCTTCGCGGGCCTGCGCCAGCGCCACCTGCATGATTTCCTTGGTGATGCCCTGCACCTTGATGTCCATCTGCAGCGCCGTGATACCCGTGTCGGTACCGGCCACCTTGAAGTCCATGTCGCCCAGGTGATCCTCGTCGCCCAGGATGTCGGTCAGCACGGCAAACTTGTTGCCTTCCAGGATCAGGCCCATGGCCACGCCGGCCACGTGCGCCTTGACCGGAACGCCGGCGTCCATCAGTGCCAGGCAGCCGCCGCAGACCGAAGCCATCGACGACGAACCGTTCGACTCGGTGATTTCCGAGACCAGGCGGATCGTGTAGGCGAACTCGTCTTCCTTCGGCAGCACCGGGATCAGCGCGCGCTTGGCCAGGCGGCCGTGGCCGATTTCACGGCGCTTCGGGCTGCCCACGCGGCCCGTCTCGCCGGTGGCGAACGGGGGCATGTTGTAGTGGAGCATGAAGCGGTCGCGGTACTCGCCGGCCAGTGCGTCGATGATCTGCTCGTCGCTCTTGGTGCCCAGCGTGGCCACGGCCAGCGCCTGGGTCTCGCCACGCGTGAACAGCGACGAACCGTGGGCGCGCGGCAGCACCGACGAGCGGATCTCGATCGGGCGCACCGTGCGCGTGTCGCGGCCGTCGATACGCGGCTCGCCGGCCAGGATCTGGCCACGCACGATCTTGGCTTCCAGGTCGAACAGGACGTTGCCCACTTCCACCTTGTCGGCTTCCACGCCGGCTTCGGCCAGCTTGTCTTGCACCGTGGCGTAGACTTCCTTCAGCTTGGCGCTGCGGGCCGACTTCTGGCGCAGTTGATACGTTTCCTGCAGCAGCGGCAGGCCGATCTCGCTGACCTTGGCGATCAGCGCCTCGTTCCTGGCGGCCGGCGCCCAGTCCCATTCCGGCTTGCCGCCTTCACGGACCAGGTCGTGGATCGCGTTGATGGCGATCTGCATCTGCTCGTGGCCGTAGACCACGGCGCCCAGCATCACTTCTTCCGACAGCTGGTTGGCTTCCGATTCCACCATCAGCACGGCACGCTCGGTACCGGCGACCACGAGGTCCAGGTCCGACGCGGCGATCTGCGAACGGGTCGGGTTCAGCAGGTACTGGCCGTCCTTGTAACCCACGCGGGCGGCGCCCACCGGGCCGCTGAACGGGATGCCCGACACGGCCAGCGCGGCCGACGAGGCGATCAGGGCCGGGATGTCGGCCGGCACTTCCGGGTTGATCGACAGCACGTGGATCACCACCTGCACGTCGTTGTAGAAGCCTTCCGGGAAGAGCGGACGCAGCGGACGGTCGATCAGGCGCGACGTCAGCGTCTCGTTTTCCGACGGACGGCCTTCGCGCTTGAAGAAGCCGCCGGGGATCTTGCCGGCGGCGTAGGTCTTCTCGATGTAGTCGACGGTCAGCGGGAAGAAGTCCTGGCCAGCCTTCGGGCTCTTGGCCGCCACCACGGTGGCCAGCACCACGGTGTCTTCCACGTCGACGATCACGGCGCCGGATGCCTGGCGCGCGATTTCGCCGGTTTCCATGCGGACCGTGTGCTGGCCCCACTGGAATTCCTTGACGATCTTGTTGAACATGGTCATGAGCGTTCCTTGATTCATGCTTGCCCGCCGTTAACAGATTCGGCGGGCGGACGCCTGCGCTCGCAGCGGCAGGCGAACTGCCGGATGGTTCCCGGTCCGCAGTCGCAGGGAAGTGCTATGCCATTCCATCGCGCCACCGCCCGGTGCTCCCGGGCGATGCGAGGCGACAGGCGCGCCACGCGATGGAATGACACAAAACCCCGTTTCCTAGGCCGGCTCCGGTGTGTCAGAGCTACAGAAAGAGCGAGGTAACTTACCCCGTCACGCGGCGTGGCGCAACGGCGCCCGGGCCAGTTGCCCGGAACAAGTGTGAAACAGACATCACATCAACGGCTGGATCCGGCAACCGAACGCCGGACCAGAAAAGCAAAATGCCTGCCCCAGCAGTGCTGGCGCAGGCATCGCGGCCTCACGGGAAGTCGTGCCCGAACAACGCTTGCAGGACTCGTGCTGCCATCCGCAGACCTTACTTGCGCAGGCCCAGGGCTTCGATCAGGGCACGGTAACGATCGGCGTCGCTGGCCTTGAGGTAGTCCAGCAGGCGGCGACGACGGCTCACCATGCGCAGCAGACCGCGGCGGCTGTGGTGATCCTTCATGTTGGCCTTGAAGTGCGGGGTCAGTTCGTTGATGCGGGTGGTCAGCAGAGCGACCTGGACTTCGGGGCTACCCGTGTCGTTGGCACCGCGGGCGAACTTCTGGATGACTTCGGACTTGTTGATATTGGCAACTGCCATGATGATTTCCTTTCACTTGCGATCGCTGCAGCGCGGAATGCGCCGCCTGCGTCGTGCCTTGTCTTGGCATCTGCCGCCCATGGCCGGGGGCCAACGGACGACAGCCGCGCATTATAGCCGAATTCCTTCCCGCGGCGAAATCCGCGCGCCGGCCGCGCTCAATTGCGCGGCGGGCGCTCCATCCGGCACGTGGTGGGCAGCGTGGTCTGGGCGGTCTTGAGCTTCTTCACGGTGCGGAACCCGTAGCCCGACCCTTCGTTGTCGAAGCGCACCTCCCCGCCCTGCCGGGCCATCACCGACACGTACAGCGGCTGCAGGACCTGGTGGTCGTCGGCGCGCACCGTGGCCTCGTGGAAGCCGTTGGTGAACCGCATGTCCTCCAGCGCGTAGGCCACGGCGGCAGCCTCGGTGGATCCCGCCTGCTCGATGGCGCGCGCCAGCATCTCGACCATCATCTGCATGCGCAGGTGCACGTAGTCGTCGCGCGGATCGGGGTAGCGCGTGCGAAACGCCTGGTAGAACGCGTCGGACGCCGCGCCGCCCACGTTCGGGTGCCATTCGGCCACGGCCAGCACCCGGCCCACGCCGGCATCGCCCATCGCCGCCGGGGCGCCCAGGCCGTTGCCGTAGAACGTATAGAACCGGGCCTTCAGGCCGCCCTCGCGGGCCGCCTTGACCATCAGCGTCAGGTCGTTGCCCCAGTTGCCCGTGACCACGGCGTCGGCGCCGCTGGCCTTGATCTTGGCCACATAGGGCGCGAAATCCTTGATCTTGCCGATCGGATGGAATTCGTCGCCGACGATCTGGATGTCCGGCCGCTTGGCCGCCAGCATCTCGCGTGCCGAACGCGCCACCTGGTGGCCGAAGCTGTAGTCCTGGTCGATCAGGTAGACCTTGCGCACGCCGTGCTCGGCGCGGATGGCCTCGGTCAGCGCCTGCATCCGCATGTCGGCGCTGGCGTCGAACCGGAAATGCCAGAAACTACAATTCTCGTTGGTCAGCGTCGGATCGACGGCCGAGTAGTTCAGGAACAGCACGCGGGCGTCCGGCTGGCGCTGGTTCTGGCGGTTGATCGCCGCCACCAGCGCGCTGGCCACGGCCGAGCTGTTGCCCTGCAGGACGAACGGGATGCGCTTGTCCACCACGCTGCGGAACTGGATCAGGCTTTCGTCGACGTTGCCCTTGCTGTCGAACGTCACCAGTTCCAGCGGATGCGCGCCATCCGGCAGCTTGACGCCGCCGCGCGCGTTGACCCGCTCCACCGCGATCCGCAGGTTGCGCACCACGGCCTCGCCCGCGTTGGCGAACGGACCGGACAGCCCGTCGATCATGCCCAGCCGGATCGGCGCGCCCGACGGCTGCTGCGCCATGGCGCCCGTCGCCGCGCAGCACAGCGCGACAGCCAGCCAGCGCCGCACGCGGTGCATTCGGATCCCACCCATTGCCACTCCAGTCATTCCAGTCGCTGCGAAAGCCGCGATGGTACACACAGACCGCCGGCCACCGCTACACTGGCGATCAACGCACTTTCGCTGCCGTTCACCGAGAAAATGATGCTTTCCCCGAAATACCGTGCCGGCCGCTGGATGGCCGCGGCGCTGCTGGCCGCCGCCGCGCTCGCCGGCTGTGCCAGCCTGGGCCCGGCGCTGGCGCCGGTCAGCACCGGCCTGAAGCTGGTGGGCCAGCCGCAGAGCGCCGTGGAGGCCACCTTCGGCAGGCCCACCGACGTCTACCGGCTGGACGACGGCACCACGCGCTGGTTCTATTCCAAGCAGCCGCTGGGCGAATATTCCTACGCCGCCGATTTCGACCGCGACGGCCGCCTGACCAATTTCCGCCAGATGCTGACCACGACCGAGCTGTACAAGTCGCAGGTCAACGTCTGGACCAAGAAGGACGTGCTCGAACATTTCGGCGCACCGCGCGAGCCCATCGAGTACTACCCCCGCCTGCGCCAGGAAGCCTGGAGCTACCGCTTCCTGCACGAGGACCAGTGGTACTCGATGTTCAACTTCATGTTCGACGATGCCGGCGTGCTGCGCCGGACGCTGATCACGCCCGACCCGCTGCGCGACCGTCCCGACCGGCGGTAAACGACAAACCGCCCGGCCATGCGGGATACGCAACGGGCCGGGCGGTCCATGACGGCTGGCGCTTCGTGGGCGCCGGCCGTCGCATCGCAGGATTCAGGTCAGGTAAGGGTCAGATCTGCGGATTGATCTTCTGCACGGCCTTGTCGTGCAGCTTGTTCAGCGCGGCCAGGTAGGCCTTGGCCGAGGCGGCCACGATGTCCGGGTCGGTGCCCACACCGTTGACGATGCGGCCGGCCTTCGACAGCCGCACGGTCACTTCGCCCTGGGCCTGGGTGCCGGCCGTGATCGCGTTGACCGAGTACAGCACCAGTTCGGCGCCGCTCGACACGCGGCCCTCGATGGCATGGAGCGTGGCGTCGACCGGGCCATTGCCCTCGGCCTCGCCCACCTGCTCGGTGCCATCGGCGTTGAACACCACGCGGGCGTGCGGGCGCTCGCCGGTTTCCGAACGCTGCGACAGCGACACGAAGCGGTAGTGTTCGTTGGCGTGCTCCTGCTCCTCGTCGGACACGATGGCCATGATGTCCTCGTCGAAGATCTCGGCCTTCTGGTCGGCCAGCTCCTTGAAGCGGGCGAACGCGGCGTTGATCTCGGCCTCGCTCTCCAGCTCGATGCCCAGCTCCTGCAGGCGCTGCTTGAACGCGTTGCGGCCCGAGAGCTTGCCCAGCACGATCTTGTTGGCCGTCCAGCCCACGTCTTCCGCACGCATGATCTCGTAGGTGTCGCGCGCCTTGAGCACGCCGTCCTGGTGGATGCCCGAGGCATGCGCGAAGGCGTTGGCGCCCACCACGGCCTTGTTCGGCTGCACCACGAAGCCGGTCACCTGCGACACGAGCTTCGAGGCCGGCACGATCTGCGTGGTGTCGATGCCGACGTCCATGTTGAAGTAGTCGCGGCGCGTCTTCACGGCCATCACCACCTCTTCCAGGCTCGTGTTGCCGGCCCGCTCGCCCAGGCCGTTGATCGTGCATTCGATCTGGCGCGCGCCACCCAGCTTCACGGCGGCCAGCGAGTTCGCCACGGCCATGCCCAGGTCGTTATGGCAGTGGACGGACCAGACGGCCTTGTCCGAGTTCGGAATGCGCTCGCGCACCGAGCGGATCAGCTCGGCATAGCCTTCCGGCACGGCGTAGCCGACGGTGTCCGGCAGGTTGATCGTCGTCGCGCCTTCGGCAATCACGCCTTCCAGCACGCGGCACAGGAAGTCCATGTCCGAACGGCTGCCGTCTTCTGGCGAAAATTCGATGTCGTCGGTGAACTGCCGCGCAAAGCGCACGGCCAGGCGGGCCTGTTCGTAGACCTGGTCCGGCGTCATGCGGAGCTTCTTCTCCATGTGCAGCGCCGAGGTGGCGATGAACGTATGGATCCGGAACGAGTTGGCCGGCTTCAGGGCCTCGGCGGCGCGGGCGATGTCCTTGTCGTTGGCGCGGGCCAGCGAGCAGATCGTCGAATCCTTGACGACCTGGGCGATCGAGCGGATGGCCTCGAAATCGCCGTTGGAGCTGGCCGCAAAGCCGGCC
Organism: Cupriavidus sp. H18C2; assembly: GCF_049393795.1. NCBI lineage: Bacteria > Pseudomonadati > Pseudomonadota > Betaproteobacteria > Burkholderiales > Burkholderiaceae > Cupriavidus > Cupriavidus sp. H18C2. The sequence continues at coordinate 928,032 of NZ_CP186010.1, read as the reverse complement.
TCGATCACATCGACCTTCAGGCGTTCCAGCTGACGCGCGATGCGAATCTTCTCTTCGCGGGTCATGGACGCACCGGGCGACTGCTCGCCGTCGCGCAAGGTGGTGTCGAAAATGATGAGTTTGTCAGACATTTGTGGAGCTCCTGGGCTGTGCCTTATGTGCTGTACCGCTGGCCCGCCTTCACCACGCCGGGCATTCGGATCGGAATGCAAAACGCCCCGGCGTGCATGGATGCAGGCCGGGGCGTTGAAAAATCCTTGTGATTTCCGCGCTAGGGGCGAACCGTCGATCCCTTTAGCGCGCGCGCGTCCCGACCCGATGGCCTAGTAGGCCACCTAGGGTGGTGCGGGCGATTAGGATCTGGCGCGAAATCATGTCGGCGACTATAGCCGGTTTGCCAGCGGCGCGCAACCGGCGGCAACCCGGTTATTTCGGCGGGATGCGCAGCTTCTGACCCGGGTAGATCTTGTCCGGGTGCGTCAGCATCGGCTTGTTGGCCTCGAAGATCTTGTTGTACTCGGCGCCATTGCCGTACGCCGCCTGGGAAATCGCCCACAGCGTGTCGCCTTTGACCACGGTATGCCACTGCGACGCGTCGGTCTCCACGTTGACCGACATCTTGTCCTCCACCGACGCCACGCCCTCGACGTTGCCGCAGCACAGGATGATCTTCTCGCGCGTGGCCTGGTCCGGGGCCACGCCGAACACGGTCACCTTGCCCTGCGAGCCATCCACCGTCACCGTCAGCCCGGTGGCGGAGAGCCCCATCTGGGCGATGTACGCCTCGATCGCGTCGCCGGCCGCCCGGTTGGCCGCCTCGGCCTTGTCGGCCGCGCCGGGATTGGCCGTGGCCGCATCCTGGGCCGCCTTGGCCTCGCCCTTGCCGAACAGCTTCTCTCCCGCTTCCTTGATGAAGTCGAACATGCCCATGTCATTCTCCTTGGGGTGGGTGTAACGGACTACAACGCGCGCAAAACAAAGGGCGCCACGAGGGCGCCCTTCCACAAGACGAGATCAATGGCCGTTGCCATCGCCGCTGCCGCCACCGGCTGGCCGCGACTTGCCGACGCTGCCCCGCTGCCCGTGGATGGACCGCCAGGCCCACAGCACGTAGCCGGAGATCGCATAGGCGACGAACAGCCCGAACAGCGCCACGGGCGGATCGGACGACACGATGACGAACAGCACCAGGACCAGCACCATCATGCCGAACGGCACCCGGTAGCGCACATCGAGCGCCTTGCCGCTGTAGAACGGTGCGTTGGACACCATCGACAGCCCCGCATAGAGCGTGATCGCGAACGCCACCCACGGCATCCACAACTCCTTGACCGGCAGCTTGTTGTCGATGGCCAGCCAGACAAAGCCGGCCACCAGCGCGGCCGCGGCCGGGCTCGGCAGGCCCTGGAAGAACCGCTTGTCGATCACGCCGATGTTGGCGTTGAAGCGCGCCAGCCGCAGGGCCGCGCACGTGCAGTAGACGAACGCCGCGATCCAGCCCCATTTGCCCAGGTCGTGCAGGATCCACTCGTACATGACCAGCGCCGGCGCCACGCCGAACGACGTCATGTCCGAGAGCGAATCGTACTGCTCGCCGAAGGCGCTCTGGGTGTTGGTGATGCGGGCCACGCGGCCGTCCATGCCATCGAGCACCATGGCCGCGAAGATGGCGATGGCCGCCACGTCGAAGCGCATGTTCATGGCCTGCACGATCGCGAAAAAGCCCGCGAACAGTGCCGCCGTGGTGAACGCGTTCGGCAGCAGGTAAATGCCGCGGCGGCGCGGACGCACGTACTCGATGTCGTGCTCGTCGGCATCGTCGTAGCCGGCGTCGTTGCGAAGCTGGTTGTGGCGGAACGGGCGCAGATGCGTCACATTGCCGCTGCTCACGCGCTTGTTGCGTCGGTTGAAGGCACCCATGCCAGGTCTCCTGTCGCTGACCGGTCCGGCGTCAGGGCTGCACGTCCAGCTCGGCGAGCACGGTCGACGAGGCCGACACCTTCTCGCCGATCGTCACGCGCGGACGGGCATCCACGGGCAGGTACACGTCCACGCGCGAGCCGAAGCGGATGAAACCGTAGCGCTGGCCGCGCGACAGCGTGTCGCCCACCTTGGTGTAGCAGAGAATGCGGCGCGCCACCAGGCCGGCCACCTGCACCAGCGTCACCAGCTGGCCATCGGCCGCGCGGCGGACCACCACGGCGTTGCGTTCGTTCTCCAGCGACGCCTTGTCCAGGTCCGCGTTGACGAACTTGCCCGGGAAGTATTCGAGCTTCTCTACCTTGCCGTCCAGCGACGAGCGGTTCGAGTGCACGTTGAACACGTTCATGAACACGCTGATCTTGAGCGCCTCGCGGCCGGCATAGGGGTCCTGCGTCTTCTCGACCACGACGATGCGGCCGTCGGCGGGCGCCAGGATGGCGTTGGGCGCCGCCGGGATCGGGCGCGGCGGGTCGCGGAAGAACTGCAGCACGAAAATCGTGATGATCCACAGCGGCAACGCCCACCAGAAACCCGCGCTGACATGCACCAGCAGCGAGATGATGAAAGCGCCGGCCAGGAACGGCCAGCCTTCACGGGCGATCAGCGGATGAGGATAGTTCATGCAAGCGTTGTTCTGTTGGTCGCGTAAGGTCGACAAACCCGGCGCACGATGCTGCACATGCAGGCCATGCGGGGCCGTCGAAGCGAAATATAAGAAAAAATCAGGCCTGCGCCTGAAAAAGTCCGACAAGGATAACAAAAAGCCGCCCAGTCGCCGCCGAAATGTCCCGTGCATTGCATAAGACCGGCGGCCGACTGGGCGGCCGTGGCAATCGCGGCAGGCCCGGCCGGTTGGCCAGGCGCGCCGCCGCTGCCCGTACTGCTTAGTTCTTCGACTGGTCGACCAGCTTGTTCTTGGCGATCCACGGCATCATCGCGCGCAGCTTCGCACCCACTTCCTCGATCTGGTGCTCGGCCGTCAGGCGGCGGCGCGAGATCAGCGTCGGGGCGCCGGCCTTGTTCTCCAGCAGGAAGCTCTTGGCGTACTCGCCGGTCTGGATGTCGGTCAGGCATTGCTTCATGGCCTTCTTCGTCTCTTCCGTCACGACGCGCGGGCCGGTGACGTATTCGCCATACTCGGCGTTGTTCGAGATCGAGTAGTTCATGTTGGCGATGCCGCCTTCATAGATCAGGTCGACGATCAGCTTCAGTTCGTGCAGGCACTCGAAGTAGGCCATTTCCGGCGCGTAGCCGGCTTCCACCAGCGTCTCGAAGCCGGCCTTGATCAGCTCGACGGTACCGCCGCACAGCACGGCCTGCTCGCCGAACAGGTCGGTCTCGGTTTCCTCGCGGAAGTTGGTCTCGATGATGCCGGCGCGGCCGCCGCCGTTGGCGGTGGCGTACGACAGGGCGATGTCACGGGCGGCGCCGGACTTGTTCTGGTGCACGGCGATGAGGTGCGGCACGCCGCCGCCCTGCGAGTACGTCGAGCGCACGGTGTGGCCCGGGGCCTTCGGGGCGATCATGATCACGTCCAGGTCGGCACGCGGGATCACGGCGCCGTAGTGCACGTTGAAGCCGTGGGCAAAGGCCAGCGCGGCGCCTTCCTTGATGTTGGCGTGCACTTCGTTCTTGTACACGTCGGCGATCTGCTCGTCCGGCAGCAGGATCATGACCACGTCGGCGCCCTTCACGGACTCCGCCACTTCCTTGACCTGCAGGCCGGCGTTGACGGCCTTGTTCCACGACGCGCCGCTCTTGCGCAGGCCCACCGTCACGTTCACGCCCGAATCCTTCAGGTTCAGCGCGTGGGCGTGGCCTTGCGAGCCGTAACCGATGATGGTGACATTCTTGCCCTTGATGAGGGAGAGGTCGGCGTCCTTGTCGTAAAACACTTTCATGATGGTTCCTTCAATTTCTCAGATCTTCGTATTTGGGGTGGCGGCGCAGCGACCCACGGGTGCGTGCGGGCGCCGCGCTGCTTCGGGATACTGCTGTCGGCTTGTGGCCGTGCTCTGTTGCCGGGGGCGCCGGTCAGACCTTCAGGATGCGCTCGCCGCGGCCGATGCCGGAGCCGCCCGTGCGGACGGTTTCCAGGATCGCGGTGCGGTCGATGGCATCGAGGAACGCATCCAGCTTGCCGCCGTTGCCGGTCAGCTCGATGGTGTACGTCTTTTCGGTCACGTCGATGATGCGGCCACGAAAGATGTCGGCCGTGCGCTTCATTTCCTCGCGCTCCTTGCCGACCGCGCGGACCTTGACCAGCATCAGCTCGCGCTCGATGTGCGCGCCTTCGGTCAGGTCCACCACCTTGACCACCTCCACCAGCCGGTTCAGGTGCTTCGTGATCTGTTCGATCACGTCGTCCGAGCCGGTGGTGACGATGGTCATCCGCGACAGCGACGCATCCTCGGTGGGGGCCACCGTGAGCGTCTCGATGTTGTAGCCACGGGCCGAGAACAGGCCCACCACGCGCGACAGCGCGCCAGGTTCGTTTTCCAGCAGGACCGAGATGATATGACGCATTACAGGTCCTCCACGCCGAGCAGCATTTCGGAGATGCCCTTGCCGGCCTGCACCATCGGCCACACGTTTTCCGTGGGGTCAGTCTGGAAGTCCAGGAACACGGTACGGTCCTTCAGGCGGAACGCCTCGCGCAGCGCCGGCTCGACGTCGGACGTCTTCTCGACGCGCATGCCCACGTGGCCATACGACTCCGCCAGCTTCACGAAGTCGGGCAGCGCGGTCATGTAGGAGTGCGAGTAGCGGTTGTCGTACTCGATCTCCTGCCACTGGCGCACCATGCCCAGGTAGCCGTTGTTCAGCGAGCAGATCTTGACCGGGGTGTCGTACTGCAGGCAGGTCGACAGCTCCTGGATGCACATCTGGATCGAGCCTTCGCCCGTGATCGTGACGACTTCCTTGTCCGGGAACGCCTTCTTGATGCCCATCGCGTACGGCAGGCCCACGCCCATCGTGCCCAGGCCGCCGGAGTTGATCCAGCGGCGCGGCTCGTCGAACTTGTAGAACTGCGCGGCCCACATCTGGTGCTGGCCGACGTCGGAGCAGACGAACGCGTCGCCCTTGGTCAGTTCCCAGATCTTTTCCACCACGTACTGCGGCTTGATGATCTCGGAGTTGCGGTCGTACTTCAGGCAGTCCACCGAGCGCCATTGCTCGATCTGGTCCCACCACTTCGCCAGCGCCTCGCGCTTGGGCTTGACGTCGCTGGCCTTGATCTGGGCGATCAGTTCCTGCAGCACATCCTTGACGTTGCCGACGATGGGAATGTCCACCTTGACGCGCTTCGAGATCGACGACGGGTCGATGTCGATGTGGATGATCTTGCGCGCCTGGGCCGTGAAGTGCGCCGGGTTGCCGATCACGCGGTCGTCGAAGCGGGCGCCGATGGCGATCAGCACGTCGCAGTTCTGCATGGCCATGTTGGCTTCATACGTGCCGTGCATGCCGAGCATGCCGACGAACTGCTTGTGCGTGCCCGGGAACGCGCCCAGGCCCATCAGCGTGTTGGTCACCGGGTGGCCGGTCAGCGCCGCCAGCTCGCGCAGCTCGTCGCTGGCATTGGCCAGCACCACGCCGCCGCCCGAGTAGATGTACGGGCGCTCGGCGCCCTGCAACAGCGCCACGGCCTTGCGGATCTGGCCCGAGTGGCCCTTGTTGACCGGGTTGTACGACCGCATGTCCACCGCCTTCGGGTACTCGAAGCGGCAGGCATTGCGCGACACGTCCTTCGGGATGTCCACCACCACCGGGCCGGGACGCCCCGTGGCGGCGATGAAGAACGCCTTCTTGATCGTCGCGGCCAGGTCGCGCACGTCCTTCACCAGGAAGTTGTGCTTGACGATGGGGCGCGTGATGCCGACGGTATCGCACTCCTGGAATGCGTCCTGGCCAATGGCGTGGGTCGGCACGTTGCCGGTGATCACCACCATCGGGATCGAGTCCAGGTAGGCCGTGGCGATGCCGGTCACGGCATTGGTCACGCCGGGGCCCGAGGTCACCAGGGCGACGCCGACCTTGCCGGTCGCGCGGGCATAGCCATCGGCGGCATGCACGGCGGCCTGCTCGTGGCGCACCAGGATGTGTTCGAATTTCTTTTGCTTGTGGAGCTCGTCGTAGATATAGAGCACTGCGCCGCCGGGGTAGCCCCAGACGTACTCGACGCCTTCTTCGGCAAGTGCATTGACGAGGATTTCCGCTCCGATCATTTCGCGAGCGGAGGATGAATTGCTGTCTGCGTGGGAGAATTCCGCGCTGGGCATGTTCATTTCAGTCCTTTGCAATTTTCGGCAAAAAATTGTTTGGATGCTCTCTGCCGGGCTTGTGGCTCGGGTTCAAGCGGTGCGCGTCTGCATGAGGAGACCGCCTCATAAGCGGTCTGATGAGACAACCACTGATGTCGTGAACCGCCGATGATACTGCAATGCACCAGTGCGGTAAATGAATCGCCGGAACTTTTTGCACGGCCGCACCCTGTGGGGGCAGCGGCGCTACAACGCCGGGGCGGCGGCCCGGGCCCATGTCTGCATTTGCATACAGGAGTGGCAGGAAGCGGCCGTTTTTTGCTAGCATCGCAGACATTTCCCGGCTGCCGCAGGACTGAGGCGGCACATTTGGCCTGCCCCACCACGCCCATACGCTGTTTTTGCCTGCATGGCCACCGACAAGGAACTCTCAGACTTTCTCGCCAGCGTCGAACGCCGCGCCTTCAAGCAGGCCGTTTTCGCCGTCCGTGACGACGAAGCGGCGCTGGACATCGTGCAGGACGCCATGATCAAGCTGGCGGAAAAGTACGGCGACAAGGGCCCGACGGAATTGCCGCCGCTGTTCCAGCGCATCCTGCAGAATACGATCCACGACTGGTTCCGCCGCCAGAAGGTGCGCAACACCTGGGTGACGCTGTTCTCGAACCTGCGCGACGAGCGCGACGGCGACGACAGCGACCTGCTGGACACGCTGGAGGCCGAATCGGGCACCGAAATGGCCGAAAGCAGCGCCGACAAGGTGGAGCGCGCCCAGGTCATGGCGATCATCGAACAGGAAATCCAGCGCCTGCCCACGCGTCAACGCCAGGCTTTCCTGATGCGTTACTGGGAAGATATGGACGTGGCCGAAACGGCAGCCGTGATGGGCTGTTCGGAAGGCAGCGTCAAGACGCACTGTTCCCGTGCCACGCATACGCTGGCGCAAGCCTTGCGCGCGCGGGGGGTCCGACTATGAGCAGAAACGAACGAGAAATCCAGGAACGGCGCTTTGCACGCGAGGTCCGCGTGGCACTCGATGCCTCGGCCGACGCGTTGCCGCGCGACATCGCCGAACGGCTGGCCGCCGCGCGCCGCATGGCGCTGGCCGCGAAGAAAGCCGAAGCAACCGCTCACGTCCCGCGCCTGGCGATGCCGGGCGCACCGGGCGGGTACGGCCACGACCTCGACGACGCGGACGACACGCCGCTGCACCGCGCCGGTGCGTGGCTGCGCAAGCTGGCGCTGGTCTGGACGCTCGTCGCGCTGGTCACGGGACTGGTCGGCATCTACCACTGGCAGCAGCAGAAGCGCGTCGAGGAACTGGCCGACGTGGACGCCGCGATGCTGCTGGACGACCTGCCGCCCACGGCCTACGCCGACCAGGGCTTCCACGTGTTCCTGAAGCGCGACCGCGACAATCCCTAGCATGGCGCGCGCATCTTCCCGTACCGACGTGATCCGTCGCCGGCTGGCCGCTTCCTGCGCCGCCGGCGCAACCTTTGCTGCACTTTTGTTCGGCACCGTGGCCCATGAGGCGCTCGCGCAAGGCCAGCACGATGCCGCCAGCCAGGCAGCCGCCCGGCCGATCATCAACGCCCGGCCGATGTGGAACGAGCTGTCGGCCACGCATCGCCAGATCCTGGCGCCGCTGCAGCCGCTGTGGGACACGATCCCGGAACTGAACCGCCGCAAGTGGCAGCGCATCGCCGATCTGTATCCGAAGCTCAAGCCCGAGGAACAGCAGCGGCTGCAGGAGCGCATGGCCGAGTGGGTCAAGATGACGCCCCAGCAGCGCCGCCTGGCGCGCGAGAACTACCAGATCACGCGCCAGCTGCCACCCGAGAAGAAGGCCGAGGCGTGGGACCGCTACCAGCAACTGCCTGAAGAGCAGAAGAAAAAGCTGGCCGCCGCCGAGAAAGTCCGCCGCCCCGGCGCCGTGAGCGCCCTGCCGTCGGGCAAGCGCCCGCCGGCCGATACCAGCCGCCAGATCCATCACTCGGGCAAGCACCCGGCCAGCGCCCCGGATGCCACGCCGGCGTCCTCGCCCGCCACCCAGGCCATCGCCGGCGCCTCCGCCGCCACCCCGGCGCCGATCGCCTCCGCCCCGGCCGCCTCGCCCGCGGCCGCCGCCACACCGGCCCCCGCCACACTGTCCCCGCCCGTCACGGGCGAAGCAGCCACGGATTTCAATCCGTCGGAGACGCAGCGGTAACAGGACGAGCCCCGGCCCGATGGCCGGCGTGCCCGGCGCGGCAAACCCGGCGACCATGTGCCGGGCATTTGGCATAATGGCCGCTCCCCCGACCAGCCCCGCGCCATGTCTGCCGCCACGCCCGCCGCTTCCGATCTGTCTGCTGCCGTTCCTGCTGCCGCGCCCACGCTGCGGCGCCGCCTGCTCTGCATGTTGTACGAAGGCGTGTTGCTGTTTGGCGTGCTGATGGCGGCCAGTGCGGTGCACGTGCTGGCGCGGCCGCTGCTGCGCAAGGTCGGGCTCGATCATCCCTATGCCGACCAGGCGTGGATGTTTGTCGTGCTGGGTATCTATTTCACGTGGTTCTGGCAGCGCACCGGGCAGACGCTGGCGATGCAGACCTGGCGCATCCGGCTGGTCAACGCGGCCGGGCAACCGCCACGCTGGCCACAGGCGGTGCTGCGCTATGTGCTGGCGTGGCTCTGGCTGCCGCCTGCCGCCGCCGTGGGTCATGCGATGGGGCTGACGCGGTGGCCGTTCCTGGGCGTGCTGGCGATCGCGCTGCTGCTCTGGATGTCGCTGGCGTGGCTGGATCCGCGCCGCCAGTTCCTGCATGACCGCCTGGCCGGCACCCGGCTGACCGACCTGCGCCCGCCGCGCCCATGAGCCTGTCGGCGGCCGCCCTGCGGCGCGTGGCCGTGGTCGTGCAGGCGTCTTCTGTCGCAGCGGTGGCGGCATGGCTGGCGCTGGCGCACGGCTGGTCATGGGCCGCCGCGCTGGCCGGTGGACTGGCTGCCGTGCTGGTCGGCTTCGGCATCAGCATCGCGATGGCCTTTGGCGCCACGCTGGCCGGGGTCGGCGTGCCGCGCCACGACCGCCCGTCTGTACCTGCCGATGTCCCCTCGCCCCGCCCACTCGGTGTCGGCGCCGCCCTGCGTGGCTTTCTGGCCGAATACCGCGCCGTGTTCCGGATGTTCAACTGGCTGCAGCCGTTCCGCTCGCGGCTGCGGTTCGCCGCGCCGGCGCAGCCGCTGGCCGATGCCCCGCCTGTCCTGCTGGTCCATGGCTACGGCTGCAACCACGCGATCTGGCTCGACATGGCGCCAGCGCTGGCGGACGCCGGCTATCGGTGCGAAGCGCTCGACCTGATGCCGGTGCTGGGCGACATCGACGACTACGCGCCGCAGTTGCTGGCCCGGATGCGCGATATCCAGGCGCGCACCGGCCGCGCGCCGCTGCTGGTCTGCCACAGCATGGGCGGGCTCGCCGCGCGCGCCGCGCAGGTGCTGGCCGCCCGCGCGGCGGAGCCGCCGCCCTGCGCGGGCATCGTCACGCTTGGCAGCCCGCACCATGGCTGCGCGCTGGCGCGGTTCGGCGGCGGGCGCAATGCCCGGCAGATGCGGTGGCGCAGTCCGTGGCTGGCGGCGCTGGCCGGGCTCGAAACGCCGCAGATGCGCGCGCGCATCGTCTCGGTCTTCAGCTGGCATGACTCGATTGCCGGGCCGCCCGGCACGGCGTGCCTGGATGGTGCCGGCCACATCGCGCTGGATGGCATCGGCCATGTCTCGCTGCTGCGCGACCCGCGCGCCGTGGCGGCCACGCTGGAGGCGCTGGCGATGCTGCGCCGGACGCCGGCAGCGGCCACGCCCGCCCCGCTGCGCTAACCCGCCGCCAGTGGCGCGCAAGCTTCATGTGACATTCATGTTTCCGTCACGGCTCCGTCATGCGGCGCTGGCCCAATGCAGCCATCGCCGATACCGGGGCCGCCATGGTTCAAGCCATCCGATTTGCACGCGGACGTCTGTCGAGGGTCGCGCAGCGCCTGCGCGGCAAGCCTGACACCACGCTTTCCATGACCGCCGCGTTTGCGGCCTTCATGCCCCCGCCCGCCGATCTGTCCGCCGCCCGCCACGCGCCCCTGCGCGACGCCGCCGATGCCGGCACCCGTCCCGCCGTCCCCGCCGAACCGTCCGCGCACCGCTACCGGGCGATCTGGCTGTCCGACATCCACCTGGGCACGCCGGGCTGCCAGGCCACCTACCTGCTCGACTTCCTGAAGCACAACGATTCCGACGTGCTCTACCTGGTCGGCGACATCATCGACGGCTGGCAGCTCCGCCGCGGCTGGTACTGGCCGCAGAGCCACAACGACGTGGTGCAGAAGCTGCTGCGCAAGGCGCGCAAGGGCACCGAGGTGATCTACATCCCCGGCAACCACGACGAAGGCGCGCGCCAGTTCGACGGCCTGGCCTTCGGCGACGTGACCGTGCGCGAGGACGCCGTGCACGTGACCGCCACCGGCAAGCGGCTCTGGGTGGTGCATGGCGACCTGTTCGACGGCGTGGTCCAGCATGCGAAATGGCTGGCCTACCTGGGCGACTCGGCCTACACGATGATCCTGGCGCTGAACCGGCATTTCAACCGCATCCGCGCCCGGTTGGGCTTCGACTACTGGTCGCTGTCGCAGTACCTGAAGCACCAGGTCAAGAACGCGGTCAGCTACATCAACTCGTTCGAGCACGCCATGGTCGACGAGGCGCGCCGCCGTGGCTGCGACGGCGTGGTCTGCGGCCACATCCACAAGGCCGAGATCCGCGAGGTGGACGGCCAGCTCTACTGCAACGACGGCGACTGGGTCGAAAGCCTGTCGGCGCTGGTGGAGACGATGGAGGGCGAGCTGAAGATCGTCTACTGGACGACGCTGATCGACCCGCCCGTCCCGGCCACCCGCCGGCGCCGCCGCACGGCCGAAATCGCCGCCTGACCCGACCGAGCCGGCCCCCGGGGCGCGGCCGGCCGCGGCCCGGCCCCGCGTTGGGCCCGCCCCTTCTCCGCGCCGGCTGCCGGCCCGGACCGCCATACCACTACGGCACTGCCGCCCCAAGGAGCTTCAATGAGAGTCATGATCGTTACCGACGCATGGGAACCGCAGGTCAACGGCGTGGTACGCACGCTGAAGTCGACCCGCCGCGAGCTCGAAGCCATGGGTCACACGGTGGATCTGCTCACGCCGCTGGAATTCCGCACGGTGCCGTGCCCGACCTATCCCGAGATCCGCCTGTCGATCCTGCCGTCGGCCAAGGTACGCCGGCGCATCGACGGTTTCCGCCCGGAGGCCCTGCACATCGCCACCGAAGGCCCGCTGGGCCTGGCCGCGCGCGCCTATGCCATCCGCCACCGCCTGCCGTTCACCACGGCCTACCACACGCGGTTTCCGGAGTACGTGCAGGCCCGCTTCGGTATTCCGCTGGCCTGGACCTACCGCTTCCTGCGCTGGTTCCACGGCCCGGCGCGCGCCGTGATGGCCCCGACGCCGGTCGTGCTCAAGGACCTGCAGGACTACGGCATCACGCACGGCGTGCTCTGGACGCGCGGCGTGGACCTGGACGTCTTTACCGCGCAGCGGGCCAACGTTTTAAACACCGCCCATCCGATCTTCCTGTACGTGGGCCGCGTGGCCGTGGAAAAGAACGTCGAGGCGTTCCTGCAGCTTGACCTGCCCGGCTCAAAATGGATCGTGGGCGACGGCCCGGCGCTGGCCGGGCTCAAGCAGCGCTATCCGACGGCCAACTACCTGGGCGTGCTGAAACAGCCAGATCTGGCAAAGGTGTATGCTTCGGCAGACGTTTTCGTGTTTCCGAGCAAGACCGACACGTTCGGCCTGGTCCTGCTGGAAGCGCTGGCCAGCGGCCTGCCCGTGGCGGCGTATCCGGTGACGGGTCCGATCGACGTACTAGGCGACAGCCCGGCCGGCGTGATGCACGAAGACCTGCGCGAAGCCTGCCTGGAAGCGCTGCGCATCGACCGCGCCACCGCGCGCCAGCACGCCGAGAAGTTCTCGTGGCGCGCCGCTTCCGAACAGTTCCTTGCGCATCTGCGTCCGCTGCCTGGCGCGGCGGGCGGATCCGACAACCCGGCATCTACCGTCGCACCCGATCATGGCCAAGCCCCAACCCACGCTACCGCCCGATCCGTCGCTGCACCGGCCGACCGCCACCCGGGTGGCGGCTGAAGTGGAATCCGAATACTCGATCGCCAACAATCCCCACAAGGGCAACCGCGGGCTGACGCGCGCTTGGCACGCGGCCATCAATTCGCTGTCGGGGCTGCGCTACGCGGTGCTCGAAGAGAGCGCGTTCCGCCAGGAACTGACGCTGGTGGTCATCCTCACGCCGTGCGCGTTCCTGCTGCCGGTGACGATCGTGGAACGCGTGCTGCTGCTGGGCACGCTGCTGCTGGTGCTGATCGTGGAGCTGCTCAATTCGAGCGTCGAGGCGGCGATCGACCGGATCTCGCTGGAACGCCACAGCCTGTCCAAGCGCGCCAAGGACTTCGGCAGCGCCGCCGTGATGCTGGCGCTGATCCTGTGCGGCGGCACATGGATCGCCATCGGCGGCCCGCCGGTGGTGCGGTGGATCGGGGGGTGGTGGGGATAAGGGAACGGCTGGGGTGCTCCCCTCTCCCGCCGGCGGGAGAAGGGAGAAAACCTTCGGCCAAGTCAAACGTTCAGGTCTTCTCCCGCCCGGCCTGCCACTTGTCCACACGCACGCGCGGTGCGGCGGCCAGTTGGGCGAGCAGGTCGGCGGGCGACGTCGAGACGTGGAGCATGTCGGCGTGCGCCTGCTTCAGAAAGCCCTCGCCCACGGCGTGGTTCAGGAACGCGAGCATGCCGTCGTAGAAGCCCGCCACGTTCAGCAGCCCCACGGGCTTGTCGTGGTAGCCAAGCTGGGCCCATGTGAACGTCTCGAACAGTTCCTCGAAGGTCCCCACGCCGCCGGGCATGGCGATGAACGCGTCGGCGCGGTCCGCCATCATCTGCTTGCGCTCGTGCATGTTGCGCACGACGTGGAGCTCGGTCAGGCCGCGATGGCCCACTTCCTTCTGCATCAGCGCGTCCGGAATGATGCCGATGGCCTTGCCGCCCGCAGCCATCACGCTGTCCGCCACGACACCCATCAGCCCCACCTTGCCACCGCCGTAGACCAGCGCCAGACCGCGTTCGGCCATGGCCTGGCCCAGCGCCTGCGCCATCGCCGCATACTCGGGCCGGAAGCCGGGGCTGGACCCGCAATAGACGCAGACCGATTTCACTTGCGCTCCTTTTCGGCGCGGGCGGCGTCGGCGGCGGCCTTCTGGGCCGCGTACTCGCGCGCCAGCTGGTCGAACGCCTCGCGCGCCTTGCCGCGCAGGTACGGCGCCAGGATCGAGAAAATGTGATAGCTGGACCCGTGCAGGTAGCCGCGGATCTGCTCGGGATCGTTGTACTGGCGCGGGTGCTGCACGAACTGGAACGACAGCCAGTAGGTAGCGATCACGACGATGTTGGTGCAGACCGCGTCCACCTGCTCGGGCGTGGCCTCCATGTCGCCGTCCTCCTGGAACTGGCGGCAGATCTCCATCGCAAAGCGCTTCTTCTGGTCGACGATGCGCTTGAAGTTGGTCTCCAGCATCCGGTTGCGCGCCAGCAGGTCGTTGATGTCGCGGTACAGGAAGCGGTAGTTCCACAGGAACTCCGACATGTACTGCAGGTAGCCCCAGCTCTCGCCCAGCGTGGCCTTGTGGTCCTCCGGCATCTTCAGGCGGCGCTCCATCTCCTGCTCGAAGCGCACGAAGATGGAATTGATGATGTCGTCCTTGTTGCGGAAGTGGTAGTAGAGGTTGCCAGGGCTGATTTCCATGGCCTCCGCGATGGTCGTCGTGGTGACGTTCGGCTCGCCCAGCTCGTTGAACAGGCGCAGCGACACATCGAGGATGCGGTCTCGGGTACGGCGCGGACCGGCTTGCGGTTTGGCTTCCATGGGATATCGGAAAGACTTTCGATCGGCAGGATTGGGATTATAAGCACACCGGGCGGCCCGCCCCCGCCGGGCGGCGTGCACGGCAAAGGACGGTCGCCCGGCCGTGCCCGGCGGCTAGAACCGCGATCCCGGCTGCTCCAGGAAGGCCAGTTCCTCGGCGGTGCCGGCGCGGCCCAGCACGGCGTTGCGATGCGGGAACCGGCCGAAGCGCGCGACGATATCGCGGTGCTTGATCGCCCACTCGACCACGTCGACCTGGCCGCCGGTCTCGTCGCGCAGCGCTTCGAACGCGCGCACGGAGACGTCCTGCTCGGCCAGCGACTCGGCGTGTTCGAATGGCAGGTAGCAGAACATCCGATGCCACGGCGTGGGGAGCTGGCGGTCCCAGCCGTCGGCCAGCATGCGCCGGGCCAGCGCCAGCGCCTGGCCGTCGGTGGCAAAGCTGCGGGCGTCGCCGCGGAACATGTTGCGCGGGAACTGGTCCAGCAGCACCACGCGCGCGCAGGCGCCGGCCGGGGTGACCGACCAGTCGTCCGCCGTGCCGTCGTGGGCGGCCTGCCAGGCCGGCAGGAAACGCTCGCGGATGTCGGCGTCGAAGGCGTCGGACTTGGTGAACCACTCGCGCCGCGACGTATTCCACGCGGGCGATCCCGGCAGCCCGAACCAGAAGTCGAGCACCGCGCGCGCGGCGGGGGGCACGGTGTCGCGGGGGTCAGCGCTGGACATTGCGCATCCAGTCGGCGGTCTGGAACAGCGCCTGCATCAGGCGCATCTGCACGTCCTCGGGCAGGCCCACGTCCTGCATCGCCAGCGCCATGCAGCGCATCCACTGGTCGCGCTCGCTGGTGCCGATCTCGAACGGCAGGTGGCGGGCGCGCAGGCGCGGGTGGCCAAAGCGCTCGATAAAGTAGTTCGGGCCGCCCAGCCAGCCGCAGAGGAACCAGAACAGCTTGTCGCGCGAGCCGTCCAGCGATGCCGGGTGCAGCGCGCGCAGCCCCGCAAACTCGGCCTCCAGGTCCATCAGGTCGTAGAAACGGTCGACCAGCTCGCGCACGCGCGCCTCGCCGCCGATCAGCTCGTAGGCGGTGATCTCCTCGCGCTTCTCGCCGGGCTCTTCGATATTCGTCACCATCTTCAGTTCACATCCCGCAGCGTGGCCAGCGCCGGCTGCCGCAGCACTTCGCGCAGGCCCAGCCAGCCGCCGGCAAAAGCGCACAGCATGCCAGAAACCACGCCCACCGGCACGATCCAGCCGTTGAAGCGGTACGGAAAGTCGAACACGAACTGCGACAGCCCCCAGCCCACGGCAATGGCGCCCAGGCTGGCCAGGAAGCCGGCCAGCCCGCCCACCACCAGGAACTCGGCGTACTGCGTCTGCCGGACCAGCGCCGCCGGGGCGCCCAGCGCCTTGAGCAGGCCCGCGTCGCGCTTGCGCTCGTCGCGCGCGCCGGACAGCGCCGCGTACAGCACGGTCACGCCGGCCAGCAGCGTGAAGACGAACAGGAACTCCACGGCGGCAATCACCTGGTCCAGCACGTTCTGGATCTGGCGCAGGATCAGGTCGGTATTGACCACGGTGATGTTCGGGAACGTGGCCGTCAGCCGGTTGCCGAGCGCCGCCTGCTCGGGCGGCAGGTGGAACGACGTGATGTACGTCTCCGGCAGCCCCTGCATCTTGGCCACGGGCAGGATGACGAAGAAGTTGACACGCATCGAGCCCCATTCGAGCTTGCGCAGCGACGTCACCGGCGCCTCGACGATCTGCCCGGCCACGTCGAAGCGCAGCGTATCGCCCAGCCGGATATGCAGGGTCTTGGCGATGCCCTCCTCCACCGACGCGCCGCCGTCCCACTTGCCGGCCACCACCTCGTTGCCGTCCGGCACCGTATCCATGTACGACAGGTTGAACTCGCGCTCGACCAGGTTGCGAGCGCGGCCATCGGGGTAGTCGGTGGCCTGCACCGGCCGGTCGCCGATCTGGATCAGCCGGCCGCGCACCATCGGGAACAGCAGGTCGTCGACCCCGCTCCGGGCCAGCATCTGGCGCAGCGGCTCGCGCTGGTCGGGCTGGATGTTGATGATGAACCGGTTGGGCGCGTCGGCCGGCGTGGCGTTGCGCCAGGAATCGATCAGGTCATTGCGCGTCATGCCCAGCAGCAGCAGCGCCATCAGCCCCACGGCCAGTGCCACGGTCTGCAGCACGGTCACGCCGCGGCGCCGTTCCAGCACCGCCAGCGCAAAGCGCCAGCCCACGCTGCCCCGCGCGCGGCCGCGCATGGTGCGCGACAGCGCCATCAGCAACGCCAGCGCCAGCAGCGCGAACACCACGCCGGCGCCCACGAAGCCGCCCGCCGTGGTCAGGCCCAGCTTCAGGTCGCGCGCGGCCACCATCAGCAGCGCCACGAACGCGCCCAGGCCCAGCGCGTAGGCCGTCCAGGCCGATACCGGCGGCAGCCCGATGTCCCGCCGCAGCACGCGCAGCGGCGCGATCCGCGTCAGCGCCAGCAGCGGGGGCAGCGCAAAGCCCACCAGCAGCACCAGCCCGGCCGCCACGCCCACCAGCGCCGGCACGGCCGACGGATGCGGCAGCGACACCTGCAGGATGCCGCCCAGCGACGCCAGCAGCCCGTAGTGCGCCGCGTAGCCCAGCGCCACGCCCACCAGCGCGCCGGCCAGCCCCAGCATCACGAACTCGATGCCGAACGCGGCCAGGATCTGCCCGCGCGACAGCCCCAGGCACTTGTAGACCGCCGTGGCGTCGGTGTGGCGCTGCATGTAGCGCCGCGCGGACATGGCAATGGCCACCGCGGCGATCATCGACGACAGCACCGCCACCAGCGACAGGAATCGCTCGGCCCGGTCCAGCGTGGCGCGCATCTGCGGCTGGCCCGATTCCAGCGATTCCACGCGCGTATTGCGCAGGTGGCGCCGCTCGATCTCGGCCGTTGCCCACTTGCGGTACGCCTCGCCGGGCGCGTCGGGGCCGGCCACCAGCAGGCGGTAGGTCACGCGGCTGCCCCAGCCGATCAGCCTGGTGGCCTCCAGGTCGGCCATCGGCAGCAGCACGCGCGGCGCGAAGTTCATGAAGCCGGCGCCGCGATCGAGTTCCTGCGTGATGATCCGGTCGATGCGGAACGTCTTGCTGCCCAGTTGCAGGCCGTCGCCGACGCGCAGGCCCAGCGCGATCAGCAGCGCCTCGTCCACCCAGACCGTGCCGGGCGCCGGGATGCCCTCGGCGTTGGCTTCGGGCCCGCCGGGCGCCTGCGCCACCTTGAGCCGGCCGCGCAGCGGGTAGCCGTCAGAGGCGGCCTTCAGCGCGGCCAGCTGGCTCGGCGCGTCGCCCTGCGCCGGGGCGCCCTGGGCACGCGCCGTGGCCATGCTCGGGAAGGTCACCGTCTGCGCCACCTGCAGGCCGTCGCGCCGGGCGCGGTCGGCAAAGGCGGCATCGAACGGCTGGTCGGAGATCAGCAACACATCGGCGGCGATCATCTGCCGCGCGTCGCGCTCCAGCCCCAGCCGCATGCGGTCGGCCAGAAAGCCCACGCTGGTCAGCGCGGCCACGGCCAGCACCAGTGCAAACAGCAGCAGCGTCAGTTCGCCGGCCAGCCAGTCGCGGCGGGCCATGCGCATGGCCTGGCGCCAGGCCGAGAATCGATGGGGGTGGGCTTCGGTTGGGGAGGCAGTCGACATGTCCGGCTGGCGGGTTGGCAGGCAGTTTGGGGGTGGCAATCAGGGACGATGGGGCGGATGGTCGGGCTTGCCGCGCAGGCTGGCGTGCAGCCGCCGCGCGCCGCGCCAGAGCCGGGGCACGAGCCAGGCGGCGACGATCAGGAACAGTACCAGCAGCACCAGGAACACGACCGGCAGGAAGAACGCCAGCAGCAGGCCGCCCATCGTGCCGACATCCTCGGTGAATGAGGCCACCCAGTTCGAGAAAGGTTCGGGCGACACGTTGATCAGCGCCCGCGTGCCGGCCTTGGCCGCGTGGGCGGTGCCGGCCAGCGTGCCGCCGATCAGGCCGGCGGCCACGGTCCACTGGGGGTCCATGTGGCCAAAGGCGGCGGCCGCCAGGATGGCGCCGGCGGGAATCCGGATGAAGGTCTGGATGCCGTCCCAGGCGGTGTCGAAGCCGGGCACCTTGTCGGCCACGAATTCGGCCATGGTCAGCGCGGCGGCCACCCCGATCACCCACCAGGACGACAGCACCTGCAGCCCGGACGGCAGGTCGAGCCAGCCCAGGCGGGCCAGCACGCCGGCCGTCAGCACGGCCAGGTAGAGGCGCAGGCCGCTGGCCCAGGACATGCCGGCGGCCAGCGCGGCGGTTTCCAGCATGGCAGCTCCCTCGCGTTACGGCGCGTTCAACGTCCGGTGAGTGTAACGCCAGCGGCCGGTGCGGGCGCGGGCCGGACGGCGCCGATATCGAAGTGGATCATGCGCCATACCGGGCGCAGCCTCAGGTAGCCGGCGCCGACTCCAGGCGGGGTAGCTGCGGCAGGTCCGACGCCACCTCGGCAATCATCCGGCGCAGCCACATCACGTCCGGCGCGGCGTGGCAGCGCTCGTGCCAGAGCTGGTAGAAGCGCATGCGCGGGAACGTGACCGGCGACGGCACCATGCGGATCGGCAGGTACTGCGCGTAGTGGGCGGCAAACTGGCGGCCCGTGGTGAACACCATGTCGGTCTTCATCAGCACGTACGGCACCAGCCCGAAATACGGCAGCGTGACCTGGATATTGCGCTTGTAGCCCTGCTCGGCCAGCGCCTGGTCGATCATGCTGCGCTGCATCGACGCATACGGCGCCGGCGCCAGGTGCGGCATTTCCAGGTAGTGGCGCAGCGTCAGGCCGTGGCGCGCCAGCGGGTGCTGGGCGCCGAGCATGCAGACCACCTCGTCGTCGAACAGCGGCGAGATGTGCAGGTGCTCGGGCGGTGACAGCCAGTTGCCGACCACGATATCCAGATGGCCCTGCTCCAGCGCGTCCAGAAAGTCGGTCGACTGGGTCATCGGATGCACGAACAGCTTGGCGCCCGGCGCCAGCCGGCGCACGCGCTCGACGATGTTGGGCAGGAAGAAGGCGTCCAGGTAGTCCGGCGCGCCCAGGTGGAACGTGCGCGTGGTAGTGGCCGGGTCGAACTGCTGCGGCGGCCGGGCGATGCGGTCCATCGCCGCCAGGCTCTGCTCGGCCAGCAGCAGCAGTTCCCGGCCGCGCTCGGTCGGCACCATGCCGCTCTTGCCGCGCACCAGGATGGCGTCGCCGGTGATCTCGCGCAGCCGCTTGAGCGTATTGCTGATGGCCGGCTGCGACTGGCCAAGCCGGACGGCGGTGCGGGTCACGCTCTGCTCGGTGAGCAGGGTGTGCAGTACCCGCAGCAAATAGGTATCGAGATGGTCGCGTCCGTGCATGGCAGGTGCCGCCCCGCTCTTCTGGGTGGCGTGGGTGGCGTGGGGGAAGGGAACGGCGCATAGTGTAAGACAGCCACCCCTGATACGGTCAAATACGGCGCCGCGTGCCGATGCACTACGGGAAGACCCGGAGATGCCCCGCCAGGCCGCCCCGGGGCAGGGATGGCGGCGCCGCGCCGGCCATTGGCGCGCGCCTTGATGGGGCATATCACCTGGGCCAAATATTGCAGGAAAAGACCCGGTGCTATGTTTCCGCCATCCCCGAAAGAGAGAAGATCATGGAGACGCAAACGATCCGCTTCTACCACCGCGGCCAGGTGCAGGAAGTGTCCGACGCCCCGGTGACCCGCACCGTGCTGCAGTACCTGCGCGAGGACGTGCGCTGCACCGGCACCAAGGAAGGCTGCGCCGAAGGCGACTGCGGCGCCTGCACGGTCGTGCTGGGCGAGCTCAAGCCGGACGGCGACGTCGAGTTCAAGGCCGTCAACGCCTGCATCCAGTTCCTGCCCACGCTGGACGGCAAGGCGCTCGTCACGGTGGAAGACCTGCGCCAGGCCGACGGCACGCTGCACCCGGTGCAGGAGGCGATGGTCGAATGCCACGGCTCGCAATGCGGCTTCTGCACGCCGGGCTTCGTGATGTCGCTCTGGGCGCTGTACCAGCAGCACACCCCGGGCGCCGCGCCGCCGGCCCGCCAGGAAATCTGCGACGCGCTGACCGGCAACCTGTGCCGCTGCACCGGCTACCGGCCCATC
The DNA here is from genome assembly GCF_049393795.1 of Cupriavidus sp. H18C2. NCBI lineage: Bacteria > Pseudomonadati > Pseudomonadota > Betaproteobacteria > Burkholderiales > Burkholderiaceae > Cupriavidus > Cupriavidus sp. H18C2. The sequence goes on along the minus strand of NZ_CP186010.1, from coordinate 907,636 downwards.
GTCGACGCCGGCCAGCGCATGATGGCCCTGCCCGCCCCGGCCGCCAGCCGCCTGAACCCGAAGCAGATTGCCGACACGCTGCGCAGCCTCAGGCGCGGCGAGACATTCCACTACAGCGCGCGCGGCCAGCATTTCTACGCGCCGCGCACGTCGGCCGAATTTGGCGCGATCAAGGCGGCCGAGCCCGGCATCCGCATCCTGGCCGGCAGCACCGACGTCGGCCTGTGGGTTACCAAGCAGTTCCGCGAGCTGGGCAACCTGCTCTACGTCGGCCAGGTGGAAGACCTGAACACCGTGGCCGAGCGCGACGGCTACGTCGAGATCGGCGCGGCCGTGACGCTGGAAAAGGCGTACGCCGCGCTCAATGCCGCCCATCCCGAGCTGGAGGAGCTGTGGAAGCGCTTTGCCTCGCTGCCGATCCGCAACGCGGGCACGCTGGGTGGCAACGTGGCCAACGGGTCCCCCATCGGCGATTCGATGCCGGCGCTGATCGCGCTGGGTACCGAGGTGGTGCTGCAGCACGGCGACGTGCGCCGCACGCTGCCGCTGGAGGACCTGTACCTGGCCTACCAGAAGACGGCCATGGCCGAGGGCGAGTTCGTCGCCGGGCTGCGCGTGCCGGTGAAGGGGCCGGGCCATTTCCGGACCTACAAGCTGTCCAAGCGTTTCGACGAGGACATCTCGGCCGTCTGCGCCGCCTTTGGCATCAGCGTCGATGACGGCATGGTGACCCACGCCCGCATCGCGTTCGGCGGCATGGCCGCCACGCCCCGGCGGGCCGCGCAGGCCGAGGCCGCGCTGGTCGGCCAGCCGTGGACCGAGGCCACCGCGCGGGCCGCGATGGCCGCGCTGGGCCAGGACTACACGCCGCTGACCGACATGCGCGCCACCGCCGCCTATCGCGCGCGCGGCGCCGCCAACCTGCTCTACCGCTTCTGGCTGGAAACCCGCGATGGCGCGCTGCCCGCCGCCATGGTCAATGTCCGCGCCCTCGGCGCCGGCGAAACGGTCAGCGCGTAAGGAACGCCCGCCATGAACAAGCAAACCGAACCCTTCCTGCTCGACGCCAGCGTGGCCGCGGAGTCCACGCCCCAGGTGGGCATCTCGCGCCCGCACGAATCGGCCCACCTGCACGTAGCCGGCACCGCCACCTATACCGACGACATTCCCGAACTGGCCGGCACGCTCCACGCGGCGCTGGGCATGAGCGCCAAGGCCCATGCGCGGCTGAAGTCCGTGGGGCTCGACCGCGTGCGCAAGGCGCCCGGCGTGGTGGCCGTGCTGACCGTCGACGACATCCCGGGCGTCAACGACTGCGGCCCGATCATCCACGACGACCCGATCCTGGCCAGGGACGTGGTGCAGTTCGTCGGCCAGCCGATCTTCGTGGTCGTGGCCACGTCGCACGACGCCGCACGCCGCGCCGCCCGCCTGGCCGACATCGACTACGAGGACCTGCCTCCGGTGCTGACGCCCGAGGCGGCCCATGCCGCCGGCAGCTACGTGCTGCCGCCGATGCACCTGACGCGCGGCGAGCCCGCCCGGCAACTGGCGGCGGCCACCCATCGCGACAGCGGCCACATCCGCCTGGGCGGCCAGGAACAGTTCTACCTGGAAGGCCAGATCGCCTATGCCGCCCCGCGCGAGAACGACGGCATGCACGTCTGGTGCTCGACCCAGCACCCGACCGAGATGCAGCACGCCGTGGCGCACATGCTGGGCTGGCACGCCCACCAGGTGCTGGTGGAATGCCGCCGCATGGGCGGGGGCTTCGGCGGCAAGGAATCGCAGTCGGCCATGTTCGCCTGCTGCGCGGCGCTGGCCGCCTGGAAGCTGCTGTGCCCGGTCAAGCTGCGTCCGGACCGCGACGACGACATGATGATCACCGGCAAGCGCCACGACTTCACGTTCGACTTCGATGTCGGCCACGACGACGAGGGCCGGCTGGAGGCCGTGCGCGTGGAGATGGTGTCGCGCGCGGGTTTCTCCGCCGACCTGTCCGGCCCGGTCATGACCCGCGCCATCTGCCACTTCGACAACGCCTACTGGCTGCCGCACGTGCAGATCGACGGCTACTGCGGCAAGACCAACACGCAGAGCAACACGGCGTTCCGGGGCTTTGGCGGCCCGCAGGGCGCGTTCGCGGTGGAGTACATCCTGGACAACGTGGCGCGCAACATCGGCAAGGATTCGCTGGACGTGCGCCGCGCCAACTTCTACGGCAAGGGCGAGCGCAACGTCACGCCGTACGGCCAGACCGTGGAGGACAACGTCATCCACGAGCTGATCGACGAACTGGTGGCGTCGTCGGGCTACCAGGCCCGCCGCGCGGCCACCCGCGCGTTCAACGCAAAGAGCCCGGTGCTGAAAAAGGGCATCGCGATCACGCCGGTCAAGTTCGGCATCTCGTTCAACGTGGCGCACTACAACCAGGCCGGCGCGCTGGTGCACGTCTACAACGACGGGTCGGTGCTGGTGAACCACGGCGGCACCGAGATGGGCCAGGGGCTGAACACCAAGGTGGCGATGGTGGTGGCGCACGAGCTGGGCATCCGCATGGAGCGCGTGCGCGTGACGGCCACCGATACCAGCAAGGTGGCCAACACGTCGGCCACGGCCGCGTCCACCGGCGCCGACCTGAACGGCAAGGCCGCCCAGGACGCCGCGCGCCAGATCCGCGAGCGGCTGGCCGACTTTGCCGCGCGCAAGGCCGGCGTGACGCCCGCCGACATCCGCTTCAACGACGACCTGGTGATTGCCGGCGAGCTGCGGCTGCCGTTCAACGAACTGGTGCGCGAGGCCTACATCGCCCGCGTGCAGCTCTGGTCGGACGGCTTCTACACCACGCCCAAGCTGTACTGGGACCAGAAGGCGCTGCACGGCCGGCCGTTCTACTACTACGCCTACGGCGCCGCGTGCTCGGAGGTGATCGTCGACACGCTGACCGGCGAATGGAAGCTGCTGCGCGCCGACGCGCTGCACGACGCCGGCAAGTCGCTGAACCCGGCCATCGACATCGGCCAGGTGGAAGGCGCGTTCGTGCAGGGCATGGGCTGGCTGACCACCGAGGAACTGTGGTGGAACCCGAACGGCAAGCTGATGACCCACGCGCCGTCGACCTACAAGATCCCGACGATCAACGACGTGCCCGAGGGCTTTCACGTGCGGCTGTTCCAGAACGCCAACGTCGAGGACAGCATCCACCGCTCGAAGGCCGTGGGCGAGCCGCCGCTGTTGCTGCCGTTCTCGGTGTTCTTCGCCATCCGCGACGCCGTCGCGGCCGTGGGCGACTACCGGGTCAACCCGCCGCTGCGCGCCCCGGCCACCAGCGAAGCCATCCTGGACGCCGTGGAGGCCGTGCAGGCCGCCGCCGGCGTGCCGGCCTGACGCGACGGAGACCTACCATGCAGGACGCCCCGCTCAAGCCGTTCCGCTTTGCCGACGCCGCCCGCTGGGTGCGCGCCGGCGTACCCGTGGCGATGGTCACCATCGTCGACGTCAAGGGCTCCGCGCCGCGCGAGGCCGGCATCCGCATGCTGGTCACGGCCGACGACCTGGTCGGCACCATCGGCGGCGGCCATCTCGAATGGCGCGGCATGGACATCGCCCGCGCGATGCTGGCCAACCGCCACGTGCGCGGCAACCCGCCGCGGCGCATCGAGCGCATCGCGCTGGGGCCGGCGCTGGGCCAGTGCTGCGGCGGCGTGGTCAAGCTGGCGTTCGAAGTACTGGACGAGGCCGACCTGCAGTGGCTGGACGCCGTGCAGGCCGCGTTCCGGGCCGGCCGGGCAATCGAGCGCGTGGTGCCGCCCGCCGGCCCGGTCGGCTTTGCGCCGAGCCGCGCCCAGTTGGCCACGGCGGCGCTGCAGGGCGACGGGACGTGGATCGACACGCTGGTGCCCGACGCCATGCACGTGGTGCTGTTTGGCGCGGGCCACGTCGGCCATGCGCTGGTAAAAGTGCTGTCCACGCTGCCCTGTCACGTGCACTGGGTGGACGAGCGCGACACGCTGTTCCCGGCCGGGCTGCCCGACACCATCGAGGCCGAGCCGACCGACACGCCCGAGGCCGTGGTCGACCAGGCGCCGCCGGGCGCGTACTTCATCGTCATGACCCACAGCCACGCGCTGGACCAGCAGCTCTGCGAGCGCATCTTCCGCCGCACGGATTTCGCCTATTTCGGGCTGATCGGTTCGCGGACCAAGCGGGCCAGGTTCGAGCACCGGATGGTGGAGCACGGCGTGGACCCGGCGCGGCTGCCGGAAATGACCTGCCCGATGGGTGTGGCGGGCATTACGGACAAGGCTCCGGCTATGATTGCGGTTGCCATCGTCGCCCAGCTACTGCAGGTGCGCGAGCAGCGCATTGCGGCGCTGCGCGCCCAGCGGCTGGAGACGGTGCTTCCGTAACAGCACAGCCGCCCGTGCGGCTGTCAGCATAGAAAAGAGGCCCCATGACCATCGATGCCGCGCTGGCGGACAAAATCCGCCGAACTCCCAAGGCCGAACTGCACGTGCATATCGAAGGCACGCTCGAACCCGAGCTGATCTTCCGGCTGGCCCAGCGCAACAACGTCAGCCTGGCCTACCCCGACGTGGAGGCGCTGCGCGCCGCCTATGCGTTCAGCGACCTGCAGTCGTTCCTGGACATCTACTACGCCGGCGCCAGCGTGCTGCTGACCGAGGAAGACTTCTTCGACATGACAATGGCCTACGTGCAGCGCGCCGTGGCCGACAACGTCCGCCATGCCGAGATCTTCTTCGACCCGCAGACCCACACCGAGCGCGGCGTGCCGATCGGCACCGTGATCGACGGCATCTCGGACGCGCTGGCACAGGCGCGCACCGAGTACGATTTTTCGAGCAGCCTGATCCTCTGCTTCCTGCGCCACCTGTCCGAGGAAGACGCGTTCGCCACGCTGGAGGCCGCGCTGCCCTACCGCGACCGCTTTGTCGGCGTGGGACTGGATTCGTCGGAGCGCGGCAACCCGCCCGAGAAGTTCGCGCGGGTGTTTGCCCGCGCCAAGGCGCTGGGCCTGCGCCTGGTGGCCCACGCGGGCGAGGAAGGCCCGGCGCAGTACGTGACCGACGCGCTGGACATCCTCAAGGTGGAGCGGATCGACCACGGCGTGCGGGCCATCGACGACGCGGCGCTGGTTGCGCGGCTGGCGCGAGAGCGCGTGGCGCTGACGGTCTGCCCGCTGTCGAACCAGAAGCTCAAGGTGTATCCAGACCTGCGCGACCACTCTCTGAAGCATCTGCTGGACGCGGGCGTGGCCGTGACGCTGCATTCGGACGACCCGGCCTACTTTGGCGGCTACATGAACGCCAACTGGGAAGCCACGTTCGACGCGCTGCCGCTGGACGCCGCCGACGCCCACAAGCTGGCGCGCAACAGTTTTGAAGCGGCCTTCCTGCCGGAGAAGCAGAAGGCCGAATTCCTGGCGGAGGTCGACCATTTCTGGTCGGCGCCGCCGATGTCCCCGCCCGCGGCGGCCCATGTGAGTTCCACGGGCTGACGCGGACGCCTATCCCAGAATGCCGGATGCCGCGCCCGCTGCCTGCCAAGGCACGGGCGGGGCGCCGGCCGCCCCGAGACAAGACGATGACGACTTCCCCCGCCCCCCCGCACCAACGGTGCCGTCACCCGCGCCATCCGCGGCCGCATCCTCCATTTCCTGCGCGATCCGCAGTTCCACGAGGACGCTTATCAGTATTGGGAAGACGGCCTGATGATCGTGACCGCCGGGCGCGTGGCCGCCGTGGGCCCGTACGCCACGCTGGCGCACGAGGTGCCGGCCGGCGCCGAGCTGGTCGACCATCGCGGCAAGCTGATCGTCCCGGGCTTCATCGACACGCACGTGCACTACCCGCAGACCGACATCATCGCGTCGCCGTCGCCGGGCCTGCTGCACTGGCTGGACACCTACACGTTCCCCGAGGAGCGCCGCTTCAGCGACGCCACCTACGCGCGCGGCGTGGCCGACTTCTTCACCGACGAACTGCTGCGCAACGGCACGACCACGGCGATGGTCTGGAGCACCGTGCACGCGCAGTCGGCCGACGCGCTGTTCGCGGCCAGCCAGGCGCGCAACCTGCGGATGATCACCGGCAAGGTGCTGATGGACCGCAACTGTCCCGATTTCCTGCAGGACACGGCCGCATCCGGCGCGCGCGAATCGGCCGACCTGATCTCGAAGTGGCACGGCAAGGACCGGCTGGCCTACGCCATCACGCCGCGCTTCGCGCCCACGTCCACCGAAGCCCAGCTTGCCGCCTGCGGCGAGCTGGCGCGCGCGCATGACGACGTCTTCATCCAGACGCACGTGGCCGAGAACCGCGACGAGGTGAAATGGGTGGCCGAGCTGTTCCCGGACGCGCGCAGCTACCTGGACGTCTACGACCGCTACGGCCTGCTGCGCCCGGGCGCGTTCTACGGCCACGCGATCTACCTGGACCCCGAGGACCGCCGCCGCCTGGCCGACAGCGGCGCGGCCGTGGCCCACTGCCCCACGTCGAACCTGTTCCTGGGCAGCGGGTTCTACGACTTCCACCAGTCCGACGCCAACCGCCTGAACGTGACGCTGGCCACCGACGTGGGCGGCGGCACGTCGTTCTCGATGTTCCGCACGATGAACGCCGCCCACAAGGTGGCGCGCATGGGCGGCTACCACCTGACGGCGCTGCGCATGTTCTACCTGGCCACGCGCGCGGCGGCCGAGGCGCTGGGCTGGCAGGACCGCATCGGCAGTTTCGAGGTGGGCTGCGAGGCCGATTTCGTGGTGCTGGACCCCGATGCCACGCCGCTGATCGCGCGCCGCAGCAGCCGCTCGGAGACGCTGGAAGAGCAACTGTTCGCGTTCGCGATGCTGGGCGACGACCGCGTCATCGACAGCGTGTACGTGATGGGCGAAGCCGCGCAGCCGGTGGCTGCCTGAGCACGCCGCCGGCGCGCCGCCCCGCCGATCAAGCGGCTCCGGCTTCGCATGGGACGCCGAAGCCCCTTTCAGACCCAATGTCTTGATCAGCATCAACACAATCGTCATCCAAGCCTTATAGCCTGTCGCATTCGTGCGCCCACGCAAATGGGCGCCCCCTGCATTCCGACTCGCTGAAGCCTTGATGACTGCCAGATCCCAGACCCTTTCCCCGACGGACGGCGGCGCGCCGCCTCCCGCCGCCGCCCCGTCCACCGCCTCCCAGCGTCGCCCGCATGCCGGCGACGTGCCACTGCCCGAGCCCATCGCGTTCGAGGCCCCGTTCCCCAACCGCAAGACCATCCGAAGCTGGCTGATCCCGCTGGGACGCCGCAGCACGTCGCGCGCGCTGCTGCTGTTCGCGTTCGACTACGCGCTGTTCTTCGCGGTGCTGGCCGGCGTGGTGCTGCTGTCGGCATGGTGGGCCAAGGTGGGCCTCGGCGTGCTGGCCGGGCTGATCATCGCGCGGCTGTTCATCATCGGTCACGACGCCTGCCACCAGAGCCTGACCGACCACCGCGGCCTGAACAAGTGGCTGGGCCGGCTGACCTTCCTGCCGTCGCTGACGCCGTACAGCCTGTGGGAAGTGGGCCACAACGTGGTGCACCACGGCTATACCAACCTCAAGGGCTTCGACTTCGTCTGGGCGCCCTACTCGCTCGACGAATTCCGCGCGCTGCCGCGCCGCCGCCGCGTGATGGAGCGCATCTACCGCAACGGCTTCGGCGCCGGCCTGTACTACCTGATCGAGATCTGGTGGTTCAAGCTGTTCTTCCCGAGCAAGCGCCAGATGGCCACGCGCCGCGCGATCTTCCTTTGGGACTGCACGCTGGTGGCCGCCTTCGGCGCGCTGTGGATCGGCGCGCTGGCATGGCTGGCCGTCGCCACGGGGCAGTCGGTGCTGCTGATGGTCGGCACCGGCTTCGTGCTGCCGTTCCTGGTCTGGAACACGACGGTTGGCTTCGTGCTCTACGTCCACCACACCCATACCAGCGTGGCGTGGTACGACACCAAGGCGATGTGGGCCAAGGCCCAGCCGTTCGTCTCGACGACCGTGCACCTGCGCTTCGGCATGGGCATCGGCGCGGCGCTGCACCACATCATGGAACACACGGCGCACCACGTGGACATGAGCGTGCCGCTGTACCGGCTGAAGCGCGCGCAGGCCCTGCTGGAGCACGCGCTGCCGGGGCGGATCATCATCGAGAAGTTCTCGTGGCGCTGGTACTTCCGTACCGCGCGGCACTGCAAGCTCTACGACTTCAAGGCCCTGTGCTGGACCGATTTCCGCGGTCGCCAGACCAGCGAGAACGCCCCCGTGCCTGCCTGAGAACCCTTCTCAATTCGATCGTAGTTCCGCCAGATCGTTGGACATTCGCCGACGGTCTGGCTACAATGCGGGCTCCATTGGGGAGTAGCCGCCCTGATCCCACCGCGCCGCGCAATGCGGCACCCGGAGGACAGGGGCGTACGTCAACAGACTTGACCGCGAAGCGGTTATGGCGTGCGCAGCCTTGGACCTTGTGTCCAGCGCCTGGCGAGACCGATGACCATACCTTTCTGGCCGGGCCGGGAAAGGTGTGTGTCATTGGCATCTCGCAAGATGCGCAGGCGGCCCGGTTTTACACCAATAACAATGGAATCATTCCTCGTCTCCACAGGTATCGTCGCGCTCGCCGAAATGGGCGACAAGACGCAGTTGCTGTCCCTCGTGCTGGCCGCGCGGTATCGCAAGCCCCTTCCCATCATCCTCGGCATCCTGATCGCCACGCTGGTCAACCACGGCTTTGCCGGCGCCCTTGGTGGCTGGATCACCCAGGTCCTGGGCGCCAACCTGCTGCGCTGGATCCTCGGTCTTGGCTTTATTGCGATGGCCGCGTGGATGCTGATTCCCGACAAGCTCGACGAGGCCGAGGAAGCGAAGCCGGTCAAGGGCGCGCTGGGCATCCTGGGCACCACGATCGTGGCCTTCTTCTTTGCCGAGATGGGCGACAAGACGCAGATCGCCACCGTGGCGCTGGCGGCCCGCTTCCATGGCGAGGTGCTGGCGGTGGTGGCAGGCACGACGTTCGGCATGATGCTGGCCAATGCACCGGCCGTGATGCTGGGCGAGAAGTTCGCGAACCGGATGCCGATTGCCCTGGTCCACAAGATCGCCGCCGCGATCTTCCTGGTGCTGGGACTGCTGGCGCTGTTCAACGTCGGACGCTGATAAAAAAACGGGGCCGAAGCCCCGTTCAAACCCTCGCCGGTCCGGTACAGCCGGCTGCCGACTGCGCAGCCTCCGGACCGTCGATCACCGATGCCCGGTCGTAATCAGTTGGTCGTCTTGGCGCCGCCCTCGAACCACTGGCCCAGCAGCGCGCGTTCGTCGTCCGTGATCTGCGTGACGTTGCCCAGCGGCATCGCCTTCTGCTGCACGGCCTGCTGGTAGATGAGCTGGGCGTGCGACTTGATGTCGTCCACGGTATCGAGCTTGATGCCCTTGGCGGCCGTCGGCATCATCTTCGGCTGCGCGGCATGGCACTGCACGCAGCGCGAGTTCATGATCTCCTGCACCTTGACGAAGCTCACCGCGTTGGCGGCGCCTTCGCCCTGCGCCACCTGCGGGCGCGGCTGCGGCGCGATCAGGAACGCCACCAGCCCCAGGCACGCCACGCCGGCGGCCGGCCACGCGATGTTGATCTTGCCCTTGTGCTTGAGGATGAAGAACTGGCGGATCAGCACGCCGGCCAGCATGACCAGGATCAGCACCACCCAGTTGTTCTTGGCCGCGTAGGTCATGCTGTAGTGGTTCGACAGCATCGCGAACAGCACCGGCAGCGTGAAGTACGTGTTGTGCACGCTGCGCTGCTTGCCGCGCTTGCCGTGGATTGGGTCCACCGGCTGGCCGGCCTTGAGCGCCGCCACCACCTTGCGCTGCCCCGGGATGATCCAGAACAGCACGTTCGCGCTCATGATCGTGGCGATCATCGCGCCGGTCAGCAGGAACGCCGCGCGGCCCGAGAAGATATGGCACGCCACGTAGGCGGCCACGCCCACGTAGATCGCCACCAGGATGCCCACCGTCCGGTCGCTCTTGCCGAAGATCCGGCAGATGGCGTCATAGACCACCCAGCCCACGATCAGGTACGACACCGCGAAGCCCACGGCCGCGCCGGGCGACATGTCGTAGACGTTCTTGTCGATCAGGAAGGTGCTGGCGTTGAACAGGTACAGCACCACCAGCAGCGCGAAGCCGCTCATCCACGTGGAGTACGACTCCCAGTAGAACCAGTGCAGGTTCTCGGGCAGCGACTTCGGCGCGGTCAGGTACTTCTGGGGGTTGTAGAACCCGCCGCCGTGCACGGCCCAGAGTTCGCCATCGACGCCCTTGTCCTTGAGCCCGGCGTCCGTGGGGCGCGTCAGGCTGTTGTCGAGCCAGACGAAGTAGAACGACGAGCCGATCCAGGCAATCGCCGTGATGACGTGCAGCCAGCGCAAGAGCAGATTGGCCCAGTCGAGAATGTAGCCTTCCATGACTTGTCTCCTTGTTCCCGTCCGCCTTGTCTCAGCTGCCGCGGTAGGTCGAGTACGACCACGGCGACACCAGCAGCGGCACGTGGTAGTGCGCGGCCGTGTCGGCAATGCCGAAGCGCAGCGTCACCACGTCGAGGAAGGCCGGTTCGGGCAGCTTGACGCCCTGGGCACGGAAGTAGTCACCGGCACCGAAGTCGAGTTCGTAGACGCCCGGTTGCAGGTCGGCGCCTTCCAGCAGCGGCTGGTCGGCACGGCCATCGTGGTTGGTCCGAATCGACTTCAGGGTCTCGCGACGATTGTCGACAATTTTATGCAGGGTAACCGACATGCCGGCACCGGGCGTCCCGGCGGCAGTGTCGAGAACGTGAGTGGTCAAGCGTCCCATCCTGTTCTTCCTTTGGAATGTGGGTTGTGAGGGGCGCCGCTGCCTTCACTAGCACCATTTGTGGGAAATGGTGCCCGCTCGGTACGTGTTTCAACGCATCCCGGCGCTGGATTGGTGCGAGGCGACAATGCGCCTGCCCTATCCGTTAGACAACTCGGTAATTACCCGTAGTTGTCGAAAACCTGGGTCGGTTTTGTTGACAATGGTGCTTGCATATCCAAATAATTGTCAACAATTTTTAGATCGGCGCAGCCAAATGATCGATATCAAAACGCTTGATGTTGGTCTGTGAACGGCTCGCTACGATCGCTGACCATCGCCTCCCCTGCATTGCGAGTGTCCAGGATGTCCAAGAATCTCAAGCTGATCGCCGCCGACGCGCTGCCCGCGTCCCTAGACAACAAGCCCGCCCGCAAGGGGTCGGTGGAAGAGCGCATGTATCACGAGATCTACGACGCGATCATGGAGCACCGCCTGCCGCCGCGCACCAAGCTCACCGAGCATTCGCTGTGCGAGATCTATGCCACCGCGCGCCACACCGTGCGCAAGGTGCTGTCCCGGCTGGCCGCCGACGGCATGGTCGACCTGGAGCCCAACCGAGGCGCCTTCATCGCCAGCCCGTCGACCGACGAGGCGCACGACATGTTCGAGCTGCGCCAGATGCTGGAGCGCGCCGTGCTGGAAAAACTGGCCGCCATGCCGAACGTGCGCGCGGTGATCGCGCCGCTGCGCAAGATGGTGGCCGACGAGCGCCAGGCGTTTCTCACGCACGAGCGGCCTACCTGGATCCGCCTGTCCGCCGAATTCCATACCGCGCTGGCCGACCTGTCCGGCAACGCGCTGCTGGTGACGATGATGCGGCGGCTGGTGTCGCGCACCACGCTGATGATCGCCAGCGTGGAGGCCCCCGGCCACAACGCGTGCTCGTTCGACGAGCACGACGACATTCTTGACGCACTGGAACAGGGCGACGCCGCCCTGGCGCAGTCGCGCATGGCGCACCACCTTGGCGCCTGCGCTGACCGCGTGCAGCCGGACGAGCCCGGCAACTTCGATCTTCGCAGCGTGCTGGGCCGCTCCACCTAGCACGGTGTTCCCGCCGCCGGGCAACAGCACACCCCTGTTGCCGATGCAGGCCCACCCGCTGCCCGCCGCATCCACGCCCGCCAGAGGCGCGGCAGGCAGCCGGACAAGAACCGCCAACAATCGCCCGTCACAAGAGGCATCGACAAAAGCGGTCACGGGCAAAACCCGGCGCGCGTTCCCATCGAAACCAATCGGAGAGGAGACACATCCATGAATTCCGCAAGCACCACGGTCCCCACGGACCAGACAAACGAGCGGCTGCCCTCCGGGCGGTTGCTGGCGCTGGGCCTGCAGCACGTGCTGGTGATGTATGCCGGTACTGTTGCCGTTCCGCTCATCGTCGGCGGGGCGCTCAAGCTGCCGAAGGACCAGCTCGCGTTCCTGATCAATGCCGACCTCTTCGCGGCCGGCCTGGCCACGCTGATCCAGGCCATCGGCTTCTGGAAGTTCGGCATCCGCATGCCCGTGATGATGGGCGTGACGTTCGCGTCGGTGGCGCCGATGATCGCCATCGGCACCGACCCCAACGTGGGCCTGCTGGGCATCTATGGCGCGGTGATTGCGTCCGGGCTCTTCGGCATCCTGATCGCGCCGATGATGGGGCGCATGCTGGGGCTGTTCCCGCCCGTGGTGACCGGCACCGTGATCACGCTGATCGGGGTGTCGCTGATGCGCGTGGGCATCAACTGGGCCGGCGGCGGCCAGCCCACCACGCGGGCGGTCATCGACGGCGTGGTCAAGGACGTGCCGAACCTGGCCTACGGCGACCTGGGCAACCTGGCCATCGCCGGCCTGACGCTGCTGGTGATCCTGCTGCTGACGCGCTACGGGCGCGGCCTGGTGGCCAACTGCGCGGTGCTGCTGGGCATCATCATCGGCACGTTCGTGGCAATGGCGTTCGGCAAGGTGTCGTTCGAGGGCCTGCACGAAGCCAGCTTCGTGGCCGTCATCACGCCGCTGCACTTCGGCATGCCGACGTTCCAGCTCACCGCGATCCTGTCGATGTGCATCGTGATGCTGATCACGCTGGTCGAGTCCACCGGCATGTTCCTGGCGCTGTCCGACATCACCGGCCGCCGGCTGAGCCCGAAGGACCTGACCGCCGGCCTGCGCGCCGACGGCCTGGGCACGGTCATCGGCGGCGTGTTCAACACGTTCCCGTACACGTCGTTCTCGCAGAACGTGGGGCTGGTCACCGTGACCGGCGTGCGCTCGCGCTACGTGGCGGCCGCCGGCGGCCTGATCCTGATCGCGTTCGGCCTGTTCCCGAAGATGGCCCACGTGGTGGCGTCGGTGCCGCAGTTCGTGCTGGGCGGCGCCGGCATCGTGATGTTCGGCATGGTCGCGGCCACCGGCATCCGCATCCTGGGCAGCTGCGATTTCAACCGCAACCGCCACAACCTGTTCATCGTGGCGATCTCCATCGGCTTCGGCATGATCCCCACGCTGGCGCCCACGCTGTTCCAGTACCTGCCCAAGTGGACCGACCCGTTCACGCACAGCGGCATCGTGCTGGGCACCATCGTGGCCGTGGTGCTGAACCTGTTCTTCAACGGCATGCAGTCGGCCGAGGAAGCCATGCGCAACGCCGCCGCGAACAGCCATGGCACGGAGTAACCCCGCCGACCATTGACCCCTGACAATCGCACGCGACAATCGGGCGCGGACAATCCGCTGCGTTCCGCTCCGCCTGCCGCGTACGTTGCCGCCTGCACCGGGCGGCCTCTGGCACGCGCTTTGCGTCATGCAGCGCGCTCCGGGACCGACCCCTGCAGGCCGCAGATTTCTCTCCTGAAGCAGACACAACAGATGACACACGATAACTATCCACGCGATCTCATCGGCTACGGCGCCCGCCCGCCGCACGCCCGCTGGCCGGGCGGCGCGCGTATCGCGCTGCAGTTCGTGCTCAATTACGAGGAAGGCGGCGAGAACTGCGTGCTGCACGGCGACGCCGCGTCCGAGCAGTTCCTGTCCGAGATCGTCGGTGCCGCGGCCTACCCCGCCCGGCACATGAGCATGGAAGGCATCTACGAATACGGGTCGCGCGCGGGCGTCTGGCGCATCCTGCGCGAGTTCGAGCAGCGCAAGCTGCCGCTGACGATCTTCGGCGTGTCGATGGCGCTGCAGCGCCATCCGGAACTGACGCGCGCCTTCGTCGAGCTGGGCCACGAGATCGCCTGCCACGGCTGGCGCTGGATCCACTACCAGGGCATCGACGAGGCCACCGAGCGCGAGCACATGCGCATCGGCATGCAGATCATCAAGGACCTGACCGGCGAGATGCCGCTGGGCTGGTACACGGGCCGCGACAGCCCCAACACGCGCCGGCTGGTGGTGGAGCACGGCGACCTGCTGTACGACTCGGACTACTACGGCGACGACCTGCCCTTCTGGACCGAGGTGGAAGTCGCCGGCGGCGAGAAGAAGCCCCACCTGGTGGTGCCCTACACGCTGGACTCCAACGACATGCGCTTTGCCACGCCGCAGGGCTTCAACACGGGCGAGCAGTTCTTCCAGTACCTGAAGGACGCGTTCGACGTGCTGTACGCCGAGGGCGACCCCAGCGGGCTGGACCAGCCCAAGATGCTGTCGATCGGCATGCACTGCCGCCTGCTGGGCCGGCCGGGCCGGTTTCGCGCGCTGCAGCGGTTCCTGGACTACGTCCAGTCGCACGACAAGGTCTGGATCACGCGGCGCGTGGACATCGCCCGCCACTGGATCGACACCCACCCGTACCGGAGCCAGGCATGAGCCAGATGCACTACACGATTACCCAGCTGAACGCGATGCCCGAGCCCGAGTTCGTCAAGGTGCTGGGCGGCATCTACGAACACTCGCCCTGGTTCGCCGAGGCCGCGGCCCGGCAGCGTCCGTTCGCCAACACGGCGGAACTGGCCGGCGCGCTGCGCGCCGCGGTGGATGCAGCGGGCCAGGACGCCCAGCTCAAGCTGGTGCGCGCCCACCCGGAGCTGGCGGGCAAGGCGGCCGTGCGCGGCGAGCTGACGGCCGAATCGACGCGCGAGCAGGCCGGCGCCGGGCTGGACCAGTGCACGCCGGAGGAATTCCAGCACCTGCAGGACCTGAACGCGGCCTACAACCGCAAGTTCGGCTTCCCGTTCATCCTGGCCGTGCGCGGCTACGACCGCCACGGGATCATCGACGCTTTTGCAAGGCGCCTCGACAACGAGCCCTCGGTCGAGTTGCAAACTTGCATCAACCAGATCCACCGCATTGCGCAGTTCCGCCTGAACGACTTAGTATCCGCCTGAAAAAAAATCCACGGCAGTCAAGAGAGAGAAATTCAGGAACGTTCGGCGACCCGCGTCGCCGTCCAACAAAGTCCCGGCCGCGCCGGTCCCCACTGCACCGTCAGACTTCCGTGCGCGGCCAAGGGACAAAGCAGAAGAAGCCCAGTCAAGGGTTCCGGCACACAACGAAAACGTTCTGAGCAGCATCACAACCACGGAGGTCTTACATGACAAAGCAGTACAAGCCGGCCATCAAGCTGGCGGCAATCGCGGCCACCCTCTTCTCCGGCGCGGCCCTGGCCCAGTCCAGCGTCACGCTGTACGGCCAGGCCGACATGTTCGTCGGCGGCATCAAGAGCCCGGGCACGGGCGAGCGCGCCTACGTGGCCAACTCGGGCGGCATGCAGACGTCGTACTGGGGCATCAAGGGTACCGAGGACCTGGGCATGGGCACCAAGGCCATCTTCGACCTGAACGGCTTCTTCCGTACCGATTCGGGCAGCTCGGGCCGCTTCAACGGCGACTCGCTGTTCAGCCGCAACGCCTACGTCGGCCTGCAGAACGACCGCTACGGCGCGCTGAAGCTGGGCCGCAACACCACGCCGTACTTTGTCTCGACGATCCTGTTCAACCCGCTGATCGACTCGTACGTCTTCAGCCCGATGATCTTCCACACGTACTTCGGCACGCCGGGTACGGGCCTCTACGATCCGGGCATCATCGGCGATTCGGGCTGGAACAACTCGATCGTCTACTCCACGCCCACGTTCGGCGGCCTGACCGCCAACCTGATCTACGGCGCGGGCGAGGCGGCGGGCAGCAACAGCAAGAACAAGTGGGGCGGCAACATGACCTACTTCTCGGGCAACCTGGCTGCCACCGTGGCGTTCCAGCAGGTCAAGTTCGACGTGGCGCCGTTCGACCCGCAGAACCCGGCCCTGGCCAACCTGGACAAGCAGTCGGCCGTGCAGGCCGGCCTGTCGTACGACTTCAAGTTCGTGAAGGCCTTCCTGCAGGGCCAGTACATCAAGACGGACTTCACGACCAGCGCCACCGGCGACATCAAGCACATCGACGGCCAGGCCGGCGTCTCGGTGCCGGTGGGCGCGGGCAACGTGCTGGCGTCGTACACGTTCGGCCGCGTGCTGAACGAAGTCACCAGCATCAAGCGCAACACGTTCGCGGTGGCCTACGACTACAACCTGTCGAAGCGCACCGACGTCTACGCGGCCTACTTCTACGACAAGGTCACGGGCGTGGAACACGGCGACAGCTTCGGCGTGGGCGTGCGCCACAAGTTCTGACGCCTGCCGCCAGTCTCGGCGCCGTCACAAAAGCCTGCCCGCGCGGCAGGCTTTTTCTTGCGCGCAACCCGGCCCGATCCGCCACAATGCTGCGCCGCAGCGCAAATTCGCGCGACTGCAGCAGGATCGGAAGCCCCTGCTTCATAGGCCGATTCAATTGGCTACCGCCCCCTCTTCTACCTAGATTGGTCTTCCGGACTGTGTGCCGGACCACGTAAACCAGGACGAGTGAGGTGACGCATGCGGCGCTATGTGAAATCCCGATCGGAACTGATGGCCATCCTGAGCCAGTGCCTGGACAACAACCCGGAATGCGGCGAGGTGGAGCTGCACGCCATGCGCGTGCATCAGCCCGACCATACCGGTTGCAACTGGAGCGCTGAGGTCGATTTTCGCCAGGACACCTTCGACGATCTGGCACAGCAGATGGCCGCGGCCCGCTCGATCATCGTGGTGATGCGGGAGCAGTACAACGTGCTGCAATAGCGGCAATGCACCGGCTAGGGCGCACGACCCGTGCGTACTGACCCGCCGACGCGCTGACACCCCGGCAGACGTGCCAGCGCACCGACAAAAAAACCGGGCCGCGAGGATTGCCCCTCGCGGCCCGGTTTCCTTTTGCGACCATCAGACCTGCACGCCGTGCAGATCAGGCCCGGCGCGGCCTTAGCGGATCGCGCCCGCCTCGGCCACGGCCACGGCCGTCATGTTGACGATGCGGCGCGTGGTGGCCTGCGGATTCAGGATGTGCACCGGCTTGGCCGCGCCCAGCAGGATCGGGCCCACGGTCACGCCCTGGCCGCCCGTCATCTTGAGCAGGTTGAACGCGATGTTGGCCGCGTCCAGCGTGGGCATGACCAGCAGGTTGGCGCTGCCCACGAGCTTGGTGTTGGGCAGGAAGTGGCGGCGCACGTCCTCGTCCAGCGCGGCGTCGCCCTGCATCTCGCCTTCCACTTCCAGCTCCGGCGCCACGCGCGCCAGGATGGCCGCTGCCTCGCGCATCTTGCGCGCCGACGGACGCGTCGACGAGCCGAACATCGAGTGCGACATCATCGCCAGCTTCGGATGCAGGCCGAAGCGCGCAATCTCCTTGGCGGCAAGCTGCGCGATGGCGGCCAGTTCCTCGGCGCTCGGGTCGTCGTTCACGAACGTGTCGGTGATGAACAGCGTGTGCTTTTCCAGCATCAGCGCGTTCATGGCGGCGAACACCTTGGCGTCCGGCGCCAGGCCGATCACGTCGCGCACGTGCTCCAGATGCGCCTCGAAACGGCCCACTGTGCCGCACAGCAGCGCGTCGGCATCGCCCATGTGCATCAGCATCGTGCCGATCAGCGTGTTCGAGCGGCGCAGCGCCACCTTGGCCATGTCCGGCGTCACGCCGTCGCGGCCGCGCAGCGCGTGGTATTCCTCGTGATAGGCGCGGTAGCGCGGATCGTCTTCCGGATTGATCAGCTCGAAGTCGACACCGGGACGCAGGCGCAGGCCGGCCTTCTCGATGCGCATCTGGATCACGTGCGGGCGGCCGATCAGGATCGGACGCGCCAGGCCCTCGTCGACCACGCCCTGCACGGCGCGCAGCACGCGCTCTTCCTCGCCCTCGGCATAGGCCACGCGCTTGGGCGCGGCCTTGGCGCCCGAGAACACCGGCTTCATGATCAGGCCGGTGTGGTAGACGTAGCTCGACAGTTGCTGGCGGTAGGCTTCCAGGTCCTTGATCGGACGCGTGGCCACGCCGGACTCCTCGGCGGCCTTGGCCACGGCCGGCGCGATCTTCTCGATCAGGCGCTGGTCGAACGGCGTCGGGATGATGTAGTCGGGGCCGAACTTCAGCTCGCGGCCACCGTAGGCGGCGGCCACGGCATCGTTCAGCTCGGCCTCGGCCAGCTCGGCGATGGCCTTCACGCAGGCCAGCTTCATTTCCTCGGTGATCTTCGTCGCGCCGCAATCGAGCGCGCCACGGAAGATGTACGGGAAGCACAGCACGTTGTTCACCTGGTTCGGATAGTCCGAACGGCCGGTGGCGATGATGCAGTCCGGGCGCGCGGCCTTGGCCACTTCCGGGCGGATTTCCGGCTCCGGGTTGGCCAGCGCCAGGATGATCGGCCGGTCGGCCATGGTCTTCACCATGTCGCCGGTCAGCACGCCCGCCGTGGAGCAGCCCAGGAAAACGTCGGCGCCCTTGACGATATCGGCCAGCGTGCGGTCCGACGTGTCCTGCGCGTAGCGGGCCTTGTTGGCTTCCATGTTGGCGTCGCGGCCCTGGAAGATCACGCCCTTCGAATCGACCACGTAGACGTTCTCGCGCTTCACGCCCAGGCTGACCATGGTGTCCAGGCAGGCAATGGCGGCGGCGCCGGCGCCCGAGACGGCCAGCTTGACCTTGCCGATTTCCTTGCCCACGACCTTCAGGCCGTTCAGCAGCGCGGCGGCCGAGATGATCGCCGTGCCGTGCTGGTCATCGTGGAAGACCGGAATGTTCATGCGCTCGCGCAGTTGCTTCTCGATGTAGAAGCACTCGGGCGCCTTGATGTCCTCCAGGTTCACGCCACCCAGCGTGGGCTCCAGCGCGGCCACGATCTCGACGATCTTGTCCGGGTCGCGGGCATCCAGCTCGATGTCGAACACGTCGATGCCGGCAAACTTCTTGAACAGGCAGCCCTTGCCTTCCATCACCGGCTTGCCGGCCAGCGGGCCGATGTCGCCCAGGCCCAGCACGGCGGTACCGTTGGTGATGACCGCCACGAGGTTGCCGCGCGAGGTGTACTCGGCGGCCATCGACGGGTCCTTGTGGATTTCCTCGCAGGCATACGCCACGCCCGGCGAATAGGCCAGCGACAGGTCGCGCTGGTTGGACAGCGCCTTCGTGGCCGTTACCTGGATCTTCCCCTTGGTCGGGCTGCGGTGGTATTCCAGCGCGGCCAGGCGCAGTTGCGCTTCGGGGCTGTTGGGGGCGTGTTGCGGTGCATCACCGCTGGTCTTGCTGCTCATTCTGCTTGTCCGGAAGAGAAGGCCAAAAAAATCGAGCAGCCATTCTAGCCCAGCCATTCCGCGCTGGCGGGGCTTTGCAGCGGTCCGGCGCGTGTTTTTGCCGTGCGGCGTTGAAAAACACCTTTTACCGCACGGCAGGGTTCAGGTCCGTCTCACCGGTGGACCAAACCGGTGGACGAATGTCGACGAATGCATGCGGGCCGAATGCTGCGGCGCGCCCGCGCTGGCTGCCCTGCCGGCCGGCTTATTTCGCTTCCTTCTCCACCTCCAGCGTCACGCGCCGCGGGCGGCCGCTGTCGCCCGGAAAGCCGGCAAACGCGCTGCGGATCATGTACGGCATCACGGCGGTCAGATTGCCGCCCTCGGTGGTGTTGCGGGCCGTCACCTGGTACACGCGCTTGCCGCTGGCGGCGTCCTTGAAGAACACGCGCAGGTTCGAGAACGTCACCGGCACGTCGCGCACCACGGTCTGCGGCGGCCAGTAGCCGGGCCCCCAGCCGTAAGGGCCCCACGGGCGGTAGTAGCCATACGGGCCCCAGTAGGGACCCCACGGGCCGTACCACGGGTCGGGATAGACCGTCTCGGCCACGCGGACAAAGCCGGGCGCTGCGTCATAGTCCATCGTCACCAGGTAGCGCGCCTGCCGGGCCGGCACCTGTTCGAAGCCGATGCCGCCCAGCGTCTGCGCCAGCCACGCTTCGTAGGTCTGCCGGTCGAGCTGGCCTTCCTGCTGCGGGGTGCGCTCGAAGGCGTAGGTATGCGGCGGGTCGTTGTTCCAGCCGGCATCGCGGAACGCCGTCACCTCGGTGGTGACGGTGCTGGCGCAGCCCGACAGCCACAAGGCGCCCAGCGCCACCAGCAACCCCATCCCGCCCCGTCTTCCCATGCTTGCCACGGCTTGCCACATCGCGATACCTCTTCTTATTGGTCCGGTCACGTTTCCTGAGACAGGGACGGACGCGCCAAATTCCCTGGGCCACTGCCGGCCCGACGCAGGCCGCATGCCCCTTGGCTACAATGGGGGCTTCAGGGCCCGGCTCCGGCCGCCACGGCCCGCCGCCCCCGGTCACCCGACGACAGGATCTCCCCATGCTGCGTACCGACACGCCCGTTACCGTCTATCGCAAGGACTATACTCCGCCCGCGTTTGCCATCGACCACGTCGACCTCGTGCTCGACCTCGATCCGCAGCGCACCATCGTCACCAGCACGCTGAAGCTGCAGCGCACCGGCGCCGCCGACGCGCCGCTGACACTGGCGGGCGAGGCGCTGGAACTGCTGGGCGTGCGGCTCGACGGGCAGCCGTTCACGGCCTACCGCGCCGACGCCGGCACGCTGACGCTGACCGGCCTGCCCGCGCAGGGCACGCTGGAGATCACCGTCGCCATCGACCCGTCGGCTAATACCACGCTGTCCGGCCTGTACGTCTCCAACGGCAACTTCTTCACCCAGTGCGAGGCCGAGGGCTTTCGCCGCATCACGTACTTCCTGGATCGCCCGGACGTGATGACCACCTACCGCGTGACGCTGCGCGCCGACCGCGCGGCTTACCCCGTGCTGCTGTCCAACGGCAACCTGCTGTCGCAGCGCGACCTGCCCGACGGCCGCCACGAGGCGGTCTGGGAAGACCCGTTCCGCAAGCCGTCGTACCTGTTCGCGCTGGTGGCGGGCAAGCTGGAGCGGATCGAGGAGACGATCGTCTCGGCCTCGGGCAAGGAAAAGCTGCTGCAGGTCTGGGTGGAGCCGCAGGACCTTGACAAGACCCGCCACGCGATGGATTCGCTGATCCACTCGATCCGCTGGGACGAGCGCCGCTTCGGGCTGGAACTGGACCTGGACCGCTTCATGATCGTTGCCGTGGGCGACTTCAACATGGGCGCGATGGAGAACAAGGGCCTCAACATCTTCAATACCAAGTACGTGCTGGCCAACGCGCAGACGGCCACCGACGTCGACTTTGCCAATATCGAGTCGGTCGTGGCGCACGAGTACTTCCACAACTGGACCGGCAACCGCGTGACCTGCCGCGACTGGTTCCAGTTGTCGCTCAAGGAGGGCCTGACCGTCTTCCGCGACCAGGAGTTCTCGGCCGACATGATGGGGTCCGAATCGGGCCGCGCCGTCAAGCGCATCGAGGACGTCCGCGTGCTGCGCCAGGTGCAGTTTCCCGAGGACGCCGGCCCGATGGCCCACCCGGTGCGCCCGGACAGCTACGAGGAAATCAACAACTTCTACACGGTCACGGTCTACGAGAAAGGCGCCGAGGTGGTGCGGATGTACCAGACCCTGCTGGGCCGCGACGGCTTCCGCAAGGGCATGGACCTGTACTTCCAGCGCCACGACGGCCAGGCCGTGACCTGCGACGACTTCCGCGCGGCCATGGCCGACGCCAACGGCCGCGACCTGAAGCAGTTCGGCCTGTGGTACAGCCAGGCCGGCACGCCGGTGGTGACGGCCCGGACCCAGTGGGATGCCGCCGCCGGCGCGCTCACGCTGACGCTGACGCAGCGCTGCCCGAAGGTCGGCATCGAGACCCGCGCCGGCAGCCCGGACAAGCAGCCGTTCCACATCCCGTTCGCGCTGGGCCTGATCGACGCCGAGGGCAACGACCTGCCGCTGCAGCTCGACGGCGAGCCGCAGCCGGCCGGCACCACGCGCGTGCTCGATTTCACGCAGGCCGAGCAGACTTTCCGCTTCGTCGGCCTGCCCAAGGGCGGCCGCGCGCCGCTGCCGTCGCTGCTGCGCAATTTCTCGGCGCCGGTCATCGTCGACTACGAATACAGCGATGCCGAGCTGACGTTCCTGCTGGCCCACGACAGCGACGCCTTCAACCGCTGGGAAGCCGGCCAGCGGCTGGCCACGAGCGCGCTGCTGCAACTGGTGGCCGACGTCCAGGCCCGGCGCGAACTGAAGCTCGACACCGGGCTGGTGGCCGCCTTCCGCACCGTGCTGACCGATGGCACGCTGAATCCGGCGTTCCGCGAACAGGCGCTGATGCTGCCGGCCGAGGCGTACCTGGCCGAGCGCATGGGCGTGGCCGACCCGGCCGCCATCCACCGCGCCCGGCTGTTCCTGCGCGAGGGTCTGGCCCGCGCGCTCAAGGCCGAATGGCTGGCCGCCTATCACGCCAACGCCACGCCGGGCACCTACAACCCCGACGCCGAATCCATGGCCAGGCGCGCGCTGCGCAACCTGGCGCTGGGCTACCTGGCCGACACCGGCGACGCCGACATGCAGGCGCTGGCCGACCAGCACTACCAGCAGAGCGACAACATGACGGACCGCTTCGCGGCGCTGTCGGCGCTGGTCAACAGCTTCGCGCCGGGCCGCGAGCACGCGCTGGCGGACTTCTACAGCCGCTTCGAGGGCGACGCGCTGGTGATCGACAAGTGGTTCTCGCTCCAGGGCATGCAGCGTGGCGACGTGGGCCCGCACGCCGGCAAGCGCACCATCGACACCGTGCGCGCGCTGATGGCGCACCCGGCGTTCAACCTGCGCAACCCGAACCGCGCCCGCTCGCTGATCTTCAGCTTCTGCTCGGGCAACCCGGCCCAGTTCCATGCCGAGGACGGCTCCGGCTACGCGTTCTGGGCCGAGCAGGTGCTGGCGCTGGACGCGATCAACCCGCAGGTGGCCGCGCGGCTGGCCCGGGTGATGGACCGCTGGCAGAAGTACGAGATCCCGCTGCGCGACCGCATGCGCGCGGCGCTGGAGCAGGTGGCGGCCGCGCCCACGCTGTCGCGCGACGTGCGCGAGATCGTCGGCAAGGCGCTGGCGAGCTGACCGTCCCCTTCGGTGCGCCGCCGCACCAGGACATGGGCCGATTAAGGCGCGCGGCGGGCCAAAACGGCCTGTCCGCAGCGCTGGCCCTGTAGAATGGCGGCCATCCAAGGAGAACCCACCATGACACGCATCAGCCTCACCCGCTATCTGGTCGAGGAGCAGCGCAAGCACAACACGATCCAGCCCGAGCTACGGCTGCTGATCGAGGTGGTTGCCCGCGCCTGCAAGGCCATTTCCAACGCCGTCAGCAAGGGCGCCCTCGCGGGCGTGCTGGGGTCGGCCGGCACCGGCAACGTCCAGGGCGAGACGCAGCAGAAGCTCGACGTGATCGCCAACGAGGTGCTGCTGGACGCCAACGAATGGGGCGGCCACCTGGCGGCCATGGCGTCCGAGGAAATGGACTCGTTCTACGAGATCCCGAACCGCTATCCGAAGGGCGAGTACCTGCTGCTGTTCGATCCGCTGGACGGCTCGTCGAACATCGACGTCAACGTGTCGATCGGCACGATCTTCTCGGTGCTGCACATGCACAAGCCGGGCGAGACCGTGACCGAGAGCGATTTCCTGCAGCCCGGCACGCACCAGGTGGCCGCCGGGTACGCGGTGTACGGCCCGCAGACCACGCTGGTGCTGACCGTGGGCAACGGCGTGCACATGTTCACGCTGGACCGCGAGGCCGGCAGCTTCGTGCTGACGCAGTCGGACGTGAAGATCCCGGAGGACACCAAGGAATTCGCGATCAACATGTCCAACATGCGCCACTGGGCCCCGCCGGTGCGCCAGTACATCGACGAATGCCTGGCGGGCGAAGACGGCCCCCGCGGCAAGAACTTCAACATGCGCTGGATTGCGTCGATGGTGGCGGACGTGCACCGCATCCTCACGCGCGGCGGCATCTTCATGTACCCGTGGGACAAGCGCGAGCCCGAGAAGCCGGGCAAGCTGCGCCTGATGTACGAAGCCAACCCGATGGCGTTCCTGGTCGAGCAAGCCGGCGGCGCGGCCACCAATGGCCAGGAGCGCATCCTGGACGTGACGCCGACCAAGCTGCACCAGCGCGTATCGGTGATCCTGGGCTCGAAGAACGAGGTGGACCGCGTGACGCGCTACCACCGCGAGGCCGACAAGGGCTGACCGGCGACCATCCCGGCAGCACGACACAGGGCGCTTCGGCGCCCTGTTTTCATTGGCGGGTCAGGCCCGTCAGGCGGCCAGCAGCCACTGCATCCGCCAGCGCGCGGTGTCACCCGGCGCCAGCGTGCGCAACCCCGTGCCTTCCCAGCCGCGCGCCGCCAGGTTGACGGCATCGGCCACGTGCGACACCGGCTCCAGGCAGAAGAACGCGCAGCCGGCCGGCGCGTGCAGCACCAGGTGGTCCAGCCCCTCGCCGGCGCGGATCGTCAGCGTGGCGCCGTCCGGCCGCTTGACCGTCGCCGTACGCTTCCAGCCGCCGTAGTAGCGGCTGAAATCGCCCTCGGGCAGGTCGCGCTCGCGCAGGAAGCGCTCGCCATCGGCCACGGCCGTGCGCCCCGTGGCCACGCCGCCCGCATCGGACGGCCAGACGTACGCGGCATCGAACTGCACGCGCAGCCCTGGCACCCGCGCCAGGAACGGATGAAAGCCGCCACCCACGGGCATGTCGGAGTCGCCATCGTTGCGGATGGCCAGCTCGGCGTCGAGCCCCGTGGCCGACAGCCGCAGCGTCTGCCACGCCGTGAGCGCCCACGGCCAGCCGCCATCGCGCCCGGCATGGGCCAGCGTCATGACGAGCTGGTCGGCGCCGGCTTCAGCCACGGTCCACGGCCGCGCGTGGCCAAGGCCGTGCATCGCATGGGCCTGCCCCGGATGGGCCGGCACCACGATGTCGCGCCCCTGCCAGCGAAAGCGCCCCTCGCGGATCCGGTTCGAGAACGGCAGCAGCGGATAGCTGCCCGCCTTGGGCCACTGATGCGCATCGAACCCCTGCGTGGCATCGAGCGGCGCCAGCCAGTCGATCACCGTGCCATCGGCCCGGGCCGTACGCAGAGTAGCCATGCGGCCGCCGAGGAACGGGGCGATGGTGAGGGTGTGGGGGGCGGCGGTGAGGGTGTGGGTGGGGCCTGGAACGAGGTTGGGCATGGTCGTGTGGTGAATCGCGGCGCGGCTTACCCAATATCGGATCGAACGTCGACGGGTTGCTCCCCTCTCCCTCCGGGAGAGGGGTTGGGGGAGAGGGCGTGGCGGTTCCATCCACGACATGTCGCGATCTGATCCGCTGGCCCTCTCCCCCCGCCCCTCTCCCGCAAGCGGGAGAGGGGAGACAACAATGGGAACGCGTACGTTCCTACTTCAGCAACGTCTCCGGCAGCCACAGCGAGAACGCCGGCACGTATGTCACCAGCAGCAGCGCCGCCAGCAGCGCGCCGTAGAACGGCCAGATCGTGCGCATGACCTGCCCCACCGAGACGCCGCCGATGGCGCAGCCGACGAACTGGGTGGTGCCCACGGGCGGGGTGTTCAGGCCCAGCGCGCAGTTGATCAGCATCAGCATGCCGAACTGAACCGGACTCATGCCGTAGTGCATGCAGATCGGCAGGAAGATCGGCGTGCAGATCAGGATCGTGGCGGCCATGTCCAGGAAGGTGCCGAGGATGAACAGCATCACGTTCACCATCAGGAAGATCACCCACGGGCTGGTGGACACCGAGCTCAGGAACTGCCCGGTCAGCTCGGCCACGCCATAGAGGCTGATCATGTAGCCGAACGTCGCCGAGATGCCGATCAGCAGCAGCACCACGCCGGTCGTCTTGACCGCCTTGGCCGCGGCCTTGATGAACTGCTCGCGGGTCAGCGAGCGGTACAGGAACACGGTCAGCGTCAGCGCGTACAGCACGGCCACGGCGGCCGACTCGGTGGCCGTGAACACGCCCGACAGGATGCCGGCCAGGATCAGCACCACCACGAACAGCCCGGGAAGCGCGGCGGCCAGCGAATGGCCCACGATCTGCCAGCCCGGGAACGTGCCCGACGGGTAGCCGCGGCTGCGCGCCACGAAGTACGCGGCGGCCAGGTTGCAGATCGTCAGGATCAGCGCCGGCAGCACGCCCGCCAGGATCAGCGCGGCGATGGACACCTTGCCGCCCGCCGCCAGCGTGTAGATGATCATGTTGTGGCTGGTCGGCATCAGCGCGCCCACCAGCGCCGCGTGGGTGGTCACGTTGACCGCGTAGTCGGCGTGGTAGCCCTCGCGCTTCATCATCGGGATCATCACCGCGCCCATTGCCGACACATCCGCCACGGGCGACCCCGACACGCCGCCGAACAGCGTGCACGCCACCACGTTGGACATGCCCAGCCCGCCGCGCACATGGCCGGCCATCGACTTGGCAAAGTTGACGATGCGGTCCGCGATGCCGCCGTACAGCATCAGTTCGCCCGCGAAGATGAAGAACGGGATGGCCAGGAACGAGAACGCGTTCATGCCCGACGTCATCTGCTGGAACACCACGGCCAGCGGCAGGCCCTCGTAGAGGATCGTGGCCACGGCCGACAGCCCGATGGCGAACGCGACCGGCACCCCGAGGATCAGGAAGCCGAAGAAGCAGACGGTGAGGATGATCAGTGCCATGCCGGCTCCACTTCCGTGCCTTTCAGCACTGCAATGATGTGTTCGATCGAGAACAGCACGATCAGCACGCCGGCGATGACCGGCGGCAGGTAGCGCCAACCTTCGGAAATGCCCAGCGTGGGCAGCTTGTAGTCGGCCACGGACATCGCCAGGATCGCGCAGTTCCAGGCCATGACCGCGCCGAACGTGCCGACCAGCGTGTGGATCAGCAGTTCAAGCTTGATGCGCAGGCGCTCGGGCAGCAGCACCAGCAGCGACTCCAG
The DNA here is from genome assembly GCF_049393795.1 of Cupriavidus sp. H18C2. NCBI lineage: Bacteria > Pseudomonadati > Pseudomonadota > Betaproteobacteria > Burkholderiales > Burkholderiaceae > Cupriavidus > Cupriavidus sp. H18C2. The sequence continues at coordinate 880,474 of NZ_CP186010.1, read as the reverse complement.
GCCGATGTGGCCCGCGTCGCGCACGCCCACCGCCGTGCCCAGCATGGTCACGTACAGCACCAGCAGCATCGCGATGGACTCGGCCCAGGTGGGCGTGTCGTTGAGCACGTAGCGCCCGAAGACCTGGTAGAGCACCGCGATCACGAGCAGCACCAGGCCGAAGACGCCCAGGCCCAGGCAGGCCCGGGCCAGCGCGGCACAGAAGCGGGTATAGGGATGGGCGTGCGCGGCCACCGCCGGGTCGGCGGGGCCATGCGCGCCCTCCGCCGGCGCGGCCGGCGTGGGGGATGGCGAAAGCATGATGGATTCCCTGCTGCGGGTACGTCGGTTACTTCGTCTCTTGCGCGCGGCGCACGAGGTCCTTCATCTGCGCGCTGGTGATGAAGCGGTCGTACACGGGCTTCATCGCGGCCTGGAACGACGCCTTGTCCACCTGGATGATCTGCACGCCCGACGCCTCCACCAGCTTGCGCGACTTTTGCTCGCGCTCATCCCACAGCTTGCGCATGTACGGCACCGAATCCTTGGCGGCCTGGCGCACCATCGCCTGGTCTTCCTTCGACAGGCGGTCCCACGCAACCTTCGAGAACAGCAGCATTTCCGGGGCCATCGAGTGCTCGGTCAGCGAGTAGTACTTGGCCACCTCGAACTGGCGCGAGCTCTCGTAGCTGGGCCAGTTGTTCTCGGCGCCGTCGACCAGGCCGGTCTTCAGCGCGGTGTAGACCTCGCCCCAGGGCATCGGCGTGGCGTTGGCGTGCATGGCTTCCAGCAGCGACACCCAGAGGTCCGACTGCTGCACGCGGATCTTCATGCCCTTGGCGTCGGCCAGCGACTTGATGGGGCGCTTGGTGGTGTACATCGAGCGCGAGCCGCTGTCGTACCAGGCCAGGCCGATGAAGCCGTTCTTCTCGCACGACTTCAGGATGTCGTCGCCCACCGGGCCGTCCAGCACGTGCCGCATGTGCTCGGTGGAGCGGAACAGGAAGGGCATCGTCGGGACGATGGTCGCCTCGCAGATGTTGTTCATCGCGGCCGAGTTCACGCGCACCATCGACAGCGCGCCGATCTTGGTCTGCTCGATGGCGTCCTTCTCGCTGCCCAGCGAGCCCTGCGCGAACACCTTGACCGACATCTTGCCGTTGGAGCGCTGCTTGAGCAGGTCGCCCAGGTGGCGCACGGCCTGGACGGTCGGGTAGTCGTCGGGATGGATGTCGGCCGAGCGGAATTCCACGGCGTGCACGGCCGTGGGCAGCGCCACGGCGGCGAGCAGCGCGGCCATCAGGGTACCCAGGCGGGTACGCGGGGAGCGGTGTTGGAACATGTGTATTGCCTCCAGAGTTATTCGTTATCAGTCGACACAGGTTCGGCCCCCTGGCCCGGCGCGGGCCCGGAGGGCGCGATGCGAAATCGGGTCAGTCGCGCAGCACGGGCTCCGCGGTGCCGCGCACGCCGGGGCGCAGCGCCACCACGGCGCCGGACAGCGGGTCGCTGTCGTCGGTGCGGATCGACGTGACGTAGAGCGTGTCCAGCCCGCTGCCACCGAACGCGCACATGGCCGGCTTGGCGAACGGCACGGCCAGGCTGCGGTCCAGGCGGCCATCCGGCGTGAAGCGGTGCACCTGGCCGGCGTCGTTGCCGCAGATCCAGTAGCCGCCGTCCTGGTCCACCGCGGCGCCGTCGGGGCGGCCCGGGTAGCGGTTCATGTCGATGAACACGCGCCCGTTGGCCGGCGTGCCGGTATCGACGTCGTAGTCGAAGGCCCAGACCGCCTGCCGCGCCGGGTGCGAATCGGACAGGTACATCGTGCGCCCGTCGGGGCTGAAGGCCAGGCCGTTGGGCGTGATCAGGTCCTCGCGGACAACGTCCAGCGCGCCGCTGCGGGCGTCGTAGCGGTAGAGCTTGCCGTCGGTGGCGGCCAGCGACATGTCCATCACCATCGTGCCGGCCCAGAAGCGGCCCTGGCGGTCGCAGCGGCCATCGTTGAAGCGCATGCCGCCGCGCGCGTGCTGCACGGCCGCCACGGGCTGCGGCGTCGGCGCCGGTTGTCCCGCCACCAGCTTGCCAATGCGGAACAGGCCGGTCTCCATCGCCAGCAGCCAGCCGCCGTCGGCCGTCATCGCCATGCAGCCCGCCATCTCGGGGATGGCCCAGTGCCTGGTGTCGCCGCTGGCCGGATCAAAGCGCCACAGCGTGCGATTGGGGATATCGGTCCAGTACAGCGCCGCCTCGCCCGCGTGCCAGACGGGGCTTTCGCCCACGCCGCAGCGCATGTCGCCGATCCGTTCGTAGGTGCCGGCCATGGCGCTCAGTCCCCGAACGGGCCGGCCTTGACGAAGGCCCCGCCCTGGTACCAGCCGGCCGGGTCGTCGGCCGGCAGCGGCGGCACCGATTCCACCTTGGCGCGGAACTGCTCGGACGACTCCACGGGCCTGAAGCCCAGGCGGGCCGCCTTGCTGTTGTCCCACCAGCTGTCGCGGTTGGCCGATGCGCCGTAGACGATCAGGAAGCCCACCTTCGGCACGAAGATGGCGCGCTTGACGAGCTGTTCCAGGTCGTCGTAGCCGAGCCACGTGACCAGCATGCGGCGGTCCTTCGCTTCGGGGAACGACGAGCCGATGCGCAGCGCGACGGTGTCGATGCCGTAGCGGTCGCTGTAGAAGCTGGCCAGCTGCTCGCCGAACGCCTTGCTGACGCCGTAGTAGCCGTCGGGCCGCGCCGGCGTATCGGCGTCCAGCACTTCGCCCTGCCGGTAGTAGCCGATGACGTGGTTCGAACTGGCGAACACGATCCGGCGCACGCCCTGGCGGCGGGCCGCCTCGTACAGGTTGTAGGTGCCCTGGATGTTGGCCGGCAGGATTTCCTCGAACGGCCGCTCCACCGATACGCCGCCCAGATGCACGACCGCGTCGACCCCTTCCAGCAGCGCGTGCACGGCCTTCGCATCGGACAGGTCGCACGGCACGACTTCTTCCTGCTCCCGGGCCTGGCCGAGGTTGGCGATATCGGACACGCGCACCACGTCGGCATAGCGCTTCAGCCGGTCACGCAGGACCTTGCCCAGATTGCCGGCGGCACCGGTCAGGAGAATGCGATGGCAACGGGTGGTGACGCCGTCGAGCGGGTCTTGGGAGGAGGTCTGAGACATGGTGTCGGGCTACAGCGGCGCGCGATCGGAAAATCGGCACACCAATGACTGGAAAGGGAGTAATTGATCTGTTGTCATACAACGCCACTGGAATCTAATCGTCTCCCCTTCTCCGGTCAAGGTGCGATTCCCTAAGTAAATTCCCTAGAAGTTTTAAGATGCAGACATCCAGACTTGGATTTCCGGCGCGTGGTTTTTCCTCACTCAAATGAGTGAGTTAGCAGGATTCCGACTGCCCAGGCCCTGCTGCGCAATGGCGCTGCAGGCCGCGCCGGGAGTCGATTTTCCATTGCTTTTAAATAACTTACGTGAAACTGACAAACGTTTGCTGCAATGCAAGCTAAGCATTTGCCTAATTCTGCAAACCCGCGTTTGAGGGTTCGCGATAATGTCGATGGAATATCGGCTCTAGTGTTGTGGATCCACCCAATGTCTCGTCGTATGTCTTGCTACGTTATTTTTCTGTAAGGTACGATGTCATAGGACATCGGATCTGTTTGCCTGCCTTTCCCAGGCCAGCCGCGCCGCATGTCCCGGCGCCGTGGAGACATCCTCGCGCGCCACCCATGCCCGCCGGTGACACATGCCCTGCCGCTTTCCAGAAGGCGGCACCCGAGGTCGACACAACAGACGCAGCACGGCATGCAGCACCGGTCTACCGCAGCAAATAACGAAACCAGAGCCAGGATGGAGACCAACATCATGAAGCGAGCCCTTGCGCCCTTCGTCACCACGGCCGCGCTGGCGGCCATCGGCGCCGCGGCACCGGCCCACGCCCAGTCGAATGTCACGCTGTACGGCATCGTCGACACCACGATCCGCTATACGACCAACGAAAGCGCCGCCGGCAACGGCAAGCTCCAGATGAGCGACGGCGTGCTGACCGGCAGCCGCTGGGGCCTGTACGGCGTGGAAGACCTGGGGCGCGGCTACCAGGCGCTGTTCGTGCTCGAATCGGGCTTCTCGCCCGACGCCGGCCAGAGCCTGCAGGGCAACCGGCTGTTCGGCCGCAAGGCGTACGTCGGGCTGCAGGGCGAATTCGGCACCGTCACGCTGGGCCGCCAGTTCACGGTGATCCACGAGGTCATCGCCAGCTACGACGCGATGGCGCTGGCCAACCTGTCCATCGTCGGCTTCCAGGGCGGCAACTACACGGGCGGCGTGCGCCAGGACAACATGATCAAGTACGCCGGCAAGTTCGGCGGCTTCACCATCGCGGCCCAGCACGCGTTCGGCGAGCAGCCGGGCAGCGTGGCGCGGTCGTCGTCGACGGGCGGCAGCCTGACCTACGCCGCAGGCCCGTTCATGGTCGCGGGCGGCTACCAGATCATGAAGGACAGCACGAGCTACTACGGCGTGACCGTCCCCACCAGCGACCAGAAGGTCTGGACGCTGGGCGGCACCTACACGGCCGGCCCCGCGACGATCTACCTCGGCTACACCAACAGCAACGTCGACAACGCCGGCTACAAGAACCAGGCCGGCTACCTGGGCGGCAAGTACCAGTTCAACCCGGCGTGGTCGCTGATCGCCATCGGCACGTACGACCACCTGAAGCACGGCGGCGATTCGGGCAACCGCTTCACCGGCGCGCTGATGCTGGACTACGCGTTCAGCAAGCGCACCGACGTCTACCTGGAAGCCGACTACACGACGCTGACCGACGCCTGGCGCACGCTCGGCGCGCAGCCGACCTTCCAGACGCCGTTCTACGGCCACGGCAGCCGCGTGGGCGTGATGGCCGGCCTGCGCCACAAGTTCTGACGCGGCACCACGCGGTCAATCGGAAACAGGGGGCGGCTTCGCCCCCTTTTCCATCCAAGCCCGCCGCGCGGCACGTGCGATCCTTACGCCTGTTGCTGCAGCGGACACATCGCCGCCAGCCACACCCGCAGCACCCGCCAGCCAGCCCGGCGCCGCCAGATCCGGTAAAAAATCTGCGCGAGGGGCTTCACAAAACTGGAAGGCGCTGATAGTATTGCGGGCTCTATCCGATTCGTTGCAGACGCCGCAAAACACCGCAGCAGCACGGATCACCGCGGTAAATCGCGACGATGGAACAGGTTTCGCAAGTCAAGGTTTCGCCGGTGTAGCTCAGTTGGTAGAGCAGCGCATTCGTAATGCGAAGGTCGTAGGTTCGACTCCTATCTCCGGCACCATTCACTTGAAGTAGGAAGGGCAACCCAGGCGGGTTGCCCTTTTTGCTTTGGGGCTTCGCAACCGGGCCGGCTGAAGTACGACGTCGAGCTGCACGCCGACGCCGCCGAGCCCCCCTCTCAAGACATCGCGCCCGGCCGATGGTGCAGTTGCCACGCGTCGGCGGCCACGCGGCGCAGCGGCACGAGGCTGTCGCTGCCGACCATCTGCATCACGGCCATCTCGATGCGTTCGATCGTCGCGGTCTTGGGCAGGCAATCCACCACGCCGCGCGACTCCAGCGCGGCCGGCACGCGCAGCCACATGTTGTCGGACAGCAGCAGGATGCGCGCGTTGGGCAGCGCCTCGGTCAGGCGCCGCAGCAGGTACCAGTTGTCGTTGACGTCCCCGGCCATGCCGTAGACCACCACGGCCGGCGCGTGGCTGGGCGCGAGTGCGACGATGTCGGCCGGGTCGATGGCATGGACAGCGCCGATGCCCGGCATGCGTTCCAGCAGGCGCTGCATGCCCAGGCGGACCAGCGGCTGGTCGTCGATCACGATGGCGGTCATGGTCTATCTCCCCGTATCTTGTATGGATGCAGGGATTCTGCAAGCGTCATGCCAGACGGTTTGTGGCCGCTGTGGAGGGTCGTGGCGCGAGCCATGGCGAACCCGCCAGCGCCCGCGGCCCCTTGGCCCGCCGGGGCTGGCCGGCCTTGGCCGACCGCGCCGGCGCACTGCCGGCCATGCCGGGCGGACCGCACGCGATGTTACGGCCGGCGTAACGTGTCACGGGGCACCGTAACGTGAGACCGTCGGATCGGCAGACCATCGAGGCTGGACCGGGCCGGCCCGCCGTTGTCAGGTCACCGTGATCCGGTCGTCGATCACGCGCACCTGCCCGCCCGTCTTGTCCTCCATGACCTTGAGCACCTTGTGCCCTACCTGCAGCGTCACGCCGCCATGGATGCGGCGGCCCACCGCGATCACGGCATCGTCGGACGGCTTGATCTGCTCGGCCAGCCGCGCGATCTCGGCGTCCAGTTCGAACAGGTCCTTGTTGATCTTGAACATCGTGGCGCGCGCCTTCTCGCGGACGTCGCCCTGGGCGCGCTCGGGATGCTTGGCGAAGAACGCCACCAGCTGCTGCAGCTTGGCCTGGTCGTCCAGCACCCTGCGCCGCCGCGCCTCCAGCTCGGCCTTCTGCTCGTCGGCAAACGGGTTCAGGCCCACCTGCACGGCCGTGGCGCTGCCGGCCGGCGCGCCCAGCGTGGCCACGCTCACCGACTGCAGCGCGCGCGTGCGGCCGCCGCTGATGCTGCCCTGCCCGGTCGGCGTGCCCACCACCACGCGCTCCCCGGCCGAGACGTCGCTCTGCCGGATGCCGCTTTCCACCACCACCTCGGTGGCGGCCTCGACGATGGCGTTCTGGATATAGCGCGCATGCACCGCACCCTTGGTGCGGACGCTGGCAATCTCGTTGGGGTCGCCGCCATGCGCGGTCTCGGCCCTGCCGATGATGCCGCCCTTGACGATGACGTCGCCGCCGGCCTCCACGTGGGCCGCCTCGATCGTGCCCTGCACCACCACGTCGCCGGTCACGCGGACCGACATGCCGGTGAGGATGTCGCCCGACACGCGCAGCGAGCCATCGAAATTGACATTGCCCGAATGCAGGTCCACCGCGTCCACGTCGACCACGGGGCTGACGATCACGCCATTGGGCAGCACGCGCGGCGACCCGGCGATGACGGCCAGCAGCAGGTTGGGGTCGTTCGGGTCCGGGGCCACGCCGGTCAGGTCCGGCGCGTAGGGGGTGTCGATGACCGGCTCGGCGGCGATCGGCTTGCCCAGCAGGTCCATGCCGTCCTTGCCGGGCCGGGCCGGCGTGCGGCGCATCAGCGCGGTGCCGGGATTCACCAGCAGCAGGCTGCCGAGGTCGCGCAGGTCCACCCGCTCGTCCTCGTTTTCCGCCTGCGCGGGCCGGCGCTGCTGCACGAGGCTGTCGAACCGGGCGGGCTCGCCCTGCACCGGCGCCACGCCGCGGGCAATCTCGCGGCCCTCGCAGCCGCCCGCTTCCAGCGCCACGCGGATGGCGGCCGAATCGAGCAGCGCCACCACGCCCATCGACGCCGCGGCGGCCGCGATGTCGGCTTCCTCGATCGGACGGCCGCCCTCGGGCGGCATCAGCGTCAGCAGCAGTTGCAGCTTGTCGCCGGTCATTTCCAGTTCGAAGGCACCGTCCAGCACATTGCCGATCACCGCGTCGATCTCGCGATCGGTGAGCTGGCACTGGGTCAGGAAGCCGGTCACGGCGCCCTGGTCCAGCCGGGCGCCTAGCCAGCCGTGCTCGGCCAGCGACGCCTCCAGCGCCGTCCGGTCCGGCGGCCGCCGCCCCGTTTCCGGCGTAAAGCAAGCCCTTACCTGATCTCCCGGCTGGTTGAGTTCCAGCCGTAATCCCACGTCCGCGTTCATGGCTCCCCGCTTTCTGGTTGCAGCGTGGTGCCCGCCGGCCGGGGTTTATGCCCCGCGCGTCCTTCCGCCAGGACGTCCGTACTTGCGCCAACCCTGCTTGTCGTATCCAGTGGTCAACGGCAGAAATGCGAGTGAGCTTTAGCCCACAAAAGTAGGGGACCGGCGTTTTCGGTAAACTGACGCCCTTTCCGAAGCGCCCGGGATCCCAGAATCCCCAAAATCCCCAGATGTCCAGCCCATACGAAGTCCGTCCCGGCCAGTCCGTCGAACTGCTCAAGGAACTCCATATCCTGACGCGCGACGGCAAGATGAACCAGGACAGCCGCCGCAAGCTCAAGCAGGTCTACCACCTGTTCCAGTTCATCGAGCCGCTGCTGCGCGAGGTGAAGGACGCGAAGGGGTCCGTGGCGCTGGTGGACCATGGCGCCGGCAAGTCCTACCTGGGCTTCATCCTCTACGACCTGTTCTTCAAGGACCTGCACGACGATTCGCACATCTTCGGCATCGAGACCCGCGAGGAACTGGTGGCCAGCTCCCAGGCGCTGGCCAGCCGGCTGGGCTTTCCGGGGATGTCGTTCCTGAACCTGTCGGTGGCGGATTCGATCACCTCGCCGGCGCTGCCCGCCACCGTGGACGTGGTCACCGCGCTGCATGCCTGCAATACGGCCACCGACGACGCCATCCGCTTCGCGCTGGCCAAGCACGCCCAGCACATCGTGCTGGTGCCGTGCTGCCAGGCCGAGGTGGCCAGCGTGCTGCGCAAGCACAAGGGCCGGCTGCTGGCCGGCAATCCGATGACGGAAATCTGGCGCCACCCGCTGCATACGCGCGAGTTCGGCAGCCAGCTGACCAACGTGCTGCGCTGCCTGCAGCTCGAAGCGCATGGCTACCAGGTCAGCGTGACCGAGCTGGTCGGCTGGGAACATTCGATGAAGAACGAGCTGATCATCGCGCAGTACAAGGACCTGCCGCGCCGGCGTCCGGCCGAGCGCCTGAAGCAGGTGCTGGAATCGGTCGGCATCGAGGAACTGGGCGAGCGCTTCTTCACGCCCGCCTGACCCCGCGCCGCCCGCCGCACCGGGCGGGGCGGCTACAGGTCGCTCTTGCCCGCCATCCACCTGAGCCAGCCGGCGTGGCCAAGCTGGCGCAGCGTTTCCATGTTGCGCTCGTAGATGTCCTCGGCCTCGGGAAAGGCTTCGGCCGCCCGCGCGATGCTGTCCTCGCGCAGCAGGTGCAGGATCGGGTACGGCGCGCGGTTCGTGTAGTTCTCGATGTCGTCGGGCCCGGTGCCGTCGAACTGGTACTGCGGGTGGAAGCTGGCAATCTGCAGCGTGCCTTCCAGCTTCAGGCTGCCGAGCAGCCGGTCCGCGAAATACAGGAAGTCGTTGTAGGCCAGGAAATCGGCCAGGCCATGCGGCACGATCAGCAGCGTGGTGTCCACCTGCGCCGGATCGGCCGCGGCCAGCAGGCGCAGTTCGCGCTCCAGGTCGTCGAACACGTCCGCGTCGTCGGATGCCTGGCTGACCACGTACCGCACCTGGTCCTTCACGTACACGCTCTTGGCGAACGGGCACAGGTTCAGGCCGATCACTGCACGCGCCAGCCAGTGCCGCACGGCCGCGATGACCTCGCCGTCTTCGGGCCGCTGGCCGCCCTGCCCGGTCGCGCTCATTGGCCGCTGGCGATCTGCAGCGCGACGGCTTCCGCCACCTCGATGCCGTCGATCGCCGCCGAATAGATGCCGCCTGCGTAGCCGGCGCCCTCGCCGGCCGGGTACAGGCCGCGCACGTTGATGCTCTGGTAGTCGTCGCGATTGCGCTCGATGCGCAGCGGCGACGACGTGCGCGTTTCCACGCCCGTCAGCACCGCGTCGTGCATCGCAAACCCGGCGATCTTGCGGTCGATCTGGGGCAGTGCCTCGCGGATCGCGTCGATCACGTAGTCAGGCAGCGACGTGCTCAGGTCCGTCGGCGTCACGCCGGGCTTGTAGGACGGCTCCACGCTGCCCAGCGATGTCGACGGCCGCCCCGCCAGGAAATCGCCAACCAGCTGGCCCGGCGCGCGATAGTCGCCGCCACCCAGCACGAACGCGCGCTCTTCCCACTTGCGCTGGAACGCGATGCCCGCCAGCGGGCCGCCCGGGTAGTCCTGCTCGGGCGTGATGCCCACCACGATGCCCGCATTGGCGTTGCGCTCGGCGCGGTAGTACTGGCTCATGCCGTTGGTCACCAGCCGCCCCGGCTCGGACGCGGCCGCCACCACCGTGCCGCCCGGACACATGCAGAAGCTGTAGACCGCCCGGCCGTTGCTGGCGTGGTGCACCACCTTGTAGTCGGCCGCGCCCAGCAGCTTGTTGCCGGCGAACTTGCCAAAGCGGCTGCGGTTGATCAGGCCCTGCGGATGCTCGATCCGGAACCCCAGCGAGAACGGCTTGGCTTCCATGAACACGCCGCGCCCGTGCAGCATCTCGAACGTGTCGCGCGCGCTGTGGCCCACGGCAAGGATCACGTGGTCGCACGGCAGGTAGTCGCCGGTGGACAGCTTCAGGCCGCGCACCTGGCCGCCGTCGATGTCGATATCGTCCACGCGGGTCTCGAAGCGGATCTCGGCCCCCAGCGCCAGCATCTCGGCGCGCATCTTCTCGACCATGCTCACGAGCCGGAACGTGCCGATGTGCGGCCGCGCCTTGAACAGGATGTCCTCGGGCGCGCCCGCGCGCACGAACTCGTCCAGCACCTTGCGCCCGTAGTGCTTCGGGTCCTTGATCTGGCTGTACAGCTTGCCGTCCGAGAACGTGCCCGCGCCGCCTTCGCCAAACTGCACGTTCGACTCCGGATTCAGCACGCTCTTGCGCCAGAGCCCGAACGTGTCCTTGGTACGTTCGCGCACTTCCTTGCCGCGTTCCAGGATGATCGGGCGGAAGCCCATCTGCGCCAGCAGCAGGCCGGCCAGCAGCCCGCACGGCCCCAGGCCGATCACCACGGGGCGGGTCTTCGGGCCGCTCTCGGAGGCACGCGCCACGAAGCGGTACGTCATGTCCGGCGTCACGCTCCAGTTCGGCTTGCGCTCCATGCGCTGGCGCGCGGCGGCCTCGTCGCGGACTTCGATGTCGATGATGTAGGTGAGCTTGATGTCGTCGCGCTTGCGGGCGTCGTGCGCGCGGCGGAAGACCTTGAATCCGACGAGGCCGTCGCCCTTGACCCCGATCTGGGCCAGGTGGCTGCGCACGGCAGCCTCTAGATCGCCCTCGGTATGGTCGAGCGGCAGTTTGACTTCACTGAGACGTAGCATGGGGTACCGATTCTTCTGCGGCCTGGATGTCTGGTGGCCGGGAGTCGCCCAGCAGGAGGCCAGAACGGCCGAAGCGGGATTTTATCAGCCGCCACAGCCCTGGGCGCGCCGCCGGCACCATGATGCGCAGCCGCGACGGCCCCTGCGCGACGATGCGGTGCCAGCCGGCCGCGTCGATCACGCAGACGCCCCCGGCGCGCAGGTCGCATGGCCACTGGAAGACCTGCCCGCCCAGCCAGCGCGGCGCATCGGACACGGCCACGCGGCCCGACACGACGTGCACCACGGCGCCGCTGCCCAGGTGCAGATTGAGGCACTGGTCGGCTGACAGGCTGACGTCCTGGACGTCTCCGGGAAAGTGATGCAGGCGGTTCATGGCGGCACTCCTTGGGCGATGGAAAATCGTGCCTCCAGCGTATCGGCCGGCCTGTTTCGCCAACAGGCACAAGGGCTCGCCGCCGCAACCGGAACAGATGCGAAACCCTGGCGCTGTTACGATACAGCGGCCGCCCATCTGTATCTGTTCCGGATCTCGCCCGCGCGCGAAGATTGCGCCATGTCCGCCACCATGCCCGACCCGCTCCACACCGCCGCCGCCCCGCTCTACCAGCGGCTGGCCGGCCACTATCGACAGGCCATCACGTCGGGCACGCTGACGCCGGGCGACCGCATGCCGTCGGTGCGCGCGCTGATGGGGCTGCACGACGTGAGTCTGTCCACGGCGCTGCAGGCGTGCCGCGAACTGGAGGCCGCCGGCCTGCTGGAAGCTCGCCCGCGCTCCGGCTACTTCGTCTGCGCGCCGGCCCGGCCCGCGCTGGCGCCCATCGAGGAACCGGCGCCGGGGCTGCCCGATCCCGCGCAGTACGTGGGCATCCACCAGCGGATCTCCGCGATCCTGGCGCGCAGCAAGCACCATCGGATCAACCTGGGCGGCGCCTGCGGGGCGCCGGAGCTGTATCCGACCGATGCGCTGCGCAACGCGGCCCAGCGCGCGCTGCGCAAGTATCCCGAGCTGTTCGGCACCTCGGTCGACGCCGACGGCCATCCGGCCTTCCGTGCCGCGCTGGCCCGGCATGCGCTGCGGTCGCACATCAACGTCTCGCCCGAGGAAATCGTCGTCACCCACGGCGCCACCGAGGCACTGACGCTGGCGCTGCGCGCCGTGGCCGGCCCGGGCGACGTGATCGCGGTGGAATCGCCCACCTATTACGGTCTGTTGCAGATCCTGGAGAGCCTGGGCATGCGCGCGCTGGAAATCCCATGCAGCCCGCAGACCGGCATCTCGCTGGAGGCGCTGGAGCTGGCCGCGCAGACCTACGCCAACATCAAGGCCGTCTGCGTGGTGCCGAACCTGCAGAACCCGCTGGGCTGCGTGATGCCCGACGCGCACAAGCAGCGGCTGGTGGCGTGGTGCGCGGCGCGGGGCATCGCCATGATCGAGGACGACTGCTGCTCGGCCACCATCGACGACGACACGCCGCTGCCGGCCGCCAAGTCGTGGGACACCACCGGCAGCGTGATCCATTGCGCGTCGCTGCACAAGGTGCTGGCGCCCGGCATGCGGCTGGGCTGGATCACCGCCGGCCGCTGGCAGGCGCGCGTGGAAATGCTGAAGTTCGGGCTGTCGCGCCCGAACGAGATGCTGACCCAGATTGCCGTGGCCGAGTACATGGGCACCGGCGCCTTCGACCGCCACCTGCGACGCCTGCGCACGCAGCTACGCGTGCAGCGCGAATGGGTGGCGCAGAAGGTGGCGGCCACGTTCCCGGCCGGCACGCGGCTGACGCTGCCGCGCGGCGGGCTGCACCTCTGGGTGGAAATGCCGGGCAACGTGTCGTCCGAAACCGTGTTCGAACAGGTGCTGGGCGACGGCATCCGCGTGATGCCCGGCGCGATGTTCTCGAACTCGAACCGCTTCAACCATTTCCTGCGGCTCAACTGCGGCAACCTCCGCACGCCCGCGCTGGAACAGGCGCTTGATACCGTGGCCGCCGCAGCGCGCCGCCTGGCGGGCTAAGGCCCGCGCGGGCGCATCGTTTTTCCCTTATTTTTCCCAAATCGGCACGGCGCTCGCCTATCCTATTGGCCTATTGCGCGGTACGCCATCCGTCACAAAAACAGGGAGAACGACTTTGGGGCACGCACCCGCGGCATCGCCGCTCGTCAACGACTATCAGACGCTGTTCCAGCTGGCGCCGGTGTCGCTGTGGCTGGAGGACTTCAGCGCGGTGCGCCTGGCGTTCGAACAGCTGCGGGCCGACGGGGTGACCGACCTGCGCCGCCATCTGCGCGACCACCCGGCCGAGGTGGCACGCTGCTCGGCGCTGATCCGCGTGCTCGACGTCAACCAGCGCACGCTGGACCTGTTCCGCGCGCGGGACGTCGACCATCTGGTCGGCAACCTCGACAGCGTGTTCCGCGACGACATGTTCGACCAGCACGTGGAGGAACTGGGCCAGCTCTGGGACGGCGGCCGGCACTTCACCAGCCAGACCGTCAACTACACGCTCGACGGCGAGCGGCTGGACATCCGGCTCGACGCCAGCATCATGCCGGGCCACGAGGACGACTGGTCGCGCGTGCTGCTGTCTATCGAGGACATCACCGCGCGCATGCGCACCGAGCGCGAACTGCGCCGCGCGCAGCAGTACGCGGTGGGATTGTTCGAACATTCGCCGGTGTCGCTGTGGGTGGAAGACTTCAGCGCCGTGAAGATGCTGCTGGACGAGGTGCGCGCCGCCGGCATCACCGATTTCCGCACGTTCCTGAACGTCCATCCAGACTTTGTGTCGCGCTGCATGCAGGAGATTCGCGTGCTCGACGTCAACCAGCAGACGCTGACGATGTTCGGCGCGCCGAGCAAGGAGATCCTGCTGTCGCGCCTGGGCGACGTCTTTCGCGACGACATGCGCATCCACTTCGCCGAACAACTCGTGGACCTGTGGCACGAGAAGCTGTGGCAGCAGCGCGAAGTCATCAACTACGCGCTGGACGGCCGCTCGGTCGACGTCTTCATGCAGTGGTCGGTGTTCCCGGGGCGCGAGGCCGACTGGGACCAGGTGCTGGTGTCGCTGACCGACATCACGGCCCGCAAGAAGGCCGAAGCGTACGTGGAATTCCTGGGCAAGCACGACGTGCTGACCAAGCTCTACAACCGCGCCTACTACGAGGATGAACTGGCCCGGCTGGGCCGCAAGGGCCCGTGGCCCGTGAGCGTGGTGGCGCTGGACCTGAACGGCCTGAAGGTCATCAACGACCAGTTCGGCCACGGCGACGGCGACGCGCTGCTGCGCCGCACCGGCGAAGTCCTGAAGAAGGCCGTGGGCGAACAGGCCTGCGTCGCCCGCATCGGCGGCGACGAGTTCATGGTCCTGCTACCGGGCCGCGACGAACGCGGCGCCGCCACCGTCGTCGAGCAGATCGAGGAAGTGGTCGGCCTGAACAACCAGTTCTACCCGGGTGCCCGCCTGTCGTTCTCGATCGGCGCCGCCACGTGCACCCAGGGCGACCGCCTGACCGACACGGTCAAGCTGGCCGACCATCGGATGTACGCGGCCAAGCGGGCGCATTACGAGGCGCTGGGGAATGAGAGGCGACGGGGGGAGCAGGTGTAGGGTTGGCGAGCCGTCTTAGCCCGCTGCGGATACACCGTTGAGGCGGCGCCAAGACCAGTCGCATCTGGCGTCGGGCTGCGGCTCATATTGTTGAGCTTGGAGGAAGTCCACCGTCTAACTACGATGGACAGCCCGGAGGACTAAAAAGCAAAAAGCCGGCACTCGGCCGGCTTTCCGCTACACAGGACTGCAAACGATCAGAGAAACACAATCAGCGCCACGCCGCCGATGATCAGCCCGAACTTGGTCACGTAGTACACGCTCTTGTTCCACGCCTTGAAGCGGCGGCGGTACTGGCCGCCGAGCCAGACGAAGCGGAACAGCTTGTTGATGGCGCCGGTCTGGTCGTTGTCGTCGTTGGGCGAGCTGGCGGCCGTCATGACCTTGCGGCCCATCCAGTGGTTGAAGGCGGCGGCCCAGCGATAGCGCATCGGGCGTTCGATGTCGCAGAACAGGATCAGGCGGTCGGTCTCGCTGCGGTTTTCGGCCCAGTGCAGATAGGTCTCGTCGAAGACCACGCCCTGGCCGTCGCGCCAGCTATGGCGCTCGCCGTCCACCTCGATGAAACAGCGGTCGTCGTTCGGCGTGGACAGGCCCAGGTGGTAGCGCAGCGAACCGGCAAACGGATCGCGGTGCGGGTTCAGCTTGCCGCCGGGCGGCAGTTCCGCGAACATCGCCGCCTTGACCGACGGCATGTCGCGCAGCAGCGCCACGGTGTTGGGACACAGCACTTCGGCCGACGGGTGCTGCGCTTCGTACCATTTCAGGTAGAAACGCTTCCAGCCGTATTTGAAGAACGAGTTGAAACCGGCGTCGTCGTTCTTGTCGGCAGCCTTGATCTTGCGCATGGCGATCAGCGCCAGGCCCTCGTCGCGGATCTGCGGCCACGCGGCGCGCAGTTTTTCCAGTTCAGGAAAGCGGTCGACCGGGATGTATGGCGTGCGGGGCACGCCGGAGAACATGTACATGAAGCAATTGACCGGGGCGACCAGTGCCGAGTGGTCCAGCATCTGGCGCATCAAGGGCAGCCTCACTTTGCCGCGGAAGTGCACATACAGGATGGCACCCAGGTAGGCCGCGACGATTATCCATTTGATCACCCGAAATCCCTCCAGGACAAACACCGCCCCGAAAGTGACCGGTACTCTCTTCGAGTGATGGGGGCGGAAAACGCGATATTTTAGCTAATCGGCGATGCCCATGCATCGTGTGATGCATGGGGCGCTTATTAGCGATACGCGTCAGGCGCCGCCGCGGGATTGGCGTGCAATGCGGTCGATCAGGACCCGCGCATCTTCCGGTTTGCCTTGGAGGGTCAGCAGCCGGGCGTTGAGGACGATGTTTTCGAGCACCAGCTTGGCGGTGGAAGCCCACAGCGTGGCAAGCAGCGCCTCCTTCGACATGCCCGAGGTTTCAAGCTCGGTCGAACGCTCGGCGATCAGCTTGCAGGCCAGGGCGCGGAGCTTGTCGTCGTCGAACGGCAGATTCGCATAGTCGATGGGATCGGCCTTCTCCACTTCCACCATCAGTTGCAGCAGCATGTCTTCGGTCATCGGCGCTCCCCAAGGTTGCATCCCATACGCGGAAATCTGCGGCTATGCTGGCACGATGTGCGGCATATGAAACCACGCTAAGGCAAGTGCAACAGCTTGTCAATTTGGGGTCGCACATAGGGCGTGGCGACCCGCGTTGCGTCGTCAAATTGCGGGGGCATCACATCCCGGATTCTCAACGGAAAATCAGACGCGAGCCTACAAAACGGTCACAACTATCCGTGTAAGCTGTGGTCTCAGTTTTGCAATGCCATCGAGAAGAGCAGATCAATGACTAAAGGATTTCTTGCCGCCATGCGTCAGTACGTATGGTTCAGGGGGGTGAAGCACCATGTCGTCCAGGGCGTCGAAGCGCTGGGCGAACTGCTGAAGTCCCCGTCTGTCGCCGCGCGTGCCGTGGCGGCGATCGTGTCCGAGACCGAACACGGTGTGCAGGTGTGGGTGTCCTATTTCGGCAAGCCGATGGACCCGCATACCAACTACGTCCTGTGGCCGACCCGCGCGCTGAAACCGGCGCGGCGCGGCGTAGCCGCCCTGCCCCAACTGCCCGGGCAGCGATAACCGTTTCGCCAGTCCTTTCTCACTTTCACAGTGTTCTTATCGTTCGACAAGGAGCCACCATGCCCGAACCGCAACATGATGAAGCACTGGTCAACAGCTTTCTGGAACGCGTGTCGGCCCTGTCCGTCAGCGCCTTCGATGGCGCCGACGTCAACCAGGAACTGACGCAGCTGATGAACGAGGCCGCGCGGGCTTGCGGCAACGGTGGCAATCTGGAAGTGCTGGCGTCGCGCTTGAAAGCGCGCGCCGAGGCCGCCGAGAAAGAGGAACAGCCGCAGGTGCGTGACACCTTCACGCGGGCCGCGTCGCTGATCAAGGGCTGAGGCGTAGTTCGTCGCGTAGTTCTTGGAACCCGCAACTCTGCCGAAGCACCCAAACAAAAAGGGCCGCACGAATGATCGTGCGGCCCTTCTTACGTATCTGGTTGCGGGGGCAGGATTTGAACCTGCGACCTTCGGGTTATGAGCCCGACGAGCTGCCAGACTGCTCCACCCCGCGTCTGAAGAAAGAGATTATGCCGCAGTCTGGCGCACGTGGCAAGCACTTCTTGCACCATTCCGGAGAATGGCCGCTATGCGCAGCGCCGCTTCCTCTGCATGGCATCGCGGTCGAGATTCTTGACCACGTCCGCGACGTAGCGATTCACGTGATCCAGCGCCTCCAGCTTGGTGTCGAACGGCTGGCGCGGAAACGGGTTGTGGCGCGACATCAGAACGGCGCCGTCCTCGCGTCGGAGGATTTCAATCATGATGGCCCACTTGTCCTTGGGCAGGACGACCACTTCGTAGACGATCTTGATACCGTCGTACTCGGGCATGGCGTACTCCTTGTTCTGCTGCAGGCGCGCACGACGGCGCGCACAACACCAGCCTAGGAGCGGGATGCCGATCCAAAAATGATCCTGGTCAAGTGGGGAACGATCAGGCCGGAAGCGGCCTGTGATATGCCATTGCGCGTCAAGCCATTGCGCGTCCCGCAATGAACCAATACGGCGACGCGCAAGGGCATGCCGTGTCAGCGCGCCGGCCCGACGAGCTTGTCGATCAACGCGTAAGCCGCCGCGAATGCCGCCACTTCAGCCGCATGGCGCGTGGCAAAGACATGGATGCCACTGCCCACGCGCTCGGTATCGCCGGCGTCGGACGGGTCCATGCCCTCCTGCGCCACGCGCACCTCGTAGCCCCAGGTCTGGGTATCGCCCACGCTGCCGGCAGTCGTGTCGTGGTGCGAGGTCACGAGTACGTAGGCATCCATCCCGCGATAGCCTTCGGTGCGCCAGTCTTCCTGCTCCATGAGTTGCCTCCGTCGATCAGGTTGCCGATGCAGGTTGGAACAGGCCGGGCCGCCCGCGTTCCGCACCCCCATGCAAACAGGATAGACACCGACAGCGCAACCAGACCAGGCGTACGACACTAGGCGCAGAACAGGAAGGAAAGGCAGAAGGAAGGCGGAAGCGCGAATGCAAAAAGGGCTTCCATTTCTGGAAGCCCTTTTCACGTATTAGGTTGGCGCGGCTGGCAGGATTCGAACCCACGACCCCTTGGTTCGTAGCCAAGTACTCTATCCAACTGAGCTACAGCCGCAACCGAGAAAAGAGATTATATAGAAGTTTTCAGTTTTGTGAAGCCCCCGCGCGCATTTTTTTCGGCCAGCGCGATGGCGGGGCGCAACTTCCTATAATTGAAGCCTCATGAAGTGATCCGGAACATGAACAAGGCTTTTGTCAAAGAGTCGTCCAACGATGACGACGACGACCTTCCCGAAGGCGCCACGCCGCTCCCCGCTGGAACCAAGAACTACATCACCGCCACTGGCTACCAGCGCCTGCGCGACGAGCTGATGCACCTGATCGACGTGGAGCGGCCCGATATCGTGCAGATCGTGTCGTGGGCGGCGTCCAATGGCGACCGCTCGGAGAATGGCGACTACCTCTACGGCAAGAAGCGCCTGCGCGAGATCGACCGCCGCATCCGCTTCCTGACCCGCCGGCTGGACAAGGCCGAGGTCGTCGACCCCTCGCTGCAGGGCGACAACGACCAGATCTTCTTCGGCGCCACGGTCACCTACGCCAACCAGGCCGGCGAGGAAACCACGATCACGATCGTCGGCATGGACGAGGTGGACCTCGACAGCAACCACGTGAGCTGGATTTCGCCGATCGCCAAGGCGCTGATCAAGGCGCGGGAAGGCGACACCGTGCCGCTGCGCACGCCGGCCGGCGTGGAACAGATCGACATCCTGGAAGTCCGGTATCCGCCGAAGGGGTCGGCGGCGCCCTAGCCGTCGTTGCGGTCGCGGAAGATCCGGATCACGTCCGGATTGCGCCGCAGCGCCCGCATGACATTGGCCAGGTGCAGGCGGTTCTGTACCTGGATCACGAACTGCATGTAAGTGGCTTCCTGATGGCCGGCCTGTTGCTGCTGCTCCATCGCCACGTGCGCCACGTTGGCGTCGGCGGCGGTCAGGTCGGCCGCCACGCGCGCCACGATACCCTTGACGTTGCGCACCATGACCTTGATCGACACGTCGAACGCCCGCGTCGTCTTCTTGGCCCACATGACCTCGATCCAGTGCTCGGGGTCCTTGCTGTGCAGGCGCTTGGCCACCTTGCAATCCTGCACGTGGATTTGCAGCCCTTCGCCCTTGCCCAGGTAGCCGACGATCGAATCGCCCGGGATCGGCCGGCAGCACGCCGAGAAGATCATCGACATGCCCTCGTCGCCGGTGATCGGCACGGCCGGCGCTTCCTCTCCGGCGAACGTCTGCACCGCGGCCAGCAGCGCGCTGTCCACGTCGCCGGACAGCTCCTGCAGCAGGATCTCCATGCGGCGCGCCACCACGGCCGGCACGCGCCGGCCCAGCGCCAGGTCCGCGAAGATGTCTTCCTTGAGCTTGTTGCCCGTCCACTGGATCATCCGCTCCCACACCGACTGCGGCACCGCCTTCAGTTCGATGCCGAGCTGGCGCGCGGCCTGGTCCAGCAGGCGCTCGCCGAGCTGGATGGCCTCGTCGAGCTTGGTGGTCTTGAGGTAGTGGCGGATCGCCGCGCGCGCCTTGCCCGTGCGCACGAACGCCAGCCACGCGGGATTCGGCTTCGAGTACGGCGCCGTCACCACCTCGACGATGTCGCCGCTCTTCAGCTCGGTCCGCAGCGGCAGCAGTTCGTTGTTGATCTTGACCGCCACGCACTGGTTGCCCAGGTCGCTGTGCACGGCATAGGCAAAGTCGAGCGCCGTGGCGCCGCGCGGCAGCGCGCGGATATGGCCCTTGGGCGTGAACACGTAGACGGCGTCCGGGAACAGGTCGATCTTGACGTGCTCCAGGAATTCCTGCGAATCGCCGGTCTGGCTCTGGATGTCCAGCAGCGACTGCAGCCACTGGTGCGCCTGCTGCTGGATATCGTTGGCATGGTCGGCCTGGTGCTTGTACATCCAGTGCGCCGCCACGCCGGCCTCGGCAATCTGGTGCATGCCGCGCGTGCGGATCTGGAACTCCACCGGCGTGCCGAACGGGCCCACCAGCGTCGTGTGCAGCGACTGGTAGCCGTTGATCTTCGGGATCGCGATGTAGTCCTTGAACTTGCCCGGCATCGGCTTGTACAGGCTGTGCAGCGCGCCCATCGCCATGTAGCAGTGCATCTGCGTTTCCACCACCACGCGGAAACCGTAGACGTCCAGCACCTGCGAGAACGACAACTGCTTGTCGTGCATCTTGCGATAGATGCTGTACAGCGTCTTCTCGCGGCCGGACAGCTCGGCCACGATGCCGGCGTCGGCCAGCGCCGCCTGCGCCGCCTCCAGGATGCGCCGCACCACCTCGCGCCGGTTGCCGCGCGCGGCCTTGACGGCCTTTTCCAGCGTGGCGTACCGGAACGGCGAGCCCACCTTGAACGACAGGTCCTGCAGCTCGCGGTAAATCGTGTTGAGACCCAGCCGGTGCGCGATCGGCGCGTAGATCTCCATGGTTTCCAGCGCGATCCGGCGCCGCTTCTCGGGCGGCACGAAATCGAGCGTGCGCATGTTGTGCGTGCGATCGGCCAGCTTGACCAGAATCACCCGCACGTCGCGCGCCATCGCCAGCAGCATCTTGCGGAAGCTTTCCGCCTGCGCCTGCTCGCGGCTCTGGAATTCGAGCTTGTCCAGCTTGGTCAGGCCATCGACGAGTTCGGCAACCTTGGGCCCGAATTTCTCGGCCAGCTCGCTCTTCGTGATGCCCTGGTCCTCCATCACGTCGTGCAGCAGCGCCGCCATGATGGACTGCACGTCGAGCTTCCAGTCCGCGCACAGCTCGGCCACCGCCACCGGGTGAGTGATGTAAGGCTCACCGCTCTGGCGGTACTGGCCCAGGTGGGCTTCGTCCGAGAACTGGAATGCCTCGCGCACCAGCGTCTGGTCGGCCGGCTTCAGGTAGGCCAGCTTCTCCATCAGCCGCGCAATCGAGATGACCTGCTGCCGCGGCGGCACCGCAGGCTGCGACGTCGGCCCGAAAAAGTGGCGATAGGACTGCGCCAGCACGGCGTCGATGAACAGGTCGCCGCCCGGCGTGGCCGGCACGGTACCGGCCACCGGCTCGGCTACCAGCTCGTTGGCCAGCGCCGCGCGGCCCTTGGCCTGCTGGATCGGCGGCACGACGGCCCGCTCGCCGACGACGTTGTCGCCGAGCGGGTCGGGAAGATTGGGAGCACCGGTACGGGCGGTCAAGGGAAGCGGTCCGGGACGCCTACGCCCGGCCGGCGCGACAGGCACCGGCGGCAGGGATGTGGAAACCGGCACGACGCCCGGCAGTGGTGCACCGGGCGCCACAGACGAAGCTGCCGCACCAACCGGTGCGGCAGTCGCCACAGCGCCAGGCAGCTTGGCCGCCGTCGGTGCGCGCGACGCCCCGGTCCCGGGGTTGCCCGGGGGAGCGACGGCGGGATCGGACGGCGACGAAGGCATGGCGGCGGCCCCTGGAATTCAACTGGATGCGCGGCTGGTTGCGTACGCACGCGAAGCATGAATGAACCACGGGCCGCCTGGGAAATCAGGTCGGAACCTTCTTCAGCATCTCGATGCCGACCTGCCCCGACGCAATCTCGCGCAGCGCCACCACGGTGGGCTTGTCCTTGGCCTCGACCTTGGGCGTGTGGCCCTGCACGAGCTGGCGTGCACGGTAGGTCGCGGCGAGGGCGAGCTCGAAGCGGTTCGGGATGTGTTTCAGACAATCTTCGACGGTAATACGCGCCATATCAAATCCACCTTGGGATAAAACCTGTTCGACAGGCCGGTATTTTACAGCACGTCGCCAGAACCTTCCGGCGACGCCCTGCGCTTCAGTGAATGCCGAGCTCGATGAACAGCTCGGCGTGACGCGCCTTTTGCGACGAAAAGCGCAAACGGGTCGCGTGAACGACGTTCTGGAGCTGCCGCAGCGCGTCCTCGAACACCTCGTTGATGATCACGTAGTCCGACTCCGACGCATGGGCCATTTCGCTACCCGCGGCCAGTAGCCGGCGCACGATCACGTTCTGCTCGTCCTGGCCGCGCTTCTTGAGCCGTTCCTCCAGCGCCGTCAGCGACGGCGGCAGGATGAAGATCTCAACCGCGTTCGAAAAGCGCTTGTGCACCTGCTGGGCGCCCTGCCAGTCGATCTCCAGCAGCACGTCGTTGCCCTGGGCCATCTGCTGCTCGATCCAGACGCGCGACGTGGCGTAGTAGTTGCCGTGCACCTCGGCCCATTCCAGGAACTCGCCGCGGTCGCGGGCGGCCCGGAACTCGTCGACCGTGGTGAAGTGGTACTCGCGCCCGTTCTGCTCGCCCGGACGCGGCTTGCGCGTGGTGTGCGAGATCGACAGGCGGATGGACTGGTCCTGCGCCAGCAGCGCGTTGACCAGCGTGGACTTGCCGGCCCCGGACGGTGCCACCACCATGAACAGGTTGCCGGGATAGGCGGTATCGATGGCGGTGTGGGTCGTTTCGCTCATGATCTTATTCGAGGTTTTGAATCTGTTCGCGCATCTGCTCGATCAGGAGCTTGAGCTCCATCGACGCATCGGCGAGTTCCTTGGCGGCGGCCTTCGAGCCCAGCGTGTTGGCCTCGCGGTTGAGCTCTTGCATCATGAAGTCCAGGCGCTTGCCCACCTGGCCGCCCTTCTTCAGGATATGCCGCGTTTCGTTCAGGTGGGCCTGCAGCCGCGACAGTTCCTCGGCAATGTCGATGCGGATGCCGTAGACGGTGGCTTCCTGGCGGATGCGCTCTGCCACTTCCTCGCGGCTCATCGACGGCATGCCGTTGGGCGCGGCCAGGTTGAATGCCTCCTGCAGGCGCTCGGTCAGCTTTTCCTGGTGATGGGCGATCAGCTGCGGGATCATCGGCGTCAGGCGCTCGACGATGGCCAGCATGGCGTCGATGCGCTCCTCCAGCGTGGCCTTGAGCGCGGCACCCTCGCGGCTGCGCGCTTCCAGCAGTTGCTTTAGCGCCTCGCGGGCGGCGCCGGTCACGGCCTCGCGCAGCGCTTCCTGCGACAGCTCGGGCTCCACCAGCACGCCGGGCCAGCGCAGCAGCTCGCCCATGCGCATGGTGCCGGCGCTGGGGAAGGTGGCGCCCACGGTCGACTCCAGCGCGCGGATCTGGTCCAGCAGCGACTGGTTCAGCGCCAGCGTGGCGCCGCCGGTGTCGGTGCGCTGCAGGTTGATGCGGCATTCGAGCTTGCCGCGCGACAGCTCGCCCATCAGCATTTCGCGCAGCGCCGGCTCGAACGCGCGGCACTCTTCGGGCGCGCGGAACAACAGGTCGAGAAAACGCGAATTGACAGTCCGGAACTCCACGGAAACCGATGCCGTGCGGCCGCTGGGTTCGCCCTGGGCGTTGGTCAGCGGTGCCTGGCGGGTGGCCAGGCCATAGCCTGTCATGCTGTGGATCATCGTCGTTAATCTCGCGAAAGAGTCGAAAATTGAAGAATTGGTACGGGGCGCGGGGCCGGGGTCCGTCGGCGGCACCGCGGCGGCGGCAAAAACGCCAGCAAAATCAAGGGAAAACCGGCAGCCGGGGGGCGCGGAGTTTTGGCAACAGTCCCTGCCAAGGATTTCTTTACAAGTGACCGATTAGACCGGAGAATCCGGGAGCAAATGAGGTCCCGAATCCTATGACAGAGTCCAAGGGCGCCAACCCACCCAAGAGCGCGCCGCTCCCGATCGGCACGCTGCTTGCCAACTACCGTATTGTAAAGAAGTTGGCCAGCGGGGGGTTCAGTTTCGTCTACCTTGCCACGGACGAGACCGGCGCCCCGGTTGCCATCAAGGAATACCTGCCGTCGTCGCTGGCGCGCCGCAGCCCGGGCGAGCTGATTCCCGTCGTGCCCGAAGAAAACGCCGCCTCGTTCCGGCTAGGCCTGAAGTATTTCTTCGAGGAAGGCCGGTCGCTGGCGCGCATTTCGCACCCGAGCGTGGTCCGCGTGGTGAATTTCTTCCGCGAGAACGCCACGGTCTACATGGTCATGAACTACGAGCTGGGCAAGACGCTGCAGGAACACATCCTGCAGGCCCGGCAGCAGGGCAAGGCCAAGGTGCTGCGCGAGCGCTTCATCCGCAAGGTGTTCCACGACCTGATGAGCGGCCTGCGCGAGGTGCACATTCACAAGCTGCTGCACCTGGACATCAAGCCCGGCAACATCTACCTGCGCGAGGACGAATCGCCGATCCTGCTCGACTTCGGCGCCGCCCGGCAGATCCTGACGATGGAAAACGCGCGCTTCCAGCCCATGTACACGCCGGGCTTCGCGGCGCCGGAGCTGTACGGCAAGCATTCCGACCTGGGCCCCTGGACCGACATCTACAGCCTGGGCGCCACGCTCTACGCCTGCATGGCCGGCATGCCGCCGCAGGAGGCCAATCAGCGCGAGAAGGACGACCGCATGGCCGATTCCTTCGCGCGGCTGCGCGCCACGTACACGAACGGCCTGGTCGACCTGGTCGAATGGTGCCTGCGGCTGACGCCGTCCGAGCGCCCGCAGAGCGTGTTCCGGCTGCAGAAAGAGCTGCGCGACCAGAGCAACGCCCTGGGCGAGCAGTCGGCCGCGGCCGCCGCCAGCAGCACGCCGGCCGGCCCGGTGACCGAGCGCATGAACGCCACCAGCCGCTTCATGACGTTGCTGCGCCGCCGCGAGGACAAGAGCCCGGACAAGCCCGACGCCGCCAATCCCGTGCACGCCGCGCAAGCCGGCCGAAGCGGCAACTAACGCACGAACCCGACACGAATTCCCGCAATGCGATTCTCCGTCTACCAGGAAAGCCGTAAGGGCGGCCGCCGGATCAACCAGGACCGCATGGGCTACTGCTTTACCCGCGACGCCCTGCTCATGGTCCTGGCCGACGGCCTGGGCGGCCATGCCTTTGGCGAAGTGGCCGCGCAACAGGCGCTGCAGACGCTGGCCCGCCAGTTCCAGACCCAGGCCCGCCCGGCCATCCGCAATCCTGCCGATTTCCTGCAGGACACGGTCATGCTGGCGCACCGCGAGATCCACCGGTACGCCGAGGCCAACAAGCTGGCCGACGTGCCGCGCACCACGGTGGTCTGCTGCCTGATCCAGAACGGCCAGATCCACTGGGCGCACGCCGGCGACTCGCGCTTCTACCTGATGCGCAAGGGCGCGCTGCTCACCCGCACGCGCGACCACTCGAAGATCGAGAACCTGCTGCAGCAGGAGCGCGTGCTGCCGATGGAGGTGGCCAACCATCCGGAACGCAACAAGCTCTACAACTGCCTGGGGTCGCCCAACCTGCCGCTGATCGACATCGGCGGCCCGGTGCGGCTGGAGCCGGGCGACGTGGCGCTGCTGTGCTCGGACGGGCTCTGGGGCGCGCTGGAGGAAAAGGTCATCGTCGACAAGGTGACGCACCTGTCGGTCGTCCACGCGATTCCCGACCTGATCGAGCAGTCGCTGGCCAACGCCGGCGAAGGTGCCGACAACACCACAGCGATCGCGATGATGTGGGAAGCCGACGCCACCGTGACCAACGAGGAGGCGGTGCTGACCGACACGCTGCCGCTGAACGCGTTCACCACGTCGATCCTGGAGCGCACGGGCTCGGACACCGACCTGCTGTCCGAGGAAGAGATCGAACGCTCGATTGCCGAGATCCGCGCGGCCATCGACAAGACCTCGAACCTGATGCGCTGACCGGCGTCCGGGGCCGCGGCCGGCGCACGACCGGCCCGGCGGCGTTAGAATCGCGGTCTCATCCGATTCCGACGAAAGATCCCCATGCGACCCAGCGGACGCGCGGCCGACGCGCTGCGACCCATCAGCCTGACCCGCCACTACACGCGCCACGCCGAAGGCGCGGTGCTGAGTGCCTTTGGCGACACCAAGGTGCTGTGCACGGCCAGCGTGCTGGCGAAGGTGCCGCCGCACAAGAAAGGCAGCGGCGAAGGCTGGGTCACGGCCGAATACGGCATGCTGCCGCGCGCCACGCACACGCGCTCCGACCGCGAGGCGGCGCGGGGCAAGCAGACCGGCCGCACGCAGGAAATCCAGCGCCTGATCGGCCGGGCCATGCGCTCGGTCTTCGACCTCTCCGCGCTGGGCGAATACACGATCCACCTCGATTGCGACGTGCTGCAGGCCGACGGCGGCACCCGCACGGCCGCCATCACCGGCGCCTTCGTGGCCGCGCACGATGCCATCGGCACCATGCTGCGCGACGGCCTGATCGCCGCCAGCCCGATCCGCGACTTCGTGGCGGCCGTGTCGGTGGGCATGGTCGACGGCGTGCCCGTGCTGGACCTGGACTACGCCGAGGACAGCAACTGCGACACCGACATGAACGTGGTGATGACCGGCAGCGGCGGCTTCGTGGAAGTCCAGGGCACCGCCGAGGGCGCCCCGTTCAGCCGCGCCGACCTGGACGCCATGACGCGCCTGGCCGAAGCCGGCATCGCCGAGCTGGTGCGCCACCAGAAGCAGGCGCTCGGCGTCTGACGCGCAGGAGGGATTGACGATGCAACGCCTGGTCCTGGCCTCCAACAACGCCGGCAAGGTGCGCGAATTCGGCGCGCTGCTGTCCCCGCTCGGCTTCGACGTCGTGCCGCAGGGCGAGCTGGGCATCCCCGAGGCCGAGGAGCCGTTTGCCACCTTCGTGGAGAACGCGCTGGCCAAGGCCCGCCACGCCAGCCGGCTCGCCGGCATGCCCGCGCTGGCCGACGACTCGGGCATCTGCGTCGACGCCCTGGACGGCGCGCCGGGCGTCTATTCGGCCCGGTATGCGCAGATGGTCGGCAAGCCCAAGACCGACGCCGCCAACAACGCGCACCTGATCTCGCAACTGGCCGGCAAACTGAACCGCCACGCGCACTACTACTGCGTGCTGGTGCTGGTGCGCCATGCCGACGACCCGCGTCCGATCATCGCCGAGGGCACGTGGGCCGGCGAGGTCGTGGATGCCCCGCGCGGCACGGGCGGCTTCGGCTACGACCCCCATTTCCTGCTGCCCAAGATCGGCAAGACGGCGGCGGAGCTGACGGCCGAGGAAAAGAACGGCATCAGCCATCGCGCGCTGGCGCTGCAGGGCCTGGTGGCCCGGCTGCAGGCCGCGAGTCTCAAGGTCGGCGCGTAGCGCCCAAGGTTTCTGCATGATCCCCATCATTCCCGCCGGCAGCGGCAAGCCGGCCGAGCCGGCGTCGACCGGTAACCCGCAACTCTGGCTCAAGCCGGGCCAGATCGCCCTGCCCGGTTCGCCGCCGCTGTCGCTCTACGTCCATATCCCGTGGTGCGTGCGCAAGTGCCCGTATTGCGATTTCAACTCGCACGCGGCGCCCGGCGGGCAGGACAGCCACGACATCCCCGAAGACCGCTACCTGGATGCGCTGCGCGCGGACCTGGAACAGTCGCTGCCGCTGGTCTGGGGCCGGCCAGTACACACGGTGTTCCTGGGCGGCGGCACGCCGAGCCTGCTGTCGGCGGCCGGCATGGACCGGCTGCTGTCGGATATCCGCGCGCTGCTGCCGCTGGACGCCGACGCCGAGATCACGATGGAAGCCAACCCCGGCACCTTCGAGGCCGAACGATTTGCCAGCTACCGCGCCAGCGGCATCAACCGGCTGTCGATCGGCATCCAGAGCTTCAACGACGCCCACCTGCAGGCGCTGGGCCGCATCCACGGCGAGAAGGAAGCGCGCGCGGCGATCGACATCGCGCTGCGGCACTTCGACAACGTCAATCTGGACCTGATGTACGCGCTGCCGGGCCAGACCATCGACGAGTGCGTGCGCGACCTGGAGTCGGCGCTGTCGTACGGCACCGCGCACCTGTCGCTCTACCACCTGACGCTCGAACCGAACACGCTGTTCGCCAAATTCCCGCCGGCGCTGCCCGACGAGGACCTGGCCTACGAGATGCAGGACATCATCGAGGCCCGCACGGCCCAGGCCGGCTACCGCCACTATGAGACGTCGGCCTACGCCCGGCCGCATCGCGAGGCGCGGCACAACCTTAATTACTGGCGTTTCGGCGATTATCTGGGTATCGGTGCCGGGGCGCACGGCAAGCTGTCGTTTCCGAACCGCATCCTGCGCCAGATGCGGCACAAGCATCCGGCCACGTACATGGATCAGGCCATGGCCGGCAACGCCGTGCAGGAGGCGCGCGAGGTTGGCGCCGATGAACTGCCATTCGAGTTCATGCTCAACGCGCTGCGGCTGACCGATGGCGTGCCGGCATCGAGCTTCCACGACTACACCGGCCTGCCGCTGCATGCCATCGGCAAGATGCTGGCCGCCGCCGAGCAGAAAGGGCTGCTGGAAGCCGACCCGACGACCATCAAGCCGACCGAACTGGGCCGGCGCTTCCTCAACGACCTCCAGGAAATGTTCCTGAAGGATTGACGACGGGCCGCCGCGACAAAGCAAAAAGCAAAACGCCACACGCGAATCACGTGTGGCGTTTTTGCTTTCCCGGTCGTCAGTCGACCGGGGTTGGTCAGTACGGCGTCGCCATGTCGTTGGCCACGCGGGCGCGGTCACCCACGCGCAGGTTGCCGATATTGCTCTGCGTCACGGTGGCCACGCGGCCATCGTCGAGCCGCACGTTGACGCGGTACACGGTCGACGTATTGCTGCCGGTCCGCTTCTCGATCTGGTTGCCTGCCACGGCACCGCCCACGGCGCCGACGATCGTCGCGGCCGTCTGGCCACGCCCGCCGCCAATCTGGTGGCCCAGCAGGCCGCCAGCCGCACCGCCGATCACGGTGCCCAGGATGCCCGAGCTGCCCTGCGTGGTCTGGATCGGCTCGATCGACTCGACGCGGCCCGTGAACACCGAGCCGGCCGGTGCCTGGTAGGTCGAGTTATTGGGTTGCTGATAGCCGGTCGGCGGCGGCGCGGTGTTGTAGTTGCCGTAACCGCCGTAGCCCGGTTGCGCGCAGCCGGCCAGTCCGGCCGCCAGCGCCAGTGCGCCGAGCCCGCCAAGGGCCAGCCACGGCCTTGCTTGATCCTTGCGTTGTTCCTGCATCGAATTCTCCTCAATTGCCTGTTTGAAAGCGCCAGCGTGCTGCGCGATGGCGGCACGCCGTCCCTTCTAGGAACCTTACCGCGCCCACATGGTTCCGCGCTGTCCGACAAACACCGACAAATGCGTCCGACGAGTCAGCATCCGCAGCCGGCCGGACCCGTCCCACTGCATCAGGAACATCACACTGTGGCCTGCCGCGTCCCTGTATAATGCGCGGCCGGGCAGCATGGATGACAACGCCAGCCTGTCCGGCACATCCCGAAGGAAGCGTGGCCGAGTGGTTTAAGGCAGCAGTCTTGAAAACTGCCGATGGGGTGACCCATCCGTGAGTTCGAATCTCACCGCTTCCGCCAGACAAAAAAATGCCGCAACACCGCTCCGGAACCGGAGGCCGTGTTGCGGCATTTTTGCTATCCGGCCGCCGGAACGCGGCGGCCAGGCCAGGGGTCAGTCCGCCTGGTACTTCGGCGAACGCGGCCCGTAGAGGATGCCGTTCGGCGTGCCGGCCGACAGCAGGCGGTAGCTCGCCGTGCCAGCCACCGGGTAGGCGGCATCGGTCATGTGGTTCACGGCCTGGTTGATGGCCGCGGTAATCAGCATGCCGATCAGGCCGCCGCCGCTGTTGCCGCTGTCGTTGGCCGCGACGGCGGTGCCGCTCCACAGTTCGTCGCCGGTCTTCAGGTCCACCAGCTTGGCGTTCGCGGCCACGCGCGTCACGCTGCTGAGCACCTGGTAGCGCGAGCCGTAGTCGGTCACGGTCACGTACAGGGCGGCGTCGGCGCCAAAGATCTCGCGCAGCTTCTTGACCGGAACGGCGTGGATGTCGCCGGGCACGGTCAGGCCGTTCTGGCGGAAGGTCTCATCGACCAGCGCCACCGGCATCACGTAGTAGCCCGATTCCGCCAGCGGAAAGGTGGCCTGCGACAGCATCGCGTAGGTCGCCTTGATGTCCGGCGACTCGTTCAGCGGCGGCAGCACGACGATCGACCGCGGCTTGGCGGCCTTGAACGCGGCGTAGTCCACCTGCTTCTGCGGCACGGCGCAGCCGGCGAACAGCATCACGGCGCCCAGGGTGGCGACATAGGTCAGGATACGGCGGATCATTTGGCGCTCCCGGCGGTCGATTCGGTCTTGGCGGCCGCCGTGGTGTCGGCCTTGGCCTGCGGCGTGGCGCCGGCGGTTACGTCCGGGCGCGCGTCGGTCTTGACGTTACGCATCAGGAAGTCCATGTACGGCGTGGACTCCGGGAACAGCGTCTTCTCGGTCTGGAATTCCTTGACCATCTGGTCGCCCTTGCCCACGTTCAGGTAGAGCATGCCCAGTTGGGCGTGGTAGCCCGGCGGCACACTGCCGCCCTTGGCCTTGATCTTCTCCAGCCCGCTTTCCAGCGCGGTGATCTGCGCCTCCTTGGACTCGCCCTTGAAGTACTCGTAGACCTGGGCCTGGTAGCCCTCCCACTGGTACATCGGCTGCGGACCCGCACAGCCGGCCAGCAGGCCGGCCGCCGACAGAAACGCCGCGTTGCGCAGCGTAACCCATTGCATCATGGTTTTTCTCGCTTTTTTATGATGAAAGATGGAGCCGAATTACTGCACCGGCTTCCAGGCACCGCTTTCGATCGCGCTGACCAGGTTGTTCACGGCCTCGCGCATGGCCAGGTCCATCACCTTGCCGTTCAGCGTCGAGTCGTAGCTGGCCGTGCCGCCAAAGCCGATGACCTCGCGGTTCGACAGCTTGTACTCGCCGGCGCCCTGCGTGGCGTAGACCACTTCGGAGGTGGTGATGTTGACCACGTTCAGGTTGACCTTGGCGTACGCCACCTGCTCGCGGCCGCGACCGAGGATGCCGAAAAGCTGCACGTCGCCCACTTCCTTGCGGCCGAACTCGGTGATGTCGCCGGTGACCACGAAGTCCGCGCCCTTGAGCTTCTGCGCCTGGTTCTTGATGGCGGCTTCACGCTTGATCTCGTCGAGATTCTCGCGTTCCAGCACGTTGAAGCGGTTGGTCTGCTGCAGGTGCGTCACCAGGCTGGTCTTGGCCTGGCCGCTCAGGCGGTCGATGCCGTCCGAGAACACGCCGCGCATGTAGTTGGAACGGTTGTCGAACTTGCCCACCGCGATCGGCGTGCGCACGCCGTGGTACGGCCGGCTGGCGCTTTCCACCTTCTGCACCGGCAGCGTGGTCGACGATTCGGTCGCGCAGCCGGCCAGACCCATGGCAGCAACGGCGCCGATCAGGCAGCAGCTCTTGAGACTCTTCAATTCATTCTCCAGACAAAAGACAAAACGGGTACGTTTATCACGCCGTGACCCAGCTCGGATTGATCCAGTTCAACCCTCTACGGTATCGGCGGCCGCAAGTCTGTCTGAAGACTCAATTAAGGGGGGCCCCACGCTGGTGGGGTCAATGGGAAACGCCGGGGGGGAGAAAAAAAGGCCGGCCCGGCCGAGGCGGCCGGGCGGAGATTGATGCAGTCCGAAACTTACTCGGCCGTGATCTTGCCCTGCTCGATCACGGTCTTCCAGCGCTTCAGTTCCTGGTTTTCGAACTCGGCGAACTGCTCGGGCGTGTTGGCGACCACTTCGAAGCCCTGCTCGTTGAGCTTCTTCTGCATGCCGGCGTCCTTGAGCGCGCCGACGATGGCGCCATGCAAGCGGGTCTTCACATCGGCCGGCAGGCCCTTGGGCGCGGCCACGCCCTGCCACGAGTAGACCTCGACGTCCTTGACGCCGCCCTCGGCCATGGTGGGCACGTTGGGCAGCACGGCCGAGCGCTTGTCAGACGTCACGGCCAGCGCCTTGAGCTTGCCCGTGCGGATGTGCTGCAGCACCGCGTTGACGTTCTGGAACGACACGTCGACCTGCCCGGCCAGCAGGTCCGAGATGGCCGGCGCGCCGCCCTTGTACGGCACGTGCAGGCCCTCGGTGCCGCTCTTCTGCCAGAACAGCGCGGCCGTCAGGTGGTCCGACGACCCCGCGCCCGAGCTGGCGAACGTGACCTTGCCCGGATTCTTCTTCATGTAGGCCACCAGTTCCGGCAGCGACTTGACCGGGAAGTTCGGGTTGGCCACCAGCACGTTCGGCGCCCGCACCGCCACGGTCAGCAGGTCGAAGTCCTTGGCCGGGTCGTACTGCAGGTTCTTCTGCAGGAACGGGTTGACCGCGAACACGCCGATCGATGCCACCAGCATCGTGTAGCCATCAGCCGGCGCGCGCTTGACGTAGGTGGCGCCGATGGCCCCGGTGGCGCCCGGCTTGTTGTCGATCACGAACGGCTGGCCGAGTTTCTCGTTGAGCGGCGCGGCCAGGTAGCGGGCGATGGTGTCGGTCGAGCCGCCGGCCGGGAACGGCACGACGACCGAGACCGGCTTCTGCGGCCACGCCGCGGTGGACGCCATGGCGGCGCCGCAGACGGTCACGCCGGCGGCCAGTGCCAGGGCCACGCCGGCCAGGCGGCGCAGCAGCGCGTTGTGGCGGGACGCGCGCGGGGCGGCGGGGGCGAAGGTGCGGGCCGCCTGCGTGGCGGCCGTGGAAGTACGGATCATGGGCTGTCTCCTGCTTGGGTTTTTAAAGCTTTTACGACGGTGCTCAGCGCACCATGCACGGCATCTTGTTGTTGAACTTCCAGTTCGGGATCAGGAACTGCATGGCGATGGCGTCGTCGCGCGCGCCCAGGCCCTTTTCCTGGTAGAGCCGATTGGCCCGCGCCAGCGCGTCCATGTCCAGCTCCACGCCCAGGCCCGGCGTCTTCGGCACCTGCACCAGCCCGCCCTCGATCTTCAGCGGGTTGCGCGTCAGGTGCTCGCCGTCCTGCCAGATCCAGTGCGTGTCGATGGCCGTGACGCGGCCCGGCGCGGCGGCGGCCACGTGCGTGAACATCGCCAGCGAGATATCGAAATGGTTGTTCGAATGCGAGCCCCACGTCAGGCCCCATTCCGAGCACATCTGCGCCACGCGCACCGACCCTTGCATGGTCCAGAAGTGCGGGTCGGCCAGCGGGATGTCGACCGATTGCAGGCGCACCGCGTGGCCCATCTGCCGCCAGTCGGTGGCGACCATGTTGGTGGCCGTCGGCAGGCCGGTGGCGGTGCGGAATTCGGCCATGATCTCGCGGCCCGAGTAGCCGTCCTCGGCACCGCAGGGGTCCTCGGCGTAGGCCAGAATGCCGTGCTTGTCGCGGCACAGGCGGATCGCGTCCTTCAGCAGCCAGCCGCCGTTCGGGTCCAGGGTGACGCGCGCCTTCGGAAAACGCTCGTGCAGCGCGATGATCGCTTCCATCTCCTCGTCGCCGCGCAGCACGCCGCCCTTGAGCTTGAAGTCGTTGAAGCCGTAGCGCTCATAGGCCGCCTCGGCCAGCCGCACCACGCCCTGGGCATCCATCGCCACTTCATTGCGGATGCGGAACCATTCGTTGTCCGCGCCGGGCTCGGTGCGGTAGTCGAGCGTGGTCTTGCTGCGGTCGCCAACGTAGAACAGGTAGCCCAGCATTTCCACGGCATCGCGCTGCTGGCCTTCGCCCAGCAGCGCCGCCACGGGCACCTGCAGGTGCTGGCCCAGCAGGTCCAGCAGCGCCGCTTCCAGCGCGGTCACGGCGTGGATGGTGATACGCAGGTCAAACGTCTGCAGGCCGCGCCCGCCGGCGTCGCGGCTGGCAAACTGCTCGCGC
Organism: Cupriavidus sp. H18C2; assembly: GCF_049393795.1. NCBI lineage: Bacteria > Pseudomonadati > Pseudomonadota > Betaproteobacteria > Burkholderiales > Burkholderiaceae > Cupriavidus > Cupriavidus sp. H18C2. The sequence continues at coordinate 846,548 of NZ_CP186010.1, read as the reverse complement.
ACGCGGTTCAGGATCGACAGGTACTGGCCGATGCCCTGCCCCACCACCAGCGGGCGGGCGTCTTCCAGCGTCTGGCGGATGCCCTCGCCGCCGGGCACCTCGCCCACGCCGGTGTTGCCGGCGCTGTCCTTGAGGATGACGATGTTGCGGGTGAAGTACGGGCCATGTGCGCCCGACAGGTTCATCAGCATGCTGTCGTGGCCCGCCACGGGCACGACGGTCAGTTCGGTCACGACGGGCGTCGCGCCCACGGGTTGGGTGTTGGCGTTCATGTGGATGGTCTCCGAGTCCTGTTGACGAGGCCGCCGGGATCGCGCTCCCCATGTCGTGGAAATGCGCCCTGCTGTCTTCTGCTCATACGCTAATATATTAGCTGACCGATTCGAACGCGCTGTCGCGCTGCCACAACGATCCCACGGCTGCAAGATCCTGTGCGTTATCGGTCGTCGTATGACTTATGACGCAGTATAATGAGCGCGTACCTGCGCGGTCAACAATGCCGCCGTCAGGGTCATCCCCACATTGTTCCTACCCCTGCACGCCCATGTCCAACGTTACGATGACTTCGCCCGCTCCCCTGCGCCGCCGTGGCCGCACGCTTGCCGAAGAAGTGGTCGGCAACCTGACCGACAGCATCCAGCAGGGCCAGATCAAGCCGGGCGACAAGCTGCCCACCGAGTCCGAAATCATGGCCACGCTGGGCGTGAGCCGTACCGTGGTGCGTGAGGCGCTGTCGCGGCTGCAGGCCAGCGGGCTGGTGGAAACGCGCCACGGCATCGGCACGTTCGTGCTGAACCGGCCGCCCGAGACGCAGTCGCCGTTCCGCATCGACCCGTCGGCGATGGTCACCGCCATGGACGTACTGGCGATGCTCGAATTCCGCGTCAGCCTGGAAGCCGAGGCGGCCAGCCTGGCGGCCACGCGCCGCAGCGACGACCAGCTACGCGCCATGCGCCGCGCGCTGGACGACATGAAGCGTAACGCGGCCGAGGGCAACGACGCGGTGGCGTCCGATTTCGAGTTCCATCTGTCGATCGCCCGCGCCACGGGCAACCGCTACTTCACGGACATCATGGGTCACCTGGGCACGATGGTGATCCCGCGCAGCCGGCTGCAGGTGAGCCAGCCAGAGCGCGAGCAGTACCTGGAGCGCGTCAGCTTCGAGCACGAGAGCATCTTCGACGCGATCGAGCGGCGCGACCCGGAAGCCGCCAAGGCGGCCATGCGGATGCACCTGACCAACAGCCGCGAGCGCCTGCGCAAGGCGTCCGCGATGGCGGCGTCGCCGGCCTGACGGCCTTGCGTCGCCCGCCGGATCACGTGACGGGCGATGCGGTTGCGGCCTGGCCGTCGATGTCATATGATGTCTTACGACGAGTTTTCCGCCCCTGCCGGGGTGCGCCACGCCATGGCGCCCGCCCCGGCTGCCGACGCCTTGCGTGACGGCGATCCGGCCCTCCTTTCCACCTTCCCGCAGGACCCAAGATCATGACGATGACTGGCGAAATGCTGATCGGCGCCACCGCCGTTCGCGGCACCGAAGACACCTTTTACGGCATCAACCCGGCCACCGGCGACAAGCTGGAGCCGGCCTACCAGACCGGCACGACGGCCGACGTGGACCGTGCCTGCGCGCTGGCCGAAGCCGCGTTCGACACCTATCGCGCCACCACGCCCGAGCAGCGCGCGACGTTCCTGGAATCGATCGCCGCCGGCCTGGAAGCGCTGGGTGACGAATTGATCCAGCGCGCCCATCTGGAAACCGCGCTGCCGATCGCCCGCCTGCAGGGCGAGCGCGGCCGCACCGCCGGCCAGCTGCGCCTGTTCGCGCGCGTGCTGCGCGATGGCCGCTGGCAAGGCGCCACGCTGGACAGCGCGCTGCCCGAGCGCACCCCGCCGCGGCCGGACCTGCGCATGCAGCGCATCGCCGTGGGGCCCGTGGCCGTGTTCGGCGCCAGCAACTTCCCGCTGGCGTTCTCGGTGGCCGGTGGCGATACCGCGTCGGCCCTGGCCGCCGGCTGCCCGGTTGTCGCCAAGGCCCACCCGGCCCATCCGGGTACGTCGGAACTGGTCGGCCGCGTGATCCAGAAGGCCGTGGCGGACGCCGGCCTGCCGGAAGGCGTGTTCTCGATGGTCCAGGGCGTCGGCAATGCCATCGGCACGGCGCTGGTGGCCCATCCGGCCATCCAGGCCGTCGGCTTCACCGGCTCGCGCGCGGGCGGCCTGGCCCTGATGAACGTGGCGAACAGCCGCCCGGTGCCGATTCCCGTCTACGCCGAAATGAGCAGCATCAACCCGGTCTACCTGCTGCCCGAGGCGCTGAACGCGCGCGGCGAGCAGATCGCCCGCGAGCTGATCGATTCGCTGGTGCTGGGCGTGGGCCAGTTCTGCACCAACCCCGGCCTGCTGCTGGCCATCGAAGGCCCGGCGCTCGATAAATTCCGCGCCACGGCCCACACCGCGCTGACCGGCAAGCCGGCCGGCACGATGCTGACGCCGGGCATCCACGCCGCGTTCGAGCGGGGCGTGGCCCAGTTGTCGGAAATCTCGGGCCTGACCCGCGCCGCCTGCGGCGTGGACGCCACGGGCCCGAACCAGGCCCGCCCGGTGTTCTTCGAAACGTCGGCCGACAAGTTCGTGGCCGACCACCGCATGCACGCCGAAGTGTTCGGCCCGTCGACGGTGCTGGTGGTCTGCAAGGACGCCGACGCGCTGGTCGAAGTCACGCGCCTGCTGGAAGGCCAGCTCACCGCCACCGTGCAGGCCGACGCCGGCGACCACGCCGTGGCCGCCAAGCTGCTGCCCGCGCTGGAGCGCAAGGTCGGCCGCATCCTGTTCAACGGCTTCCCGACCGGCGTGGAAGTCTGCTTCGCAATGGTCCACGGCGGCCCGTTCCCGGCCACGTCCGACACCCGCACGACATCGGTGGGCACCACGGCGCTGGATCGTTTCCTGCGTCCGGTCTGCTACCAGAACCTGCCGGCCGACCTGCTGCCCGAGGCGCTCAAGGACGGCAACCCGCTGAAGCTCTGGCGCCTGAAGGACGGCGAGCTGGGCCACGCTTGACCGTGGGATTGCTGGGATGAAAAAACGGCCACTGATGTGGCCGTTTTTGTTTGCGGGGTGAAGTCCGGGGGCGACATTACATCGCAAGATGATGCAATCGGCGTCGGCGGGAGGTTTGCTCCCCTCTCCCGCGGGCGGGAGAGGGGAGCAAAATCTACCTCAAGCGGCCTCGCGCTCCTTCGCCGGCGTCGGTGCCGCTGCCGGGCCGATCGTTGCCAGCGGCGAACTGGCCGGGGGCTGGATCACCGGTGCCGTGCCGCGCGAGCGGCCCGAGCTCAGGTAGTCGGCGATCGACTCCTGCGTGACTTCGCCCAGGTAGATACCGTCCCCGTCGATCACGGGCAGCCAGCTCGTGTTGTGCTGGTACATGCGCGACAGCACGATGCGCAGGTGTTCGTCGAACGCGGCCGTGGTGGTGAACTGGCGCATCACGTCGGCGCAGTTGCCGCCGCGGGCCAGCGCCGCGCGCACGTCGCGGCGCGTGACGTAGCCGATGGCACGCTGGTCCTGCACCACGGGCAGGTGGCGCACGTCGGCGTCGTCCATCACGCCGAACGCGTCGGCCAGCGTCATGTCCGGGCGGGCCGTCGGCGGCATCGTGGCCGCGTCGCCGGCGCGCACCAGCAGCAGGCGCTTGAGCGTGTTGTCGTGGCCGACAAAGGCCTGGACGAAGTCGTCGGCCGGGTGGGCCAGCAACGCGTCCGGGTGGTCGAACTGCACCAGCCGGCCGCCGCGGAACACCGCCACCTTGTCGCCCAGCTTGATCGCCTCGTCGATGTCGTGCGACACCATGATCACGGTCTTGCCAAGCTGGCGCTGCATCTGGAAGAACTCGTTCTGGATGCTCTCGCGGTTGATCGGGTCCACCGCGCCGAACGGCTCGTCCATCAGCAGCACGGGCGCGTCGGCCGCCAGCGCGCGGATCACGCCAATGCGCTGCTGCTGGCCGCCCGACAGCTCACGCGGGTAGCGCTTGAGCATCTTGTCCGGGTCCAGCTGCACCATGCGGACCAGCTCGCGCGCGCGTTCGCGGCACTGCTTCTTGTCCCACCCCAGCAGCCGGGGCACGACCATGATGTTTTCCTCGATGGTCATGTTCGGGAACAGGCCGATCTGCTGGATCACGTAGCCGATCTTGCGCCGCAGCGTCACGCCGTCGAGGCCGGCCGTGTCCTCGCCGTCGATGCGCACGGTGCCGCTGGTCGGCTGGATCAGCCGGTTGATCATCTTGAGCGTGGTGGTCTTGCCGCAGCCCGACGGGCCCAGGAACACGCAGATTTCCCCGCGCGGCACGGTCATGCTGACCTCGTTCACGGCACGCACTTCGGTGCCATCCTTCTGCGGGAAAGCCTTGGTGAGTTTGTCGAGTTCGATCATAGTCGGATTCCTTTCGGTGTCAGCGCGCGTTGCAGGGCCTGCAGCGCCACGTCGGCCAGGATGGCGAGCAGGCTGACCAGCACAGCGCCCACGGCCAGCTTGCTCATGTTGCTCTGGCTGATCGCCTGCAGGATCAGCACGCCCAGGCCGCCGGCGCCGATGATGGCGGCAATGGTGGCCACGCCGATGTTCATGACCACGGCGGTACGCACCCCGCCCAGGATCACGGGCACGGCCAGCGGCAGGTCCACCAGCCGCATGCGCTGCCAGGTGGTCAGGCCGATGCCGCGCCCGGCCTCCTGGATGCCGGGGTCGACGTTGGTCAGCGCGGTGTACGTGTTGCGCATGATCGGCAGCAGCGAGTACAGGAACACGGCGGTCACGGCCGGCACGTAGCCCAGCGCGTGGCCGAAGCGCGCGAAGATCGGAATCATCAGCCCGAACAGCGCGATGGACGGCAGCGTCAGCACCACCGTGGCCAGCGCCAGCAGCGGCGTGGCCAGGAAGCGGTGGCGCGTGATCAGGATGCCCAGCGGCACGCCGATGACGATGGCCATGCCCACGGCCGAGCCCACGAGCGCAAGATGCTCGCCGGTCAGCCGCAGCAGCGTCGGCCAGCTATGGTGAAGGTAGGTCAGCAGATCCATGCGTGGCTCCTCAGATCAGCCCGTGGCTACGCAGGAAGTCGCCGGCCACCTTGTCCACGGGTTGCTGGTCGATGTCGACCTTGTAGTTCATGTCGGTCATCGCCGCGTTGTCGAGCTTGGCGGCCAGCGCGTTGAGCAGGCCGGCCAGTTCCGGATGGGCGTCCAGCACGGCCTTGCGCACCACGGGCGCCGCGTTGTAAGGCGGGAAGTAGTGCAGGTCGTCTTCCAGCAGCACGAGGTTGAAGCCCTTGACGCGGCCGTCGGTCGTGTAGACCAGGCCCAGGTCCACCTGGTTGTTCCTGAGCGCCGTGTAGACCAGGCCCGGATCGAGCTGGATCACGTCCTTGCGCGTGAACGGCAGCTTGTAGGCCGCCTTCAGCGGCTCCAGGCCGTCCGGGCGGGCGGCGAACTCCATGTCCACGGCCAGCGGGTGCTTCACGTCCTCGCCGTCGGCGCGCATCTTCGCGGCATAGGCAGACAGCGTGCGGATATCGCCGGCGCGCTCCTTCGGCATCGCGAACGCGTAGGTGTTGTTGACCTGCGAGGCGTCGAGCCAGACCAGGCCCCGGGCCGCGTCCAGCGTCTTGACACGGCGGTAGCTCTCGGGCCCGTCGAGCTTTTCCTCGACCTTGTTGAACACGATCAGCGCCGTGCCGGTGTAGTCCCACACCACGTCTAGCTGGCCCGATTCCAGCGCCTGGCGCATCAGCGTGCTGCCCAGGCCCGACGTCAGCGTCGCGCCCAGGCCCTTGGCCTTCAGGTACTGGGTCGTCATCGACGACAGGATCAACTGCTCGGTGAAGTTCTTGCCGCCCACGCGGATCGGGGCGCCGGCGTCCTGCGCGCGCGCCGGGGCCGTCGACAGCAGCAGCGCCGCCAGCACGATGCCCACGGCGGCCCAGAGCCAGAAAACGCGGCCGTCGGCCATGCGGTTTTTCGATTTCGGTTCCATGAAACGCCTCATTGCGCCAGCCCGCGCCGGCGCAGGTAGACGTGGCCGGCAGTGGCGAACAGCGCGTCCAGCGCCAGAGCCAGCAGCGCGGTGGCGGCGGCGCCCAGCAGCAGCAACGGCTGGTTGTTCAGGTAGATGCCCGGGAAGATCAGTTCGCCCAGGCTGTTCGCGCCGATCAGGAACGACAGCGGCACGGTGCCCACGTTGATGACCAGGCTGATGCGCACTCCGGCCAGGATCACGGGCAGCGCGTTGGGCAGCTCCACGCGCACCAGCCGCTGGCACGGCGTCATGCCGATGCCGCGCGCCGCTTCCTTGAGCGCCGGCGACACGGTGCGCAGCCCTTCGTACGTATTGCGCACGATCGGCAGCAGCGACGCCAGCCACAGCGCCAGGATGGCTGGCCGCTCGCCGATGCCCAGCACGGCCAGTGCCAGCGCCAGCACCGCCAGCGACGGCACGGTGTTGCCGATGTTGAACACCTGCATGAGCTTGTCGGCCCAGCGGCGCATGCACGGGCGGCTCAGCGCGATGCCGGCCGGCACGCCGGTCAGCAGCGCCAGCGTCATCGAGATTGCCACCAGGCGCAGATGGTCGGCCACGTCGTAGAGCAGGCGCTCGCGGTACTGGTAGATGACGTCGATGCCGATCCACGCCACCAGTCCGGCCAGCGCAACGGCAACGACGCCACCCCAGGCCATGGCCTGGATGGTTCGCTTTGACATATATCCCCTTCCAACCCCGGCCTGCGGAAAACCATGAAAATGCCTGGTTCGCCACATCCCGGATGCGGAAAACAATAGGGCCGGCCATGAATGTCGATGGGGGTGCACGCCGGCGCCCGGTTTCAGATTGCATTGCCGCCATGACCGGCACGATTGCCGGCGGACGGACTTGTGGTTGTGGCGCCGGCCGAGTGGCTGGCGAAACAACCGGTTGATGGGACTCAGGCGCTGGGCCGGAATCCGCAGGAGCGGCGCAACCCGCAAGGGTTGGCCAGTGGCGGCGACTGATGTCGTGTCAAAACGCGCTTTCGGTATGGCGCCGCCGGTCAATCGGCCGTTGCCAGACAACGGTTCGCGGGGTTCGGAGAGCAGGCCGAGCCACCGCAACTATTGGCAACGGATGACAAAGAGACCGCTATTCTACACAACTTCCGGCATCCCGTCATCTTCACCGTTTCCGGGTCCGCAACGACCGGCTTCGGTCAGAATCTTCGGGCGATGTCGGCGTTGCGCTGGCGGCGCAGATGTCGATTTATTGTCCCAACGCGAAAACAATGTGTTGCCGCCCTGCCCTCTACCGCTTTGGCGCCAAACCCTTAAATTGGCGAGGTAGCCAGACGGCGCGACAACAGGGTTCGCGGCCGTCCAACCGGAGATTTCGATGACTCCCCGCATTCCGACCGTTCCGGCCACCGCCACGGAAACCGTGCAGCGCTCGCGCGCCGTGGATCGCGTGGTACGCGGCATTGCCACGTCCGACGGCGCCGGCGTCAAGCTGACCCGCGTGCTGACCCACAACCTGCAGCGGCGCCTGGACCCGTTCCTGATGCTCGACGCGTTCGGCACCGACAACAAGGACGACTACATCGGCGGCTTCCCCGATCACCCGCATCGCGGCTTCGAGACCATCACCTACATGCTGGCCGGCCGCATGCGCCATCGCGACAGCGCCGGCCACGAGGGGCTGCTGGAAAACGGCGGCGCGCAGTGGATGGTGGCCGGCTCGGGCGTGGTGCATTCGGAATTGCCCGAGCAGGAGGATGGCCGGATGGAAGGCTTCCAGCTCTGGCTGAACCTGCCGGCGGCCGACAAGATGACCACTCCGTGGTACCGCGACCTGCCGGCGGCGGCAATCCCGACCGTGGCGCTGCCGTCGGGCGGCACCGTGCGGGTGCTGGCCGGCGCGTCGCACGGGGTGGCCGGCGCCGTGACGCGGCCGGTCACCGAGCCGCTGTACCTGGACGTCCACCTGCCGGCGGGCCAGTCGTTCGCCCAGGCGCTGCCGGCCGGGCACAACGCGTTCGTCTACGTCTATCGCGGCACGGTCAAGGTGGGCGACGCGGTGCTGGATGCCCAGCGCATGGGCGTGCTCGACAACGCCGGCCAGGCCGACGGCGTGGTGGTCTCGGCCGACGAGGACGCCCGCTTCCTGCTGATCGCGGGTCAGCCGTTGAACGAGCCCATCGCGCAGTACGGCCCGTTCGTGATGAACACGCAGGAGCAGATCTACCAGACGCTGGCCGACTTCCGCGACGGCCGCTTCGCCGCGATACCTGCCAGCGCGGGCTGAACCGCGCCCTGACCGGCGTCAACCCTGACCGCCGCCCTGCCCTGACCGGCAGCGCGGCGGTTTTGCTTTGCCGGTGTGGCCGGCACGCGACTTGCAACCCTCCCGGAACCGTTATGGGGCATGGCGGCGCGGCCAAATCGGTCCGCCGTGGCCCCATGCACTTATATAATCCACCCCAAATTCCGGGCATCACGCAATCATGATGATGACAACCTGCCGCACGGCGATGCTGCGCCACGCGCCGCCGCGCATCACGTGCCTGAACAGAACGTTGCTGCCACAACAATCCGAGCCGCTTCAGTGACATCACAACTCCCTCCCAGGCTGGCGCTTGCGCATATCACCAAGCGCTATCCCGGCGTGACCGCCAATGACGACGTCAGCCTGACCGTCGCCCCCGGCGAGATCCACGCCGTCCTCGGCGAAAACGGCGCCGGCAAATCCACCTTGATGAAGATCATCTTCGGCGCGGTCCGACCCGACGCCGGCGAGATGCACTTCAACGGGGCGCCGGTATCGATCGCCAGCCCGCACGACGCCCGCAACCTGGGCATCGCGATGGTGTTCCAGCATTTCTCGCTGTTCGACACGCTGACCGTGGCCGAGAACATCGCGCTGGGCCTGCCGCCGCGGGACGCCGGCAACCTGCGCCAGCTATCCGAGCGCATCCGCGCCACGGCCGAGCGCTACGGCCTGCCGCTGGAGCCGCAGCGCCACGTCCACACGCTGTCCGTGGGCGAGCGCCAGCGCGTGGAGATCGTCCGCGCACTGCTGGCCGCGCCGCAACTGCTGATCCTGGACGAGCCCACGTCGGTGCTGACGCCGCAGGCCGTGGAGACGCTGTTCGTGACGCTGCGCCAGTTGGCCGCCGAAGGCACGAGCATCCTCTACATCAGCCACAAGCTCGACGAGATCCGCGCGCTGTGCCACCACGCCACCGTGATGCGGATGGGCCGCGTGACCGGCACCTGCGACCCGCGCCAGCAGAGCGCGGCCGAGCTGTCGCGGATGATGATCGGCGGCGAGCCGCCGCGCGAGGCCCGCGTGCAGACCGTCCGGGGGCCGGTGAAGTTGTCGGTGCGCGACCTGTCGATCCCGCGCGCGCACCAGTTCGCCACCGAGCTGCAGCGCGTGGCGCTGGACGTCCACGCGGGCGAGATCGTCGGCATCGCCGGCGTGTCCGGCAACGGCCAGCAGGAATTGCTGGCCGCGCTGTCGGGCGAGGACCCGCGCGCCAGCGGCACCGCCATCCAGCTCGAAGGCCGGCCGGTGGGCCGGCTCGACGCACGCGGCCGGCGCCGCGCCGGGCTGGCGTTCGTGCCCGAGGAACGGCTGGGGCGCGGCGCCGTGCCCGCCATGAGCCTGTCCAGCAACGTGCTGCTGTCGCACCAGGCGCCGCCGTACGTGCGCGCCGGCATGGTGTCGCCCACGGCGGCCGAGGGGCTGGCGGCCGGCATCATCAACCGCTTCCGCGTCAAGGCCAGCGGCCCGGCCGCGCTGGCGCGCAGCCTGTCGGGCGGCAACCTGCAGAAGTTCATCGTCGGCCGCGAGATCGAGGCCGGCCCCAAGGTGCTGATCGTGGCGCAGCCGACGTGGGGCGTCGACGTTGGCGCCGCCGCGCAGATCCACAACGAGATCCTGGCGCTCAAGGCCACCGGCTGCGCGATCCTCGTGGTGTCGGAGGAACTCGACGAACTGTTCGCCATCTGCGACCGCCTGCACGTGATCGCCAAGGGCCATCTGTCGCCGTCGATCCCGGTCGAATCGGCCACGCGCGAGCAGGTGGGCCTGTGGATGAGCGGCCTGTGGGACGGCGGCCCGGCCAGCCGGCATGATGACGCCACCGCGGAGGTGCCCGGCCATGCCTAAGCTGACTTCCCCGGTCGTGATGGCCCCGCGCGGCGTGCCGTCGCGGCCCATGGCCTACGCGTCGCCCGTGTTCGCCATCGTGCTGACGCTGCTGTTCGGCGCGCTGCTGTTCCTGGCGCTGGGCAAGGACCCCGTGGCGGGGCTCAAGGTGTTCCTTGTCGATCCGCTCAAGGACCAGCGCGCCATTGGCGAGGTGCTGCTCAAGACCGTGCCGCTGGTGCTGTGCGCGCTGGGGCTTTCGGTGTGCTATCGCGCCAACGTCTGGAACATCGGCGCCGACGGGCAGCTGATCGTCGGCGGCATCTTTGCCGGCGCCACGGTGCTCTGGTTCGACACGCCGGGCACCACCGCCAGCGGCTTCACGGTGCTGGTGCTGGCGTCGCTGGCCGGCTGCGTCGGCGGCATGGCGTGGGCGTCGCTGACGGCGCTGCTCAAGGACCGCTTCAACGCCAACGAGATCCTGGTGTCGCTGATGCTGACCTATATCGCCCAACAGTTGCTGCTGTGGGTGGTCAACGGCCCGCTCAAGGACCCCAACGGGATGAACTTCCCGCAATCCAAGGTGTTCGCATCGGCATTCCTGCTGCCCAACCTGCTGCCCGGGTCGCGGCTGCACGTCGGCTTTGCCGTGATGCTGGTGCTGGTGGCCATCATGACGGTGTTCGTGTTCCGCAGCTTTGCCGGCTACCGGCTGCAGGTGGGCGGCACCGCGCCGCTGGCCGCGCGCTATGCCGGGTTCTCGTCGCGCAGCGCGCTGTGGACGGCGCTGCTGATCTCGGGCGCCTTCGCCGGCCTGGCCGGCGCGTTCGAGGTAGCCGGCCCGATCGGCCAGTTGCTGCCGTCGATCTCGCCCGGCTATGGCTTCACCGCGATCATCGTCGCGTTCGTGGGCCGGCTGCATCCGGTGGGCGCCGTGTTCGGCGGCATCGTGATGTCGCTGTTCTATATCGGCGGCGAGATGGCGCAGTCGCGCCTGGGCCTGCCGTCGGCGCTGGGCTGGGTGTTCCAGGGCATGCTGCTGTTCTTCCTGCTGGCCTGCGACACGCTGATCGACAACCGCCTGCGCTGGCGCGCGCGCACCGCCTGACCGGAGCCCAACAGAACATGGAACAACTCGCTCCCCTGATCGCCACCGCGATCAACGCCGGCACCCCGCTGCTGCTGGCCGCGCTGGGCCTGCTCGTCAACGAGCGCGCCGGCGTGCTGAACCTGGGCGCCGAAGGCATGATGCTGGTGGCCGCGGCCTTCGGCTTCATGGTCGGCTACCAGACGCAATCGCCGCTGCTGGGCTTCGTGGCCGGCGCCGGTGCCGGCATGCTGATGGCCACGCTGTTTGCGTGGCTGGCGCTGGTGCTGGCTACCAACCAGGTGGCCACCGGGCTGGCGCTGTCGATCTTCGGCACCGGCCTGTCGGCGTTCATGGCCCAGCGCTTCGTGGGCTACGCGATGCCGGCCAAGTCCAGCGCCATTCCGGTGCTGGGCGACCTGCCGTTCGTCGGGCCGGCCTTCTTCCAGCATCACTGGATGGTCTATTTCAGCCTGCTGCTGTGCCTGGCGATCATGGCGTTCCTGTTCCGCACGCGGGCCGGGCTGACGCTGCGCGCCATTGGCGAATCGCCCGAGTCGGCGCACGCGCTGGGCTACCCGGTGCGCTGGATCCGCTTCGGCGCGCTGCTGTTCGGCGGCGCCTGCTGCGGGCTGGCCGGGGCCTACCTGTCGCTGGTCTATACGCCGATGTGGGTCGAGAACCTGGTGGCCGGCAGGGGCTGGATCGCGCTGGCGCTGACCACCTTCGCCACGTGGCGACCGGGCCGCGTGCTGATCGGCGCGTGGCTGTTCGGCGGCGTGACGATCCTGCAGTTCTACCTGCAGGGCGTGGGCGTGTCGGTGCCGTCGCAGTTCCTGTCGATGCTGCCGTACGCGGCCACCATCGTCGTGCTGGCGCTGATCTCGCGCAACCCGGCGTGGATCCGGCTGAACATGCCCGCGAGCCTGGGCAAGCCGTTCCGGCCCGGCAGCGCCTGAGCGCCGCCTACCAGTTACCACGCAGTATCCAGAAGTCAAACCACATCACAAAAGACGTCTTATCAAGGAGAGATCGATGATCGTGACACGCAGGACCACGCTGGCGGCCCTGGCCGCCACCGCCGTGCTGGCCCTGGCCGGCTGCGGCAAGAAGGACGCCGACAAGCCCGCCGAGACCGGCGCCGCCTCGGCCCCGGCCGCCGCTGCCAGCGAGCCGCTGAAGGTGGCGTTCGTCTACATCGGCCCGGTGGGCGATGCCGGCTGGACCTACGCCCATGACACGGGCCGCAAGGCCGTGGAAGCCAAGTTCGGCGACAAGGTCAAGACCACGTACGTCGAGAACGTGCCCGAGTCCGCCGCCGACGCCGAGCGCGTGTTCCGCGACCTCGCCAGCCAGGGCAACAAGCTGATTTTCGGCACCACGTTCGGCTACATGGAATCGATGCTGAAGGTGGCCAAGGAATTCCCGGACGTGAAGTTCGAGCACGCCACGGGCTTCAAGACCGCCGACAACCTGGCCCAGTACGACGTGCGCACCTATGAAGGCGCGTACCTGGCCGGCGTGGTGGCCGGCAAGATGAGCAAGAGCGGCAAGATGGGCGTGGTGGCATCGGTGCCGATTCCCGAGGTGATCCGCAACATCGACTCGTTCACGCTGGGCGCCCGCTCGGTCAACCCCAAGGCCACGGTCAAGGTGGTGTGGGTCAACAAGTGGTTCGATCCGGGCAAGGAACGCGAGGCCGCCACGACGCTGATCGGCCAGGGCGTGGACATGCTGATGCAGAACACCGACTCCGCCGCCGTGGTGCAGACCGCGCAGGAAAAAGGCGTCTACGCGTTCGGCTGGGACAGCGACATGAGCAAGTTCGGCGACAAGGCCCACCTGGCGGCGTCGGTGATCTCGTGGGGCGTCTACTACAACAAGGTGGTGGAGGACGTGCTGAACAAGCAGTGGAAGAACAGCACGATCTGGTGGGGCCTGAAGGAAGGCATGATCGACCTGAAGAGCTTCAACGCCGCCGTGCCTGACGACGTCAAGGCGCTGGTCGAGGAACGCAAGAAGGGCATCGTCGACGGCAGCGCCCCGATCTGGAAGGGTCCGATCAAGGACAACGCCGGCAAGGAACAGGTAGCCGCGGGCCAGGTGGCCGACGACGCCTTCCTGCACAACGTGAAGTTCTACGTCGAAGGCGTGGAAGGCAACGTGCCGGGCTGAAGCCGGCGTGGCGCGCAGGCCGCCCTGCCGCCGCCCCCTCCCGCCGGCACCCCGCCGCGCGGGAGCGGGGAAAACCCCGGCCGGCGGGCCGGGAACTTGAATCGGCCCGTACCGGCCCAAGCTTCTTGTTCATGCCCACTGCACGTGTGACCAAGGAGGCCCATCATGTGGAAGCGATTCTCTGCCCTCTGGACGCTGGTGCGGCGCGATGGCCGTCTGTTCTGGTACGCGCTGCGCCACCCCGATGCGCCGCCCTGGCTCAAACCCGCGGCGTTCGGCCTGCTGTTCTACGCGCTCTCGCCGATCGACCTCGTGCCTGACATCGTGGCCGGGCTCGGCATCGTCGACGACATGGTGATCATCCCCCTCGCGGTGCACTTCATCCTGAAGCGGTTGCCACCTCACATCCTGCGGCAGGCCCAGGTCCGGGCCACGGCCACCACGGTGCGGCCACGCTGACGGCGCCCCAAACAAAAAACCGCTGCCCAGGCAGCGGTTTTTTCTTGTGCGAAGCGGACGGCCAGCGCCTATTGCGGGTCGAAGCAGTGACGCGCCAGTTCCACGACCAGCAGTTCGGCCGTGGCCAGGTTCGTCGCGCACGGCACATTGTGCACGTCACAGGCACGTACCAGCGCGTTGATGTCCGGTTCGTGCGGCTGCGGCGTCATCGGGTCGCGCAGGAATATGACGGCCGTGATCTCGCCCACGGCCAGTTGCGCGCCGATCTGCAGGTCACCGCCCCACGGACCAGACAGCATCCGCGTCACATCGAGCCCGGTCTCGGCGGCAATCCGGCCACCCGTGGTGCCGGTGGCGACCAGGTCGCACCGCGCCAGGAAGTCGCGGTGCCGGCCGGCAAAGGCGACGATGTCGTCCTTCTTGTGATCATGCGCGATCAGCGCGATCCGTGGCCGCCGCGCCGCCTTGGCTTCCGGCTTTGCCATCAGAACGTCCCCGGATAGGCGCCGCCGTCCAGCAGCACGTTCTGGCCCGTCATGTATGCGGCCTGCTTGCTGCACAGGAACGCGCAGGTGGCGCCAAACTCGGCCGGCTCGCCGAAGCGGCGCGACGGGTTGGCGGCGGCGCGGCGCTTGGCCATTTCCTCGATGCTGATGCCGGCCTTCTGCGCGCCGCCTTCCATCGTCTTCTTCAGGCGGTCGGTGTCGAACGGCCCCGGCAGCAGGTTGTTCACGGTCACGCCATGCTGCGCCACCTCGCGCGCCAGGCCGGCCACGAAGCCGGTCAGGCCCGAGCGGGCGCCGTTGGACAGGCCCAGCACGTCGATCGGCGCCTTCACGGCCCCGCTGGTGATGTTGACGATGCGGCCCCAGCGGCGCGCGATCATGCCGTCGATGGTCGACTTGATCAGCTCGATCGGGGTCAGCATGTTGGCGTCCAGCGCGGCGATCCACTCGTCACGGCCCCAGTCGCGGAAGTTGCCCGGCGGCGGGCCGCCCGCGTTGTTCACCAGGATGTCCAGGTCGCCCAGCTTGGCCACGGCGTCCAGCGCCAGCTTGCGGCCTTCAGGCGTGGTGATGTCGGTGGCCACGGCGATCACGCGGCGCCCGTGGCGCGCACGCAGGTCGGCGGCGGCCTTTTCCAGCGCCTCGGCGCCCCGCGCCACGATCACCACGTCCACGCCCTCGGCTGCCAGCGCGTCCGCACACGCCAGACCCAGACCCTTGCTGGCGCCACACACCAGCGCATGCTTGCCGCGCAGTCCAAAATCCATGGTCTCTCCCTCCTTGGTTGATCCGGTTCGAATCGGTTATCAGCGCTTGCGGCCCGACAGCAGGTACATGCCGCCCAGCACCAGTGCGCTGCCGGCCAGCTGCACGCCGCTCACGGGTTCGCCGAGCAGCCAGTACGCCAGCGCCAGCGTGGACACCGGGCCGATCATGCCGGCCTGCGACGCCATCGGCGCGCCAATGCGTGCCACGGCCACCATCGTCAGCGACACCGGCAGCACCGTGCACAGCACCGCGTTGACCACCGACAGCCACAGCACCGGCGCCGGCTGCTGCACGATCCCGGCCAGCGGCCGGCCCAGCACGACGTACTGGATCACGCAGCACAGCGTCGACACGCACATCGCATACGCCACCAGCCGCAGCGACCCCACGCGCTTGACCAGCTCGCCGCTCAGAATCAGGTACACACCATACGACAACGCGCTGCCCAGCACCAGCGCGCCGCCCAGCCACACCTGGGCGCCGCTGACGTCCAGGTCGTGCGCGAACACCAGCACGATGCCGGCATAGGCCAGCGCCAGCGACATCCACTGGCGGGCATGGATCTGCCGGCGGAACCCCAGCGCGGTAAACAGCAGCACGAACGACGGCGTAAGGAAGAGGATCAGCCGCTCCAGCCCGGCCGTGATGTATTGCAGGCCCAGGAAATCGAGGAAGCTCGACAGGTAGTAGCCGATGAAGCCCAGGAACACCACCCGGGCGCGGTCGCCCCAGGACAGCGCCGGCAGCTTGCGGGCCTGCCACCAGCCGATGGCCATGAACAGCGGCACCGCGAACAGCATGCGCAGCGTGATGACCATCACGGCGTCCACGTTGTAGCGGTACATCAGCTTGGCGACGATGGCCTTGGCGGAAAACAGCACGGCGCCGATGGCGGCGGTGGCCAGCCCGACGCGCTGCGCGGCGGACACTTCGGCGGACGGGGACAGAGACTTCTGGGAGGCGGACACGGGGACGCTGGAATGGGGCGGCGGCCGGCGTGGCCGGCGCGCGCAACCCGGCGATTGTATGCCAAAAGGCGCCGGCGTTCCCGGCCCGGCGGCGTTGCCCGCTTTCCCGGGCCGGGCGGGCCGCGCAGGGCTGGCGGGGGCGCGCGGCCGCGCGCATCCTTTACAATCGCGCTGCATCGGGCCCGTCCGCCGCCGTTCCGCCTGGCGGCCGGGCCCTCACCGTATTCGCCGAGCCCGCCATGAAACAGGATTCCCGCTTTCCCAACCTCTTTATCCTCGATCACCCGCTGATCCAGCACAAGCTTTCGCATATGCGCGACAAGGAAACGTCCACGCGCACGTTCCGCGAGCTGCTGCGCGAGATCACGCTGCTGATGGGCTACGAGATCACCCGCAACCTGCCGCTGACCACGCGCCGCATCGACACCCCGCTGGTGGCGCTGGACGCGCCGGTCATCGCCGGCAAGAAGCTGACCATCGTGCCGGTGCTGCGCGCCGGCGTGGGCATGAGCGACGGCCTGGTGGAGCTGATTCCGTCGGCCCGCATCGGCCATATCGGCGTGTACCGCGACGAGCAGCACCGCCCGGTGGAATACCTGGTGCGCCTGCCGGACCTGGAAGACCGCTCGTTCATCCTGTGCGACCCGATGGTGGCCACCGGCTACTCGGCCGCCCATGCGGTGGACGTGCTCAAACGCCGCGGCGTGCCCGACGAAGCCATCACGTTCGTGGCGCTGGTGGCCGCGCCCGAGGGCGTCGAGGTCTTCCAGAAGGCGCATCCGGGCGTGAAGCTGTTCGTGGCGTCGCTGGACAGCCATCTGGACGAGCACGCCTACATCGTGCCGGGCCTGGGCGACGCGGGCGACCGCCTGTTCGGCACGAAGAACTGATCCGGCGTCGGACGGGCCCGGGCGCTTGATGCGCCTCAAAGTCTGTGCGGGTCGACTCTCTCACACTGGAAACAGCCGTTCGCGGCCTTTCAAGAGAAGGAGTCACCCACATGGAAGCCCTGAAAATCCTGATGACCACTTCGACCGGGCTGGCCAGCCTGGCCGTCATCGCCTTCATCATCGGCATGGCCGCGTTCTTTGCCTGCCTGTTCGCCCGCAAGGCCCGCGAGGACGCCGAAGCGGCCCGGCGCGGATCGGACTAGCGCCGGCACTGGCCCGGAAGAAAGAAAGCGCCCGCGCAGGTTTTGCGCGGGCGCTTTCTTTCTGGATGATGACCGGCAGCCGCCGCTACTTGCGCTTGCCGCCGCCAAGCAGGCTGCCCAGCACGCCGCGGATCAGTTCCCGGCCCACCTGCGAGCCCACCGTGCGCGCGGCCGACTTGGCCACCGATTCCAGGATCGAATCGCCGCGGCCGGTCTTGCCGGTGCCGCGCGTCAGCGATCCCCAGACTTCTCCCACCCAGCCGCCGCCTTCGTCGGCCTGGCCCGCCTCGGCCGGTTTCGGCGCCTTGGCATCCACCGGCGCGCCCTTGGCAGCCGCGCCGGCGTCGGCGCGCAGCTTCTCGTAGGCCGACTCGCGGTCGATCGTCTTCTCGTAGGTGCCGGCCACCAGGGACCCGGCAATCAGCGCGCGGCGCTCGT
Organism: Cupriavidus sp. H18C2; assembly: GCF_049393795.1. Classification (NCBI taxonomy): domain Bacteria; kingdom Pseudomonadati; phylum Pseudomonadota; class Betaproteobacteria; order Burkholderiales; family Burkholderiaceae; genus Cupriavidus; species Cupriavidus sp. H18C2. The sequence goes on along the minus strand of NZ_CP186010.1, from coordinate 828,809 downwards.
CGTCGGTGGCCGGGCCGATGCGGCTGCCCGGCGCCAGCACCCAGGCCCGCTCGGTCACGCCGGGCGTGCCCTTGGCATCGAGGCACGACACCAGCGCCTCGCCCACGCCAAGTTCGCCGATGGCCTTTTCCAGATCGAGCCCGGGATTGGCCCGCATCGTCGTGGCCGCCACCTTGACCGCCTTCTGGTCGCGCGGCGTGAAGGCGCGCAGCGCGTGCTGCACGCGGTTGCCAAGCTGGCCGAGCACCGTGTCCGGGATATCGACCGGGTTCTGCGTGACAAAGTACACGCCCACGCCCTTCGAGCGCACCAGCCGCACCACCTGCTCGATCTTGTCCAGCAGCGCCTTGGGGGCGTCGTTGAACAGCAGGTGGGCCTCGTCGAAGAAGAACACCAGCTTGGGCTTGTCCAGGTCGCCCGCCTCGGGCAGCTTTTCGAACAGCTCGGACAGCATCCACAGCAGGAACGTGGCATACAGGCGCGGCGCGTTCATCAGCTTGTCGGCCGCCAGGATGTTGATCACGCCCTGGCCTTTCTCGGTCTGGATGAAGTCCTCCAGGTTCAGCATCGGCTCGCCGAAGAACCGGTCGGCGCCCTGCGATTCCAGCGCCACCAGCCCGCGCTGAATGGCCCCGACCGAGGCCGACGAGATATTGCCGTACTCGGTGGTGAACTGGCTGGCGTTCTCGCCCACGTACTGGAGCATCGCCCGCAGGTCCTTGGCGTCCAGCAGCAGCAGGCCGTTGGCGTCTGCAATCCGGAACACCAGGTTCAGCACGCCCTGCTGGGTGTCGTTCAGCTCCAGCATGCGCGCCAGCAGCAGCGGCCCCATGTGCGACACCGTGGCGCGCACCGGATGGCCCTTTTCGCCGAAGACGTCCCACAGCGTGGTCGGGCAGGCGCCCCACACCGGCTCGGGCAGGCCGTGTTCCGCCAGGCGGGCCTTGAGCTTTTCCGATGCCTGCCCCGGCTGGGAAATGCCGGTCAGATCACCTTTGACATCGGCCATGAACACCGGCACGCCCAGCCGCGAGAACCCCTGGGCCAGCGTCTGCAGCGTGACGGTCTTGCCGGTGCCCGTGGCGCCCGTGATCAGGCCGTGGCGGTTGCCCATCTCGGGCAGCAGCACCAGTTCGCGGTCGGCATTCTTGGCGATGAGGATGGGGTCGGCCATGGCGGTCTCGTCGGTCGGCGTGGATGGGCGGGATCCGGGCAGGATCGGAATCGGGAAACACCGGCGCCGGCATGGCGGGCAGCGCACGCATGGCGCTGCGGTTCGACAGGGGCGCGTGATAAAATCCTGCGCTGATTATAGCCAGCAGATTGGCACATCAATCACATGGCGTGGCCGCCGAACCCGCAGGATTCCGGCTCCCGCCGGCGCAATGCCGCCGGGCTTGCCACGCCGCACGATACGTATTCCGCTTCGGAGAGAATCATGGCCGGTCATTCCAAATGGGCCAACATCAAACACAAGAAAGCCGCCGCGGACGCCAAGCGCGGCAAGATCTGGACCCGCCTGATCAAGGAAATCACCGTCGCGGCCAAGCTGGGCGGCGGTGACATCGACTCGAACCCGCGCCTGCGCCTGGCCATGGAAAAGGCCATGGACGCGAACATGCCCAAGGACAACATCCAGCGCGCGATCCAGCGCGGCGTGGGTGGCCTGGAAGCCGCGAACTACGAGGAAATCCGCTACGAGGGCTACGGCCTGGCCGGCGCGGCGATCATCGTCGACTGCCTGACCGACAACCGCACGCGCACCGTGGCCGAGGTGCGCCACGCGTTCTCCAAGCATGGCGGCAACATGGGCACCGAAGGCTCCGTGGCGTTCATGTTCACGCACTGCGGCCAGTTCCTGTTCGCGCCGGAAACGCCCGAGGACAAGCTGATGGACGCCGCGCTGGAAGCCGGCGCCGACGACGTGGTGACCAACGACGACGGCTCGATCGAGGTCACCTGCCCGCCCAACGACTTTGGCGCGGTCAAGGCCGCGCTGGAAGCGGCCGGCTTCAAGGCCGAGGTGGCCGACGTGGTGATGAAGCCGCAGAACGACGTCAGCTTCACCGGCGACGACGCGGTCAAGATGCAGAAGCTGCTGGACGCGCTGGAAAACCTGGACGACGCACAGGAAGTCTTCACCAACGCGGTGATCGAGGATTAACCTCCGCCGCGCCCCCCACGGCGGCAGCCAGGCCCTACGTCGGGCTGCCGCTTTTCGCATGCGTTTCTTTTCTGGCAGTGGATCATGAAAGTTTTGGTTGTCGGTTCCGGTGGGCGTGAGCACGCACTGGCCTGGAAGTTGGCCCAGTCGCCCAAGGTGCAGGTCGTCTACGTGGCGCCGGGCAACGGTGGCACGGCGCTCGACAAGCGCCTGCAGAACGTGCCGCTGACCGATCCGGAAGTGCTGGCCGCCTTCGTGGAGCGCGAGGGCGTGGCCTTCACCGTGGTCGGCCCCGAGGCCCCGCTGGCCGCCGGCATCGTCGACGTGTTCCGGGCGCGCGGCCTGCGCATCTTCGGCCCGACCCGGGCTGCCGCGCAGCTGGAATCGTCCAAGGACTTCGCCAAGGCGTTCATGCACCGCCACGGCATTCCCACCGCCTACTACCAGACGTTCTCGGACGCCGCCGGCGCCCACGCCTACATCGACGCCCAGGGCGCGCCGATCGTGATCAAGGCCGACGGCCTGGCCGCGGGCAAGGGCGTGGTCGTGGCGATGACGCTGGAAGAAGCGCACGCCGCCGTGGACATGATGCTGGCCGACAACAAGCTCGGCGATGCCGGCGCCCGCGTGGTGATCGAGGAATTCCTGGAAGGCGAGGAAGCCAGCTTCATCGTCATGGTCGACGGCAAGAACGTGCTGGCCCTGGCCACGAGCCAGGACCACAAGCGCCTGCTGGACGGCGACGCCGGCCCCAACACGGGCGGCATGGGTGCCTATTCGCCGGCCCCGGTGGTCACGCCGGCGCTGCACGCCCGCGCGCTGCGCGAGATCATCCTGCCGACCGTGCGCGGCATGGAAAAGGACGGCATCCCGTTCACGGGCTTCCTCTACGCGGGCCTGATGATCGACAAGGACGGCAACCCGAAGACGCTGGAGTTCAACTGCCGCATGGGCGATCCGGAAACGCAGCCGATCATGGCGCGCCTGAAGACCGACCTCGTGGACGTGATGGAAGCCGCCGTTGACGGCCGGCTGGACCAGGTGGAGCTGGACTGGGACCGCCGCACCGCGCTGGGCGTGGTGATGGCCGCCTACGACTACCCCGAGAACCCGCGCCGCGGCGACGTCATCACCGGCATCCCGCCCGAGACCGAGGACGCCGTGACGTTCCACGCGGGCACCACGCTGCAGGACGGCACGCTGCTGACGTCCGGCGGCCGCGTGCTGTGCGTGGTGGGCCTGGCCGATACGGTCAAGGCCGCGCAGAAGAACGCCTATGCGGCCGTGGAGCAGATCCGCTTCGACGGCATGCAGTTCCGCACCGACATCGGCTACCGCGCCATCCGGCGCTAGGCGGCCAAGGGGCCCCGGACCGCTCCCCGCGCCGGGGGGCGGGTCCAGCCGCTACAATCATGACACCGCGATGACGGCCGGCTCGCCCGGCCGTCTTGCCACCGGCTCCATCCTGACCCGCCCACCATGATCGATTCCCAGGCAGTCCGCGACTATCTGCTCGGCCTGCAAGACCGCATCACCGACGCCATCGCCGCCATCGACGGCCAGGCGTTCCAGACCGATAGCTGGGAGAAACCGCCCACCGAGCGCCTGCGCGGCAACGGCCGGACGCGGATCCTGGAGGACGGCGCGGTGATGGAGCGCGCCGGCGTGGGGTTCTCGCACGTGCGCGGCGACACGCTGCCGCCGTCGGCCAGCGCCAACCGGCCCGAGCTGGCCGGGCGCAGCTTCGAGGCCATGGGGGTGTCGCTGGTCTTCCATCCGCGCAACCCGTACGTGCCCACCGTCCACATGAACGTGCGCTGCTTCATCGCCGTGAAGCCGGACGCCGAGCCGGTCTGGTGGTTCGGCGGCGGCATGGACCTGACGCCGTACTACGGCCACGCCGACGACTGCGCGCACTTCCACCGCACCTGCCAGACCGCGCTGGCGCCGTTTGGCGACGACCTGTACCCGCGCTTCAAGCAATGGTGCGACGAGTATTTCTTCCTCAAGCACCGGGGCGAGGCGCGCGGCATCGGCGGCATCTTCTTCGACGACTTCTCGGCGCCGGGCTTCGACGCCAGCTTTGCGATGATGCAGTCGGTCGGCGACGCGTTCCTGGACGCCTACCTGCCGATCCTGACCGCCCGCAAGGACACACCCTATGGCCAGCGCGAGCGCGACTTCCAGGCGTACCGGCGCGGCCGCTACGTCGAGTTCAACCTGGTCTTCGACCGCGGCACGCTGTTCGGCCTGCAGACCGGCGGCCGGGCCGAATCGATCCTGATGTCGATGCCGCCGCAGGCCAGCTGGCGCTACGACTGGCAACCCGCACCCGGCACGCCCGAAGCGGCGCTCTACACCGATTTCCTGCCGGCGCGCGCGTGGGCCTGAGACTGATGACCGACGCGAATCCCGCCCCCGCCCGCCCTGACCGCACGCGCCCCTACCGCCTGGGTATCCTCGGCGGCACCTTCGACCCCCCGCACCGTGGCCACGCGGCGCTGGCCCAGCTCTGCATCGACCACCTGGACCTCGACGAACTGGTCTGGATCCCGACCGGCCATTCCTGGCAGAAAGGCGACCGCGTGACGCCGGCCGCCGACCGCTTCGCGATGACCGAACTGGCCGCCGCGTCGCTGGAGCCGGGACGGGCCAAGGTACGCGTGAGCCGCATGGAAGTGGACCGCGACGGCCCCAGCTATACGATCGACACGGTGCGCCAGCTGCGCGCCGAATACGGCCCCGACGCCTCGCTGGCATGGCTGATGGGTGCCGACCAGTTGCTGCGCCTGCACACCTGGCACGGCTGGGAGGCGCTGTTCGAGCACGTGCACCTGTGCATCGCCACGCGCCCGGGCTTCCACCTGGACGAACTGGAGGGCCCGGTGCTGGCCGCGATGCAGCAGCGTCTGGCGGACACGCACCTGATACAATGCACGCCCTCCGGACATATGTGGATCGACCAGACGCTGGCCGTCGACCTGTCGTCCACCGGCCTGCGCGAGCACCTGGCCGACGGCCTGTTGCCGGACCAGACGGATGACCGACTGCCGGCCGGCGTGGCACACTACATTGCGCGTCACGGGTTGTATCAGCACCCCTGAGCCGACGCGCCCCCCCCCCCTACCGAATGAAGCTGAACAAGAAAGACACCATGGATATTCGTAAACTGCAGCGCGCGATCGTCGACGGGCTCGAGGATGTGAAGGCGCAGGACATCAAGGTGTTCGACACCACTCACCTGACCGAGCTGTTCGACCGGGTGGTGATCGCCAGCGGCAATTCGAACCGCCAGACCAAGGCGCTGGCGGCGTCGGTACGGGACATGGTCAAGGACGCCGGCGGCCATATCGTGGCCGTCGAGGGCCTGGAGACCGGCGAATGGGTGCTGGTGGACTGCGGCGACGCGGTCGTCCACATCCTGCAGCCGCAGCTCCGCCAGTACTACAACCTTGAGGAAATCTGGGGCGACAAGCCGGTCCGCGTGAAGCTGGCCGCCGCCAAGGGCCTGGCCAAGGCCAGCGAGCCGCTGGACGACGACGAGGACGCCGAGCCGGCACCGCGCGCGCGCCGCGCCTCGAACCTGCGCCCGGCGCTGGCCCGCCTGCCGGAAGGCATGAAGGAGCCGTCGCCGCCGATGGGCCACGAGGATACCGATCCGGACGCGCTGGCCACCATGGGCGCGCGCGCCCGCAAGACCAGCAGCAGCGGCACCACCCGGACGACGACCGCCCGCAAGACGGCCACCGGCGCCGCCGCCAAGACCCCGGCCCGCAAGTCGGCCACCGGCACGGGCGCGAAGGCCCCGGCCCGCAAGACCGCCGCTGGCACGACCGCCAAGGCACCGGCCCGCAAGACCGCCGCGGCCAAGACCCCGGCGCGTACCGCCGCCGGGACCGGCACCAGGACCGCCGCCAAGCCGGCGACCAAGACCGCCACCAAGACCGCCGCCAAGTCGGCCCCTGCCAAGAAGGCCGCCCCGCGCAAGCGCTCGGCCTGATCGCCGGGCCGCTGATCGCCGGGCATCCCCGCCATGCAGCTCGTGATCGTGGCCGTCGGCCACAAGATGCCCGCCTGGATCGAGGCCGGCTTTGCCGAGTACGCCAAGCGCATGCCGCCCGAGCTGCGCATCGAACTACGCGAGGTCAAGCCCGAGGCCCGCTCGTCGAGCAATAACGCCGCCACGGTCATGCAGCGAGAGGCGGCACGCATCGAGGCGGTGCTCGGCTCGCTGTCGAAGCAGCTTCGGATCGTCGCGCTTGACGAACGCGGCAAGGACTGGACGACCGTGCAGTTGTCCGAGCAACTGACCGGCTGGCAGCGCGAAGGCGGCGACGTCGCCTTCCTGATCGGCGGCGCCGACGGCCTGGACCCCGCCCTCAAGGCCCGCGCCCAGACGCTGGTCCGGCTGTCCAGCCTGACCCTGCCCCACGGCATGGTGCGCGTACTGCTGGCCGAACAGCTTTATCGGGCGTGGTCGGTCACGCAGAATCATCCGTACCATCGGGCCTAGTGCTCGCACCCCTGCTCCCGTGACCTCCCATCTCTACCTTGCCTCCCAATCCCCGCGCCGCCGTGAGTTGCTGACCCAGCTTGGCGTGCAGTACGAACTGCTGCTGGCCGATGCCGGCGAGGATGCCGAGGCGCTGGAGGCCGTGCTGCCGGGCGAATCGCCCGACGCCTACGTGCAGCGGGTCTGCGCGCTGAAGGCCGATGCCGCACTGCAGCGACGCCTGCGCCGGGGCCTGCCCGATGCGCCGGTGCTGACGTCCGACACCACGGTCTGCCTGGGCGGCGACATCCTCGGCAAGCCGGCCGACGCCGACGACGCCGCGCGGATGCTGGCCGCGCTGTCCGGCACCACGCACCGGGTACTGACCGCCGTGACCGTGGTCTCGGCGCTGGGCCAGCGCCACGCGCTGTCGATCTCGCACGTCACTTTCCGCCCGATGGCGACCGACGAGATCGCGCGCTACGTCGCCAGCGGCGAGCCGTCCGGCAAGGCCGGCGCGTACGGCATCCAGGGCCGCGCGGCCGAGTTCGTGGCCCGTATCGACGGGAGCTATTCGGGTATCATGGGCCTGCCCTTGTTCGAGACGGCGGCACTGCTGCGCGAGGCCGGTCTGCGTTTCTGACCCGCCCTGTCGCGCCGTCCCACGCGAAGGGCCCAGGGGTCAGATGCCCGGTCACGCCGGGCGACAACGACAAGCGCCGGCAAACCGGCGGCATCCACCGCTATGACCGAAGACATCCTCGTCAATATCACGCCGCAGGAAACCCGCGTGGCCATCGTGCAGCAGGCGGCCGTGCAGGAACTCCATGTCGAACGCACGCTCACGCGCGGGCTGGTCGGCAACATCTATCTGGGCAAGGTCGTGCGCGTGCTGCCGGGCATGCAGTCGGCGTTCATCGACGTCGGGCTGGAGCGTGCCGCCTTCCTGCACGTGGCCGACATCTGGCACCCGCGCGACGGCAACGAGAAGAACAACCACGTCGCCATCGAAAAGACGCTGTTCGAGGGCCAGGCGCTGATGGTGCAGGTCATCAAGGACCCCATCGGCACCAAGGGCGCGCGGCTGTCCACGCAGGTCAGCATTGCCGGCCGCACGCTGGTGTACCTGCCGCAGGACCCGCACATCGGCATCTCGCAGCGCATCGAGGGCGAGGTGGACCGCGAGGCGCTGCGCACCCGCGTGCAGGGCCTGGTGCCGGCCGACGAGCGCGGCGGCTTCATCGTGCGCACCATCGCCGAGGAAGCCAGCAACGAGGAACTGAGCAACGACATCGCCTACCTGCGCAAGATCTGGGCGACGATCCGCCAGCATGCCACCACGCTGCCGGCGCCCAACCTGCTCTACCAGGACCTGAACCTGGCCCAGCGCGTGCTGCGCGACTTCATCAACGACGCCACGGGCGTGATCCAGGTGGACTCGCGCGAGAACTTCGTGAAGCTCGTGGAGTTTGCCCAGGAATACACGCCGGCGGTGCTGCCCCGGCTGTCGCACTACACCGGCGAGCGGCCCATCTTCGACCTGTTCAACATCGACGCCGAGATCGAGAAGGCGCTGTCGCGGCGGGTGGACCTGAAGTCGGGCGGCTACCTGATGATCGACCAGACCGAGGCGATGACGACGATCGATGTCAACACCGGCGGCTACGTGGGCGCGCGCAACTTCGACGACACGATCTTCAAGACCAACCTGGAAGCCGCGCACACCATCGCCCGGCAGCTCCGCCTGCGCAACCTGGGCGGCATCATCATCATCGACTTCATCGACATGGAGAACGCCGAGCACCGCGACGCGGTGCTCTCCGAGCTTAAGCGCGCGCTGTCCCGCGACCGCACGCGCATCACGGTGAACGGCTTCTCGCAGCTCGGGCTGGTGGAGATGACGCGCAAGCGCACGCGCGAGTCGCTGGCGCACGTGCTGTGCGAGCAGTGCCCGGTCTGCACCGGCAAGGGCCAGGTCAAGACCGCCCGCACGGTCTGCTACGACATCCTGCGCGAGATCATGCGCGAGTCGCGCCAGTTCAACCCGCGCGAGTTCCGCATCCTGGCGTCCCAGGAGGTCATCGACCTGTTCCTGGAGGAAGAAAGCCAGCACCTGGCGATGCTCGGGGACTTCATCGGCAAGCCGATATCCCTGCAGGTGGAATCGACGTTCCATCAGGAACAGTACGACATCATCCTGATGTGACGCCCCGGGCCTCCCGGCCCGGGCATCGGAAAACCTCTGCCTGAAGTCATCGTTCTGTCATCCACCCTCGCCAGAATGCGCAAGTCATTCAAGCAAGGGAGTCGACATGACGCATGCCATCGAAGTCCGCGGCCTGAGCAAATCGTTCCGGGCGGACCGCAAGGCGCTTGACGACGTCACGCTGCACATCGCCCCCGGCGAGATGGTTGCCCTGCTGGGCGCCTCGGGTTCGGGCAAGTCGACGCTGCTGCGCCACGTGGCCGGCTTTGTCGCCGGCGACGCCGGGTCGGGAGAGATCCTGGTCAACGGCCGCGCGGTGCAGCGCAACGGGCGCCTGGCGCGCGATGTCCGCAAGGTGCGCGCGGAAATCGGATTTGTTTTCCAGCAGTTCAACCTCGTCGGCCGCCTGCCGGTCATCACCAACGTGCTGGTCGGCATGCTGACCCGCGTGCCCGCGTGGCGCAGCCTGATCCGCTGGTTCAAGGCCGATGAAGTGCAGGCCGGGCTCGATGCCTTGGCCCAGGTTGGTATAGACGACTATGCGTTTCAGCGGGCCTCGACGCTGTCTGGCGGCCAGCAGCAGCGCGCGGCCATCGCCCGCACGCTGGTGCAGAACGCGCGCGTGATCCTGGCCGACGAGCCGATCGCGTCGCTGGATCCGGAATCGTCGCGCCGGGTGATGTCGCTGCTGGCGCAGATCAACCGCACGCGCAAGGTGGCCGTGGTTGTGTCGCTGCACCAGGTGGACGTGGCGATGCGCTACTGCCCGCGCGTGGTGGCGCTGCGCCACGGCAAGGTGGTCTACGACGGCCCGTCGGCCGCGCTGACGCCGAAGATGCTGCGCGACCTGTACGGCACCGAGGCCGACGAGCTGCTGCACGACAGCCTGCCCGACACCCCGGCCCCGGCCGACGGCATGCCCGCGCCGGCCATGGTCCGGATGGACCTGGCCACCGCCTGAGGCGCCGCCCCGCTTCCCCAACCGCCTTTCCCATCAGTCTTCCCTCTCAGTCTTTCCAACCGGAGTTTTCGATGCTTCGCAGAACCTTCCTCGCCGTGGTGGCGTCGGGTGTCGTGGCGCTGCCCGCCTTCGCCCAGGACGCCAAGACCCTGAACATCGGCTTCATCTCGACGGAGTCGTCGTCGAACCTCAAGGGCGCCTGGCAGCCCGTGATCGACGACCTGAGCAAGGCGCTGGGCGTGCCGGTCAAGCCGTTCTTTGCCTCCGACTACGCCGGCATCATCGAGGCCATGCGCTTCAACAAGGTGCAGATCGGCTGGTTCGGCAACAAGGCGGCCATGGAAGCCGTGGACCGCGCCAACGGCGAGGTGTTCGCGTCGGTGATCGACAAGGACGGCAACCCGGGCTACTGGTCGCTGCTGATCGTGCGCAAGGACAGCGACCTGAAGTCGGTGGAAGACGTGATCAAGCGCGGCAAGGACCTGTCCTACGGCGCCGGCGACCCGAACTCGACGTCGGGCACGGCCGTTCCGGGCTACTACCTGTGGGCCGCCAACAAGGTCGAGCCGAAGACGCTGTTCAAGGCCGTGCGCATCAGCAACCACGAGACCAACCTGCTGTCGGTGCTGAACAAGCAGGTGGACGTGGCCGTGAACAACACCGAGAACTTCGAGCGCTACCGCATCAACACGGGCAAGAACGCCTACGACGAGGTGCGCGTGCTGTGGAAGTCGCCGCTGATCCCGGCCGATCCGATGGTCTACCGCAAGGACCTGTCGCCCGAGCTGAAGAAGAAGATCCAGACCTTCTTCGTCAACTACGGCAAGGGCGCCGACGCCGCCCGCGAGAAGCAGATCCTGGCCACGCTGACGTACCAGGGCTTCCGCCCGTCCAGCGACGCGCAACTTGTGCCGATCCGCCAGATCGAGCTGGCCAAGGAAAAGGCCAAGATCGAGACCGACACCACGCTGGCCGCCGCCGACAAGGAAAAGAAGCTGGCCGACGTGACGCGCCGCCTGGCCGACCTGGACAAGGCCGCCGCCACCACGCAGCAGTAAGTTGCTCCCCCAAGGCCGGGGCGTCCACGTGGATGCCCCCGGCCTGCCCCGTTCCAAGCCTCTACACCCCGGATTCCCATGACCGCCACCGCCAAGCCTGGCCTGCCCCCTTCGCCCCACAGCGCCGTCCGGCCGCCGCGCACGTCCCTTTCCGTGATGCTGTTCTGGGCGATCGTGCTGGCCATGCTCGCCATGTCGTGGCAAGGCGCCGACATGCGCCCGCTGGACCTGCTGCGCGATTCCGGCAACATGGCCAAGTTCGCCGCCGATTTCTTCCCGCCCAACTTCCGCGACTGGCGCACCTACCTGGACGAGATGCTGGTGACCGTGCAGATCGCGCTGTGGGGCACCGCGCTGGCCGTCATCATGGCCGTGCCGCTGGGCCTGCTGTGCTCGGCCAACATCGTGCCGGTCTGGGTCTACCAGCCGGCGCGCCGCGTGATGGACGCCTGCCGCGCCATCAACGAGATGGTCTTCGCGATGCTGTTCATCGTGGCCGTCGGCCTGGGCCCGTTCGCGGGCGTGCTGGCGATCTGGATCCACACCACGGGCGTGCTGGCCAAGCTGTTTGCCGAAGCCGTGGAAGCCATCGACCCGCGCCCCGTGGAGGGCGTGCGCGCCACCGGCGCCGGCCCGATCGAGGAAATCGTCTACGGCGTGATCCCGCAGGTGCTGCCGCTGTGGCTGTCGTTCGCGCTCTACCGCTTCGAGTCGAACGTGCGCTCGGCGTCGGTGGTCGGCATCGTCGGCGCCGGCGGCATCGGCACCGTGCTCTGGGAGATCATCCGCAGCTTCCAGTACGCCCAGACCTGTGCCGTGATGATCATCATCATCCTGTTCGTGGTGGCCATCGACGTGATCTCGGCCCGCATCCGCAAGGTGCTGGTATGACCGCGCTGACCCTGCCCCGCATTGCCACGTTGTTCGAGGCGCACGGCACCGCGTGGTACGGCGGCGAGGCCATCAGCCAGACCGCCCACGCGCTCCAGTGCGCCCAGCTAGCCGAGCAGGCCGGCGAGCCCGAGCCGCTGGTCGTTGCCGCGCTGCTGCACGACGTGGGCCACCTGATGCTGGCCGAAAGCAGCACCACCGACATGCGCCACCAGGAAGCCGCCGCCGACGCGCTGGCGGCCCTGTTCGGCCCCGATGTCACCGAGCCGATCCGCCTGCACGTGGCCGCCAAGCGCTACCTGTGCGCGGTGGACCCGGGGTATCGCCAGACGCTGTCGCCGGCGTCGGTCCACAGCCTGCAGCTCCAGGGCGGCGTCTACGACGACGCGCAGGCGCAGGCGTTCGCGGCGCAGCCGCACGCGCTGGAGGCGGTCAGGCTGCGCCGCTATGACGATCTGGCGAAGGTGGTGGATCTGGCAACGCCGCCGCTGGGGCGCTACCTGGAGATGGCGGGGCGGTGGGTGCGGAGCGCCGCCCGTTCTTGAGTCGCCTGCCCTCACCGGGCATCACAGAATCCGCCGGTTTGCTCCCCTCTCTCGCTTGCAAGAGAGGGGCCGCGGGTGAGGGCCGGCCTGTCGCCAGCCCCAGTTCCTTCACCCCGCCACCAGCCTCGCAAACCGCTCCACCGAATCGCTCAACGCCCCGCTGTTGTCGATCTCGACCACCCGGCAGCCATCCGGCACCGCGAACGGCTGCGTGGCGCGTGCCAGGCGCCCGGCGATGGCGTCTTCCGATTCGCGTCCGCGCTGGCGCAGCCGGGCGGCCAGCACCTCGGGCCTGACGCGCACGTGTACCGCGCAGAGCTTCGGGTAGCGCGCCGCCGCGTCGGGCAGGTACTCGCGCGAGCCGTTGACGATGACCTTGAGCCCGCGCGCCAGCCACTGTTCGATCTCCACGCCCACGCCGTAGCGCAGCCCGTGGCTTTGCCAGTGCATCGCCAGGCAGCCCAGGTCGATGCGGCGATGGAATTCGTCGGCCGTCAGCGCCACGGACGCCTCGTTGGCGTCGGCCGCGCGCGTGATGTAGCGGTGGGCAATCACCACGGGCTCGGACGGCGCCAGCCGGTCGCGCAGCGCGCGCAGCAGCGAGTCCTTGCCGCTGCCCGACGGCCCCATCACATAGAACAGGCCGTGGCCGTCGGTGGGGGCGGGCGGCGTCATGCGGGCAGGTACGCCGCGCCAGCCCCGTCCCGGGTGCTGCCGTCGAAGCGATAGTGGCGCGCCGCGACAAAGTCGGCGCCGGGCGCGGGCTGGACGTAGACGCTGATGGCGTCCACCTGCAGCGGCTGCTCCAGCAGCGTGCCGCCGGCCTGCGACAGCAGCGCGAAGGCCGCGGCCTCGTCGGCCGGGTCGAGCATGCCGGTCAGCGTGATGTGGAACGTGAAGGTGTCGAACACGTAGGGGTAGCCCCACGCGTCCAGGTGCGCGCGCTGCGCCGGGGTCAGCCTGGCCGGGTCGCGGCGGGCGATCTCGGCGGCGGTGGGCGGCGCGCGGAAGCGGTCGAAATCGCGCACGCAGGCGTCGGCCAGCGCGTGCATTTGCCGCCCGCCCGGCCCGTCGGCGTCGTCCAGGCACCACGCCAGGAAGCCGCGCAGCGCGCGCAGCGTCAGCGGGGCCTGGAACGGCTGGCGCGTGGCCGCGAACGTGCGCGCGGCGGCGTCCAGCATCGCCGGATCGGTGCCGTCGGCCAGCCGGAACGGCGGCTTCAGCGTGGCGTGCAGCGCGTAGTGCGCCGGCGCCTCGACCCACTGCGCGGGCCGCCCGGCCATGACCGGCGACAGCGCCGCGCCGGTATCGGCATCCCTGCCCAGCCACTGCGCGCCGAACGTGCGGAACGGCTCGGCCGGAGCCAGGTAGATCGCGTAGCGATGCGCGGCAGCAGCGGCGGGCATCATGCGGCCAGGCTGCCCTGGTCGGCCAGGTCGATCAGCGGCAGCGCCACCGTGGTGTGGCGCAGTTCGCCGTTGACGATGGTGCCGCACACGCGCGGCAGGCCAGGCAGGCTGTCGTCGACGAGGATCGCGTCGGCACGCATGCCGGGCATCAGCAGGCCGCGGTCGCGCAGGCCCGCCGCGCGCGCCGGATTGCGCGACACAAGGTGCCACGCGTCGGGCAGGCCGCAGATGCCAAGCTGCACGAGCCGGAACGCGGCCTGCAGCGGCGCCGGGTAGTAGTAGTCCGACGCCAGCACCGTGCACAGGCCGGCCGCGATCATCTCTGTGGCGTTCGGCGCGCCGGTGTGGCTCTTGCCGCGCAGCACGTTGGGAGCGCCGAACACGGTCTCGTCGCCGATCTGGCGCGCCAGCGTGGCCACGTCCACCGTCAGCGGAAACTCGGCAATCGCGCAGCCCTGGCGATGGTAGTGCTGGCGCGTGGCCGCGTCGGGGTCGTCGTGCGACGCCACGGGCAGGTTCGCGGCCCGCGCGGCAGCCACCAGCCGGGCCACGGCGGCCGGCACGTCCTGCGCGTGGCGGCTGGCCGTGCGCAGGCGGTTGCGGAATGTCTCGATGTCGCACTCGGCGCGCTCGGCGTACTGGGCGAGCTTGCGCTCGTCGTTCATCCGGCGGGCCATGGTCGGCAGGTGGTCGTTGATCGCCAGCAGGTCGACGCGGCCATCGGCAATCCATTGCAGCGCGGTGTCCACGCCGGCAAGGTGATAAGCCTCGAAGCGCAGGTGCACCTTGTGCGACGCGCCCAGCACGGGCTGCAGTTGCGCCAGCGCCTCGAACATGCGCAGCGCGTAGGCTTCGCCACGCAGCCCGCCCTCCCAGGACAGCGTGACGCCGTGGAATTCGGTCGTGATGCCGTGGGCCAGCAACTGGCGGTCTACGTCGAGCAGCGCCGTGCCATACGGAAAGCTCACGCCGGGGCGCGGCATCACCGAGCGCTCGAACGCATCGCCGTGGACGTCGACGATGCCGGGCAGCACCAGCAGGTCGCCGGCATCGACGCACGGGCCGCTGTCGCCGGCCTGCGGCGCGATGCTGCCGTGGTCAAAGCCCAGCGTGGCCGGGCCGATGGCGCCGGCGCCGAGCACACGGCGGCCGGTCAAGCCGCGCAGCGGGGGCGAATAGGTAGAAGTTGTGGTTTGCATGAGGGAGATTCCGTGATCGGCCCTTGAGGTGCGGCGTAAGGTAGCGCCGCCAGATGACACACAGATGTCTAGACCAATATGTGACCTTCCAGCTTGACCCTGCCGCAGGCTAGACTGTGCTGCAGCGGCCCGCAGCAAATCTGTCAGTCGTTGTCGGACACCGTAAGCTGCACCCAGTCGCCGGCAAAGCGCGTCAGGCTGTACTGCACCGGCACGCCGTCGATGTCGACGTTGAGCGCCTCTACCTGCAGCACCGGCCGCGTCTTGGGCTGGTTCAGCAGCCGCGCCACCGGGGCGCTGGGCATGGCCGCCGTGATGCGCGACCACTTGCGCGTGTAGTCGGCAATGCCAAAGCCGGCCAGCGCGCGCGAGATCGACCCGGTGTCGCGCACGGCCTCCGCCATGCCGGGAAAGCGCCTGGGATCGAAATAATGCTCGGACACGTCGATGGTCCGCGCCTCGGCCTTGCCCACCATCTGCACGTGCAGGATGTCGGCATTGCGCGCCAGCCCCAGATGCTTGGCAATCTCCGGCGCGCGCAGCGTCTGGCTGTCCACCAGTTCCAGGTGCCCGCGCATGCCCTGCGCGGCCAGGTTCTGCGAGAACCGCGTGCGCCGGCCAATCGCGTAGTCGATCGCGTGTTCCTGCACGAACGTGCCGCGGCCCTGCTCGATGCGCACCAGCCCGCTCAGCTCCAGCTCGCCCATCGCGCGGCGGATGGTGTGGCGGTTCACGGCAAAGCGCGTGGCCAGTTCCGGCTCCGGCGGCAGTTGCTCGCCAGGCCCATAGAGTTTGTTGCGGATGTCCTCCGCCAGCGCCTCGCCAATCTGGCGCCAGACCGCCACGCCGGAACCGCGTTCCACTTCCCGATCAGACATCGTTCGTCCTGCCCTGTGTCATCAAGCCTTAATGGTTGCCGTGCGATTGTGCCTCAGACCCGGCGCCCGCGCGGCGTGCCCGAGCAAATCCCCGACCCGTCATGAAACGTTCACGTGCCTGTGGTCTAGTATCGCCGTGTTGTGTTAGTTTACATCTAAACGTATAGACGTATAGGGGTGATCATGCAGAATGAAACCGCCGGCCCGGCCGATGCGGCGAATACAGCGCGCGCCGCATGGCTGCGGGTGCTGGCGCTGGCCCAGTCCGATGCACTGGACGCCGCCTGCGCCCGGCTGTTCGCGGCCGCGCCCGCACCCGGCTACCGCCTGCTGCGCAAGCCGGAATCGGGCATGGCCATGGTGCGCGCCCGGGCCGGCGGCACCGGCGCCCAGTTCAACCTTGGCGAGATGTCCGTCACGCGCTGCGCCGTGGTGCTGGACACCCCGGACGCCCCGGACGCCCAGCCGGCCACCGCGGGCATTGCCTACGTGCAGGGCCGCGGCCAGCGCCATGCCGAACAGGCCGCCCTGCTCGACGCCCTGCTGCAGCGGCCCGACTGGCACCAGCGCGTGCAGGACGCCGTGATCGCCCCGCTGGCCCAGGCCATGGCCGACCGCGCTGCGCGGCAGGCCGCCACGGCGGCGCAAACCCGCGTCGAATTCTTCACGATGGCCCGCGGAGACGACTGATGCCCCCCACCGATAGCCCGATGACCGCCACGCCCCACGCCAGCGCCACGCCGTCGCTGCTGCCCGGCTTCGACAACCCGGTGGACGACGCGCAGGCCGTGTTCCGCGCCACGCTCGACGCGTTCGCGCATCCCGGCCGGCTGCAGGCCCTGCCCGCCGCCAGCGGCCAGCCCGACGGCCTGTCGCCCACGCTGACCGCCCTGCTGCTGACGCTGGCCGATCCCGACACGCCGGTCTGGCTGCCCGCCAGCGTGCCCGCAGCCGCCCGCGCGTTCCTGCGCTTCCACTGCGGCTGCCCGCTGGTCGATGCCGTGGCCAACGCCACGTTCGTCTGCGTGCCGGCCGGCCACGCCATGCCCGCGCTGGCCGACTGCGCGCAGGGCCTGCCCGACTATCCCGACCGCTCGGCCACGCTGCTCGTCGAGGTGGCGTCGCTGCACGACGGCGACGCGCTGACGCTGCGCGGCCCCGGCATCGAGACCACCCAGCCGCTGCGCGTGCGCGGCCTGCCCGACGACTTCCGCGCGGCCTGGCGTGCCAACAACGCCCGCTTTCCGCTCGGCGTGGACCTGCTGCTGGCCAGCGGGCCGCACTTCTGCGCCATGACGCGCACCACGCACGTGGAGGACTGACATGTACGTTGCCGTCAAGGGTGGCGAGCGCGCCATCCTCAATTCCTACCGGATGCTGGACACCTATCGCCGCGGCGACCCGTCCGTGCCCGACGTCACGCTGGCGCAGATCCGCGAGCAAATGCCGCTGGCCGTGGCCCGCGTGATGGCCGAGGGCTCGCTGTACGACCCGCACCTGGCCGCGCTGGCGCTGAAGCAGGCGGCCGGCGACCAGATCGAGGCCATCTTCCTGCTGCGCGCGTACCGCACCACGCTGGCGCGCTTTGGCTACACCGCGCCGCTGGACACCGGCACCATGCAGTTGCAGCGCCGCATCTCGTCGACGTTCAAGGACGTGCCCGGCGGACAGGTGCTGGGACCCACCTACGACTACACCCAGCGGCTGCTCGACTTCACGCTGGAAGCGGGCCGCGAGCCGGAGCCGCTGCCACCGTCGCCCGCGCCGCTGGCGGCCAGCATGCCGCGCGTGACCGGCCTGCTCGAAGCCGAATCGCTGGTCGAGGCCGACACGATCCCCGACGGCGACCCCGCCCCGCCCGACCTGACGCGCGAGCCGCTGTCCTTCCCGGCCGGGCGCCCGGCGCGGCTGCAGAACCTGGCCCGCGCAGACGAGGGCTTCCTGCTGTCGATGGGCTACTCCACGCAGCGTGGCTACGGCAACTCGCACCCGTTCGCGGCCGAGATCCGCTACGGAAGCTGCGAGGTCGAGATGTTCATCGAGGAGCTGGGCTTCGCGGTGACCGTGGGCGAGGTGGAGCTGACCGAGTGCCAGATGGTGAGCCAGTTCGCCGACAACGCCGACGAGGCGCCGCGCCTGACGCGCGGCTACGGGCTGGTGTTCGGCTACAACGAGCGCAAGGCCATGTCGATGGCGCTGGTGGACCGCGCGATGCGGGCCGCCGAACTGGGCGAGGCCGCCGACAACCCCGCCAACGACATCGAGTTCATGCTGTACCACAGCGACAACGTCGAGGCGTCGGGCTTCGTCCAGCACCTGAAGCTGCCGCACTACGTCGACTTCCAGGCCAACCTGGAACTGCTGCGCCGGCTGCGCGCCGCGCAGGGCGAGCCGGCGGCCCAGGCATCCCAGGCTGATCCTGGCGCCCCATCGCAACCGCAACCGTCGCCATCGCAAGAGGAGTCGCTGGCATGACCGCCGCCCACGCTACCCCCGTCACCGCCCCCGTGGCGCGCGACGACCACTACAACTTCGGCTACCTGGACGAATCGACCAAGCGCATGCTGCGCCGCGCGCTGCTCAAGGCCGTGGCCATTCCCGGCTACCAGGTGCCGTTCGGCAGCCGCGAGATGCCGCTGCCCTACGGCTGGGGCACCGGCGGCATCCAGGTGACCGCCGCCATCATCGGCCCGCAGGACGTGCTCAAGGTGATCGACCAGGGCTCCGACGACACCACGAACGCCATCAACATCCGCCGCTTCTTCGGCCGCGTGACCGGCGTGCAGACCACCGAGCGCACCGCCGAGGCGACGATCATCCAGACCCGCCACCGCATTCCCGAGACGAAGCTGCGCGCGGGCCAGACCATGGTCTACCAGGTGCCCATCCCCGAGCCGTTGCGCTGGCTGGAACCGAGCGAGACCGAAACACGCACGATGCACGCGCTGGCCGAGTATGGGTCCATGCACGTCAAGCTCTACGAGGACATCGCCCACCATGGCCATATCGCCACGACGTACGACTACCCGGTCATCGTCAACCAGCGCTACATGATGCGCCCGTCGCCGATCCCCAAGTTCGACAACCCCAAGCTGGACCGCAGCCCGGCGCTGATGCTGTTCGGCGCCGGCCGCGAGAAGCGCGTGTACGCGGTGCCGCCGTACACGTCGGTCAAGAGCCTGGACTTCGTGGACCACCCGTTCACCGTCGAGAAGTGGTCGAGCTGCTGCGCGCAGTGCGGCGCCACCGACAGCTACCTGGACGAGATCATCACCGACGATGCCGGCACGCGCATGTTCGTGTGCTCGGACACCGAGTACTGCGCCGACCGCCAGGCCGCGCAGGCCGTGCAGACCGCCGCCGGAGGCCAGCCATGAACGCCACACCGCTGCTGTCCGTCCGCAGCCTGACCCACACGTGGGACGGCACGCACGGCTGCCATGACGTCAGTTTCGACCTGTATCCCGGCGAGGTGCTCTGCGTGGTTGGCGAATCGGGCTCCGGCAAGAGCACGCTGCTGCAGGCACTGTCGATGCAGGTGCGCGCCCAGCGCGGCAGCGTGCACTACGACATGCGCGAGACCGGGCTGACCGACCTCGCGTCGCTGTCCAGCGCGCGCATGCGGCTGCTGGCCCGCACCGACTGGGGCTTCGTGCGCCAGCACGCCCGCGACGGCCTGCGCATGCAGGTCAGCGCCGGCGCCAACATCGCCGAGCGGCTGATGGCCGTGGGCCACCGCCACTATGGCGACCTGCGCGAGATTGCCGGCGCGTGGCTGGAGAAGATGGAAATCGACCTGGCCCGGCTGGACGACGTGCCGGGCACGTTCTCGGGCGGCATGCAGCAGCGGCTGCAGATTGCGCGCAACCTGGTCACCCATCCGCGCCTGGTCTTCATGGACGAGCCCACCGCGTCGCTGGACGTGTCGGTGCAGGCCCGCCTGCTGGACCTGATGCGCCGCCTGGTGACCGACCTGGGCCTGGCCGCCGTTCTGGTCACCCACGACCTGGCCGTGGCGCGGCTGCTGGCCCACCGCACGCTCGTGATGCAGGGCGGCCGCGTGGTGGAACAGGGCCTGACCGACCAGATTCTCGACGACCCGCAGCACCCGTACACCCAGCTGCTGGTTTCCTCCATCCTGCAGGGCTGACCATGATGCAAGCAGATACCGCCAAGCTGGTCGAGGTGCGCGGCCTCGGCAAGATGTTCACGTTGCACAACCAGGGCGGCATCCGGCTGCCCGTGCTGCAGGCGATCGACTTCGACGCGTCGCGCGGCGAATGCCTGGTGCTGTCCGGCCGCTCGGGCACCGGCAAGAGCACGCTGCTGCGCTGCCTCTACGGCAACTACCTGGCCACCGAAGGCACGATCCGGCTGCGCGACACCAGCGCGCCCGGCGAGCCGTGGGTGGCCCTGACCGGCGCGCCCGAGCAGCAGGTGCTGCGGCTGCGGCGCGACGTGATCGGCTACGTCTCGCAGTTCCTGCGCGCCATCCCGCGCGTGTCCGCGCTGGACGTGGTGGCCGATCCGCTGCAGCAGCGCGGCGCCAGCCACGAGGAAGCGCGCGCCCGCGCGGCCGTGCTGCTGGAACGGCTGAACCTGCCGCGCCGGCTCTGGGACCTGCCGCCCGCCACGTTCTCGGGCGGCGAGCAGCAGCGCGTGAACATCGCGCGCGGGCTGATCGGCGGGCACCCGGTGCTACTGCTGGACGAACCGACCGCCTCGCTCGACGCCGACAACCGCGCCGTGGTCATCGCCCTGATCCGCGAAGCACTGGCCGAGGGCCGCGCGCTGATCGGCATCTTCCACGACGAGGCCGTGCGCGACGCCGTGGCCACGCGCGCGCTGCCGCTGCAACCCGTGGTGGCCGCCAACGCATGAAGGCCTGGACGCCCTGAAGCCCGCCGCCGAGCCCCGCCTCGACATATCGCCCCCAACCCCCGACTCCGAACCGGACATGTCCTCCACCTACCTGACGCACGCCACGCTGGTCCTGCCCGACCGCGTGCTGCATGACAGCGCCCTGCTGATCGCCGATGGCCAGATCGCCGCCATCGAACCGGCCGCGGCCCCCGCCGGCGCGCAAGTGATCGACCTGCGCGGCCACACCGTGATGCCGGGCCTGATCGACGTCCACTGCGACGCCATCGAAAAGGAAGTGGAACCGCGCGCCAACGTGCTGTTCCCGCTCGACTTTGCCGTGGCGCAGGTGGACCGCCGCAACGCCGCGGCCGGCATCACCACGCCGTACCACGCGCTGTCGTTCGCCAGCAACCAGTTCGGCGTGCGCAACAACGACACGGCCGCTACGCTGGTGCGCACCGTGGCCGCCTACAACCGGCACGGGCTGGTCGACAACCGCATCCACTGCCGCTACGAGGTGACCGACGCGGCGGCCGTGCCGGTGCTGGAGGCGCTGATGGCCGAAGGCGTGGTGGACCTGCTGTCGGTCATGGACCACTCGCCCGGCCAGGGCCAGTTCAAGACGCTCGACGCCTATCTGTCGTACATGATGGGCAACCACGGCATGAGCCGCGACGAGGCCGCCGACGCGGCCGCGCGCAAGACCGCCGAGCTGGACGGCGCCACCGAGCGCGTGAACCGCCTGGTGGCGCAGGCCCACGCGCTGGGCATCCCGACGGCCAGCCATGACGACGATTCGCCGCAGCGCATTGCCGCCATGCAGGCGCTGGGCGTGCGCATGAGCGAGTTTCCGATCAACCTGGAGACGGCGCGCGCCGCGTCGGCGCATCGGCTGCCGACCATCCTGGGCGCGCCCAACGTGCTGCGCGGCAAGAGCCAGAGCGGGTCGATGCGGGCCATCGACGCCATCCAGGCCGGCGTGGGCAACATCCTCTGCTCGGACTACCAGCCGTCGACGCTCATTGCCGCCGCGTTTGCCGCGTCGCGGCTGGCCGGGCTGCCGCTGAACGACGCGCTGGCGCTGGTCACCGCCAATCCGGCCGACGCCTGCCTGCTGGCCGACCGCGGCCGGCTGCTGCCGGGCCAGCGCGCCGACGTGATCGCCGTGGCCAGCGTGGCCGATCAGCCGCTGGTCACGCACACGTGGTCGGCCGGGCGGCTGGTGTTCGCGGCCGGCTATCCGGCCGTCCAGCACGCCGCGCCGCGCGAAGGCGCGCTGCAGGCGGTGGCCTGAGCGCCGGCCGGGCGGGACGTGGGCCGCACGTCGCTCGAACGCGCGTTTGCGCCGCGAGCGTGGCCCGCGGGCCCGGCCGCGCCATGCAAAAGGCCGCGCATCGGCACCGGTGCGCGGCCACATCCATTGACTATAGGCGCTGGACCTTACCGGCGCACGCTAGGGCTAGTCCCCATCACATAGCGCTGGCCTTTGCCCGGCGATCCCCTACATTGAAAGCGGCGGAGGCCAGAGGGGATCGGACATGAAGTCAATACGCATGACAGTGCCAGCGATGCTGGCACTTTTTTTGTTCGCGGGCTGCGCGGACCTGCTGCCGCAGAAGGTGGACCGCTCGCCGCCGCTGGCCGGCCCCAACGTGAACACCGACACCACCTACCCGCCCGCGCCCGAGACCCGCGCCACGCCCATCGCCGCGCGCGAGATCAACATGGCCGGCGTCTGCCGGCGCACCGAGGAGGACGGCTTTCGCGAGGACGCCGTGGTCCGCGTGGCGCACAACGCGGTGCAGTCGCTGAGCTGGAAGCTCTGGGTGTCGCGCAAGGGGTCGTGCCGCTTTGACCTGGAGCAGTTCAAGCAGGTCCAGCAGACGCCGCACATCGAACTGCACGCCGTGGATGGCAGCGGCTGCAAGCTCATGGTCTGGCAGGACCCGCGCCGCATCACGCTGGCCCACGCGCGCTGCGAGAAGTACTGCACGCCCGGCATCTACGAGCAGGCGTGGCCGGTACTGTTCGACCCCAAGAGCGGAAGCTGCGCGCAGATCCGCTGAGCCCCGCCCGCCGCTACTTGCCCTTCGGCACGC
The DNA here is from genome assembly GCF_049393795.1 of Cupriavidus sp. H18C2. NCBI lineage: Bacteria > Pseudomonadati > Pseudomonadota > Betaproteobacteria > Burkholderiales > Burkholderiaceae > Cupriavidus > Cupriavidus sp. H18C2. Next base: position 806,044 of record NZ_CP186010.1, on the reverse strand, counting down.
GCCCGAGCAGGTAGAACGCGTCGTTGGGCCGCATGCCGATGGTGTTGGCCATGCGGTTCGACAGCCCGAAGAACGCCGTGATCGCGGCGATGTCCCAGGCATCCTCGTCGTCAAAGCCGTGCGCGCGCAGCGCCGCGAAGTCGGCCTCGTCGACCGTGTGCGACGCCTGGCAGACCTTCATCGCGAAATCGAGCATCGCGCGCTGGCGCGGCGCAATGTCGGCCTTGCGGTAGTTGACCGCCACCTGGTCCGCCACGAGCGGCTTCTTCTCGTAGATCCGCAGGATCGCGCCGTGGGCCACCACGCAGTAGAGGCATTGGTTGGCGCCCGACGTCGCCACGACGATCATCTCCCGGTCGCCCTTGGTCAGGTTGCCGGTCTCCTTGAGCATCAGCGCGTCGTGATAGGCGAAGAACGCGCGGCACTCGTCCGGCCGGTGGGCCAGCGCCAGGAACACGTTCGGGACAAAACCGGCCTTTTCCTGCACTTCCAGCACGCGCTGGCGCAGGTCGTCGGGTAGATCGGCAATGGCGGGGACGGGGTAGCGGCTGATGGGGGGCTGGGCGGTGGGCTGGGCGGGGATTTGTGCGGCCTCGGTCATGTCTGTCTCCTGTCGGGTGTCGGGTCCCCGTATCGGTACATGCGATACATGCGGTACAGCCCGGCCATGGCACCCCGCCATGGCCGTCGGATGCTGGCAGCTTACTCCGCCGCGGTGGCGAACTGGATCCGGTGCAGCCCGGCGTACAGGCCGCCCTTGGCCAGCAGCTCGCCATGGCTGCCGGATTCGGCCACGCGGCCCTGCTCCAGCACCACAATGCGGTCGGCGTTCTCGATGGTCGACAGCCGGTGGGCAATGACCAGCGTCGTGCGGCCCTGCATCAGCGTTTCCAGCGCGGCCTGGACCTGGCGCTCCGACTCGGAATCGAGCGCCGAGGTGGCTTCGTCCAGGATCAGGATCGGCGCGTCCTTGTAGATGGCACGGGCGATGGCCAGGCGCTGCCGCTGCCCGCCGGACAGCTTCATGCCGTTGTCGCCGATATTCGTCTCCAGGCCTTCCGGCAGGCCACGGACCACATCGGTCAGGTAGGCCGCCGCCAGCGCCCGCTCCACGCGCGCCAGATCGATTTGCTCGCGCGGATGTACGCCATACGCCACATTTGCGGCGATTGTATCGTTGAACAGCAGCACGTCCTGGCTGACGAATGCAATCTGGCGGCGCAGGTCGGCCAGGCCGAACTGGTCGACCGGCTTGCCGTCCAGCACGATGCGGCCTTCGGTGGGATCAAAGAAGCGCGGCAGCAGGTTGACCAGCGTGGTCTTGCCGCTACCCGACGGCCCGACCAGCGCCACCACCTCGCCCGGCGCGGCGTGGAAGCTGACGCGGTTCAGCGCGGGCCGGCCGGCATCGCCATAGCGGAAGCCGACGTTGTCGAACACGAGGTCGCCCTGCGCGCGCGCCAGCGGCAGGCCGCCGGTCTGGGCCTCGACCGGCTCGTCGATCAGGCCGAAGATCATTTCGGCGGCGGTCAGGCCGCGCTGCAGCGGCTGGTTCAGATCGGTCAGGTGCTTGAGCGGCGAGATCAGCAGCAGCATCGCCATGACAAAGCCGGTGAATCCACCGATCGTGGTCTGGTTGCCCTGCGCCTGCACCATAGCGATGGTCAGGATCACGGACAGCGCCAGCGACGCCAGGAACGCCGTCACCGGCTGGTTCAGCCCGCCCGCCACCGCCATGCGCATCGAATAGCCGCGCAGCCGCTCGGCCATCGTCGCAAAGCGCGCGGTCTCGTACGCCTCGCCGCCGTGCAGCTTGACGACCTTGTAGCCGCCGGCCGCCTCCTCCACCACGTACGCGGCCGTATTGGTCAGCGCCTGGTGCTCGCGGTTCAGCCGGCGCAGGCGGCGGTTCACCTTCGACATCACGAAGCCGATGGTCGGCAGCAGCACGGCCACCACCAGCGTCAGGCGCCAGTTCGTGTAGAACAGGTAGACCAGCAGCGCCAGCACGGTCAGCGAGTCGCGCACCAGCGTGATCAGCACGCCGGTCAGGATCTGCATGACCTGGTTGACCTCGAAGATCACGGCGTTGATCAGCGACGCGGCGGTATTGCGGTGGTAGAACAGCGCGGGGGCGTGGAGCATGCGGTCGAACATCTGCATCCGCATCTTCAGCAGCACGCGGTTCGAGATCAGCGACAGCAGGTAGCCGGACGCGAACTGCGCCACGCCGCGCACCAGCGCCACGCCCACCAGCAGCGCCGGCACGTGCCAGAGCTTGCCGGCGTAGCTGCCGCCGAAACCCTTGTCCAGCAGGTCGTTGACGACCTTGGGGATGATCCCCTCGCTGGCGGCGACCAGCGCCATGGCCAGGATGGCCAGCACGAAGTTGCGCGTCTCGGGCTTCAGGTACGCCCAGACGCGCTTGAGGGTTTCGGTTTCCTGGGGCGTTTGCTTTTTACTGTCGTTCACGTTGGCTCCACCTGCCGACCGGAGACCGCGCCGACTGCCGCTAGAATGGCGGGCGAATCCGGTCTGCGCGATGCGTCGCAAGCATGTCTATGAAAATCTCTGCCGTACTGATTACAAAGAACGAGGCCCACAACATCCGGGCGTGCCTCGAGAGTGTCTCCTGGTGCGACCGCGCGATTATAGTGGACTCCGGCAGCACGGACGGCACGCTGGAGATCGCCCGCGCCATGGGTGCCGAGGTCCACGAAACGGCCGGCTGGCCCGGCTTCGGCCCCCAGAAGAACCTGGCCCTGGACAAGGTGCGCAGCGAGTGGGTGCTGTCGATCGACGCCGACGAGCGCGTCACGCCCGCGCTGCGCGACGAGATCCTGGCCGCCATCGACTCCGGCCGCGCCGACGCCTACGACATGCCGCGCCTGTCGCGCTTCTGCGGCCGCTTCATGCGCCACAGCGGCTGGTACCCGGACCGCCTGACCCGGGTCTTCCGCACCGGCCGCGCCCGCTTCACCGACGACATCGTCCACGAGAACGTGGTCACCGACGGCCCCATCGGCCACCTGAAAACCCCGCTGCTGCACTACACGTACGACGATTTCTCGCAGGTGCTGCGCAAGATCGACCAGTACTCGACGCTGGGCGCCCAGCAGGCGTTCCAGCGCGGCAAGCGCGCCACGGTACTGAGCGCCTGGACCCACGGTAGCTGGGCGTTCCTGCGCACGTGGCTGCTGCGCCGGGGCTTTCTGGACGGCCCCCAGGGGCTGGCCGTCGCGCTGATGAACGGCCAGGCCAGCTACTACAAATACATCAAGCTTTGGCTGCTGCAGCAGCAGGCGCTGAACCCGTCCGCTGCGTCAGCCGATCCACCAGCGCGCTGAACGCCGCCGCCGTGGGGCCGAAGCCCATCTGCTCGACGTGCCGGGCGGCATGGGCCAGCAGCGCCTCGCGCAGCGCGGCATCGTGCAGGCCCCGCTCGATGGCCGCCGCCATCGCGGGTACGTCGCCCACCGGGACGAGCAGGCCGGCGCGGCCGTCGTCCAGCATCTCGCGCGGGCCCACCGGACAGTCGCTGCTGACCACGACCTGACCCACCGTCAGCGCCTCGATCAGCACGTTGCCGAGCCCTTCCATCTTGGAGCTGAAGGCCATCAGTCGGGCATTGCGCATCCAGGCAAACGGATTGGCCTGGAATCCGACGAACTTCACGCGCGCCGCGACGCCAAGCTCGCTTGCCAACGCTTCCAGCGCCGGGCGGGACGGGCCTTCCCCGACGATGACCAGGTCCTCGTCGATGCCCCGATCCGCCAGCAACGCATAGGCCCGCAGCAGCGTGGCAAAGTCCTTCTGGCTCTCTTCGAGCCGGGCCACGGACACGATGTACGGCTGCGTCGGCAAGCCCTCGGGCGTCTGCCTGGACATCGCGCGGATGCGTTCCAGGTCGAACGCGTTGTACAGCTTGACGAAGCGGTCCGCCGCCTCCGGAATCAGGCGCCGCGCATCGGCCGCCATGGTTTCGTTGAGCATGACCACCGCGTCATAGTCTTCCCGGCACTGGTGCCGCAGCTTGCGCAGCTTGCGGCCGTGCCCCGTCGCCAGATGCGCCACGCTGAAGTGCTGGTAGCCGATCATCGGCACTGGCAGCGGGCCGGTGATGCGCGACAGCGACATGTCGTAGTCGACCACGGCGTCATAGCCGCCCTGCGCCAGGATCCGCATGAAGCGGCGCCGGACGATGGGCTTGCGCACCGGCGGCAGCAGCGCCTCTTCGTAGAGCTTGCCCAGCAGCCCAAGCTTGCGCTGCTTCTTTAGCTGGCGGCAATGCGACAGCCACGGCGCTTCGGCCAGCACATGGACCTTGACGCTGGCCGGCAGGCGGGCGCGGAAATGGGACGCCAGTTCGGGCGACGGATAGGTCACCGTCAGGCCAAGCTCGAACCGGTCCTGCAGCGACGTGAGCAGCGACACCAGCGACGTCTCGATGCCGCCATGCAGGAAGTGCGTGACGTGGAACAGGATGGCGGGCTTGCTTGCCGTGCCCGCGGACTGGTCGACCATCCCCTCAGCCATAAAGCATCCGCACGCTGTCGCCGAGCGCTCCGCGCAGGCTGGCCAGCGCCTCCTCGGACGGCGTGATCTGCCACTGGTCGCCCAGCATCGCCTCGCAGCGGGCCGTGCGGTTGACGTAGCTGACGCGCACCGGCACGCCCGGCTGCTGCGCCCCATTGGCCAGGAACGGCGTCAGCAGCTCGCGCAGCCGTTCCGTGGAAGCGTTGCCGTTGAAGCCCAGGCACACGGCCTCCGCATACCGCGCCCGCGCCGCCACCATGTCCATGACCGATTCGGCCGTGAAGCGGACGCCGCCCGTGAACGTGTCGTGGCGGGCGTTGCCCTGGGCGATGATCAGCTCGTCCTCGCGGAACATGTGGCGGTTGGCGTCGTACAGCTCGCTGAAGACCGTCATCTCGATCTGGGCGGTGCCGTCGTCGATCATGACGATGATCAGCTTGCCCCGCTGCGTCATCTGCGTGCGGATGCCCATGATCACGCCGGCAATCACCTTGCCGCGGACGTCGCGGCCGTAGCCGCCGCCGTTGCCCTGCACTTCCTTTTCCAGCGCGGCCAGCGTGCCCTTGACGAACCTGCGTACTTCGTCGCGCGAGGCGTCGAACAGGTGGCCAGAGAAGTAGTAGCCCAGCGCCTGCTTTTCTTCCTGCAGCGTGCGCTTGGCCGTCCAGCGCGGTTCGTCGACCAGCAACGGCCGGTGGGCTTCGCCCGCGTCGTCCATCAGGTCGAACAGCGACACCTGGTTGGCGGACTCGGCCTTCTGCTCGGCCGCTTCCATGGCGATCGACACCGATGCCAGCAACTGCGCGCGGTTGTCGTTGAGGCTGTCGAACGCGCCGGCGCGGATCAGCGCCTCGATGGTCCGGCGGTTGACCTGTCGACGGTCGACGCGCTCGCAGAAGTCGAACAGGTCCGCAAACGGCTTCTCCTCGCGCGCGCGCAGGATGTCCTCGATGGCGCCCTGGCCCGAGCCCTTGATGCCGCCCAGGCCATAGCGGATGGTTTTGGCATCGGTCGGCGCGAAGCGGTACTCGCTGGCATTGACGTCCGGCGGCAGCACCGCGATGCCGTTCAGGCGGCAATCCTCGTAGAGGATCTTGACCTTGTCGGTGTCGTCCATGGCCAGCGACATGTTGGCTGCCAGGAATTCCGCCGGATGGTGCGCCTTGAGCCAGGCCGTGTAGTAGGCCAGCAGCGCGTAGGCGGCCGCGTGCGACTTGTTGAAGCCGTAGCCCGCGAACTTCTCCATCAGGTCGAAGATGTCGTCGGCCTGCTGGGCGCTCAGGCCGTTCTTGTCGGCGCCCTCGCGGAACAGCTCGCGGTGCTTGGCCATTTCCTCGGGCTTCTTCTTGCCCATGGCGCGGCGCAGCAGGTCGGCGCCCCCGAGCGAGTAGCCGCCGATGATCTGCGCCATCTGCATCACCTGCTCCTGGTAGACCATGATGCCGTAGGTCTCCTTGAGCACCGGCTCCACGCGCGGATCGGGATACTCGACCTTCTCCCGGCCGTGCTTGCGTGCGCAGAAGCTGGGGATCAGGTCCATCGGGCCCGGCCGGTAGAGCGCCACCAGCGCGATGATGTCCTCGAAGCGGTCGGGCTTGGCGTCCTTGAGCATGCCCTGCATGCCGCGGCTTTCAAGCTGGAACACGGCGACCGTGTTGGCCGTCTTGAGGATGTCGAACGCGGGGCCGTCGTCGAGCGGGATCTGGCTGCAGTTCCAGTCGGCCTTGCTTGGGTCCAGGCGCCGGATGTAGCGCTCGGCCCAGTCCAGGATCGTCAGCGTGGTCAGGCCCAGAAAGTCGAACTTGACCAGGCCGGCCGCTTCCACGTCGTCCTTGTCGTACTGGCTGACGACGCCGCTCATGCCGTCGGTGCCCTGCGTGTAGAGCGGGCAGAAATCGGTCAGCCGGCCCGGGGCGATCAGCACCCCGCCGGCGTGCATGCCGACGTTTCGCGTCATGCCCTCCACCCGCTGCGCCAGTTCCAGCAACTGGCGGACTTCTTCCTCGTTGCGCTCGCGCTCGGCCAGCGCCGGTTCTTCCTTCTTCGCTTCCTCCAGCGTCACGAGCTTGCCGGGCTTGAACGGAATCAGCTTGGCGACGCTGTCGACAAAGCCGTAGCCCAGGTCCAGCACGCGGCCCACGTCGCGCACGGCGGCCTTGGCGGCCATCGTGCCGAACGTGGCAATCTGCGACACGGCGTCCTTGCCGTACTTCTCCTTGACGTACGTGATTACGCGGTCACGGCCGTGCTGGCAGAAGTCGATGTCGAAGTCGGGCATCGACACCCGCTCCGGGTTCAGGAAGCGCTCGAACAGCAGCGCGTACTTGAGCGGGTCGAGGTCGGTAATGCCCAGCGCGTAGGCCACCAGCGAGCCGGCGCCCGAGCCCCGGCCCGGGCCCACCGGCACGCCGTTGTTCTTGGCCCAGTTGATGAAGTCCGCCACGATCAGGAAGTAGCCGGGGAAGCCCATCTTGATAATGGTGCCGGTCTCGAATTCCAGCCGGGCGTAATACTCGGGCCGCTTGCGCTCGCGCTCCGCGTCGTCGGGGAACAGCACGGCCAGCCGCTTTTCCAGGCCGTCCTTGGCCATGAAGACCAGGTAGTCGTCCAGCGACATGCCGTCGGGCGTCGGGAACAGCGGCAGCCGTGGCTTGCCCAGTTCCAGCGTCAGGTTGCAGCGCTTGGCGATTTCCACCGAATTCTGCAGCGCGCTCGGGATGTCGGCGAACAGCGCGCACATCTCGTCCTGCGTCTTGAAATACTGGTCGGTCGTGAAGCGGCGGGTGCGGCGCGGGTTGGCGAGCAGCTCGCCCTCGGCGATGCAGACGCGCGCCTCGTGCGCCGTGAAATCGTCGGGCGACATGAACTGCACCGGATGCGTCGCCACCACGGGCAACTGCATGGCGGCCGCCAACGGCACGGCCTGCTGGATGTAGGCGTCGGTGCCGGGATGCCCGGCCCGTTGCAGTTCGATATAGAAGCGGCCCGGGAACACGCTGGCCCAATGGGCCGCCGCGCGCCGCGCGCCGTCTTCGTTGCCGTTGGCCAGCGCCTGGCCGATATCGCCGCCCATGGCGCCGGACAGCGCGATCATGCCCGTGGCCAGCGGCAGCCCTTCCTCGCCCGGTTCCTGGAACCAGCCCGGCTCGAACTCGGCGCGGCCGCGATACTGGTTACCCAGCCAGGCGCGGGACAGCAGCGTGCAGAGGTTCAGGTAGCCGATGCGGTCCTGGACCAGCAACTGCATGCGCGCGGGCTTGTCGCGGTCGTCGGCGTTGGTCAGCCAGACGTCGGCGCCGACGATCGGCTTGACGCCGCCGCCGCGGGCTTCCTTGTAGAAGCGGATCAGGCCGAACGCGTTGGCCAGGTCGGTCAGCGCAAGCGCGCCCATGCCGTCCTTGGCGGCGGCCTTGACGGCGTCTTCCAGGCGGACGATGCCGTCCACGACCGAATATTCGGAATGCAGGCGAAGGTGTACGAAGCGAGGTGCAGACATAGGGCGCCATTGTACCGGCTCGCCCCCGGTGGAAACCTGAGAGTTTTCGCAAAATGGGGGGCTGCGGGGCTTGCGGCGCGCGGTGTGCGGCGTGCGCGCGACGCCCGCGCCGCCGCTTCGGGACGGGTATCGGCGGGGCCGATCAGCGGCTATAATATCGCCTTTCCAATCAGGCAGTTACCGGCGCGTCCAGCGCCGGCAAGGCAGCGTCGCTCCATGCAGATCGTCAACATTTCGGCTTACAAGTTCGTCACGCTCGACGATATCGAGACCCTGCGCCCCGCCATGCGCGAGCGCTGCGAGGCGGCCGGCCTGAAAGGCACGATCCTGCTCGCGCCGGAGGGCATCAACATGTTCCTGGCCGGCACCCGCGCGCAGATCGACGGCTTCATGGCGTGGCTGCACGCCGACGCGCGGTTTGCGGACATCGCGCCCAAGGAGAGCCTGTCCGAGAACCAGCCGTTCAAGCGCATGCTGGTGCGCGCCAAGAAGGAAATCATCACGATGAAGATGCCGCTGATCCGCCCCGAGGCGGGTCGGGCGCCGGCGGTGCGGCCGGTGGACCTCAAGCGCTGGCTGGACCAGGGTCATGACGACGAAGGGCGGCCCGTGGTGATGCTGGACACGCGCAATGACTTTGAAGTGGCGGTGGGGACCTTCGACGGGGCCGTCGAGTACAACCTGTCGAAATTCAGCGAATTCCCGCCCGCGGTGGCCGAGCACAAGGCGGCGCTGGCAGGCAAGACCGTGGTGTCGTTCTGTACGGGCGGCATCCGCTGCGAAAAGGCCGCCATCCACATGCAGGAAGTGGGGATCGAGCGCGTCTACCAGCTCGAAGGCGGCATCCTGAAGTATTTCGAGGAGGTCGGCGGCAGCCACTACCGCGGCGACTGCTTCGTGTTCGACTACCGGACCGCGCTGAATCCGAACCTGGAACCGGCTGGCCCGGTGCAGTGCTTCGCCTGCCGTGCCGTGGTGACGCCCGAAGAGCAGCAGGGTCCGGCCTACGTGGTGGGCAAGAGCTGCCCGCATTGCGCGGACGCGACCGCCGCCGCGTGAAGCCGTGCGCCAGCCTCAGGCCGCCAGCAGGTGGTATAGGTTGCGCAGCATCCCGGCCGTCGCGCCCCAGATGAAGCGGTGGCCGCCGCCTTCGCGCGGATAGGGCATCGCATAGAACTGACGCTCGCCGCCTTCCCATCGGAACAGCCGGCGCTCGTGGCGCGACGGGTCCATCAGGAACGCCAGCGGCACCTCGAAGATATCGGCCACCTCGCCGGCATCGGCCTGCAACGTGAAGCCGGAACGGACCAGGCCGACGATCGGGCTGACGTGGTAGCCGGTGCCGGTAATGTAGTCCGGCAGCGATCCCAGCACCTCGATGAAGTCGCGCTGCAGGCCGATTTCTTCCTCAGTCTCGCGCAGCGCGGTGGCGATGCGGTCGGCATCGTAGGTTTCCTGGCGCCCGCCCGGAAAGCTGATCTGACCCGCGTGTGACGAAAGATTCGCATTGCGCTCGGTCAGCAGCACGGTCAGGCCGTCGCGGCGCTCAACCAGCGGCACCAGCACCGCGGCTTCGCGCAAGCCGCGCGTCTTGTCGTAGATCCGCGACTCGTCGGTCAGCTCTGGCTCCCAGGCCGGCGGGGAGAGCAGCCGGTGCCGGATGAAATCGGGTTGCATGCGCGGCGCGGTGAGCGGCGCGCGGCGACTGTCGGTCTCGATAACGGGCAGTGCCTCGGGGTCGAATTTGGGGCGCATAACGGCGTCAAGTATGACAGAACGGCAATTGTTGCATCGCAGCATCAGGTGGTGCCGCGCGGCGTTTCAATGCAAAAAGGACACCCGAGGGTGTCCTTCGCAATGCCGGAGCGGCGCCGGTTTCCCGGCACCCGCTGGAACAGCTTACTCGGCGGCGGCGGCCGTCTTGGCCTTCGTCACCAGCTTTTCCTTGATACGTGCCGACTTGCCCGAACGCTCGCGCAGGTAGTACAGCTTCGCGCGACGGACGTCACCGCGACGCTTGACTTCGATGCCGGCGATCAGCGGCGAGTACAGCTGGAACGTACGTTCCACGCCTTCACCCGACGAGATCTTGCGCACGATGAAGGAGCTGTTCAGACCACGGTTACGCTTGGCGATCACCACGCCTTCGTAAGCCTGCACGCGCTTGCGGTTACCTTCCACCACGTTCACGTTGACGATCACGGTGTCGCCAGGTGCGAATGCGGGGATGGTCTTGTTCGCGGTCAGACGCGCGATCTCGTCCTTCTCGATTTGCTCGATGAGATTCATCGTTTTCTCCATAACCATCGTACCGGCGTTATATACCCGTAACCGGGCCCCGGCAGAGGATGGGGTTTTCACTTGGCAGGAGCGAACTCCTGCCCTGCTTTCGCCGCCAGGGTCGACAGGTACTTCTCGTCGGCCTTGGACAACAATCCTTGCTCGCGCGCGGCCTCGATCAGGTCGGGACGCTTGCGGGCGGTATTGGCCAGCGCCTGCTGGCGCCGCCACTTCTCGATCTCGGCGTGATGGCCCCCGAGCAACACATCGGGCACCCGCACGCCTTCGTATTCTTCCGGCCGCGTGTAGTGCGGACAGTCGAGCAGGCCATTGACAAAGCTGTCCTGCACCGCCGACTGCGCATCGCCCAGCACGCCGGGCAGATGCCGCACCACCGCGTCGATCAGCGCCATGGCCGGCAGTTCGCCGCCCGACAGCACGAAATCGCCGAGGCTGATTTCCTCGTCCACGCGACGGTCGATCAACCGCTGGTCGATCGCCTCGTAGCGCCCGCACAGCAGCACCAGCCCGGGCCGCTGCGCCAGCTCCATGACCTTGGCGTGCGTGAGCGTGGCGCCCTGGGGCGACATCAGCACCACGTGCGGCCGTGCCACGCCCGCGTCCGACTGCGCCGCACCGGCGGCATCGATCGCATCCTCAAGCGGCTTGGCCAGCATCACCATGCCGGGGCCGCCACCGTAGGGCCGATCGTCGATCGTCCGGTAGTTGTCGACCGTGAAGTCACGGGGATTCCAGGCGCGCAACGCGTAGCGCTGCTGCTTGGCTGCCCGGCTGGTAATGCCCCAGTCGGTCAGCGCACGAAACATCTCGGGAAACAGCGTGATTACATCGAACTGCATCAGCGCCTCCCTCGACGGCAATTCAGGTACTTCAGTAGTCCAGCCCCCAGTCGACCACGATGCGCCGGGCCGACGTATCGACCGTGCGCAGGAACGCATCGACAAACGGGATCAGCCGCTCGGCGGCCTTGCCGTCCGGCAGCTGGTAGGCCACCTGGAGAATCTGGTGCGCGCCATTGTCGATCAGGCCGGTCACGTCGCCGAGCGTTTCGCCCTGCTCGTTGACCACGGCGCAACCGATCAGGTCCACCCAGTAGAACTCACCTTCTTCCGGCGCGGGAAAATCCGCACGCCGGATCCAGACGCGGCGACCCTTGAGCATTTCTGCCACATTGCGATCCGAAACGCCGGTGGCTTGCGCCACCACGGTACCGCTGTGCTCCCGCGACTGGGAAATCTTGACGCTAACGGCGTCCGCCGCTTCGGCGGATGCAGTCACCACGCCGGCCGGCGGCGCGCGCAGCAGCCACCAGCGCCGGGCATGAAGCAATGCGGAGGCGTCGTCCGCATGCGGCTGGACCTTGATCCAGCCCCGGATGCCGTAGGCCGCGCCCACGTAGCCAACCTCGACGAGATCGTCGGGCAGGCTGTCCGTGAACAGCAGCGATGCGGGCAGCCTGGCCTGCTTGCCCGCCGCACCACCTTGCGTGGTGGCGTTCGACAGGTTCAGCGGCTTGCGGCCGGTGGCGGTGCCAGTCACGTGTGCCGGGCGTATTCTTGATGCATCAGTGCGCACCGGTAACGGCGCGCCTGTACAACGATCAGGCTGCAGCCTTGGTGGCGGCTTGCTTGACCAGGCGGGCAACGGTCGGCGACAGTTGGGCGCCAACGCCTTGCCAGTAGGCCAGACGGTCCTGCACCACGCGCAGGCCTTCTTCCTTGTCGGAAGCCAGCGGGTTGTAGAAGCCAACGCGCTCGATGAAACGGCCATCGCGACGGTTGCGCGAATCGGTAGCAACGATATTGAAGAACGGGCGCTTCTTGCTGCCGCCGCGAGCCAGACGGATTACGACCATGTTAATTCCTCGAAAAAACGGGGTGTGCGAACACGAAACGCAAGAGTATAGCCCACTTCCCGAGTCCAAACAAACACTTAGGGCTTTCCAGCACGCGGGCGGCCCGCGCAGGCGATGCCGACGCAACACCGGGCCGGGCATGCCGTGGCGAAAACCGCGAACCGGGTCAGCGTCATATGGATGAATCGGCACTTTCCGAAATGGCGAAACACTAGCCGATGCCACCTTCATTCCAACGATGCGACGCACATCGGCAGCATCCGAGAACACCTTCTAATCCCCGCCAAACCCACAGTATCGCGGCACTGCGGCCGACCCGCCAAAGCTGCCAAAAATGACGAAACACTCCGTTACACCGGTAACGGGTTTCGCATAGGTCGCCAGACCCTCCGTGCGTACCATGAACCCACGCCTGACTCATCACCTGCTACAGGACATTGGGATTGCACATGCTTACCCGCCCCCACCTGCGCCATCTGGTGGCTGGTACCGTGGCCGTCATCGGCCTGGTTGGCACCATCGCCACCAGCCACGCTCAAGTTGCCTTCTGGCAGCGCGCCTTCGCCGAACACCCGGTGCGGATGGGCCGTGCGGGCCCCGGCTGGGACATCGCGAGTGTACGCGCCGAAAACCGCGACCACGTGCAGGCACAGATCGACCGGATGGAACAGCGCGCGCGCAATGACGACCGCCTCAGCGGCCGTCCGCCCGGACCCGGCCACGCCGGCGACGACCGTGGCGGCCGGCAGTCCGGCGGCGTCGACCGCAACAACCCCGGCGACACGGCGATGCGCGGCACCGAGATGCGCCCCGCCAATGTCGGCCCCGGCTGGCAGGCGCGCGGACGCGACGGCGGCCGCTGACCGCGGCGAGCCCGCCTCACACCACCCCAACGGCCGGAACTTCCGGCCGTTTTCCATTGTCACTTCAGAGTGCGTGCCACAAAACGCCGCACAGGCTGCCGCCCGGCGATGTCCGGGGCCGTCCAGCGTGCCGCTGTTGCGCAGACGGCAATCGAACTGACCTGCCTCTGCCCGGCACCCACTGCCCGGGCCCCGGAGGCCGGGCGCGGCCTCCACAAGAACGACTTGTCGAGGTTCATCATGTCTCCCCTGCTTCACGACCTGGCCCGACACGCGGGCCAGTTGTCGTTGTCGATACTGTTCATGCTGTTGCTGACCGTCATCCTGTACAGCGAGACGCACGTCTCGGCGCTGGTCTCCGGCGCGCTGGCGTGGATGTGGCCGTCCTGACGCCCGCCTGACGCTACAATGGGCGCCGATGCCGCCGGCATCGCCTGGAATCCCCTGGAATCCCCTTCGCACCGCCCTGCCCCACGATGCCAGCCGCCAGCCCGTCCGCCCCCATTTCCCGTGATCCCAGCCGCGCACCCGGCACGCCGCGTGGCAAGTCCAAGCTGGCCACCGTTGCGCTGGCCTTCCTGCTGGGCAGCCTTGGCGCCCATCGTTTCTACCTGAAGGGTGCGCGCGACCTGGCGGGCTGGGCGCATCTGCTGGCCACCACGGCTGGCGCGCTCGGCGTGGCGTCGCTGATCCTGGGCGTAGGCAGCACGCCGCTGAACTGGACGTTCGCGGTAGCGGGCGGCGCGTCGGTCATCGGCGCGTTTCTGACGGCCATCGTGTTCGGCCTGCGGCCGGACGACAAATGGGACCAGCGCTACAACGCCCATGGGCAGCCCACGCGCTCGGGCTGGCCGGTGGTCATCCTCGTGATCCTGTCGCTGATGATCGGCACCGGCCTGCTGATGGCGGGGCTGGCCATCAGCTTCCAGACCTTCTTCGAGTCGCAGGTGGAAGCCGCCAAGGCCCTGTCACAGGAATAGCGGCACCCGCGCATCACACCGTCGTGACAACTTCGTAACGATCGCGCCGTGCGCGCGTGGATCGCCCATACTGCTTAGGTTCAGGTTCGACGCCGGCTCCCGGCGTCACGAATAGGAGGGCAGATGGAACATCCAAGCTACGAAGAGGGACGCCTCGCGGCGATCGCTGTCCGGCTGGCCATGTCGTCTGGCTTGCCGCCAGTCAATGCCAAGGCCGCGCTGGAACTGGCCTGCCGCATGATCGACGACAATCTCAACACGCCCGCTGCGGGCCGCAAGGAAGCTCAGAAGAGCGAGCCCTGCCTGTCACCCCCGTCGCATGGCCGGATCGGCCTGGGTGGTGGCGTGAACCGCGAGCTATCGAGTTCGAAACGGTTATAGCGAAACCCGAGACGATCGGCGGCCTTGTAGAAGCGCTGCCGGATCAGATCGGCCCAGATTCCCGTGCCGCGCATGCGCGAGGCGAAATCGGCGTCATAGTCCTTGCCGCCACGCATCTCGCGCACGCGGTTCATGACCCGCTCGGCACGGCCCGGGAAATGCGCCTGCAGCCACTCCTGGAACAGCGGGCGCACTTCCCACGGCAATCTCAGCACGATGTAGTTCGCATAGACGGCGCCAGCCTCGCGCGCCGCTTCCAGAATCCTTTCCAGATCCGGTTCCGTGATGAACGGGATGACCGGCGCCACGCTCACGCCCACCGGGATGCCCGCGTCGGTCAGCTCGCGGATCGTGCGCAGCCGCCGCGCCGGCGTGGCGGCCCGGGGCTCCAGCGTGCGGGCCAGGTCGGCGTCGAGCGTGGTGATCGTGACGGCCGCCACGGCCAGCCGCTGCGCCGCCATGGGGGCCAGCAGGTCGATATCGCGCTCGATCAGCGACGACTTGGTGATCAGCGCCACCGGGTGACGGGTTTCATGCAGCACTTCTAGAATGCCGCGCGTGATGCGCTGCGTGCGTTCGATGGGCTGGTAGGCGTCGGTGTTGACACCCAGCGCAATGGTTTCGCAGCGATACGATGGTCGCGACAGCGTCTCGCGCAGCCGCTCGGCGGCATTGGCCTTGGCGTAGAGTTTTGTCTCGAAATCGAGACCCGGCGACAGGTCCAGGTAGGCATGCGTCGGCCGCGCAAAGCAGTAGATGCAGCCGTGCTCGCAGCCGCGATAGGGATTCAGCGAAACATCGAACGGGATGTCGGGCGACGCGTTGCGCGTCAGGATCGACCTGGCCTGCTCCAGGCTGACCTGCGTGACGATCCGGGGCGGTGCCGACGCTGCCGGCTCGGCCGATTCCGCAGCCAGGTCGGCCCCGGCGGGCCGCCAGCCATCATCGAACTCGTCGCGCGCATCGCGTGCAAAGCGACCCTGGAGGTTGCTGACCGCGCCCCGACCCTTGGTGGGAAGCGCGGCCGGGGGGCGATTGGGGGGCATGGAATTTCGTCGCGAACCGAACCGGATACTGTATGAATATACAGTATCGCCACGCATCCCCCAACCGCTTTGTCAGGCCGTGGCGGCGGCGCCGCTTTCCTTGCCGTCCACCGCAATCGCCAGTGTCTCCTTGATCTCTTCCATCACGACATAGCTTTTCGACTGCGCCGCGCCGGGCAGTTGCAGCAGGATGTCGCCCAGCAGCCGCCGGTACTCGCCGATTTCACGGATGCGCGCCTTGATCAGGTAGTCGAAGTCGCCCGACACCAGATGGCATTCCAGCACCTCGGGAATCCGCAGCACCTCGCGCCGGAACTGCTCGAACATGTTCCCCGACTTGTTGTTCAGCGAGATCTCGACGAAGACCAGCAGGGCGCTGCCCAGCGCCGCGGGGTTCAGCCGCGCGTAGTAGCCCATGATCACGCCGTCGCGCTCCAGCCGTTTCACACGCTCGATGCATGGCGTGATGGTCAATCCGACCTGCTCGGCCAGGTCCTTCATCGAGATGCGGCCGTCGGCCTGCAGCATCGCCAGGATCTTGCGATCCAGCCGGTCCAGCGCGCGCACGGGCGGGCGGGTCGTTCTCATGATTTTTTCCTGTTTTCCCGAAAATTTCACGAACTATGCCTACTTCGAAGTCAATAGTATAGAAGCGAATTCTTCATCAGCCCCCTTTGGCAGTACGGAGCCCCCGAAAATGCGCGTTCTTGTTCTTGGCAGTGGCGTGATTGGCGTCACGAGTGCGTGGTATCTGGCCCGGGCCGGTCACGAAGTGACCGTCGTGGACCGGGAAAGCGGGCCCGCGCTGGGCACCAGCTTTGCCAATGCCGGCCAGATCTCGCCGGGCTACGCGTCGCCGTGGGCGGCGCCGGGCGTGCCGCTCAAGGCCATCAAGTGGATGTTCCAGGAACACGCGCCGCTGTCGATCAAACCCGATGGCACGCTGTTCCAGCTCCAGTGGATGTGGCAGATGCTGCAGAACTGCACGGCCGACCGCTATGCGGTGAACAAGGAGCGCATGGTGCGGCTGGCCGAGTACAGCCGCGACTGCATCCGCGCGCTGCGTGCCGAGACGGGCATCGCCTACGAGGGCCGCCAGCAGGGCACGCTGCAGGTCTTTCGTACCCAGGCCCAGCTCGACGCCGCCGCGCGCGACATCGCCGTGCTGGAAGACGCCGGTGTGCCTTACGAATTGCTTTCGCGCGACGATCTCGGCGCGAGCGAACCGGCGCTCGCCGCTGCCGGCCAGAAGCTGGCTGGCGGCCTGCGCCTGCCGAACGATGAAACCGGGGATTGCCAGCTGTTTACCGAGCGGCTGGCAGCCATGGCCGTGTCGATCGGCGTGCAGTTCCTCTACGACCGGTCGATCGACGGCCTGCTGACGACCGGCGATGCCGTGACCGGCGCGCTGGTCGACGGCAAGCCGATGACGGCCGATGCCGTGGTGGTGGCGCTGGGCAGTTGGTCCACGCCGTTCGTGAAGCCGGTGCTGCGCGGGCTGTCGAACCTGCCGGTCTATCCGCTCAAGGGCTTCTCGATCACAGTGCCACTGGTGGACGCGGCCAGGAGCCCGGTGTCGACCGTGCTCGACGAGACCTACAAGGTTGCCATCACGCGTTTCGACGACCGCATCCGCGTGGGCGGCATGGCGCAGATCGTCGGCTACGACCGCTCGCTGGACCCGAACAAGCGCCGCACGCTGGAGCACGTGGTCAACGACCTGTTCCCCGGCGCCGGCGACGTCAGCCGCGCCACGTTCTGGACCGGCCTGCGTCCGATGACGCCCGACGGCACGCCGGTGGTCGGCCCGGCCGGCATCCGCGGCCTGTGGCTCAACACCGGCCACGGCACGCTGGGCTGGACGATGGCCTGCGGCTCGGGCCAGTTGCTGTCCGACCTGGTCTCCGGCACCCGCCCGGCCATCCGCGCCGACGACCTCTCGGTGGACCGCTACCGCAAGACGCCGCCCGCGCGGCACGTGCCGCGGCCGGCCACGGCGTAATGAAAAAGGCGACCTCCGGGTCGCCTTTTTGCTGGAGCTGTCTGTCCGCCAGCTTGCTCAGAACTGTTCGGCCGACATCGCCTTGACCGGCTCGGCCCCGTCGACGATGGCCGCGCGCAGCCCCGACGCCTGCGACAGGATGTGCTGGCCGAAGAAATGCGCGGTGGCGATCTTGGCGTCGTGGAAGGCCGGGTCTTCGGCGCGTCTGGCGTCGGCCGCCAGCATCGCGCGCGCCAGTTGCCAGCCCGACAGCACGATGCCGCAGAGCTTCAGGTACGGCACGCTGCCCGCGAACACCGCATTCGGATTGCCCTTGGCGTTATCGACCACGAACTGGACCACCGCCTCCAGCGCCTCGCGGCCCTGCCTGAGCTGGGCCTGCACGGCCAGGAACGGTGCGCCGCCATGCTCGCCCAGCCGGTTCTCGGTCTCGGCGATGCTCGCGCAGATCGCGCGCGCCACGGCACCGCCGTCGCGCACGGTCTTGCGGCCGACCAGATCGTTGGCCTGGATGGCCGTCGTGCCTTCGTAGATCGGCAGGATACGGGCGTCGCGGTAGTGCTGCGCGGCGCCGGTTTCCTCGATGAACCCCATGCCGCCGTGCACCTGCACCCCCAGGCTGGTGACGTCGATCGACAGCTCCGTGCTCCAGCCCTTGACCACCGGCACCAGGAACTCGTACAGCGCCATGTTCTGGCGGCGTACGAACTCGTCCGGATGCTGGTGCGCCACGTCGCTGGCCGCAGCCGCCACGTAGGCCACGCTGCGCGCGCCTTCGATCAGCGCGCGCATCGTCATCAGCATGCGCTTGACGTCGGGATGGTGAATGATCGTCACGCCTTCGCGCGCCGAGCCATCGACCGGACGGCTCTGCACCCGCTCGCGCGCGTAGGCCACGGCCTGCTGGTAGGCGCGTTCGGAGACGGCGATGCCCTGCATGCCGACCGAGAAGCGCGCCGCGTTCATCATGATGAACATGTATTCCAGGCCGCGGTTTTCCTCGCCGACCAGCGTGCCGATGGCGCCGCCGTGGTCGCCAAACTGCAGCACTGCCGTGGGGCTGGCCTTGATGCCGAGCTTGTGCTCGATCGACACGCACTCCACGTCGTTGCGCGCGCCCAGCGACCCGTCCGCGTTCACCAGGAACTTCGGCACGATGAACAGCGAGATGCCCTTGACCCCTTCGGGCGCGTCGGGCGTGCGGGCCAGCACCAGGTGGACGATGTTGTCCGCCATGTCGTGCTCGCCGTAGGTAATGAAGATTTTCGTGCCGAACACCTTGTACGTGCCGTCGCCCTGCGGCTCGGCGCGCGTGCGCACCGCGGCCAGGTCCGACCCGGCCTGCGGCTCGGTCAGGTTCATCGTGCCGGTCCATTCGCCCGAGATCAGCCGGGGCAGGAACAGCGACTTCTGCGCGTCGGTGCCGGCCGTCAGCAGCGCCTCGATGGCGCCGTCGGTCAGCAGCGGGCACAGCGCGAACGACAGGTTCGCCGTGTTCAGCATTTCGTTGCACGGCGTGGCGACGAGCTTGGGCAGGCCCTGCCCGCCGAAGTCCGCCGGATGCAGCACGCCCTGCCAGCCACCTTCGCCAAACTGGCGGAACGCGTCGCGAAAGCCCGGCGTGGTCGTGACAACACCG
Source organism: Cupriavidus sp. H18C2 (assembly GCF_049393795.1). Classification (NCBI taxonomy): domain Bacteria; kingdom Pseudomonadati; phylum Pseudomonadota; class Betaproteobacteria; order Burkholderiales; family Burkholderiaceae; genus Cupriavidus; species Cupriavidus sp. H18C2. The sequence goes on along the minus strand of NZ_CP186010.1, from coordinate 786,945 downwards.
TCCTTCCAGCTACTCGGCTGGATGTCGCCAGCGCGGTTCAGCGGCGCCACCACCTGTTCGTTGAACTTGGCGGCCTCCTCCAGCACAGCCTGCGCCGTGTCCGGCGTGGCGTCCTCGTAGCCCGGCAACTGGCTGATCTGTGCCAGCCCGGCCAGTTCGTTCATGACGAACAGCATGTCCTTGAGCGGTGCGCGGTAGGTCATCGTATGTCTCCACGATCTCGTAAAAAAGCCGCTCGCGGGATAACCCGGAACGGCTTCGACATTCTTGCTGCTTGTGGCCGGTTCAATGCGTTGTCGAACCGGCCGTTCGGGCCTGTCAGCCCAGCGCGGCCACCAGTTCCGGCACCACGGTGTTCAGGTCGCCCACCAGGCCGTAGTCCGCCACCGAGAAGATCGGGGCTTCGGCGTCCTTGTTGATCGCGACGATCACCTTGGAGTCCTTCATGCCGGCCAGATGCTGGATCGCGCCCGAGATACCGACGGCGATGTACAGCTGCGGGGCGACGATCTTGCCGGTCTGGCCCACCTGGTAGTCGTTCGGGACGAAGCCGGCATCGACTGCGGCACGCGAGGCACCCAGCGCCGCGCCGAGCTTGTCGGCCAGCGGGGTCAGCACCTTGGTGTAGTTCTCGCCCGAACCCACGCCACGGCCACCCGAGACGATGATCTTGGCGGCGGTCAGTTCCGGACGGTCGCTCTTGGTCACTTCACGCGACACGAATTGCGAGATGCCCGCGTCGGCAACGGCCGGCAGCGTGTCCAGCGTGGCCGAGCCACCTTCCGCCGCGGCCGGGTCGAACGCCGTGCCACGCACGGTGATCACCTTGATCTTGTCTTCCGACTTGACCGTGGCAATCGCGTTGCCGGCGTAGATCGGACGCTCGAACGTGTCGGGCGAATCGACCTTGGTGATGTCCGACAGCTGCGCCACGTCCAGCTTGGCGGCCACGCGCGGCAGGATGTTCTTGCCCGAGGCCGTGGCCGGGGCAACGATGTGCGAGTAGTCGCTGGCAATGGCCAGGATCTGTTCGCCCACGTTCTCGGCAAGGCCGTCGGCAAAGTGCGGTGCGTCGGCCAGCAGGACCTTCGCCACGCCCGCAATCTTCGCGGCGGCGTCGGCGGCGGCCTTGGCGTTGGAACCGGCCACCAGCACGTGGACGTCGCCGCCGCACTGGGCGGCTGCCGTCACGGCGTTCAGCGTGGCGGCCTTGATCGATTGGTTGTCGTGTTCAGCAATGACAAGTGCAGTCATGTTCTCTCTCCCCGCGCTCAGATAACCTTGGCTTCCGACTTCAGCTTTTGCACCAGCGTGGCCACATCAGGGACCATCACGCCAGCACTGCGCTTGGCCGGCTCCACGACCTTCACGGTCTGCAGGCGCGGCTTGACGTCGACGCCGAGATCTTCCGGCTTCACGGTTTCCAGCGGCTTCTTCTTGGCCTTCATGATGTTCGGCAGCGTCACGTAGCGCGGCTCGTTCAGGCGCAGGTCCGTGGTCACCACGGCCGGCAGCTTCACCGACACGGTTTCCAGGCCGCCATCCACCTCGCGCGTCACCGACGCCTTGCCATCGGCCACCACCACCTTCGAGGCGAAGGTGGCTTGCGGCAGGCCGGCCAGCGCGGCCACCATCTGGCCGGTCTGGTTGGAGTCGTCGTCGATGGCCTGCTTGCCCAGGATCACCAGGCTCGGCTGTTCCTTGTCGATCAGTGCCTTGAGCACCTTGGCCACGGCCAGGGGCTGCAGGTCTTCACCGGATTCCACCAGGATGCCGCGGTCGGCGCCAATGGCCATCGCGGTACGCAGGGTTTCCTGGCACTGGGCCACGCCGCACGACACGGCAACCACCTCGGTGACGACGCCAGCTTCCTTCAGGCGCACGGCCTCTTCCACGGCGATTTCGTCGAACGGGTTCATGCTCATCTTGACGTTGGCCAGGTCGACGCCCGTGCCATCCGACTTCACGCGGACCTTGACGTTGTAGTCCACCACCCGCTTGACTGCGACGAGTACTTTCATGCGCTCACTCCACTGATAGCTGATAGTTCCAAAGTTTGAATCGCTCGCCATTATAACCACCGGGGTGGCGCAGCTTTAGTTTTTCGAACGATCGTACTATTTTATCGACAAAGAATTGCCGGGCATAGCCGGCAACTCGCAGAATCTTTAGATATTGTGCCGCAGGATGCCCCGGCGGCCCAGTGTCTGGATGAAAACCCCTAGAAATTACCAGGCGGTGATCACAGATTCCTTAAAAGTGCTTTGCACGTACTGTTTGATCTCGGGCGAGTGGTACGCCTTGACCAGCTTGGCCACCCACGGCTTGTCCTTGTCGGCCGCGCGGATCGCGATCAGGTTGGCGTACGGACCCTTCGGACCCTCCATGGCGATGGCATCGCGCGTGGGCGACAGGCCGGCCGACTCGGCGTAGTTGCCGTTGATGGCGGCGGCGTCCAGGTCGTCGAGCGAGCGCGGCAGCTGGGCGGCGTCCAGTTCGACGATCTTGATCTTCTTCGGGTTCTCGACGATATCCAGCGGCGTGGCCTTCAGGCCGGCATCGGCACGCAGCTTGATCACACCCTTCGACTGCAGCAGCAGCAGGCCGCGGCCGCCGTTGGTCGGATCGTTCGGCACGCCCACGCGGGCGCCCTGCTTCAACTGGTCCAGCGACTTGATCTTCTTCGAGTAGACGCCCATCGGGAACGTCACGGTAAAGCCCGCGTGCGTGAACTTGTAGCCGCGGTCCTTGATCTGGGCTTCCAGGTACGGCAGGTGCTGGTAGCTGTTGGCGTCGAGGTCGCCAGCGGCCAGCGCGGCGTTCGGCTGGATGTAGTCGCTGAACTCCACCACCTGGATGTTCAGGCCGTCCTTGGCCGCCACCTTCTTCACCTGCTCCATGATCTGCGCGTGCGGGCCACCGGTCACGCCCACCTTGATCGGCTTGTCCTGCGCGAGCACGCCAGCCGACACCACCACACCCAGCGCCAGCACGGCGCCCTTCAGCACGTTACGACGTTGCATTTCGATTTACCCCAAGTTTCCCTGTCAAGAACTAGTATTTCAACGATGGCTGATCCGACGGACCAGCCAGTCGCCGAAGCTCTGTACCGCCTGCACGAACACGATCAGGATCAGCACGACGGCGACCATGATCTCGGTGATGTAGCGCTGGTAGCCGTAGCGGATGCCCAGGTCGCCCAGCCCGCCGCCGCCAATCGCGCCGGCCATGGCCGAATAGCCAACCAGGCTCACGAAAGTGATGGTCAGCCCGGCCACGATGCCGGGCATGGCCTCGGGCAGCAGCACCTTCCAGACGATCTGCCGGGTGGTGGCGCCCATCGACTGCGCCGCCTCGACCAAACCCTTGTCGACCTCGCGCAGCGCCGCTTCCACGAGTCGCGCGATGAACGGGATGGCCGCGATCGTCAGCGGCACGATGGCCGCCGTGGTGCCAATGGACGACCCGACGATGAAGCGCGTGAACGGAATGACCACCACCAGCAGGATGATGAACGGGATCGAGCGTACCGCGTTGACCACCACGCCGATGGTCCGGTTGAACAGCGGGTGCGACAGCACGCCGCCCCGGTTGGTCAGGTGCAGCAGCACGCCCAGCGGCACGCCCAGCAGCCCGCCGACCACGCCGGAGATGCACACCATCAGCAGCGTCTCGTAGAACGACGTCAGGAACAGGTCGAGCATTTCAGACCACATGGTCGATCTCCTCCACGACGACGCCTTGCGCCTGCAGATAGTCCATGGCCGCGCGCACGCTGGCCGGGTCGCCCGTGGCCATGATCGCCAGCGAGCCGAACGCCTGGCCCTGGATCTCGTCGATATGGCCATGCAGGATGTTGAAGTCCAGCCGGTGCTGGCGGATTGCCTGCGCCAGCACCGGCTGGTCGACGTTCTCGCCCGTGAAGGCCAGCCGGTAGACGTGGTCGCGGCCGTTGCCGAGCCGGCTTTCCACGCGCTTGAGCACGCTGGCCGGCAGTTCCTGGGCAATCACGTCGCCGATCATGGCGCGCGTCACCTCGTGCTGCGGACGCAGGAAAACGTCGATCACGCGGCCCGTCTCCACCACCTGGCCAGCCTCCAGCACGGCCACGCGGTCGCAGACCTGTTTGATCACTTCCATCTGGTGCGTGATCATGACGATGGTCAGGCCCAGTTCCTTGTTGATGCGCTTGAGCAGTTCCAGGATCGAGCGCGTGGTCTCGGGGTCCAGCGCCGAGGTGGCTTCGTCCGACAGCAGCACCTTCGGCTTGCTGGCCAGCGCCCGGGCGATCCCCACCCGCTGCTTCTGGCCGCCGCTGATCTGCGCGGGATGGCGGTCGCGCAACGCCGACAGGCCGACCAGTTCCAGCAGCGGCTCGACGGTCGCCGCGATCTCCTGCTTCGACTTGCCCGCCAGCTCCAGCGGCAGCGCCACGTTGTCATAGACCGTACGCGACGACAGCAGGTTGAAATGCTGGAAGATCATGCCGATCTCGCGGCGCGCCTCGCGCAGCGCGCCGTTGCCCAGCGCGGTGAGATCCTGGCCGTCGACGACCACGCGGCCGCTGGTGGGCCGGTTCAGCAGGTTGATGGCACGCACCAGCGTGCTCTTGCCGGCGCCGCTTCGGCCGATGATGCCGAAGATCTCGCCGGCGGCGATGGTGAGGCTGACGTCGCGCAGCGCATGCACCTCCCCCGACCCGCCGGGGAACCGCTGCGAGAGTCCTTGCAGTTCGATCATGGAACGAGAAAAGAAAACGGCAACAGCGCGGGGGTCTCCTGCGTTGTTGCCGCACTTATTTTTATGAAGCCCGCATTTTATGCGATCCGCTTCATACCGCAAACGAGATTTTTCTGAAAGCCTTATGCGCTGGCGTCATATAGACGGCCCGGAAGCGCCTTTTTAGTCATATTGCGGCAGGCTTACGCCTCCATCAGCACCTTCAGATGGGCGAACACGCTGCGGGCCAGCGCGCTGAGGTTGTAGCCGCCCTCCAGGCAACTGACGATGCGGCCCTGGGCGTGGGTCTTGGCCACCTGCACCAGTTGCTCGGTGATCCACGTGTAGTCCTGCTCCACGAGCCCCATCTGCCCCAGGTCGTCCTCGCGGTGGGCGTCAAAGCCGGCCGAGATGAACAGCATCTCGGGCTTGAATTCGTGCAGGCGCGGCAGCCAGATCGTTTCCACCACCTCCCGGACGGCCATGCCGTTCGTGTACGCCGGCAGCGGGATGTTCGACATGTTCGTCGCCACGTGCTCGGTGCCGCTGTACGGGTAGAACGGGTGCTGGAAGAAGCTGCACATCAGCACCTGCGGATCGTCGCGGAACGCCGCCTCGGTGCCGTTGCCGTGGTGGACGTCGAAATCGATCACGGCCACGCGCCGCAGCCCGTGCACGGCCAGCGCGTGCCGGGCGGCAATCGCCACGTTGTTGAAGAAGCAGAAGCCCATCGCATGGTCGGGCTCGGCGTGGTGGCCGGGCGGGCGCACGCAGCAGAACGCGTTCTCCACCTGGCCCGCCATCACGGCGTCGGTGGCCGCCACGGCCGCGCCGGCCGCGTGCGTGGCGGCGGTCAGCGTGTGGCGGTTCATGGAGGTGTCGGGATCGATCGCGAAATAGCCGGTCGACGGGCTGTTGGCGGCCAGGCTGGCAACGTAGTCGGGCCGGTGCACGCGCTCGATCTGCGCTTCGGTGGCGGCCGGGGCATCGCGCCGGTCGAGCAGGCCGTCCATCCCGTGCGAAATCAGGTGGTCCTCGATGGCCTGCAGCCGTTCAGGGCATTCGGGATGGAAGAACCCCATCTCGTGCAACTGGAACGACGGATGCGTGTAGTAACCCGTTGGCATTTTCGATTTGGGTCAAGTTTGTCTCCAGCCGTTACGTTAGCACAGGACGTGCCCGGCTTCCGCCGGCGGAACTTCGTAACCAAATGCCCTGCAACGGGGCGTCGCGTGTATCGCATCCGCTATACTCGGTGCGACTTGCAAAGGACATCATGACCGACCAACAGCGCTCCCTGCGCCGCCCGCTGCTGGGCGCCGCACTCACCGCTGCCGCATTGGGCCTGTGCGGCGTTTCTCCCGGGCTCGTGGCCGCCGGACGCCGCCGCGTCAGTGTCCGGGAAGAAGAAATCGAACCGGGCCGCTATCAGAACCACCCCCAGGCACGCGCGTTCATCGACGAGATGGTGGCGCGCAACGGCTTGCCCCGCGCCGAGCTGGAATCGTATTTCAGCCAGGCCGTGTACTCGGCAACCGTGTCGCGCCTGATCATGCCGCCGACCACGCCGGGCAAGAAAAGCTGGCGCGCCTACCGGTCGCGGTTCATCGAGCCGATCCGCATCAACGCCGGCGTCCGCTTCTGGCAACAGAACCGCGAGACGCTGCGCCGCGCCGAAGCCGAGTTTGGCGTGCCGGCGTCGGTCATCGTCGGGATCATCGGCGTGGAAACGATCTACGGCCGCGACATGGGCACGTTCCGCGTGATCGACTCGCTGTCGACGCTGGCGTTCGACTACCCCGACACGCCCAACCGCGACGCCCGCACCAAACTGTTCCGCAACCAGCTGGCCGACTACCTGCTCTGGTGCCGCGACACGAAGACCGACGTGTTCTCGGTGCTCGGCTCGTACGCCGGGGCCGTGGGCATCCCGCAGTTCATGCCGACGAGCCTGCGCGAATACGCCGTGGACTACGACGGCGACAGCCACGTGGACCTGCGCAACAGCCCCACCGACGCCATCGGCAGCGTCGGCCGCTTTCTGCAGTTGCACGGCTGGGAACAGAACCGGCCCGTGGTGTGGCGCATCGGCGCCGATGCCGGCAGCCTGGGCGTGGCGACGGCCGCCGCCGATGGCGAACCGTGGCCCACGCGGACGCTGAACCAGTTGACCAAGGCCGGGCTGCGCGTGGACGAGCCGATCGACCTGCAGCGCGAGGCGGAAACCGGCGTACTGGTGGTGGACCTGCCCACTCCGGATCAGCCGACCGAGTACATGATCGGCCTGCGCAATTTTTACGTCCTCACGCGCTACAACCGCAGCTTCTTTTACGCGCTGGCGGTCTACCAGCTGGGCGAGGCGGTGAAGGCGGCCATGGCCTGACCGGCCGCGCCGCGGTCAGCAACAAAAAAGCCCCGCAGGCTTCCGCCGCGGGGCTTTTTCATGGGCGCCGGCGTGGCCGGCGTGACTGGCGTAGTGACGGTCAGGCCGGGAACACACCCGTCGACAGGTAGCGGTCGCCACGGTCGCAGACCACGAAGACGATCGTCGCGTTTTCCACTTCCTCGGCGATCCGCAGCGCCACGCACAGCGCGCCGGCGGCCGAGATGCCGCAGAAGATGCCCTCTTCGCGCGCCATGCGGCGGGCCATGTGCTCGGCGTCGGCCTGCGTGACCGGTTCCTGGCGGTCGATGAACTTCGGATCGTAGATCTTCGGCAGGTACGCTTCGGGCCACTTGCGGATGCCCGGGATGCGCGAGCCTTCGGCCGGCTGGGCGCCGATGATCTGGATGGCCGGGTTCTTTTCCTTGAGGTAGCGCGACACGCCCGTGATCGTGCCGGTGGTGCCCATCGCCGAGACAAAGTGGGTGATCCGGCCCTCGGTGTCCTGCCACAGTTCGGGGCCCGTGGTCTCGTAGTGCGCCAGCGGGTTGTCCGGGTTGGCGAACTGGTCCAGGATCACGCCCTTGCCTTCGCGCTCCATGGCGTCGGCCAGGTCGCGCGCGTACTCCATGCCGCCCTTGACCGGCGTGAGGATGATCTCGGCGCCGTACGCCGCCATGCTCTGGCGACGCTCCAGGCTCAGGTCCTCGGGCATGATCAGCACCATGCGATACCCGCGGATGGCGGCGGCCATGGCCAGCGCGATGCCGGTATTGCCCGACGTGGCCTCGATCAGCGTGTCGCCCGGCTTGATGCGGCCCCGTTCCTCGGCGCGGCGGATCATCGACAGCGCGGGCCGGTCCTTGACCGAGCCGGCCGGGTTGTTGCCTTCGAGCTTGCCGAGAATCACGTTGCCGCGTGCTTCGATGGCGGCGCCCGGAATGCGCTGCAGTCGTACCAGCGGCGTGTTGCCGATGGTGTCTTCAATCGTCTTGTAGGCCATGGGGGAGGAGCGGATCAGTCGCGGGTGAGTCGGTTTTTTCGTGGCTCATTGTAATGCACCGACCTTACCCGCAACGGCCGGCGGGCCATTCCGGCCCGCCGCTGGCGCGGCGCCTAGTGCGCCAGGCCCTGGTCCTCTGGGTGCCGGCTGCCCAGCAGGTGGTACAGCAGAATGGCGCCGAACGTGGCGGTGCCGATGCCACCCAGCGTCATGCCGCCAAACTTCAGCGTCAAGTCCCCGGCGGCCACGGTCAGCGTGGCGCCCACCGTGATCAGGTTGCGCGAACTGGAGAAGTCCACGTGGTTCTGCACCCAGATGCGGCCGGCCGTGGCCGAGATCAGGCCGAACACGACGATCGTCAGGCCGCCGATCACCGGACCCGGGATCGTCAGGATCAGCGCGCCGAACTTCGGGGAGAAGCCGAGCAGGATCGCAACGGCCGCCGCGACGACGAAGATCAGCGTCGAGTAGATCCGCGTCACGGCCATCACGCCCATGTTCTCGGCGTAGGTGGTCACGCCCGTGCCGCCGCCGGACGCCGACAGCATCGTGGCCACGCCATCGCCGATAAAGGCCCGGCCGATGTACGGGTCGAGATTGCGGCCCGTCATCACGCCGATGGCCTTGATGTGGCCCAGGTTCTCGGCCACGAGCACGATGGCCACGGGGGCAATCAGCAGCATGGCGCTGGGTTCGAACACCGGCGCGGTGAACGCGGGCATACCGAACCAGCTTGCCGCCGCCACGCCCGAGAAGTCGATGGCCTTGCCCATGCCCATCACGTTGGTGGCCACAAAGTAGGCAAGGTAGCCAGCCAGGCCGCCCAGCAGCACCGGCAGGCGTCCGAGCATGCCGGGAGCGCGCACCGCAATCAGCCCCACGGCCAGCACCGTCAGCAGGCCCACCCAGGTGTCCAGCGGCGCGCCGCTGACCGCCTTGACCGCCACGGGCGCCAGGTTCAGGCCGATGGCCGCGACGATGGCACCGGTCACCACCGGCGGCATCAGCCTTTCCACCCAGGCGTAGCCGATCATCTGCACGACCAGCCCGATGACCGTATAGAGCGCCCCGGCGGCGATGATGCCGCCCAGCGCCACCGGAATGTTCGCGTTCGGGCCGCTACCGCCGTAGCCCGTGGCCGCGATGACCACCGCGATGAACGCGAAGCTGGAACCCAGGTAACTGGGCACGCGGCCGCGCACGCAGAAGAAGAACAGCAGCGTGCCGATGCCCGAGAACAGGATGGCGATATTGGGCGGGAAGCCCATCAGGATCGGCGCGATGGCCGTCGAGCCGAACATCGCCACCACGTGCTGGATGCCCGCGAGCAGCGTCTGCCCGGCCGGCAGCCGCTCGTCGGGCGCGATCACGCCCGTTGTCTTGAGGCGCCATTTCGGCAGGAATCCGCCGTCGTCCGTACTGTCCTGGCCATTCGCCATGTTGTGCTCTCCCTGTCAGCCGTCTTTGTTTCAGTCGTTGAATGCTTGTGGTTGCGCGGTGCCCGGGCACCCGCTGCAACGGCGATGCGCATGATACCCCGCACCCCGCATGGTGCAAATCGGCAGCGTTCCGGCACGCCGTGCCGGTCAAGCACAACGCATACCAGCGGCCGTCTGTTGACGCGGGGTGCGGGGCTGGGGCTAGCGCGCGGCTTTCGGGGCGGGCTTGGCGTCCTTGCGGGCTGCCGCGGCGGCCGGGGCCGGCTTGCCAAAGGTCAGCCCGGCCTCCTGCAGGTTGGCGGCCGATTTCGGCCCCACGCCCGCCACGCGGTCGGCCAGGTCGGCGGCGTCCTTGTACGCGCCGTTGCGCTCGCGCTCTTCCAGGATGCGTTTGGCGGTGGCCGGGCCGATGCCCTTCACGGAAGTCAGCGCGGCCTCGTCCGCGCCGTTGACGTCGACGTTGGCGAACGCCGGCGCCGCGCCGAGCATGGCCAGCGCGCAGGCCACTGCCAGGCCGCCGCGGCGCCAGGCGGACAGCGCGGCGCGGGACAGGTCGGACAGATTGAACAGGGCGGACAGGGAACGGCCGGACCGGCGGTCCGTCGTGGATGACTCGATCATTCGGAAAACTCCTTCCTTGTGGTTGAACGCCCGCGCCGGGTGGCGGCGGGAGTCGTCAGGATAGGAGTCCGAAAGCGCGTAAGAAGCGGCTGGACACACAAGTTCACATCATCGGCGCGGTTGTGTGTCCGACTGCGACATTACTGTTGCAATGCCGGATTTCTACGAGATTTAAAGCGGTGCGACGTCGCGCTGGCGCGACAGCCGATCAGCTCCGTTCCATCAGCCACTTGCAGTAGCGGCCCACGCCTTCCTGCACGGTCAGGAACGGCGCCTCATAGCCCGCCGCGCGCAGGCGCGACACGTCGGACTGCGTGAAGCACTGGTATTTGCCGCGCAGCGCGTCGGGGAACTTGATGTACTCGACCAGCCCCTCCTGCACCATTTCCTCCAGCGACAGCGGCGGCTTGTCCTCGGCCTCGCGCAGCGCGTTGACCACCGAGACGGCGATGTCGTTGAACGGCTGCGAGCGGCCGGTGCCAAGGTTGAAGATGCCGGACTTTTCCGGATGATCGAGGAAGTACAGGTTGACCTTGACCACGTCCTCCACGGACACGAAGTCGCGGCTCTGCGTGCCCGGCGCGTAGCCGTTGTACTCGCCGAACAGCTTGACCGTGCCCTCGGCGCGGAACTGGTTGAAGTGGTGGAACGCCACCGACGCCATGCGGCCCTTGTGGTACTCGCGCGGGCCGTACACGTTGAAGTAGCGGAAGCCGACGATCTGCGAGTGCGGATGCGACGACGCCATCCGGCGCCGCACCACCTGGTCGAACAGGAACTTCGAGTAGCCGTAGACGTTCAGCGGCTTTTCGTACTCGCGATCCTCCCGGAACATCGTAGAAGCGCCATACGTGGCGGCCGACGACGCGTACAGGAACTGCGTGCCCTGCTCCAGGCAGGCTTCCATCAGCGCCAGCGTGTACCGGTAGTTGTTCTCCATCATGTAGCGGCCGTCGGTCTCCATCGTGTCGGAGCAGGCACCCTCGTGGAACACCGCGCGCACGTTGCCAAAATCGCCCCGCTTGAACCGCTCGACGAACTCGCCCTTGTCCAGGTAGTCGGCAATCTCGCAGTCCACGAGGTTGCTGAATTTCTCGGCGCGCGTCAGGTTGTCCACGGCGACGATGTTCGTCTCGCCGCGGTCGTTCAGGCCCTTGACGATGTTGCTGCCGATAAAGCCGGCAGCGCCGGTCACGATGATGGTCATGGCGAATTCTGGTCGGGGGGCGCGCCTCAGGAGGCGCCAAACAGTTCGGGATAGGTCACAACGGCGGTGCCCAGCTTGCCGACGACGATGCTGCCGGCACGGTTGGCATGCTGGACGGCTTCCTTGAGCGGCACGCCGGCGCCGAGCATGGTGGCCAGGGTGGCAATTACTGTGTCGCCAGCCCCTGATACATCATAGACTTCGCGCGCCTGGGCGGACACGTGCAGGACCTCGGCCTCGGTGTAGAGCGTCATGCCCTCTTCGGACCGTGTGAGCAGCAGCGCCTCAAGATGCAGGTCGCGGCGCAGGTTCTGGGCGCGGATGGTCAGGTCGGCCTCGGTCTTCCAGGCGCCCACCACGGCGCGCATCTCGGCACGGTTCGGCGTGATCAGCGTGGCGCCGCGGTAGCGCGAGTAGTCGTCGCCCTTCGGATCGATCAGCACCATGCGGCCGGCGGCGCGGCCGGCCTCGACCATGCGCGCCACGTGGGTCAGGCCGCCCTTGCCGTAGTCGGACAGCACCAGCACCTGGTAGTCGCCGATCAGCGTCTGGTAGCGGTCCTGTACCGAAGCCAGCACTTCGCTGGCCGGCGCGTTCTCGAAATCCACGCGCAGCAGTTGCTGCTGGTGCGCCACCACCCGCAGCTTGATCGTGGTGTTCAGCGTCGGATCGCGGTGCAGGTATGGCTCCACCTGGCTGGCGGCCAGCAGCGATTCCAGCGTACGGCCGGGCTCGTCGTCGCCAACCACGCCCAGCATGCCGACCTTGGCGCCCAGCGCGGCCGCGTTGCGGGCCACGTTGGCCGCGCCGCCCAGCCGCTCGTCGCTGCGCTTGATCTGCACCACCGGCACGGGGGCTTCCGGCGAAATACGATTGACGTCGCCGAACCAGTAGCGGTCCAGCATCATGTCGCCCACCACCAGCACTTGCGATTGCCGGATCTGGTCCTGCGGAATGATGGTCTTGCTCATGAACTCTCCTTGCGGCGATGCCGTGCCCGCCTGGGGCGCGGCGGCCGGTCTGGATACACGGATGGTTGGGAAAATCAGTGCGTCGCGTTGGAACGCCCGATCGCGTGGTATTCGATGCCGGCCTGCGCCATGGCATCGGGTTCATAAAGATTGCGGCCGTCGATGATGACGGGCGTCTTGAGCATAGCGCGGATCTGCGAGAAATCGGGGCTGCGGAAGACCTTCCACTCGGTAACGATGACCAGCGCGTCGGCGCCGGCCAGCACGTCCATCTGGGCGGGGCAGAACGTCACGCGGTCCATCGCGCCGGGAATGCCGGCCAGGTCCATCCCGATCACGCGGCGGGCCTCTTCCATTGCCACGGGGTCGTGCACGCGCAGCGACGCCCCGCGCGACACCAACTCGCGCGCCAGCACGCGCGACGGCGCCTCGCGCATGTCGTCGGTATTGGGCTTGAACGCCAGGCCCCAGACGCCGAACGTCTTGCCTGTCAGATTCTCGCCAAATCGCTTGACCACCTTGCGGCCCAGCACCTGCTTCTGGTCGTCGTTGACCGATTCCACGGCCTCGAGCACGCGCATCGGCTTGCCGTAGGCGCTGGCGGTACGCATCAGCGCCTGCACGTCCTTGGGAAAGCACGATCCGCCGTAGCCCGCGCCAGCGTACAGGAAGCTGTAGCCGATGCGCGGGTCTGAGCCGATGCCCAGCCGTACCAGTTCGATATCGGCGCCCACCTCGTCGGCCAGGTTGGCCAACTCGTTCATGAACGAGATGCGGGTGGCCAGCATCGAATTGGCCGCGTACTTCGTGAACTCGGCCGAGCGGACATCCATATAGAACGTGCGCTCGTGGTTGCGGTTGAACGGCGAGTACAACTGGCGCATGATGGCCTGCGCGTGGCGGCCGGCCACGTCGGCGGCGCAGCCCAGCACGATGCGGTCCGGGCGCATGAAGTCCTCGACGGCGGCGCCTTCCTTCAGGAACTCGGGGTTCGAGACCACCGAGTACTGCAGGTCCTCCAGCCCGCGCGCGGCCAGTTCCTCGCGGATCACCGCCGCCACGCGGTCGCCGGTGCCCACGGGCACGGTCGACTTGTCCACCACCACCTTGAAGCCGGTCATGTGACGGCCGATGTTGCGGGCGGCGGCCAGCACGTACTGCAGGTCGGCCGAGCCGTCCTCGTCCGGCGGCGTGCCCACGGCGATGAACTGCACGTCGGCGTGCTCGACGCTGGCGGCCACGTCGGTCGAGAACGTCAGCCGGCCCGCCGCGCGGTTGCGGTCGATCAGTTCCTTGAGCCCGGGCTCGTAGATTGGCACGCCGCCGCTGTTCAGCAGCGCAATCTTCTTTTCATCGACATCGAGGCAGAACACGGCGTTGCCCAGTTCCGCCAGGCAGGCGCCGGTCACCAGGCCAACATAGCCGCTGCCGATAATCGTAACTTTCATTGCGGAAGCTCCACGGAATTCGAATTCGCTTGAGATGACTTAGCCAAGCGCTTCGGAGCGGCGCGGCGCATACGTTTCCCAGCGGTTGCAGCCAGGGCATTGCCAGTAGAACAGCCGGGCCCGGAAGCCGCATTCGCGGCAGGTATAGCGGGCCAGGTTACGCGTGCGAAGTTGCAGAAGATCGCGGATGGCGGCGGTTTCTTTCGCCTGGTCGTCGAGCGTGCCGGCATCGCCCGGGGCAGCCTCGCCGGCCGTGGCCGTCTGCAGCGCCTCGGTTTCGGCGGCCTGGGCCTCGAAGTACCGGGTCAGCGCCAGCAGCGTGGGCTGGCGGCGCAACTGCTCGCGCATCAGCGCGGCGGCGGCCACCGGGCCGTTCACTTCCAGTTCGGTCCGATAGGCGGTATCGAGCAGTTCGGGCGCCAGGTTGCTCTTGAGCAGTTCGCGCAGCCATTGCACGGCCTTGCCCTGCTCGCCCAGCGTGGCGTAGGCCTTGACGATGCGGTCGGCCACCAGCGGCAGGTAGGCCGCGTCCTGCGTCTCGATGCCCAGCCAGTGCTGCAGCGCGCCGGGCAGGTCGCCGGCGGCGGCGGCCACGTCGCCAAGCAGGATCGGCGCCCGGACGTTGGCCGGATTCTCCTGCCGGGCGCGGCCGAGCCATTCGATGGCATCTTCGGGACGCTTCTTTTGCAGCGCGTCCTGCGCCAGTTCGCAGCAGAACTGGGCGATCTGCACGCGGTAGTCTTTCTGGTCCAGGGTCCGGAGTTCGCGGGCGGCGTCAATCGCCTTGGCCCACTCTTTCTCGACCTCGTAGAGCTCCAGCAGCACGCGCTTGGCCGACGCGGCATACGGGCCCGACATCAGCCGGCGCAGCGATTCCTCGGCGCGGTCCAGCAGGCCGGCGCGCAGGAAGTCCTGGCCCAGCTCGTAAAGTGCGTGCTCGCGTTCGGGCTCGGGCAGGTCCGGGCGGTTGGCCAGGTTCTGATGGACGCGGATCGCGCGCTCGGTTTCGCCGCGGCGGCGGAACAGCGCGCCCAGCGCAAAGTGCAGCTCGGTGGTTTCGGGGTCCAGCCGCGCCACTTCCACGAAGGCGTCGATTGCCTTGTCGGGTTGTTCGTTCAGCAGGAAATTGAGGCCCTTGAAATAGGAGCGGGGCAAGGCGCCCTGCTCGCTCATGAGCTGCCGCAGGTCGAACCGGGCAGCCATCCAGCCAAGGCCAAAGACAAGTGGCAGCGCCAGCAGCCACCAGGTTTCAAACATCATGGGTCAGACTTTCGGACCGACTACGTTATAAGGTACGCCCGGCTTGGCCTCGGGCGGCACGGCATCCACGGGGGCTGCCGCGGCCCGCACCTCGCCCAGCGCGCGGCGCAGGCGGGCTGCCTCCATGCGCTGCCGCATCAGCCCCGGCGCCACCGAGGCCAGCGCGGCCACGATGCCGAGCCCAAAGGCCGCCAGCAGGATCAGGATCAGCGGGGCATGCCAGACGGCGCCGAAGAACAGTTGCAGATCGGCGTCGCCAGTGTTGCGCAGCGCCAGCACGAACAGCAGCACGAACAGGACGATACGGAAGATCCAGGTGACGAGTTTCATGCGAGGAAGGTCATCGGAACGTGAGTGCTTACCCGGTCACGCGGGGGCGCGTCGGGCGTTGCCCGGCCAAGATTCCCGGCATTGTAGCGGAATCACTTCTCGGAAACGGTAACGATTGGTCGCATCGCTGCGCCGGCTCCCGCGCACCCGGGCGCCCGCGCGCGGAAACGCCCAAAGAAAAAGCGCTCCCGGGGGAGCGCTTTCCTGAAGACTTGCCAGTGATGCAAGAGCCGCGTTACGAGCGAACCAGATTGAGCTGGCCATCCTCGTGCAGCCCGGCCGAAGCCGACTGCGAGGGCGCCAGCGACTGCCCGGCCTTGCCGTGCGACACCTGGCCATTGACGGCCACGATGCCGGACGGCGGCGATGCCGGACGGTCCACCCGCTCGCGCAATTCCTTGCCCGCCTTGAAGTGCGGCACCCGTTTTTCAGGGACCAGCACCCGTTCGCCGGACTTGGGGTTGCGCCCCACGCGAGGGGGCCGCCGGTTCAGACCAAAGCTGCCGAACCCGCGGATCTCGATGCGATGGCCATCGGCCAGGGCTTCGGACATCGCGTCGAGGATCGTTTTCACCGAGATGTCCGCATCCCGCAGCAGCAACTGCGGAAAGCGGGCAGCCAGTTTTTCGACGAGCTCGGACTTGGTCATGGGCGGTCTCGCTTGAGTGCGCGGCGCTCTATATTACTGGTTGTCCTGGCCCAGCTTGGCCTTCAGCAGTGCACCGAGGTTGGTCGTGCCAGCCGCGCCGGTGTCAGCCTGGAACTTCTGCATCGCTTCCTGCTGCTCTGCGGAGTCCTTGGCCTTGATCGACAGGTTGATGTTGCGCGACTTGCGGTCGACGTTCACCACCAGGGCGGTGATCTGCTCGCCTTCCTTCAGCACGTTGCGGGCGTCTTCCACGCGGTCCGCGGAGATTTCCGAGGCACGCAGGTAGCCTTCCACGTCGTCAGCCAGCTGCACCACGGCGCCCTTGGCGTCAACGGCCTTGATCGTACCGTTGACGAGCGAGCCCTTGTCGTTGGCCGAGATGAAGTTGTTGAACGGATCGCCCGACAGTTGCTTGATGCCCAGCGAGATGCGTTCCTTGTCGACGTCGATGCCCAGGACGACAGCTTCCACTTCGTCGCCCTTCTTGTACTTGCGCACGGCTTCTTCGCCCGACTCTTGCCACGACAGGTCCGACAGGTGCACCAGGCCGTCGATGCCGCCCGGCAGGCCGATGAACACGCCGAAATCGGTGATCGACTTGATCTGGCCCGACAGCTTGTCGCCCTTCTTGTGGTTGCGGCTGAAATCGTCCCACGGGTTGGCCTTGCACTGCTTCATGCCCAGGCTGATACGACGCTTGTCTTCGTCGATATCCAGGACCATGACCTCGACTTCGTCGCCCAGTTGGACAACCTTCGACGGGGCCACGTTCTTGTTGGTCCAGTCCATTTCCGACACGTGGACCAGGCCTTCGATACCCGCTTCGATCTCGACGAACGCGCCGTAGTCGGTCAGGTTCGTGACCTTGCCGAACAGGCGGGTGCCTTGCGGGTAGCGGCGCGAGATGCCCACCCACGGATCTTCGCCCAGTTGCTTCACGCCCAGCGAGACGCGGTTCTTTTCCTGGTCGAACTTCAGGATCTTGGCGGTGATTTCCTGGCCAACCGACAGCACTTCGCTCGGGTGGCGGACACGGCGCCATGCCAGGTCGGTGATGTGCAGCAGGCCGTCGATACCACCCAGGTCCACGAACGCGCCGTAGTCGGTGATGTTCTTGACGATACCGTTGACGATCGCGCCTTCCTTCAGCGTTTCCATCAGCTTCTGGCGCTCTTCGCCCAGCGTGGCTTCCACCACGGCACGGCGCGACAGCACGACGTTGTTGCGCTTGCGGTCGAGCTTGATGACCTTGAATTCGAGGGTCTTGCCTTCGTACGGCGTGGTGTCCTTGATCGGACGCACGTCGACGAGCGAACCGGGCAGGAAGGCGCGGATGCCATTGACCATGACGGTCAGGCCGCCCTTGACCTTGCCGGTCACGGTACCCGAGATGATCTCGCCGTCTTCCAGCGCCTTCTCGAGGTTCAGCCACGATGCCAGGCGCTTGGCCTTGTCACGGGACAGGATGGTGTCGCCATAGCCGTTCTCGAGCGCGTCGATGGCCACGGAGACGTAGTCGCCGGCCTGCACTTCGAGTTCGCCCTGGTCGTTCAGGAACTCCTCCACCGGCACAAAGGCTTCGGACTTGAGGCCGGCGTTGACGACCACGAAATTGTGGTCGATGCGCACGACTTCAGCGGAAATCACTTCGCCAGCCTTCATGTTGGAGCGGGCGATCGATTCCTCGAACAGTGCGGCAAAGGATTCGTTGGTTTGCAGGTCGGACATAAACGTAGGTTTGCAATCCGCAGTACGTTGGCCGGCGCGACGGTCGCGCACAGTCTGCCTCACGCAGCGGGGTCAGGTTGATCACCCGAACCGGACGGGTTGGGTTCCGGCACGGGCCCAGGCGGTGCCTCGTGGTTTGAATCACCGCACCGCGGCGAACCACTCCAGCACCTGCGCCACCGCCTCGTCCACCGTCATTTCGGAGGTGTCCAGGCGTTGCGCGTCTTCCGCGGGACGCAGTGGCGCGGCGGCACGGGAACGATCCCGCGCGTCGCGCGCCTCGAGGTCACGCAAAAGGTCTTCGATATTAGCAGAAATTCCCTTATCAATCAATTGTTTATAGCGCCTCCGCGCGCGCGCCTCGACACTCGCGGTCAGGAACACCTTCAGGCGGGCCTCCGGGAAGATCACGGTGCCCATGTCGCGCCCGTCGGCCACCAGCCCAGGCAGCTTGCGAAAGCCGCGCTGAAGTGCGGTCAGCGCATCACGCACCGGCTGGTGCACGGCCAGCGCCGAGGCCCGGTTGCCGATGGCCTCCTGGCGGATCAGCTGGCTGACCTCCTCGCCTTCCAGCCAGACGCGGTCCGGGCCGAACTTCACGTCCAGCCGCAGGGCGATGCGGGCCAGGGTGTCGACGTCGGCGACGTCCACGCCGGCGCGGTCACTGGCCAGGGCCACCAGGCGATAGAGCGCGCCGCTGTCGAGCAGATGGAAGCCCAGCGCGTCCGCCACCTTGTGGGCGACGGTGCCCTTGCCCGATGCGGTTGGCCCATCTATCGTGATGACATCGATGATAGTCATTCTTAATTGATATGCTAGAAACTATTGATTTTCGTTCTTAATTGAGAATCGTTATCATTCGATCCATGGTTGCGTGGCAGCAACGCTCCCGGTCCCCACAAGACGCTGCGCAACCATTCCGACTTTCATGCGAGGCAAACGATCATGGCCAAGACCCTGACCTTCGGCATCATGCACCTGGGCATCGCGTTCAGCGTGACCTACGCGCTGACCGGCAGCCTGGCCATCAGCGGTGCCATCACGTTCATCGAGCCGGCCGTCAACACGGTGGCGCACTATTTCTTCGACCGATACTGGGAACGCAGGGCGCGCCGCGCGGACGGCGGCACGCCGCGCCATGCGTCCGCCGCGCTGGCCCGCCACCGGCTGGCTGCCGCCTGACACCCGCCATTGAACCGGAGCGAGCGCTTACCGCGCTACCCCGGCAAATACCGAGAAGTACTCCGGGAACGTCTTTGCCACGCAGCCCGGATCGTTGATCCGCACCGGCAGCGGGCCGAACGCGGCCAGCGAGAAGCACATGGCCATCCGGTGATCATCATAGGTGCCGATGCCGTCGGCCGGCGTCCGCCATGCGTCGACAGATGCCGGCGGCGTCACCTTCAGGTAGTCGGCGCCCTCTTCCACCCCGGCCCCGAGCTTGCGCAACTCGGCGGCCATGGCGGCGATGCGGTCGGTTTCCTTCACGCGCCAGCTTGCGATGTTGGTCAGCGTGGTCGGGCCTTCGGCGAACAGCGCCGCCACCGCCAGCGTCATCGCCGCATCGGGAATGTGGTTGCAATCGAGTTCGATGCCGTTGAGGCGGCCGTCGTCACGCTCGGTGCCGCGCACCTCGATCCAGTTGTCGCCGGCCATCACGTTGGCGCCCATCCGGTTCAGCGCGTCGGCAAACCGCACGTCGCCCTGGATGCTCGACAGCCCCACGCCCTCCACCCGCACCGGCCCGCCGCCGATGGCACCGGCGGCCAGGAAGTACGACGCGGTGGACGCGTCGCCCTCGACGTAGATCTCGCCCGGCGACCGGTATTGCGCCCGGGCCGGCAGCACAAAGCGCTCCCAGCCGTGGCGCTCCACCTCGATGCCGAAGCGCGCCAGCAGGTTCAGCGTGATGTCGATGTACGGCTTGGAAATCAGCTCGCCCACCACCTCGATCTCGATGCGCCCGGACGGCGCCGCCGCCATCGGCAGCGTCATCAGCAGCGCGGTCAGGAACTGGCTGGACACATCGCCGCGCACGCGGATCGGCGCGTCGATCTGGATGTCGGCCGGGCGAATGCGCAGCGGCGGATAGCCGGGCGTGCCAAGGTAGTCGATCGCCGCGCCCACCTGCAGCAGGCCGTCGACGAGATCGCCGATGGGCCGCTCGTGCATGCGCGGCACGCCGCTCACCGCGTAGGTGCCGCCCTGCAGCGCCAGCGCGGCGGTCAGCGGGCGGATCGCGGTGCCCGCGTTGCCCATGAACAGGTCGGCCGCCTTGTTCGCAAAATTCCCACCCACGCCGGTCACGATGCAGTCGCCACCCTCGCGGCGCCAGGCCACGCCCAGCACCTTGAGCGCGTCGAGCATCACGCGCGTGTCGTCCGAATCCAACAGGTCGCGCACGCGCGTTTCGCCCTGTGCCAGCGCGGCCAGCAGCAGCACGCGGTTGGAGATGCTCTTGGAGCCGGGCAGGCGGACCGTGCCCGATGCGCGGGTCAGGGGGCCGAGGGTCAGATGTTCCATGGTCTTGGCTGCTTGAGCCGCCGCCCTGGGGCGACGCGCTTCACGGTTCGATGTTATGGGCGCCGGCACTGGCCACGCCCCACTTCTGGCGCGTCTCGCTGGCGCGCTGGAACACCCGCTCCAGCGCGGCACCGTCGCCGGACTTGATCTGCGCCTTCAGGTGGGCCAGCATCGCCTCGTACGTGCCGATCTCGCGCAGCAGCGCCTCCCTGTTGGCCAGGCAGATATCGCGCCACATCTCGGGCGACGACGCGGCAATGCGCGTGAAATCGCGGAACCCACCGCCGGCAAAGCCCAGCTTCAGCGCGGCGTCCTCGGCATTGGCGACCTGCGCCACCAGCGCGAACGACAGCACGTGCGGCAGGTGGCTGACCGATGCGAACACGGCGTCGTGCTGCACGGCGGACATCACGTGCACATCGGCGCCGGCCGCTTCCCACATGGCCCGCACCGCGGCCACATCAGCGCGGCTGTTTTCCTGCAGCGGGCACATCACCACCTTCTTTTCGCGGTAGAGGTCGTTCAGCGCCGCCTCCACGCCATGCTGCTCGCGCCCGGCGATGGGATGGGCCGGCACGAACTGGGCCACCTTGTCGCCCAGCGCGGTCTTGGCGGCCATGATCACGTCGGACTTGGTGCTGCCGGCATCGGTCACGATGGTGCCCGGCTGCAGGTGCGGCTCCAGCGCGTGCAGCAGCGCGAAGTTCTGGGCCACGGGCGCGCACAGCACGATCAGGCTGGCGCCGCGCGCGGCCTCGGCCAGCGACGTGGCCGCTTCGTCGATCACGCCCAGCGCCAGCGCCTTGTCCAGCGACGCGCCGGAGCGGCCCACGCCCACCACGGTGCCCACCACGCCGGCACGCTTGAGCGACAACGCCAGCGATCCGCCAATCAGGCCGACGCCAACAATCACAACACGGGAAAAATGCAGAGCGGTCACGGCTTCCGGTCGCCTCGAATTCACTTCAGCGCCTGTTCGAGCGCGGCGATGCACGCGGCGCTCTCGTCAGGCAGTCCAATGGTTATGCGCAGCCACTGCGGCAGGCCATAGTTGGCCACGGGCCGCACGATCACGCCCTGTTTCAGCATGGCCAGGTTGACCCGCGCCCCGGCGCCGTCGTCGGTGCCCACGCGCACCATGACGAAGTTGCCGGACGACTTCACGTATTCCAGCCCCATGCGCTCGAACGCCGCCACCAGCTGCGCCTTGCCGGCGCGGTTCAGCTCGGCGCTCTCACGCAGGAAGCCGGCGTCGCCCAGCGCCGCCACGGCCGCGGCCTGCGCCAGGCTGTTCACGTTGAACGGCTGGCGCACGCGGTTCAGCAGGTCGGTCAGCGGCGGCTGCGCCACGCCATAGCCCACGCGCAGACCGGCCAGCCCGTACGCCTTCGAGAACGTGCGCGACACCATCAGGTTCGGATACTGCCGCACCCACGCCAACGACTCGTACTGCTGGTCCGGGTCGAGGTACTCGTTGTACGCCTCGTCGAGCACGACCACCACGTGGGGTGGCACTTTCGCCAGAAACGCCGCGATCTGGTCGGCCGTGACGAAGGTCCCGGTCGGATTGTTCGGATTGGCGATGAAGACGAGCTTGGTGTCCGGCGCTATCGCCGCGGCCATCGCGTCCAGGTCATGGCCGTAGTCGCGCGACTTGACCTCGATGGCCCGCGCGCCCACTTCCTGGGTCGCCAGCGCGTAGACGGCGAACGAATACTCGGCATAGACGATCGACTCACCGGCCCGCACCAGCGCGTGCGCGGCCAGTTCCAGGATGTCGTTGCTGCCGTTGCCCAGGGTCAGCCACTCGGCCGGGACATCGTACTTTTCCGAAAGCGCGGCCTTCAGCGCGAAGCCGTTGCTGTCCGGGTAGCGTCCCAGGTCGCCGGCGGCGGCCGCGATGGCCTTCTGCGCCGATGCCGGCATCCCGAGCGGATTCTCGTTCGAGGCCAGCTTGACGATGCGCGCCTCGTCGAGCCCGAATTCGCGCGCGACTTCCGAAATTGGCTTTCCTGCGATGTACGGCGAAATCTTGCGGACGTAGGTCGGCCCGAAGTAGTCCGCCACGTGGGCGTTGTCCTGCTGTGCCATGGTGTCTCCTTGCTGCCGGGCTTACTTGCTGGACGGGTAGGACCCGAGCACCTTCAGGTACGCGGCGTTGGCGCGCAGCGTCTGGATCGCGCGCGCCACGGCCGGCTCGTGCTGGTGGCCCTCCACGTCGACGTAGAAGTAGTACTCCCAGGCACCGCTGCGGGCCGGGCGCGATTCGAAGCGGCACATCGACACGCCGTTCTCGGCCAGCGGGGCCAGCAACTGGTAGACCGCGCCGGCCTTGTTCGGCACCGACAGGATCATCGACGTCTGGTCGCTGCCCGACGGCTCCGTCTCATAGCGGCCGATCACGGCAAAGCGCGTGCGGTTGTGCGGATCGTCCTGGATATTGGCGCGGACGATGTGCAGGTGGTAGCGGTTGGCGGCGGTCTCGCCGGCGATGGCGGCTACGGTGGGGTCCAGGCTCGCCATGCGGGCCGCTTCGGCGTTGCTGGACACCGCCTGGCGCTCCAGGTGCGGGTAGTTGGCCGTGAGCCAGTGCTGGCACTGCGCCAGCGCCTGCGCATGGGCGCGCACCACGGTCACGCCCTGCATGTCCGGCGACGACGCCATCAGGTTGTGATGCACCTTCAGCGCAATCTCGCCGCTGATCTTCAGCGACGTCTGCAGGAACAGGTCCAGCGTGCGCGACACGGCGCCCTCGGTGGAATTCTCCACGGGCACCACGCCATATTCGACCGTGCCGGCTTCCACGGCGCGGAAGACCTCGTCGATGCTCGGCACCGGCACCCCGTGGACCTCATGCCCGAAGTGGGCATACAGCGCCTGCTCGGAAAACGTGCCGGCCGGGCCCAGGAACGCGATCTCCAGCGGCTTCTCCAGGCCGCGGCAGGCCGACATCACCTCGCGCCAGATCGACGCGACGCTCTCGCCCAGCAGCGGGCCCGGATTGGCGCCCTGCACCTTGCGGATCACCTGCAGCTCGCGCTCGGGGCGGAACACCGGCGCGCCGTACTTCTTCTTGACCTCGCCCACGTCCAGCGCAAGCTGGGCGCGGCGGTTCAGCAGCGCCAGCAGTTCGCGGTCCACGGCGTCGATCTGGTCGCGCAGCGGCGCCAGGTCTGCCGAGAGGGCCTGCTCCTGCGGGCTCGGGGCGGCGTTGTCGGTGTCCGGGGCCTGCGCGCCGGACTTGTCTTGCTCTGTCATAGGCCTATGGGCCGCGCATGGCACGGCCTCGGAAAGTCTGGGCTGTTGCCGGACCCGCGTGGCGCGCGCCCGGCAGAAAGCACCGCCATCAGGCGGCGGTGCGCTCGAATTCGCGCATGAATTCAATCAGCGCGGTCACACCTTCGAGTGGCATCGCGTTGTAGATGCTGGCGCGCATGCCGCCCACGGACTTGTGGCCCTTGAGCTGTACCAGGCCGTTCGCGCGCGCCTGGGTCAGGAACGCTTCGTTGCGCGATTCGTCGCGCAGGAAGAACGGTACGTTCATGCGCGAGCGGCTGCCGGGATCGATTTCGTTGCGGTAGAAGTCGCTCTGGTCCAGGAAGTCGTACAGCGCGCGCGCCTTGGCGATGTTGCGCTGCTCGATCGCGGCCACGCCGCCCTGGGCCTTGAGCCACTGGAACACCAGCCCCGCCACGTAGATCGCGTAGGTGGGTGGGGTGTTGTACATCGAGTCGTGCTCGTCCACCAGGCGCCAGTTGAACGCCGACGGGCAGAGCGGGTGGGCAAAGCCGATCAGGTCTTCGCGCACGATGACGATCGTCACGCCGGCCGGACCGATGTTCTTCTGCGCGCCGCCGTAGACCACCTGCACGCGCGACCAGTCGATCGGGCGCGAAAGGATGTGGCTCGACGCGTCGGCCACGACGATGCGGCCCTTGTCATGGGTGCCGGTCTGGCCGATGTCCGGAATCTCCTGGAACTCCACGCCGACGATGGTCTCGTTCGTGCACAGGTGCACGTAGGCCGCGTCGTCGGACAGCTTCCAGGTGCTGGCATCGGGAATCTTGTGCCACTTCTGGTCCTTGCTGGACGCGGCGATGTTGACTTCGCCATAGCGGCGCGCTTCCTGCTCGGTCTTGACCGACCACGTGCCGGTGACCACGAAATCGGTCTTCGGCCGCGACGCATCGACGCGATTCGCCAGGTTCAGCGGCACGATGCCGTTCTCGCCGATGGCGCCACCCTGCAGGAACAGGATGCGGAAATTCTTCGGCACGTGCAGCAGTTCGCGCAGGTCCGCCAGCGCCTGCTGGTGGATGCTTTCGAATTCCTTGCTGCGGTGACTCATCTCCATCACCGACACCCCGGTGCCCCGCCACGACAGCATTTCCGCGGCGGCCTGCTGCAGGACTTCGGTCGGCAGCGCGGCCGGGCCCGGCGAGAAATTGAAGACGCGCTCGGCCAGCGATCGTTGCAGGCCGTCGAGGGCGGGATTCTGGGGATCGTTCATGGAGGGGGAAAAGAAAAATGGCTGCCGGATTGCACCAGGCAGCCATTATCGCCCAAAACCCGCGCCCCTTGGACACCAGGGCGTCCGGCGCGGACCCGGGCGGGTCGGCCTCTCCGTGCCAGGGCCCGGAGAGGCCAGCCGTCGATCACTTCGCGGCGGCGGCGATTTCCTTCTCGGCGGCGTCGCGCATCGACTTGCCAACCTGCGGACCGTACTTCTGCATCATCGAGCCCCAGATTTCCTGCGTGGCCTTGCCCTGGTTCTGCATGAACTTCTGGCCCGTCGGCGACTTCAGGAACGTGGTCAGGTCCTTGATTTCCTGCGTCGTGTAGTACTTGCCGAAGGCATCGTAGTGCGCCTTGATCGCGTCCTGGCGGAAGCCGTCGGTGTTGAACGCGGTGCCCGCGCCGTCCACCATGCGCTGCACGGCGCCGTTCTTCTTGAGCTTCTCGACGGCGGCCTGCTTCTTCTTGTCGTCCATCGTCTTGTTCTCGACCAGGACCTGCTCCAGCACCAGCGGCGCTTCCTGCTTGGCGCCCTGCTGCCAGTTCTCGGCCTGACCCTTGACGGCCTGGTCGGCCTGCATGACGGACAGCAGCTCCTTGATGGCCGCGGTCTTGTCCTTGTCTTCCTGAGCGTGCGCACCTTGCGCCAGCATCATCATCGGAGCGAAAGCAGCCAGAACAGCGATACGTCGATAGGTTTTGAGCATCATGACTCCCTGGTAAATACGTCCGGTTTAGTCCGAACGGCCGTCTGGCGAGTTCCGGCCGTCGTCCCGTTGTTGCAACAATTTACGAATTGGCGTCCGCGTCGGTGGCGCCCGCGCCGGTATCGCTGCCCGTGGCGGCGTCACTCGCGGCGTCCTGGGCCAGCTCGTCGTCCTCGCCGTTGCCGTTGCTGTCGGCATCGCTCTCGACGATGCGCTGCAGCCCCGACAGCTTGGTGCCTTCGTCCACGTTGATCAGCGTCACGCCCTGGGTGGCGCGGCCCATCTCGCGGATTTCCGCCACGCGGGTGCGGATCAGCACGCCGCCCGTGGTGATCAGCATGATCTCGTCCTCGGGCGACACCAGGGCGGCGGCCACCACGCGGCCGTTGCGCTCGCTCGTCTGGATCGCAATCATGCCCTTGGTGCCGCGGCCATGTCGAGTGTATTCCGAGATCGGCGTGCGCTTGCCGTAGCCATTCTCGGTGGCGGTCAGCACGCTGCCGATGGCCGGCACGCCGTCGGCAGTTTCAGCATCGGCAGTCTCTGCCGGCGCCACGAGCATGGCGATGACGGCCTGCCCTTCGTCGAGGTTCATGCCGCGCACGCCGCGGGCTTGACGGCCCATCGGACGCACGTCGTTCTCGTCGAACCGCACGGCCTTGCCGGCGTCCGAGAACAGCATCACGTCATGCTGGCCGTCGGTGATGGCGGCACCGATCAGGAAGTCGCCCTCGTCCAGGTCCACGGCGATGATGCCGGCCTTGCGCGGGTTCGAGAAATCGGTCAGCACCGTCTTCTTGACCGTGCCGCGCGCGGTGGCCATGAACACGAAATGCTCGGCGTCGAACTGGCGCACCGGCAGGATCACATTGATCTTCTCGCCGTCGGCCAGCGGGAACATGTTGACGATCGGCCGGCCGCGCGAGTTGCGCGAGCCCTGCGGCACCTCGTAGACCTTCAGCCAGTACAGCCGGCCGCGGTTCGAGAAGCACAGGATGTAGTCGTGGGTGTTGGCCACGAACAGCGTGTCGATCCAGTCGTCTTCCTTGGTCGCCGTGGCCAGCTTGCCGCGGCCGCCACGCTTCTGCGCACGGTACTCGGAAATCGGCTGGCTCTTCATGTAGCCCGAGTGGGACAGCGTGACCACCATGTCCTGCGGGGTGATCAGGTCCTCCATGTCGAGCTCGGTGGCGTTCAGTTCGATCTGCGAGCGGCGGGCGTCGCCAAACTCGGCGCGGATGGCGCCCAGTTCCTCGGTGATGATCGTCGTGATGCGCTCCGGGCGCGCCAGGATGTCCAGCAGGTCCGCGATCAGGCCCATGACCTCGCGGTACTCCTGCACGATCTTGTCCTGCTCCAGCCCCGTGAGGCGCTGGAGTCGCATTTGCAGGATTTCCTGCGCCTGCCCGTCCGACAGCCGGTACAGGCCATCCGGCTGCATGCCGAACACCGCCGGCAGGCCATCGGGACGGTAAGACGCACGGCCGCCCGCGGTGTCGCTTTCGGCACGCGACAGCATCTCGCGGACCAGGCCCGAATCCCACGGCTTGGCCATCAGTTCCTGCTTGGCCAGCGGCGGCGTCGGCGCGGCCTTGATGATCGCGATGAACTCGTCGATGTTGGCCAGCGCCACGGCCAGGCCTTCCAGCACGTGGCCGCGCTCGCGGGCCTTGCGCAGTTCGAACACCGTGCGGCGCGTCACCACTTCGCGGCGATGCGACAGGAAGGCGTCCAGCATCTGCTTCAGGTTCAGCAGGCGCGGCTGGCCGTCGACCAGCGCCACCATGTTCATGCCGAACGTGTCCTGCAGCTGGGTGTTCTTATATAGGTTGTTCAGCACAACCTCGGGCACCTCGTTGCGCTTCAGCTCGATCACCACGCGCATACCTGACTTGTCAGATTCGTCGCGGATGTCCGAGATGCCCTCGATCTTCTTCTCAGTGACCAGCTCCGCGATCCGCTCCAGCAGCGTCCGCTTGTTCACCTGGTACGGCAGTTCGTCGACGATGATCGCCTGGCGCTGGCCGCGGTCGATATCCTCGAAGTGCGTGCGCGCGCGCATGACCACCCGGCCGCGGCCGGTGCGGTAGCCCTCGCGCACACCCTGGATGCCATAGATAATGCCGGCGGTCGGAAAATCGGGCGCCGGCACCAGTTCGATCAGCTCGTCGACCGTCGCCTCGGGATTACCAAGCAGATGCAGGCAGGCGTCGACGACTTCATTGAGGTTATGCGGCGGGATATTCGTGGCCATACCCACGGCAATACCCGACGAACCATTGATCAGCAAATTCGGAATACGCGCCGGCAAAATACCCGGCTCTTTCTCCGAACCGTCATAGTTCGGTTCGAAATCGACAGTTTCCTTGTCGATATCGTGAAGCATTTCATGGGCGATCTTCGCCAGGCGGATTTCGGTATAACGCATCGCCGCGGCGTTATCCCCGTCCACCGAGCCGAAGTTACCCTGGCCGTCGACCAGCATATAACGCAGCGAGAAGTTCTGCGCCATGCGGACGATGGTGACGTACACGGCCGTATCGCCGTGCGGGTGGTACTTACCAATCACATCACCGACGATACGGGCCGATTTCTTGTAGGCCCGGTTCCAGTCGTTGTTCAGCTCATGCATCGCAAAGAGCACGCGCCGGTGCACCGGCTTCAGGCCGTCCCGGACATCGGGCAGCGCGCGCCCCACGATCACGCTCATCGCGTAATCGAGGTATGAACGGCGCATTTCCTCTTCCAGCGAGACCGGAAGAGTTTCTTTGGCGAATTGATCCATTGCGGCGTGGTTTATGCGGCGGGTTTAAGCAAATAGCCCGGCATCCGGCGGCGCGGGAAGGCCCCTGCCGGCGACGGGCGAACATGGCATTCTAACACGCGCGGAACCCCTCTCCGCCCCCGTCCGAACCGCCCCCCTGCGGGGCCCGCCCGACGCGCGGCGCGCCACCCCCCGACGCCCTGCAACCCATACAGGACAAGGGTTTGCAGGCACCGCAAGAGCGATGTTGCACAAACACCACAGGCCCAAAACCACGTGGTTGAATCGAATATATTTACTTCTTAGGAAACGAGCCTTGTGGCACAATTCCCCAGCGAAGAGCCAGACATTGTTCGAAGTGGAGCATCCACCACATCGAGAATGTTATACTCCGAAGAATGTATGACTTGTTTTCGTCCATTTGCTCGCAGTAACCCTGCGGTGATCTCATCCTGAGAGGAGAAATATGAAAAAATTTGCCAAGCTCGCGCTCGTTGCAGCTACCGCAGTAATGGCTGCATCCGCTCAAGCCCAGTCCGTCCCCTACGAAAAGAAGGCCGTGAACGATAACTGGGGCAACGGTACGAGCGAGTACGTGTGGAAGAATGGCACGAACGAGCTCTGCTGGCGCGACAGCTCCTGGACCCCGGCAACGGCAAACGCCCTGTGCGATGGCGCACTGGCTCCGGCCGCTGCACCGGCTCCGGCACCGACTCCGGTTGCTCCGCCGGTTGTCTCGAGCGAGAAGGTCACTTTCGCAGCTGACACCCTGTTCGACTTCGACAAGGCTGTTCTGAAGCCCGAAGGCAAGGCCAAGCTGGACGACCTGGTCTCGAAGCTGCAAGGCATCACGCTGGAAGTCATCATCGCCGTTGGCCACACCGACTCGTTCGGTTCGGACAAGTACAACGATCGCCTGTCGATCCGTCGTGCTGAATCGGTCAAGGCTTACCTGGTGAGCAAGGGCGTCGAAGCCAACCGTGTGTACACCGAAGGCAAGGGCAAGCGCCAGCTGAAGGTCGATCCGAAGTCGTGCAAGGGCAACCGCACCGCGCAGATCGCCTGCCAGCAGCCGAACCGCCGCGTGGAAGTCGAAGTGGTCGGCACCCGCAGCGCACGTTAATCGGATCCTCTCCGATGCAGAAAAGCCCAGCGCAAGCTGGGCTTTTTTTTCGCCCGTCACCAGCCGCCGGGCGGGCGGCCGCATTCGGCGCGGGCCGGTTTTTTTGGTACAGTTGCCGCAGCCTTCTCATACGACCCGCCGCGAAGACCGGCGCATACGATGTCGCTTTCCACCTCCCTGACCTCTCCCGCCCCTACGGGCCGCAACGCCGATCCCAAAGAGATCGACAAGTTCAGCGAACTGGCGCACCGCTGGTGGGACCCGAACAGCGAATTCAAGCCGCTGCACGACCTGAACCCGCTGCGGCTGGGTTGGATCGACGGCATCGCGCGGCTGGCCGGCAAGCAGGTGATTGACGTCGGCTGCGGCGGCGGCATCCTGTCCGAAAGCATGGCGCGCCTGGGCGCGACGGTGCGGGGCATCGACCTGTCCACCAAGGCGCTGAAGGTGGCCGACCTGCACAGCCTGGAATCGGGCGTGGCCGTCACCTACGAGGAAATCGCCGTGGAAGACCTGGCCGCGCGCGCGCCGGCCAGCGTGGACGTGGTGACCTGCATGGAAATGCTCGAGCACGTGCCGGACCCGCAGTCGATCGTCCGCGCCTGCACGACGCTGGTCAAACCCGGCGGCTACGTGTTCTTCTCGACGATCAACCGCAACCTGAAGGCGTACCTGCTGGCCATCGTCGGCGCGGAATACATGCTCAACATGCTGCCGCGCGGCACGCATGACTACGACAAGTTCATCACGCCTTCCGAAATGGCCCGCTTTGCCCGCAACGCGCGGCTGGACCTGGTCGAGATGCGCGGCATGACCTACAACCCTTTGACGCAGATCTATTCGCTGAGCCGCGACACCGACGTCAACTACATGATGGCGTTCCGGAAGGTGGCTTGACGATGGCGAAGTTCGACGCGGTTTTCTTTGACCTCGATGGCACGCTGGCCGACACGGCCCCCGACCTGGCAGCAGCCGCCAACCGGCTCGTCGTCGAGCACGGCATGGCGCCGGTTGCCTACGAGAAGCTGCGCCCCGTGGCATCGCACGGCGCCCGCGGGCTGATTGGCGCGGCGTTCGGCAAGCGGCCCGAGGACCCCGAATTCCCGGCCCTGCGCGATACGTTCCTGAACTACTACGAGGCCGATATCGCCGTGCATACGCGGCTGTTCGACGGCATGGACGACGTGCTGGCGAAGCTGGAGGCGGCCGGCGTGCCATGGGGCATCGTCACGAACAAGATCGCCCGGTTCACGGTGCCGCTGGTCGCCGCCATCGGCCTGGCGCCGCGCGCCGCCGCGGTGGTCAGCGGCGACACCACGCCGCACGCCAAGCCCCACCCTGCGCCGCTGCTCCATGCGGCCGAACTGAGCGGCGTGGCGCCCGGGCGCTGCCTGTACGTCGGCGACGACCTGCGCGACATCCAGGCCGGCAAGGCCGCCGGCATGGCCACGGTATCGGCGGCCTACGGCTACTGCGGCGACGCCGAGCCGCCCGATACCTGGGGCGCCGACTACCTGATCCATCACCCCTCGGAACTGCTTGCATTGCTGGCCTGAGCCCCCAGTTCAGGTCAGGGAACCCCGGCGCGCCAGCGGCGTCGAAACCGGGTACAATCCGTTTTCTTTCGCGTTTGACTACGCACTTGGGGCCGACCTGGTTTCGACGTGGGTTGCAAAGCAGTGGAGGGCATACCGAGGACCCGTCACCTCGTTAATCAATGGGAATGCAATAACTGCTAACGACGAACGTTACGCACTGGCAGCCTAAGGGCCGCCGTCCTCGCACTGGCTCGCTGACGGGCTAGGGTTCGCAAGAACCAGCGAGGTCATTTACGTCAGATAAGCCCCGTCGGTGTCACGACTGCGGGGACGAAAACCAAGTGACTCGCCGTAACAGAGCGTGTTCGTCCGCGATGGTGCGGTTAAATCAAATGACAGAACTAAGTATGTAGAACTCTCTGTGGAGGGCTTGCGGACGCGGGTTCGATTCCCGCCGGCTCCACCAACAAATACCTCGCAGGCATTCGTAAATGTCCGCTAACCCGCGATGGCTCAAGGCCTCGCGGGTTTTTTCTTTTCGCCGTCGTTTATAATCGTTCGCGAGAATTCGGGGGTACTTGGGGGTATGCTTAGGGGTATCTGAGGTACCCCCGCCCTTCGATACCCCCAACCGCGGACGAGGCAACATGCCACTGACAGACGTCGAAGTTCGGAAGACCCAGCCTACCGAGAAGCAGTTTCGCCTTGCGGACGGTGGGGGGATGTACTTGGAAGTCAAACCAAGCGGGGCCAAATACTGGCGCCTCAAGTACCGGTTCGCCGGCAAAGAGAAGGTCCTCGCCCTTGGCGTCTACCCGACTGTTTCCCTGAAAGACGCCCGAGCAAAGAGAGACGCGGCTAAAAAGTTGCTTGCCGACGGAGTGGATCCCGGCGCGGCAAAGCAGGCCGAAAAACGAACGCTGCGACTTAACGCCGAGAATTCTTTTGAGGCGATCGCTAGGGAATGGCACGCTAAGTTTTCGCCCGACCTCTCGGAGTCGCATGCCAAGCGAAACCTCCGACGCCTGGAGGGCCACGTGTTTCCCTGGGCCGGCGGCCGCCCTATCATCGATATCGAGCCACCAGAAATTCTGGACATCCTGCAGCGCATCGAACGCAAGGGCACGATTGAAACAGCTCACCGCGTACGCGTCCTGATTGGGCAAGTCATGCGCTATGCAGTGGCCACAGGTCGAGCTCGCAGGGACGTCACGGCAGATCTACGCGGCGCTCTCCCCCCGCCGAAGGTAAAACACCATGCCGCGGTCACCGATCCCAAACAGATCGGCGCCCTCCTCCGCGCGATCGAGGCATATGAAGGCACCGCAGTCGTAACGGCTGCGCTGCGCCTGGCACCTCTTCTCTTTCAGCGCCCAGGAGAACTTCGCCAAGCCGAGTGGGTGGAGTTTGACCTTGAGGCTGCCCTGTGGACGGTCCCCGCATCTCGCATGAAGCGTAAGAGAGCCGGCAAGGAATTTGGCCCGGACCACCTGGTGCCGCTATCAACCCAGGCCATTGCCATCCTGCGCGACCTGCATGCATTGACCGGTCGCGGC
This sequence comes from Cupriavidus sp. H18C2, assembly GCF_049393795.1. NCBI lineage: Bacteria > Pseudomonadati > Pseudomonadota > Betaproteobacteria > Burkholderiales > Burkholderiaceae > Cupriavidus > Cupriavidus sp. H18C2. Next base: position 754,461 of record NZ_CP186010.1, on the reverse strand, counting down.
AAATACGCTTTGCCGAGCCTGCGAGGACCGCAGCGCCCAATGAGTGATATGGCTCTCAGCGCCGCGTTCAAGCGCATGGGGTTCGACTCGGACACTGCCCTGCCCCACGGATGGCGGGCTACTGCACGAACCTTGGCTGTAGAAGTCCTTGGCGTGCCAGCGGAGATCGTCGAGCTGCAGCTTTCCCATGAGGTGCGCGACAGCTTGGGCCGCGCTTACAACCGCACGCAGTGGATCGATCAGCGGCGCCAGCTCATGCAGCGCTGGGCTGACTATTTGGACTGCCTAAAGGCAGGCACAGCGGCGTAGGATCAGCGCGCCTCGCGCACCCGGCGAGGGCGTTCACGGCAAACCTGGCAACTGGACACGAAGGTTGGGTCATGGAAAGAGCAATTCTGGCCACGACCGGCGCTCTGGCGATGGGCGGAGATAGAGGATCAACTACTGGCTCCATGGTCGGCAGCTAGATTGCGCCATCAACGTGCTGGGCATGCCGACCTGCGAGCGCGCTGTCGCAGCCCCGAGAAAGCCGAAGCACTCGCCTCTGTCCGAAGCCGCACCAAGGCCGGCACCCGCTGCGCAGGCCTAGGCGTGGCAGCCAATCGAGCGCCCAAGGATGGCACCGCCGTGCTGGCGGTCCTGCTGGACTCTGACATCCCCTACACCGCCCCTCTTCGACGCTGAATGCGGCAACCGCCGTCATTGCGGGGACAACTAGCGGACTGCGTAACCTGGACGCTTTGCCGCAGGGAAGTCATTGATGCCGGCACTCAGCGCATAGCGCGCGGCGGAGATGACCGCGATCGCCGCAGATGGTGCGGAAAATGGCCGGTACGACCGGGCTATTGCCCGCGCCGTCGCCGCTCACGGACGCGAATGGCCGAGCGGCTGACGTCCGGAGTCATATTCTACGAGGGCGAGCGGATCACGAAGGCCGAGTTCATGGCGGAGGTCGGCCAATGATCCGCCGCGAGTAGAACAGCTTCGGTTTCTGCTGCGGCCTGGGCGGCGGCGCCAAGGGCTTCAAGAAGACCGTCTCCCGCGTCGGCAACATGATCGGCACGTGGAAGTGCATCGGCGGCATCGACAACGACCCGCCGCCGCGCGCGACTTCGAGACGCTGGTGGGCGTTCCGTGCACGGGTCATGGACCTGTTCACCCGGGAGCAGTACACCGCCTTCCACGGCGCCGAGCCGCCGGCGGGCTGGCGCGAGGCCACGCCCAACGACATCGTGCGTGCAGCGGGCCACCAGCACCCGCACTGCGTGTTCATCAGCAGCCCGTGCAAGGGCGCATCCGGCCTGCTGTCCGAGACGTTGAGCCGCACCCCCAAGTACCAGGCCCTCAACTAGCTGACGCTGCGCTGCGTCTGGCTGATGTGTGAGGCCTGGAAGGATGACCCGGTCGAGCTGATCGTCTTCGAGAACGTGCCACGGCTGGCCACGCGCGGCCGGCACCTTCTAGACCAGATCGGCCAGATCCTGCCGCACTACGGCTACGCCGTGAACGAGACGACGCACGACTGCGGCGTCATCGGCGGGCTGGCGCAAAGCCGGAAGCGCTTCTTGCTGGTCGCGCGGCACATCGCAAAGGTGCCGGCCTTCCTGTACGAGCCGCCCGTGCGGCGCCTGCAGGGCGCCGGCACCGTGCTGGGGCCGGATGCCCCTGCCTGGCGACGCCGCCGGTGGGCCGATGCATCGCGTCCCGGCCCTGCAGCGGAAGACGTGGGTGCGGCTGGCCTTCGTCGAGGCCGGCAGCGACTGGCGCAGCCTGAACAAGCTGGCCGTGCAGGACGGGCACCTGCGTGACTATCTGATCCTGCCCGATCGCCGCGGTGGCCATCTGGGCGTGGTGGACTGGCACGAGCCGGCCGGTACCGTGGCCGGCGAGTCCCTGCCGATGAACGGCGCGTTCTCGGTCGCTGACCCACGCGGCCCGGCCGAAGCCGCCCAGTACCAGCAATACGGCGTGCCGCGCTGGGGGGAGCCGTCCGGCGCCATCATCGGCGTGAAGTCGCCCGGCCAAGGCACCTTCAGCGTGGCGGACCCGCGGCACGCCGGCCCGGCCAAGCACAACAATGAATACCGGATCGTGCCATGGTCCGACGCGGCCGGCGCCGTCACCAGCGCCCACGGCACCGGCCAATGCGTTGCCGACCCGCGCCGCGACGGCCCAACGTTCGGCAAGTACGCGATGACGCCCTGGAACGAGGCGACCGGCACGGTGATCGCCGGCAGTACCACGGGTCAGGGGGCCTTCGCTGTGGCGGATCCGCGCCCGGGCATGCGTCGCGAGCGCGGCGACAACTACCTGACGGGCGGCCACTACGGCGTGGTCGGCTGGGATCAGCCCAGCGGAGCGGTGTCGGCAGCTGCTGGCCACGACAACGGCCGATGGTCGGTGGCCGACCCGCGGTTGCCGGCCGCCAACGAGAAGGTCGTGGCGATCATCCGGGCGCTCGACGGCACGTGGCACCACCCGTTCACCACGTTGGAATTGGCCGCGCTGCAGTCGCTAATCGAGCCGGAGGATTACCTGGAGTTGGACGGCCTGAGCGATGAGGCCTGGCGCGAGCGCCTCGGCAATGCCGTGCCGCCGGAGGCGGCCGTGGCCATTGCGGAGGTGATGGGCACCACGTTGATGCTTGCCGAGACGGGCGAGACGTTCATGCTGTCGTCGACGCCGGTGTGGGTGCGGCCGGTGGCCATTGCGCTGACTGTGGCACAGCAGTCGGAGTCCGCTTGATGTCAGCAAACGTTCTTCACCTCCCTGGCGATCTTGCCTCGAATCTCATCGACGGCTTCATGCATCTTTTTCAGCGCCTTGAAGAAGGCATCGAACTGCGCAGCGTCCATGCTGCTATGAAGCTTCAACGCCGCTTCGACCTGTTCCCTCAGTTGACGAGTCAGCGAGCCCAGCATGATGACAAACGTCACGAGGTTTGCCGTGTTCAGCTCGTGCAAGGGGATTGTCGATACGGCCCCATCAATCTGCGTGAGGATCTGTTGATCGAAGTGCTTTTTGCCTTGAGCAATGTCGCATACGGCTTGGCGATCTGGGATTTCTTCGATGACGTGCGCAACCGTGTCTTGGGCGGCTTCTGCGATTTTCTGAACCGCCTCCCCAAGCGTCTTGCGGGAATGCTGACGGTCTGCCCTCTGCAGCCTGACGCTCGTGTGCCCTGCCCACCAGATGGCAATCACCGATGCCACCGCCTGGACCCAGCCGGCCAATGCCGGATGAGCTTCGACCCACTTCAGGATGCAATCCATGCGTGAACTCCCGATTTTGTTTTCCGGCGCCATGGTACGTGCCATTCTCGACGGCCGGAAGACGCAGACGCGTCGCGTCATGAACGAGCGCCACCGCTACCATTTCATCAAAGACTGCGGCGATCTGGCGCTATGCCCGTACGGACAGCCCGGTGACCGCCTGTGGGTACGCGAGACGTGGGCCCAGCCTGCCGTCCTGGACCCGGGCCCCACCGTCTACCGCGCCGACTACCCCGGATGCGTGCCGCCCGGCTTCGAGAACATCCCGCCCGCGGACGCTATCACGTGGAAGCCGAGCATTCACATGCCGCGCAATCTCGCGCGCATCCTCCTGGAGATCACCGGCGTACGCGTCGAGCGGCTGAACAACTGCAGCGAAGCCGATGCGATCGCCGAGGGCGTCGAGAAAACGCCGCACGGTTTCTCGAGTCTTTACGGGCAGGCGGACGCAGATGGCACGTTCTCTCCTAGCGCCTCGTACCCCGCAGTGGGACAGCATCAACGGTGCGGGCGCATGGGATAAGGACCCGTGGGTCTGGGTCGTCGAGTTTCGGAGGGTGCCGCATGGTGATGTGCCCATGCTGGCCGACTCGACCGAGAAATTGCTGGTGATGGCACACCTGCAGTACGCAACCACTCCTGCAGTTTTTCCTGACTCCTGCAGATTTCTCTTGCACCTGCAGAGATTTGTAGTTATCGTTGCGTCGAACAGGAGATTGATATGTCCGATGCACATAAGATTTTTGAAACTTACGCGAAGGTGGTCGAGGAAGGCTTCAAGCTTGATAAGAAGCCCCGGTATCGTTCCTACTCGGTTTCTACCCTGCGAGGCGGAGTCGGCAAGTCAACTTTGTCGTTCAACTTGGCATACGAAATGTCGAGGGAAGTTTCGGTTCTAGTGGGCGATCTGTGTCCCCAACGAAATCTCACCGAAAGCTTGATGCGCGGCGTGGAGCAGGAGGTTACCGTCTTTCAGGCTTTGCAGCCAAAGATCCTTGGTGAGGCTTTCGGTAGCCATCTTAGCGATATTTCGTATCGCATCAGCAAGTATTGCGACGCTTTCAAAGGGGGACGCCCGGCATATTTTGTCCCCGGCGACCCTGAAATGTTCGCGTTCCCGAGCACGCTGTATCAACAACTGCAAATCGCAAATGCCCGCAACAATGCGAACGCAGTTCGCAGCCTACTCCACGCACTGAGCACGGTCTTAGAAGAGGAGCGTCAGGATAAAAATTGCGACACGATTCTCCTGGACACTAGCCCCTTCTATGCTGGCGGAACGCATCTCGCATGGTGCGCATCTGAGGCGATCATAATTCCGGTACGTGTTGACGAGCACTCGATCGAGTCTCTGTCGTTGACTCTGGATATGCTGTCGAATCCGGGCAAAGATTTTATGATGTGGAACGAGCGCGCTGGCGGCCTCGCATCCCCACGCGTTGCTGCCATCGTGATGACGATGGCAGGCGCTCGCAGCGCAACGAAGTCTGTGCTGGATGGCGCATCTCAGATGTATATTCAGCGCGCAATGAAGCTGGCAGAGAAACACGCAAAGCTCTTCGACGGGGATCCGAGCGATTCATTTGCAATCACGGACGATTTCGTTTCAGCCGGCCGGATCAGCGGCGCACAGAGTATCCCCATTTCCCAACTGAAAGTGGGCAAATTCCACACTGTTGAAGGAAAGCGCCTCCAGGTCAATCAGTCGGTAATCCGCTACCAACATGAACTGGCGTACCTGACGTCCATCATCTGAAAAGGAAAACGGTCCAAAGGTGCTTCCAACACCGATGGACCGCTGGCGAAGGGGGGTTCGAGAGTGGCCTCTTCCCAATTCGCGCACTGGACAAGCACTTTCAGTGTAGCACAGCAGCTTCTCCATGCTGTGTCGCGGGTTTTTCACAACTGCCCTCGTCTCACTGGAGAAACGCTATGCAAACCAGCGATTCCGAACAGGTTATCTACCGGATGACCATTACCGTTAAGGGCCGAGTCATCCGCCGCCCCGACGGCAAGCCGTTCCGTATCGTGCTGCGAAACAAACAGCCGAAACAGTAACGTCGATTCCACGCCTCTCGATTGAGAGGCGTGCTTCCAACACATTCTTCCATGAGGGAAAAATGAAAAACGGAAACGGCAGAACGGTCTTTCGCCGCGACGATGGATCATGGGCGAACAAGCGCAATGACGCCAGTCGCCCCGGGAGCGTTCACGAAACTCAACGCGCTGCGGAGCAATCAGCGCGGAAAATGCTCTCGAATCAGGGTGGTGGAGAACTGACGACCAAGGGGGAGAACGGTCGCATCAGGAGCAAGGACACTATTGCCCCTGGCAACGACCCTCGAAGCATCAAGGACAAGGAACACTAGCCCCCCCACTAGGTTCTATCACCCTACCTCCACCCCGCCATGTGCGGGGTTTTCTGCGTCCAAACGCGAAAAGTTCATGGAGCAAGCGTTACCACGGCATCGTAGGAACGCTCGCAGGCCATCCCCGCTACCTTGAGCTGGTCGGCGTAGTCATCCTGAATTCCCGAATTGGGGCCCGTCGAGCACCCCGAGGGTCGTTGACCCGTTCGGGGGATTCACACTGGAGTCGGCCCGTGACATTCTCTGGCTGCCGAGCGATCGGCAACCTTTGCATTCAGCCACGACCCACCCCGGCCGTGGCTTTTTTTCGGCCCCTGCCTACAAATCGGAAGCATGCCGCCGATAACAAGGGCTCGCTGCTGAAAGAGCCCACAGCGTTCACGCGGCAAGGCGGCGCCCCGCACGCCTCGCCGTTCTTTTCGGCTACCGAGGCCACGCCTCGACTGTCTTCCGGTGCTTGGCCGCGCATTCGCCCATCGCCTTCAGCACGTCCCCCATCACCCATTCCTGCCAGGCGTCATAGTCGGCGGCCGCCGGCGCGTCCGGGATCCGGCACGGCGCGGCCAGCGCACTATCGAGCGGCGGCGGCTTGCTTGGCCGCGTCGACGGCGTCGGACAGCTTGCGCACCCGGAAATCGTCAGGGCGGCAATCCACAGGCAGAGGCTTCTTCGCATTTCGAAATTCCTTCACGGCCTGATCGACCTTGACGGCCAGCGTGGCCTGGCTGGCGTTGAACTCGTCGGCCTTGGACCGGATGGTTTGGCTGGCCGCGCCCAGGTCCTCGATCGCCTTGTTGGCGCCAGCGAGGTCGGCCTGAGCGCTGGCCGTCTTCATCCGGTCGATCTCGGCGTCCTTGCGCCAGCCGTTGGCCACCCAGCCGGCGGAGAAGATGGCTGCGGCCACCAGCGCGGCGCCGATCGCGCGCCAAGGCAACGTCTTGAGCAGCATCAGCACGCTCTGCCCTCCGGAAAAGCGACCATCGGAACCGTCTGGCCGGCCAGCTCATGCGTGCAGTCGGACAGAAACTGGATGTGGCCATCGGTCACGAAGGTGTGGCAGATGCCACAGGCAAAGTCGCGCGGCTCGTCCGGGTTCTCCTGGTAGTAGGTGCACCAGCACGAACCGTTCTCGTGGCCCGGCACGTAGTGACCGCTGCGCACCAGCACGCTGGGCGTGAACGTCGGGCGCTCTGCATTGCCGTTCCAGCCCCAGCGCGGGCCGGCGCCCTCACCGTGGAGGATGGAATGGGTGTCCTTACAGCCAGGGCACCAGAAAGAAAGCATGCCCGGCGCGGTCTCCCGCAGGACTTGGGACAAGTTGGTCATGGCGTTGCCGCGCAGCGCGCGTAGAGATCCGCCGTCACGCGGATGTGTTCGAGCATGTCGGCGCGCGTGGCGCCGGGCTTCAGGGTGGGCAGGGTGTCGCAGTGGCGCGACTGATGCGCCGGCGCGGCAGGCAGCTCGGCCGCGGCGCAGCCGGCCAGCAACAGGCAGAGCAACAGGATCCTCATTTCCGGGCCTCCCTCACCTTCCGGTTCGCCGCCTCGATGTCGCGGTTCACGTCCTGCCGCTCCGCCTCGGTGAGGGGGCGCGGAGCGGTGGACGCCGGCGCGGTAGCCGGTCGGACCGCGCGCTTCACGGATTTCGCTGCTTCCTCCGACGCCTCCGCCGCCTTGGCGGCCGCGCCGGCGGCCGCGGCAACGTTAGGTGTCAGCACCTCCAGCGTCTTGGAGTAGACGCCCTGCAGCCGCCCGATCTCAGCCTGATGGTCGTCCCGCTGCTGCGCCATCAGGTCGCGGAACTGCCACTGGCAGAGCGCGTACCCTGCCCCCATCCCGCCGCCGACCATCAGGATCATCACGGTGAACGCCTCGAGCAGATGCCCGAGCCGCACCAGCAGCGCCCGGTAGCGCGCCAGCAAATCACGTAGCCTTGCCATCGAACCTCTCCCGCATCATCTGGATCTGCATCTCGAGCGCGGAAATCTTCGCCTCCAGCCTGCCGATCGCCTGATAGGCATCGTTGCGTTCCTTGTAGGCGAGGTCGGCCCGCTGCTCGGCCAAGGTCACCCGTTCATTGGCGCGGTCAAGCTGCGCCTCGAGCCGCGCGATGATGTCGATGTGCGCCTGGCTCTGGACCCCCTCGATCCGGTCCTTTCGCCAGGCGCCGCGGATGAACCACAGCGCCCCCACGATCGCGGCCACCACGAAGCCCAGCGCCCCGCCCGTGCCCCCCGGCACAGTCATCACAGATAGGTCCATCACGGCTCCGTTGTGCGTGCTGCTCTGCGGGCAGTTCACGGTTGGTCGGTCGGCTGCTGTTCGTCCGGTTTGATGGACTGCTGGGCGACGTAGCGCAGCGCGCCGATCAGCACGGCCAGCGCCAGCGTGATCTGCGCAAACAGCTTGGGCTCCAGCACCGCCTGCAGGGACGGCAGCACCAGCTGCGCGGCCGACAGCATGGCCAGCAGCGCCGACAGCAGCACGGTGGTGCTCTTCCACAACTTGTTCCAGTTCTCGACGATCTGCATCACACGACTCCCAGTGCGCGCTTGGCGCGTTCCCAACGCTGCTGCCGGTCGGCCAGGCCGTTGGTGCCGCCGTTGATCCGGCGGGTGAGCGTTACAAAGTCGCCGGCGTCCGCCAGCGCATTCAGGTTCTTGCGCTGCCAGAACCAGCATGCGGAGCGCGCGGCGAGCGCATCGCCCTGCAACAGCGTCGGGTCCGCCTCGAGATCCACGCCCAGCGCCGCGCCGCACGCTCTGTAGTTGGCGCGGCCGGTGACCTGGATCAGCCCACGGCCCATGAAACGCTTGCCATCGCCCGGCTGCGTGTTGCCGAGGTCGGCGCGGCCTTCGTATCGCAGCTGCGCGGGCGTCGGCCCCCACAACTCGCGCGTGTAGATGAAGCCGCCCGACTCGTGGCCGATCTGGGCGAGCCAGGCCGCCTGCCGCGCGGGCGAGTCGATCCCGTACTCGCCCCACGCGGCGGTGACATGGGGGTGCCAGCGATCGGCCATTGCCTGCGTCAGGCCGGCGGCCAGCCTGAAGGTCTGCTTGTCCATGACCTCTCCAGAAACGAAAAAGCCACCCGAAGGTGGCTGTGGTGTTCAGCGCGCCGCGACGCGGAGCGGAAACGTTCGTCGATCGGTCCGGCCGGCCGACGTGGTGACCTGGCAGGACACGTCGTGGAACGTTTCCACCGTACCGCCGCCGAGCCAGAAGACCACCTTGCCGCCGTCGACCTGCGTCTGCTTCCCGGCCGGGTTGACCGTCATACCCGGCGCCGCAATGACCGGCGTGCCGGCAATCGTCTCGCCCTGGGCGAGCCAGGCCGACCAGTCGACCTCGTAATCGAGGACGGCCGCCGGGTCCTTCGGGGGAAATGCGTTCGTCATGCTGGAATCTCCAGAACTCTCGTTTCAGGATCCACGCGCACCACGCGTGGCTCTGCGGAAACCGCAACGGATGTCTCCGCCCGCGACGCGACGCCGCGTCGGCGCTCAACTGCCAGAACGATCGCCCGCTGCTCAGGCGCAACGACGACGCGCGCGGGCGCGACCGGGCCGGCGGCCGCTGCTACCACCAGGCCAGCACCCTGCATCGCCACAGGGCCCAGGGCAGCCGAAAGCGTGCCGCCGAACGTCTGCCGTCCCAGTATTGCCGCCACCGTCGCGCCCAGCGCGGCGGCCAGCGTGCCGGCGATGCCATCTGCCACCATGCCGGTCAGGTCCGCATGCACTGGCGCCAGCCCGGCGGCCACGCTGCCGGAGACTGTCTGCGACCCGCCGACGGCCGCCACCGGCCCGCCGACTGTCGACGCCAATACTCCCGAGAAGGTCTGACGCCCGCTCCAGGACGCAGAGGCAGCCTCCAGAGTGGCCGCGATGGCGCCGCCCGCCGAATCCAGCGCCAGGCCGTCGAGCGAGGCCGTCACCGCTCCCAGATGGGCGGCGACTGCCCCGGTAAGCAGCTGCGCACCGACAAGGGCGCCGGCGGCGCCGGCCAGCGACACCGCTATGGCACCCGAAACCGTTTGAGCGCCCGCCATCGCGGCGGTGCTGCCCGCGAGTGGCGCGGCCAGCGAACCCGACAGGGACTGGTTGCTGCTGATCGACCCCGAAGCCCCGCCGAGCTGGCCGGCGAGCGTCCCGCTGAAGGTCTGGACCCCGGCGACGGCAGGCGCTACGCCTCCGAGGGGCCGCGCCAGGCTGCCCACAAACGTCTGGGTACCGCCCGCGGCGAGCGTGGCGGCGGCCGGGGCACCCGCGATCGCGCCTACGAACTGCAAATTGCCCGATAGCGCCGCGGTCGCCCCGCCAACCGTGGCCGCGAGGGTGCCGGTGTTGCCGGCCGCCGTGTAGGTGATCCGGATCTGGCCAGCACCCCCGATGCCGCCGAGATTGCTGCCGCTGGCGCCTCCAGCCCCGCCGCCACCTCCGCCGGGCAGCCCGCCGGCGCCGCCGGTTTCGGGCGACCCATTGCCGCCGCCCGCCCCGCCCCCGCCGCCGGTTACGTTGGCCGTGCCGGCCGCGCCGGCGTTGGCGCTGGCCGCGCCGCCAGCACCCCCGGAACCGTTGTTGCCGGCTCCCCCGGCCCCGCCGGCGGCCACCGTGGCGTTTGCCCCCGCAATGCCGGCTCCGGCGGGGCCTGCCGCGCCGCCGCCGCCGGCGCCAGAGCCGAATGGGCTCCCGGCGCCAGACCCGCCAGCGCCGCCCGCGAACTTGGTGGTGCCGACGCCGGCCGTCGTCCCGCCCGCTCCGCCCACGCCGTTGCTGGCGCCCGTGCCGCCCGAACCGCCCTTCGCGCTGCAGCTCGCGCCAGCGAGCGTCGTGCCGTTGAGCCAGCTGTCGCCGCCGGCACCGCCGTTACCATCCGCCGCGGCACCAGCGGTACCGGCCGCGCCGATGCGGATCGAAACCGACGCCCCGGCCGTGAGCGTCAGATTCGTGATCCTGGAGTAAGCGCCGCCACCGCCGCCGCCCGCCGCGTGGGCGCTCGATGCGTTGGCTCCACCGCCGCCGCCGCCGGCGCCCCAGACCTCGACCGTGTTCGCCGCCGAGTTCCAGTCGGACGGTACGGTCCAGGTTGTGCCTGTCGTGAGGACTATGGTTGGCACAGCCGTCCTCCCGGTTCAGATCAGGGGTTCGCTTCGGTCAGCGTCGCCCCGGTGATGGCCACGGCCGCGCCGGCGGAGATCACGTTGGAGTTCATGTTCAGGTCCGCCCCGCTGGTCCCCACGTCCATGTCCATCACGAACGTGTTGTCGGACTTGACCAGGCGCGCCCACGTTGCCGTACCGCTGGCGTCGGCCGAGGTGTCGCTCGTGATCGCATTGAGCGTCAGCACGCCCCCGGATGCCGCCGGCGCCAGCGTCGCGCCGCAGGTCAGCTCCGCCAGCAGCGTCGTCGCGGCGCCGCCGGTCGCCGGCCGCGTGCCGCTGTACAGCCGCAGCTTGGCGTTTGCGCCGGCTGCCGTGGTAATTGCATCGAGGCGCGCGTTGCGCAGCGCGGCGGACATGCCGATGGTCATGATCTGGCTCCAGAAAGGAAAATGGCCGCCCTGTGGCGGCCGTGGTCAGGCGGCAGCGCGCGGCTACGCCGGCTTCACCGGCCAGTTGATGGCGCGCGGGAATCCTGCCTGCGACGTGACGGCCCGCAGCGCCTTCCGGTATTGGCTGAGCGCCTTCAGCCGGGCCTCGTCCTCCGAGGTCAGCTCGTCCAGCACGAAGCCGTCCATCAGCGGTGCGATCAGCTGGTCGGCCTCGGCCAGCCGCGAATCGCGCTCCGCGGTGGCGGCCGCCACGAGCTGCGAGGTCTCCAGCGCCTCGTCCAGCGCCCATTCATCGCTCAGCCATACGTGCGCCGGCGACGGCCGCGGCTCGTCCGTCAGGAAGGGCGGCAGGTCTCCCAGCCCGTTGTACTCGGCCCCGAGGTAGAACGCCGATCCGTCAAGGGTCCGGTACAGGGGCACGGCGCGATAGTCGGGCGCCAAGGTCCAGGCCCCGTTCGGCCAGTTCTGCGGCGGCACGCCGTTCGCGTCCCGGTAGACGGCCACCCTGCCCTGCGGTGCTTCCGGCGGCGGCTCGGGCGTGGCGTAGCCCGGAATGATCGGATCATTTGCGTCGAGGGGGTTCTCGTCGGCAATTCCGGTACTGAGCAGTTCGCCGGTGATAGGCTGATAGTTGAAAATTTCCATGGAGCGGTCCTCAGATTTTGATGCAGGCGAGCAACGCGACGTTCCGCGGCCGTGTCTCCGAGCCGCCGTAGAAACTGGTGGAATAAGTGTTGCCGGTCACGAGACTGCCATTTGCGCCGGGGGCGAACTGAATAGCCGTCCCGCCGTACAAGTGGTTGTGACTCTCGACGGAAAAGCCCTGCCCGGAGCCAAAGGCACGACCCGAATCGACCCCACGCGAGTCGTCCCAGCCGCGGATAAACTCCGCGCGGAGATCGGGGACGTTGAACGTCGTCGATCCGTCACCGGCACCAAAGGTCGTTCCAATCTCGCTGAAAAGCTCACCGAACGTAGTGCGGGAGATCGCCGCTCCATTGCACTTCAGAAAGCCGCTCGGAGCCACGCTCTTTGTGTGGAACATGATCATCCCGGCCTTGGTCAAGCCGAAGTAGGGATCCATCCGCGCCAAACTGATCCAAATGGTGTTGTCAGCGCTTCGCATCTTCAGTACGCCCGTGGTTGCATCAGCCCATAGCTGATACGGAAAGGGCGTCGTGGGCTGAGATGGCCCCGAATTCGTGCTTGCCAAGGCCTTCAATGCATCGTTCAGATCGGCGCGGAAGGACGCCCCGGCTTGATTCGCGATTTCCATGTCGTGTTGTGACATGCTTTTCTCTCCGAGTTAGTACGCAACAGCATCCCAGTCGAAACGTCTCGACACGGGCGTGCTGGATGCGTTGAAGAAGGTGATGGTGAAGCTGGTGGCCGTCTTGCTCGGGGCCGGGATCGTGAAGTAATCGCCCTGAGCCATGTTCTGGGCAGTAATGCCGAGCACCGGAGGCACGCGGAATGGCTTGTCGAACGTGATGACAGTGGCTCCTACTGACGAAACGACGTCCCTTCCCGATTCGCGCCGGTCCGGCATATCGACGCCGACCGTCAGCCCGGTCACCACGATGTTGTGCGTGGACGACCCGCTCTCGAGTTCGACTTTCCACTGGAAGGCCCGCGCCTCGTAGTCGCCCATCGAGAACCGCTGCCACGCAGTCCACGTCGGCGTGCCCGCCGGGTCATCGTTCGTCGTGCGCACAAACAGCATCACCGCGGTGTCGTTGATACGCCCACCGTCGATTGATTCCCAACTGTCGATCAGGTCATACCGGAAGTCGATCAGGTCTCCCGTATCGAACGACAACGCGTCGATGGTCGCGGTCAACCGCGATTTCTCGACTGAGCCCAGATCGAACGTGTTGGCGAACTGGTAGCTGCCGTTCGCCACGATGCCGCCTAGCGAATCGATCAGCCCCCATCCACCGGTACCGACCACTGTATCGATGGGGCCAAGGCTGTCGACGACACCTTGATCGTCCCAGACGCCAGTCGCATCGGACAAGCCTTGAGAGTCAATCAGCCCGCTACCAATCAGTTTGATGCCATTGAGGGCAGGATCCCGCACGACGTTCGACTTGGCTCCAGCGAACGCAGGGTGCTCAGCGACAGTCGCAACAATATTCAGCGTAGCCAGCGACGGCGCCGTGGTGATCACCATGGCCGCCTGGGGTGACTCGTGTCCGGTCGAATCGATCCATTTCGCCAGGTAGACGCCCTCCAGGAGCGGCAACTGCGCCGAGTTCGCGGCACCCGACACGAAGCCTCCGATGTCGATGGCGCTGGCCCAGCTCGGCTGGATGGTGTCGGTCGTATGCCGGATGCGTGCCTGTCCGCCGTTACGCACGTCGAGGTCGGTGGCCGCATCCCACGTCAGGTTGGCGAAACCGTTCAGCACGGTCAGTGACAAACCGGTCAAGTTCTTCGGGGGCGCCAGCTTGCCGACGACCATGTGAACCGCGGAATACGTCCACTGCGGGCTGCGCACGCCCAGCGCCGAGACGAACCTCGCGCGAACCTGGTAGAGCTTCCCGTCGTCCACCGGAGACACATACAGCATCGTCGTGTCGGCGGAGATCAGTGGCAACGTCAACCAGTCCGCCTGGTCGGCACGCTTGTACTGCATCTCCGTCCGCCCGGTCTGTCGTACCGACAGCTCGCGCGGCTGCGGCCAGGTGACGAAGATGCGAGACGTCACCACGCCGCTGGCCGAAAGCACCAGGTGAGCCTCGCCCGAATCCAGGTTGATCGGCCCGACGTTCTCCACGACGTATGGACTGGGCAGATTGGTGTCCGGCGCCGGGTCATACGTGGTCGCGTTCCCTGCGTTCCAGTCGTAGACCGCTGCCGCTTCCTCGTTCAGCACCAGATCGACGCCACCGTCCTCGCTGAGCTTCCACGACATGACCCGAAAGACCTTCTCGCTCCACCCGAACTTCGCCAGCGACAGCTTGACGGTGCTGTACGCCGACAGCCGGAAAGCGCTCAGCTTCGCCGGGAACTCGACGACGATCCCCTGCCTCGATCGCTCCAGGATGATCTTGGCCAGGCGCTGCGCCATCGTGGCGTCGGTCGTGAACGGCAGCTCGATGTCCCGTTCGATGACCTCGCCGTCCTGCGCGGCATACAGCGGATTGCTCACCGGCGGAAAGTCACTCGGCTGCCAGTTCTTCGCGGGATCGATGAACGTGCCCTTCACCACGTTGAACAGATCCTTGCGTGACGTCCGTGGCCTGACCTTCACTGGGCCGCGAAGGTCCGACTCGGTGAGGGTGATGGTCGGGATGTCGTAGGCCCCCGCGAACATCCGGAAGATGCCGCCGGCGATGACTACAGTCCCGCCGCCGGCCGACACCATCTCCGCCAGGTTGTCGCGCGGCGACTTGTCGGTCATCACGACGCCGTTGCACCGGTACCGCAGCTGCGTGCCGCCGTTGGCCAGTTGGACGGCCTCGTCGCAGATGTTGCCCGCCGCCCCGAACGCCTCCATGTCGATGTCGCGCGGATCGCAGCCGAACCCCCGCTCGTCGGTGAGATAGTCGTAGACGCACATGGCCCAGTTGTCGGTCCAGTATCGCGTCCCATAGAAGGGGTTGTAGAGCACCTTTCCGCGCACCATGGCCTTGATGTTGGGAAGGCCGTTCGGGAAGATGTCCGAGTCAAACTCGAGACGCACATAGATGTACGTCACGCCCTGAAGCCGGTGATCCCACGTCCATCCGGGTACCTCCGCCACCATATCGGCATCGGCGGTCTGATCTGGCGAGCCAAGGTGTCGCTTCACACGCACGTAGGCGTGGGTGTTCTGGATCTCGTACGTAACCTTGAGCTCATACGTGTACGGCAGCAGGCCGTTCACCGTGACGGTCGGCAGTCCTGGAGTCCACGAGACGTCCGTCACCGTGTAGGTGTTTCCATCGGGGCTCTGGAGGTTCGGCGCCACGTTGGCCACGATCGAAGGCAGGCTGTACAGGTTGCCGTCCGGTACCGAGAAGGTCATCGACGTGGCGCCCTCCGGCACTGCCACCGTCATCGCCGAAGACGTGCCCCAAATCTTCAGGAACTTGCCGGTCGTGGGGTAGACATTGCTCTCCGGGATGCCGGCCGGGTCCTCGCCCAGGTAGATCTCCTCGATGCCGTCGCACTGGTGGTCAGCCAGGGCGATCACCAGGTGCATGAACTGGTTCTTCTTGTCGCCATCGGTGCTCGCCGCGTAAATGAGCGGACCTGAGGTCATGGCGCGGCCATAGATCAGGTTGCGGGGCTGGACGTTGGAGCGCACAACCTGCGTGCGACCTTGGGCCTCTGTTGAGAAGCCGTTGCTCGATCTCGGCTTGAAGACCGCCCCCATTAGCGAGCCAATCGCGAATGAGATAGCCAATGAAACCACTGCGTACGTCACCCCGTATGCAATCGTGGCTGCGGCCACGGCCGCGACACCGGCTGCGACACCACCTGCAGTCGCGAAAGCTGCTGAGGCAACTGCTGCTGCCGCTGCTGCTGGCATGCGCGTCTCCTAAATCTTCCAGGCGGCCTTCGCCGCGCCAATCGGGTGGAATTCGATACCGTGCTCGCCCTGCGCGGCAATCACGTTCCCGGCGTGCAGAGCAAGGGCTTCACCGGCCGGTGTGTCGATCAGCACGACGTCGCCGCGTCCGGCCATCGCGGTCACCACGGGGGGGCCGAAGGCAAGAGCTGCCAACCCACGCACGCCGCCGTTGTCTCGCATCAGCCGGCGGGCAGCCTTCTCGCTGGTGTAGAGACCACGCCAGCGGGCGGCCGGATCGTGCCCGGTAAGTGCCTCGACCCCGTCGCATACGAAGAGGCAGCAGTCTGCCTCGCCCCATGAAAAAGCCCGCTCCAGGTGGGCTTCGATGAACGCGGCAAGCCGCGTCGGCCAATCCTCGAACCGCTGCATCACCTGCCCCACGAGAGATTCTTCTCCACCATCTGTGCAACAAACTCGAAGCCGCGATCGCCCGGGTACCGGCTCTGCTGATCCTCGTTGTTGTAACGCCTTACCTTGGCGCGCTCCCACGACACCATCCGAGACTCAACCGCCACGGTGATGGTCGCCGTGTCGCCGACCTCGATGTCCGGGACGTCCATCCGGCCGCTGAACACGCGAACCGGATCGCTCAGCAGTTGCATGTCCTCTCGCAGCGGAGCCAGCCACACCTGGCACGGTTTCCCTTGGTACTGTTCCGCCAGAGTGATCTCGATGACGTCCGTTGGCACCCCGGACAACGTCAACCGCAGGCCGATCGCTTCCAGACTCGCCTGCTCCTGGATGGCGTCGATGGAGCCAAGCATGCCGAGGCCCAGCCATGTCAGGCCGTTCCACTGCATGTCGTAACCGGCGCTGCAAACGCACAGCGCCGCCGACGGAAAGTCCATCTTCACGAAGTAGACGTATGGCACGTGCCAGGCCGTGACCGCACTGGCAGTGATCGCATCCATGCTGCGATTCATAGGAACACCTCGACGGCGCTAATCACTACCGCGTCGGAGATACGGCCAGGCAAGACCGAGATCGAGTACTCATCGCTTGCCAGCATCATCGTGGCGCGCGGCCGGTCCGTTGTGATCGGCGCAAGGTTCCCCGGCTGCTTGCGGAACGGCGGCGAAACCGGGATCGTGGCAAGGCCGATCGCATTGGTCGCCACATCGGCCGTCACAATCTTCAGCTCGCCGCCGGCAGCGATGTAGTCCCCTGCCCGCAGGACAACCGCGTTCGGGGCCCAATTGAACGAAGGGAGCATGCGGAAGTCCGTCAGGTTCCCGTTGACCATCGGGCTATACAGCGAGTTACCCGGCCGCTGGTGCGGCCACACGGTGAACCTGCCCGCCATCCCTCCAAGCGACGCCAGGAACGCCTCCAGCAAGCCACGCTCGAAATCGTTCTTCGGTGGGAACTCCCACGACGCCTTCCACCGCGCGCCGGGCCGCTCGACGGTCTGCACCGAGCGGTTCAGCGGCGACGTGAACGCCTCCGTATTCGACTGAAGGCCCCACGTCGACTTCGCCGGCACAAGGCTCAATGGCCAATCGATCGTTGGCATCCGCTATCTCCTTGCCATTTGCTGCAGGTCGCCGCCGCGTGCCAGGTTAGACCGTACCTCGGCCACAGCAGCGTCCTTGGCTGCCTTCATGGCCTGCACAATCGACGCTTGATCGGACCTGCTATCAACGTTGATGTGCTGGATGATCGTCACGTTGCCACCACCCGCAGCGCCCGCGCTAAGCGCGCTGTTGGGCACGATGCTCCCCGACGCCGGCGGAACGAACAGTTCGGGCCCCACCTCGCCGACGATGTACGGCTGCCCGGCACTCACCGGGCCGCCGGCCGCGCGCAACTCGATCCCCTGCACCGACGACATGTCGACCGGCGACGTGCTCGAGATGCCAGCCGTTCCGGTATCCGCGCCCGCCGCGCCGCCGGCCGCCCCCATGATGAGGCCACCCAGCTGCGTGAAGAGCCCCGACAGCGCCGCGCGCGCCTGGATGCGAATCAGGTCCGCGATCACCGCCTGCGCGAAATCGCCGAAGTTGAACTTGCCGGTAGTGGCGAACGCCACGATGCCGTCCTCCATCCGCTTGAACGCGTTGGTGGCGGCGTTGCTCGCCTGCGCCATGGCATTGCGCGACGAATCCGCATAATTGGCCATGGCCTCGGTCGCGCCGTTGACCCAGTCCGCCTGCTTCTCCTTCAGCGTCGCGTAGTAGGTGTCGTAGTCCTGAAGCGACTTGTCGAGGCCGTCGCGGATGTCCTGCTGCGCCTTCAGGTACGCCTCGGAACCGCGCGCGGCCTCCGGCGTTGCCTTTTCCAGCTGCAACTGCAGGTTCTGGTACTGGGTGTAGATCGACTTGACCTGCTCCGCCTGCCGCTGCGCATCGCTGCCCCGACCCATGGCATCGAGCTGGCGCTGGTACTGCTCAGCCTGCGACTTCTGGTAGTTGCCGATCTGCGCGTTCACCGCGGCGGACCGGTCTTCCAGCTTGGCGATCTCTTCCTTGTACTTCAGCGCCCGCTCGTGCTCTACGTTCTGGGCGAGCTGCGCCTTGATGGCGTCCTGGTTGGCCAGCAGGCTCTTCTGGTCCGCCGTCAGGATGTCCTTGCCCTTCAGGTCGGCGATCTTCTGCAGGAATTCGGCCTGCTGCTTCTCAGCGCCGGTCAGCTTCTCGGACGAGTCCAGCGCCGCGCGCGCGGCGGCATCCTGGTCGCGCAGCTGCTGCAGAAACCGGGTGGCTGCGTCGTCCTGGTACGCCTTTTCCTTCTTCGGCTTGGCGACCTTCGGGTCCTTGTACTTGGAGTTGATGCCGGCTACCAGGTTGGCATAGTCCTCGTCCGAGAACTTGCCGCCCGCCGCCAGAATGTCCTGGCGGTCCTTCTGCAGCTTCTCCAGCTCCTTCTGGCGCCGCTGGGCGTTCGACATGACCGTGTCGGCCATCTTGTCGATGCGCTGCTGTGCGGCAATGGCCGCCTCCTGCCGACGCGCGTTGGCCGCCGAGGTTTCAGCGGCGCGCTGCTCCATCCGCTGCTGCTCCTGCAGCAGCGCGACCTGCTGGTCGATCTGGGCGACACGGCCAGACGCCAGCGGGTTGTGCTGGATACCGCCGCGCTCACCCATCAGCGTGTCGATGCGGTCCTGCAGCGTCGGCCCGGTCGATAGACCCTTCTTCGTCTCTTCCCAGAATCGGGAGACCGTCTGCGTCAGGTCGCGCCACGCCTGGCCCGCCACGGAAAGGTTCTTCACCGAGGCGTTGGCCACCTGCGCCGTCGCAGCCTCGATCACAGCCTGAATCGCGGCGTGCTTGTCGCCCGCCTCCTGCAGCGCCGTGATGTGCTGATAGGTCGCCACGTCCATGAAGTGCATGGACTGGTTGTGCTCTGCCGCCCACTTCGCAGGATCCTCGGCCAGCTTCGCGTAATCCTTGCTGACGTTCTCCAGGGATTCGCCGCTCAGCTGCGAAGTCCGGATGATGACGTTACCGAGGCCCTCGATCTCGCTGGCGGTGTAGCGCCCACTCTTCGAGAGGTCCATCAGCACTTCTCGTGCATCGCCGAACGACGAGTTGGCGTCGACGGAGACCTGTTGCGCAAGCGCCTGGAACGACGAGGCCGTCTGGCCGGCATAGTTGCCCGTCAGCACCAGGGTGTTGTTGAACTCCTTGGCTTCCTTGTTCCCCGCGTAGAAGGCATAGCCGAGCGCGGCTGCCGCCGCGGCGGTCAGCGTGAACGGATTGACCAGGCCGGCGACATACGTGCCGAGCGCCCGCACGGCCGGCACAATCCCGCCGAACATGTCCTTCAGCTGTCCGCCCTGTTGGGTTAGGATCAGCAGCGGGCTCTGGCCGCCGGCCAGCTGCGTGACGATGTCGGTCATTTGCGCTGGCACTGATCGCATTGCTGCGTTCATGGCAGCCGCAGACATTCCTACGCGATCCTTGCCTGATTCGATCTGCGCGATGTACTTCTCGGCTGCCTCGGAGACGCCCAACTCAGCAGCGCGCAGGCGCATGAGTTCTTCGCGAGTCTTTCCCGCTTCACTCGCCTGCCGCTGAAGTTGCGTCAGCCACTTTTCAGCGGTCCGGGAGGACTTGTTGAACGCGGAAAGTGCCTCGTCGCCTTGCGCCTTGAGAGCCTGACGAGCTGCATCGACGGCCGCGACCGAGTTCGTCAACCGCTGGCGAATGGTGTCTTGGCTGCTCGCAAAGTCCACAGCGCTCTTCCGCGCTTTCTCTATCGCAGAGATGTAACCATCCGCATCCGCTGTGACACGAACGACTGTTTCATCGGCCATTCGTCAACTCCTTCACCTTCTCGTGGATCACCGATTGCACGGCCTTCACAGCGTCCCGCTTTCTAGCCTCATAGCCGGGCCGAAGGAACGGCTTCGCTGCCATCTTCGATGTGCCATGCTCGAGAAAGCGCCCATAGAACGCCTCTTTACTCCAAGTCACCAGATACGTCGCCCGCAAGCCATCCGCCGATCGTTCCTTGTCGTACGCGATCAGGATGTTGTCCCGCAGGAAGCCTGCTGGATGCTTGCCACTCTTTCCTTCGTATATTCCGAGATCGACAGGCGCACGAAGCTTGACCTCCGCGTGAATAACGCGGGCGCCAGCTACTGCAGCCTGTCGGAGAACCGACTCGCTTGCTACTGCCTCGAGCGATCTCAAAGCAGATGTCAAGCCTTCCGGATTCTCGATGCGCAGATGTGATGCCATCACGTCCTCGGGGGAAACATCGTTCGTGAGATCAGGTCCGACTGCGCGTCAGCGTCGTCGAGCAGGATCGGCTCAGCAGCGCGTCGTTCGCGCGAATACTCGTTCCAAGGGGTGAAGTCGAGTTCGGAGAATGGCTCCGGATGGCGCTTTCTATCCCGGTGAACATTTCCGATGACTGAAGCTATTGCGCCCGCCCGGAGATCGTCGTAGTGACCGCCTCGCTGGTCGAGCTGATAGGACGCCATGTACTCGACAAACTCCGCGCTGGTGACACGCTGCTGAAGCTCTCTTACTGGGATACCGAAGTCGATGCTGAGGCGGATCCAGAATCGCCGCTCTGGGCGGCTCCGGAGTTTTTTACCTCATCCTCCACCGCGTCAGCGCCGATCTTGTTCAGGCGCATAGCCACGTCCACGACGCGGTCAATGGCCGCCTTGCTACGTTGCCTCAGCGGCTCCACGTCTTCCGGACCGAACACCAAAGCCCCGCTGTCGTCGACAACGCACGAGACCAACAAGCGCGCCTGGAACAGGCTCACAGGCGTCTTCTTCTCCCCACCCTCCGCCTGTAGCTCCATGAACCGATCCCGCGCTGTGCCGGTCATTACCGAAACACGCACGGTCCCACCCCACTCGGGGACCTCGACGTCTTCAGTCTTGAGGTCCACCGCTTCGAGAATCGCTGCCTTCGATAGGAGTGCCATGTTATGCGTCCACCACGTCGCCAGTGATGCGCAGCGTCACGCCCGAGGTCTTCAGCACCTGGTCGACGCCGCCTTCGAGCGGGCTGTTCTTGACGTAGGCGTTGAACGTCTTCGTCTTCAAGTTCGGCAGCGTCAGCTTGAACGAACGCTGGGCCCCCGCGCGCTTCGCAGCATCGACAGCCTGCTGGCCCGCATCGTTGAAGTCGCGGTTCACGTCGAAGCTGAAGGTGCCCCAGTCCTGCAGGCCCAGCATGAATTCCTTGGCCGTCGAGTCGAGGTCGGTGACGTCCAGTTCGCTGGCCTGGCCGTCGAAGCCGTTGAACGAGATCAGGTTCTCGATCTTCGTCCAGTTCAGCGGCGTGGCCGAGCCGGCGGCCGTGATCGTTTTGCCCCCCGTGTTGATGTCCACGGCGAACGTGTTGGTGGTGACGTTCTTGATCGCCACGGTTTGGCCGTTCAGCGTCGCGGCATCGGCGCCAGTCAGGCCGGCCAGGGTCACGACGTCACCGTTGGTCAGGCCGTGGGCAGCGGACGTCAGAATCGTCGGAAAGCCCAACGCGATGGCGGTGAGCGTCTTTGCCGAGCCTGCGGTGCTGGAGATTTCCAGTTTCGAGCCCTGCGCGGAAATTGCGGTAGATGGCATGTTGACCTCTTCGGAATGAAAAAGCCCGCGCAGGGCGGGCGAGGGAAAATCGGTTGTGGGGACTGCTCAGGGTCGATACCAGATGCTGAAGTCGAGCCGGCTACCGTACAGCTTGGTGTCTTCCTCGTATTGGCTGACGGCCGCGCCAATCGGCAGGCCACCGGCAGCCACCAGCGCCGTACGGGCGGCGCGCATGGTGTCCACCGTATCTGCGCGCTTGAGAGACCACACCGTGATCTGCACGCGCTGGTTCTCCAGGTCGGCGGGCCCGTCCAGCCCGTTCACGTCCTGCCCGCCGACGGCCTGGTAGGTGACGTATGGCCCCGCCGTTCCGGTGGGCGCCACGTCGGGGAATACCTTCAGATCGACGATGGTCTTCAGCGCCTCCACGACCACCTTTTCAGCGGAGTTAGCCATCTGCCGCCCCTGTCTCGCACACCAGATCCACGAACTGGCGCTTCACGCGGTCCGGCAGGATCGCCTTGATCCCGTACGCCGTGCCGTCGGCACACAGGACGCGCATGGCCGTGGTCACGCCGTCGGCCGCCAGCCACGGAATGCGAACGCTGGCCTGCACGATCGATGCCGGCGCATCGGCGCGGATGGCCTCGATGCCGGACCTGTGCAGGATGTTGGCCCACACCGGCCGCACGGTCACCCAACCTACCGTCGGCTGGCCCAGATCGTCCTGGCCGTCCGCCGGCCGCTGGATCTCGACGCGCTCGCTGCGCTGGCCGGCCCTCATACGCCCAGCCCCACACGGTACGGCTGCAGCAGATCGCGCGCGCCCCGCGGCAACTCGTCGACCGTTGCGCCGACCACCACGTCCTCGCGGTTGCTGTACAGGTGGCCGACCGTCAGCAGGACGGCCGCCTGGACCTCGGCGTTGGCCACCATCGGATCGTCGCCGGCCGTGCCGGCCAGCACCGCGGCGTCCAAGGTTGACTGGTCCGGGTAGACCTTCCGGTTCAGGAACGACACCGCAGCGCCTTCACCGGCGGCCAGGTACAGGCCGATCAGCTGATCCTCGTCCGGCCACGTGACCCGCAGGTGCGACTTCACCATGTCGAGAGCGAGGATCGGCATGTCAGGCTCCCTTCGACTTGCCCTTGGGCTTCGTCTCGGCGGCCGGCTTCTCGTCCGCAGCCGAGACAGGCTCGACTCGGGGCTCGGCCGCCGGCTCGCTGTCCGGCTGGACGACCGGCGCGCCACCAGGCGCCTTCACCAACTCGCGCACCTTGGCTTCATCGTCATCGGTGAACAGTCCCTTGAAGTGCGACCGCATGGCACCGACCACGTAGTCCGGATCGTCGTTTTCACCCGGCAGGCTGGCCAGCGCCTTGTCGAGTTCGGCGCGCGCCACGGTCGAGCGGTATTCGTCCTCTTTCACCAGCACGGCAGCGCCCGTGTCGATGAAATGCTGCGCGCGGCTGCTGTCCAACTGGACGACCGCGCCAGCGCGCGGATCCGGCGCCTTGAACTTGATCTTCATGATGATCTCCAGGAGGTGACAGAAGCCCGCCGAAGCGGGCCCGGCTGAGCGGCTGGCGCCGATCAGGTCACGTTGCCGAAGTCGCCGTAAATGAAGGCCTCCGGCCGGTACACGGCCAGCGCCAGGCGCTCTTCGGCCAGGATGGTGACCAGGTTCTTCACGAAGTCGTCTTCGTTCTCGGTGGCCACCTCGACGCGGGCTTCCCAGCGATCGAACACCTGCGCGCCGAGCTTGAACGCCCCGGTCAGAAACTTGTCGACCGAGATTGCCTGCGTGGCCACCACCGGCTGCCCCCAGAGCGTCGGCTGCGCCACACCCTGCGGGTTGCCGATGATGTAGCGGCCCGTCGTGTCCTTCAGCAACTCGATTCGCGCCCAGTCGCTCGGGTGCATCACAATGCCCGTGGCCGGGAACTCGGCGAGCGCGGCTTGCAACATGGCAAGACGGATGTTGTCGATGTTCGTCTCGGTACCGGCCGGGTCGAACGGCGCCACGAACGCAGAGGCCTGCGGGATGATGCCCAGGAGGTTCTGGCCCGTGCCATCGCCATTCAGCAACTGCTGTTCTTCCTTGAACGCGAGGCCGTAGCGCAGGCGTCCATCGATGTAGCTCGCGAGTTGCGAGGCATCGCTCAGGATCTGGCGGGACGCCTTCACGAAGTGCGCGATGACCTTGGCCGAGGTGGTCACCATGTCGAACTTCAGGGTCGACTCGGGTTTCTTGGCCGTCTCGGCGACCATCCCTGCGTTGTTCGTGAGCCCCGTTTCCTTCACGTATTCGAGCACCTGACCGTCCATACGGCCCGGGGTGATCAGGTCGCGCACGGTCATGCGACGATCAGGCGGAGCAATGACGCCCGGCAGGCGCGTCGCCGTCACCAGATCACCGGCTGAGCCGTCCGCATCCGTGGTCAGCGTCGTGATCGCGGCATGGAAAGTCATGTCGACGCGGCCGCGCGGCGTGGTCTTGCCAGCAAAGGCCTTGAAATCGTCGCTGTTCACGAAACGCTGACCGAACGATTCGTGTTGCACGTCGCCGCCAGCACCGTTCGCCTCGAGCTTGGCCAGCGCTTGCTGAGTGGCCTGCAGATTGGCCTGCAGTTCACCTTGCGTCACCAGCAGCTTGTCGACCTCGGCTTTTGTTTCCTCCGACAGCTTGCCGGCGGCCTTGGCCTCGGCCAGCGCCTTTTCGCCGGCCGCCTTCACGTCGCCGCTGATCTTGTCGAGGGATGCCTTGATCTCCTTGACGTCATCGTCGCCGAACGCAAGCACCATGCCGGTGCGCTTCATGTAGCGAAACAGGACGCCGTAGGCCGTCTCGCCGAGCGCCATCAGAATGGCGGTGGCGGTCTTCTTCAGGTGAATCGGTTTCATGGATTGTCCTCGTGGGATGGTGTGAAAGATCGATCTACAGGGAGAACGCGTGCAGCGTTTCCAGGAACGACTTCGCTGCTACAGCAGGCGGATCACCCGCGCTGCGTCCGGTGGGATCACCCGCACCGCCGCCGGCAGGATCACCCTGACCGGACTTGAATTCGCTGATGAGGCGCATGGCCTCGGACTTCGGCATGCCGCTCGACCGCAGCGCGGCCTCGATGCGGCGGATGGCCGAAGCATTGGCCTTGCCCTCCCCCTTCTTGACCTGGTCGGACGGCAGGAAGTCGTCCGCGAATCCGTCGTCGATGGCGGCCTGCCCGCCGATCCACGTCTCGGCGTCCATGAGCTTGGCCATGGCCTTGATGTCCTGGCCGGTGCGCGCCGCGTAGATGCTGGCCATCGCATCATCGAAGGGCTGCAGCGTGGCCGCCACCTCGATCAGGTCATTCCGGTTGCCGATGGCCATCACCCAGGCGTTGTGGATCATCAGGAAACCAGCGCGCGCAATCTGCACCTTATCGCCGGCCATCGTGATGATCGACGCAGCCGACGCGGCAAGCCCGAGCACCTTCACCGTGACCTCGCCGTCGTGCTCGCGCAGCAGGTTGTAGATGGCCAGGCCCTCGAACATGTCGCCGCCAGGGGAATTGACGTTGACCGTCACCGGACCGGCGCCCATGCCGCGCAGCGCGCCAGCAATGCGCTTGGCGGTCACGCCGTCGCCGGACCAGTAGTCGTAGCCGATGACGTCGTAGACGCTGATCGTGCGCTCGGCGTCGTCGTCAGAGGCGGCGCGCACGTTGGCATGCCAGCGGTCGAGCGCGCGCGGTTGCAGCTGGCTCGAAATTCCGGCGCAGGGGCGCCCCTCCGGCGCACCCGGAAGCGTCTTCTTGCTCATGGGATTAGTCCCTCTTCTGGTCGTCTTGGAGGCCGAGGAAGGCGCGGAACGCCGCCCTCGCGTTGTTGGCGCCGCTGGCATCGGCGGTGCCGAGCCCGTCGAGCGTGGTCATGGCCGACTGGACGGTCAGCACCGCGGCGTTTCCGCCCATCGGCTCGCGGTCTTCGAGCTCGCGCACCTCGTCGCGCGTCAGGATGCCGTTGTTCACCATCGCGGCGTAGAAAGCAGCGCGCGCGGCACTATCCGCACGCAGCAACCCTTCGACGGAGAACTTCGGGTAGTAGCGCGCACGCTCGCCGGGACGGAGCAGGTCCTTGCTGATCGCCTGCTCGATCCTCTTCAGCCAAGGTGCCAGCGTGAACGTCAGGAAACCGATCATCTGCTGTTCGATGCCGGTGCCCCAGCTGGTGGATTTCTCTGTATGCCCCACCATCCACGGCGGCACGCGGAACCACCGGCAGATCGCCTCCACCGAGTAGCCGCGCGACTCCAGCAGCTGCGCGTCGGATGGCTTGATGCCAATGGTTCCGACATCCGTCCCGCCCTCCAGCAACGGCGTCTCGCCGCGTTCGACCGAGCCCTGCAGATTGGCCTTGAACTCCGCGCGCTGCTTGGGGTTCAAGAACGCCGCCATCTTGTAGTAGACGGTCTGGAGCAGCCCCGACTTGAACGTCTGAGCGGCGGCCTTGTCCGCCGCCATCGCGTTGCCAAACACCTTGGCACCGTAGGCGATCACCGAGACGCCATTGATGCCGTCGAGCGTGAAGCCCGGAATGGTCCAGATTCGGGACTCAGGGATCTCCCGCAGCGTGCCGTTGGGACGCGGATACGTAAATTTCCTGCGGCCGGTGTTGTAGTCCCGCGTGCAGGTGAGCTTGTCCGGGTCCAGGTACGACAGGCCGACCAGCTGTTCGCCCACGTAAAGCTTCTCCGCCCGCCCGGCGCCGCGCAGCAGCATCGCCGCCACCATGGCCTCCCAGAACACCGATGCTGTCGAATCCGCGTTCGGCTGGTCGTGGATGACGAAGTGCAGCGGATGCTGCGGCGCCACGCGTTTGCCGGCGGAGGTCCGCTCGTACATCGCCAGCGGCAAGGTCGCAATCGTCTCGGAGATCAGCCGGACGCAGCTCCACACCGCATCCAGCTGCATCACAGCCTTGGGCGTGACTTCGACGCCTGCCTCAATCGCCGCGGTGCGCGTGTACAGCTCCGGATCGGTCAGATCGAACGAGCGGACGAAGCCGTCGATGGCCGCGCGGACGCCGTGCGCAACACGTGTGAGGTTGAATTTCATTATGCGTGGCCCGCCACAATCGGATTCGACAGCCAGTCGTCCAGACCGCCCATCGATTCAGGGTTTAGCGACAGCAGCGCGACGGCGTTGAACAGCGCCATCAGCGGGTCGATCTTGGCCGTGCCGCTGGCCTGTTTGGTAATCAGAATCGCGTTGCCGCGCTGCTCCACCTTGGCGTTGCCGACGCACCAGTTCATCAGGTCCGTGCCGCCATGCCACAGCGTGCCTTCGGCGAGCTTGCGCTCCGCGGTCTTGATCGTGCCGTTGAGCTTGTAGCCCTGCGTGATGCCGACGATCATGTCCTCGCCTTTTGCGTTCTTCTCCGGGATGCCGGCTGCGGACAGTGCGTCCAGCACTGCGCCGATGCCGCTCGGGTCGACGCCGATCTTGTCCAGCAGCCCGGCTTCGTAGATTTTCAGGACGTCCTGCGCCAGTTCCTCGACGTCATCGCCAATCGCGTCGACGATCACCAGATCGCCGGCCGCAGCCAGGTCTAGCAGCTTGGCGGCCTCGGACTTTCGGCGCTCCAGCACGATCGGATGCGCCCAGGCCTTGCACCACGCGAGCCAGTCCCCCGTTTCTCGGCATCGGCCCACGGCAGCCAGCCCGAGCAAGTCGTCCAAGCCGCCGCCGTCCACGCCCACGTCGATCACTTCGCATCGGCGCAGCAACGCAGGCAGGGTGCAGCGCTTCGGCGCCGCCTGGTTCTCCCACTGCTCGGCGCCGGCCCAGCTGTCAGACCGCAGCGCCAGACCGATCTCGACGTTCAAGTGCTGCGACGCCCACGCGCGCAGCTCTTCCTCGCCGGTGTTGCGGGCGGTCTCGAACTCTTCCTGCAACCGAGCTACCGTGATGGACTTGCCGTTGTTCGGCGTAACCATGGGCCAGTTCGCCGGGTTCTGCCACTGCGACGGGTCCTTCTGCATCGCCGGGGGGAACTCGTACAGCACCGGCAGCATGGCGCCGCGCTGGCGGCCGTCCCGAATCGCCCGGGCTTTCATCAGCTCGGCCTTGAAGACGCCCACCGGCGCTTCTTCGCTCTGCGTGGTGATGAACGCCATGAACGCCTCCGGAAACGGAAGCATCCCGCCGCGCAGCTGCCGGATGGCGCTGGCGGCCTTGCTCATCTTGGCCACCACGTGCAATTCGTCGATCAGAACCGCCACCGGCTTCTGGCCAGTCAGCGCGGACGGGTCGAACGACATGATCTCGAGCTCGGCCTTCGTCTCCCGGTGGACGATCTTCTTCAGGTGCTCGCGCACGTGCAGCTTCTTCTGCAGCACCGGGTCGAGTTCGATCGCACCGTGCGCCGCGTCGAACGCCAGGGTCGCGACGTCCTGCACGGGCGCCGTCATGATCATGGACGCGTGCGGCCGGCGGTTCAGCAGCAGCGCCGTCAGCATCAGCAGCGCGCCGTTCGTCGTCTTGCTGTTCTTCTTTGGCACCAGCAGGAACAGTTCGCGGATGCGCCGCGCCTGCGTGATCGGGTCAAGCGAGCCGAACAGCGCCCTGGTGGGGTCGCGGAACCAGTCGCCCGTGGCGTCTGCCAGCGTCGGCGTGCCCGGCACGTCCGCGAGCCGCAGCTTGTTCAGCACAGCCACCGCCCGATCGCCCTCCGCCTGGTTGAGCGGGAGATCCGGCACCAGCGGCCGGCCGGTGCGCAGGCGGTCTTCCCAGTCGGGACAGGACAGATCCCACGTCATTGCAGCGCCGCCGAGCCCGGCAGCAGGTCCTGCCAGTCGGTACCGGCCTGGGCCGTCAGCGCTTCAGCCTGCGCCTGCTCCTTCTTGCCCTTGGCCGGGGCCTTCGGCTTCGGCGCGCCCGCTTCGTCAGGCGGCAGCGGCGTCGCAGCGGCGCGCGGCATGGGCATCGCGGTGTACGCCTTCTGCGCGGCCACGTTGCCCTTCTTCGCAGCGGCGTGCATTGCCACCAGGACTTCGAGCCGCTTGGCGTACGCGCCGTGCGACAGCTCCGCCTCGAAATGCTTCTCCAGCGTGTTGCGGGAAATGCCCAAGCCGATGGCGATTTCCTCGTGCGACATGCCTGCGCCGGCGGCAATAGCGACCTTCCGCCGCGTCGCCACGGTCGGTTTGTATGTCGGTCTCGCCATATTTCGAATTCTGCGCAATAACCCGGCCGGGCTGAAATTCCGGCCGGAGGAAAAAAACCTCTGCGTGGGGGAACGGGCGGTCTAGGCCCGGCGAACCCGCCAGACTTCCGCCCCACCCTCCCTTTTGGCCTTCCGCATGGCTCAAACACCACATTCCGGGCCGCTTGGCCGAACCCACGAGTCGACCGGGCGTGACGCATGCCCCAATCGCACCAACGCGGTGCGCTAGAACCCTCGCCCTGCTTTCGGTTCTTGTTCTTATGTCGTTAAAGCGCGGAGTGGAGCCGGACAAGGACCGTGCCAGCTACGGCTCTGTGCCTGCCGTGACAGAGATTGCGACAGGCGGATGGCCATTCCCGAAGACGGACAGCCGAATCGGCACGCCGGCCAGGATGTTGGCGATGTCCTGCTCGGTTGGCTGGTACCACGAGAGCCAGACGCCCTGCTGCTGGTCATGGTGCACGGGCAAGCCAAGGCACTCGCCATGCACTGCCGGGTCCCAGTCCACTGGGGCGCCCAGCATGGCGTTGGTGTGGCTGGTCTTCAGGGGCGGCATCATGGTGCGTTCTCCTGCCCTGCGGGTGCGCCTATCTGCACCACATACTCTGGGCGTGGCATCCGTCGGCGGGCCGGGCCGCATCGCGCACGCTCGGAACACAGCGCTTCTTCGGGGGCGATACCCCGCGCAAGCCGTCCCATGATCGTCCAGCGCGCCAAGCCGAGGTGCCTTGACCAGTCGGACACGCACATCGTCATACCATGCGCGGTCAGCAGTCGACCGTTCGCCTTCTTGGCCTGCCGCATCTTGGGCAGACCGCGGGCGATGTTGCACCTCATGCAAGATGGAACGAGATTGCCTGGACGATTGTCCAGTTGCTGCTCATTCAGGTGATCGACATGCAGGCATGTCCAATCGACACCCGCGCCACACCAGTGGCATTGATGCGGACCAGCGCCAATCGCGTCGTAGAGCACGCGCCGGTGCTGATAGACACGGCCTTCAGCATCAGCAAGCGGGTGGGAAGCTCTGCGCTCCATGACATACCCGTTCGTGTGCACCCGGCCATCGCCGAGCGCTGTATGATTTCTTCCAGCCAAAGCCAACTCCTTACAGTTGGTGGAAAGCAAGAAGCCCCGGCAGCGCGCTAACGCTGTCGGGGCTTCGTCATTTCTGTGGGCTCAGCGCCCTAGAGTCTCTTGCCGCTGCTTGTCTCTGCTGTGGTGGGTCTGACAAAGCACTTGCCAGTTCGCCTTATCCCAGAACAGCGTCTGATCGCCCCGGTGCGGCCGAATGTGGTCGACCACGTTGCCATAGGGCAGCGGGATACCGCGCGCCGCACAGTCCACGATCACCTCGGCCACCGCCTCGGCCGCGATCCGCCGCTCCCGCAGGCAGTACACACAGAACGGATGCTCGCGCAGGAAGGCCGCCCGTGCCTGCTGCCACCGGTAGCCGTAGCCCCGCTGGGCGCTGGTCAGCGCGCTGGTGCGCCACGAGCCTGGCTGCATGGTGGGCGTGCGGGTGCTGGCCTGCGCCACCCTGGCGCCCAGGGTTGGTAGGCGCCCGCGCTTGGTCATTACCAGAGCCCCATGACGTAGGTCCCGGCGGCAACAGCACACACCGCGCCGATGCCGATCCAGCTGGCAGCCGCAGGAATGATTGCAGTCTGGCCTCGAAGGGGTTGGGGCTGAGGAATGACGGGGCGGCCGAGTTGCGCATCAATCCCGGCGACTGCAGCATCCTTCGCCCGCCGCATCGCTTGAGCAATGGCAACGGCATCGGTGCCGGGCGCCAGGTTGATGTGCTGGACCACCGTGACAGCACCGCCGGGATCCTCATCAACGAACGCTTCCGCCGGGTCACCCGCCGTGACGGCGCTGGCCGGCACGAGCTTGTACTCGGCCAGCAACGGACGAGCGTCGAAGGCTTCCACGCCGTCGGCTTGAGGCATGTAGGTGCACTGGACGGTGACGGCCTGACCCACTTCGCACCGGAGCACGAACGACCTGGTGTGCTTCGGCAGACCAAGCGCGTCCATCAGCGCCAGCACGAAGGGGTTGCCCTGGGCGGACATGACTTTCGATGGCATGGGAATGATCCGACGTGGAAAACGGCGCCTTGGGGTGTCGAGACCGACTCGGTGAATTCGATACACTGCGGGATCTAGTCCATGGATATGCTCCAAATGCCCAAATCCCGTAAGCGTTCTAGGCCTTCGCCAAAACGAAACAATCGGAATAAGCCCGCGGCGATGATCGGCCAGGCAAACAAGTCAGACTACTTTGTCCGGAATGGAGATGGTCAACCGGTCACGGACCGCTCCAGCATCTTTCCAATAATTGCCCAACTGAGCGACTCGGAAATTCGGTTTATTGGAACGGGTTTTTTCATCACTATGAATGGCGTTTTTGTGACGGCTGGTCACGTGGCCAAAGAGATAGCGGACCTCAAATGCCCCGCAGCGGTCATTCAATTCACCGCTGGGGGTACCTTTGTTGAACGGCCCATTCATAAGTTCTATGTGCACAACGGTGCCGATATCGCCGTCGGAGTGACATATCAGATGGCCAACGATAGTGGCGAAGCGTTGACAAACACGGTCCTGACACTCTCCGACCGGATGCCATCAATAGGAGAGCGGCTCCACACCTATGCGTACCCCAACAGCACCATCGAACTTCGAACAGAGGATGGTGGCAAGCACAAGGCCTTTTTCAATCCCGCATTTTATGCAGGTGAAGTCGAAGAAATTTATCCTAATGGCCGGGATAGCTCGATGATGCCCGGGCCGTGCTTCCAGACGTCGATTCATCTCCACGGTGGATCGAGCGGCGGTCCGGTCTTTGATGTCAGCGGGAAAGTCGTGGGGATTAATTCGAGCAGCCTTAATATTGCGACGGACGTGTCCTTTATCTCCTGCTCGCAACAAATACTGGACCTGGTACTTGATGACGTTGTTCTTCCACCGAATCCACCGCAGCGGCTTTCCATCCGCGAACTTGCCCGTCTCAACCACGTGGTCGTGAAATGAAAAAGCCCCGCCGGGAGTGATCCGGGCGGGTCTATACCTTCAGCTTTCGTACAGCCCTGGCTGACTCTGCCGGATTTCCTGAATCGTGCGCTCTCCCCAATACCGCCGAGGATTGCCGCACATCCAACAGCTGCACCGCGTGGCGGTATGCAGCAGCAAACCAACATCCCGTTCGCCCCGCGCAGCGTTGCGGTAGCGCCGTCGCTTCGCCTTCAGTCGCGCCGCCTGGGCGCGCCGATACGCTCGTCCCTTTTCCATCTCGATTCCTTTTCGTAGGCCGGATGTGCGAAAGCCCGCTCGCGGCGGGCTTTGGACGTGACTCTGCAATTTGGGAAAATTCTAGGGTCGCTGTCACACCCTGTCAAGCTGCACTTTCTTCCGGCTCGACCAGGCCGGTGCGCTCGAAGTACGGTGCCAACCTGCCGACTGCAACGCGCTCCAGCTCCGTCAGATGCGCCCGCACCTTCCGGTAAGCCCGCGCATAGGTCATGCGGCTTCCGCCAAACGCCGCCTCCATATCCCGGAAGCTAATGGCCAGCTTTTCGCCATCGGCATACACCCGGGCAGTCAGCATGTCGCGTGCCAGACCGCTGACCGTACACAGGGTAGCGGGCAGCCAGCTGGACAGGTGCTGTATGGACTCGACTCGCTCGCGCGAATAGAAGAACCGCTTTCCCCGCGACTCGCCCTCACGGATGTCCTCGAATTCGACCGGGATGAACCGGGCGCGCACCGCCCATTGCTCCGGGGCCGGAAGTTTGGAGTTCACCGCAGAGATCACCGCCGAGCACTGGGCGCGTACCTCGTCGCTGGACAAGCCGCTAAAGTTGACAGTGCTCTCGTTGGGCGTGCCGCGCAACTGGTTGAGCCATGCCGCCTGAACACCAGTCAGGTGATCCTGACTCTCCATCGCCTGGATCAGCGCCTTGCGAAACGGCGCCGGCTGCCGCGGCTCAAGAGTCGCGACCATGTAGGCCATCGCCAGCGCCTGCCGCGTATCCATGAAAACTGCTTCCATCACTCCCCCGTCCAAATAAATGCGATGGCGTGGCAATTGCTACAGCCATCGCTTCCGCTTGCGCGTTCCGCTCAACGTCGATAGCTTTGCCAGTCGAACAGCACCATCTTTCCGCCACCCTCCCGAAGTCGATCTATGACGCGCTCACCGAGGAACTGCACCAGCGAGTCCTTGGCAAGATTGCTCACCACAACAGTGGGTCGGAAATGTTCATAGCGGCCGTTGATGATCTCGAACAAGATCAGCTTCTCCGTGTCGCTACCGAACTGGACGCCGACCTCGTCGAGAATCAGTAGGTCAGGCGATACGAAGTCAGCGATGACCTCCGCTTCTGAGCGCTCAGCGTCGCGGCGATAGGTATCTTTCACTGCGCGCACCGCGGCCATGACAGACGTGTAGATCGCGGGGCGGTCACGGGCAAGGACCGCGTGCGCTATGCCAACGGCCAAGTGCGTTTTTCCAGTACCGACGCCGCCGCAGAGGATAAGGCTCGCACCGGACTCGAGCGCTTCGTCGAAGCCGTTCGCATACTCCGTGATTGCCGCAAGCGCGCGCTTCGCCGTATCGCACGTCGGTCGGTAGTTCGATAGCCGCCGATCGGCAAACCGCGGCGGCAGGTTCGCCACCTCGAGCAGCTTTGCTGCACGTGATGCCCGCCGAGCGAACTCACGCTCTGCGGCTTCGCGCTCGCGCTCGGTTCGTTCAACTTCCTCGGCTTGCAGCTGACATTGCTTGCAACCTGTCCAGATGCCGAACCGCAGCAGGCGTCGGGACTCGTATTCGCCGTGCTGTGCGCAGAGGGACGTCTTGGTCTCAGAAACTTCCATCGGCGCCAACCCCCGCGTGGTAGTCCTGGGATTCGAGGTTGCCGTGTCGGCTCGCCGGCTTTGCATGTTGCCCTTTCAGTTCGAAGAGCCCCGTGTAGCCGCGCTCGATGCTCTGGTCGATGACGGCGGTGGGGTCATGCCCGGCTTCGCGGAGTTTCGTCAACGTGCGCAGCGACAAGCTGCGAGCGTCCCCGGTCCACGCCTTTGCGCTCTTCCGCTTCCGGAAGGCTTCCCAACGTTCCCACGAATCCGGCGGCAGCCAAGGCGGCAAGCTCGCAAGTGCGGCCTTGGGATTGGCCTTCGCCTGCGCTCCCTTGAGCTCGGCGTCCGCGCATAGCCTTGCGGCTGGTTGCCGATCCCCCTCCCCTGCGCCAGCAGGGGGTAGGGGGTTAAGGTTTCTATCTCCTTCTCCTTCTCCTTCTCCTTCTCCTTCTCTATTGCGATCGCGCCCCGATTCTGGGGGCGATGCATTTGAAGATCGGGGGGCGATAGTTTTTTCGTCGGGGGGGGATTCGGGGGGCGACTCGCGTTGCGATCCCACCACGACATTGCGAACCTGCGTTTTGCGGAGGATTTCGGATTGGGGGTCGATCGCCTGAAGACGTCGCACGGCATCCACGATCTGCCCCTTAACGGCGTCGGTATCAACTTCTATGCCCCAGCGCTTGGCATTGCCAGACGCGCCAGCCAGGCTGCTCAGCAGCTTGCCGATCCAGCCTTCGAGCGCTTTCTCGGCGACGGTGGGGTGATACAGCCGGCCGTCAGCGCACGCCACCCAATTGCGCAGTACGTGAGCCTTGACCCTCTTCCAGGTCCTGCACTGCGAGAGATGGGCCAGCATGCGATCGTTGTTAGGCAGGCTGGCGGCAGGAACCTGATGCCAACTCTCCGCCCACAGGGCGAGCGCCGCGGCACGCTCGTCGCCCGTGCCGAGGATCCACGTTTCAGAGGTGAGCAGCCGCCTCACTTCAAGTGGCATGAATGGGTACTCGCGCAGGTCGCAGTCGACCGGCGTCAAGGGTTCAGGGAGTTCAGCCATGACCCACCTCATCGAGTGGGATACCCGCGGTGGCCGCAACGGCGCGCACAAGCGTCTCTGCGTCACCGGCGGACATGCCGAACTGCTGCACTGCCATTTCGACAAAAGCGTGAAGGGAGGGCGGAGAACCATGCAGATTGCAGTCAGCCGGTGTCAAAGCGCTCTGGGCGGACAACGATGGGGATGCATTGCCCCATATATCCGGCCGAAGTTCGGAGAGCGTGAATGGCCCGCCAACGTCAATCAGCCGCCGACACAAAGCAGGACCAGGCAATCGCTCGCCGCGCGAGCACAGATACAGATAGTTGCTTGACGTACCTGCCGCCCGTGCGAGCGCCTCGCGGTCCGCAGGTTTGGTCGTTTTGAAGTAGGTTCTTAGGTCCATGCGTGCAATCTATAGCATTTTGCCTAATCTTTCAATCATAACGATTGATATGAGGTATCTGCTACACTTCATCAAAATGATTGCAACGAGAAGCCTAAGTCATGCAAACCATCAACGAGATCCGCAAAGAAAACCTCCGCCTTCTGATGACGGCTCACGCCCTTAACGCGTCTGGCATCGCACGCTGGCTCGAAGTCACCCCGCAGTCCGTCAGTCAAGTACTCACCGGCACAAGGAACATCGGCGATCGCCTCGCCAGGAAGATCGAAAAACAGTTCGGTAAGGCGGAGGGGTGGCTGGATCGCGAGCACAGTCTCTACGGAGATGCCCCTGAGCTTCTAATTGCCAGTAAGCCAAGATCTGAGCCGAACGAGCCAGCGCAGAGTGTGCCCCCGGAATTCCTGCTGATACCGCAACTGAGCCTTACACCGGGGAAAGGCGAGTTGCAGCAGCCTTGGCACGTGGATGAAAGCGCCCCTAGAGAAGCTATACGAAGGTCATGGGCTGAGCGGCGCGGCTTGCTTCGCACCAGTTTGGCCAGCTTCACGGCTGAGGGAAGCGGAATGTTTCCACGGATTGCAGATGGAGACACACTGGTCGTAGACCTGCAGGACACGCAAGTCTCAAGCGGAAAGATCTATGCGCTAATGATCGGTGACGAACTCACCGTGAAACGGCTATTTCATATCCCAGGAGGAGGCCTGCGAGTCGCCGCCGATCACACTGACAAGACGCGATTCCCAGACTGGGATCTCACCGCCGAACAGACTGCAGCTGTCCAGATTGTGGGCAGAGTGGCAATCGTGATCGGGATAGTTTGAAAGCATTTTGCTTGACTACTGCTGAGCGAGGAATTACAGTCAAAACGCTTTCAATCGTGTGCCACCGCTGAGGCTCGCAGCCTTTCGCTGAAACGCACGTTCAGAAAAGCAAAAGGGCCACATCAGTTGCACCTGATGCGGCCCTCGGAGCGCCGACGTTGCACCGCCGGCATCTCAAACTCTCAGCACTGGACTTGCAACATGCTAAAAGACACTTCCCCTACGGAAGTGGTGGGCACCCCCACCGCTCAAACTGTAGCAAAGCAACACTCCAATTTCAATGATCGCCGCAATAGCGACACCATTGGAAACGCCCCCCGTCCTGCAGGCGACAACGATGTCCTCGAGCATTGCGCCGGCCGTCTGTCCTGCGCGCACGAGCTCGCAGAGCGGCTCCGACCGATCCTGCTTGCCATCGAGCGCCTGGCTGACACGGACCACACGATCGCCGGACTAGCGAGCATTGGTAGCGAAACGCTCGAAGCTCTAGTAGCTGACATCTGCGGCACTCGCGATGACCTCAATGAGCAGGTCCGCATCGCTCAGCGCAGCGCCTTCTGCGACTTCGTCGAGCGGAGCACGTCATGATCGAGTGCAACGTAGTCCCGACCGACATCGGCGCAATCGGCGGGAAGATCAACACCGTCTCGTGCATGCTCGGCATCCTTCTGTGGGCCGCAGAGAAGTGCGAAAACTCCCACGATTTTGAGCAGTTCCACTGCCTTGCCCTTGATCTCGGTCCGCGCATTGGAGCCACGCTCGATCGAGCTGTTAAGGAAGCCGGACTCTCGCATACCGGTCTATTCGACACGACGGAGGTCCACCATGACTGAGCTCTCGACAACCTACAGCTTCTTCTCGGACGAAGCTTTCGAGACTGTCAGCAGCGGCAGACTTGCTCCCGTCTATGTCTCGGAGATGATGAAGGCACTGGACACCGTGCGTAGTGTGGCGGCCGGCACGGCGCTCGTTCTGCGCATGGGCATCAACATCGATGTAGCGAGCGGCAGCGACGAAGCGCCGGCACTAAACAGATGCGACATCAGCATCCTGAAGACCCTTTGCCTGGTCACCCAGGAAATGATCGAGGAACGAG
Organism: Cupriavidus sp. H18C2; assembly: GCF_049393795.1. Classification (NCBI taxonomy): domain Bacteria; kingdom Pseudomonadati; phylum Pseudomonadota; class Betaproteobacteria; order Burkholderiales; family Burkholderiaceae; genus Cupriavidus; species Cupriavidus sp. H18C2. The sequence goes on along the minus strand of NZ_CP186010.1, from coordinate 717,292 downwards.
CCATGAAGTTGATCGATGACATCAACCTTGCTGCGTCGAAACCGGAGGCATCGCGATGAAATGGGTATCAGAGGTGATGTTCTACGGCGTCAGCGCTGCGTTTGAAGGCGGCACCACTGAAGTGAGGACCGTCTTCGCATCGGAGAAGCCGGCTTCAGTGGCCAGCACGAAGGCCGCACAACTTCATGCACTGCTGACGCGCTGCCACGGCGAAGGATTCGATTCCTTCAATCGCAGCGACGACAGCATCAAGGAAAGCCTAATGTGGCTTGCGTCGGATCTCGCCAACCAGGTGCGCACGCTGTGCGAATTGGCCACGGAGGTGTCAAACCATGACTGATCAACCACGCCGTCTCATCAAGCTGCCGGAGGTGTGCTCGGCTGTCGCTCTCCGACCGACGGCGATCTACCAACGCATCAAAGACGGCACCTTCCCGGCGCCCATTAAACTCGGCCGGACGAGTGGATGGATCGAGGCCGAGGTCCAGGAATGGATCTCCGCGCAGATTGCAGCATCGCGCGACGCGACGTAGCCTACTGATCGGCTGAACCAGCTCACGGCGAGCGCAATGCCGTCTGCGCCGTGAGCCATGCATTTATGTCTTCCTCAAGCCAGGCCACTCGGCCAGGCATCAGATCAAAAGGCTTCGGGAAATTTCCCTTGGCGATCAAGGCGTAGATGGTGGACTGCGAAAGTGACACCTTCTCGACGACCTGCTTGATCTTGATCGCTTTCGGGCCCGGGGCGCGGCTGACAGCCTTACTGACTTGCAAGCCACGCACCATGCCGACAGCACGGGCCGACAGCGCCATGTCGAGACCAAGTTGTTGCAATCGCCTGGTCACGGGGTTTAAGCCGTCAGCAACAGCCCGGGCCCACTCGGCCCACGCTGTCAGGGCTGCATGATCGGCACCCCCATCCCCAGCGGATATCACCACCGACTCGACGTAGGCACGGATGTCGACTGCCTCACGCCATGCTGCCGCTTCCCTGTACAGATCTTCCAGGAACGCATCGTCAACCGCTCGCGTACGTTGCCCCTCCGCCTCCGACCGCAGTCGTTCAGACTCGACACCCTTTGTCGCGGCAACCTTCTCTGCTCGCGTGGCCCGCGTTTTCTCTGCATTGATTTCGCGCTGCTCTGCATCGGCCAACGTGGCGTCGATCTTCTCAACCAAGCTCGGTAGCAGTTCCTCCACCTGCGCCTCCTCGGTGTCCTTCACAAGATGAAAGCCACCATAGCTATTGGCGACAGAAACCTTAAGCCGCCCCGTGGCCGCCCAGCCTTTCGGTGCGTACTGTGGCCAAATCGGCGAACGCGCCGCCTGCTCGGATATCTGCAGTCCTAGGACCCGCCCAGCACGAGCCACAACCGTGGCCTTGCCCTCAACACGTACCTGAATCCGTTGTTTGCCGAGTAGCCGTATAAGGGTGTCCAGAAGTTTGAGCGCTCGCTCTCGCGCCGCAGTACTGACAGCGACGTCCGCCACCCCGCGACCAGGGCGGATGATTCCGCCGTTGCGAATGAAGTCTCGTGGGTAGTCCCATATTAACTGCACTACTGGCTCTCCGCGGCTTGCACGCTCTTGCCGGTCAATCACATCTTGTCGATAGACGGCAATCTGCTTGTCGAGCTGCTGCAGCGCTCGACGCGTCTTCCCGACCAACGGATGTTCGCTTGACATGGAGTACCTCCGCCTTTAGACCTGGGCCCCGAGGTGATTGGCTGCTCGGCTCCGCCCTTGAAAGCAAAGTGTGCTCCACGGGACGAAAGCAGCGGCGCTCGGCGCGACTGTGAGCTCGGTGAAACGCAGATTGCGACCAGACTCGTCGCATAGCTAAAATGGGTGGATAGCAGTGGAATTCGTAAAGCGAGCGAGCGGTCAGGTGGATTCTCCGGCAGTCAGTTGTATCTGTTCCGCGGTCACGCTTGATGCCCATTGGCGAAGCGACGCCGGAGCCAGCGCGCCAGCCACGAGCGCCCGCCACTCGGATATGACTTTTCTCCAGAGAGCTTCTTCCTCCGGCAGCCCGGCAACCATCCGGTCAACTTCCGACAGATAGTGCTCTCGGCCTTCCTCGATCAACTCGTCGACTGTGTTTCTGGCGACAGTGCGAAGGTGTTCGGCGAAGGTCTCCCACCAGGCATGGTCTGCGCGCTTCTCCAGTTCGGGCCCAAAGTGAGCCACCACGGTCAGGACCTTGGAGGCCGGTATGCTGGGATCGATGTCCCCGCCGCTCAGCAGCCAGTTTGTGATCTCGGTGGGCCTGGGAATGCCCGAATTACCCGGCATCCCCGCATAGACCTTCAACGGCACGAGAGTGGCCAACAAGACGTGTGAAACATCCTGCGGGAGCCCGGAAATCCAATTGGCGAGCAAGGAAGCTGGGGAAAGCGAAGGGGACATATGAACTCCTTGGCGGGCTGGCAAACGAACGTAGGGGTACATTTGGGGGTATCAATCTGCCAATGGACATTAAATTCATTGCTGATGAAGGCTCCGGCGTCTAAACAAAGGTTGACGCCGGCTCCACCAAACACACGCTGAACAAACGGGCCCTTGCGGCCCGTTTTTCTTTGGTCGATGCGCGGCCGGCGGCGCCGGTCAGTGCACCGCCGCGCCGTCCATCGGCATGCTCTGCAGCCGGGCGGCGTAGTAGCGGTCTACCGGCAGGCTCACGCCCAGGTGGCCGTACAGGTGCCGCGCGTTGTCGACCGAGCCGATCATGCCCGGCATCCACAGCCGCTGCAGGCGCGCGTGCGGCTCGCCCGAGTGGGTGGCAAATGCATCAACGCCGTATTCCTGGATTGCCTTGAACAGCACCAGGCCCACCAGGTACATGTCGCCCGTATCGAGGGCGATTTCCGCCTGCGCGGTCCAGCGCGCGGCGCGATCTTCGATTTTGTCCGCTTCGGCAAAGCGTTCCGTCATGGTCGGCATGAACGCATCGCCGGGCGGGAGAAAGGTAAAGCTCATCAGACGGCTCCTGACCCCGTGTCTGAACAATGACGGCATTTTTCGCCGAAAACTGTAGAAATCGGAACCGATCCCTGCAGCTTCCGGCGAAAAAACAACACTTAGCGAATCACACGCCACAATGCCGGCGTCACGGCAGGGCTCCATCCTGCACCGCGCCACGCCGTATGGCGTTGCAGGCAGACGTAGCGCCGGCCCTGATAGGTCACGGCCTGACCGATTTCATAGGTTGGGCCTTCGCGCCACGTGTCCAGCGCGCGGCCGTCGACCTGGCCCGTGGCCGCCTGTCCGCCACCGCCCGACCGGCCGCTGGCGCTGGGCGCTTCCTTGTCGATCTCGAAGCGGTAACCCGGGTAGGACTTGCCCAGATACACACGGTTCGCCGTGGCCGACTGCAGCGGCACGATGTTCGAGACCCCGTTGCGCGCCTGCAGTTCGCCGATGCGGAAGATCTGCGACTCCGCGTTCACCTTCTGGGCTAGCTGATAGGCCCAGGTGCGTGCCCGGGCATTGCTCGCGGTGATGGTGAGCACATGCTTGCCAGCGTCGCGGCCGGCGCTGTCGAGCGCGCGGAACGTCAACTTGGTACCGGCCACGAGGTCGCCCATCGCGGCCAGCGGGCCTTGGTCTTCCCAGCCGATCTCGCGCACCGGCAGGCCGTCGCCCGGGAACCGCACGTCGGCACAGGCGTAGAACGCTTCCGGGCTGTCGCTACGCTGCCAGATGCTGTAGATCACGTGGCTGCCTTTCTTGCCCTTGGGGAGCTGCACGTTCATCCGGTAGCGGCCGCCCTCCTCGGTGGCCTGCGCGCCGGTGACCGTCGCAAATTCCTCAAGATCCTGCCAGCGCAGCGGCACGCCCGGGTCCCAGTCGTCGCGGGTGATGTAGTACTTGAAGTACTGGGTGGCGTGGCGGGCCGTGGCGCGCCAGACGAACGTGTAGTCGCCGGACGCCGTCGGGACGATGGACGTCTGCGGCCAGTCCAGCCGGGCGAGGTCCAGCCCGCGGAAGCTGGCCGATCCGCCCGAGCACAGCTCGCCATCGGCGACGAATGCCTTGTGGTTGCCGGCGGCGCTGCCCTGCCGGACGCCGTTCCAGTCGTAGAACTGCTGCGCGCCGCCCACGGCCCGGGCGGCCTGGCAGGCGCCGGACTTGGGCTGTTCGGCGCCTTCGCTGTAGCAGGTCAGCACGCGGCTGGCCGGGAGTTCCATCGTGCCGTGCGCGAATGCGGTCAGCGGCGTGGCCATCGCGGCGGCTGTCGCCAGCCCCGCCAATACGGCTCTGTTGAATTGCATGGTGTTTTCCTTGGTTCTGCGGGTCGGGATGCCGTGCAGAAGACGGCCGCGCGATTTGAACCGCTCGCCCATGCGCGAGGAATCGGATTTTTCTGAAACCGCCCGGTGCCATGCGGGCGGTCAATCCGATGACAATCCGAATCCATCGCGGCGTGCTGGTGACTGGGCGCTACAATAGGCCCGTCGTTCTCACCTTCCCGCCTTCATGTCCGAACACCCCCGCTTCACCGTCAACCGGTCCATGGTCATGCTGCTGCCCGAGCAGCCGTTCCTGGACTGGATCCAGGCCGTGGATCCCGAACCCGTGCCGACGCTGACGCTCGACGACGTGCGGGACGATGCCAGCGTCTTCCTGCTGCCCGACGAGGTGGCCGACACGTCCGAGAACGCCCTGCGCTGGGTCGAGAAGCGCTGGCAGTACTTCTTCGAATTCATGCTCGGCGAGTGGTTCGACGACTCGGTGTGGCCCGAGACCCTGACGCTCGACATGTTCCGCGAATGGTTCACCATCCGCTTCCATTCGATGGTCTGGGACATGGCGCCCGAATCGTCGATCGAGTACGAGGACTGGGACGGCGAGGACGACGACGACGCCCCGTCCGTCCTGCACTGAGCGCCCGCACGCTCCAGAAAAAACGGCACGCCCAGGCGTGCCGTTTTCGTTGGCCAGGCTGCCCTGGCTGATGCGGTCGTCCGACCGGCGGTCAGAGAAACCGGTCCAGGATCTTGCGGCTGGGCTTGTCCAGCGCAAGCTGGTCGCGGATCAGGTAGTGGATGCCGTGGCTGTCCGAGATCAGCAGGCAGGTACCGGTGAGCCGGCGGATGTCCTCCTCGCCGCGCAACACGAGGTCGGTCTGGCCGCGGTCCGTCTGCACGGTCCACGTGCTCGGCGTCGCATAGGTCGACACGCCCAGAATCTTCTGAATCTCGGGCATGAACTCGCGCGATGCCAGTTCTTCCTCGATCAGCTGGCGCGTCGGGCCCGGCAAGGCGTCGAGCCGGGGAATCCAGGCCAGTTCGTGGCCGTCGGTGCTCATCATGCCGACGCCGTCGTCGGCCGCCGAGATCGGGAAGGCGCGCACCGGCACCACGCCCTCGTGCGGCGTGCCATCGGCCGTGGTCAGCACCAGCTTGCCGAGGCGGTTGCGGGTCAGGGTGAAATCGGGCGTCTGCATAGCCGTTTGCTCAAATGATCGATTACTGGGCACTGACCGGCTCCGCCGTCTCGGCGCGCTCGCCCGTGCCGGGCTCGTCCGCTTCCGCGTCGACGTTGCGCGCCTGCGCCTGATACAGCTTGTAGTAGGCGCCTTCACGCGCCAGCAGTTCGTCGTGGCTGCCCACTTCGACGATCTGGCCGCGGTCCATCACCACCAGCCGGTCGGCCTTGCGCAGCGTGGACAGCCGGTGCGCGATGGCAATCGTGGTGCGGCCCTGTACGAGGTTGTCCAGCGCCTTCTGGATTTCCTTCTCCGTGGTGGTGTCCACCGACGACGTCGCCTCGTCCATGATCAGGATGCGCGGGTCGATCAGCAGCGCCCGGGCGATCGAGATACGCTGGCGCTCGCCGCCGGACAGCGCCTGGCCGCGTTCGCCGACCAGCGAGTCATAGCCATGCGGCAGCCGCAGGATGAATTCATGGGCATGCGCCGCGCGGGCCGCCGCGATGATTTCCTCGCGCGTGGCGTCCGGCTTGCCGTAGGCGATGTTGTCCGCGATGGTGCCGAAGAACAGGAACGGCTCCTGCAGCACCAGCCCGATATTGCGACGGAACTCGGACACCGGCAGCGAGCGGATATCAACGCCGTCCACCCGGATCGCCCCCTCGGAAACGTCGTAGAAGCGGCAGATCAGGTTGACCAGCGTGCTCTTGCCCGATCCGCTGTGGCCCACCAGCCCGATCATCTCGCCGGGCGCAATTGTCAGGTCCAGGCCGCGAATCACGGCGCGGTTGCCATAGCGGAAGCCAAGGTCGCGCATTTCGATGGCGCCTCGTACATTCTCCAGATGCACGGGCTTCTGCGGCTCGGGCACGCTGGACACATGGTCGAGGATGTCGAAGATCCGCTTGGCGCCGGCCGCCGCCTTCTGCGTGACCGACACGATGCGGCTCATCGAGTCCAGCCGCGTGTAGAAGCGGCTGATATAGGTCAGGAACGCCACCAGCACGCCCACCGTGATCGCATTGTGGCTGACCTGCCAGATACCGAAAATCCACACCACCAGCAGGCCCACCTCGGTCAGCAGCGTGACGGTGGGCGTGAACAGCGACCACACCGCGTTGACACGGTCGTTGATGGCCAGATTGTGGCGATTGGCCTCGCGGAACCGCACGACCTCGCGCTTTTCCTGCGCGAACGCCTTGACGACGCGGATGCCCGGGATGGTGTCGGCCAGCACGTTGGTGATTTCGGACCAGATGCGGTCGATCTTCTCGAAGCCGTGGCGCAGGCGGTCGCGCACCAGATGGATCATCCACGCGATGAACGGCAGCGGCACCAGGGTGACCAGCGCCAGCCACGGGTTGATGGAGATCAGGATGATGGATGTCATCGCAATCATCAGCACGTCGGTGGCGAAATCGAGCAGGTGCAACGACAGGAACACGCTGATGCGGTCGCTCTCGGAGCCGATCCGCGCCATCAGGTCGCCCGTGCGCTTGCCGCCGAAGTATTCGAGCGACAGCTTCAGCAGGTGCTCGTAGGTGGTGGTGCGCAGGTCGGCGCTGATGCGCTCGGACACGCGCGCCAGCAGGTAGGTGCGGGCCCACCCCAGCGCCCAGGCCACCAGCGAGGCGCCGAGCAGGCCGGCCAGGTACAGCTTGACGAGGTCGTAGTCGATCGGCAGGCCGTTCTGATAAGGGATCAGAACCTTGTCCATCAGCGGCATGGTCAGGTACGGCGGCACCAGCGTGGCGGCCGTGCCCAGCAACAGCAGCATGAAGCCGCCGGCCAGTTGCCAGCGGTACGGGCGGGCAAAGCGCCACAGCCGCAGCAGCGCCCACGTCGACGGCGGGGTCTCCAGCTCGCGGCTGCATTGCGGGCACTGTTCCTCGCCCGGCGGAATCGGCGCCTTGCAGGTGGGACAGACATCGGCATCGGGCACGGCGGCATGGCCCGTGGCGAGCGTGTCGCGGCGCGCGTCGAACTGGTCGGCCAGCCGCAATGCGTCGGGATTGTAACCAAGCGTGTAGCGCCAGCTTGCCAGCCGGATCGGGCCGTCGGCCAGCTCCAGCGTGCCCACGCCGGCGTGGTCGCCATGGGTCAGGGTCAGGCCGGGGCCGATTTCCCAGCTTCGCAGGTCTTTTTCACCCGGGGCGCGAGAGATCAGACGGCGATCCGTCACAACCAGCCACCCTTGGGTAAAATGCAGCCTTGCGTCCAGGTCCAGCATCAGCCCGGCCAGGACGGTTTCCCCGGGCAGCAGGCCGGCGCCGAGTTCGGCAGCCCAGGGACCATGCGGGCCGGGGTGGGTGGAAGCAGACGGGGAGGACTGGGTCATTGTTGGCGCAAAAAGCGATAAAAGCGCGTCCGCAAGCCCAAAAATGGATCAAATACGGACATAACTTGAAACAATTTAAGCGGTCAGCCAGGCTGGCGGCCCGCAATTTTGCCCGCAAGTATACATAACGCAAACAAGCGGGCGTCTTGGTGCGCTGCACAATGCGTTACCAGTCTCAAAAGGGATAACCGAGGGTCAACCCTGAGGCTACAGTAACGTTATTGAAAGGTTAGGCTTCCATTTCTCGGGCACTCGCCCACTGCCTCAAGCAAATGCAATGAAAAAGAAGGACATTGAAATTTTCGATGTCATGTCGCTGCGCGGCCCGAATATGTGGACATATCGGCCGGTGCTGGAGGCATGGGTCGACATCGGCGAACTGGAGGACTTTCCGTCCAACAAGATTCCCGGTTTCTACGAACGCCTGTCGGCCTGGCTGCCCACGCTGATCGAGCACCGCTGCAGCCCTGGCGTGCGCGGCGGCTTCCTGATGCGGCTGAAGGAAGGCACCTGGCCGGGCCACATCCTGGAACACGTCACGCTCGAACTGCAAAACCTGGCCGGCATGCCCGGCGGGTTCGGCAAGGCGCGCGAGACCCCGGTACGCGGCGTCTACAAGGTCATTGTGCGGGCCTGGCATGAAGAGGTCACGCGCGCGGCGCTGTTCACCGCGCGCGACCTGGTCATGGCCGCCATCGAGGACCGGCCGTTCGACGTCCCCGCGGCCGTGGACCACCTGCGCCGCCTGGTCGACGAACACTGCCTGGGCCCCAGCACGGCCTGCATCGTCGACGCCGCCGACGACCGCGACATCCCGTCGATCCGCCTGTCCGACGGCAACCTGGTGCAGCTTGGCTACGGCGCGCGCCAGCGCCGCATCTGGACGGCCGAGACCGACCGCACGAGCGCCATCGCCGAATCGATCTCGCGCGACAAGGACCTGACCAAGACGCTGCTGGAATCGTGCGGCGTGCCGGTGCCGGAAGGCCGCATGGTCGAAAGCCCCGAGGACGCCTGGGACGCCGCCGAAAGCATCGGCGTGCCCGTGGTGGTCAAGCCCTACGACGGCAACCACGGCCGCGGCGTATTCACGAACCTGATGACGCGCGAGGAAGTGGAAACCGCCTACGGCGTGGCCATCGAGGAAGGCAACGGCGTGATCGTCGAGCGCTTCGTGCCCGGCAACGAGCACCGCCTGCTGATCGTCGGCGGCCGCATGGTCGCCTGCGCGATGGGCGAGACCGCGTCGGTCGTGGGTGACGGCCGCCAGACCATCGACGAGCTGATCGAATCGCAGATCAACTCCGATCCGCGCCGTGGCAGTACCGAGGACCACCCGCTGAACCGCGTGCGGCTGGATTCGGCCGCGCGGCTGGAACTGAAGCGCCAGGGCTATGCCGATGGCAGCGCCGTGCCGCCCGAGGGCCGCACCGTGCTGATCCAGCGCAATGGCAACGTGGCATTCGACGTGACCGACCGCGTGCACCCCAGCGTGGCCGCGCATGCGGCGCTGGCCGCCCGCATCGTCGGGCTGGACATCGCCGGCGTGGACCTGGTGGCCGAGGACATCTCGCGTCCGCTGGCCGACCAGCGCGGCGCCATCGTCGAGGTCAACGCCGGCCCCGGCCTGCTGATGCACATCAAGCCCGCCGACGGCGAGCCGCGCCCCGTGGGCCGCGCCATCGTCGACCACCTGTTCCCGTCGCGCAACGGCGTGGACGATGACGGCCGCATCCCCGTGGTGGGCATCACCGGCACCAACGGCAAGACCGTGGTGGCCAAGCTCGTGGCGCGGCTGCTGCAGCTATCGGGCAAGCACACCGGCCTGGCCTGCAGCGACGGCCTGTTCCTGGACCGCCGCCAGGTGGAGAAAGGCGACCTGGGCGAGCGCGCGAGCTGGGAAGCCGGTCATCGCATCCTGATGAACCGCGCGGTGGAAGCCGCGGTGTTCGAGAACGACAGCGGCATGATCCTGTCGCAGGGCCTGCCCTACGACCGCTGCCAGGTGGGCGTGGTGACCAACTTCGGCCAGCCCGACCACCTGGGCGACTACTACGTCGAGGACGCGGACCGCATGTACAGCGTGCTGCGTACCCAGGTGGACGTGGTGCTGAAGACCGGCGCCGCCGTGCTGAACGCCGCCGACGCGCGCCTGGTCGAGATGGCCGAGCTGTGCGATGGCGACGTGATCTTCTTCGGCCTGTCCGCCGACCTGCCCGCCATCGTCGCCCATCGCGCCGCCGGCAAGCGCGCCGTGTTCGTGCGCGAAGGCAAGGTGGTCATGGCCACCGGCGGCAGCGAGACCGCGCTGACCGACGTGTCGGCCATTCCGCTGACCTACGCCGGCCGCGTCGCGTTCCAGATCGACAACGTGCTGGCCGCCGTGGCCACGGGCTGGGCGCTCGGCATCTCCAACGACCTCATCCGCGCCGGCATCGTCACGTTCGACGTGGGCCAGGTGGACGTGCCGGGCCGCTTCACGATGTTCGAGCGCCAGGGCGCCATGGTGATCGTCGACGACGCCCACAACGCCCCGGCGCTGGAAGCACTGGCCGCCGCGCTGGACCGCTTTCCGGCCGAGCGCCGCATGCTGGTGTTCGGCGCCGGCGTGCAGCGCCGCGACGAGGACCTGGTGCAGCAGGGCAAGGTCATCGGCAAGTCGTTCGATCGTGTGTTCCTGTGCGAGGACCATAGCGTGCGCCGCGACCTGCCCGACGCCGAGGCCCGCGCGCTGGTCAAGAAGGGCCTCTACGAAGGCCGCCGCGTGACCAAGATCATCGACGAAGGCGCGCGCCGCGCCGCGGTGGAAGCCGCGCTGTCGCAGCTTGTGGCGGGCGACCTGCTGGTCCTGCAGTGCGACGAGGGCTCCCCGGAGTCCACCGTCGAGCAGGTGCACCAGTGGATGGGCCGCAGCGGACGCCGCGCCTGATCCCGGCCCGAAGAATAACGGACAAACGATTCTATGGAAGTCTCTCGTATCCGGGCTCTGCGTGGCCCGAATCTCTGGTGCCGGCATACCGCCATCGAAGCCATCGTGGCCTGTTCGGACCAATCGCACCTGCTGGCCGAACTGCCCGGCTTCGAGGATCGCCTGCGGGCGCGCTTTCCGGCCATTCCGCCGATGCGCCCCGACGACGAAGCCGGCTCGCCCTCGATGGCCCACGCGCTGGAAGCCGCCGCGCTGGGCCTGCAGGCCGCCGCCGGCTGCCCGGTAACGTTCAGCCACGCCGCGCCGACGCTGGAACCGGGCACCTACCAGGTGGTGGTGCAGTACAGCGAGGAAGAAGTGGGCCGGCTGGCCTTCGAGCTGGCCGAGCAGCTTTGCCTGGCCGCGCGCGACGACAAGCCGTTCGACCTGGACGATGCGCTGCACCGCCTGCGCGAGCTGGACGAGGACGTGCGCCTGGGCCCCAGCACCGGCTCTATCGTCTACGCCGCCGTGGCGCGCGGCATCCCGTACCGGCGCCTGACGCAGGGCTCGATGGTCCAGTTTGGCTGGGGCAGCAAGCAGCGCCGCATCCAGGCCGCCGAGACCGACATGACCAGCGCGGTCTCGGAATCGATCGCGCAGGACAAGGAACTGACCAAGAGCCTGCTGCACGCGGCCGGCGTGCCGGTGCCACTGGGCCGGTCGGTGACCAGCGCAGAGGAAGCCTGGGCCGCCGCGCAGGAAATCAACGGCCCGGTGGTGGTCAAGCCGCGCGACGGCAACCAGGGCAAGGGCGTGGCGGTGCGCATCCGCACCCGAGAGGAAGTGATGACGGCCTATGAAGTGGCGGCCGACATCTCGTCGGACGTGCTGGTCGAGCGCTACATCCCCGGCCACGACTTCCGGCTGCTGGTCGTCGGCAAGCACCTGGTGGCCGCGGCCCGCCGCGACCCGCCGCAGGTGATTGGCGATGGTACGCACACGGTGCGCCAGCTCGTGGAGGAAGTGAACCGCGACCCGCGCCGGGGCGAGGGCCATGCCACGTCGCTGACCAAGATCCGCTTCGACGACATCGCGCTGGCCACGCTGGCCAAGCAGGGCCTGTCCGCCGACGCCGTGCCGGCCAAGGGCGTGCGCGTGGTGCTGCGGAACAACGCCAACCTGTCGACGGGCGGCAGCGCCACCGACGTGACCGACGACGTCCACCCGGACATCGCCGCGCGCGCCGTGGCGGCGGCCCAGATGGTGGGGCTGGACATCTGCGGCGTGGACGCCGTGTGCGAGACGATGCTCAAGCCGTTCGAGGAACAGGCCGGCGGCATCGTCGAGGTGAACGCCGCGCCGGGGCTGCGCATGCACCTGCAGCCGTCGTACGGCAAGGGCCGCGCCGTGGGCGAGGCCATCATCTCGACCATGTTTGCCGATGGCGACGATGGCCGCATCCCCGTGGTGGCCGTCTCGGGCACCAACGGCAAGACCACGACCGTGCGGCTGATCACCCATATCCTGGCCTCCAACGGCCTGCGCATGGGCATGACCGGCACCGACGGCGTGTACATCCAGGGCCAGCGCATCGACACCGGCGACTGCAGCGGCCCGCGCAGCGCCCGCAACGTGCTGCTGCATCCCGACGTGGACGCCGCCGTGTTCGAGACGGCCCGTGGCGGCCTGCTGCGCGAGGGCCTGGCCTTCGACCGCTGCGACGTGGCCGTGGTGACCAACGTGGGCGAAGGCGACCACCTGGGCCTGTCGTTCATCAGCACCGTCGAGGACCTGGCCGTGCTGAAGAGCGTGATCGTCCAGAACGTGGCGCCGCACGGCATGGCCGTGCTGAACGCCGCCGACCCGATGGTCGCCCGCATGGCCGACGCCTGCCCGGGGTCAGTCACGTTCTTCGCCCATGACGCCGGCCTGCCGACGATGGCGCTGCACCGCGCCCAGGGCAAGCGCGTGGTGTTCGTGGAAGGCGCCGAGATCGTGGCCACCGAAGGCGAGACCAGCGTGCGGTTTGCGCTGGCCGACATTCCGCTCACGCGCAATGGCTCGATCGGCTTCCAGGTGGAAAACGCGATGTCGTCGATCGCCGCCGCCTGGGCACTGGGCATCGACTGGAACGTGATCCGCCGCGCGCTGGCCACGTTCGTGAGCGACGCCGCCACGGCGCCGGGCCGCTTCAACGTGTTCGACTACAAGGGCGCCACGCTGATTGCCGACTACGGCCACAACCCCGACGCGATCCAGGCGCTGTGCAACGCCGTGCAGACCATGCGCTCGAACAAGCGCGTGGTGGTGATCAGCGGCGCCGGCGACCGCCGCGACGAGGACATCCGCAAGCAGACGCAGATCCTGGGCGGCGTGTTCGACGAGGTCGTGCTGTACCAGGACCAGTGCCAGCGCGGCCGCGAGGACGGCGAAGTGCTGGCGCTGCTGCGCGAGGGGCTGGTGGGCGCGCAACGCACCCGCCACACCGAGGAAATCCGCGGCGAGTACCTGGCCATCGACACGGCCCTGTCCCGCCTGCAGCCCGGCGACCTGTGCCTGATCCTGATCGACCAGGTGGAAGACGCGCTGGACCACATCGCCAGGCGCATCGCGGAAACGTCGCAGGCCTGAGGACGTTCGCTACCTCTGGTCTACGCCCCTCTCCCGCCCGCGGGAGAGGGGCCGTGGAAGCGCGCCAGCGCACCAAATCGCGCGCCAAACCCCGCATCCCCCCGGTATCACCCCCTCCCCCACACCCCCCGCCAAGCGCATAATAGGCGCCACCTTCCACGCAGGGAGACGCCTCCATGACCACCCCGCAGACCATCGTCGTCACCTATATCGCCGCCACGCCGGAACAGGTCTGGCAGGCGCTGACCGATCCGGCCCAGAGCGTGCGCTACTTCTTTGGGCGCCGCGTGGAATCGGACTGGCAGCCGGGCAGCCCGTTCGTGCTGCGGATGGAGGACGGCAAGGTGGATTCGCAGGGCGTGGTGCTGGCCGCCGAGCCGCCCTACCGGCTGTCGGTGACGTGGCGTGTGGAATGGCTGGAGGCGTTCCGCCAGCTACCCGAGGTCGTGGTCACATGGCAGGTCGACGCGCTGGGCGACGAGGCGGTGCGGCTGACGGTCAGCGAGCTGCATCAGGAGCCCGTGGACGCGCAGATCCTGCAAGGCGGCCGCAACGGCTGGCCGCTGATCCTGGCCGGGCTCAAGACGCTGCTCGAAACGGGCCGCCCGCTCAACGTCGAGGCGCCCAAGCCGCCGCCCGCGCCCCAGCCCGCTCAGTGACGCGACGGCAGCGACAGGCGCCGCTCCATCACGTGCTGCACGGCCGATAGCGCCGTGCTCAGGATCCAGTAGATCGCGGCGGCCGCCAGGTACAGCGGCAGCGGCTGGTAGGTCGCGGCGATGATTTCCTGCGAGGTCCGCAGCAGTTCCGTCACCGTGATCACCGACACCAGCGACGTGTCCTTGATCAGGCTGATCAGGCTGTTCGACAGGCTCGGCACCGCCAGCCGCAGCGCCTGCGGACCCACCACGAGGCGCAGCGTCTGCACGGGCGTCATCCCCAGGCTGTAGGCGGCCAGCCACTGGCCGCGCGCCACGCCCAGGATGGCGCCGCGCATGCTTTCCGACAGATACGCCCCCACGTTGAGGCTCAGCGTCAGCACGCCGGCCGGCGTGGGCTCCAGCGCGATGCCGATGCCCGGCAGCCCGTAGTAGACGACGAAGATCTGCACCAGCAGCGGCGTGCCACGCATGATGCTGACGTACACCCAGGCAATCCCTTTCAGAATCCTCTGATGGCCAATGCCCATCAGCGCGACCACCATACCGATCGGGAGACCGAACGCCATCGACAGCACGGCAAACTTCAGCGTGAGCAGCGTGCCCTGCAGCAAGACGGGCAGCGAATCGATGACGAGTTGGAGCGCGGACATGGGGCGGTTCGAATTCGACTGGGCGTGGAATGCCGCGATCATACGTGATCGGGAGCGCGGGCGGCGACGCGGAGATAGCGCGGGGACGGGCGCAGGAAGGGGGTGATGGGCAGGCTGTGGGAAAAACATTGGCCGGGACGCGCCCGGCCATCGGGCCAGACGCGGCCGGACGACGGTCCGGCGGCCCTGGCCAGGGAGGAAACGACGCGCCAGACGCCCCAGAGGCGCCGGACGCGCTTGAGCGTGTTACTTGGCCGGCTTGGTCACGTCCGAGCCGAACCACTTGTTCGACAGCTTGGCCAGCGTGCCGTCGCGGCGCAGGTCGTCCAGCGCCTTGTCGATCGCGGCGGCGAACTTGGGGTTGTCCTTGCGGAACGGGATGGCGACCTCGCTGTTGGCGCCCGGCAGCACCGCGCCCGGGCGCAGCGGCAGGTTGGCCTGCTTGATCAGGTAGTTGACCATCAGGCGGTCGTTCAGCGCCGCGTCCACGCGCTGGGCGGCCAGGTCGCGCAGGTACTCGGGGGCACCCGGGTAGGTCTTGACGTCGATGCCGGGCACCGACTTGGCGAGGTCGTTGTAGTTGCTGCCCAGGCTGACGCCGAGCTTGTGGCCCTTCAGCGCGTCCAGCGACGCGAATTCGCGCTTGTCGTCCTTGCGCTGGATAAGCTGGGCGGCCGAGTAGACGTACGGCGTCGAGAAGTCCAGCACCTGCTTGCGCTGCGGGGTGACCGACACCTGGTTGACGATGATGTCGAACTTGCCGGCCTGCAGCCCGGCGATGATCGCGCTCCATTCGGTGGTCACGAACTCGGGCTTCACGCCGAGCTTGCCGGCCACGGCGCGGGCCACGTCGACGTCAAAGCCGTCCAGCTCGTTGTTGGCGCCGCGATAGCCGAACGGCGGGTAGGTTCCTTCGAGCCCGACCTTGAGCACGCCGGCCTGCTTGACAGTGTCCAGCAGGTCAGCGGCATGGGCGGCCGTGGCGGCCATGCCGGTGGCGCCGGCCACCAGTGCGGTAGCCAGCAGGGACTTGAACCAACCCGATCGAATCGTTCGCATATCTTCTCCAGTGGAATGCGGTGGCGTTGCCGGTGCCCCTTTTGAGGGATTGCCGGCGGCTCTAGGAGCCTATAACGGGCTCAAAGGTACCGCAAATACTATCGAGGGCGAAATAACGATTGGATATGGTTATATAACTGGTTCTGCACTGCAGCCGCCGCCCGCTGGCAGGCGGAGGACGGCCGCAGGCTCAGGGACAGCGGCTTACTGGAACGCCTTGTCGTTCGGCTCGGCGAACAGTTGCTTCATTTCCGGCGACAGCGCGTAGTTCATGTTGATATTGCGCGGCGGAATCGGCTGCAGGAACCACTTGGTGTACAGCTTCTCGGCCCGGCCGCTCTTCTGGATGTCGGCCACCACGCCGTCCACGAGTTGCTTGAACGACGGATCGTCCTTGCGGAACATGCAGGCATAGTTCTCGGTCTGCAGCGGCGTGCCCGCCACCACCCAGTCGCCGGCGTTCTTGGCCTTGGTGCGCTCGCCGTACAGCAGCGGCTCGTCCATCACGAACGCGGCGGCGCGGCCCGATTCCAGGATCAGGAACGCCTGGCCATGGTCCTTGGCGCTGGTCAGGTTCATGTTCCAGCCCTCGCCGTTCATCTTCACCAGCAGGCGCTCGCCGGTGGTGCCGGCCGTGGTGACCACGTTCTTGCCTTTGAGCTGCGGGAAGTCCGTCACGCCCGAGTCCTTCTTGGTTAGCATGCGGATGCCGTAGATGAACAGGCTGTTGGAGAACGCCACCTGCTTCTGGCGCTCGGTGTTGTTGGTGGTGCTGCCGCACTCGATGTCGAGCGTGCCGTTCTGCATCAGCGGGATGCGGTTCTGCGACGTGATCGGCGTCATCTTGACCTGCAGGTTCGGCATGTTCAGCGTCGACTTCACCTTGTCGACGATGGCCAGCAGGTAGTCGTGGGAATAGCCCATGACCTGGTTGCCGTCCGAGTACGAGAACGGGATCGACGATTCGCGGTAGCCCAGCGAAATCACGCCGCTGTCCTTGATCTTCTTGAGCGTGTCGCCATCGGCGGCGTGGGCGCCGGCGGCCGCGCCAGCCAGCAGGGCTGCGGCGGCCAGGCGATGGAGGGGGGTTGAACGGACAGACAGTGACTTCATGGTTCGCTCCTTCAAGGGGCTTGGTTTAATAGATATTGATATCGAGGCAATCTCACTACCCAACGTACTGCGCACTTCCAGCACAACCCGTATTGCGCCGGCCCGGTCAGGCCGACACTGCACTGAAATCTTCCGTCCCGATGGCCGGCGTGCGGCCCGCCAGCCGGTCGGCCAGCAGGCCCGCGCTGCCCATGGCCAACGTGAACCCCAGCGCGCCGTGGCCCAGGTTCAGCCAGAGCCCCGGCAGCCGCGACGGGCCGATCATCGGCAGCCCGGTCGGCGTGGCGGGGCGCAGGCCGGCCCAGGGCTGCAGCGCGTCCAGACCGGCGCCGTTCGTCACGTTGCCGAACACGGCCCGCGTCTGCGTGACCAGCGTCTGGGCGCGCTCGCGGTCCACCACGGCCCCGCCGCGCACGATGTCGGCCATGCCCGCCACGCGCAGCGTGTTGCCGATGCGGGCGTAGACGATCTTGTTCGCGAAGTCCGTCACGCTGATGTGCGGCGCCCGCGCCCCGTCGGCAATCGGCACCGTGATGCTGTAGCCCTTGAGCGGCCACAGCATCGGCCGGATGCCGGCGGGCCGCAGCAACGGCACGCTGCCGATGCCGCCGGAGACGATCACCACGTCGGCCGCGACATCGCCCTGGTCGGTGCGCAGGCCGGTCACGCGCTCGCCCTGCCGCCTCAGCGCCGTCACCCGAGTGCCGAACCGCAGCGTCACGGCCCGGTTGCCTTGCAACAGGTGGGCCAGCGACACGCAGAAGCGATGGCAATCGCCCACTTCCTCGCTTGGCGTGTAGATCGCGCCGGCGATGTCGTCGCGGATGCCGGCCAGCGCCGGCTCCAGCGCCACCGTCGCGTCGCGGTCCAGCGCCTGCTGCTCGCAGCCCAGGCTCGCCTGGTAGTCCAGCAAGCGGCATGCCGAGTCGTAGGCCGCCGCGTCGCGGTGCACCACCAGCTTGCCGCGCCGCGCGAAATCAAAGCCGCCGCCCTCCTCGCGCGCCTCGGGGCGGTTCATGAAAGCCTGCATCAGGTCCCGCGAATAGAACGCCAGCCGCAGCAGCTTGCGCGTGGTGGCTTCGCTCGTCGTGGCATTGCACGCCAGCATGAACGCCATCAGCCAGCGCCACTGCCCGGCGTCCATCGACGGGCGGAAGCGCATCGGCGAGTCGCGGTCCAGCAGCCAGCCCGGCACCTTCGACAGCACACCCGGCCCGGCCAGCGGCGCCACGTAGCTGTAGCTGAGCTGCCCGCCGTTGGCGAAACTGGTTTCCTCCCCCGGGCCGTCGTGACGCTCCACCACCGTCACCTCATGGCCGTCGTTGGCCAACCGCCACGCGGTAGTCATGCCGACCACGCCGGCGCCCACGATCGCTACCCGCATCTGACTTGCCTTGCCTTCCCCTTTCGACGATGGGCCAGAGCGTAGAGCACCGGGCGCGGCTTGCCCAATGCCAATACGTGCCAGAATATGTCCCCAGGCTATGGGCGCCGCCACCCGGGTCTACCCGTAGTGCAGAGCACCATTTTTTCGCCCCGTCCCCGCCCCCTTCTGCACCACAACGATGCGCCTGCGCCAGATCGAGGTTTTCCGTGCCGTCATGCTGACCGGCACCGTCAGCGAGGCCGCCCGCCTGCTCCACGTCTCCCAGCCGGTGGTGACGCGCGTGCTGCAGCACGCCGAGGCGTCGCTCGGCTTTCGCCTGTTCGACCGCCAGCGCGGCAGGCTGCAGCCCACGCCCGAGGCGCAGGCGCTCTATGGCGATGTCGAAAGGCTATATGGCGAGATCGAGCGCGTGCGGCGCGTGTCCGAAAGCCTGCGCCACAAGGGCGCGGGACGGCTGCGCGTGGCCGCCACGCCCAGCCTGGCCAACCCGCTGCTGGTGCCCGCGGTGCGCCGCTTCTGCGCGCGCCATCCCGAGACGCAGGTGCAGGTGCTGACGCACCACACCAACGAGATCATGGCGGCGCTGCTGGCCAACCAGATCGACGTCGGATTCGCGTTTTCGCCGCCGCGCCACGAGGCAATCACCAGTGCGCCGGTGGCCGCCGGCCGGATGCTGCTGGCCGTGCCGCGCACCCAGCCGCTGCCCTCGGGCGGCCGGCGCGGCACGGTGGCCATCCGCAAAGTTCTGGAGCGGCCGTTCATTGGCTATGACGACGACAGCTCGCTGGGGCTGCTGGTGCGCCAGACGCTGGCGCGCCACGCGCTGGAGCCGCAGTCGACGCTGGAGGTGCAGACCTACTCGCTGGCGCTGGCGCTGGTCGATGCCGGGCTGGGCCTGACGCTGCTGGACCAGTACACGGCGCTCAGCGCCAACCCGGCGCACGTGGCGCTGCACGACCTGCAGCCGGAACTGGCGTTCGAGATCCACATGCTGCGGGCCAGCCATCGCGGGGCGTCGAGCCTGGTCGACGACATGCAGGCCCAGTTCGCCGCCGCCGCGGCGGCGCTGGCCGCCACGCTTGGCGACCGCCTGGAGGTGCCGGCCGTGCAGTTCGAGCCGGCGCCGCGCTGATCCGCCCGGCGGCAGGCCCGGCGTTGCGCAGACAATTGACAGCCCACCACGCTGTGCACCATCATCGACACGCCCCGACCGGCGCGTGAGCTTCTTTATGTTCGTCCTGACCCTAGTTCTCCTGGTGCTGGCGAGCGCGTTCTTCTCGATCTCCGAGATCGCCCTGACCGCGGCCCGGCGCACCAAGCTCCAAGTCCTCTCCGAACGCGGCGACCGCCGCGCCACCAAGGTATTGCTGCTCAAGGAAGAGCCCGGCAATTTCTTCACCGTCGTCCAGATCGGCGTGAACAGCGTGGCGATCCTGGCCGGTATCCTCGGCGAGAAACACGTCTCCGACCTGCTGTTCGACGCCCTGCTGCCCTGGCTGAGCCCCGACGTGGCCCAGCGGACGGCCAACATCGGCTCGTTCCTGGTCGTGACGCTGCTGTTCATCCAGTTCGCCGACCTGATTCCCAAGCGGGTGGCGATGACCTTCCCGGAAGCGTGCGCGGTCAACGTGATCGGTCCGATGCTGACGCTGCTGAAGGTCTTCAAGCCGGTGGTGTGGGTGTTCAACGCGGCGGCCGACGCGATGCTGAAGCTGCTGGGCATCCCGACCAAGCCCGTGGACCAGATCACCACCGAGGACATTGCCGCGATGGTCGACGCCGGCGCCGAGGCCGGCGTGCTGCACAAGCACGAGCTGCACCTGATCGAGAACGTGTTCGAACTGGATTCCAAGCCGATCACCGCGATCATGGCACCGCGCGACGACGTGGTGTTCCTGACGCTCGACGAGTCCGCCGACAGCGTGCGGCGCAAGCTGGTCAACCAGCCCCACGCGCAGTACCCGGTCTGCGGCAAGACCATCGACGACGTGCTGGGCTACATGGATTCGAAAGACATCCTGCAGTTGCTGCTGGCCAACGAGAATGCGTCGGTGCTGGGCGACATCGGCAAGCACTACGACAAGAACGTGCTGGTGATTCCGGACACGCTGACGCTGTCGGAGTCACTGACACGCTTCCGCGAGATGCACGAGAGCTTTGCGGTGGTGATGAACGAGTACGGGCTGGTGGTGGGCATCGTCACGCTGGACGACATCGTCGGGGCGCTGATGGGCGACATCCTGTACTCGGCCGAGGACGAGCAGATCGTGCGGCGCGACGCCACGTCGTGGCTGGTCGACGGCCTGACGCCGCTGGTGGACCTGAAGAAGGCGCTGGAACTGGACACGATCCCCGGCGACGACTACGTCGACACGGCCGCCGGGCTGGTCATCTACGCACTGAAGCGGATTCCGAAGAAATCGGAGTCGATCACCGTGGCAGGCTTTCGCTTCGAGGTGCTGGACATCGACCACCACAAGATCGACCAGTTGCTGGTGTCGCGCCTGGAGCCGGCCGGCACGGGAACGGCAGGTGGGGCGTGAGCCTTTGAATCCGTAAGCCCGCCAGCCGGGCGACGCCCAAAACAAAACCGACGCCTGTTTTCACAGTGCGTCGGTTCGAGTTTTACTACGCTGATTTTTTATCCGCCGGTGGTCGAATCAATCGGCAGCTTTTTGTTTTGGCGGAGAGGGTGCCTTTCGAACCTCTTCCGTCCATTCTGAACCCTTCCGCTTAGCTTCTTCCTCTGCGAGTACGGCGAACGCCTCGCCCGGGTCAATACCCGCTTCCCGCGCCATCTTCCACGCCGTGTAGAAGTCCGGAAGGCGGTCCTTCGTGTACCGGTCCAGCGTCGGCTGCGGGATGCCCCAGTCCTTGGCTGCACGGTTGACACTCCGTCCCTTTAGTGCACGCGCTATCAACTCTTGGTAGCTCATTTGGAACTCCTATTGCTACTGCTACTCCGTTTGCAGTAGTCTTTGCGCTACTTCAAACGGAGTAACTACAGATGTGGTTACAGTCGAAGTGTAGGGCGTAAACAACGGTCCGTAAACCGGACCCTCGGTAACCAAATCCCGCCGGACGTCCCATTCCCGGCACAACGGAGAAAGAAATGTCGCAAAAGCACCTGGTCCACATCCACGCTGTGACTGTCCGTGAGGGTGTCGCACGCAAGACGGGTAACCACTACCACATCGAAGAAGGCGCGTGCATCGCTACCGCTGAGTACTGGGACGGGAATGGCGAGCTCAAAAAAGACACTACGGCTGGCCTCCTCAATCTTCCCGATCATCTGCGTGGTCTGGCGCCAGGCGCTTACGAGCCCGTGTTCTCGTTCTCGAATTTCGAAGGCAAAGTGGTCGTTCGGATCGTAGATCTGCAGCCAGCGGGTTCGAGGCGAGCCGCTCCGCTCCCCGACAAGAAGGCAGCGTAGTTCTGATCAAGCCCGGTCTTCCGGGCTCTGTATCGTGCGCGCAGAAATTAGCAAGGGGGGGGTCATGACCTGTAGCGCCGGGGAGTTGGAGTTCCTGATTCAGGAGTTAGACGGTCGCATCGACTAACAGGAAATCAGAGATAGCTACTAGTTTTTCGTGCGTAGGGGTTCCGAACAAACCGCTGCGCTTCTTCAACCCTAACTGCTAAGGGGGTCATATGTTCAAGAAGACTATCGCAGCAAAAACGCTGGTTCTCGGTGCGTTCGCAACATGCGCAACGTCGGTGATGGCCGCAGTCCCGAAGGAGGTCACGGACGCGCTGGCAGCTTCAAAAGCTGACGCGGTGGTGGTTGCCGCCGCCGCGCTTGTCATCATCGTGGCCATCGTCGGCTTCAAGTACATGCGACGCGCGCTGTGACACATGAAAGGCGCGCTGGTAGGCGGGCGGTGCTTCGCTAGCCAGGAATCTGCGGCCGATGTGTTCTATAGCTCGGCTGCCCCTTCACAGACTCCAGGTGCTATCACGTATCTCTCGGAGTTTGTGAAGGTGTCGGGAAGCTGGAGGCTTCGGCGCTATCAGGTGGATGCAAACGGCAAAGTCGCCGTGCTATCCGACGCGACGCTGCCGGCCAAGAGCTTCCCGCCTTGCGATCCGGCTGAGTCCTTCAAAGACGGCATGGCAGTCGGGTGGGGCGTTGTTGCGGCGATGCTGCTCGCATGGTGTGTTGTCGTGACTCGGAGAGGTCTGTGATGCTTGCTATCGATTTCTGGCTTTGGGCCGGATTCTTACTGCCGGTGATGCCGGCAGTAGTCATTTTTAAGGTGCTGTAATGCTGAGCCGCATAGTCGTTTCGACATGCGCGGCGCTCCTGGGGTGGTTCTGCGCATGGGTTGGGGAAGTGCACGCGGCGAATGTCCCGCTAAGAACAGGCGCGGGTGTAGCACGATCCGCTGCATCCAGTACGTCCTATGTGACGACAGCCGGCGCTGCCTGGTCTGGAGCGGCATTCAACTCCGGCATGACAACGACGATTGGCGGGCGCATGGTGACAGTCCCTGCGAAGTGGCGCCTCTCCGCCAATGCTGGGCAGATCGCGTTGAACGCAATCAGAGTGAATCCCGCTGGAGCTGCTGCGTCTGCGGCGTTGTCGATTCTGATCGGATGACCTTGCCCCTGTTCCACGAATCCCATAACCGAGGGAATTAGGCAGCCCGGTGTTGCTGAGCTGCGGACCAGTTTTTCTCGAACGTCATGGGGCTGACGTAGCCCAGCGTCGAGTGGAGTCGGCTGGCATTATAAAAGCCAAGCCAGTCAATTACCTCGTCCATTGCGGCGCGGCGGGTAGCGAACTGGCGACCGTGCAGGCGAGCGACCTTCAACGACCCCCACAGACTCTCAGTCGGCGCGTTGTCCCAGCAATCGCCCCTGCGGCTCATTGACGAGCGCATGCCATACGCCTTCAGGGCGTCTTGAAACAGATGGCTGCAATACTGGCTTCCCCGGTCGGTGTGCACAATCACACCGGCTTCCGGGCGGCGCCGGAACCAGGCCATGCGCAGCGCGTCCGTGACCAATTCGGCCTTCATGTGTGGTTGCATCGACCAGCCAACCACCTGCCGGCTGAACAGGTCGATGATGACCACCAGGTAGAGCCAGCCTTCGGCGGTCGCCACATAGGTTATGTCGCTCGTCCAGACTTGATTGGGTGCTGCTGGGCTAAAGTCGCGTTGCAGCAGATTGGGGGCCACCGGCAAATCGTGGTTCGAGTTGGTTGTCGCGATGTACTTGCGCTTGTGGCGGGCACGGATGCCGTGCAGCGCCATCAGCTTGCGAACACGCTCCTTGCCCACCCGCACCCCACGCGCCAGCAGTTCCTTCCACATGCGCGGCCAGCCGTACTCCCCCTTGACCCCGGCGTGAATCGCCTTGATGTGGGCCAACAAGGCATCGTCACTGAGTCGGCCTCTATCTGGCCTGTCGGTGCTTACTGTGCGTTGCTTGCGCTGGTGATAGCCGCTGGGGCTGACCCCTAACAGCTCACACAGGACCGAGACCGGCCAGTAACGTCGGTTTCGCTCGATGAACGCATACCTCACACCGACTCCTTCGCAAAGTATGCTGCGGCTTTTTTTAAAATATCGCGCTCCATCTTCAAGCGCGCCACCTCCGCCCGAAGCCGGGCCAGCTCCATCTGCTCCGGGCTGACCGGCTTCATACCCGCACCAGTCAGCTTGCCTTCCCGCTCCGCCTTGACCCAGTTATGCAGCGTCTGCGCTCTGATGCCCAGGGTCGCGCTAACCACTGCCATGCTCTGCCCGCTCTTCACCAGCCGTACCGCTTCCAGCTTGAATTCCAGCGTGTACTGCGCCCGCTTTGTCTTGCTTGTCATCACATCTCTCCTTGCTTCAGTTTAACCTCAGCAAGGGATTCGTTTTGCGGGGGCAAGCTCAGGATACGGCATTGAGAAATGCGCGGACGGCACCATTGAATGGTGCCGTACTGCGCCTGTCGATAATCCTGCCGATATGCCGTATCCCGCCTCGGGATCATGGTTCGCGCCGGGAAACTATCCGTTGGTCTACTTCGGGACTCCTGAAGAAGCCTGCATGAAAACGCCTGGGCCGGAGCGAGGGCAAGTGTTTGTTGGACTTATCCCGAGTTCCAACTACTTCTACTGCTCATTCAAAATGCCCGATGGGTCGGAGCCCGCTTACGGCGGCACGTGGGGGCCTGTCATTCAGACGAGCGGTTGCCTCTCTGGTCATACAGCGCGAAACGGAATTTGCTATCCCCCGGGCTGGAAGGATGGGGACCAACAGCCCGCAACTGATAGCGATTGGTCAAAGGTCCAGCCCGACGCTCTGACGGGCAATGACAACGTCCTGAACGGGCTGGGCCGTGACGGCGTGCCCCTCGATGTTCAGCCGCAGTTTTCTCCAGATCCGCAAATTGTCCCCTTGTCAGACCCGTACGTGGACCCGGTTACGGGCAAGCGTATGCAGGACATTGCAACGGTACAGCCGAATCCGGATGGCAAGACTGCAACTGTCCAGGTAGCAAAGCGAGAAGTGGATACAAACGGGAATCCCGTGAAGGACGATTCCGGTGCTGATGCGGCTCCGCAAAAGCAAGAAGATCCCTGCGTGGGAAATGAGGACCGATTGGGTTGCATGCCAGCGGGCGATATCCCTGCCCCCCAGGAGCTTCCACTAGATGAAAGGACGATACGTATCGCACCAGATTCAGGTTGGGGTGCCGACTCGATGGCGTGCCCTGCTGACGTCGTGGTGGCGTTGCGGAGTAACGGCGGATCGCCGCTCTCGTTCTCCTTCAAGCCTGTATGCGATGGCGCGGATATGCTGCGTCCGCTGGTGATTGGGTTCGCATGGATATCCGCTGTGCTCATTGCCCTGGGCGGGACGCGGAGGGGCGAATAATGGGTGGATTCGCTGGTCTTCTGATGGCTTTAGCCGGACCGCTAGCGCGTCAGGTTCTTATATCGCTAGGTATTGGTCTGATTACGTACGTTGGTGTCGATGCGGCTGTAGCAGGTGCCTTGTCCGCTGCCAAAGCAACGCTGGGGCAATTGTCGGCTTCGGTTGCTGCCGTTCTCGCAAGAGCTGGAATGTTCACCGCGCTATCAATTCTTGCCGGGGGCCTCACCGCAAGAGTGTCGATGCTGGCTCTCAAACGCATGGGACGTGTGACATGAGCGCGACGCACCCGATCACTTTGATCACCGCAACGCCAGGCGGTGGCAAGACGGCTCTTGCGGTCATGCTGATAAAAGAGGCTGCCGACAAAGGGCGCCCAGTTTTTCAGTTGGGGATACCTGAGCTGAAGCTTCCCTACATTCCTACACCGCCAGTAAAGGATTGGACGGAACTGCGCGTCGATCCTGACGACCCCGACAAGAACGAACTGCCCTACTTCACGTTTCCTGAGAACTCGTTGATCGTGCTCGATGAGGCGCAACGAATCTTTCGTGTGCGTACACCGGCCTCAAAGATTCCCGATCATGTGGCTGCGTTCGAAACCGTGCGGCATACCGGTGTCACCTTCCTACTGATGACGCAAAATCCAACGTTCATCGACACGCATATCCGCAAGCTGGTCGGTCGACACATCCATCTGCGCGATGTTGGACTGTTGGGACGTTGGTACTACGAATGGCCGGAATGTGCTGATCCCGAACGGTTTGCTACAGCGCCGATCAAGAAGAAATGGACTTTGCCGAGAGAGTCCTTCGGGCTATACAAGTCATCAAGCTTGCACATCAAACGCAAGTACAGCGTTCCACCAGCACTGGTATTGGTCGTAGCCTGCGTACTGCTCGCGCTTTTCCTCGGCTGGCGCGTCTATGAAAGATTGTCTACCAGCGAGCGAAGGGACGTTT
The DNA here is from genome assembly GCF_049393795.1 of Cupriavidus sp. H18C2. NCBI lineage: Bacteria > Pseudomonadati > Pseudomonadota > Betaproteobacteria > Burkholderiales > Burkholderiaceae > Cupriavidus > Cupriavidus sp. H18C2. The sequence goes on along the minus strand of NZ_CP186010.1, from coordinate 691,276 downwards.
CGCAGGAAATGAATGCGGCCGATAAGCGGACATCTAACGACGATCTGGCTCCCGCTCGGACTCCCTCGGCTCATGGCGTGCAGAGCATTGACGGCGCTGAGTATTTGGCCGCGTTCGTTCCCGCTGCGCCAGGTCATCCCGAATCGGCACCTGCGTATGCTCAAGTCCGCCAGGTGAAGACGATGCCGATAATCGTCGGTGGTGCGTGTAGCAAGACGCGCTGCCGATGTTACAACCAGCAAGGCAAGGATGCCGGACTGGACGACATGCAGTGCCGACAGTGGGTCAGAAATCCGCCGTTTGATCCCTATCGCGATGCCGCAGCCGTGCCGGCCAAACCGGTGCTACCAGCAGAACTCGTGTCGGCTCAGTCTGCGGACCTTGGGTCTTAGCGGTTCTGCTTTGACTTGAGGCGCTCGGCAATCGGCAGCAGTCCCCGCAAGATGGCGCCGTCATAGTCCATGACGCGGGCCACCAGCTGACGGATGGTGCGGCAAACGAATTGCTTGCCATCGGGGCGAGTCCATACGAAGTGTGTAGCGTTGCGAATGAGCTTGCGGATTGGCAGTTTGAGCGCGAGCTGGACGAACGGCTGGAACGCGATCTTGCTGCGAGCCACGCGGCGGCGACACGGAAGCGCGAACCACAACGGAGCGTTGCACATTCCACCAGTGAGCGAGAGAGTGAGTTGGTTCATGGTTTCTGCCTTTCAGGTCATCGGGCCGCTAGATTCTGAGTCCCGGCGTCTTCGCCTCCGGGAAGCTTGCCGAAGCGGCTTCGGCATCAGTCCGCTGAGTTCGTCGTCCCGCGAACATGAGAGGCCGCTCCCTTCGGAACGTGGAATAAATGGAGGGGACCCATTTCCGGCTTTATCGGAAATGGGGGGCGAGCCGTTTATGCCGCGAAAGTCCGAAGGGAGTGGACTATGTTCGGAGAAGGGACGACGGACTCGGCGGACTGATGACGCTCTCCAGGCTGACCGGAGGGGCCGCGCGGCGAGCGCCCCTTGCGCGAAGCGCTCTACTTAGTTTGTTGCCTTGGGAGTCGCAACCGCATGCCGTGTCGCGGCATCGTGGCGCTCAGCGTCCCTACGCAGATCTATCTGCGCTGGTGAGCCGCTCGCGCCGATGCGCCGCCCCCCCGGGGCACGGGGCGAGCGAAGCGAGCCATAGACTTGTATCACTAACACTTACCAACGGAGCCTCAATCCTGCGCGACTTCGAGGGCGCCTGAGGGACAGCAGAAAAGGAAAACCCCGGCAGGGACGGCAATCCCCCCGGGGCAGGGCACAAGCAGTCAGGCTAAGGACATTGCTCATGCTGGACACAATTATAGATAGCAGCTATGACGCCTCGCAACCCGATTTCGTTGCGAAGCAAATTGATTTCCATCGCCGCATGGCCTGGGAAGAAGTCGAGCGGGACGAGTGGGCGCAACGCCCCAACGTGCAGACGCAGACGATTGTTCGGGCTGTGCACTTTCCGGATGGGCAATCTGAGGTAGTTGGCTACCAGGTCAACGTTCATAAGCACTTGGCCGATGTGCGCGATCTTCCCAGGGCTGCACGGGGGAAATCCTCGGATCGAGAGAAGAGTATTGAGGTGGCGTGCCAGCGTGCGCGGAAGATGGTCAGACTGAAGCTGAAAGCCATCCGTGCAGACCATCTGCTTACGCTGAACTATCGCGAGAACATGCAGGACCTGGAGCGCGCGCAGAAGGACCTGCAGAAGTTTGTAAGGCGAGTGGCGGCGCTCACGAGCAACGCGATACGTGGCTTTAAATATGTGCTCGTGATCGAGTACCAGAAACGTGGAGCCATACACTTCCATATCGGTGTGCACGGCAGACAGAACGTCAAAATGCTGCGCGCTATCTGGTATGAAATCGTCGGGCGTGCCCAGGGACAGATCGATGTTCAGGGGCCGGAGTCGAAGGGCGGATACCGCGTCAAGGGTGTCCATCAGCTTGCGCAGTACTTGTGCAAGTACATCACGAAAGAGGCGGAAGGCTCAACGCTCAACAAAAAACGATATTGGTGCTCCAAAGGCATTGAGGTGCCGGAGCGCGAGACTGTTGATGTACGTTGGTCCGACTCGGTTGACTGTGCATTCCGGGATGTTTTCGAGTCGCTATGCGGAACGCACAACCTGCAGGGAATGAAAGTCTATTTTTCGCACGGTCGCGACTGCTTCTGGATCGCTACGGCTGATCGATGGTACAAGCCGACTATTGATCTGTAGGCCGTTCCCCGAAGCGGCATAGCCTGAGATAAGCGGCGAGCTTGCCCGGCGTTTCCGCAAGCGCGTGGAACAGACTTGAGTGTGGTTGCGAAGCTATTGCGCACTCAACTGTTGCGCAAGCGTTAGCGGCCTAAGACAACGGGCGCTGTAAGTAGCGAGCTAAAATCGCGACACTAACAACATAGCCTCCGGGGGTCGCGTATGAAGCCTTTGTTTGGTGTCGCTCTGCTGTTCATTGTGTTGGTAGCAGTCTTGGGTGCGTTGAAAAGGACCAAAGGCGGGAGGACCGCCCAGGGATTTCGATTCGCACCCAAGTCTCCGTTTCTGCGGAGCGACGAGATCCACTTGCTCCAACGCTTGAGCGTTGCGCTCAAAGACGCTCATGTGTTTCCACAGGTAGCGATGTCTGCATTTGTTCAACACAAGGGGAGGACGAAGGCGGCGCGTAATCTGTTTTCGCAGAAGTATGTCGATTACCTGGTCTGTGAGCGAACGTCGATGCGCCCCCTCTACGTGATCGAGCTAGACGGGGCGTCCCATCGGAGTGCAGAGGCAAAGAAGCGTGATGCGCAGAAGAATGAGGTTCTTGCCTCGGCGGGCATACCGATTAAGCGGTACACATCGAAGGACGTCGATTTCGTCGTGATACTGCAAGACTATCGCTCTGTCGTTTCGCCTACGCCGCCTCAAAAAGCTTCGGCTGCACTCGTTCGTGATGTCGCTTGATGGCTCGTTTGATGCTGGATATGTGCGTGCCGTACATTGCTGCTAAGGCGGTCTTGGTGTGACCGCCAGCGAACCACAGTCGTAATGCTTCTGCTTCATCGCTCTCGCTCATTGCGGTAGGTCTCCCCATTTTCACGCCGCGTCGAGCTGCAGCAGCCATGCCTACGCGTGTGCGCTCTCGGATCAGCTCCCGCTCGAATTCGGCGAAGGCCCCTACGATCTGGAAGATCATCCGTCCCGCCGGTGACCTGGTGTCGATGTGCTCGGTGAGGCTTCGAAACTGTGCGCCAGCTGCTTCGATGCGCTCGATGATGATGAGGAGGTCTTTCAGCGATCGCGCGATGCGGTCGAGCTTGTAGACCACTACGGTGTCGCCCTTCCCTATGGTGCTCAACATTTCTTCCAGCACCGGCCTCTTAGAGGCACTGCCTCCTGATCGCTTCTCGGAAAAAATAAAACCGACGCCTGCTGCTCGCAGTGCGTCGGCTTGTGCGTGTGTTTCTTGCTCTTGCGTGCTGACCCTTGCGTATCCGACTAGCATGCTGCTTCTGACAGTTCCGATATGTGAAGCAGTTTCCTCGCGATAGGCCTGAAAAGTCTTTGTCGAATCTCAGCGACTGATGCCGATGCAGCGATCATCCGGAGTGCCAAAAAAACAAAACCGACGCATGCTTGCGCAGGCGTCGGCTTGAGTTGTACTGCAACATCTTTTTGTCTGCCAGCGGTCGAATACGTCAGCAGCTTCTTGTATGGCGGAGAGGGTGGGATTCGAACCCACGGTACCGTTGCCGGTACGCCTGATTTCGAGTCAGGTACATTCGACCACTCTGCCACCTCTCCGGTAACTGGGTCGTTGCGTAAGCAGCGAAACCAAGATTATAGGGACACTGCCACGCCGAGCGCAAGCCCCTTTTCGGAAAATTTTTATGCTTCCGGTTCCAGGCGCTCGATGCCGCCCATGTACGGCTGCAGCGCCTTGGGCACGGTCACGGAGCCGTCGGCATTCTGGTAGTTCTCCAGGATCGCCACCAGCGTCCGGCCCACGGCCAGGCCCGAGCCGTTCAGCGTATGCACCAGTTCCGGCTTGCCCTGCCCGGCCCGCGCGCGGGCCTGCATGCGGCGCGCCTGGAAATCGCCCATGTTCGAGCACGAGCTGATCTCGCGGTACGTGTTCTGGGCCGGGATCCACACCTCGATGTCGTAGGTCTTGGTGCTGCCAAAGCCCATGTCGCCCGTGCACAGCACGACGGTGCGGAACGGCAGCTCCAGCTTTTTCAGGATGGCCTCGGCGTGGCCGGTCATCTGCTCCAGCGCGTCCATCGACTGCTCGGCCGGCACCACCTGCACCATCTCGACCTTGTCGAACTGGTGCTGGCGGATCATGCCGCGCGTGTCCTTGCCGTACGAGCCGGCTTCCGAGCGGAAGCACGGCGTATGGGCCACGAAGCGCAGCGGCAGCTTCTCGGCCGCGACAATCGCGTCGCGCACCATGTTCGTCAGCGGCACCTCGGCGGTCGGGATCAGGTAGAAGTTTTCGATCGTGTCCTGGCCGTCGTCGCCACCCACCTTGCGCGGCACCTTGAACAGGTCGTCCTCGAACTTCGGCAACTGGCCAGTGCCCCGCATCGACGCGGCATTGACGATGTATGGCACGTACATCTCGGTGTAGCCGTGCTCCAGCGTGTGCGTATCGACCATGAGCTGCACCAGCGCGCGGTGCATCCGCGCCACGCCGCCGCGCAGGAACGCAAAGCGCGACCCGGTGACCTTGGACGCCGTCTCGAAGTCCAGCCCCAGTCGGGCGCCGACGTCGACATGGTCCTTGACCTCGAAATCGAACGCCCGCGGCGTGCCCACACGGCGCACCTCGACGTTCTGGGTCTCGTCCTTGCCCACTGGCACGCTCTCGTGCGGCAGGTTCGGGATCGACATCATCGCGTCGCCAAGCTGGCCCTGGATCTGCGCCAGCCGCTCCGCCGACGCCTTCAGCGTATCGCCAATCCCGGCCACCTCGGCCATCGGCGCCGAAGCGTCCTCGCCCTTGCCCTTGAGCATGCCGATCTGCTTGCTGAGCGCATTGCGGCGCGCCTGCAGGTCCTCGGTCTGCGTCTGCAGTTGCTTGCGTTCGGCCTCCAGGGCCTGGAACGTGGCCACGTCGAGTTGAAAGCCGCGCGTAGCCAGGCGCTGGGCCACGGCGTCGATGTCTTTGCGGAACAGCTGGATGTCGAGCATGTTGCTTGGGAGTCGTGTGCAGTACCGGCGACATGCCGGCGAACGCGACATTTTACTGCACCGGCATGACCCCACGGGACCGAATCTGGCGGGATTTCGGGGTCTTGTTCCGGGGAGATCGGCCTTCGTCAGCCGCCGGCGGGTCGGGGAGGCACTTCGGCATTGTCCCCCGCGGGTTCCGGGTCTTCCTGCTGCACAACGAATAGCCAGTCCGCCCAATCCTCATCCGACATATACGAACGCGTCCGTCCCCGCCACGTCTCCAGGAATTGCCGCTTCTCGACCGGACTCAGGCTTTTCCAGTACGGATCCCAGACATAAGCAACCCAGAATTCGGGATTGCCTTGGGTATAGGGAACCGGCCCCACGTCATACCAGACCACCCAGGGCGGAGGCGGACCGAGTTTCGCCACGGCCAGTGCCTTGATCAACGAAAAGTCATTGGTCAGCAGGCGAATATTCCTGCCGCCGAACTCATCGTCATGCGCGAAGAAGGTATGGGCGCCGTCCCTCTCGTAGCGATAGGGCAAGATCTCCGTCCGCCCCTGCCTGATCAGATTGACACAACGGGGAAAGGCGTCGATCTCGATATGCAGTGTCACGAGGAAAGCTTCGAGCCCGTGGCTGCGCAGCAATTCCACCATCGGATAATCGACAAAGGAATTACCGACGGGCTGCCGGAATAGGCCCTTCAGGGTGTCCACCGGAACCCCGAACACGCGAGAAAGCGCCTCCAGCCGCCCTTTCTCGTAGTCCGACAGAAACCGAGCCTCCCGCCTTTCCCTCGCGATTTTCTCGATGGCACGCATCAACGAGAACATGGACCGGAATAGAGAAACGCGACAGTTATCACGGCAGCGCCAGCCCCGCCAGTCGGCAGGGACTTTGTTATTCATCCGGTTGCGTTGGATTAAAAATCGGCTCGGGCAGCACCTTATTTCCCCCCCGCCTCCTCGTCCCACTTCCGCAGCAAGGCGAGTTTCTCCCCGATCTTGAGCTCCAGCCCACGGGGCACCGGTTGATACCAGTTCGGCGCGGTCATGCCGTCCGGGAGATAGGTTTCCCCGGCGGCGTAGGCATTGGGCTCGTCATGCGCATATCGGTAGGCATGGCCATAGCCCAGTTCCTTCATGAGCTTGGTCGGTGCGTTCCGGAGATGGACTGGAACCGCCCGGCTCTTGTCCTGCTTGACGAACGCGCGCGCCTGGTTATAGGCGTTATAACCAGCGTTGCTCTTGGGGGCGACGGCCAGATAGATCACCGCCTGACCCAGCGCCAGTTCGCCCTCCGGGCTGCCCAGCCGCTCGTAGGTCAGGGCTGCGTCGTTGGCGATCTGCATGGCTCGCGGATCGGCGAGGCCGATATCCTCCCAGGCCATGCGGACGATGCGCCGGGCCAGATACCGGGGGTCGGCGCCTCCGTCCAGCATGCGCGTCAACCAGTAGAGGGCGGCGTCCGGATGCGACCCCCGCACCGACTTGTGCAACGCGCTGATCTGGTCATAAAACGCGTCGCCGCCCTTGTCGAAGCGGCGCAGGTTCTCGGACAGCGCGCTGCCCAGCAGGGCCGTGTCGATGGTTGCCACGCCGGCATTGCGGGCGGCGCGCACCACGATCTCGATGTTGTTGAGCAGCTTGCGGCCGTCGCCGTCGGCCGAGCCGACGATCAGGCCCAGGGCCTCGTCGTCCCACTGCACGCCGCCCAGTTCCTCGCTGGCGCGCAGCACGAGCTGCCGCAGTTCGGCCTCGTCCAGGCTCTTGAGCACGTACACCGCCGCGCGCGACAGGAGCGCGCCGTTGACCTCGAACGACGGGTTCTCCGTGGTGGCGCCGATGAACACGAACAGCCCGCTTTCCACGTGCGGCAGGAAGGCGTCCTGCTGGCTCTTGTTGAACCGGTGCACCTCGTCCACGAACACCAGCGTGCGGCGGCCATGGGCGCGGTACTGCTCGGCGCGCTCCACGGCCTCGCGGATGTCCTTGACGCCCGACAGCACGGCCGACAGCGCGATGAACTCGGCATCGAACGCGCTGGCCATCAGCCGGGCCAGCGTGGTCTTGCCCACGCCGGGCGGGCCCCAGAGGATCATCGAATGGGGTTCGCCCGATTCGAATGCCACGCGCAGCGGCTTGCCGGCGCCCAGCAGGTGCTGCTGGCCGATAACTTCGTCGATATTGCGCGGGCGCAGGCGCTCCGCCAGCGGTTGCCGGGAACGTTCGGGAGGGTCGGAGAACAACGAATCCGCCACGGTCTGGAGCCTTTCAGTCTGGTTGCGGCCGCCGCAGCGGCGCGGAACGCCACAGTGTAGACCATTGGCCGGCGGTCACTTTTTTTGGCGAGCGGCCCTAAAGCCGGCTCCGGTTGCGCCGATAACGTCCAATGGCCCGCGTTTCATGCCCGCGGGAAGCGTCGACGCCGGCACCACGACCGGCGGCCCACTTCAGAACCATTGTTTGCGAATTTCGGGGATTTGTATGCTGCGATACCGCATGCTGATGTTCAAGCTGAACCGGCTGGCGAGCAAGAACAAGCTCAACGGCGTGGAGGAAATCTCGCTGGCCGGGCAGTTTGCCGAACTGATTGCATCGCAGGAGGAGGCCGACCAGGTCATCACCGACCTGTTCGAGCACGAGAACCCGCACGTGCGCCGTATCGGCCTGGCCGCCATCCGCCGCACGCGCCGCTACGGCGGCCGGCTACTCCAGCCCGCGCTGCTGCGCCGGATGATGGACGTGGAAGGCTGGATCCGCCACGACGCCGTCTGGATCGTCCAGGAGGCGGACCTCGACGGCGCCGAAGTGCGCGCCGCGCTGCGCCGCATTGCCGCCAACGTGCGGCTGCCGCAGGACGCCGTGCGCGCCAAGCAGAACCCGGCCGACGGCATGCTCCACGCCGCCGTGCGCGCCCGCCAGTATCTGGACGTGCTGATCGCCCGCTCGGCCGCGGCCCACAACGCCGCGCTGGCCGCCGGTGGCGGGCTGGCCGGCGCCACCGACGGCAAGCCGTACGCGCAGGATTCCGTCGGCCATATCCGGGCCGTCCATCGGCAACTCCAGCGCAAGCTGGCCGGGCGCAAGCTCAAGAGCAGCACCAAGCTGAAGTTCCGCAAGGTGGAGCCGCGCTATGCGGAGAACGACAACCGGCGCTTCCTGCTCTGAGCCGGCGCTCGATACGTCACATAAAGTGACGCGCGCCGCACTGCACCCTGCAACGCTTTGCGGTGCGATATGAATTCTTTCGGAATCGGGGCAACCGGGCGGCCGGCGCGCCGTACCATGGCTGACGGCCGGCGCTGGTGCCGGCCTGCTACCAGAGGAGCGTCACTGCCATGGCCATCACGACCCGGATGCGGAAGAAGAAGCAGTACAAGAAAGCCGTGCTGAAACTGCGCACCGCCATCAAGCGCGGCGATGCGGAAGCGATCCGCATCCGGCGCGAGAAGTTGCAGGCGCTACCCAAGCCGCGCCAGCGCTACGCGCGCGAGTCGCTGGCGTCGTCTTAACGCCACGGGCCGGGCCTGCGGGCCCGGCATGACTCAGCCCTTGGCGCGATCGGTCAGCGTCTGCATCGCATCGGCCGGCAACGGGCCGTGACAGCTGCGGTCGCCATTGGGCTGGCCCACAATCAGCCAGACCTTGTCCGGCGTGGCCTTGGGATGCAGGATCCAGGCCGGGCCGCGCGTCGTGTTGCTGGCCGGCAGGTCTTCTAGCACGCCGTTGTGTGGCGATTGCAGCAGCGTCGCGCACTCGTTCTGCGCCAGCCGGGTTGCCTTCAGGAAGTCGGTGTTGCCCAGCACCTCGGGCAGCGCCGTGTCGGAGCCACGCAGGAACGCGTCGACATCGAAGCGGGCCGCGTGGTTGTGCGCGCAGGCGGACAGCACCAGCGCGGCAGCCGGCGCCCCGCCCGGCGCGGCGGCACGGCGCAGCGCGCGCAGCGCGCGCAGGGTGGGCATGGCGGAAATGGCGGAAATACGGTGGAAAGCGGGGGCGTCTTTCATGGCGTGGGCGTCGGTGTCTTATTGCTTCATCACGTCGGCGCCCTTGGGCACCGTGAAGCGGAAAGCGTCCGCCGGCAGCGACGGGTTCTTCTGGATCCCCGTGAACGTCAGCAGCGTCGTGTTGCCAAACGCGTCGCGCAGCTCCATGGCCTCCAGGTTACCGCCCTTGAAGCCGATGCCGATGCGCTCGAACTGCGTGTCCTTCGACTTGGGCGTCAGTTCCAGCCATTCCACGCCATCGCGCGTGGCGCCGTTCTTCACGTCGAAGTTCTTCGACAGGTCGTTGCTGCCGAACAGGATGGCCGCCGGGCTGGAACCCAGCGCGTTGTCCAGCTTGCGCTCGGTCACCTGGTTCAGGTCCTTGTCGTAGATGTACAGCGTCTGGCCGTCGGCCTGGAGCAACTGGTCGTAGGGCTTGACGTAGCGCCACGTGAACTTGCCAGGCCGCGAGAACGCGAACGTGCCGCTGGACGTGCCGGCCACCTTGGCGTCCCCGCCCTGCCCCTTGATCTGCTTCTGCGTGAATTCGCCGCGCGCGGTCTTCACGCTGGTCACGAAGGTCTGCAACTGGTCGGTGGCGGCGGCGTGCGCGGCCGGCACGGCGGCCAGCAGCGCCAGCGACGCGCACAGCGGCGCGAGAATGCGATGTCGCATGGAATCGATCCTTGTTTTTGGCGAATATCTGATTAGAGCCGACGGCCTGCCGCCAATTCCGCGACAGGCTGTGACCGGCGTAACGGTATATTACCCGTCACTTCCGGCCGCGCGCGAGGGGGTCGCGCGCGTCAGTCGTCGGCCGTGGCGCTGCTGCCGGCCGGCACCAGGATGTCGCGGTTGCCGTTGCCCGACATCGCCGAGACCAGCCCGGCCTTTTCCATGTCCTCCAGCAGCCGCGCCGCGCGGTTGTAGCCGATTCGCAGGTGCCGCTGCACCAGCGAGATCGACGCCCGGCGGTTCTTGACCACCACCTCCACGGCCTGGTCGTAGAGCGGATCGGCCTCGCCGCCGCCCCCGCCGATGCCGGCACCGCCGCCCAGGCTGTCGCCGGCGCCGTCGCCATCCACCAGCCCGCCTTCGAGGATGCCCTCGATGTAGTTGGCCTCGCCGCCCTCCTTGAGCTTCTCGACCACCCGGTGCACCTCGTCGTCAGACACGAACGCGCCATGCACGCGCACCGGCAGCCCGGTGCCGGGCGCCAGGTAGAGCATGTCGCCCATGCCCAGCAGCGCCTCGGCGCCCTGCTGGTCCAGGATCGTGCGGGAATCGATCTTGCTGCTCACCTGGAACGCAATCCGCGTCGGCACGTTGGCCTTGATCAGGCCCGTGATGACGTCGACCGACGGCCGCTGCGTGGCCAGCACCAGGTGCAGGCCGGCGGCACGCGCCTTCTGCGCGATCCGGGCGATCAGTTCCTCGACCTTCTTGCCCACCACCATCATCAGGTCGGCCAGTTCGTCGATCACGATCACGATCGTCGGCAGCTTTTCCAGCGGCTCGGGCGCGTCGGGCGTCAGGCTGAACGGGTTCGGGATCTTTTCCTCGCGGGCGGCGGCCTCGTCGATCTTCTTGTTGTAGCCGGCCAGGTTGCGCACGCCCAGCTTGCTCATGAGCTTGTAGCGCCGCTCCATCTCGCCCACGGCCCAGTTCAGCGCGTTGCCCGCCTGGCGCATGTCCGTCACCACCGGGCACAGCAGGTGCGGGATGCCCTCGTAGACGCTCATTTCCAGCATCTTCGGGTCGATCAGGATCAGCCGTACCTGATCCGCCTTGGCCTTGTAGAGCAGCGACAGGATCATCGCGTTGATGCCCACCGACTTGCCCGAGCCCGTGGTGCCGGCCACCATGCAGTGCGGCATCTTGGCCAGGTCGGCCACCATCGGCTTGCCGGCGATGTCCTTGCCCAGCGCCATGGTCAGGCTGGACGCGCTCTCGTTGTAGACGTGCGAGCCCAGGATCTCGCCCAGCCGCACCGTCTGGCGCTTCGGGTTCGGCAGCTCCAGGCCCATGTAGTTCTTGCCGGGGATGGTCTCCACCACCCGGATCGACACCAGCGACAGGCTGCGCGCCAGGTCGCGCGCCAGGTTCACCACCTGGCTGCCCTTGACGCCGGTGGCCGGCTCGATCTCGTAGCGCGTGATCACGGGGCCCGGGTAGGCGGCCACCACCTTGACCTCGACGCCGAAGTCCTTGAGCTTCTTCTCGATCAGGCGCGACGTGTATTCGAGCGTCTCGGCGCTGACCGTTTCCTGGTGGGCCGGCACGGGGTCCAGCAGCGACAGCGGGGGCAGGTCGGAATCCTGGATATCGGCAAACAGCGGCTGCTGCTTCTCGCGCTCCACGCGCTCGTGCTTGGGCACGGCCTGCGGGCGCACGATCTGCACCGGCGCGGCTTCTTCCTGCTTCACGCGCTGGACCTCGACGGTCTCGGTGCGCTCCACCTTGGCCGCCGCGCCGATGATGCGATCCTGCTTCTTCTCGCGGCGGGCCTTGAAGCCCATGAACAGCGTCTCGACGAAGCCGCCGACATGCTCGGCCACCGACAGCCACGAGAAATGGAAGAACAGCGACAGGCCGATGGCGAACATCAGCAGCAACAGCAGCGTGGCGCCCGAGAACCCAAGCGCCACCTGGAGCCAGCCGCCGAGCAGGTCGCCCAGCACGCCGCCCGGCGCCCGGGGCAGCGCGGCGCGCAGCGGGTACATCCGCACCGCTTCCAGCCCCATGCTGGACACCAGCGTCAGCGCAAAGCCGATCCAGCTCACCGCGGTGCTGTGCTGGGGGTCCGGCACGCGCTCGGGCAGCTCGGCGGTCAGCACGCGCCAGCCGCGCCAGCAGCGGCGCATCAGCAGCACGCTCCACCAGTACGCGGAAAAGCCGAAGACGAAGAACAGCACGTCCGCCACCCAGGCGCCCACGCGGCCGCCAAGATTATGGATATCGGACACCTGGCTGGCATGCGACCAGCCCGGGTCGGCCTTGCTGTAGCTGGCCAGCACGCACAGGAAGCCGAGCGTCACGGCAAGCAGCAGGAACCAGCGTACCTCGCCAAGCAGCTTGCCGATGCGCGATGGAAGTGCCGAGGGGTCGGTCCGGGTAGTCGTGGTTGCGCGAGCCATGCGTCAGGGTCTGTACGATCGTGCGGAGTGGACGATGGCGGCCATTTTAACCTCGCCGGCCCCTATCGCCTCCATTGGAATTTGCAACAGTCGGCAAACGCCGCGCCACATATAATGGCGGTTTCGCATGACGCCGGCACGAATACCGCGCCGGGTCATTTGCTGCCTACAGGAACGCATCATGTCTGCAAAACACGCAAAAGTGCTGATTCTCGGGTCCGGCCCGGCCGGCTACACCGCCGCCGTCTACGCCGCGCGCGCCAACCTGAACCCGGTGCTGATCACCGGGCTGGCCCAGGGCGGCCAGCTCATGACCACGACCGACGTGGAGAACTGGCCCGCCGATCCTAACGGCGTGCAGGGCCCGGACTTGATGCAGCGTTTCCTGGCGCATGCCGAGCGGTTCAACACCGAAATCATCTTCGATCACATCCACACGGCCAAGCTGACCGAAAAGCCGATCCGGCTGGTGGGCGACGCGGGCGAGTACACCTGCGACGCGCTGATCATCGCCACCGGCGCCTCGGCCCAGTACCTGGGCCTGCCGTCGGAGGAGAGCTTCATGGGCCGCGGCGTGTCGGCCTGCGCTACTTGCGACGGCTTCTTCTACAAGAACCAGGAAGTGGCCGTGATCGGCGGCGGCAACACGGCCGTGGAAGAAGCGTTGTACCTGTCGCACATCGCCAGCAAGGTCACCGTGATCCACCGCCGCGACAAGTTCCGCGCCGAGCCGATCCTGGTGGACCGCCTGCTCCAGCGCGTCAAGGAAGGCCGCGTGGAACTGCGCTACGACCATACGCTGGACGAGGTGCTGGGCGACCAGTCGGGCGTGACCGGCCTGCGCATCCGCAGCACCAAGGACACGGCACAGACCGAGGACCTGAAGGTCTCCGGCGTGTTCGTGGCCATCGGCCACAAACCGAACACGGACCTGTTCGTCGGCCAACTGGAGATGAACAACGGCTATATCGTCACCAAGAGCGGCCTGACGGGCGACGCCACGGCCACCAATATCCCGGGCGTGTTCGCCGCCGGCGACGTGCAGGACCACGTCTACCGCCAGGCCATCACCAGCGCCGGCACGGGCTGCATGGCCGCGCTGGACGCCCAGCGCTACGTGGAAGCGTTGCAGTAAGCCTGTCGACCACTGCCGGCCGGCACTGTTGCCGGCCCGGTACGCCGTACCCATCGGGGACGCCCGCCTTGACCAGCGGCCGTCCCCGATTTCCTTATAATCAAGCCGAGCGTTTTTTGAGGTTTTTGCCATGCCGCACGGCGCCAAGCCCCCTTCCAAGCGATTCGGCCTGCACGACCTGGCCACGCTGCGTGACGACCTGAAGGCCGACGCCGAGCGCCGCGAGGCTGAGCGCGTGGCCGCCGAGGCCGCCGCCCGGCGTGCCGAGGAAGAAGCCAACGTGTTCCGCGCCAGCATCGGCACGGTCAGCACCCTGCGCGACCGCAACCGCGTGCAGCCCCCGGCCAAGCGCCCGGCACCCGTCGCCATCCAGACCCAGCTCAACGACAAGGCTGTGCTGGAGGCATCGCTGTCCGACGAATTCGACGTCGAGAACCTGCTCGACATCGACGAGACCATGTCGTTCCGCCGGCCTGGCATTGGCGAGGATGTGATCAAGAAACTGCGCCGCGGCGAATGGGTGCCGCAGGACAAGGTGGACCTGCACGGCCTGCGCAGCGACGAGGCCCGCGAGGCGCTGGCCACCTTCCTGCGCCGGTCGGTGCGCAACGGGGTGCGCTGCGTGCGGGTGATCCACGGCAAGGGCATCGGCTCGCCCGACAAGTTGCCCGTGCTCAAGGGCAAGGTCCGCAGCTGGCTGGTACAGAAAGAGGAAGTGATTGCCTTCGTCCAGGCCCGCGAGTCGCAAGGCGGCGCGGGCGCCCTGATGGTGCTGCTGCGCCAGCCCAAACCTTGAACCCATGCACCTGCCGTTCGATCTGCTGATGGGGCGGCTGCCCCTGATCCTCCATGTCATGGAGATCACCGGGGTCCTTGCCTTTGCCGTGTCGGGCGTGGTGGACGCGCGCAAGCAACGGCTGGACGCGGTGGGCACGTTCATCGTCGCCTTTGCCACCGCGTTTGGCGGCGGCACCGTCCGCGACGTGCTGCTGGACCGCCGCCCGTTCTACTGGGTCGAGCACGAGTACTACGTGCTGCTGATCTTTGCGATGTCGATCGGCGCGGCCATCGTGTTCCGCGTGGTCAGCACGGTCGCCTCGGACCGCGCCATGCTGGTGGCCGACGCCATCGGCCTGGGCCTGTTCTCCGTCACCGGCACCTCGCTGGCGCTGGTCGCGCAGATGACGCCCACCGTGGCGGTCATGATGGGCATCATCTCGGCCGTGTTCGGCGGCGTGCTGCGCGACGTGCTCTGCAACGAGCTGCCGATGATCCTGCGCGACCGCTCGCCCTACGCCACCTGCTCGTTCGTCGGCTGCTGGGTCTACGTGGGCCTGACGTGGCTGCGCGCCGACCAGGAAGTAGCCCTGCTGTCCGGCGCCCTGGTCACGATGGGCATGCGGCTGCTGTCGGTGCAGTTTGGATGGAAGTTGCCAAGCTGAGTCCGGATGGCGGCCGGCGTAAAAACAAGAAAACCGGCCCGCAGGCCGGTTTTTTCTCTGAAGCCACCACTTACACCGCCGCTTCGTCCTGCTCGCCGGTGCGGATGCGGATGACGCGTTCGATCTCGGTGACGAAGATCTTGCCGTCGCCGATCTTGCCCGTGTGGGCGGCCTTGACGATGGCGTCGAGCACGGTGTCGAGCTGGTTCTCGGCCACCACAACCTCGATCTTGATCTTCGGCAGGAAGTCGACCACGTACTCGGCGCCGCGGTACAGCTCGGTGTGACCCTTCTGGCGGCCAAACCCCTTTACCTCGGTCACCGTCAGACCGGTCACGCCCACGTCGGCCAGTGCTTCGCGCACTTCGTCGAGCTTGAACGGTTTGATGATGGCGGTAATCTGCTTCATGGCTGGCCTCTGTCTCTAAAGGTGTCGGAAGATGTCAGATTCTAGCCCGAAACACCACATGCCAGTCAGCCGGCCTCGTCCGGAATGCGGTCCAGGTCGCGCATCCAGACCGCCGATTCGCCGTCGCTGGGCGCCCGCCAGTCGCCGCGCGGCGACAGCGATCCGCCCGATCCCACCTTTGGTGCGTTGGGGATGCACGACCGCTTGAACTGGCTGGTGCGGAAGAACCGGTCGACAAAGATCCCGAGGATGCGCTTGATTTCCGGCAGTTGGTAGCTGTTGCGGGCCACATGGGGCCCGTTGGGCCACGTGCCGCGCGCCACGTCGCCCCAGGCGTGCAGCGCCAGGAACGCCACCTTGGACGGCGTGTAGCCGTAGCGCAGCGTGTAGTACAGGTTGAAATCCTGCAGCTCGTACGGGCCGATGATCTGCTCGGTCTTCTGCCCGGGGGCCTCGTCCTGCCCATCCTCGGCCGTGCCGGCCGGCACCAGTTCGGGGCTGATATCGGTGTCCAGCACCGCCAGCAGCACATCCTTGCCGGTGTCCAGCACCTGGCCCGTGTCGGCCACCCAGCGCACCAGATGGCTGATCAGCGTCTTGGGCACGCTGGCGTTGACGTTGTAGTGGGACATATGGTCGCCCACGCCGTACGTGCACCAGCCCAGCGCCAGTTCGCTGAGGTCGCCGGTGCCGATCACGATGGCGCCGTTGTGGTTGGCCAGCCGGAACAGATGGTTCGTGCGCTCGCCGGCCTGCACGTTCTCGAACGTCACGTCGTAGACCGGCTCGCCGCGCGCGTAGGGGTGGTCCAGGTCCTTGAGCATCGCCAGGCAGCTCGGCCGGATGTCGATCTCGCGCGCCGTGCACCCCACCACCTCCATCAGCTCGCGCGCCTGCTTCAGCGTGCGGTCGCTGGTGGCAAAGCCCGGCATCGTGTAGGCCAGGATGTTGGCGCGCGGCAGGCCCAGGCGGTCCATCGCCTTGGCGCAGACCAGCAGCGCGTGGGTGGAATCGAGCCCGCCCGACACGCCGATCACCACCTTCTGGATCCGGCTCGACGACAGCCGCTGCACCAGCGCCTGGACCTGGATGTTGTAGACCTCCATGCAACGCTCGTCGCGGCGGCGCGGGTCGGCCGGCACGTACGGGAAGCGCTCGACCTTGCGCTCCAGCGGCAGGTCCTGCCCGGTCGGCAGCTCCATGCGGAACGCGACCACGTCGAACTTTTCCACCTCGTCCTTGTGGCGGCGGACCGACTGGCCGAACGACGTCTGGTGCATGCGCTCGCGCGACAGGCGCTCCAGGTCCACGTCGGCGAACAGCAGGTGCGACGTATCGGCAAACCGCTCCGATTCGCCCAGCAGCTCGCCGTTCTCGTAGATCAGCGCCTGGCCGTCCCAGGCCAGGTCGGTCGTCGACTCGCCCTTGCCTGCCGACGTGTACAGGTAGGCCGCCAGGCACCGCGCAGACTGCTGCGAGACAAGCTGGTGCCGGTATCCCGACTTGCCGATGACGATGTTCGACGCCGACAGGTTCACCAGCACCGTGGCCCCGGCCAGCGCCGCGAACGACGACGGCGGGATCGGCACCCACACGTCCTCGCAGATTTCCGCATGGAAGCGGAAGAACGGAATGTTCTCGATGTCGAACAGCAGGTTGGCCCCGAACGGCACCTCGGCGCCCAGCAGCGACACCGTGTCGACGGCCGCGCAGTCGCCGCTGCTGAACTGGCGGGCTTCGTAGAATTCCCAATAGTTCGGCAGGTAGGACTTCGGCACCACGCCCTGCACCACGCCGTTGGCCACCACTACGGCGCAGTTGAACAACTGGTGCTCCACCAGCACCGGCATGCCGACCAGGATCGCGGCCCGGATACCCGTGGATGCCTCCACAATCCGCTGCAGCGCCAGCTCGCACTCGCGCAGCAGCGCGCGCTGGTGGAACAGGTCGTCGCAGGTATAGGCCGGCAGGCCCAGTTCGGGAAAGACCACCAGCACCGCGCCGCGATCGGCGGCCTGGCGGGCCAGTTCGATGGTCTGCGTGGCGTTGTAGGCGGGATCGGCCACGCGGCACTCGGGCACGCCAACGGCCACGCGCGCAAAGCCGTGGGAATAGAGATTGTGAAAGGGGTGCGTCATGTCGGGGGCCGCGGGGGCGGCAGTGGACATCGGGAAACGGATAGGCGCATTCTACGACGCCCCGCCGCGACCCGGCGTCCGCGTCACGCTGACAACGCCAGCATCACAATGCCAATTCCGGTAGACTCGCCCGGCACCCAAGCCAACCCGTTTATGAGCGATCCGCGCCCCCCATACCGCACGGACATCGTGCTGGACCTTGCCGACATCGACGCCGCCGACTGGGATGCCCTGCTGGCCGCCCAGCCCGAGCCCACCCCGTTCCTGCGCCACGCCTTCCTGCACGCGCTGCACGCCAGCGGCAGCGCCACCGAAGACACGGGCTGGATGCCCCGCTTCCTGACGCTCTGGGTGCCCGACGGCCACGGCCCCGGCCGCGACCGGCTGGCGGCGGCCATGCCGCTCTACGCCAAGACCCACTCCTACGGCGAATACGTGTTCGACTGGGCCTGGGCCGACGCCTATCGGCAGCACGGGCTCGATTACTACCCGAAGTGGCTCGCGGCCGTGCCGTTCACGCCGGTGCGCGGCACGCGGCTGCTGGCCGAGGACGATGCCGCGCGCGCCGTGCTGCTGCGCGTGGCGCTGGCGCTGGCGGCCGAGAGCGAGCTGTCGTCGCTGCACATCCTGTTTCCGTCCGATCACGAGGCAGACCTGATGCAGGCGGCCGGCATGATGATGCGGCACGGCGTGCAGTTCCACTGGACCAACCCCGGCTACGCCAGCTTCGACGCGTTCCTGGCCACGCTGTCCCAGAAGAAGCGCAAGAACATCCGCGCCGAACGCCGCCGCGTGGCCGAGGGCGGCATCACGTTCCGCCAGCTCAAGGGCCCGGCTATCGACGACGACGCCTGGAAGTTCTTCAACCGCTGCTACCGGCAGACGTACCGCGAGCATCATTCGTCGCCGTACCTGAATCTGGACTTCTTCCGCCGCATCGGCCAGGCGATGCCCGACAACCTGCTGCTGGTGGTGGCCACGCGCGACGGCCGGGACATCGCCAGCTCGCTGCTGGTCTACGACGCCACCCCCGGCGTCAGCACGCTCTACGGCCGCCACTGGGGCGCGCTGGAGCACCACCCCTGCCTGCATTTCGAGACGGCCTACTACCAGCCGCTGGAGTTCTGCATCGCCGAGGGCATTGCCACGTTCGAAGGCGGCGCCCAGGGCGAGCACAAGATGGCGCGCGGCTTTCTGCCCGTGGCCACGCGCTCGGCGCACTGGCTCGCCCACCCGTCCTTTGCCGATGCCGTGGAGCGCTTTCTGGAGCGCGAGCGCCACGGCATGGACGCCTATCTCGACGAACTCAACGACCGCAACCCGTTCGCCCGCACAGCGGAATAACCCGGCTCAGCGCCGTGGCAGGATCCGGCGCAGCGTGTTGTCGCCCAGCATGTAGTGGTGGAACAGCGCCGCCATGGCGTGTAGGCCGATTACCAGGTAGAACGCCTTGCCGACCATCTCGTGGATGCCGGCCAGCACGTCGCGCAGCGCCGGGTCCGGCCCGATCAGCGGCGGCACGCCGAAATGGAGCCCCGGCAGCGTCACCACGCGCCCGGCGGCATTCGACATCAGCAGGCCCAGGATCGGCTGGGCGAACAGGAACAGGTACAGCAGCCCGTGCACGGCCGCGCCGGCAAGCTGGCCGGCACGCGGGCCGGGCTCGGGCGGCGGCGCGCCCATGATCAGGCGCCACAGCACCCGGGGAATCGCCAGCAGCAGCACCAGCACGCCCGACCACTTGTGCAGCTCCATGACGATCATCCGCGCCGCCGTGCCGCGCTCGGCAAAGCCGCGCAGCTCGATCGTGGCGTAGGCCACGGCGACCAGCACGAACATCAGCCAGTGGAACAGGATGGCGGTGGATTCGTAGCGGGCAAAGGCGGCCGGCGCCTGCCCGGCCGCCGGCAGGACGGCGGCGCGCGGTGGAACGGACATCGGAACTCCAGGTGGGTGGGGAACGGCGCACAGCTTACCGGCGGCGCCCGCCGGCCGGCCTTGCCGGAGATCATTGGCGCCAATAAAAAACCCCGCCGGGCGGCGGGGCTTGCGGGTCCGCGGCAGCGGCGCGATTACTTCTTGAAGTTCGCCACGCCGTCGGTGATTTCCTTGTGGGCTTCCTCGATGCCGGCCCAGCCCTCCACCTTGACCCACTTGCCTGCTTCGAGTGCCTTGTAGTTCTCAAAGAAGTGCTTGATCTGGTCCAGCAGATTCTGCGGCACGTCGGACAGGCCCTTCATGTGCGCGGTGGCCGGGCACAGCTTGTCCACGGGCACGGCCACCAGCTTGGCGTCCACGCCCGACTCGTCGGTCATCTTCAGCATGCCGAGCGCACGGCAGCGCACCACGGCGCCGGCCAGGATCGGGAACGGCGTCAGCACCAGCACGTCCACCGGGTCGCCGTCGCCCGACAGCGTCTGCGGGATGAAGCCGTAGTTGGCCGGATAGCGCATGCCGGTGCCGATGAAACGGTCGACGAACAGCAGGCCGGTTTCCTTGTCGGCCTCGTACTTCACCGGATCGCTCTGGGCGGAGATCTCGATGATGACGTTGAAATCGTTGGGCAGATCCTTGCCCGGGGAGACGAGGTTGAAGCTCATGCGAGTTCTCCGAATACCTGTAGGAATGGGATGGCCGGCATTATAGCGGGTCGGCCCTGACCCCGGCCTGACAAACGGCGTGGCGCCGTGTGCCGTGCAATGCCTTGCGCGCGCGGCGGGCTGGGCGATAATGCGGCATTCCCGATTTCAGCATTTGCTCCATAACCGGAGCCGTGGAGACCCGCATGCATGCCCAGCACTTCGTGGCCAACCGCCTGATCGCGCCGGATTCCGGCCTGCGCATCAAGGTGTTCGATCCGTCCAGCGGCGAGCCGTTCGCCGAGATCGCCCGCGGCAATGCCACCGACGTCAGCGTGGCCGTGCGCGCCGCGCGCCAGGCCTTCGAGGGCGAATGGGGCGCCATGGCCCCCGCCAGCCGCGTGCGCCTGCTGAATCGCTTGGCGCTCAAGCTGATCGAGCACGAGGACGAGCTGGCCGCGCTGGAAGCGCGCGACACCGGCAAGCCGCTGCGCCAGGCCCGCGCCGACGCACGCGCCGTGGCCCGCTATTTCGAGTTCTACGCCGGCGCGGCCGACAAGCTGCACGGCGAGACCATCCCCTACCAGACCGGCTACACCGTGCTGACCGTGCGCGAGCCGCACGGCGTGACCGGCCACATCATCCCCTGGAACTACCCGCTGCAGATCTTCGGCCGCAGCGTGGGCGCGGCGCTGGCCACCGGCAACGCCTGCGTGGTCAAGCCGGCCGAGGACGCCTGCCTGT
Organism: Cupriavidus sp. H18C2; assembly: GCF_049393795.1. Classification (NCBI taxonomy): domain Bacteria; kingdom Pseudomonadati; phylum Pseudomonadota; class Betaproteobacteria; order Burkholderiales; family Burkholderiaceae; genus Cupriavidus; species Cupriavidus sp. H18C2. Next base: position 670,518 of record NZ_CP186010.1, on the reverse strand, counting down.
CGATCCTGCGCGTGGCCGAGCTGGCCGCCGAGGTGGGGCTGCCCGAAGGCGCCCTGAACATCGTCACCGGCTATGGCCACGAGGCCGGCGCCGCGCTGGCACGGCACCCCGGCATCAACCACGTGTCGTTCACGGGCTCGCCGCAGACCGGCAAGCTCGTGGCGCAGTTGGCCGCCGAGAACCACGTGCCCGTGACGCTGGAACTGGGCGGCAAGTCGCCGCAGGTGGTCTTTGCCGATGCCGACCTGGACGCGCTGCTGCCGGTCATCGTCAACGGCATCGTCCAGAACGCGGGCCAGACCTGCTCGGCCGGCAGCCGGCTGCTGGTGGAGCGCCCGGTCTACGAGGCGCTGCTGGACCGCCTGTCGGGCGTGTTCGAGGCGCTGCGCGTGGGCCCGTCGGAACTCGATCTCGAATGTGGCCCGCTGATCAGCCGCAAGCAGCAGCAGCGCGTCTGGGACTTCGTGTCCGACGCCCAGCACGCCGGCATCGCGGTGATGGCGCAGGGCCAGATCGTCGGCGAGGCGCCGGAGTCCGGCTACTACCAGGTGCCGATGCTGTTCCGCGACGTGCCGCCCCAGCACCGGCTGGCGCAGGAAGAAGTCTTCGGCCCGCTGCTGGCCGCCATGCCGTTCGACGACGAGGACGAGGCCGTGCGCCTGGCCAACGGCACGCCGTACGGCCTGGTGGCGGGCGTGTGGACGCGCGACGGGGGCCGCCAGATGCGGCTGGCGCGCAAGCTGCGCGCGGGCCAGGTGTTCATCAACAACTACGGCGCCGGCGGCGGCGTAGAGCTGCCGTTCGGCGGCACCGGCCAGTCGGGTCATGGCCGCGAGAAGGGCTTCGAGGCCCTGTACGGATTCACCACTCTGAAAACCATCGCCATTCAACATGGGTAGCATCAACTTTCTCTCGGTCGCCTTCGCGATCTTCTTTTTCTGGATGGCGTGGCATGTGCGGCACAAGCGCGCGACCAACCCGTCGGGCATGCCCCGGCTGCAGGTGTTCAAGCGCAAGTGGGGCGACACCGTGGGCGACCGCGTGCACTGGTGCCTGTACGTGGCGCTGCCGTTCCTGCTCGGGATCATGATGGTTGCCAACGCGCTGCAGAACAAGGGCCCCTTCCACTGACAAGCAGTTCCGACGTTCCGCCCGCAGCGCGGCAACGAGACCGCGCCGGGCCTCACCAACAGGAGACAGGCAATGACCAGGCTGGCTGGCAAGGTAGCGGTAGTCACGGGCGGCGGCTCGGGCTTTGGCGAAGGCATCGCGCAGACGTTTGCGCGCGAGGGCGCCGCCGTGATGGTGGCGGACCTGAACGCTGACGCCGCCGAGCGCGTGGCGGCGGCCATCCGCGACGCGGGCGGCAAGGCGGCGGCGGTGCGCGCCGACGTGTCGCGCGGCGACGACGTGGCGGCCATGCGCGACGCCACGCTGGCCGCGTTCGGCGACGTCCACTGCGTGGTCAACAACGCCGGCACCACCCATCGCAACAAGCCCATCCTCGACATCACCGAGGACGAGTTTGACCGCGTCTACGCGGTCAACGTCAAGAGCATCTACTGGGCGGCCCACCACTTCATCCCGCACTTCCGCCAGCGCGGCGGCGGCAACTTCGTCAACATCGCGTCCACCGCCGGCATCCGGCCCCGCCCGGGGCTGGTCTGGTACAACGGCAGCAAGGGCGCGGTCATCGTCGCCAGCAAGGCCATGGCGGCCGAGCTGGGCCCGGACAACATCCGCGTCAACTGCGTGAACCCGGTGATCGGCGCCACGGGGCTGCTGGAGCAGTTCATGGGCGTGCCCGACACACCCGAGAACCGCGCCCGCTTCCTGGCGACCATCCCGATGGGCCGCATGTCCACGCCTCAGGACGTGGCCAACGCCTGCCTGTACCTGGCGTCCGACGAGGCCGCGTTCATCACCGGCACCTGCATCGAGGTGGACGGCGGACGCTGCGTCTGACCCGCCCTGGCGCGTGCCCCCGGGCGTGCGCCCCCCCCTGCAGTACCACAACGACAACCATCCCAATGAGGAGACACCGATGACTTCCACCGCGGTCAACGCCGGCGCACGCGACGCCGGCTTCGAGGACGCCGTCTACCGCAAGGTCAGTTGGCGCCTGGTGCCGTTCCTGCTGCTGTGCTACGTCGTGGCCTACCTGGACCGCGTGAACGTGGGCTTTGCCAAGCTGCAGATGCTCAACGACCTGCAGTTCAGCGAGACCGTCTACGGCCTGGGCGCCGGCATCTTCTTTATCGGCTACTTCCTGTTCGAGGTGCCGAGCAACGTCATCCTGCACAAGGTGGGCGCCCGCATCTGGATCGCCCGCATCATGATCACCTGGGGCCTGATCTCGGCGGCGATGATGTTCGTCACCACGCCGACCATGTTCTACGTGCTGCGCTTCCTGCTGGGCATTGCGGAAGCCGGCTTCTTCCCGGGCATCATCCTGTACCTGACCTACTGGTACCCGGCCAGCCGGCGCGGGCGCACCACCACGTTCTTCATGACGGCCATCGCGCTGTCGGGGGTGATCGGCGGGCCGCTGTCGGGCTGGATCATGCAGTCGTTCGACGGCCACAACGGCTGGGCCGGCTGGCAGTGGATGTTCCTGATCGAAGGCATTCCGTCGATCCTCGTCGGCATCTGGGTGCTGCTGTACCTGGACGACCGCATCGCCCACGCCAAATGGCTGACCCCCGACGAACGCGCGCTGCTGGCGCGCAACATCGAGGCCGAGGACCAGCACAAGGAAGACCCGCCCGTGCGGCAGGTGCTGTCCAGCCCGCGCGTCTGGCTGATGAGCGCGATCTACTTCAGCTTCGTCATGGGGCTGTACGGCGTGAGCTTCTGGCTGCCGACGATCATCAAGCAGACCGGCGTCAAGGGCACGCTGGAGGTGGGGATGCTGACGGCCATCCCCTACGGCTGCGCCGTGATCGGCATGATCCTGTTCGCCCACAGCGCCGACCGCCGCGGCGAGCGCCGCTGGCACATCGCCGTGCCCGCGCTGCTGGGCGCGCTGGGCCTGGTGTTGTCCGTGCAGTGGCACGCCGACACGACGCTGGCAATGATCGCGCTGACGCTGGCCACCATCGGCATCCTGACCACGCTGCCACTGTTCTGGAGCCTGCCCACCGCCTTCCTGGCCGGCACGGGCGCGGCCGCCGGCATCGCGCTGATCAACTCGCTGGGCAACCTGGCGGGATTCATCAGCCCCTACGCGGTCGGCTGGCTCAAGGACCTGACCCAGAGCACCGACTCGGGCATGTACCTGCTGGCAGCCTGCATGGTGGTGGGCGCGGCGCTGGCACTGTCGGTGCCAGCGAAGATGGTGAGTCGGCAGGGCTAGCGGGAGAGGGGAGCGAAAACCTGTCGGTGCGCTGGCCCTTTGGGACCATCCACATGCCCCATGTTTCTCCCCTCTCCCGCAGCGCGGGAGAGGGGAGCGAAAACCTGCCGGAACGCTGGCCCTTTGGACCATCCACATGCCCCATGTTTTCTCCCCTCTCCCGCAACGCGGAGAGGGGTCGGGGAAGGGCCCGGCGGTTCAACCTGCGACCCGTCGCGCATCACGCGCCTGCCCTCACCCCCAGCCCCTCTCCCGCAGGCGGGAGAGGGGAGCAAAACCTACCGGTGCGCTGGCCCTCTGGGACCATCCACATGCCCCATGTTTTTCTCCCCTCTCCCGCAGTCCGGGAGAGGGGTCGGGGGAGAGGGCCCGGCGGTTCAATTTGCGATCCGTCGCGCATCACGCGCTGGCCCTCACCCCCCAGCCCCTCTCCCGCAGGCGGGAGAGGGAGCAAGCCTGCCGGAACGCTGGTCTTCTCCGGACTATCCACGTGCCCCATGTTTTCTCCCCTCTCCCGCAGCGCGGGAGAGGGGGTCGGGGTGAGGGCCCGGCGGTTCAACTTGCGATCCGTCGCGCATCACGCGCCTGCCCTCACCCCCAGCCCCTCTCCCGCAGGCGGGAGGGGGAGCAAAACCTGCCGGAACGCTGGTCTTCTCGGACCATCCACATGCCCCATGTTTTCTCCCCTCTCCCGCAACGCGGGAGAGGGGAGCGAAAGCCGGGGTCTACCCCTCCCCCAGCATCTGCGCCACTGATCCGGCGGTGCCGGCGGCTTTATCGCCGATCAGTTGCTGCAGTGTGCGCAGCAGTTCGTCCTCGTTGAATGGCTTGCCCAGGTACACGTTGACGCCGATCTCGGCGGCGTAGCGGCGGTGTTTTTCCGCTGTGCGCGACGTGATCATGACCAGCGGCATGCGGCTGGTGCGGGCGTCGGCGCGGACGTTGCGGGTCAGGTCGAAGCCGTCCATGTTCGGCATCTCGATGTCGACCAGCATCGCGTCGGGCATCACTTCCTGCAGTTGCCGCAGCGCGTCCACGCCGTCGCGGGCCAGCACCACCTGGTAGCCGGCGCGGGTCAGCAGGCGCTGGCTGGCCTTGCGCACCGTCAGCGAGTCGTCCACCACCATCACGGTCGGCTGCGTCATCAGGCCGGGCACCGGCACCGGCGCGCCGGCGTCGACGAACTCGGCCACCGCGCCCACCTGTCCGGCCGGCTGCGGGGCCGGCAGCGCCGGTGCGGCCGTGCCGCGCTCGCGCACCCAGCGCTGCGCCAGCACCACGGGGTTGTAGATCAGCACGATTTCCCCGTCGCCCAGCGTGGTAGCGCCGGCAATGCCTTCCAGGCGGGCCAGGTGCGGGCCGATGTGCTTGACCACCACTTCGCGGTTGCCCTGCACCTCGTCCACGTGCACGGCCACGCGCTCGGCGCCCGAGCGCACCACCACCACCGGCGAATACTTGCGGCCCGACGCCATCCCGGCCGTTTCCTCCAGCAGCGCGCCGAAGTAGTAGAACGGCACCTCGGCGCCCGCCGCCGCGAAGCGGCCCGAGTTGTACGCCTCCAGCAGCGGCTTCTCGCGCAGCTGGTGGACCTGGTCGATCATGCCGCTCGGCATGGCGAACAGGCGCCCGCCCAGCGATACCAGCAGCACCTGCGTGATGGCCGTGGTCAGCGGCAGGTGCACCGTGAAGCTGGTGCCCCGGCCCGGCTCGGTCGACAGGGTGATCCGGCCGCCCAGCGCCACGGTCTCGGCGCGCACCACGTCCATGCCCACGCCGCGCCCGGCCAGTTCCGACACCGCGTCCGCCGTCGAGAAGCCCGGCGCGAAGATCATCTCGGTCAGCCGTGCGTCGCTGGCGTCCTCATCGGGCGCCATCAACTGGCGCGCCACGGCGCGTTCGCGGATGCGCTGCAGGTTCAGCCCGCCGCCGTCGTCAAAGAACGTCAGCACCACCTCGTTGCCTTCCTGCTGCACTTCCAGCGTCAGCGCGCCCGTGGCCGACTTGCCCGCCGCGCGCCGCACGTCCGCCGGCTCGATGCCGTGCACCACGGCGTTGCGGATCAGGTGCTCGATCGGGCCGGCCATGCGGTCCAGCACCGAGCGGTCGATTTCCACCGTGCCGCCCTTGATCAGCAGCCGCACTTCCTTGCCGGTCTCGGTGGCCGACTGGCGCGCCACGCGGTACAGCCGCTCGGCCAGCGCGTCGAACTGCACCATGCGCGCCTGCATCAGCCCGCGCTGCAGCCCGCGCGTCAGCCGCGCCTGCGCCGCGAGGTCGCCCGACGCGCGGTCGAAGCCGCGCTGCAGGTTCTGCTCGACGGTCGCCACGTCGTTGACCGACTCCGCCATCATCCGCGTCAGTTCCTGAAAGCGCGTGAAGCGGTCGAATTCCAGCGGATCGAATTCCTGGTTGTGCTGCTGGTCGGCAATGCGCGACGCCATCTGCGTCTCGGCCTGGATCTCGATCTCGCGCAGCTGCATGCGCAGACGCGCGACGTTGTCGTTCAGTTCGCCCAGGTAGCTGCGCAGCGCGTCCAGCTCGCTGTCCAGCCGCGCGCGCGTGGCGCTGACTTCGCCCGCGTCGTTGATCAGCGTGTCCAGCGTGCGGGCCTGCACGCGCACCAGCGCGCGCTGGCGCTCGGCGTCGGTCGGCAGCGCGGCGGGGGCGGCCGGCATCAGCGGCGCCGACGGCACCAGCGCCTGGCCCGGTGTGTCCGGCGTCGCCAGCGCGGCGGTGCCGGGTGCTGCCGCATCGCGCGGCAACGCCGGGGCGGCCGGGGCGGCCACCAGCCCGTTAACGACGTCCGCGTCGTCCAGCGGCAGCAGGCCACCGTTCTGCAGCGCGTCCACGTGCGCCAGGATGCGGTCGTACCAGGCGTACAGCCGGCCGAACAGCTCTGGCGTCACGCGCTGGCCGCGCACGCTCGATTCCAGCAGCGTTTCCATCTCGTGCGCCGCCTGGCCCAGCGCCATCGCGCCGGCCATCCGCGCACTGCCCTTGAGCGTGTGCAGCCCGCGCAGGATCAGGCCGCCGTGCTGCGCCTCGTCGGGCGCCGCCTCCCACGTCCGCACCAGCTTGCCGATATCGGGCAGCGCGCCGTGTGCCTCTTCCAGAAAAATCTCGACCAGCGCCGGATCGAGCGACGATGCGTCGGTCGACACGGCCTCCGGCACGTCTTCCGGATCGGGCGCGCCGGGCACGACGTGCGCCACGGCGATGCCATCGTGGCGAGCAGGCGTCGGCAGCGAGATGACCACCGCGTCGTGCACCGGCGTGACCGGCGTCAGCACCGGGCCGGCCGGCGCCGACACCGGCGGCAGCGACGTGATCGGCGTCAGCTTCACGGGCGGCAGCGCCGCCGGCGGCGGCTGCACGCCATCGTCGATGTCGGGCAGCGGCTCGGCCGCCTGGGCCTGGGTGCCGAAGAGCTGCGACACCGAGCCTTCCTGGCCCGCCGACTGCCCGGCCGGCACCACGGCGCGCGGACGCACCAGCGCCCGTTCGCCAAACGCGTTCAGTTCGCGGCACAGCGCTGCGTCGCCATCGGGCCAGATGCCGGCGGCAAACTGGTGCAGCATCGCGCGCAGCCGGTCCACGGCCTGGTCCAGCAGCTTGAAATCGGCCGGATGCATGACCACCGGATGGCGGCCGAGCAGCAACAGCAAATGTTCCAGCGCCTCGGCAATCTCGCGCACCGGCTCCAGCCCCACCGTCGACGCGCTGCCCTGCAGCGTGTGCGCCACGCGCAGCGCCAGTTCGCTCGGGCACGGATGGTTCTCGTGCTTCCACTCCGACAGGTCGGTGGCAAACTGCCGCAGCAGGTCGTCGGCCTCCTGCAGGTAGACGTTGTAGAGCGCCAGCCCGATGCGGACCGGGCCGATCACCTTGTAGCCCTCGTCCTCGTCGGCCAGCCCGCCGGCCAGCCGGAACGGCAGCACGTTGCTTTCGTCGTCCGGGGCGGCGTCGGCTTCGGCCACGGGTGCCGCCACGGCTTCCACCGCTTCCGGCGCCGCCGCCTGCGCCAGCAGCGCGTCGAGCGGATCGACCTCGGTCGCCGCTACCACCCCGCCCGGATCGCGCACCGCCTGGGCGGCGGCCATCAGCGGCGCGATGTCGCGCAGCGTCGACGGGTCGTCGCGCAGCGCCAGCGCCCATTCGCGCAGCAGGTCGTGCGCCTGCCCCAGCAGCGCCGGCAGTTCCGGCACCGGCGCGCGGCCCTCGGCGATCCACAGGTTCATCACCTGTTCCACGGCCCAGGCGGCCTCGCCGTAGCGGTTCAGGCCGACCATGCGGCTCGACCCCTTGAGCGTGTGGAACCCGCGCCGCATGCGGCTCAGCACGTCGGCGTCGGCCAGCGCGTCCAGCCCGCCGGACAGGTCGGTGGCGATATTGCCGAGCACTTCCTCGGCCTCGGACAGGAAGATGTCGAGCAGTTCGGCGTCGATGGCGGCGGCATCGGCCGGCATCGGCGCGGCGGACGGCACGGTGGCCGGCATGGCCACCGGCATCGGCTCGGCCAGCGCCACGACCATGCGCTCGGCGGCGGATTCGCTACCAGCCAGCCACGCGTGCAGCTGCGTGGTGGCCTCGCTGGCCTGCCGGCGCAGCCCGGCGTCGTCGTCGATGGCGGCCTGGTCCGACACAGCCTGCAGCGCGGCGCGCAGCCGCTGGATCTCGGGCGAATCGGCGGTGGCGGCCACGCGGATGGCGTCCATCGCGGCGCTGCGCGCCAGGCCCAGCGCGCCTTGCGGCGCCGCGTCGTGGCGGCCGGCGTCGGTCGCGTACGGGTCTTCGCTGGCCACGTCGCGCGCCTTGCGGCCGAATTCGAGCAGGTCTGCAAACGCATGCACGGCGCCCAGTTCGGCGGCGATATCGGACAGGTGCGCGATGCGCGCGCCATGGTCGGCCGTCTCGCGCAGCACGCCCAGCCGCGCCAGCACCGCGCGGACGGCGGCCAGTGCCGCGTCGGTCTCGCGCTCCAGGCCCTCGGGCAGCGCGGGGCTGCCGTGTACCCGTTCGATGGTGGCCAGCAGCGCGCCAAACGCCTGCGCGGCATCGTCCAGCGCGGCGCCGGCATCGGCCCGCGCCGCGTTGCGGTCATAGGTGTCCAGCCACGATTCGCCGCTATCCAGGTGCGCGCGGAGCTGCGTGACGGCCTCGGCGCGCTGCGCCTGGGCGCCCGCCGACTGGACCATTTCGGCCAGCCAGCCCGGCGCGGCGGCGTCGGGGTCCGCCACGGCGGCGGCCAGCGTCTCGCATCGCCCGGCAAACGCTGCCGCCGAGGCATGGCCCGAGCGGCCGTGCACGCGCCACGGCATGGCCAGCGCGCGCGACAGGAACAGCGCCACGCCGCCCCGGCCCAGCGCGTCACTGGGCGGCCGCTGGCCCGCGTAGGCCGCGGCGGCGGTCAGGCACTGCTGCAAGGCGGGCTGCGCCAGCGGCATCGCCGCCTCGGCCAGCGACGCCAGCGCCAGTTCCCAGCCGGCCTGGTCGTCGGCGGCTGCCCGCTCGATGGCGGTGGCGGCGTGCTGGAGGTTGCGGGTATCGATCGGATCGAGCCAGCCGTAGTAGCGCTGGCGATAGTCGGCGCGCGCGACGATGTGCGCGGCATCCACGCGGTAAGCCTGCAGCGTGCGCGCGATATCCACGCGCAGCACCTGCACGGCGGCCTGCGTGGCCGGCGGCAGCGTCGCGTCGGCATCGGCGGTCAGCCCGGTGCTGACCAGCAAAAAGACGGCGTCGTTCAGCAGCGCCTGCGGCACGCGCACCTGCCCTTGCAGGTACTGGCGCACCAGCAGGTGGGCGCGCGCGGCAAAGCGCTTGGCCAGCAGGTCGGACGGCAGCAGCCCGTGCGCCAGCGCGCGGAACACCATGGCCAGCGTGTGCCAGATGCCGCGGTCGGGCGTGTCGGCGGTGCGGCGCGCGTCCTGCTCGTGGTTGCGGACTTCGTCCAGCGCCACCTGCAGCGGCAGCCATGCCTCGCGCAGCAGCGACGCATCGGTGCACGGCGTGGGCAGGCGCAGCGCCTTCAGCAGCGCGGCCTCGAAGCGCTGGCGCGCGCGCGTGACGGCCGTGGCCGAGCGCGTCGGCAGCACGATGCCGGGCAGCATCTGCAGCTCGTCGAGCCACAGGTCGGCCGGGTGTACGCGCTCCTCCTTCATCAGCGCCAGCGCGGCGGCATAGGGCTGGAACAGGCGCAGCGGGTCTTCGGCGTCGCCGGCCATCAGGTCGTCGACATATTCGGCCAGCGCCTGCACGCCGGTGCGGAACACGGCCAGCGCGGGCGCGTCGGCGGCGACGGTGCCGGCGTCGATGGCCTCCAGCAGCCGGCGCAGTGCCTGGCAGTAGGCGTCCACGCCGCGCAGCCCGACGATGTGCACGGCCCCGGCGGCCTGGTGCAGGTGCTGCCCCGCCAGGCGCAGCGACGTGGTGTCGCGCGCGCCCAGCGCCTCCGGGGTCTGGCGGATTTCGTCGACGTAGTGGCCCAGTTCGGCCGCGGCGTCGTCCAGCGCGGTGCGCAGGCTCGGCGCCAGCCAGGCCAGCACGGACAGGTCGCGCTGCGGCGCGGCCGGTACGTCGGGCGCGGCCGCTTCCGGCGTGGCATGCGTGGGCGGCGCGGCCGGATCGGCCTCGTCGCTGGTGAGGATGGAATTCAGGGACATGACCAGTTCCGGTGCAGCCGTCAACGTCGGGCCGGGCGTCAGGCGATCTTGAATCGCGACACCGAGTTACGCAGTTCCTCGGTCAGCGCGGTCAGCTGGCGCACCGACGTGGCCGTCTGGCGCGTACCGGCCGTGGTCTGCGCGGTGACCTGCAGGATGCCTTCGATGTGGTGCGCCACGTTGGTGGCCAGCCCCGCCTCGTGCGACGTCGTCTGCGCGATCTGCTCGATCAGTTCGGCAAGCTGGCGCGACACGCGGCCGATCTCGACCAGTGCCGTACCGGCGTTGTCCGACAGCCGCGCGCCTTCCACCACGCCCGCCGTGCTCTGCTCCATGGCGTGCACGGCGTCCTGGGTATCGGTCTGGATCGTGCGGATCAGCGCGCCGATCTGCTTGGTGGCCTCGCCCGAGCGTTCGGCCAGGCGCTGCACTTCTTCCGCCACCACCGAGAAGCCCCGGCCCGCCTCGCCAGCCGACGCGGCCTGGATGGCGGCGTTCAGTGCCAGCACGTTGGTCTGCTCGGTAATGTCCGAGATCAGCTCGACGATTTCGCCAATCTCCTGCGACGACTCGCCCAGCCGCTTGATCCGCTTGGACGTTTCCTGGATCTGGTCGCGGATGTCGTTCATGCCCGCGATGGCGTTCTGCACGGCCTGCTGGCCCTGCTCGGCCGCCGCCAGCGACGCGCGCGCCACGTTGGCCGACTCCGCCGCACCGCGCGACACCTGGGTGATGCGGTCTGCCATCTCCACCACCGACTCACCGGTCTGGCGGATCTGGCGCGACTGCTCCTCGGTGGTCGACGCCAGTTGCACCGACGTGTCCTGCACCTGCGACGACGCCTGCTGCACCTGCCCGGCGGTCTGCTGCACGCGGCCCACCAGTTCCTTCAGTTCTTCCACGGTGTAGTTCACCGAGTCGGCGATGGCGCCGGTGATGTCCTCGGTCACGGTGGCCTGGCGCGTCAGGTCGCCATCGGCGATGTCCTGCAGCTCGTTCATCAACTGCAGAATGGCCTTCTGGGTGGCGTCGTTGTTGCGCTTTTCCTCCAGCCGGCGCGCCTCGGCCTCGCGCTCGCGCGCCTCGGCTTCCAGCGCCCGCACGCGGGAATCGCGCAGGTACAGCGCCGCCAGCCCGGCCAGGCACAGCAGCGTGGCGATGGCCGACACGACCATGGCGCCGAACGTCCACGGGCGGTAGCGCGCGCCGTCGGCGTACATGCCCTGTAGCTGCTCCAGCTCGCCGCGCAGCGCCTCGTTGTCGTTGAAGATCTGCTGCTGGGCGCGCTTGGCGGCGATCAGGCCGGGCAGGTTCTGCAGGATCGTCTGCGTGGTCTTCTGCACCGCCTCGAAGCGCTGCGACAGCTGCTGCAGGTAGCTGCGCGTCTCGGCGTCGGACGCCGGCGCCAGGCGCAGCGCCTCGGAACCGTTGGTCAGGCCGTCCAGCGTCTCGCGGAAGGTGTTGGTGTCCTTGCCCAGCAGGAACGCGGTCTCGGGGTTCACGCCCTCGCCGGACAGGAACTCGTTCAGGTTCTTGCCCAGCCGCTGCGTCAGCATCACCAGCTGCGCGGACGCCGCCACCTCGCGGGTGTTCGATCCCGCCTGCAGCTTGATCGCCGCCACCTGTTCGGCCGCTTCGAGCAGTTCCGGGTTCGACGCGTTGAAGATCTGCAGCGTCTGGCCGATGGTGGTCAGAATGGGCTGCTGGGCCAGCACGTCGGCCGCGCTCTTCTCCGACCGCTTCCACGACGCGAACGCCTTTTCCAGCAGCGGCTGCGCGGCGCCCGTGGTGGCGCGCACGTGCATCTCGTCGCTGCCGTTCTGCAGCGCCAGCATGTCGGCGGTGAGCTGTTCCTTGGACTGCCGGAGCTGCGTGAACGCCTGCGCGTTGCCCAGCAGCGCCACCGGCACCGCCTTGCCCAGGCGCTGCGAGTGCATCAGCATGCTGCCGGCGATCTCGATCTGCGCCGCGCCGTTGTTGGCCTGCCGGTTATCCAGGTAGACCGAGACCAGCAGCGCCAGCAGCGACACCACCACGCCGCCGGTCAGCGCCCGCTGCTGCGCCGCGAACGGCATGCGCGCGAGCCAGCCCGTCATGCGTTCCGCCGGCGCCCGGGCGGGACCGTTGCCCGCGCCGCGTCCGAAGAGCGACGCGCGCGGCGCGGCCGCATCGGCCGTGGCGCCGGCCGTGGCGGGGCGACGGCCCAGGCTGATCTTCTTGATACCCATAGCAACCCTCTGTTCGTTTCGTTGTTCTGTATGGTTGGCGTGGCGCCGCTCAGGCGCCGCCGCGGCCGGCCTGCAGGAATGCCGGGGCGTCCAGCAACTGGCGGATGTCCAGCACCTGCCAGTCGCGCCCCTCCCGGTCCGCAAAGCCGGCGCCGCGCCAGCCCTCGGGCTCGGCGCCGCCGGCCGGCGTCAGGTCCACCGCGTGGCGCAGACCCACCACGCGCGTGGCGATGATCCCGCACGCCCGTTCCACCTGGCGCGACAGCACCACGATCTTGCTGCCCGGCTGCACCGGCGTCGGGCCGTCGCCGCAGAACATGCCGAAGTCGATCACGCCGATCAGGTTGCCGCGCGCGTTGACCAGGCCGCGGTACCACGGCTGCGTCAGCGGCACGGCGGCGGGCGGGCGCATCTCCAGCACCTCGCCCGTTTCCATCAGCGGCAGCAGCCAGCCGCGCTGGCCCACCAGCACCCCCAGGTAACTGTCGACGGCGGGCAGGTTGCGCGCCTCGCGCAGGCGACGGGCCAGCATGGCCTGGTAGTCATGCAGGCGGGTCTGGCGGGCTCGGATGTCTTGGCGCGGCGCGTTCATGTTCGGATACCAGTGAAACGTGAAACCTGTGATGTCAGCCTCTGCGGGCCGTGCGCGGGCGCCGCCGGCGTGTTGCCGCCCGCGGCGTCCACGGCGCGCCCCGTGGCGCGGCGCCCGGCGCTCAATGCGCCAGCGCGGCGATCTTCGACAGCAGTTCCTCGCCGTCCACCGGCTTGACGATGTAGTCCGAGGCGCCCTGGCGGATGCCCCAGATGCGGTCCGTCTCCAGGCCCTTGCTGGTGCACATGATCACGGGGATGTCCTTGAAGCGGTCGTCGCGCTTGATGGCGCGGGTGGCCTGGTAGCCGTTCTGGCCCGGCATCACCACGTCCATCAGGATCAGGTCGAAGGCTTCGGCGTCGAGCCGGGCCATGGCCTGCTCGCTGTTGCCGGCCACGGAGACCTTGAAGCCCTTCTTGCCGAGCAGGTCGGACATGAACAGGGCTTCGGTGGGCGAATCGTCGACGATTAGGATTTTGCTGATGGTCATTGTGTGGTTCCTGGATACTTCGGCGGCCCGGTCAGGCCGCCACGGCCGCGCCGGCCTCGTGCGCGCAGCCGGCCATGCAGGCGTGCACCGCCTGCAGCAGCGCTTCGCGCGAGAACGGCTTGGCCAGATGGTCATGGGCGCCGACGAGCTTGCCGCGCGACCGGTCGAACACGCCGTCGCGGGACGACAGCATGATCACGGGGATGGCGTGGAAGCGCGGGCTTTTCTTGATCAGGGAACAGGTCTGGTAGCCGTCGAGCCGCGGCATGAGGATGTCGCAGAAGATCACGTCGGGATGGAGGTCGCCCACCTTGGCAAGCGCCTCGAAGCCGTCCTCGGCCAGCATGACCTGGAATCCGGCCTGCGCGAGGAAGATCTCCGCCGTGCGGCGGATGGTGCTGGAGTCGTCGATCACGAGCACCTTCACCGCGGCCGTGGCCGCCGTGGATGCCCCGCTGGCACCGGCGTGGCCGCCGGCGTTGACCCCATCGACAGACGTGTCTTGTTCTGTTTGAGTGACCCGCATCTTGTTCCCGCGACCCACGTCCTGCGTGACACAACAGGCGTCGGCATTCACTTGAGAACTTCCGCACGGCGCCGCGCATGGCGGACCGGCGGCCCCCGATTTCCTATTCCCAGTCAAAAAAATCCCGGCTACCCAAGCCGGCGGCGGCGCGCTTCTGTTTGCACGCCTGCCGTTCTACTGCCTACTGCCAGTGCCGCGGCACCCCGTCTTCGGCGCGCCTGCCTTGGGCGGCGCGGCCGGACGGATGTTCAGTTTTGCCGCAGAGTGTGACAACTCGTGGGGGGGCCGTCAATCCGCAGACCCCGGCGCCACCGGCCGGTCTGTCGCTTTGGCGCGACGGGCGGCCGTTTTCCGAGGATGGACTCAGATCGCCACCATCTCGAAATCTTCCTTGCGTGCCCCGCATTCCGGGCAGGTCCAGTTGATGGGCACGTCCTCCCATTTGGTACCCGGGGCGATGCCGTCTTCCGGCGCGCCGGTGGCCTCGTCGTAGATCCAGCCACAAATCAGGCACATCCAAGTCTTGTATTCCATATGCAGGCTCTTGCCAGTCTCCATTAAAATCCAGCGCATGATGGTACCCAATCGGCGCCGATGACGCCACCCATGGGCCGGCACGAACGGCCCAATATCGCCGCGTTCGTGCAATTTGGCGTGCAGATGCCGTCCGAACGGCACGCTTTCGGTCGCGATTGCCCGGTTTTCCGGCAACCGTGGCCGCCCGGGCCCCGCCAGCGCCCCCGCACCGGACGCCTGTCTCCTCCCCGACCCTCTTTTTGGCCAGATTCCCATGTCCCGTAACCAGCAGCTCTTCGACCGCGCCCAGCAGACCATTCCCGGCGGCGTCAACTCGCCCGTGCGCGCCTTCCGTTCCGTCGGCGGCACGCCGCGCTTCATCACCCGGGCCGAGGGCGCGTACATGTGGGACGCCGACGGCCAGCAGTACATCGACTACATCGGCTCCTGGGGCCCGATGATCGTCGGCCACGCCCACCCGGACGTGGTACGCGCCGTGCAGGAAACCGCCGCGCACAGCTTTTCGTTCGGCGCCCCGACCGAGGCCGAGATCGTGATGGCCGAGGAAATCTGCAAGCTCGTGCCGTCGATCGAGCAGGTGCGGCTGGTGTCGTCGGGTACCGAGGCCACCATGAGCGCGCTGCGGCTGGCGCGCGGCTTCACGGGCCGGGACCTGATCATCAAGTTCGAGGGCTGCTACCACGGCCACGCCGACAGCCTGCTGGTCAAGGCCGGCTCGGGCCTGCTCACCTTTGCCGATACCACGCAGAACGCGCCGTCGTCGGCCGGCGTGCCCGCCGACGTCACGCGCCACACGATGGTGCTGGAGTACAACAACGTCGCCCAGCTCGAAGAAGCGTTCGCGCGCCACAAGGGCGAGATCGCGGCGGTCATCGTCGAGGTCGTGGCCGGCAACATGAACCTGGTGCGCGCCAGCCAGGCGTTCCTGCAGACCATGCGCAACCTGTGCAGCGAGCACGGCAGCGTGCTGATCTTTGACGAAGTGATGACCGGCTTCCGCGTGGCGCTGGGCGGCGCGCAGGCGCACTACGGCATCCGCCCGGACATGACCTGCCTGGGCAAGGTGATTGGCGGCGGCATGCCGGCGGCGGCGTTCGGCGGCCGGCGCGACATCATGGCCAAGCTGGCGCCGCTGGGCGGCGTCTACCAGGCTGGCACGCTGTCCGGCAACCCGCTGGCCGTGGCCGCCGGCCTGGCCACGCTGAAGCTGATCCAGGCGCCGGGCTTCTACGACCGGCTGGCCGCCCAGACCCGCAAGCTGGCCGACGGCCTGACCGCCGCCGCCCGCGCGGCCGGCGTGCCGTTCTGCGCCGACGCCATCGGCGGCATGTTCGGCCTGTACTTCACCCACGACGTGCCGGCCAGCTTTGCCGAGGTCACCCAGGCCGACGTCGGCCGCTTCAACCGCTTCTTCCACGCCATGCTGGCCGAAGGCGTCTACCTGGCCCCGTCGGCATTCGAGGCCGGCTTTGTCTCGGCCTGCCACGACGACGCGATCATCGACCAGACGATCCGGGCAGCCGAGACGGCATTCCGCGCCGGGTGACGGTTGCGCCCTCCCCGCGCGTTCCTAATATGCGCGAGGGAGGGCCCGCCGCGCCGGCCGCCCCCGGGCCGGTCAACCCGCCCGCACTTTGCCCGGCAGGCGGACGACGCTGCGCTACACTCCAGCCTTGTGATGCCGGAGACCGAGGAGCCCCTTGATGCGCACCATTCCTACCCCCGCCCTGTTCCGCTGGTTCGTGCTCGCCCTGCTGGCCAGCCTGCTTTCCGCCTGCGGCTACAACGACTTCCAGAAAAAGGACGAGGCCGTCAAGGCGGCCTGGGGCGAGGTGGTCAACCAGTACCAGCGCCGCGCGGACCTGATTCCGAACCTGGTGGCGACGGTCAAGGGCTACGCCAGCCACGAGCGCGAGACGCTGGAGGCGGTGACCAAGGCCCGGGCGCAGGCCACCAGCATCCAGGTCACGCCCGAGACGCTCAACGATCCGGAGGCGTTCGCGCGCTTCCAGCAGGCGCAGGGCCAGTTGACCAGCGCGCTGTCGCGGCTGCTGGCGGTGGCCGAAAACTATCCGAACCTCAAGGCCGACGCGGCGTTCCGTGACCTCCAGTCGCAACTGGAAGGCACCGAGAACCGCATCACGGTGGCCCGCCAGCGCTACATCGCGGCGGTGCAGGACTACAACGTGCTGGCGCGCAGCTTTCCGACCAACCTGACCGCGATGGTGTTCAAGTACCCGGTCAAGCCGTCGTTCACGGTGGAGAACGAGAAGGCGATCTCCACGCCGCCGGCCGTGAAGTTCTGATCGACCGGCCGCACGGGGACGCCACCATGCGCAGGCTCGCCACGCTCTGGTTCCTGGCCATCGCCCTGGCGCTGCCGGCGTGGGCGGCCGATGGCTTCGTGGCCGTGCCGCCGCTCAACGCGCGCGTGACCGACCTGACCGGCACGCTGAGCGCCGACCAGCGCAACGCGCTGGAAAACGTGCTGGCCGACTACGAGCAGCAGCGCGGCAGCCAGATCTTCGTGCTGATGGTGCCCACCACGGAGCCCGAGACCATCGACGCCTACAGCATCCGAGTGGCCGACGCCTGGCGCGCCGGCCGCAAGGGCGTGGACGACGGCGTGATCGTGCTGATCGCCAAGGACAACCCGCCAGGGCTGCGCAAGATGCGGCTGGAGGTGGGGCGCGGGGTGCAGGGGTCGCTGACCGACGCCATGTCGGCCCGCATCCTGCGCGACGTCATGGCGCCGCACTTTCGCCAGAACGACTTCTACGGCGGGCTGGCGGCCGGCATCTCGGCCATCCAGGCAACCATCGACAAGGAAGGACTGGCCGCGCCCGACCGGCGGCGCCAGGGCAATGTGGCGATGGACGACTGGCTGCCCGTGCTGTTGCCGCTGGCGATCATCGTGTTCTTCTTCCTGTCGGCAATGATGCGGCGCGGCGGACGGCCGCATGTCGTGACCACGCGGCGCGGCTGGCCCACGGGGACGGCGGGCGGGCTCGGCGGCATGACCGGCTACGAGATCGGGCGACGCTGGGGCGGCGGTGGCGGCTTTGGCGGCGGCGGTTTCGGGGGCGGTGGCGGTGGCGGATTCGGCGGCGGCGGCGGGGGTGGCTTCGACGGCGGCGGCGCCTCGGGCAACTGGTAAGGGGGACAGCAATGCACAAACCGAAGCCTGCCCGACCGGCCCTGAACCATGCGATCCAGCGCGCGCTGCGCCACCTGGGCACCGGCCCCAGCCTGGCGCGCCGGGCGTTTCCCGACGCCGCGCGCCACCAGATCCAGGTGGCCGTGCACAAGGGCGAGCAGCATCACCGGGGCGAGGTGCGCGTGGTTATCGAAGCCAGCCTGCCGCTGGGCTTGGCGTGGCGCGGCGTGACCCCGCGCGAGCGCGCCCGCGCGCTGTTCGGCGCGCTGGAGGTCTGGAACACCGAGGACCATTCCGGCGTACTGCTCTATATCAACCTGGCCGACCACGCCGTGGAGCTGCTGGCCGACCGGGGCATCGACGCCTGCGTCAGCCCGCAAGCATGGCAGGCGCTGTGCGAGCAACTGACCCACGGGCTGAAGAAGGACCTGTCGGTCAAACCCGTGCTCGACGCCATCGCGCAGATCCACGGCCTGCTGACCGAGCACTTTCCGGCCGAAGCGGGCCGCAATCCGAACGAACTCGACGACCGGCCGATCATCCTGTGACGCGGCGTGGCCGCGCACCCGCTCAGCGCCCCGCCGGCTCCGGCTCCCGCTTCTCCATCAGGTACCAGACCGCAGCCAGCACCTGCACCACGACCAGCGCGCCCCAGACCCACAGATGGGCCGCCACGGGGTAGTGGCCGTCCACGGCCGGGAAGAAGTCGAGCACGAAGCCGATGCCGATCTGGAACAGGAACGTGGCCAGGAACACGGTCAGCGTCATGGCCGTGGTGGCGCGGCCAATCAGCGCGTCCGGGAACCGGCGGGCCAGCAGCGCGTAGGTCAGGATGCCGCTGGAGCCGAACACGCCGTAGGCCGCCCACAGCACGCCCAGCGGCACGAACGGCAGGTGGGCCATCAGCAGGAGCTGGACGACGATGAACGCCATCATGCCGAACCCGGCGAAGGCGTAGAGGCTGATGCCGCGCCGCTCCAAATGGCGGGCGGCCCAGCCGGCGCCCACGCAGCCGGCCATCATCGCGATACCGATCACCGACACGAGCCGCGCGCCTTCGCCGGCGGACAGGCCCTGCACGTCGCGCATGAAGGCGCTGACCCACAGCGTCTGCACGGCCAGGAAGATGCCCTGGTTCAGCAGCGTCAGCGGCACCACGCGCCAGAAGCGCTCGCTGCTCAGGATCAGCCGCGTGCCGCGCAACTGCTCGGCAAAGCTTTCCTTGCCGGCGCGCCGCGCGTCGGGCACGCCAAACCAGAGCAGCACGGCCATGCCGAACGAGATGGCGGCCAGCCCGGCGCTGACCGTGCGCCAGTCCGTCCACGACAGCAGCCACGACAGCGGCGCCCCCACCACCACCGCGCCCAGCCCGCCGATGGCCATCACCAGCCCGTTCAGCAGCGGCATGCGCGACAGCGGAAACCACATCGACAGGGCCTGGATGGCGGCGCCCAGGCAGACCGAGACGCCCACGCCGATCATCGCGCGCCCGGCGGCCAGCCCGATCATGCCCGGCGCCCACGCAAAGATCAGCGATCCGGCCACGGCCAGCATCAGCAGCGCCGCCTCGGTCCGGCGCGGGCCAAAGCGGTCCAGCAGGATGCCGGCCGGCAGTTGCGCGCAGGCAAACCCCAGGAAGTAGAAGCTCGTGAGCAGGCCCAGGTCGCCGGCGGTCAGGCCCAGTTCGCGCGTCAGGTACGGCGCAAAGCCCAGGTTGACGCCACGGAAGATGTACGAGACCAGGAAGCCGAGCGAGAAAAACGCCAGCACGCGCCAGCGGGCGGGCGAGGCATGGGGCGAAGCGGGGCGCAGCGCATCGGCGGCGGGGGCCCGCCCGGTATCGGCAGTGGAAGAGTTCATGCCTGCCATTGTGATCACCACCATGGTGCAAGGCCAGTGAAAGATACCCGCGTCAATTGTGAGTAGAATTTGACGACTTTCCGCCCCCGCCATGGTCACCAACCGCCCCCCTCACCTGCCCCCGCTCCAGGCCCTGCGCGCCCTCGAAGCCGCCGCGCGGCACCGCAGCTTCTCGCGCGCCGCCGAGGAACTGGCGCTCACGCACAGCGCCATCAGCCACCATATCCGCGGGCTGGAAGACAACCTCGGCACCAAGCTGTTCCGGCGCACGGGGCTGACCATGACGCCGACCAGCGCCGGCGCCCGGCTGGCCGAACAGGTGCGTGGCGCACTGGACCAGCTCGAAGCAGCGCTGCGCGAGGCCAGCGACGTGGCCGGCGACGTGGCCAGCCCGCCCGTCGTCCGGCTCCAGGTCAGCGTCATGGCCGACCTGGCCAATGCATGGCTGATCCAGCGGCTGCCGAGCCTGCACGCGCAGGCGCCGGAACTGGACCTGCACCTGCGGCTGCATGCCGAAATCTCGCCGCCCGACCCCTATTCGGTCGACGTCGGCATCTGGCACCAGCGCGTGGACCTGCCCGGCTTTGAATGCCACAACCTCATCGAGGACCACGTGATCGCCGTGGCCAGCCCGGCATTGCTGGCGCGCTACCCCGGTTTCACGGTGGCGGACCTGCCCCGGCTGCCGATGCTCCGCTTTGCGCTGCGGCCCTGGCGCGACTGGCTGCTGCTGGCCGGCCTGCCGCCGGTGGAGCCCGAGCGCGGGCCGATCTTCCAGGACGCCGGGCTGATGCTGCAGTCGGCCGTGGCCGGGCTGGGCGTGGCCACGGCGCGCGCGCAACTGGCGCACGACTATCTGGCCAGCGGCCAGCTTGTGCAGATCGGCACGACGCGCATTCCGTCGAGCCTGCACTACTGGGTCACGTGGCGCGAAGGCAACCCGCGCGAGAAAGCCATCGTGCGCTTTCATGCCTGGCTGCGCGAGCAGGTGGAAGAATCTGCATGGCCGTCTCCCGGCTGAAACACTTCTCGTTTCGACGCTCCGTTGTGTGGCCCAACGTACGCTTCATACACGTAACAACATCGATAACATTCCGCCAGAGGTTTCAGAAACGAAACACTTTGGCCGCAGGCCGTCCACGCGGCCATGACGACCCCAGCCTCGTACTTCAGGACGAGGGCCAGGTGCCCCAGACGATCCTTTCCGCGCTGGCGTCGGCCGAACGGATGAGCCACGGATCGTACAGAGTGCGCGCCGGCACCCCTCGCCCGCGAGCCGGCGCGTTTTGCGCCACATAGCCGTTCGGCGTAGCCCCACCACCCCTGCGCGCTGTCTACACCGCCTACCTTCGATTACATGGCGTATCAGGCGCTTCATGATTGATACGTTTTTGGTCGCCAAGCCAGTCTTCGCGCTTTCCCGCAGCGTGCGCCGCTTACAAGACTTCCGTGTGCGTTTGAAGCGTCGCTGTCCGCACCTTCCGTTGTAATTCCTTAATGTTCGCGAAATTTGTGAAGTATCCGGCCTGCACAGTTTTCGAAACATCCGGTTACAACGTCTCGCAAACGACGCAGCGGCCAACACCCACTCCTTTGTAAATCAACGACTTGCGTCCAGTGGCACGCTCGTCGCTCCATGTCTCGCAACCACGGCAGGTTCGCAGGCTTCGCAACAGACGATGCCAGGACCACAGACCAACACAGTGGGACGGGGGGCCGAAAGGTCCGAAACAGGGAGCGAACAGGGCCGGCACGCTGCAGTGCCGCCCGGGTGGGCAAGGCCGATCAACAGGCCGGACCGCCGCAGGTTTTGCAGCAATTCAGGCGCGAGACGATCCCTGGAGAGCAGTAAGGATCGGCTCGCGGCGCCCTCCCCCAGGATGCCGGTGCCGCGTCAGGCGGCCAGGCAACAGGGTGACCGGGCCGCGCCGGATGTTTCCGGCGCGGCCCGGACTGAGCCAGGTGGAATCGTACGGACGCCACGTCAGTGATGGCCTTGCGGTTTGGCCTCGGCCGGCAGTATCGGCCGAAACCTTGTGCCCGATCTCCAGCGGGCGCTTTTTTCCACAAACCATGACGTCAAAGGAGAAGGACATGACCTCCATGTTCGAAGGTTTCAAGCGTTTTGTTCGTGAAGAAGACGGCGCAGCGGGCGTGGAGTATGCCCTTCTGCTGGCCTTCGTGGCGCTGGTGATGGTCACGTACGGCACGACCGTCAAGACCGCCGTCGGCACCATCTGGAACTCGATCGCGACGGCCCTTTCCGCCGCCTGATCGACATGCTGCAAGCGGACCGGCGACGTTGCGCCAGCGGCGCCGGTTCGATTGCAGCGCAACACCACTCGAATTCGGACGGCTGCGCCGGGCCACGCGCCCCGCGCAACCGGCGCCCACCGCCACCGGACACTGCCATGACCACCACGATTACCGCGCTCGCCAACCTGAGCCTGGCCGCCATGGTCACAGTGGCCGCCATCGGCGACGCCCGCACGCGCCGCATCCCGAACTGGCTGGTTGCCAGCGGGATGGTCCTGGCCCTGGCGGCGCAGATCGCCACGCTGGGCCCGCGCGACGGCAGCCTGCAATGGCTGGCCGGGCTGGCCACCGGCATGGGCATCTTTCTGGCCGTGTACCTGCTGGGCGGCATGGGTGCGGGCGACGTGAAGCTGATGGGTGCGGTGGGTGCGTTCATGGGGCCGCTGGGCGGCGCGCACGTGGCCGTGGTCAGCTTTCTGGTGGGTGGCGTGCTGGCCCTGGCGGCGATGGCGCTCCATCGCGAGTCGCGCCGCACGCTTGCCAGCCTGTCGGGCCTGCTGCTGGCGCTGCCGTTCGGGCGGCTGGCCGCGGCGGCGGCACGGCGCGGCCCGGCAGCGGATGACGCCACCGCGCAACAGGACAAGGCCGAAGGCGCCGAGCACGCCGCGCCGGCATCGCAGACATCAACGGGCAAGGCGGCCAGGTTGCCGTATGCCGTCGCCATCGCGGCCGGCACCTTGCTCGTGAAATGGGAAGTGCTCTGACGGCGGCGGCGTCACCTTCGCCACGCCGGTCAGACGGGGTCCGCGCAGCCACGTGCTGCGCCTGAGAAAGCAGGCAGTTCGAAGCAAACGGCCGAAACCGCCCGCAGGGGCTGGCGAACGGTCAGGAACGGGGGAGACGGCCATGCACGCAAGCAGCCGCACACACGCGCAACCGGGCACACGGCCCAGCGCCGCGCCACATCGCCACAGCAGCACGCCCGCGCACGGCGTGCACCACGCAACCCGTACCCGCCGGCGCACCGGTGGCGACGTCCGGCACGCCGGCGGCGCCGCGCGCCCCGTGGCCTGCCCCATCGTGCGGGCGCGCCGGCCGTACCTCTTCTGATCGCGGAGACCGAGATGAAAAACCTGCGCATCCTCTTCATGTTGCTGGTGGCAACGATTGCGGGCCTGACGGCCGTGGTGCTGGCGTCGCGCTGGCTCATGCAGCAAGGCACCAGCGGCATCACCAAGGTGGCCGTGGCCAGTGCCGACATCGACCTGGGCCAGCAGCTCACGCCCGACGCCATCAAGCTCGTGGACTGGCCGTCCGCCAGCCTGCCGCCGGGCGTGGCCAGCGACGTCCAGTCGCTCGATGGCCGCGTCACCAAGGCCAGCCTGGCGCGCGGCGAGCCGATCCTGGACTCCAAGCTGACGCCGGTGGGCACCAAGGGCGGTCTGTCGGCGGTGATTGCCAGCGGCAAGCGCGCGATCACGGTGCGCGTGAACGACGTGGTGGGCGTGGCCGGCTTTGCGCTGCCGGGCAGCTTCGTCGACATCATCGTCAACACGCAGCGCGACAAGGACGGCAAGCCCGGCACCGCCGCGGCGGACCGCAACGACCAGTCGATCTCGAAGATCGTGCTGGAGAAGATTCTGGTGCTGGCCGTGGCGCAGGAGGTGAACCGCGACGAGACCAAGCCCAAGGTGGTGAACGCCGTGACGCTGGAGGTCTCGCCCGAGGAAGCCGAGAAGATCGACCTGGCACGCAGCGTGGGCACGCTCTCGCTGGTGCTGCGCAACCAGGTGGACCCGCGCCCGGTGGACACCGCCGGCGCCACCAAGGATTCGCTGCTCAAGGTACCCGTGATCGCCGCCGCCGCGCCGGTGGTCAAGACCGTGCAGGTGGTGAGGCAAGTGGCCCAGCGCCAGGCGCCCGCCGACTGCATCGGCGTCATCAGCGGCAACCAGCAACGGCAAGAGTGCTTCTGACACATCGGTGCCCGCCAGCCGGCAAGAAGCAGGCCGCAAGGTAACTGCTCCAGCAGGCGGGCCAACCATCCGGGGGAACATCATGGAACGTCATCAACAGCCACGCGGCGCCGCGCGCCGCACCAGCAGCCTTGCCACGCAGCTCCGGGCACCGGCCCTCACGCTCGCGGTCATGGCCGCGCTCTGGAGCAGCCACGCCAACAGCCAGGCCGGCGTGGAAGCGGCCATCGCCACGTCGGGCGCCGCCACCCAGGCCCGCCCGCTGCAACTGGCCGGTCCGGTCCAGCCCGGCGGCGCAGCGGGTGCCGCCGCGCAGCGCGACGCGCAGATCCAGACCCAGACCGTGCGCGGGCCCAACTGCACCGGCACCGTGCGCGAACGCCGCGAGGTGGCCGTGCCGGTGGGCAAGTCGACGATGATCGACATGCCCGAGCCCGTGCGCAGCCGCACGCTGGGCAACCCGAACGTGGCCCAGGCGATGCTGGTGTCGCCGCAGACGCTCTATGTGCTGGGCCAGGAAGTGGGCTCGACCAACATGATCGTGCAGGGCCGCAGCGGCTCCTGCAGCGTGATCGACCTGACGGTCGGCGCCGATCCGGGCGGACTGCAGTCGGCGCTGCGCGAGCTGGTGCCGGAGGCGCGCCGCGTGCGCGTGTCGTCGGCGGCCGACAGCCTCGTGCTGACCGGCAGCGTGGCCGACGCCGTGCAGGCGCAGAAGATCCTCGACATCGCCAACGCGTTCGTGATCCGCCAGACGCGCGGCCCGGCGCAGGCCGCCAATGGCCAGGCCACCCAGGCCCCGCAGCAGCAGCAGACCAGCATGACGCAGCTCACCAACCCGGCCACGGCCGGCATGCCGGTGCGCAGCCCGCGCATCATCAACATGATGGTGGTGGAGGCGCCGCAGCAGGTGATGCTGGAGGTCAAGGTGGCCGAGGTGTCCAAGACGCTGATCGACCAGATGGGCTCCGCCGTGAACCTGCAGGGCGCGTTCGGCAGCTGGAGCTTCGGCCTGCTGGCCAACTTCCTGTCGTCGGGCGCCAGCGACCTGCTCAGCTTCAGCAAGGCCGACAACCTGCCGCTGAAGTTCGCGCTCGACGCCCAGCGCGGCGACGGCCTGGTCAAGATCCTGGCCGAGCCGAACCTGATGGCCATCAGCGGCCAGGAGGCCAGCTTCCTGGCCGGCGGCAAGGTGTTCATCCCGGTGCCGCAGAGCTTTGGCGGCAACACCACGACGATCATCCTGCAGGAGGAAACGTTCGGCGTCGGCCTGCGCTTCACGCCGACGGTGATGGAGAACGGCCGCATCAACCTCAAGGTGGCGCCCGAGGTGTCCGAGCTGTCGCCCACCGGGGTGGCGCTGACCGCGCCGAACGTGTCCGGCGCGACGATCCTGCCGCTGATCAACACGCGCCGCGCGTCCACCACGCTGCAGGTCTACGACGGCCAGAGCTTCGCCATCGGCGGCTTGATCAAGAACAACATCACGGGCAGCCTCAAGGCGCTGCCGGGCGTGGGCGAACTGCCGGTGGTGGGCGCGCTGATGCGCAGCACCAACTTCCAGCAGGACCGCACCGAGCTGCTGTTCGTGGTGACGCCGCGCCTGGTCAAGCCGCTGCCGGCCACCTATCCGCTGCCCACCGACAGCTTCGGCACGGTCAATCGCGGCGAGGTCTACGCCACCGGCAACATGGAAGGCCGCCCGCAGCCGCCGGCGCCGATGCCCGGCGTACAGCCGGCCGCGATGCCGAATGCCGCGCCCGCCACGGCCCCGGCCGCCCCGGCCGCGCCGATGCCCGTGCCCGGCAGCGCCCCGGCGCCCGTGACCGCCATCCCGGTACCGGCCGCGACCGCGCTGGCCGCCGCGGATGCCCCGGCCCCGGCCCAACAGTAAGCCCCGTCGCCCGGATCAAGGAGCCCATCATGTCCCAAGCCTTCGTGCCGGCGCCGCTGCGCCGCCCCCTCCTCCTCGCCGCCGTGCTGGCCATGGCGGCCGGCCTCACCGGCTGCATGTCGACGTCACCGGTCTACGACCAGCACTTCGGCGAATCGGTGCGCATCGTGCGGGCGATGCAGACGCTGAACCCCGACGCGCCGAACAACGCCGACCCCGGCATCAACGTCAACGCCCGGGCGTCCACGGCCGCGATGGACCGCTTCAACGGCCTGTACCAGGCGCCGCCGTCGGACGGCAATGCCTTCCGCATCGGCGTGGGTGCCGCGCAGGGCGGCGGCCTGTCCAACATGGGCCGCTAGCGCGCCGCCCCCAAACGTCAGCCTTCAGGAGCCGGCCATGGCCAAGATCGTCGCAGTCTCCGCCGATGACTCGCAACTGCAGCACGTTGCCGGGTTGATCGCCCAAAGCGCCAGCCACGTGGTGCAGCGCACGCTGGCCGCGCCCGGCGTGGCGCTGTCACAGCCGGGCCTGACGCTCGGCACCGACCTGCTGATCGTGGCCGCGCCCGACTTCAGCGCCGACGACATCGCGCAGCTTCGCCGCCTGCGCACCGAGGCGCCGGACACGCTCTGCATGCTGCTGACCGGCAACCCGTCGGCGGACCTGCTGATGCGCGCGATGCGGGCCGGCGTGCAGTGCGTGCTGCCGTGGCCGCCCGACGCGGCCGAGTTCCGCGACGAGCTGCAGCGCTGCACCAGCCACGCGCTCAGCGGTGGGCGCGCCGAGGGCCAGGTGCTGTCGTTCGTGTCGTGCAAGGGCGGCAGCGGCACCACGTTCCTGGCGGCCAACACGGCGCACATGCTGGCCACCCAGCACCGCAAGCACGTGCTGCTGCTGGACCTGAACCAGCAGTACGGCGACGCCGCGTTCGTGCTGACCGACCAGACGCCGCCCGCCACGCTGACCGACGTGTGCCGCCAGATCGACCGGCTCGACGCCGCGCTGCTCGATGCCTGCGTGACCCACGTGGGCCCCGGCTTCGACGTGGTGCCGGCCGCCGGCGACCCGGTCAAGGCCGGCGAGATCAAGGCCGCGCAGATCGAGCGGCTGCTTGACGTGGCGCGCCAGCAGTACGACGTGGTGGTGCTCGACGTGGGGCAGGACATCAACCCGATGTCGCTCGTCGTTCTGGACCACAGCAACCTGATCTACCCGGTGCTGCAGCCCAGCCTGTCGCACCTGCGCGCGGGGCGCCGGCTGCTGGACCTGTGCCATTCGCTCGGCTACCACACCGACCGCCTGCGCCTGGTGCTGAACCGGCAGGACAAGCACGCGCCGATCGACCCGCGCACGATGGAGAACGCCTTCGGCATGCGGTTCGCGCACCTGCTGCCCAACGACACGGCGCCCGTGCGCGAGGCCAGCAGCCAGGGGCTGCCGCTGCTGCAGGTGGCGCCCAAGGGCGCGCTGACGCGCGCGCTGCTGGCGCTGGCGGCCGACATCTATCCCGGGGCCGCGCCGCAGCGCGACGGCCTGTTGCGCAAGCTGTTCGGCCACGGCACGCAGGTGCCGGCCGCGGCGCGCGCCTGACCCGCACGCACGGAGACCATCATGTCCTTGCGAGAACAACTCTTCCAGCAGGCCGGCGAGGCCATGCCGCAGCGCGTGGCGCGTGCCAACGGCAACGGCGCGGTCAGCCCGGCCTACCAGCAACTGGCCATGGAGATCCACCAGACCATCGTCGACCGCGTGGAACTGAGCCGCCTGCAGCAGATGACGCCCGAGCAGGTGCGGCGCGAACTGGCCCAGGTGGTCGAGCGCATCGTCGACGAAGGCAACCATCCGCTCAACGAGGCCGAACGGCGCCGGCTGGTGTCCGACGTCCAGGACGAGATGCTGGGCTACGGCCCGCTGGAACCGCTGCTGGCCGACCCGACGATCTCCGACATCCTGGTCAACACGGCCCGGCGCGTCTACGTGGAGCGGCGCGGCAAGCTGGAGCTGACCGACATCACGTTCCTCGACGACGCCCACCTGCTGCGCGTGATCGAGAAGATGGTGTCGCGCATGGGCCGGCGCATCGACGAGTCGAGCCCGATGGTGGACGCCCGGCTGCCCGACGGCTCGCGCATCAACGCGATCATCCCGCCGTCGGCCATCGACGGCCCGCTGCTGTCGATCCGCCGCTTCGCGGTCAATCCGCTGCAGGTGAAGGACCTGGTGGAGCTGTCGACGCTGACCCCGCAGATGGCCCAGCTGCTGGAGGCCATGGTGCAGGCCAAGCTCAACGTGCTGATCTCCGGCGGCACGGGCAGCGGCAAGACCACGCTGCTGAACATCCTGTCCGGCTACATCCCGGCCGACGAGCGCATCGTGACCATCGAGGACGCCGCCGAGCTGCAGCTGCGCCAGGCCCACGTGCTGCGGCTGGAAACCCGGCCGCCCAACATCGAGGGCCGTGGCGAGATCACGCAGCGCGCGCTGGTCAAGAACGCGCTGCGGATGCGCCCGGACCGCATCATCCTGGGCGAAGTGCGCGGCGCCGAGGCGCTGGACATGCTCCACGCGATGAACACGGGCCACGAGGGCTCGCTGGCGACGATCCACGCCAACACGCCGCGCGACGCGCTGACGCGGCTGGAAAACATGATCAGCACGGCCGGGCTGAACCTGCCGATCCGCACCATGCGCCAGCAGATCACGTCGGCGCTGTCGGTGGTGGTGCAGGTGACGCGCCTGACCGACGGCCGGCGCAAGCTGGTCAGCGTCAGCGAGATCACCGGCATGGAGGGCGAGGTCGTCAACATGCAGGAAATCTTCACGTTCCGCCGCAAGGGCGTGGACCGCGACGGCCGCATCCGGGGCCACTTCTGCGCCACGGGCGTGCGCCCGAAGTTCTGCGAGCGCCTGCAGGCGTTCGGCATCCACCTGCCCGAGACGCTGTTCGATCCCTCGGCGATGCACGAGGTCTAGCGCGGCGGGGCCGGCACAAGAACAAGGAATCGGGGATACGGGGATACCGAGATACGGGGGAGCACATCATGAACGGGACGATGATCGGATTCGCGGTGTCGGTGTTCCTGGCCTGCGTGCTGGGCGCCGCCGGCGCGTGGCAGTGGTGGCACCAGACGCGCAGCCAGCGCGCGCGGCGCTTCAGCCATCGCGTGGAGGCGGCCATGCTCAACAGCGCCAGCCACGCGGCGGATGCCAGCATCCTCAAGCAGCGGGTGCTCAGCGATTCCCCGGAGATGGCGCAGCTGCTGCGCCGGCTGCCGCGCGTGGACAAGCTCGACCTGATGCTGCTGCAGTCGGGCCTGAACTGGTCTGTGGGCCGCCTGCTGGCGCTCTGCGCGATGGCCGGGCTGCTGGCCGTGGCGGGGCTGGTGCCGTTCCACCCGCCGTGGTTCGCGCTGGTGCCGCTGACCGCGTGCGCGGCGGCGCTGCCGCTGCTGTACCTGCTGCGCCGCCGCGCCCGGCGGCTGGCCACGCTGGAGGCCCAGCTACCCGAGGCGGCGGACCTGCTGGCGCGCGCGCTGCGGGCCGGCCACTCGCTGCCCAGCGCGCTGGACATGGCCGGGCAGGAGCTGCCCACGCCCATCGGCACGGAACTGGCGCTGGTGTTCGGCGAGATCAACTACGGCATCCCGCTGGCCGACGCGCTGGCCGGGCTGAACGACCGCGTGCCGCTGGAAGACCTGCGCTACCTGGTCATCGCGATCCTGATCCAGCGCGAATCGGGCGGCAACCTGGCCGAGATCCTGGACAACGTCGGCAGCCTGATCCGCAAGCGGCTGCAGCTCATGGACAAGATCCGCGTGCTGTCGGCCGAAGGGCGGCTTGGCGGCTGGATCCTGACCGCGCTGCCGGTCATCGTCGGCGGCATCGTGTACCAGATCAACCCGGACCTGATGGCCACGCTCTGGACCGACCCGGCCGGCATCAAGATGCTCTGGTACGCCGTGGCGATGACGTGCGTGGGCATCGTCTGGATGCGCCAGATCGTGCGCATCCACGTCTGACGCCCTTCACCCCAAGCGAGGCCCATCATGCCTACATCCACGATCCTCCTGCTGGCCGCCACGTTCGTCATCGTGTTCGGCGTGTCCTGCGTGGCGATGGTGCTGCTGCGGCCCGGCGCCGTGGACCGGCGCGTCAGCCAGATCCGCCGCGAAACCCCGGGCGTGGCCGAGCCCGACGACGCCCGCGCATGGCTGCGCCAGGTGGAGCGGCTGGCCAAGCCGCTCGCGCGGCTGTCGGTGCCGCGCGAGGGCTGGGAAAACTCCGCGCTGCGCACGCGCTTCATCCACGCCGGCTGGCGCCAGGCCGAAGCCATCCCGCTCTACTTCGCGATCAAGACCGTGCTCGCGTTCGGGCTGCCGCTGGCGCTCTGGCTCGCGCTGTCCGGCCAGCTCGACGCCGAGGCCCACGCCCGGCTGCCGGTGCTGCTGTTCCTGGTGGCGCTGACCGGCTTCTACCTGCCCGACGTGGTGCTGCGCCAGAAGGTGAAGCGCCGCCAGCGCGAGATCTTCGAATCGTTCCCGGACAGCCTGGACCTGATCATGGTCTGCGTGGAAGCGGGCCTGGGGCTGGACGCCGCGATCCTGCGCGTGGTGGAGGAAATGCGCAACGCGCGCCCGGCCATGGCCGAGGAATACGAACTGCTGACGCTGGAACTGCGCGCCGGGCTGCCGCGCGAGAAAGCCATGCGCAACCTGGCCGCCCGCACCGGCGTGGACGACGTGAGCATGCTGGTGGCGATGCTGATCCAGTCGGACCGCTTTGGCACCAGCGTGGCCGATTCGCTGCGCGTGCATTCGGACATGCTCCGCACCAAGCGCCACATGCTGGCCGAGGAGCGCGCGGCCAAGATCGGCACCAAGATCCTGTTCCCGCTGATCTTCTGCATCTTCCCGTCGCTGTTCGTGGTGCTGCTGGGCCCGGCGGCCATCCAGGTCGTGGCGGCGCTGCAGAGCGTGGCCAACAACTAGCCCTTCCGAGGAGACCATCATGCGCGCACGTCCTGCCCCTTCCCGCTGCCGCCGCCCGCGCCGCGCGGCCGGCACCGCCGCGGTGGAGTTCGCCCTTGTCTTCCCGCTGCTGATGTTCATCGTGTTCGGCGTGATCGAGTTCGGCACCGCCCTCTACGACAAGGCCGTGATTACCAACGCCAGCCGCGAGGCCGCGCGCGCCGGCGTGGTGCTGAAGTCCCCGCCCATGACCAGCACGCAGATCAAGGCCGTGGCCGCCAGCTACTGCCAGAACAAGCTGGTCACCTACGGCGCGGCGGCCACGTGCACCTACCCCGGCACGGTCACCGCCTGCGCCACGAGCGGCAACCCGCTGACGGTGCAGGTTTCCTACACGTTCAACGGCCTGCTGCTGGGGGCGATCATCCGCCCGTTCACGGGGCCGCTGACGATCAACGCGTCCACGACGATGCTGTGCGAATAGCCCGGAGGCATGCCATGAGACTTCACCGCCCCGATCCCCGCCGCCAGCGCGGCGCCGTCGGCATCATGATGCCGATGCTGATGATCTCGATCCTGTCCGTCGGCGCCGTCGCCATCGACGTGGCCCAGCTTGTGGTGGCGCGCAACGAGATCCAGAACGCCGCCGACGCCGCCGCGCTGGCCGGCGCCGCGGGCCTGTACCCGGCCAACCCCACGCCGCAGTGGTCGGCCGGCGTCACCAAGGGCACCAACGCGATCTCGCTGAACAAGGTGGGCGGCACCACCCTGGCCAACGGCACGGTACAGGCCGGCTACTGGAACCTGACCGGCACGCCGGCCGGGCTGCAGGCGCAGACCATCACGCCCGGCAGCAACGACGTGGCCGCCGTGCAGGTGACGATCACGCGCGGCCCCGGCAACAACGGCGGCCCGGTCACGATGCTGCTGGCGCAGGTCTTTGGCGGCACCGCGGCCAGCACGTCGGCCACGGCCGTGGCGGTCATCGCCGCGCCGGGCACGGTCAACAACGGCGGGCTGTTCCCGGTGGCGCTGAGCCAGTGCCTGTACGACTACTACTGGGACAAGGCGACCAACCTGCCGAAGATCGACCCGGCCACCGGCAAGGCGTACGTGTTCCGCATCGGGTCGGCATACCACTACGGCGTGTGCGAATCGGGCCAGTGGACGACGTTCACGTCGACCGACAACAGCGCCACGGCCACGCGCGACCTGATCGAGGGCGGCAACCCGGCGCCGGTGTCGATCGGGGACCAGATCTGGATGCAGGACGGCACCAAGACGTCGAACTACGGCTATGTTGGCGTCGGCCAGGACTACGTGATGCCGGTGACCTCGAACCTGTCGCCGGGGCAGCTGGGGCCGGTCACGGCATTCGCCGGCTTCCACATCACGGCCTCGGTGGGCGGCAGCGGCAAGTACATCGAGGGCTACTTCATCCCCAACGTCAAGGTGACGGCCGGCGGCGGGGGCGTGGGGCCGTACTACGGGGCCTACGTTCCACCAAGGCTGGCCAGGTAACCCCCGTTTGGAGCCAATGGCCGATCCAGGCGCTCCCCAGGGGCGCGTACGCTCGCCAAGGCGTGATTGGCCCCTCGCGGCACGTTTCCATGACGGGTCGGCGAGGTCCCCCTTGGCTCCTTTTAGCGGCCCGGTCTTGACCGGGCCGTCTTTTTTTCGAAGAATCGACCGCAGTCCATCCCACCCCACGGGGGCCCAATGAAGCTGCGCATCCTCAGCGACATCCACCTGGAACACAACACGCCCGACGCGGTGCCCGGCTGCGACGCCGACGTCGTCATCCTGGCCGGCGACATCGCCAACGGGCGCGACGGCATCGACTGGGCCGCCCGCACGTTCGACGTGCCCGTGCTGTACGTGCCCGGCAACCACGAGTACTACGAAAGCGCGTTCGACCCGGTCGACCGGCTGATGGCCGAGGGCGCCGCGGCGTCTGGCAACGTGACGCTGCTCAACGGCGCGGTGGCCGAGTTCAGCGGCGCGCAGGGCGGGCCGGTGCGCGTGATCGGCACCACGTGGTGGACCGACTACGCGCTGTACGGCGAGAACCGCATCGACGAGGCCATGGCGGCCTGCGCGAAGGTCATGGTCGACCACCGGCTGATCGCCACCGCCGGCGACGACGGCCAGCCGCGCCCGTTCACCCCCCGCCGACGCGCTGGCCCGCCATCGCGCCGCCACCGCGTGGCTGGCCGAGGAACTGGCCCGCCCGTTCGACGGCAAGACCGTGATCGTCACCCACCACGGCCCCGACCTGGGTAGCCTCGACGCGCGCTACGCCCACGACATCGTGTCCGCCGGCTTCCTGTCACGCCGCCCGGACCTCGTGGCCCAGGCCGACCTCTGGGTCCACGGCCACACCCACACGAGCTTCGACTACTGGATCGACGACACCCGCGTGGTCTGCAACCCGCGCGGCTACATCTCGCGCCGCCGCAGCCAGCCGGAGAACCCGGTGTTCGACTGGGGGAAGGTGGCGGTGGTTTGACGTGCATTTCCTGCTCCCCTCTCCCGCCGAACGGGAGCGGGGAGCCAACCAGCAGGCAAATAATCTCCGCCAAAAACCAAAAACCCCCAAGGGCTCGCACCCTTGGGGGTTTCCTGACAGTCAGGCCGTCGGGCCTGGCAGTCCGGCGCGATTTACATCATGCCGTCCATGCCGCCCATGCCGCCCATGCCGCCCGGCATTGCCGGAGCCGACTCTTCCTTCGGCGTTTCGGCCACGGCGCAGTCGGTCGTCAGCATCAGCGACGCCACCGAAGCGGCGTTCTGCAGCGCGGTGCGGGTCACCTTGGTCGGGTCCAGCACGCCCATTTCCACCAGGTCGCCGTACTCGCCCGAAGCAGCGTTGTAACCGTAGTTACCCTTGCCTTCGATGACCTTGGCCACCACGACCGAAGCCTCTTCACCGGCGTTCAGCACGATCTGGCGCAGCGGCTCTTCCATGGCGCGCAGCACGATCTTGATACCGGCGTTCTGGTCGGCGTTGTCGCCTTGCAGACCCGAGATGGCGGCGCGGGCGCGCAGCAGGGCCACACCACCGCCGGGGACGATACCCTCTTCCACGGCAGCGCGGGTGGCGTGCAGCGCGTCTTCCACGCGTGCCTTCTTTTCCTTCATTTCGACTTCGGTGGCAGCGCCAACCTTGATCACGGCAACACCGCCGGCCAGCTTGGCCACGCGCTCTTGCAGCTTCTCGCGGTCGTAGTCCGAGGTGGCTTCCTCGATCTGGGCGCGGATCTGCTTGACGCGGCCTTCAATCGCCGAAGCGTCGCCGGCGCCGTCGATGATGATGGTGTTTTCCTTGCCGATCTCGATGCGCTTGGCCTGGCCCAGGTCCTGCAGCGTGGCCTTTTCCAGCGTCAGGCCCACTTCCTCGGCGATCACCGTGCCGCCCGTCAGGATGGCGATGTCTTCCAGCATGGCCTTGCGGCGGTCGCCGAAGCCCGGAGCCTTGACGGCGGCGGTCTTCAGGATGCCACGGATGTTGTTCACCACCAGCGTGGCCAGGGCTTCGCCTTCCACGTCTTCAGCGATGATCAGCAGCGGGCGGCCGGCCTTGGCCACTTGCTCCAGCACCGGCAGCAGGTCGCGGATGTTGCTGACCTTCTTGTCGAACAGCAGGACGAACGGGTTGTCCAGGGCAACAACCTGCTTTTCCGGGTTGTTGATGAAGTACGGCGACAGGTAGCCGCGGTCGAACTGCATGCCTTCCACGACTTCCAGCTCGTCGGCCAGCGACTTGCCGTCTTCCACGGTGATCACGCCTTCCTTGCCGACCTTGTCCATGGCTTCGGCAATGCGCTCGCCGATCGAGGCGTCGCTGTTGGCCGAGATGGCGCCAACCTGGGCGATTTCCTTGCTGGTCGTGGTCGGCTTGCTCAGCTTCTTCAGCTCTTCCACGGCCGAGGCCACGGCCTTGTCGATACCGCGCTTCAGGTCCATCGGGTTCATGCCGGCGGCCACGAACTTCATGCCTTCGCGGACGATCGACTGGGCCAGCACGGTTGCGGTGGTGGTACCGTCACCGGCGTTGTCGCTGGTCTTGGAAGCCACTTCCTTGACCATCTGGGCGCCCATGTTCTGCAGCTTGTCCTTCAGCTCGATTTCCTTGGCCACGGACACGCCGTCCTTGGTCACGGTCGGGCCGCCGAAGCTGCGCTCCAGCACCACGTTGCGGCCCTTCGGGCCCAGGGTCACCTTGACTGCGTTGGCGAGGATGTTCACGCCTTCGACCATCTTGGCACGTGCGGCGTCGCCGAACACTACGTCTTTTGCTGCCATGTTCTCAATCTCCGAATCTGGGATGACCGTCCCGCGGTCATGGTGGGGACGGTCAGGGAATCTGGTGTGTTGCGGTCAGGCGGGTCGTCTTACTTGTTGACGACGGCCATGATGTCTTCTTCGCGCATGACCAGCAGTTCCTGGCCATCCACCTTCACGCCCTGGCCGGCATACTTGCCGAACAGCACGCGGTCACCCACCTTCACGTCGAGGGCAATGTTGTTGCCCTTGTCATCCTTCTTGCCCGGGCCGATGGCGAGCACTTCGCCTTGGTCCGGCTTTTCGGCTGCATTGTCGGGAATCACGATGCCGGACGCGGTCTTGGTTTCGTTGTCCAGACGCTTCACGATCACACGGTCGTGCAGAGGACGCAGGTTCATACGGACTCCTAGATACAAAAAGTGAGTTTCTAATCACAAATGGCCGTTGTCGGCAACGGCCAGGGGTTGGTACCGCAGGGGATGCTAACAGGTTGTTAGCACTCTCCCCCAGCGAGTGCTAATTATAGGGACGGGGTATTTCGATTTCAAGACGAGGGCTGAATGGGGGTTTTCCCGAAGGGCGATGGCGGGAGCCCTGGGCCGGCAAGGGGAAAGGGGCGGCTAGTTCAGGCCGCTGCGGTCCACGTAGTCCAGCGCCTCGCGCACGGCCCGGCGGGCCTTGAGCACGTAGCAGACCTCACGGTCGCGGATGGCCAGCGCCAGCACCTCGGCCTGCACCATTTCCTGGAAATGATGGGCCGCGCGGCGCAGCGTGACGCCCGATGCCTTGGCCAGCACCACGGCCGGCAGGCCGTCGTCGCCTGCCTCCAGCAGCGCGCGGCAGATGGCGGCACGGGCCGGCACCGTCAGCAGTGCGAGGGTCAGGGTGCTTTCCTGCGTTTCCATGGTGTCCGCCTGATAGAGATGGGGCTGGCCGATCATGCCAGCGGCCATCGTACGCTGAAACGGCCGTGCGCTGCCGCACGACCCGGCGCGAGAAAACCCTAGCATCGCACGGCGCGGCACGCGGCATAGAATCTGCGAGTCGGCCGGACCCCCCGGCCCCACGGAGGGACCCCGCATGCGCTCCCCGTTCGACACCCGGGTGCTGCCCCATCTGGATGCCGCCTATAACTATGCGCGCTGGCTGTGCGGCAGCGACGCCGACGCCGCGCGCGTCACCGAGGCCGCCGTGCTGGCCGCCCGGCCCCTGGCCGACAGCCTGCCACCGGGCGATGCCCGCGCCTGGCTGCTGGCGATCGTGCGCCGCACCTGGTCGCAGGACGCCCCGGCATCGCCCGACACCCTGCCCGCCCCGCCCGACCGCCGCGCCACGTGGCCGGCGGGCGACATCGCCGGCATCGACGCCGCGCTGGCCCGGTTGCCCGTCGGCTATCGGGAAGTGCTGGTGCTGCGCGACGTGGAGGCGCTGCATTACCGCGACATCGCCCAGATCGCCGGCATCGCCCCGGCCACGGTCATGACCCGGCTGGAGGCCGCCCGGCAAATGCTGGCAACCACGGTGGCCATGCTCGGCAAGGAGGCAGCATGAACTGCAAGGAAGCGATGACCCTGCTGGAAGCCACGGCCGACGGCGAAGTGGGCGGCGCGGACAGCGTCCGGCTGGAGCGGCACCTGGAGGATTGCGACACCTGCCTGGCCGCGCTGGGCCAGCTGCAGGCCGTCCACACCGC
Organism: Cupriavidus sp. H18C2; assembly: GCF_049393795.1. NCBI lineage: Bacteria > Pseudomonadati > Pseudomonadota > Betaproteobacteria > Burkholderiales > Burkholderiaceae > Cupriavidus > Cupriavidus sp. H18C2. The sequence continues at coordinate 634,032 of NZ_CP186010.1, read as the reverse complement.
GGTCCGGCGCGGCGCGACGTACTACACGGCGCCGGCAGCGCTGCGGGAGCGGATCACGGGGATGGTTGGGGAGGGGTGAAGGGCGCGCGACTTGCGGCCCTGCTGCCATGCCCTAGCGCTGTCAGACCGACACCCGCCACGGGTTGCTCCCCTCTCCCGCCCGGCGGGAGAGGGGCCGGGGGTGAGGGCGTTGAGGTTCAAGCTGCGACATGTCGCAATTTGCACCGCCGGCCCTCACCCCTAACCCCTCTCCCGCGCGCGGGAGAGGGGAATCTCACGGTGCCGCTCAACCCACCACAAACGGCAACTGCCGCTGGCGCTTGCCCGTCAGGCGGAACAGCGCGTTGGCCACGGCCGGGGCGATGGTTGGCGTGCCCGGTTCGCCCAGCCCGGTGGGGTTGTCGTTGGACGGCACGAAGAACACGTCGACGACCGGTGCGTCTGGCATGCGCGGCGGCGGGTAGTCGGGGAAGTTGCTGTTCTTGACCACGCCGTTTTCCATCTCGATGGCAAAGCCCGGCCGGGTCATCGACAGCCCGAACACGCAGCCGCCCTGGATCTGCGCCTCGGCGGTCAGCGGGTTGACCACGCGGTTGGCGTGCACGCCGGCCGTCACGCGGTGCACGCGCGGCTCGCCCTTCACCACCGACACGTCCACCACGTACGCCACCACCGAGCCGAACGACTCGTGCACGGCCACGCCCCAGGCATGGCCCCTGGGCAGCTTCTTCCTGCCGTAGCCCGACTTGTCGACGGCCAGTTGCAGCGCGGCGCGGTGGCGCGCGTGCTTCTTCTCGTCGAGCCGTGCCAGGCGCCAGGCCACCGGGTCCTGCTTTGCCGCCACCGCCATCTCGTCGGCCAGCGTCTCCTTGACGAACGCGGTGTGCGTATTGCCGACCGAGCGCCACCAGAGCACCGGCACGTCCACCTTGGGATGGTGCACGTGCAGTTGCAGCGGCAGGTCGTAGTCGTTCTCGACGATGCCTTCGGTCATCGTGGCGTCCACGCCGTTCTTGACCATCATCGGCTCGAACGGCGTGCCGCTGATGATCGACTGGCCGACGATGGTGTGCTGCCAGCCCACCACCTTGCCCTGGGCGTCCACGCCGATGCGCGCGCGATGCACGTGCAGCGGACGGTAGTAGCCGCCCTTGATGTCGTCCTCGCGGCTCCAGATCACCTTGAGCGGCCCGGTATGGCCCTTGGCCACCCAGGCGCGCAGCACGTTGGCCGCTTCCACCAGGTAGTCGGCGGTGGGCACCGCGCGGCGGCCAAACCCGCCGCCCGCCATCATCGTGTTCAGCGTGACCTTCTCCGGCGCCAGCTGCAGCGTGCGCGCGATGGCGGCCTGGTCGATGGTCTGGAATTGCGAGCCCACCCACACCTTGACGGCCGACACCTTGCCGCCCGACACCTCGGGCTGCAGCGTGCAGTTCAGCGGCTCCATCGGCGCGTGGGCCAGGTACGGCACGCGGTACTCGGCCTCGATCACCTTTGCCGCGCCCGACAGCGCCGTGTCGATGCTGCCGCCTTCGAGCGGCCGGGCGACGATGCCGGGCTGGGCAGCCAGTTTGCTGTACTGGTCGAACAGCGCGGCCGTGCTGACCGTGGAACCGGTGTCTTCCCAGACGATCTCCAGCGCCTCGCGCGCGGTCTTGGCCGGCCAGTAGCCGTTGGCCACCACGGCCACGCCGGAGCCGCCGCGATCCACGTCCACCTGCATCACCTCGGCCACGCCCTTCACCTGGCGGGCCTTGTCGGCATTGAACGACTTGACCTTGCCGCCAAAGCGCGGCGGACGGGCCACCACGGCCACGGCCATGCCCTTCAGCTGGACGTCCATGCCGAACACCGGGTCGCCGTGCAGCTTCGACGCGGCGTCCAGCCGCGGCGTGGGCTTGCCGACGATGCGGAACTGGGCCGGGTCCTTGAGCCGCACCTGCGCCGGCACGGGCTGGCTCATCGCCGCCTGCGCCAGTTCGCCATAGGTGGCGCGGTGGCTGCCCGACGTGACCACGCCCATCGACGCGCTGCAGCTTGCCGGATCCACTTCCCACTGGCGCGCCGCCGCCGCGATCAGCATGGCACGCGCCCGCGCGCCCAGTTCGCGGTACTGCTCGAACGAATGGTTCAGCGCCGTGGAGCCGCCGGTCATCTGGATGCCGAACGCCGGGTCCTTGTACGCGTCGCCGGCCGGCGCCAGGATCGCGCGCACGTTCTTCCAGTCGACGTCCAGCTCCTCGGCCAGCGCCATCGGCAGCGCCGTCTGCACGCCCTGGCCGAATTCCAGCCGGTTCACGGCGATGGTCACCGTGTTGTCCGGCGCGATGGTCAGGAACGCCTGCGGCGGCGACGCCGGCCGGGCGGCCTGCTGTGCCTGCGCGGCGTCCACGCCGGCAATGCCCAGCGCAAACCCGCCGCCGGCCAGGCCGGACAGCTTCAGGAACCCGCGCCGGCTCAGTGTGCCCGGTGCGTCCGCTTGTGCCACGGGCGCGCCGCTGCCGCCCGCCAGGGCCTCGATGCCTCGAATTCGCATGACAGCCCCCTCAAGCCTTGACGGCGATGGTGCGCGCGGCATCGTGGATGGCCGCGCGGATCCGTTGATAGGTGCCGCAGCGGCAGACGTTGCCGGCCATGGCCTGGTCGATGTCGGCATCGGTCGGCCGCGGCTTGCTGCGCAGCAGCCCCACGGCGCTCATGACCTGCCCGTTCTGGCAGTAGCCGCACTGCGCCACGTCATGCTTGAGCCAGGCCGCGAGCACAGCCTTGCCGACCTTGTCGTTGCCCATGTTCTCGATCGTGTCGATCTTGCTGCCGGCCGTGGCCGAGATCGGCATCACGCAGCTCCGCGTAGCGGTGCCGTTGATGTGGACGGTGCAGGCGCCGCACGCGGCCATGCCGCAGCCGAACTTGGTACCGGTCATGCCGAGGTTGTCGCGCAAGGCCCACAGCAGTGGCGTGGACGGATCGGCGTCCACCTCCACGGTCTTGCCGTTGAGGGTGAGGGTGGTCATGTTGGGGGACTCCTTGGGTGCTTGGCCCATTGATTGTTCGCGTGTCGCGCCGGGCTGATGGCGGCAAACGGTCCCTGGCCACCCGGCGAACCCGGGGAGCATAGTAGAAATCTGAAAACTTTGCGCAGCCGCGCTCACACGGGCCGCGCGCACCAGGAGGGGGATTATTTCTGGGTGAGGAACAGATAGAGCGCCTGCAGGTCGGTGTCGTTCATCTTGGCGAAAGCGCTGAACGGCATCACGCGGCTGACGTCGGTGCCATCGGGCCGCTTGCCGGTGCGCATCATGGTCACGAACTGGCCGGCCTGCGGGTACGCCTTCATGGCGCCGCCCGGCTGCAGGTTGGCCGCCGACGGCCAGTCCGGCGGCGCGCCGGGGATATGGCCGCCGCGCAGGTCCGCGCCGTGGCAGCCCTTGCACGAATTGGCCACGTAGGCGCCGTATTGGGTGGTCACCGCCGCGGCCACCGGCGCGGCCGGCGGCAGGGTGTGGTCGATCTTCTGCGCCGCGTCCTGAATCACGCCCGCGCCGTACATGCCCTGCAGGTACCACGGGAAATGCACCTCGCCGCGCCGGCCCGGGCCGGGCGGCAGGCTCTGGACATAGGCCACCAGCGCGGCAAAGTCGTCGTTGGACAGCCGGTTGTAGTCCTCGCTGGGCATCACCAGCAGCGGCCGGCCCGACGGCGCCACGCCGTGCCGGATGGCGCGGTCCCAGTCAGCCGGCTGGTAGGCCGCCATGTCCGGATTGGCGCGGGTCAGGTCCGGGGCGAACACCCGGAAACCGTTGGCCTCGTCGAACACCTGCTTGCCCGTGCCCCGCGCGCCGTGGCAGTCGGCGCAGCCGCGCGACTCATAGAGATAGCGGCCATGGGCGATGGCGCCCGCGTCGGTCGGTATCGGCACCGGCTGCACCGCCACGTCCACCTTGCGCACGAGCTTGCGCCCGCCCCACCAGTACGTACTGCCCACGGCCAGCACCACGAAGATGATGAAGGCGGCCAGCGCCGAGCTGGCAATGCGGAAGAATCGCCTGACGTCCATGAGTGCCCTCCGGGGAGCGTCGAACCAGGATGCGCAAACCGCGCCGCCCGATTGAATCGGCCCGGCGCCCTGCCTTCCGTGCGCGATCGTACAGAACCTGGGGCCGCCCGGCCACTTCCAGCGCGGCCCACCGCGTTCCCATACCAGATTGCCGCGCCCGGCGCCAGCCCCAACAGAGCCATGCAGTCGCCCCTATCTCCCCGGTCGGATTCCGCCTGGCGCGACTAAAGTGCCACCCACGCTGGGCACGGTGCGGCCATCGCATCCGCGCCGGCATGGCATTCGGCGCCCCACGCGCCAAGGGAATCCCGAAACAGATGACGCCTGACACGGCCGCACCCGTCCTACCCTCCCCGCCCCCCGGCTACCGGCCGCGGGCGCCCGCTGCTGCTGGCGGCGGCGGGTTACTTCGTCCTGGCCCTGGTCGGCCTGTGGCTGGCCCGCATCCCCGGTCACGCCGCCGCCGTGTGGACGGCCAACGCGTTCGGCCTGGGCCTGCTGCTGCACCGCCCCCGCCGCGAGGCCCCCGCGCTGCTGGGGGGTCATGCTGGCCGCCAACATCGCGGCGGACATGCTGGGCGCCGGCCACCCGCCGGGCGCCGCGCTGCTGCTGTCCATCGCCAACCTTGCCGAGCTGGCCGGTTCGGCGCTGCTGGTGCGCAGCATGGTCGGCCACCATGCGATGGCGCGCTCGGGCCAGCTGGCCACGTTCGCGCTGACGCTGGGCATCGCGTCCACGGTGGGCCCGGCGCTGAGCGGCCTGCTGGGCGCCTGGGTGATCTCGGCGCAGTACGGCACGGCGTTCCCCAAGGTCTGGTGGAACTGGTGGAACGCGGGCGCCATCGGCATGGTGCTGCTGTTGCCGCTGATGGTGTCGATCTCGCGCGAGCGCGTGCGCGCCACCCGCCAGCGGCCGATGCTGGCGCGGCTGACCGGGCTCTACACGCTGTGCGTGGCCATTGGCGCCGGCGCGCTGCAGGCCGGGCACGACCCGTTCGTGGTGATGTCGCTGCCGCTGGTGATCGTCGCGCTGGCCAGCAACCCGTTTGCCACGGCGCTGCTGACGCTGCTGGCCGCCGTGGCCGCCGAATGCATCGGGCTGGTGTCGGGCATGGAATTCCTGGCGTCGCGGTCGGTGCCGCTGTCGGGCGCGCTGGTGATGGTCTTTCCGGTCTGCATCGCGTTCATGACCGAACAGAACCGCAAGGGCCGGCTGGAACTGCGCAGCAGCGAGCGGCGCTTCCGGCAGGCGCTGGAGCACTCGGCCATCGGCATGGCGCTGGTGGGCATGGACGGCCGCTGGCTCGTGGTCAACCACGCGCTGACCGACCAGCTTGGCTACACCGCCGACGAACTGCGCGACCTGCCGTTCCAGCTCATGACCCACCCCGACGACCTGGCCGCCGACCTGCGCAAGGTGGAGCAGCTGCTGGCCGGCGAGATCGATTCGTACCGGATGGAAAAGCGCTACCGGCACAAGGACGGCCACTACCGCTGGACGCTGCTGGCCGTGTCGCTGGACCGCGACGACGACACGGGCCGCCCCAACCACTTCATCGCCCAGGTGGAAGACATCCACGCCCGCAAGCTGGCGCAGGAACAGCTCGAACAGCTCACGCGCCGCACCCAGCTTGCCGTGGAGGCAGGTGGCGTGGGCATCTGGGAATGGGATTTCTCGCAGGCGGCCATCACCTGGGACACCCGTATGCACGCGCTGCACGGCACCCCGCCGGAACTGGGCCCGCCCACGCTGGCGCAGTGGATCGCGATGGTCCACCCCGAGGACGTGAGCCGCGTGAGCACCGAGATGCGCCAGGCCATCCGCGGCGTGCGGCGCTTTGACACCGAATACCGCGTGGTGCGGCCCACGGGCGAGATCCGCCACGTGCGCGCCATGGCCACCATCTCGCGCCACGAGGACGACACCACGCGCGCGCTGGTGGGCACCAACTGGGACATCACCGAGCAGCGCAGCCTGCACCGCGCGCTGTTCGAGGAAAAGGAACGGCTGCACATCACGCTGCGCTCCATCGGCGACGCCGTGATCTGCACGGACCGCGTCATGCGCGTGACGTTCATGAACCCGATCGCCGAGCAGCTGACCGGCTGGAGCATGGACGCCGCGATGGGCCAGCCGCTGGAACAGGTGTTCCGCATCGTCGACGAGGACACCGACCTGACCATCCCGAGCCCGGTGGAGCAGTGCCTGGAAACGCTGCGCCCGGCCTACCTGCAGGAAGGCGCCGTGCTGCAGAGCCTGACCGGCGAGCGCCACGACGTGCAGGATTCGGCCGCGCCGGTGCTGGCCAACGACGGCAGCGTGCTGGGCGCGGTGCTGGTGTTCCAGGACATCACCACGTCGCGCGCGCTGCAGCGCGAACTGGCCCACTCGGCCACGCACGACGCGCTGACCGGCCTGCCCAACCGCGCCTGGTTCGAGAAGCGGCTGCGCGAGTCGTGCGAGCAGGCGCGCGCGCAGGGCCATCGCGCGGCGCTCTGCTTCATCGACCTGGACCGCTTCAAGATCGTCAACGACACGGCCGGCCACGGCGCCGGCGACGTGCTGCTGCGCGAGCTGGGCTACGTGATCCGCCACCAGGTACGGCCCGACGACCTGCTGGCGCGGCTGGGCGGCGACGAATTCGCGCTGCTGCTCAAGGACTGCAGCGTCGACCACGCCGAGCAGGTCTGCCAGAAGGTCATCGACGCCGTGCGCGAGCGCCGCTTTCCGTGGGACGGCCGCGTCTACGACGTGGGCGCCAGCATCGGCATCGCGGCCATCGACGCCGACGTGCCGCCCGTGAGTGAACTGATGAGCCGCGCCGACGTGGCCTGCTACGCCGCCAAGGCGGCCGGCCGCAACCGCGTGTCGGTCTATCGCCGCGACGAGAGCGACGCCCGGCGCCACCACCGCGAGCTGGAAGTGGCCGCCGGCATCCACTCGGCGCTGGAAGCCAACCGCTTCCGGCTCTACGCGCAGGAAATCCGCTCGCTGCGCCCGGGCCAGGACGACTCGCGCCACGTGGAGATCCTGGTGCGCATGGTCGACGAGCAGGGCACGCTGATCATGCCCGGCGCGTTCATCCCGGCCGCCGAGCGCTACGACCTGATGGGCCACATCGACCGCTGGGTGATCCGCAACGTGCTGCAGCAGTACGGCACCCGGCTGGCCGGCGTGCCGGGGCTGTCGGTGTCGATCAACCTGTCGGCCAACTCGCTGGGCGAGCCGTTCCTGCTGCCGTTCCTGCACGCCGCGCTGGAAGACTCGGCGCTGCCGGCCAGCCGCATCCGCCTGGAAATCACCGAGACGGCGCTGATCAACAACATGACCGCCGCCGCCCGCGTGGTGGCCGACATGCGCAGCGCCGGCTGCACCGTGGCGCTGGACGACTTCGGCTCCGGGCTGTCGTCGTTCTCGTACCTGAAGCAGTTTCCGGTCGACTACCTCAAGATCGACGGCAGCTTCATCCGCAACCTGGCCCGCAACGCCGTGGACCGCGAGATCGTCAGCTCGATCAACGACATCGGCCACCGCCTGGGCGTGCGCACCGTGGCCGAATGGGTGGAAGACGAAGGCACGCTGCACACGCTGCGCGCCATCGGCGTGGACTACGCCCAGGGCTACGCCATCGGCAAGCCGATGCCGCTGGAGGCATTCCTGGATACCTGCGAGAGCGCGGAGGCGTAGTTCGTCGGCCCGCCGGGGGTTGCTCCGCTCTGCCGCAACGCGGGAGGCGGAGCAAACCGACGGAAGCCCAAGCGCCTGCCCCATCTCCCCGCCCTCCCCGCCCGTTCGGATTCCCGAACACCCCTTCCCCGCCCCGGTTCGGCTTCCCGAACACCCCGTCCGCCGCACCCCAGAAAATCCCTTTGTATTCACGGCCTTACACCTGTATCCAGGCGCGAACAGGCTGGCACGGGACGTGCACACATGGCGCCGCCCCATGGGCAAGGCCGCCGGGACGTTGCCATAAGTGACGCCCGGTGCGCGTACAGGACAAAGGAGGAAGAACCCACGATGACAAAACGACTGCCAACCCTGATCTTCGTAGCGATGCTGCTTGGCGTGCTGGCCGGCACGGCCGCGCACAACATGGCGCCAGACGCGGCCGCCGCGAAGGCGATTGCCGACAAGCTGTCGATCCTGACCGACGTGTTCCTGCGGATGATCAAGATGATCATCGGCCCGCTGGTGTTCGCCACGCTGGTGTCCGGCATTGCCAGCATGGGCGACGGCAAGACCGTTGGCCGGATCGGCCTGAAGGCGATGGCGTGGTTCATGGCGGCGTCCATCACGTCGCTGCTGCTGGGCCTGGCGATGGCCAACCTGCTGGCCCCGGGCCACGGCATGAACCTGCCGCTGCCGGCCGCCGACGCCGCGTCGAACCTGAAGACCGGCGCGCTGAACCTGCGCGACTTCGTGGCGCACATGTTCCCGAAGAGCTTCGTCGAGGCCATGGCCACCAACGAGGTGCTGCAGATCGTGGTGTTCTCGCTGTTCTTCGGCTTTGCGCTGGGCACGCTCAAGGACGGCGTGGGCAAGCCCGTGCTGGCCGGCATCGACGGCCTGGGCCACATCATGCTCAAGGTGACCAACTACGTGATGGCGTTCGCCCCGGTGGGCGTGTTCGGCGCCGTGGCGGCCGTGATCACGTCGCAGGGCCTGGGCGTGCTGGTGGTCTACGCCAAGCTGCTGGGCAGCGTGTATGCCGCGCTGGCGCTGCTGTGGATCGCGCTGATCGCCGGGGGCTACTACTTCCTGGGCCGCGACATCTTCAAGCTGATCCGCCAGCTGCGCGCGCCGCTGATGATCGGCTTTGCCACGGCCAGCAGCGAATCGGCCTACCCGAAGGTGATCGACCAGTTGAGCCGCTTTGGCGTCAAGAGCCGCATCACCAATTTCGTGCTGCCGCTGGGCTACTCGTTCAACCTGGACGGGTCGATCATGTACACGTCGTTCGCCGCGCTGTTCGTGGCGCAGGTGTACGGCATCGAGCTGTCGCTGTCGCAGCAGATCACGATGCTGCTGGTGCTGCTGGTGACCAGCAAGGGCATTGCCGGCGTGCCGCGCGCATCGCTGGTGGTGGTGGCCGCCGTGCTGCCGATGTTCGGCCTGCCCGAGGCCGGCATCCTGCTGGTGCTGGGCATCGACCACGTCCTGGACATGGGCCGCACCGTGACCAATGTCCTGGGCAATGCCATTGCCACGACCGTTGTCGCCAAAAGCGAGAACGCGATTGGCGCGCCGGAGCTGGCGGACGAGGATGACACCTCGGCCGCCGATACCGGCCTGACACCCGTTCAGGCCATGGCCAGCAAGTAAGCTGACCCAGGCGTGCCAGGGGCCCGGCTGCCGATCAGGCTGCCGGGCCTTTTTGCGTCTGGCGCGCGCGGACGGGGCCGCGCACCGCACCACCCGAACGGGGGAGCCGCCGGGCCCGGTTTGGGGTGGCCGCAGGCGCGGCTGTGGTAAAACGTCGCCTTGCCGATGGCGTCGGCGGCCCGCGATGGCAATTTCGACCACGCGAACTGCCTGATACGCCACCTCGCAGCCTCCGCATTCCCGAATCCGCATGATTTTGTCCCCCTCCGACGGTCTCCAGGCGTCTCCGGCCACGTCCGCGTGGCGCCGCGCCGCGCCCCTCATCGCCCTGCTGATGCTGGCCGTGCTGGTGGCGGTGGCCGGCTGGCTGGGCTACCGCTACACCTACGACGCCGCGCTGGCCCGCCAGGCCGAGCGCGGCCAGGTGCAGATGCGCCTGTACGCGCAGGCGCTGGAGAGCGAACTGGCGCGCTACGACTACGTGCCGAGCCTGCTGTCGCTGGACGCCCGCATCGACGCCCTGCTGCGCCAGCCGGCGTCCGCCACGCGCGTGGCCGATGCCAACGCCTACCTGGCCGCGCTGAACGGCCGCGCCGGCACGCGGGTCATCTACCTGCTCGACGCCCGCGGCAAGGTGCTGGCCACCAGCAACTACCAGCGCCCGGACAGCTACCTGGGCGAGGACCTGAGCTTCCGGCCCTACTTCCGCGCCGCCATCGAGGGCCAGCTTGGCCGCTTCTACGGCGTGGGCACCACGCGCAGCGAATCGGGCTACTACCTGTCGGCGCCGCTGGGCGACCGCGACCGCCCGGTGGGCGTGGCCGTGGTCAAGATCGGCCTGGAGCCGCTGGAAAACCGCTGGCAGGGCAACGACAGCCAGATGCTGCTGGCCGACGAGAACGGCGTGGTGATCCTGGCGTCCGACCCGTCGTGGAAGCTGGCCGCGCTGCGGCCGCTCAGCAGCGACCAGCGCAGCCGGCTGGACCGCAGCCTGCAGTACAACCGCGCGCCGCTGCCGCAACTGGCGCTGACCACCGTGCGGCCGCTGGCCAACGGCCCCGCGCAGGGCGGCGACGCACTGGTGCGGCTGCGCCAGGGTCCGCCGATGCTGGCCCAGCACCTGGCGCTGCCGGGCACCGACTGGGACCTGACGCTGCTGACCAATACGTCGCAGGCGCGCGTGGCGGCGCTGAACAGTGCCGCGCTGGCCGGCGTGCTCACCGCCTTCGTGCTGCTGCTGGGCGCCGCGTGGAACGTGCGGCGCCGGATCATCGGCGAACGGCTGGCCGCGCGCGCCGCGCTGGAGGCCGCCAACAGCGAACTGGAACGCAAGGTGGCCGAGCGCACCGCCGATCTTTCCGCCACCAACCAGCAACTGCAGGCCGAAGTGGCCGAACGCATCCGCACGGAGGCCAACCTGCGCCAGGCGCAGGACGGGCTGCTGCAGGCCGGCAAGCTCGCCGCGGTGGGCCAGATGTCGGCCGGCATCGCGCACGAACTGAACCAGCCGCTGGCCGCGCTGCGCACGCTGTCCGGCAACGCGGGCAAGTTCATCGCGCACGGCGACTACGCCACCGCGCAGGGCAACCTTGAACGGATCATCAGCCTGGTCGAGCGCATGGGCCGCATTACCGGCGCGCTGAAGTCGTTCGCGCGCAATCCGGCGCCGGCGCAGCGCCAGTCGGCCCGGCTGGTGGAGGCCGTGGACAACGCGCTGTTCCTGCTGGAAACGCGCGTGGCGGCCGTGGCGCCGCGCATCGAGCGCGACATCGACCCGCACCTGGCCGTGGCCTGCGACCCGAACCGGCTGGAGCAGGTGCTGGTGAACCTGATCGGCAACGCGCTGGACGCGATGAAGGACAGCGCCAGCCCGGCGCTGTGGCTGCATGCGTATGCGTCGGGCGGCATGGTCCACCTGACCGTGCGCGACAACGGCCCGGGACTGTCCGAGGCGGCGTTCGCCAAACTGTTCGAGCCGTTCTTCACGACCAAGCCGGCTGGCGAGGGGCTGGGGCTGGGGCTGACGCTGTCGGCCGGCATCCTGAGCGAGAACGGCGGCGCGCTGACCGCCAGCAATCATCCCGACGGCGGCGCCTGCTTCACGGTGGCGCTGCCGCACGCACGCGAGGAGCGCCGCCATGTCGGCTGAACCGATCGACACGCTGGACGCCGCCGGCACGCCGGCCCCGCTGACGGTGCTGATCGTCGAGGACGACGCCGACGTGCGGCTGGGCTGCGAACAGGCGCTGCGGCTCGAAGGCATCGCCACGCTCGCCGTTGCCAGCGCCGAGGCCGCGCTGCGCGCGGTGCAGGCCGGCTTTGCGGGCATCGTGGTCAGCGACATCCACCTGCCCGGCGCCGATGGCATGGCGCTCTTGCGCGAGCTGGGCACGCGCGACGCGGCGCTGCCCGTGATCATGATCACCGGCCATGGCGACGTCACGCTGGCGGTGCAGGCGATGAAGCAGGGCGCCTACGATTTCCTGGAGAAGCCGTTCTCGCCCGAGCGGCTGGTGGCCACGTGCCGCCGCGCGCTGGACAAGCGCCGGCTGGCGCTGGAAGTGGCGGAACTGCGTGCCCGCCTGGCGGGGCGCGAGGGGCTGGCGGCGCGGCTGATCGGCCATTCGCCGGCCATCGAGCGGCTGCGCCAGATGATTGCCGGCATTGGCGACACCGCCGCCAACGTGCTAATCCACGGCGAGACCGGCACCGGCAAGGAACTGGTGGCGCGCTGCCTGCACGAGGCCAGCGGCCGGCGCGCGCGGCATTTCGTGCCGATCAACTGCGGCGGCCTGCCCGAGCAGTTGTTCGAATCGGAAATCTTCGGCCACGAGGCCGGCGCGTTCACGGGCGCGGCCAAGCGCCGCATCGGCAAGATCGAGCATGCGGAAGGCGGCACGCTGTTCCTGGACGAGATCGAGAGCATGCCGATGCCGATGCAGATCAAGCTGCTGCGCGTGCTGCAGGAGCGCGTGGTGGAGCGGCTGGGGTCCAACCAGCCGGTGCCGGTCAACACGCGCGTGGTGGCGGCCACCAAGGCCGACCTGCGCGCGCTGGCCGACGCGGGCCAGTTCCGCGCCGACCTGTACTACCGGCTCAACGTGGTCACGCTGGAGCTGCCGCCGCTGCGCGAGCGCCGCGAGGACGTGCCGCTGCTGTTCGAACACTTCGTGGCGCAGGCCGCGCTGCGGTTCGAGCGCGAGGCGCTGCCGGCCTCGTCCGCGGAAATGGCGTCGCTAGTGGCCTACCCGTGGCCCGGCAACGTGCGCGAGCTGCGCAACGTGGCCGAGCGCCACGTGCTGGGGCTGGGGTGCGATCCCGCCAACGGCGTCACGGCACCGGCCGCGCTGCCCCTGGCGCAGGCCGTGGAGCAGTTCGAGCGCGCGCTGGTGGCCGATGCGCTGCGCCGCCACGCCGGCAGCCTCACGCGCGCGGCCGAGGCACTGGGCGTGGCCAAGACCACGCTGTTCGACAAGGTGCGCAAGTACGGCCTGGCGGCGGGGTGATCGGCGGGGTGATGATGGGCACGCGGCACGTGTGCAAGTGCAATACCCCGCATGCAAATGTGTCAAATGTATATGACGCGGGAACCGGCACGCGAGGCGCAGGGTCTGTGATCGGGTACAAGACGCGGGCGGCATTCATGTCGGGCGTCATGGAACAAGTCGGACAGAGGGCGCCCGTTGTCTACCGAATCGCATCGATGTTCGTTAAACAACAAAAGTGTGACGCCAATCATTGCTTTCCCTCTGGCAACGAATCATCTTGAAGCCATACTATTGGCATTCGGCAAGCGGGGAGTGTGTGGGAGGCCCGCCCAGCCGGATGCAGCAAGCGGGCACGGCAACCTGAAGCCGTTGCTACGTCAACGCACAACAAAGCAACAAAGACCGGCCGGGGAGCGGGTCGCAAGCATCAGGGTCAGGAAAAACAGCAGCCCGGTCAATGACCGACGTGGCGTGTCCGAGGACGCCCGTGCAGTACGCCAGTCGTGCTGTGCTGCTGAACGACACTACGGGTGATTGGATGAAACTGGATCCAGAACTGGCTGAAAAGCCATACTACAGCACGCGAACCGCGGCAAAACTGCTCAACGTATCGCTCGGCACCGTGCAGAAAATGGTGGAACGCGGCGAACTTGGCGCGTGGAAGACCAATGGCGGCCACCGTCGCATCCACAAGGAGACCGTGCACCGGCTGCTGGCTGACCGCGCCATCCCGGACACCGCCGTCGAGCACAACCTCGACCTCGTGGTCTTCCATCCCAACCATACCGAGGCGCAGCGCATCAGCGCGCAACTGGGCAAGTGGTCCCTGCCGCTGAAGACGCAGGTGCTGGAAGACGTGGTGGACACCGTCATCACGTCGGTCGACGCCCGCCCCCGCGTGGTGCTTTACTACGTGGAGGAACTCAACGACGCCGAATCGGCGACGATCGAGAAGCTGCAGAACTTCTTTGCCCGCCAGCGCGTGATCTTTGCGGTGATTACCAACCGCCAGGCCTACGACGGCGTGGCCGATGCCCTGCAGCAGTGGGGGATCATGGTGTTCCTGAAGACGCCGTCGCTGGAGGAGATCAAGGGCTTCCTGCGCGCCCAGTTGATGATGGGACGCGGCGGCGCTTAATGTTTCGTTAATGTCTGATATTGAAACGGCCCGGCACTTGTCCGGGCCGTTTTGTTTTTGGGGCGAGGCATCAGGTCGGGGCCGCCTCGACCTGCACCACCGCCTCGGCGGGTGACCCCATCATCCACCCATACAGGTCACGCGGGTCGGGCGGCATGGCCACCAGCTCGACGTCGCGGCCGGCGTGGTGCGCCTGTGCGGCCGCGTGCAGCCAGCGCAGCGCCGCGTAGTCTTCCAGCGCAAAGCCGACCGAATCGAACACCGTCACCTCGTCGGCGCTGGCGCGGCCCGGCGCCCGGCCGGCCAGCACTTCCCAGAGTTCGCTGACCGGGGCCTCGGGCCATTGCTGGATCTCGCCCTCGATGCGCGACTGCGGCGCGTACTCGACCACGATGCGCGCCTGCCGCAGGATATCGACGTGCAGTTCGGTCTTGCCCGGGCAGTCGCCGCCTACCGCGTTCAGGTGCATGCCGGGCCGGACCATGTCCGGCGTGAGGATCGTGGCGCGCGTCTTGTCGGCCGTGACCGTGGTGACGATGTCGGCCCCGGCCAGCGCCTCGCGCACCGACCGCGCCGGCACGATGGCCAGCCCGGGCACGTCCGCAAGGTTGTGCATGAGCCGCGCGGTGGCGGCCGGGTCGATGTCGAACGCGTGGATCGTGGTGATGCCGGCCATCGCATGAAACGCCAGCGCCTGGAATTCGGCCTGGGCGCCGTTGCCGATCAGCGCCATGGTGTGCGCCCCGCCGCGCGCCATCGCCTGCGCGGCCAGCGCCGACGTGGCCGCCGTGCGCAGCGCCGTGGCCAGCGTCAGGTCGGCCAGCAGCAGCGGAAAGCCGGTGCGCACCTCGGCCAGCATCCCGCAGGCCATGACCGTCGGCAGCGCCAGCCGCGCGTTGCGGGGATGGCCGTTGACGTACTTGAACGCGAAGTGGTGGCCGTCGCTGACGGGCATCAGCTCGATCACCCCCACGGGCGAATGGCTGGCCAGCCGCGCCGATTTTTCGAAGTCGGCCCAGCGCAGGAAGTCCTCGCAGACGCAATCGGCCACGGCCACGATGGCCTGCCGCACGCCGATGCCGCGCACCAGCCCGGCCACGTCGCCCGCATCCAGGAAGCGCGTGCGGCGCGCGCCGGGCGAGGCGTGCTTCACGGCGGCGTTCGTCGAAGTCATGGCGCCCCTCCCCTCAGGCTGCCGCGGCGCGCCGCACGGGCGTGCTGGCGCGGTCCAGCCGCAGCGTCATGCAATAGGCGCCGCCGCCCGACATCATGTACGGCGACAGGTCCACCTCATGCAGCCGATAGCCGCGCCGGCCCAGTTCATGGCGTAAATGCGATGTGGTGCGCGTCATCACCACGTGGTCGTCCAGATTGACCGCGTTGACGCTGAAGTGGCGCAGGTCGTCCTCGGTGGCCTCGATGCGCTGCGCCACCGGCACGCGGGCACGCAACGCACCGAGCGCGGCGTCGGTGAATGCCGGCGGGTAGTACAGCACCTCGCCGCCGGACAGCGGGCAGAAGCAGACATCGAGGTGATAGCTCTGCTCGGTGGCCAGTTCCAGCGCCACCACTTCCTGGCCAAACTGGCGCGCCATCGCGCTGGCCGCCTCGTGCGACGAGCGCGGGCCGAAGCCGGCCCAGAAATGGCCGCGCCGCGCATCCCAGATACAGTCGCCCGCGCCTTCCTGGTAGCAGCCCTCGGGCAGCCGTTCCACCGTATCGATCAGGCCGCGTTCGCGGAGTTGCGCGAAGATCGCCGCGAACGGCTGTTCCTCGCCGCGCCGCTGCGGATGCCGAAAGCGCGCCAGCACGGCCTTGCCGTCGAGCACCACGGCCGCGTTGGCCGGGAACACCATGTCGGGCTGGCCCGGCGCGCCGTCGGCCACTTCGACGGCAAACCCGGCGCGGTCCAGCGCGTCGCGCAGCGCATCGAACGCGGCCAGCGCGCGGCGGTGCATGCCGCTCGGGTCGCGGGCCCATGCCGCGGGGTCCATCCACGGATTGATGGCGTACGAAACGTCGTAGAACGTAGGGGCAACCAGCAGGATGGTCGGACGGTCGAGCACGGCAATCTCCTTGTCAGTGGCGCCCGGCGTGTCGGGCGTCCCTGATGTGGATTGTGGGTCGCGTGCGCGTCAGCGAACAGTCAACAAACGGACAAATTGCTATGGACGCCTAACAATTCGCCAGACTTCGCTGGCGAAATGCAACGCCGGCCGTACCGCACCAGGGAGCGCGCCATGGATGCCACCGATCGACAACTGCTGGGACTGCTGCGCGACAACGCGCGCACGCCGGTCACGGCGCTGGCCAAGGCGCTGCGCGTGTCGCGCGCCACGGTGCAGAACCGCATCGAGAAACTGGAGAAGGAAGGCCAGATCGTCGGCTACACGGTGCGGCTCAAGCCCGAGGCCGAGCCGCATCGCATCCGCGCGTGGATGACGGTGGCCGTGGAAGGCAACAAGGCGCGCCAGGTGCTGCAGGCATTGCGCGGCGACCCGAACGTGCAGACGCTGCACACGACCAACGGCCGCTGGGACATCATCGCCGAGCTGCGCGCCGATACGCTGGAGCAGTTCGACCGGACGCTCGACCGCATCCGGCTGGTCGATGGCATTTCCGCCACCGAGACCAGCATCCTGCTGTCGAGCTACAAGCTCTGACCGGCGACGGCCTGCGGCCGGCCGCGCAGCCGCTCGCGGTGCGTTTCCTCGTGCAGCGCGTGTTCGCTGGGCGACAGCAGGTCGCGCAGCGAGACGATGCCGACCGGCCGCATCGATTCCAGGCTGTCGACCACGGGCAGGCGCGCCACGCTCAGCGCCGCCATGCGCCCGGCCGCGGCCCGGCCGGTCTGTGATGCCAGCAGCACCGGCGGCGTGCGGGGGTCGCCATCGCCCTGCCCGGCCACAAGGTCGCCGCAGCGCAGCCCGGTGTCGTGACCGGCACAAGCTGCCTCGATGGCGCTGCGATGCAGCATCCCCACCACGCGGCCCTGCGCCACCACCGGATAGGCGCGATGCGCGGCATGCGGGCCGAAATGGCGGGCCAGCGCATCGGCCACCGGCAGGTCGGCGTCCAGCGTCACCACATCGCGCGTCATCAGGTCTTCCACGTGCGTCCGTTCCAGCGGATCGACGCCATACTCGCGGTAGATGTGCAGCCCGCGCCGTGCGATCTTCTCGGTCATGATGCCGCGCTTCATCGTCAGCACCGAGAACCCGTAGGCCACGGCCGTGGTCAGCAGCAGCGGCAGCAGCGCCTCGCTGTCGTGGGTCAGGCCGAACGCGAACACGATGGCCGTCAGCGGCGCGCCCAGCACGCTGCCCAGCACGCCGGCCATGCAGACCAGCGCCCACAGCGCCGGCGATCCGCCCGGCAGCAGCGGGGCCAGCACCACGCCCAGCCCGGCGCCGAGCATCAGCAGCGGCGCCAGCACGCCACCCGACGTGCCCGAGCCCAGCGCGGCAATCCAGATCACCGCCTTGACCGCCAGCAGCGCCACGGCCACCTCCAGCGCCAGCCGGTTGTTGAGCAGGTCGCCGATCACGTCGTAGCCCACGCCCAGCGCGCGCGGCTCGAAGTACCCGCCGATGCCGACCACCAGGCCGCCGATGGCCGGCCACCACATCCAGTGCAGCGGCAGCCGGGCAAAGGCATCCTCCGTGCGATAGAGCGCCAGCGTGAGCCCCGCGCCCAGCACGCCGCACAGCAGCCCGGCGAACACGCAGGACCCCAACGCCACGGTGCCGGCCGGCACGGTGTGCAGCGGAAACAGCGGGCCGGCCTCGAACAGGAACGGCCGCAGGAAGCCGGCCACCGCGCAGGCCAGCGCCACCGGCAGCAGGCTGCGCGGGCGCAGTTCGAACAGCAGCAGTTCCACGGCCAGCAGCACCGCCGCCACCGGCGTGCCGAAGATCGCCGTCATGCCCGCGCACGCGCCGGCCACCAGCAGCGTCTTGCGCTCGGCGGCGGTCAGGTGCAGGTACTGGGCCAGCAGCGACGCGATGGACCCACCGGTCATGATGATCGGCCCCTCGGCGCCGAACGGCCCACCGCTGCCAATCACGATGCCCGACGACAGCGGCTTGAGCACCGCCACCTTGGGCGACATCCGGCTCTTGCCGAACAGCACGGCCTCGATGGCCTCGGGGATGCCATGGCCGCGGATCTTGTCGCTGCCGTAGCGCGCCATCAGCCCCACGATCAGCCCGCCGATGGCCGGCACGGCAATCACCCACGGCCCCAGCGCATGGTGCGCCGGCGAGCGCTCGGCAAACGACAGCGTCTGGAAGAAGAACAGGTTGGTGAAGAAGCGGATCAGGTTCACGAGCACGAACGCCGCGCCGGTGCTGACCGCGCCGATCAGCAGCGCGATGCCGGCCAGCATGGGCAGGCGGCCGTTGACGGCGTAATCGCGCTTGGGGGAATGGTGCGATGCGGGATGACTGGACATGGACATGGGGCGGGGCGAGTGGGATCATGCGCGGGTACGCAGCCGCCGAAATATATCATGCTGTGATACATTCACGAGTCCGGCCAATGCGCCGTGGCGCCCCCGACACTTCTAAAGCCGCCCCCGCTTTCGATGCCCGCTGGATTCGACCCGACCTCCTCCGTCGCAGAGGCCCGTGCCTGGCTGCGCACTTTCGTCCCCATGCCGGTGGCCGCCAGCCGGCACGAGCGCCTCAAAAGCTGTCTTGGCGCGCTGCTGGGCCTGGCGATCACAGAATGGATCTGCCGCCAGTTCCTGCTCGGCTTCAACCCCTGGTTTGTCGCGCCGATGGGTGCGTCGGCCGTGCTGCTGTTCGGCGTGCCGGCCAGTCCGCTGGCGCAGCCGTGGTCGATCATCGGCGGCAACCTCGTGGCCGCGACCGTCGGGGTGGCCTGCGCGAAGTTCATCCCCGACCCGGGGCTGGCGGCCGGCGTGGCCGTGGCCGGCGCCATCGCGCTGATGTTCCAGTTGCGCTGCGTGCACCCGCCCAGCGGCGCGGTGGCGGTGACGGCCGTGTTCGGCGGCCCGGCCGTGCAGGCGCTGGGGTTCGGCTTCGTGGTGATTCCGGTGGCCATCAACTCGGCGCTGCTGCTGCTGACGGCGCTGGCGTTCAACAACTTCACGCGGCGCCGCTATCCGCACCGGCCGCCCGAGCCGGCGGCCCAGCATGACACCAAGGATGCGCCGCCCAGCCGCCGCACCGGCTTCACGCGCGCGGACCTGGATGCGGTACTGGCCGCACGCGGCGAATTCCTGGACATCGAGGAAGACGATCTGGAAGCCATCCTGGTGGCGGCCGAGCTGCGCGCCTATTCGCGGCGCTTTGGCGGCGCGCGCTGCGTGGACATCATGTCGCGCGACGTGATCTCGGTGCGCCCCGGCCAGATGGCCGCCGACGCCGCCGCGCTGCTGGCGCGCCACCGCATCAAGGCGCTGCCCGTGCTGGACCGCCAGCGGCGGCTGCTGGGCATCCTGACGCAGAGCGATTTCTTCCGCGCCTATCGCGCCAACTCGCGGCGCGTCAACGGCACCGTGCGCGACCTGATGACCCGCAGCGTGATCTCGGCCCGCACCGACCAGCCCATCGTCGAGCTGGCGCAGGGCTTCTCCGACGGCGGCCTGCACCACGTGCCCGTGCTAGACGCCGAGCGGCGCGTGGTGGGCATCGTCACGCAGTCCGACCTCGTGGCCGCGCTGCTGCGCCAGGGCGGCGCCGCGGAGCCGCCCGCCGCCTGACCCGCCGCGCCCGGCCGGACGGGCAAGGGAAAACCCGGAACGGCAGGCGAATTCCGCTATGCTTACGGCGTTCTTGCCACATGGACGCCGGTCAGGCGCGCGACGATGAGTTCCGGACAACTGATTGAGAAGCTTGCCGCCGTATTCGCGCTGATCGTCCTGATAGGCGGGTCGCTGCTGGTGCTGGCCCCGTTTGCCACCGCGCTGGTCTGGGGCGCGATCCTGGCCTATAGCTCCTGGTACCCCTATACCGTGCTATCGCGCTGGTTCGGCAACCGGCGCGGGCTGGCCGCGCTGGTCTGCGTGCTGATCGCCACCGTCATCGTGCTGGGCCCGTTCGTCTACGCGGGCGCCAGCTTTTCCGCCCATCTGGACCAGCTCACCGAACTCGTCAACCGCTACGCCGAGCGCGGCCTGCCGCAGTTGCCCGAATGGCTCAGCAGCCTGCCCTACGTGGGCCCGCAGCTGCAGGCCAGCTACGACCAGATCATCCACGCCGATTCCGAGATGGTGGCCAACCTGCGCAAGCTGATCGCGCCGGTGGGCCATGCGCTGCTGGGCGCGGGCCTGTCGATTGGCGGCGGGCTGGGCCAGCTTGCGCTGTCGATCATCCTGGCGTTCTTCTTCTATACCGGCGGCGAACTGGCCGTGGACTGGCTGCGCGGCGGCATGCGCCGCGTGGCGGGCGAGCGCGCCGACCACCTGATGGCGCTGGCCGGCGGCACGATCAAGGGCGTGGTCTACGGCGTGCTGGGCACGGCGTTCGTGCAGGCGGTGCTGGCCGCCATCGGCTTCTGGATCGCCGGCGTGCCCGGCGCCGCCATCCTTGGCCTGATCACGTTCTTCCTGTCGGTGATCCCGATGGGCCCGCCGCTGGTGTGGATTCCGGCCGCGCTGTGGCTGTACCACGGCGGCGAGACCGGCTGGGCCATCTTCATGGTGGTCTGGGGCGGCGTGGTAGTGGGCATGGCCGACAACGTGATCAAGCCGCTGCTGATCAGCAAGGGCACCGGGCTGCCGCTGATCTGGATCATGATGGGCGTGCTGGGCGGGGCGCTGGCGTTCGGCTTCCTGGGCGTGTTCCTGGGCCCGACCGTGCTGGCCGTGGCCTACGCGCTGCTGCGCGACTGGACCATCGGCACGCAGGAGCGGCCCGCGGTGACCGACGTCACGCCGGCGCCGCCGTCGCAACTGACGCCCGACGCATGACCGCACCGCGCGACACGCCGCCCACGGCCCCGCCGCCGGCCGCGCTGCACCGGCTGGTGGCCTGCGAGTACTGCGACGCGCTCTACGAACGCACGGCGCTGGCGCCCGGCGAGCGCGCCACGTGCCTGCGCTGCGGCGGCATGCTGTACCGCGAGAGCACGCGCGCATACCGCCGGCTGCTGCCGCTGGTGGTCACCGCGCTGATCCTGTTCCTGGTATCGAACACGTATCCCATCGTCGAGATGGACCTCAAGGGCGTGCGCACCGAGACCACGCTCTGGGGCGCCGTGATGGCGCTGCATGCCGACCACATGACGCTGGTGGCGCTGCTGGTGTTCGGCACCACCATCCTGTTCCCGCTGTCCGAGATGCTGATGATGTGCTACCTGCTGGTGCCGATGGCCCGCCATCGCATGCCGGCCGGCTTCGAGCGCATCGTGCGCGGCATCCGCCAGACGCGGCCGTGGGGCATGATCGAGGTGTTCATGATCGGCGTGCTGGTGACCGTGGTGAAGCTGTCGACGATGGCGCAGGTGATACCGGGCGTGGCGCTCTGGTCGTTCGGCGCGCTGGTCGTGGTGCTGGCCGCGATGCTGTCGTTCGATCCGCGCGACCTCTGGCACTACCTGGAGCCGCCCGGCGCCGACGAGGTGCCGCCCGCCGGAGACGCGCGATGACCGCGCCGCAGCGTCCCACCCCGCCCCGGCCGAACCGCGCGGCGCAGGCCCGCGAGCAACTGGCCCGTTCGCGCCGCGTGGCGGCCGGCGTGGTGGCCGAGCTGACCGACGACGACGAACGCACGCCGGTGGCGCAGGTGCCCACGGCGGCGTCGCGCGGGCTGCTGTCGTGCCACGCGTGCGACCTCGTCAGCCCCATCGCGCTCGAAGGCCAGCCGTGCCCGCGCTGCGGCGCCGCGCTGCACCACCGCAAGCCGGCCAGCCTGGCGCGCACCTGGGCCTTCCTGCTGTCGGCGTTCATCCTCTACATCCCGGCCAACCTGCTGCCGGTCATGGTCACCGAGTCGATCCTGGGCACCCAGCGCGACACCATCATGTCCGGCGTGATCTACCTGTGGCTGTCCGGCTCGCACCTGCTGGCCGGCGTGGTGCTGATTGCCAGCATCATCGTGCCGCTGCTGAAGATGCTGATCCTGACGCTGCTGCTGGCGTCGGTGCACTTCCGGTCCACGTGGCGGATCCGGCAGCAGACGCGGCTCTACGGGCTGGTCGAGATCATCGGCCGCTGGTCGATGCTCGACATCTTCGTGGTGGCCCTGCTCGCGGCGCTGGTGCGCGCCGGCGCGCTGGCCACGATCATTCCCGGGGGCGGGGCGCTGGCCTTTGCCTCCGTGGTCGTGCTGACCATGCTGGCGTCGCTGTCGTTCGACCCGCGCCTGCTGTGGGACGCCATGGACGCCCGCCCCTCATCGAACCTGCCGGAATCCGACAATGGCCGATCCTGACCTCTCCCCTCCTCCGTCCGGTCCCGCCGGCCCGCCCGGCCTGCCGCAGCCGGCCCGCCGGCGCCGCGCGCGCTGGCTGCCGTCGCTGGTCTGGCTGATCCCGATCGTGGCCGCCGTGGTCGGCATCTCGCTGCTGGTCAACACGCTGGCGTCGCGCGGGCCCGAGATCACGGTCACGTTCAGCACTGCCGAGGGCCTGACGCCGGGCAAGACCGCCGTGCGCTACAAGGACGTCGACATCGGGCTGGTCAAGTCCGTGCGGCTGGCGTCCGACCGCTCGCATGTGATGGCGACGATCGAACTTACCAAGGACGCCGAGAACTTCGCGGTCAAGGACACGCGCTTCTGGGTGGTGCGCCCGCGCTTTGCCATCAGCGGCGTGTCGGGGCTGGAAACACTGCTGTCGGGCGCCTACATCGGCGTGGATGCCGGCAAGTCGGCCGAGCCCACGCGCAGCTTCACGGGCCTGGAGGTGCCGCCCGTGGTGACCACCGACGCGTCCGGCCGCCAGTTCGTGCTGCGCGCGCAGGACCTGGGCTCGCTCGACATCGGCTCGCCGGTCTACTACCGCCGCGTGCAGGTGGGCCAGGTGGTGGCCTACCAGCTGGAGCCGAACGGCCGCGACATCACGATGCGCGTGTTCGTCAACAAGCCGTACGACAAGCTCGTGACCGCCGACACGCGCTTCTGGCACGCCAGCGGCGTGGACCTGAAGCTCGACGCCAGCGGGCTGAAGCTGTCGACCCAGTCGCTGGTCACGGTGCTGCTGGGCGGCGTGGCGTTCCAGGCCCCGGACAACTCGTCGGCCCAGGCCGCCGCCGCCGAGAACACCCAGTTCCTGCTGGCCGGCGACCAGGCCGAGGCCATGAAGGAGCCCGAGGAACTGGCGCCCACGCTGGCCGTGCTGAACTTCGACCAGTCGGTGCGCGGGCTGTCGCCGGGCGCGCCGGTGGACTTCCGCGGCGTGATCGTGGGCCAGGTGCGGTCGATCGGCATCGAGTACCAGCGCGAGCGCAAGGCGTTCCGGATGCCCGTGGTGGTGGAGCTATATCCGTCGCGCATGGGCTTCCGCGAGCGCGACGTGGCCGACGAGGCGCGCAAGCGCACGATCGTCCAGGCGCTGGTCAAGCGCGGCATGCGCGCGCAGTTGCGCACCGGCAACCTGCTGACCGGGCAGCTCTACGTGGCGCTGGACTTCTTCCCGAAGGCGCCGCCGGCCAAGGACATCGACCTCGACGCGCCGATGCCGGAATTCCCCACCACGCCGGGCACGTTCGACGAACTGCAGGCCAAGCTGGGCGACATCGTCAACAAGATCGACAAGGTGCCGTTCGACCAGATCGGCCAGGAGGCGCGGACCGCGATGGTGTCGATGAACCGGATGCTGGAGTCGGCCGACAAGCTCGTGGCGCAGCTGAACGGCGACGTGGCGCCACAGGTGCTGGCCGCGCTGCAGGACGCCCGCCGCACGCTGACGGCCGCCAACGGCACGCTGGCATCCGACGCGCCGCTGCAGCAGGACACGCGCCGCATGCTGCAGGAACTGACGCGCACGGCCGTGTCGCTGCGCGCGCTGACCGATTACCTGGAACGCCACCCCGAAGCGCTGCTGCGCGGCAAGACGGAGGACAAGCAATGAAACGCACGCTGATTGCCGGCGCGATGGCGCTGGCCGTGGCCGGGCTGGGCGGCTGCGCGTCGCCCGAGCCGCGCTACTACTCGCTGGCGGCTGGCACGCCGGCGGCTACCCCATCGCCCGCATCCCCCTCATCACCGTCCACGGCCGCGGCGCAGCCGGTCTGGATCGAGGTGGCGCCGGTGCGCGTGCCCGAGCGGCTGAACCGCGCGCAGCTCGTGATGAGCGACGCCAACGGCAACGTGCGGCTGCTGGACCAGTCGCGCTGGTCGGCGCCGCTGCCCGACGAACTGCGCGACGCGCTGTCGCAGCAGCTCCAGGCCAACCTGGGCGCGGTGGATACCTACCAGCAGGGTCTGGCCGAAGTCGGCACGATCTTCCGCATCACGACCGAAGTGGTGCGGCTGGAAGGCGAGCCGGGCCAGCGGGCCGGCGCGACCATCGCCTGGACCGTGCGGCGCCTGCCCGACGGCAACGTGCTGAGCGGACGCACCGAGGCCGAGGTGCCGGTATCGGGACAGGTTGAGGATGTGGTGGGCGCCTACCGCCAGATCGTGGCGACGGCGGCGTCCGACATCGCCACGGGCGTGCGATCGCTGCGCGTGCAGGCCGGCACGGCTGGCGCGCCCGGACCCACGGCCACCACCGCGCCGCTGCCGGTGCGCTAGTCCTCGGCGTCGTTGCCGGCCGCCGCCTGCGCCCGCCGCGCGGCGCGGCGCCGGTCCGCCTCGGACATCGCCTTCAGGCACGCTTCGGCGTCGCCGCTCACCAGCCGCACGCTGCACGCCAGCATCAGGTTCATCGGCAGGCCGAAGTCCTCCACCACGTAGCCCCGCGCGTCCAGCGCGCTGCCATCGGCGTCGGCATGGTGGCGCACGCGGTCCAGCAGCGTGCCGGCATCGGCTGCGTAGCCCCAGACCGGCTTCTGCAGCGCCACGGCGAATCCCACTTCGAAGGCGGTGCCGCTGTCGGGCTCGCCCGGGCCGCGAAAGTCGTCCAGGTTGGCCATCACGACGTCCGCCTGCCGCAGCAGCGCGATATTGGCCTCGTAGATCCACTGTGCCGCCGCCGGGCCGGACAGCCCGGCGGGCACCGCCTTGTCCAGCGGATAGAGGCCCGTGTAGCCATGCCGCGCGCACAGCGCCTTCAGGTGGGCGCCCCACGCAAGCGCGTCCTTGCGGAATACGTCGAAGCCGGCGAGGTAGAGGGTCTTCATGGGGTGTCCTTGGGCGGAATGCGCATGAGAATAACGCAGCCCCGGCGCCGTTTCCATGGATATATCGCGATGCCCGCGACTGCAGTGTCCGTTAATCGATCAGAATTATTCGGATTATTCTTAGCGATTATCAGAAAATCCTCGCTATTAGGCTCATAGAAAATCCTATCGGGAATCATGACAAATGCGTCATAAATAAATCCCGCCCCGAAAATTCGAGATTTTCCGATATTTCCGCCCGCTTTACCTCGTTAGTCTTCGGCCCTGTCATCGGCGCCGCATCACGTTGCGGCCGCGCCCAATGCACGCGCCATGCACGCATTGCATGCACGGCCAAAGTGACGATGACACCCCTCCATTCAAATGAAGACGCGAGAATTCAAGTGAAAAGCATCCATACCAAAGCGCTGGCCGCTTCCGTCCTGTTCGCCGCCATGTCGGCACCGGCAATGGCCTCCGACGGCACGATTACCTTTACCGGGCGCGTGACGGGCCAGACCTGCACGCTGTCGGGCAACGGCGGCGCCGCCAATTTCACGGTGCCGATGCCCACCGTCGCCGCGGGCGCGCTGAACCGGCAGGGCGCCGTGGCCGGCCGCACGCCGTTCAATATCCGCCTGACCGGCTGCACGCCGAACACCGGCAACGTGGGCGTCTACTTCGAGCCGGGCGCCACGGTGGACAACACCTCGGGCCGCCTGGTCAACACGGCCGTGGCCTCGGCGGCCACCGAAACCACGCCGGCGGTCACCCCCGCCACCAACGTGCAGGTCGGCCTGCTGAACGACGCGCTGGACAACATCGTGCTGGGCGCCGCCTACGCCGCGCAGAACTCGCAGCAGGTGGCACTGGCCGACGGCGCCGCCACGCTGCAGTACTACGCGCAATACGTGGCCACGGGCGCCGCCACCGCTGGCGATGTCCTGACGACCGTCACGTACTCGGTGGTCTACCCCTAAGCGGGGCCACCGTGACTGTGCGCCGGCATGGCAGGTCCATGCCGGCGGTTATCCATTTGTATTTCCAGCCTTCGGCCTTGTCGCCGGAGCCCAAGCCGAACGTTCTCATGTCCCGAATCTCACACTGGCGGGTGGCACTGGCCGCCTGCCTCGCCATCGTGGCGACGTCGGCCGCCCACGCCTCCGTGGTGCTGGCCGGGACGCGCGTCATCTATCCCGAAACCGAACGCGAAGTCACGCTGCGGCTCACCAACGAGGGCACCGCGCCCGCGCTGGTGCAGGCCTGGATCGACGACGGCGATGCCAATGCCGCGCCCGACGACACCCACGCGCCGTTCACACTGGCCCCGCCCCTGTTCCGGCTGGACCCGCGCAAGGGACAGGCGCTGCGCATCATCTACCTGCAACAGCCGCTGCCCACGGACCGGGAGTCGCTGTTCTGGCTTAACGTGCTCGAAGTGCCGCCGATGGCGGCGGACGGCGCCGCGCAGCGCAACGAGCTGCAGTTCGCGTTCCGTACCCGCATCAAGCTGATGTTCCGGCCGCGCGGCCTGCCCGGCAGCGCCGACGCCGCGCCCGCCAGCGTGCGCTGGCGCCTGCTGCGCAAGGCCGATGGCCAGCAGGTGCTGTCGGCCACCAATCCCACGCCCTACCACGTGACCTTCACCGTGGTCGAGGCCGGCGTGGGGAGCGCGGTCCATCGCAACGACGCCGGCGCCATGGCCGCGCCGGGCGCGACCGTGGAATTCCCGCTCGGCGACGCCGTGCGCGGCAGCGTCGATGCCGGCGAGGTGCGCCACGTCACGATCAACGACTTCGGGGCGGCCGTCGAAGGCGTATCCCGGATTGCGACAGCGCCAACGGACTGACATGCGGACCCGATCGCCACGCCGCCTGGCCGCGCGCTGCCTGGTGGCCTCCACAGTGCTGCCGGCGCCGGTGCTGGCGGAGGTGCTGGCGGAGACGCCGGCCACCGAGACGCTGGCGCAGGTGCGTTTCAACGCGCAGTTCCTGCGGCGGGCCGATGGTTCCAGCGTGGACGTCAGCCGCTTCGACAAGGGCAACCCCGTCGCGCCGGGCAGCTACCCGGTCGACATCTACCTGAACGACACGTGGATTGCGCGCGAGACGGTGCGCTTTGCCGGGCCGGACGACGCGGCGGCGCCCTGCCTGGACCCGGCCACGCTGTCGCGGCTGAACCTGAACGAGGAAGCGCTGCCGCCGGCCGGCCGCACCGCCATTGCCGATGCCGCCGCCAGCGCCGCGGCCGGTGCGGCGGACGGCGCCTGCCTGCATCCGGCCGCCATTTCCGACGACGTGACGTGGTCGTTCAGCGTCAACGACATGCGGCTGAACTTCACGGTGGCGCAGGCGCTGATGCGCCGCCGCGCGGCCGGCACGGTGCCGCACGAACTGCTGGACAGCGGCGTGCCGTCGGCCACGCTCGGCTACCAGCTCAACACGTTCGGCATGAACGGGGCGCAGCACAGCACCAACACCTACCTTGGCATCGATGCCGGGCTGAACGTGGCCGGCTGGCACCTGCGCCAGCGCTCGTCGATGTCGTGGCAGTCGGTGGGCGAGCGCTACGCGTACCAGAACATCGCCACGTACGTGCAGCGCGACCTGCCCAAATGGCGCAGCCAGCTCACGCTCGGCGACGCCTTCACCGACGGCGCCGTGTTCGACAGCTTCTCGGTGCGCGGCGTGAACCTGACCACCGACGACCGCATGCTGCCGGACTCCACGCGCGGCTACGCGCCGCTGGTGCGCGGCGTGGCGCGGACCAACGCGCGCGTGTCGGTCTCGCAGGACGGCAACAAGATCTACGAAACCACGGTGGCGCCGGGCCCGTTCGAGATCGACGACCTCCATGCCACCGGCTACGGCGGTAACCTGCTGGTCACCGTCACCGAGGCCGACGGCAGCCAGAGCAGCTTCACGGTGCCCTACGCGTCGGTCGTCCAGCTTATCCGGCCGGGCCTCACGCGCTACTCGGCCACGGTTGGCGAGTACCGCAGCGGCTCGCACACCACCCCGTCGCGCGAGAAGCTCGTGCAGGGCACGGTCCAGCACGGGTTCAGCAACCTCACCACCGGCTACGCGGGCGCGGTGCTGTCCGAGGGCTACCAGGCCGCGCTGATCGGCGCCGCCTTCAACCTGCCCATCGGCGCGTTCGCGCTCGACGCCACGCACGCGCGCGCGAAGATTCCGGGCGCCAACGACGCCAGCGGCCAGAGCTTCCGCATCAGCTACAGCAAGTACGTGCCGACCACCAGCACCAACCTGACGGTGGCCGCCTACCGCTACGCGACCAAGGGCTTCTGGTCGATGCGCGACGCGTTTGCGGCGCGCGACGGCTCCTACAACGGCGACGGCGTGGCGCGCCAGCGCAGCCAGCTTCAGCTCACGCTGAACCAGAACCTGGGCGGCCGGCTGGGCACGCTGTACGCCACCGGCACGTCCACGGCCTACTGGAACCGCCGCGACACCGCGCTGATGTTCCAGGCCGGCTACAGCAACACGCTGCGGCTGTTCGGCACCAACATGACGTTCAACGTGTCGGCGTCGCGGCTGCGCGATGCCTACACCGGCCGCTACACGACCCAGGTCTTCGCCAACCTGACCGCTCCGCTGGGGCGCAGCGCCCACGCGCCGCTGGTGTCGTTCGGCACGACGCACGACAACGGCGGCGGATCGTCGCAGCAGTTGATGCTCAGCGGCACCGCGCTGGAGGACAACGCGGTCTCCTACGGCCTGAACGTGAACCGGGCGGCCGGCAGCAAGGTGTCCGGCGGCGGCAACGTCCAGTACCGCAGCCCGTACACGACCGTGTCGGCCTCCGCCAGCGGCGGCAACGGCTACACGCAGTACTCGGCCGGCCTGCAGGGTGCGCTGGTGGCCCATGCGGGCGGCGTGACGCTGGCCAACTTCCTGGGCGACACCATCGGAATCGTCGAGGCCAAGGGCGCCAGTGGCGCGCGCGTGGCCAATGCGCCCGGCGTGCGGATCGACCGGTTCGGCTACGCCATCGTGCCGTACCTGCACCCCTACAGCATGAACACGATCCAGCTCGATCCCAAGGGCCTGCCGCTCGATGTCTCGCTCGACGCCACGAGCACGCAGGTGGCGCCGCGCGCCAACGCGGCGGTCAAGATCCGCTTTGCCGCGGTCACGGGCCGGTCGGCCATCGTGTCGGCCACGCGGCCCGACGGCGGCAAGCTGCCGTTCGGCGCCCAGGTCACCAACGGCGCCGGCGCCGAAGTGGGCGTGGTGGGCCAAAGCGGCATCATCTTTGCGCGCGGGCTGGACAACATCGACCGGCTCTATGTGACGTGGGGCGCCGGCGGCGCGCAGCGCTGCGCGATCGACGTCAACCTGCCCGACAGCACCCGCCACGCCACGGCCTACGCGCAGATCCGCGCGGTATGCCAGCCCGATGCGAAGGAGACCCCGTGATGCCATCCATCTTCCTGCGCGCCGCAACCCTGGCGCTTGCGCTGGGCGGCCTGGCCGCGCTGCCGGCCGCTGCGCAGAGCGTGCAGCATTGCACCATCGAGGCGCAGCCGTCTGCGCTGTCGTCGCAGATATCCTACCCGGTGGAAGGCGCCCCGATCGGTACGGCGCTGACGCCAGACCTGGCCACGACCGTGTCGTTCCGCTGCCCGCGCAGCCGGCAGGGGTACGGCATCGTGATTTCGCCAACCGGCTTCTCGGCGGCGGGCTCGCGTTTCAACTATCCCGCGTTCTGGGACGCCAACACCTACGGCATGGGCATGCGCGTGGCCATCAGCCCGGGCGGCTACACCGTATCGGGCGCCGACCGGACCGATCCCGTGAGCAGGCGCATCATCCGCTACATCTCGTCGGCGGGCCAGACCGGATCGTTCGTGCTCACCAACCGGCTGGTCAAGCTGTTCGAGCGGATCAACGTGCCGGACCGCAGCGACCGCGTCGACATGGGCGTGATCTACCAGTTGTACAGCTATGACAACGCGACCCGGACGATGTCGCCGCCGCTGGCGTCGATCTCGTTCAACAACGGCATCCCCGAGCGGCCCACCTGCACGGTGGCCACCCGCAGCGTGACGGTGGACCTGCCGGTCGTGGCGTCGAGCAGCCTGCGGGGCGACGGCGTGAACGCCGGCCGGACGCCGTTCACGATCACGCTGAACTGCCGCCGCACCGACGTGCCGGTCTACATCACGATGACGGACGCCACGACGCCGGGCAACCGGTCTGACGTGCTGACGCTGACGCCGGCCTCGACGGCCACGGGCGTGGGCATCCGCATCCTGAACCCGGCCAGCGCGCCGGTCTTCTTCGGCCCCGATTCGGCCGAGCGCGGCACGGTGAACCAGTGGCGGGTGGGCCATTCCGAGCCGCTGATGCAGATTCCGCTGAGCGCCGAGTACGTGACGACCGGCGTGGTCGGCCCCGGCACGGTGGGCGCGCTGGCGACCTTCACCATGAGCTACCAGTAGCGCGCGGCGCCGGGCTACGGGTTGATGGCCGGGTGCTTGAGCGCGTGGGCGGTTTCGGCCATGTGCTGGCGGTACTGGGCGGCGTCGCGTGGCAGGCCCAGGCCGCCGTCGCGATAGGCCATCGCCAGCGCCTGGATCGACGCCGGATGCTCGCGCTCGGCGGCGGCTTCGTACCAGGCGACGGCGCGGGCGTCGTCGCGGGCCACGCCCTCGCCTTCGCGGTAGGCATTGGCCAGCATGAACATCGCGTGCGCCACGCCGCCGTCGGCGGCCACGCGGAACCAGCGCGCCGCGGCGGCCGGGTCGGGCGTGCGGCCGTAGCCGCCGCGATACAGCAGGCCCAGGTAGTAGGCGGCGCCGATGTCGCCGGCGCGCGCCGCCGCGTCGAGCTGTTGCCAGGCCAGCGGCAGGTCGGCGCGGCCGGTTGCCAGGGTACCGAGCATCGCCGCCTTGCCGAGCAGGAACTGCGCGCGGACCTGGCCACCTTCGGCAGCCATGCGCAGCCAGCGCTCGCCGTCGGCACGCGTGGCGGCGTCGGGCCGCGCCATCAGCGTTTCGCCAAGCGCGGCACGCGCGGCAGCCTCGCCAGACCCGGCGGCCTGCTGCAGGCGGTCCAGCGCCGCCGCGTCGCCGGCGGACGTCGCCAGGACCTGCCACTGGGCGATTTCGGCCTGGCGCGCGTCGGACTGGTGGCGCCACACGGCCGCACCGGCCACGCCGGCGGTAGCCACGGCCACGGCCAGCGTGGCCGCCACGAACAGCGGATGGATGCGCGGCAGGCGACGGGGCAGCGCGTGGAGGGTCGGGGCGGCGGCGGTGGCAGGCATCGGCATATCGGGCAAGGTGGCCGGGTGGTCGGCGGCGTGACGGTTACTGGTTGAGGTCGATGCGGTACTTCGACAGGTTCTTGTTGCTGCCGTCGTCGGCGGCCACCAGCGTCACGCCCGCCACGCCACCGGCGGCGGCCTGCGCCAGCATGCCGGCGGCCGAGCTGAACACCACGTCGCCGCTGGTCGCCACTTTCGTGAAGCGCCAGCTACGAGCGCTGCCATTGGCGGCGCGGGTCACGTTGGCCACGGACTTGATGTAGCTGATCAGCACGTCGCGGTTGGCGTCCGGCGAGGCGTAGACGGTCTTGGTGCCGTCGAGGCCCGGGAAGTTGCCGCCGCCGCTGGCGCGGTAGTTGTTCGTTGCCACGATGAAGTCCATCGCCGCGGTCACGGCCGCGCCCTTGTACGTCAGGTTCTTGATGCGGCTGCCCACGGGCTGCGTGACGTCGATCTCGTACTGCATGTCGGCGTCGGTGAACATGTCGAAGTTGTAGCCCGGGAAGGTGCTGATCAGTTGCTGCTCGGTGGTCAGCGCCGGGTTGATCTGGTTGAAGCGCTTGGCGGCCGTCTCCAGCCACGCCTTGACCTCGGCGCCGTTGACCTTCACCGCGTAGACCGTGTTCGGGTACAGGTACAGGTCGGCCGCGTTGTTGATGGCCAGGCTGCCCATCGCCACGTCGGTGTAGTCGCTGCCGCCGCCAAAGCCGCTCTTGAACGGGGCCGAGACCGACAGCACCGGCAGCGATGCCAGCGCCGGCAGGTTGGCCGCGAGGTAGTCCTTCACATACTTGGCCTGGGCCTGGTTGACGATCTGGATCGCGCCCGGGTCGCCCACGTCGGCAAAGTAGCTCGTCATGCGGTAGTCGGTGCTGCCGATGGGCGTCTTCACGTACTGGATGGTCGCCTGGTGCTCGGTGTCGATGGCGGCGGCCACGCTGGCGTCGGGGGCCACGTAGGTCTTGTCGGGGTTCTGGATCGAGCGCGCCTCGACCTTGGTGTTGGCGCGGTCCACGCTCCACGCCTTGCCGTCGTAGGCCAGCGCCAGGTTGACCACGCCCAGATGCTTGCCCCAGTAGTTGGCCATCACGGTCGGCACGCCGTTGACGGTGCCCTTGACCTTGTCCACGCCCGGCGGGTTGAACTGGCCAACCGTGCTGGCCGCGTCCGGGAAGACCTGGTGCGAGTGGCCGATCAGCATGGCGTCCACGCCCGCCACCTTCGACAGGTGGTAGCTGCCGTTTTCCATCGTCGGCGAGTACGCCGAGTTGTCCAGCCCGCCGTGCGAGATCACGACGATCAGGTCGGCGCCCTTGGCGCGCATCTCGGGGATGTACTTCTGCGCGGTCTCGACCACGCCTTCGGTGTAGACCTTGCCGTCCAGCCAGCGCTTGTCCCAGCTCAGGATGGCCGGCGGCGCAAAGCCGATGATGCCGACCTTGATCGGCGCCGACACCGTCTTGCCGTCGGGGCCGGTGGCCGTCAGCGTCTTCGACAGGATCGCGTACGGCTGGAACAGCGGCTGGCGCGTCTTGACGCTGTACACGTTGGCCAGCACCTGCGGAAACTTGGGCCCGGCGCAGGTCTGCTGCGCCGACGGGTCTGGCAGGCCGTCCACGTTGAAGCGGTTGCCGGTGACCTGGCTCAGGTACTGCAGGCCGTAGTTGAACTCGTGGTTGCCGATGCCGCCGCCGTCAAAGCCGGCCGCGTTCATGACCTTGTACATCGCCAGCGTCTCGCCGCACGTGACCGGCTTGACCAGCGCCTGGTAGTCGGACAGCGCCGTGCCCTGGATGGTGTCGCCGTTGTCCAGCAGCATCGTGTTCGGGAATTCGGCGCGGGCGGCCTTGATCAGCGTCGACACGCGCTCGAAGCCCAACGACTTGTCCTCGGCCAGCTTGAAGTAGTCATAGCTGAGCACGTTGGTGTGCAGGTCGGTCGTCTCCAGCAGGGCCAGCGTGGATCTGGTGCCGGCCGGCACGGTGGCGGTGCCGCCGCCGGTCTGGCCGCCATTCTGGCCGCCGTTGCCGTTACCGGCGCCGTTGTCGTCGTCGGAGCCGCAGGCGGCCAGGGTGCTGGCTACCATGGCCGCCAGCAAGGCGGCCCGGATGCGATGGAGTTGCATGGTCTCGGATTCCCCTGTGATTGTGTTTCTTCTGTGGGGGGAAATTGTGCGAACCGGCGATGGCAGCCAAGTGGCGATATCGCGTCATTCTCGTGACAATCGCTCAAAATATGACAAAAACGCCATATCGCTCAACCAGCGCCGCCAGCGGGACTATTTCAACCGGCTGAAGATGGTTATCCGTCGGCGCGATTGACGCCCCGTTATATAGCCGCTTATATTGCGGATGCCAACGATCCGGCACACCCTCCCTCTCCCCGACTCTTCTGCCATGAGCCTCCTGCCCTTCGCCCGCCGCGCCGCCCTGGTCGCGCTGACCCTTGCCGCGCCGTCGGCCTTTGCCGCGGACCTCGTGGTGTCCGCCGCCGCCAGCCTGACCAACGCCTTCAGGCAGCTTGGCGACCAATTCGAGCGCGCCCATCCCGATACCAAGGTGGTGCTGAACTTTGGCGCGTCGGACGTACTGATGCAGCAGATCGTCAAGGGCGCCCCGGCCGACGTGTTCGCGTCGGCCGACCAGAGCGCGATGGACAAGGCGGTGGCCGAGAAGGTCGTCCAGCCGGCCACGCGCAAGGATTTCGCGGCCAACGCGATCGTGCTGATCGTGCCGCACGACAGCAGGCTCGGCATCGGCGCCCCGGCCGACCTGTCCCGCGCCGACGTCAGGCGCGTGGCGTACGGCAACCCGTCGTCGGTGCCGGTGGGCCGCTACACGCGCGGCGCGCTGGAATCGCAGGGGCTGTGGACGGCCGTCGAGGCCAAGGGCGTGCCCGCGCAGAACGTGCGCCAGGCGCTGGACTACGTGGCGCGCGGCGAGGTGGACGCCGGCTTTGTCTTTGCCACCGACGCGGCCGTGATGCCGGACAAGGTCAAGGTCGCCGCCCGCGTGCCGACCCCCACGCCGGTCACCTACCCCATCGCCGTCACCGCGCAGGCCCGCCAGGCCCAGCAGGCCAACGCCTTCGTCCAGTACGTGCTGTCGCCCGAGGGCCAGGCCACGCTGGCGAAGTTCGGCTTCCAGAAGCCCTGACCGCCGGTTCCCGGTTCGCATCGCCGCCATGGACGCCGTCTGGATTCCGCTGCTGCTGTCGCTGAAGGTGGCGGGCTGGGCCACGCTGCTCAACGCGATCCTGGGCGTGGCCGCGGCCTACGCGCTGGCCCGCTGGCGCTCGCGGGCACGCGACGTCGTCGACGCCATCCTGACGCTGCCGCTGGTGCTGCCGCCTACCGTGCTGGGCTACTACCTGCTGGTGCTGGTAGGCCGGCGCGGCGTGTTTGGCGCGTGGCTGGAACGGCTGGGCATCGAACTGGTCTTCACGTGGCAAGGCGCGGTGCTGGCGTCGACCGTGGTGGCGTTTCCGCTGGCGCTGAAGTCGGCGCGGGCCGCGTTCGAGGGTGTCGACCACCAACTTGAGAACGCCGCGCGCGTGCTCGGCATCTCCGAGGCGGCCATCTTCTTCCGCGTGACGCTGCCGATGGCGCTGCCCGGCATCGTGGCCGGCGTGCTGCTGGCCTTTGCGCGGGCGCTGGGCGAGTTCGGCGCCACGCTGATGGTGGCCGGCAACCTGCCCGGCCGCACGCAGACGCTGTCCGTGGCGATCTACGAGGCGGTGCAGGCCGGCAACGACGACACCGCCAACCTGCTGGTGCTGGTCACGTCGGTCACCTGCATCGTGCTGCTCGTGGTGGCGGCGCGGCTGGTGCCGCCCGCGCAGCGCGGCACGGCCAACCTGTTCGAGCGGCGCCGCTTCACGCGCGCGCCTGTGGGCAAGTGAGGCCGCCATGAGCATGGAAATCACCGTCCGCAAGCGCATGGCGTCGGAAGACCGCCATTTCGCGCTGGACATCGCGTTCGCGTCCGACAGCCGGCGCGTGGCGCTGTTCGGCCCGTCCGGCGCCGGCAAGAGCCTGACGCTGCGGGCCATCGCCGGGCTGATGGCGCCCGACAGCGGCCGCATCGTGCTGAATGGCCGCACGCTGTTCGACAGCGACGCCGGCGTCGACCTGCGGCCGCAGGACCGCCGCGTGGCCTACCTGTTCCAGGACTACGCGCTGTTTCCGCACCTGACCGTCGCGCAGAAC
Organism: Cupriavidus sp. H18C2; assembly: GCF_049393795.1. Taxonomy (NCBI): domain Bacteria; kingdom Pseudomonadati; phylum Pseudomonadota; class Betaproteobacteria; order Burkholderiales; family Burkholderiaceae; genus Cupriavidus; species Cupriavidus sp. H18C2. Next base: position 598,298 of record NZ_CP186010.1, on the reverse strand, counting down.
ATTGCGTTCGGGCTGCGTCGCGGCTGGCGCAACCCCGCGCGGCGCGCGCTGCCGCCCGAGGCGGCGCGCTGGGTCGATGCGTTTGGCCTGCGCGACATCATCGGCCAGTATCCGGCGCAGATTTCGGGCGGGCAGAAGCAGCGCGTGGCGCTGGCCCGCGCGCTGGCGGCCCGGCCTGACATCCTGCTGCTGGACGAACCGTTTTCCGCGCTGGACCCGGCCCTGCGCATCCGCATGCGCCAGGAACTGCGCGCGCTGCAGGAAAGCCTGGACGTGCCGATGCTGATGATTTCGCACGACCCCGAGGATGTCGACGTGCTGGGCGACCACGTGCTGGAAATCCGCGAGGGCCGCATCCACGCCAGCGGACGCGCCCCCCGGCACCCGCCGGTCTACGCGCCCGAGACCTCGCCGGTCATCTAGCCAGCCGGCCGGGCGCCAGCGCGGGCCGTTGCTCAGCCCATCGTGCCAAGGATCACGCTCGACGCCTTGAAGATGGCCAGCGCGCGCGTGCCGGCCTGCAGCGCCAGGTCGGCCACTGCCGCCTGCGTGACGATTGCCGCCACGGTGCCGCCGCCATCAAGCTCCAGCACGACCTCCGCATTGACCGCGCCGGGCACCACCCGGGCCACCGTGCCGGGCAACTGGTTGCGCGCCGACAGCCGCGCCGCCGGATCGGCCAGGCCGATCAGCACCGACGACGCCTTGACCAGCGCGAACGCTTCGGCGCCGGGCACCAGGCCCAGCGTCTCGACGCTCTCGTGGGTAATCGTGGCGACGATCCGCTGCCCGCCCGGCAGCGCCAGCGTGACTTCGTCGTTGACGGCGCCGGCGCGTACGGTTTCCACGCGGCCGAAAAGCTTGTTGCGGGCACTGGTCTGGATCATCATGCGGCGGATCAGGTGAAGGTCTTCGGGATGCGCGTCGGCCATGGCGCCCGCGCGTTCAAGCTGGGCGATGAAGCGCGCGTGCTCGGCCTCCATCGCCCGGTAGGTGGCAATCAGCCGCTCGGCGCGCGCGGTCAGCCGCGTACCGCCGCCGCCCTTGCCGCCGGCCGCGCGCAGCACCAGCGGCTCGCCGGCGCTGTTGTTCATCGCGTCGATGGCGTCCCACGCACCCTTGTAGCTGATGCCCACCGCGCGCGCGGCGGCCGTGATCGAGCCGTGCTCGCCAATGGCGGCCAGCAGCGCGATGCGGTCCTTGCCGCCCCAGTCCTGCTGGCCGGCGCGGAACCAGATGGCGCCCTGGAGTTCAAGCATTGCGCAAAGCCTGTCTGTGGTGTCGGATGGCCCGTATGGTACCGCCAACGCCGGACGCCCGGCGTGGACGTCAGCTCTGGTGGGCGGGGATGTACCAGCGCATGACGCTGCCGGCAAAGTACTGCTTGTCGAACCGTCGCAGCAGGTGCCAGCAGGTGAACGGGTCGACCGCCAGATCCACCCAGGCCCACGGGTGGTTGGGGTCGCCGTCGCGCACGATCTCCACGGAGTTGACCCGGGCATGGGTCTGGAGCTTGTCGCGCAGCATTTCCTCGGTCACATCACGATGTAGCCCGCGGATCAGTACCTGCATTGCAGCCTCTCCCTGTTGGAAGTGGTGATGCATGTATTCTAGGCCGCGTGCCGCGGCCCGGCGCCCAACGATGCGGCTATCGCACGTTTCACGCCATGATGTGCACGCCGCCGTCCACGTACACCGTATTGCCCGACACGCGGCGCGCATAAGGCGTGGCCAGGTAGGCGGTGGCAAAGCCCACGTCCATGATGTCGACCAGCTCGCCCAGCGGCGCGCGGCCGGCGGCTTCGGCCAGCAGCACGTCGAAATCCTTGAGCCCGGACGCCGCGCGCGTCTTCAGCGGCCCCGGCGAGATCGCATGCACGCGGATGCCGCGCGGGCCCAGTTCGTAGGCCAGGTAGCGGCAGGTGGCCTCCAGCGCGGCCTTCACGGGCCCCATCAGGTCGTAGTTCGGCACCACGCGGTTGGCGCCGTCGTAGCTCATCGCGAACAGCGTGCCGCCTTTGTCCATCAGCGGCACGGCCCGGCGTGCCATGCGGATGAACGAGTGGCACGACACGTCCATGGCCCGCGCGAAGCCCGCCGCCGATGAGTTCAGCAGCCCGCCCTGCAAATCCGCCTTGGGCGCGAACGCCACCGAATGCACGACCGCGTCGAGCCGGCCCCAGGTCCTGGCGATGTGGTCGAACAGGGCGTCCATCTGCGCGTCGTCCTCCACGTTCAGCGGCATCAGGATCGGCGCATCCACCCGCTCGGCCAGCGGCGCGACGTGCGGGTAAGCCTTGTCGTTCAGGTACGTCAGCGCAATCTCGGCGCCGAGCTCGCGGAACGCCCGCGCACAACCCCAGGCAATCGAATCCTCGTTGGCAACGCCGACGATCAGCACGCGTTGCCCGGACAGCGGCGGAGTGGGAACGTGGACCATGGTGGGGGCTCCGGGTTGGGGTGGGTCTTTGCTTTCCTGTCTGGCTTGCGGGACAGGGGCTGGGGGGTGAGGGCCGGAGCTTCAAGCTGCGGCAACAGTCGAATACATCGCCATCTTTGCTCCCCTCTCCCGTTTGCGGGAGAGGGGCTGGTGGTGAGGGCCGGCGGTTCCAATGCCGCATGCCGCATCTTGAACGGCTTGCCCTCTCCCCCGACCCCTCTCCCGCGTTGCGGGAGAGGGAGACAACCGGACGCGGAAGGCCAGGCCCCCGTCGACTATTCCGCTTGTGCTTCCTGGGTTGCCTTGCCGTTGCCGTGGTCGGTGCCGAAGGCTTCGGCGACTTCGCGGTAGCGGGCCAGCCAATCGGCGTCCAGCGGGCCGCCGACGGTCAGGACGCGGTGGGCCAGCACCATGATGCGGCGGCGTTCGCGCATGTCGGGCACCAGGGCCGGCAGCGCCGCGATGGCGGCCTCGGGGTCCAGGCTGACGATATAGCTCTGCCGTCGCACGGCGTCCTTGAACTGGGCCAGCGTAATGCGCTTCTCGGGCGGGTTCTCGCGTGCGAGCTTGCGCAGCAGGTTGAACGGCCGCTCCTCGATGGCCGAGCGGCCCTGCGTCACGTACGACAGCACGCGCAGGAAGGCGTCGAGCGCGGTGCCCGCGCCGATCTCGCGCTCGGCCTCGCGGCGGCGCAGTTCGGCCACCTCCTTGCGCAGCGCGGTCACGGCCGGCGACTCGGGCCGCTTTGGCGTGGTCGTCATGCCCAGCATGGCCGGCAGCCACGGCGCGGCGTAGATCGATTCGAACATGCGCTCCTGCCAGGCGTCGCGCGCGTCGCGGTACTGGTCCAGCGAGCGCACGATCTGGTCGGACATGGCCTGCTGCATCGCCAGGAACGGGTTGTCCGGCGACACCGGCTGGCGCGCGTCGCGCACGGCCGGGGCCATCATGGCGACCCATTGCATCCACGGGTTGCCGTCGGCGAACAGCGAGCGCTCCAGCCGCGACGGGTGCATCGCGCGGATCGCCTCGGCCGTGGGCTCGTTCGCCATCGCGCGCACCACGGGCGACGCGAACGTGTCGTAGACGTGCTGGTTGATCTCGGCCACGCGCCGCACCACCTCGAACGGCTGCTCGTCGGCCCGGCCGTCGTCCAGCGCCAGGATGTCGTCGATGGTCCGCCGCTCGAAGCGCACCAGGTAGCGGCCTTCGATCAGCTCGCTGTGCGGCGCGTCGGGCGCGAAGTCCTCGATGCGGGCCTCGTACAGGCCCGGCGGCAGCACGTCGATCAGGTCCAGCGCGCAGAACAGTTCAGAGTGCTCCTTGTTGGCCACGCTGCCCGACACGAAGATGCCCAGGTGCCCGATCGACGGATGCAGGCAATAGACGATGGTCTGGTCGTTGGCGACAATCTCGTCGACGCTCGCGTACAGGTCCGGAATCCAGTTCAGCGCCTGCTGCGGCGGCGTGATGTTGTCGCCCCAGGACGCAAACACGATCACCGGCGAGCGCAGGTTGCGCAGGTCGACCACGGACTGGCCGTCGTTGCTGCGCACGTCGCCGGCCGTCAGGTGGTTGCCGACGAACAGGTTCTGCACGATCCAGTCGATCTCGGCGCGGTTCATCAGGAAGTGCCCGCCCCACCAGCGCTCGAACTCCAGGAAGCGCGGCCCTTCGGTATCCACCTTGGCGTAGACGTTGTAGAGCTTTTCCCAGAGCGTGTTCGAAGGGTTCAGCTTCTCGAAGTTCTGCACCAGCCAGGCACCGTCGAAGCGCCCGTTGCCCAGGTCCGCCGCCAGCGACGACAGCCACGTGCCGCCCAGCAGCCCGCCGGCATAGCGCATCGGGTTCTTGCCGCGCACGCCCGACCAGTAGGCCACGGGCGCGCCGGCCAGCAGGATGGGGCCGGTCACGTCGGGCGCGGCGGCGGCCAGCATCAGCAGCGCCCAGCCGGCCTGACAGTTGCCGATCACGAACGGGCGGCCCGGCGCGTCGGGGTGCCGCTCGGCCACGGCGCGCAGGAAGCGGGCCTCGGTGCGCGCCACGTCCTCGATGGTCTGGCCCGGGCACGGGTCGCGGTAGAACGTGATGAAGTAGCACGGATGGCCGGTGCGGATGGCGTTGCCGATCTCGCTGTCGGCCTTGAAGCCGCCGATGCCGGGGCCGTGGCCGGCGCGCGGGTCCATCACCACGAACGCGCGCTTGGTCATGTCGGTGGGGTGCGCGGCGGGCGGCACGATGCGCAGCAGCGCGTAGTTCACCGGCCGGGGCAGGTCGCGCCCGTCGATCAGCACCTCGTAGTCGAACACCAGCACGGGCGGCATGCCGCCTTTCTCGTGCGTGGCCGTCTCGTTGCCGCGCTGGCGAAGGACGTCGAGGAACAGGATGGATCGCTGCCACGCGTCGATCCCGTATTCCCAGGCGGCCTGGGCCAACGGGTGCAGCGGGAGCGGGGGATATGCCGGGGACGGCGCGGAGGGCGAGTCGGGCGAGTCAGGCGTTGAGGGCGATGAGGACGTTGAGGGCGAGGCGGAGGCGCCCTGTCCGGGCGCGCGGCCCGTCACAGGTTGGCGTGCATTCATTTCCGTTTCTCCTTGGGGATAGGCGGAGTCCGATGGCGTGCAGCGGGGGCCGATGCGGGCGTGGTGCGGGCGTCGCTTGCTGCGATGCAACAGCAAAAATCTACCAGCCTCGGCCCGGCATGACAACCGTTACCAAAGGCCAATCCCGCTGACGGCGCCGTATATGACAAGCGCAAGACATTCCAATGGCACGGGTGCGTCGCCTATACTGCGTCGAGACGTTTGCGCAACGCAGCATCCGCCTTCGCTGTCGCGGCTGCTGCCCAGCCGGAGCCCGTACGCCCATGCCGACCCCGCCGTCCGACGACAAGTACGCCAGGCTGCTCGCCCGCTGCGAGGGCCTGCCGCCCATTCCCACCGCCGTGGCCCACCCCTGCGACGCGTCGTCGCTGGACGGGGCGCTCGAAGCGGCCCGGCTGGGGCTGATCGTGCCGATCCTGTGCGGGCCGGCCGCCCGCATCCGCGCCGTGGCCCAGGAGCAGGGGCTGGCGCTGGACAACGTGGAGATCATCGACGCGCCGCACAGCCACGCGTCCGCCGAAAGTGCGGTCGAGGCCGTGCGCACCGGCCGCGCCGAGCTGCTGATGAAAGGCAGCCTGCACAGCGACGAGATCCTGCACGCCGTGGCGCGCAGCGCCAGCGGCCTGCGCACCGGGCGGCGCCTGTCGCACGTCTTTGCCATGGACGTGCCGAACTACCACAAGCCGCTGTTCATCACCGACGCGGCGGTCAACATCTTTCCCACGCTGATCGAGAAGGCCGACATCGTGCGCAACGCGATCGACCTCGTGCGCGTGCTGGGCGTGGAGCGGCCCAAGGTGGCCATCCTGTCGGCCGTGGAAACCGTGACCGACAAGATCCCGTCGACCATCGAGGCCGCGGCGCTGTGCAAGATGAGCGAGCGCGGCCAGATCGAGGGCGGGCTGCTGGACGGCCCGCTGGCGTTCGACAACGCCATCAGCAAGGCCGCGGCCGAGACCAAGGGCATCCGCTCCGAGGTGGCCGGCGACCCGGACATCCTGCTGGTGCCCGACCTGGAAGCCGGCAACATGCTGGCCAAGCAGTTGACCTTCCTGGCCGGCGCCGAGGCGGCCGGCATCGTGCTGGGCGCCCGCGTGCCGATCATCCTGACCAGCCGCGCCGACAGCGTGCGCGCGCGCATCGGCAGTTGCGCCATCGCGGTGCTGCTGGCCCATTCGCGCCGCACCGCCCAGGTTGCGGTGCCCGCCTGAGGAGCGATCCGCGTGAGCACACCCCATCCCGTCATCCTCGTCGTCAACGCCGGTTCGTCCAGCGTCAAGGTATCGATCTACGCGGTGCCCGAGGCCGCGCACGACAACATCGACATCCAGCCCACGCTGGCCGCGCACGGCCAGATCGAAGGCATCGGCGTGGCGCCGCGCCTGGTGGCGCGCATGGCCGACGGCCGCGAAGTGACCGACCAGCAATTTCCCGTGGAGCAGGTGGCGGACCACGACGCCGCGTTCCGGCTGATCCGGCTGACGCTGAGCGTGGCGCTGCGCGACACGCCGCCGGTGGCCATCGGCCATCGCGTGGTGCATGGCGGCAGCGAGTTTGCCGATGCCGTGCGCATCGACGACGACGTGATCGCCCGGCTGGAGGCGCTGGTGCCGCTGGCGCCGCTGCACCAGCCGCACAACCTGACCGCGATCCGCGCCATCCGTGGCGCCGTGCCTGACCTGCTGCAGGTGGCCTGCTTCGACACCGCGTTCCACGCCGGGCGCGATCCGCTGACGCAGCTCATGGCGCTGCCGTACGCCTACTACGAGCAGGGCGTGCGGCGCTATGGCTTTCACGGGCTGTCGTACGCCTATATCGCGCGGCGCCTGCGGCAGGTGGCGCCGGACCTGGCCGACGGCCGCGTGGTCGTGGCGCACCTGGGCAATGGCGCCAGCCTGTGCGCCATGCGCGGCGGCCGGAGCATGGATTCGACGATGGGACTGACCGCGCTGGACGGCATGCCGATGGGCACGCGCTGCGGGTCGATCGATCCCGGCGCGGTGCTGTACCTGGCCGCGCAGGGCATGGCGCCCGACGCGATCCAGGCCATGCTGTACGGGCAATCGGGCCTGAAGGGCATCTCCGGCATCAGCAGCGACATGCGTGCCCTGCTGGCCAGCGACACGCCGCGCGCCAGGCTGGCGGTGGACTTCTACGCGTGGCGCGCCGCGCAGGAAGTCGGCAAGCTGGCGGTCACGCTGGGCGGGCTGGACGCGCTGGTCTTCACGGCCGGCATCGGCGCCAACGCGCCGGACGTGCGCGCCCGCATCTGCGCGCACCTGGCCGAACTGTTCGGCATCGCGCTCGACCCCGCGGCCAATGGCGACAACTGCCAGCGCATCAGCCACGACACCAGCCGCGTGCCGGTGCTGGTGCTGCCGACCGACGAGGAAGGCATGATCGCGCTGTCGACGGCCCGCATCCTGCGCGAGACTGGCGGGCTATGACGCCAGGTAGTGGCCGCGCAGGCGGTCCACGTCGACGCGCAGGTCGTCGGCCAGGAACCGCTCGACGCTGCCGTAGGTCTGCCTGATCGCATCCATCGACGCCTCGATGTACTCGGGGCGCACTTCCAGCAGCGGCAGCATCGCGTCGGGCGAGACCCCGAGCTGGCTGGCGCCGGCCAGCAGCTTCTCGTTGAAGCGCTGGTTCCAGTGGTTCGATTCCAGGTAGTTGGCGACGATGTCGTCTTGGGCCACGCCCAGCGCGCTCAGCAGCAGCAGCGATGCAAAGCCGGTGCGGTCCTTGCCGGCGGTGCAGTGGTAGAAGAGCGTCTTGCCGGCCTCGGCGTGGCGCAGGAACGTGCCGAACGCATCGCGGTAGCGCACCGGAAAGTCGCGGTAGACGTCGAGCATGAAGCCGTGCATCTGCGTCGCGTTGCTGGCGCGCAGGCGCGGCATCAGCACGTCCATCGCCATGGTGCCGTCCAGCACGGGTACCGCGAGCCACTGGAAGCGCTCGCCGAACGTGGCCTCGGCCGGCGACTTCTCGCCCGGCGAGCGGAAGTCGACCACGATGTCGAGCCGCAACGCGTGCAGCTTGTCAATATCGGCCGCGCAGGCCAGCGCCGGGTTGGCGCTGCGGTACAGGCGGTTCTGGACCACGCGCCGGCCCGCATGGCCGGTCAGGCCGCCAAGGTCGCGCGCGTTGCTGATCGACTCCAGGTCCAGGCAAGGCCGCAGCGCGGCCGCGATCAGCGTTTCGGAAGGGTTCTGCATATCGGTCCTGGCGCGCCCATGCGGCACGCTTTCGAAATGTTCAGCATTGGCGTCAATTATTTCAGATCGACGCACTGGGGGACATCCCGCTGGCAACGATACCCCGGGAACCGTTGCGGGTGCTGCAACGGGCCATTTCGCTTGACTGTTTCTGACTTAACAGCGATTTGATCTGCCGCAATTTCAAAGGCCGAGTCGGCTTGGCGACGCCCGCCCGGCTTCACATAATGAGTCCATGTCGAACGCCGCGACCTGCGCGTCCCGACGGGTTCGACAGGCTGCTCCTTACCAAGGATTCACCATGCCTGATCCGCAAGTCTCTCCTGCCGGCCCTGGCGGTCCCACCGCCACGGCTGCCACGCCTGCCGCCCCCAAGTTGCGCATTCACTGGGGCCTCTACCTCGCCGTCGCCGTCCTGCTCCTGCTGGTGGCCTTGCCCATGCCGCCCGACCTGCCCGTGGCGGGCCAGCGCATGCTGGCCATCCTGGCATTCGCCGTGGTGGTCTGGATTACCGAGGCCGTCACGTACGAAACCAGCGCCATCATGATCACGTCGCTGATGGCGGGGCTGATCGGCTTTGCGCCGATGGTCAACGATCCCAACACCCTCTACGGCACGTCGCGGGCCCTGGGCATGGCGCTGGCCGGGTTCTCGAACACCGCGCTGGCGCTGGTGGCCGCCGCGCTGTTCATATCGGCCGCGATGACCGTGACCGGGCTGGACCGGCGCATCGCGCTGGTCACGCTGTCGGCCATCGGCACCAGCACCCGGCGCATCCTGCTGGGCACCATCGCCGTGACCATCCTGCTGAGCCTGGTGGTGCCCAGCGCCACCGCGCGCAGCGCCTGTACCGTGCCGATCATGATGGGCGTGATCGCGGCCTTCGGCGTCGACAAGAAGTCGAACATCGCCGCCGGCATCATGATCATGGTGGCCCAGGCCACCAGCGTCTGGAACGTCGGCATCCAGACCGCCGCCGCGCAGAACCTGCTGACGGCCGGCTTCATGGACAAGCTGCTGGGCGAGCGCGTGACGTGGCTGCAATGGCTGGTGGCCGGCGCCCCGTGGGCCATCGTCATGTCGGCCGTGCTGTACTTCCTGGTGCGCTGGCTGCTGCCGCCCGAGACCGACGCCATCGCCGGCGGCAAGGAAGCCGTGCAGCGCGAGCTGGCCGCGCTGGGGCCGATGACGGGTCCGCAGAAGCGCCTGGCCGCCGTGGCCATCGGCCTGCTGCTGTTCTGGGCCACCGAGGGCAAGCTGCATGCGTTCGATACCGCCACCATCACGTTCGTAGGGCTGGTGATCCTGATGATGCCGCGCATCGGCGTGATGGACTGGAAGACGATGCAGCAGCGCACGCCGTGGGGCACGCTGATCGTGTTCGGCGTGGGTATCAGCCTGGGCAGCGCGCTGCTGACCACGCAAGCCGGCCAGTGGCTGGGCCGGTTCGTGGTCGAGCATTCGGGCCTGGCCGAGCACGGCACGCTGATGATCTTTGCCGTGCTGGCCGGGTTCCTGATCCTGATCCACCTGGGCTTTGCCAGCGCCACGGCGCTGACGGCGGCCCTGCTGCCGATTCTGATCTCGGTGCTGCAGCAGCTGCCGGGCGACATCAACCGCGTGGGCATGACGATGCTGCTCGGCTTTACGGTCAGCTTCGGCTTCATCCTGCCGATCAACGCGCCGCAGAACATGGTGTGCCTGGGTACCGATACCTTCAACGGCAAGCAGTTCGCCCGTGTCGGCATCCCGGTCACGATCATCGGCTACCTGCTGATGCTGCTGTTCGCCAGCACGTACTGGCGCTGGCTGGGCTGGGTCTGACACCCCGCGCCCGCGCCCCCGGATCGCCAACACGCCAATCACTCACTGACAACCAAGCGTCCCCATCATGAAACTGTCCCTGGAGGCCGCGCGCGCCTTTGCGCGCAATATTCTGACTGCACAGAATGTGCCGATCGACATCGCTGACGATGTCGCCGAGCACCTTGTCGAAGCCGACCGCAGCGGCTACACGAGCCACGGCATCTCGATCCTGCCGAACTACCGGCGGGCCATCGACGGCCAGAGCGTCAACCCGGCCGGCCGCGCCGAATGCGTGCTGGATCGCGGCACGCTGATGGTCTTCGACGGCCACGGCGGCTTTGGCCAGCACGTGGGCAAGACCGTGATGCAGCAGGCCATCGACCGCGTGCGCGAGCACGGCCACTGCATCGTCACGCTGCGCAAGTCGCACCACCTGGGCCGCATGGGCCACTACGGCGAAATGGTCGCCGCGGCCGGCCTGGTGCTGCTGAGCTTCACCAACGTCATCAACCGGCCGCCAGTGGTGGCACCGTACGGCGGCCGCGTGGCGCGGCTGACCACCAACCCGCTCTGCTTTGCCGGACCGATGCCCAACGGGCGGCCGCCGCTGGTGGTGGACATCGCCACCAGCGCCATCGCCATCAACAAGGCCCGCGTGCTGGCCGAGAAAGGCGAGCCGGCGCCCGAGCACAGCATCATCGACGCGGATGGCAACCCCACCACCGACGCGTCGGCGATGTTCGGCGAGCGGCCGGGAGCGCTGCTGCCGTTCGGCCAGCACAAGGGCTACGCGCTGGGCGTGGTGGCCGAGCTGCTGGCCGGCGTGCTGTCGGGCGGCGGCACCATCCAGCCCGAAAACCCGCGCGGCGGCGTGGCCACGAACAACCTGTTCGCCGTGCTGCTCAACCCCGAGTTCGACCTGGGCCTGAACTGGGAACGCGGCGAGGTGGAAGCGTTCATCCAGTACCTGCACGACACCCCCACGGCGCCAGGCCACGCGCAGGTGCAGTACCCGGGCGAATACGAAGCCGCCTGCCGCGCGGCCGCGGATGGGTACCTGGAGATCAATCCGAATATCTGGCGGAATCTGGAGGGGCTGGCGCGGGAGTTGGGGGTGGGGGTGGCGGCGTAGCCAGGATCACTGGCTACGCTGCTCCCCTCTCCCACCTGTGGGAGAGGGGTTGGGGGAGAGGGCGAGGCGGTACTGCTTGCCGACCTGTCGCGATTTGACCGTCCGGCCCTCTCCCCCGGCCCCTCTCCCGCCGTGCGGGAGAGGGGAGCAAACCTTGCCCCCCGAGGGCATCCAGACACACCAATGGCACAATACGCGCCATGCAACGTCTCTGGTCCGCCTTCGTCAAGTTCGTGCTGCTCGCCGTGGTGGGTGGCGCTTTGCTGGTTGCGTTTGCCGTGTTGATGGCCAACCGGCAGCTACCCTCGCTGGACGCGCTGATGGCGTTCCGGCACAGCGCCGGCTACGTGCGGCTGGCCGATTTTCCCCACACGCTGCCCGAGGCGGTGGTCGCCATCGAGGACGACCGCTTCTACCTGCACGATGGCGTGGACTACGTGGGCGTGATGCGCGCCGGCATCGCCAACCTGTCCGACGAGCTGTCGCAGGGCGCGTCGACGATCACGATGCAGGTGGCCCGCAACTTCTTCCTGTCTCGCCAGAAGACCTACACGCGCAAGCTCTACGAGATCCTGCTGGCCTACCGGATCGAGCGCGCGCTGAGCAAGGACGAGATCCTGGAGCTCTACCTGAACAAGATCTACCTGGGCCAGGGCGCCTACGGCTTTGGCGAGGCCGCGCAGACCTACTTCGGCACGCCGGTGGACCAGCTGACGCTGGCCGAATGCGCGATGCTGGCCGGGCTGCCCAAGGCGCCGTCGGCCAACAATCCCGTGGTCAACCCGCGCCGCGCGCGCCAGCGCCAGACCTACATCCTGCTGCGGATGATGGAACTGGGCCGCATCACGCGCGCCCAGTACGACGCCGCGCTGCTGGAGCCGCTGCGGCTGCGCTGAGCGCCCGCTGTCAGCGGACGCCCGATGGCGCCGCCCCGCCCTGCCGTGCTAGCCTCCGACGACCAGAAAACCGACAAGAGGACACTGCCATGGAAGGAGTCTGGGGAGAAATCTACAGCACGCTGCGTTCGGAATTTGCCGACGTGCCCGACGTCAAGGAACTGACGCGCATCCTGCTGCGCCTGACGCTGGCCGTGCTGCTGGGCGGCCTGATCGGCTACGAGCGCGAGGCGGCCGGCAAGCCCGCGGGGCTGCGCACGCACATGATGGTGGCGATGGGGTCGGCGCTGTTCGTGCTGGTGCCGCTGCAGGCCGGCATGCCGCTGAACGACATGAGCCGCGTGCTGCAGGGCCTGATGTCCGGCATCGGCTTCCTGGGCGCCGGGGCCATCATCAAGCACAACGCCAGCGAGGAAGACATCCGCGGCCTGACCACGGCGGCCAGCATCTGGACCGTGGCCGCCATCGGCGTGGCCTGCGGCATGGGCCGCGAGATGACGGCCGTGATCGCCACCGTGTTCGGGCTGGCGATCCTGCAACTGCTCTACCGGCTCAAGAAGTAGCTCAGGCGGCGGTGGCCGCCAGCGTGACCTCGAAGCGGTCGCGGTGGTGCGCCACCGCTTCCAGCACGATCGGGTCCACGCCCTCGCCGCCGGCGTCCACGTGCGCCAGGAACGCCCGTTTCATGCGCGGCTCCCAGAACTTCTTCACGTGCCCGGCGATATCCGCCAGCGCTTCCTCGCGGTCCGGCATCGCCTCGAAGAAGCTGCCGATCTGGTTGGCCATCTTGACCAGGTTCTCGATATGCATCGCTGAGCCTTCTCGCTTTACTCGGATTGGATTCGTTGGGGGTGGGCGTAGACCACCATGGTGCCGCCACGCACAAAGCCGGCCAGCGTCAGCCCGGCCGTCTCGGCCAGCCGCACCGCCATGGCCGTGGGGCCCGACACCGCCGCCAGCACGCCGGCCCCGATGGCGGCGGTCTTCTGCACCATCTCGTAGCTGGCCCGGCTGGTGACGATGACCGCGCCCCGGGCGATGTCTTCTTGCCCGCCGCGCGCCAGCGCCCCGGCCAGCTTGTCCAGCGCGTTGTGGCGGCCCACGTCCTCGCGCACCAGCGCCAGCTCGCCATCGGCGCGCATCCAGGCCGCGGCGTGCGTGGCGCCGGTATCGCGCAGCAGCGCCTGGCGCTTGTGCAGCGCGGCAAACGCATGCTCGAACACGCGCGGATCGAACGTGGCCGCGCTGCGCACGGGCTGCGGCATCCGCATCACCTCGTCGAGCGATTCGGTGCCGCAGAGCCCGCAGCCGGTGCGCCCGGCCAGCGCGCGGCGCCGCCCCTTCAGCTCGACAAAGGCCCCGGTGGCAATCTCCACCTTGACCGTGATGCCCTGCTCGCCCGCTTCCACGTCGATGCCGTAGATGTCAGCGGCCTTGCCGACGATGCCCTCGCTCAGGCTGAAGCCGATGGCAAAGTCCTCCAGGTCGGCCGGGGTGGCCAGCATCACCGCGTGCGAGATGCCGTTGTACTCCAGCGCCACGGGCACTTCCTCGGCCAGGTGGTCCACCTCCGGCGTCATCACGCCGTGGCGCCAGCGCCGCACCGCGAACGTGCGCTGCGCCGGCACCGCGTCGGTGCCGGCGGCGCTGTCGGGGGATGGCACGTCGCGTTTCATCGCCCGCCCCGCGTCAGCCTGCCTGCGCCGTCTCGCCTGCCGCCCGCAGGTGCGCAAGCTGTTCCTCGTTGAACGCCTGGTAGTTGCGCTGCCACGTGGACGGCTGCGCCACCGGCATCACCTGCACCGCGGTCACCTTGTACTCGGGGCAGTTGGTGGCCCAGTCCGAGTTGTCGGTGGTGATCACGTTGGCGCCAGACTCGGGGAAGTGGAACGTGGTGTACACCACGCCCGGCTGCATGCGCTGGCTGACGATGGCGCGCAGCACGGTCTCGCCCGCGCGGCTCTGCACGCCCACCCAGTCGCCGTCCTTGATGCCGCGCTCCTCGGCATCGTGCGGATGCAGCTCCAGCCGGTCCTCGTCGTGCCAGTGCACGTTGTGCGTGCGCCGCGTCTGCGCGCCCACGTTGTACTGCGACAGGATGCGCCCCGTGGTCAGCAGCAGCGGGTACTTCCTGGTCACCTTCTCGTCGGTCGGCACGTACTTGGTGATGATGAACTTGCCCTTGCCGCGCACGAAGCCGTCGACGTGCATGGTCGGGGTGCCGTGCGGCGCCTCGGCGTTGCACGGCCACTGGATGCTGCCCAGTTCGTCGAGCTTCTGGTAGCTCACGCCCGAGAACGTCGGCGTCAGCCGCGCAATCTCGTCCATGATCTCGGACGGATGCGTGTAGTGCATCGGGTAGCCCAGCGCGTTCGACAGCAGGATCGTCGCCTCCCAGTCGGCGTAGCCGGCCTGCGGCGGCATGACCTTGCGCACGCGCGAGATGCGGCGCTCCGCGTTGGTGAACGTGCCGTCCTTTTCCAGGAACGACGAACCCGGCAGGAACACGTGCGCGTACTTGGCCGTCTCGTTCAGGAAGATGTCCTGCACAACGATGCATTCCATCGACGACAACGCCTCGGACACGTGCTGGGTGTTCGGGTCGGACTGGACGATGTCCTCGCCCTGGCAGTACAGGCCCTTGAACGAGCCCGTCAGCGCTGCCTCGAACATGTTCGGGATGCGCAGGCCCGGCTCCGGGTTGATCTCCACGCCCCAGGCCGACTCGAAGCTGCTGCGCACCGTCGAATCGGACACATGGCGGTAGCCCGGCAGCTCGTGCGGGAACGAGCCGATATCGCACGACCCCTGCACGTTGTTCTGGCCGCGCAGCGGGTTCACGCCCACGCCTTCGCGGCCGACGTTGCCGGTGGCCATGGCCAGGTTGGCGATGCCCATCACCGTGGTGGAACCCTGCGCATGCTCGGTCACGCCCAGGCCGTAGTAGATGGCCGCGTTGCCGCCGGTGGCGTAGAGCCGGGCCGCGCCGCGCAGCAGGTCGGCCGGCACGCCGGTGGACGCTTCCAGCGCCTCGGGCGAGTTCTCCGGCAGCGCCACGAAATCGCGCCATTGCTGGAACGCGCGGTCCTCGCAGCGTTCGGCGATGAACTGCTCGGCCAGCAGGCCCTCGGTGACAATCACGTGCGCCAGCGACGTGACCACGGCCACGTTGGTGCCCGGGCGCAGCTGCAGGTGGTAGTCGGCGCGGATGTGCGGCGAATCGACCAGGTCGATCTGGCGCGGGTCGATGACGATCAGCTTGGCCCCCGCGCGCAGGCGGCGCTTCATGCGCGAGGCAAACACCGGGTGGCCGTCGGTCGGGTTGGCGCCGATGACCATGATCACGTCGGCCTTGGCCACCGAGCGGAACGTCTGCGTGCCGGCCGATTCGCCAAGCGTGGTCTTCAGGCCGTAGCCCGTGGGCGAGTGGCAAACCCGCGCGCAGGTGTCGACGTTGTTGTTGCCGAACGCGGCGCGCACCAGCTTCTGGACCAGGTAGCCTTCCTCGTTCGTGCAGCGCGACGACACGATGCCGCCGATGGAATCGCGGCCGTGCTCGGCCTGGATGCGGCGGAACTGCGACGCCGCGTAGCCAATGGCTTCCTCCCACGACACCTCGCGCCACGGGTCGGTGATCCTGGCGCGGATCATCGGCTTCAGGATGCGGTCCTTGTGCGTGGCATAGCCCCAGGCAAAGCGGCCCTTCACGCAGGCGTGGCCCTCGTTGGCGGCGCCGTCCTTGTACGGCACCATGCGGACCACCTCGTTGCCCTTCATCTCGGCCTTGAACGAGCAGCCCACGCCGCAGTACGCGCACGTGGTGACCACGCTGTGGGACGGCTGGCCAAGCTGGATGACCGACGTTTCGGTCAGCGTGGCGGTCGGGCACGCCTGCACGCAGGCGCCGCACGACACGCAGTCAGACTCCATGAACGGCTGGCTGGTGCCGGCCGCCACGCGCGAGTCGAAGCCGCGGCCGCTGATCGTCAGCGCGAACGTGCCCTGCGTTTCCTCGCAGGCGCGCACGCAGCGGTTGCAGACGATGCACTTGGACGGGTCGTACGTGAAGTACGGGTTCGACTCGTCCTTCTTCATCTGGGTGTGCGTGGCAATCGGCGCGGCCCCGCCGGCGCCGTCGGCATAGCGCACCTCGCGCAGGCCGACCACGCCGGCCATGTCCTGCAGCTCGCAGTTGCCGTTGGTCGGGCAGGTCAGGCAGTCCAGCGGGTGGTCCGAGATGTACAGCTCCATCACGCCGCGGCGCAGGTCGCCGAGCTTGCCGCTCTGCGTGCGCACCTTCATGCCCGCTTCCACGGGCGTGGTGCACGATGCCGGATAGCCGCGCCGGCCCTCGATCTCCACCAGGCACAGCCGGCAGGAGCCGAACGGTTCGAGCGAGTCGGTGGCGCAGAGCTTGGGCACGCCGATGCCGGCTTCGGCGGCGGCGCGCATGACGGAGGTGCCGGCTGGCACGGTGACGGCTACCCCATCGATTTCCAGCGTGACCTGGAGGTCGTTGTCGATGGCCGGGGTACCGTAGTCGAAATCGTCGCGAGCGTTCAAGGGACGTCTCCCGTAATGCACTGCTTTGTAGGGATGCGCGCCCCTGAGAGGCGCGTCATTCTGGTTGGGTGGCCGTGAGGCGGCGGCCGGCGGTCAGGCGGCCCGGGCGGGCTTTGGCGCCAGGCCAAAGTCCTCCGGGAATTCGTCGAGCGCGGACAGCACCGGGTACGGCGTCATGCCGCCCATCGCGCACAGCGACCCGGCCAGCATGGTGTCGCACAGGTCGCGCACCAGCGCCACGTGCTTCACCGGCTGGTCGCCCGCCAGGATGCGGTCGATCACCTCCACGCCGCGCGTGGAGCCGATCCGGCACGGCGTGCACTTGCCGCACGACTCGATCGCGCAGAACTCCATCGCGTACCGGGCCATCCTGGCCATGTCCACCGTCTCGTCGAACACCACGATGCCGCCGTGCCCCACCACCGCGCCGAACGCGGCGTAGGCCTCGTAGTCCAGCGGCGTGTCGAAGCGCGATTCCGGCAGGTACGCGCCCAGCGGGCCGCCCACCTGCACGGCGCGGATGGCCCGGCCGCTGCGCGTGCCGCCGCCGAAGTCGAACATCAGCTCGCGCAGCGTCACGCCGAATGCCTTCTCCACCAGCCCGCCCTGCCGGATGTTGCCGGCCAGCTGGAACGGCAGCGTGCCGCGCGAGCGGCCCATGCCGAAGTCGCGGTAATGCTGCGCGCCGCGCGACAGGATCACCGGCACCGTGGCCAGCGAGATCACGTTATTGATGACCGTCGGCTGGCCGAACAGGCCCTTGAGCGCCGGCAGCGGCGGCTTGGCGCGCACCACGCCGCGCTTGCCTTCCAGGCTTTCGAGCAGCGCGGTTTCCTCGCCGCACACGTAGGCGCCGGCGCCCTTGCGCACTTCGAGCGTGAAGCGCCGGCCGCTGCCGCGGATGTTGTCGCCCAGCCAGCCCGCCTGCGTGGCGATGGCGATGGCGGCCTCGGTGGCGGCAATCGCGTGCGGGTATTCGGAACGGGTGTAGATGTAGCCGGACTCTGCGCCGACGGCCAGGCCGGCGATGGTCATGCCCTCGATCAGCATGAACGGGTCGTCCTCCATGACCATGCGGTCCGAGAACGTGCCCGAGTCGCCCTCGTCGGCGTTGCAGACGATGTACTTGACCGGCGACTGCGCGGCCAGCACCGTCTTCCACTTGATGCCGGTGGGGAACGCCGCGCCACCCCGGCCGCGCAGGCCGGAGTCCAGCACCTCCTGCACGATCTGCTCGGGCGTCATCGACAGCGCGCGCGTCAGGCCGGCGTAGCCCTCGTGGGCGATGTAGTCGTCCAGCGACAGCGGGTCGGTGATGCCGACGCGGGCAAACGTCAGGCGCTCCTGGTGCTTCAGGAACGGGATTTCGTCGGTCGGGCCGTGCGCCAGCGCGTGGGCGCCGCCCGCCAGGAAGCCGGCGTCGAACAGCGCGCCAACATCGTCCTCGGTCACCGGGCCGTAGGCCACGCGGCCGGCTGGGGTCTGCACCTCGACCAGCGGCTCCAGCCAGAACATGCCGCGCGAGCCGTTGCGCACGATGCGAACGTCGGCGCCGCGCCGGGCGGCCTCGGCGGCGATGGCCTGGGCCACCTCGTCGGCGCCCAGCGCCAGCGCGGTGGAGTCGCGGGGGACAAAGACGGTGGTGGTCATGCGCGGACCTCCTCGTCTTCGCGGATGGCGTCCACGAGCCGGTCGAAGCGCCGGGCATCCACGCGGCCGTGCAGCCGCTCGCCGATCATCATCGACGGGCCGGTGGCGCACTGGCCCAGGCAGTAGACCGGCTCCAGCGTGAACTGGCCGTCGGCCGTGGTCTCATGGAAATCGCAGCCCAGCTTGCGGCAGGCGTGCTCGGCCAGCGCATCGGCGCCCACCGACTGGCAGGCCTCAGCGCGGCAGACCTGCACCACGTGGCGGCCGGCCGGCTGCTGGCGGAAATGGTGGTAGAACGTGATCACGCCATGCACCTCGGCGCGCGACAGGTTCAGTGCCTTGGCAATGACCGGCACCGCGTCGGCCGGGATAAAGCCCTGGCTGTCCTGGATGTCGTGCAGGATCGGCAGCAGCGCGCCAGGCATGTCACGCCGGGCCGCGACGATGCGCGCAATCTCGGATGCGGGTACGGGGGTGCCACTGCCGGCTGGCGCCGTGGGGATGGCGGTGTCTGGCATGCTGTCTCCATTCTGTTCTGTCGATCCCGATATCGGCTTTCTTATTCATATTCGGGCACATCACAACGGGCGCTTCGGCCTCTTTGTGCCACTATATGACCGTGTTTTGCCCCGTTCAATATGCTATTTTCCGCATATGCTACGCATCTCGATCCTTCCCCACCTGCAGATCCGCGACGATACCACCCCGGCGCCCGCGCCAGCGCTGGATGTGTCCCGACTGGTGGCCCTGCTGGGCCTGATCGAATCGACCGGAAACATCGCGCAATCGGCCGAGGCCATGGCGTTGTCATATCGCTACGCCTGGGGCATCCTGCGTGACGCCGAAACCCTGTTCGGCGGGGCGCTGATCGCCAAGACACGCGGCCGGGGGTCCACGCTGACCCCGCTGGCCCAGCAGCTCGTGTGGGCCAGCAAGCGCATTGCGGCGCGGCTGACGCCCACGCTGGACAGCCTGGCGTCCGAGCTGGAGATCGAACTCAAGAAGCTGATGGCGGCCAGCGACCCGGCCGTGCGCATCCACGCCAGCCACGGATTCGCCGTGGCCGCACTCAGGGATTTCCTTGACGAGCAGAAGGTCCGCCACGACCTGAAGTACTGCGGCAGCCTGGAGGCGGCCGCCGCGCTGTCCGAGGGCGCCTGCGACATTGCCGGCTTCCACGTGCCGATGGGCGAGTTCGAGGAAGAGACGCTGCGCGGCTTCACGCGCTGGCTGCACCCCGGCAAGCATTGCCTGATCCACCTGGCCACGCGCCAGCAGGGGCTGTTCGTGCGCCCCGGCAATCCGCTGCAGATCCACTCGCTGGAAGATCTGACGCGCGCCGACGTGCGGTTTGTCAACCGCCAGCCCGGCTCGGGCACGCGGCTGCTGCTGGACCTGATGCTGGCGCGGCGCGGCATCGACAGCAACGCCATCGAGGGCTTCAGCAACGGGGAATTCACCCATGCCGCGGTGGCCGCCTACATCGGCAGCGGCATGGCCGACGTGGGGTTCGGCGTGGAAACGGCCGCCCGGCGCTTCAACCTGGAGTTCGTGCCGGTGCTCAAGGAGCGCTATTTCTTCGCGCTGGAGACCGAGGCGCTGGACAGCCCCGCGCTGGTCGGGGCCGTGGCCGCCATGAAGAGCGGCAGCTTCCGCGAGCGCGTCAACGCCCTGCCCGGCTACGACGGCGCGCTGACCGGCACGGTCCAGAGCTTTGCCGAAGCATTCCCGGCCGTGCGGCTCTAGCGGCCGCCGCTGACTGGCGCCCGGACCTGCCCGGGCGCCCCTTTCCGACGACTCAGTAGACCACCACCGACAGCGACACGCCGGCCGGCACGCGCACCTTGTCGGTGTACACGCCGCTGGTGTTCGGGCTGCGCGGCGCGATGTAGCTGGCGTTGCCCTGCAGCATTGACGGCGCGGTGGCCGGCAGCCGGCGCAGCGCCAGGTAGCCCGCCGCCGACGGGTCGATCGCGGGCAGCGTGAGCGTGCCGTCGGTCCATGCGGGATAGCCGTAGCTGCCCGGCGTGCGGCCCAGCGGCATGTTGCTGTTGGTGGTGGCGCGCCAGTTGACCATCGCCTGGTCGAAGCCCCACTCGGGCCGGGACGCGCGAATCGCCTCGTCCAGCACCTGGCGCGAGTTCGCCGTGGGCCGTGCCAGCAGGTCGCGGAAGAACCCCACGCCAAGCTGGCGGTTCAGGAAGCCGCCCAGGCTGCCCGACACCGCGTAGCTCTCGCAGGTGGCGCCGAAGCCGGTGAAGACCGTCACGTCGCAGTTGTAGTCGCTGTAGCGGTAGTAGTCGGCCAGGCGGACGTCCCGGATGGGGTTGTAGCTGGTGCTGATGGCGGCGCTGACGAAGTCTTCCATCTGCATGGCCGTCATTTCCTCCAGCCACGTGTCGTAGGCGTAGGTGGCGCCCATGCTCACCTGACGGCGGTAGAAGTTCTGCATGTGCGTGCCTTCGTGCGCCATGGTGGTCTTGACCGACCGCATGCCGTCGGCGCCGGCCGCCATCGTCTCGCTGTCCAGGTACAGCGAGATCGCCTCGTTGCTGTTCGCTTCCTTGCTCTTCAGGAAGTTGTGCACGCCCCAGAAATAGCCCACGGTGCCGAACGGCTTGCCGTCGCGGTTGAAGTTCAGCACGACGATATCGACCGGCATGCCGGCCGGCAGCATCGACGTGGTGAACGCGTTGGCGCCCCAGAGCTTGCCGCCCAGGCCCACCAGCCGGTCGTAGACCATGCCGCCGCCCGCGAACGCGCCGCCCAATTCTGCCACCATGGCATCACTCACATTGGCCGCCTCGGCGGTCTCGACCCACAGGTTGACCCGGGTGCCGTCGCTGGCGGCAAGCTGCTTGCGCAGCGTGGCCGGGCGCTGGGTGCCGTCGATGTGGTACCAGTTGCGCGTGGCGCCCTCGCCCATCGCCGTGGTGCCCAGCGACGCCGCGAGCGGTGCCGGCGCCGCCAGCGTGCTGCGCATCGGCTCGCCAGCCGGGCGGGCGGCATCGGCCCAGCCACTGCGGTTGAATTCGCCGATGGCACGGTGCATGGCCTCTTCGTCCGACGTCTCGGTCAGCGCCTGCGGCGAGATCATCTCGGCGGCCACGCGCGACGACAGCCCGCTGGGCATCGCCACCGCGGCGGCGGCCGTGTTGTAGAGCTGGAGCCAGACCGACTTGCCGGCCACGCCCGAGATCGCGTACTGGACGTCGACCGCCGCGCCGCTGCCGTTGGGGTATCCCCAGACGCCGACGTCGGTGCCCGCATAGCTGCTCGATGTGGCCGCGCCGCAGGCGGCACACGCCTGGGACAGGCCGTTGACCAGCAGCGGCTCGGCCGCCGTGGGCGAGGTGGGCGCCGGGGCGGCAGACGCCTGGCTGGTCGCGGCGCTGCCGCCGGCATCGTCGCCACCGCCTCCGCCGCAGCCGGCCAGGGCAAGCGCGGCCAGCGCCGCCATACCGGTCAATCCGGCGGAGAATCGGGCGCGTGCACCGGCACGCAGGGTATTGCGACGCATCTTGGGGACTCCAGAAACAAAGCGACCTCCGGGTCGGGCGCAGGCTCGCGTCCGGCGGAGGGCTCTCCCAATAACGACGCAGATGGCGTCAGATTGAGCGGCCGTTAGATCGCTTTGGGCAATCTTTCGATGCAACGGCCGTTTCAATCTGTCGTGAAACGCACGCAGGCTGGCGTGCGTGGGCGGGGGTCAGTAGACCTCGGGGATGTACATGTTGTCGGGCACCGGCTGCCGCGTGTAGTCGGCATGGCGCTCGCGCTGGGGCAGCACGATGCTCGCCTGCGCGGGCTCCACGTAGGGCATCTGCTGGAGCAGGTGGTGGATGCAGTTCAGCCGCGCGCGCTTCTTGTCGACGGCCTGCACGACCCACCAGGGCGCCTCGGGGATGTGGGTCCGCTCCAGCATGACCTCCTTGGCGCGCGTGTAGTCTTCCCAGCGGCGGCGCGACTCCAGGTCCATCGGGCTCAGCTTCCACTGCTTGAGCGGGTCGTGGATGCGGCTCAGGAAGCGCATGTGCTGCTCGTCGTCGGTGATCGAGAACCAGTACTTGATGACCTGGATGCCCGAGCGCACCAGCATGCGCTCGAACTCCGGCACCGAGCGGAAGAATTCCTCGTACTGCTCGTCGGTGCAGAAGCCCATTACGTGCTCCACGCCGGCGCGGTTGTACCAGCTACGGTCGAACAGCACCATCTCGCCGGCCGCCGGCAGGTGCGACACATAGCGCTGGAAGTACCACTGCGTGCGTTCCCGGTCGTTCGGGGCGGGCAGCGCCGCCACGCGGCACACGCGCGGGTTGAGCCGTTGCGTGATGCGCTTGATGACCCCGCCCTTGCCGGCCGCGTCGCGGCCCTCGAACAGGATCACCACCTTGTGGCCCGTGGCCACCACCCAGCTCTGCAGCTTGACCAGTTCGCCCTGCAGGCGGAACAGCTCGCGGAAGTAGCGATGACGCTCGGCGCGCTCGGCCTCGTCGCCGTTGAGGTTGCTGTTGTCGCCGGGGCCGCCCGATTCGCCGGCCAGCACGCTCTGCACCAGCGTCGGGTCGCGGTCTTCCAGTTCGAGTTCCAGTTCCTCGTCGTAGTAGTCCGCCACCTCGCGGTGGATGCGGCGGATCAGTTCCTCGTCGTTGTAGTTCATGGCTATCCTCCATTGCACGCGCCGGACGGCGGGCGCCTTGGTGACCGATCGTACGCCCGCCCCGTGGCAATTCGATGAACTGTCATAGAGGCACGATGCATCACATCATGCCGCCTTCCTGCTTGCGGAACGCCCAACGCCCCGCCAGCACCGTGAAACTGGCCACCAGCACCACCAGCACCCAGAAGCCGTGCGGGTGTTCGGCCAGCGGGATGCCGCCGACGTTCATGCCGAAGAAGCCTGCCACGATGTTGATCGGCAGCGCCAGCACCGTGACCAGCGTCAGCGTGAACAGCGTGCGGTTGGTCTGCTCGTTGAGCTTGGCGGCGATTTCTTCCTGCAGCAGCTTGATCCGCTCCACCAGCGCGGCCAGGTCGCTGAGCACCAGCGAGAACTCCTCGGTCGACTCCCGCAGCTCCTGCAGGTCGCTTTCCTGCAGCCACGCGGGCGGCCGGTTCAGCAGCCGGAACAGCGCGCCGGGCTCGGGCGCCAGCAGCCGCTGCAGCCGCACCAGCCCGCGCCGCATCGACCCCAGGTCCGCCCGGTTCGACTGCAGCCGCTGCGACAGCAACTGGTCCTCGATCTGGTCCACGTTGACGCCGGTCTCACGCACGATCTGCACCAGCACGTCGGCCTGGTCCTGCAGCAGGTGCACCACCAGTTTCAGCGGCGAGCCGAACATCTCGCCCCGGCGCACGGCGGCGCGCAGGCGGTCTACCGAGCGCAGCGGGCGGGCCCGGGCGGTGACCACCAGCCGGGAGTCGGCATGGGCCCAGAGTGTCGAAATGTCGGTCGACGTCACCCCAAAGTTGTAGATCACGTCGTTGACCACGGCCAGCAGCGCGTCGTCCTGGCGCTCGATCCGGGTGGAGCGCGAGCCCTGCCGCAATGCCTCGAAATAGTCCTCGGGCAACGCCAGCTGGGCCCGCATCCAGCGCTCGCAGGCGCTGTGCGACAGGTTGAAATGCAGCCAGACGAACGGGCGTTCGCCCTGCGTCGCATCGTCCGGCCCGGCCGCGGGATGGCCGCGCAGCCACGCGGCGGCGGCGTTGGAATCGATCTCGCGCCCGGGCCGCCCCGGCTCGAACAGGAAACCGCTGACCAGCCCGACCGGATCGGAACCATAGCCGGTCTCGACAATGCCCGATTGCATGCATCCTCCCTTCACGTTGCCTCGCGCGACGGTATCACGCCGCCGTGTCGGTTCGTACGGTCAGCCCGCCCCGCGCGCGGCGGCCAGCTTCTTGTAGAACGCGGCGCGGCTGATGCCCACGCGCGCGGCGGCCTCGGCCACGCGGCCGCCACAGGCATCCAGCGCCTGCGCCAGGAACGTGGCCTCGAATTGCGCCATGGCATCGGCGTAGGACAGCGGCGGCGCGGAGGCGGGTGCGGCTGGCGGGACCTCGGCAGCCACGGCGGCCACGGGTGCCAGCGCCGGGACCACCTCGCCCGGTCCGGCCGGCGCCGGCTCCGGTGCCAGCGCCGCCATGGCGGGCCGCCGGGCGCCCAGCAGCGGCGCCAGCGCGGTGGCGTCGACCGAATCCTCGTCGCAAAGCATCACCGCGCGCTCCAGCACGTTGCGCAGCTCGCGCACGTTGCCGGGCCAGTCGTAGTCGGCCAGCAGCCGCAGCGCATCGTCCTGCAGGCCAATCGGATGGCGCTCGGCCTTGATGCTCAGTTCCTCGACGATGGCCGACACCAGCGGCAGCAGGTCCGCCCGGCGCGCGCGCAGCGGCGGCAGCTCGATCGTCAGCACGTTGAGCCGGTAATAGAGATCGGCGCGAAAACGGCCGTCCGCCACCAGCGCCGGCAGGTCGGCCGAGGTGGCGGCGATGATCCGCACGTCGCTGCGCACGATCCGGTTCGACCCCAGCGGCTCGAACTCGCGGTCCTGCAGCGCGCGCAGCAGCTTGCTCTGCAGCGCCAGCGGCATGTCGCCAATCTCGTCCAGGAACAGCGTGCCGCCGTCGGCCAGCTCGAACTTGCCAACCCGGCCCTTGCGGTCGACGCCCGTGTAGGCGCCCGGCGCCGCGCCGAAGAATTCGACCTCCAGCAGCGTCTCGGGGATGGCGGCCACGTTGACGGTCACCAGCGGCCGTTCGGCGCGCGCCGAGCCGGCGTGGATGCCGTGGGCCAGCAGTTCCTTGCCCGTGCCGGTCTCGCCCAGCAGCAGCACCGGCGACTCCACCAGCGCCGCGCGCCGCGCCTGGCGCTTGACCTCCTGCGCGGCCGGGCTGGCGCCGACAAAGCTGGCGAACGTGTACTTGGCGCGGCGGGCATGGTCCAGCGAGCGCCGCGCGGCCGCCAGTTCGGCCTGCACGCGCGAGTAGTGCGCAAAGATCGGCGTCAGCGCCTTCAGTTCGTCGAACAGCGCAAAACCCACCGCGCCGATGGTGCGGCCGCTGTCGTCCTTGATCGGCAGCCGCGTCACGATCATCGGCTCGCGGTCGGTTTCCAGCAGGTCCAGCAGGATCGGCTTGCCGGTGGTCACCACCTCGCGCATCAGGCTGTTCGGAATCACCTGCTCGCAGTCGAGCCCGATGGCGTCCTGCGGGTTCGTGAACCCGAAGCGCGCCGCGTAGCGCTTGTTGATCCAGACCACGTGCGCGTGCTCGTCCACCACGAACGTGCCCTCGCTGAAGTTCTCGAACGTGCGGAACAGCGATTCCATGGCCCGCCGGGCCACGTAGTCGTAGTCCAGCAGCAGGGCGCCACCGGGCTCGGCGATCTTTTGCATCGGGTGTGGGTGTCTCGAAGTGAAGACGCGCAGTGTCTCACAACGGAGACACGGGTGGTTCGCCACCGCTTGCGTTGTCTCAATGTCGAGACAAAAGGGCGTGGGATACACTTCCAGCGCCTTTTCGACAAACGTTTTTGGTGTGGCACAGAGCCTGCTACTGAAGCGGCCCCTTGTCATCTGCGCGAGGGAATATCGCATTCGACGGCACGGCCAGGCATCCGCGCTGCTCGACCGCATTCAAGAACAAGCGATGGAGACCCCATGTCCTTTGTAGTAGTGCTCGCCGCACTGGCGTTCCTGATGTTCGCCGCCTACCGCGGCTACAGCGTGATCCTGTTTGCCCCGCTGGCCGCCCTGGGCGCCGTGCTGCTGACCGACCCGTCGGCCGTGGCGCCCGTGTTCTCCGGCATCTTCATGGAGAAGATGGTCGGCTTCGTGAAGCTCTATTTCCCGGTGTTCATGCTCGGCGCCGTGTTCGGCAAGGTCATCGAGCTGTCCGGCTTTTCCGAATCGATCGTCGCCGCCGCCATCCGCTACATTGGCCGCTCGCGCGCCAACGCGGTCATCGTGGCGGTCTGCGCGCTGCTGACCTACGGCGGCGTCTCGCTGTTCGTGGTCGTGTTCGCGGTCTACCCGTTCGCGGCCGAGCTCTACCGCCAGAGCAACATCCCCAAGCGCCTGATGCCGGGCGCCATCGCGCTGGGCGCGTTCTCGTTCACGATGGATTCGCTGCCGGGCACGCCGCAGATCCAGAACATCATCCCGACCACGTTCTTCAACACCACGTCCTGGGCCGCCCCGGTGCTGGGCGTGGCCGGGTCGCTGTTCATCATCATCGTGGGCCTGTCGTACCTGGAATGGCGCCGCCGCGCCGCCGCCGCGCGCGGCGAGGGCTACGGCACCAGCCTCGTCAACGAGCCGCAGCGCATGGAAGGCGGCAAGCTGCCGCCGCCGCTGCTGGCCATCCTGCCGCTGATCGTGGTGGGCGTGTCGAACTTCTGGCTCACGCGGATGATCCCGCTCTGGTACGGCCAGGCCAACAGCGTGTCGCTGCCGGGCCTGTCTAAGCCGGTGGAAACCAAGATCGCCAGCGTGACGGCCATCTGGGCCGTCGAGGGCGCCCTGCTGCTGGGCATCGTCGTGGTGCTGGCCACCGCGTTCGGCGCCGTCAAGGCGCGCTTTGCCGAAGGCACCAAGAGCGCCGTGTCGGGCGCGCTGCTGGCATCGATGAACACCGCCTCGGAATACGGCTTCGGCGGCGTCATCGCCGCGCTGCCGGGCTTCCTGGTGGTCAGCGACGCGCTGCGCAGCATCCCCAACCCGCTGGTCAACGCGGCCGTGTCGGTGAGCACGCTGGCCGGCATCACCGGCTCGGCCTCGGGCGGCATGAGCATCGCGCTGGCGGCCATGTCCGACGTCTTCATCCAGGGCGCGCAGGCCGCGCAGATTCCGCTGGAAGTGCTGCACCGCGTGGTGTCGATGGCCAGCGGCGGCATGGACACCCTGCCGCACAACGGCGCCGTCATCACGCTGCTGGCCGTCACCGGCCTCACGCACCGCGAGTCGTACCGCGACATCTTCGCCATCACGCTGATCAAGACGCTGGCCGTGTTCTTCGTGATCCTGGTGTTCTACCTGACCGGCCTGGTCTGACAAGCAAGGAGGCATCATGGTCAATCTGCAAGGCAAGACCGCGCTGGTCACCGGCTCCACGAGCGGCATCGGGCTGGGCATCGCCCAGTCGCTGGCCCAGGCCGGCGCCAACATCGTCCTGAACGGCTTTGGCGACGTGGACGCCGCGCTGGCGGCCATCGCCGCCACGGGCGCCCAGGCCGTGCACCACCCGGCCGACATGCGCCGCGCCGACGAGATCGAGGCAATGTTCGCGCTGGCGCAGGCGCGCTTTGGCGGCGTGGACATCCTGGTCAACAACGCCAGCATCCAGCACGTGTCGCCCGTGGAGGACTTCCCGGTCCAGAAGTGGGACGACATCATCGCCATCAACCTCAGCTCGGGCTTTCACACCACGCGGCTGGCGCTGCCGGCGATGCGCGCGGCCAACTGGGGCCGGATCGTCAACATCGCGTCGGTCCACGGGCTGGTCGGCTCGGCCGGCAAGTCGGCCTACGTGGCCGCCAAGCACGGGCTGGTGGGCCTGACCAAGGTCACCGCGCTGGAGACAGCCGCCACCGGCATCACCTGCAACGCCATCTGCCCCGGCTTCGTGCTGACGCCGCTGGTGGCCGCTCAGATCGACGCCATCGCACAGCGCGAGAACATCCCGCGCGACGCCGCACAGGCCCGGCTGCTGTCCGACAAGCAGCCGTCCGGCCAGTTCGTCACCCCCGAACAGCTCGGCGGCCTGGTGCTGATGCTGTGCTCGCCCGCCGGCGAGCAGGTGCGCGGCGCGGCATGGGCCATGGACGGCGGCTGGACGGCACAGTAAGCCGCCTGGCACGACCCGATCGGTTCAGGAGCCCCGGCGTTGCCGGGGCTTTTTGCTTGTTGTCGGTCAAGGGCGCAGCATCATCCTGAGCAAAGTCGGAAGTATCTGGATCTATGTTTTCCTTTTCGCCAAGCAGGACCGCGAGAACATCGACGATGCCGAACTCAAGGAATTTCGGAAACTTGCCAAGCTCTATAACGCGATGAAAGCCGCAGACATGGACCGATTGCTGCAATCAAGAGAGCTCGTGGAGATCTGCAATGGGTAAGACGCGCTATAGAAGCGACGCGTTCGAGGCGATTCACAGCGCCGCAAAAGGGCTGCACGACGCCCGGATCATCGACAAGAAGACCATGCGGGAGTTCGACGCATCCTGCATCGAGAAGCCTCCCGAGTTCACGGCCAGGGACATTGCCCGGCTTCGGCAGACATTCAACGTCAGCCAGAGCGTTTTCGCGGTGTACCTGAACACCAGCACCTCCACGGTGCAGCAATGGGAACGCGGTGACAAGAAGCCCAGCGGCATGGCGGCCAGGCTCCTGCAAATCATAGACAAGCACGGGCTGGGCATCTTCAGCTAACGCCCCCCCAAACCGCTCACCCCCTCATACCTAAGCATCGCGCCGGCGATACGCAGGTGTAATGGCTTGACGCCTCCGGGCCTTCCAGAATGAATCCGGGCCGCGATGGGCTGCCGTCATCGGGACGGCGGCGTCGCGGCGCGGCATTGTTATGGAGGCCATGCCATGGACGTCCAGACCATCCGGGAGCGCGCGTATGCCACGCCGCTGTGCAGCCCGGCCTACCCGATGGGACCGTACCGGTTCCTGCAGCGGGAATACCTTGTCATTTCGTACCGCACCGATCCGGACCTGTTGCGCGCGGTGGTGCCCGAGCCGCTGGCGGTGGCCGAGCCCGTCGTCCACTACGAATTCATCCGCATGCCCGATTCCACGGGCTTTGGCGACTACACCGAGTCCGGCCAGGTGATTCCGGTGACCTACCAGGGACGGCCGGGCAACTACACGCACGCGATGTTCCTGGACGACCATCCGCCGCTGGCGGGCGGCCGCGAAATCTGGGGGTTTCCGAAGAAGCTGGCGAGCCCGCGCCTGTCAGTGGAAAAGGACACGCTGGTGGGCACGCTCGACTACGGCCCGGTGCGCGTGGCGACCGGGACGATGGGCTACAAGCACCATTGCATCGCGCCCGACCCGGTGCGCGACGCCCTGGCCGACACGCCAAACTACCTGCTCAAGATCCTGCCCCATGTCGACGGCACGGCACGCGTGTGCGAGCTGGTCTGTTTCTTCCTCAAGGACGTGGCCGTGCGGGGCGCCTGGACCGGCCCCGCCGCCCTGTCGCTCTTTCCCCACGCGCTGGCCCCGGTGGCGTCGCTGCCGGTGCTGGAGGTGCTGGGCGCCAGGCACTACGTGGCCGACCTGACGCTGGGCCTCGGCGAGGTCGTGTTCGACTACCTGCAACAGTAAGCCAACCCGTTATCCGGAGAACATCATGAAGCTTCAAGGCAAATCGGCCATCGTCACGGGCGCCGCCAGCGGCATCGGCAAGGCCATCGCGGAACTGCTGGCCCGGGAGGGCGCGGCCGTGGCCGTGGCCGATCTCAACGAGGAGGCGGCCGTCAAGGTGGCCCGCGGGATCGAGGCTGCGGGCGGCCTGGCCATGGGCGTGGCGATGGACGTGACCGACGAGCAGGCCGTGGACCGCGCCACCGATGCGGTGGCGGACCGCTTTGGCGGCGTGGACATCCTGGTCTCGAACGCCGGCATCCAGATCGTCAACCCGATCCACGAGTACAGCTTTGCGGACTGGAAGCGCATGCAGGCCATCCACGTGGACGGCGCCTTCCTGACCACGCGCGCGGCGCTGCGCCATATGTACCGCGACAATCGCGGCGGCACGGTGATCTACATGGGCTCCGTGCACTCGCACGAAGCCTCGCCGCTCAAGTGCGCCTACGTGGCCGCCAAGCACGGGCTGCTGGGCCTGGCGCGCGTGCTGGCCAAGGAAGGCGGCGAGCACAACGTGCGCTCGCACGTGATCTGCCCGGGCTTTGTCCGCACGCCGCTGGTCGACAAGCAGATTCCCGAGCAGGCCCGGGAGCTGGGCATCAGCGAGGAAGAAGTGGTGCGCCGCGTGATGCTGGGCGGCACCGTCGACGGCGTCTTCACCACCGTCGACGACGTGGCGCAGACCGCCCTCTTCCTGTGCGCGTTTCCGTCGGCCGCGCTCACGGGCCAGTCGTTCGTCGTCAGCCACGGCTGGTACATGCAATAACGCAGGCGGGCCGCCCGCCCCGGCCCCGGCCGCCGCGCGGGCGCGCCCCCGTCAGAGCAGGAACACAGATCATGTTTCAAGAGAGACAGGACTTGCAGGGCAGCTCGGGCGCGGCAACCGCGCACACGGCCGTGGACGACCGCTACGCGGTCAAGGCGCTGGTGCTGCAGGGCGGCGGCGCGCTGGGGTCGTACCAGGCCGGCGTGTACCAAGGGCTGGCCGAGGCCGGCATCACCCCGAACTGGGTGGCGGGCATCTCCATCGGCGCGCTCAACGCGGCCATCATCGCCGGCAACCCGCCGGCCCGGCGCGTGGACCAGCTACGCGCGTTCTGGCAGCACATCTGCCGCCAGCCGTGGCTGCCAAGCCTGGTGCCGTACGACCTGATCGCCGACAGCGCGCAGCACTGGCCAGACACGATGCGGGTCTGGTTCGACGCCATCGAGGCCGCGCGGGCACTCGTGGAAGGCCAGAACGGCTTTTTCTCGCCCCGGCTGTGGCCCACCGGCTTCGTGCAGCCAGCGGGCGCACACACCGCCAGCTATTACGACACCGGGCCGCTGAAGGCCACGCTGGAACGCTTTGCCGATTTCGACCGCATCAACCGCCCGGACGAACTGCGCGTCTCGGTGGGCGCCGTCAACGTGCGCAACGGCAACTTCGCCTACTTCGACAACACCCGGACGCGGCTGCGCGCCGAGCATTTCATGGCGTCGGGCGCGCTACCGCCGGGCTTTCCGGCCGTGGAGATCGACGGCGAGTACTACTGGGACGGCGGGCTGGTCTCCAACACGCCGCTGCAGGCCATCCTGCGCGAGCACCCGCGCCGCAACGCGCTGATCTTCCAGGTGGACCTGTGGAGCGCGCGCGGGCCGCTGCCGCATACGCTCGAAGCGGTGGCCACGCGCCAGAAGGACATCCAGTATTCGAGCCGCACGCGCAACATCACGGACCACATGAGCGAGCAGCAGAACTTCCGCCGCCTGCTGGCCGACGTGCTGGCGCTGGTGCCGCCGGCCCGCAGGCAGAGCGAGGCGTACCAGCGCGCCGCGGCGGATGCCTGCGACGTCCGCCGCAACGTGATCCAGCTCATCTACCGCGACAAGCCGTTCGAAGGCAGCGCCAAGGACTTCCAGTTCGGCCCGCTGACGATGCGCGAGCACTGGAACAGCGGGCTGGACGATATCCGCGGCACGCTGGCGCATCCCGAATGGCTGGCGATGCCGCCGCACGACGACCCGTTCGTCACGCACGACATCCACCGCCACCGCAACGCGGGCGGTCAATAGGCGGTCAGTAGGCCGGCATCGGCGGCGCCGCGCGCATGGCCGGGCGCGGCGCCGGCCCCATCGCCACGGCCGGGGCCGCCAGCGCTTCCGTGGCCAGCGGCGCCATGGCGTTCTGGCCGAGCGTGGGCAGCTCCAGCTCGATGGCCATCTTCACCAGGTCCGCGAACGTGCGCGCGGCCATCTTGCGCATGGCGCGGCTGCGGTGGATCTTGATCGTGACCTCGCTGATGCCGATGCGCCCGGCAATCTGCTTGTTCATCAGCCCCGACACCGCCAGCGCCATCACCTCGCGCTCGCGGGCGCTCAGCGTGGCGTAGCGGGCGCGCAGGTCGTCGCAGCATTGCAGCGCCTGGCGCTTGCAGCGGTCCACGTCGATGGCGCCTGTCACGGCGTCCAGAAAGTCCTGGTCGCGGAACGGCTTGGGCAGGAAGTCGAGCGCGCCGGCCTTCATCGCGCGCACCGTCATCTCGATGTCGCCGTGCCCGGTGATGAACACCACCGGCAGGCCGATGCCGCGCCGGACCATCTCGCGCTGTACCTCCAGCCCGTTGGCGCCGCGCAGCCGCACGTCCAGCACCACGCAGCCGGGCACCGGTTCGATCTGCGCGGCCAGGAACGCGTCGGCCGACAGGAACGACCGCGAGCGGATGCCGACCGAGGCCAGCAGGTCGGCCAGCGCGTGGTTCAGGCCGGGGTCGTCGTCGACGATGTAGACGACCGGTTCGACGGCTTCGCGGCCGCGCGGGGGCTTGGGTGTCATGGCGTGCACGATGGACTCCGGATAACGCTGCAGGCAGGGATGGAACGATGGTGCAACCAGTCTAGAAACCACGCGGCACCGCAACAAGACGCCGCCGGGGGAGGCCGCGTTTCCGTGCGCGCACCAATCGGCAGGGCCGGTGGCAGCCCCGCGCGGCACGGAAAAAAGGCCGACGCCCCCGGAGGCGGAAGGCGTCGGCCAACGGGACCGAACAAGGTCGCTACATGAAGACGGGGGCAGGCATCGGGATGTGGCCGCCGCGCGGGGCGGCGGGCACGGGATGCGCGCGGCAGGGCCCCGCCTGGGGCCTGCCGGCGTGGGATGGCTTACTGGACCGGCGTCAGGATCGGCGCGCCCTGCTTCTTGATCAGGAACACGACGAACTTGGCCGGCTTGCTCTTGCTGGCGTTGCGACCCACGGTGTGGACGTCGTCCGGGCCTTCGTAGAACGTCTGGCCGGCCTTGAGCGTGACTTCCTTGCCGCCCTTCACGCCCATGACGATGGTGCCTTCCAGCACGTAGATGAAGCCGTGCGCGTCGTGGCGATGCACGGGGTCGTAGCCGCCCGGCGGGTACTCCACGACGATCATCTCGACTTCCTTGCCCGGGTAGTCGGCCAGCGCCTGGCGGGTCAGTTCCGTGACCTTGGCGTCGGTGGGCCCGGCCAGCGCGGGCTGCGCGAAGGCCAGCCCGGCCGCGGCAACCAGCGCCGCGAGCGATGCAAGCGATGCAAGCGATGCAAAGCGCCTCATGGCATCACTCCAGGCCGGCCTTGTCCAGGCCGAACATCTTGTCGGCCGATCCCGGCACGGTCTGGAACGCCACGTTGAGGCGGTTCCAGGTGTTGATCACGCCGATCTGGAACGTCAGGTCCGACAGTTCCTTTTCCGAGAACTGCGTGCGCACGCGCTCGTACAGGTCGTCGGGCACGCCGTGCGCGGGCAGCTGGGTCAGCGCCTCGGTCCAGGCCAGCGCGGCGCGCTCGCGCGGGGCGAACAGCGTGGATTCGCGCCAGATGGCCACGTGGTGCAGGCGCAGCTCGCGCTCGCCGTGGATCTTGGCCTGCTTGATGTGCATGTCGACGCAGAACGCGCAGCCGTTCAGTTGCGAGGCGCGAATTTCCACGAGTTCGCGGATGTGCTGCTCGATCGTCGTCTTCTGGAACAGCCCGCCCAGTTCCACGAGCTTCTTCGACAGTTCCGGGGATTGCTGAAAGTAGTTCAAACGTTGCGACATGTGTCTCTCCTGCAGGTGGATGGGAATGTTGCTCGCCGGGCCCCTTTGCACGATCGCGCCAAGGTGGGCACTGCTTGCATCGAATCGTAGTGCGCCCCGTGGGGCGCGGGTAGTGCCGTGTCGGTGCCCAGTCTGTTGCCCTGGGAACACCAATCGGCGGGCGGGTCAGTCGATGACGCAGACAATGCTGTGCATGCCCTCGCGCGCCAGCTTGGCGTACGGGCACAGCCGCTCGGTGTTGCGCACCAGTTCCTCGGCCACGGGCCGCGCCACGCCCGGCATGCGGATGCGGATCTCGGCCACCAGCGCGTAGCCGCCATCCACCGGATCGCGGCCGAACGACACCTGCGCGGCCACCGTCGCCGGCGTCATGTCGATGCCGGCGCGCCTGGCCAGCAGGCTCAGCGCGCCGTGGAAGCAGGCGGCGTAGCCGGCCGCGAAGAGCTGTTCCGGATTGGTGCCGCTGCCGGGCCCGCCCAGCGCGGTGGGCAGCCGCAGTTCAAGGATCAGGTTGCCGTCGTCGGAGCGCGCCACGCCCGACGCGCGGCCATGCGCGGCCTGGCCGCCGGTCACGGTGACCGTCGTCGTGTACAGCGCGGTGAATCCCTGACCCAGGTAGCGGTCGAGCAACGTCAATGGCGGGGGCTGTAGCCCCTCGTTCTCCATGGAAGTGTCTCCTGGCGGCTATTTCTGCTGGGTGCGGATCCAGTCCTCGTAGCGGATGGTGCCCAGGCGCGCGTCGCCCTCGGGCACGAGCGTGCCTTCCTGCAGCACGGCGCCGAAGTAAGGCGCCGCCGGGTCGCCGCTGACCGTGAGCGGGTTGCCGGTATCGGCCAGGTAGCGCCGCACGATCTCGTGCATGCGAAAGCGCTCGGGGCCGGCGGTCTCGACGATGCCGTTGACGGGCGGCGCCAGCGCGGCGTCGGCCACGGCCTGCGCCACGTCGTCGGAGGCCATCGGCTGGATGTAGGCGGTGGTGATGCGCAGCGTGTCGGCGCCGCCGGCGGACTGCGCGATGGCGCCCAGGAATTCCAGGAACTGGGTGGCGCGCACGATGGTGTACGGCACGCCCGCGCCGCGGATCAGCGCTTCCTGGGCGTTCTTGGCGCGGAAGTAGCCGCTCTGTTCGAGCTTGTCGGTGCCCACCACGGACAGCGCCACGTGATGCGACACGCCGGCCACCTTCTCGGCCGCCGCCAGGTTGCGGCCGGACGCCTCGAAGAATTCCAGCACCGCCTTGTCCTCGAACGACGGCGAGTTCGCCACGTCGACCACCACCTGGGCGCCGTTCAGCGCCTGCGCCAGCCCTTCGCCGGTCACCGCGTTGACGCCGCTGGCCGGCGACGCCGCCAGCACCTGGTGCCCCTGCGCCTGCAGGCGCGCCACCACTTTCTTGCCGATCAGGCCCGCGCCGCCAATCACTACGATGTTCATGATGTCTCTCTCCATGCTGGGGTGGACCGCGTCCACATACCGGCATGCTAGGTGGCGCCGCCGCGCCGCGCCAGACTGGCGCCGGACGCACCATGTTTCCCAAAAAGCATCAATCGGATCGCGGGCCGGCCGGGGCCGGCGCTAGCGGTTGATCTTGAGACGGTACTCGCTCGGCGACAGCCCGAAGTGGCGCTGGAACGTCACGCGCATCCGTTCCTCGCTGCCAAAGCCGCAGTCGCGGGCGATCACCTCGATGGGCCGGTCCAGGTCCTGCAGCTGGCGCCGCGCCGCTTCCACGCGAAAGTGCTCCACGCCCTTGGCCGGCGTCCGTCCGGTCTTTTCCTTGTAGACCCGGGCGAAGTTGCGCGGACTCATGCCGACGTGCTCGGCCAGTTGCTCCACGGACAGCTCCGCGCGCGACAGGTTCTGCATGATCCACAGGTGCAGCGACTCGAACACCGGCACCTGGCGGCTCTGCGAGATCAGGATCTCGCTGATCTGTGGCTGGGCGCCGGGCCGCTTCATGTACACGGCCAGTTCCTTGGCCGAGTTCAGCGCCACCTCGTGGCCGTAGTCGGCCTCCACCATCGCCAGCGCCAGGTCGATGCCGGTGGTCACGCCCGCCGACGTCCACAGGTTCTGCTGCCGCACGAAGATGGCATCCGGGTCCAGGTCGACGGTCGGAAACAGTTCGCGAAAGCGGCCCAGCATGGCCCAGTGCGTGGTGGCGCGCTTGCCGTCGAGCAGGCCCGCGAAGGCCAGCAGGAACGCCCCGCTGCACACCGACGCCATGTTGCGCACCGTGCCGGCCGCGCCGGCCAGCCAGCCGATCAGCGCAGTCTCGGTGCGGGCCACTTCGAGGATGGTTGGCGACCCCGGCACGATCACCGTGTCGACCATGCGCAGGTCGAACGACGCCAGCGAGACCGAATCGAGCGTGGTGCCCTCCACGGTTGCCACGGGGCCGCCCGCATAGCTGGCCGTATGGCAGCGGTATCCGGCCATGCCCCGCGCCCGCGCGTAGTTCGACGCGGCCCAGAACACGGTCTGGGGTCCGGCAAGGTCGAGCAGGCTGACGTCGGGGTATGCCACGAACAGGACGTTGCGCGGCATGTCTTCAATGTTTCCCGGGGCGGGGGGCGGCTGGTTCGGAAGCATGGCAGGTAAGGCGGTGGACGGTGGATGCTATGACAGCGGGGCAGTCCCGCGCAAGCTTGCGCGCGGTGCGTGACACGGCCGGGGCGGGGCGGCCCCGCCGCGACGCGGCAAACGGTTGGAGAGGCCGCGTGGGCACGGGCAGGGTTGTCATCGTTTTGGGCTCCCGTCTGTCAGGTCCGGTGGCGTCGCACGACGGACGGGCATGGGCCGGGCGTCCCCGCGGCACGTGGCGGGTTGTCGGTGCGACAGGGCAAATCGGGGAGCGAGTCTAGTGAGCGGCGGGCCCGGTCACAAGCGGCCGGCGCGAGCCACGCCGTTTCCACTTTTGCACCAATCGGCGACGAAATCGCACTGAAGTGCCGCGCCCGGCTGGCCGTCTGGCAGGAAACACGGGAACGCTGTCATTTACGGCATATTAAGCGCTTATTAACATCGAACGCACCGGTCCATACGGGTGTTCGGGGTGTGCGGGAAGGTGTCCTGCCGAGCCGGCGGCGTGACCGAAATCAGCGAGAGAAGCAATGAATGACGCAGTTCGCGTGGCGGTGGTGGACCCCAGCGCCTCCGCGCCGGCGCCCCCGGCTGCCGATGCCGAGGGCCGCCGCGCGCTGCATGCCGATCGCCTGGCCGTGCTGGGCCGCAGCGTGGCGATGATCGTGCACGACGTGGTGCAGCCGGTGGCGTCCGTCGCCACGCGCGGACAGGGCGCGCTGCGCTGGCTACGCCAGGATCCGCCCGACGTGGCCCGCGCCATTGCCTCGCTCGAATCGCTGGTGGCCGATGCCGGACGCGCCGGCACCGTGCTGGCGGACTTGCGCGCGCTGGCGTGCCCGCAGGCGCGGCCGCCGCAGCCGGTGCCGCTGGATGGCGTGCTGCGCGACACGCTGCGCTGGCTCGACGACGACCTGCGCCGCCACGGCGTGACGGCGGCGCTGGACCTGCCGGCCGCGCCGCTGCCCGTGCTGGGCGAGCGCGCGGCGCTGCAGCAGCTCTTCGTCAACCTCGTGGTCAACGCGATCGAGGCCATGGCCGGCACCGACGCCGCGCCACGCGCCGCGCGCCCGTTGACCGTCACACTGCGTGCCGACGGCCGCGCGGCCGTGGCGACCATCAGCGACCGGGGCTGCGGCCTTGCCGCAGACGCCCTGCCCCGGCTGTTCGAGCCGTTCCAGACGACCAAGGCGGATGGCATGGGCGTGGGGCTGTCGATCTGCCGGCGCATCGTGGCCGACCACGGCGGCACCATCGACGCCATGGCGCGGCCCGGCGGCGGGGCAACCTTCGTGGTGCGCCTGCCCTGCGCCGCCGCGTAGCAGCCCGGCCGCACACACGCCGCCAAGCCGCGGGCCACGCCCGCAAGACTCGCTTACAGGGCATTGCCGCGACGGACGGCGCCCGATTGCATCAGGGGAAGGAATATGGGATCGACACACACCACACCACCGGAATCACAGGACTTACCGGATTCACCGGAGGCAGCGGAACCGGCGCCGTCGCCTGACGCGGCGGACCGCAGTTTCCGGCTCAGCCTGCCGAACCACGCCGACGCGCTGTCGACCAGTTTCGCCGCCAGCTACGCCGGCATCATGGCGTTCATGGCCGTGGCCAGCGAGGGCAGCTTTGCCAAGGCCGGCGAGCGGCTCGGCATCGGCCGCTCGGCCGTCAGCCGCAACGTGCAGAAGCTGGAAACCCAGCTCAGCACACGGCTGTTCCTGCGCACCACGCGCAGCACGCAGCTCACGCGCGAGGGCCAGCGCTTCTTCGACAACTGCCACCAGGGCGTAACGCACATCGTCGAGGCGATGAACGACATGCTGGAGCTGCGCCAGGGCCCGCCGCGCGGGCTGGTGCGCATCAGCTCGACGGTGGGCTTCGGCCGCAAGGTGGTGGCGCCGCTGCTGGACAAGTTCGTCAAGGTCTACCCGGACATCGCCATCGACCTGCTGCTCGACGACCGGCCCACCGACTTTGCGTCCGAGCAGATCGACGTGGCGTTCCGCAACGGCCGCATCGAGGACTCCAGCATCATCGCCAAGCAGCTGATACCGATGCAGATGGCGCTGTGCGCGGCGCCGTCGTACGTGGCCACCCACGGGCTGCCGCAGACGCTGGACGAACTGGCGCAGCACGAATGCATCAACTTCCGCTTCTCCAGCGGGCGCATCTTCGAATGGGAGTTCAAGGTGGACGGCGTGGTGCGCAAGTACATGCCCCGGGCGCGGATGACGTTCAACGACGCCGACCTGGTGCTGCACGCGGTGCTGGAAGGCTGGGGCATCGCCCAGATGGCCGGCTACCAGATCTGCCAGCCGCTGGCGGACCAACAGCTCGTGGTGGCGCTGCGCCGGCACGCGCCCGACGACCGCGGCCACTACATCTGCTACCTGAGCCGCCAGCACCTGCCCACGCGCATCCGCGTGTTCATCGACTTCATGACCGACCACATCCGCGCCATGCGGCTGAACTGCCTGACCGATTTCAACCTGCTGGCCGACGAAGACACGGCCGCCCCCGGAGTACTCGCATGACCCTGGCCGCATGGCTCGGCGCCGCTGGCGCCATCGTTCTCTGGGCGTCGTTCGCGACGCTGGTGTCCCGCGCGCCCGACGTGCCGCCGCTGCTGCTGACCGGCCTGGCCCTGTGCGCGGGCAGCCTCACCTGCGTGCACCGCCTGCGCGACTGGCGCGTGCCGCTGCGCACGCTGGCCTTCGGCGTGGCGTGCCTGTTCGTCTACAACGCGGGGCTGGTGATGGCGTTCCGGCTGGCGCCGATCGCCGAGGCCAACCTGATCAACTACCTGTGGCCGCTGATCCTGGTGCTGCTCGGCACGCCGGTCTGGCGCGGCGCCGATGGCGTGGCGAAGATCGCCGGTGCGCTGCTGGGGTTCGGCGGCTGCATCGTGGCGATCCTGTCCGGGCCGGGCGGCGTCGCGTTCAGCCCCGCGTACGCGGCCGGCTACGCGATGGCGCTGCTGGCCGCCGTGGTCTGGGCCGTCTACTCGCTGGGCGCCCGCTGGCTGCCGCCGTTCTCGTCGTGGGCCGTCGGCGGCTTCTGCCTGGGCGCCGGGCTGCTGGCCATCGCCAGCCATCTGGTGCTGGAACCGCCGGCCGCCCTGCCGCTGGCAAGCCTGGGCTGGGTGCTGGCCATCGGCCTGGGCCCGCTCGGCATCGCGTTCGTGCTGTGGGACTACGCCATGCGGCACGGCAACGCGGCGCAGATCGGCGTCCTGGGCTACGGCACCCCGGTACTGTCGATGCTGGGCCTGGCGCTGGCCGGCCACGTCAGGGACCGCGACTGGTCGATGGTCTTCCTGGCCTGCACGCTGATCGTGGCCGGCGTGGCGCTGGCGTCGACGGGCGCGGTGGCGTGGCGGCGGCGGTTGCGGCAGGTGTCCTGAGGGGCGGATCGGCGGGGCTGCGCAATGCAAAAAGCCCCGGCTGGCCGGGGCTTTCGTGCTGGGCTACAGGTTCGCTCAGGCGAAGTTCTTCGCGGCGAAGTCCCAGTTCACGACGTTCCAGAATGCCTCGACGTACTTCGGGCGGGCATTGCGGTAGTCGATGTAGTAGGCGTGTTCCCACACGTCGCAGGTCAGCAGGGCCTTGGCGTCGGTGGTCAGCGGGGTGGCGGCGTTCGAGGTGGACACCAGGTCCAGCGAGCCGTCGGCCTTCTTGACCAGCCAGGCCCAGCCCGAACCGAAGGTGCCCACGGCCACCTTCGTGAATTCTTCCTTGAACTTGTCGAACGAACCCCACTTGGCGTTGATCGCGTCGGCCAGGGCGCCGGTCGGCTGGCCGCCGCCGTTCGGCTTCATCGATTCCCAGTAGAACGTGTGGTTCCACACCTGGGCCGCGTTGTTGAAGATGCCGCCCGACGACTTCTTGACGATCTCTTCCAGCGACGCGTTCTCGAACTCGGTGCCCTTGATCAGGTTGTTCAGGTTCGTGACGTAGGTCTGGTGATGCTTGTCATGATGGAACTCCAGGGTCTCCTTGGAGATGTGCGGAGCCAGGGCATCATGCGCGTACGGGAGCGGGGGGAGCTTGTGTTCCATTGTTCTGTCTCGGTTTTGGGTGGGGAGAACGGACGATTGTAGGTGACTTGCCAGACCCGCGCAAACGGCCCCGGAAAGCCCCCTGCCCTCATGTTAGTTTCCCCGGCAGCGGGCCGGGGAAGCGCCTGGGGTCGACTGAGAATCAGTCGCAGCGGGGCGCGTCGCGGGGCATCAGAATGTCGCCAGCTTGGCCTGCACGCCGGCGATTTCCACGTCGGCGGTACCGTCTGCCAGATGGGCCTCGACGATGCTGCCCGGGCGCAGTTCGTGCGGCGAGCGCAGCGCCCGGCCGCGCGCATCGAGCAGCACGGCGTAGCCGCGTTCCAGCGTGCGCTGGGGCGCCAGCAGCTCCAGCGCGCCGGCCGCGCGCGCCAGCCGCTGGGTGTCGCGCTCGTGGCGCCGCTCCAGCGCCATGTCCATGCGCGCGGCAAGGCGGTCCAGCGTCTGCTGTTGCAGGGCGGCGTCCGGCTTGCAGGCGCGCCAGCGCATCGCCAGCACGTCGTGGCGGTGGCGCTGCGCCGACACCGTGTCGCGCAATGCCGCCCGCAGGTGTCGCGCCAGATTGTCGACGTGCGCCCGGCGCTCCTGCAACTGGGCCTGCGGGCTGCGCAACTGGCGCGTCAGCCATTGCAGGTGCTGCGCGCGGCGGGCGAGCTGGCGGTCCATGCATTGCGCCAGCGCGTCGCGGGCGCGGCGGGCGGCCTGCAGCAGGTGGTCGCGGTCGGGGCTGACCAGCTCGGCGGCACCGGTGGGCGTCGGCGCGCGCACGTCGGCCACGAAATCGGCAATCGTCACATCGGTCTCGTGGCCCACGCCGGCCACCACGGGCACACGGCTGCGGGCGATGGCGTGGGCCACCACTTCCTCGTTGAACGACCACAGGTCCTCTATGCTGCCGCCGCCGCGGCACAGGATCAGCACGTCGCATTCGGCCCGCTCGCTGGCCACGTCGAGCATCGCCGCGATCTTGTCGGCGGCACCGGCGCCCTGCACCGGCACCGGATAGACGATGACCGGCACGTGCGGCGCGCGCCGCCGCAGCGTGGTCAGCACGTCGCGCATGGCCGCCGCCTGCAGCGACGTGACCACGCCGATCGTGCGCGGATGGCGCGGAATCGGCCGCTTGCGTGCGCTATCGAACAGACCGGCCTGCGCGAGTTTGTCCTTGAGCCGCAGGAACGCCTCGTAGAGGTTGCCCAGGCCGGCGCGGCGCATGGCTTCCACGCCAAGCTGCAACTCGCCGCGCGCCTCGTACATCGACACCACGGCGCGCACCTCCACGGCCTCGCCCTCGCGCGGCGTGAAGTCGACATGCTGGTTGCGGCCGCGGAACATCACGCAGCGGATTTGTGCGCGGGCGTCTTTCAGCGAGAAATACCAGTGGCCACTGGCCGCGCGCGTGAAGTTCGAGATTTCGCCCCGCACCCACGCCAGCGGAAAGCTGCGTTCGAGCACGCCGGCGATGGCATGGTTCAGTTCGCTGACCGGGATCACGTCGCGCGTGCGCGAAGGCGCCTGGGACGGCGCAAAACGCGAAAGGTTCTCGTTCTCTGGCATGGGGCACGGCCGCGCAGGCGGCGTGGGATGGACATGTCCACAGCATAACCGCTATGTCAAGAGGCATCGCGCGGTGCACACGGCCGGCCCCGGAATCCGCATGAATCCGTACAAGCCTTTGATTCTGTTGAAGATTCGCCCCGGTCCAAAAAACAGGCAATGTAAGAGAAAACCTTACGCGTCAACGACTTACCAAAATCCGGGGACGCTTGTTCACAAAGTTATCCACAGAAGCTTTGGATAATGGATTTGTCAAGCGTCGGATCTGTGGACAACGTATACGTGACAGGCCAGAGCCGGCTGTGGTAACGGCCAGTGGCCCCCGATTGTCGACCGCGACGCACAAGGCACGTGAGCCCACGTTTGCACAAAATTTAGGCAGAAACGTATACGTCGTTATGGATCAACGGGTTAGCCCGCTTCTCCCCGGTTTATCCACAACCGATCCACAATTCTTTCCTGCCCCGGTGTGGAAAGCGTCGCCCCGCCAGCAGGCTGTCTGGCACCCGGATCGCGGCGTGCGGTTGCACAATAATTAGGCACGGAACAGCTTTTCCTTTCGGATCAACGGTTTACGTGCAGTCTTCAAAGGCTTTCCACAGCCCGTCCACAGCCGTGTCCCGTGCGGATGTGGAAAGCTGCCCCGCCAAGGGGCCGGGAGCGCCCGCAGGGCGTACGCAAACCCTGTTCGGCAAGGAAAGCGGGCGCCACATGGCCGCTTTGCCCTGCTTGCCCAAAAAACAGGCAATCGACCCGAGGCCCTTTGCAATCAACGGTTTACGCGACCTTTCCGAAGGCTGTCCACAACCGGTCCACAATCCTGTCCCGGTTATGTGTGGAAAGCCGCAGACAGCGGCCGGTGTGCGTGGCTTGCCGCGCTGGCGGCGGGCGGGTTAGAGTGGCGCCTGCAATTTTTCGAGCATCGCCGGTGCGGCGCGCGTTGGGCGCGACCCGCATCAAAGGCTGCCGCGTCGTTCGTGCTTCAAGCCGTCCATTTCGGGTCTGTCGTCTACGTAGAATTTCGGGGGTCCACGTGTTTTCCATCATTCAAGCGGCCGGCTGGCCGATCTGGCCGCTGCTGCTGGCCTCGGTCATCGCGCTGGCGCTGATCGTCGAACGCTTCATCTCCCTCAAGCGCAGCAAGATCCTGCCGCCGCGGCTGTACGAGGAGGCGCTTTCCGCCGCCCAGCAGCGCAAGGCCACGCCCGAGGTGGTCAACACGCTCGAAAAGAATTCACCGCTGGGCCGCGTGCTGGCCGCCGGCCTGCGCCACGTGGTGCTGCAGCCGCAGACGTCGCGCGACGCCGCCAAGGATGTGGTGGAAGAAGCCGGCCGGGTGGTGGCGCACGACCTGGAGCGCTACCTGAACGCGCTGGGCACGATCGCGTCGGTGGCGCCGCTGATGGGCCTGCTGGGCACCGTGATCGGCATGATCGAGATCTTCGGCAGCCAGGGCGGCACCGGCGCCAACCCCGAACAGCTGGCGCACGGCATCTCGGTGGCGCTCTACAACACGGCCTTCGGCCTGATCGTGGCGATTCCGGCCCTGATCTTCTGGCGCTACTTCCGCCGGCTCGTGGACGACTACGTGGCCGAGCTGGAATTCCGCGCCACCGCGTTCCTGGACGCCATCCTGCCGCAGCGGCGGGCCTGACGCGGCCGGGAGCACGCCATGCGTTTCCGTTCCCGCCAGCGGCGCGAGGAGCCCGAGATCAACCTGATCCCGCTCATCGACGTGCTGCTCGTGATCCTGATCTTCCTGATGATCACGACCACGTACTCGCGCTTCACCGAGCTGCAGATCCAGCTACCCACCGCCGATGCCGACCGCGCGCAGCAGCATCCGACCGAGATCGTCGTCTCGGTATCGGCGCGCGGCGTCTATTCCGTCAACAAGCAGGTGCTGGAGCAGAAGGACGTGACCAGCCTGGCCGACCAGCTGCGCAGCGCCGCCGGCCCGGCCGGCAGCGGCCAGCAGCCCGTGGTGATCGTCAATGCCGACGCCCAGGCCACCCACCAGGCCGTGATCAACGTGATGGAGGCCGCGCGCGTGGCCGGCCTGTCGCGGCTGACCTTCGCCACGCAGAGTTCACAGCCGCGCTAGCCGGCGGCCAGGGCCGGCGCCACGCTTGGGCGCGTGCGCCGCGCCATGCATAATGTCCGCATTCGGCCGGCGCCGCCCATCCAGCCC
This sequence comes from Cupriavidus sp. H18C2, assembly GCF_049393795.1. Classification (NCBI taxonomy): domain Bacteria; kingdom Pseudomonadati; phylum Pseudomonadota; class Betaproteobacteria; order Burkholderiales; family Burkholderiaceae; genus Cupriavidus; species Cupriavidus sp. H18C2. Next base: position 554,169 of record NZ_CP186010.1, on the reverse strand, counting down.
TGGACGGCGGCCCGGCCTGCTTCCCTCCCTTTCATGCCCGCACCCCGACACGCCCTTGCCGACTTCGTCACCGCCCAGTGGCAGCGCCGCGGCTGGTTTGCCTGGCTGATGTGGCCGCTGTCGCTGCTGTTCGGCCTAATGGCGCGCATCCGCCGCCATGGCTACCAGCGCGGCTGGTTCCAGTCCACGCGGCTGCCGATGCCGGTGATCGTCGTCGGCAACGTCACCGTGGGCGGCACCGGCAAGACGCCCGCCGTCATCGCGCTGGCCCATGCGCTGTCGGAAGCGGGCCTGCGCCCGGGCGTGGTCTCGCGCGGCTACGGGGTGACGCTCACGCATCCGCGCCGGGTCAAGCCGACGTCCAAGGCGGCCGACGTGGGCGACGAGCCGCTGCTGATAGCGCGCGCCACCGACGTGCCGGTCTGGGTCTTTCCGGACCGGGCGCTGTGCGCGCAGACCATGCTGGTGTCGCATCCGGGCGTCAACGTGCTGCTGCTCGACGATGGATTGCAGCACTACCGGCTGCAGCGCGACTTCGAGATCGTCATGTTCGACGCGCGCATGGGCGGCAACGGCATGCTGCTGCCGGCCGGGCCGCTGCGCGAGCCGCTGGACCGCCCGCGCGACGCCACGCTGATCAACGACCCGCACTTCCGCGCCACGCCCGACAAGCCCGACGTCTACGGCATGCGGCTGGAACTGGCCGATGCCTGGCAGCTTGCCGACCCCACGATGGCACGCCCGGTGGCGCGGTTCGCGGGCCAGCGCGTGCTGGCCGCGGCCGGCATCGGCAATCCGGAACGCTTCTTCGCCAGCCTGCGCGCGGCGGGCCTGACGTCGATCGCCACGCTGCCGCTGCCGGACCACTACGACTTTGCCGCCGACCCGTTCGCGGACAACGACGCCGCGCTGCATGCCGACGTGATCCTGATCACCGAGAAGGATGCCGTAAAATGCGAGCGCTTTGACGACCCGAGGATCTGGGTCGTCCCCACCACGCCCGTGATCGACGCGGGCCTGATCGATAAAATCCGCCGCGCCGTGCTGGCGCGCAACCCGGCCGTCGCCACGCCCGTCACCACGGGACAATCCGCCGCCAGCGGCACGACGACCGGCCTCGACAAGGAACACCAGGATGGACAACCGGCTGCTTGAAATCCTCGTCTGCCCGCTCTGCAAGGGCAAGCTGGAATACGACCGCGCCGCCCAGGAACTGATCTGCCACGCCGACAAGCTGGCCTATCCGATCCGCGACGGCATTCCGGTCATGCTGGCCGACGAGGCCCGCCAGTCGGTGCCCGGCCGCGTGGTGCCCGTGGAGCCGTCCGGCAACTGAGCCCGCGCCCCCCGCCCCTTCCGTCTTCCGCCCTCCCGCGCATCATGAGCATTCCCGCATTCACCGTCGTCATTCCGGCGCGGCTGGCCTCCACGCGGCTGCCGAACAAGCCGCTGGCCGACATCGGCGGCCATCCGATGGTCGTCCGCGTGGCCGAGCGGGCGCACGCGTCGTCGGCCCGGCGCACCGTGGTGGCCACCGACGCCCCCGAGGTGGCCGCGGCCTGCGCGGCGCATGCCGTCGAGGCCGTCATCACGCGGGCCGATCACCCCTCGGGCACCGATCGCCTGTCGGAAGTTGCCACGCTGCTCGGGCTCGATGACGACGCCATCGTGGTCAACGTGCAGGGCGACGAGCCGCTGATCGATCCGAACCTGATCGACGCCGTGGCGCTGCACCTGGCCGCGCACCCGGACTGCGCCATCGCCACCGCCGCGCATCCGCTGGACGACGTGGCCGAGGTCTTCAATCCCAACGTGGTGAAGGTGGTGTGCGACAACGCGGGCCGGGCGCTGTATTTCTCGCGCGCGCCGATCCCGTGGGCGCGCGACGCCTGGTCGGCGGTGCCCACGCAGCCGGCCGCGTCGGCCAGCGTGCCGCTGCCGGACATGCCCGTGCTGCGCCATATCGGCCTGTACGCCTACCGCGCGGGCTTCCTGCGCCGCTTCCCGACGCTGGCGATCTCGCCGGTGGAACAGGTGGAGGCGCTGGAACAGCTGCGCGCGATGTGGCATGGCGAGCGCATCGGCGTGATGGTCACCGCCGCCGCCCCGGCACCGGGCGTGGACACCCCGGCCGACCTGGAACGCGTGCGCGCGCTATGGACGCAGGGCATGGCGCAGGAAGGCCCCTGACGGCGGCTGCCGTAGACCCCGGTTTCACGCCGGGGTTCATACTGCTGCAACCTGGACGAAGGCCGAACCGGCATCGCCCGTGGCATAATGCCTGCCGATACAGAGCCCGCAGACCGTGAGAGGCACGGCTGCAAAGGCTCGGTGGGGAGATAGAGAGATCGAGCCAGCCCGGATGCGCGTTGCCGCCGCGCCGGGCGCCGCATGAGCGGACGCCGGCACATGCCTGGGCACGCGCCCTACGGCACGCACCGCGTAAGTCCCGCGTCAAGTTGCGGCGGTACCCTCCTTCCATACCCCCCGCCAGACCGAATTCAAATACCTTGAGGACCCGTAAATGCGTTTGATCCTGTTGGGCGCGCCTGGCGCCGGCAAAGGCACGCAAGCCAAGTTCATCTGCGAGAAGTTCGGTATTCCGCAGATCTCCACCGGCGACATGCTGCGCGCCGCTGTGAAGGCCGGCACGCCGCTGGGCATCGAAGCCAAGAAAGTGATGGACGCGGGCGGTCTGGTGTCCGATGACATCATTATCGGCCTGGTGAAGGACCGCCTTAAGCAGCCCGACTGCGAAAAGGGCTACCTGTTCGACGGCTTTCCGCGCACGATCCCGCAGGCCGAGGCCATGAAGGAAGCCGGCGTGGCCATCGACTACGTGCTGGAGATCGACGTGCCGTTCGACGCGATCATCGAGCGCATGAGCGGCCGCCGCGTGCATGTGGCGTCGGGCCGCACGTACCACGTCCGCTACAACCCGCCCAAGGTGGAAAACGTCGACGACGAGACCGGCGAGCCGCTGATCCAGCGCGACGACGACAAGGAAGAGACCGTGCGCAAGCGCCTGGACGTCTACTCGCAGCAGACGCGCCCGCTGGTGGACTACTACTCGGGCTGGGCCGCCAAGGGCGACGCCTCGGCCAAGGTGGCGCCGCCGCAGTACCGCAAGATCTCGGGCGTCGGCGACGTCGACAAGATCACCGCCAGCGTGTTCGAGGCGCTGAAGTAATCCCGGCGCATCCCCGCCCGTGACAAACGGCTCAGCTTCGGCTGGGCCGTTTTGCTTTCCGGCCGGGCTCCGTATCGATGCGGGTTCCGCCGCCCGGCGATTTACGTTAACGTAAACGGCATGCGATGCGGAACCCCCACAGCACGCAACAACGAACAAGGAGACGGACGGATGGACATCCAGGGCAACGTATTCATCGTGACCGGTGGCGCCTCGGGGCTGGGCGAAGGCACGGCGCGGATGCTGGCCAAGGCCGGCGGCAAGGTGGTCATCGCCGACCTGAACGAGGCGGCCGGCACGGCGCTGGCGCAGGAACTGGGCGGCCAGTTCGTCCGGTGCGATGTCAGCGCCGAGGCCGACGGCCAGGCGGCAGTGGACGCGGCCGTGAAGCTGGGCCGGCTGGCCGGGCTGGTCAATTGCGCGGGCATTGCCGTGGCGTCGAAGACGGTGGGCAAGAACGGCCCGCACCCGCTGGACGCGTTCGAGAAGACGATCCGCGTGAACCTGATCGGCACGTTCAACATGATCCGGCTGGCGGCGGCGGCCATGGTGCAGAACACGCCCGACGCCGAGGGCGAGCGCGGCGTGATCATCAATACCGCGTCGGTGGCTGCGTTCGATGGGCAGATCGGCCAGGCCGCCTATGCGGCGTCGAAAGGTGGCGTGGTCGGCATGACGCTGGCCATCGCCCGCGACCTGGCCCGCGACGGCGTGCGCTGCATGACCATCGCGCCGGGCCTGTTCGAGACGCCGATGCTGCTGGGCATGCCGCCCGAAGTGCAGGACGCGCTGGGCAAGATGGTGCCGTTCCCGCCGCGCCTGGGCCGCCCGGCCGAGTTTGCGCGGCTGGCGCAGGCCATCATCGGCAATACGATGATGAACGGCGAGGTCATCCGCCTGGACGGCGCGATCCGGATGCAGCCGAAGTAAGCCTGGATACCGCCGGGAACGGGCTGATCAGCCCGCCGCCTCGGCGGGGATCGGCAGGTTCCGGACCAGCTCCCAGACCGCCGCGGCGGCCGGCGACAGCGAGCGGTCCTCGCGGCGGACCATGACGATGCTGCGCTCCTCGCGCGGCGTCAGCGGGCGGGGCACCAGCGGCGACGCTTCCGGCAGCGGCAGCGAGAACGACGGCAGCACCGACGCCCCGATGCCCGCCTCCACCATGCCGAACACGCTGGCCGAGTGGCCCAGCTCCTGCACCACCTGCGGCGCCACGCCGTGGCGCGCCAGAATCCGGTCGATCAGCGGCCGGCTGCCCGACGCAAAGTCCAGCAGCACCAGCCGCTCGCCATGCAGCGCGCTCCACGGCACCGATTCGGCCTGCGCCAGCGGATGGTCGCGCCGGCAGACGAAGCAGAACGGATCGGTCGCCAGCGGCGCGATGGTCAGCCCCTCGCGCGCCAGCGGATCGATCAGCACCCCGAAGTCCACCGCGCCGGCCCGGATCTGCTCCAGGCCGTCGGCCTGGACGTTGTCGCGCACGAACAGCCGGATCTCCGGGTACTGGCTGGCGCAGGCCGACACGTACAGCGGCATCAGCCGCGCCGAGATCGTCGGCGCACTGGCTATCACCACCCTCCCCCGATAGCGCTCGCCTAATTGGCGGGTTTCTTCGAGCGTGTCATCGAGCTGGCCCAAAAGTCGCTCCAGTGCCGGAACGAGCGCGGTGCCGGCATCGGTCAGCACCACCTCGCGGGTCGTGCGATCGAGCAGCCGGACGCCCAGCGCGTCTTCCAGCTCAGCCACACCACGGCTCACGGCCGGCTGGGTGAGTCCCACGGCATCCGCCGCCCGGCTGAAGCTGCCGTGCGCCGCCACCGCCAGGAAGACCCTTAATTGCCGCAGTGTGTAATTCATGCAACGAAGCGATAGATGGATGCAATAAATGAATTTGCATTCTAAGCAAGACAAGCGTCCAATACCAAGCGGAAACCCTTAAGCACTATCCCCGATGTCTGCCCTCCTAGCTCCTTTCAAGAAAGCCTACGACCTGATCGACGGGTTCGTTCTGATCATGCTGTGCGCCATCGCCGTGGCGCTGCTCGCGCCCGAGATCGGCGCCGGCGACGGCCCGCTCCACCTCGGCATCGTCACCAACCTGGGTGTCGCGCTGGTCTTCTTCCTGCACGGCGCCGCGCTGTCGCGCGAAAAGCTGGTGGCCGGGGCCAAGCACTGGCGGCTGCACACGTTCGTGCAGGCGTTCACCTATGTGGTGTTCCCGATCGTGGGTGCACTGCTGATGCTGTCGCTGCGCAACACGCTGCCGCCGGAGTTGCTGCTGGGCGTGTTCTACCTGTGCGCGCTGCCGTCCACGGTGTCGTCGTCGGTCGCCATGACGTCGATGGCGCGCGGCAATGTGCCCGGCGCCATCTTCAACGCCACCATCTCGGGCCTGATCGGCATGGCGCTGACTCCGCTGCTGATGGGCCTGGTGATCAGCGCCAGCGGCGCGTCGATGCCGCTGGGCCGCGCGCTGATGGGCGTGGCGCTGCAACTGCTGCTGCCGTTCGCGCTGGGCCAGGCGTTCCGGCCGCTGATCGGCAACTGGCTGGCCAGGAAGAAGCAGATCACCAACAAGATCGACCGCGGCGTGATCGTGCTGATCGTGTATTCGTCGTTTTGCGATGCCACCGCTGCCGGCCTGTGGCATCAGTATTCGTGGCAGACCATTGGCGCCGTGATGGGCATCGCCGCCATCCTGCTGTTCGTGATCCTGGGCACGACCACGTTCACGGCGCGCCGGCTGGGCTTCTCGGTGGAAGACGAGATCACGGCGGTGTTCTGCGGCTCCAAGAAGAGCCTGGCCAACGGCATCCCGATGGCCAAGATCCTGTTCGCCGGCCACCCGGCGCTGGGCCTGCTGGTGCTGCCGCTGATGGTCTACCACCAGCTCCAGCTGATCGTCTGCTCGGTGCTGGCCGCCCGCTACGCCAGCCGCGACGACGTGAAGGAAGCCCGCAACACGGTACGGGCCTGAGCGGTCCTGCCCATGAAAAAACCGGCGCCCAGGCGCCGGTTTTTGTTTGGTGGTGCGGGTGTTGTGGCGCCGCCTACACCGACGGATTCCGCGACAGCGGCGGGTTCTTGGCGAAGTACGCCTTGATGCCGCGCAGGATGGCGTTGGCCAGTTGCTCCTGGTGGGCGTCGTCGTTGAGCTTGCGCTCTTCCTCGGGGTTCGAGATGAAGGCGGTCTCGATCAGGATCGACGGAATGTCCGGCGCCTTGAGCACCGCAAACCCGGCCTGTTCGACGCTGCCCTTGTGCAGCTTGTTGATACCGCCGATCTCGGCCAGCACCGACTTGCCCACCTGCATGCTGTCGTTGATCTGGGCCGTGGTCGACAGGTCCAGCAGCACGCGCGACACCTGGGCGTCCTTGTTGCCCATGTTGGTGCCGCCGATCAGGTCGGCGTTGTTTTCCTTGTTGGCCAGCCAGCGCGCGGCGGAGCTCGACGCGCCGCGCTCGGACAGCGCGAAGACCGACGCCCCGCGCGCCTCGGGCGAGACGAATGCGTCGGCGTGGATCGACACGAACAGGTCCGCCTGCACGCGCCGGGCCTTCTGCACGCGCACGTTCAGCGGCACGAAGAAGTCCGAGTCGCGCGTCATCATCGCGCGCATGTTCGGTTCGTTGTCGATCTTCTTGCGCAGCCGGGTGGCAATCTGCAGCACCACGTCCTTCTCGCGCGATCCGGCCGCGCCGATGGCGCCGGGGTCCTCGCCGCCGTGGCCGGGGTCCAGCGCCACGGTCAGCAGCCGGCGCATCTTGAACTGGCTGGGCGGCGGCACGTTGGTCTGGGCCAGCGGCGGCGGCGCGGGCGGCGCGGACGGCTTGTCCGGTGCCGACGGCTTCGGCCTCACGGTCGCCACCACGGGCGGCGGCGCGGTGGTGGCCGGGGGCAACTGGTCGCGGTCCTCGAACTTGCGCACGATGGCGCCGATGGCATCTTCCTCGGCCCCGGCGGGCGCGCCCGCGATGGCGGCGTCGGTGCCCGCGGGCGGCGGATTCGACGCAAAGCGGCGCTGCTTGTCCTCGGTGTCGCGCACGAGCTTCCAGAGCGGGTCGGGCGGATTCACCGGATACAGGTCGAACACGAGCCGGTTCTTGTACTCGGCGATCGGCAGCAGCGTGAACACCTGCGGCGAGACGTCTTCCTTCAGGTCGAACACCATCCGCACCACGCGCGGCCGGTTCTGGCCCACGCGCACCGACTGGATGTATGGGTCGTTCGGCGTGATCTTGGCCACCAGCTCGCGCAGCGTTGGCGACAGGTCGAGCCCGTCGATGTCGACCACCAGCCGGTCCGGGTTGCGGATCATCTGGTGCACGGCCACGAGCTTCTCGTCGGACTCGATGGTGACCCGGGTGTAGTCCTCGGCCGGCCAGACGCGCACGGCCACGATGCCGGCGCCGAACGCGATCTGCGGGCCCGCGAGCGACAGGACGACCGTTCCGGCGCCCACCTTCAGGGCCTGCGCCATCCATTTCCGGCGGGCCTGCAGCAGGCCGTCGGGTCCATCGGGTCGGTCAGTGGCAAGTCGCTTGATCAGCATGCGTTCAGCAGGATAAGTCCAGTGGGAGTATAGGCGCGCAACGTCGCCGTGCGGCGATCCGCGTCGTCATCGGCACCGTTATCGGCACGATTGTCGCCAGAATGCAGCACGCGGCTGTCCGGTTGGAGCCACACGTGCAGGTCCGGTTCCCCGAGCAGGCGCCCGGCCTTCTCGGGCCATTCCACCAGGTTGAAGGCCGGCTCGGCAAAACAGTCCCGGAAACCGGCGTCGATCCACTCCTCGGGATCGGCAAAGCGGTACAGGTCGAAGTGGTAGACGGTCAGCGCCGAGCCATCGGCGCGCTGCACCGGATACGGCTCGCACAGCGTGTAGGTGGGGCTGCGGACCTTGCCGGCGTGGCCCAGCGCGCGCAGCACGGCCCGGGACAGCGTGGTCTTGCCGGCGCCCAGGTCGCCGGAAAGCTGCACGTGCACCGTGCGCGGCGGCATGGCGCGCACGGCCCCGGCCAGCGCGGCGCCCAGCCGGCCGGTGGCAGCTTCGTCGGGCAGCGGGAGGATGCGTTCTTCAAGCAGGGGCATTGCGTACAATTCAGGGATGATCGACCGTGCAGTGCCCGCCCCCACCCCGCCGAGCCGCGGGAATCCGCCCGCGCAAGACGCCGTCCCGACGCCCGCCGCCACCGCCCCCGTCATCGGGCAGGCGGCGCTTGACTCGCTCGCGGTGGCGTTGCGCGGGTGGGGACGCGAGCTGGGTTTCGACGAGATCCGGGTGGCCGACGTCGACCTGCGGCACGCCGAGGCGGGCCTGCTCGCGTGGTTGCAGGCGGGCTGCCACGGCGACATGGATTATATGGCGAACCACGGCACACGGCGCGCGCGGCCGCATGAACTGGTGCCGGGCACGGTGCGCGCCATCGTCGCACGGATGCCCTATCTGCCGGCCGACGGCCCCGCCGACTGGCGGCGCCACGAGCTGGCCCGGCTGGACGATCCGGCCACGGCCGTCGTCTCGCTGTACGCGCGCGGCCGGGACTACCACAAGGTGCTGCGCAACCGGCTGCAGCAACTGGCGGCCCGCATCGAGACCGAGATCGGCAGGTTCGGGTATCGCGTGTTCACCGACTCGGCGCCGGTGATGGAGGTGGCGCTGGCCAGCCAGGGCGGGCTGGGCTGGCGCGGCAAGCATACGCTGCTGCTGGACCGCGACGGCGGGTCGATGTTCTTCCTGGGCGAGATCCTGGTCGATATCCCGCTGCCGGCGGACCCGGCCGAAGCCCCGCACTGCGGAAGCTGCCGCCGCTGCATCGATATCTGCCCCACCGGCGCCATCCTGGAGCCATACCGGCTGGACGCGCGCCGCTGCATCTCGTACCTGACCATCGAGCACAAGGGGCCGATTCCCGAGCCGCTGCGCGCGCCGATGGGCAACCGCGTCTATGGCTGCGACGACTGCCAGCTGGCCTGCCCGTGGAACAAGTTCGCGCACCGTGCCACGCTGCCCGATTTCGACGTGCGCAACGGCTTTGACGCGCCGGACATGGTCGACCTGTTCGGCTGGACGGAAGCCGAGTTCAACCAGCGGCTGGAAGGCAGCCCGATCCGGCGCATCGGCCACGAACGCTGGCTGCGCAACCTGGCCGTGGGGCTGGGCAACAGCCTGCGGCGGGCGGCGGCGGACGATCCGGCGCTGGCCGCGCGCATCCGCGCCGCGCTGCGGGCCTGCCAGGACACGGCCACGCCGCTGGTGCGCGAGCATGTCGACTGGGCGCTGGCCCAGGACCCCGCCGCAGACTGATCGACTAGCTGACCAGCGAGAGCCAGACCGGCGTGGTAACCACGGCCGCGACGGTCATCGCCGAGATGGTGGCCGCCACCATCGGCCCGTTGCCGCCCATGCGCACGGCCAGGATGTAGGCGCTGGACGCGGTCGGCAGCGCGGCGTAGACCACCACGATCTCGTACTGCAGCGTGGTCAGCGGCAGGTGGCGCCCGGCCAGCCAGGCGAAGCACGGCATGGCCAGCAGCTTGACGGCCGTCCACCACGCCATCGGCCCCACTGCCCCCGTGGCGCCGCTCAGTTGCAGCCCGGCGCCCACCGTCATCAGGCCCAGCGCCGTGGACGCCGAGCCCAGCCGGCCCAGCGTCATGCCGACCACCTCGGGCGGATGCAGGCCCAGCAGGTTGGTCGCCAGCCCGATGGCCGTGGCAAGGATCAGCGGGTTGCGCGCCAGTTCGCGCAGCAGCCGGGCCTCGCCCTGCCGGGCCAGCGCCCAGACCGCCGCCACGTTGCAGATGGGCACGGTGATGCCGACCACCAGCGCCATTAGCGCCAGCCCCTCGCCACCGCCGATGCGGGACGCCAGCGCCAGGCCGATATAGGAATTGAAACGGAAGGCGGTCTGGAAGCCCGAGGCGAAGTCCACGGGGTCAGGCCGCAGGACAAACCGGACCAGGAAGCCGGTGACCATACCGAAGGCCATCGTGGCCAGCGCCAGGCCCAGCATGGCCGAGGTGGAGGAGAAATCGAACCGCGCACTGTTGGTCGACTGCAACAGCAGCGCGGGAAACAGGACGAAATAGACCAGGCGCTCGACGCCAGCCCAGAACGTGCGGTCAAACGGGGTATATCGGACCAGCAGCCAGCCGATCAGGATCAGGCTGAAGTCCGGCACGAGCAGCAGGGCGGCAGACATGTCTCGAATGTTGTCGTTATCGTCCGGCCCGACGGCAGGCTTCGTCAAAAGTGAAGCCTAGGGCAGATACGGATGGGTATTTTTTCAGATTTCATGCACGATGGCACGCTGAATTTGCCTTGCCCTCGGTTTTGCACCGCCCGCCGCAACCGCCTGTCGCACCATGAAGTCCGAGCCGTCTTCGTCCCGCCGCGCCCTGCTTTCCCGCCGCCTTGCCGTCTCGCTGTGCGCGTCGCTGGCGTTCGGCCTGCTGCTGCCGGCGGCATCGGCCATGGAGATCGAGGGCGTGCGGTTCGACGACATGGCGCGCCTGGGCGGCAAGCAGTTGCCGCTGAACGGCACCGGGCTGCGGCAGGTGTTCGTGATCAAGGGCTACGCGGCGGCGCTGTACCTGCCCGAGCGGGCGCGCAACGCCACGGTGGCGCTGGGGTCCCCCGGGCCGAAGCGGCTACAGATCCGGCCGCTGCGCGAGGTGGAATCGGCCCAGTTCGTGAAGGCCCTCAACGAAGGGCTGCGCGAGAACCATTCCGAGCTGCAGTTGCAGCTTCTGTCAGACCGGGTGCTGCTGCTGGAACGCACGATGACCCAGTTGGGCACGGCGCAGCGCGGCGACATCATCAATTTCGACTTCACCCCCGATGGCGGCACCGCGGTCACGCTGAACGGCATTCCGCGCGGCCAGGCCATCCCGGGCGATGATTTCTATCAGGCCGTGCTGCGGATCTTCCTGGGCGAACACCCGGTGGACCGCAACCTGAAGCGCGGCCTGCTGGGCGGCTGATCCAAGCACGCCGGCGCCTCACGCCATCCGTGGCGCCGGTGATTCATGACCTCCCCGGGCGACCTGCCCGGCTTTTACGACGGGAGACCCTCATCCATGCAAGCTGTAAAGACCGCACTGACCCTGGCCATCGCGGCCACCGCGTCCGTGGCATCGATTGCGCACGCGCAGAGCAACTACCCTAGCAAGCCCATCCGCCTGATCATCCCGTTCGCGCCGGGCGGCACGACCGACATCGTCGGCCGCGGCGTGGCCGACCAGATGAGCCGCATCCTGGGCCAGCCGGTGGTGGTGGAAAACCGCGCCGGCGGGGGCGGCTCGATTGGCGCCGACGCCATCGCCAAGTCGGCCCCGGACGGCTACACGATCGGCATCTCCACGGTGTCGACCATGGCCGTCAACCCGGCCTGCAACCCCAAGCTGTCGTACGACCCGATCAAGGACTTCAAGCCCATCGCCAACGTGGCGAACGTGGCCAACGTGATCGCGGTGAACCCGAGCTTCCCGGCCAAGGACTACAAGGAATTCCTGGCCGTGCTGAAGGCCAATCCGGGCAAGTACTCGTACGCGTCGTCGGGCACCTGCGGCTTCGGCCACATGCTGGGCGAGCAGTTCAAGGTGTCGACCAAGACCTTCATGGTCCACATTCCGTACCGTGGCGCGGGCCCGGCGCTGAACGACGTGCTGGCCGGCCAGGTGCCGATCATGGTCGACAACCTGCCGTCGTCGATGCCGTACATCAAGGCCGGCAAGCTGCGCCCGATCGTGGTGGCCTGGAACAAGCGCGTGGAGGGCCTGCCCAACGTGCCGACCTTTGGCGAAATGGGCCTGAAGGAGCCGAACGACCCGGCCTGGTACGGCCTGGTGGCCCCGGCCGGCACGCCTGACGACGTGATCGCCAAGCTGAACGGCGCCGTGGTCAAGGCGCTGCAGGACAAGGGCTTTGTCGACCGCCTGCAGGCTGCCGGCGCCGAGCCGTCGGGCAACACCCCGGCCCAGCACGCCGCCGAGATCAAGAAGGAATTCGACAAGATGAAGAACCTGGTCAAGGTGCAGAACATCAAGCTGGAGCAGTAAGCCAGCGGCGGATGCACCCGCCCGCCGACGACAAAAACCACCGCGTGCCGGTGGTTTTTCTTTTCCGGGCGGCGGGCTGGCGGCGAGGGTCCTGGCGCCGGCCCGCCAGAATCGGCATAAAATCGGGGCCTCGCCTTCGTTCCTGCCCCGCCGCCATGCCACGTCCCTTCGATGCCGTCCTGCCCGCGCCCTTCGGCAAGGTCGGCGTGCGCGTCGAGGGCGGGCAGGTGCAGGAAATCGTCTACCTGCCCGAATCGTTCGCCGACATCGCCCCGGCCGACGCGCTGACCCGCCAGGTTGCCGCCCAGCTAAACGCCTACTACGCCAACCCTGACGTCGTGTTTGACCTGCCGCTGGCCACGCGCGGCACCGACTTCCAGCGCAAGGTCTGGCAGGCGATCAGCGCCATCCCGCGCGGCGGGCTGACCACCTACGGCACCATCGCGCGCGGGCTGCAGAGCATGCCGCGCGCCGTGGGCCAGGCGTGCGGCCAGAACTGGTTTCCGATCGTGATCCCGTGCCACCGCGTGGTGGCCGCCAACGGGCTGGGCGGCTTTGCCCACCATGGCGAGGAAGGCTTCCACCTGGGCGTCAAGCGCTGGCTGCTGCGGCACGAAGGGGCGATGCTGCTATGAGCGCCACGCTGGACGAGGACCTGGCGCTGATCGACCGGTTCTGCGACGCCCTGTGGCTGGAAGACGGCCTGTCGCGCAACACCATCGACGCCTACCGCCGCGACCTGGCGCTGCTGGCGCGCTGGCTGCACGAGACCGGCACCTGCGCGCTGCTGGCCGTGGACGATACGGCGCTGTCGGGCTACTTCTCGGCGCGCCATACGGAAACGCGCGCGTCGTCGGCCAACCGGCGGCTCACCGTATTCCGCCGCTTCTACCAGTGGGCGCTGCGCGAGCACATGATCGAGGCCGACCCCTGCCTGCTGCTGCGGCCGGCCAAGCAGCCGCCGCGCTTTCCGAAGACGCTGTCCGAGGCGCAGGTGGAAGCCCTGCTCGAAGCGCCCGACACCGGCACGCCGCTGGGCCTGCGCGACCGCACGATGCTGGAGCTGATGTACGCGAGCGGCCTGCGAGTCTCCGAACTCACCGGCATGAAGACGATCGAGATCGGCCTGAACGAGGGCGTGGCGCGCGTGGTGGGCGGCAAGGGCAACAAGGAGCGGCTGGTGCCGTTCGGCGCCCAGGCTGGCGACTGGCTGCGCCAGTACCTGGCCGAGGGCCGTCCGGCGCTGCTGGCCGGCCGCGCCAGCGACGCGCTGTTCGTGACCCAGCGCGGCGAGGGCATGACGCGCCAGGCGTTCTGGCACCTCATCAAGAAGCACGCGCGCGACGCCGGCATCCATGCGCCGCTGTCGCCGCACACGCTGCGGCACGCGTTTGCCACGCACCTGCTCAACCACGGCGCCGACCTGCGCGTGGTGCAGCTGCTGCTGGGCCACGCCGACATCTCCACGACGCAGATCTACACGCACGTGGCGCGCGAGCGCCTGCGAGAGCTGCACCTGCACCACCATCCGCGCGGCTGACGCCAGCGCGGGCTTGCATCCCATGAGCAAACAGAAACACGTCTCCGAGACCCCGGCCACGCAGTTGCTGCGCAAGCGCGGCGTGGCCTTCGGCGAGCATCCCTACGACTATGTCGACCACGGCGGCACCGGCGAATCGGCGCGCCAGCTTGGCGTGCCCGAGCACAACGTGGTCAAGACGCTGGTCATGGAGGACGAGGCCGCCCGGCCGCTGATCGTGCTGATGCACGGCGACTGCTCGGTGTCGACCAAGAACCTGGCGCGCCAGATCGGCGCCAAGAGCGTTCAGCCGTGCAAGCCCGAGGTGGCGCAGCGGCACAGCGGCTACCTGGTGGGCGGCACGTCGCCGTTCGGCACGAAGAAGCGGATGCCGGTGTACGTGGAAGGCAGCGTGCTGGCGCTGGAGACGATCTATATCAATGGCGGGCGGCGCGGCTATCTGGTCAGCATCGCGCCGGCCGTGCTGACCGACGTGCTGGAAGCCAGCCCGGTGGCCTGCGCGCTGCCGGACTGAGCCCGATGGCCGGCCCGTGGCCCGTGGGGTAACCCCGGAGTCCACGGCCACGCTGCCGCGCTACAATCGCGCCAGCCTGAAATTCCTTGTCTTCATCACCCAACAATGGTCAACCTGATTTCTGCCGTCATCGCCTACCTGATCGGATCGGTGTCGTTCGCCGTCGTGGTCAGCAAGGTCATGGGCCTGCCCGACCCGCACAGCTACGGCTCGGGCAACCCCGGCGCCACCAATGTCCTGCGCACCGGCAACAAGAAGGCCGCCATCCTGACGCTGCTGGGCGACGGCCTGAAGGGCTACGTGGCGGTCATGCTGGCCCGGTACGTCGGCGCGCGCTACGGCATCGACGACACCGGCATCGCGCTGGCGGCACTGGCCGTGTTCCTGGGCCACCTGTTCCCGGTCTTCCACCGCTTCGCGGGCGGCAAGGGCGTGGCCACGGCGGCCGGCATCCTGTTCGCCATCGACCCGATCCTGGGCGCGGGCACGCTGGCCACGTGGCTGATCATCGCGTTCTTCTTCCGCTATTCGTCGCTGGCCGCGCTGGTGGCCGCGATCTTCGCGCCGTTCTTCTACGTGCTGACGTCCGGCGTGGACGTCATCGCCGGCGCCGTGCTGGTCATCAGCATCTTGCTGATCGCCCGCCACCGCGCCAACATCGCCAAGCTGCTGGCCGGCAAGGAAAGCCGGATCGGGGAGAAGAAGAAGGCTTGAGGGGACGGCCAGTCGCTGACTGGACGGCCGGCCCTCTCCTCCGACCCCTCTCCCGCGTGCGGGAGAGGGGCGCAAACCAGCGCAACATCTACGCGGCCTAGGCGGCCTGGGCCAGTGCCGTGAACGGGAACACCATTTCCACGCGCAGGCCGCCTTCCTCGCGGTTGCTGATGGTCAGGCGGCCGCCGCCCTGGCGGACCAGCCGGTCGACAATCGCCAGGCCCAGCCCCGAGTGGGCGTTGCCGCCACGGGCCGGGTCCAGCCGGACGAACGGCATGGTCACGCGCTCGATGGCTTCCGCCGGGATGCCCGGCCCCTGGTCTTCCACGGTCAGCCGCCAGCCCTCCTGGGTACGGGCCGTCGCCACGCACACGGGCGGCGCGCCGTACGCGTAGGCGTTGTCCACGAGGTTGCCGATGATGCGGTCCAGTTGCGTGGCGATCATCCGGAAACCGTCGCCGGCGGCCAGTTCCAGCACCACCTGACGGTCCTGCTCCTGCAGCGACGCGGCCAACTCACCGATGCGCTTGTCCACCGGCACCGGCCGGGCGGTGGGCTCGCTGCTCTGGGCGAAGCTCAGGAACTGCTCGACGATGGCCGACATCGAGTCGACGTCGCGCGTCACCCCGGCCGCCGCCTTGGGATCGGACAGCATCTCGGCGCGCAGCCGCAGCCGGGCCAGCGGGGTCTTCAGGTCGTGGGCGATGCCCGCCAGCATCGTGTTGCGTTCCTGGTCGATGCGGAACAGGTCGGCCACCATGCGATTGAAACGCTCGATCAACTGGCGCAGCTCGTGCGGCCCGCGCTCGCGCAGCGGCGGCACCACCTGCTGGCGCGACACCTTCTCGGCCGCCTCGGCCATGTCGCGCACCGGGCGCTGGATCTGCCACGCCACGAACAGCGCGAACACGATGGCCACGCCCACCACCAGCACCACGCCCGGCATCAGCCGGTTGTCGGGCGGCGGGTTGTGCACGAACAGGATCGGCATGGCGATCCAGCGGCTGCGGTTCGGCAGCTTGATCCAGAGCCGGGGCGTGGACAGCTCGTCCTCCAGCCGCACCTCGGACCCCGGCGGCAGGCGGCCCGTGAACTGCTCCACCAGCCGGCGCGGGCGGCCGGCCTTGGCCGGACCGGCGTGCTCGTCGGCGGCGGCCGTGTCCGCCACCTCCACCAGGCTGGGCAGCGGCACCGGCGGCCTGGCGTCCAGCGCGCGCTGGATGCTGTCGAGCTGGAACAGCATCTGTTCCACCGAATAGTCGATCTGCTGCTGGCGCCGGTCCATGCGCAGGATGGCCAGCCACGAGAAATGGCTGATCACCAGCACGGCGGCAATCAGCAGCGCCATCCGCCCGAACAGGGTATCGATTCTCAGCTTCATGCCAGGAAGTTATTGCGGGACGCTGTCTTCGGCCTCGTCCGGCACGAAGGTGTAGCCGCGGCCACGGACGGTCTGGATATAGCGCGGGCGCTGCGCGTCCTCGTCCAGCAGGCGGCGCAGGCGCCAGATCTGCACGTCGATGCCACGGTCGCTGATGCCGTTGGCGGTGCCGTACATCAGCTCCACGATCCGCTCGCGCGACAGCACCTCCAGCGGATGCATCAGCAGCAGCTTCAGCAGCGCGAACTCGGTGTCGCTGATGTTGACGGCCTGCCCGCTGCGTTCCAGCGAGCGCTGGCGGAAGTTCACGCGGAACGGGCCGAAGGCCACCGATTCGCGGTCCTCGGGCGCGGCGGCGGGCCGGGCCAGCTTGCGGCGCAGCACCGCGTTGATCCGCGCCAGCAGCTCGCGCGGCGAGAACGGCTTGCCCAGGTAGTCGTCGGCGCCAATCTCCAGCCCGACGATCCGGTCGATCTCGTCGCTCCGGGCGGTCAGCAGGATCACGGGGATGTCGTCGTTCTTGGCACGCAGGTTGCGAAGGGCCGTGAGGCCGTCGACCTTGGGCATCATCAGGTCCAGCACGATCAGGGCGGGGCGCTCGCGCTCCAGCCGGGCCTGCAGGCCGTCGCCGTCGTGCAGCACCGACACGGCAAAGCCTTGCGATGTCAGGTACTCGCGCAGCAGGTCGCGCAGTTCGGGGTCGTCGTCGACGACAAGGATCTGGGTGGGCTGGTTTGTACGCATAGGCACATGATAGTCAGGACCGGCATGCAACTTTGCAAACCGCGCCGGGCGTTTTGTTTCTGGAGGTTACACCCGCGCCGCCCGTAACCCGGTGTAATAAAAGCGGGAAGGCGCGAAATACGGGGGCTGACGGCTGCACATTATCCTTCAACCCGTGTCGCGCCCATGCCGGGCGCCATCCCATCCGACGGCGGGTCGCCCTGCCCCCGCGATGCGGCATACTTCTGCCACTTCGCCGTCACAACCGCTGTGCGATACGTTTGGCACGCGCCCCCTTTTTTCGTCGTGCCGGTTCCCAGGATTCCGTTCATGTCCAACCCACAACAAGGTCAGCCTCTCCCCCCCCACCCCGCCGCGCGGTCCGTCGCGCCCGCGCCGCCGCACCTGGATTGCCGCCGCCGTGATCGTCGTGCTGGCGGGTGCCGCCTGGTACTGGTACGGCCACCGCGCGGACACCCCGGCAGCCGGGGCCGCCGCCGGGGGCGCCAGTGGCGCGCCGGGCATGGGCGCGAGCCGGCGGGGGCCGGGCGGGGCGAACGCGATGCCGCGCTCGCCGGTGGTGGTCAGCACGGTCACCCGGCGCAACATGGACGTGGTGCTGAACGGGCTGGGCAACGTCACGCCGGTGGCCAACGTCACGGTGCGGGCTCAGGTGTCGGGACCGCTGCTCAAGGTGCTGTTCAAGGAAGGCCAGATGGTCAAGGCCGGCGACGTGCTGGCCGAGATCGATCCGCGCCCGTTCCAGGCCGCGCTGGACCAGGCCGTGGGCCAGCTTGCGCGCGACCAGGCGCTGCTGCAGAACGCCCGGCTGGACCAGCAGCGCTACAAGACGCTGCTGGCGCAGGATTCGATCTCGAAGCAGCAGGTGGACACCCAGGACGCGCTGGTGCGCCAGTACGAGGGCGCGGTCAAGACCGACCAGGGCAACGTCGACAACGCGCGGCTGAACCTGGGCTACACGCGGATCGTGGCGCCCACGTCGGGCCGCATCGGCCTGCGCCAGGTGGATCCGGGCAACATCGTCAACACCGGCGACACCAACGGCATCGCGCTGATCACGCAGATCCAGCCGATCACCGTGCTCTACACGATCCCCGAGGACAACCTGCCGTCGGTGCTCAGGAAGCTCAACGCCGGCGAGAAGCTGGCCGTCCAGGCCTGGGACCGCCAGATGCGCAACCAGCTTGCCGAAGGCACGCTGCTGACGACCGACAACCAGATCGACACCACCACCGGCACGGTCAAGCTCAAGGCGATCTTCCAGAACACCGACGGGATGCTGTTCCCGAACCAGTTCGTCAACGTGCGCACGCGCGTGGACACCATGGAGGACGCCACCGTGATCCCCGTGGCCGCCATCCAGCGTGGCCAGCAGGGCACCTTCGTCTACGTGGTGGGCGACGACAGCGCCGTGAAGGTCCAGGTGGTGACGCTGGGACCGACCGACGGCACCCGCACCGTCGTGCTGAAGGGCCTGGAGCCGGGCCAGCGCGTGGTCGTGGACGGCGCCGACCGGCTCAAGGAAGGCATGGTCGTGGAGGCGGTAGACCCGGCCGCCCGGGCCGCGCAGTTGCAGCCGTCCAGCGCGCCGCGCGCGCGGGGCCGGCGCGGCAACTGGGGCGGCGCCAGCGGTGCGCACGGGGCCAGCGCGGCGCATGGCGCGGCCAGCGATGCCGCCGGGCTGCCCGGCGAGCGCCGCCTGCGCGACGCCGACACCAATCCCAACCCGACCACGAACTCGCCGGCCAACCCGGGCGCCAGCGTCGGTCAGCGGCCGCAGCAGTAAGCGCAGGACGGGCAAGGCATGAATCCTTCACGCATCTTCATCGAGCGGCCAGTCGCCACGGCGCTGCTGATGCTGGCCATCCTGCTGTCGGGGCTGGTCGCATTCAAGCTGCTGCCGCTTTCCGCGCTGCCTGAGGTCGACTACCCGACCATCCAGGTGACCACGCTCTACCCCGGCGCCAGCCCCGACGTGATGACGTCGTCGGTCACCGCACCGCTGGAGCGCCAGTTCGGCCAGATGCCGGGCCTGAAGCAGATGTCGTCGTCGTCCTCGGGCGGCGCGTCGGTGATCACGCTGCAGTTCGAGCTGTCGCTGTCGCTCGACGTGGCCGAGCAGGAGGTGCAGGCCGCCATCAACGCCGGCGGCAACCTGCTGCCGGCCGACCTGCCGATGCCGCCCGTCTACAGCAAGGTCAACCCGGCCGACGCGCCGATCATGACGCTGGCGATGACGTCCGACACGCTGCCGCTGCCCAAGCTGCAGGACATGGTGGACACCCGCGTGGCGGCCAAGATCTCGCAGATCCAGGGCGTGGGGCTGGTGACGATCAGCGGCGGCCAGCGCCCGGCCGTGCGCATCCAGGCCAACCCGACGGCGCTGGCCAACCTGGGCATGTCGATCGACGACCTGCGCACGGCCATCGGCAGCGCCAACGTGAACGGCGCCAAGGGCAGCTTCGACGGCCCGTCGCGCGCGTCCACCATCGACGCCAACGACCAGCTCAAGTCCGCCGACGAGTACCGGCAGATCATCATCGGCTACCAGAACGGCGCGCCGATCCGCATCACCGACGTGGCCGAGATCGTCGACGGCCCCGAGAACAGCCGCCTGGCCGCCTGGGCCAACGCCAGGCCGGCCATCGTCGTGAACATCCAGCGCCAGCCCGGCGCCAACGTGATCGAGGTGGTGGACCGCATCAAGACACTGCTGCCGCAGTTGCAGGCGGCGCTGCCGGCGTCGGTCCACGTGCAGCTGCTGACCGACCGCACCACCACCATCCGGGCCTCGGTGCGCGACGTGGAGTTCGAGCTGCTGCTGGCCATCGCGCTGGTGGTGATGGTGATCTTCATCTTCCTGCGCAACGTGTCGGCCACGATCATCCCGGGCGTGGCGGTGCCGCTGTCGCTGGTGGGCACGTTCGGCGTGATGTACCTGGCCGGCTTCTCGATCAACAACCTCACGCTGATGGCGCTGACCATCGCCACGGGCTTCGTGGTGGACGACGCCATCGTGATGATCGAGAACATCATGCGCTACATCGAGGAAGGCGATTCCCCGATGGCGGCCGCGCTAAAGGGGTCCAAGCAGATCGGCTTCACGATCATCTCGCTGACGTTCTCGCTGGTGGCCGTGCTGATCCCGCTGCTGTTCATGGGCGACGTGGTGGGCCGGCTGTTCCGCGAGTTCGCCATCACGCTGGCGGTCTCCATCCTGATCTCGGCCGTGGTGTCGCTGACACTGACGCCGATGATGTGCGCGCGGCTGCTGCGCCACGTGCCCGAGTCCGAACAATCGCGCTTCCACCTGGCCACGGGCCGCTTCTTCGACAACGTGATCGCCAGGTACGGCCGGGCGCTGGAATGGGTGCTGGCGCGGCAGACCGCCACGCTGGTGGTGGCCGTCGGCACGCTGGTGCTGACCGGCCTGCTCTACCTGCTGGTGCCCAAGGGCTTCTTCCCGGTGCAGGACACCGGCGTGATCCAGGCCATCACCGAGGCCGCGCAGACCAGTTCGTTCCAGTCGATGGGCCGCAAGCAGGAAGCGGTGCAGAAGGTGATCCTGGAGGACCCGGCCGTGGCCAGCGTCTCGTCGTTCATCGGCGTGGACGGCACCAACCAGACCATCAACGCCGGCCGCATGCTGATCAACCTCAAGCCCAAGGACGAGCGCGACAGCATGGCGGTGGTGACCGACCGCCTGCAGGCGGCCGTGCAGAAGCTGGGCGGCGTGGCGCTCTACATGCAGCCGGTGCAGGACCTGACGATCGAGGACCGCGTCGCGCGCACGCAGTACCAGTTCACGGTGGAGGACCCCGATCCGAACGTGCTGGCCGAATGGGTGCCGAAGCTGGTGGAACGCCTGCAGCGCGAGCCCGAGCTGCGCGACGTGGCCAGCGACCAGCAGAACAACGGCCTGCGTGCGTTCGTCGAGATCGACCGCGACGCCGCCGCCCGCTTCGGCATCACTACGGCCGTGATCGACAGCGCGCTCTACAGCGCCTTCGGCCAGCGGCTGATCTCCACGATCTTCACGCAAGCCAGCCAGTACCGCGTGGTGCTGGAGACCATGCCGGAATTCCGCACCAGCCCGGCGTCGCTGGCCGAGCTGCGGCTGCCGTCGTCGTCGGGCGGACAGGTGCCGCTGGGGTCGATCGCGCGTATTTCCGAGCGTACCGGGCCGCTCGTCATCAACCACCAGGGCCAGTTCCCGGCCGCGACGATCTCGTTCAACCTGGCGCCGGGCGAGTCGCTGGGCGCCGCCGTCGACAAGATCACGAAGGTGGAGCAGGAAATCGGCCTGCCGATCTCGATGGCCACCGAATTCCAGGGCGCCGCGCTGGCGTTCCGGGCGTCGCTGTCGAACACGCTCTGGCTGATCCTGGCCGCCGTGGTGACGATGTACATCGTGCTGGGCGTGCTGTACGAGAGCACCATCCACCCGGTGACCATCCTGTCGACGCTGCCGTCGGCCGGCGTGGGCGCGCTGCTGGCGCTGCTGCTGTTCCGGCAGGACCTGGGCATCATCGCCATCATCGGCATCATCCTGCTGATCGGCATCGTCAAGAAGAACGCGATCATGATGATCGACTTCGCGCTGGAAGCCGAACGCGAGCACGGCATGAAGCCGTACGACGCGATCTTCCAGGCGTGCCTGCTGCGCTTCCGGCCGATCCTGATGACCACGATGGCCGCGCTGCTGGCGGCGCTGCCGATGATGCTGGGCTCGGGCATCGGGTCCGAGCTGCGCCGGCCGCTGGGCATCACGATGGTGGGCGGCCTGCTGGTCAGCCAGGTGCTGACGCTGTTCACCACGCCGGTGATCTACCTGGCGTTTGACCGGGTGGCGTACCGGCTCAAGGGCTGGCGCAAGCGCCGCTTCGGCGACCCGGACGAGGGTGGCGATGACGGCACGGGCGGCACGGGCGGCACGGGCAACGCTGGCGACGACAGCGGTGACGGCGGCGTGGCGCCGCGCCATCCGCAGGAGCCGACCCTGCGATGAACCTGTCGGCCGCCTTCATCCATCGCCCGGTTGCCACCGCGCTGCTGACCATCGGCATCCTGCTGGCGGGGCTGGCCGCGTTCCGGCTGCTACCGGTATCGCCGCTGCCGCAGGTGGACTTTCCGACGATCTCGGTCTCGGCGTCGCTGCCCGGCGCCAGCCCGGAGACCATGGCCGCCACCGTGGCCACGCCGCTGGAGCGCGCGCTTGGCGCGATTGCCGGGGTCACCGAGATCACGTCGAGCAGCTCGCTGGGCTCCACGCGCGTGACGCTGCAGTTCGACCTGTCGCGCGACATCGACGGCGCAGCGCGCGACGTGCAGGCCGCCATCAACGCGTCCCGCGCCACGCTGCCCACGAGCCTGCCGAACAATCCCACCTACCGCAAGGTCAACCCGGCCGACGCGCCGATCATGATCATCGCGCTGACGTCGCCCACCATGTCGCGCGGCCAGCTCTACGACGCGGCGTCCACCATCCTCTCGCAGAAGCTGTCGCAGGTGGAGGGCGTGGGCCAGGTGACGATTGGCGGCTCGTCGCTGCCGGCCGTGCGCGTGGAGCTGAATCCCACGGCGCTGAACCAGTACGGCATCTCGCTGGAGGATGTGCGCAACACGATCAGCGCCACCAACGCCAACCGGCCGCTGGGCATCCTGGACAACGCCAGCACGGCGTGGCAGGTGTATGCCAACGACCAGGCGATGGCGGCCAAGGACTACATGCCGCTGATCATCCGCTACGCCACGCCGGGCACGTATTCGTCGACCTCGGCCGGCGCGCTGATCGCCAGCACGGCCAACGCGGCCGCCGGCGGCAACGTCAGCACCAAGACCGTCAACGGCGTCACCACGACCACCATCACCACCAGCAGCGGCACGCAGACCATCAGCACCGGCGCCACGGGCGGCAACACGGCCAACCCGGGCCCCAACTCGTTCGCGGTGCCGGTGCGGCTGCAGGACGTGGCCAATGTGGTGGATTCGGTGCAGGACATCCGCAATGCGGGGTCGGCCAACGGCAAGCCGTCGGTGCTGCTGGTGCTGAACCGGTCGCCCGGCGCCAACATCATCGAGACGGTGGACCGCGTCAACGCGATGCTGCCGACGCTGCGCAAGATGATCCCGGCCACGATCTCGATGGACGTGATGATGGACCGCACGCCCACCATCCGCGCGTCGCTGCGCGAGGTGGAGCACACGCTGATGATCTCGGTGGCGCTGGTGATCATGGTGGTGTTCGTGTTCCTGCGCAACGTGCGCGCCACGCTGATCCCCAGCGTGGCCGTGCCGGTGTCGCTGGTGGGTACGTTCTCGGTCATGTACCTGGCCGGTTTCTCGCTGAACAACCTCTCGCTGATGGCGCTGACGATTGCCACGGGGTTCGTGGTCGACGACGCCATCGTGGTGCTGGAGAACATCTCGCGCCACATCGAGGAAGGCATGAAGCCGCTGGCCGCCGCGCTGCGCGGCGCGCGCGAGGTGGGCTTCACGGTGCTGTCGATGAGCCTGTCGCTGATCGCCGTGTTCATCCCGCTGCTGCTGATGGGCGGCATCGTCGGCCGGCTGTTCCAGGAGTTCGCCATCACGCTGTCGGTGGCCATCCTGGTGTCGCTGGTGGTGTCGCTGACCACCACGCCGATGATGTGCGCGCGGCTGCTGCGCACGCCCCGCCCGGACGTGCCGCAGGGCCGCTTCTACCGCGCCAGCGAGCGCGTCTTCACCTGGATGCAGGACGCCTACGGCCGCACGCTGGGCGTGGCGCTGCGGCACGGCCCGGTCGTCTGGATCGTGCTGCTGCTGACCATCGCGCTGAACGTGTACCTGTACGTGATCGTGCCCAAGGGGTTCTTTCCGCAGCAGGACACGGGCCGGCTGATCGGCTTCATCCGCGCGGACCAGGCCACGTCGTTCCAGCTGATGCGGACCAAGCTCGACAGCTTCATCAAGATCGTCCAGTCCGATCCGGCCGTGGTCAACGTCACCGGCTTCACGGGCGGCTCCCAGCGCAACACGGGCCAGATGTTCGTGACGCTAAAGCCGCTGTCCGAGCGCACCGAGACGGCCGACCAGATCGTCGCCCGGCTGCGCGTGAAGCTGGCCAGGGAGCCCGGCGCAAGCCTGTTCCTGACGCCGGTGCAGGACATCCGCGTGGGCGGCCGGCAGAGCAGTTCGGCCTATCAGTTCACGCTGCAGTCCGATGACCTGGAGGTGCTGCGCGCCTGGGAACCCAAGGTGCGCGCGGCCATCTCGAACATCAAGGGGCTGGAGGACGTGGACACCGACACCAACGACAAGGGCCTGCAGACGTCGGTCATCATCGACCGCGACACGGCGTCCAAGCTCGGCGTGACGGCCCAGCAGGTGGACGCCATCCTGAACGATGCCTTCGGCCAGCGGCTGGTGTCGACGATCTACCACCCGCTGAACCAGTACCGCGTGGTCATGGAACTGAGCCCCGAGTACCTGCAGGGGCCGCACGCGCTGCAGGACATCTACGTGGTCACCGGCAACGGCAACCGCGTGCCGCTGTCGGCCTTTGCCCGCGTGGTGCCCACCAGCACGCCGCTGGGCGTGAACCACCAGGGCCAGTTCGCGGCGTCGACCATCTCGTTCAACCTGGCCGAAGGTTATTCGCTGTCGCAGGCCACCGACGCCATCAAGCTGGCGATGGCCCAGATCGGCGCGCCCGAGACGCTGCAGGCCAACTTCGCCGGCGGTGCCAAGGCGTTCCAGGACTCGCTCAAGAGCCAGCCGCTACTGATCCTGGCGGCCATCATCACGATCTACATCGTGCTGGGCATTCTGTACGAAAGCTACGTGCACCCGCTGACGATCCTGTCGACGCTGCCGTCGGCCGGCGTGGGCGCGCTGCTGGCGCTGCTGCTGTTCAAGACCGAGTTCAGCATCATCGCGCTGATCGGCGTGATCCTGCTGATCGGGATCGTTAAGAAGAACGCGATCATGATGATCGACTTCGCCATCGACGCCGAACGCCGCGACGGCCTGAGCCCGCGCGACGCCATCTTCCGCGCCTGCCTGCTGCGCTTCCGGCCGATCATGATGACCACGGCGGCGGCGCTGCTGGGCGCCATCCCGCTGGCCATCGGCCGCGGCGACGGCGCCGAGCTGCGCGCCCCGCTGGGCATCTCCATCGTCGGCGGCCTGGTGGTCAGCCAGTTGCTCACGCTCTACACGACGCCAGTGGTCTACCTGACGCTCGACCGCTGGCGCCTGAAAGTCAACGCCTGGCGCGCCCGCCGCCAGCGCGGCCGTGGCGATGGCGCCGCGCCGCACCTTGAACACTGATGAAAGCTCCCGCAATGTTCCGCCGCCATTTTCCGATCCCGGCCTCGTTCTCCGCCGTTGCCCTGGCCTGCGCCCTGCTGGCCGGCTGCGCGGTGGGCCCCGACTACCAGCGCCCCGACGCCCCCGTGCCCAAGGCGTTCAAGGAAGCCGGCGACGCGATGCCCGCCTGGACCGGCGACTGGAAGACCGCCGAGCCGCAGGACACGATGGCCCGCCCCGACTGGTGGCGCGCGTTCGACGATCCGGTGCTCGACGGCCTGATGTCGCAGGTCCAGGTATCGAACCAGAACATCAAGGCCGCCGAGGCCGTCTACCGCCAGGCCACCGCCGCGCTGGCGGCCGCGCGCGCCGGCTATTTCCCGACGGTGGGCGCCAACGCGGGCGTGTCGCGCGGCGCGTCCAGCTCGGGCGGCCGCATCACCAACGGCCAGAACGCGACGCTGTCCGCCACATGGGAGATCGACGTCTGGGGCCGCATCCGCCGGCAGGTGGAAAGCGCCCAGGCCGGCGCGCAGGCCAGCGAGGCCGACCTGGCATCGACGCTGCTGTCCACGCAGGCCACGCTGGCGCAGAGCTACTTCCTGCTGCGCGTGGCCGATGCCCAGCGCGCGCTGCTGGAACGCACCGTGGCCGACTACCAGCGCTCGCTGCAACTGGTGCAGAACCAGTACCAGGCCGGCACGGCGCAGCGCTCCGACGTGCTGCAGTCCGAGACCCAGCTCAAGTCCGCCCAGGCCCAGTTGATCGACATCCGGATCACGCGCGCCCAGTACGAACACGCGCTGGCCGTGCTCGTCGGCAAGCCGCCGGCCGACCTGGCGCTGGCCGTGGCCGATGCCGACGTCACGCTGCCGCGCGTGCCCGTGGCGGTGCCGTCGACGCTGCTCGAACGCCGCCCGGACATCGCCGCCGCCGAACGCCGCATGGCATCGGCCAACGCCGACATCGGCGTGGCGCAGGCCGCGTACTACCCGACGCTCTCGCTGTCCGCATCGGGCGGGCTGACAGCCAGCACGCTCGCGCGCTGGCTGTCGCTGCCGGACCGCGTATGGTCGGTCGGCGCCGGCCTGGCCGGCACCGTGTTCGACGGCGGCCTGCGCAGCGCCGCCAAGGCCCAGGCCGTGGCCGCCTACGACCAGACCGTCGCCAACTATCGCCAGACCGTGCTGGAAGCCTTCCAGGAAGTCGAGGACAACCTCGCCGCCGCCCGCCTGCTGGACGAGGAAGCGCAGGTCCAGTACGACGCCCTGCGCTCGGCCCGCGAGGCGCTGGCGCTGGTCAACAACCGCTACAAGGCCGGCACCGCCGGCCTGCTGGACGTGCTGACCGCCCAGACCGCCGCCTACACCGCCGAACGCACGGCGCTATCGATCACGGGCCGCCAGTACACGGCGGCCGTGACGCTGATCAAGGCATTGGGGGGTGGGTGGCATGGCCCGACCGCCGACGGCGCACCACAGGCCACCCAGCCGGCACAGCCCGCCCCGCAGCAGGGGGCCGCGGGCGGGGCGTCGTGACATTGGGAAAGGCGGCCGGCGGCATGACGGCAAATTCGTAGAAGTGCGAGAGACAACGGACCGGGGCTGCGTTAGCGTGTCGCGCTATCTATCGTCGTCACGCATCGACAGGAGCGCTGACGAACGACCCGTAATCCCCATCACTCATGTCCGAGAAAACCTGGGTCCGGCTACGGACCTTCTCCCTGCTGTGCCTGCTTCTGGCAGGCACCGTTGCCATCTATGCCCTCCGCCTGGACCCTCGTCCCTGGGATTGTGGGTCGGCCGAAAGAACGCTCGCCGGCGCGGGTTATGTTCTGGAGGTTTGCAGCCTTCCTGACGGCCCGGCCGGCCATCCGCATGAGGCCCGCCTTCGCGTCTACGACCGGCTGGGGAGACTGTTGGCGCATCGCAGCTATCACTTCGCGCCCTGGTCACCCGCAAACAAATTCGACGTTGGCGACAACGAGATTCGATATACCGACGCCGCGCAGCCTGTCCGGGGCGGGACGTTCGAGCTCCACACGTTGACGTTCCCGCCCACCTCGGCGGATCGGCGTGCCGCCAATTTCGTGCGCTGGTTTCTCGACCGGTAACCCACGGCATCCCCCCTAGCGCCCCGCCGGCACCGGCAGCGCCTGCTGGCTGACCCGCTCGCGCAGCCATGTGGCGGCCTTGCCCAGCGGGCGCTGCTTGTGCCAGACCAGTTCCATCGCCACGGGCCAGTCCTGGTCCTGGAAGGTCACCTGCGGCGATACCAGGCCGGCGGCGGCCGGGGAGTTGGCGGCCACGTGCCAGGGGACGAAGGCCCAGCCCAGGCGGCGCTTGACCAGTTCGACGATGACCCACTGGCTTTCCACCCACCAGACCTCGGCGGCCACGCGCAGCCGTTTCTTTTCCTCGCTGTCGCTGCGCGTGGCGACCATCAGTTGGCGGTAGCGCTTCAGGTCCTCGAAGTCGACGCGGGGATGCGCCGCGAGCGGGTGGTCGGGCGCGCAGATGATCGGCATCGGCACCCAGCCCAGCGCGTGGAAGCCCAGTTCCGGCGGCAGGATTTCCTGGCGCCACATGATGCCCAGGTCCGCGCACTGGCTCAGCACCAGCCGGCTCACGTCCTCCATCAGCGGGAACAGGACTTCCAGCTCGACGGACGGAAAGCGCTCGGAAAACTCGGTCAGCAGCTCGCCCAGCGTTTCCTCGGGATACAGCTCGTCGACGGCCAGCGTGAGCCGCGACTCCACGCCCTCGCCCAGGCTCTTGGCGACGCCCCGGAAATGCTCGCAGCGCTCCAGGATCACGCGCGCCTCCAGCAGCAGCCGCTCGCCGGCCGGCGTCAGCACGGGGTAGCGCGCGCTGCGGTCGAACAGCGCGGTGTCCAGGTCGACTTCCAGATTGGCCACTGCCGCGCTGATGACCGACTGGGCCTTGCCCAGGCGCCGGGCGGCGGCGGAGAAAGAGCCGGTCTCGGCGGCGGCGGCGAAGGCCTGCAGTTGGTCCAGGGACAGGCTCATGGGACGGGTCACTCCGCGATCTATCGGTTTGGCAGATGGTATCCAACTTGCGACCCGCTGTCTGGCCGATAGAATGGCGCCCATCGTCGCCCGATACCCGGGCATCTGGAGAATCACATGCGTACCACTGCGGACCGT
Organism: Cupriavidus sp. H18C2; assembly: GCF_049393795.1. Lineage (NCBI taxonomy): Bacteria > Pseudomonadati > Pseudomonadota > Betaproteobacteria > Burkholderiales > Burkholderiaceae > Cupriavidus > Cupriavidus sp. H18C2. The sequence goes on along the minus strand of NZ_CP186010.1, from coordinate 525,561 downwards.
ATCCGTCACACCGTCGGGTTTGAGGTCATCGGTCTGATCGTCTTTGCCCCGCTGGCCAGCCTGGTCTTTGGCTACGACCTGCACCAGATGGGCATCGTCGGCGCGGTCGCCGCGCTGATCGCCGCCACGTGGAACTACGTCTACAACATCCTGTTCGACCGGGCCATGCTGCGGTTCACGGGCCAGCTCAAGAAGTCCACGCCGATCCGCGTGCTCCATGCGGTCATGTTCGAAGGTGGGCTGTTGATCGTGTTCCTGCCATCGGTGGCGTGGTACCTGAACATCGGCCTCGTGGACGCCTTCATCATGGACATTGCCGTGGCCGGCTACTACATGGTCTACGCGTTCTTCTACAACTGGGCGTACGACGCGGTCTTCCCGATCCCGAACGCCACGCCCAACGCCGCCCCGCCCTCCGCCACGCGCGACTGCCAGTCGGCCAACGGCTGACCGGCGGACGCGGCCCCGCCACGCGGCGCGGGGTCGACCTCGCGCGGGAATTGCGGCCGGAAACGGTCGCATGACGTCATCCGGGCTGCATGGACCATGCGTTAACATGCTCGCCATGCCCAACCGCCCGCCCCTGCTCCGCCGCAGCCTGTCGCCCGCCATCGTCGCGGCCACGCTGCTCATCCTCGGCCTGTCCGGAGCCCAGGCCAAGCCCTCGAAGAACACCAAGGCCGCGCGCGCCGCCACGGCGGCGGCCACCGCTGCCGCCACCGCCGGCGTGGCACGCGCCAGGGCCGAGCCGGCCGATCCCGCCGCCGCGCGGTCGGGCCTGCCCGCCACGGTGACCACGGCCCTGCGCCGCGCGCAGGTGCCGCTGTCGGCCGCCAGTTTCTACGTCGTCAAGGTGGGCGCGCCGCAGGCCCGCGTGAGCTGGAATGCGGAAACGCCGATGAATCCGGCGTCGACGATGAAGGTGGTCACCACGTTCGCCGGCCTGCAACTGCTGGGGCCCGACTTCCGCTGGCTGACGTCGCTCTACGCCGACGCCCAGCCCGCCCCCGACGGCACGATCCACGGCAACGTCTACCTGCGCGGCCGCGGCGATCCCAAGCTGGTGCCCGAGGAAATGGCCAAGCTCGTGGCCACGGCCCGGTCCACCGGCGCCGCCACCATCGACGGCGACGTGGTGCTGGACCGCAGCTTCTTTGCCGACGGCGCCGAAGCCGGCTACACGATCGACGGCGAGACGCAGCGCGCCTACAACGTGAATCCGGACGCCCTGCTCTACGCCTTCAAGACGCTTTCGTTCACGATCACGCCCGACGCGGCCAATCGCACCGTCGGCGTTGCAGTTACCCCGGCGCTGGCGCAGTTGCGCGTGGACAACCGGCTGACGCTGGCCAACGGCCGCTGCGGCGACTGGAAGTCACGCGCCACGCCGGCGATCATGCCGCAGCCGGACGGCACGGTCGTCGCATCGTTCGACGGCAGTTATTCGGCCGATTGCGGCGAGCACATCGTCAACCTGGCCACGCTGAGCCATAGCGATTTCATCTGGGGCGGATTCGTCGCCGAATGGCAGAACGCCGGCGGCCGCTTTGCACGCACGCCGGGGCTGCGCAGCGGCGCCGTGCCGCGCGGCGCCTTCCTGCTGGCGCGCCACTACGGCCAGCCGCTTGGCGACATCGTGCGCGACATCAACAAGTATTCGAACAACGTGATGGCCCGCCAGCTATTCCTGACGATCGGCGCGGAAATGGACCGCAAGGGCCCGGCCAGCACCGACAAGTCGTCGCGCGTGATCCACCAGTGGCTGGCCAGGCAGGGGCTGGACATGCCGGGGCTGGTGATGGAAAACGGCTCGGGGCTGTCGCGCGAGGAACGCATCAGCGCCTACGACATGGCCCGCCTGCTGCAACAGGCGCTGGCCAGCAACGTCGGCCCGACGCTGGTCGACTCGCTGCCGATCCTGGGCGTCGACGGCACGCTCCGCAACCGCCTGACGCGCGCCACGGCCGCCGGCAACGCCTACCTGAAAACCGGCACCCTGGCCGACGTCCGCGCGCTGGCCGGCTACGTCGACGCACTCAACGGCGACCGCTACGTGGTGGTGGCCTACATCAACCACCCCAACGCCTCGGCCGCGCAGGAAGCGCACGACGCGCTGATGCAGTGGGTGTACAAGGGGGCGCAGTAAGGCTGGGCGATGGATGTCCCGCGGTGCCTGGCGTACCGCAGCGTGCGGGAGAGGGAGAAAACACTGGGTCAAGTCCAGGTCTTCACTGGTTTCTTGCTCCTCTCCCGCATGCGGGAGAGGAGTTGGGGGTGAGGGCGTTGAGGGTCTGCTCGCCGACCTCGCGGATTTTGACCGCTGGCCCTCACCCCCGGCCCCTCTCCCGCGTTGCGGGCGAGGGGAGAAAGCCAAGAGCTAATCGAATCTATTGTTCCTCGAATGCCGCGGCTGCGCGGCCCAGGCGGTCGCGGACGCCGTCCCATTCGTGGGTTGCCGGGACTGGTTCGAAAACCAGCCGCTGGTAGCCTTCCTTGTCGAGCCGGCGCAGCAGACCGTAGAGCGCCTGGGCGTAGGCGTCCGGCGTGGCCGGGGCCTGGACGTACACGCAGCGTGGGTCCGCGCTGGCCGGTTTCTGGCCGACGTACGCGAGCCGGCCGCCTTCGGGCAACGCTTCCAGATAGGCTGGCAGCCCGTCGGCCGTGGCCAGCGTCAGGGTGGTGCGTGGCGCGTAGTGGGCCTTGAGCGTGCCCGAGGCGCGTGGCGCGGCGGCGTCGGGGGGCAGCGGCACCGTGCCGAGCACGTCGGCCATCATCTGGGCCGTGATCGCGCCGGGGCGCAGCAGCACCGGGCCGGCCGTGTCCAGCCGTGACAGGTCGACGATCGACGATTCGATGCCGACGTCTACGCCATCGCCTTCCAGCACATAGACATCGCCGCCGAATTCGTCGCGCACGTGTTCGGCCGTGGTCGGGCTGACCTGGCCGAACTTGTTGGCCGATGGCGCCGCGATGCCGCCGCGGCCGCGCTTGAAGCGGGCCAGCAGCGCCTGGGCCACCGGGTGCGACGGGCAGCGCAGGCCGATGCTGTCCTGCCCGCCGGCCACGTCGGCCGGGATATGCGCGGCGCGCTTGAGGATGATCGTCAGCGGGCCGGGCCAGAAGGCGTCGATCAGCTTGCTGGCCGCCTCGGGCACCTCGTCGGTCCAGTAGCTGACGTCGCCGCCGTCCACCACGTGCACGATCACCGGATGGTTCGACGGCCGGCCCTTGGCGGCGAAGATGCGCGCCACGGCGGCCGGGTTCTCGGCGTCGGCGCCCAGGCCGTAGACCGTCTCGGTCGGAAAGGCCACGAGCTGGCCCGCTTCCAGGAGTCTGACCGCCTCGTCAAGCTCGGCGGCCGTGGGCATGCGTGCGGACATCGGCGGTCAGAGCGGGATATGCAGCGCCGTGGCCGCGGCGTCGAACGACGTGGACGCCGCCTCGGCATGCTCGCCCACGCAGTTCACGTGGCCCATCTTGCGCGACGGCCGCGCGTCGTTCTTGCCGTACAGGTGCAGCTTGGCGCCGGGCAGGCCCAGCACCTCGTCCCAGGCCGGCGTGCGCTCCAGCCCGAACTCGAACCAGCAGTCGCCCAGCAGGTTCAGCATCTTGCCGGCCGAATGCTGTCGCGTGCTGCCCAGCGGCAGCCGGGCCATCGCCCTCACCTGCTGCTCGAACTGGCTCGTCTCGCAGGCATCCATCGTGATATGGCCGGAATTGTGCGGGCGCGGCGCCATCTCGTTGGCCACCAGCGTGCCGTCGGTCAGCACGAAGAATTCGATGCAGAGCACGCCGACGTAGCCCATTTCCGACGCGATGGCGGCCGCCGCTGCGCGGGCGCGCGTGGCGATGTCGTCGGACACGCTCGTCGACGGCATCGTCGTCGAGAACAGGATGCCGTCGCGGTGCACGTTCTCGGCCAGCGGCCACGTGGCGGTGCTGCCGTCGGCGGCGCGGGCGGCCAGCACGGACACCTCGTAGGCCAGCGGCAGCATCTGCTCCAGCACGCACGGCACGTGCTGCATCGCCTTCCAGGCGGCGCGCACGTCGTCGCGCGTCTTCACGCGCGCCTGGCCCTTGCCGTCGTAGCCCATGCGCGCGGTCTTGAGGATGCCCGGCAGCACGGTGTCGGGCACGTTGTCCACGTCGGCGTCGTGCTGGATCACCCAGTGCGGGGCCGGCGGCACGCCGGTGCGCTCGGCGCATGCCGCGAAGAACTTCTTCTCACCGATGCGGTTCTGGGCAATCGACACGCAGTAGCCGCGCGGCGCCACGAACACGCCGGCCTGCTCCAGGCGGTCCAGCGAGATCGACGGCACGTTCTCGAACTCGGTGCTCACGGCCTGGCACAGCTTCGACAGCTCAGCCAGCGCGGCCTCGTCGGTGTAGCTGGCGCAGATGTGGCGGTCGGCCACGTTGCCGGCCGGGCTGTCCTGGTCGGGGTCGAGCACGCAGACGCGATAGCCCATCGACTGCGCCGCGTGCGTGAACATGCGGCCAAGCTGGCCGCCGCCGAGCATGCCAAGCCACGCGCCGGGCAGGATGGGCGCGCCAGGCGCGTCCACGCCGAATTCGGCGCGCGACTCCGGCGTGTGGGCTTCGGACAGGTAGGGATGGATATCGGTCGGCATGGCTCAGGCTTGGGTCACTACGGATTCTGGAACGGAGGGTGGCGTCACACCGGCAACTGCATCGCGCGCGCGGCCTCGGTCTGCTTGGCCCGGAACGCGTCCAGCGCGGCGGCCAGTGCGTCGTCGGTGCTGGCTAGCGTGGCAATGGCGTGCAGCGCCGCGTTGGCCGCGCCGGCCTCGCCGATCGCGAACGTCGCCACCGGCACGCCTTTGGGCATCTGCACGATCGACAGCAGCGAATCCTCGCCGCGCAGGTACTTGGACGGCACCGGCACGCCGAACACCGGCACGATCGTCTTGGCGGCGATCATGCCCGGCAGGTGCGCCGCGCCGCCGGCCCCGGCGATGATCGCGCGGAGGCCACGGCCGCGCGCCGTCTCGGCGTAGCGGAACATGTCGTCGGCCATGCGGTGGGCCGACACCACCTGTGCCTCGAAGGGCACATTGAAATCCTTGAGCATGGCCACGGCGTGCTGCATCACGTCCCAGTCCGAGCTGCTGCCCATCACCACGCCCACTACGGGCTTTGCTGCTTGCGTCATCGTTCGCGCCCTTCGCCTTACTGCAGTTGCTCGCCGGTCAGGCGGGTCAGTGCTTCCTTGTACTTGTCCGCCGTCTTCTGCACCACGTCGTCGGGCAGTTGGGGGGCCGGGGCGGTCTTGGGCCACGGCTTGCCGTCGATGCGCACGGCCTCCAGCCAGTCGCGCACGAACTGCTTGTCGAACGACGGCGGGTTGGTGCCCACCTGGTACGAATCGGCCGGCCAGAAGCGCGACGAATCGGCGGTCAGCACCTCGTCCATCAGCGTCAGCGTGCCGTCGGCGTCCAGGCCGAACTCGAACTTGGTGTCGGCGATGATGATGCCGCGCGTGGCCGCGTATTCCGACGCTTCCTTGTACAGCCGGATCGAGATGTCGCGCATCTTTGCGGCCAGGTCCTTGCCGATGCGCTGCTCGACTTCCTCGAACGAGATGTTCTCGTCATGCTCGCCCATCTCGGCCTTGGCCGCCGGCGTGAAGATCGGCTCGGGCAGCTTCTGCGCGTTCTGCAGGCCGGCCGGCAGCGCGATGCCGCAGACCTTGCCGGTGGCCTGGTAGTCCTTCCAGCCGCTGCCGGCCAGGTAGCCGCGCACCACCGCTTCCACCAGGATCGGCTTCAGGCGCTTGACCACCACGGCACGGCCCTGCACCTGCGCCACTTCCTCGGGCGCCACCACGCTCTCGGCGGTCACGCCGGTCTCGTGGTTCGGCACGATGTGGGCCAGCCGGCGGAACCAGAAGTTGGCCATCTGGTTCAGCACGCGACCCTTGGCCGGAATCGGCTCGCCCATGACCACGTCGAACGCCGACAGGCGATCGGTCGTCACGATCAGCAGCTTGTCCTCGCCAACGGCGTAGTTGTCGCGGACCTTGCCCTTGCCGAGCAGCGGCAGGGACTGGATGGAGGATTCGTAGAGGGCGTCAGGCATGGTTGGTAAGCGGGTGCGGCGGAAAACAGGCGGGGCTTCGCGCGCAAGCCGAAGCCCCATCAAACGGTAGCGCCCCGGGCGCCCCGCCCGTCATCGGGCGGCCACGCGGCGGGGCGGCGGGGACGGCAGGTTACTGCACGACCTGGGCAAGCTTGCCCGACTTGTACTGGCCGGCGATGTCGGTCAGCGACACGGCCTTGATCTTGCTGGCCTGGCCTTCGCAGCCAAACGCCACGTAGCGGTCCTTGCAGACCAGCTTGGCGGCTTCGCGGGCCGGCTTCAGGTACTCGCGCGGGTCGAACTTGCTCGGGTTCTCGGCAAAGAAGCGGCGGATCGCGCCGGTCATGGCCAGGCGGATGTCGGTGTCGATGTTGATCTTGCGCACGCCGTACTTGATCGCTTCCTGGATTTCCTCGACCGGCACGCCGTACGTTTCCTTCATGTCGCCGCCGAACTTGCGAATTTCCTCCAGCAGCTCCTGCGGCACCGACGACGAGCCGTGCATCACCAGGTGGGTGTTCGGGATGCGGGCGTGGATTTCCTTGATCCGGCTGATCGCCAGGATGTCGCCCGTGGGCTTGCGCGTGAACTTGTAGGCGCCGTGCGAGGTGCCGATGGCGATGGCCAGCGCGTCGAGCTGGGTGGCCTTGACGAAGTCGGCGGCCTGCTCCGGGTCCGTCAGCAGCATCGAGTGGTCGAGCTTGCCCTCGGCGCCGATGCCGTCTTCCTCGCCCGCCTCGCCGGTTTCCAGCGAGCCCAGGCAGCCCAGTTCGCCTTCCACGGTCACGCCCACGGCGTGGGCAAGCTGCACCACCTTGCGGGTCACGTCCACGTTGTACTCGTAATCCGACGGGGTCTTGCCGTCTTCCTTGAGCGAGCCGTCCATCATCACCGACGAGAAGCCCAGGTCGATGGCGCCCTGGCAGATGGCCGGCGACTGGCCGTGATCCTGGTGCATCACCACGGGGATGTGCGGGTAGGCTTCCACGGCCGCTTCGATCAGGTGGCGCAGGAAATGCTCGCCAGCGTACTTGCGCGCCCCGGCGGAGGCCTGCATGATCACCGGCGCGTTCACTTCGTCGGCGGCCTGCATGATGGCCTGCACCTGCTCAAGGTTGTTCACGTTGAAGGCCGGCAGGCCGTAGCCGTTCTCGGCGGCGTGGTCCAGCAACTGGCGCATGGATACGAGTGGCATGTCTTGCTCCTGAATGAAAGGTTTGGGTATCTCGGTGTTCTTGTCGATGCTGCGCCGGGCAGGTTCGCGCATCCGTGGCGGGCCGTCGGTGCACCACGCCACATCGGACGTCATGGGCTACTTGAACTTGCTGCCGACCCGCACGATCTTCAGCGTGTTCGTGCCGCCGGCCTGGCCCATCGGCTCGCCAATCGTCAGCACGATGAAATCGCCGTGCTGGACGGCCCCCTGGGCCAGCAGCAGTTCCTCGGCCTGCTCCAGCGCCTCGTCGCGGTCCGTGCTCGACTGCAGCGGCAGCGGCACCACATTGCGGTAGAGCTGCATCTTGCGCTGCGACGCCAGGTTGGGCGTCATGGCGTAGATCGGCACGTGAATCCGGTGGCGGCTCATCCACAGGGCCGTGGCGCCGGAATCGGTCAGCGCGGCAATCGCCTTCACGCCTAGATGATAGGCCGTGAACAGCGCCCCCATGGCGATCGACTGGTCGATGCGCGAGAAGGTCTGGTTCAGGAAATCGGTGTCAAGCTGCACCACCTCGGACTTCTCGGCCTCCAGGCAGATCGCGGCCATGGCCTCCACCGTTTCCACGGGATACCGGCCGGCGGCGGTCTCGGCCGACGTCATCACCGCGTCGGTGCCGTCCAGCACAGCGTTGGCCACGTCCGACACCTCGGCGCGCGTCGGCACCGGGTTGACGATCATGCTTTCCATCATCTGCGTGGCCGTGATCGTCAGCTTGTTGGCCTCGCGGGCCAGCCGGATCATGCGCTTCTGCAGCGCCGGCACGGCGGCGTTGCCCACCTCCACGGCCAGGTCGCCGCGCGCCACCATGATGCCGTCCGACGCGCCGAGGATTTCCTCCAGCACGCCGGGGCGGATGGCTTCGGCCCGCTCGATCTTGGCGATCATCCGCGCCTTGCGGTTATGGGGCTGGCCGGCCACGTTGGCAAGCTGGCGCGCCATTTCCATGTCGGTGGCGTTCTTCGGGAAGCTCACGGCCACGTAGTCGGCGCCCAGGGCCATGGCGGTCTTGATGTCCTCCATGTCCTTGGCGGTCAGCGCCGGCGCCGACAGCCCTCCGCCCTGGCGGTTGATGCCCTTGTTGTTCGACAGGTCGCCGCCCACGCGCACGGTGGTGAAGATCTCGCGGCCGATCACGCGGTCCACGACCAGCACGATCAGGCCGTCGTTGAGCAGCAGCACGTCGCCGGGGCCCACGTCGCGCGGCAGGTCCTTGTAGTCCAGCCCCACGCGCTCCTGGTTGCCCAGCTCGCAGGCCGAATCCAGCACGAACGGGTCGCCGGCCTTCAGCGTGACCTTGCCCTGTTCGAACTTGCCCACGCGGATCTTGGGGCCCTGCAGGTCGGCCATGATCGCCACTTCGCGGCCGCACGCGGCGGCGGCGTCGCGCACAAGCTGGGCGCGGTCGATATGGTCCTGCGCGGTGCCGTGCGAGAAATTCAGGCGCACCACGTCAACCCCGGCCGCGATCATGCGGGTCAGCATGTCCAGCGAGCTGGACGCGGGGCCAATCGTGGCGACGATCTTGGTGGAGCGAGTCATTCGGGCGGGTTCCTGTTCGGGGGCTTCAGGGGACGATGGGTCGGCGGACCGGCCGGCAAACCCGCCGGCCCGGTCCGGGGCGATCGGATCAGCCTGCGGCGCGCTGCTCCAGCACCTCGAAGGCGGGCAGCGTCTTGCCTTCCAGGAATTCCAGGAAGGCGCCGCCGCCGGTGGAGATGTAGCCGATGCGGTCCGCAATGCCGTACTTGGCGATGGCGGCCAGCGTGTCGCCGCCGCCGGCGATCGAGAACGCCTTCGACGACGCGATGGCCTCGGCCAGGACCTTGGTGCCGTTGCCGAACTGGTCGAACTCGAACACGCCGACCGGGCCGTTCCAGACCACGGTGCCGGCGGCCTTGAGCTGCTCGGCCAGCATGGCGGCCGTCTTCGGGCCGATGTCCAGGATCATGTCGTCGTCGGCCACGTCCTTGACGTCCTTGACCGTGGCGGCGGCCGTGGCGCTGAATTCCTTGGCGCAGACCACGTCCACCGGGATCGGCACCGACGCGCCGCGCGCGGCCATGATGTCGATGATGGCGCGGGCGTCGCCCACCAGGTCGGCCTCGGCCAGCGACTTGCCGATCTTCAGGCCGGCGGCCAGCATGAACGTGTTGGCAATGCCGCCGCCTACCACGAGGTTGTCCACCTTGTCGGCCAACGCCTTGAGGATCGTCAGCTTGGTCGACACCTTGGAGCCGGCCACGATGGCCACCAGCGGGCGGGCCGGCTGGCCCAGCGCGCGGCCCAGCGCGTCGATCTCGGCGGCCAGCAGCGGGCCGGCGCAGGCCACCGGGGCGAACTTGGCGATGCCGTGAGTGGTGGCTTCGGCGCGGTGGGCGGTGCCGAAGGCGTCGTTCACGTAGACGTCGCACAGCCTGGCCATCTTCTGCGCCAGTTCGTCGCTGTTCTTCTTCTCGCCCTTGTTGACGCGGCAGTTTTCCAGCAGCACCACCTGGCCTGGCGCCACTTCCACGCCGTCGACCCAGTTCTGCACCAGCTTCACGGGCTTGCCTAGCAGCTCGGACAGGCGCGTGGCGATGGGCGCCAGCGAATCCTCGGGCTTGAACTCGCCCTCGGTCGGGCGGCCCAGGTGTGACGTCACCATCACAGCCGCGCCGGCGTCCAGGCAGGCCTGGATGGCCGGCACCGAGGCGCGGATCCGCGTGTCTTCGGTGATGTTGCCGGCGTCGTCTTGGGGCACGTTCAGGTCGGCGCGGATGAACACACGCTTGCCGGAGAGGTTGCCTTGGGAAATGAGATCGGAAAGACGCAGGACAGAGGTCATGGCGGTAAGCGCGGGGACGTGGACGGCATACATCCGTCCACAGAAGTCGGGGAAGCCGGCATTTTACCTGATCGTGGTGGCCAATTTGCGGCCATCCGGGCCCTGGGCGTGGCGCGGCAGGCCCCGGCGGCGCAGACCCCCCTGAAGTAGGGCGTGTTTCGCGACCCGGCGCACGGTCGCTTCGGTTAATGTACGGTTAATGTACTAAACGTATGCATTGTCAGACACTCGAACCACTTTTGATAATTTTGGTACATGATGTCGGCAGCCGGCCACAGATCGGCGCCCAACCATTCCCCGGACGTGCGCGACGGACACGCGGGAAGGATTGAAGTAGCTAAATGCAAGGGGGTAGTCAGATGGAGCAGTCCGCCATCCACGGCGCCATCCGTGGATTGTATGAAGGCGTTCTCGATCCGGCCGCGTGGCACCAGAGCCTGCGCACGCTGACCGAGATCGCGGATAGCGCCCATGCGTCGATGATGGTGTGGGACACCGTGCGCGACCAGGTGACCGTCAACGAGGTGATCAACCCGGTGGTCGAACTGTTCACCACCTACGAGAACGAATTCCAGGCCATCGACCCGGCCAAGGACTTCGCGCCCCGGCTGGTGCCGGGCGCCTGGTACATCGACGCGCGCGACCTGGGCCCGCAGGCCATGGCGCGCCACCCGTTCTATCGCGATTTCTTCAACCGCTTCGAGCTGCGATCGTACGTGGCCTGCCTGGTGGAGCGCCAGCCGCACTACGAGGTCTATTTCTCGATGCAGCGCGCGCTGACGCAGGACACGTTCTCCGGCGAGGACACGCGCCGGCTGGACTGGATCATCCCGCACATGCGCAGCGCCGTGGCCATGCGCGACCGCACGCTGGCGCTGTCGACGATGGCGTCGCTGTCGGCGCGGCTGCTCGAACGGATGGACTTTGCCGTGGCCGTCTACACGCCCGACCGGCACCTGCTGCTGGCCAACATGGCCGGCGAACGCTGGGCGCGCCGGCTCGATCCGGCCGGCAAGACGGCCAGCTGGCAGCTTTCGCGCCCGTTTCCGGAAATGGTGCAGGCCGCCTGCGACCCGGCCAACCCGCTGGGCGCCCAGGCCGCCCGCGCCACCGACGCCAGCGGCAACGTGGCCGACGTGCTGGTGCTGCCGCTGCCCGCCACGCACGCCTTTGCCTCGGCCTGGCAACACCCCGCGGCGCTGGTCGTCGTGCACGAGGCCGGCGCCCCGTCGGTCCTGCTGGACACCGTGCTCCGCAACCTGTTCTCCCTGACCCCCGCCGAGACCCGCCTGGCATCGCGCCTGGCCACCGGCGAAGGTCTTCCCGATGCCGCCCGGCACATGCGCATCCGCCATGAAACCGCCCGCACCCAGCTCAAGTCGATCTTCCAGAAGACCGGCTGCACCAGCCAGGCGCAGTTCACCCACCTCCTGACCAGGCTCGCCACCACGCTTCACGGCGCCTAGCGGCCCGCCATTGGGCGGCCATTGTCAACACTGTCAGCGACGGACAGCGCCACGCGAGCGACAGCCGGCGTGCGTGCGCTCGTTTCATCACACAAAAAAGCTAGAAGAAAGGATTTCTGCATGACCGAAGGTGACATGCACGAGACCATCCGCGGTCTCTACCAGGGGGTGCTCGATCCCCTGGCATGGCAACGCAGTCTCTACGCGCTGTGCAAGTGGAGCGGCAGCATCCAGGCGTCCCTGCTGGTGCTCGATACCCGGCACCAGACCGTCCACGTGCGCCATCTGGTCAATCGCGCGCCGGACAACCTGGCCATCCTGCCGCCGCCGTACCGCGTGCACGGCGGCATGCCGTTCGCCGGCGTGCTGCCGGTGGGCGGCTGGCAGATCGACCGGCGCGACCTGCCTGGCATGGAGACCGGCCACGCGCCGCTGCGCGGCCAGGCGCTCGACGACGTCGCGCTGACGTCGGTCATGGCCTGCCTGGTCGACCGCCGGCCCACGCACGGGATCTACCTGGCGCTGCAGCGGCCGGCCGGCGAGGAAGGCTATGCGGAAGCCGACGCCCGCGCGCTGGACTGGGCCATCCCGCACCTGCGCGAGGCGCTGGCGCTGCGCGACCGCACCCACGCCGCGGCCCAGCAGGGCCATGTGTCGGCCGACCTGCTCAACCGGCTGCCGTTCGGCGTGCTGGTGTTCGCCGAATCGGGCCGGCTGCTGCTGTCCAACGCGGCGGGGCTGCCCTGGGCGCGGCGGCTGCTGCCGGGCGAGAGCTCGGAGGTGCCCGGCGCGGCTGACGGCCCGGACCATGGGAATATCGGCGGAAATATCGGCGGGCATGGCAACGGAAATGGCAACGGCCACGCCTGGCGGCTGTCGCGCTCGTTTGCCGATGTGATGCGCGCGCTATGCGACCCCGGCTCGCTGCAGCCGGCGCAGGCCATCCAGGCCACCGGCGCCGACGGCCGCGGCGCGCAGATCGTGGCCGTGGCGCTGTCGCCGTCGCTCTCGCTGCCGTCGCAATGGGAGGGCCAGCCGGTACTGGTGGCCATCCACGAAAGCCAGGGGCCGCCCCGCGCGGTGCCGGCCGTGCTGCGCGACCTTTATGGCTTGACGCCGGCCGAGAACCGGCTGGCGATGCTGCTGACCACCGGCATCGGCCTGCCCGACGCCTGCCTGCAGCTCGGCATCAAGCGCGAGACCGGGCGCTCGCAGCTGAAGGCCATCTTCACCAAGACCAGCACCAGCACGCAGGCGCAGCTGGCGCACCTGCTCACGCGGCTGGCCAGCATCCTGGCCGAGCCGGGCGGCCGCACGCGCGACGCGGCCTAGCCCAGCAGCCGCAGCGCGGTGTAGACGACCATGCCCACCACGATCATGCCGACCATGCGCTTCGTGAACACGTAGCACAGCGTGGCGGCGATGCCGGCCATGAGCTTGTCGTTGCCCGGCGCGATCGTGAAATGCCCCTCGAAGGTCAGCAGGTCCGGCAGGATGATGGCCGCCAGCGCGGCGGCCGGTGCGTAGCGCAGCGCGCGCTGGATGCGGTCCGGCACCGTCACGCGCTCGCCGGCCATCAGGAACAGCGCGCGGGACAGCACCGTCACCACGGTCATGCCGACGATGGCCACCCAGGTCTCCACATGGCTCATGCCTGGTCTCCGGTCGGCTGCTCGCGCCGGCGCGCGCGGATGCCGCGCAGCGTGGCCCGCGCGGCCATCTCGTCGCTGGCCATGCCGGCGGCAATCGCGGCCACCACGGCCAGCACCAGCGCCAGCCGGTACGGCAGGTCGAAGCAGAGCAGCGCCACCACCGCCGACACCACCACCGCCATCAGCGTCGAGCGCGAGTTGATCGTGGCGATCATCACCGGGATCAGCGCCAGCGTGCCGGCCAGCGCCAGGCCCCAGCTATCGGGGAACAGGCTGGCCAGCAGGATGCCGATGATCGACGACACCTGCCACGTGGCGCAGTTGATCAGCGCCATGCCCCAGAAATAGCCTTCCTTGCCCGGCACGTGGCCCGGCTCGGTATAGCGCTGCATGAAATAGACGAAGTGCAGGTCGCCGTTGAAGAAGCCCAGCAGCGTGCGGCGCCATCCCGGCAGGTAGTTGAAATGCGGCTGCAGCGCGGCGCTGAAGATCACGAAGCGCAGGTTCACCACGGCCGCCGTCAGCCAGACCGTCCAGATCGGCATGCCGGCCGCGAACAGCGGCAGCACCGCCAGCTGCGCGGAGCCGGCATAGACCAGCAGCGACATGCCGATGGCCTCCGGCACGGTCAGCGCCGACTTGCTCATGGCCACCCCGGTGACCAGGCCCCACGAGAACACGGCGGGCAGGGAAGGCGCGAAGAACCGCGCGCCCGCGAGAAAGGCAGTGCGCTCCACCTCGGCAAACCGATGCCAAAGGCGCAACCACACCGGGGACGACGTTCGGGGTGTCATGGCGAGATGAGAAGAGAGGCACGGCAGGCCGTCTGGCGCGGCATTGCCGTCAGGAAAGACCATCGGCCACGCACGCGCGTGGCCGATGGCGGAGCAGCCATTATAGGCCTGCGACCGCCGCTGGTAAGCAGCAGCTTAAAAGTGTCCGGGCAACTGTTGTATCGAGGTCAAACGGCCGCGGTCCGCCCCTCGCCGGACGGGTCCCGGCGGCCATTCAGGCCAGCTTGCCGGCCGGCGCGCCCGACGCCACGGCCGGCTGCCGGGCCGCCTCGGGGTCGTGGTCGTCGCCGCCGCCGGCCTGGTTCAGGTCGATGCCCGACGTCTCCGGCAGCAGCGCGGCCGACACCATCACCAGCGCGTAGCCCACCCCGGCCACCATGGCGATGGCCAGCGCCAGCGACGTGCGCCCGCTGTTGAGCCAGCCCACGGCCAGCGGGAAGAACGATCCGATCACCCGGCCCAGGTTGTACGACACGCCGTAGCCGGTGGCGCGCACGCTGCTCGGGTACGACTCAGAGATCGTCGCCCCGATGCCCGAGAACACGCCCTGCATCAGCACCCCGAGCGGAAAGCCCAGGAACAGCATCGACGTGTTCGAGACCGGGATCACCATGTAGATCATCGCCATCACGAACGCGCCGGCCGCGAACGCGATGTAGGTCAGCCGCCGGCCCCAGCGGTCCGTGGCATAGGCGCCGGCCACGTAGCCGACCAGCGACCCCAGGATCGTCACGGCCAGGTAGGAACTGGTGCCGAACACCGACAGCCCGCGCTCGGTCTTCAGAAACGTGGGCAGCCACGTGGCGATGGCGTAGTAGGCGCCCAGCATCCCGCCCGACAGCAGGCTGCACAGCACGGTCTTGCGCAGCAGCGGCTTGCGGAACACACGCGCCAGGTCGGCGCCCGGCGACACCGCGCCGCGCTCGGCCCGGCTCTTCAGGAACACCTCGGGCTCCTGCAGGTTGCGGCGCAGGTAGACCACCACCAGCGCCGGCAGGATACCCAGGAAGAAGCACACGCGCCACGCCACTTCCGGCTCGAACAGGCTGAACGTGATGGCATACGCGATGGCCGCCCCGCCCCAGCCGAACGAATAGCTGCTGGCCGTGAAGCCCGAATACTTGCCGCGGTGCGCCGGGTTGCGGATCAGTTCGGTCACCAGCACCATGCACAGCGACGATTCGCCGCCAAAGCCCAGCCCCTGCAGCATCCGGAACACCATCAGTTGTTCCGGCGAATTGGCGATGCCGCACAGGAAGCACGAGACCGCGAAGACCAGGATGGTCCAGCGCAGCACCCGCACCCGCCCGAAGCGGTCGGCCAGCAGCCCGGCGCCCACCGCGCCCACCAGCGACGACACCAGCGTCCACGTCACGATGGCGCCCGCCATCGACTTGCTCATGCCCCACTGCGCCAGCAGCGTGGAGATCAGGAACGAATAGATCATGAAGTCGAATACGTCGACCGCATGCCCCAGGAACGCCCCGTAGAACCCCTTGCGCTCCGCGCGCGACAACTCCCTGAACCAGTCCAGCATGATCGCCCTCCCCTTTTGTAGCGATGATCTTCAGATGCGCGGCGCGCGGAACGCGAAGCCCGCGTCCTCCAGCAACTGTGCAAACCGCAGCGCCGTGAGGTCGTGGTAGCGGCCCGCCACCACCTGCACGCCCACGGGCAGCCCGTCGCTGGCTGGCCCGATCGGCGCCACCGTCGACGGCAGCCCGCACAGGCCCGAATGGCCCGCCCAGAACAGTTGCGACGTCAGCGGCCACGGCCGGCCGTTGACCGTGATCGACCGCTGCCACGGCTCGCCCTGCTCGTCGAGCGGAAAGGCGGTGGTGGACGCGGCCGGACACAGCAGCACGTCGTAGTCGCCGAAGAAGCGGTGCCAGGCGCGGGCAAAGCGCTCGCGCGCGGGCTGCAGCCGCAGCCAGTGGCGGTGGCTCAGCGCGGCGCCGGTGAACTGCAGCGTGGCGTAGTCGGCATCGTCGCCGTCGGGCTGCCCGGCACGCGCCAGGGCGTCGGCAAACGCGGCGTCGTCCATGTAAAGCGAGGTCGTGGCGCGCAGCAGCAGCACGTAGACGCGCCACAGCTCGGCCGGATCGAAATCGGGCCGCACGTGCCACGCCACTTGCGCGCCCGCCGCCTCCAGCCAGTGGCCCAGCCGTTCGATGGCGCCGCTGACGGCGGCGTCGGCCTCGGCCAGCGGGTGGGTTGGCAGCACGGCCACGCGAAAGCCGTCGAGCCGGGCGATGTCGCACGGCGGCAGGTCGAGCCGCCACGCGGCGCCCTCGGCGGCGTCGGGTCCGGCGATGGCCCGCAGCACCAGTTCCAGGTCACGCGCGCTGCGCGCCACCGGGCCAGCCACGTTGATGTCCTGGGCGGCAAACCCCGCCTGGGCATTGCCATGACCGCGCAACGGCACGATGCCGTGGCTGCTCTTGTGCGAGAACACGCCGCAGTAGTGGGCCGGGTTGCGCAGCGACGAGCCGATATCGGACCCGATATCGAAATAGCTCATCCCGGCGCAGACCGCCGCCGCGCTGCCGCCCGACGACCCGCCCGGCGTACGCGACAGGTCGTGCGGATTGCGCGTGGTGCCGTAGACGGCGTTGTAGGTCTGCCAGTCGCGCAGGCCCAGCGGCACGTTGGTCTTGCCAAGCAGCACCGCGCCATGCGCGCGCAGGCGCTCGACGACCACGGCATCGGCGGCGGCACGATGGGTGGCCCGCGCCGGCGCACCGCAGGTGGTGGGCCAGCCGGCCACGTCGAACGATTCCTTGACCGAGAACGGCACGCCATCGAGCGGCCCGCGCGTCCGCCCGGCCTGCCGCCGCGCATCGCTGCCCGCCGCCGCCTCGCGCGCCGCCTCGAAATCGGCCAGCACCATCGCATTGACCGCCGCATGCCGCGCCTGCCAGGCCGCGTGACAGGCATCCACCAACGCAACCGCCGTGGTCTCGCCGCGCGCCAGTTGCGCGGCGGCGACATGGGCAGGCAGCCAGCATGCATCGGACGGATTGGCGGCAGTCGGGGGCGGCAGGGTCACGGGGGCTCCGTTTTTGGGCTTGGGCCAGGTCGGCTGGCTTGCGGGGGTTTCGGTATACTATATTCAGGTTTCGGAGAATCACAAGGCAGTATTTATGCCAGGGTGGTGTACGCTGTGGCAGCCCGGCCAGCGGGTGGGTGCTTCCCGCTCCCGCCCAGCGGGACAGGCGTGCGGGGGTGAGGGCCGGAGTTTACGACTGCCATCCACGCCCGTTCCCAAGCACCACAATGACGCCGCAGTTGTATACCGTTTGGTGCACCGCGATCAGATTTGGCGCGGCCGGCCCTCTCCCCAACCCCCTCTCCCGCAGGCGGGAGAGGGGAGCAAACCGGCGGGAGATTTGGGGTAGTCGAACGCTGGCGAATCACCACAAACCAGTCCCCTCTCCCGCCTGCGGGAGAGGGTTAGGGAGAGGGCCGGGCGGTTGCAACCACGACTTGTCCCGCATCCCACCGCCTGCCCCCAAACCCCTACCGCCGCAGCAAACCCACCAGTTCATCCACATCCAGCAGCGCCGCCTCGCGGCCGGTGGCTTCGTCGGCGGTGGCGTCCAGCACGCCCTCGGCCAGCGCGCGTTTCCCTTGATGCAGGTCGACGATGCGTTCCTCGATGGTGCCGGCCGTGATCAGGCGGTAGACGGTGACCGGCCGTTGCTGGCCGATGCGGTGGGCGCGGCCCATGGCCTGGTCTTCGGCGGCGGGGTTCCACCAGGGGTCGGCGATGACCACGTAGTCGGCGGCCGTCAGGTTCAGGCCGAAGCCGCCGGCCTTCAGGCTGATCAGAAAGACGTCGCCCTCGCCCGCCTGGAATGCCGCCACGCGGCGCGTGCGTTCAGCGGCGGGCGTGGCGCCGTCCAGGTACTGGCAGGCCAGCCCGGCCTCGTCCAGCGGCTGGCGAAGCAACTGCAGGAAGTCGACGAACTGGCTGAAGACCAGCGTGCGATGGCCGTTGGCGGCCAGCGTGGCGGCCAGTTCGGCAAAGGCGCGGACCTTGGCGCCGGGATGCCCGGTTTCCGGCGTCGCCAGCCGGGGATCGCAGGCGGCGCGGCGCATCCGCATCAGTTGCGCCAGCACGTGGATGCGGGCGTCGGGCTCGGGCGGCGTGGCGCGCGCCCTGGCCGGCTTGCGTGGCCGCAGCAGTGCGCGTTCGGCCTCGGACAGCGCCTGGCGGCGCAGCGCCTCGTAATGGGCCGCCTCGGCCGGCTCGGGCGTGACGCGGATGACCAGTTCCGTGCGCGGCGGCAGTTCGTCCAGCACCTGCGCCTTGGTCCGCCGCAGCACGAATGGCGCGATCATCCGGCGCAGCCGCGCGCGGCGCTCGCGGGCGCCGTTGCGTTCGATGGGGTTGGCGAAATGCTCGTTGAAGCGGGCCAGCGACCCGAGCAGCCCCGGGTTGCAGAACCGCATCACGGCCCACAGTTCCGCCAGGCGGTTTTCCACGGGCGTGCCGGACAGCGCCACGCGGCAGTCGGCCGGCACCGCGAACATCGCCTGCGCGCGCCGCGACGACGGGTTCTTGAACGACTGCGCCTCGTCGGCCACCACGGTGTGCCAGCCCCGCGCGCAGAAATCGCGGCGCGCCTGTTGCAGCAGGTTGTACGACACGATGACCAGATCCCCGGCGCCAGCCGCGCCGACGATGGCCGTGCGGTCGCCCTCGGCGTAGACATGGACGGTCAGCGTGGGCGCGAACCGGCGCGCCTCGGCCGCCCAGTTGCCGCAGACCGACGTGGGCGCCACCACCAGCGCGGGCCCGCCGGGCGCGCGCGCCACCAGCAGCGCCAGCGCCTGCAGCGTCTTGCCCAGCCCCATGTCGTCGGCCAGGCAGGCGCCGAAGCCGGCCTCGGCCAGCGACATCATCCAGCGATAGCCTTCCAGCTGGTACGGCCGCAGCTCGGCCGCCAGCGCGGGCGGCGCCGGGGCGTCGTGCGCGCGCGCCGCGTGCAGCCGCTTCACCCGCGTGCGGAAGTGCGCGTCGGGATCGACGCCGGCACCGGCCAGCACGTCGTCGAGCCACGGCGTGGCCACCAGCGGCACGCGGATGCCGTCGCGCACGCCATCGCCCACGGCGGCCAGGTCGCGCAGCCGGTCGCGCAACTGGGCCGTCAGCGCCACGTACACGCCGTGGTCCATCGGGATGAAGCGGCCCGCGTGGCCGTGCGCCCACGCCACGAGCTTTTCCAGCGACAGCACCAGCCCCTCGGCCACGTGCAGTTCGCCGACCAGCTTGAACCATTCGCTGCCCGATTCCACGCTGACCGCCAGTTGCGGCAGGTCGGCCGGCAGCACGCGCAGTTCGCGGCCGCGCGGCCATTCCAGGTCGATCACGCCCGGCAGGCCGGGCAGCGTTTCGATGGCCGTCAGCGCGTCCTCGGGATCGTCGAGCGTCCAGGCCAGCTCGCCGCTGGCCGGCGCCAGCTGCACCAGCCGGGGCAGCGCGTCGAAGACCTCGGCCACGTGCGCGAGTTCGGCGTCGAGCTGGCGATCGGTGACCAGCGTCTCGCCGCCCAGCGTCGCCATCAGCTTCGCCCGGCCGTGGCCCGGCGCCAGGCGCGGCCCGAGCGGCCCCAGCGGCGTGACCACCAGCCGCAGGCTGATGCCCCGCCCCACCGGCGCCACCTCGGCGCGCAGCCGCGTTTCGGGCTCGCGCTCGCGGGCCTCGCCCGAGCTGTCGGCATGGATCTGGAAGTGCCCGGCCAGCGCCCGCAGCGTGCTGTCGAGCCGGGCCTGCGCGGTGGCGGGCACGGCCAGCCCGCCGGCCATCAGCGTGGCGGCCTCGGCCTGGGCGGCGGTGAAGCGGTACACGCGCAGCCGGCGGGCGCCGTCCTGCAGCACGGTGATGTGGCGCAGCGCCTCGGCCTCCTGCCGGGCAGCGGCGGGCAGGAAATCCTCCATCGACTTCGCGGCGCGCAGCGGCGGCACGATGCGCAGCAGGTAGCGGTCGCCCTCGCGCACGGCTTCCAGCGCGGGCGTCGCTTCGAGCACTTCCATCGGGATCGTCGGCGCGTGGGCCAGCACCACGGCCGGGTGGCCGACCAGCGCCAGCGCCGCGGCGGCGCGGTCCAGCACGTGGCGGCGGTTGCGGGAGGTATCGCGCCGGATGGCCCGGGCCAAGCGGGCATCCCACGGCGGCAGGGCGTCATCGGCGGCCACGCGCGCCAGTGGCACGGGGCGCGGCCGGCTCCAGCCGCGCGCGCTCCACGCCTGCTCCATCGGCTCGATGGCGTCCACCTCGCCATCGGCGCCCAGCGTCAGCGCCCAGACCAGCCGGCGCGCGGCGCCTGGCTCCGGGGCGGGCGCGCCGCCGGCCAGCGCCTCCAGCGCCCCCAGCGCGTCGCGCCAGCGGTCGTCGCCGTCCGGCATGTCGGAGTCGGGGGGCTGGGCGGGGAACGGGACACGAACGGCGCGGATGGTCGGGACAGGGAACGTGCGATTGTAGAACGGCGCGCACGCCACCCCGCGTTGGCACACAAGGCCCCCCCGGCTTACAATGGCGCCTTTACGACTTTTGTTGGTGACGGGGAGACGACCATGTCGATGGCAGATCGCGACGGCAAGATCTGGATGGACGGCAAGCTGATTGAATGGCGCGACGCCAAGATTCATGTGCTGACGCACACCCTGCACTACGGCATGGGCGTATTCGAGGGCGTACGTGCCTACAAGACCCCGGACGGCACCGCGATTTTCCGCCTGAAGGAGCACACGCGCCGCCTGTTCAATTCGGCCAAGATCTTCCAGATGGCGATGCCGTTCGACGAGGCCACGCTCGAAGCCGCCCAGCGCGAGGTGGTGCGCGCCAACAACCTGGAGTCGTGCTACATCCGCCCGCTGGTCTGGATCGGCTCGGAAAAGCTGGGCGTCTCGGCCAAGGGCAACACGATCCACGTGGCCATTGCCGCCTGGCCCTGGGGCGCCTACCTGGGCGAGGAAGGGCTGGAGCGCGGCATCCGCGTCAAGACGTCGTCGTTCACGCGCCACCACGTCAACGTGTCGCTGGTGCGCGCCAAGGCCAGCGGCTACTACATCAACTCGATCCTGGCCAACCAGGAAGCCACCAGCCTGGGCTACGACGAGGCGCTGCTGCTGGACACCGATGGCTACGTGAGCGAAGGCTCCGGCGAGAACGTGTTCATCGTGCGCAACGGCGTGATCTACACGCCGGACCTGGCCTCGTGCCTGGACGGCATCACGCGCGACGCCACGCTGACGATTGCCCGCGACCTGGGCATCGAGGTGCGCGAGAAGCGCATCACGCGCGACGAGATGTACTGCGCCGACGAGGCGTTCTTCACCGGCACCGCCGCCGAGGTGACGCCGATCCGCGAACTGGACGACCGCGTCATCGGCGAAGGCCGTCGCGGCCCGGTGACCAAGCGCGTCCAGGACGCGTTCTTCGCGGCCGTGGGCGGCACCGACGAGAAGTACAAGAAGTGGCTGACGCTGGTCTGATCCGGCGCCATCCATCCCGAATTCCCCGCAAGACAACCGTAACACCATGACGCAAACCGCAACCGTCGTCGAGATCGGCGCCGAAGACATTCCGCTGCACTGCCCCACCGGCAACACGCCGGCCTGGAACTACCATCCCCGCGTCTTCCTGGACGTGGTGGATACCGGCGAGGTCAAGTGCCCGTACTGCGGCACCGTGTACAAGCTCAAGCCGGGCACCGTGCTCAAGGGCCACCACTGACCGCGGCGCCGCGACGCCAATGCTTCCCCACGCCCCGGGCCGCGCACGCGCCCCGGGGCGTTGACATGCCCGGGCACCCCGCACAAGAAAAGGGCCGCGTACCACCCACTCCATGAGAAAAGCCCTCGTTATCGCCCCCAACTGGATCGGCGACGCCCTGATGGCGCAGCCGCTGTTCGCCCTGCTCAAGTCGCGCCACCCGCGCCTGGTCATCGACGCCCTGGCACCCAAATGGGTGGCGCCGGTGCTGGCCCGCATGCCCGAGATCGGCAAGGTATTCCCCAGCGACCTCGCGCACGGCAAGCTCCAGCTGAGCGCGCGGCTGATGTTCGCGCAGCAGCTCAAGCACGAAGGCTACGACGTGGCCTACGTGCTGCCGAATTCGCTGAAGTCGTCGCTGATCCCGTTCCTGGCCGGCATTCCGCTGCGCATCGGCTACCGGGGCGAGGCGCGCTTCGGCATGCTGAACATCCGCCACAAGAACCCGCCGCGCGACCGGCGCCCGCCGATGGTGGAACACTACGCCCGGCTGGCGCTGAAGCCCGGCGCCCGGCTGCCCGAGTCGGTTCCCGATCCGCAACTCAAGGTCGATCCGGCGCGCATGGCCGCCACGGCCGGACGCTTCGGCATTGCCCCCGGCACCCGCGTGATCGCGTTCTGCCCCGGCGCCGAGTTCGGCCCGGCCAAGCGCTGGCCGGCCGCGCACTTTGCCGCGCTGGCGCAGATGCTGCGCCGGTCGTACCCGTACGCGCAGATCGTCACGCTGGGGTCGGCCAAGGATGCCGAGATTGCCGAGGCCATCGTCCAGGGCGCGCCGTTCGTGCGCAACCTGTGCGGCCAGACGTCGCTGGACGACGCGGTGGACCTGCTGGCCCTGTCCGAGGCCGCCGTCTGCAACGACTCGGGCCTGATGCACGTGACCGCCGCGCTGAACCGGCCGCAGGTGGCCGTCTACGGGTCGAGCGACCCCCGCCATACGCCCCCGCTGTCACAGGCAGCGAGTATCATGTGGCTTCAACTCGAGTGCAGCCCCTGCTTCAAGCGCGAGTGCCCGCTGGGCCACCTGCGCTGCCTGAAGGAAATCGAGCCCGAAATGGTGTTCGTCGAGTTGCGCAAGCTCCTGCACCGTCCCTGATCCAACCAACATGCCCCGTTTCGCCCGCCTGTTCGATTCCGCCGAAGACATCGTCGATGCCTTCCGTGAAGCCATGAAATTGCGCGACGCCGATGGCGCGCTGCGGCTCTGGCTGGACGAAGACTCGATCACGTGCATCATGCCCGACGGCCAGCGTCTGATCGGCCATGACAGCCTGCGCCAGGCGTTTGCCCAGCTGCTGGAAGAGCAGCCGGTGCTGATCGACGCCATCGAGACCAGCAGCCATGCGTCGCTGGGCGTGTCGATCTTCGACGTCACCGAGGCGCTGCGCTTTGGCGAAGGCCGCGTGGAAGCCGACCTGTTCGTGCACACCACGTACGTGCTGATGCAGAACCACGAGGGCTGGCGCCTGGCCCACATCCACTGCAGCCCGGCCAACGCGGTGCAGGTGGCCGCCGTGGCCGCCGCGCCGGGACAGGCCCTGCACTGACGCCCATGCGGGCCATGCCGTTCGGCGACACGTTCCACACGCCCTGGTGGCTGCGCGGCGGCCACGCGCAGACCATCCTGCCGGCCCGCTTTACCCGCTACCGCCGCATCGGCTTCCGGCGCGAACGCTGGAACACGCCCGACGGCGACTTTATCGACCTTGACTGGACCACCCACCCCGCCGCGCCGGACGCGCCGCTGGTGGTGATGTTCCACGGCCTGGAGGGCGATTCCAACAGCCACTACGCCCAGACGCTGATGACCGCGCTGCGCGAGCGCGGCTGGCAGGGCGTGATCCCGCACTTCCGCGGCTGCTCCGGCGAGCTGAACCAGGCGCCTCGCTTCTACCATTCGGGCGATTCGGCCGAGATCCGCTGGGTGCTGCACCGGCTGCGGGACCAGTTGCGCGGCCAACCGCGCAGCGGGCCCGACCGGCCGATGCTGGCCGTCGGCATCTCGCTGGGCGGCAACGCGCTGCTGCGCTTTCTGGGCGAGGACGGCCGCGATGCCGGCTTCCTGCGCGCGGCGGCGGCCATCTCGGCCCCGCTGGACCTGGCAGCGGGTGGCGCGGCGCTGTCCAGCGGCTTCAACATGCTCTACACGCGGATGTTCCTGCAGACGCTCAAGCGCAAGTCGCTGGCCAAGCTGGACCAGTTCCCGGGCCTGTTCGACCGCGACGCGATGCTGCGCAGCCGCGACCTGTACGCGTTCGACAACATCGTCACCGCGCCGCTGCACGGCTTCAAGGACACCGACGACTACTGGGCGCGCGCGGCCAGCAAGCCGATCCTGGGCGAGATCCGCATTCCGACGCTGGTGCTGAACGCCCGCAACGACCCGTTCCTGCCGGGCCGGCACCTGCCCGGGCCGGCCGACGTCAGCGCCGACGTGCTGCTGGAGCAGCCCGAACACGGCGGCCACGTGGGCTTCATGACACCGCGCGGCGGCCTGCTGGGCCAGTTGCCGCTGCTGCCGTTGGCCGGGCACATCGACTGGCTGCCGGGGCGCATCCTGGGCTTCTTCGACAGCGTCGGCATACAGGGGGAGACATCATGGACGAGGTAGTCAAGCAGGCCATGGCCCGCTGGCCCAACGTGCCGAACTGCTTCGGCTGGCTGGCGCTGGACCGGCGCGGCCAATGGCGCATGCGCAACGAGTTCGCGCAGCAGCACGGGCTGTCGGGCGACCCGATCCGCCACGCGGCGCTGATCGGCTTCATCGAGCGCAACTACACGCGCGACACCCACGGCGCGTGGTACTTCCAGAACGGACCGCAGCGCGTGTTCGTGTCGCTGGCCTACACGCCGTGGGT
Source organism: Cupriavidus sp. H18C2 (assembly GCF_049393795.1). NCBI lineage: Bacteria > Pseudomonadati > Pseudomonadota > Betaproteobacteria > Burkholderiales > Burkholderiaceae > Cupriavidus > Cupriavidus sp. H18C2. The sequence continues at coordinate 500,869 of NZ_CP186010.1, read as the reverse complement.
GGCGCGGCTGCACAACGGCGCGCTAGCCACATCGACGGGACAGGCGTTCACGCCGTCGTCATGCTTCGTCGACGAGCACGGCAACGTGGTGCTGGGCGGCACCGTGGACGGCGTGCCGGGCGAACAGGCCGCCGTGCTGCACGACCACGACCTAGACGCCTTCAGCACCACCAGCGACTGGCACGGCGAAGCCTGCGGCGCCGCGCTCGGCGTCTTCCACCACGACGGCCGCGACATCGACATCGAACCCATCGTCGAGGCCGAGGTGCCGAAGCGGTTCGGGTTCGTCAGGGAGCCGGTGGCGGGGTAGGTTGGTGAGCCGGGGGTGAATTGTAGGTCTGCTCCCCTCTCCCGCACGCGGGAGAGGGGTTGGGGGAGAGGGCGTTGAGGTTCAAATTGCGACGGATTGCAACTTGAGCCGCCGGCCCTCACCCCCAGCCCCTCTCCCGCAAGCGGGAGCGGGGAGCGAAGCATCAAAGGGCGAGGGCATCGCCGCCTCCACCGCCGGCTAGTTCGGCATCCCCTTGCTGTCCTGGCGGTCTTCCTTGTACTGCAGTTGTAGCTGGTGCAGCCGCGCGTCGACCTCGGACAGCGTGTAGAAGTCGCCGTCGCCGGCCTTGCGGGCGATCTGGAGCTGTTCGATGGCGGCCTGGTACGAGCCGTCCATCGCGTATTTTTCGGCCAGTGCCTGATGCTGCTGCAGGCGCTTGCCTTGGGCAGCATAGGCGCGCGCCAGCATCTCCCACCATTCCGAACGGCCGGATTCCTCGCGCGTGCGCGAGCGCAGGAACGCCACGGCGTCGTCGAGCCGGTTGGCGGCCAGCAGCGTGTCCGCGTAGGTCACGGCGGCCGCGTGCGACAGCGGGAACGCCCTGAGCGTGGCCGATGCCTGCGTCAGCGCGTCCTGCGAGCGGCCCTCGCCGCGCGCCAGTTCCACCGCCATCACGTCCAGCATCGGCGTGCCCGACGTGGCGCCGGGAATCGTGCCGTAGAGGCGGCGGGCCTCGGCCAGCGCCTTGTCGGCGTCCGCAAAGCGGCCCAGCTTCTGGCTGGCGAACGCGATGCCGTAGTACACCGCCGGCAGCCGCATGGCCGGCGCGCCCGGCACCTGGGCGCGGAAGTTGGCCAGCAGGTTGCGCAGGTCGTTGGGCGTGGGCGATTGCAGCACCGCGGCCCGCACGCGGGCAAATTCGTAGTCGGGCGTGTTGCCGACCTTGCGCGCCGACACATGGCGCACGCGGTCCTGCATGTCGGCGATCCGCTCGGACGTCAGCGGGTGGGTGCGCACGTAGGCCGGCACCGAGTTGTCCGAGATCCCCATCACGCGCTGCAGCCGCTGGAAGAAATCGGGCATGCCCTGCGGGTCGAAGCCGGCCGCCGTCATGATCTGGAAGCCCACGCGGTCCGCCTCGCGCTCGGCGCCGCGCGAGAACGACAACTGGTTGGCAACGGCCGCGCCCTGCCCGCCCAGCGCCAGCGCCGCCGCGGCGTCGCCGCTCTTGGTGGCGGCCAGGCCCGCCAGCACCATCGACGCCAGCGCAATCCACATCGACTGGTCCTGGCTCGTGATGCCGCGCGCGATGTGCCGCTGCATCACGTGGCCGATTTCGTGGCCCAGCACCGAGGCCAGTTCCGACTCGGTATCGGACTGCACCAGCAGCCCCGTATGCACGCCGATATAGCCGCCCGGCATGGCGAACGCGTTGATCGACCGGTCGCGCACGCCGAACATCTCGAAACCCGTGGCGAAGGTGCCCGAACCGTTCGACCCGGCCACGTTCAGGCGCCGCGCAGCCTGCACCAGCCGGTAGCCGAGCGCGTTCAGGTAATCGTTGAGCAGGGGGTCCGACACGTAGTCGGGGTCGCGCCGGATGCTGCGCATGATGCGGTCGCCGAGCCGCTTTTCCATGTCCGGCGACAGCGAGGCCGTGGACGGATCGCCCAAATCCGGCAACTGCAGTCCGGCGCTTTCCACCACGGTATTGCCGCTGCGCAGGCCGAATTCCGATTTCTGGCCGGCCCGGACGCTGCGGTTGAGGTTGTCGTAGACCTGGTCGCTGACGCCGCCATCGACCTGGCCATTCAGCGCGTTGTTCAGCTTGGGCGCCGGCAGCGGCGCGCCACCCTGCGCCGGCGACACTCCGGCGGCAGCCAGCCGCGCATTGGCGGCCGCCGCCGCGCCGGGCCGGGCCGGCTGCGGCGCCGACGCCGCGCCCTGCGGCCAGGCCGGCGCCGACATCGTCAGCACGAGCGCAGCCGCCAGCGCGCGCGTCGGATGTGACGCACGCATGGCTGGCACGGCGGGAGAGACGGCCCGGGCGCTCGACCGGTCGGGCAGGCGGCGAGGCCATGAAATCTTTGGCATGTTGCTATGATAGCGGCCTCCGGGTGGCGTTCCCATCGGGCAAGTCCCGGCGTGGCCCACGGCACCCGGCCGGCGTTTTCGGCCCCTTTTTCGGCCCCCGTTTCCGATCCGATTCCGGCCCCCTTTTCCGATCCGATCTCGGCCCCCTTTTCCCTGCTTGCGTCCTACGCGCCTCGCCCATGAGTCAGCTTACCCATTTCGACAACGCCGGCCAGGCCCACATGGTCGACGTCGGCAACAAGGCCAACACCCACCGCGTGGCTGTGGCCACCGGCACCATCACGATGCTGCCGGACACCTTCGCGCTGGTCCGCGACGGCACGGCCAAGAAGGGCGACGTCCTGGGCATCGCCCGCGTGGCCGCCATCATGGCCACCAAGCGCACCGCCGACCTGATCCCGCTCTGCCACCCCATCGGCCTGACCCGCGTGGCCGTCGACTTCGCGCTGGACGCACCCAGCGCCACCATCGCCTGCATCGTCCGCACCGAAACCCACGGCCAGACCGGCGTGGAAATGGAAGCGCTGACGGGCGTACAGGTGGCCCTGCTGACGATCTACGACATGTGCAAGGCGGTGGATCGGGGCATGGTCATCGGCAACGTGAAGCTGCTGGAGAAGCATGGGGGGAAGTCGGGGGATTGGGTGGCGGCATAGCATTTCCGCCAGATTCCTGGCGTCCATCGCGCCAGACATCCGTCCCACCCCCCCCCCCCGACACAACCTCGCAACAGCAGAAATTTCCCCAAGGTTTTTCGGCCGTTTCTGCATGCAAATTCGGACCCTTCGGTATCCGCACCGTCTGCCAGACTTCTAAGCTCTGGCCTGTCGTTCACTCTGCGAGATCCGATATGCCGAATGCCCTCGTTATCGATCCCCACGCCGCCATCCGCGAGGCCGTCCATGGCGCGCTGACGGCGCAGGCCGGGTTCCGGGAAGTCCGCCTGGCCCCTGGCGGGTCCACTGCCCTGCTGGCGCTGCGCGAGCGTGCCGCCGACCTTGTGGTCACGGACCTCCAGCTTGACGATGTGCCCGGCGACGCCGTGCTGGAGGAAGTGGTATCGAGCTGGCCGGAAACCCGCGTGCTGGTGGTTTCCGCGCAGCGGCGGGCGGCCGAGCGGGCGCTGCTGGCGGGCGCGCATGGCTTCATCGACAAGAACAACGGGCTGGACGGGCTGGTCGATGCGGTGCGGGCGCTGATGGGCGGGTACGCCGCCTTTCCGCTGAAGGCGCTGCCCACGTTCCGGCGCGCGGCCACGAATCCGGCCGATCCGCGCACGCTGCTGAGCCGGCGCGAGCTGACGGTGCTGCGGTTCCTGGCGGCCGGGCACTCGAACAAGTCGGTGTCGATGGTGCTGAACATCAGCAACAAGACCGTCAGTTCGCACAAGGCCAGCATCATGGCCAAGCTGGGGCTCAGTTCGCTGATCGACCTGGCCGAGTTTGCGCGGATCCACCGGCTGGCGCCGCCCGAGGTAGTGCCGCCGCCGCTGCCGCGCGTGCGGGGCCACGGCGGGCTGGCGCCCTAGCGGCAACAGGCCGGGGCGGGTGTGACGGCCGGCCGCCGGCCTTATCCGGCATAATCCAGCCACATCCGAGCCGCACCGGGCGCGGCACGGAACTGACTGGGCATTGCAAATGAAGGCGCCGCAGACGGAAACGTCAGACAACCCCAAAGACCCATCCCGGCAGGCCGACTGCCCGCTGCACTGGTTCGACGCCGACCGGGGCGCGTTCGAGGACCTTGAGCGGCGCATTGCCGACCATCCGGCCGAATTCTTCGCCAGCGCGGACTTCGATCCCGTGGGCGCCTGCGCCACGCGCGAGGCCCGGTTCGCGTCGGTGGACCTGCCCGAGGACCCCACCGCGCCGCAGGCGCATGCCGACCATCTGCTTCACGATGTGTTCCGCCACGTCATGCCCGTGGCGGCGCCGACATTTGTTGGCCATATGACGTCGTCGCTACCGTCGTTCATGCCGTCGCTGGCCAAGATCGTGGCGGCGCTGAACCAGAACGTGGTGAAGCTGGAGACGTCGGGCGCGCTCACGGGGCTGGAGCGGCAGGTCATCGGCATGATGCACAAGCTCGTCTTCGGGCAGGACGCCGGCTTTTACGGCCGATGGCTGCACGACCCCGAGCACTCGCTGGGCGCGTTCGGCGCGGGCGGCACCACGGCCAACCTGGCCGCGCTCTGGGCCAGCCGTAACCAGGTGCTGCGCGCGCGGGACGGTTTTGCCGGCATCCATCGCGCGGGGCTGGCGGCGGCGCTGCGCCACTATGGTTATGACGGGCTGGCGATCGTGGTATCGGAACGGGGCCATTATTCGCTGCGCAAGGCGGCCGACGTGCTCGGCATCGGCCGCGACAACCTTGTGCCGGTGGCGGTGGACGCCGACGGGCGCATGCGCGTCGATGCGCTGCGCGCCACGCTGCGCGACCTTCAGCAGCGCAATATCCAGCCGATGACCATCGTCGGCATCGCCGGGACGACCGAGACCGGCGCGGTGGACCCGCTCGACGCCCTCGCCGATGTCGCGCAGGAGGCCGGCTGCCATTTCCACGTCGATGCCGCCTGGGGGGGCGCCACGCTGCTGTCGGCGCGCGAGCGCTGGCGGTTTGCCGGCATCGAGCGTGCCGATTCGGTCGTCATCGACGCGCACAAGCAGTTCTACGTGCCGACGGGCGCCGGCATGGTGCTGTTCCGCGACCCGGCGTGGACGCAGGAAATCGTACAGCACGCCAACTACATCGTGCGGAAGGGTTCGGTTGACCTGGGGCGCCATACGCTCGAAGGGTCGCGCGGCGCGGCGGCGGTGATGCTCTATGCGAACCTGCACCTGCTCGGGCGCAAGGGGCTGGCCCGGCTGATCGACACCGGCATCGACAATGCCCGGTTCTTCGCGGACCTGATCGGCCGGCAGCCGGACTTCGAGCTCGACAGCCGGCCGCAGCTCTGCATCCTGACCTACCGCTACGTGCCCGCGCCGGTGCGCGCCGCGCTGGCATCGGCAGCCACGCCGGCGGCGCAGCGCGAGCGCATCCAGGCGGCGCTGGACGCGTTGACCATCAGCATCCAGGAAATGCAGCGCGATGCGGGCCGGTCGTTCGTGTCGCGGACGCAGCTCACGTCGTCGCAGTGGGACGGGCGGGCCATCGCGGTGTTCCGCGTGGTGCTGGCCAACCCGGACACCACGCACGCGATCCTGCAGGACATTCTGGACGAGCAACGCGCGCTGGCCGCGCGCAGCCCGATGCTGGCGCCGCTGATGGCCCTGCTCTGAGGACCGTTGCCCAGGGCCGCCCCGCCGTTGCGGCGGGGCCTGGCGCGGCCGAAGCCGGCGCTACAAAGCAAAACGCCGCAGACCCGTGAAGGACTGCGGCGTTTTCATATAGATGGTGGCGAATCAGGGACTCGAACCCCGGACCTGCGGATTATGATTCCGTCGCTCTAACCGACTGAGCTAATTCGCCAACGAAGACCGCAATTATACCTACGCTTTCCGGGCTGTCAACACCTTTGTGACAGCTTTCTGCAAGCTTCGGCGGGTTGCCCAAAAAAATGGCAGACCATGGGGTCTGCCAGGAAGGAGCGGCTGGCCGGTAGGCCAGCCATCCTGAGCGCGGTTACCGGCGGCCCGCCGCCGGCGCATGCGTTGCCACGGCCGTTCAGTCGTTGGCGTAGATGTCGATGTCCTTGGTCTCGCGGATGAACAGCGCACCCAGCACGAAGGTCATCGCGGCGATCACGATCGGGTACCACAGGCCGTAGTAGATGTTGCCGTTCTGGGCCACCAGCGCGAACGAGATGGTTGGCAGCAGGCCGCCGAACCAGCCGTTGCCGATGTGGTACGGCAGGGACATCGACGAGTAGCGGATGCGGGTCGGGAACATCTCGACCAGCATGGCCGCGATCGGGCCGTAGACCATCGTCACGTAGATCACCAGGATGACCAGGATCACCAGCACCATGATCGTGTTCATCTGTGCCGGGTCGGCCTTGGTCGGGTAGCCGTGCGATGTCATCTCGGCACCCACCGCCTTCTTGAAGTCGGCAATCTGCTTCTTGCTGGCGTCGTCGAAGGCGCCCTTGGCCACGTTGGCGTCGAAGGCCTTGATCTCCTTGTCGCCGATCTTGACCGAGGCCACCGTGCCGGCCGGCGCGTTCACCACCTCGTAGCTGGCCGATGCCTGGGCCAGCGTGCGCTTGACGATGTCGCACGAGCTGCGGAAGTCGATCTCGCGGGCAATCGGGCTGCCCTGGAACGAGCAGGTGGCCGGGTCGGCCGTGACCACGATCTGGGCCGACTGCTGGGCACGTTCGAGCGCCGGGTTGGCGTAGTGCGTCAGCGCCTTGAACAGCGGGAAGTAGGTCAGCACGGCCAGCGCGCAGCCCACCATGATGATCCACTTGCGGCCGATCTTGTCCGACAGCGAGCCGAAGAAGATGAAGAACGGCGTGCCGATCACCAGCGCGCCGGCGATCAGCAGGTTGGCCGTCTTGGCGTCCACCTTCAGCACCTGCGTGAGGAAGAACAGCGAGTAGAACTGGCCCGTGTACCAGACCACGGCCTGGCCGGCGGTCAGGCCCACCAGCGCCAGGATCACGATCTTCAGGTTGCGCCATTGGCCGAATGCCTCGGTCAGCGGCGCCTTCGACGTCTTGCCCTCGGCCTTCATCTTCTGGAACGCCGGCGATTCGCTCATCGACAGGCGGATGTACACCGACATGGCCAGCAGCAGGATCGACAGCAGGAACGGAATGCGCCAGCCCCACACGTCGAAGTTCGGGCCCGTGGCCTCGCGCACCAGCAGGATCACGATCAGCGACAGGAACAGGCCCATCGTGGCCGTGGTCTGGATCCACGCCGTGTAGGCGCCGCGCTTGCCGTGCGGCGCGTGCTCGGCCACGTAGGTGGCCGCGCCGCCGTACTCGCCGCCCAGCGCCAGGCCCTGCAGCATGCGCAGCAGGATCAGGATGATCGGCGCGGCCCAGCCGATGGTGGCGTAGCCGGGCAGCAGGCCGACGATGAACGTCGACAGGCCCATGATCAGGATGGTGACCAGGAACGTGTACTTGCGCCCGATCATGTCACCGAGCCGGCCAAACACCAGCGCGCCGAACGGCCGCACGATGAAGCCCGCGGCGAACGCCAGCAGCGCGAAGATGAATGCCGAGGTCGGGTCCAGGCCCGCGAAGAACTGCTTGGCGATGACCGCCGCCAGCGAACCGTACAGGTAAAAGTCGTACCACTCGAACACCGTGCCGAGGGAAGAGGCCAGGATCACCTTCTTCTCTTCCTTCGTCATCGGCGCATTGTGGGCGGCCGGTACCGACCCCACGTTTTGCGCGTTTGCCATTTGTTGTCTCCTCCGTTTCCGTTCTTCCGTCGAAAATCTTCAAGGGTCCCTGTCCCCGGGGCCGCCGTGTGCACGGACCGGCCCATTACGGCAAGGTTGCAACGATTGTGGGAGGCGAAACTTACTGCGTTCTGACAGATCCACGCCGGCGCGGCCGGTTTCGGTCGGGGTATACGCTAGCCGGCGCAGGGCACGGGACGGCACCTGCCATGGTGCGCCGCGGCGCGCCCGGCCAGGATGGCGCATGGCGCAAGGGTTGCGCGGTTGTTGCACAGCAGCAATCAGACGCGGCCGGCGGCGGCCGAGAGGAAACCCTTAGATGGTGCCCGGACCGGGCGGATGCGCCGGCCTGTCAGGTTCGACGGCGGGCTGGGCGCCTGCACCGGCCAGCGCCTGTTCGGCCGCGTGGGCCTCGTCGTCGGCGCGGTTCATGCGCCAGGCGTAGAGCGCGGCGATTGCGACATAGAGGATCAGCGAGCCCTGCGCGGCCATCCAGAACGAGAACGGCCAGCCCAGGAAATCGAACCGCAGCTCGCGGGCGAACCAGCTTACGCCGAACGTCGCCAGGAACCACACGGCCAGCAGCCCGCCGATCCAGCGCACGTTGTGATACCAGGCGCGCCGCTCCTGCGGCGTCATGCGGTCACGCGGGGTGCGCTTCATGCGTCACCTTCCGCGGGCGTGCGGCGCAGCGTGATGCGAAAGCGCGCGCCGGCCATGCGCGGCGACGTCTGGTAGACGTTGTCGTCGATCGACACCTCGCCGCCATGCTGCTGCACGATCTCGCGCACGATGGCCAGCCCCAGCCCGCTGCCTTCCGTATTGGTGCCCAGCACGCGATAGAAGCGCTCCATCACCCGCTCGCGGTCGGCCGGCGCGATGCCGGGGCCGGTGTCCTCGACGTCCAGGTACGCGAACGGCTCGAACGCATCGGTCCCCACCCGCACCGTGGCATGGCCGCCGGCCGGCGTATAGCGGATGGCGTTGTCGACGAGGTTGTTCAGCATCTCGGTCAGCATCAGCCGGTTGCCGGTGATCAGCACGGGATGCTCGTCGGCTTCCAGCCCCAGGTCGATATGCCGCGCCCACGCCTGCGGCAGCCAGTCCTTGACCACGTCGCGCGCCAGCGCGCACAGGTCCAGCGGCACCATGCCGCCCGCGCCGGCCAGGTTCTCCATGCGCGCCAGCGACAGCAGCTGCGTCACCAGGTGCGCCGTGCGCTCCGAGCTGCCGGCGATCTGCGCCAGCGAGCGCCGCAACTCCTCCGGCGACTGCTCGCGCTGCGCCAGCTCGGCCTGCATGCGCAGCCCGGCCAGCGGCGTCTTCATCTGGTGCGCGGCGTCGGCAATGAAGCGCTTCTGCGTCTGCACCGACTGGTCGAGCTGCGCCAGCAGCCCGTTGAACGACGCCACCAGCGGCGTGATTTCCTGCGGCGCCGCGCGCTCGTCGATCGGACTCGTATCGCCGGGATTGCGGGCGCGGATGCGCTGCTGGATGGCCGTGAGCGGCGCCAGCCCGCGCGTCAGGCCGAACCAGACCAGCACCACGGCCAGCGGCAGGATCACGAACTGCGGCAGGATCACGCCCTTGATGATCTCGTTGGCCAGCCGCGCGCGCTTGTCCAGCGTCTCGGCCACCTGCACCAGCACCGGCTGGTTGCCGCCCACGTTCTTCAGGTCGACGTAGGTGTAGGCCACGCGCACGTCGTTGCCGGCCACGCGGTCGTCGCGCATCGACACCAGCCCTGCATGGCCCTGCTCTTCCTCGGACGGCAGCGGCAGGTCGTGGTCGCCGGCCACGTATTCGCCGCGCCGCCCCACCACCTGGTAATAGATATTGTCGGTCTCGTCGGCGCGCAGGATCTCGCGGGCCGACAGCGGCAGTTGCAGCGTCACGCGCCCGTTCACCTCGCGCACCTGCTGGGACAGCACGATGGCGCTGGCCTCCAGCGCGCGGTCGAACGGCCCGTTGGCGATGGATTTGGCCACCAGGTACGTGACCGCGATGCTCATCGGCCACAGGAGCAGCAGCGGCGCCAGCATCCAGTCCAGGATCTCGCCGAACAGCGAGCGCGGGGCGGGATGGGCGGAGGATTCTTCCAGGTGGGGCAGCGCGTCGGCCAGCGCCGTGTCCTCGGCCGCGGCATCGGCCAGCGTGGGCCGCGCGGTGTCGGGACGGGCGGCGCCCGGCGTGGCGGGGCGTCGCCAGGGCAGGCGCAGCAGGCTCATCGGCGGGGCACGGCGTGCGGCACGGCGTCAGCCATGGGTGGCCATGGCCGGCTGGAACTTCTCCAGGCAGTAGCCCAGCCCGCGCACCGTGGCAATGCGGATGCCGCCCACCTCGATCTTCTTGCGCAGCCGGTGCACGTACACCTCGATCGCGTTGTTGCTGACTTCCTCGCCCCATTCGCACAGGTGGTCCACCAGTTGCTCCTTGGACACCAGCCGGCCGCTGCGCGTGAGCAGAATCTCAAGCAGGCCGATCTCGCGGGCGGAAAGGTCCAGCATCTGGTCGTTCAGGAAGGCGATGCGGCCCACCTGGTCGAACGCCAGCGGGCCATGGCGCATCAGCGTGGCGCCGCCGCCCGCGCCGCGCCGCACCAGCGCCCGCACGCGGGCTTCCAGTTCGGACAGCGCGAATGGCTTGGCCATGTAGTCGTCGGCACCCAGGTCCAGCCCCTTGACGCGCTCGTCGACGCCGTCGGCCGCGGTCAGGATCAGCACGGGCAGCATCGCGCCGCGCGCGCGCAGCCGCTTGAGCACTTCCAGCCCGGGCATGCGCGGCAGGCCCAGGTCCAGGATCAGCAGGTCGAAGGTCTGCGTGGACAGCGCCGAATCGGCTTCCACGCCATTGGCGACGTGGTCGACGGCATAGCCCGACTGGCGCAGCGACCGTGTCAGGCCGTCTGCCAGCACGTCGTCATCTTCGGCGATCAGAATCCGCATGGTTGTCTCCACCCTTGTCCAGCTTTTTTCGTGGCCGGCATCGCCATCGCGCCGGTTGCGGTACCGGTGGGGCTTGCCAAGCATACTGTTTTTTTATACAGTACCCGTCATTCCGCGCGAGTGGTCCCGCAAGGTGCCTGCGCAGGGGTCGGGCCAGGCGCCGAAGCCTCCGAAATCCATCGGAAAAGGCTTAAAAACGGGGCGCCGCGCCGCATGCGGCCTATTTATACACCAATTGCCATCAATTGAACCGAAGGACGACCATGGACGACAAGAAGGCCGGCGCCGGCGTGAGCGCTGAGAAGCAGAAGGCGCTTGCCGCCGCGCTCTCCCAGATCGAAAAGCAGTTCGGCAAGGGCTCGATCATGCGCCTGGGCGATGGCGACGTGGAACAGGATATCCAGGTGGTGTCCACCGGCTCGCTGGGGCTGGACATCGCGCTGGGCGTCGGCGGCCTGCCCCGCGGCCGCGTGGTCGAGATCTACGGCCCGGAATCGTCGGGCAAGACCACGCTGACGCTGCAGGTCGTTGCCGAGATGCAGAAGCTGGGCGGCACCTGCGCGTTCATCGACGCGGAACACGCGCTGGACGTGCAGTACGCCAGCAAGCTGGGCGTGGACGTGGGCAACCTGCTGATCTCGCAGCCGGACACGGGCGAGCAGGCGCTGGAGATTACCGACGCGCTGGTGCGCTCGGGCTCGATCGACATGATCGTGATCGACTCGGTGGCCGCGCTGGTGCCGAAGGCCGAAATCGAAGGCGAGATGGGCGATTCCCTGCCCGGCCTGCAGGCCCGCCTGATGAGCCAGGCGCTGCGCAAGCTGACCGGCACGATCAAGCGCACCAACTGCCTGGTCATCTTCATCAACCAGATCCGCATGAAGATCGGCGTGATGTTTGGATCACCCGAAACGACGACCGGCGGCAACGCGCTGAAGTTCTACGCGTCGGTGCGCCTGGACATTCGCCGCATCGGCTCGATCAAGAAGGGCGACGAGGTGGTCGGCAACGAGACCAAGGTCAAGGTGGTCAAGAACAAGGTCTCGCCGCCGTTCCGCGAGGCGTTCTTCGACATCCTCTACGGCCAGGGCATCTCGCGCCAGGGCGAGATCATCGACCTCGGCGTGGATGCCAAGATCGTCGAGAAGTCGGGCGCCTGGTACAGCTACAACGGCGAGAAGATCGGCCAGGGCAAGGACAACGCCCGCGAATTCCTGCGCGAGAACCCGGACATCGCCTCGGAAATCGAGAACAAGGTCCGTGCCGCGCTGGGCGTGGCGCTGACCAACCCGGTGCTGGCCGCACCGGCTGAAGTCGACAACTGATCGCCACGCGGGTCCGGTAGCCGAAGCCGTCGCAGCCCCTGCGGCGGCTTTGTCGTTTCTGACGGTCGATCGGTCCATCGGTTAATGGGTTAATCGGTCTATCGGTTAATCGGTCCATCGCACCGTACCTGTCGACACCGGCCCTCGCTGGCTCCCCCCACCCCCCAGTCCGGCCCATGCCCCGCCCTCCCCTGTCCCTCAAGGCCCGCGCCGTCGGCTATCTGTCGCGACGCGAGCACAGCCGCGTCGAACTGGCGCGCAAGCTGGCGCCGCATGCCGAATCGCCCGAGCAACTGGAGGCGCTGCTCGACGCGCTGGAGCGCGAGAACTGGCTGTCCAACGAACGCTTTGTCGACAGCCTCGTTCATCGCCGGGCCAGCCGCTACGGCGCGGCCCGCGTGATGCAGGAAGCCAAGACCCACCAGCTAGGCAACGACCAGTTGCGCGACCTGCAGGAAAAGCTGCGCGACAGCGAACTGGCGCGCGCGACGGAAGTCTGGCGCAAGCGCTTTGGCACGCCGCCCGATTCGCCCGAGGCGCGGGCCAAGCAGATCCGGTTCATGGTCGCGCGCGGCTTCTCGCGCGCCGTCGTCGGCAAGATCATCCGCGGCGCCGAGGACGAGGCGTAGCCGGCTGCATACCACCGTACGCATAAGGGGTATTGGGCGCGCCGTCAACCCAGTTGTCGTACCACTGATGCAACGCAGCGGCGCACTGTTCGATTTGCCGCCAGCCCTTGTCCGGCGCGGCTTGGCCGCCGATGCCCCTGCAACAATCCCCGGCCGACAAGGCGTTCGGCAGGATGTTCCCGGTCAAAGCATCGCGGCATGTTAAACTCCACGGGTTCTCCGGCCCAGGCGGCCGTCCGGCACGGTCCGGACTGTCGGCAGATCAGCGGGCGCGGAGGGCGCGTCGAGCCTTGCCCCCGAATACCGCCACACATCAGCCTGCCGCCTCAGCCCCGCCGTCATGCCGCTTTCCCCGCCCGTCAACCGCGCCTTGCGTCATCGCCGTGCCATCACGGCCGAGGCCTATTTGCGGGAAGACGGCCTCTGGGACATCGAGGCGCGCCTGACGGACACCAAGCCGCGCGACATCGAGCTGGCCGGCAACCGCATCCGTCCGGAAGGCCAGCCGCTGCACGACCTGTGGCTGCGTGTGACGATCGACCTGCGGCTCAACATCGTCGATGCCGAGGCGTGCTCGGACTGGGTGCCCTATCCGACACACTGCGACACGATCGGCCCGGCCTACCGCCAGTTGATCGGGCTGAACCTGATGCGCGGCTTCCGCAAAGCCGTGCGCGACCGGCTTGGCAGCGTGGCCGGCTGCAGCCATCTGACCGAACTGGCCGGCGTGCTGCCGACCACCGCCATCCAGGCCTTCGCGGGCGACGTGTTCAAGATCCGCGACGGCGCCGACGACCCCAATCCCGAACCGCCGATGCAGCTTCATGGCTGCCACGCCCTGCACTTCGAGGGCGAGGTGGTTCGCCAGTTTTACCCGCGCTGGTATGGTCACCAGCCGAAACCGAGAGCCGGCGCCGCGGCGTCGCCCCCCCCCAGCCCGCGTCACGCGCCGATGCTCCGGCATCAGGTGGCGAGGACACCCTGGCCCACCGGCCCAACGGTACGTCGGGCTGACCGTCACGGTCGGCCCAGGAACAGGCGAAAGCCCTTCGATTCCACCTTTTTTCCCATCCCTTTACGCCTACCCGAAAGGAAACACGCATGAATATCCATGAGTACCAAGGCAAGGAAATCCTGCGCAAATACAATGTGCCGGTTCCGCGCGGCATCCCGGCTTTCTCGGTCGAAGAGGCCCTGAAGGCGGCTGAACAGCTCGGCGGCCCGGTGTGGGTCGTCAAGGCACAGATCCACGCAGGCGGCCGCGGCAAGGGCGGCGGCGTGAAGGTGGCCAAGAGCATCGAGGACGTCAAGACCTACGCCACGAACATCCTGGGCATGACGCTCGTCACGCACCAGACCGGTCCGGAAGGCAAGAAGGTCAACCGCCTGCTGATCGAGGAAGGCGCCGACATCAAGAAGGAACTGTACGTATCGCTGGTGGTGGACCGCGTGTCGCAGAAGGTGGCGCTGATGGCGTCGAGCGAAGGCGGCATGGACATCGAGGAAGTCGCTGCCCACACCCCGGAAAAGATCCACACGCTGCTGGTCGACCCGGCCGAGGGCCTGAAGGATTCGGACGCCGATGACATCGCCCGCAAGATCGGCGTGCCGGACGCCAGCATCGCCCAGGCCCGCCAGGCGCTGCAGGGCCTGTACAAGGCGTTCTGGGAAACCGACGCCTCGCTGGCCGAAATCAACCCGCTGATCCTGACCGGCGACGGCAAGGTCATCGCGCTGGACGCCAAGTTCAACTTCGATTCCAACGCCCTGTTCCGCCACCCGGAAATCGTCGCGTACCGTGACCTGGACGAGGAAGACGCCAACGAGATCGAAGCCTCGAAGTTCGACCTGGCCTACATCTCGCTGGACGGCAACATCGGCTGCCTGGTGAACGGCGCCGGCCTGGCCATGGCCACGATGGACACGATCAAGCTGTTCGGCGGCGAGCCGGCCAACTTCCTGGACGTGGGCGGCGGTGCCACCACCGAGAAGGTGACCGAAGCCTTCAAGCTGATGCTGAAGAACCCGAACGTGGAAGCCATCCTGGTGAACATCTTCGGCGGCATCATGCGCTGCGACGTGATCGCCGAAGGCGTGATCTCGGCGTCGAAGGCCGTGCAGCTGGGCGTGCCGCTGGTCGCCCGCATGAAGGGCACGAACGAGGACCTGGGCAAGAAGATGCTGGCCGAATCCGGTCTGCCGATCATTTCGGCCGACACGATGGAAGAAGCTGCCCAGAAGGTCGTGGCCGCTGCCGCCGGCAAGTAAGGACAACTGCGTTGCCGCCAGGCCGACGTGAGCGACGGGCCGGGCGGGACGACTAAAAGGACTAGCAAATGAGCATTCTGATCAACAAGGACACGAAGGTCATCACCCAGGGCATCACCGGCAAGACGGGCCAGTTCCACACCCGTGGCTGCCGCGACTATGCCAACGGCAAGAACGCGTTTGTTGCCGGCGTGAACCCGAAGAAGGCCGGCGAGGACTTCGAAGGCATTCCCATCTACGCCAGCGTCAAGGACGCCAAGGAACAGACCGGCGCCACCGTGTCGGTGATCTACGTGCCGCCCGCCGGCGCCGCTGCCGCGATCTGGGAAGCCGTCGACGCCGACCTGGACCTGGTGGTCTGCATTACCGAAGGCATCCCCGTCCGCGACATGATGGAAGTCAAGGACAAGATGCGTAAGCAGAACAAGAAGACGCTGCTGCTGGGACCGAACTGCCCGGGCCTGATCACGCCGGACGAAATCAAGATCGGCATCATGCCGGGCCATATCCACAAGAAGGGCCGCATCGGCGTGGTGTCGCGCTCGGGCACGCTGACGTACGAAGCCGTGGGCCAGCTGACCGCGCTGGGCCTGGGCCAGTCGTCGGCCGTCGGCATCGGTGGCGACCCGATCAACGGCCTGAAGCACATCGACGTGATGAAGATGTTCAACGACGATCCGGATACGGACGCCGTGGTCATGATCGGCGAGATCGGCGGTCCGGACGAGGCCAACGCGGCCTACTGGATCAAGGAAAACATGAAGAAGCCGGTGGTGGGCTTCATCGCTGGCGTGACCGCGCCTCCGGGCAAGCGCATGGGCCACGCCGGCGCGCTGATCTCGGGCGGTGCCGACACGGCCCAGGCCAAGCTGGAAATCATGGAATCCTGCGGTATCAAGGTGACCAAGAACCCGTCGGAAATGGGCCGCCTGCTGAAGGGCATGCTGTAAGCAGCACCCAGCAGCCATGTGGGGGCCCGCCCGGCGGGCGTCCCGCGTGGCAATGCAGTCCTCGCGGCTTCTGGCCGCTGCGCATTGCCCCCGTCTTCACCGGCGGGGGCAATGTCGTTCTGGCGATGCACCGCCTAGGGTATATCCGGAGGGCGGCGGCGCCACGTTGAAACCGAATCGTAAGGTTTCTGCGATAAATCTCATGTCTGGTCGTTCAGACATCCGAAAGTCCGCAGTTGGCAACACGCAGCGGGCCCGGAACATAACTTTGAATTTCGAGGAGTCTTGCCGTGGAATTGTTGTCCAGCAGCACGTTCTGGATTGCGCTGGGGTCGATCATCCTGACGAACATCGTCCTGTCGGGCGATAACGCCGTGGTGA
This sequence comes from Cupriavidus sp. H18C2, assembly GCF_049393795.1. NCBI lineage: Bacteria > Pseudomonadati > Pseudomonadota > Betaproteobacteria > Burkholderiales > Burkholderiaceae > Cupriavidus > Cupriavidus sp. H18C2. The sequence continues at coordinate 484,648 of NZ_CP186010.1, read as the reverse complement.
TCGCGCTCGCATCGCGCAACCTGCCCCCCGCCCAGCAGAAGAAGGCCATTTTCTGGGGCAGCGCCGCCGCCATCATCATGCGCGTGGTGCTGACCGTGGCCGCCGTGAAGCTGCTGAGCCTGCCGTACCTGAAGATCGTGGGCGCCATCCTGCTGGTCTACATCGGCGTGCAACTGCTGACGGGCGACGACGGCGAGGAAGGGCATGACGCCAAGGACAACATCTGGGCCGCGATCCGCACGATCCTGATTGCCGACCTGGTCATGTCGCTGGACAACGTGGTGGCCGTGGCCGCCGCCGCGCAGAAGGGCCCCGAGGGCAGCCAGCTCATGCTGCTGATCATCGGCCTGGGCCTGTCGATTCCGCTGATCGTCTTCGGCAGCACGCTGCTGTTGAAGGTGATGGAGCGCTTCCCGATCATCATCGTGCTGGGCGCCGCCCTGCTGGGCTACCTGGCCGGCGAGATGCTGATCAGCGATCCGGTGGACGCCGAATGGTTCCAGGTGCACGTGCCGCACGCCCACCTGATCTTCGGCATCGCCGGTGCCGCGCTGGTGGTGCTGGTGGGCAAGCTGCTGCAGAAACGGGGCGCCGCCAAGACCGCCTGAGTCTCGCCGCGCACCGCATCACGCCTGAACGGGCGACCCACGACGGGTCGCCCGTTTTGTTTTTACAACACCCGTGCCGCGGCATGCCCGCCACGGAATCCTGCGGATTTCCAAACAATTCCCACAAGCCTGTGGGAATTGTCCGAGGTCATTGGGCCTCCACCCCCGTTCTTCCGATCATGACCCCGCGACGCCACGCACGCCCCGACGGCATGCCGCGCGCCGCAGCACTTTCCATCCAGAACGTCAACGAAAGGGGTCACCATGCAAACCAGTTCCAACGCAGTCCACAGCCACGTCCACCGCCACGTCCAGGGCCGGGGCCGCCGCCATGCCGCGCAGCGCGGCTTCTCGCTGATCGAGCTCATGATCGTCGTGGCGATCATCGGCATCCTGGCCGGCATCGCCATTCCGCAGTACCAGGACTACGTGGCGCGCTCGCAGTTCTCCGAAGGCATCAACCTCGCGTCCGGCCAGAAGGCGGCCGTCACCGAGGCGTTCTCGTACGCGGGGAGCTGTCCCAACAACGCCAGCGGCGCCGTGGACGGCATTCCCGGTGCCACGTCGATCTCCGGCAGCTACGTCAAGAACGTCCAGGTGGGCGGCACGGCCACCGAGGCCGGCGGCTGCACGATCACGGCCAACTTCAAGGACGACGGCATCGCCAGGGGGCTCACGGGCCGGCACGTGAAGCTGACGATGGGCAACGCGGACAAGGGCTCGGTCACGTGGAAGTGCGAGTCGTCGGCCGACAAGAAGTACCTGCCCAAGGCATGCACGCAACTCTCGCAGGCGCGCGGCAAGTGACGACGGGCCACTAGCCCGGCAACGCGGCGGATCAGCATTGTCTGATCCGCCGCCTCGGAACGGGACGAGGGGCGGGATTGCAGCAGCCATGGCGTACTTACACGCGATTGCGACATTGGCAGCCGAGTTGCCGTGCATCAATTTCGTCCCGCCCCCGCCCCGCTCAAGATGGCGGCTCACATAAACAACGTCGTCAAGGGGTCACCATGCCAATGCACCGAATCCAAACCCGTATGCGCCAGGCCGGCTTCACGCTGATCGAACTGATGATCGTCGTGGCGATCGTCGGCATCCTCGCGGCCATCGCAATTCCGCAGTACCAGGACTACATCGCCCGGGCGCAGGTCTCCGAGGCGCTCAACCTGGCAGCGGGCCAGAAGGCGGCCGTCACCGAAACGTTTTCGCAGGGCGGGATCTGTCCCGATAACGCCGAGCAGGCTTCCCATGGCATCCCGGCGGCCAACAACATCCCGGGCAAGTACGTGGCACGCGTGACCGTGGGCGGCACGCCGAACGACAAGGGCAACTGCACGATCGTCAGCACCTTCCGGACCACCGACGTGTCCAAAGCCATCGCCGGCCACACGCTGACGCTGCGGATGGACAACGCCGACCAGGGCGCCATCACGTGGAACTGCACGTCGAGCGCCGAGCAGCGCTTCCTGCCGCAGAGCTGCTCGTACGTGTCCGCCGGCCGGTGATCCCCGGGGGAGCCGGCGAAGGCGCCCCGCCAGGCCGCCTGGCCAGGCGGGGCTGACGCCCGGGCGCTGGCTGCCACGCTATCATGGCGCCTTCGCCCTTTTCGAGCCCCCGTGCGCATGCCGGTCCACAGAGCCACGCTCCCGGCGACGGCCATCGTCGTCGCCTTCACGCTTCCCCTGCTGATCTCCCGGCATACGCTGCCCCTGGCCACCTTCTTCGGCGAATGGACGGCCGGCGCGCTTGGCGTGGCGCTTGTCGCCGTGCTGGCGCTGCGATCTGCCGATGCTCCGGGTGCCATGCCGGCCCGGGCCTTCCCCTGGGTGGCGGCCTTCCCGGGCTGGCTGCTGCTGACCACGCTGCTGCAGGCCGCGTCCGGCATGCCGGACGTCACCGGCAGCCGCCTGACCACGCAACTGGTGCTGGCGCTCGGCGTGGCCGTGATGATCGGGGCGTGGCGGACCGGCCGGTCGATGTCCGCCGACCGGCGCGCGAGCATTGTCGATGCGCTGGCCATCGCCTTCATCGTCGCCGGGCTGCTTGGCACGCTGGCGCAGTGGATCCAGGTCTTCCATCTGGAGGACCAGACGCTGGGGCTGGTGTCCGAATACTTCTACGATGCGAATCGCCGCCTCTGGGGCAACCTCAACCAGCCGAACCACCAGGCCACGGTCAACGGACTGGCGCTGGCCGCGGCCATCTGGCTCGCCACGCGCGGCTGGCTGCAGTTTCCCGCGTGGCTGACCGCGACGCTGCTGCTCGAAAGCGGCATCGTGCTGTCGGGCTCGCGTACGGGGCTGATCGTTCACGTGGGGCTGGCGGCGCTGTACGCGCTGCTGGCGGCCGCGATGGCGCGCGGTACGCCGCGTGGCGCCAGCCCGATGCACCGGACGCCGGGGCTTGTGGCGGCCGCGGTCATCCTCGTCGTCGGCATCGTGGCGATGGAGCCGGGCATCAAGCTGGCCGGCAAGGCGTTCGACTGGCGCCTGTTCGACACCGTCTCGCAACTGCAGTCCGGCAACCAGATGTCGTACCGGGGCGCGCTCTGGAGCCAGGCGCTGGCGATGTTCCGCGCGCATCCGTGGCTGGGCGTCGGCTATGGCGAATTTGGCTGGGCGCAGTTCCAGCAGGCGGCGCAGGTGCAGGTGGTGGCCGAGATGTCGCTGCATGCCCACAACGCGCTGCTGGACCTGATGGCCAAGGCTGGCGGCGTGGGCGCCGTCGGCGTCGTCGTCATACTGGCCGCGTGGCTCTGGCGCGTGGTGCGCGACCGGCTCTGGCGCGGCGCCACGGTGGAACGGGGTGCGACGACGCTGCTGCTGGTCTGGCTGGCGATGCTGGCCGCCCACTCGATGCTCGAATACCCGCTGCACTACCTCTATTTCTTCCTGCCGTTCTGCTTTCTGCTGGCGTGGCTGGAACCGGCCGGGGTCGGCCGGCCGTGGCCGCGCGGCGTGGCCACGGTGGCCTGCGTGGCATTCGTGATCGTGTCCGCGGGCGTGCTGGCCACGCTCTGGCAGGACTACAAGCGCGTGGAGGCGCGCGAGTACGCCAGCGACGAGCACCGCGTGTCGCTGCCGCTGCCGCGCTTCTGGTTCCGTCAACATGCGGCAGCCGACATCGCCGAGCACACGACAATCACGCCCGACAGCGCCGCGAGCCTGCTGCCGGCGCATCTGGACGCGCTGCACCTGCTGCCGACGCCGAACCTGATCCGGCGCAGCGCCTGGCTGCTGGCACTGACTGGCGATCAGGCCCGCGCGCGGCTCTGGATGGAGCGTCTGCGCTTCTACTACCAGGGCGACGAGGCGGCACAGTTTGCGGCGCTATCGCGCGACTGCGAGGCGCTGGGTGCCGACCGCCGGCCGCGCGATTTCTGCACGTGGGTCCGCGTGCGCGAGCAGCGCGGCCACGGCCGGGCCGCGCCGGGCAGCTACTAGCGCGTATAGCCGGGCGGCGGGGGCGGCGGGTAGTAAGGCTGATAGTTGGCCGGCGGCACCGCCGCGCGCACGGGCGGCTGCGAGGTGACCATCTGGCCGTACACGGGCACGCGGTTGCCGCTCGCATACATGCACTGGACGTAGGCGGCGTCGTACGCGCGCTGCGAGCCATAGCCGGCGTTGTACGAATTACCGGCCCCAACGGCGGAGCCGGTCAGCAGGCCGACGCCCGCGCCCACGGCGGCACCCTCGCCGCCACCGAACGCCGCACCGGCCGCCGCGCCCAGCGCGGTACCGATTGCGGCACTTCCGACGGCCGCCGCGTTGGCGTTCTGCTGCGGCGACGTGCCGCCGATCTGCGCGAACGCGTATTGCCGGCAGTTGTAGTCGTCGCCGCGGAACTGGTCGAACGACTTGTTGGTGCCGGGCAGCGCCATCACGCTCGGCCCGGAAGGCATCACCGCGCAGGCGCCCAGGCCCAGCGATGCGGCCGCAAGCAGGCAGATCGATCGCGTTCTCATGATGTGACTCCAGGCGTGGCCGGAACGGCCGAAGACGGGGCGCGCGGCTGCTCGCGCTGCCAGCCGCCCGGGCATTCGCGCACGTACGGGTAGTAGCCCTCGGGCTGCGTGCAGTGGTACCACCAGGCGTTGGGCGACGATCCGTCGGTCAGCGTCGGATTGCCGTCGCTGCCCTGTTCGATGTACTGCGGCGGATTGGGCGCCGGCACGGCCACCACGGCGGGCGCCGGGTAGTAGCCGGGGTAGTAGTACGGACCATACGGATACCAGCCGGGACCCCACCCCGGCCCCCAGCCCGGGCCGTAGCCCCAGCCGGGCCCGACGTAGACCCCGACCCCCACGCGCGCGCGGGTGTGGTGGTATCCGCCGGCCAGCGACGTCGTGCTGTACCCCGCCGCGCTCACCGCGGCCAATGCCAGAACGATCTGGCAGAGCTTGCGCCCTTTCATGATCTGCATCCCAAGTTGCTGCCTGTCTTTCAACGCCCGATCGGCGCGTCCGGCTGACCGGCCGACGCCCGTGGCTGCCTTGTATTGAATATCAAACCGTGCGAACGAGGGGCCTTTCGGGTCATTCCGAAATGCAGCGTTACCTTTATTACGGGCGGATGCCTTCAGACTAACAAGCGAATGACAATCGTGAAATCCTTAAAAATTTGGACACGATTTGATCTACGTTACGGTATGCGCACCTTTTGCGTGCCAAGATGATCTTCGTGCGCCACCCGCGCCCGTTGTCTTTCCAAGGAGATTGCGCCATGCCCTCGACGTCCAATATCGTGCTTGCCACCGACGGTTCTGCCTTCAGCGATGCCGCGGCACGCTTTCTCGCGGACGGCAAGCTGCTGCAGACCGGATTCACCGTGCACGTGGTGCACGTATCGCCCGACGTGACCGGGCAGGTGCGCGCGTTCGTGAGCAAGGAAACGATCGACGCCTGGCACAACGAAGCCAGCGAAAAGGCGATGGCGTCGGTCTGCGCGATCCTGCAGGCCGCCAACGTGCCGTTCGAGCGCCACGCGCTGCACGGCTATCCGCCCGAGAAGATCCTCGGTTACGCCAAGTCGGTGAATGCGGGCGCCATCGTCATGGGCACCCACGGCCGGGGCACGTTCTTCGATGCGGTGCTGGGGTCGGTGGCCGGCCGGGTCTTGGCGCAGGCCAATTGCCCGGTAGTGATGGTGAAGGCGGAGACGCCGGCCGCCTGACGCGGCCATTGCCAGAGGGCCCCGGGCCAGCCGGGGTCAGGCCGACCAGAGCGGCGGTTCGTCCATCAGCGCGATCTGCTCGCGCAGTTCGAGAATGCGGTCCTGCCAGTAGCGGGCGGTGCCGAACCACGGAAACGCCGCCGGAAACGCCGGATCGCGCCAGCGGCTGGCCAGCCAGGCGCTGTAGTGCAGCAGCCGCAGCGTGCGCAGCGCTTCCACCAGCCACAGTTCGCGCGTGTCGAACTCGGCGAAATCCTCGTAACCCGCCACGATGTCGGCCAGCTGGTCGCACATCGCGGCGCGGTCCCCTTCCAGCAACATCCAGATGTCCTGCACGGCCGGGCCCATGCGGCTGTCGTCGAAGTCGACGAAATGCGGCCCCGGCGTGCCCCGGCCGCGCGCGTCGGCCTCGTCGATCCACAGCACGTTGCCGCGATGGCAATCGCCATGCAGGCGCAGCCGCCGCACGTCGCCGGCCCGCTCGTAGCAGCGGCGCACGGCATCCAGCGCCAGGTCCACGGCGGCGCGCCACGGCGCCAGCAGTTCGGCCGGAATGCAATCGTGCTCGATCAGGTAGTTGCGCGACGCCACGCCGAAGGTGTCGATGTCCAGCGCCGGGCGCGCCTGGTACGACGTGGCGGCGCCGCAGGCGTGGATGCGGCCGATGAAACGGCCAAGCCAGGTGCGCGCGGCCGCCTGGTCCAGCGGCGGCTCGCGGCCGCCACAGCGCGGGAACACCGCGAAGCGGAACCCCGCGTGCGACAGCAGCGTGCTGGCCGGCTGCCCGGCCACGCTGGCGGCCAGCGCCGGCACCGCCGGGATTTCGGCGTCAGCCAGTTGCTGGACGAACGCGTGTTCCTCCAGGATCGCCGCGTCGCTCCAGCGGCCGGGCCGGTAGAACTTGACGACGACCGGCGAGGCGTCCTCGATGCCGACTTGCCAGACCCGGTTCTCGTAGCTGTTCAGCGCCAGCAGCCGGCCATCGGGATAGAACCCCGCCGACTCCAGCGCGTCCAGGATGCACTCGGGCGTCAGCCCGGCGTACGGCACGTCATCGGCGGGGGACCGGGGGGCCGGTGCGGTCATCGGCAATTCGCCTTGTCGTGCGACTCAGGGCGCCGGCTTGCGGCTGCCGCCGAGCAGCGCCGCCTGCGGCGCGGGACGGCGATTGCGGGCCTGCGGTGCGCCAGCGGCGTCCTGCGCGGGGCGCGCCTGTTGCGGACGTTGCTGCTGGCCGCGCGGTTCCTGCGGACGCTGGCCGGCCGGCTTGCCGGCACCGTTGCCACCGTTGCCACCGGCATTGCGCGCGCCACCACGGGCGCCGCCTTTGCCGTTGCCGTTGCCATTACCACCATTGCCACCATTCGCACCATTGCCGCCGCCGTTCGCGCCCTGGCGCGCCGGTTGGGCAGCCTGCGGCTGGCGTTGTCCGTCGCGGCCCTGCGGCGCACGCGGCGCGCGGCGCTCACCGGCGCCAGCGTTGCCACCGGCATTGCCGCGCGGCTGGGCGCCCCGGCCCTGGCTCTGGCCCTGGCCGGCGCCGCCCCGTTGCTGGCGGCCCTTCTGGATCGGCTCGGCCGCGATCGACGGGTCCACTTCAAACCCGGGCAGCACCACCTGCTCGATCTGGCGCTTGATCAGGCGCTCGATGTCGCGCAGCAGCGCGTGCTCGTCGACGCAGACCAGCGAGATCGCCTCGCCCTCGGCGCCCGCGCGGCCCGTGCGGCCGATGCGGTGCACGTAGTCCTCGGGCACGTTCGGCAGGTCGAAATTCACCACGTGCGGCAGTTGGTCGATGTCGATGCCGCGCGCGGCGATGTCGGTGGCCACCAGCAGCCGCAGCGTGCCGGCCTTGAACTCGCTCAGCGCGCGCGTGCGGGCCGACTGGCTCTTGTTGCCGTGGATCGCCAGCGCGGACAGGCCGTCCTTGGTGAGCTGTTCCGCCAGGCGGTTGGCGCCGTGCTTGGTGCGCGTGAAGACCAGCACCTGGTGCCAGTCGTGCTGGCGCACCAGGTGGGCCAGCAGTTCGCGCTTGCGTTCGCGGTCCACCGGGAACACGCGCTGCGCCACGGTCTCGGCCGTGGTGTTGCGGCGGGCCACCTCGATCGACGCCGGGTTGTTCAGCAGGCGGTCGGCCAGCGCGCGGATATCGTCCGAGAACGTGGCCGAGAACAGCAGGTTCTGACGCTTGGCCGGCAGCACGTTCAGGATCTTGCGGATGTCGTGGATGAAGCCCATGTCGAGCATGCGGTCGGCTTCATCGAGCACCAGCAGTTCCACGTGCGCGAGGTCGATCGTGCGCTGGGCCACGTGGTCCAGCAGGCGGCCGGGGGTGGCCACCACGATGTCCACGCCGCGCTTGAGCGCGTCGATCTGCGGATTGATGCCGACGCCGCCGAACATCACCATCGAGCGCAGCTTCAGGTATTTGCCATAGTTGCGCACGCTTTCCTCGACCTGGGCGGCCAGTTCGCGCGTGGGCGTCAGCACCAGCGCGCGCACCTGGGGGCGGGCGCCGCGCGGGGCCGGATTGCGGGCCGCGGAATCGGCCAGCAACTGCAGCATCGGCAGCGTGAAGCCGGCCGTCTTGCCGGTGCCGGTCTGTGCGCCGGCAAGGAGATCGCCACCTTTCAGGATTGCGGGAATGGCTTGCGCCTGGATCGGGGTCGGCGTGGTGTAGCCCTGTTCGGCCACGGCACGCACCAGCTTGTCGGACAAGCCGAGTTCGGAAAAAGACATGAAAAGACGCTTCGGCCGCCCTTCGCGCAGCAGGTGTGCGCCAATCGTGGAGCGGCTCGGGTAGATGACCGTGCCTGGGAACCAGGCCGGCGGGATGGGTCGATTGCCCCCGTTCCCGGGCTAGGAAAGGCCCGTAGTGTACCAGTCTGTGGAATCCGGCGCCCTGCCATCGGTGGCCGGGTGGCGCTGCGCTATCATGCGGCCACCCGGTGCCGGCGCGCCCCAGCCCCTCCCCATCGCCATGCGGTTCCGTTTCATCGAAGACCAGGAAGTCACCCTTTTTGCGGCCATTCCGGTCGGCCTGCTGGCGGGCATCGTGACCACGCTGTTCAAGGACGCGCTGGAAGCCAGCGGGCTGGTGATGTTCGGCAAGGACGCCGACATCGTGCTGGTCTTTGCCGGGCTGGCCGTGGCGTGGCGCGTGCTGATTCCCGCCGTGGGCGGCGCGCTGGCCGGCGCGCTGCTGGTGGCCGCGCAGCATTTCGCGCGCACCGAGACGCTGCCCAGCGAATACATGGAAGCCGTGGCGCGCGGCACCGGTCGGCTGCCGGTGCGGATCACGCTGCTGCGCGCGCTGTCGTCGTTCTGCTCGATCGTCTCGGGCAGCTCGGTCGGCAAGGAAGGCGCGATGATCCAGCTTGCCGCGCTGACCGGGTCGGTCTTTCCGTCCGGGCGCGCCGACCAGGCCACCGGCGACAGCAACATGCGCCGCATGCTGACGGCCTGCGGAGCCGCCGCCGGGCTGGCCACCGCCTATCACACCCCGCTTTCCGCCGCCGTGTTCGTCGCCGAAGTGGTGTTCGGCGCACTGGCGGTACAGCGCCTGATGCCGCTGCTGCTGGCATCGGTGGCCGGCACGATGGTCAGCCAGTGGCACGGCGGGCTGGAACCGCTCTACACGGGCCTGCATATCGGGCCAGACCTGCTCCAGCAGCCGCACCTGCTGCTGGCGGCGGCCGGCATCGGCCTGATCGCGGGTGTGTCCGGTGCCGTCTTCATGCGGGCCAATACGCTGGCCCGCAACGGCTTCCAACACGTGCCGGGCGGCCCCGCGGCGCGGCTGGCGCTGGGCGGGCTGCTGGTGGGGCTGCTGGCGGTGGTGGTACCCGAGGTGGTCGACAACGGTTATTACACGATCCAGACCATCCTGCGCAACGAGCCGCTGTCCGTGGCGGTCTGGGGCGTGCTGCTGGCCAAGCTCGTCGCCACCGTGGTCAGCATGGGCTCCGGCGCGGTGGGCGGGGTGTTCACGCCGTCGATGTTCGTCGGCGCGGCGCTGGGGCAGCTTGTGGCGCTGGCGGTGCCGGGCGGCACGGCCACGCCGGTGCTGCCGCTGGTCGGCATGACCGCGTTCCTGGCCGCCACCAGCCAGGCGCCGCTGATGTCGATACTGATGGTCTTCGAGATGACGCTGGCGCCCACCCTGCTGCTGCCGCTGATGATCGGCGCGGTGGCGGCCTACTACACGGCGTCGCGCTGCCAGACGCTGTCGCTCTACAGCGTGGTGGTGGAGCGCGCGCAGGCGTCGGCCGCCGTCGAGCGCGCCCGGGGGCTGCGGCTGGCCGGGCTCTGCGACCCCACGCATACCGTGATCGACCCGGCCGCCACCGTGGCCCAGGCGGCCGACAAGTTCGCCGAGACCGGCACGCGCTACCTTTATCTCGTCGATGCCACCGGCCGGCTGCTTGGCGCGATCTCGATCCACGCCGTCCAGCGCGCCCAGCGCGAGGCACCCGACGCCACGCTGCTGTCGCTGGGCGACCTCGCCTTCCCGTCGCTCACGCCGGACTCGCGGCTGCGCGATGCGCTGGCCATCTTCTCGGAGCACGGCATCAACCGCATCCCGCTGGTGCGCGACGCGGCCAGCCGCGAACTGATGGGTACCGTGTCGAAGCAGCGCGTGCTGCAGGAAGCGTCCTGCCTGTTCTGATTCCGGCGCGGCCGATGTACGGTACACGCCACATTGACGCGCTGCGCCGTTCCCCAGCGCGCGGCGCAAACGGGTAAAATCGCGGGCTACCCTGCCTGCGCGATGGGCTGCAAGCGTGATGGCGTCCGGCGCCGGCGGTATTCCAATAAAAGAGATCGCTGTTTTTCTTGTCGGGAGCTTTCATGTCCAAGCCATATTCGCGTGCGCCGCGCCTGGCGTGCATCGCCGCGCTGCTGCTGTCCGCCATCCCTGCCCTGGCGCAGGAAGTCCAGACCACGGCCCCGCCGGTGCCAGGCCAGATGCCCGGCGCGCCGGTGCGCGTGATCCCGGCGGATGCCCCGCTGGCGCGCATGGAACTGGCCCCGCCGTCGGCCACCGAGCCGATGCGTGCCAGGCTGGACGGCAAGACCGTCGGCGTGGCGCCCGGCCTGCGGATCTTCAGCACCGACACCGTGCTGCTGAACGCCGGCGCGGTGGCGGGCAGGAAGCTCAATGTGCGATACAAGCTCGACCTCTACGGCCAGCTTCTGACCGCGTGGATCCTGACCGACGCCGAGGTGAAGGCGTGGAAGGCCGCGCACTGACCCCTTTTCGAATCGACCTGTCGTGCCCCCGATGCCCCCAGGTATAACACTGAGACCGGCACCATGAAGAAGGTATTTGTCAAAACGTACGGCTGCCAGATGAACGAGTACGACTCGGACAAGATGGTGGACGTGCTGAACGCCACGCAGGGCATGGAGCCCACGGACAACGTCGAGGACGCCGACGTCATCCTGTTCAACACCTGCTCGATCCGCGAGAAGGCCCAGGAGAAGGTGTTCTCCGAACTGGGCCGCATGAAGGCCCTGAAGGCCGCCAAGCCCGGCCTGGTGATCGGCGTGGGCGGCTGCGTGGCCAGCCAGGAAGGCGCCGCTATCGTCTCGCGCGCGCCGTACGTCGATGTGGTGTTCGGCCCGCAGACGCTGCACCGACTGCCCGACCTGATCCACCGCCGCCAGTCCACCGGCCTGTCGCAGGTCGACATCTCGTTCCCCGAGATCGAGAAGTTCGACCACCTGCCGCCGGCCCGCGTGGACGGCCCCAGCGCGTTCGTGTCGATCATGGAAGGCTGCTCGAAGTACTGCAGCTACTGCGTGGTGCCCTACACGCGCGGCGAGGAAGTGTCGCGCCCGTTCGAGGACGTGCTGGCCGAGGTGGCCGGGCTGGCCGACCAGGGCGTGCGTGAGGTGACGCTGCTGGGCCAGAACGTGAACGCCTACCGCGGCACGATGGGCGGCACCAGCGAGATTGCGGACTTCGCGCTGCTGATCGAATACGTGGCCGAGATTCCCGGCATCGAGCGCATCCGCTACACGACCAGCCACCCGAAGGAATTCACCTCGCGGCTGGTGGATCTGTACGCGCGCTGCGACAAGCTCGTGAACCACCTGCACCTGCCCGTGCAGCATGCGTCGGACCGCGTGCTGATGGCGATGAAGCGCGGCTACAGCGTGCTCGAATACAAGAGCATCATCCGCCGCCTGCGCACGATCCGGCCCGACATGTCGATGTCGTCGGACTTCATCGTCGGCTTTCCCGGCGAGACCGATGCGGACTTCGACAAGCTGATGGCGATGGTCCACGAGATCGGCTACGACACGTCGTTCTCGTTCATCTTCAGCCCCCGGCCCGGCACGCCCGCCGCCAACCTGCACGACGACACGCCGCACGACGTCAAGCTGCGCCGCCTGCAGGTGCTGCAGGCTGCCATCGAGGAAAACGTCGTGCGCATCAGCCAGGGCATGGTCGGCACGGTGCAGCGCATCCTCGTGGAAGGCCCCGCGCGCAAGGACCCCACCGAGCTCCACGGCCGCACCGAGAACAACCGGGTGGTCAACTTCGCGCTGCCGGGCGTGCCCCAGGCCCAGCGCGACCGCCTGGTCGGCCAGATGGTCGACGTGAACATCACGCAGGCGTTCCCGCACTCGCTGCGCGGCGACATCGTCGTGCGCCAATAAGCAACCATGAAGATCCCTTCCGCGGAATTCGTCGCCCCCAAGGACGACAACACGCGCCTGCAGAACCTGTGCGGGCCGCTCGATGAAAACCTGCGCCAGATCGAACAGGCGCTCGACGTGACGATCCAGCGCCGCGGCCATCGCATGACCGTGCGCGGCGAGCGCGCGCAGGACGCCGCGCTGGCGCTGGAGCGGTTCTACAACAATGCCCGGGTCGCGCTGTCGGTGGACGACGTGCAACTCGGCCTGGTGGAATCGCGCCAGGTGTCGGCCCATGGCGCCTACCTGCCCGGCAACGGCGACACGGGCCCGGAGAGCCCCGAGGACGATTCCCCGGTGCTGCACACGCGGCGCACGGGGCTGCAGGGCCGCACGGCCACGCAGCGCGAATACCTGCGCGCGATCCTGTCGCACGACCTGACGCTCGGCATCGGCCCGGCCGGCACCGGCAAGACCTACCTGGCCGTGGCCTGCGCCGTGGACGCGCTGGAGCGCGACGTGGTCAAGCGGATCGTGCTGACCCGCCCGGCCGTGGAGGCCGGCGAGCGGCTGGGCTTCCTGCCCGGCGATCTGGCGCAGAAGGTGGACCCGTACCTGCGCCCGCTCTACGACGCGCTCTACGACCTGCTCGGCTTTGACCGCACGCAGAAGATGTTCGAGCGCCAGATGATCGAGATCGCCCCGCTGGCCTACATGCGCGGCCGCACGCTGAACCACGCGTTCATCATCCTGGACGAGGCCCAGAACACCACGCCGGAGCAGATGAAGATGTTCCTTACGCGGATCGGCTTCGGCTCCAAGGCCGTGATCACCGGCGACACGACGCAGATCGACCTGCCGCGCGGCCAGAAGAGCGGCCTGGTGGAGTCGCAGCACGTGCTGCGCGACGTGCGCGGCGTGGCCTTTACCCGATTCACCAGCGTCGACGTGGTGCGCCATCCGCTGGTGGCGCGCATCGTCGAGGCCTACGACGAATATCACGCCCAGCACAAGGACGCCTGAACTTGACCAAGAAGTCTCCCGCTACCCGCCCCTCCGACGCCACGCGCGTCGTCCTGTTCGACGCCGACGGCCGCGCCCGCAAGGCATCTGCCCACGCGCTGCGCCTGCAGCTTGCCGATGGCCGCAGCCTGACGCTGGACCTGTCGCAGGCCCACGACGGCGTGGTCGCGCTGCTGGCCGAGCACACCGACCCGCGCCAGCAGGCCGGCCTGCTGGTCCGGCCCGACAACGCCGACGCGCTGTCGGTGGCCGTCACCGCCACGCCGCTGGTCACCACCACCGGCACGCCCGCCACGCCGCCCGAGGTGGAATTGGACATCCAGTTCGGCGACGGCACGCGCCAGCGCGCCGGCGTGCCCGGCCGCAAGCCGATCGAAAAGTGGGTGAAATCGGCGCTCTACGCCGACGCCGCGCTGACCGTCCGCTTCGTCGACGAGGAAGAAGGCCGCGCGCTGAACCGCACCTATCGCGGCAAGGACTACGCCACCAACGTGCTGACCTTCGCCTACGCGGAAACCGACGACGATCCGGTCACCGGCGACATCGTGCTGTGCTGCCCCGTCGTCGAGGCCGAGGCCCGCCAGCAGAAGAAGCCGCTGCAGGCCCACTACGCCCACCTGATCGTCCACGGCGTGCTCCACGCCCAGGGCTACGAGCACGAGGACGACGCCGAAGCCGAGGAAATGGAAGCCATCGAGACCGAGACGCTGCAGGCGCTGGGTTTCGACAACCCGTACGAACCGGTCCGGGAAATCTGAGGCAGGGCGGCGGGCTGGGGCCGAGGCGTCAGCCCTTGACCGCCTGGCGCAGTTTCCTGAGAGCCGTCAGGTCCGCCGGTCGCACGGGCAGGCAGAGCGCCGCCCCCGCCACCCGTCATCCCCCGTCACGGGGCTGCAAGCCTTTTAGTGTATGCTTCAGACGATCTCCACCACGCGCTCGCCGCGACATGAACGACCCCTATCCCAGTTCGAAGGCTGCCCACTTCAAGCAGCCGGATCGGCCCCGATCCCTTCTCGAACGCCTTTCGGATTTCATCTCTCCCGAGCCGGACACCCGCGCCGAACTTCTCGAAGTGCTGCAGGACGCGCATGAGCGCAACCTGATCGATGCCGATTCGCTCTCGATGATCGAGGGCGTGTTCCAGGTGTCGGAGCTGACCGCGCGCGACATCATGGTGCCCCGGGCCCAGATGGACGCGGTCAACATCGCCGATGCGCCAGAAACGTTCATCCCGTTCATGCAGCAGACCGCGCACTCGCGGTTTCCGGTGTACGAGGGCAACCGCGACAACATCATCGGCATCCTGCTGGCCAAGGACCTGCTGCGCTACTACACCGACGCGGAGTTCGACCTGCGCGAGACGCTGCGGCCGGCCGTATTCATCCCCGAGTCGAAGCGGCTGAACATCCTGCTGCGTGAATTCCGGATCAATCGCAACCATATTGCGATCGTCGTGGACGAGTACGGCGGCGTGGCCGGGCTGGTGACGATCGAGGACGTGCTGGAGCAGATCGTTGGCGACATCGAGGACGAGTTCGACCTCGACGAGGACCAGGACATGATCCTGCCCACCAGCGACGGCGCCTGGCGCGTGCGCGGGCTGACCGAGATCGAGCATTTCAACGAGGCATTCGGCACGGCGTTCTCGAACGAGGACGTCGATACCGTGGGCGGCCTGCTGACCAACCACGTGGGCCACGTGCCGCATCGTGGCGAAATCATCACATTGCCGCCGATCCGGTTCGAGGTGCTGCGGGCCGACGCGCGGCAGGTACACCTGCTGCAGGTGCGCCGCGAGGCCCCGGCAGAGACCGACGGCGTGACCGACGCATGAAGCGCGCCGGCGCGCCCGACGCCGTGGGTACCCATCGCGCCGATCCGACGATCGGCAATCCTGCTTCCCCTTCTTCCATGCCTGCCGGCGCCCGGCCCGCCGTGGCCCGCGGCGCGCTGTCGCGCCTGCTGCTGGCCGCCGTGCTGGGCGTGGCGCATACCCAGGCGTTCGCCCCGCATGACTGGTGGTGGCTGCAGATCCTGTCGCTGGCCGGGCTGGTGGCGCTGGTTGCCGATGCACCGCGCCCCCGCGCGGCGGCGGCGACGGCCTACGCGTTCGGCATGGGCTGGTTCCTGTCCGGCATCTGGTGGCTCTACATCAGCATGCACGTCTACGGCGAGATGCCGGCATGGATGGCCGCGCTGGCCGTGGTGCTGTTCGCCGGCTATCTGTCGATCTGGCCCGCGCTGGCGGCCGGCACCTGGCACTGGCTGACCCGGCGCGGCCGCGATGGCGTGCTGGCGGCGCTGGCGTTTGGCGCGGCGTGGGCGCTGTCGGAATGGCTGCGCGGCGTCGTGTTCACGGGCTTCCCGTGGCTCGGCAGCGGCTATCCCCACACCGATGGCCCGCTGGCGGGCTTCGCACCGGTGATCGGCGTCTATGGCATCGCATTCCTGGCCGCTTCGGCGGCGGCCCTGCTGGTGGCGGCCGTCCGGGCAGCGCTGCGGCGGTCGGCACCCGGCGCGACGCGCACGGTGGCGTGGGCGGCCGGGCTGGTCGTCGTGACGCTCGGCGGCGGCCTGGCGCTGTCGCGCGTGGCTTATACGACACCCATCGGCCAGCCGATCAGTGTCCGGCTGCTGCAGGGCAATGTGGCGCAGGACATCAAGTTCGAGCCGGTCGGCATCCAGCGCTCGCTGGAGCTGTACCGCGACATGATCACCGCCGCGCCGGCCGACCTCGTGGTCACGCCGGAAACCGCGTTCCCGGTGATCCTGCAGGACCTGCCGCTGGACATCGCCAAGGCGGTCCGCACCTATATGGAGCAGACCGGCACGACCGTGGTGTTTGGCGCGGCCGGCGCCGATTCGCCGGTGGATTTCACCAACAGCGTGTTCGCCATCGGCCCCGAGCAGCACGAGCTGTACCGCTACAACAAGCACCATCTGGTGCCGTTCGGCGAGTTCATCCCGTTCGGATTCCGCTGGTTCGTGGACATGATGAAGATGCCGCTCGGCGACTTCCGGCGCGGCACGCTGGACCAGCCCGCCGTGCCGGTGCGCGGCATCCACGTGGCGCCCAACATCTGCTACGAGGATCTGTTCGGCGAGGAAATCGCCACCACGCTGCGGCAACAGGCCACGCCGGCCAACCTGCTGGCGAACGTGACCAACCTGGCCTGGTTCGGCGACACGATCGCGCTGGACCAGCACCTGCAGATCTCGCGCATGCGCGCGCTGGAAATGCGCAGGCCGATGCTGCGGGCGACCAATACGGGCATGACGGCCGTGGTGCGGCCGGACGGCACGGTCCAGGCGAGGTTGCCGACGTTCGAAGCGGGCACGCTTGCGGCCGACGTGCAGGGCATGCAGGGCCTGACGCCGTATATCCGCTGGGGCAACGTGCCGGCACTGGCCGGCAGCGTGCTGGTGCTGCTGCTGGCGCTGCGGGCGCAGCGCCGGCGCGGGGCCTAGCCGACCAGCGAGGTAGCCATCGACACGGCGGCGGCGGCCGCCATCACGGCGATGGCGACGAGGTAAGGTTTGCGAGAAAGCAGCGACATGACCAATCCCCTTGAAGTTGTTGTTTCGAGCCCGTCCCGCCTGGCCCGCTGAAGCGTTGCGGGGCACCCGGTCCGGCCTGGCAGTCATCTGGTTTGTATTGCGGTGACTGCGTGCGACCACTGTATACAAAAACGGTATCGGCAACTATCAGACGGTTCTGAATCCCCTGTCAGGATTTACCCGACCCGTTGCGCCCGCCCGACATGGCCATCCCATGCACGATCCGTGCCGTCCGGCCTGCTTTTCCTGCCCCGGCCCGGCGGAACGGGGGCAAAAACCCGATAGAATCCAAGGTTTGGCAAACCCCGCGCGAGACGGTTCGCGCACTTGCCCGCCGGCTTTCCTTTTCGTATTCCTATGCTGACCTTCCAACAAATGATTCTCACCCTGCAGGCCTACTGGGACCGGCAGGGTTGCGCGTTGCTGCAACCGATCGATCTGGAGGTCGGCGCCGGCACGTCGCACGTGCACACGTTCCTGCGCGCGATCGGCCCGGAGCCGTGGCGCGCCGCCTACGTGCAGCCGTCGCGCCGCCCCAAGGACGGCCGTTATGGCGAGAATCCGAACCGGCTGCAGCACTACTACCAGTACCAGGTGGTGCTCAAGCCCGCGCCCGAGAACATCCTGGAGCTCTACCTGGGCTCGCTGGAGGCGCTGGGCCTGGACCTGAAGCAGAACGACATCCGCTTTGTCGAGGACGACTGGGAAAACCCCACGCTCGGCGCCTGGGGCCTGGGCTGGGAAGTCTGGCTCAACGGCATGGAAGTGACCCAGTTCACCTACTTCCAGCAGGTGGGCGGCATCGACTGCAAGCCGATCACGGGCGAGATCACCTACGGCATCGAGCGCCTGGCGATGTACCTGCAGAAGGTGGAAAACGTCTACGACCTGGTCTGGACCGAGTGGGAAGAGAACGGCGTCACGCGCCGCCTGACCTACGGCGACGTCTACCACCAGAACGAGGTGGAACAGTCCACCTACAACTTCGAGCACAGCAACACCGACATCCTGTTCCGCCACTTCGCCGAGCACGAGAGCGAGGCCCGGCGGCTGATGGGCGATACCGGCGAGAAGAACGACGACGGCACGCCGAAGACCACCGACACCCGCCTGGCGCTGCCGGCCTACGAGCAGGTGCTCAAGGCCGCCCACACGTTCAACCTGCTGGACGCGCGCGGCGCGATCTCGGTGACCGAGCGGGCCGCCTACATCGGCCGCATCCGCAACCTGTCGCGCGCCGTGGCGCAGGCGTATTTCGATTCGCGCCAGGCGCTGGGCTTCCCGATGTGCAACAACGGGGCCCGCGCATGACGGCCCGCGTGCGCGGCGCCCTGGTGCTGGCCGCGTTCGCCCTGCCGGTGGCGCTGTCGCCCACCGGCGCCGTGGCCGCCGCCCGCGCCGTCCCCGCGCCCTCCCCGCAGGCCCTGTACCTGCCGGCGGAGCTGGCCAATATCTGCGAGGCCGACGCCCAGGCGCTGCAGCAGGCCATCACGCGGCACTGGCGGCCGTCGCTGACGTCGATCGACCAGTGGACGCAGCTCGTGCGCTCGTTCTCGTGCGACCTCTCGGGCTCGCGCGACCTCGGCTGGCACCGCGTGCCGCTGCGCGCCTACGAGAGCGCCATCCGCTACCCGCTGCAGTGGGTGGAATGGGAAGAGCGTGCCGGCCGCTCGCGCCGCACCGTGCGCACCTACTACTCGGCCACCCAGCTCCCGGCGAAGATCGACTTCTGGGTGGGCGGGCGCATCGACGAGATCCGCTACGACCGCCGCTCGCACCGCATCGACGCGCGCTTTCCGGCGGCCGGCGCGCGCGGCGCGTCCGGCGTGGCCGCGCAATGCGCCTACACCACGCTGCAATTCCGCCAGCAGAACGGCCTGTGGCTGCTGTCTGGCGTGGAACCCAATCTCGCGCCGCGCTGCTGACGCGCGCGCCCATACCTGTTGGATAGATTCATGTCGCAACCCATGACCGATTCGCTGCTGATCGAACTGTTCACCGAAGAACTGCCGCCGAAGGCGCTGGCCCGCCTGGGCGACGCCTTCGCCCAGGGCCTGTTCGACGGCCTCGGCGCGCGGGACCTGCTCGAAGCCGGCGCCGCCGTGACGCCGTTTGCCACGCCCCGCCGCCTGGCCGCGCTGGTGACCGGCGTGCGCCGCACCGCGCCGGACCGCGAGCAGCGCGAAAAGGTGCTGCCGCTGACCGTGGCGCTGGACGCCAATGGCGCCCCCACCGCCCCGCTGGGCAAGAAACTGGCTGCGCTGGCCAAGTCCGTCGGCGTGGCCGAGATCGACTGGCAGACGCTGGAGCGCGCATCCGACGGCAAGGCCGAGGCGTTCTTCTATCGCTACACCGCCAAGGGCGCGGTGCTGGCCGACGGCCTGCAGGCCGCGCTGGACGACACGCTGGGCAAGCTGCCGATCCCGAAGGTGATGAGCTACCAGCGCCCGGACGGCGAGACCGTGCATTTCGTGCGCCCGGCGCACAGCCTGATCGCGCTGTACGGTGCCGAAGTGGTGCCGGTGTCGGTGCTGGGCCTGCCGGCCGGCAACGTGACGCAGGGCCACCGCTTCCTGTCGCAGGGCACGATCGAGATTCCGCACGCCGCCGAGTACGCCGGCCTGCTGGAATCGCGCGGCCGCGTGGTGGCCGGCTATGCCGACCGCCGCGAGCGCATCCGCACCGCGCTGCTCACGGAAGCGGGCGCCGACCAGGTGGTGATGCCCGATGCGCTGCTCGACGAGGTCAACTCGCTGGTCGAATGGCCCGTGGTCTACCCGTGCCACTTCGAGCAGGCGTTCCTGGCCGTGCCGCAGGAGTGCCTGATCCTGACGATGCAGACCAACCAGAAGTACTTTGCGCTGACCGACGCCGCCGGGCACCTGCGCAACCGCTTCCTGATCGTGTCGAACCTGGCCACCGACACGCCGGAGTCGATCATCTCGGGCAACGAGCGCGTGGTGCGCCCGCGCCTGGCCGACGCCAAGTTCTTCTTCGACCAGGACCGCAAGAAGTCGCTGGCGTCGCGCGTGCCGCAGCTGGCCAACGTGGTCTACCACAACAAGATCGGCAGCCAGCTCGACCGCGTGCAGCGGCTGCAGCAGATTGCCGGCCACGTGGCCGACGCCATGAACGCCGCCGGGGCCAGCGTCGACAAGGCCGCCGCCATGCGCGGCGCCGAGCTGGCGAAGGCCGACCTGCTGACCGACATGGTTGGCGAGTTTCCCGAGCTGCAGGGCACGATGGGCACCTACTACGCCCGCCACGACGACGAGGCCGAGGACGTGGCGCTGGCGTGCTCCGAACACTACCGACCGCGCTTTGCCGGCGACGCGCTGCCCGCGGGCAACGTCAGCACGGCCGTGGCGCTGGCCGACAAGCTCGAAACGCTGGTGGGCATCTGGGGCATCGGCCTGCAGCCGACCGGCGAGAAAGACCCCTTCGCGCTGCGCCGCCACGCGCTGGGCATCCTGCGCATGCTGATCGAAAAGCCGCTGGCGGTGCCGCTGGACACGCTGCTGGCGCTGACCGAGCAGGCGTTCGGGGGCATCGCCGCCGTCAAGCCGGCGCGCGACGCGATTGCCGACTTCCTCTATGACCGCGTGCGCGGCTACCTGAAGGACAAGGGCTACACCACGAACGAGGTGGAAGCCGTGGTCAGCCTGCGCCCGCAGGCGCTGCACGACGTGCTGGCCCGCATGGAGGCCGTGCGCACGTTTGCCGCGCTGCCCGAGGCCGAGGCGCTGGCCGCCGCCAACAAGCGCATCACGAACATCCTGAAGAAGACCGACGAGGCGATCGGCTCCGTCGACACGGCGCTGTTCCAGGAGCCCGCCGAGGGCGCGCTGCACGCCGCCATCGAGCGCGTGCGCCCGGGCGTGGAAGCCGCATTCGCAGGCGGCGATTTCACGGCCGCGCTGCGCGACCTGGCGCAACTGCGCGACGCCGTCGACCGCTTCTTCAACGACGTGATGGTGATGGCCGACGACGCGAAGCTGCGCGCCAACCGCCTGGCGCTGCTGGCCACGCTGCACGGCCTGGCCAATCGCGTGGCGGACATTTCCAAGCTGGCGGCGTAAGCCGCGGCCGGCACGCATCGGAGAGCAGCCATGCCACAGTCCCTGCCCAAGTTCGTGATCCTGGACCGCGACGGCGTGGTCAACCTGGACAGCGACCAGTTCATCAAGACGCCCGACGAATGGGTGCCGATCGCCGGCAGCCTGGAAGCCATCGCCATGCTGAACCAGGCCGGCTACCGCGTGGTGATCGCCAGCAACCAGTCCGGCATCGGGCGGGGGCTGTTCGAGATGAGCGCGCTGAACGCGATGCACGAGAAGATGTACAAGGCGCTGGCCAACCTTGGCGGCCGGGTGGAGGCGGTGTTCTTCTGCCCGCACACGGCGGCCGACAACTGCGACTGCCGCAAGCCGAAGTCCGGCCTGTACGAGCAGATTGGCGAGCGCTTTGGCATCGAACTGCGCCACGTGCCGACCGTCGGCGATTCGCTGCGCGACCTGGAAGCCGGCGTGGCCGTGGGCTGCGTGCCGCACCTGGTGCGCACCGGCAAGGGCCTGCGCACGCTGGAAAAGGGCGGCCTGCCGGCCGGCACCCGCGTGCACGACGACCTGGCGGCGTTTGCCCGCTGGCTGATCGCCGAAGGCACCCACAAGACCGTGGCGCACGCATCGCCCGCCCCCTGACATCACGACCCATCGTCGCCCCCCCCCCGATGACCTTTATCCGCTCCCTGCTGTTCGCGCTGTACCTGATCGTCCTGACGCCGCCCTACGCGTGCGCCTGCTTCATCGTCTTCCCGTTCATGAACGCGGAAAACCGCTTCCGCTTCGTGCGCGGCTGGCCGCGCCTGGTGATCGGCGCCGCGCGGCTGATCTGTGGCATCGACTACCGCATCGAGGGCATGGACAAGATGCTGGCGATGCTGGACAAGCCCGTGGTGCTGCTGTCCAAGCACCAGTCGGCCTGGGAAACGGTGGCCTACGTGGCGCTGATGCCCAAGCCGCTGTGCTTCGTGTTCAAGCGCGAGCTGCTGTTCGTGCCGTTCTTCGGCTGGGCGCTGGGCATGCTCAAGATGGTCCACATCAACCGCAAGGACGGCTCGCGCGCGTTTGCGTCGGCCGCCCGGCAGGGCCGCGAGCGGCTCAACGAGGGCGCCTGGATCATCATGTTCCCGGAGGGCACCCGCACGCCGTCCGGCATGGAGCATCCGCGCTACAAGAGCGGCGGCGCCCGGCTGGCCGTGGAAACCGGCGCGTGGGTGTTCCCGATGGCGGTCAATTCGGGCCGCCACTGGCCGCGCAACGCATTCCTGAAGCATCCGGGCACCGTGACGATTTCGATCGGCGACGCGATCCCGTCGGCCAACAAGACGGCCGACCAGTTGAACCAGGAGGTGCAGGCCTGGATCGAGACCGAGATGCGCCGCATCGACCCGGAAAGCTACCGCCGCGCAGGGAGCCAGGCCACCGCATGAAGCTGCTGCGACCCACCGCTGACCCCGGCGCCCAGCTGGAACTGCCGCTGGCCGATGCCACGCCGCCAGCGGCCGCCGTGCCCCCGGTACCGGTGGATGGCCTGGCGCCCGCGCCCGACGCGGCCCCGCCGGCCGAGCCGTGGCCGCCCGCGCTGCCCAACGGCCGCCGGCTCCAGGTGGGGGAACGCACGCTGCACTATTCGCTCAAGCGCTCGTCGCGGCGGACCATCGGCTTCACCGTAGATGACCGCGGCCTGTCGATCACGGCGCCGCGCTGGGTGACGCAGGCCGACGTCGAGGCCGCCATCTTCGAGAAACAGCGCTGGATCTTCACCAAGCTAGGCGAATGGCGCCATCGCGAGACGCGGCGCGTGCTGCCGACCGTGCAGTGGCGCGACGGCGCCGAGCTGCCGTTCCTGGGCCAGCCGCTGACGCTGCGGCTGGAATCGCCGGCCGGCGTGCTGATGTTCGACGCGGACACCCGCGTGCTGCACCTGGCCCTGCCCGCCCACGCCGACGAGCAGCAGGTCAAGGACCGCGTGCAGGGCTGGCTGCAGAACCAGGCGCGCCGGCTGCTGGCGCAGCGGCTGGACATCTACGCCGACAAGCTCGGCGTGCGCCATACCGGCTTTGCGCTGACGTCCGCCGCCACGCGGTGGGGTAGCTGCACCGCCGACGGCAAGATCCGGCTGAACTGGCGGCTCATGCATTTTCCGCTGTCGATGATCGACTACGTGGCCGCGCACGAGCTGGCCCACCTCAAGGAGATGAACCACGGCCCGCGTTTCTGGGAAACCGTGGCATCGATCTTCCCCGAGTTCCGCGACGCCCGCGCCCAACTGCGCGCGCATCCGCCCGAACTGCTGCCGACGTTCTGAGGCGGGGCGCCCTGCCCCGCCCACCCCTTCCAGCCCTTCCACCCCTCCCGCCCCTCACCACGCATACCGCGCGCCCAGCCGCAGCGCGTACTGCCGGTAGCCCTGGCTGCCCCATTGCCCGCCCACGTTGCCCCAGCTGGTCCAGCCGCGCCCCATCCGGGCGGCCAGGCCGAGCTTGACCTCGTAGCGGTCGCGCGGGAACAGCTGCCCGAGCACCGTGTCGCTGAACCCGATCGACGTACTCGCGCGGTCGTGCCACCAGTTCAGCGTGGCATATGGCTGCAGCCGGCCGCCATCGTCGCGCTCCAGCGTGCGGAAGACCCGCATGCCAAGCCGCGTCACCACGCCCTTGGTATCGCCGCCCGTCACCTGCGTGCCGCCCGGTTCGTTCACGCTGACGCCGCGATGGCGCACCCACACCGCCTGGGCCTGGGGCTCCACGCGCCATGGCGTGGCGCCCAGCGGCAGCGCCCAGCCCGCTTCGACCGACGCATTCCACGCCTGGCTGCGGTAGTCCACCTTCGGCAGCTGCTCGCCCCGGACGTTGCTGTCGAACCACGCGTACTGGAACCACGTGTCGACGTACGGGCCCAGGTCCGTCGTCGCCTGGCCGAACCACGTGGCATAGAGGCCCACGCCGTAGCCGTTCACCTCGCCCTTGGCCCGCGCGCTGTTGCCGGCGGCAAGGCCGTCGGTCTGCACGTGTCCGTAGCCCAGCATGGCGCCCAGGTGCAGGCGGTCCGCCGCGCCGAACAACGACCCGCGCGCGATGTCGCCGCCGCCCTGCAGCACGACGGTATCGGCCCGCGCGCTGTAGTCGTGGCCCCGGCTGCCGCTCTCGCCGGTCTTCCCGGCCAGCCTGAGCCAGGCGGCCGGCGCGCCCGAGAACTGCAACTGCCCCATGCGGTCGTGCAGGCTGTGCTGGAACAGCGTGGCGGCGGCGTGTTCGTTGGCGATGTAGGCCGGCACTTCGGGCCGGTAGAGCGGCCGTGGCGGATCGGGCGGCGCGGGGGGCGACGGCGGGATCGGCGGGACGGGCGGATCGGGTGGCGTGGGCGGGTCCGGCATCTGCTGCGAGCGCAGGTACCAGTTGCCGTCGTCGGGCTGCCGCACGCCGCCACGATAGAGCCGGTACTCGTAGGGTCCGGCCACCGCGCGCCCGGCTAGCGCGAACGTGCCGGCCGGCGCGCTGCCGCCGCCGGTCACTTCCACGACGCGGATGCCTTCGCTGGTCAGCGCCCCGGCGCCGCCGGCGTTGACCACGCGCAGCGCCGTGGCGCCGCTGGCCGTGCCGCCATTTACCACCAGCCGGTTCGCGGGCGAGCCGTCGCCACCCAGCGCGGCCGACAGCACCAGCGTGCCGCCGCTGCCGACGTAGTCGCGCACGGTCAGCGTCGGGAAGATGCCGTCGACCGGCGGGGTGAACGCCACGGTGCTGTCCACGTTGTCCAGCCGGGTCAGCCGCGAGTGGCCGGTCACCCACCAGGTGGAGCGGTCGCGCAGCGTGACATTCGACGTGGTGGGCAGCACCCCCTCGATGCCATCGATCAGGATGGCCGTGCCACGTAGCGTGGACCGGCTGGCCGTCACGTCGGCGCGCGTCTCGAACTGCCGGTCGCCCTCCACATCGAGCCAGATCTGCGCGCCCGAGACCGTGGCGTCCGTCAGCGTGATCACGCCATTGCCACCACTGACCGTGAGGGCCGGGCCCAGCAGCGTGCTCAGCCGCGTGTTGGACAGCGTGACGGTCTGCGTGGTGGGCGCGTTGATGCCCAGCGCCACCACGCCGACGCCATAGAGCCCAGTGGCTTCGATCGCGCCGTTGGACAGCGTGAACGTGCTGCCGTCGCGCACGCGGATGCCGTAGGCGTAGAGGCCGCTCACGGTGACCGTGGTGCCGTCGGCGTCGACGCGGCTGCCCGGGCCGAGCACCGAGATGCCGTCGGCCACCGCCGCGGTCGCCGCCACGCTGCCGCCCACCAGCCGCGCGCTGGCGCCGTCCAGCACTTCCACCGCGCTGGCAATCCGGCCCAGCGACTGCACGGTGGTGTTTTCCGTGGTCACGCTGGCCCCGACGCCCGAGGCAAACAGCCCGTACGAGCGATCGTTCTCGGACAACACGTCGACGTTGCGCAAATGGACGTTGCCGGGCGACAGCACCGCCACGCCCGGCGCTTCGCGGCCCGTGGTGCGGATGCTCGCCCGGCCCGCCTGTCCATCGACCAGGACCGAGCCGAGCGTGCCGGTCTGGACCACGCCCGGCGCGGCCAGCCCCGTGGTGGTGATGGCGCTGGCGCCGAGCAGTTCGACGCGCCCGGATGAGACGGCGATGCCGGCCGCGTCCGGGCCCTGCGTCGCCAGCACCGAATCGCGCAACTGCACAAGGCCGCCGTCGGTGGCCAGCGCCGCGTGGGCACTGGCGCCGGTGGTGGTGATGGCGGCCTGGCCCGAGACCACGGCGCCCGTGCCCGACGCATGCACGCCGCGCGCATCGGCGCCCGACAAGCTCAGCGTGCTGCCGGGCGCGTCGAGGCGGATGGCGCCGCCCGCGCTGGCATACGCGCCCGTCGCGCCGTCGCCGCCGGCGCGCAGCGTCACCGGGGCCGTGGTCGTGATGCTGCCGTTGTTGACCGCCTGGAATACCAGCGCGTTGGCCGTGGCGCCGGTGTCGAATGTTCCGCCGGCGACGGTGCCGTCGCAGCCATCCGCGACATACGACGTGGCGCCGGACGCCGGGGGCGGACACGCCGCCGCGTGCGCTTCGCCGGCGGCGCAGACTGCGAGCATGCAGATTCGCGCCTTGAAGGCGCTGCGTCGGAAACATCGCGTCATACAGTGTCTCTCCTGTCAGGGAAAGTCGCTGCCGCGATCTTCGGCGCTGCCGCGCCGTCAAGACGGCGTAGGCGACCCCGCACATGCGGTGCAGGTAGCTTCACTGTAGCAACTTGCCGGCCCCGGCCCCCGCCGCGGCGTCCTGAAATTTGTCGCAAGGGGAATTTAGCGTCCTCGGCGGATGTCGGCCGACGGGACTAAAATGGCGGATTCCGCAGCCATAACAACCCAAGGCCCCCTATGCGACTCCTTCACACCATGCTGCGCGTTGGCGACTACCAGCGCTCGATCGACTTCTACACGCGCGTGCTGGGCATGCAGCTGCTGCGCGAAAGCGACAACCCCGAGTACAAGTACCGCCTGGCCTTTGTCGGCTACGGCCCCGAGAGCGAGACCGCGGTGCTGGAGCTGACCTACAACTACGGCGTGGATCAGTACGACCTGGGCACGGCCTACGGCCATATTGCGCTGGAGACCCCGAACGCCGCCGAGGCGTGCGAGCGTATCCGCGCCGCCGGCGGCAAGGTCACGCGCGAGGCCGGCCCGGTCAAGGGCGGCACCACCGTGATCGCGTTCGTGGAAGACCCGGACGGCTACAAGATCGAGTTGATCGAGCGCAACTCCACGCGCGACGCGGCGCGCCCGTAAGCGGCGGACGCCACGCCGCGATGGGTACACAAACGATAACAAGGCGCCCGCTGGACAGCACGGCCATCGGCCTGATGGTGCTGCTGTGCGCCGCATGGGGACTCCAGCAGGTGGTGATCAAGGTCACCGCCCCCTTGATGGGCGCCGTGCTGCAGGCCGGCGTCCGCTCCGCCATCGCCGCGCTGCTGGTCTTTGCGTTCGCCGCCTGGCGCGGCACCCCGCTTTGGGAGCGCGACGGCACGCTGCGCGCGGGCATCGGCGCCGGGCTGCTGTTCGGCGCCGAGTTCTTCTGCATCTTCGTCGGGCTGGGACACACCACCGCGTCGCGCATGGCGGTGTTCCTGTACACCGCGCCGATCTTCACGGCGCTGGGCCTGCACCTGTTCGTCGCCGGCGAGCACCTGCAGCGCGCCCAGTGGGCCGGCGTGGTGCTGGCCTTCGTCGGCATGGTGCTGGCATTTGCCGATGGCATCGTCTCGCCGTCGGCGCAGGGCGGCACGCTGCTCGGCGACGCGCTGGGCGTGCTGGCCGGCGCGCTCTGGGCCGCCACGACGATCCTCGTGCGCGGCAGCAAGCTGTCCCACGCGCCGGCCAGCAAGACGCTGCTGTACCAGCTGGCGGTGTCGGCGGTACTGCTGCTGGCGATGGCGCTGGCGGCCGGGCAGGTCCACCGCGTGGAAGTCACCGGCTTCGTGGTGGCCAGCCTGTTCTACCAGTCTGTGCTGATCGCCTTTGCCAGCTACCTGATCTGGTTCTGGCTGCTGCGCCAGTACCTGGCGTCGCGGCTGTCGGTCTTCTCGTTCCTGACGCCGCTGTTCGGCGTGGCATTCGGCGTGCTGCTGATGCACGACCAGGTCGGCCTGCGCTTCGCCGTGGCGGCGGTGCTGGTGCTGGCGGGAATCGTGCTGGTGAACCGGCGGGGCTGACGCCCGCGGCTGGGAGGGGGTGGCCGGCCCCTCCGCCAGGCGGCGGAGGGACGGTAACGGACGGGTTTAGCGCGGGAACGAGAACATGCCCAGCGCGCCGCGCACTTCGTCCAGCGTCTGCTGGGTCAGTTCGCGGCTGACCTCGGTACCCTTGCGCAGGATGTCGAACACGTAGCCCGGGTCCTTCGCCAGCGCCTCGCGGCGCTCGCGGATCGGGCGCAGCATTTCCTGCAGGATGCCTTCCACCCGGCGCTTGAGCACCATGTCGCCCAGGCCGCCGCGCTGGTAGTGGTCCTTGAGCGCCTGCACTTCCTCGACGTTGGGATCGAACGCATCCAGGTACGTGAACACGACGTTGCCCTCCACCTGGCCGGGGTCCGACACCTTCAGGTGGTTCGGGTCGGTGTACATCTTGTGCACGGCCTCGCGGATCTGGTCCGGCGACGCCCCCAGCGGGATGGCGTTGCCCTGCGACTTGCTCATCTTCGCCTTGCCGTCGACGCCCGGCAGGCGGCCGTGCTTGGGAATCAGCGCGGCGGCCTCGGGCAGCACGTCGCGGCCCACCTGGTGGTTGATGCGGCGCACGATCTCGTTGGTCTGCTCGATCAGCGGCGCCTGGTCCTCGCCCACCGGCACCAGCACGGCCTTGAAGCCGGTGATGTCGGCGGCCTGCGACGCCGGGTAGCACAGGAAGCCGGCCGGGATGTCACGGCCAAAGCCGCGCGCCTGGATCTCTTCCTTGATCGTCGGGTTGCGCTCCAGGCGCGACACCGTGACGAAGTTCAGGTACATCAGCGTCAGCTCGGCCAGCGCCGGCAGGTGCGACTGCACCGTGATCGTGGTCTTGGCCGGGTCGATGCCGACGGCCAGGTAGTCCAGCGCCACTTCCAGCACGTTGCGGCGCACCTTGTCCGGATCGTGGGCGTTGTCGGTCATCGCCTGCGTGTCGGCCAGCAGCACGTACTGGCGATGCGTTTCCTGCAGGGCCACGCGGCTCTTCAGGGAGCCCACGTAGTGGCCCAGGTGCAGCGGGCCGGTCGGGCGGTCGCCGGTCAGGATGACGGGACGCGGGTCGGTCTTGGTCGGTTCGGTCATGAGCGTCGCGAAAGCTTCGGGAATGTTCGGGGGTTCTGGGAATGCTGTGGGCGGCGGCCGGCCTCAGGCCACGCCGCGGGCGGGCGGCGCCGCGCCCTTGCCGACGATGCGCGCCAGCTCGACGTACTCGGCCACCGGCACTTCCTCGGCGCGGCGGCCCAGGTCGAAGCCGAGCGCGTCGAAGTCGACCTGGTCGCGCAGGAACGACAGCGTGTTGCGCAGCACCTTGCGGCGCTGCGAGAACGCCGCCGTCACCACGTCGCCAAGCACTTCGGGGTCGCAGGCCGGGTACGGCGATTGCAGCGCGCCGTCCTCGCCGCGCGGCCACGGGATCATGCGCACCACGGCCGAATCGACCTTGGGCGGCGGGTTGAACGACGCGGGCGGCACGTCGAGCACGTGTTCCATGTGGTAGCGCACCTGCAGCATGATCGACAGCCGGCCAAACGCCTTGCTGCCGGGCTCGGCCACCATGCGCTCGACCACCTCCTTCTGCAGCATGAAGTGCTGGTCGCGCACCACATCGGCAAAATCCATCAGGTG
Organism: Cupriavidus sp. H18C2; assembly: GCF_049393795.1. Taxonomy (NCBI): domain Bacteria; kingdom Pseudomonadati; phylum Pseudomonadota; class Betaproteobacteria; order Burkholderiales; family Burkholderiaceae; genus Cupriavidus; species Cupriavidus sp. H18C2. The sequence goes on along the minus strand of NZ_CP186010.1, from coordinate 455,224 downwards.
GAACAGCAGCGGGCTGGAGATGTTGTACGGCAGGTTGCCGACGATGCGCAGCGCGCGGCCGGGCTGCTTGAGCTGCCCGAAATCGAATGCCAGCGCGTCGCCGGCATGGACGGTCAGGCGGTCGGTGTAGCGGTTGCGCAGGCGCTCGACGAGGTCGCGGTCGAGTTCCACCACCTGCATGGCGGGCAGGCGTTCGAGCAGCGGGTTGGTCAGCGCGCCCAGGCCCGGGCCGATCTCGACGACGACGTCGTCCGGCTGCGGGTCGATCGCGTTGACGATGCCGTAGATGATGCCGTCGTCGACCAGGAAGTTCTGCCCGAATCGTTTGCGGGCCACATGGCCCTGGTGCACGTTTGAACGCATAGGTCAGTGGCGGCCGTTGGCGGACGCGCCGTTGCCGTGGCGTCCGCTGGCGTGGCCAGCCATCAAAGTGGCGCACCGGATGGCCTCGATCATGCTGCCGTGCTCGGCCCGGCCGCTGCCGGCCAGGTCGAGCGCGGTGCCGTGGTCCACCGATGTGCGGATAAAGGGCAGGCCCAGCGTGACATTGACGCCGTGGCCGAAGGTGCCGTACTTGAGCGGCGCCAGTCCCTGGTCATGGTACATCGCCAGCACGCAGTCGGCATCGCGCAGGTGGCGCGGCTGGAACAGCGTGTCGGCGGGATAGGGGCCGCGCGCGTCGATGCCGGCGTCGACGGCCAGCGCCAGCGCGGGCGAGATGATGTCGATTTCCTCGCGGCCCATGTGGCCGGACTCGCCGGCATGCGGGTTGAGCCCGGTCACCAGGATGCGCGGCCGCGCGATGCCGAAGTGGCGCCGCAGGTCGTGGTCGACGATGGTCAGCGTTTCCAGCAGCATCGGCACGGCCAGCGCGTCGGGCACCGCGCGCAGCGGCAGGTGCGTGGTGGCCAGCGCCACGCGCAGCATCGCGTTGTCATGCGCGGGCTGCGGGCCGGCCAGCATCATCACCACGCGCGGCACGGCGGCCCGCTCGGCCAGGTATTCGGTATGGCCCGTGAACGGCACGCCGGCGTCGTTGATCGTGCTCTTCTGCACCGGCGCGGTGACCATGGCGGCATAGCGGCCGTCGCGCAGCCCGTCGATGGCGGCATCGAGCAGCGCCAGCACGTAGCGGCCGTTGCGCGCGTCGAGCTGGCCGGGCGCGCAGGGCACGCCCAGCGCGACGTCTTCCACCACCACCTGGCCGTCGGCGATGCGCCGCTGCCACGCGTGCGCCACGCCCAGCGCCTGGGCGCGCTGCGCCAGCAGGCGCGCGTCCCCGATCACATGGAACCGGTAGTGCCCCTGCCCCATGCCGTTGCCGGTGCCCACGAGCTGCAGCAGGGCACCGATCGTGATGTCGGGGCCAATGCCGGCGGGTTCGCCGGTCGTGATGGCTAGCGCGAGGGGAGCGGGTGCAGGGTCGGGCATGGCAGGCTGGCCGGCGCGTCAGCGCTGGCGGTTGATCCGGTATTCCACGTAGGCCGCGCTGCGGAGCTGGCGCACCCAGTCATCATAGGCGGCGCGCAGCTTCTGCTCGCGGACTTCCTGGCGGGCGAAGTCGCGCTGCTTCTCGGCCGATACCTCGGTCTCGCGGCGGTTTTCCACCTGGATCAGGTGCACGCCGAACTGCGTGACCACGGGCTCGGAGATCTCGCCCGGACGCAGGCGGTTCATGGCCTGCTCGAACTCGGGCACCAGTTCGCCTGGCGACACCCAGCCCAGCTCGCCGCCCTGCTGGGACGAGCCGTCCTGCGAGTAGCGCCGCGCCGCATCGGCGAAATCGGTGCCGTGGGTCAGGCGGTCGCGCAGCGTGGTCATCTGCCGGCGGGCTTCGGCCTCGGGCATGTTCGGGCCGGTGCGGATCAGGATGTGACGCACCTGCGTCTGCGTGATGCGGTCGCTGGCGGCCTGCTGGGCCGGCGCGCCGGTGCGCTTGGCGGCCAGCTTCAGCACGTGGAAGCCGTTGGCCGATTCCACCACGTCCGGCACCACGCCGCCCGGCTGCAGGTCGACGATGGCGTTGGCGAACAGCGCCGGCAGGCGGCCAATTTCGCGGAAGCCGATCGCGCCGCCCTGCGCCGCCTCGGGCGCGTCGGAATTCGACCGCGCCAGCTCGGCAAAGTCGGCACCGCCCTGCGCCTGCTTGAGCAGGCCCTGGGCCTTGGCCTTCAACTGGGCCTTCTGGGCTTCGGAGGCGTCCTCCGGCACGCGCACCAGGATCTGCTGCACGTTGTACTCGGTGGGCCCCGTGGCGGCCGACTGCCCGCTGCGGGCGGCCAGGTAGTTGTCGATCTCGCCGTCGTAGACCTGCACCTTCGAATCGACCTCGCGCTCGCGCAGGCGGATCACCTGCACCTGCTTGCGCAGTTCGTCGCGGTACTTGGACCACGTCATGCCGCTGGCTTCCACGCGGCGGCGCAGCTCGGTGGCGGACATCTTGTTCTGCTGCGCGACCGATTCGATCGCGCGATCCACTTCCTGGTCGGTCACCTTGATGCCGGCGTCCTGGGCGGCCTGCGTCTGCACGCGGTCCATCACCAGCCGCTCCAGCACCTCGCCCAGCAGGTCGGGCCGCTCGGGCACCGGACGGTTGGACGCGCGGAGCTGGCTCTCGACCTCGTCGGCCCGGTCAAGCAGCTCGCGCCGCGTGATCACGCTGTTGTTGACGATGGCCACCACCTCGTCCACCAACTGCGAGCGCTTCTGCGCCGGCTGCGGCACGCCGAGCTGCGGCTGGCTCGGCGCCACCGTGGACGACGACGGCGACCCGCCCGGCATGAAGATGCCCTGCGTGCGGCCGGACCCCGGGGCGCGGAGCTGCGCGGCGGCCGGTGCGGCCAGCGTGACCAGCACCGCGGAGAGCAGCAGTTGCTGCCACGAGTTCAGGCGGAACATTACCGAAAAAGCTTGACGTTTCATCTTGGTCCGTCATTCATAGTGATCGTACGGGGACGTGGGCACCGGCCGCGCGGTCACGGGCTCGTAGCCCGGCACGTTCAGGCGCAGCATGTCCAGCGGATTCGAGCCAACCTTCGACAGGCCGCGGAATTCCACCTGCAGGAACACCCGTCCGGTATAGCCGTTGGTCGTGTTGCGGAAGCGCTGGTAGACGAAGCGGCCCACCCAGCAGTCCGCCGCGTATTCGAAGCCGGCCAGCGCGTCCACAAGCTGGCTGGCCGACTGGTCGTACGCCACGCGGCCGATACCGTAGACGCGCTGCGTGATCGGCCACTGGCCCGAGACCTCGAACTGGTCGATGGCCGTGTTGTCGGTGACCGACGTCGGACGGCGGTAGCGATAGCCCATGTTGAGCAGCTTGCGCGAGTCCGGCCGCCACTGGAACGCCACGTTCGAGTAGTTGACGCGGTTTTCGTCGGGATTCCACTGGATGCCCGCGTCCAGGTAGTAGCCGCGGAAAAGCTGGATCGTCGTGGCCGCCAGCAGGTCGGAATACGACGGCTTGGTGTCGTTCAGCGTGCCGCTGATCTGCACGCGCTGGCCGGTGAAGTCCACGCGCTGCGCGATCGTGCCGCGGAAGCGCTCCACGCCGGTCTCGGACTCGATCAGGCGCGTGGTCAGGCCCGCGGTCAGCTTGTTGTTGTCGGCAATCCGGTCCGCGCCGCTGAACGGGTTTTCCGTGAAAATCTGGCCGTAGCTGAAGTCGGACTGCGCCGTATCGAACAGCGGGAACTGGCTCTGGTCGCGGAACGGCGTGTAGACGTAGAACAGGCGCGGCTCCAGCGTCTGCGTGTAGTTCACGCCGAACAGCCGGCTGATGCCGGGCGCCTCGCGCTCGAAGGTCATGCCCGAATCCAGGCTGACCGTCGGGATCGTGCGGCTCAGCGTGTTGGGCGCCCCGGCCGTGTTCGTGCCGGCGTCCATGTTGTACTGGGCCGCGTTGAAGATGACCTTCGGCGTCACATACCAGCCCGGCCGGATGATCGGGTAGCTGATGGTCGGCTGGAAGTACGCGCGGTTGCCTTCCGGCTGCTGGAACCCCGTGGACGTCAGCGGGATCTTGAAGCGCGTGTAGTCGGTGTCGATGGCGATGTCGAAGCCGCCTACGTCGTACTTCGTGTACTTCGCATTGAGCTGCGGCTCGCGCTCGTACGAGGGCTCGCTGGGCCGCAGCGTCTGGAATTTCAGGACCTGCGCCAGGAACGTGAAGTCGCCCCAGTTGTAGGTCACCCCGCCCTGCTGCGTGTACTGGCGCAGCGTGGACTGCGAGACGCTGCGCGTCAGGTCGTCCGGATACTGGTCGTCCGACACCTTGCTGACGTTGGCGAACGCCGTCATGCCGGGGATGATCCGCTGCGTGTGCTGGATCGAGTAGGCCCAGCGGTCGCGGTCGGCCTTCTTGTCGTCGGGCAGGATTTCCGCCCGGATGCGGCCGCTGTAGCCGTCGCCCAGGTACCGGTAGTCGCCGCCGAGCTGCAGGCCGCGCGACGACAGGATGCGCGGGAACAGCGTCAGGTCGCGGTTCGGTGCCAGGTTGAAGTAGTACGGCACCGTGATGTCGGCGCCGGACTTGGAACTGTAGCCAAACAGCGGCGGCAGCACGCCGCTGCGGCGCTCGCTGTTCAGCGGGAACGAGAACGCCGGCGCGCCGGCCACGGGCACGCCGAAGAAGTGCAGCACGCCGCCATAGGCGACGCCCACTTCGCGGTCGCTGTCCAGGTCGAGCTTGCGGGCGCTGAAGTACCAGTCCGCGTTGTCGGGCGAGCAGGTCGTATAGCTCGCCTTCTTGAGCGTGCTGCGGTCGGGATCGATGAAGTCGATCCGCTCCGCACTGCCCGAGCCGCCGGTCTGCTGGAAATAGTAGTCCGGCGACAGCATGTAGCCTTCGTTGGCCTGCACGCGCAGCTTGGCCTCGGGGCCCACCGCCAGCGTGCCGCTCTTGGACATCCGCACATTGCCCGTGGCATGGGCCTCGTCGGTGTCCTGGTCATAGGTCAGCTTGTCGCCCTTGACCACGCCGCCGTCGCGGCGCAGTTCGGCGTTGCCTTCCAGTTCGACGCCCTTCTCGTTGTAGCCCGTCATGCGGTCGCCCGACACGTAGGCCGGCGCATTCGGGTTCGACGGCGTCGACGCGGGCGCCACGCCCAGCGTGTTGCTGCTGGCGGTACCTGGCCGGCGCGGCGGCTCGGTCAGGCTTGGTACCAGTTCGCCCGCCTCGGGCGGCGGGGGCGGAGGCTCGACCACCTCGGTGACGACGGGCTCCACCATCTCGATGTTGGGAATCGCCGACGCGCCGCCGTACTGGGCGTGCGCGTTGACCGAGAGGCCGGCCATGGCCAGCACGAGCGGCCGCAAGGCCGAGGCATGCGCAAGGGCGCGCCGGGGCTGGCCCTGGCGCGCAGGCGGTCGGGTGGCCGTTGAATGCGGCGATCGTCGTTGTTGTTCGGTCATGCAAACGGTTGTCGGTCGGCTCGGCGGCGGGCGCGGCGCGGGACGCCGCATGGCGGCTCCCAACGGCCCCCAGCCCAATGCCAGAGCGGGCTGCGGGGCGACAAAGGCCCCTCCCGGGGGCCACCCGGCGCCCGGGTCTGGTCGGGTATTATACGGGGCATCGTATTCTCCCTTTCCGGCATGGCAGCACTCAATGACGACCCGGGCCACGACCCGCGTATCGAACAACTGAAATCGTGGGTAGCCGGGCTCGGCGCGGCGTGGTCGATCGACCCGTCTTCCTGCGCGCCGGCTTCGGCCGACGCCAGCTTCCGCCGCTACTTCCGCGTGCGCACCGGCCATCCGGCCCATCCGACCGCCATCGTGATGGACGCCCCGCCCGCGCACGAGGACTGCCGCCCGTTCATCCACGTGGCCCGGCTGTTCGGCGATGCCGGCGTGACGGTGCCCACCGTGCTGGCGCAGGACCTCGACCAGGGGTTCCTGCTGCTGGCCGACCTGGGCAGCCAGACCTACCTGTCGCGCCTGGACGAGGCCTCCGCCCGCCCGCTGTACGAGGACGCCGCCGCCGCGCTGGTCCGCATCCAGCTCGCCACGCGCCCCGGCGAGCTGCCGGCCTACGACCGCGCGCTGCTGCAGCGCGAGCTGGACCTGTTCCCGCAGTGGTACGTGGCCCGCCATCTGGGCGCCACGCTGGACGACCGCCAGCAGGCCGACCTGCGCGAAGTCTTCGACACCATCCTGGCCAACAACCTGGCCCAGCCCCAGGTCTACGTTCACCGCGACTATCACTCGCGCAACCTGATGGTCCTGCCCGAAGGCGCCAGCGTGGGCGCCAACCCCGGCATCCTGGACTTCCAGGACGCCGTGATCGGGCCGATCACCTACGACGCCGTGTCGCTGTGGCGCGACGCCTATATCGAGTGGGAAGAAGAGCAGCAGCTCGACTGGCTGATACGCTACTGGGAACGCGCCCGCAAGGCCGGCCTGCCCGTGGCGGCCGATTTTGGCGATTTCTACCGCGATTTCGAGTGGATGGGCCTGCAACGCCACCTGAAGGTGCTTGGCATCTTCGCGCGGCTGTACCACCGCGACGGCAAGGACGGCTACCTGGCCAACCTGCCGCTGGTGCTCAAGTACACGCGCAGCGTGGCCGGCCGCTATTCCGAAATGCGCAAGCTGGTGCGGCTGCTGGACGCGCTGGAAGGCACCGAGCGCCCCACCGGCCTCACGTTCTGAACCGTGCCGACGCCCCCTGACTCCGCCGCAGACCCCGCCATCACCCGCCGTGGCGAGTGGTGGGCCGGCGTGCGCGCGCTGGCGCCGATGCTGCTCGGCGTGGTGCCGTTCGGCCTGATCTATGGCGTGCTGGCGGTCAACGCCGGCATGCCGGCCTGGCTGGCCTGCGCGATGAGCGCCATCGTCTTCGGCGGCGCGTCGCAGATGATCCTGACCCAGCTCTGGTCGGCCGGCACGCCGGCGCTGGTCATCGCGTTCACCGTGGCGATGGTCAACCTGCGGCACGCGCTCTATTCGGCCACGATCGCGCCGTCGCTGGCGCCGCTGGAAGGCGCTGGTGGCCTACCTGCTGACCGACGAGGCCTTCGCCGCCATGACGCGCCGGCTGGGCGATACCGGCCCCCGCGCGCGCTATCGCCACTGGTTCTACTTCGGCGCCGGCGTCTCGCTGTGGACGAGCTGGCAGGTGTCGACGCTGGCCGGCGTGCTGGTGGGCGCCCAGGTGCCGCGCGACTGGCCGCTCGACTTCTTCCTGCCGCTGACGTTCGTCGCGATCATCGTGCCCAACCTCAAGCATCGCGCCCACGTGGCCGCCGCGCTGGTGGCCACGGCGCTGGCCGTGGTGTGCTACGCCATGCCGCACAAGCTCGGGATCATGGTGGCGGCGCTGGGCGGCATCGCGGCGGGCATGCTGCTGCTGCGGGGGCACCCCCGTGGCGGCCAGCGAGCGCCCCGCGCCGACGGCAAGGAGCACGCGGCATGAGTTCCCTGACCTTGCTCTGGGTGTTCCTGGGCGCGGGCCTGGCCACCTACCTGATCCGCCTGTCGTTCATCGCCGTCGAAGGCCGCGTGCACCTGCCGCCGTGGTTCCGCACGGCGTTGCAGTTCGTGCCGGCCGCGATGCTGTCCGCGCTGATCGCGCCGGACCTGCTGATGCGCGACGGCGCGGTGTACCTGAGCCCCTACAACGCGCGGCTGGTGGCCGGCCTGGTCGCCATCGTGATCGCCGCGCGCACGCGCAGCGTCGGCTGGACCATTGCCGGCGGCATGGCCACGCTGATCGCCCTGGAGTCCCTGCTTTGAAAGCGATGATCTTTGCCGCCGGGCGCGGCGACCGCATGCGCCCGCTGACCGACACCACGCCCAAGCCGCTGCTGGCCGTGGGCGGCAAGCCTCTGATCGTCTGGCAGATCGAGGCGCTGGCCCGCGCGGGGCTGTCCGATATCGTCATCAACCATGCGTGGCTGGGCGACCGGCTCGAAGCGGCGCTGGGCGACGGCCGCCAGTTTGGCGTGCGCCTGCACTGGTCGGCGGAAGGCACGGCGCTGGAGACGGCGGGCGGCATCGCGCAGGCGCTGCCGCTGCTGACCGCCGGCGCGGGCGACGACGTCTTCCTGGCCGTATCCGGCGACATCTTCTGCGATTTCGACTACGCGTCGCTGCTGCCGCGCGCGCGCAGGATGGCCGGCGCGGCGCGGCCGCAGATGCACCTCGTGATGGTGCCGAATCCCGACTTCCACCCGCGCGGCGACTTCGTGCTCGGCGACGACGGCCAGCTGCACCTGCCCGACGCCAGCCAGCCGGGCCAGGCGCTGACGTTCGGCAACATCGGCCTCTACGACACGCGGCTGTTCCGCGACATCGCGCCGGGGCAGAAGGTGGCCATGTCGCCGTACTACCGCGCTGCGATCGGGGCCGGCACCGCCACCGGCGAGCGCTTCGACGGCCGCTGGGAAAACGTCGGCACGCCGGCCCAGCTGGCCGCGCTGGACCGCGCCCTGCGGGCCTGACGCCCGCGCCCGCCGCCCCGCCAAGCGGCCTACTGTGCGCCCGTTGCGGCGCATGGCGTGCCCGCACCGCCGGCCGGCGGGTTTAGAATCGGCACATTCCCCTCACCGGCCTGCCTCATGTCCGCACCCGATTCCGCTCTCCTTGGCGCGTGCCGCGACCGCCGTGCCCGCGTGCTGCAACAGTTGCGCGCCACCGGCGGTGGCGTGGCGATCGTGCCCACCGCGCCGGAAGCCATGCGCAACCGCGACAGCGACTACCCGTACCGGCACGACAGCTATTTCTATTACCTGACCGGCTTCACTGAACCCGAGGCCGTGCTGGTGCTCGTGGCCGGCGCGCCGGGCGAAGGCGGCGACCGCAGCATCCTGTTCTGCCGCCCCAGGCACGAGGAACGCGAGATCTGGGACGGCTTCCGCTTCGGCCCCGAAGGCGCCCGCGCGACGTTCGGCTTCGACGAGGCCCATTCCGTCGAGGACATCGACAAGCTGCTGCCCCCGCTGCTGGCCAACTGCGCCCAGCTGGCCTACCCGCTGGCCGCCACCGCCACCATCGACGCCGACGTGCGCCGCTGGATCGATGGCGTGCGCATGCAGGGCCGCGCCGGCGTCTCGTCGCCGTCGGTGGCGATGGACGTGCGCACGCTGCTCGACGAAATGCGGCTGTTCAAGGACGCCGGCGAGCTGGCGACGATGCGCCGCGCGGCCGAGATCTCGGCGCAGGCCCACGTGCGCGCCATGCGCGCGACGCGCGCCGGGCTGCGCGAGTACCACCTGGAAGCCGAACTGCTGTACGAATTCCGCCGCCATGGCGCCCAGAGCGTGGCCTATAACTCGATCGTGGCCGGCGGGGCCAATGCCTGCGTGCTGCACTACCGCGCCGGCCCCGGCGAACTGCGCGACGGCGACCTGTGCCTGATCGACGCCGGCTGCGAGCTGGACGGCTATGCGTCTGACATCACGCGCACGTTCCCGGTCTCGGGCCGCTTCTCGCCGGCCCAGCGCGAGCTGTACGACCTGGTGCTGGCCGCGCAGGACGCCGCCATCGCCGAGACCCGCGCCGGCGTGCCGTACAACGTGCCGCACGACGCCGCGGTGAAGGTGCTGGCGCAGGGCATGCTCGACACGGGCCTGCTGGACCGCAACAAGGAAGGCACGCTCGACGACGTGCTGGCCAGCGGCAGCTACCGCCGCTTCTACATGCACCGCACCGGCCACTGGCTTGGCATGGACGTGCACGACGTGGGCGAATACCGCGTGCCCGGCCCGCTGCCGGCCGGCCACGAGGGCGAGCGCCCGTGGCGGCCGCTGGAACCCGGCATGGTGCTGACGATCGAGCCGGGCATCTACGTGCGGCCGGCCGAAGACGTGCCCGAGCGCTACTGGCATATCGGCATCCGCATCGAGGATGACGCCGTGGTGAGCGCGGGCGAATGCGAACTGATCACGCGCGGCGTGCCTGTGAAGGCCGACGAGATCGAGGCACTGATGCGCGGCAACGGAGGAGCGGCGCGATGAAGGCGTTGTTGAGCAAGCTGTTTGGCGTGGGCGTGCCGAAGCACCGGAGCACGGTGCATCCCGTGGATCCGAACCAGCCGTTCGTGGTGAATCTCCATGACGACCGCCTGGTCGTGCATCGCCCGGACGGCCAGCGCGAAGAACTGGCGTGGGACGCGCTGGAGCGCGTGGTGGTGCGCGTGTCCGACCGCGCGCCATGGACCGGCACGCCGTGGCTGATCCTGGCCGGCGACGCGCAGAGCCAGCAGGGCTGCGTGGTGCCGATGACCGCCGCCAACCACGACGCGCTGCTGCGGCGCCTGCAGGCGCTGCCGGGCTTCCACCAGCAGAAGCTCGACAACGCGATGCGCGACGCGGCCGCGGGCAAGGCCCGCACCGACGCCAACCTCTGGAAGCGCGGCGAAGCCCCGGCGGCCGACGCCGCCCCGGCGCACGAGGAGCCCGACCATGACACAGCCGGCCAACGCTGACACCCTCGGTACCCTGGGCACCCCTGGCACCAGCCACGGCGAGCCGCACGACGTGGCCATCGTCGGCGGCGGCCCGGTGGGGCTGGCGCTGGCCTGCCAGTTGCTGCGCACCACGCCATGGCGCATCGTGCTCATCGATGCCGCCACGCCGGCCCGCGCCGCGCGCGACCCGCGCGCCATCGCGCTGTCGCACGGCAGCCGCCAGTTGCTGGAGCAGATTGGCGCGTGGCCCGTGCCGGCGCAGCCGATCGAGCACATCCACGTGTCGCAGCGCGGCCGCTTTGGCCATGTGAAGCTTCATCACGACGACTACGGCGTGCCCGCGCTGGGCCACGTGGTCAAGTACGGCGACCTGTGCCTGGCGCTGGAACGCGCGCTGGCGCGGGCGGCCGACGCCGCGCCCGGCCGGCTGGAACGCGCGTTCGAGACCCGCATCGACGATCTCGACCAGGGCAGCGGCGACGATGCGCGCGCACGCCAGCCCGGCGCCGTGGTCCGGCTGACCGGCGTGTCGCACGCCGACCATGAGGGCCTGCCCGTGGCCTTTGCGGCCCGCATCGCCGTGCAGGCCGAAGGCGGGCTGTTCCACCAGCAGGCGCAGCGCCTGTCGCGCGGCACCGATCCGGCGCGCCGCCGCGACTACGGCCAGACGGCGATCATCGGCCACGTCACGTGCACGCAACCGCTGCCGGGCTGGGCCTGGGAACGGTTCACCGACGAGGGCCCGCTGGCGCTGCTGCCGCACGAGGACCATGGTGTCACCGGCTACGCGCTGGTCTGGTGCTGCGCGCCGGAGCAGGCGCAGCGGCGGCTGGCACTGCCGGACGATCTGTTTGCCGATGAACTGGGCCGCGCCTTCGGCACGCGCATGGGCCGCTTCACGCTGGTGGGCAAGCGCCACGGGTTTCCGCTGGGCCTGAACGCGGCACCGGTCACGGTGCAGCACCGGGTGGTGGCCGTCGGCAATGCGGCGCAGACGCTACATCCGGTGGCCGGCCAGGGCCTGAACCTGGGCCTGCGCGACGCCTTCGCGCTGGCCGATTCCCTGCGCGCCGGCTGCACGCCGCAGGCGTTGCAGGCCTTTGCGGGCCGCCACCGCCTGGACCGCGCGATGACGATCGGCATCACCGACCTGCTGCCGCGCGTGTTTGGCGTGGGCGGGCCGCTGGCGGCCCATGCGCGCGGGGCGTCGCTGGCGGCGCTGGCCTGCGTGGCGCCGCTCAAGCACGCGCTGGCGCGGCAGATGATGTTCGGCGCCCGGCGCTAGCCGGCCGGATCAAGGTGCCGGGGCGTGCCGCCGCCCCCGCTCCATGATATTTGCTCATTTATTGGGCAACCGTACCGGTTTGGCGGTAAAATCCCGGCCTCGCATACGACCCCCGGCGCCGTTTGCCGGATTGCCGGCACCAGCCGGGCTTTCCTTTTTCGCTTCTTTCGCAACGCGCCGCCACCGTGCAGATCGGTCCCCACACGCTCCGCAACAACCTCTTTGTCGCCCCGATGGCCGGGGTGACGGACCGCCCGTTCCGCCAGCTCTGCAAGCAGCTCGGCGCCGGCTACGCAGTGTCCGAGATGGTCGCGTCGAACGCCCAGCTGTGGAAAAGCGAAAAGACCATGCGGCGTGCCAATCACACGGGCGAGGTCGAGCCGATCTCGGTACAGATTGCCGGCGCCGAGCCGTCGATGATGGCCGAGGCGGCGCGCTACAACGTCGACCGCGGCGCGCAGATCATCGACATCAACATGGGCTGCCCGGCCAAGAAGGTCTGCAACGTGGCGGCCGGGTCGGCGCTGCTGCAGAACGAACCGCTCGTGGTGCGGATCGTCGAGGCCGTGGTGGGCGCCGTGGGCGACCGCGTGCCCGTGACGCTGAAGATCCGCACCGGCTGGGACCGCGAGCACAAGAACGCGCTGCGCGTGGCGCGCATGGCCCAGGACGCCGGCATCAGCATGCTGACGATCCACGGCCGCACCCGCGCCGACCTGTACCACGGCGAGGCCGAGTACGAGACCATTGCCGCGGTCAAGGCGGCGCTGCGCATCCCCGTGGTGGCCAACGGCGACATCACGTCGCCGCAGAAGGCGCGCCACGTGCTGCAGGTGACCGGCGCCGACGCCATCATGATCGGCCGCGCCGCCCAGGGGCGCCCGTGGCTGTTCCGCGAAATCGAGCACTTCCTGAAGACGGGCGAGCTGCTGCCGTCGCCCGAGGTGGCCGAGATCCGCGCGATCATGAACCACCACCTGGCCGACCACTACGCGTTCTACGGCGAGTTCACCGGCGTGCGCACCGCGCGCAAGCACATCGCCTGGTACACGCGTGGGCTCAAGGGCGCGAACCTGTTCCGCCACCGGATGAACACGCTGGAAACCACGGACGCGCAGCTTGAGGCCGTGAATGCGTTCTTCGACGAGCAGGCGGCCATCTCGGACCGCCTGGTCTACGTCGACGACGCCGCGCCGGACGCACAAGACAACATCGACAACAACAAGAAACGGGAACTGCTTGCCGCATGAGCCGCAACGCCATCGACCAATGTATCCGGGACAGCCTGGATACCTACTTTCGCGACCTGGACGGCGAAGTGCCGTCCAACATGTACAACATGGTGCTGGAGGCCGTGGAGCGGCCGCTGCTGGAAGCCGTGATGGTGCGCGCCGAGCGCAACCAGTCGCTGGCGGCCGCGTACCTGGGCATCAACCGCAACACCCTTCGCAAGAAGCTGCAGCAACACGGATTACTTTGACGCGTTCCCCCAAGCCATGATCAAGCAAGCACTCCTTTCCGTCTCCGACAAGACCGGCATCGTCGACTTCGCGCGCGAACTGAACGCGCTCGGCGTGACGCTGCTTTCCACCGGCGGCACCGCCAAACTGCTGGCCGACGCCGGGCTGCCGGTCACGGAAGTGGCCGACTACACCGGCTTTCCCGAAATGCTGGACGGCCGCGTCAAGACGCTGCACCCGAAGGTGCACGGCGGCATCCTGGCCCGCCGCGACCTGCCCGAGCACATGGCCGCGCTGGCCGAGCACAAGATCCCGACGATCGACCTGCTGGTGGTCAACCTGTACCCGTTCCAGCAGACCGTGGCCAAGGACGACTGCACGCTGCCCGACGCCATCGAGAACATCGACATCGGCGGCCCCACCATGCTGCGCTCGGCGGCCAAGAACCACCGCGACGTGACCGTGATCGTCGATCCGGCCGACTACGCCGTGGTGCTGGACGAAATGCGCGCCAACGGCAACGCCGTGGGCTACGACACGAACTTCCGCCTGGCGACCAAGGTCTTCGCGCACACGGCCCAGTACGACGGCGCGATCACCAACTACCTGACCAGCCTGGGCAGCGACAAGTCGCACCAGGGCCGCAGCAGCTACCCGCAGACGCTGAACCTGGCCTTCGAGAAGGTGCAGGAAATGCGCTACGGCGAGAACCCGCACCAGTCGGCCGCGTTCTACCGCGACCTGAAGGCCGTGGACGGCGCGCTGGCCAACTACGTGCAACTGCAGGGCAAGGAACTGTCGTACAACAACATCGCCGACGCCGATGCGGCCTGGGAGTGCGTGAAGTCGTTCGAGGCGGCAGCCGGCGCGGCCTGCGTGATCATCAAGCACGCCAACCCGTGCGGCGTGGCGGTGGGCGCCAACGCGCTGGAAGCGTACGAAAAGGCGTTCAAGACCGACTCGACCTCGGCCTTCGGCGGCATCATCGCGTTCAACGTCGAGCTGGACGAGGCGGCCGCCCAGGCCGTGGCGAAGCAGTTTGTCGAAGTGCTGATTGCCCCGTCGTTCAGCACCGCCGCGCGCAACGTGTTCGCGGCCAAGCAGAACGTGCGCCTGCTGGAGATTCCGCTGGGCGGCGGCGTGAACCAGTTCGACCTGAAGCGCGTGGGCGGCGGCCTGCTGGTGCAGGGCCCGGACGCGCGCAACGTGCAGCCGTCCGAGCTGCGCGTGGTGACGCGCCGCCACCCGACGCCCAAGGAAATGGACGACCTGATGTTCGCGTGGCGCGTGGCCAAGTTCGTCAAGTCGAACGCCATCGTGTTCTGCGGCAACGGCATGACGCTGGGCGTGGGCGCGGGCCAGATGAGCCGCGTGGATTCGGCCCGCATCGCCAGCATCAAGGCCCAGAACGCCGGGCTGTCGCTGGCCGGCTCGGCCGTGGCGTCGGACGCGTTCTTCCCGTTCCGTGACGGCCTGGACGTGGTGGTGGACGCCGGCGCCACGGTCGTGATCCAGCCGGGCGGCTCGATGCGCGACGACGAGGTGATTGCCGCGGCCGACGAGCGCGGCATCGCCATGGTGCTGACCGGAACGCGGCACTTCCGGCATTAAGCCGGCGCCCGCCGCTTCATGCGCATCCTCGGCATCGACCCCGGCCTGCGGACCACCGGCTTTGGCGTGCTGGAGAAGCACGGCAGCAAGCTGGCGTACGTGGCGTCGGGCACCATCCGCAGCAATGGCGACGAAAGCCTGCCACAGCGGCTGAAGACGCTTTACGACGGCATTGCCGAGGTGGCGCGCACCTACGCGCCCGACTGCGCGGCCATCGAGAAGGTGTTCGTCAACGTCAACCCGCAGTCCACGCTGATGCTGGGCCAGGCGCGCGGCGCCGCCATCTGCGGCCTGGTGGGCCAGGGGCTGACGGTGCACGAGTACACCGCGCTGCAGCTCAAGGTGGCCGTGGTCGGCTACGGCCGGGCCAACAAGGAACAGGTGCAGGAGATGGTGATGCGGCTGCTGTCGCTGTCCGGCCGCCCCAGCTCCGACGCGGCCGACGCGCTGGGCGTGGCAATCTGCCACGCCAACGGCGGCGACACGCTCGGCACGCTCGCCGGCATGGCGCCGGACCTGGCCCGCAAGGGGCTGCGCGTCCGGCGCGGCCGCCTGATCGGCTGATCGGCTGATCGGCCAATGCGCTTCGGCGGACCGCCCGTCCGCCGCCCTCTCCTCCCCCGCCCGGCTCGCTTAGAATTTGCGTTCGAGATCCCGCCAGGAACGCCCCCGATGCCGCACGCCCTTGCCCGCCGTCTTTCCCTTGCCGCCGCCACTGCCACGCTGATCGCGGGCTGCGCCACGCCGCCGCGCGCGCCGGTGGCTCCGGCGCCGCCGGCCGCGCAGGCCCCGGCGCCGGCCGCGACGGCCCGCCCGCCGGCCCCGCCCGCGCTGGTCATCGGCCACCGGGGCGCCAGCGCGCTGCGGCCCGAGCACACGCTGGCGTCGTACCAGAAGGCCATCGACGACGGCGCCGACATCATCGAGCCCGACCTGGTGGCCACGCGCGACGGCGTGCTCGTGGCGCGGCACGAGAACAATATCACCGGCACCACCAACGTGGCCGAGGTGCCCGAGTTTGCGGGCCGGCGCCGCATCAAGGTCATCGACGGCGAACGCATCGACGGCTGGTTCACCGAGGACTTCACGCTGGCCGAGCTGAAGACGCTGCGCGCCCGCGAGCGCATTCCGAACCTGCGGCCCTACAACGCCAAGCTGAACGACCAGTTCGAGATTCCCACGCTCGACGAGATCCTGAAGCTGGCCGAACAGGCGTCTGCCCGGCGCGGCAGCCGCGTCGGCATCTATCCCGAACTGAAGCACCCGAGCTACTTCCGCGGCATCGGCCTGCCGCTGGAGGAAAAGCTGGCCGCCGCGCTGCAGCACAGCAGCTACGCCCGCACCGCGCCCGTCTACGTGCAGTCGTTCGAGGTGGGCCCGCTGCGCACGATGAAGCGGCTGCTGGGCGCGTCGATGCCCAACGTGCGGATCGTGCAGTTGCTGGGCAGCGCCCAGGGCCGCCCCGCCGACTGGCGCCTGGCCGGCGACAGCCGCACCTATGCGTCGATGCTGACCCCGCTGGGCCTGCGCGAGGTGGCCACCTACGCCAACGGCATTGGCCCCGAGAAAAGCCTGGTGATCCCGCGCGACCATGCCGGCGGCCTGGGCGCGCCCACGGCGCTGGTGGCCAACGCCCACGCGGCCGGGCTGACCGTCCATCCGTACACGTTCCGCCCCGAGAACAGCTTCCTGCCCCGGCCGCTGCGCGCGCCGGGCGGCGACGCCACGCGCAGCCCGGACGGCATGGTGCGCGAGGTGCAGGCGTTCATCGCGGCCGGCGTGGATGGCTTCTTCACCGACGACCCGGCCCTGGGCCGCCGCGCGGTGGACGGGCGCTGACCGGGCCATTGCGGCGCCCTGCGTTGCACGCGGCCGCGCTACACTGGCGCGCAATTCATCCTTCGCACCCATCATGATCGGACGCATCGCCGGCACCCTGCTCGAAAAGAACCCTCCGCACCTGCTCGTGGACTGCCACGGCGTGGGCTACGAGATCGCTGTGCCGATGAGCACGTTCTACAACCTGCCGGCCGTGGGCCATCCCGTGACGCTGCTCACGCAGCAGATCGTCCGCGAGGACGCCCACCTGCTGTTCGGCTTCGGCAGCGCCACCGAGCGCAACACGTTCCGCGAGCTGATCAAGATCACCGGCATCGGCGCGCGGATGGCGCTGGCGGTGCTGTCCGGGCTGTCCGTGGCGGAACTGGCGCAGGCCGTGACGATGCAGGAAGCGGGCCGGCTGACCAAGATCCCCGGCATCGGCAAGAAAACGGCCGAGCGGCTGCTGCTGGAGCTGAAGGGCAAGCTGGGCGCCGAGCTGGGCCACGCGCCGGGCACCACACCGGCGCCGGACAGCGCCGACATCCTGAACGCGCTGCTGGCGCTGGGCTACTCCGAGAAGGAAGCCACGCTTGCCATCAAGCAGGTGCCGGCCGGCACCGGCGTGTCCGAGGGCATCAAGCTGGCGCTCAAGGCGCTGTCGAAGGGCTAGGACGCGGCCCATGGCGGGTAGAATGGCACCATCCCGCCTGTGACCCGCCATGATAGAAACCGACAAGCTGACTGGTGACCGCCCGCCCGAGCGCGTCATCGCCGCCACGCCCGCCTCCACCCAGGAGGAAGCCTTCGAACGCGCGCTGCGGCCCAAGCTGCTGGACGAGTACGTGGGCCAGGAAAAGGTGCGCGGCCAGCTCGACATCTTCATGCACGCGGCCCGCAAGCGCCGCGAGGCGCTGGACCACGTGCTGCTGTTCGGGCCGCCCGGCCTGGGCAAGACCACGCTGGCGCACATCATCGCGCGCGAGATGGGCGTGAACCTGCGCCAGACGTCCGGCCCGGTGCTGGAACGGCCCGGCGACCTGGCCGCGCTGCTGACCAACCTCGAAGCCAACGACGTCCTGTTCATCGACGAGATCCACCGGCTGTCGCCCGTGGTCGAGGAAATCCTGTACCCGGCGCTGGAGGACTACCAGATCGACATCATGATCGGCGAAGGCCCGGCGGCCCGCTCGGTCAAGCTGGACCTGCAGCCGTTCACGCTGGTGGGGGCCACCACGCGCGCCGGCATGCTGACCAACCCGCTGCGCGACCGGTTCGGCATCGTGGCGCGGCTGGAGTTCTACACGCCCGACGAACTGGCGCGCATCGTGGCGCGGTCTGCGCACCTGCTCAACGCGGCCATCGACCCGGCCGGCGCGCTGGAGATTGCCCGCCGGGCGCGCGGCACGCCCCGGATTGCCAACCGGCTGCTGCGCCGCGTGCGCGACTACGCCGAGGTCAAGGGCGACGGCACCATCACGCGCGATCTGGCCGACAAGGCGCTGGCGATGCTGGATGTCGACACGGTCGGCTTCGACCTGATGGACCGCAAGCTGCTGGAGGCCGTGCTGCACAAGTTCGACGGCGGCCCGGTGGGCGTGGACAACCTGGCGGCCGCCATTGGCGAGGCGCGCGACACGATCGAGGACGTGCTGGAGCCTTATTTGATCCAGCAGGGTTACCTGCAGCGCACCCCGCGCGGGCGCGTGGCCACGGCCGCCGCGTACCGTCATTTCGGCCTGGCCACGCCCCGGTCGGACGCCGGCGGCGACATGTTCGACGCCCCCTAGCCCGCCATCGCGGGCCGTCAATTAAACGTTTTCTCAGGGCCTGCAAATTTTTTCGAAGTGGATTGCCCGCCTATGGCGGGTTGTCCACAATGGCTGCATCCTTTTTACAAAACGCGCCTACGCGCCTTAAGGACTGCCATGAAACTGCGAGCCAGAACCGCCCTTTCCGCCGCCGCCTGCCTGATGTTCGTCTGGGCCGGCGCCGCCCATGCGCAAAAGCCGTCGACGCCCGCGCCGATCGGCGTGGCCGAAGAGGCCGTGGTCAGCGGCAAGGTGGTCGACATCGACGCCTCGACCAACGCGGTGCTGGTGCAGGGCCCGCGCGGCAACCTGGTGGAGATCGTGGCCGGCGACGAGGCCAAGAACATCGGCAACGTCCGGAAGGGCGACATCGTCACGCTGACGCGCGGCGCCGCCATCGTGGCCGCGCTGGAGCCGATCGGCAGCAAGGACACGGCGCTGATGGAACAGGTGGAGCGCGTGTCGCGCGCGCCCGAGGGCGGCAAGCCCGGCGTGATGCGCGAGATCACCACGACCATCACCGCGCAGATCACCAACGTCGACACGGCCCGCCGCACCGTCACGTTCCGCGGCCCGCGCGAGACGCTGCGCACCGTCAAGGTCCAGGACCCGAACATCGACCTGGCATCGATCAAGAAGGGCCAGATGGCCAAGTTCGTGATCAAGGAAGTGGTGGCGATCACGGTCAAGGCGCCGGCCGCCGGCTGAGCCGCCTCCCCCCTCCCTCTGACGCAGCACCTATTCCAGGAGACGACAAATGGATCGACGTCAGTTCGTGACCCGCGTGGCCGGGTCGGGCCTGCTGGTGGCCACGGCCGCCTTTGCGGCCGGCTGTACGACCACCGGCACGGGCGCCGGCACCGATGCGGCGGCCAAGCGCAAGGAAATCGACGCCGGCGCGGACGGCGCGCTGAACCGGCTCTATGCGTCGGTGAAGAACGCCCAGGAACTGGGCAACCGCGCGCAGGGCATCCTGATTTTCCCGCGCGTGCTGTCCGGCGGGCTGGTGGTGGGTGGCGAGTACGGCGACGGGGCGCTGCGCAGCAAGGGCGCCACGCAGGGCTACTACCGGACCATCGCCGGGTCGATCGGCCTGACCGCCGGCGGCCAGTCGCGCTCGGTCATCATCATGTTCATGACGCCCGACGCGTACAACAAGTTCGTGCAGTCCAAGGGCTGGACCGTGGGCGCCGACGCCAGCGTGGCGCTGGCCAAGGTGGGCGCCAACGGCATGGTCGACACGGTCACGGCCCAGCAGCCGGTGATCGCCTTCGTGCAGACCAACGCCGGCCTGATGGTCGATGTGTCGCTGAACGGCGCCAAGATCAGCAAGCTGGACCTGTAGCGGTTCGATGGTGCCGCCCCGCCGCCGGGGTGGCAGATGGACGATGCCCGGCTCCGGCCGGGCTTTTTTTCGTCCGTGCGACGCATCCGCCGCGCCGCTGGCATAATCGCCCGGAACCTGTCCCCGCCCCCGGATCTCCCCATGCCCGACCCGCTTGCCGCCCCCGCCCCCTCCGGCCACACCGGGCGCGTCTATCGCTACTACGACCTCGTGATGGTGGCGTTCGTCACGGTGCTGCTGTGCTCGAACCTGATCGGCGCGGCCAAGGCGGCGCAGGTGACGCTGCCGGTCATCGGCCCGGTCACCTTCGGCGCCGGGGTGCTGTTCTTCCCGGTCTCGTACATCTTTGGCGACGTGCTGACCGAGGTCTACGGCTACGGGCGCGACCGCCGCGTGGTGTGGGCCGGCTTTGCGGCGCTGGCGTTTGCCACGTTCATGGCCTTCGTGGTGCTGCGCATGCCGGTGGCGCCTTTCATGCACGACTACCAGAAGAGCCTGGAAGACGTGTTCGGCAACACCTGGCGGATCGCGCTGGGATCGCTGATCGCGTTCTGCTGTGGCAGTTTCGCCAACAGCTACACGCTGGCCAAGATGAAGCTGTGGACTGGCGGGCGCTGGCTGTGGACGCGCACGATCGGCTCGACGCTGGCCGGGGAGCTGGTCGATTCGTCGCTGTTCTACGTGATTGCGTTCTACGGGATCTGGCCGCTGGAAAAGGTCATCCAGGTAGCCATCGCACAGTACGTGCTGAAGACCGGCTGGGAGGTCGTGATGACCCCCGTCACCTACAAGGTGGTGGCGTTCCTGAAGCGTGCCGAGAACGAGGACTGGTACGACCGCGACACGAACTTCACGCCGTTCCGGCTGCGCGTCTGAGGGCCGGGCCGGAGTTCAAGGAACCCGGCGGTCGACCTCGTCGAGCGTCAGCGCTTCCAGGTGGCTGACATCGCCCCATTGCAGCAGCGTCAGGTTGGCGCTGTCGCAGCGCAGCCGGTTGACGCTGGCGTTGAGCAGTTCATGCGTGCGCGGCGCCTCCAGCGTCATGCCGGTGGCCTCGCGATACAGGCAGTCGAGCACGCCGCCGTGGGCCACCAGCGCGATCCGCTCGCCCGGATGGCGGCGCGACAGCGACAGCGCCACCTCCACCGCCCGCTCGTGGAATTCGCGCAGCGACTCGCCGCCGGGCGGCGCGTAGTCGGGCACGCGGGCCTGCCAGCGCGCGAAATCCTCGGGACGCTTTTCCGCCACCTCGGCATAGGTCATGCCTTCCAGGTCGCCATAGCAGCGCTCGCGCAGCCGCGGCTCGGCGCGCACCGTCAGACCCAGCGCCTGGGCCAGCGGCGTCGCCGTTTCGCGGGCACGGCCCAGGTCGCTGGTGTACACCGCGTCGATCGGCTCGCCGGTCAGCGCCTCGGCCAGCGCGCGGGCCTGCGCCCGGCCCGTGTCGTTGAGCGGGATGTCGATCTGGCCCTGGAGCCGCCGTTCGCGGTTCCAGGCCGTCTCGCCATGGCGGATCACGATCAGGTGGGTGTAGGCCAGCGACTGCGGGCCGGAGCTTTGCAACATGCCGGTTCCTTGGGGGCGACGGATTCGGTTCGGGCGCCAGCTTGCCTACTGGCCCGCCTGCTGCAGGAGCCGGGGGTTGAGCGTGTAGGTGCCGGTGTAGCTGGCTTCGGCCAGCACGTGGCCTTCGATCGCGCGGCGCACGTCGGCCCCGGTGAAATGGCCTTCCACGGGTACGCGGTCGATATCCAGCGCGTACACCGTGAAGATGTAGCGGTGCGGGATGGCATCGTTCCACGGCGGGCACGGGCCGTCATAGCCGAAGTAGTGGCCCTTCATGTCCTCGTCGCCGGCAAACCAGCCCGTGTAGTCGTTCACACCATGGCGCAGGCCGCCCGCGGTGGCCGTGCCCACCAGCGCCTCGGGGCCGGGCTTGCCACGCGCGATCACGCCGTCGCTGTGCGTGGCGGCCGAGATCGTGTTCAGGCCGGGCGGAATGTCGATCAGCACCCAGTGGAAGAAGTCCACGCGCGGCAGCGACGCCGGCACCTCGCGGCCTTCCTGGTTCACGTCGTCGCCCCGGCTCGGGACGTCGGGATCGTGCGCCAGCAGCACGAACGACCGCGTGCCGGCCGGCACGTCGTCCCAGTGCAGGTCCGGGTTGCGGTTGGCCGACAGCGTGACATGGGCCGCGGCATCCGGCACGCAGAACGCGAACTCGCCGGGGATCGGCGCGTTGTCCGCAAAGGCGTTGCTCCACAGTTTCATGGCAATCTCCTTCGATATGTCAGGCGGCGCCCGTCAGGCCGTGCCGGCCGGCGGCACGCGCAGCCAGAACGTGACGGGACCATCGTTGGTGAGGCTGACCTGCATCATGGCGCCGAATTCCCCGGTCTGGACCGTCGGATGCGCGGCGCGGGCGCGGGCCACGAAGTGATCATAGAGCCGGCGGCCGTCCTCGGGCGACGCCGCCGGGGTAAAGCTGGGGCGCGTGCCGCTGTTGGTATCGGCCGCGAGCGTGAACTGGGACACCACGAGCAGCCCGCCCGCCGTGCCGTTGCCGTCGATGTTCTGCACCGGCAGGTTCATCCGGCCCTCGGCATCGGCAAACACGCGGTACGACAGCAGCTTGGCCAGCAGCCGCTCGGCCTGGGCCTCGGTGTCGCCGCGCTCGGCGCAGACCAGCGCCAGCAGGCCGGCGCCGATCTCGCCGGTGGTCCGGCCGCCGACGGTCACGCGGGCCTGCGATACGCGCTGGATCAGGGCGATCATCGCGGGCTCAGGCCAGCGTCACGCGCGCAAAGCGGCGCTTGCCCACCTGGACCACGTAGGTGCCGGCGGCGATCTTCACCGCCTTGTCGCTGACGGTCTCGCCATCGATCTTCACGCCGCCCTGCTCGATGTTGCGGTTGGCTTCCGACGTCGACGGCACCAGATTGGCCTGCTTGAGCAGTTGCGCGATGCCCAGCGGCGCGCCGGCCAGGCTGACCGCCGGGATGTCGTCGGGAATGCCGCCGCGGGCGCGGTGGTTGAACGCCTCCAGCGCCGCCTCGGCATCGGCCTGGCTGTGGAAGCGCGCCACAATCTCTTGCGCCAGCGCCACCTTGCAGTCGCGCGGGTTGCGGCCCATCGCGATCTCCTGCTTCATCAGGTCGATCTCGCTCATCGGCCGGAACGACAGCAGCGTGAAGTACTGCCACATCAGGTCGTCCGAGATGCTCATCAGCTTGCCGAACATGTCGTTCGGGGCCTCGGTCACGCCGATGTAGTTGTGCTTGGACTTCGACATCTTCTCGACGCCGTCCAGGCCCACCAGCAGCGGCATGGTCAGGATGCACTGCGACTCCTGGCCGTATTCCTTCTGCAGCTCGCGGCCCACCAGCAGGTTGAACTTCTGGTCGGTGCCGCCCAGCTCCAGGTCGGACTTCAGCGCGACCGAATCGTAGCCCTGCATGAGCGGATAAAGGAACTCATGGACCGAAATGGGAATCCCAGACCGGAACCGCTTGGTGAAGTCGTCGCGCTCCATCATGCGGGCCACGGTGTACTTTGCGGCAAGCTGGATCATGCCGCGCGCGCCGAGCGGATCGCACCACTCGCTGTTGTAGCGGATCTCGGTGCGGGCCGGGTCCAGCACCAGGCTGGCCTGCCGGTAGTAGGTCTGGGCGTTGGCCTCGATCTGCTCGCGGGTCAGCGGCGGGCGCGTGCTGTTGCGGCCCGACGGATCGCCGATCGTCGACGTGAAATCGCCGATCAGGAAGATCACCTGGTGACCCAGGTCCTGCAACTGGCGCAGCTTGTTGAGCACGACCGTGTGGCCGAGGTGAATGTCGGGCGCGGTCGGGTCCAGGCCCAGCTTGATGCGCAGCGGCACGCCGGTGGCCTCGCTGCGCGCGAGCTTCTGGAGCCACTCGGATTCGACCAGAAGCTCGTCGCAGCCGCGCTTGGTGATCTCCAGTGCGCGCATCACCGACGGCGTAAGTGGATATTGGGGCGCGGCGGCCGAGGACACTTCACTCATGACGTAAGTCTTTGAAATCTATAAAGAAATTGCGACGGACGGCCAGCATTGTTCTGGTATAATCCGCGCTTCGTGCCTGACGGACCCGATCCGTCGGCCGGCCGCCAAGCAGGCGGCACACAGACAACGCCCGCACCGCACCTCGGGGGAGGAAGGCAGACGAGACATATCGTCGCGGCAGCGGCCTGGCAATACCGAAAGCTTGAATTCTACGTGATGTGGTCTAGTCTCCGCGAAGTTTTCGCGCGTGAGCTGGTGGTCCTTGTCGACCCTACGAATCCCCAGCATGCGCGCCGCCGCAAGCAGTTGACCGTTGCCGTCGGCACGGTCTTCACGCTCGGCATGGCGGCCGCGATGGGCGTTGCCCCCCGCAACGCCTTCGACGATCCGCTCGCCCCGCGCGTGCAGCAGCCCCTGCGCATGCCCGACGTCAGCGAGCAGCTTGCCCAGTTGACCGAAGCCGACGGCGGCAGCGTCTACGTGCGCCAGGAGCGCATGCAGCGCGGCGACACCATCGCCACGCTGCTGCGCCGGCTTGGCGTCGAGGACCCGGACGCCCAGGCGTTCATCCTCAAGAATCCCACCGCCCGCGGGCTGTTCAGCCTGAACCCGGGCCAGACCGTGCAGGCCGAGATCGACGACAGCAACCTGCTGGTGTCGCTGCAGGCCAACATGGGCGGCGACGCCACGGCGTCGCGCGAACTGGTGATCGAGCGCGTGGCGCCGAAGAAGGACGGCGGCGACTACACGTACAAGGCGCGCATCGCGTCGGTCGACAACGACGTGCACTACGAGATGGCGTCGGGCGCGATCGACGCCGCCGGCTTCTTCAAGTCAATGGACGCCGCCAACGTGCCCGACGAAGTGGTCAGCCAGATGATCTCGATCTTCTCGGGCGTGATCGACTTCCACCATGACATCGCCCGCGGCGACCGCTTCCGCATCGTCTACGAGGCCGGCTTCCGCGACGGCGCGTTCGTGCGCAACGGCCGCGTGGTGGCCATCGAGCTGATCAACCGCAACACGCTGTACCAGGCGCTCTGGTATTCGCCCGAGGACGGCGAGCCCGGCGCGTACTACACGTTCGATGGCCGGAGCATGAAGCGGCCGTTCCTGCGGTCGCCGGTCGAGTATTCGCGGATGTCGTCGGGCTTTGGCGGCCGCGACCATCCGCTGCACCACCAGTGGGCCCAGCACAAGGGCGTGGACTTTGCCGCGCCGCAGGGCACCAAGGTCTTTGCCACCGGCGATGCCACCGTGGAGTTCGTCGGCCAGCAGAACGGCTACGGCAACATCATCGTGCTGCAGCACGCGGGCGGCTATTCCACGTACTACGCCCACCTGTCCGGCTTTGCAGGCATCCGCGAGGGCCAGCACGTGAACCAGGGCCAGGTGATTGGCTATGTGGGGTCGACGGGCTGGGCGACCGGGCCGCACCTGCACTACGAATTCCGCTACAACGACGTGCCGCAGAACCCGCTGACCACGACGCTGATGGAAGCGCCGACGCTGACGGGCAAGTCGCGCGCGGAATTCCTTTCCTATACGAGCGCCATGCTGAGCCGCATCAACATGCTGCGCACCTACAACGTCCTGACCGCCAGCAACTGATCCATGTCCGTCTCGTCCAGCGAGTGTTATGTCGGCCTGATGTCGGGCACCAGCATGGACGGGGCGGATGGCGTGCTCGTCGACTTCTCGGGGCCGCAGCCGGTGGTGCTGGCGGCGGCCCACACCCCCTTTCCCGATAACCTGCGCGCCGCGTTCGGCGCGCTCCAGCAGCCTGGCGAGGATGAGATCCACCGCGAGGCCGTGGCCGCCAACGCACTGGCGCGCGTCTATGCCGACTGCGTGGCCGAACTGCTGAAGGTGGCGGGCCGCGATCCGGCCGAGGTGGCCGCCATCGGCGCGCACGGGCAGACGATCCGGCACCGGCCCGGCCTGTACGACGGCATCGGCTACACGCGGCAGTCGCAGCATCCGGCGCTGCTGGCCGAGCTGACCGATATCGACGTGGTGGCGGATTTCCGCAGCCGAGACATCGCCGCGGGCGGCCAGGGCGCGCCGCTGGTGCCGGCCGTGCACGCCGCGCTGTTCGGCGCCCGCGACGAAACGCGCGTGGTCTGCAATATCGGCGGTATCTCCAATATCAGCATCCTGCCGGCGGCCAGCACAGGCCGGCCGGTGACGGGCTTCGACTGCGGCCCGGGCAATGCGCTGCTCGATGCGTGGATCCATCGACATCGCGGCGTGGCCTTCGACGATGGCGGCGCCTGGGGCGCGAGTGGCCAGGTGCATGCCGAGTTGTTGGCCCGGCTGCTGGCCGAGCCCTACTTCCGCGCGCCGCCGCCCAAGAGCACCGGGCGGGACCTGTTTCATCCGGGCTGGCTACAGGACGTGCTCGATGGCCTGCCCACGCCGCCCGATCCGGCCGACGTCCAGGCGACGCTGGCCACGCTGACGGCTACGGCCATCGCGCGCGACGTCCAGTCGCACGCCCCGAACGCGCACCGGCTGATCGTCTGCGGCGGCGGCGCGCGCAACGCGCACGTGATGGCGATGCTGGGGCAGTTGCTGCCCGGCGTGACCGTCCAGACCACCGACGACTTCGGCGTGCCGGTCTCTCAGGTGGAGGCGCTGGCCTTTGCCTGGCTGGCGCGGCAATGCGTGCGCCGCGCGCCGGGCAACGTGCCGACCGTCACGGGCGCGGCCGGGCCGCGTGTGCTGGGGGCGGTCTACCCGCGCTGAAACCATCGGCCCGCGGCAATAAAAAAAGCGCACCGGGTGGTGCGCTTTTTTCTGGCAAGGCCGTCGGGCCTGGCGTCAGACCGAGAACGACGAGCCGCAACCGCAGGTGGTCGAGGCATTCGGGTTCTTGATCACGAACTGGGCGCCGTTGATGTCTTCCTTGTAGTCGATCTCGGCGCCAACCAGGTACTGGTAGCTCATCGAGTCGATCAGCAGGGTGACGCCGTTCTTGACCAACGTGGTGTCGTCTTCGTTGACGTCTTCATCGAACGTGAAGCCATACTGGAAGCCGGAGCAACCGCCGCCCTGCACGAACACGCGCAGCTTCAGTTCGGCATTGCCCTCTTCCTCGATCAGTTGCTTGACCTTGTCGGCCGCGCTGTCGGTAAAGACGAACGGTGCCGGCACGTCCTCGGTAACGGGTGCCTCTGCGACTGCGTTCATGGGGATTCTCCTGGTTAGATACGCCCGTATTCTAAGCGCTACTCACAAATCGTGCCGAAACCCTTTGTTTTCAAGGGGCTCTGGACGTTTTCGCCACTCAGGCCGGCACCTTGGCATCGGCCGGGGCCTTGTCGCCGTCGTCGGCCGGCTCGGCCGTGGCAGCGGGTTCTTCGTTGACCTCGGCAGGCGGCATATGGTTCGGCAAGGCCTTGATCTCGCCCTGGACCAATGGCACCAGGCGGCCTTCGACGATGGCGCCTTGATGCATTTCAAGTGCCGCATAGCGCACCTCGCCATAGACGCGCGCGTTGGCCTGCAGCTCCAGCAGTTCGGCGGCATGCACCGGCCCGGTCACGGTGCCGTTCAGGATCAGATGGTCGACGCGGACTTCACCCTCGACCACGCCCTTCTCGCTGATCACGAGCATGCTGGGCTTGCCGTCTGCCGCCAGCACGTTGCCGCGTACGCGGCCGTCGAGCCGCAAGCCCCCGGAAAAGGTCACATCGCCCTCGATGGCGGCGTCCTGGCCTACCAGCGTGTCGATGGACAAACCCTTCTTCTTCGAAAACAGCATGTTCAACCCCCCTCGTGTCGCAGACCCGGCCGCAGCGTCCGGTATGTCGTCCCCTGGCGGCAACCGCGCCAAATGGTCGCCAGCGATCGTCTATTCCTGTGTTCTGCAGGCCCGTGATTGTATCGCCACGCGATCCCCACGCTGATGAAAAGTGTAAGAAATGGCAAGCATGCGCCAAACCGTGATGGCGCCCGCGCAACGGACGAAAAAAAACCGCACGACGAAGCGTGCGGTTTTCTGGGTGCCGGATCCGCCCGAAGGCCGGACCCTGCAGGAAGCGGATTAACGCTTCGAGAATTGCTTGCGGCGGCGGGCCTTGTGCAGACCGACCTTCTTACGCTCGACTTCACGGGCGTCACGGGTGACGTAGCCAGCCTTCGACAGGGCCGACTTCAGCGTGGCGTCGTAGTCGATCAGGGCGCGCGTGATGCCGTGGCGCACGGCACCGGCCTGGCCGGTTTCGCCACCGCCGGTCACGTTGACCTTGATGTCGAACGTTTCGGCGTGAGCGGTCAGCTCCAGCGGCTGGCGCACGATCATCAGCGAGGTTTCGCGAGCGAAGTACTCGTTGATGGGCTTGCCGTTGACGACGATCTCGCCCTTGCCCGACTTGATGAAGACACGAGCCACAGCGCTCTTGCGGCGGCCAGTACCGTAATTCCAGTTACCGATCATGGATTGGCCCCCTTAGATTTCCAGCACCTTGGGCTGCTGTGCGCCATGCGGATGCTCGCCTTCGGCATAAACCTTCAGCTTCTTGATCATCGCGTAGCCCAGCGGACCCTTCGGCAGCATGCCCTTGACAGCCTTTTCCAGGGCACGGCCCGGGAAGCGCTGCTGCATCTTGCCAAAAGTGGTTTCGTAGATACCGCCCGGGTAGCCCGAATGGCGGTAGTACTTCTTGTCCTGTTCCTTGGTACCCGTCACGCGCAGCTTGGCTGCATTGACGATGATGATGAAATCACCGGTGTCGACGTGAGGAGTGAATTCCGGCTTGTGCTTGCCGCGCAGTCGGCGTGCCACTTCGCTGGCAACACGGCCGAGGACCTTGTCCGTCGCGTCAATCACGTACCAGTCGCGCTTTACCTCTGCAGGCTTGGCGGAAAAGGTCTTCATGATTTTTCCTGAATTTTGAAAACTGCCCGAGATGACGGTCGCCGTTTTAGCGTCCTGTCGAACGGCCGGCCCTTTGGACCTGACCTTCCTGCTTGTATCTGCAGGCTCTCCCTGAATCTCTTCCGGGGGCAATGACCGGAAAGCCGACGATTATACTGTCCGCGGCGCCGATCGCACAAGCAAAGATGTGGCTTTTCGTCAAGATGTCGCCGGGACGCCCGGGAAGCGCCGCCAGCGCCACAGCGCGCGCTGTGCCGGGCCTTGCAATCGGCGAAAAAAAACCCAAGTCGGTTTGGACTTGGGTTTGAATCCACCAAAGGAGGAGGGTGGAGGAGACACCAGGCGATCGACGGGGCCGGTCATGGCGGGCGGTGCGAGGGGCGATGGGGTCTGAAACCGGCTTCGCTTTCGCACTCTGGCGCGCTCTCGTGCGCCGTCGTTCGATGGAATGGATTATACATACGGGTCCGGTGGATGCAAGAAAATTTGCAGTGTGAAATGGCATATCATTATGCGAAATGATGAATCCAGCGCAGACGAATGCCATAAATCTATAAAAATCAAAAACTTAAGTTAAAACTTGACGTGCTGCGCGGATGCCACACTAGAGGAAACCTTCAGAATCTTAGGGGTAATCCCGTAGCCGGGACGGCCATCGCGATTGGCCTATACTCGCGGAAAGCAAGATGCGCCTGCGCGCTGGCGTGAGCGAAAAGAACCAAACAGGAACCGAGGAACGAAAAAATGGAATGCAAAGTGACATGGTCGGGTCCGGAGGGCATGAGCTTCATCGCCCAGACCGGCAGCGGGCACCTTGTGGCGATGGATGGCGCTCCGGACGGCGGCGGCAACAACCTGGCGCCGCGCCCGATGGAAATGGTGCTGCTTGGCACCGGCGGCTGCACGGCCTATGACGTGGTGCTGATCCTCAAGCGCGGGCGGCAGGACATCCGCGGCTGCTCGGTCAAGCTGGAAGCCGAGCGCGCCGACACCGATCCGAAGGTGTTCACCAGGATCAACTTCCACTTCACGGTGACGGGCAAGAATCTCGATCCGGCCAAGGTGGAACGCGCCATCGAGCTGTCGCACGAGAAATACTGCTCGGCGTCGATCATGCTGGCCAAGACGGCCCAGATCACGCACACGACGGAGATCGTCGAGGGCTGAACCCCCGACGCAGGCCGCCAAAAGAAAAACGCCCGGCCAGTGCCGGGCGTTTCCATATCCGAAGAAGCAAAGACAGGCCGATAAGCCGGATTCTGTGCACACCGCGCACCCTTGCGGGCAGGCGGCGCGTGACAACCATTCCTCTAGGCCGCCCGTTACCTGACGGCTCCAGCTCCCTACCCGCAGACTCGGCGGGCCGCTTCATCGTCTGCCTATTTGGGATTGCTCCAGGTGGAGGTTACCGCGTTTCACCCTTCCCGCCGACCGAAGCCGGCGGCAAGACTCGTCTCTGTGGCCCTATTCCGCACGTTGCCGTGGATGGCTGTTAGCCAACACCCTGCCCTGTGGAGTCCGGACTTTCCTCCCCTTGCCCCTTGCGAGACAAGCAGCGATTGTCTGGCCTGCTTTGCGGGCCGCAGTCTAACACCGATGGCCGGCCCGGTCAGCCCGCAGCGGCGCCGCGGCGTCCGGGGCGGAATACGGCGGTGTCGTCGTAGAAGCCAGGCGCGGCGTTTTCGTCGCACCAGCTAGGGATGCCCATGACCGGCAGCGGCCAGAAGCTGCGGCCGCCGGCCAGCCCGCCCGCGCCTGCCGCGGCGGCCAGCGTGTCGGCCAGACGGCCGTCCAGGGCTTCGGGCGCGATGCCTGGCGCCGCGCGCACCCACCACGCATGGCCCGTCACGGACTTGTACGGCTGCACGAGCTTTTCGAGCAGCGCATGACCGAACGGGATGGCCGTGCACTGGTCGTGCCACGCGTCGCGGCGGGCGACGAACAGCTCGCGCCAGGCAAACCCGCGCAGGGCGTCGGCCAGCGGCGGCACCTCGGAGATGAAGATCACGGCGTTTTCGTCGAACAGCGTTGCGGCATCGCGCACGCCGCCGCGCACCTGCCCTATCCCGTCGCGGGCGATGGCCTCGGCCTGCAGCCGGTTCAGCAGCCGCTTGGTCTGCGGAAAGTGCAGCCAGATCAACCCGTTGAAGGCGTCGTGCAGGTTGTCGCGCGTGGGCACCCGGCCGGTGGCGGCAATGTGCGATTCATAGGCGACGCCCGCCGGCAGGTCGGCCTGCGGCACGAACCGCAGCGGCAGGCCGCTGGCGTTGCGCAGCGACCCGGCGCGGGCATTGAGCGCCTGGCGCAGGTCGCCATGGTCGAAGACCGGGGCCGACGCCGCGAACGGCCGGAACCACGGCCGCGTCCAGTCGATGTCGGCCAGCAACGCCTTAGCTGGCCTTCCAGCGCAGCGTTTCGCCGGCGCGCAGCGGCACCAGCGTGGTATCGCCGTACGGCAGCTCGGCCGGCAGTTGCCAGTCCTCGCGCGTCAGCGTCAGCGTGCCGGTGTTGCGCGGCAGGCCGTAGAAGGCCGGGCCGTTGAAGCTGGCAAACGCTTCGAGCTTGTCCAGCGCGCCGGCGGTATCGAAGGCCTCGGCGTACAGCTCCGTCGCGTGCAGCGCCGTGTAGCAGCCGGCACATCCGCAGGCGTGCTCCTTCAGGCCGCGGGCGTGCGGCGCGCTGTCGGTGCCCAGGAAGAACCGCGCGCTGCCCGACGTGGCCGCCTTGACCAGCGCATCGCGGTGCACTTCGCGCTTGAGCACGGGCAGGCAGTAGTAATGGGGCCGGATGCCGCCCGTGAAGATCGCGTTGCGGTTGTACAGCAGGTGGTGCGCGGTGATCGTGGCGCCGATCGGGCCTTCGGCCTCGGCCACGTACTGGGCCGCGTCGCGCGTGGTGATGTGTTCGAACACCACCTTGAGCTCCGGAAAATCACGGCGCAGCGGCTGCATCACGCGCTCGATGAACACGGCTTCGCGGTCGAAGATGTCGATGTCGCCGTCCGTCACCTCGCCGTGCACCAGCAGCGGCAGGCCCTCGCGCTGCATCGCCTCCAGCGTGGCGGCGCAGCGGCGGATGTCGGTCACGCCCGCGTCGCTGTTCGTCGTGGCGCCGGCCGGGTACAGCTTCACCGCGTGGATGAAGCCGCTGGCCTTGGCCGCGACGATTTCCTCGGGCGGCAGGTTGTCGGTCAGGTACAGCGTCATCAGCGGCTCGAACGCCATGCCGGCGGGCAGCGCGGCCAGGATTCGGTCGCGGTAGGCGCTGGCCAGGGCCACCGTGGTCACGGGCGGCTTCAGGTTCGGCATGATGATCGCCCGCGCGAACTGGCGCGCGGTATCGGGCAGCACCGCCGACAGCGCGGCGCCGTCGCGCACGTGCAGGTGCCAGTCGTCGGGACGGGTAATCGTTAGCTTCTGGGTCATGGGGACAAACACTACTTAGAGAATCAGGATGGCGCGGTAATCGTTGACGTTGGTGCGCGTGGGGCCGGTCACCACGAGGTCGCCGATGGCATCAAAGAAGCCCCAGGCGTCGTGGGCGTCGAGCTGGTGCCGGGCGGACACGCTGGCCGCTTCGGCCCGCGCCAGCGAATCGGGCGCCAGCAACGCGCCGGCGTTGTCTTCCGAGCCGTCGATGCCGTCCGTATCGGCCGCGATGGCGTGGATGTCGGCCGCGCCGCCCAGCTCGATCGCCAGCGACAGCAGGAATTCCGAACAGCGCCCGCCGCGCGCCTGCTGCGCGCCGCCGCTGGGCAATGTGACGGTGCATTCACCCCCGGAGATCAGCACCACCGGCGCGGAGAACGGCGCATTGTACTGGCGAATCTCGCGCACCAGCGCCGCGTACACGCGCGCCACTTCCTGCGCCTCGCCGGTCACGGTGTCGCCCAGCACCACGGGCTGGATGCCCTGGCGGCGGAACAGCGCGGCGGCCGCCTCCAGGCTGCCGTGGGCCGTGGCGATCATGCGATTGTCGACGCGGGCGAACAGGGGATCGCCCGGTTTTGGCGTTTCGGCGATCTCGCCGCGCGCGCCGCGTTCAAGGTGCGACTGGACGCTGGCCGGCACCGTCGCGCCATAGCGCTTGAGGATCGCCAGCGCATCGGCATAGGTGCTGGGGTCCGGCACGGTGGGGCCCGAGGCGATGGCGCTGGGGTCGTCGCCGGCCACGTCGGAGACGATCAGCGTGGTCACCGGCGCCCGGCTGGCCTGCGCGAGCCGCCCGCCCTGGATGCGCGAGACATGCTTGCGCACGATGTTCATGTCGGTGATCGGCGCGCCGCAGCGCAGCAGTTCGCGCGTGGTGGCCTTCAGGTCGGCCATCGGGATGCCTTCGGCCGGCAGCGACAGCAGGCTCGACCCGCCGCCCGATACCAGCACGATGAGCCGGTCGTCGGGGCCCAGCGACTGCACCTGGGCCAGGATATCGGCGGCAGCCTGTTCGCCGGCCTCGTCGGGCACCGGGTGCCCGGCCTCGATCACGCGGATGTGCTGCGTCGGCAGGCCGTGCGCGTAGCGCGTGACGACCACGCCTTCGAGCGTGGCCTTGCCTTCGTAGGCGCGCTCGACGGCCAGCGCCATCGACGCGGCCGCCTTGCCGGCGCCCACCACCAGGGTGCGCCCGCCCGCGTGGGGCGGCGGCAGGTGGCCGGCGACGATTTCCAGCGGGTCCGCGGCGGCCACGGCGGCGCGAAAGCTTTCGAGCAGCAAGGTGCGGGGGCAGCCCTGGAATGTCATAGCGCCTCCGCGATGGCCTGGCCCAGGTCGGCCGTGGACGCCGTGCCGCCAATGTCGCGCGTCAGCGGCGCGTGGCCCGGGCCGGCGGCCAGCACCTGCTCGATGGCCTGCAGCACGGCCGCGCCGGCATCGGCATGGCCCAGGTGCTCCAGCATCATCGCGCCGCACCAGATCTGGCCGATCGGGTTGGCGATGCCCTTGCCCGCGATGTCGGGCGCCGAGCCGTGCACCGGCTCGAACAGGCTCGGGTACACGCGGTCCGGGTTGATGTTGCCCGACGGCGCCACGCCGATCGTGCCCGTGCAGGCCGGGCCGAGGTCTGACAGGATGTCGCCGAACAGGTTGCTGGCCACCACCACGTCGAACCAGTCCGGATGCTGCACGAAATGGGCGGTCAGGATGTCGATGTGGTACTTGTCCACCTTCAGGCCGGGATAGTTGGCCGCCATGGCCTCCACGCGCTCGTCCCAGTACGGCATCGTGATCGAGATGCCGTTGGACTTGGTGGCCGACGTGAGATGCTGCTTCGGCCGTTTCCGGACCAGTTCGAACGCGAACTTGAGGATGCGGTCCACGCCGTGCCGGCTCATCACGGTCTCCTGCACCACGATTTCGCGCTCGGTGTTCGGGAACATCCGCCCGCCAATGCTGGAATACTCGCCCTCGGTGTTCTCGCGCACCACGTAGAAGTCGATGTCGCCGGGCTTGCGGTCGGCCAGCGGGCTCTTGATGCCGGGCATCAGCCGCACGGGCCGCAGGTTCACGTACTGGTCGAACGACCGCCGGAACTGCAGCAGCGAGCCCCACAGCGACACGTGGTCGGGCATCTTCTGCGGCCAGCCCACCGCGCCAAAGTAGATCGCGTCGTACTTGACCAGCGTGTCGAACCAGTCGTCCGGCAGCATCTTGCCGTGGCGCTCGAAGTAGGCGTAGCTGGAAAAGTCGAAATGGTCCCACTGGAAGTCGACGCCAAAGCGGCGCGCGGCGGCGTCCATGACGCGGATGCCTTCCGGCATCACTTCCGTTCCAATTCCGTCTCCGGGAATGACAGCGATCTTGTATTGACTCATGGCTGGGAAGGGGCGAGGTGGCGGGGCGCGGCACCCGGCTTGGCAGCACCGGGCACGCGCAGGATAATGTCTGCATTCTATTGCAAAGCGGCAGCCCCCTGCCGCACGGTGCCCTTGCCATGTGCCAGCTTCTAGGCATGAATTGCGCCACGCCCACCGACGTGACGTTTTCCTTTACCGGCTTTGCCGCCCGCGGCGGCGTCACGGACCATCACGCCGACGGTTTCGGCGTGGCGTTCTTCGAGGACAAGGCCTGCCGGCTGTTCATCGACAATCAGTCGGCCGGCACCTCGCCCGTGGCCGACCTGATCAAGCGCTACCCGATCAAGTCTAAAAACGTCATCTCGCACATCCGCAAGGCCACCCAGGGCACGGTGCTGCTGGAGAACTGCCACCCGTTCATGCGCGAGCTGTGGGGCCGGCACTGGATCTTCGCCCACAACGGCGACCTGCACGGGTTCACGCCGTTCCTGTCCGGCGTCTACCAGCCGGTGGGCGATACCGACAGCGAACTGGCGTTCTGCACGCTGATGCAGGGCCTGCGCAAGCGCTTTCCGGGCTCGCAGCCGCCGCTGAACGAGCTGGGCCACGCGCTGGCGGACATCACGCGGGACATCACGCTGCACGGCGTTTTCAACTTTTTGCTATGTAATGGACAGGCGCTGTTTGCGCACTGCTCGACACGGCTGTACTACATCGTGCGGCAGTGGCCGTTTTCGAAGGCGCACCTGATCGACGCGGACCTGTCGATCGATTTCGCGCAGGTCACCACGCCCGACGACCGCGTGGCCGTCATCGCCACCGCCCCGCTGACCGACAACGAGACCTGGACGCAGTTCGCGCCCGGCGAGCTGATCATGTTCGAGGCCGGGCGGCCGACCATGACGTGGACCGTGCCCATTCCGCCCGAAGTCCAGGCGAAGAATGCGGCGAATACGGCCTGTACCTGAGGGTTGGGGAGGCTCCCCCTCCCGCACGGCGGGAGAGGGAAGCCAGGCACCGGCTTAGTGGTGCAGGATCTTGGACAGGAACTGGCGGGCGCGCTCCGAGCGGGCGTCGATGTTGCCGAAGAACTCTTCCTTGGCGCAGTCCTCGACGATCTTGCCGGCGTCCATGAAGATCACGCGGTTGGCCACCTTGCGGGCGAAGCCCATCTCGTGGGTCACGCACATCATGGTCATGCCTTCCTGGGCGAGCTGCACCATCACGTCCAGCACCTCGTTGACCATCTCGGGGTCCAGCGCCGAGGTGGGCTCGTCGAACAGCATGCAGATCGGGTCCATCGACAGCGCACGGGCAATGGCCACGCGCTGCTGCTGGCCGCCCGAAAGCTGACCGGGGTACTTGGCCGCCTGGTTCTTCAGGCCCACGCGGTCCAGGTACTTCAGGCCCTTGGCCATGGCTTCCTCCTTCGAGCGGCCCAGCACCTTCATCTGCGCGATGGTCAGGTTCTCGGTGATCGACAGGTGCGGGAACAGCTCGAAGTTCTGGAACACCATGCCCACGCGCGAGCGCAGCCGGGGCAGGTTGGTCTTCGCGTCGCCGACCGAGGTGCCGTCCACCAGGATGTCGCCCTTCTGGAACGGCTCCAGCGCGTTGACCGTCTTGATCAGCGTCGACTTGCCCGAGCCCGACGGGCCGCACACCACCACCACTTCACCCTTGGCCACGCGGGTCGTGCAATCGGTCAGCACCTGGAACGTGCCGTACCACTTGGAAACGTTATTAATCTCGATCATACGGCCACCTTTTTCTGATAACGCTTGACCAGCAGTGAAGCGGAGAAACAAATGAGGAAGTACACCAGGCCCGCGAACAGCAGCATCTCCACGATGCGGCCGTCACGCTCGCCAATGCCGTAGGCCTGGCCGAAGAAGTCCGCCAGCGCGCTCACGTACACCAGCGACGTGTCCTGGAACAGGATGATCCCCTGCGTCAGCAGCAGCGGCACCATGTTGCGGAACGCCTGCGGCAGGATCACCAGCCGCATGGTCTGGCCATAGGTCATGCCCAGCGCCTGCGCGGCGAACATCTGCCCGCGCGACACGCTCTGGATACCGGCGCGGATGATTTCCGAGTAGTACGCGGCCTCGAACAGCGAGAACGCGATCAGCGCGGACGTCATGCGCAGGTCGGACGCGGCCGACAGGTTGAACACCTTCTGCAGCAGCTGCGGGATGATCAGGAAGAACCACAGCAGCACCATCACCAGCGGGATGGACCGGAAGACCGTCACGTACGCCTGGGCGAACCAGTTCAGCGGCCGGAACGACGACAGGCGCATCATCGCCAGGATCGTGCCCCACACGATGCCCACGATCACGGCCGTGACCGTGATCTTGAGCGACACCGCCATGCCCTCGCCGAGCACGTGGATGGTCGACGCATTGATCGAGCTGAAATCGAATTCGTATGCCATGTTCCAGCTCCTTACTTGCTGCCGATGAAGCCCGGCACGCGGGTGCGGCGTTCCACCCAGCGCATCAGCAGCATCACCGTCACGTTGATGGCGGCGTACAGCAGCGTCACCGCGATGAACGACTCATACGGCCGCGCCGTGTAGTCCACGAGCTGGCGGCCCTGCGCGGCCAGTTCCAGCAGGCCGATCGTCGACGCCACGGCCGAGTTCTTGAAGATGTTCAGGAATTCGGACGTGAGCGGCGGCACGATGACGCGGAACGCCATCGGCAGCAGCACGTGGCGGTACGTCTGGGCCAGCGTGAAACCCATGGCCAGCCCGGCGTTCTTCTGGCCGCGCGGCAGCGAATTGATACCCGAGCGCACCTGTTCGCAGACCCGGGCGGCGGTAAACGTGCCCAGGCACAGCATGGCGGCCAGGAACTGCTGGGTGAACGGGTTCATCTGCTTGATCGCCTCGCCGCCCGGCAGCAGCTCGGGGCCCACGAAGTACCAGATGAAAAGCTGCACCAGCAGCGGAATGTTCCGGAAGATCTCGACGTAGGTGGCCGCGAAACCCGACAGCCACTTGTTCGGCACGGTGCGCAGCACGCCCAGCACGGAGCCGATGATCAGGGCGATGACCCACGACGACAGGCCCAGCGCGATCGTGACCTTGAGACCGGAGATCATCCAGTCCAGGTACGTCTCGTTGGAGGCGGCCTGCTCGAGGAACACTCCCCAGTGAAAGATGTAATCCATAGTGCGTCCTCAAAAAGAAACGGAAGGACTGCTCCTTCCGTTTCGCACTGCTCCGATCGTGCAGATCAGTCGAGTGCCTTGTCGTTCGGGTTCTTGAAGAGCGCCTTCATGTCTTCGGACAGCGGGAAGTCCAGGTTCAGGCCCTTCGGCGGGACCGGCTGCTGGAACCACTTCGTGTACATGGCGTTGATCGAGCCATCCTTCATCAGGCCGGTGATGACCTGGTCGGACAGCTTCTTGAACGGCGCGTCGTCCTTGCGGATCATGCAGCCATACGACTCACGCGACTGCGGCTTGCCCACGACGATCCAGTCGTTCGGGTTCTTGGCCTTGGCGCGCTCGCCGTAGAGCAGCGCGTCGTCCATCATGAACGCCACGGCACGGCCCGATTCCAGCGTCAGGAACGACTGGCCATGGTCCTTGGTGCTGATGATGTTCATGCCCAGCTTCTGGTCGTCGTTCATCTTGCGCAGCAGGCGCTCGGACGTCGTACCGGCCGTGGTGACCACGTTCTTGCCCTTCAGGTCGGCCCAGTCCTTGATGCCGCCGTCCTTCTTCACCATGATGCGCGTGCCGATGATGAAGATGCTGGTGGTGAACGATGCCTGCTTCTGGCGTTCGAGGTTGTTCGTCGTCGAGCCGCACTCGATGTCGATCGTGCCGTTCTGCAGCAGCGTGATGCGGTTCTGCGAGGTGATCGGGATTTCCTTGACCTGCAGGTTCGGCAGCTTGAGCTGGTCCTTGATGGCTTCCACGATCTTCATGTTGATATCGTAGGAATAGCCCACCTGGCGCACGCCGCCCAGGTTGTAGTTGAACGGAATCGAAGAGTCCCGCACACCCAGCGTGATGACACCCGTATCCTTGATCTTCTGCAGCGTACCCGTCAGCGGCTCGGCTGCCTGCGCGCTCGCGCACAGCATGCCTGCCGCAATCATCAGGCCAGCCAACTTGGCAACATTCATAACATCTCCTTGACCATGAAGAGAAAGGCGGGACTGTATCAGACAGTCCTGCCGGCGAAACAGTATTGCTTAGCAATTGACCCAAGACAACGGGTTTTTCCCCTAAGTGGTGCCATTGCGGGCATGGTTTCGCGGCGATGCGCCAAAATGAGACACATCTGCAAACGCCCGCTTGCCAGTTCCGCCAAACCCCCGGCCAATAAAAAAAGCGGCAGCCGGAAAATCCGGCCGCCGCTTTTCAGTGGATGCTGAGAACCGGAGGATTTGCTGCATTGCAGCAGCGCCAGCCCTCCGGCATCAGAACCGCCTGCATCAGGGGTACAGACCGCGCATCTCGCGCGCCTGCAGGATCCGCGAGCACGCCACGATAAACGCGGCCGTCCGCAGCGTGACCTTGTTGTCCTGGGCAACCTGCCAGATCGCCCGGAAGGCTTCTTGCATAATCCGTACCAGGCGCTCGTTGATCTCCTCCTCGGTCCAGAAGAAGCTGGAGAAATCCTGCACCCATTCGAAGTAGGACACGGTCACGCCGCCGGCGTTGGCGATCACGTCCGGGCAGACCAGGATGTTGCGCTCGCGCAGGATGTCGTCAGCCTGCGGGGTGGTCGGGCCGTTGGCGCCCTCGATGACCAGCCGGGCCGTGATCTTCGGCGCGTTCTCGGCCGTGATCTGGCCTTCCAGCGCGGCCGGGATCAGGATGTCGCAGTCCACTTCCCAGAACTGATCGCCGCGCAGCACCTCGGCCTGGAAGCCGTCGATGGTGCCGCTGTGGGACGCGTATTCCATCATGGCCGGCACGTCCAGGCCGGCCGGCTTGTACAGCGTGGTGCGGTGGTCCTGCACGGCCACCACGCGGGCGCCGGCCTCGTGGAACAGCTTGGCGGCCACGGCGCCGACGTTGCCGAAGCCCTGCACGGCCACGCGCGCGCCCTTGATGTCCAGCCCCAGGTTGCGGGCCGCTTCCGAGCCCACGACGAACACGCCGCGGCCGGTGGCCTCGTGGCGGCCCAGCGAGCCGCCCAGCGAGATCGGCTTGCCGGTCACCACGCCGGTGGCCGTGCTGCCCGAGTTCATCGAGTAGGTG
The DNA here is from genome assembly GCF_049393795.1 of Cupriavidus sp. H18C2. Lineage (NCBI taxonomy): Bacteria > Pseudomonadati > Pseudomonadota > Betaproteobacteria > Burkholderiales > Burkholderiaceae > Cupriavidus > Cupriavidus sp. H18C2. The sequence goes on along the minus strand of NZ_CP186010.1, from coordinate 415,563 downwards.
TCCATCATCCAGGCCATGACCTGGGCATTGGTGTTGACGTCGGGCGCCGGGATGTCCTTGCTGGGCCCGATGATGATGTTGATTTCACTGGTGTAGCGGCGCGTCAGCCGTTCCAGCTCGCCCTGCGACAGCGTGCGCGGATCCACGCGGATGCCGCCCTTGGCGCCGCCGTACGGCACGTTCACGGCCGCGTTCTTGACCGACATCCACGCCGACAGCGCCATCACCTCGGACAGCGTCACGTCCTGGTGAAAGCGCACGCCGCCCTTGCCCGGGCCGCGCGACAGGTTGTGCTGCACCCGGTAGCCCTCGAAGTGGGCGATGGTGCCGTTGTCCATCTCGATCGGTACGTCGACGATCAGCGCGCGCTTGGGGCGCTTCAGCGTTTCCACCCAGCGTGCCAGCGAGCCCAGGTAGGGCGTGACACGGTCGACTTGCTGCAGGTAGATGCCCCACGGGCCGAGGTGGTCGGCGTTCAGGTACGAAGGCAGGGCGTGAGCATTGGAGACGTTTTGCGTCGGTGCTGCGGAAGACATCGTTGGGTTCCGAGTGAAGGTGACACGCAGCATATCGGCGCCCCCCTGCCGGAATCCAATGCCGATTGGTCATCCGCCCCGGCGCCATTATGCAAGGCACGCATAACGTTGCACCGGCCCCTCCAGCCCGGCTCAGCCGCCCGCCGATCCCGTTGACGGCGCAACCAGCGTCGCCCAGATCTTGTCCACCAGCTGGCGCTTGCGGCGCAGCGGCCCGGCGCGCCGGTCGCCGCCGTTCTCGGCCGGCCGCTCGCGGTAGAGCCGGATCTCCATGTCGATCGACTGGGGCAGCCCGCGCGCGGCCTCGGCGCGCACCAGCAGCCCGGCCGCCACGTCCTCGCGCACGGTGCTCTCGGGCAGGAACGCCATGCCGTGCCCGGCCAGCGCCATGACCTTGAGCGCCTCGGCCATATCGGTCTCGTAGCATTTGTCCAGCTTGAGCGTATCGGCCGACTCGGCCAGCAGCATGTCCACCATGCGGCCCAGGAACGCATTGGGCGTATAGCTCAGGAACGGCACCGGCTTCTTGTCGGTGCCGGGCAGCCGGAACAGCGGCCGGCCGCCGGCGTCGGGCACGCTGTACGGCGACAGCCGCTCGGTGCCCAGCACCAGCATGTCGTAATGGGCCGGATCGAGCTGGATGGCCTGGCGCGGATGGTGATAGACCATGACGAGGTCGCAGCCGCCTTCCACCAGCATCAGCACGGCGTCGTGCACGTTGAGCGCCCGCAGCCGGCACGGCAGCGTGCCGAGCTGGCTTTCCACGCCCTTGAGCCATTCGGGGAAGAACGTCAGCGACAGCGTGTGCGGCACGGCAAATTCCAGCACCTGGGCGTTGGCCGACCGCTGCCCGCGCATCAGCGCACGGGTCTCGCTGACCTGCGCCAGCATCGCCAGCGCCTGCTCGTAGAACACCTTCCCGGCCGCCGTCAGGCTGGTGGGATAGCTGGACCGGTCGATCAGCTCGGTGCCCACCCACGCCTCCAGCGACTGGATGCGGCGCGAGAACGCCGGCTGCGTGACGTGCCGCAGCTCGGCCGAGCGCGAGAAGCTGTGCGTCTCGGCCAGGCTGACAAAGTCTTCAAGCCATTTGATTTCCATGGCGCGGATTATCGCCCGGCCGGTGCCGGATGGCGTGGCGGGCAATAATTTTCCGGTTCTCGCCCAGAATGGAGAATGGGATTACCATTCCACCGTCTTTCCCACCATATCTTGCAGGTTTCTGCTCGGAGCGGGCTTTTAACATGGATGCCATTGCGATCCCCCCACAATCAGCGCGCCATGCCAGCCACGTCCGTCCCGGCCAACCTGTCCGACCTGCCGTTCCCGCCCGTCCCGCCCTCCCCGTTCGCCCGGCTGGCCGCCGGCATGGAGGCGACGCTGGCCCAGAGCGCGCGCATGGTGGCTGCCCACGTGGCGGCCGGCATGGACGATATCGACACGCTGCTGGCCGCCCTGCCGCCCGGCGCGCTGGACGGCAGCCCCGACCACTACACGCGCCACCTGGTGCACGCCGACCCCTTCGAGCGGTTCTCCGTCATGGTGCTGGTCTGGCGCCCCGGCCAGCACAGCCCCGTGCATGGCCATCGCACATGGTGTGCGTACCGCGTGCTGCGCGGCACGCTGTCCGAGCGCCACTACCGGTGGAATCCGGCCAGCCGCACGGCCGAGCAGACCGGCGCCGTGCCGCGCGCCGTGGGCGACACGTTCAGCGTGCCGGCCGGCCTGCGCCATATCCACGCGCTCGGCAACGACGGCGACACGGTGGCCGTGTCGCTGCACATCTACGGCGTGGAGCAGGACCGCATCGCCACCGGCGTGAACCTGCTGGTGGATACCATCGTCAGCTAGCACCGGCCGCGCGGGGACGGCCGGCGCCGGCCGACCTACCCCTTCGAGACGCCCATGGACCGCTATGACCGCCAGATCCTGAACATCCTGCAGGAGGATGCCGCCGTGCCCGTCGCCGAGATCGGCGAGCGCGTGGGGCTGACTTCCACGCCGTGCTGGCGCCGCGTGCAGAAGCTGGAGGCGTCCGGCATCATCCGCAAGCGCGTGGCGCTGCTGGACGCCGCCCGGCTCAACGTGGGCGTCACGGTCTTCGTGTCGATCCGCACCAGCCAGCACAACGTGAAGTGGCTGAAGGCGTTCCACGACCTCGTGGCCTCGATTCCCGAAGTCACCGAGTTCTACCGCATGGCCGGCGATACCGACTACCTGCTGCGCGTGGTGGTGCCCGACATCGCCGCCTACGACGCGGTCTACAAGAAGCTGATCCAGGGCGCCGAGCTGGCCGACGTGAGTTCCAGCTTTGCGATGGAGCAGATCAAGTACACCACCGCGCTGCCGCTCGACTACGCCTGAGCCCGGCGCCGCCCGGTCAGCCGCGGTGCGCCCAGCCGGTCATGCGCTTTTCCACCACGGCGAACAGCTCGTACATGCCCATCGCCATGACCGCGATGACGACCAGCCCGGCAAACGCCAGCGGCATCTTCATCGCCGAGCCGGCCGACACCAGCAGGTAGCCGATGCCCTCGTTGGCCGCGTTCATCTCCGACACCGTCGTGCCGACGAAGGCCAGCGTGATGGCCACCTTCAGCGACGCGAAGAAGAACGGCATCGCGCGCGGCAGGCCCACCTTGAGCAGCACGTCGCGCCGCCGCGCACCCAGCACCCGCAGCACGTCTTCCAGTTCCGGCTCCAGCGTAGCCAGCCCGGTGGCGATGTTCACCATGATCGGGAAGAACGAGATCAGGAACGCGGTGAGGATGGCCGGGCCGGCGCCCAGGCCGCACCAGACCACCAGGATCGGCACGAACGCCGCCTTGGGCAGCGCGTTGAACGCGGTCATCAGCGGATAGGTGGCGGCATAGGCCAGCCGCGACGATCCCATCAGCATGCCCAGCACCACGCCCACCACGATGGCCAGGCCAAAGCCGACCATCGTGGTCCAGAATGTGCGCCAGGCGTGGCCGGCGATCACGCCGCCGTATTCCGCCAGCGAGGCGACGATGGCCGACGGGCTCGGCAGGATGAAGTCCGACACGTCGAACACCAGGCAGGCGCCCTGCCACAGCAGCAGGCAGGCGCCAAGAAGAATCCAGGGGGCGACGCGCTGGACGCGCTTCGCCTGGGCAGCGGACATGGTTGCCATGATCATGATTGCCTGACGTGGCCGATTTTCTCGCGCAGCAGGTGCACGCGTTCGGCAAAGGGTTCGGTATAGGTGATGTCCAGCGGGCGCGGGCGCGGCAGGTCGATCTCCTTGCGCAGCAGGATGCGGCCCGGCCGGGCGCTCATCACGTAGACGGTGTCCGCCAGGAAGACCGCCTCGCGCAGGTCGTGCGTGACCAGGATCACGTTGAAGCGCTGCGCCTGCCAGAGGTCGCGCAGCACGCACCAGAGTTCCTCGCGCGTGAAGGCGTCCAGCGCGCCGAACGGCTCGTCCAGCAGCAGCATGCGCGGCTGGTGGATCAGCGCCCGGCAGATCGACGCCCGCTGCTGCATGCCGCCAGAGAGCTGCCACGGGTACTTGTCCTCGTAGCCGGCCAGCCCGACGGTCTTCAGCAGCGCGCGCGCCCGTTCCTCGTACTCGGCCCGCCGCCGGCGCATCGTCGACCGGTACGGCTCGACGATCTCCAGCGGCAGCATCACGTTGGCCAGCGTCGTGCGCCACGGCAACAGCGTGGGCGCCTGGAACGCCATGCCCACCTGCTTGAGCGGCCCGGTCACGCGCTCGCCGTCGATGGTCACCACGCCGCGCGTGGCCGGGCGCAGGCCGGTGGCCAGCTTCATGAACGTAGACTTGCCGCAGCCGGACGGGCCGACGATGGCGATGAACTCGCCCGGCGCCGCCTGCAGCGAGATATCCTCGACCGCGAATTCGCCCCGGCGCGCCAGGTCGTCGTCGTAGGCCAGCCAGACGCGGTTGAAGTCGACGAACGGCTTGCCGCCGACGTCGGTGCCCGCGCCGCCTGCCGCGGGCATCTGTGCCTGCCTTGCCATCATCGCAGCACGTCCAGTTCGGCGGCCGACGGCAGGTAGGCGTCGGTCCACACGGCATCGGCGTCAATGCGGCCCTTGGTGCCGAACGCGTCGGCCACCTGCGACGCCATCAGCGACAGGCGCGGCTTGCTGACGCGGCCAAACCCTTCGGCCTTTGCATCGGGCGACTTGACCACGCTGTCCAGCGCGATCTTCAGCCGGCGCACCTCCAGCTTCTCGTCGATGATGCCGTCGCGCGCCTTCACGGCCTTGATGCCCTCTTCCGGCCGCGCGATGACGTCGCGCGCCGACTTGGCAAACGCGCGCAGGAACGCCTTGACGGCCTCGGGATGGGCCTTGAGGAACTGCTCGGACGCGATGATGGCGTTGCCGTAGAGCTTCACGCCGTACTGCGGGTACGGCAGCACGACGATGTCCTCGTCCTTCACGCCGCGCGCGTTCAGGTTCAGGATCGACGTGAACGAGAAGCCGGTGATGGCGTCAAGGTCGCCGCGCGCCAGCATCGTCTCGCGCAGCGTCGGGTCCATCGCCTGCCAGTTGAACGACGCGGCCTGCAGGCCGTTGGCCTTGGCGAAGATCGGGAACGCGCGGCGGCCGGCGTCGAACACCGGCGCGCCCAGCTTCTTGCCGGTCAGGTCCCTGGGCGCCTTGATGCCGGACTTCTTCAGCGCCAGGATGGCGGCCGGCGTGTTGTTGTAGACCATCATCACGGCCACCGGCTTGTTGCGCGCGTCGGGGTTGTTGCCGTAGAACTCCATCACCGACGCCAGGTCGGCAAAGCCCATGTCGTACGTGCCCGATGCCACGCGGTTCACCACGTTGCCCGACCCGTTGCCGGCGTCGATCGACACGTCGAGCTTCTCGGCCTTGAAGTAGCCCTTCTGCTCGCCCAGCAGGAACAGGGCGGACGGCCCTTCGAAGCGCCAGTCGAGCTGAAAGCGCACCTTGGTCGCGGCCTGCGCCTGGGCGGTGCCCGCGCAGAGTGTCGACAGCACCATCGTGGTGCCCAGGGCGGTGCACAGCTTCAGCAGATGACGGCGCACGGGGGATTGCGGCATGGACCTTCTCCAGTTGTTGATCTCTCTGGAGCAGGCTTTCCGCAAGGGGCGTGCCAGCCTTTCACCGGGTTGTCATGCACCGGCGCGAGGCGTGGCCGCTGTGCATTGACGACCCACGATTGTGCGCGGGCCGGTGTCGGCGGGCGTTGCCGCCCTCCATTGTCGACAATCGTCAGGCGTCCTGCGTCGCGTCGCCCACCTCGATGTCGCGCGCATCGTCGCCGTCGGGCACGCCCTTGGCCGCGTTGCGCGCCTGGATCTGCCACATCTCTGCGTAGCGGCCGTTGGCGCGCATCAGCTCGGCGTGCGTGCCGCGCTCGACGATGCGGCCGTGGTCCATCACCAGGATCTGGTCGGCATGGACCACCGTGGACAGCCGGTGCGCGATTAGCAGCGTGGTGCGGTTCTGCGCCAGCCGCATCAGCTCGGCCTGGATGGCCTGCTCGGTGCGCGAATCCAGCGCCGAGGTGGCTTCGTCGAACACCAGGATCGGCGGGTTCTTGAGCAGCGTCCGGGCAATGGCCACGCGCTGCTTCTCGCCGCCCGACAGCTTCAGCCCGCGCTCGCCCACCGGCGTGTCGTACCCCTGCGGCAGTTCGCTGATGAAGTGGTCGATCTGCGCGGCCCGCGCGGCGGCGATCACTTCCTCGCGCGTGGCCTCGGGCCGCCCGTAGGCGATGTTGTAGTAGATGCTGTCGTTGAACAGCACGGTGTCCTGCGGCACGATGCCGATCGACGCGCGCAGCGTGGACTGGCGCACCGCGCGGATGTCCTGCCCGTCCACCTCGATCGCGCCCTGCGACACGTCGTAGAAGCGGAACAGCAGCCGGGCGAGCGTCGACTTGCCCGAGCCGCTGTGGCCGACCACGGCCGTGGTGGTGCCGGCGGCGATCGTGAAGTCCACGTCGTGCAGGATCACGCGGTTGGGCTCGTACCCGAACCCGACATGCCGGAAGCGGACCGCCGCGCCGTTGACGCGCAGCGGCGGCGCGTCGGGGGCATCGGCCACCTCCTGGTTGGTGCCCAGCAGCACGAACATCCGGTCCATGTCGGTCGTGGACTGCTTGATCTCGCGGTAGATCACGCCGAGGAAGTTCAGCGGGATGTAGAGCTGGATCATCAGCGTGTTGACCAGCACCAGGTCGCCCAGCGTGAGCTTGCCGGCCGCCACGCCTACCGTGGCGCGCCAGAGGATCAGGATCAGCCCCGTGGCGATGATGGCCTGCTGGCCGAAGTTCAGGAACGACAGCGAGTTCTGCGAGCGGATTGCCGCCGCGCGGTAGGTGCGCAGGTTCTCGTCATAGCGCCGCGCCTCGTATTCCTCGTTGCCGAAGTACTTGACGGTCTCGAAGTTCAGCAGCGAGTCGATGGCCTTCTGGTTGGCGCGCGAATCCAGCTCGTTCATCCGGCGCCGGAAGTGCGTGCGCCACTCGGTCACGACGATCGTGAAGACGATATAGCCCACCAGCGCGCACAGTGTGATGGCCGCGAACCAGATGTCGTAGTGCAGGAAAAAGAAGCCGATGACCAGCGACATTTCCACCAGCGTGGGCAGGATGCTGTACAGCGAGTACGAGATCAGCGACTGGATGCCGCGCGTGCCCCGCTCGATGTCGCGGCTCATGCCGCCGGTCTGCCGCTCCAGGTGAAAGCGCAGCGACAGCGCGTGCAGATGGCGGAACACCTGCAGCGCGATCTCGCGCACGGCGCTCTGCGTCACCTTCGAAAAGAGGATCTCGCGCAACTCGGTGAAGAGCGAGCCGGACAGCCGCAGCAGCCCGTAGGCGACGATCAGGCCGACGGGCACCACCAGCAGCGCGGTGGCGTCGCCGGCCTTGATGTCCATGCTGTCGACCAGCTTCTTCATCAGCACCGGCACGCCCAGGTTGGCCACCTTGGCGGCCACCAGGCAGGCCAGCGCCAGCATCACGCGCCACTTGTAGTGCCAGACGTAAGGCAGCAGGTTGCGGACGGTCTGCCAGTCGCTGCGCGGGGCGCCAGCGCCCTGGAACAGGGGATTGGCCGGCTCGGCGGGGGCGGGCTCGGCGGTCGTGGAATAGCGGCGCATACGTTAGAATTCGTGCCAATGCCGCGATTGTCGCAGAGATCGCCACGTCCGGCAGGCCACTGCCCCACTGCCCATGAACGCCCCGTATTTCCCGCTCTCCTCGGTCCCCGACATGTCCACATCCGCCCCCGTCTCCGAACTGCCGCCCGGCAAGAACCCCGCCCTGCGTGTGGTGCCGATGCCCGCCGACGCCAACGTCCACGGCGACGTGTTCGGCGGCTGGATCATGGCGCAGGTCGACATCGCCGGCTCCATCCCGGCCGTGGAACGCGCCCAGGGCCGCGTGGCCACGGTGGCGGTGAATTCGTTCCTGTTCAAGCACCCCGTGTTCGTGGGCGACCTGGTCAGCTTCTACGCGGATATCGTCAAGACGGGGCGCACCTCGATCACGGTTTCCGTGGAGGTCTACGCGCAACGCATGCGCCACAGCCACGAGATCGTCAAGGTCACGGAAGCCACGCTGACGTACGTGGCGACGGATGAAAGCCGGATGCCGAGGGTGTTGCCGACGGCTTGACCGGCGTCCTCCCTTGCTCTGGGTTCCCTCTTCCGCATGGCTGAAGAGGGGTCAGGGGCGAGGGCCGGTCGGTTCTGACACGACAGGTCGTCGATTGGCCGCCGGCGCCCTGCTCAATCGAACTTCGAAAAATCCGGCTTGCGCTTTTCGAAGAACGCCGTGAAAGCCTCCTTGGCTTCGGGCGCCACCAGCATGCGGCGGAAGACCTCGCCCTCCTCGGCCATTTTCTTCTCCACGGCCGCCACGTCGCCCCCCTTCATCAGCCGCTTGGTCTCGCGCAGCGACGACGCGGGCAACGCCGCCAGCTTGGCGGCCTGCTGGCGCACGAAATCGGGCAGCTCGGCCAGGGGCAGCACCTTCGTCACCAGCCCGATCGAGAATGCCTCCTGCGCGCTGAACGCCTCGCCGAGCAGCAGCTTTTCCGCCGCACGCTGGTAGCCCACCAGGCGCGGCAGCAGCAGGCTGGACGCCGCTTCCGGGCACAGGCCCAGCTGCGCGAACGGCAGCGACAGCCTGGCGGTGTCCGACGCGTAGACCAGGTCGCAGTGCAGCAGCAGCGTGGTGCCGATGCCCACGGCCGCCCCGCTGACCGATGCCACCACGGGCTTGCTGGCGTGGCTGATCGCGTGCAGGAACTGGAACACCGGCGGCTCGGCGCCGTCGCTGCCCTGCGTGGGCGGGCGCTTCATGAAGTCTTCCAGGTCGTTGCCGGCCGTGAAGATCTCGGGCTTGCCCTCGATCACGATCACGCGCACGGCGTTGTCGGTCTCGGCGGCGCGCAGCGCATCGGCCATGGTCTGGTACATGGCGGCGGTGATGGCGTTCTTCTTGTCGATGCGATCGAAACCAATGGTCAGGACGCCCTGGTCGATGCGGGTAGCAATGCTCATGTCTTCCTCGTCTCGGTCGTAATGGTCGCCGCTCACACGAACGGTGGCGGCACTTCGGAAAGATAACTCAGGCCGAACGCGCCCGCGCCCACGTTCAGCGCGACGGTCAGGCTCATCGGCGCCAGCATGAGCTGCACGTCGTAGCGGCGCGCCGTATCGGCCAGCGACTGCCACGCGGGCCAGGCCGCCACATCGTCCAGGTCGCCCGCGTAGGCCGCGGCCACGGCCGGGGTCAGCAGGCAGCGGGCCCGGATGCAGGCTTCCGCATGGCCCAGCAGGCGGCGGATGCCCTCGTCGGTGCCGCGCACCTTGGCGATGGCCTCGGTCTCGCCCTGGTGCATGCGGATGACCGGCCGGATATTGAACGCGCTGCCCAGCATGTAACGGCCCCACGTGATGCTGTTCTCGCCCTTGTGCTTCGCGCGCGTGTACATGTACAGCAGCTCGTCCGGAATCAGGAACATGTGTGCGGCATCGCGCAGGCGATGCTCCACGGCGTCCACCACCTGCGCCGCGCTGGCGCCGTCAGCCAGCATGCGCGCGGCCTCGCGCACGATCAGCGCCTGGCCCGGCCCGATGGCGCCCGTGTCGATCACGGTCAGGTCGAACAGCCCGCTGCGCCCGGCGTCCTTGCGCAGCTTGAAACTGCGCGCCACCGTGCCCACCACGGCGCCCGTGGCATTGGCGTAGAGCTTGCTGCGGCTGCTGGCAATCGTCAGCAGGATGGCGCGGTCGCAGCCGGCCACCACGTGCCTGAGCAGGTGGTCTTCCAGCTCGCGCTCAAGCAGCGGGATCGATTCGGCGTAGTGGTCCTGCTTGCCCACCAGGTACTGCTGGTAGAGGTCGGGCAGCGCCGCTTCGTCGCGGGTGTCGACCACGAAGCGGTCGCCGGCGCGAATGCGGAACGGGATGGTTCGCACGCCAAGTGCGTCCATCATCGTGCGCGGCATGTCGCACGCCGCGTCGGCCAGAATGGCTGTCTCCTGCATATTGTTGTTCTCCTCCGTATCAGTGCGTCAACGTGTTGGCATCTCCGTGTCCATACATTTCCTCATCTGATCGAAGGTCGGGACAGCCCTCGCCGGGCTGTCCCTGTGCGGCGCGTTTGGTCGATGCTTATACGCGCTCGAAGATGCCGGCGGCGCCCATGCCCGTGCCCACGCACATGGTCACCATGCCGTACTTGAGATTGTGGCGACGCAGCGCGTGCACCACGGTGGCCGAGCGGATCGCGCCCGTGGCGCCCAGCGGATGGCCCAGCGCAATCGCGCCGCCCATGCGGTTCACCTTGCCCGGGTCCAGCTCCAGGTCGCGCATCACCGCCAGCGACTGCGCGGCGAATGCCTCGTTCAGCTCGATCCAGTCGATCTGGTCCTGCGTCAGGCCGGCCGCCTTCAACGCGGCCGGAATGGCCGCCTTCGGGCCAATCCCCATGATCTCGGGCGGCACGCCGCGCACCGCGAACGACACGAAGCGGGCCAGCGGCACGAGGTTGAACTGCTTGAGGATCTTCTCCGAGACCAGGATCAACGCGCCGGCGCCGTCCGACGTCTGCGAGCTGTTGCCGGCCGTCACGCTGCCCTTGTTGGCAAACACCGCCCGCAGCTTGGCCAGCCCTTCGACCGACGTGTCCGGGCGCGGGCCTTCGTCCAGCGCCACGGTGCGCGTCTTGACGCCCACCTGCCCCGTGGCCAGGTCCGGGAATTTCTCGACGACCTCGATCGGGGTGATCTCGTCCTGGAACTCGCCGGCCTGCTGCGCGGCGATGGCCTTCTGGTGCGACGCCAGCGAGAACGCGTCCTGGTCCTCGCGGCTGACCTGCCACTGCGTGGCCACCTTCTCGGCGGTCAGGCCCATGCCGTAGGCAATGCCGACGTTCTCGTCACGCTCGAAGATCGACGGCGACATCGACGGCGAGTTGCCCATCATCGGCACCATGCTCATCGATTCCACGCCGGCCGCGATCATCACGTCCGACTCACCCACGCGGATGCGGTCCGCCGCCATCGCCACGGCCGACAGGCCCGACGCGCAGAAGCGGTTCACGGTAATGCCGCCCACCGTGTTCGGCAGGCCGGCCAGCAGCGCGCCGATGCGCGCCACGTTCAGGCCCTGCTGGGCCTCGGGGATGGCGCAGCCGACGATGGCGTCCTCGATCAGCGCCGGGTCCAGGCCCGGCACCTGGGCCACGGCGGCCTTCAGGATCGTGGCCAGCAGGTCGTCGGGACGGGTGTTCCGGAACGCGCCCTTGGGCGCCTTGCCGATCGGCGAACGGGTAGCCGCAACGATGTAGGCGTCTTGCAGTTGTTTCATGATGTCGGTTCCTCGTTGGCGGATTAGTTGCGCACCGGCTTGCCCGTCTGCAGCATGCCCATGATGCGCTCCTGCGTCTTGCCCGTGCCGAGCAGGTCGATGAACGCCTTGCGTTCCAGCGCCAGCAGCCATTCCTCGCTGACCAGCGAGCCGGCCTCGACGTCGCCGCCGCAGACCACTTCCGCGATGCGCGACGCGATCAGGAAGTCGTGCGCCGAGATGAAGTTGCCGTCGCGCATGTTCACGAGCGACGCCTGGATCGTGGCGATGCCCGAGCGGCCGGCCACCGGGATCAACTGGCCCGGCAGCGGCGCGCGGTAGCCGGCGTTGGCCAGCGCGCGCACTTCGCTCTGCGCCACGTACAGCAGTTCGTGGACGTTGTAGACGATGGTGTCGGTCGGCTGCACGTAGCCGATCTTCTGCGCGTCCAGCGCCGACGTCGACACCTTGGCCATCGCCGCCGCCTGGAAGCGGTTGGTCAGGAAATTCAGGTAGTTGGTGCTGCCCGCGGCCTGGGCCGCACGGGCCGCCGCAATGGCCGCCTCCTTGAGGCCGCCGCCGGCCGGCACCAGGCCCACGCCCACTTCGACCAGGCCGACGTAGCTTTCCAGCGCCACCACGCGCCTGGCCGACTGCAGCATCAGCTCGCAGCCGCCGCCCAGCGCGATGCCGGACACGGCCGGCACCACCGGCACCGCCGCGTACTTCACGCGCATCATCGTGTCCTGGAACTTCTTGACGAACGGCTCGATGCCCTTGGCGCCGCCCATCATGAAGGCCGGCATCGCCGCCTCCAGGTTGGCCCCGGCCGAGAACGGGCCGCCCGGCGCGCCCAGTTGCAGCGACGTCGGCTGCCAGACGACCAGGCCCTTGTAGCCGGCCTCGGCCAGTTCCACGGCGCGCACCACCGTGTCGAGCACGTCCGGCCCGAGCGTGTTCATCTTGCTCTTGAACGAGATGATCAACACGTCATCGGCGCCATCGCTGGTCCAGATGCGGGCGCCGTCGTTCTCCTCGATGGTCTTGCCGGCCTTGCGCGGGTCGGCGGCGTCGGTGCCCTTGAGCGCGGCGCGGAACACCTGGCGCTCGTACACGGGCAGCGCGGCGCGCTTGACGAAGCTGTTCGTCGACGGCGACCACGAGCCCTGCGCGCCGTGCACGCCACCGTTGCCGGGCACCGCGCCATCGAACACCCAGGCGGGCAGCGGCACGTTGGCCAGCGCCTTGCCGGCGTCGATGTCTTCCTTGACCCACTGCGCCACCTGCGTCCAGCCGGCGGCCTGCCAGTCCTCGAACGGACCCGAGTTCCAGCCAAAGCCCCAGCGGATCGCCAGGTCCACGTCGGCCGCCGAACCGGCGATCTGCTCCAGGTAGACCGCGATGTACTGGAACACGTCGCGGAACACGCTCCACAGGAACTGCGCCTGCGGGTTGGTCGATTCGCGCAGCAGCCTGATGCGCTCTGCCGGGTCCTTCTTCAGCATGCGCACGACGATCTCGTCGGCCTTCTTGCCCGCGTCGACGTACTGGCCCGTCTTGCCGTCCAGCACCTTGATGGCCTTGCCTTCCTTCTTGTAGAAGCCGGCGCCGGTCTTCTGGCCCAGCGCGCCGGCATCGACCAGCCCCTTGAGCACGGCCGGCGTCTGGTAGACCGGCGCGAACGGGTCGCCGCCCAGGCCGTCCTGCATCGTCTTGATCACGTGCGCCATCGTGTCCAGGCCGACCACGTCGGCGGTGCGGAACGTGGCGGACTTGGCGCGGCCCAGCTTGGTGCCGGTCAGGTCATCGACGACATCGAACGGGATGCCGAACTTCTCGGCCTCGGCAAACACGGCCAGGATCGAGAAGATGCCGACGCGGTTGGCGATGAAGTTGGGCGTGTCCTTGGCACGCACCACACCCTTGCCGAGCGTGGTGGTCAGGAAGGCTTCGAGCCGGTCCAGGATCTCGGGCTGCGTGGCGGCCGTCGGGATCAGCTCCACCAGGTGCATGTAGCGCGGCGGGTTGAAGAAGTGCACGCCGCAGAAACGCGCCTTGAGCTCGGCGTCGAAGCCGTCGGACAGCGACGTGATCGACAGGCCCGAGGTGTTCGTGGCAAAGATCGCATGCGGCGCCAGGTGCGGCGCCACCTTCTTGTAGAGGTCGTGCTTCCAGTCCATGCGCTCTGCGATCGCCTCGATCACCACGTCGCAGTCTTTGAGCAGCGCGATATCGTCCTCGTAGTTGGCGGCGCGGATCAGGCCGGCCTCGTCCTTGATGCCCAGCGGCGCGGGCGACAGCTTCTTGAGATTCTCGATGGCGCGGGCGGCAATGCCGCTCTTCGGGCCTTCCTTGGCGGGCAGGTCGAACAGCACCACGGGCACGCGGGCATTGACCAGATGGGCGGCAATCTGCGCCCCCATGACGCCGGCACCCAGCACGGCGACCTGCTTGACGATGAAATTGGACATGCGCGCTCCTAGAGTCGTGAGCGTTTGTGGAGAAGATAGGTCTGCCGAAGTCTGACTCCCCTCTCCCGCACGGCGGGAGAGGGGTTGGGGGAGAGGGCCAGCCTCTCAAGATGCGACGGTCGCAACTGGATCCGCCATGCCCTCACCCCCGGCCCCTCTCCCGTGAGACGGGAGAGGGGAGCAAACCCTCAGCGGGTCAGGACAATCAGAACAAATCCGCGTCCAGCGCCATCAGCGTGGCCGAGCCGGCGCGGGCCTTGCGGATTTCGGCGGCGGTCTCGGGCAGCAGCTTGGCGAAGTAGAAGCGTGCCGTGGCCAGCTTGCTCACGTAGAACTTGTCGCCGCTGTCCTGCTTTTCCAGCGCGATCTTGGCCATGCGGGCCCAGAAGTACGAAAAGACCAGGTGGCCCACCACGCGCAGGTACGGCACGGCGGCCGCGCCCACTTCGTCGGGGTTGCCCATCGCCTTCATGCCGATTTCCATCGTCAGCTTCTGGACCTTGTCGCCAATGTCGGCCAGCGGGTTCACGAACTCCTGCATCGCCTCGTTCGTGCCCTCTTCCTCCACGAACTGCTGCACGATCTTGCCGAACGCCTTGAGCTTGGCGCCCATGTCGCCCAGGATCTTGCGGCCCAGCAGGTCCAGCGACTGGATGGTGTTGGTGCCTTCGTAGATCATGTTGATGCGGGCGTCGCGCACGTACTGCTCCATGCCCCACTCGGAGATGTAGCCGTGGCCGCCGAACACCTGCATGCCCTCGTTGGTCGAGGTGAACGCATTGTCGGTCAGGAACGCCTTGATCACCGGCGTCAGCAGCGCCACCAGGTCGGCGGCTTCCTTGCGCACGGCTTCGTCCGGGTGCGACAGCTCGCGGTCGATCTGCAGCGCCGTCCAGTAGCTGAACGCGCGGCCGCCCTCGGCGTACGCCTTCTGCGTCAGCAGCATGCGGCGCACGTCCGGGTGGACGATGATCGGGTCGGCGGCCTTGTCCGGCGCCTTCGGGCCGGTCAGCGCGCGCATCTGCAGGCGGTCCTTGGCGTAGGCCAGCGAGTTCTGGTAGGCCACTTCGGTCAGGCCTAGGCCCTGCGCGCCCACGCCCAGGCGGGCGGCGTTCATCATCACGAACATGGCGTTCAGGCCCTTGTTGGCCTCGCCCACCAGCCAGCCGCGCGCGCCGTCCAGGTTCATCACGCAGGTGGCGTTGCCGTGGATGCCCATCTTGTGCTCGATCGAGCCGCACTTGATGCCGTTGCGCTCGCCCGGGTTGCCGCTGGCGTCGGGGATGAACTTCGGCACCACGAACAGCGAGATGCCCTTGGTGCCCTGCGGTGCGTCCGGCAGGCGCGCCAGCACCAGGTGGATGATGTTCTCGGCCAGGTCGTGCTCGCCGGCCGAGATGAAGATCTTGGTGCCCGTGATGGCGTACGAGCCATCGGCCTGCGGCTCGGCCTTCGTGCGCAGGATGCCCAGGTCGGTGCCGCAGTGCGGCTCGGTCAGGCACATCGTGCCGGTCCACACGCCCGACACCAGCTTCGGCAGGTAGGCCTGCTTCAGTTCCGGCGTGCCGTGTGCGTGCAGCGCCTCGTACGCGCCGTGGGACAGGCCCGGGTACATCGTCCACGCCT
Organism: Cupriavidus sp. H18C2; assembly: GCF_049393795.1. NCBI lineage: Bacteria > Pseudomonadati > Pseudomonadota > Betaproteobacteria > Burkholderiales > Burkholderiaceae > Cupriavidus > Cupriavidus sp. H18C2. Next base: position 400,100 of record NZ_CP186010.1, on the reverse strand, counting down.
GGCCGGCCGAGTTCAGCATCTCGTACAGCGCGTTGTTGACGACGATCGGCAGGCCCTGGCCGCCGAATTCGGGGTCGCACGCCAGGGCGGGCCAGCCGGCCTCGACGTACTGCTGGTAGGCTTCCTTGAAGCCCTTGGGCGCGCGCACCACGCCGTCGCCCACGTAGGTGCAGCCTTCGCGGTCGCCGGGCTGGTTCAGCGGGAACACCACGTCCGCGCAGAACTTGCCGGCTTCCTCGATAACCTGGTTGATGGTGTCCGCGTCGATGTCCGCGTGCTTGGGCATCGCCTTGAGTTCGGCTTCTGCGCCGAGCAGTTCATGGAGCACGAACTGCATGTCGCGCAACGGTGCGGTGTACTGGCCCATCAAAGACTCCTTGGAGGTTTTCAATGCCGCCACACACGCATGCCGCACGCCCCCGCGGGGGCGCGTGCGACCGTTGCCGGGGGCGGCTCAGGTACGGTAAGACTGAATCAGCTTGTTGAGGGCGACCATGGCAAGCTCGGCACTGTCCGGCAGGCGCAGAAAGCGGGCGTCGTGATGCAAGCCTAGTTCAAGGCTGTACATCTCGAACAGCATCAGGCGCGGATCGCAGTCCGCGCGCAAGTGCCCCTCTTCCCGGGCCTGGTCGATCGCACGCATCAGCGCGGCCCGCCAGATCGTGACGCTCTTGACCAGTTCGTCACGTACCGGGCTTTCCGCGCGATCGTCGTACTCGACGGCCCCGCTGATGTAGATGCAACCCGTGGTCACTTCCTGGATGCGCTTTTCCATCCAGCGCCGCACCATCGACCACAGGCGAGGCAGCCCGCGCGGTTCCTGCAGCGAGGGGTAGAACACCTCCTGCTCGAACCGCCGGTGATACTCGCGCACCACTTCCACCTGCAGGTCCTCGCGCGAACCGAAATGCGCGAACACGCCGCTCTTGCTCATCTGCATGCGTTCCGCGAGCAGGCCGATGGTCAGCCCTTCCAGCCCGTCGCGGGACGACAGTTCCAGTGCGGCATCGAGAATCGCCACGCGCGTCATCTCGCCCTTGCGCAAGGGCGCGGGCGCGGCGGCGGATTCAAGACGAACTGACTGGTGTCGCATGGTTTCTCTCCGTTCTCTGCAGCACCCCGAAGGCTGCTGTTCCTGGCCTGACACTGCGTTCGGCAGGCACTGTCGACAGCGAGATTGCCGTCGTAAATGCACGAAGTCTAAGCCAAAAAAGAACGGTCGTTCAGATTATTCTGGCGAGGCCGACTGGCATCAAGTTTTTAATTAGACCGGTGTTTCTAAACACCCGGCGCGCCGCAGCGCAATGCAGCAAAGGCTGAAAAGCGCGCCGATCCGGCGGGTGACGCGGGGGCGCCATGGCCGAGCTGCGGCAGGGCAACATGTTACCGTGAGGCGCCTCAGTAGCGCCCCGCCACACCCGCGATGACGACGCCGAGACGCAACACGTAGTAGGCCGCCCAATTGGCAAATCGCCGCAAACGCGGCAGTCCGGCGTGGGCTTCGGGCATGACCCGCGCGCTGCGCTGGGCCATCGCCGCCTCCAGCCGCGTGCGCAGCGTGCCGGCAAAGGCGGGGTCGTAGACGGCCACGTTGGCCTCGCGGGCCAGCAGCAGGCTGAACGGGTCCATGTTGCTCGATCCCACGGTCGCCCAGATGTCGTCGACCACCGCCACCTTGGCGTGCAGGAAGCTTTCCTCGTACTCGTAGATCTCGACGCCGGCCTCCAGTAGCCGCGCATACAGCGCGTGGGTGGCGTAATGCTGCAGCCGGTATTCGACCATGCCCTGCAGCAGCAGCCGCACGCGCACCCCGCGCTCGCGGCAGGCCAGCAGCGCTCGGCGCATCTTGTGGCCGGGCAGAAAGTAGGCGTTGGCCAGGATCACGTCGTGCCGCGCGGCGCCCAGCGCGTACAGGTATTCGCGTTCGATGGTGCGACGGTTGCGCAGGTTGTCACGCAGCAGCAGGCTGGCCGGCACCCCGCCCGGCTGCACGTCGGACCGCGCCTGGCGCGCGCCGCGCGTCAGCGTTTCTACTTCGGCAAAGGCACTGGCAGTCTCGCGCAGGCCCCGGCGTTGTGCGATGCGGAACCAGAGCCGCGCCGACGCCAGCGCAATCTGCGCCACCAGCGGGCCCCGCACGCGCACCGCGAAGTCGAAGCGCGGGCCGATCTCGGGCAGATCCACCGGGCCGTGGTTGTGGTCGTCGATGATGTTGATGCCGCCGACAAAGGCGACCTTGCCGTCGATGACGGCGATCTTGCGGTGCAGCCGCCGCAGATGGCGGCGCGCGAACTTGAAGCCGCGCAGCGGGCGGTAGATCTCCAGCACCACGCCGCCGTCGCGCAGCCGCGCCTGCAGGGCGGCCGGCAGGTCGCCGGCGCCAAAACCGTCCACCACCAGCCGGACGTCCACGCCGCGCTGCGCCGCCGCGATCAGCGCATCGCCGACGCGGGCGCCGATGGCGTCGTCGGCATAGATATAGGTCTCCACCACGACGTGCACCCGCGCCGCGTCGATGGCCTCGATCAGCGCCGGAAAGAACGCCTGGCCGTTGCAGAGCAGGTCGACATGGTTGCCCGGCACCGGGCTGCCGCGGCGGCGCATCCAGTGCAGCACGCGGGCCCGGGCACGGGCGCTGGCGGTGCCCAGGTCCGGCACCGATGCGGGCATCCCCGCCTTGGGCGCGGTGGCCGGCGGCTGGGGGTCTGGCGGTGTGTTGCGGTCGTAGATCCCTGACATGGCTCGATTATCGGCCAACGGGCGGCTCCTGCACATCGCCCGGACCAACTCTGCTATTGTCAGGGCATTCTGACGCCCAACAGGGAAAGCATTGTGAAGGTATTCGGCATTGCCGGTTCCTCTGGCAGCGGCAAGACGACGCTGCTGGACCAGTTGATCCCCCGCTTCGTGGCCGACGGCCTGCGCGTGGCCGGCATCAAGCACACGCACCACGGCTTCGACCCCGACACGCCGGGCAAGGATTCCTGGCGGATGCGCCAGGGCGGGTGCGAAAACGTGGTGCTGGTCGGCGCGCGGCACCTGACGCTGATGCGCCACTACCCCGAGGACAAGCCGTCGCCCGAGATTGGCGAGGCGCTGGCCGTGCTGCCGCGCGACACCGACCTCGTGATGGTCGAAGGCTACAAGTGGAGCGATTTCCCGAAGCTGGAAATCTACCGGCCCGCCCACGGCAAGCCGCCGCTCTGGACCGAGGTGCCGGGCATCGTCGCCGTCGCGACGGACGCCGTGGACGAAGTGGCCACCAACACCGCGCTGCCAGTCATCGACCTGGCCGACGTCGACGCCATCTACGGCTGGATCCGCGACTACCTGGCGTCGGCCTGACGCCCAGGCCCGGTCAAGCCTCGGGAATCGCCACGCGGTGGGCCAGTTCGGCCATCAGCGGCACGTGGTCCGAGCGCTCCGCCCATTCGCGGCCCGTCAGCGCCTGCGTCCGCTCGATGTCGAAGCCGCGCACGTAGATGCGGTCGAGCTGCCACCACGGCATGTGGCTCGGAAAGGTATGAATCCGGCCGTTCTTGGCATGGGCCGATTCCACCGCATTGAGCGTGTTGCAGATCTTGCTGTCGAGCTTGTGGTTCCAGTCGTTGAAATCCCCGGCGATGACCAGCGGCGCGCCGTCCGGCACCACTGAGCGCACGCGCTCCACCAGCGCCGTGGCCTGCCGCACGCGGCTGCGCGCGAACAGCCCGAAGTGCACGCAGATCAGGTGCGCCTCCACGCCGTGGATGTCCGCCACCGCGTGCAGCAGCCCGCGCTGCTCGAAACGGTGATCGGAAATATCCAGGTTCTCGGACATCAGGATCGGATGGCGCGACAGGATCGCGTTGCCATGGTGGCCGTGCTCGTACACCGCGTTGCGGCCGTAGACCGAGTGCGGATAGGCGTCCGTGGCCAGGTAGTTGAGCTGGGTATGGTCCGGGTCGAACAGCTCGGCGGCGACCAGGCGGTCGTTGCGGTCCTGCACTTCCTGCAGGAACACGATGTCGGCGTCCATCGCCTGCAGCCCGGTCCGCACGCTCTGGATGCGCGGCTTGCCGCTGAACCCCTTCACCCCCTTGTGGATGTTGTAGGTGACGACGCGCAGCTTCATCGTGCCACCTCCCCGGCATCCTCCCGCGCCGCCGCGCGCCACGCCAGCTGGCGTACCGCCTCGGCATTGCTGCGCGAAAAGCAGCGCGCCGCGGCGTCCTGCCAGGGCAGCCACGCGTACTGCAGGTGCTCGCGCGGCGCCAGCGTCACGGGCAGCGGCTCGGGCACGCACAGGCCGAACCAGTGTTCGGTATTGCGCGTGATGCCGGGCGCATAGCGGTGGCGCCACTGCGGGTAGATCTCGTAGTCGATCGTGTGCTGCCAGTCGGTCAACTGGTGCTGGCTGGCGACGATGCCGGTTTCCTCGGCCACCTCGCGGGCGGCGGTGGCCGCCAGCGGCTCGTCTTCGGCATCGAGGCTGCCGGTGACCGATTGCCAGAAGCCCGGCCGGTCGGCTCGCTCGATCAACAGGACTTGCAGGTCTGGCGTGTGAATCACGACCAGTACCGATTCGGGAATCTTGTAGCGCATGGGGCGGTGAAGGCGACAGAACCCAAGCATAGCGCAGCCGCGCGGGCTTGGGCGTCCTCCGCTGTCCGATTACCGCGATGTGGAATCAGGCGATCGTCCGCTCGCCAGGATGGCGCGGCGTCAGGAAATGGCCGCCGTCGGGGCCCGGCGCGGCCATGCCGTCCGGGGTGGCGCCGGGCATGCTGCGCAGCCAGGTATCGAACACCTCCGGCGAATCGCCATGGCCCCAGGCCGCGCGCAGTTGCTGCATCAGCGGCGCCAGCGCCTGCGTGTAGCGCTGCGACGCCACATGGGCATGCTCGGCCAGCGCGTCGGTGCTTTCCTGCACCTGGGTGGCCAGTTCGGCCCGTTCCTGGGCGATATCCTTCTCGCGCGTGCCGAGCTGGTTGTACTTCTGGATCAGGAAGCGCTGGTAGTCGCCGGCTTCCACGCCCTGGGCGGCCTGGGCGTTGACCTGCTCGAAGCGCATGACGATGCTGGCGGTTTCCTGCTCGACGTGCGCCGCCTCCGCGCTGAGCTGCTGCAGCGCCTCCTGCAGCCGCAGCGCCTCGCGCCGGTGGGTCTGCAGCCGCGACGCCTCGTCGTCGAACGTGCGCTGGGCGGTCAGGTACGCCTGCACCACCGGCTGCGGCGCCACCACGAGCAGCGGATCGGCGCCACCGGAGCGGCGGCCCGACAGCAGCGCATCCTCGGGCAGCCGCAGGTTGCCGACATCTTCAAGCCAGCGGCCCCGGGCCATCACCGTCGCCACCGTGTCCAGCGCCAGCTTGCGCAGCGCCTCGGCGCGCTGCGCCGCCACGGGCTCCGGCCCCTGGGCGGCGGCGCCGTAGTCCACCACCGGCTGGGCGCCCTGCGCCGCGTGGGCGATGTCAGGCACGCAGGCAGCCACCGTGGTGGCCACCGATTCGGACATGGCCTGCGCCGACTTGCGCACCGCGCGGCGCAGCTCGAAGCGCGCCAGCAGCATCATCAGCAGGCCGGCCACGAGCCAGGTCAGTATGGTTTCGGCATGGGCCAGCAGGAAGGCCCGGATCGTTTCCGCATCGAGTTGCAGCATGGTGGTTTGTCCTCCCGCGTCACGGCCGGCCTTTCGGGTGGGCAAGCATCGCGCGCATCAGGCAGAAAGACATCATGCGGCGCCGCTTCGTTCCGGGTGGTAACAAATGGAAACGCATCCTTGCGCCGAAAACAAGAAAGCCGCGCTTTCGCGCGGCTTTCGATGCCGGAACCGGAATGATCCGGTTTGGCGACGCCGGTCAGGCGGTCGTCTTGGGCTCCTGCGCGCGCAGGCGGATATGCAGTTCGCGCAGTTGCTTCTCGTCGACGGCGCTCGGGGCCTGGGTCAGCAGGTCCTGGGCGCGCTGTGTCTTCGGGAAGGCGATCACGTCGCGGATCGAGTCGGCGCCGGCCATCATCGTCACGATGCGGTCCAGGCCGAACGCCAGGCCGCCGTGCGGCGGCGCGCCGTACTGCAGCGCGTCCAGCAGGTAGCCGAACTTGGCCCGTGCCTCCTCGTCGCCGATCTTCAGCGCGCGGAAGACCTTGCTCTGCACGTCCTCGCGGTAGATCCGCACCGAGCCGCCGCCCATTTCCCAGCCGTTCAGCACCATGTCGTACGCCTTGGCGATGCACTTGCCCGGGTCGGTTTCCAGGTACTGCAGGTGCTCGTCCTTGGGGCTCGTGAACGGGTGGTGCATCGCCACCCAGCGGGCGTCTTCCTCGTCGTACTCGAACATCGGGAAGTCGATCACCCACAGCGGCTTCCAGGTGTCCTCGAATAGGCCGGTGCTCTTGCCGAACTCCGAATGGCCGATCTTCAGGCGCAGGGCGCCGATGGCGTCGTTCACGACCTTGGCCTTGTCGGCGCCGAAGAAGATGATGTCGCCGTCCTGGGCTTCGGTGCGCTTCAGAATCTCGGCAATCGCCGCGTCGTGCAGGTTCTTGACGATCGGCGACTGCAGGCCGTCACGGCCCTTCGCCACCTCGTTGACCTTGATCCAGGCCAGGCCCTTGGCGCCGTAGATGGCCACGAACTGCGTGTAGGCGTCGATCTCGCCGCGCGAGATGGCATGGCCGCCCGGCACGCGCAGGCCGACCACGCGGCCGTTCTCGCTGTTGGCCGGGCTCGAGAACACCTTGAAGTCGACGTCCTTCATCACGTCGGTCAGCTCGGTGAATTCCAGCTTGACGCGCAGGTCGGGCTTGTCCGAGCCAAAGCGCGCCATGGCCTCGCGGAACTCCATGACCGGGAACTTGGCGTCCAGGTCCACGTCGATCGCGTTCTTGAACACGGTGCGCATCATGTCCTCGAACAGGTCGCGAATCTCCTGCTCGGTCAGGAACGACGTCTCGCAGTCGATCTGCGTGAATTCGGGCTGGCGGTCGGCACGCAGGTCCTCGTCGCGGAAGCACTTGGTGATCTGGTAGTAGCGGTCGAAGCCCGAGACCATCAGCATCTGCTTGAAGATCTGCGGCGACTGCGGCAGCGCGAAGAAGTGGCCCGGGTTCACGCGGGAAGGCACCAGGTAGTCGCGCGCGCCCTCGGGCGTGCTCTTGCCCAGCATCGGCGTCTCGATGTCGATGAAGCCCTGGGCGTCCAGGTACTTGCGCACTTCCATCGCCACCTTGTAGCGCAGGCGCAGGTTGTACTGCATCTGCGGGCGGCGCAGGTCCAGCACGCGGTGCGTGAGGCGCGTGGTTTCCGACAGGTTGTCGTCGTCGAGCTGGAACGGCGGCGTGACCGACGGATTCAGCACGGTCAGCTCGTGGCACAGCACCTCGATCTTGCCCGACGTCAGGTTGGCGTTCTCGGTGCCGGCCGGGCGCGGACGCACCTTGCCCACCACGCGGATGCAGAACTCGTTGCGGATTTCCTCGGCCGCCTTGAACATCTCCGGGCGGTCCGGATCGCACACCACCTGCACCAGGCCCTCGCGGTCGCGCAGGTCGACGAAGATCACGCCACCATGGTCGCGGCGGCGCTGCACCCAGCCCGTCAGGGCCACTTCCTGGCCGGTCAGTTGTTCGGTCACCAGACCGCAGTAGTGTGTACGCATGGAAGACATAGGAGAGAGTCCCTGTAAGACGCGGCACGCCGGGCGCGCCGCGCGAGAATCAGTTGGTATGGGTGTCGGCAACTTCGTCGGCGGCGGTCACGGCGTCGGCCGGGCGGCCCTCGCCGTTCCTGCGCGGCAGCTCCGTGGGCGCCACGACGCCCATCGACACGATGTACTTGAGCGCCGCGTCGACGCTCATGTCCAGCTCGATGGTGTCGGCCTTCGGCATCATCAGGAAGAAGCCGGAAGTCGGGTTCGGCGTGGTCGGCACGTACACGCTGACGTATTCGCCTTGCAGGTGATTCTGCACGTCTCCGCCCGGTCGCCCGGTCAGAAATGCAATGGTCCACGATCCCTCGCGCGGATACTGCACCAGCAGCGCCTTGCGGAATGCGTTGCCGGACGACGACAGCAGCGTGTCCGACACCTGCTTGACACTGGTGTAGATCGGCCCGACCACCGGGATATGGCCCAGCAGCGCCTCCCACCAGCGCACCAGCCGCTGCCCGATGAAGTTGTGCGTCAGCACGCCCACCAGCAGGATGAACAGCAGCGTCAGGATGGCGCCCAGCCCGGGGATGCGGCGCCCGAACAGGTTTTCGGGCTGCCACGCCAGCGGCAGCAGGGCCATGCTCTGGTCCATCGTGCCGATGATCAGGTTCAGCACCCACAGCGTGATGCCCAGCGGCACCAGGACGAGCAGCCCGGTCAGGAACCAGGTCTTGATGGCGGACGTTTTCTTGGTAGCCACGGTGTGCCCGGCGCTCAGTGGCTGGCGCTCGAGCCGGCGCCGCCGCCGGACGGGGCGGCCGATGCCGTAGAGGAAGCCGGGGCGGTGCCCGCCGACGCGGCCGGGGCGGCCGACGCGCCGTCAGCGGCCGGGGCGTTGCCCGAGGCCGTGGCGCTCGTGCCGCCGCTGCCGCCGCGGAAATCCGTCACGTACCAGCCCGAGCCCTTGAGCTGGAAGCCGGCCGCGGTCAGTTGCTTCTTGAAGGTCCCGGCGGCGCCGCAGGATGGGCAGTCCGTGAGCGGAGCATCGCTCATCTTCTGCAGCACATCGCGCCCGTGGCCGCAGGCGTCGCAACGGTAGGCATAGATCGGCATGGTTCTTTCGTGGAATCTGAACGTAAAGCGGGTAGATGGCAGCGCCGCCCCGGTTCGATAAGGGTGCGGACCCAAAAAAACGGCGTGCGCGGCGATGCAAAGCCTCGGATTATAAACCGTCGGCGGGGCGTCTACCGGGAGGAAATGGAGGCTTTCGGGGGCGTAATCGTCGCGATGCCGCCCCGCCGCTTAAAAGTTAAGCAATATGCACTTCGCGGACCTGCGGCCGGTCGCTGATCCACTGCGGCAGCAGCGACCCGAACACCATGCCGCCGATGGAGAACAGCAGGCCCACCATCTGCGGCGGCACCGTCGCGTCGGCAAAGGCAACCTCGCAGGTCAGCCACGACGTCAGCCCCAGGATGATGGCCAGCAGGCCGCCCTGCCGCGTGGCCGGCTTCCAGAACAGCCCGAACGCCAGCGGCACGAACGCCGACACCAGCGTTACCTTGTAGGCGTTCTCGACCATGTGGAAGATCGACAGGTGCGAATTCAGCGCGAACAGCGTCACCAGCGTCGTGAACACCAGCACCACCGCCTGCATCACGCGCAGGAACTGCTTGTCGCTCAAATGGCGGAAATACGGCCGCAGGATGTTCTCCGCGAACGTCACCGACGGCGCCAGCAGCGTGGCCGATGCGCAGCTCTTGATGGCCGACAGCAGCGCGCCGAAGAACATGACCTGCGCGAACATCGGCGCGTGGGTCAGGATCAACTGCGGCAGGATCAACTGGGAATCGGAATTGATGTATTTCTCGACCATCTGCGGGTCGATCATCGTGGCCGAATAGGCCAGGAACATCGGAATGAACGCGAAGAAGAAGTACAGCACGCCGCCCAGCACCGACGCGCGCCCGGCGATCTGCTCGGTCTTCGACGACGTGACGCGCTGGAACACGTCCTGCTGCGGGATCGACCCCAGCATCATCGTGAACAGCGCCGCCGCAAACCCGATGATCTGCACCAGGTCCAGCGACGGCAGGAACTCGAACTTGCCCGCCGCGGCCGCGTGGGACACCACGGCCGACACGCCGCCGGCCTGGCCGCTCACCTCGTAGCCGATATAGAGCAGGCCGATCACGATGATGATCATCTGGATGAAATCGGTCACCGCCACCGACCACATGCCGCCGAACAGCGTATAGACCAGCACGCTGGCCGCGCCGATCATCATGCCGGCGTCCTGCGACAGCGCGCCGTCGGACACCGTATAGAACACCAGCCCCAGCGCCTTGATCTGGGCGGCCACCCAGCCCAGGTACGACACCACGATGCACAGCGTGGTCAGCACTTCGGCCAGGCGCCCGTAGCGGTTGTGATAGTAGTCGCCAATCGTCAGCAGGTTCATCCGGTACAGCGGCCGGGCGAAGAACAGGCCCACGAGGATCAGGCAGAGCGAGGAGCCGAACGGGTCCGAGACCACGCCGGACAGCCCTTCCTTGAGGAACACGGCCGGGATGCCCAGCACGGTCTCAGAGCCGAACCATGTGGCAAACACCGTGGCGGTGACGATGTAGAACGGCAGACTGCGGCCGGCCACGGCAAAGTCGGCGGTGCCCTTGACGCGCAGCGCCGCCCACAGGCCGATGCCAACCGAGATAACCCAATAGGTGATGACGAACCAGATCAGCATGCCGCTGCCCTATCCCAATGTGCCAGAGATGCCCTGGAGGCGAAAAACCGAATGCCGGCCGGTGGCCTGGGATGTCCCGGGCCGACTCCGCCCGGAGTCCAATTCATCGGTCGGGGCCGCGGGCGCCCGGGAACGGGCAGAGGCGGTCGTAGCCGAATCAAAACGCGGATTATAGCGACGGAGACTTTTCCGGTCGAAAAAAATTCCCGGACAGCCGCCAAATGCACGAATTCGTGCACAAATGTGTTGTTTGCGGGATTTCGCTACCAGTACCCGGCCCAGGCCATCGCCTGGACGATCACGATGCCGGCCAGGAAGCCACCCATCAGCAGCAACGCCGTGGACAGCCGCCGGTTGGTCCGCCGTTGCTCGATCACAAGCTGGGCCAGCAGCCGTTCCTGCTCGCCGTTGCCCTGCAGCGCCCGGCGTTCCAGGAACTGGTGGGCCAGGCGCGGGAAGTCCGGCAGCATCTTGGCCCACTGCGGCGCCTCCACCTTGACCCGCTCCCAGGCGCCCTTCCAGCCCACCTGCTCGTACATCCACCGTTCCAGGAACGGCTTGGCGGTCTTCCAGAGATCCAGGTCGGGATCGAGCTGGCGGCCCAGCCCTTCGATATTGAGCAGCGTCTTCTGCAGCAGCACCAGTTGTGGCTGAATCTCCACATTGAAGCGGCGCGAAGTCTGGAACAGCCGCATCAGCACCATGCCCAGCGAGATTTCGCGCAGCGGCTTGTCGAAGTACGGCTCGCAGCAGGCGCGCACGGCCGACTCCAGTTCCTCCACGCGTGTCTCGGCCGGCACCCAGCCCGACTCCACGTGCAGCAGCGCCACGCGGTGGTAGTCACGCCGGAAGAAAGCGATGAAGTTCTGCGCCAGGTAGTTCTTGTCGAACTCGGACAGCGCGCCGACGATGCCGAAGTCCAGCGCGATGTAGCGCCCGAACGTCTCCGGCTGCACCGACACCAGGATGTTGCCCGGATGCATGTCGGCGTGGAAGAAGCCGTCGCGGAACACCTGCGTGAAGAAAATCTCGACGCCTTCCTCGGCCAGCTTGTGCATGTCGACGCCAGCGGCCTTCAGCGACTCCGTCCGCGAGATCGGGATGCCATGCATCCGCTCCATCGTGAACACGGTGCTGGTACACCAGTCCCAGTACACCTCGGGCACGCACAGCAGCTCGCTGTCGGCAAAGTTGCGGCGTAGCTGGCTGGCGTTGGCCGCCTCGATCATCAGGTCCAGCTCGTCGTGCAGGTACTTGTCGAACTCGGCCACCACCTCGCGCGGCTTCAGGCGCCGACCGTCGACCCAGACCCGCTCCAGCCACGTGGCCATGTCGCCCATCAGCGCCAGGTCGCTGTCGATGACCGGCAGCATGCCCGGCCGCAGCACCTTCACGGCCACCTCGCGGCCATGGTTCGGCCCGCCGCGCAGCGTGGCAAAGTGCACCTGGGCGATGGACGCGCTGGCCACCGGTTGCAGCTCGAAATTCTCGTACAGGTCGCCCAGCGGCCGGCCCAGCGACTTCTCGATGATCTTCACCGCCAGCGCCGAATCGAACGGCGGCACCTGGTCCTGCAGCTTGGCCAGTTCGTCGGCGATGTCGGGCGGCATCAGGTCGCGCCGGGTGGACAGCACCTGCCCGAACTTGACGAAGATCGGGCCCAGCGCGGTCAGCGCCAGCCGCAGCCGCTCGCCGCGCGGCTGCTCCAGCTTGCGGCCGATGGTGATGACGCGAACCAGAAACTTGATGCGCCGGCTCTTGAAACCGGACAGCACGAGTTCGTCGAGCCCGTAGTACAGGACGACGAAGATGATCTTGCAGAGACGCAGCAGGCGGGTCATTCGGGATGTTCAGGTGGCAGCGCCGCGCGGGGCGGCAACGGGGGACGGCATGGCGGTTAGCGGTGGGCCGACGGGAGCGAGCCCGGCGCGTGATCCCCCTGTCCGCCCCCGCGCTCCAGGCGTTCCAGCCGTTTTTCGAGCCGCGCCAGGTCGTCGCGCAGCAGTGCCACATCGGCGCCGAACCCGTCGAGCGCGGCATGGCGCACCAGGGTCGGCTGTTCGTCCAGCAGGTATTCGGTCACATTGTCGAGCAGGGCCCGGCCGACCCGGGTGGCGCTTTCATGCGCCTGGCGCGCGCCGTCCACCACGCGCTGCGCCACGCTGTCGCTGATCGGGCCGCCCATCACGCCACGCAGCGCGCGCGACAGGTCTTCGGCCGCATCCCAGCGCAGGTTGCGCGCCAGCGTCGACACCGCGTTGGCCAGTTCGGCGTCGCCGTCTATCCGCACATGGCGCATCGCGGCGGCCTGGCCGCCCTCGGCCACGTCGGCCACCACTAGCGGCCATTGCTGCAGCGGCACGATCAGCGTCACGGCCGCCACCTCGGCCTCGGCCGCCCGCTCGATGCAGCCCTGATCGGTGATCCGCAGCGACAGCGCAAAGGCGGCGGCATCGAACCGGATCACGCGGCCGGCAAACGGTGCCAGCAGGCTGCAGGCCCATGGCTCCTGTTCGATCAGGTGATTCAACGCGGCGACGATCGGCGCGGCCAGCGGTGAGGGCAAGGCGTTCATGGCGTCGGGTATCCGGGCAGTGCTGCCCAATAAAAAAGGCCCACGCTTACGTGGGCCTCCATTCTAAGCTACTCGGCCGCCGCTTCATGTCATCCATGCGCCGACGGCCCAGACGCCACTCAGGATTCCTGCTGGATGCCGGCCAGCAGCCAGCCGCCGTCGCCGGACGCCGACTTGGCCAGGTTCCACACCTCGCCGAACGGCTGCGCCGGCTCGCCGGCGGTCTCGCGGATCATGCCCGAGAAGCGCACGCTGGCAACGTGCTGCGACGGCGTCGACTCGATGCCGAGCAGCTGGGCTTCCAGCGTGACGACGTCGGTCTTGTTGACGGCCACTCCGCGGTCGGACAGGTCCATCTTGATCTCGGCAAACATTTCCGGCGTGGTGAACTCGCGGATGTCGTCGAGGTTGCCGGCATCCCAGGCGGCCTGCAGGCGGACGTAGTGAACCTTGGCATTGCGCAGGAACGCTTCGGTATCGAAGTCGGCCGGCACGCCCCACGGCTGCTGCACCGTTGCCGCCGCGGCACCCGCGGCCGCGCCACCCATCACGGGGTTGGCCGCCGCGCCACCGTAGCCAGCGGCCGGCTGCACCGGTTCGGCCTGGCGCAGCGTCGGTTCGGTGTTGCGCTCCATGCCGCCAAACGGCGAGTTATTGCCCTGGCTGTTGCCCATGCCGGCATAGGCCGGGGTCCGCGACCGGGCCGCGCCGCCGCGGAACTTGCGGATCAGCCAGAACGCGATCATGGCGATGATGGCGATCAGGATGGCGTTGGCCAGGAAGCTGGCCGCCGCGCCACCCAGGCCGAAGTGCGACAGCAGGTAGCCAAGACCCAGGCCGGCTGCCAGGCCGCCGAGCATGCCGCCCCAGTTACGCTTCGGGGCGGCCGCGGCTGCCGTGCCGGCGGCGCCGGCCGTGGCCGGTGCGGCCTGCTGCGCGGGCTGCTGGGCCGGCGCGGTCTGTTGCGGCGGCGTGGCCTGGCGCTGCTGCGTCACCGTCGACGATTGCTTGCCGACGCTGCGCGACCCGCCCAGGCGTTTCGCGTTGGCGTCCAGCGCTGCCCCCAGGGCCAGCGTCGCCATCAGCGACACGGCCAGGAATTTTCCACGAAAAGAAGACATTTTTAGCTTTCCCCTGTCATTTCCGGCCTATGCGGCCGAACATGGCGAATTAGTACTTTCTCCCGACGTGGAGCGCCACGACTCCGGCCGTCAGATTGAAGTATTCGACTTGTTCAAGCCCGACTTGTTCCATCAAGCGTACAAGTGAACCCTGGTCCGGATGCATTCTGATCGATTCCGCCAGATAGCGATAGCTCGGGGCATCCCCAGCCACGCGCTGGCCCAGCCAGGGGAGCACCTTGAAGGAATAGATATCGTAGAACTTCTCCAGCGGTTTCCAGACCTTGGAGAACTCCAGCACCATCACCTTGCCGCCCGGCTTGACCACGCGGCGCATTTCGGCCAGCGCCCGGTCCTTGTGCGTCATGTTGCGCAGGCCGAACGCCACGGTCACCAGGTCGAAGTAGTTGTCCGGAAACGGAATCTTCTCGGCGTCGCACAGCGCCACGGGCGTCACCACGCCCTTGTCCAGCAGGCGGTCGCGGCCCACGCGCAGCATCGACTCGTTGATGTCCGTGAGCCAGACCTCGCCCCTGGGGCCGGCCTGCCGGGCGAACGCCTTGGCCAGGTCGCCCGTGCCGCCGGCGATGTCCAGCACCTTGTGCCCGGGCCGCACGTTGGCCTGGGCGATCGTGAACATCTTCCAGACCCGGTGCATGCCGCCGGACATCAGGTCGTTCATCACGTCGTACTTGCCGGCCACCGAATGGAACACGCCGGCGACCTTGCCAGCCTTTTCCGTTTCGTCGACCTTCTCGAACCCGAAGTGGGTTTCGCTCATTCTTGGACTCCAGGTGCTTGATTCAGTGATGATGGCCGCAGGCGTGGCCGCCGGCCGCCGGCATCGACGCGTCGCGGTCCAGCCCGGCGGCTTGCAGCCGCTGCAGGTAGGCCGTCCACAGCGATTCCTGCTGGTCGCCCAGGCGGTACAGCAGTTCCCACGTGTAGATGCCGGTGTCGTGGCCGTCGTCGAAACGGATCTGGATCGCGTAGTTGCCCACCGGCTCCACGGCGGCGATGCCGACGTGGCGCTTGCCGGTCTGCAGCGTTTCCTGTCCAGGCCCATGGCCCTGGACTTCAGCGGAGGGCGAGTATACGCGCAGCAGCTCGAACGGCAGCCGCCAGGTGCGGCCATTGTCGAAGCCGATTTCCAGCACGCGCGATTGCGTGTGGACGGTCAGCGCGGTGGGATGAGGAGTGTCTTTGTCCAGGCCAGCCATGATCAGGAGTGCCGCGCCGCCGGCCCGGCTCCAGGGGCGGCGCCGGCGTCGTCACGCGTCTTGTACGACCCGATAGCTTACTCCACCCCCCTCGCCTTGCCCATCCCGCGGCCCGCCGCCACTTTCGTCGCGGGCGCCGTTGGCCGGGCCGGCCGCCGGCACATAGCGCAGGCGCCGGTTGTGGAACGCGGCCACCGTGCTGCGGTGCGCAATGCTGACGATAGCCGCGCCGGGCAGCGCATCGACCATCAACTGGTACATGGCGCGCTCGGTGTCCTCGTCCAGCGCGCTGGTGGCCTCGTCCAGGAACAGGAAGTCGGGCTTCTGCAGCAGCGCCCGGGCGAAGGCCAGCCGCTGCTGCTCGCCGGGCGACAGCCGCAGCGACCAGTTGTCGAAGACGTCCAGATGCCGCGCCAGGAAGCCTAGCTGCGCGCGCCGCAGCACGTCGGCCAGCGTCTCGCGCGAATGGGCGTTGCCGGCGTCCGGGTAGGACAGCGCATCGGCCAGCGTGCCGATCGGCAGGTAGCTGCGCTGCGGCAGGAACAGCGTGCGGCGCGCCGGCATCGTGATGCGGCCGCACCCGTAGGGCCAGATGCCGGCCAGCGCGCGGAACAGCACGCTCTTGCCGCAGCCCGACGGGCCGCTGACCAGCCAGCGCTCGCCCGGCGCGATCGACAGCGAGAACGGCGCCACCAGCGGGCGCATGCCGGGCTGGCCGGCGCCTTCCACGCCCTCGCCGGCCACGCCTTCGTCGTCCACGCCAAACCCGCCGCGCACCGGCAGCGCCAGCGCCAGCCCGCTGATGGCGATGCCGGCATCCGCGCCGTCGGTGGCCGTCACCACCTCGATGTCGCCCGGGCCCTCGTGCGTCAGGTCCTGCCGCTCGGCCACGCGCATGGCTTCCTGGAAGTCGATCAGCCGGTTGGCGGCCGCCTTCCAGCCCACCAGCGTCGCGTAGCTGCCGACGAACCAGGACAGCGCGCCCTGCACCTGGCCGAATGCCGAATTAATCTGCATCAGGCCGCCCAGCGTCAGCTTGCCCGAGAAGTAGCGCGGCGCCGCCACCAGCAGCGGGAAGATGATCGCGAACTGGCCGTAGCCCGAGTTCACGAACGTCAGCCGCCGCGTGTAGCGCATGAGCTGGTTCCAGTTGGCCCGGATCCGCTCGAAGCGGGCGCGCAGGCCGCCTTCCTCGGTCGGCTCGCCGCGGTAGAGCGCCACGGGCTCGCTGTTCTCGCGCAGCCGCACGAGCATGAAACGGAAATTCGCCTCGTACTGTTCCTGCTGGAACGACAGGCCGATCAGCGGCCGGCCGACGAAGTGGGCGATCAGCGAGCCGACCACGGCGTAGCCGATCGCAAACCAGACCATGTAGCCGGGGATGGTCACGTCGACGCCGCCGAGCACGAAGCTGATGGGCCCCGACACCACCCACAGGATGCCGATGAACGACACCAGCGTGACCACCGAGTTCAGCAGCCCCATCGACAGCGTCAGCGCGCCGTCGGTGAACTGGCGCAGGTCGTCGGCCAGCCGCTGGTCGGGGTTGTCGGTCGAATGGGTCTGTTCGATGCGGTAGTACGCCTGGTGGCCCAGCCAGCGCCGCAGGAACGTGCCGGTCATCCACGTCCGCCAGCGCATCTGCAGCATCATCTGGTAGTACTGGCGCGAGATGGCCAGCACGATGAAGCAGGCCGCGATCCACGAGAACCGCAGCAGCAGCGCCTTGAACGACACGAAGTCGCGCTGCTCGATGGCGTTGTAGAACACGCGGTTCCACTCGTTGAGCAGCACGTTGATGTAGACGATGCCCAGGTTCAGCGCCACGACCAGCGCCAGCAGGCCCAGCCCGGCCTTGCGGTCCTCGGAACGCCAGTACGGCTTGATCAGCGCCCAGGTGGCCGCCAGGCGCAGCCGGCTCTGGTTCTTCAGGGCCTCGGCGGGGACGGCCGGGCCCGGCACGGTAACGGACGAAGGGGTGGAAGACATGGCGCCAGCGGTTGGCCCGCCGCCGACCGCCGGCGGGCATGTTGTTGTTCGACCGGTGTCAGACGTACCGCCACCGGGGCGGGTTCCTCGCCTGACGGCTACGGCACTTTACCAAGGACGGCGTCAGTCGGCAGCGCCCAGCGCGGACAGGGCCGCCCGCAGCGTGGGCAGCCGGGTCTGCAGCTCGGCAATGCGCGCCGCATCGGCGTTGCGCTGTGGCGCGGCCCAGACCGCTTCGGGAAAGTGGGTGTCCCAGCGGTAGCGCGGGATGATGTGCCAGTGCAGGTGCGGCACCATGTTGCCGAACGCCGCCAGGTTGACCTTGTCCGGCCCCATCACCTCGCGCACCACCCGCTCCACGCGCGCCACCAGCCGCATCAGCCAGGCCTGGTCGGCCTCGTCGAGGTCGGTCAGCTCGGCCGCGTGGTCGTTCCAGACCACCCGGCAGAACCCTGGAAACCGTTCCGCCTCCACCAGGATCACGCGGGCGCGGTCGCCCATCCAGACCAGCTCGCCGCCGTCGGTTTCGCAGAGGGGACAGGAGGGCAGTCGATGCATGGTGGTCGGCCTGGGGATGTGGATGGTTGGCGCCCCTCTCCCGCCAAGCGGGAGCGGGGCGTTGAGACGGCGCGAACGGACGTTGTCGCGTTACACCAGCACCCGCTCGATCCCGCCCGCGTTGGCCTTGGCCACGTACTCGGGCATCCAGTTCTCGCCCAGCAGGTGCCTGGCCATTTCCACCACGATGTAGTCGGCGGTGACCGCGGCGTCCTCGTTGTAGCGCGACAGGCCCTGCAGGCACGACGGGCAGCTCGTCAGGATCTTGACGTCGCCGTTGAAGTCGTCGGTGCGCAGCTTGCCGGCGCCCTTGCGCATTTCCTCTTCCTTGCGGAAGCGGATCTGCGTCGACACGTCCGGCCGCGTCACGGCCAGCGTGCCCGATTCGCCGCAGCAGCGGTCGTTCTTCTCGATCTTGCCGCCGCCCTGGTTGCCGCCCATCAGGTCGTTGACCAGCCTGGTCGGGTCCATCGTCTTGATCGGCGTGTGGCAGGGGTCGTGGTACATGTACCGCGTGCCGGTCACGCCTTCCAGCTTCACGCCCTTTTCCAGCAGGTACTCGTGGATGTCGATGATCCGGCAGCCCGGGAAGATCTTGTCGAATTCGTAGCCGGCAAGCTGGTCGTAGCACGTGCCGCAGCTCACCACCACGGTCTTGATGTCGAGGTAGTTCAGCGTGTTGGCCACGCGGTGGAACAGCACGCGGTTGTCGCTGACCATCTTCTCGGCCTTGTCATACTGGCCGGCGCCGCGCTGCGGGTAGCCGCAGCACAGGTAGCCCGGCGGCAGCACGGTCTGCACGCCCACGTGCCACAGCATGGCCTGCGTGGCCAGCCCCACCTGCGAGAACAGCCGCTCCGAGCCGCAGCCCGGAAAGCAGAACACGGCCTCGGTCTCGGGCGTGGTCAGCCTGGGGTCGCGGATGATCGGGACGATCTCGTTGTCCTCGATGTCCAGCAGCGCCCGGGCCGTCTTCTTGGGCAGGTTGCCCGGCATCTTCTTGTTGATGAAGTGGATCACCTGCTCCTGCACCGGCGGCTTGCCCACCGTGGCGGGCGGATGCTGGGTCTGCTTCTTCGCGAACTTCTTCAGCACCTCGTTGCCCAGGCGCTGGGCCTTGTAGCCCACGCCCATCATGGCCGTGCGGGCCAAGTTGATGGTCTGCGGGTTGGTCGCGTTCAGGAAGAACATCGACGCCGCGGCACCGGGGTTGAACTTCTTCTGGCCCATCTTGCGCAGCAGGTTGCGCATGTTCATCGACACGTCGCCAAAGTCGATCTTGACCGGGCACGGCGTCACGCACTTGTGGCAGACCGTGCAGTGGTCGGCCACGTCCGAAAACTCGTCCCAGTGCTTGATCGACACCCCGCGGCGCGTCTGTTCCTCGTACAGGAACGCCTCCACCAGCAGCGACGTGGCCAGGATCTTGTTGCGCGGGCTGTACAGCAGGTTGGCGCGCGGCACGTGCGTGGCGCAGACCGGCTTGCACTTGCCGCAGCGCAGGCAGTCCTTCACGCTGTCGGCAATGGCGCCGATGTCGCTCTGCTGCATGATGATCGACTCGTGCCCCATCAGCCCGAACGACGGCGTGTAGGCATTGCGCAGGTCGGCGCCGGGCAGCAGCTTGCCCTTGTTGAAGCGGCCCTGCGGGTCCACGCGCTGCTTGTACGCGCGGAATTCGCCAATCTCGTCCTCGGTCAGGAATTCGAGCTTGGTGATGCCGATGCCGTGCTCGCCGGAGATCACGCCGTCCAGCGACCGCGCCAGGTCCATGATGCGGGCCACCGCGCGGTGCGCGTCCTGCAGCATGTCGTAGTCGTCGGAGTTGACCGGGATGTTCGTGTGGACGTTGCCGTCGCCGGCGTGCATGTGCAGCGCCACGAAGACCCGGCCGCGCAGCACCTGCTTGTGGATCTTCTGCGCCTCGTCCAGGATGGGCTTGAACTCGCCGCCGTTGAAGATCTTGCGCAGCTCGGCGCGGATCTCGCTCTTCCAGCTCACGCGGATCGTGCGGTCCTGCATCAGGTGGAACACGGCCGCGTCCGGCTGCACCTGCAGCCGCTGATCGAAGGCCGGCCCCAGCAGGCCCAGCCCGTGGCCGATCAGCGACGCGCGGGCCGTCTGCAGCGGCGTGTCCAGGTGGTCCTGCAGGTAGCGCCAGCGGGCGCGGATCTCGCGCAGCAGCGTCAGCGCGTGCTGCACGCGGTCTTCCAGCAGCTCGGCGCTGGGAATCTCGTTGGCGTCGTCGCTGCGGCCCAGCGGCAGGTTGCCGCGCGCAAAGAACGCTTCCAGCTCGTCCACGAGCTTGAGCTTGTTCTTGACCGACAGCTCGATGTTGATGCGCTCGATGCCGTCGGTGTACTCGCCCATCCGCGGCAGCGGAATCACCACGTCCTCGTTGATCTTGAACGCGTTGGTGTGGCGGGCGATGGCCGCCGTGCGCGAGCGGTCCAGCCAGAACTTCTTGCGCGCCTCGGGGCTCACGGCAATGAAACCCTCGCCGCTCTTGCCGTTGGCCATGCGGATGACCTCGGACGTGGCGCGCGCCACGGCGTCCTCGTCGTCACCGACGATGTCGCCAATCAGCACCATCTTCGGGAATGCGTTGCGCTTGCTCTTGGTGGCGTAGCCCACGGCGCGCAGGTAGCGCTCGTCCAGGTGTTCCAGGCCGGCCAGGATCGCCCCGCCCTCGCGCTTCGATTCCGCGTCCAGGAAGTCCTTGATCTCGACGATGCTCGGAATGGCGTCGCGCGGCTGGCCGAAGAACTCCAGGCAGACCGTGCGGATGTGCTTCGGCATGCGGTGCAGGATCCAGCGCGCGCTCGTGATGATGCCGTCGCAGCCTTCCTTCTGCACGCCGGGCAGGCCGGCCAGGAACTTGTCCGTGACGTCCTTGCCCAGCCCTTCCTTGCGGAACTTGCGGCCCTCGATGGCCAGCGTCTCGGTGCGCAGCACCTTTTCGCCGGGCCGGCGGTTGCCGTCCGACCACGTCAGTTCGAACGTCGCCACGGCCACGTCGTGGATCTTGCCGAGGTTGTGGTCCATCCGCGTGATCTCGAGCCAGTTGCCCTCGGGATCGACCATGCGCCACCACGCCAGGTTATCCAGCGCCGTGCCCCACAGCACCGCCTTCTTGCCGCCGGCGTTCATCGCCACGTTGCCGCCGATGCACGACGCATCGATCGACGTCGGGTCCACTGCGAACACCAGCCCGGCCTTGTCGGCCGCGTCGGCCACGCGGCGCGTCACCACGCCGGCGCCCGAGTAGATCGTGGCCACCTTGTGGTCGACGCCCGGCAGGTCGGTCATCTCCACGTCGCCCAGCTGTTCCAGCTTCTCGGTGTTGATCACGGCCGAGAACGGCGTCAGCGGCACGGCGCCGCCGGTGTAGCCGGTGCCGCCCCCGCGCGGAATGATCGTCAGGCCCAGTTCGAAGCAGCCCTTGACCAGCCCGGCAATCTCTTCCTCGGTGTCGGGGGTCAGCACCACGAACGGGTATTCCACGCGCCAGTCGGTGGCGTCGGTCACGTGCGACACGCGCGACAGGCCGTCGAACTTGATGTTGTCCTTCTGGGTCACCTTGCCCAGCACGCGCTGGGTGCGCTTGCGCAGCGCGTAGGCATCGGCAAATTCCTGCTGGAACGCCTCGATCGCCTGCTTGGCGAATGCCACCAGCTGCTCCACGCGGTGCGAGCGGTCCTCGGCGGCCGGCTCGGCGTGCTCGGCACGGTCGGCGGCGCGGCGTTTCTCGATCTCGGCCAGGCGGTGGTGCAGCGCGCTCACCAGCATCTGGCGGCGCTTGGGATTTTCCAGCAGGTCGTCCTGCAGATAGGGATTGCGGCGGACTACCCAGATGTCGCCCAGCACCTCGTAGAGCATCCGCGCCGAGCGGCCGGTGCGGCGCTCGCCGCGCAGTTCGTGGAGGATGCGCCAGGCTTCCTCGCCGAGCAGACGGATGACAATCTCGCGATCCGAAAACGACGTGTAGTTATAGGGGATCTCGCGCAGGCGCGGCGGGGCGTCCTGCGCTGCGAGCTTGGCGTCGAGCACGAGTGGGGCATTCATGGGCGGGACCGCTTCGAAACTGCGCACGGGGACAGTGCGCGTTTTTCATTAAAGCGCGATTGTACTGCACCGCTTCGTTTTGCTGCGCCGCACCATCGGCGTTTCGGGCCAATAACCCCTGAATTTGTCAGGAATCCCGCGCGGATTGCATGCAATTCCCGACTTCCGGCGCATTCAGAACCATTGGCGGATCGCCTCGCCGGCGCCCTGCCAGAACGAATCCGGGATCCACAGCAGGCTGGCGGTCATGATCAGGTAGCGCAGGAACTTGCCGATCGCCATATAGAACAGGCTCGGCCAGAACGGCATCCGCAGCCAGCCGGCCAGTGTGCAGAGCGGATCACCTATGGCGGGCAGCCACGACAGCAGCATCGTCGGCGGGCCGTGGCGGCGCATCCAGCGCGAATATTTCTTGTCGAGCTTGGGCTTGTGCGGCTTGCGCGGGTGCGGCCGGTGCTCGGCGTGCTCCACCTCGTGCTCGTGGTGCTGGCGGTGCTGGCGAAAGCGCACCACGGCCAGCTTGGCCGCGTAGCCCAGCCACCAGTCGATGGCGCCGCCCACCGTGTTGCCGGCCGTGGCGACCAGCACGGCCGGCCAGAACATGTCCGGATTGAGCTTGACGTAGCCGAACACGGCCGGCTCCGAGCCCAGCGGCAGCAGCGTGGCCGAGATCAGGCTGACGACGAAGATGGCGGGCAGTCCCACCTTGGGCAAGGCAACGGTGTCGAACAGCCAGTCGAGAAAGGCTTCCATGGGCGGCGCGTGGGCCAGGCCGCCTGGCCGCGGGCCCCGGAGGGCAACCCGCATGGCAGGGCCTGAGGATTTGTGATTTACTTTTAGAGCCAGTTGCGGCGATTCGTTCACTACGCCGCGCCGGCCGGGGCAAACCCGGCAGCACCAATATCACGAAATAGCCGTCTCAACCAAGCGGCAGTACCGCGTCGTGGCCAGTCCCGCGCAGTCATCCATTCGGGAATCGGCGGAGCTGGCCATGCGCGCACACCCCACATGGAGACAAGCATGGCCATTCCGATCCGCCTGACGGTCAACGGCAAGCCCGTTGACGCCCAGGTCGAACCCAACACCCTCCTGGTCCAGTTCCTGCGCGAACAGCTGCGCCTGACCGGCACGCACGTGGGCTGCGACACCGCGCAGTGCGGCGCCTGCACCGTCCACCTGGACGGCCAGGCCGTGAAGTCGTGCAACCTGCTTGCCGTGCAGGTCGACGGCGCCACCGTGACCACCATCGAGGGGCTGGCGCCCGATGGCCAGATGCACCCGGTGCAGCAGGCATTCCGCGAATGCCACGGCCTGCAGTGCGGGTTCTGCACGCCGGGCATGGTCATGGCCGCCACCTCGCTGCTCCAGCACCAGCCCAACGCCGACGCGCAGGCCATCCGCGAGCAGCTGGACGGCAACCTGTGCCGCTGCACCGGCTACCACAACATCGTGCGGGCCGTGCAGAAGGGGCAGGCGATCATGCAGGGCCAGGGCACGCCGCAGCAAAGCGACCTGGCCGCGGCCAGCGCCGAATAACGGAGACCGTCATGAACGCACCCGAAAAGCACCCGTTCATCGGCACGCCCGTCCTGCGCAAGGAGGACTACCGCTTCCTGACCGGCAACGGCCAGTACACCGACGACGTCACGCTGCCGCACCAGAGCTACGGCTACTTCCTGCGCTCGCCGCACGCGCACGCGCGCATCCGGTCGATCGACACGCAGGCGGCGCGGTCCGCGCCCGGCGTGATCGCCGTGCTGACCGGCGACGACATGGCCGCCGACAAGGTGGGCGGCCTGCCCTGCGGCTGGCTGATCCACAGCATCGACGGCACGCCGATGAAGGAGCCGCCCCACCCCGCCCTGGCGCACGGCAAGGTCCGCCACGTGGGCGACCAGGTGGCGCTGGTGATCGCCGAATCGCTGCAGCAGGCGCGCGACGCCTCTGAGCTGATCGACGTGGGCTACGACGAGCTGCCCGCCGTGGTCAGCCCGGCCAACGCCGCGTCGGCCGCCACGCTGGTCCACGACGACGTGCCCGCCAACACCTGCTACACCTGGGGCCACGGCGACAAGGCCGCCACCGACGCCGCCTTTGCGCGCGCAGCCCACGTGACCACGCTGGAAATCGTCAACAACCGGCTGATCCCGAACGCGATCGAGCCGCGCGCGGTCAACGCCAGCTACACCCGCCAGGACGACAGCTACACGGTCTACGTGGCCAACCAGAACCCGCACGTGGAACGGCTGCTGATGGGCGCCTTCGTGCTGGGGCTGCCCGAGTCGCGCCTGCGCATCATCGCGCCCGACGTGGGCGGCGGCTTTGGCTCGAAGATCTTCCTGTACCCCGAGGACGTGGCGCTCACGTGGGCGTCGAAGAAGGTGGGCCGGCCGGTCAAGTGGACGGCCGAGCGGTCCGAGTCGTTCCTGACCGACGCCCACGGCCGCGACCACGTGACCAGGGCCGAGCTGGCGCTGGACGCCGACGGCAAGTTCCTGGCGATGCGCGTGCACACGGTGGCCAACATGGGCGCGTACCTGTCCACGTTCGCCAGCAGCGTGCCGACCATCCTCTACGCCACGCTGCTGGCCGGCCAGTACGCCACGCCGGCCATCTACGCCGAGGTGCGGGCCGTCTTCACCAACACCGCGCCGGTCGATGCCTACCGCGGCGCGGGCCGCCCCGAGGCCACCTACGTGGTGGAACGGCTGGTGGAAGCCGCCGCGCGCGAGACCGGCACCGACCCGGCCGCGCTGCGCCGCAAGAACTTCATCCGCACCTTCCCGTACGCCACGCCCGTGGGCCTGACCTACGACACCGGCGACTACGAGCCGTGCCTGGCGCGGGCCGAGGAGCTGGCCGACGTGGCCGGCTTTCCCCAGCGGCGCGAGGCGGCCAGACAGCGCGGCAAGCTGCGCGGGCTGGGCTACTCGTGCTACATCGAGGCGTGCGGCCTGGCCCCGTCGAACATCGCCGGCGCGCTCGGCGCCCGGGCCGGGCTGTTCGAAGTGGGCGAGATCCGCGTGCATCCCACTGGCACCGTCACGGTGTTCACGGGGTCGCACAGCCACGGGCAGGGCCACGAGACCACGTTCGCGCAGATCGTGGCGGACCGGCTGGGCATCGGGCTGGACGCCGTGGAGATCGTGCACGGCGATACCGGCCGCGTGCCATTCGGCATGGGCACCTACGGCTCGCGCTCGCTGGCCGTGGGCGGGTCGGCGATCATGAAGGCGCTGGACAAGATCGAGGCCAAGGCCAAGAAGATCGCGGCCCACCTGCTGGAGGCGTCCGACGCCGACATCGAGTTCCAGGACGGCGTGTTCCGGCTGGCCGGCACCGACCGCACCAAGACCTTCGGCGAGGTGGCGCTGACCGCCTACGTGCCGCACAACTACCCGCTCGACAAGCTGGAGCCGGGCCTGAACGAGAACGCGTTCTACGACCCCACCAACTTCACGTACCCGTCCGGCGCCTACATCTGCGAGGTGGAGGTGGACCCCGACACCGGCGAATCGGAAGTCATCAAGTTCACGGCCGTGGACGACTTCGGCAACGTCATCAACCCGATGATCGTCGAGGGCCAGGTGCACGGCGGGATTGGCCAGGGGCTCGGGCAGGCGATGCTGGAGCAGTGCATCTACGACCCCGACAGCGGCCAGCTGCTGACCGGGTCGTACATGGACTACGCGATGCCGCGCGCGGGCGACCTGCCCGACTTCACGGTGGAAACCTCCAGCGGCACGCCCTGCACGCACAACCCGCTGGGCGTGAAGGGCTGCGGCGAGGCCGGCGCCATCGGCTCGCCGCCGGCCTTCATCAACGCGCTGGTCGACGCGCTGGCGCCGCTGGGCGTGCGCGACGTGCAGATGCCCGCCACGCCGCACCGCGTGTGGCAGGCCATCCAGTCCGCGCAGGGTAGCGCGGCATAACCGGGGAGACGACCATGTACGCATTCCAGTACGAACGCGCCACGGACGCCCAGTCCGCCGTGGCCAAGCTCAAGGCCGACGGCGACGCCAAGATCCTGGCCGGCGGGCAGAGCCTGCTGGCCGCGATGAAGCTGCGGCTGGCGGCGCCATCGACGCTGATCGACATCAACCGCATCCCCGGCATGGCCGAGATCCACGTGCAGGGCGACGAACTCGTGATCGGCGCCTGCGCCCGGCACGCCGACGTGGCCGCGCACCCCGACGTGATGCGCCGCATCCCGGCCCTGGCCGCGCTGGCCCACGTGATCGGCGACCGGCAGGTGCGCGCGGTGGGCACGCTGGGCGGATCGCTGGCCAACGACGACCCCGCCGCCGACTATCCGGCCGCCGTGCTGGGGCTGAACGCCACCGTGGTCACGGACCGCCGCAGCATTGCGGCCGACGACTTCTTCAAGGGCCTCTACGAGACCGCGCTGGCGCCCGACGAGCTGATCACGGCCGTGCGCTTTCCCGTACCGGACCAGGCCGGCTACGAGAAGATGCGCAACCCGGCATCGCGCTTCGCCCTGGTCGGCGTGATGGTGGCCCGCACCGGCAACACCGTCCGCGTGGCGGTAACCGGCGCGGCCGACAGCGTGTTCCGCGCCCCGGCGCTGGAACAGGCCCTGTCGGCCAGCTTCACCCCCGCCGCCGCCCGCGCGGTCAGGATGGACCCGTCCGGCCTGAACGGCGACCTCCACGCCTCTCCCGAGTACCGGGCCCACCTGATCCCCGTGCTGGCCGCCCGCGCGGTGGAGCAGGCGCTGAAGGGGTGACGCGCCTGGGCGCGCCCCTCTCCCGCGCGGGAGGGGGGCCGGGGGCCGAGAGCCCGGCCTGCCAGGCCGCCACCGGCCCGGATCGACCCGGCAGCCTTGTCCCATGTCTCTAGCGGCGTAGCCCATGCTCCCCACCTCCATCGACCAGACCCTCGCCGCGCTGGAAACCCAGCACTATTACGCCGACCGCGAAGCGGCCACGGTGCTGTACCTGGCCCTGCGCATGCAGCGGCCGTTGTTCCTGGAAGGCGAGCCCGGCGTGGGCAAGACCGCGCTGGCGCATGCCATGGCCGGCATCCTTGGCACGCGCCTGCTGCGGCTGCAGTGCTACGAGGGCCTGGACGCGGCCAGCGCGCTGTACGAGTGGGACTACCCGCGCCAGATCATGGCGCTGCGGCTGGCCGAGGCGCGCGGCGAGCGGCCCGAGCAGCAGTCGCTCTACCACGACGACTACCTGCTCAAGCGCCCGCTGCTCGAAGCCCTGCTGCCCGACCCCGCCGCGCCCGGCGTGCCGCGCGTGCTGCTGATCGACGAGATCGACCGGGCCGACGAGCCGTTCGAGGCGTTCCTGCTGGAGATCCTGTCCGAATACCAGGTGTCGATCCCGGAGATCGGCGTGATCCAGGCCGAACGGCCGCCGCTGATCGTGATCACGTCCAACCGCACGCGCGAGGTGCACGACGCGCTCAAGCGCCGCTGCCTCTACCAGTGGATGGGTTACCCGGGCCGCGACCGCGAACTGCGCATCGTGGCCGCCCGCGCGCCCGAGGCCGCCGCCGCGTTGCAGCGGCAGGCCGTCGACTTCATCCACCGGCTGCGCGGCATCGACCTGTTCAAGGCGCCCGGCATTGCCGAGGCCATCGACTGGTGCCGCGCGCTGGCCGCGCTGGGCGTGACCGAACTGGACCCGCAGTCGGTGCGCGACACACTTGGCGTGCTGCTCAAGTACCAGGACGACCTGGCGCGCGCCGACGGCCCGACCATCGCCGAGCTGCTGGCCGGCGCCACCCCGGCGGCCTGAGATGACGCCCGCCGCCGCACCCGCCCTGCCGATGCTGGCGCGCAACGTCACGCATTTCACGCGGCTGCTGCGCGATGCCGGCTTCGGGCTGTCGCCGGCGCACGCCGTGGATGCGCTGGAGGCGCTGCGCCACGTCGACATCGGCGCCCGGCAGGAAGTACGCGCGGCGCTGGCGGCGCTGATGCTGTCCGGGCCAGACCAGCGGCCACTGTTCGACGCCGCCTTCGACCTGTTCTGGCGCGACCCCGACTGGGAGGGCAAGCTGCGCGCGATGCTGCTGCCGCGCGTGGACGCCGGCGCGCCGCCGCCCCGGCGCAGCAACCGGCTGGCCGACGCGCTGGCCGCCCGCCAGCCGGCCGCCGCCCGCCCCGACACGCCGATGCGCGAGGAACGCTTTACCGCGCCGCTGACGTTCTCCGCCCAGGAACGGCTGTCGAGCCGCGACTTCGACACGCTCACGGCCGACGAATGGCGCGCGCTGCAGCACCTGGTCCGCACCCGCCGCGCCCACCTGGCGCTGCAACGCACGCGCCGGCTGCGCGCCGCCACGGCCGGCACCCACGCCGACCTGCGCGCCAGCGCCCGGCTGGCCGTGCGCCAGCATGGCGAATGGCTGCGCTGGAAGCACCGCCGGCAGGTCGCGCGCAAGCCGCCCGTGGTGCTGCTGCTGGACATCTCGGGGTCGATGAGCCAGTACTCGCGCGCGGTGCTGTACTACTGCCACGCGCTGATGCAGTCGCGCGAGCGCATGCACGTGTTCCTGTTCGGCACGCGGCTCACCAATGTCACGCGCCGGCTGCGCGAGCGCGACCCGGACGACGCCGTGACGCTGATCGCCGGGCAGGTGCGCGACTGGGCCGGCGGCACGCGCATCGGCGCGGCGCTGGCCGCGTTCAACCGGCAATGGGCGCGCCGCACGCTGGCCGGGCGCGCCACGGTGCTGCTGGTCAGCGACGGCATCGACCTCGAACACATCGACCTGCTGGCGCAGGAAATGGCCCGGCTGCGGCGCTTTGCGCACCGCATCGTCTGGCTGAACCCGCTGCTGCGCTATGCGGGCTTTGCGCCACAGGCGCGCGGCATCCAGGCCATCCTGCCGTACGTGGACGCGCTGCGCCCCGCGCACAACCTGGACAGCCTGCTGGCGCTGGAAACGCTGCTGGCGGACGACCGCCCGCCCCCGTCTGTCCCACCGGTGAGACAAACCGGCCCTACAGGAGGAAATCCGCGATGGAAATGACCCAGACCCAGCGGCTGCCCGTGCCGCAGCAGGTGGCATGGGAGGCGCTGAACGACACGGCCCTGCTCAAGCAATGTATTCCCGGATGTGAGAGCATCGAGCCCGATGGCGACAACGCCTACCAGCTCGCGCTCACCGCGGCGGTCGGCCCCGTCAAGGCGCGCTTCAAGGGCCGCATGGCGCTGCAGGACATCCAGGCGCCGGACAGCTACACGATCCAGTTCGACGGACAGGGTGGCGCGGCCGGCTTCGGCAAGGGGTCGGCCCGCGTCACGCTGACCCCCGACGGTGACGCGGCCACGCTGCTGGCCTACACGGTGCAGGCGCAGGTGGGCGGCAAGATCGCGCAGATCGGCTCGCGGCTGGTGGACGCCGCGGCGCGCAAGATGGCGGACACGTTCTTCGCGCGCTTCACCGAGGCGGTGACCGGCGGCCCCGCAGAGGCGGGCGATGACGGCGACGGCATGGCGCCGGGCAGTGACAACAACGACAACTCCCAGAGCAATGGGGCCACCGAAGGCGGCGACGCCGACGGTGGCGAGGATCAGGCAGGCAAGCGGAAACGATCATGGACAGCGTGGATCTCGAAGTCCTGAAGAGCAGTGTGAAGTGGCAGCAGGCCGGACACGGCGTGCTGCTGGTGACGGTGGTCAGGACGTGGGGCTCGTCGCCCCGCCCCGAAGGCGCGATGCTGGCGGTGCGCGACGACGGCCTGGTGGTCGGGTCGGTCTCGGGCGGCTGCATCGAGGACGACATCATCTATCGCGTGCACAAGGAGGGCATCCGCGCGGCGGGCCCGGAGGCGATGAAGTACGGCATCAGCGCCGAGGAAGCGCACCGCTTCGGGCTGCCCTGCGGCGGCACGATCGAACTGGTGGCCGAGCCGCTGGGGCCGCAGAGCGGCATTGCCGAACTGCTGGACGCCGTGGAACAGGGCCGCCTGGTGGCGCGCTCGCTGGACATGGCCACCGGCCGCGCCACGCTGAGCCACGCGCAGGCGGCCGACGGGCTGTCGTTCGACGGCCGCACGCTGATGACCATCCACGGGCCGCGCTACCGCATGCTGGTGATCGGCGCGGGGCAGCTATCGAAGTACCTGTGCCAGATCGCGGTGGGGCTGGGCTTCCAGGTCACCGTCTGCGACCCGCGCGAGGAATACACGGAGACGTGGGACATCCCCGGCGTGACGATGGTCCGCACGATGCCCGACGACACCGTCGAGGCCATGCGGCTGGACGAGCGCTGCGCGGTCATCGCGCTGACGCACGACCCCAAGCTCGACGACCTGGCGCTGATGGAGGCGCTGCGCACGCCGGCGTTCTACGTCGGCGCGCTGGGCTCGCGCCGCAACAACACCGCGCGCCGCGAGCGGCTCAAGGAGTTCGACCTGAGCGAGCAGCAACTGGCCCGGCTGCACGGGCCGGTGGGCATCTACATCGGCAGCCGCACGCCGCCCGAGATCGCCATTTCGATCCTGGCCGAGGTGGTCGCCGCCAAGAACCACGTGTCGCTGCCCGACATCCTGCAGGTGGAAGGCGCCAAGGCCGCGCGCGAGATTGCCGCGGGCGAGGCCGAGTGCCCGATCCTGCCGGGCGGCGCACCCGTGACCGCCAGCCAGCCATGACCAGGCCCGCCCGCGCCCCGCTCACGCAGACCGACCTGCCCACCGGCATCCTGCTGGCCGCCGGCTTCGGCCGCCGCTTCGACCCGGCCGGCCTGCGCAACAAGCTGCTGGAAACGATGCCCGACGGCCGCACCGTGGCATGGCGCAGCGCCCGCACGCTGGCGGCCGGCCTGCCAAACTCGATCGCGGTGGTGCGGCCCGGCCACCCGGAACTGGCGGCCGAACTGAAACGCGGCGGCTGTAGGGTCATCGAATCGGCCGAAGCCGAAGCCGGCATGGGCGCCGCGCTGCGCGCCGGCGTGGCCGCCAGCGCCGACGCCCGCGGCTGGGTGGTCGCGCTGGCCGACATGCCGTGGCTGTCGATGGAACTGGTCCGCGCCGTGGCGCTGACCATCACCTCGCGCGACACCATCGCCGCCCCCTGGCGCGACGGCCGCCGCGGCCATCCGGTCGGCTTCGGCGCCGCGTGGCGCGACGAACTGCTGAAACTGGACGGCGACGAAGGCGCCCGCGCGCTGCTGAAATCCCAGCCGGTCACCCGCATCCTCACCGAGGACGACGCCGCATTCCGCGATATCGACGTGCCGGGCGATCTGGTCTGAGAGACAGCGATGCGCCGGCGGCTGGCTCGCCTATGCCACGCGGTGATGGCTGACGCGTCCCGCATGACCGCATGCCGGCTCCCCTCTCCCACGCAGTAGGAGAGGGGTTGAGGGTGAGGGCGTCGAGCATCTGCTTGCCGACAAGTCGCAATTTGGACCGCCAGCCCTCACCCCCGGCCCCTCTCCCGCGTTGCGGGAGAGGGGAGCAAACAAGCGTCGGGCGAAACGTAGTGCTGGCTGACGCGGCCTGCATGACCGCATGCCGGCTCCCCTCTCCCACGCAGTGGGAGAGGGGCTGGGGGAGAGGGCGTCGAGGATCTGCTTGCCGACAAGTCGCAATTTGGACTGCCAGCCCTCTCCCCCGGCCCCTCTCCCGCGTTGCGGGAGAGGGGGAGCAAACAAGCGTCGCGCGCAAACGTAGTGCTGGCTGACGCGTCCCGCATGACCGCATGCCGGCTCCCCTCTCCCACGCAGTGGGAGAGGGGGTTGGGGGAGAGGGCGTCGAGCATCTGCTTGCCGACAAGTCGCAATTTGGACTGCCAGCCCTCACCCCCGGCCCCTCTCCCGCATTGCGGGAGAGGAACGCAAACCACCAGCCCTCAGCCGCCCTCTGTCTCCATCAGCGCCCGCAGGTATTCGCTGCTCCACCAGTGCACGTCTTGCTGGCGGATACGTTCCAGCAGTTTCTGGTGCCGTGAGCGGCGTTCCGACAGCGGCATGTGCAGCGCCTGCTGGATGGCCTGGGCCGTGGCGCGGGTGTCGTACGGGTTGACCAGCAGCGCCTCTTTCAACTGCTCCGCCGCGCCGGCGAAGCGCGACAGCACCAGCACGCCGGGGTCGTCCGGGTCCTGGGCGGCGATGTATTCCTTGGCGACGAGGTTCATGCCGTCGCGCAGCGGCGTAACCAGCGCCACGGCGCTGGCGCGGCATAGCCCGGGCAGCCGGCGGCGCGATGTCGAGCGGTGGATGTAGCGCACCGGCATCCAGTCCAGCTCGCCGTACTCGCTGTTGATGGCGCCGGTGATGCCTTCCATCTCGCGGCGCAGGTCGGCGTAGGCGTCGACCGATTCGCGCGACGGTGCCGCGATCTGGATCAGCGTGGCGCTGGAGCGGTTCTCCGGATACTCGGACAGCAGCGTCTGGAACGCCTTGAGCCGCTGCGGCAGGCCCTTCGAGTAGTCGAGCCGGTCGATGCCCAGCAGCAGCCGGCGCGTCGAGTACTGGCCGCGCATCATCTCGTAGGTTTCCATCGCTTCGTCGCCACGGCCCAGTTCCGCGAACTCGTCGACGTCGATGCCGATCGGGAACGCCTGCGCGCGCACCGTGCGGTGGAAGGCCCGGAAGCGGTACTCGCCCATCGGCTCCGCGCCGGCCTCGCCCTGCACGTAGCGCGAGAAGTGGTCCAGGTCCGCCTGGCTCTGGAAGCCCAGCAGGTCGTACGCAAACAGCGCGCGCATCAGCCATTCGTGCTGCGGGATGGCCGCCAGGATCAGCGGCGGCGGCAGCGGCACGTGCAGGAAGAAGCCGATGCGCTGCCCGCAGCCGATGGCGCGCAGTTCCGCCGCCAGCGGGATCAGGTGGTAGTCGTGGATCCAGATGACGTCGTCGGGCTTCAGCAGCGGCGCCAGCTTGCGCGCGAACAGCTGGTTCACGCGGCGGTAGGCGTTGAGGTTGCCGCCGGCGTCGAAGTCGGCCAGGTCCACGCGGTAGTGCAGCACGGGCCAGAGCACGCCGTTGCTGTAGCCCAGGTAATACGCATCGTGGTCCTCGCGGCACAGGTCCACGGTGGCCAGCGTCACGTTGCCGGCCTGCGTCTGATGCAGTTCGCCCTCGCCGGGCGTGCCGCCCTGCGCGGTTTCCAACACCTTGCCACTCCAGCCGAACCAGAGGCCGCCCGTCTTGTTGAGCGCTTCGGAAAGCGCCACTGCGAGCCCGCCCGCCGCGTGGTTGCGCGGGTCCGCGACCCGGTTCGATACTGCTACTAGTCTGCCCATATATCGCTTCTTGTTGTTGCGAATCCTTTTCTCAGATCACGGTGTCCCAGGGTGCCGACAGCCGCATGGCACCGTTGATCAGGCCGACCATCGAATAGGTCTGCGGGAAGTTGCCCCACATCTCTCCGGTGACCGGGTGGGTGTCCTCTGACAGCAGGCCCAGCGGGTTGCGCGCGGCCAGCATGGCCTCGAAGATCTCGCGCGCCTGCTCGCGCCGGCCAATACGCGCCAGCGCGTCGATGCGCCAGAACGTGCAGATGTTGAACGCGGTCTCGGGCTTGCCGAAGTCGTCGGGCGCCTCGTAGCGCCGCATGTACGGGCCGTCGCACAGCGATTCTTCCAGCGCCTTCACGGTCGACACGAAGCGCGGGTCGCGGGGGTCGATGAAGTTGACCTCGGCCATCAGCAGCACGCTGGCGTCCAGTTCCTTGCCGCCGAAGCTTTCCGCGAACGCCTGGCGCTTCTCGCTCCAGGACTCCTCCAGGATGCGCCGCTTCATGCGGTCCGCGTGGTCGTGCCAGTAAGCGGCCCGCGCGGGCTGCTCCAGCTTCACGGCGATCTTGGCCAGGCGGTCGCACGCCACCCAGCTCATCAGCGCCGAAGACGTATGGATGCGGGCGCGCGTGCGCAGCTCCCACATGCCGGCGTCGGGCGTGCCGAACACGCGCACGGCCTGCTCGCCCACGTCCTCCAGCTTCTGGAATTCGGCCGGCCCGCCGCGATGAAGCAGCCGGTGGTCGTGAAACGCCTGCGCGGCGGCCAGCACCACGTTGCCGTACACATCGTGCTGGAAGTGTTCCTGCGCCTGGTTGCCCACCCGCACCGGCCCCATGCCGCGGTAGCCGCCCAGGTGGTCCAGGATGCTTTCGGGCAGCTCGCGCTCCAGGCCGATGCCGTAGAGCGGCTGGATATGGCCGTCCTGGGATTGCATCACGACGTTCGACAGCCAGCGCAGGTAGTCCTCCATCGTGCCGACCTCCGACAGGCTGTTCAGCGCCCGCACCACGAAGAAGGCGTCGCGCAGCCAGCAGAACCGGTAGTCCCAGTTGCGGCCGCTGCCCGGCGCCTCGGGGATGCTCGTGGTCATGGCGGCCACGATGGCGCCGGTTTCCTCGTAGAGCGACAGCTTCAGCGTGATGGCCGCGCGGATCACCGCGTCCTGCCACTCGCGCGGCACGGCCAGCCGGCGGCTCCACAGGCGCCAGTACGCCGTGGTCTCCTGCTCGAAATCGCGCGCGATGTCCTCCACGCTGTGCGTGAGCGTCTCGTCGGGTCCCAGGATGAAGTTGTAGCCGCGCGTGACCAGGAACGGCGTGTTCGACAGCACGTAGGCCAGCGGCGCGTCGGTGGTCAGGCGCAGCGTCATGTCCTCGCCGACGAACCGCGCATGGCTGCTGCCGCGCGTGACGTGCGGCGCGTGCCGGCCGTAGTTGTAGCGCGGCGCCAGCGTCACGCGCACGCGCGGCGCGCCCCGGATCGGGCGGATGCGCCGTACCAGCGTCAACGGCCGGAAATAGCGCCCGAGCCGGAAGAAGCGCGGGCAGAAGTCGGTGATTTCCAGGCAGCTCCCGTGCCGGTCGGTGAGCTGGGTGCGCAGCACGGCCGTGTTCGGCTCGTACCACTGCGTGGCTTCCTGGAAGTCCTCGATCTCGATGTTGAAGTGCCCGGCGTTCTCGCTGGGGTCCAGCAGCGCGTTGAACACCGGGTCGCCGTCAAAGCGGGGCATGCAGCACCAGACGATGCGGCCGCGGCCGTCCACCAGCGCCGAGAACGCGCAATTGCCGATCATCCCGAGCGACAGCGACGGATCGGCATGGCGCGACGAGGTATCGGAATCGGTATTGACGGCGGGGGCCTCCGTGGCGATGGCAGGGTTCAGGTTGACAGGTTCGCTCACAACGTATCCTCCCGGGCAGATGGGGGTGAGAGGGGGTCGGACGGGGGGTCCTGGCGCTGCGCCAGCAGGTGCGTCAGCGCATGGGCGGACTGGTGCAGCCATTCGCGCAGGTCCGCCGGGCGGGGCAGGCTGTGCGACGCGGCAGAGGCGCGCTGGCCCACCAGCAGGCCGATGCCGCCCAGTTCGCGCACCACGGTGAAGCCGGCTTCGTCGGTGACATCGTCGCCGGCGAACAGCGGCAGGCGGCCGGCGAACGGCGGCGAGCGCATGAACGCGGCAATCGCGCCGCCCTTGTCCACGCCGGCCGGCTTGATCTCGATGACCATCTTGCCGGGCAGCGCCTCCAGCCCGATGGCGTCGCGCAGCACGTCGGCCACGGCGGCCCGCACCAGCGGCTCCAGGTCTGGCACCTGGCGATAGTGGACGGCCACGGCCACGGACTTTCGTTCGAGCCTGAGCCCCGGATGCCGGGCGACCAGCGCCTCAAGCTTGGGCAGCAGCGGGCCGATGCCCGGCGCCGGCGGCCGCGCGATGCGCTCGGCGCCGTTGCGGAACTCGGCGCCATGGATGCCGGCGGCCGGCAGGCGCAAGGGCTGCAGGAAATCGTCCAGCTCGGCGACGGGCCGGCCGGACACGATGGCCACCGCGCCGCCCAGGCAGGTATGCAACGCGCGCAGCGTGCCAACCAGTTCCGGTTCCACCTGCACCAGGTGCGGAAGCGGCGCAAGATCGGCAAGCGTGCCGTCGAAGTCCAGGAATAGCGCGGTGTTGGGTTCGATCAGAGGTAACGGGGGCATCGCGTGAAACCGTAACACGTGGTTTTGACAAGCGTCCACCGGGCGCTGTCCTACAACTGTGGCCCTTGCGGCACGCCGGCGTGGCCGGTGCGCGGTGCGGCCGTGGTGGGGCCCGCGCCGGCGCCATCCATTATCATTGGCGGTTTCCGCCGATTTTTCCGGCTTTTTTTGCACGCCGCCCGCGTGGCGCCCCCGCTGACCATGACCCGCACTCCGCCCAAGCCCGACTATTTGAAGAAGATCCTGACCGCCAAGGTCTACGACGTGGCCCAGGAGACCGAGCTGACCTACGCCCCGGCCCTGTCGGCACGGACCGGCAACGCGGTCTGGTTCAAGCGCGAGGACACCCAGCCCGTGTTCTCGTTCAAGTTGCGCGGGGCGTACAACAAGATGGCGTCGCTGAAGCCCGAGGAACTGAAGCGCGGCGTGATCGCCGCGTCGGCCGGCAACCACGCCCAGGGCGTGGCGCTGGCCGCCGCCCGGTTGCAGTGCAAGGCCATCATCTGCATGCCCACCACCACGCCGCAGGTGAAGATCGACGCGGTGCGCGAGCGCGGCGGCGAGTGGGTCCGCATCGTGCTGCACGGCGAGTCGTACAGCGACGCCTACCTGCACGCGGCCGAGCTGGAGGCCAAGCAGAAGCTCACCTTCATCCACCCGTTCGACGACCCGGACGTGATTGCCGGCCAGGGCACCATCGCCATGGAGATCCTGCGCCAGCACCCGGGCCCGATCCACGCGATCTTCGTGGCCATCGGCGGCGGCGGGCTGATTTCGGGCATTGCCGCCTACGTCAAGGCCGTGCGCCCCGAGATCAAGGTCATTGGCGTGCAGACGTTCGATTCCGACGCGATGAAGCGCTCGGTCGACGCCGGCAAGCGCGTGGAACTGAAGGACGTGGGCCTGTTCTCGGACGGCACGGCCGTGAAGCTGGTGGGCAAGGAAACCTTCCGCATCACGCGCGAGCTGGTGGACGACATCATCCTGGTCGATACCGACGCGATCTGCGCGGGCCTGAAGGACGTGTTCCAGGACACCCGCAGCATCCTGGAACCGGCCGGCGCGCTGGCCGTGGCCGGCCTGAAGGCCTATGCCGAGCGCGAGAAGCTCAAGGGCCAGCAGCTCGTGGCCATTGCCTGCGGCGCGAACATGAACTTCGACCGCCTGCGCTTCGTGGCCGAGCGCGCCGAGGTGGGCGAGGCCCGCGAGGCCGTGTTCGCCGTGACGATCCCCGAGGAACGCGGCAGCTTCAAGCGCTTCTGCGAGCAGGTGGGCACCCGCAGCGTGACCGAGTTCAACTACCGTATCGCCGACAAGGGCGTGGCGCACATCTTCGTGGGCCTGCAGATCGCTGCGCGCAGCGAGAACGACAAGATCGCCGCCAACTTCCGCCGCCACGGGTTCGACACGCTGGACCTGTCCAACGACGAACTGGCCAAGCAGCACATCCGCTACATGGTGGGCGGCCACTCGCCGCTGGCGCAGGACGAACTGCTGTACCGCTTCGAATTCCCGGAGCGGCCGGGCGCGCTGATGAAGTTCCTGTCCAGCATGGCCCCGAACTGGAACATCAGCCTGTTCCACTACCGGAACCAGGGCGCGGACACGTCGAACATCCTGGTGGGCATCCAGGTGCCGAAGAACGAGAAGCGCGCGTTCCGCACCTTCCTTTCCACGCTCGGTTACGTACACTGGGACGAGACCGACAACCCCGTTTACAAGCTGTTCCTGGCCTGAGACCCGCAATGACGCTTCCTGAGCACTCGCCGCTGGGCAAGCCCTCGGCGTACAAGACCGAATACGACCCGACGCTGCTGTTCCCGATCCCGCGCCAGCCCAAGCGCACCGAGATCGGCCTGGCCGAGGGCCGCGCGCTGCCGTTCTTCGGCGTGGACATCTGGAACGCGTACGAGGTGTCGTGGCTGAACCTGAAAGGCAAGCCGCAGGTGGCGCTGGCCACGTTCATCATCCCGTCCGACACGCCGAACATCGTCGAGTCCAAGTCCTTCAAGCTGTACCTGAACTCGTTCAACCAGAGCCGGATCGCCTCTGCCGAGGCACTGCAGCAACTGCTGCACCACGACCTGTCGCAGGCCACGGGCGGCACCGTGCAGGTGCGGCTGGTCACCGAGGCGGACCTGGGCACGCAAAAGATGGGCGAACTGGACGGCCTGCTGCTGGACCGCCTGGACATCGAGACCGACATCTACGAGCCCGACGCCTCGCTGCTCAAGGCCGACCAGGAGGCATCGCCGGTGGAGGAAACGCTGGTGTCGCACCTGCTCAAGTCGAACTGCCTGGTCACGGGCCAGCCCGACTGGGGCAGCGTGCAGATCCGCTACGTGGGCGCCCCGATCGACCAGGAAGGGCTGCTCAAGTACCTGATCTCGTTCCGCAACCACAACGAGTTCCACGAGCAGTGCGTGGAGCGGATCTTCACGGACGTGCTGCGCATGTGCAAGCCGGTCAAGCTGGCCGTCTACGCCCGCTACACCCGCCGCGGCGGGCTGGACATCAACCCGTTCCGCACCAACTTCAACACGCCGTGGCCGGATAACCGCCGGAACGCGAGGCAGTAGGGAGCGGGGCGACGGCGAGTCGTGCCGACACCGGGTCTTGCTCCCCTCTCCCGCCGACGGCTTTGCTCCCTTCGCCCGCCCCCGGTTTTGCTCCCCTCTCCCGCGCGGCGGGAGAGGGGCTGGGGGTGAGGGCGTTGAGGTTCAAAACGCGACATGTCGCAAATAGAACCGTCAGCCCTCTCCCCCGACCCCTCTCCCGCATCGCGGGAGAGGGGAGCAAAGCCCAACAGCTCGATCAGCCCCCTCAAAACTCCGCGTGCGCCCGTACGCCGATGAACTTCGCCGGGCCGCGGTCGCGGTTGTAGCCGGGGTTGCGGATGTACTGGAAGTCCGGGCTTAGCGTCAGCGTCTTCCACACGGCGAAGCTGTAGTAGATCTCCACGATCTGTTCCGGGCCGTAGCGCAGCGCGCCGTCGCCCAGGAAGGCGCCCAGGCCGCCGGCCGCCAGGTAGTTGCGGTGCGCGGGGCCCAGCATGTTGACGGCCATCGCCAGTCCCACCTCGTCCTTAGGGCGGCCCCATAGCGCGCCCTTGAGCGTGCCGCCGCCGGCCACCTGCCGGCCGATCTCGGTGAAGGCGTAGGTCTCGGTCTTGTCGTCGGACCAGTTGGCGCGCAGGAACACACCCGCGTCGCGCGTCACTTCCTGCAGGAACGCCAGCCCCACGCCCCACTTGGTGTGTTCGCGCCGCACGTCGGCCACGTCGGGCGTCACGCCGTTGGCCTGGCCGAACGCGATGGCGTCGTTGAAGGCGCCCATGTTGGCGCGGTTGCGCCACAGCAGCAGCCGCGCCTGCCCGGGGCGGCCGGCAATCTCGTAGCGCTTTTCCAGCTCCAGCATCTGGCCGTAGTGCTTGAACGCGCGCGTGTCCAGCTCGCGCCCGTTGGACTCCAGCGGCTGCAGGAAGTGGCCGACGCGCGCCGACCAGCCGTCGCCGATGTACTCCAGCGCCGCGCCCCAGTTGTAGCCGCGCGAATCGGCCGGGTAGTCCCACGAGCCATGCGTCAGGAACGACCAGTTCATGAACTGCGTGCGCGGGTCTGACCCGTACGGGTTCTGGTCGAACACGTCGATCACGCCGAAGTTGCCGGCCGTCAGCACCAGCCGCTGCTTGTCCACCGTGCGCGCGAACTGGTTGAAATCCGCGTCCAGCGTCTCGTCGCCGCCGCCCATGCCCCAGTACTGGCGGACGAACGCGCGCGCCCGGTAGAACTTTGGCGACGTGCTGGCCGTCTTGGCCAGCTCGCCGTTGGACAGCCCGCCCAGCCCGTGCAGGTCCGAGAACGGCACGCCCTGCGACACCTCGGGATTGAAGTGGAACTCCGCGCCGCGCCACAGGCGCAGCCCCAGGTCCAGCGTGCTCGTGAAGGAATAGCTCTTGGCGCGCTCGGGCGTCAGGCTGTTCTCGCCCGAATACGGCGCGTCGAACGCCGGCTTGCGGGTCCAGATGTAGGTGGCCTGCCCGTGGATGGCGAACGGGCTCTCGGTATCGGGCGGCGTCGCGGCCTCTTGCGCCAGCGCCGCCCACGGCAAGGCCGCGCTGGCCAGCAACGCGGCGAGTCGACGGACAAAGCGGGGGCGCGGCCGCCGGGCGGCCAGCAATACGTGACGCGGCATGGAAGATCGGAAAGAAGGGTTGGATACGCCGCCCGGCTGGGCGGCCCCTTGGCTGCGCGAGCATAGCCAAGCCGACATGACCTGTCCACCGCCCATGCTGCATTGCAACAACGCCACCCAACTTGTAACAGTCCTTGTATTAATTAATTCGAAAATTAATATTCGAGCGAAGCCCGCCAGCATCCAGATCATTCCATGCCCTCCGCCCCGTCCGACCCGAAACGCCGCCCCGGCCGACCGACCACCCGCACGGCCGACGCCGGCCAGCGCGACCTGCTGATCGACGCCGCCGTGACGATGTTCGCGCGGCACGGCGTGGCCGCCACGTCGACCAAGGCCATCGCCACCGAGGCCGGCGTCACGCCGGCGCTGGTCCACTACTACTTCCGCGACCGCGAGGCGCTGCTCGACGCGATTTTCGAGGAACGGCTGCAGCCGATGATCGACCACGTGTTCGGCGCACTGCAGGCCGGCGACGCCGACCCGGTCACGCGCATCCAGGGCCTGGCCGCGCAGCTGATCCGCACCGCGGCGGGCACGCCATGGTTTCCGGGCCTGTGGATCCGCGAGATCGTCAGCGTCGACGGCCATCTGCGCGAACGGCTGCTGCAGCGCGTGGCCCCGCAGCGCGCCCAATTGATCGCCGGCCCGCTGGCCGCCGCCCATGCGCAGGGCCAGCTCAATCCGGGGCTGGAGCCGGCGCTGGTCATGGTCTCACTGATCGGCCTGACGATGCTGCCGCTGGCCACCACCCACATCTGGCGCGCGCTGCCCGGCGCGGCCGATATCGATACCGACACGCTGGTGCGCCACGTCACCGCGCTGCTGGCCCACGGCCTGTCCGTGCCGCCCAAGGATCCCGCCTGAACCGTCATCTCTCCGGAGCCCGCATCCATGTCCCTGATCCTCCGCACCCCGCCCCTGCTGCTGGCCGCCGCGCTGCTCGGCGCCTGCGGCAACGACAAGCCCGACACGTGGCAAGGCTACGTCGAAGGCGAATTCGTGGCCGTGGCCTCGCCGTTCGCCGGCCGCCTGGAAACGCTGTCGGTCGAGCGCGGCCAGCAGGTGGGCACCGGCGCCCCGCTGTTCGTGCTCGAATCCGACGACGAACGCGCCGCGCGCCAGCAGGCCGCCGAGCAGGTGCGCGTGGCCGAGGCGCAGCTTGCCGATATCCAGACCGGCAAGCGGCCGGTAGAAGTGGCCGTCAACCAGGCCCAGCTCGTGCAGGCCCAGGCGCAGGCCACCCGCAGCGCCGCGCAACGCAGGCGCGACGAGGCCCAGTTCGAGATCGGCGGCATCTCGCGCGCCCAGCTTGACGAGAGCCGCGCCACGGCCGATGCTGACGCCGCGCGCGTGCGCGAGCTGCAGCGCGACATCGACGTGGCCCGCCTGCCCGGCCGCAAGGACCAGCTGGCCGCCCAGCGCGCGCAGATCGACGCCGCGCGGGCCGCGCTGGCGCAGGCCGAGTGGAAGCTGTCGCGCAAGTCGGTCAACGCCACCGTGCCCGGCCTGGTCTACGACGTGCCGTTCCGCCCCGGCGAATGGGTGCCGGCCGGCAGCGCCGTGGTGCGGATGCTGCCGCCGGGCAACGTCAAGGTGCGTTTCTTCGTGCCCGAAGCCGTGGTCGGCGCGCTGCAGCCGGGCCAGGCCATCACCATCCGCTGCGACGGCTGCGCGGCCCCGGTGCCGGCGAAGATCACCTACGTGTCGAACGAGGCCGAGTTCACGCCGCCGGTCATCTACAGCAACGAAACGCGCGGCAAGCTCGTGTTCCTGATCGAGGCCCGCCCCACCGCCGCCGACGCGCCCAGGCTGCGCCCCGGCCAGCCCGTGGAGGTGGCGCGGTCATGAGCACGTCTCCCTTCCCCGCCCGCAACGGCGAACTGGCCATCGAAGTGCGCGACCTGAACAAGCATTTCGGTGACAAGCACGTGGTCAACAACCTGACCATGCAGGTGGCGCGCGGCGAGATCTTCGGCTTCCTGGGCCCCAACGGCAGCGGCAAGACCACGTCGATCCGGATGATGTGCGGCCTGCTGACGCCAGACTCCGGCTCGGGCACCTGCCTGGGCTACGACATCCTGACCCAGGCCGCCGAGATCAAGCGCAACGTCGGCTACATGACGCAGCGCTTCTCGTACTGGGAAGACCTGTCGATCCGCGAGAACCTGGACTTCGTCGCCCGCGTCTACGACATGCCCAACCGCCGCGAGGCCGTGGACCGCGCGCTGGAAGACCTGGGCCTGCAGTCGCGCGCCGAGCAGCTGGCCGGATCGCTGTCGGGCGGATGGAAGCAGCGGCTGGCGCTGGCCGCCTGCCTGCTGCACGAGCCGCAGCTACTGCTGCTGGACGAGCCCACCGCCGGGGTGGACCCCAAGGCCCGGCGCGACTTCTGGGAACAGCTCCACCAGCTGGCCGCGCGCGGCATCTCGGTGCTGGTCAGCACGCACTACATGGACGAGGCCGAGCGCTGCCACAAGCTGGCCTACATCGCCTATGGCACGCTGCTGGCGCAAGGTACGTCCGACGAGGTGGTGGCCAGCCAGCACCTGAGCACCTGGAGCGTGGAAGGCGACAACCTGGCCGAGCTGTCCGCGCAGTTGCAGGGCAAGCCCGGCGTCGACCAGACCGTGGCCTTCGGCACCGCGCTGCACGTGACCGGCAAGGACGCCGGCCAGCTGGAACGCACGCTGCGGCAATACGCCGGCACCGGCCATCGCATCGCCCAGGCGCAGACCAGTCTGGAAGACGTGTTCATCCACATGATGGGCGGCGCGCAGGACAACATGGCCACGCCGGCCCGCCAGCCGGCCGCCAGCCCGAAGGAGGCGCCATGAGCACCGCC
Source organism: Cupriavidus sp. H18C2 (assembly GCF_049393795.1). Taxonomy (NCBI): domain Bacteria; kingdom Pseudomonadati; phylum Pseudomonadota; class Betaproteobacteria; order Burkholderiales; family Burkholderiaceae; genus Cupriavidus; species Cupriavidus sp. H18C2. The sequence continues at coordinate 357,234 of NZ_CP186010.1, read as the reverse complement.
CGCCCGGCCGCCCCGCGCCAGCGCCGGTTCTCGGTGCAGCGCTGGTGGAGCATCGTCCTGAAGGAATTCCTGCAGCTGCGGCGCGACCGCATCACGTTCGGGATGATCGTCGGCCTGCCCATCGTGCAGCTGCTGCTGTTCGGCTTTGCGATCAACAGCGACCCGCGCCACATGCCCACGGCCGTGATCGTGGCCGAGCACAGCGATTTCTCGCGGTCGTTCGTCGCCGCGCTGGAAAACACCACGTACTTCAAGGTCGTGCGCACGATGCCCGACGAGCGCAGCGGCCGCGAGGCGCTGCTGCGCGGCGACGTGCAGTTCGTGGTCACCATCCCCACGGACTTCTCGCGCCGGCTGCTGCACGGCGACCGCCCGGCGATCCTGGTGGAGGCCGACGCCACCGACCCGTCGGCCACGGGCCCGGCCATCGGCGCGCTGGCGCAGTTGCCGGCCACCGTCGCCCGCATCGACCTCAAGGGCGCGCTGGCGCCGCTGGCCGGCGGGGCGCCCGCGTTCGACGTCAACGTCCAGCGGCTGTACAACCCGGAGGGCATCACGCAGTACAACATCGTGCCGGGGCTGATGGGCGTGATCCTGACCATGACGATGGTGATGATGACCGGGCTGGCGATGACGCGCGAACGCGAGCGCGGCACGATGGAGAACCTGCTGGCCACGCCGGTGCAGCCCATCGAGGTCATCTCGGGCAAGATCGTCCCGTACATCTTCATCGGCCTGATCCAGGCCACGATCATCGTGCTGGCCGCGCACTTCGTGTTCGGCGTGCCGTTCCTGGGGTCGGTGGTGGCGGTCTACCTGGCGGCGCTGCTGTTCATCGCGGCCAACCTGACGGTCGGCATCACGCTGTCGTCGCTGGCGGCCAACCAGCTCCAGGCGGTGCAGCTCACGTTCTTCTACTTCCTGCCCAACATCCTGCTGTCGGGCTTCATGTTCCCGTTCGCGGGCATGCCCACCTGGGCGCAGTGGATCGGCAACGTGCTGCCGATGACCTATTTCAACCGGATGGTCCGCGGCATCATGCTCAAGGGCAGCGGCTGGACCGAACTGTGGCCCAACGTCTGGCCCGTGGCGCTGTTCACGGTCATCGTCATGGCCATCGCGGTGCGCTTCTACAAGCGCACGCTCGACTGACTGCGGAGCGTCGTCATGCGTATCCCACCCCTTCTTGCCACCGCCGCCGCCGTCCTGCTGATGGCCGGCTGCGCGGTCGGCCCCGACTTCCGCACCCCCGACGCGCCGGCCGACCCGCGCTTCACGGCCGGCCCGCAGCCGTCGCAGATGGCCGCGCAGGGCTATCCCACCCAGACCGTGGCGCCTGGCGATGTCCCGGCCGACTGGTGGACCGCCTTCGGCAGCGCGCCGCTGGACGAGACCGTGCGCCTGGCGCTGGCGAGCAGCCCCACGCTGACGCAGGCCCGCGCCCGGCTGCGCGAAGCGCAGGAGAACCTGAACGCGCGCACCGGCGCCACCCAGTTCCCGCAGGTGGACGCCAAGCTCAACGCCACGCGCCAGCAGGTGGACCTGACGTCGGTCGGCATCACGCAGTTCCCGAGCCCCGGGCCATTCACGCTGTACAACGCGAGCGTGCAGGTGTCGTACGCGCTGGACCTGTTCGGCGGACAGCGGCGCGAGCTGGAGGGCCTGCGGGCCGCCGTGGACTACCAGCGCTACGAGCTGGAAGCGGCGCGCCTGTCGCTGGCCGCCAACGTGGCGACGGCCGCCATCCGCGAAGCCGGCCTGCGCGCGCAACTGGCCGATACGGTAGCCATCGCCGCCGCGCAGCAGCGCCAGCTCGACATCATGCGGCAGCGGCTGCAAGCGGGCGGCGTGGCGCGCGTGGACGTGCAGCGCCAGCAGGCGGAACTGGCGCAGACGCAGGCGCTGATCCCGGGGCTGTCGCAGCAGCTCGACGCCACACGCCACCAGCTCGCCGTCTATACGGGCCAGACCCCGGCCAGCGCCCAGCTGCCGGAATTCCGGCTCGAAGACCTACACCTGCCCGAATCGCTGCCGGTCAGCCTGCCCGCCGAACTGGCGCGCCGCCGCCCCGACATCCGCGCGGCCGAGGCGCTGCTGCACCAGGCATCGGCCGACATCGGCGTGGCAACGGCCAACCTGTACCCGCAGATCACGCTGACCGCCAGCGGCGGCACGCAGCAGATGCGCGCGCGCGACCTGTTCAGCAGCCTGAACGTCTGGAGCCTGGCCGCCGGCGTGGTGCAGCCGGTGTTCCACGGCGGCGAGCTGCGCGCGCAGAAGCGGGCCAAGGAAGCGGCGTACGAGCAGTCGCTGGGCGCCTACCAGCAGGCCGTGCTGCAGGGCCTGCAGAACGTGGCCGACACGCTGCGCGCGCTGGAAGCCGACGCCGCCACGCTGCAGGCCCGCGCCGACAACGCCCGCCAGACGCGCGACACGCTGGCCATCGTCAGCGAGCAATACCGGCTCGGCGGCGTCAGCCAGTTCACCGTCATCGACGCCGAACGCCAGGCCCGCCAGGCCGCACTGGACCTGGCCCAGGCCCGCGCGGCGCGGCTGGCTGATTCCGCCGCGCTGATGCAGGCGCTGGGCGGCGGGTGGTGGCAAGGGGAGACGGTGGTGGGCGGGCGGTGAGGTGTTGACGGGGGCGGTGGTGGCAGTGGGATGCGCTGGCCCTCTCCCCCGGCCCCTCTCCCGCGGGCGGGAGAGGGGAGAAAACAGCAGCATCTGAAGCACCGGCTATTTGCTCTGGATGCGCTGGCCCTCACCCCCGGCCCCTCTCCCGCGCGCGGGAGAGGGGGAGAAAACAGCAGCATCTGAAGCACCGGTTATTTGCTCTGGATGCGCTGGCCCTCTCCCCGGCCCCTCTCCCGCGGGCGGGAGAGGGGAGAAAACAGCAGCGTCTGAAGCACCGGCTGTTTGCTCTGGATGCGCTGGCCCTCACCCCCGGCCCCTCTCCCACGCGCGGGAGAGGGGAGAAAACAGTCGGAGCTTCAGACGCTGTCGGTTTCTCCCCTCTCCCGCCTGGCGGGAGAGGGGCCGGGGGTGAGGGCGTCGAGCCTCTGCTTGCCGACGTGTGGCAATTTGAACCCCCTGACCGTCTCCCCCAACCCGTCTCCCACGCACGCGAGAGGGCAACCAAAACCGCGCCCCTACCGCCCCAGAAACCCCGCCAGCCGCTGCACGCCTTCGTCCAGCCTGGCCGTGTCGCACGCATAGCACCACCGGACGAACCCCTCGCCCTCGTCGCCGAAGGCGCTGCCGGGGGCCAGGCCCAGCCGGGCGTCGCGGACCAGGCGCTTGCATAGCGCCAGGCTGTCCGTGGTGCCCGCCAGCCGGAAGAACACATACATCGCGCCGTCGGGCGCGTGGGCTTCCACGCCGGGCAGCGCTGCCAGCCGGGTCACCAGATGGTCGCGCGACGTGTGCAGCCGCTGCACCAGATCCTGCGTGAAGGGCTCGCCCTCGTTCACGGCGACGATGCCGGCCTGCTGGACGAACGATGGCGCGCACGACGTGTTGTACTCGATCAGCTTGCCCAGGTCGTCCATCAGCGACGCCGGCAGCACCATCCAGCCGAGCCGCCAGCCCGTCATCAGCCAGGCCTTCGAGAACGAGTTCACGGCGATCACTTGCTCGTCGCGGCTGGCGATGTCGAGGAACGACGGCGCGTTGCCGCCCTCGGCGCCGTAGTAGAGCCGCTCGTAGACCTCGTCGGCGATGATCCAGATGCCGTGCCGGCGGCAGTGGTCCAGCACTGCCTGCTGCTGCGCGCGCGGCATGACCCAGCCCGTGGGGTTGTTCGGCGAGTTGATCAGCACGGCGCGCGTGCCGGGCGTCAGCGCGCGCAGCAGCTTGTCGACGTCGAGCGTCCAGCCGTCGGCGCCAAAGTCCAGCGTGACCGTTTCCACGGTGGCGCCCAGGATGCGCGGGATTTCAACGAGGTTCGGCCAGAGCGGCGTGACGCAGACCACGCGGTCGCCCGGCCCGGTCACCACCTGCGCGGCCAGCATCAGCGCGTTGACGCCGGCGCTGGTCACGGCGATGTGGTCGACGGCCGTGTCGCCGTGCAGCCGCGTCACGTAGCCGGCCAGCGCCGCGCGCAGCGGCGCGATGCCGAGGTTATGGGTGTAGAACGTGGCCCCTTCGGCCAGCGCGCGGGCCGCGGCGTCGCGGATGAACGCCGGGGTCACCTGGTCCGATTCGCCGAACCAGAACGGCAGCACGTCGGGCAGGCCGATGCCGGCGTTGGCTACCTCGCGGATGCGCGACGCGCGCAGGCCGTGGACAACGTCTCGCGCCAGCGGCGCGGCGTCTGGGGCGGAAGACTGGCGGGGCAGGCTGGCGGACATCGGCACTCCTTGGGGCGGAAATGGATGAAGCGCCTAGCGTACCGGATTTCCGCCCACGCCCGCTGCCGATCGGAATCAAGCGGCCGGGGCGTCGGCGTGGGCTGCCGCGCGGGCCATCCGCATCGCCTCGACCAGGGTGTCGTGGTCGCCGATGTGGTTGGCCAGCAGCAGGATCAGCCGCGCGTTGGCGGCCTGGCTGGCGGCGGCGTCGAGGTCGCGGTGCATGTCGATCAGCGCCTCGTAGAAGTCGTCGGGGCGGGCGAGGTTGGGGGCGGTGTTCAGTGGCATGGGCCTGTCCTGGGTTGCGGGGCCGTCAGGCCAGGGCCGCGGCGGTGGCCGGGGCCGGCTGCGGCAGCGGCGATGCCGGGGCGTTGCCGGTGGCGCGGGCCAGCGCGGCGCCGATGCGGGCGCTGTCCACGCCGCGCCAGCGGGCGCAGACGTGCTGGTCCGGGCGGATCAGGTAGCACGTGCCGGCGCGCGCGTCGTAGCGGCGGGCGGCCAGGCCCTCGGCGTCGCGCAGCACGGTGGCGCCGGGCCACGCCTGCGCCGAGGCCGAGATCGACGCATCGGTCACGAACACCACGCGCAGCGGGATGCCGCCCTGCTGGAGCGTGCGCAGCGCCTGGGCCTGCGCGGCGTCGAGGCCGGACGGCGCGCCGAACACCAGCACGACGAACGCATCGCCAAGGTGCTGGAGCAGCCAGGGTCGCCCCGCCCCGTCGGCGGCCTCGGCCACGGGCGCATCGACGCAGGCCGCGCCGGGCACCATCGGGCCGGCAAACCCGTCGGCATCAGCCGTGTTGAGCGGCGAGCCGTGCAGCACCGCCGGCACCGACAGCCGGCCGCTGTTCACCAGTTGCCGGGCGAATGCATGGTCGCGCGCCAGCGTCAGCACGGCATCGCGGAACACGCGGCTGACCGGGCTCTTGGGCGTGATGAAGTCAGTGGAACGCGTGGAATTGCGGATGTTCTCGTCGGCCGCGAACTCGCGCTCGCTGGCGTAGCTGTCCAGCAGGCTGTCGGGCGCCTTGCCCTGCAGCACGTAGGCCAGCTTCCAGGCCAGGTTCTCGGCATCCTGCACGCCACTGTTGGCGCCGCGCGCGCCGAACGGCGACACGCCATGCGCGGCGTCGCCGGCAAACAGCACGCGGCCGTGGCGGAAGCTGTCCATCCGCACGCACGAGAACGTGTAGACGCTGACCCATTCGAGTTCGAACCTAGCGTCGGGGCCCAGCAGCGCCTGCACGCGCGGGATCACGCGCTCGGGCGCCTTTTCGGCCACCGGATCGGCATCCCAGCCGAGCTGGAAGTCGATGCGCCAGACGTTGTCGGGCTGGCGGTGCAGCAGCACCGACTGGTTCGGATGGAATGGCGGGTCGAACCAGAACCAGCGCTCGGCCGGGAACGGCGCCTCCATCTTCACGTCGGCGATCAGGAAGCGGTCGCGGAACGTGTGGCCGTGGCTTTCCTGCCCCAGCAGCTTGCGCAGCGGGCTGCGCGAGCCATCGGCCGCCACCACGTAGCGCCCGCACAGCGTGTAGCAGCCGTCGGGCGTCTCGATGGTCAGCGCCACGTGGTCGGGGTGCTGGGCCACGCCCACCGCCCGGCTCTTCCAGCGGATTTCCAGGTTCGGCAGCGACTGCGCCAGCTCCAGCAGGTAGCCTTCGACGTAATACTGCTGCAGGTTGATGAACGCCGGGCGCTGGTGGCCGCCTTCGGGCAGCAGGTCGAACGCGTAGATCTGCCGGTCCTGCAGGAATACCTTGCCGACGTGCCAGCGCACGCCCTTGTCGACCATGCGGCCGCCGCAGCCCAGCCGGTCGAAGATGTCCAGCGTGCGCTTGGCGAAGCAGATGGCCCGCGAGCCGGTGGAAAGCGTGCAGTCGTCGTCGACCAGCACCACGGGCACGCCCTGGCGCGCGAGGTCGATGGCCGTGGCCAGGCCCACGGGCCCGGCGCCGACCACCACCACCGGGTGCGGGGCGCCGGCGCAGTGGCCCGGCTGCTGCTCGGCGCACGGCGCGTAGGCGTACGTTTGCTTCTGGTAGTCGATGTCGACCGGCGTACTGCGCATGGTGTCTCCGTCCATGTGTGCGTGTCGTCACGCTTGTTCTGCTGCCCGCCCCCGCCATCCGGGCAAGCGGGAAAACCGCCGCCCTGCCCTACGCCTGCAGCGCGGCCCACATCTCCTGGTCGCGCTGGGCCGTCCAGATGCGCGGATGCTGGATGCCTGCGGCCTCGTCGTAGGCGCGCGAGACGTCGAACGGCAGGCAGTGCTCGTAGATGAAGACGTGGCCGAACTTAGGGTCCATCGACTTGCGGGTGTGCGCCATGGCGGCCTTCAGGTCCATCTTGCCGGCCACGGCCTCGCGGCCGGCCTGCAGCAGCGTGGAGACGAAATCCTTGGTATAGGCCAGGCCCTTGGCCACCTCGGCCGGGCTGGTCAGCGCGGGGCCACGGCCGGGCACGAGCTTTTCGGGTTGCAGCGCGGCCAGCGCGTCGAGCGTGGCGGGCCATTGTTCGAGCTGGGCGTCGCCGCAGTAGCAGGCCGCGTCGTACTCGACCAGATCGCCCGAGAACAGCACCTTCTGCTGCGGCAGCCAGACCACGGTGTCGCCCTTGGTGTGGCCGGCGCCCAGGTGGGCGATGCGCACCTCCAGCTTGCCCAGGAACAGCGTGATTTCCTGGTCGAAGACCAGCGTCGGCCACGTCAGGCCGGGCACGGTCTCCACGCCGGCGAACAGGCGCGGAAAGCGCTCGATCTCGGACTTCATGTCGGCCTCGCCGCGCTCCACGATCATCTCGTAGGTGCCGCGGCTGGCAATCACCTGCTGCGCGCCCTCGGCAAAGTAGGCCGACGCGCCCAGCACGCGCACCGCGTGGTAGTGCGACAGCACCACGTACTTGATCGGCTTGTCAGTGATGGTGCGGATGCGGGCGATCAGGTCCTGCGCCATGGCGGGCGTGGCCGTTGTGTCCACGATCATCACGCCGTCGTCGCCAATGATCACGCCCGAGTTGGGGTCTCCCTCGGCCGTGTAGGCCCAGGCGTTATCGGAAAGCTGCGTGAAGGTGATCTGCTTGGCTTCCAGGTCGGCCTGGGATGCGAATGCTTTTGCCATGTCTGCCTCGTTGTCTCGATAGGTATGGGCCAGCGATCTGTGGGGATCGGCGTGACTGAATCTTAGGAAGGCCGCCCTTTTTAATCAATGGCAAATCCGCTTGCTATTGGATAAACACACCGCAAACCCTTGCCGCACCGTGCCCGCCCCCGGGAAAACCCCCAGCGCGACGCAGCGGCCCCATGCGGCGCCGGGGCCGCCCGCGCGGGGCGGATCGCTTACCATGGGCACCTTTCCAACCCGACACGCGGACATGGCACGACCCCCGGGCGAACCCGCCGGCAAGACGCAGCGCGGCATCCAGAGCGTGGAGGTGGGCGGCCGCCTGCTGCAGGCGCTGGCCGATGCGCGGCGGCCGCTGGGCCTTGCCGAACTGGCGGCCGCCGCGCAACTGGCGCCGGCGCAGGCCCACACCTACCTGGTCAGCCTGACGCGGCTCGGGCTGATCAAGCGCGACCACCTGGACGGCAGCTACGAGCCCGGCCCGCTGGCGTTGCGGCTGGGCATGCTGCACCTGGACCATGCACCCGCCTATCGCGCGGCCGTGCCGCACGTGCGCGCGCTGGCGGCGGCCATCGGCTGCAACGTGGCGATCAGCCTGCCGACGCCGCAGGGGCCGACCATCGTCCACTTTGCCCCGGCCGGCACGCCGCTCCACGTGAACCTGCACGTGGGCACCGTGATGGCGCTGGCGACCACGGCCACGGGCCGCACCTATTGCGCGTTCCAGCCCGCGTCGCACTGGCAGCCGATCTGGGCGCGCCAGCAGACCGGCGCGCCGGCCGCCGCGCTGCCCGCCTTCCAGGCGCAACTGGACGCCATCCGCGCGCGCGGCATGGAACACAGCATCGACACCCCCAGCCCGGCGGTCAGCAGCCTGGCGATGCCGCTGGCCGGCGCCGACGGCGCGCTGCGGCTGGTGCTGACCGCGATTGGCTCGACGGGCGCGATCGACGTCGGCTGGCAGGGCCCCGTGGCCCGCGCGATGCGCGACACGCTCGACCGCATCGCCCGCGAGATGGAGCCCGCATGAGCCAGCCGGAAGACAGCAAGCCCCAGCGCGGCATCCAGTCGCTGGACAACACCGGCCAGTTGCTCGATGCGCTGGCCGACGCGGGCCGCCCGCTTTCGCTTGGCGAACTGGCGCGCGCGGCCGGCATGGTGCCGGCCAAGGCGTTCCCGCACCTGGTCAGCCTGCAGAAGATCGGCCTGCTGGCGCGCAATGCCGATGGCGATTTCGAAGCCGGCCCGCTGGCGCTGGACCTGGGGCTGGTGGCGCTGCAGCGGCTGTCGCCCACGCGCGAGGCCGAGCCCGAGGTGGTGGCGCTGGCGCATGCCACGGGGCTGTCGGTAGCGATGGCGGTATTCGGGCCGCTGGGTCCCACGGTGATCCGGCTGGAAGAAGCGGCGCGCCCGCAGCATGTGAGCCTGCGCGTGGGCACGGTGCTGTCGATGGTCAACACGGCCATCGGCCGGACCTTTGCGGCCCACCTGCCCGACGACGTGCTGGCGCAGGCGCTGGCGCAGGACGCGATCCGCATGGCCGGCGTGGCGGTGGACGCCGCGCTGCAGGCCGAATGGGCGCCGCGCTGGCGCGCGATCCGCGCCGCCGGCATCGACCACGCCGTGAGCCGGCCGGTGCCCGGCATCGACACGCTCGCCGCCCCGGTGTTCGACCACACCGGCGCGCTGGCGCTGGTCATCGCCGTGATGGGCAGCAGCGGCAGCTTTGACAGCGCGACCGACAGCGACGTGGCCCAGGTGGTGCGGCAGGCCGCGCGGCGGCTGTCGTGGCGCTTCGGCGCCGCGCTGGGCGGCTGACCGTCAGCGCCAGCTATTCGGGCGGCTTGCCCATGCCGCGGCTGTCCATGTAGTCGTCGACCGCGCTGCCCACGGTCGGGTGGAAGCGGTGGTCGCTGAACACCTCGGTCAGCTCGAAGCGCTTGAGCTTGTCGCGCACCGGGTCTTTCATCTCGGCGAAATGGAGCGCGATGCCGTCCTGCGCCAGGTGCTGGCCCAGTTCGCGCAGCATGTCGGCCGACGTCACGTCGACGCTGGTCACGGGCTCGGCGGCCACCACCACACGGCGCACGGGCGTGGGCGATGCCTCCACGGCCTCCAGCAGCCGTTGCTGGAACAGCTCGGCGTTGGCGAAGAACAGCGGCGCATCCCAGCGGAACAGCACCAGCCCGTCCACGCGCGCCGCGTGCGGGTAGCGCTTCAGGTCGTGGTAGCCGCGCAGGTTCGGCACGCGGCCCAGCACCGCGAAATGGGGCCGCCAGCCGTCCCACAGGAACTCGACCACGGCCACGACGATCGCCAGGCAGATGCCCGGGATGGCGCCGAACACGGCCACGGCCGCGAAGCACAGCATCGACAGCCAGAACTCCCACTGCTGGATGCGGTAGATGCGCCGCAAGTCCTTGAACTCGAACAGGCCGATGGCGGCGGCGATGACCACGGCGGCCAGCGCGCTGTTCGGCAGGTAGCGCAGCAGGTTGGGCGCCACCAGCAGCAGGGCCGCCACGGCCAGGGCGCCGACCACGCCGGTCAGTTGCGAGCGCGCGCCGGCCGCCTCGGCCACCGGCGTGCGCGATGCGCTGCTGCTGATCGGAAAGCCCTGGAAGAAACCGGCCGCCAGGTTGGCCGCGCCCAGCCCCACCATCTCCTGGTTCGGATCGACCTTGGTATGCGTGCGCGCGGCGTACGTGCGCGACAGCACGCTGGTATCGGCAAACGCGATCATCGCCACGGCGCAGCCGCCCAGCACGATCTTGACCACGTCGGCGCCGGTCAGCCACGGGATGGCAAAGACCGGCAGGCCCTGCGGGATCTCGCCCAGCACCTTGACGCCGCGGTCATCCAGCTGGAACACGCTGACCGCCAGCGTGGCCAGGATCACGGCGATCAGGATGCCCGGCACTCGGTCGAAGCGCTTGAGCGCCAGGATCACCGCCAGGCTGGCCGCGCCCACGCCAAAGCTGTACCAGTTGGTCTGGCCCTGCGCGATGCGCTGCACCAGTTGCCAGAGTTCGCGCAGCGGGCCGGCGTCGTCGATCGGGATGGCGAACAGCTTGGGTAGCTGGCTGACCAGCACGGTCAGCGCGATACCGTTCATGTAGCCGTAGCGGATGGGCTTGGACAGCAGTTCGGTGATGAACCCCAGCCGCAGCAGGCCCAGCACGATGCAGAACACGCCCGAGACGATGGCCATCAGGCTGGCGGTGGCCACCGCGCGCGCCGGGTCGCCGCCGGACACGCTCAGCACCACGGCCAGGATCGGCGCGGCCAGCGCGGAATCGGGGCCCAGCACCAGGATGCGGCTGGGCCCGAACAGCGCGTAGGCCAGCAGCGGGATGATCGTCGCGTAGAGCCCGTAGACGCCCGGCACGCCCGACGCCTCGGCGTAGGCGATGCCCACCGGCACCAGCATCGTGGTCAGCACCAGCCCGGCGGCCAGGTCGCGCGGCAGCCACGCGGGCTGGTAGGTCTTCAGCATGGCCAGCCCGGGCAGCCAGCGCAGCCAGCCAGCCGGGGGCGCGGGGGCGTCCAGTCCCGAGGGGCCGGAGGGGTTGGGCGTGGGGGTAGTCGATGCCATGGAACCCTTCTTGTCGTGGAATCACGCCGGGCGACCGGTCGGATTCAGCATAGGCCCCGGGGCGGCCAAAGCAAGCCGGGCGTGACGGATCCGGCAAACCCGAAACGGCTGCGCGCTGCACAAAACGGCCGGCGCCGCCGCGCGGCCATGCTGGCGGTCATGACGACATGCGCCCGACGCGCAGGAGATTCCCATGAAGCGATCGATCCCGACCTGGCTGTCCGCGCTGGCCCTGGCCGCCGCAGCCGCCGCAGGCGCCGCGCCGGCCCTGCACGCCGAACCCGCCACCCCGGACGGCGTGGCGCCGAACGGCGTCCGCATCCCGCCCGGCTTCCGCGACTGGAAGCTGGTGACCGTGGCGCGCGAGGAAGGCAAGAACGACGACATCCGCGCCATCCTGGGCAACGACGTGGCGATTGCCGCGCTGCAACGCGGCAAGTACCCGCTGCCCGACGGCACCGTGCTGGCGCGGCTGGCGTGGAGCTACGACGCGCTGCCCGAGAGCGCCGCCGCGTTCGGCAAGCCGCAGTCGCACGTGGCCGGGCATCCGAAGAACGGCGTGCAGTTCATGGTCAAGGATTCGGTCAAGTACGCGTCCACGGGCGGCTGGGGCTATGCCGAGTTCGACAGCGGCAAGGCGGCGGGCAACCCGCAGGCCTGCTTTGCGTGCCACACCGTGGTCAAGGACCGCGACTACGTGTTCAACCGGCTGGCCCCGGTGGATACCGGCGGCATTGGCCAGTAGGCGGGCCCGGTCAGCACACGTGCAACGCCACGCTGGCGTGCTCGCAGAGGGCCGGCAGCGTGGGCAGCGTGTCGGTGGCGCCGGCGTCGGTGAACAGGTGGTCGATCTGTTCCAGCCCGGCCACGCGGCATGGCGCGTTGCGCAGGCACTTGCTGCTGTCGGCCAGCAGCACGCGCAGATGGCTCTGCGCCAGCAGCACCTGGCTCAGTTCGGCCTCCTCGGGCTGGAATTCGTAGAACGTGCCGTCCTCGTCGAGCCCGGCGGCGCTGCAGATGGTGACGTGCGCGCGGAACCGGCGCATGAAGTCCAGCGTGGCGCTGCCCATCACGTCCAGGTCGCCCGTGCGCAGCCGGCCGCCGGCCACCCAGGTCTCGATGCGCGGCTTGTCAGCCAGCGCGTGCACCACGCCCAGGTTGTTGGTCACCACGCGCAGCGGCAGGTCGGCCGGCAGTGCGCGCGCGAACTCGGTGACCGTGGTGCCGTAGCCCAGGAATACCGTGGCATCGGCCTCGACCATGCCGAGCGCGGCCTGCGCGATGCGGCGCTTGCGCTCGACGTGGGCCGTGCTGCGCTGGAGGTAGCTGATATTGTGCTGGCTGGCCGGCAGGCTCAGGCCGCCGTGCATGCGCCGTGCCAGCCCCTGCAGGCTCAGTTCGTTGATGTCGCGCCGGATGGTCTGGCTGCTCACGCCGTAGCGGCTGGCCAGTTGCTCGGTGCTCAGGTAGCCGGCGTCGTTCAGCCAGCCGAAGATTTCACGCTGCCGCGGGGTCAGGGTCGGGCTCATCTGGTTTCATTCGCGCATGTTGCATGGTCGAACGAAAATGTAAGCCGGCAATGTGACACTTCCGTGACGCCTTCCCGCCCGCCCCGGGCCGCGTGCGCCGCCTAGAACACGCGGGTCAGGAATTCCCGCGTGCGGGCGTGGGCCGGGGCGCCGAACAACTGCGCCGGCGCGCCTTCCTCAACCACCTTGCCGCCGTCCATGAACACCACGTGGTTGGCCACCTCGCGGGCAAAGCCCATCTCGTGCGTGACCACCAGCATCGTCATGTGCTCGTCGGCAAGCTGGCGCATCGTGCGCAGCACCTCGCCGGTCAGCTCGGGGTCCAGCGCCGACGTGGGCTCGTCGAACAGCATGATGTCGGGCGCCATCGCCAGCGCGCGGGCAATCGCCACGCGCTGCTTCTGGCCGCCCGACAGCCGCGACGGGTAGCTGTCGCGCTTGTCGAACAGGCCCACCTTGCGCAGCAGGTCGTCGGCCACCGGCACGATGCTGTCGCGGGACAGGCCCTTGACCGTCATCGGCGCCTCGATCAGGTTCTGCAGCACGGTCAGGTGCGGGAACAGGTTGAACGACTGGAACACCATGCCCATCCGGCCGCAGATGCGGCGCAGGTCGGCGCCCCGCGCGTAGTGCACGACGCCGCCCTCCGTGTACGCCAGCCGCTCGCCCTCGATCTCCAGTGTGCCGGCGTCGATCACCTCCAGGTGGTTCAGGCAGCGCAGCAGCGTGCTCTTGCCCGAGCCGGACGGCCCGATCACGGCCGTCACGTCGCCCTTGCGCAGCGACAGCGACACGCCCTTCAGCACTTCCAGCGGGCCGAACGACTTGTGGATGTCGCGCGCCGCCACCATCAACGGGCGCGCGCGCACGCCGGCGGGCTCATTGATCGTATCTTGCATAGCGTTTCTCCAGCCGTTGGAACATCCACGTCAGGACCAGCGTCATCACCAGGTAGAAGAGCGCGGCCACCAGAAACGGGGTGGTCGTGAAATCGCGCTGCACGATGCTGCGGGCGGTGCGCAGGATGTCGTTGAGCGCGAGCACGTAGATCAGGGACGTGTCCTTGACCAGCGTGATGGTCTCGTTGCTGACCGGCGGCAGCACGCGGCCGATCATCTGCGGCAGCACGATGCGCCGCATGGTCTGAAAGTAGTTCAGGCCCAGCGTCTTGCTGGCCTCGTACTGGCCGCGCTCCACGGACTGGATGCCCGCGCGGAAAATCTCGGCGAAGTACGCCGCGTAGTTCAGCGCGAACGCCACCACGGCGGCCGGGAAGTCCGGCAGCCGGATGCCGACGTACGGCACGAACGGCAGCGCGAAGTAGATGAACAGCATCTGGAGCATCAGCGGCGTGCCGCGCATCAGCCAGATATAGCCGTTGACGAGCGTGCTGACCGGCTTCCAGGCCGAAATGCGCAGCAGGGCCAGCACCAGGCCCAGCGGGACCGACAGCGCGAGCGTGATGGCGAACAGGGTCAGGGTGACCCTGGCCCCGTCCACCATCGGCGGCAGGAGAGAAAGAACGTAGTCCATGCTGAAACGTCACGCCGCTGGCCCGACCGGGCGCCGGCGGCCTGGGTGAGTCTTACTTGGTGATGTCGGCGCCGAACCACTGCGTGGCCAGGCGGCCGGCCGTGCCGTCCTGCTTCATCGCCGCCAGCGTCTTGTTCAGCTTGGCCAGCAGCTCCGCGTCGTCCTTGCGCACGCCCACGCCGTAGTCCTCGGTGCCGAAGTTCTCGGTCAGCACGCGGTATTCGCCGGCGCGCTTGCCGGCCAGGTAGCGGCCCACCACCTCGTCCACCACCACGGCGTCCAGCCGGCCGGCGGACAGGTCCATCAGCGCGGTGACGTTGTCGCCAAAGGTCTTCAGCTCCTTCATGCTGGCGGCCAGGCTGGCTTCCTTCTTGATGGCGTCCACGGCGCTGCTGCCGTCCTGCGCGCCGACGATGCGGCCGGCCAGGTCGGCCTTGGCCTGGATGGGCGACTTGGCCGTGACGATGACGATCTGGTGGTTGGTCATGTACGGGTCCGTGAAGCTGATGTTCTTCTTGCGCTCCTCGGTGATCGTCAGCCCGTTCCAGAGCACGTCCACGCGCTTGCCGTTCAGCTCGGCCTCCTTGGCGCTCCAGTCGATCGGCTTGAACTCCACGGTCATGCCCAGGCGCTGCGCGGCCTCCTTGGCCATGTCGATGTCGAAGCCGACAAGCTGATTGTTGGCGTCGCGGAAGCCCATCGGCGGGAAGTTGTCGTCCAGGCCGACGACGATGGCGGTGCTGGCGCTGGGCTGGCTGGCCGCCGGCTTCGGGTCGCCCTTGCCGCAGGCGGCCAGCAACGAAAGACCGGAGATCAGGAGTACGGCTGCAATTTTCTTCATGGTTCGAGGAGATAAGGGTGTCGCGGTGGCGCGTCCGGCATCCGCGTCACGCCGCCAGCCCAGGGACAGTGTCGGCCGGCGGGCAGGAAAAGGCGGGATCGGGATTGCGATCGGCGGAGTCGCGCTGGGCGATTCGCGCAGGAAAGCGGGGATGCCTGGACGCTCGGCTACCCGGCGCGGGCGGCGTCGCAGGGCGCGCCGGGCCGGCCGGGGAGTCGGCAGGGCGCTATTCTACAGCGCACCTCCCCGCGAAAACCCTGATGCGGCGGCAAAAATCCGTGCGAAAGCGGCGCAATATGTTGCGCGCGAGGCACTTCGACAAGGCCACACGCCGGGCCGGATCCTCCCCGGCCGGCGTCGGCGGGGCTACCTGGCAGCGCCCGGTTCCACGGACACCGCCACGGCCTCGGTGTAGACAGCCTGCACGCGGTCGCCCTTCTTGACGTCCTTCATCTGGTCGGGATCGCTGACCATCAGGTCGACGATCTGGCCGCGCGGGCCCTTGACGGTCACGATCTGCGCCTCGCGGTTCACGGCCACCACCTGGGCCACCACCGTGACCTCGCGGCCCACGGTGCCGCCGGGACGCGCGCCCGGCTGCGCGCGGTCGGCAATCTCCTTTTCCTGCATCGACGCGGCGCCACTGCCCTTCTTCAGGCTCACGGTCAGCGCCTCGCGGTAAGACACCGTGACCTTGTCGCCCACCTTGAGCTGCTCGAAGTTGCGCGCCTCGGGGCCGACCGTCATCTCCACGGTCTTGCCCTGCTGCGTCTTCAGCGTCAGCTTGCGGTTGGCCGCGTCGATGGCGGTGATGACGGCGGTCGCCGTGACCGTGCCCGACGCGGTGGCCTGCCCCGGCGTGCGCGTCAGGTCGGTCTTCATGTCGGGTTGTGCATGGCCCGGCAGGGCGGCCAGCAGCCCGGCAGCCATGAACAGGGATGCGAGCAGCGTCTTTCTCATCGTGGTACTCCTTCGCGGTCAAAGAGGCGTTGCGGCGGCCCCGGCCGGGCCGGGCCTGCGTTCGATCTCGATTCTAGAAGTTCGCGCCGCTTTCCCGAATGGCCTTTGGGCCAACGTCAGCCCCGGTCCGCCCGCGCCCCGTCGCCATCCGTGCCCAGCGCTTCGGGGCGGATCAGCTCCAGCCCGCGCGCCGCGTTGAAGCCGTGGATCTCCTTCACGTCCAGCTTGCGCATGAACATGATGGTCTCGGGCGTGATGACCTGCCCCGGCACCATGATCGGAAAGCCCGGCGGGTACGGGATGACGAACTTGGCCGATACCAGTTCCGGGCCGTCGGCGAGCCGCTGGTCGATGCGTGGGTCGTTCAGCCTGATGCATTCGCAGCATTCCGGCCGGTAGGCCAGGTAGTACGCCCGGCGCATGTCGCCCTCGGGCGTCTGGCTGCGCGGGTCCAGCCGCAGCGCGTCGTGGAAGCGGCTGAAGTTGGGCAGGTCCGGCACGTCCTCCACCAGCGCCTTGACGCGCGCGGCAAACGTGGCCCGCTCGCTCTCGCCGCCTTCCTCCAGCCTGCGGTCCAGGTTGCGCGAGATGTCGGCCAGCGCCTTGATCAGGTGCGCCAGGTCGCTGCGGGTGTTGTTGATGTTGATCTGCACCAGCACGCTGTTGCGCGACGTCTTGTTGATCTGGATGTCGTACTGCTCGGCCAGCAGCCCCTTGAACTGGGTGCCGTCGTAGCCGGCCGCGCCGCACAGCAGCGTGATGCGGGTGGGATCCAGGAAGAACTCGTCCTCGCGCACGGCCTGGGCGGTGTCCGCCAGCGTCTTGTCGGGCGCGGCGTAGTCGGCAAAGCCAGACAACCGGTACCGCTCTGGGATCATCTCGGCCGGCGTGGCCGCGCGGAAATACTTCGAGATCAGCGGGTGCTCGTTGATCTCCTGGCGCAGCTCGATGGCAAGCTGCAGCGCGCGCTGCACCAGCTCGTAGCCTTCCAGCTCCATCTGGCGCCGCGCGAGGTCGATCGACGCGATGATCTGCAGGTTCGGCGACGTCGACGTGTGCGTGAAGAACGCCTCCTTGAACGGCGCCTCCACCGTGTGGAAATCCTGGTCGGCCACGACGATGATCGACCCCTGCCGCAGCGCCGACATCGACTTGTGGACGGACTCGGTCTGGTAGACCCGCACCCGCGTGCGCGCCGGATCGGGCAGCAGTTCCATGTCCAGCAGCCGCGGGTCGTCGTCGGGGATGTCCTTGACCGTCTCGCGGTACGCCTCGTACCGGCTCTGGTAGGCCGGGTCGGCCATCATCCGGCGCAGCTTGTAGGCGGCGCCCATGGCGGTGCGCATGCGCAGCAGCGGCGAGAACCGCGCGTAGCCGTACCAGGCTTCGTCCCACAGGAAGACCAGGTCCGGCTTGATGGCCAGGCATTCCAGCATGGTGCGCCGCACGTTGGCGATGTGACCGTCGAACGTGCAGTTGGTCAGCACCAGCATCCGGGCACGGTCGAGCTTGCCTTCGGCCTTCAGCGCCAGCAGCGCCTGCTTGATCGGCCGGATGGCCAGGCTGCCGTACATCGAGTACTGGGTCAGCGGGTAGGCGTCGATGTAGAGCGGCTGCGCGCCGGCCAGCACCACGCCGTAGTGGTGCGACTTGTGGCAGTCGCGGTCGATCAGCACGATGTCGCCGGGCATCAGCATCGCCTGGTGCACGATCTTGTTGGCGGTGGACGTGCCGTTGGTGACAAAGAAGCTGCGGTCGCCACCAAACGCGCGGGCCGCCTTTTCCTGCGCGCGGCGGATATTGCCGGTAGGCTCCAGCAGGCTGTCCAGGCCGCCCGTGGTGGCCGACGACTCCGCCAGGAACAGGTTGGCGCCGTAGAACTCGCCCATGTCGCGGATCCAGTTCGACTTGAAGATCGACTTGCCGCGCGCCACCGGCAGCGCGTGGAACGTGCCAATGGGCCGCTGGGCGTAGTGCTTCAGGTTGTCGAAGTACGGCGTCTCGTAGCGGTCCTTGACGCCTTCCTGAATGGCCAGGTGGATCTCCATCGGCTCCTCGGCGCCGTAGAAGATGCGGCGCAGCGGCGCGGCCTCGTCGGAGCCGGCCAGGTGGCCGACGTCGCGGTCCGTCGACAGGAAGACGTCCAGTTCCGGCCGCAGCCGGCGCAGCACGCGCGCCAGCGTGGCGCCGGTATCGCCGGTGCCCTGCCCCGTGCCCACCGGCGTGTTGCGCGTGATGATCTCGCGCAGCGCGGGCGTCGTGTTCGGCGACGCGAACGTGAAGCCGTCGACGATCAGCACCGACTGCAGGTTGTAGTTGAAGATCGCCGCCAGCAGCGCGTCCTCGAAGTTGCCCACCACCACGGTCTCGTAGACGAACGCGTCCTCGTCGCGGCGCAGCCGGCGGAACGACGCGCGCAGATCGCCCCACGTGGACGGCTCGCCGGCCGCCACGATCAGCAGCTCGAAGTACGGCTTGCGGCTCTGGCCCTTGCCGATCGACGGCGGCAGGAACTCGGGCAGCCGCGTCTCGCCCTCGTCCTCCACCAGCCACGCCTCGCGCTCGTCGCGGTAGCTGTTGGACAGCAGCGCCGTGCTGATGCGCCGCACGAGCTTTTCCAGGCTGGCCCAGTCGCGCTGCGCCAGCCGCGCCTCCACCTGGCCGAACAGTTCCACGCCCGGATAGCCGTTGTACTGCTCCAGCGGCGCCAGCTCCTGGATCACCTCGCGGCATTGGGTGGCGTATGACGCATCGTCCTGCGGCGCCGCGGCCAGCTGGCGCGCCAGCCGATGCAGCGTGCGCCACCGGTCGATGCGGCCTTCCGACGCCGAAAGGAACTGGTGCAGGCCGCGCGGCCGGGACGGGTGCTCGAAACGTTCCATGATTCGCCTCCACAGGCAAGGGACCGGCCTGGGCCGGCGTCCATCCCATCAATGTTGGACATCCACGCGCTGCTGCCATTGGACCTTGGTCCCCCGTGCACCGCAGCAATGGCACGTAATGCCCCGTGTTAGGGCTTTGGGCCAATTGAGCGCGTGCCAATCGCCGACTAGCTTGAGTATCGGGATTTAGTGGCCACGCCCGCGCCCGGCACACCGGCAGCCGCGGACGGCCCTCTGACGATTCGAGGAGACGGGCAATGAACAAGCGGGATACCTCCGGCCTGGAGAACCTTTCGCCATTCGAACTGAAGGACGAGCTGATCAAGCTCGCGGGCAGGGCCACGAACCGGCTGATGCTCAACGCCGGGCGCGGCAATCCAAACTTCCTGGCCACGGTGCCCCGCCATGGCTTCTGGCAGCTTGGCCTGTTCGCGATGATCGAGTCGGAGCGGTCGTTCTCGTACCTGACGGCCGGCGTGGGCGGCTTTCCGCGCCGCGCCGGCATCGAGGAGCGCTTCGACCTGTTCGCCCGCGAGCACCGCGACGTGCCCGGCGTGCAGTTCCTGGCCGGCGCGGTGTCGTTCGTGCGGGACCAGCTCGGGTTGGACGGCGGCGACTTCCTGTACGAGATGTGCGAAGGCATCCTGGCCTGCAACTATCCCGTGCCGGACCGGATGCTCCGGCTGACCGAGAAGATCGTCAAGCAGTACATCCGCCGCGAGATGATTGGCCGGCACCCGTTCGTGGGCGACTTCGACCTGTACGCCGTGGAAGGCGGCACGGCGGCCATGACGTACCTGTTCAATTCGATGCGCGTGAACCACCTGCTCAAGCCGGGCGACACCATCGCGCTGGGCATGCCGATCTTCACGCCCTACATCGAGATTCCCGAGCTGGCCGAGTACCACCTGACCGAACTGTCGATCGACGCCGACCCGGCGGCCGGCTGGCAGTACGCCAGGGAGGAACTGGACAAGCTGCGCGACCCCAAGGTCAAGGCGTTCTTCCTGGTCAACCCGAGCAACCCGCCGTCGGTGCGCGTCAGCGACGAAAGCCTGCAGTACATCACCGAGATCGTGCAGGAGCGGCCCGACCTGATCATCCTGACCGACGACGTCTACGGCACCTTTGCCGACAACTTCGTGTCGCTGTTCGCCATGTGCCCGCAGAACACCATCCTGGTCTACTCGTACTCGAAGTACTTTGGCGCCACGGGCTGGCGGCTGGGCGTCATCGCCACGCACAAGACCAACCTGCTGGACAGCAAGATCGCCGAGCTGCCCAAGGACGAGCGCGAGGGCCTGAACAAGCGCTATGCGTCGATCACCACCGCGCCGGAGAAGCTGCCGTTCATCGACCGCGTGGTGGCCGACAGCCGCACCGTGGCGCTGAACCATACGGCCGGCCTGTCCACGCCGCAGCAGGTGCAGATGGTGCTGTTCTCGCTGTTCTCGCTCATGGACACGGCCGAGACCTACAAGCAGACGATGAAGCGCCTGATCCGCAGCCGCAAGGCGGCGCTGTACCGCGGCATGGGCGCCCGGATGGCCGAGGTGGACGAGAACGTGGTGGATTACTACACGCTGCTCGACGTCGAGCAGATGAGCCGCGAGGTGGGACCGGAGTTCGTGACCTGGCTGCTGGACCAGGTGCAGCCGCACGAGCTGCTGTTCCGGCTGGCCGAGGAGGCCGGCGTGGTGCTGCTGCCCGGCGGCGGCTTTGGCACGCGGCACCCGTCGGGCCGCGTCTCGCTGGCCAATCTCAACGAAGAGGACTACGTGAAGATCGGCCGCTCGGTGCGCAAGCTGCGCGACGAGTACCTGGAACGGTACCGCGCGCTGGGCAAGGGCAACGGCAACGGCAACGGCAACAAGTCGGACAAGCCGAAGAAGACGTAGCGCGCGGACGGCCCGCGCCCTGCTGCCCCTTTCGCTCCCGCACAACACGGCTCGAACACCCGGAGGGAAGACCATGACCTGGTTCGTCGACACGCTGAAGGCCTATCCGGAGATCGCCATCTTCCTGGCGCTCGGCATCGGATACTGGGTGGGCGGCAAGAGCTTCAAGGGGTTCAGCCTGGGCGCGGTGACGTCGACGCTGCTGGTGGCCATCGTCATCGGCATCCTGGGCGTCAAGATCTCGGCCAACGTGAAGTCGGTCTTCTTCCTGATGTTCCTGTTCGCCGTGGGGTACGGGGTGGGGCCGCAGTTCGTGCGCGGCATCGCCAAGGACGGCGTGCCGCAGGCCATCTTCGCGGCGATCATGGCGGTGTTCTCGCTGGGCGCGGCCGTGGCGGCGGCGATGATCGCCGGCTACGACCTTGGGTCGGCGGCCGGGCTGTTTGCCGGCTCGCAGACCATCTCGGCGTCGATGGGGCTGGCCACCGACGCCATCAACCGGCTCGGCCGCTCGCCCGAGGAAACCAAGGTGCTGCTGGACGGCATGCCCATTGCCTACGCCGTGACGTACATCTTCGGCACGGTCGGGTCGGCCATCATCCTGGCGCAGATCGGGCCCAAGCTGCTGGGCATCGACCTGGTGGGCGCCTGCCGCGAGTACGAGGCGATGCTTGGCGCCGGCACGTCGAGCGCCAGCGGCGCCACCGAGTGGCACGACTTCGAGGTGCGCGCCTATGCCGTGGCGCCGGAAAGCGTGTTCATCGGCCGGACGGTGGCCGAGCTTGAAGCCGGCACGCGCGAAGGCGTGCGGGCGTTCATCGAGCGGATTCGCCGCGACGGCAAGATCATCGAGGTGGACCAGAACACCGTGATCGAGGCCAACGACGTGGTGGCCATCGGCGGCAAGCGCGACCAGATGATCCTGCGGCTGGGCCCGAGCGGGCGCGAGGTGGAAGACGCCGAACTGCTGAACATGCCGACCGAAGGCGTGGACATCTACATCACCAGCAAGGAGGTGGACGACAAGCCGCTGGAGGCGCTGGCGCGCTGGCCCGGCGCGCGCGGCGTGTTCCTGAAGAAGATCAAGCGCGGCCCGACCGAGACGGTCATCCCCGTGCTGCCGAAGACGCGGCTGTACCGTGGCGACGTCATCACGGTGGTGGGCCGCACGCAGGACATCAACGCCGCCGCGCGGCAGCTCGGCTACGTGGACCGGCCGACTACGGTCACCGACGTGGCGTTCGTGTCGCTGGCGATCACGGTGGGCGCGCTGATCGGCGCCATCGTCATCAACGTGGCGGGCATCCCGATCACGATCTCCACGGCTGGCGGCTCGCTGATCGCCGGCATCGTGTTCGGCTGGTTCCGCGCCATCCACCCGACGTTCGGCCGCATTCCCGAGCCGACGCTCTGGTTCATGAACTCGGTGGGGCTGAACGTGTTCATCGCCGTCGTGGGCATCTCGGCCGGGCCGGGGTTCATCGCCGGGCTGCAGAAGCTGGGCATCAGCCTGTTCCTGTGGGGCATCTTCGCCACCACGGTGCCGCTGATCCTGGGCATGTTCCTGGCCAAGTACGTGTTCCGCTTCCACCCGGCGCTGATCCTGGGCATCTGCGCCGGCTCCCGCACCACCACGGCGGCCCTGGGCATGGTCTGCGAAGCGGCCAGGAGCCAGGTGCCGGGGCTGGGCTATACGGTGACCTACGCGGTCGGCAACACGCTGCTGACGATCTGGGGGATGGTGGTCATCATGATCCTGTCTTGACGGCGCGGCATGCGGCTGCACTACCTGCTGGTCTTCGTCCCGATCGCCATCGCGGCCGAGTTGCTCGCGCCGCACCAGCACCTGGCCATCTTCGTCGTGTCGGCCGTGGCCATCCTGCCGCTGGCGCAGCAGATGGGCCGGGCCACGGAGGCGCTGGCCGAGCACCTGGGCGAAGCCGTGGGCGGCCTGCTGAACGCGACGTTCGGCAACGCGGCCGAGCTGATCATCGCGCTGGTGGCGTTGCGCGCCGGGCTGCACGAGGTGGTGGAGGCGTCGATCGTCGGGTCCATTGTCGGCAACCTGCTGCTGGTGTTTGGCGCGGCGATGCTGGCCGGCGGCACGCGCTACCACGAGCAGCAGTTCAACCCGCGCGGGGCACGCTCGCAGGCGACCATGCTGATCCTGTCGGCCATTGCGCTGATCCTGCCCGCGGCGTTCGAGACCGTCGGCGGTACATCGGCCACGCTGAACTGGCTCAGCGTTTATCTCTCCGTGGCGCTGCTGTTGGTCTACGCGCTCTACCTGGTGTTCTCGCTGGCCACGCACCCGGACCTGTTTCGTGGCGTCCGCCCGGCCGACACGGGAGACGCGCCGGCGGCCCCGGCCCACGTCTCCATCCCGCGCGCCGTGGCGATCCTGGTAGTTGCCACCGCCGGCACGGCCTGGATGAGCGAGATCCTCGTGGGATCGATCACGCCGATGATGGCGCGGTACGGGCTCAGCACGATCTTCGTCGGCGCGTTCGTGGTGGCCATCCTCGGCAACGCCGCCGAGCACGCCACGGCCATTACCGCGGCGATGAACAACCGCATGGACCTGTCCTTCTCCATCGCCGTCGGCTCCAGCGTGCAGGTGGCGCTGTTCGTCGCCCCGGTCCTGGTACTGGCCAGCCTGTTCATCGGCCCCGTGCCGATGGACCTGGCGTTCCGGCCGGCGCTGGTGCTGGTGGTGATCCTGGCCGTGGTCGTCACGGCCCAGATGGCCAGCGACGGGTATGCCGACTGGTTCAAGGGCATGCAACTGCTGGTCGTCTACTTCACGCTGGCGCTGACATTCTTCTTCCTGCCTGCGTAAGTTGCGGAAGTTCCACCCGGGCATTGGCCACATTCCCGCCTTGCCTGGTTTCCATATTTCGACTACATTCGAATAATGGAAACCAATCAAGCCATCGAAGCGCTCGCCGCGCTGGCCCATGCCGCCCGGCTGGCCGTTTTTCGTCTGCTGGTCCAGGCCGGCCCCGACGGGCTGCCGGCCGGCCGCATTGCCGAGTTGATGGAGATGCCGGCCTCGTCGCTGTCGTTCCACCTCAAGGAATTGCACCGCGCGGGCCTGCTGGCCAGCCGCCAGGAAGGCCGCTCCATCGTCTACATGGCCCGCTTCGAAACCATGAATGCCCTGCTGGGCTACCTCACCGAGAACTGCTGCGGCGGCGCGCCGTGTTCGCCGGTGTCCGCCTGTTCCGCCGCCACGGAGTCCTGAACCATGAAGCGCTTTCACGTCCACGTCAGCGTGGCCGACCTGTCGGCCAGCATCCGCTACTACTCGGCCCTGTTCGACGCCGAACCCACCGTCGTGCGCGACGACTATGCCAAGTGGGCGCTCGACGACCCGCGCGTGAACTTCGCGATCTCGAATCGCACCGACCAGCCCGGCGTGGACCACCTGGGCATCCAGGTGGAAACGGCCGACGAACTGGCGGCAATGCAGGCGCGGCTGGCCAGCGCCGACCTGCCGATGCAGACGCAGTCCGAGACCAACTGCTGCTACGCCCGATCGAGCAAGCACTGGTCGGTGGACCCCACCGGCATCGCGTGGGAATCGTTCCAGACGCTCGGCGACGCGCCCACCTACGGCGAATCGCGCGACCGCGGCGCCGAGGCATCGGCCTGCTGCGTGCCCCGTCAGTTCGACGCCGTGCCGCAGCCGGCCACCCCGGCCACCCCGGCCCGTGGCTGCACGCCGGCCTCCGGCTGCTGCTGAGCCCCCCGCCCCCGCAACCGCATCCCGAGGCAGCCATGTCCGACAACAAGACGTACAACGTGCTGGTGCTCTGCACCGGCAACTCCGCCCGCAGCGTGATGGCCGAGGCGCTGTTCAACGTGCTGGGCAAGGGCCGCTTCCGGGCCTACAGCGGCGGCAGCCAGCCGACCGGCCGGGTCCATCCGATGGCGGTCGACCTGTGCCGGTCCATCGGCTACGACACCGCGAACCTGCGCAGCAAGGGCTGGGACGAGTTCGCCCAGCCCGGCGCGCCGCAGATGGACTTCGTCATCACGGTCTGCGACCAGGCCGCCGGCGAGACCTGTCCGATCTGGCCCGGCACGCCGATGACCGCGCACTGGGGCTTCATGGACCCGGCCGCCATTCAGGGCTCCGACGACGAGAAGCGCAAGGTCTTCGACCAGGTCTTCCGCCAGATCCTGAACCGCGTCACGCTGTTCGTGAACCTGCCCCTGCACGTGCTGGACCGCAACGCCATCCACCGCGAGATGCGGGCCATCGGCGCACAGCCGCCCGCGGCGGGCGCGTGAGCCTGCCGCAATAAAAAAACCCCGCGAGTCGCGGGGTTCTTGTCTTTCCGTGGCAGCCGGGGCCGCTTCAGAACGGAATATCGTCGTCCATATCCTCGAAGCCGTTCGACGACTGTTGCTGGCGACGCTGGCCGCCCTGCTGGCCGCCGCTGCCACCAGCACCGCCGCCGCCCTGGCCGCGGCCGCCGCCGTAGCCGGCGCCACCGCTGCCGCCTTGCGATTCGCGGCTGTAGCCGCCGCCACCACCGCCACCGCCGCCGTAGCCGCCCTCGTCACCGCCGCCACCGCCGCCCTGGCGGGCGCCCAGCATCTGCATCTGGTCGGCGACGATTTCGGTGCTGTACTTGTCCTGGCCGGACTGGTCCTGCCACTTGCGGGTGCGGATGCGGCCTTCGATATAGACCGACGAACCCTTGCGCAGGTATTGGCCGGCGATCTCGGCCAGCTTGCCGAAGAACGCGATGCGGTGCCATTCGGTCGCTTCCTTGAACTCGCCGCTCTGCTTGTCCTTGTAGCGGTCGGTCGTCGCGAGCCGGATGTTGGTGACGGCGTCGCCGCTGGGCATGTAGCGGGTTTCCGGGTCGGCGCCCAGGTTGCCGACGAGGATGACTTTGTTGACCGATGCCATGGTGAAGATCTCCAAGGACCGCGCCCTTTCAGCGCGGCGTTAAACGTAGTGCGAGGTTCGCGGGATGAATGGCGGCGCGACGGGCGCAGGAACGCCCAGGGATGCCGCCCGTTAACGACATCACGCGCCGTCCGGAGAGACCGTCGGGCGCGTGTCGAATGCTACCGCCTGTATCGGGAAAAAGCGTTTCGGGCTGTTGCGGAGACTTTAAAAAGTGTGTCTAAGCCGCCACGGCCGGGCCGGCTTCCTGCTTGCGGGCCGGCGGCGCCTTCATGCTCCAGGCGATTATAAGCCAGAGCAGCAGCACGGCCGCGCAGCCCACGAACACTGCCGGGCGGCCTTCGTGCTTGAGCAGCCAGCCGCCCGCCACGCCGCCCAGGAACAGCCCCAGCGCCTGCGTGGTGTTGTAGATGCCCAGCGCGGCACCACGGCTGGCGGCCGCATAGCGCGACACCAGCGACGGCTGCATGGCCTCCAGCACGTTGAACGCGACGAAGAACAGCAGCAGCACGCCGGCGATCGGCCAGAGACCGTGCACGGTGGCGAACAGCAGCTGCACGGCCGTCATCAGCGCCACGGACGCCAGCAGCACCGGCCGCACCTTGCCGTAGCGCTCGGCGGCCATCATCGGCCCGAGCATCAGCAGGAACGACACCAGCACCACGGGCAGGTACACCTTCCAGTGCTGGTCCAGCGGCATCCCGGCGTCGGCCAGCATGGCCGGCACCACCATGAACATCGCCACCTGGCTGGCGTGCAGCGCCAGCACGCCCACGTTCAGGCGGATCAGGTCGGCGTTGAGCAGCACCTGCCGGAACGGCAGTTGCACCGGATGCGGCGGCGGCGGGGCTGGCACCAGGAAGATCGTCACGCCGATGGCCAGCACGCCCAGCACCGCCATCAGGCCGAAGATGCCGGGCATGCCGATGGCGTGCAGCAGCGGCGATGCAATCACCAGCGACAGCGCGAACGTCAGCCCGATGCTGCCGCCCACCATCGCCATGGCCTTGGTGCGATGGCGCTCGCGCGTCAGGTCGGCAATGCAGGCCGTGATGGCCGCCGAGATGGCGCCCATGCCCTGCAGCGCGCGGCCCACGGTGATGCCGGTCAGCGTATCGGCAAAGGCCGCCACCAGCCCGCCGGCCACGAACAGCAGCAGGCCGGCCACCATGACCGGCTTGCGGCCCACGCGGTCCGACAGCCAGCCCAGCGGGATGTGCAGGAACGCCTGCATCAGGCCGTAGATGCCCATGGCCAGGCCCACGCGCTGGGCGTCGTGCCCGTCGGGCAGCGTGCGCGCGAATTCGGCAAAGACGGGCAGGATCAGGAACAGGCCCAGCATGCGCAGGGCGAAGATGCTGGCCAGCGACAGGCTCGCGCGCAGTTCGCCGCGCGTCATGCGGTCGCGCAGGGTCTCGGCGGGGGCCGGGTCGGCGGCAAGGCTAGGAGAAGAAGGCGGGATCGACGGCATCGCGGTCGTTGGTGGAATTCTGGTCCGGTCGCCGCATCGGCAGCCCGGCAGCTTCGATCAGGCCGGTGCCCGCGAGTTGCCAGGTACCGCCATGTCTGGCGTGGCGGACATTGATCGGCCCGCCGCCGCCGTGACGCCAGCGCCGCTGGCGGCCGGGCGCCCGGGCGGGGCCGTCTGGCGCCGGGCAACCCCGGAAACCGAAGTTCGGTATATTAGCAGGTTTGCTTCTCGCGCTTTCCCGGTCACGTGCAGTGCGGGCGGGACCCGGAAAAGTGCGCGGCAGCGGGCTGGCGGCCGCGTGCGGCGGGCCATTCCAGGCGTCGGGCAAGGCACATCGAATTTCCGCGGGCACGGCCGGCATGCTGCTGGCCGCGGCCCACCGGGCGAACGAACGGGATATGGAAGAAATCAAGATCCGTGGGGCGCGCACCCACAATTTGAAGAACATCAACCTGGACCTGCCGCGCAACAAGCTGGTGGTGATCACGGGCCTGTCGGGCTCGGGCAAGTCCTCGCTGGCGTTCGACACGCTCTACGCCGAGGGCCAGCGCCGCTACGTCGAATCGCTGTCCGCCTACGCCCGCCAGTTCCTGCAACTGATGGAAAAGCCCGACGTCGACCTGATCGAGGGGCTGTCCCCGGCGATCTCGATCGAACAGAAGGCCACCAGCCACAATCCCCGCTCCACCGTCGGCACCGTCACCGAGATCCACGACTACCTGCGCCTGCTCTACGCCCGCGCCGGCACGCCCTACTGCCCCGATCACCACATCGCGCTGCAGGCCCAGAGCGTCTCGCAGATGGTGGACGCCGCGCTGGCGCTGCCCGAGGACACCAAGCTGATGATCCTGGCGCCAGTGGTCTCGGACCGCAAGGGCGAGCACACGGACCTGTTCGATGCCATGCAGGCGCAGGGCTTCGTGCGTTTTCGCATCCGCTCGGGCGGCGGCACCGCGCACGAGGCGGCCGCCAAGGTCTACGAGGTGGACAGCCTGCCCAAGCTCAAGAAGACCGAGAAGCACTCGATCGACGTGGTCGTGGACCGCGTCAAGGTGCGCGCCGACATCAAGCAGCGGCTGGCCGAATCGTTCGAAACCGCGCTGCGGCTGGCCGACGGCCGCGCCATCGCGCTGGAGATGGACACGGGCCACGAGCATGTCTTCAGCTCGCGCTTTGCCTGCCCGATCTGCTCGTATTCGTTGCAGGAGCTGGAGCCGCGGCTGTTCTCGTTCAACAACCCGATGGGCGCCTGCCCGAGCTGCGACGGGCTGGGCCAGATCACGTTCTTCGACCCGAAGCGCGTGGTGGCCTTTCCGAACCTGTCGCTGGCCTCGGGCGCCATCAAGGGCTGGGACCGCCGCAACCAGTTCTACTTCCAGATGCTGCAGAGCCTGGCGGCCTATTTCGACTTCGACACCGAGACCGCGTTCGAGGACCTGCCCGCCGAGGTGCAGCAGGTGGTGCTGCAGGGGTCGGGCGAGCAGGAAATCCCGTTCACGTACATCAACGAACGCGGCCGCACCACGGTGCGCGAGCATGCGTTCGAGGGCATCATCCCGAACCTGGAGCGCCGCTACCGCGAGACCGATTCGGCGGCCGTGCGCGAGGAACTGGCCAAGTACCAGAACAATCAGGCGTGCCCGGTCTGCCACGGCACGCGGCTGCGCACCGAGGCGCGCCACGTCAAGATTGGCGAGGACGCGCAGGCGCGGGCCATCTACGAGATCAACAGCCTGCCGCTGCGGGACGCGCTGACTTGGTTCCTGACGCTGAACCTGCACGGCGCCAAGCGCGAGATTGCCGACAAGATCGTCAAGGAGATCTCGGCGCGGCTGAACTTCCTCAATAACGTGGGGCTGGACTACCTGTCGCTGGAGCGCAGCGCCGACACACTGTCGGGCGGCGAGGCGCAGCGCATCCGGCTGGCGTCGCAGATCGGCTCGGGGCTGACCGGCGTGATGTACGTGCTGGACGAGCCGTCCATCGGCCTGCACCAGCGCGACAACGACCGCCTGATCGGCACCCTCAAGCATCTGCGCGACATCGGCAACTCGGTGCTGGTGGTGGAGCACGACGAGGACATGATCCGCGCGTGCGACTACGTCGTCGACATCGGGCCGGGTGCCGGCGTGCATGGCGGGATGATCGTGGCCGAGGGCACGCCGGCGCAGATCGAGCAGTCGCCGGCGTCACTGACGGGCCAGTACCTGTCCGGCCAGCGCACGATCGAGGTGCCGAAGCAGCGCGCCGCGCCCGACGAGGAGCGCATGCTGCGCATCGTCAACGCCACGGGCAACAACCTGCGTAACGTGTCGGCCGAGATTCCGGTCGGGCTGCTGACCTGCATTACCGGTGTCTCGGGATCGGGGAAGTCGACGCTGATCAACGACACCCTGTACAACGCCGTGGCGCGCCACCTGTACGGCTCCACGGCGGAGCCGGCGCCGCACGACCATATCGACGGGTTGGAGCATTTCGACAAGGTCATCAACGTCGACCAGAGCCCGATCGGCCGCACGCCGCGGTCGAACCCGGCCACCTACACGGGCCTGTTCACGCCGATCCGCGAGCTGTTCGCGGGCGTGCCGTCGGCCAAGGAGCGCGGCTACGACCCGGGCCGGTTCTCGTTCAACGTCAAGGGCGGGCGCTGTGAGTCGTGCCAGGGCGACGGCGTGATCAAGGTGGAGATGCACTTCCTGCCCGACGTCTACGTGCCGTGCGACGTCTGCCACGGCCAGCGCTACAACCGCGAGACGCTGGAAGTGCAGTACAAGGGGCGCAATATCTCCGAGGTGCTGGACCTGACCGTGGAACAGGCGCACGAGTTCTTCAGCGCCGTGCCCGTGGTGCGCCGCAAGCTGCAGACGCTGCTGGACGTGGGGCTGGGCTATATCCGGCTGGGCCAGTCGGCCACCACGCTGTCCGGCGGCGAGGCGCAGCGCGTGAAGCTGTCGCTCGAACTGTCCAAGCGCGACACGGGCCGCACGCTCTACATCCTCGACGAGCCGACCACCGGGCTGCACTTCCACGACATCGAGCTGCTGCTCAAGGTCATCCAGAAGCTGCGCGACCACGGCAACACGGTCGTGATCATCGAGCACAACCTCGACGTCATCAAGACCGCCGACTGGCTGATCGACATGGGCCCCGAAGGCGGCGCCGGCGGCGGCCAGGTCATCGCCAAGGGCACGCCGGAAACGGTAGCGGCCAGCAAGGCCAGCTTCACCGGGAAGTATCTGAAGCCGTTGCTGAAGCGGGGATAAGGGGGCCGCTCCAGTCCCTTCTTTCTCCCCTCTCCCGCCTGCGGGAGAGGGGTCGGGGGTGAGGGCCGGCGGTGCAAGCGTCAACTTGTCGCAATTTGCACCTCAACGCCCTCACCCCCAGCCCCTCTCCCGCGTGCGGGAGAGGGGAGCTAGTCCTCAGCCCCCCCCGCGGGGCCTACCGCACTTCCGCCACGTCCCCCACGCCGCCAGGCGTGTCTTCCTTCATCCGGCTGCGGTTCATCAGGCCCGCCTGTTCCAGCACCGGGTACGCCGTGGCGCAGAACAGCGAGTTCAGGCGCTTCAGTTCGCTGATGACGTCCAGGTGCAGCGAGCTGGTCTCGATGCTTTCGGCGGTCTGCACGGCCACGCGCTGCAAGTGCGAGCGGGCGTACTGGCGTTCCAGGTCGCGGAAGTTGGCCTTCTCGGCCATCAGCTGCTGGGCGCTGCGGATGTCGCCGGTCAGGAAGACCGACAGGCCCAGCCGCAGGTTGCCGACCACCCGCCGATGCATCTCGGCAATTTCCTCCATGCCGGCCTCGGAGAACGACAGGTTGTGCGCGATCTTCTTCTCGCGGGCGTCCATGATGACCCGCTCGATCAGGTCGCCCGCGTGCTCCAGGTTGATGGTCAGCGAGATGATCTCGGTCCAGCGCTGGCCGTCGCGCTCGTCCAGCGCCTCGGTGCTGATCTGGGTCAGGTAGAGCTTGATGGCCGTGTAGAGGTCGTCCACCTCGTTGTCGATGCGGCAGGTGGCGTTGGCCAGCTTCAGGTCGTTGGTGCGCAGCACGCGCAGCAGGTTGTCCAGCATCTGCTCGATGCGGTCGCCGATGCGCAGCACCTCGCGGGCGGCGTTGGAAAGCGCCAGCGTGGGCGTGGACAGCGCGGCGGCGTCCAGGTGGCGCGGCGTCACCTGGCTGTCGCCGGTATTGCGGCCCGGCAGGATCGCCTCGCACAGCCGCGCCAGCGGCCCGGTGGCGCCCAGCAGCAGCACGGCCAGCGCCACGTTGAACAGCAGGTGGAAGTTGACGACCAGCCGCTGCGGGTCCGTATCGACCAGCGCCAGCAGGTCCTGCGCCTGGATCAGCAGCGGCAGCGCCACCAGGCAGCCCACCAGCCGCGACAGCAGGTTGCCCAGCGTCACGCGCTTGCCGGGCTGGTTGTTGCCCGAAGTGGTCAGCAGCGCCGAGATGCCCGAGCCGAGGTTGGCCCCCAGCACCAGCGCCAGCGCCACGGGAATCGACACCACGCCCGCCTTGGCCAGCGCGCCGCAGAACAGCACCACGGCCAGGCTCGAATAGCAGAGGATGGTCAGGAAGGCGCCGATCAGCATGTCCAGCGCGGCGTCGCCGGTCAGCGTGCTGAACAGCACCTTGACCCCGGCGGCCTGCACCACCGGCCGCGTGGCGATCGAGATCAGTTCCAGCGCCAGCGTGATCAGCCCCAGGCCGATCAGCACGCGCCCCACGTGGCCGGCCTTGCTGCCCTTCCACGACAGATGCAGGATCACGCCGACGAAGATCAGCAGCGGCGACAGCCAGGACAGGTCCAGCGAGAACACCTGCACCATCAGCGCCGTGCCCACGTTGGCGCCCAGCATGATGGCCAGCGCCGGCGCCACGGCAATCAGGCCCCGGCCCACGAACGAGCTGACGATGACGGCGGTGGCGTTGCTGCTCTGCACCAGGCCGGTCACGCCCAGGCCGGCCGCGAACGCCTTGAACCGGTTGGAAACGCTGACCGACAGCACCTGGCGCAGGTTGGCGCCGTACACCCGGAGGATGCCGACCTTGACGATGTTGGTGCCCCAGACCAGGAGCGCCACGCCGGAGAGAAGATGAAGCAGTACGCCCATTGCGCGTCCCTTCGTGACCGGTGCCGGCTGGCGAGGCTTGGCAAGCGAAAAAGGGCGGCCCGCCCGGTCATCGCGATGTTATCAATGGGGCATTATGCGCCGCGCGGACATGTGGGGCAATGACACCCAGGTCTGACGGGGCCGCGGCGTTGCGTGCCGGTCAATGCCCTTCGAACTTGCAGACCGTGAACAGCGGCAGCCCGGCCGCGTGCAGCAGCTTCGAGCCGCCCAGCTCGGGCAAATCGACGATGGCCGCGCCCTCCACCACCGTGGCGCCCAGCCGCTCCAGCAGCTTGCGCCCGGCCATCATCGTGCCGCCGGTGGCAATCAGGTCGTCGATCAGCAGCACGCGGTCGCCGGCCTTGCAGGCATCGGCGTGGATCTCCACCGTGGCGCTGCCGTACTCCAGCTCGTACTCCTCGGCCACGGTCTGGAACGGCAGCTTGCCCTTCTTGCGGATCGGCACGAAGCCCAGGTTCAGCTCGTAGGCGATGATCGACCCCAGGATGAAGCCGCGCGCGTCGATGCCGGCCACGAGGTCGAGCTGCTGGTCCATGTAGCGGTGCACGAACACGTCGATCAGCACGCGCAGGGTCTTGGGGTTCTGCAGCAGCGGCGTGATGTCGCGGAACTGCACGCCGGGCTGCGGCCAGTCCGGCACGGTGCGGATGCGGTCACGCAGGTAACCGGTGACATCGCCGAGGTCGGGGGACTGGATGATGGAATCTGCCATGGGGAATCTGTAGGAAAGGATCATGCGGTAACGGGCTACCACCCGCGCCGCGCCGGGCCGCCGCACAATGGCCGGGCTGCCCGGGCGGCCGCAACCCGTAACCATACAGGAGACAGCTATGGCAAAGAAGATTCTGATGCTGGTGGGCGACTTCGCCGAGGACTACGAGACCATGGTGCCGTTCCAGGCACTCCAGATGGTGGGCCACACGGTCCACGCGGTCTGCCCGGACAAGAAGGCCGGCGACCACTGCGCCACGGCCATCCACGACTTCGAGGGCGACCAGACCTACAGCGAAAAACGCGGCCACAATTTCACGCTCAATGCCACGTTTGCCGATGTCCAGCCGGCCAGCTACGACGCGCTGGTGATCCCGGGCGGCCGGGCGCCCGAGTACCTGCGCCTGAACGACCGCGTGATCGAGATCGTGCGCCATTTCGCCCAGGCCAACAAGCCGATCGCGGCGGTCTGCCACGGCGCCCAGCTGCTGGCCGCCGCCGACGTGCTCGAAGGCCGTACCTGTTCGGCCTATCCGGCCTGCGCCCCGGAAGTGCGGCTGGCCGGCGGCACCTATGCCGACATCCCGGTCGACCAGGCCCACACCGACGGCAACCTGGTGACGGCGCCCGCCTGGCCGGCGCATCCCGCGTGGCTGGCGCAGTTTCTTGCCGTGCTGGGAACGCGGATCGTAGAGTAGAGGCTTCCGAACGCGGCCGGTCCGGCCGCTGCGCACGGGAGTGGCCGCATGTGTGAAATCTTTGTCCGGGCCAATCCGGACTCGTACCAGACCCAGTCCCGCTCGCTGCGCCTGCACGGCGTGGCTACCAGCATCCGGCTGGAAACGCTGTTCTGGGAGGTGCTGGAGGAGCTGGCCCGGCGCGACGCGATGAGCGTCAACCAGTTGCTGGCGCGCCTGCACGACGAACTGGCCGAATATCGCGGCGAGGCGTCGCTGTCTGCCAACTTCGCGTCCTTTCTGCGCGTGTGCTGCATGCGCTACCTGCTACTGCAGAACGAGGGACGCATTCCGGCTGATCCCCATGTGCCGATCCGGTCGCTCGACGCCCGCGCGGTGCTCGACAGCCTGCCGGCATCGTGGGTCGACAACGGCGGCACCCGCCGCCCCACCCCCGCAATCGCCGAGGCCCGGCGCACGGGCTCGGCCTGAGCCCGCCCGCCTACTGCTGTGACAGCCGGACTTCGGCAGACTCCAGCGCCTCGGGCGTGCCACGCAGCACGATGATGTCGCCCGGTTCCAGCACGGTCTCGGGCTGCGGATCGAACGCGCGGATGCCGCGCCGGCGCACCGCCGTCACCTCCACGCCAATCCGCTCCAGCCCCAGCGCGCCCAGCCGGCGGCCCACCGCCGTGTGCTCGGGGCCCAGCGACACCGAATGCAGCCGCACGGTATCGCGCTCGACCATGTCTTCCTCGTCGTCGCGCCCGTGGAAGTAGCCGCGCAGCAGGCTGTAGCGCGCATCGCGGGCCTGCTGGACGCCGCGCACCACGCGGCGCATCGGCACGCCCAGCAGCACCAGCGCGTGGGACGCCAGCATCAGGCTGCCCTCGATGATCTCGGGCACCACCTCGGTGGCGCCGGCCTTCTGCAGGGTGTCCAGCTCCGAATCGTCCACGGTCCGGACGATCACCGGCATGGCGGGCTCCAGTTCCTGCACGTGATGGAGCACTTTCACGGCCGACGGCGTGTTGGCGTAGGTCACCACGACCAGCGCCGCCCGGTGGATACCGGCCGCGATCAGCGATTCGCGCCGGCCGGCGTCGCCATAGACCACGGTATCGCCAGCGGCGGCGGCCTCGCGTACGCGGTCCGGGTCCAGGTCCAGCGCCACGTAGTTGATGCCCTCCCGCTCCAGCATGTGCGCCAGGTTCTGGCCGCTGCGGCCGTAGCCGCAGATGATCGCGTGCTTCTCGGTCTGCAGGCTCTGGGCGGCAATGCGCGTCATGTTCAGCGACTGCATCAGCCATTCGTTGGCGGCAAAGCGCAGCACGATGGCGTCGCTGTACTGGATCAGGAACGGCGCGGCCAGCATCGACAGCAGCATCGACGCCAGGATCACCTGGATCAGCACCGGGTCCACCAGCCCCATGCCGTCGATCTGGTTCAGCAGCACGAACCCGAACTCGCCGGCCTGCGCCAGCCCCAGGCCCGTGCGGATGGCCACCCCCTGGCGCGAGCCGAACAGCCGCGCCAGCCCGGTAATCAGCACCAGCTTGAACACGATGGGGATGACCAGCAGGCCCAGCACCAGCCAGACGTGGTCGAACACCACGCGCACGTTCAGCAGCATGCCGATGGTGACGAAGAACAGGCCCAGCAGCACGTCGCGGAACGGCTTGATGTCTTCTTCCACCTGATGGCGGTAAGGCGTCTCGGAGATCAGCATGCCCGCCATGAACGCGCCCAGCGCCATCGACAGGCCCAGCCGCTCGGTCAGCGCCGCCATGCCCAGCGTCACCAGCAGCAGGTTCAGCATGAACAGTTCCTGCGACCGGCGCGCCGCCACGATGTGGAACCAGCGGCTCATCAGGCGCTGCCCCACGAAGAAGATCAGGCTCAGCGCCACGACGATCTTGACCGTGGCCAGGCCCAGCGCGGCGGCCAGGTCGCCCGGATCGCGCGACAGGGCCGGGATGATGATCAGCAGCGGCACCACGGCCAGATCCTGGAACAGCAGCACGCTGATGATGTTGCGGCCGTGCTCGCTTTCCAGCTCCATCCGCTCGGACAGCATCTTGACGACGATGGCCGTCGACGACATGGCCAGCGCCCCGCCCAGCGCCACCGACGCCTGCCAGGACAGCGGGAACAGCCAGCTGAACAGCCAGCTCGCGGGCACCACCGCCAGCATCGACAGCGCCACCTGCGACCCGCCCAGCCCGAACACCAGCCGCTTCATCGCCCGCAGCTTGCTCAGGCTGAACTCCAGGCCGATCGAGAACATCAGGAAGACCACGCCGAATTCGGCCAGGTACTTGGTCTGGCCGGTGTCGCTGGCCAGGCCCAGCGCGTGCGGGCCGATCAGGATGCCCACCGCCAGGTAGCCCAGCATGGGCGGCAGTTGCAGCATGCGGAACGCCACCACGCCGAAGACGGCGGCGGCCAGCAGCACGAGGGTCAGTTCCAGCGGAGAATGCATTCGGCAGGCTTTGGAAACACCGGCCGGGCACGCGCCTGAGCCGGCATCGGCACCCCGCCGGCAAGAGACGGCAAGCGCGGCGGTCGTCATGGCGGCCGGGCGGATCGCCGGGCCAGACGCCATCGCATTCGTTGGTATACTCCAGCGCCATGATAGCCAATTTCGATGCGGATCGAGCACTCGCGCTCGCTCGCCACACCCTTCAGATCGAGGCCGACGCCGTTTCGGCGCTGGCCGGCCGGCTGACGCCCGCGTTCACCAAGGCGGTCGAGATGATTCTCGGCTGCACCGGGCGCGTGGTGGTCTCCGGCATCGGCAAGTCCGGCCACATCGGCCGCAAGGTGGCCGCCACGCTGGCCTCCACCGGCACGCCGTCGTTCTTCGTCCACCCGGCCGAGGCCAGCCACGGCGACCTGGGCATGATCACGCGCGACGACGTGCTGATCGCGTTCTCGAACTCGGGCGAGACCGCCGAACTGCTGTCGATCGTGCCGATCGTCAAGCGCATCGGCGCCGGCTTGATCTCGATCACCGGCAATGCCGGGTCGAACCTGGCCAAGCTGTCGGACGCCCACCTGGACGGCGCCGTCGCGCAGGAAGCCTGCCCGCTGAACCTGGCCCCTACGGCCAGCACCACGGCCGCGCTGGCCCTGGGCGACGCGCTGGCGGTGGCCGTGCTCGACGCGCGCGGCTTTGGCGAGGAGGATTTCGCCCGCTCCCATCCCGGCGGCGCGCTGGGCCGCAAGCTGCTGACCCACGTGCGCGACGTCATGCGCACCGGCAACGCGGTGCCCGAGGTGCGCGAAAGCACGCCGCTGGCCCAGGCGCTGATGGAAATCACGCGCAAGGGCATGGCCATGACCGCCGTGGTGGACCCCGATGGCCGCGCCATCGGCGTGTTCACCGACGGCGACCTGCGCCGCCTGCTGGAAACCCCGCGCGACTGGAAGACCGTGCCGATCGGGGACGTCATGCACCATAACCCGCGCACGGTAAACCAGGACCAGTTGGCCGTGGAAGCCGTGCAGATCATGGAAACGAACCGCATCAACCAGCTACTGGTCGTCGATGGCGACGGCCGCCTGGTGGGCGCGCTCCATATCCATGACCTGACGCGCGCCAAGGTCATCTGAACGATGCCGGACTTCCTGTCCAGACTCACCGGAATGGTCATGCGGCTGCTGCCGCTGCTGCTGATGGCCATCGTCGCCGGCAGCACGTTCTGGCTCGTGCAATTGAACTCACCGCGCGAGGACGCCGAGCAGTCGCGCGCCAAGCGCCACGAGCCCGACTACTGGATGGAGCGCTTCTCGGCCACCGAGCTGGCCGAGGACGGATCCACCAAGCTGCGCTTCACCGGCGTCAGGATGATCCATTTCGAGGACGACCAGACCTACGAGGTGACCACGCCGGCCATGCGCTCGTACGAGGCCGACCGGCCGCCCGTGACTGCCAATTCCGACCGCGGCGTGATGAACGCCGAGGGGTCGGTGATCGACCTGTACGGCAACGCCTTCGTCATCCGGCAGGCCGGCGCCGATCCGTCGAAGGACCCGCGCATGACCGCCGCCTCGCAATACTTCCAGTTGCTGGTCAACGACGACATCGTCAAGACCGACAAGGCCGTGGAGCTGACGCGCGGCCCGTCGGTCATGACCGCCAACGGCATGATCTTCAACAACGTCACCCGCGAAGTACAATTGCTGGGCAACGTACGCGGCACGATCATCATGAACCCGCCGCAGGGGCAGACCAGGACCCAGTGACGCCGGCAGCCGCCCACGCGGCGGCGCGCCCTGGTCGCCGTCTTCATCTCATCATTCGCCAAACATGACCGCATCCCTGACGACATCGTCCTGTCGCCGCCTCGCGCCCGCCCTGCTGGGCGCCCTTGCCGCCATCGGCCTGACGCTGGCCGCGCCGGCCTTTGCCGAACGCGCGGACCAGGGCAAGCCGCTGGTGCTGGAGGCCGACAACGCCAGCTACGATGACGTCAAGCAGATCTACACGCTCACCGGCAACGTGGTGCTGACCAAGGGCACGATGGTGCTGAAGTCGGACGCCGCCGAGCTGCGCACCGACCCCGAGGGCTACCAGTACGCCATCGCCACCGCCAAGCCGGGCCGCCAGGCGTACATCCGCCAGAAGCGCGACGGCGTGGACGAGTACATCGACGGCTGGGGCGACCGCATCGAATACGACGGCAAGTCGGAGGTCAACAAGCTGATCGGCCATGCCCGCGCGGCGCGCGTGTCTGGCGCGGGCGCGAAGATCATCGACGAGATCCGCGGCGCGGTCATCACCTACGACAGCCGCAACGAGTACTACACGGCCACGGGCGGCGACAACAACACGACCGCCGGCAACCCGTCGGGCCGCGTGCGCGCGGTGCTGTCGCCGCGCACCGATGCCAGCGCGCCCGCCGCGGCCGGCCCGCAGCTCGACCTGCGGCCGTCGGCCACGCCCGCCAAGCCCTAACGATTGACCAGCCAGTCCCTGATGAACGATACCGCCACGCTCGCCGCCGCCGCCCCGTCCTCCGCATCGGCCGTCCGCACCGACAGCAGCACGCTGGTCGTGCGCCACCTGAAGAAGCGCTACGGCACGCGCACCGTGGTCAAGGACGTGTCGCTCGACGTGAAGAGCGGCGAGGTGGTGGGCCTGCTCGGCCCCAACGGCGCGGGCAAGACCACGTCGTTCTACATGATCGTGGGGCTGGTGGCGCTGGACGAAGGCGACATCGTGCTGGACGACGTGCACATCAGCGGCCTGGCGATCCACGAGCGCGCCCGCATGGGGCTGTCGTACCTGCCGCAGGAAGCGTCGGTGTTCCGCAAGCTCAACGTCGAGGAGAACATCCGCGCGGTGCTGGAACTGCAGGTCGACAACGGCAAGCCGCTGTCCAAGGCCGAGATCGAGCGCCGGCTGGATTCGCTGCTCGACGACCTGCAGATTGCCCACCTGCGCAACAACCCGGCGCTGTCGCTGTCCGGCGGCGAGCGGCGGCGCGTGGAAATCGCCCGGGCGCTGGCGTCGTCGCCGCGCTTCATCCTGCTGGACGAGCCGTTCGCCGGCGTGGACCCGATTGCCGTGGGCGAGATCCAGCGCATCGTCAGCTTCCTGAAGGCGCGCAACATCGGCGTGCTGATCACCGACCACAACGTGCGCGAGACGCTGGGCATCTGCGACCACGCGTACATCATCAGCGAAGGCACCGTGCTGGCGGCCGGCCAGCCCGAGGAAATCATCGCCAACGAGTCGGTCCGGCGGGTCTACCTGGGCGAGAATTTCCGCATGTAAAGCGCGGCCCCGCGCCGCCCGCAGGTCATTTTTACCGCACCTGCACACGGCTTTTCCAAAGCCGTTTCCGATCAGCGAAGCCGAAACGATAGGTTCTAGCAAATTCCGTTCCAACAACGGAAAGATGCGCATAGAATAGGTCGCATGAAACCTTCGCTTCAGCTCCGACTCTCCCAGCATCTGGCCCTGACGCCGCAACTGCAGCAATCGATTCGGTTGCTGCAGCTTTCCACGCTCGAACTCCAGCAGGAGGTGGAACAGGCCCTCACGGAAAACCCGCTGCTCGAACGCGAGAACGACTGGATCGAAAGCCCGCTGCGGGTGGCCGCGGACGGGTCCGTCAACCTCCAGAGCGCCCCGGCGCCGGCCCCCGCCGAGCCCCAGGCCAACGGCGACGACCGCACCGATCGCGCCGCTGGCAGCGAGGACGAGGGTTTTGGCGATTCGGGCAGCGAGGACTACGGCAACGACTGGAGCCTGGACGACTTCGCGCGCCGCCCGCAGGGCGACGAGGACGAGAAGACGCCGATGCAGTTGCGCGACGCCGATCCCACGCTGCGCGAATACCTGATGGAGCAATTGACGCCCCTCAAGATCTCGGCGCGCGACAAGGGCCTGGCCATCTTCCTGATCGAATCGCTGGACGACGACGGCTACCTGAGTGCGTCACTCGAGGAAATCTGCAGCGAACTTCCTGAAGAACTCGAGTTCGAACACGATGAAGTGCACGCGATGCTGACGCTGCTGCAGAGCTTCGACCCGCCTGGCGTGGGCGCCCGCAATGCCGCGGAATGCCTGAGCCTGCAACTGAAGCGGCTGCAGCATCCGCAGCGCGAGCTGGCCCTGACCATCGTCAACCAGCACCTGGAACTGCTGGCCGTGCGCGACTACACGCGGCTCAAGAAAGCGCTCCAGGTGGACGAAATAGCTTTGAAGGCCGCGCACGAGCTGATCCGTTCGCTGGCGCCGTACCCGGGACATGCGTACAGTCGTCCCGAAGCGGATTTCGTGGTGCCGGACGTGTTCGTGCGCAAGAGCGGCAGCGGCTGGATCGCCCAGTTGAACCCCGACGTGATGCCGCGGCTGCGGATCAACGACATGTACGCGCAGATCCTGCGCGGCGCGAAGGGCGAGGCCGGGGCGGCCGGGCTGCAGCAGAAGCTGCAGGAAGCGCGGTGGCTCATCAAGAACATCCAGCAGCGATTCGACACGATCCTGCGGGTGGCGCAGGCAATTGTGGAGCGTCAGAAGAACTTTTTTTCGCACGGCGAAATAGCGATGCGACCCTTGGTTTTGCGGGAAATAGCCGATACACTCGGTTTACATGAGTCGACCATTTCCCGGGTGACGACGAACAAATACATGGCCACGCCGATGGGTACTTTCGAGTTGAAGTACTTCTTTGGCAGCCACGTCTCCACCGAGACGGGCGGCGCGGCCTCATCCACGGCGATCCGCGCGCTGATCAAGCAACTGATAGGAGCCGAAGACCCCAGGAATCCTCTTTCCGACAGCCGCATCGCCGAATTGCTGGGCGAACAGGGCTTTGTGGTCGCACGCCGCACGGTGGCCAAATACCGCGAAGCGCTGAAGATCCCCGCAGTGAATCTCCGCAAGTCTTTGTAGCCGAGCCGCAACCGCCTGCCTGGTGCGGCTCTTTCAGAAGGAGAAGCGCTATGAACTTCAAGATCAGTGGACACCACCTCGACATCACGCCGCCGCTGCGTGAGTATGTGGAAACGAAACTGGAGCGAATTGTCAGGCATTTCGATCAGGTCATTGGCGTGAGCGTGCTGCTATCGGTCGACAACCACAAGGAAAAGGACAGGCGTCAGTACGCGGAAATCAATCTGCATCTCAAGGGCAAGGACATCTTCGTCGAAGCGCACCATGAAGACCTGTACGCCGCGATCGACTGTCTGGTCGACAAGCTCGACCGCCAGGTGATCCGCTACAAGGACCGGGTGCAGGGACATGACCGCGAGGCGGTCAAGTACCAGATGGCCGCCGCCCAGCTGCAGCAACAATAGGCTGGCAAACCCGACTGCCCCTTGAGGCGGACGCTAGCGTCCCCGAGAGGACTGATAGGAAGAGAGCAAAGCCGCGCATCTGCGCGGCTTTTTTGATGTCCGGACCGCGCGCGCCGCGTTACCTTGGCGCCACGTCCGGCGCGCCCCGGCAGCCGGGGTGTTCGCATCCGACGCCGCTCGGTGTATGCTGCGCCATACAAGAACGACAGGCAGAACGGTCCCGGTGTACCGCACCGCATGCCGCATGGCGATCAGCCGGCGGCGCGGCGGGGCAGCCGGGTGGGCTAACCGGCCGGTTCGTCGACGGCAACGACCGCGACGCCGGCGCTGCAGTGCACAAGCGCGCTGTGGCCCTGCTCTATAATGGCCGGACGCTCCAATGCGGGCGTCCATAGCACTCGAATCCTGAATTGCCCCATTCCGGCGGGACGGCGACGACACGCCGCATCGCCACCCTGACTTCTCGTGCATCGCCCATGAATCGTTTGGCCAAATTGCTGCCACCCGGCAACATCCATCTCGACGTCACCGTCACCAGCAAGAAGCGGGTCTTCGAGCAAGCCGGGCTCCTGTTCGAGAACAACCATGGCGTTGCCCGGGCCACCGTGACGGACAACCTTTTCGCACGCGAATCGCTGGGCTCCACCGGCCTGGGCGCCGGCGTGGCCATTCCGCACGGCCGCATCAAGGGGCTCAAGCAGCCGCTGGCCGGCTTCATGCGCCTGGCCGAGCCGATTCCGTTCGAATCGCCCGACGGCAAGCCCGTGTCGCTGCTGATCTTCCTGCTGGTGCCCGAACAGGCCACCCAGCAACATCTGGAAATCCTGTCGGAAATCGCGCAGTTGCTCTCGGACCGCGAAATGCGCGAGGGCCTGGCCACGCTGCCCACGCCCGAGGCGGTGCACCAGTTGCTGACCGAATGGCACCCGTGACGACCCGCAGGCCGGCCCGGCGCGCCGCCTGAAGCCACACCCGCCCCCCAAGTAGAAAGTCATCCCGCATGGAACTCACCGGCGTCACCTCGCAGTCGATCTTCGACGACAACGCAGCCGACATCAAACTGTCGTGGGTCGCCGGTCTCGAAGGGGCCGACCGTGCCTTCGACGTCGAATTCGCCCGCGAAGCCACCTCGGCCGCCGACCTGGTCGGCCACCTGAACCTGATCCACCCGAACCGCATCCAGGTGCTGGGCAAGCCGGAGATCCAGTATTACCAGCGCCTGGACGACGAGCCGCGCAAGCGCCAGATGGGCGAGCTGATCCTGCTGGAGCCGCCGTTCCTGGTCGTGGCCGACGGCATGGAGCCCCCGCCTGACCTGGAACTGCGCTGCACGCGCTCGTCCACGCCGCTGTTCACCACGCCGGTGTCCTCGGCGGCCGTGATCGACCACCTGCGGCTCTACCTGTCCCGCATCTCCGCGCCGCGCGTGACCATGCACGGCGTGTTCCTGGACATCCTGGGCATGGGCGTGCTGATCATGGGCGAATCGGGCCTGGGCAAGAGCGAACTGGGCCTGGAGCTGATCTCGCGCGGCCACGGCCTGGTGGCCGACGACGCCGTGGACTTCGTGCGCCTGGGCCCCGATTTCATCGAAGGCCGCTGCCCGCCGCTGCTGCAGAACCTGCTGGAAGTGCGCGGCCTGGGCCTGCTCGACATCAAGACGATCTTCGGCGAGACGGCCGTGCGCCGGAAGATGAAGCTCAAGCTCGTGGTGCAACTGGTGCGCCGCAACGACGGCGAGTTCGAAC
The DNA here is from genome assembly GCF_049393795.1 of Cupriavidus sp. H18C2. Lineage (NCBI taxonomy): Bacteria > Pseudomonadati > Pseudomonadota > Betaproteobacteria > Burkholderiales > Burkholderiaceae > Cupriavidus > Cupriavidus sp. H18C2. Next base: position 314,043 of record NZ_CP186010.1, on the reverse strand, counting down.
GCCTGCCGCTCGATTCCCAGTACCTGGACGTGCTGGGGCTGCCGATCCACATGGTCAAGATCCAGGTGGCGGCCGGCCGCAACCTGGCCGTGCTGGTCGAAGCGGCCGTGCGCAACACGATCCTGCGCCTGCGCGGCATCGACACGCTGCGCGACTTCATGGACCGCCAGCGCGCCGCCATGCAGGCCGACGTCGTTTCCCGCAGCCAGGGCCGGCTGCTCTGACCGCCCCCCGCCTTGCCCGCCCGGACGCCCGCTGCCCAGCGGGCGTTTTCATTTGCTTACAAGCCCTGCGCGGCCGGCGTCAACGCGCTGTGGACCGTCATCGTTTTGTGCTGTAATGGGCATCGAGCCCATTTCCGCCAGCCAGACCCACGGCGCGCGGCCACGATGTGTTTCACAGAGGAGAGAAGCATGAAGAAGCTGATCGCGATGTGTGTGCTGGTGACCCCGCTGTTCGCCACGGGCGCGTTTGCCCAGAGCGCGTCGGCGCCGGCGGCCGAGAAGTCCGGCAAGACGGCCCAGCAGGAAAAGATGGCCGCCTGCGCCAAGGCCAACAAGGGCAAGAAAGGCGACGAGTACAAGAAGGCCCAGAGCGAATGCCTGTCCGGCAACGGCCCGGCCGCCGCGGCCGAGCCCAAGACGCAGCAGGACAAGATGTCGGCCTGCAGCAAGCAGAACAAGGGCAAGAAGGGCGACGAGTACAAGAAGGCGATGAGCGACTGCCTGTCGGCCAAGCCGGCGGCCTGAGCCCCGTCCCGCCGCCCCGGATCCGGCGGCTTTCCCGCGAACATGGCGAATCTCCCGTGATTCGCCATGTTCGCGTCAGCCGGCTGTCATGACGCAGCCACCATGCGGTGCTATCCTTGCGTCGCTATGCGGATCATTCTCATTACCGGAATTTCCGGCTCCGGCAAGTCTGTCGCCCTGAACGTCCTGGAAGATGCAGGCTACTACTGCGTCGACAACCTGCCCGCCCAGTTCATCCCCGATCTCACCGCCTACCTGGCCGACCAGGGCTACACGCACCTGGGCGTGGCCACCGACATTCGCAGCCGCGAGTCGCTGGCGCGGCTGCCGGACACGGTGCGCGAGCTGTCGGCGCATCACCAGGTCCAGGTGCTGTTCCTGACGGCGAATACCGACGCGCTGGTGCAGCGCTATTCGGAAACGCGCCGCCGCCATCCGCTGTCGACGCGGCTGGAATCGGGCAGCGGCGCCGAGGCGGAGGCCGCGGCCAGCACGTCGCTGATCGAGGCCATCGAGATGGAGCGCGAGCTGCTGAGCCCGCTGGCCGAATCGGCACACCGCATCGACACCAGCAACGTGCGCACCAACACGCTGCGTAGCTGGGTCAAGGAGCTGATCCGCGTGGACAGCACCAGCGGCCAGTCGCTGACGCTGCTGTTCGAATCGTTCGGCTTCAAGCACGGCGTGCCCAGCGATGCCGACCTGGTGTTCGACGTCCGCTCGCTGCCCAACCCCTACTACGACCTGGCGCTGCGCCCGCTCACCGGCCGCGACGCCCCGGTGGTCGACTTCCTGCAGAGCCAGCCGATGGTGCTGGCGATGGCGGAAGACATCCGCGCCTACGTGGAGAAGTGGCTCCCGAGTTTCATTGCCGACAACCGCAGCTACCTGACCGTGGCCATCGGCTGCACCGGCGGCCAGCACCGCTCGGTCTTCATCGCCGAACGGCTCGCCAACTATTTCCGGGCCCATGGTAATGTGCTGGTCAGACACCGCGAGTTGGCCCCGGCCGGCTGACATGCGGGCTTGAAGGGCGGCCGCCACGGCCCGCCCGCCACTGGAGCGGCCAACGCATGTCGACTCTTCCCTCCGGCACCGCACCCACCGGCACCGTCCTTGACGCGCTGCCGCTGTTCCCGCTGAATACGGTCCTGTTTCCCGACGGCCGCCTGCCCCTGCGCATCTTCGAAAAACGCTATGTCGACATGGTGCGCCAGTGCATGCGCGAGGACGCGCCGTTCGGCGTCTGCCTGCTGGCCAGCGGCGACGAGGTGGCGCGGCCCGGCGTGGATGCCGTGCCCGAGGAAATCGGCTGTCTGGCGCAGATCGTCGACTGCAACATGGAGCAGCTTGGCGTGCTGCTGATCGAAACGCGCGGGCGGCAGCGCTTTCGCGTGCTGTCCCATGCCACGCGCGACGACGGCCTGATCGTCGCCCAGGCCGAAGTCCTGCCCGACGACATCATCGACTGCAAGCTGGAGCTGCTGAGCGAGTGCCTGGACGCGCTGCGCCGCATCGTCGCCTCGCTGCACAGCGAGCAGCCCGACAAGTCCAAGCTGCCCTTTGCCGAACCCTATCTCTGGGACGACCCGAGCTGGGTGGCCAATCGCCTGTGCGAACTGCTGCCCGTGCCGCTCAAGGCCAAGCAGATGCTGATGGCACTGCCCGACGCCGGCATGCGCATCGAGATCGTGCACCGCTACATGCGGCAGCACCACATCGTCTGATCCGGGCGGCGCCGCCGCCTTCCGCTAGAACAGCCCGATGCGCGCCTGGTCTTCCAGCAGGCGCCGCACCGGCGCGGGCGTGCCCAGCGCATCCAGATCGTCCAGCGACAACCAGCGGCTGTCCGCATCGAGGCGCGGGGCCGCGGCCGTCAGGTCGACCCGGATCGCGCGGATCAGCAGCCGGAAATGCGTGAACACGTGCGTCAGCTCGCCGGCCAGGTACGCCCGGGCCGGCTCGCCAAACGGCCGCACCGCTTCCAGCGCGGCGTCCTCGGCCGCCTCGGCGTCGAACGGCACGGCGTCCAGCGCGATCTCGGGCAAGCTCCAGAGCCCGCCCCAGATGCCGCTGCCGGGCCGCAGGCGGACCAGCACGTCGCGCCCATGGCGGACGATCAGCATCACCGTGCTGCGTTCCGGAATTGCCGCGCGCGGCTTGGGCGTCGGCAGCACGGCGGTCAGGTTGTCGCGGCGCGCCACACAATCGGCCGACAGCGGGCAGTTGGCCGCATCGGCCAGGCACGCCGGCTTGCCGCGCGAGCAGATCGTGGCGCCCAGGTCCATCAGGCCCTGGGTGTAGGCAACCATGTCCTCGGCCTGATCCGGCCCGGCCGGCGGCAGCGCCTGGCCGGCCAGCGTCCACATGCGGGTCTCGATGGCGCGCTCGCCCGGGTAGCCGTGGATGCCGAACACGCGCGCGAACACGCGCTTCACGTTGCCGTCGAGGATGGGAGACCGCACGCCGGCGCTGAACGCGGCGATGGCCGCCGCCGTCGACCGGCCGATGCCCGGCAGCGTCACGAGTACGTCCGGATCGGTCGGAAACACGCCGCCGTGGTCGTCCATGACCGCCTTGGCGCAGCGATGCAGGTTGCGCGCCCGCGAGTAGTAGCCCAGCCCGGCCCACAGCGCCATGACCTGATCGGCCGGCGCCGCCGCCAGCGCGGCCACCGTGGGCAGCGCGGCAACGAACCGCTGGAAGTATTCGATCACGGCCGCCACCTGCGTCTGCTGCAGCATGATCTCCGACAGCCAGATGCGATACGGATCGCGCGTGTTCTGCCACGGCAGGTCGTGCCGCCCGTGCGTACGCTGCCACCGGACCACCCGCATGCCGAAATCGGGCGGTACGGCGATGGCTTCCGGGGTCACGGGAACGGCGGCTGGCTTGCGGGGCATTGCGGTGTCGGGAAATGAAAAACGCCGCGCGGGAGGCGGCGTGACATGATACAGCGTGCAATGGCGGCGGCCGCCGGCTGCGCGATGGTGGCGCCCCTCTCCCGCAAGCGGAAGAGGGGAAAAAACCCACCCCGCGCTCAGGCCGCCCTGACCGCCTCTTCCACCGGCGCTTCCACCAGCTTGCGCGTGAACTGCTCGATCTTTGTGCTGCGCTCGTCCAGGCCGTTGAGCACTTCCTCCAGTTCGGCGATGCGGCTTTCCAGCGTGTCGGTGGCTTCGTGGATCCGTTCGATCGAATCCACGCGGCGGCGCAGCTGCTTCTGGTGCTCGCGCACCTGGGCTTCCAGCGGCGTCATCACGGACTTGAGCCAGATCTCGATGTCGCGGTTCAGGTCGCGGAAGTTCTCCAGCACGCGGCTGGCCATCGTCGCAAACGCGTTCTGGACCAGTTGCGGGCGCGACCGCGTCAGCATGTTGACCGTGCCGAAATGGGCGTTGACCAGCGCCAGCGTCTCCTGCAGCTCGGCCGTGTAGCGCGACGTCACGAACTGCATTGGCGACGGCAGCGTGAAGCCGTGCTCGGCGTTGAAGCGGCGGTACATGCTTTCCACAAGCTGGTGCAGCTCGGCGATCTTGCGGTCGGCGTCCTGGATCAGCCCGGTCAACTGGGCGAACAGTCCTTCCATGTCCTCGCGCAGGCCGCGCGAGAAGAAGCGCTCCTTCATCTGCTCGCGGCGGTCGCGCATGGTGCGCCGCACGTCGCGCAGCTGCAGGCTCTTGATGATGTCGGCGCTATGCCGGCCGAACACCAGCCGCAGCGCCTGGAACTTGGCGATGCTCTGCTCGAACTCTTCCTTCTCGCTCTGCACGCGCATCAGCATGTGCTTGACCATCGCGTGGTTCTTGCCGCGCAGGCCGCGCAGCTCGAAAAGCTGCTCCACGATGTCGCGCCGGCGGCTCTGCAGCAGTTGCTGGGCGCCGCGCGACATGTCCTGCACCAGCCGCTGCACCTGGTCCGACACGATCTCGCGCCGCTGCGGGATCAGCTGGTCCGACAGCACGTGCTCGAACTGCATCAGGTTGCTGCGTACCAGCATCGGCTGGTCGTGCGTGACCTTGGCCACCAGACCCTTCTGCGCCGACACCGGATACACGCGGCGCTCCTCGATACCCAGCGTCTGGGCGGTCGAGCGCACCTGGCGCGCAATCTCGTCGGCAATCTCCGGCGACGACTTGAGCGGGTCCCACAGCCCGTCGATCTTGTTGAGCACGGCCAGGCAGCCGCGGCGGTGCCCGGCGCCCACGTGACTGCGCCAGAGCGCGAGGTCGCTCTTGGTCACGCCGGCGTCGGCGGCCAGCACAAAGACCACCACGTGCGCGTCCGGGATCAGCCGCAGCGTCAGTTCCGGTTCGGTACCAATCGCGTTCAGGCCCGGCGTGTCCAGGATCACCAGCCCCTGGCGCAGCAGCGGATGGGGGAAGTTGATCACCGCATGGCGCCAGCGCGAGATCTCGACCATGCCGTCGGCATCGACCGAGTAGGCGGCGTCGGGGTCGTTCTCGTTGTACAGGCCCAGCGACTCGGCCATCGACGGCGTCACGCGCGTGGTTTCCACCACGTGCTGGAACGCGGCCAGCATGCCCTCGGGCGACGACGGGTCCAGCGGCACCGTGGTCCAGTGCGATCCGGACGCGCCGGGCTCCATGAAATCGGCGGTGGATGCGTCCTGCAGCCGCGTCTCGATCGGCAGCAGCCGGATGCACGGCGGCTCGTGTTCGTCGTAGCGCAGCTCGGTCGGGCACATCGTGGTGCGGCCCGCGGACGACGGCAGGATGCGGCGGCCGTAGTCGGCAAAGAAGATCGCGTTGATCAGCTCGCTCTTGCCGCGCGAGAACTCGGCGATGAACGCCACCTTGAGCCGGTCGCTCTTGAGCACGCTCTGGATGCGTTGCGCGCGATCGTCGGCAGTGGCGTCATGGAGGTCGCACTGTTGCAGCCAGGACTGGAATTCCGCAAGGGACTGAAGGACCCCGGTTCTCCAGGCGCCATATTGTTCGAATTGATGGGCGAGGCTCGTCATGGCGGTTCGCTGTTTCGGCTCTTTATGGTTTTGGGCGCATGCCGCGCCTGTGCCGGGTGGTTCCGTTGACCCGCGGACCCGGTGTCAGGCGCCCTGCCGGCCTGCCCTGTCGAAGTGGCATAACCGGCAGTTTTTGTAACTTTTTATGTCTGCGCACACGATACAGGTTTCTGGCCGGATTTTGTGGAATTCGCGTCCCTTGGCCGGCAACTGTGTCGGGAGTGTTGCGCCGAGCCATCGGCGCAATATGGCAACGCCGTGTCGCCATCGGATTGCCATGTTCTGGCGCCTTGCGAATCGGCCGATGTGTCGTGCGATTCACCCGCCGCTCGGCGCCTTGGGCGGCGCCTCGGCGTTGGCTCAGTGCTGGCAGTGCGGACAGTAGAACGTCGACCGCTGGCCCTGCACGATCTGGCGGATCGGGGTGCCGCAGACGCGGCACGGTTCGCCGGCGCGGTCGTAGACCAGGCAGTCGAGCTGGAAGTAGCCGGTGCTGCCGTCGCTGCCCACGAAATCGCGCAGCGTGCTGCCGCCCCGGGCGATCGCCTCGGTCAGCGTCTCGCGCACGGCGGCGGCCAGTTTCTCGTAGCGCGGCAGGCTGATGCGGCCCGCCGGCGTGGTCGGCCGGATGCCGGCGCGGAACAGGCTTTCGGAACAATAGATGTTGCCCACGCCCACGACGATATCGCCGGCCAGCAGCGCCTGCTTAATCGCCACCGAGCTGCCGCGCGTGAGCCGGTGGAACCACGCGCCGTCGAAGCGCGGGTCGAACGGCTCGATGCCCAGCCGCCGCAGCAGCGGGTGCTCGGGCAGCGACGCCTCGGGCAGCGGCGTCCAGATGATGGCGCCGAAGCGGCGCGGGTCGCGGAACCGCAGCACCATGCGGGCGCCGGCGTCGGCGGAACCTGCCGGATCGGCCGGCACCAGTTCGAGGTCGAGATGGTCGTGCGCGCCGGCGGCCGGCGCATCGGGATAGACGCGCAGCGTGCCCGTCATGCCCAGATGCACGAGCAACCACCCGGGCGCGGCGTCATCGCCATCGGCATCCGGCCGGGCGTCCGCCGGCAGGCATTCCAGCAGCAGGTACTTGCCGCGCCGTTCGATGCGGCCGATCACGCGCCCGGTCAGGCGCGCCTCCAGCTCGGGCTCCACGGGCCAGCGCAGCCCGCGGTGACGCACGGTCACCCCGGCGATGCGGCGGCCCACCACATGCGGCAGCAGTCCGCGCCGCGTGACTTCGACTTCCGGTAGTTCTGGCATACGCCCCTGTCTTTCCGTCCGGATTTGCGCCCGGCACCACCGCCCCGCAGAACCTATGGGGGGCTTTCACGCTCCAAGCACGCAGGGATGCCTGCCCCCGCGCCGCCCGTGTGCGGGTTCCCATACGTAAGCGCCCCGCAAGGCAAGCAGCGCATTGTAGCGGCAGGCTACAATGCCTCCATCCATTCCTACGCCCCCGTGCGCCGGAGCTTTGATTCATGCCGGACCAAATCTTGCCCTCTCAGGCCATGCGCCCGGAAGCCATCCCCATGACTGCATTCCGCATCCGTCGCCATGCGCGCGCCCTGGGCGTGGCCGCGTGCCTGGCCATCGCCCCGCTGGCCCATGCCGCGTCCGCCACGGTGGCGCAGAACGACGACGAGGCCATCGAGGTTCCGGCGCCGTCGTCGGCGGCCCGCGCGGCGCGCACCCCGCTGCCCAACGTCGCGCTGACGCCTGACATCCTGTACCGCGTGATGGCGGCGGAAATCTCGCTGCAGCGCGGGCTGGTCGGCCCGGCCTACCGCACCTATATCGACCTGGCGCGCGAGACGCGCGACCCCCGCCTGGCGCAGCGCGCCACGGAGATCGCGTTCAACGCCCGCGTTGCGCAGCAGGCGCTGGACGGCGCCCGGCTGTGGTCCGAACTGGCGCCCAAGTCGCCGGCCGCGCGGCAGGTCCTGTCGACGCTGCTGGTGCTCAACGGCCGCTGGGAAGATGCCGAGCCGCTGCTGGTGCAGCAACTGGCCGCGGCGCCGGCGGCGCATCGCGGCGAGGCCATCCTGCTGCTGCAACAGCAGATGTCGCGCACCAGCGACCCGGCCGGCGCGGTGGGCGTGCTCCAGCGCATCACCGCCAACGACGGCAAGCTGGCTGAAACGCACCTGGCCCTGGCGCGCGCCCGCGAGGCCGCCGGCGACAACGCCGGCGCGCTGGCCGAACTGGACCAGGCGCTGCGCATCAAGCCCGACCTGGAGCCCGCCGCGCTGATGGCCGCCGAGCTGCAGGCCGAATCGGCCACGGACAAGTCGATCGACGTGCTCAAGCGCTTCCTGGCCAAGTCCCCGCAGTCGGTGAATGGCCACATCACGCTGGCCCGCCTGTACCTGCAGAAGAACGACATGCCGGCCGCGCGCGCCGAGTTCGAGGTACTGCGCAAGGTGGCGCCGAACGACCCGCGCGTGCCGCTGGCGCTGGGGCTGACCAGCCTGCAGGCGCGCAGCTACGACGACGCCGAGCGCTACCTGAAGGAATACCTGCAGATGGCCGAGAAGTCGCCGGCCGCCAATCCCGACGTCGCGTTCCAGTACCTGGCCCAGATCGCCGAGGAAAAGAAGGATTACGCGGGTGCCATCGGCTGGCTGGACCGCATCGAGGACAGCCGGCTGGCCACGGCCGCGCAGGCCAAGCGCGGCCAGCTGCTGGCGCGCATGGGCAAGCTCGACGACGCGCAGGCCGTGTTCGGCGAACTGCTGGCCGATGCCGAGGACATTCCCGACCCGGGCCAGCGCAAGCAGCGCATGACGGCGATCCGCCAGGCCGAAGTTGGCGCGCTGCTCGAAGGCAAGGCCTACGACCGCGCCCGCAAGGTGCTGGACGAGCGCGTGAAGCTGGAGCCCGACAACGCCGACTGGCTCTATGAGCTGGCCATGCTCGACGAGCGCGAGAAGCGCTACGACAGCATGGAGCGCGGCCTGCGCAAGGTCATCGCGCTGCAGCCCGAGCAGAAGCAGGGCTACAACGCGCTGGGCTATTCGCTGGCCGACCGCAACGAGCGCCTGCCCGAGGCCCGCAAGCTGCTGGAGCGGGCATCCGAGCTGGGTCCGGACGATCCGTACATCATGGACAGCCTGGGCTGGGTCAAGTACCGCCAGGGCGAACTGCAGCCCGCGGCCGACCTGTTGAAATCGGCCTACTCGAAGGCGCCCGAGGCCGAGATCGGCGCCCACCTGGGCGAGGTGCTCTGGCAGCTGGGCCAGCACGAGGAAGCCCGCAAGACGTGGAACGAGGCCGCCAAGGTGGAGCCCGAGAATCCCACGCTGATCGACACGCTGCGCCGCTACAACCAGAACCTGCTGCTGTCCAAGTAGCCGGCCTTGCGTATCATGCCGATTGCCGCCCGGGCCCCGCGCCCGGGCGCGTCGTTCTGACGGCCCCGGCCGTTTTCCGATTCCTTCCCGACCACTACCCGCGAACGTCGCACATGCTCCGATCCCGACGCCTGGCCCTGCTTTGCGTGGCCGCCCCGTTCTGGCTTGCCGCGTGCAGCACCATCACCCCGTCCCGCAACTTCGACGCCGGCGAAGCCGCCCGCAGCGAGCAGTACACGGGCCGCTTTGCCGCCAACTACACGCGCTACGGCCGCAGCGAGGGCGTGCAGGGCAGCTTCCGCTGGGAAGAACAGGGTCGCAACGTGCGACTGGACCTGGTATCGCCGCTTGGCCAGACGCTGGCCGTGGTCACCAGCACGCCGTCCGGCGCCACGCTCGACCTGCCCAACGAGGCGCCGCGCAACGCGCCCGAGGTGGACAGCCTGATGGAGCAGGCGCTGGGCTTCTCGCTGCCCGTATCGGGCATGCGCGACTGGCTGCACGGCCGCCCCGCCGCTGGCCGGCCCGCCAGCGTCACGCGCGACGCGAACGGCCGCCCGGACACGCTGAAGCAGAATGGCTGGACCGTGCGCTACGTGGCGTGGCAGGAGCCCGCCGAAGGCGCCGCCCCGGCGGCCGCGCAGCCGCGCCGCATCGACATGGCGCGCGACGGCAACGAAGCGCCGCTGTCCGTGCGGCTCGTGATCGATCCCAAGTCCGAACAATGATGCAAACCGTGACCGCCGGCGCCGCGCTGCCGCCCCCGGACCTGCGCGACTGCCCCGCGCCGGCCAAGCTCAACCTGTTCCTGCACGTGACGGGCCGCCGCCCCGACGGCTACCACACGCTGCAGACCGTGTTCCAGTTGATCGACTGGTCGGATACGCTGCACTTCCGCCGCCGCGACGACGGCGTGATCGCCCGCGCGACCGACATCCCCGGCGTGCCGGCCGACACCGACCTCGTGGTGCGCGCGGCCCGCGCGCTGCAGCAGGCCAGCGGCACGCATTTCGGCGCCGACATCGCCATCGACAAGATCCTGCCGATGGGCGGCGGCATCGGCGGCGGATCGTCCGACGCAGCCACCACGCTGCTGGCGCTGAACCACCTGTGGGGCACGGCGCTGCCGCGCGCCGATCTGATGCGCATCGGACTGGCGCTGGGCGCCGACGTGCCCGTGTTCGTGTTCGGCCAGAATGCCTTTGCCGAAGGGGTGGGCGAGGAACTGACGCCGGTGGCGCTGCCCGCCAGCTGGTTCGTCGTTATCCATCCGCGCCAGCATGTACCGACTGCGGCAATTTTTTCGGACGAACGCTTGACAAGAAATTCCCCGATCTCTATAGTTGCGGACTTCGCTGCTTGCACAAACAAATTCGCTTTCGGTCGCAACGACTTGCAAGCGGTAGCAACAGCGAAATTCGGCGAGGTTGCCCGAGCCCTTGAGTGGCTGACAGAATACAGTCCGCATGCAAGGATGACCGGTTCCGGAGCCTGTGTTTTTGCCCGTTTCGAAGACGAGGCAGAGGCGCGGAAGGTGATGGAAAGGTTGCCGCCCGAGTGGGACGGCAGGTGTGTGAGAAGTTTGTCGCAACACCCGCTCGCAACGTTCGCATAGCAGGTTTTCGTCTGGCGACGGACCGCAGTCAGGTTCGCCGAGAGACGACAAAGGTTGTGTAGGGGAGTCGCCAAGTTGGTCAAGGCACCGGATTTTGATTCCGGCATTCGAAGGTTCGAATCCTTCTTCCCCTGCCATTACTTCCTATAGTGTCCAAACGGACATGCAGAACTCGCTACCGGCACCGGCCGGTAGCACAAAGCTCCCCCAGCAGCAAGACAGGTGCCCCGAATGAGCGTCGAAGGCTTGATGGTATTTACCGGCAACGCCAACCCTAAACTCGCGGAGGCTGTCGTACAGCACCTCGGCATCCCGCTGGGCAAGGCACTTGTGGGCCGATTCTCCGACGGAGAAGTCCAGGTCGAAATCCAGGAAAACGTTCGCGGCAAGCACGTCATCGTGCTGCAGTCGACCTGCGCGCCGACCAACGACAACCTGATGGAACTGATGGTGATGGTCGATGCCCTGAAGCGCGCCTCGGCCCGCAGCATCACCGCCGCCATGCCTTACTTCGGCTATGCCCGCCAGGATCGCCGCCCGCGTTCGGCGCGCGTGGCCATCTCGGCCAAGATCGTGGCCAACATGCTGGAAGTGGCCGGCGTCGAGCGCGTCCTGACGATGGACCTGCACGCCGACCAGATCCAGGGCTTCTTCGATATCCCCGTCGACAACATCTACGCGTCCCCGGTGCTGCTGGGCGACCTGCGCGAGAAGAACTACGGCGACCTGCTGGTGGTGTCGCCTGACGTCGGCGGCGTGGTGCGCGCCCGTGCGCTGGCCAAGCAGCTCGACTGCGACCTGGCCATCATCGACAAGCGCCGCCCGAAGGCCAATGTTTCCGAGGTGATGAACATCATCGGCGAAGTGGCCGGCCGCAACTGCGTGATCATGGACGACATGATCGACACCGGCGGCACGCTGTGCAAGGCCGCCCAGGTGCTCAAGGAGCGGGGCGCGCTGAAGGTGTTCGCCTACTGTACCCACCCGGTGCTGTCCGGTGGCGCCGCTGCCCGCATCGCCGCGTCCTCGCTGGACGAAGTGGTGGTCTGCGACACGATCCCGCTGTCGGACGAAGCGCGCCAGTCGGGCAAGATCCGCCAGGTCTCCACCGCCCCGCTGCTGGCCGAGACCTTCACCCGGATCGTCAAGGGCGACTCGATCATGTCGCTGTTTGCCGACCACTGAGCGGCAAGCTGGCGCAAGGCAGGCGAAAGCCTGCTAGAATCTTGGGCTTTACCGCATTGGCCACCTTCAGGGTGGCCAATGTGATTCATGCGGTACGGTTTAGTTGCCGTATCGCCTAGTCGAGGCTGTCTGGTCGCGGACAGCCTTCTTCACATCTGGAGTTGGACATGAAAGTAGTAGCTTTCGAACGTAGCGTACAGGGTACGGGTGCGAGCCGCCGCCTGCGCAATTCGGGCAAGACGCCCGGCATCATCTACGGCGGCGCCGCCGAGCCGAAGATGATCGAACTGGATCACAACGCCCTGTGGCACGCCCTGAAGAAGGAAGCGTTCCACTCGTCGATCCTGGACCTGGAAGTGGCTGGCAAGAGCGAGAAGGCCCTGCTGCGCGCCTTCCAGATGCACCCGTTCAAGCCGATGGTGCTGCACGTCGACTTCCAGCGCGTGTCGGCGTCGGAAAAGATCCACGTGAAGGTGCCCCTGCACTTCATGAACCAGGAAACCGCTCCTGGCGTGAAGCTGGGCCACGGCATCGTGAACCACATCCTGAACGACCTGGAAGTGTCGTGCCTGCCGGCCGACCTGCCCGAGTTCATCGAAGTGGACCTGGGTGCTGTCGAGCTGAACCAGACCATCCACCTGTCGGACCTGAAGCTGCCGAAGGGCGTGACCGCCATCACCCACGGTGATGACAACCCGGCCGTGGCGAACATCTCGCTGCCGGCTGGCGCCCAGTCGGCCGAAGCCGCCGAAGGCGAAGGCGAAACGCCGGCTGCCTAAGCTGCCAGCGTTGCCAGCAAAGACCGCCGGTTCGCCGGCGGTTTTTTTTCGTGCGCGGTTTTCGCGTATCCTTCACGCCTGCTTTCCGCTTTCTTCCACGCATGATCAAGCTCATCGTCGGCCTCGGCAACCCCGGGGCGGAATACGAGGCCACCCGGCACAACGCCGGCTTCTGGTTCGTCGACCAGCTCGCCCGCATGGGCAGCACTACGCTCCGGGTGGAAGGCCGCTTCCACGGCCTGGCCGGCCGCGCGCGGCTGTGGGACCAGGACGTCTGGCTGCTCAAGCCGTCGACGTTCATGAACCGCTCAGGCCTGTCGGTGGTATCGCTGGCGCGCTTCTACAAGATCCTGCCCGACGAGGTCCTCGTGGCGCACGACGAGATGGACCTGCCGGCCGGCGCGGTCAAGCTCAAGCGCGGCGGCGGCTCGGGCGGCCACAACGGGCTCAAGGACATCTCGGCCCACCTGACCACCCAGGAATACTGGCGCCTGCGCATCGGCGTGGGCCATCCGCGCAACGCGCCGGGCGGCGCGGCCAGCGGGCGTGAGGACGTCGTCAATTTTGTGCTCAAGCCGCCACGCAAGGAAGAGCAGCAGGCCATCGACGAGGCGATCGACCGCAGCATCGGCCCGATCGGCGTGCTGGCCCGCGGCGAGAGCGAGCGGGCGATGATGGAACTGCATACCGGGCGCTAGAGGCCGGGACGTGGCGTTTTCATCCCCTGGACGAGCGCGGAACGGAAAAAACCCCGCCAGCCTTGCGGCTGCGCGGGGTTTTCCTTTTTCTGCTTGTGGGGGCCGGAACGAAGGGGCCGGATGTCTCTCCGGCTTCAGGCCACGTGCTTGGCGGCGGTCAGCAGCCGGTAGCGTTGCATCAGCACCTCGTGCGATTCGATGCGGTTCGGATCCTTCGGGATGCAAGCCACAGGGCAAACCTGCTGGCATTGCGGTTCGTCGAAGTGGCCGACGCACTCGGTGCACTTGTTGGGGTCGATCTCGTAGATCTCGGGCCCCATCGAGATGGCTTCGTTCGGGCACTCGGGTTCACAAACGTCGCAATTGATGCAGTCGTCGGTGATCAGTAGCGCCATGATGGTTCCTTCCAGCAACCCCGCCCATGCCCGAACTGGCCACGTCGACGGGATCGAAGGTCGTATTTTATTCCGGTTTGCCGATCTTCTCGTTAAGCCAGCGCTCCACGGAGGGGAAGACGAACTTGCTGACGTCGCCGCCGAGCACGGCAATCTCGCGCACGAACGTGCCGGAGATGAACTGGTACTGGTCAGACGGCGTCAGGAACATCGTCTCGACGTCGGGCAGCAGGTAGCGGTTCATGCCCGCCATCTGGAACTCGTACTCGAAATCGGACACCGCGCGCAGACCGCGGACGATCACCCGCGCATTGTTCTTGCGCACGAAATCCTTGAGCAGGCCCGAGAAGCCTTCCACGCGGACGTTCGGGTAGTGCCCCAGCACTTCGCGGGCGATGCCGATCCGTTCCTCCAGCGAGAAGAACGGGCGCTTGTTGGGGCTGTGCGCCACGCCGACCACGAGTTCGTCGAAGATATTCGACGCACGACGGACGAGATCCTCGTGTCCCCGGGTCATGGGATCAAAAGTACCGGGATAGACGGCGACGACCATGTTTCCTCCTTAGGGCTGCCCGCTGGCGGCCTTCCCCTGCGGGAGACCGCTTTCGAATACTGGCTGCGCGACGGGCGTTGGACAATCAACAGCGGCGTAGTGTAACCCCAATTGCCGCTTTTGGAAGTCCGCCCGGCCGCATTTTTGCCGCATTGCAGCAGAGGCGCAAACGCTTGTCCGGCGCGGCAATCCGCCTGGCAGTCGTCATATGACTGGCCCCGGCGCGACGCCCTTCGCTCAGTCGGCGCCGTGGCCCTCGCGACGCTGCAGCAGATGGAAATGGACGGCCCCGGCGCGCGCCTGGCGGACGACCTCCAGCGACGCCGGCACCGGCGCATCGGCGCCGACCAGCGCCTTGTCCGATTCCACGTACACCACGCCGCCCGGCCGCGTCAGCCGCGCGGCGTGTTCCAGCGCCGGGCCGATCCAGTCCTCGGCAAACGGCGGGTCCAGGAACACCACGTCGAAGCTGTCGGCCGGCATCTGCGCGGCGGCGGCGAACGCGTCGGCCTGGACCACGCGTATCTGGGACGCATCGAGCTTGTACTGGTTGTCGCGCAACTGCTTGGCCACGCGCGGATTGGCTTCCACCAGCGTCACCGTGGCCGCGCCACGCGAAGCGGCCTCGAAACCCAGCGCGCCGGAGCCGGCGAACAGGTCCAGGCAGGCCAGCCCGGTCAGGTCCTGTCCCAGCCAGTTGAACAGCGTTTCACGTACGCGGTCCGGCGTGGGCCGGAGCCCTTCGGCCTCCAGTACCGGCAGCAGGGAGCGTTTCCAGCGGCCGCCGATGATGCGCACCTGGGCCGGTGTCTGGCGGGGCTGGCGGGACAGAGAAGTTCGCCCGCGCGGAGCGGGCGAAGGTCGGGATTGCGAATTCATGCCGTGATTGTAGAGCGTGGCGGACGCCGGCACAGCGGCGCCGCGTGCCCTCGCCCACCATCCGCCCCCGACATCACTTTTCCGGCCCGGCGACGATCACGGTCGCCAGCGCGTCCGGATGCACGTGGCGCTGGAAGGCCGCGCGCACCTGGTCGCGCGTGACCTTGTTGATCTGCGCGGTCCACGTGTCCAGGTAGTCCAGTGGCAGGCCATACCAGCCGATGTTGGCCACGTTGGTCAGGAGCTTGCGGTTGCTGTCGATCCGCAGCGGAAAACCGTTGACGAGGTTGTCCTTGGCCGCCTTCAGCTCGGCATCGGTCGGGCCATCGGCCACGTACTTCGCCAGGATCTGGCGCACCAGGCCCAGCGCCTCGTTGGTGTTTTCCTTCTTGGTCTGCAGCGTGACGCTGAACGGCCCCGGCTGCCTGGACGGCGCGAAATAGCTGTCCACGCCGTAGGTGAGTCCCCGCTTCTCGCGCACCTGGTCGGTCAGCCGCGAGCTGAAGCCGCCGCCGCCGAGCACGTAGTTGCCGACCAGCAGGGCGAAGTAGTCCGGATCGCCGCGCGCGATCGACGGCGCGCCAATGGCCACGCTGGCCTGCTGGGCCGGATGCGGAATGCGCTTCTCGCTGGCCGGGATCGACATCTGCACGTCAGGCAGCTTGGGCGGCGCGGCGCCCTCGGGCAGCCCGCGCGTCATGTCCTCGGCGATCTGCTCGGCCTGCTTGCGGTCGATGGCGCCGATCAGCGTGACCACGGCGCGCTTGGCCGTGTAGTTGTCGCGCCAGAACTTGAGCAGGTCCTCGCGCGTGATCGATCCCACCGACTCCGGCGTGGCCGACACGCCGTAGGGATGGTTCGGGTACATCGCCTTCGACAGCGTCTTGTCCGCAATCACGCCCGGGCGCGTGTCGCCCTCGCGGATGGCCGTGATCAGGCGCTGCTTCTCGCGCGCGACGACGTCGTCCGGGTAGGACGGCGCCTTGATCAGCTGCGACGCCAGCCGCAGCGACTGCTCGCGCTCGGGCGACGTGGTCAGCGTCCGCAGCCCGATGCCGCCGCGGTCGCCGCCGGCCGCGCCGCCAAAGTCGGCGCCGGTATCGGCAAAGGCATCGGCAATCTGGGCCTCGTTGCGGGCGGGCTGGCCGTTCTGGGCGCTGCTGCCCTTGTCGAGCAGCGCGGCGGCCAGCGTCGCCAGGCCGGCCTTGCCGGGCGGGTCGTAGCGGCTGCCGGCGTCGAAGTCGATGTTGACGTCGAGCATCGGGATCGACGGGCTCGGCACGAAGAAGACCTTGGCGCCGGTGGACGCCGTCCAGCTTTCGATGGGAATGGCCGCGTGAGCCACGGTGACGGCCAGCAGCGCGGCCGCCCCGCAGGCCGCGCCAGCCAGGCGGCGCAGCAGGCGCGGGGACGCAATCGTCATGACGGACAGGGACATCGCTGCTTCTCTCCTCAGTGACGCAGGCCTTCGGGCGCTGCGGTCTTGGGCTTGTTGGGGTCGATCGGCTGCGGCAGCAGCGTGGCCACGGTCAGGTTGTCGTCGCTGAAGTACTTGCCGGCCACGGCCTGCACCTGCGCCGGCGTGACGGCCTTGATCTTGTCGAGCATCCGGTCGATCTGGCGCCACGAGATATTGGAGATTTCGGCCACGCCGATCTCCATGCCCTGGCCGAAGACCGAGTCGCGCTTGTAGATCTGGCCGGCCACCACCTGCGCCTTGACGCGCTTCAGTTCTTCCTCGGACACCCCGTTCTTGGCGATGCGCTGGATCTCCTCGCGCAGCGCCTTCTCGATTTCCTCGGTGGTGTGGCCGTTGGCCGGCGTGCCGTCGAGCACGAACAGCGACTCGTTGCGGTTGATGCTGTCGTAGCCGACGTTGACGTCGTCGGCCAGCCGCTGCTGGCGCACCAGTTCGCGCGTCAGCCGGGCGTTATCGTAGCCGTTGAGCACGGCCGACAGGACTTCCAGCGCGTACGGGTCGACGTCCTTCTCCACGTCGTGCAGGCGCGGCACCTTGTAGGCCAGCACGATGTACGGGTTCTCGGCCGGCGCCTTGACCCAGATGCGCTTGATGCCCTGCTGCGGCGCCTCAAGCTGCGTCTTGCGCAGCGGCAGCGGCCGCGGCTTGAGCTTGCCGAAGTAGCGCTCGGCCATCGCGCGCACCTCGTCGGCCTTCACGTCGCCGGTCACCACCAGCAGCGCGTTGTTCGGCACGTACCAGGTCTTGTACCAGTTCTGCACGTCCTCGACGCGCATGTTGACCAGGTCGTCCATCCAGCCGATGACCGGATGGCGGTACGGCATCGCCGTGTAGACCGTCGCCAGTAGCTGTTCGTAGACCTTGCCGCGCGGGGAATCGTCGGTGCGCAGGCGGCGCTCTTCCATCACCACCTTCATCTCGCGCTCGAATTCCTCCTTCTTGATGATGAGGTTGGCCATGCGGTCGGCCTCCAGTTCCATCATCTTGGGCAGGTACTGCTTGGCGATCTGCTGGTAGTAGAGCGTGAAGTCGCGGTTGGTCAGCGCGTTCTCGCGGCCGCCCAGCAGCGCGATCTGGCGCGAGAA
The DNA here is from genome assembly GCF_049393795.1 of Cupriavidus sp. H18C2. Lineage (NCBI taxonomy): Bacteria > Pseudomonadati > Pseudomonadota > Betaproteobacteria > Burkholderiales > Burkholderiaceae > Cupriavidus > Cupriavidus sp. H18C2. Next base: position 296,291 of record NZ_CP186010.1, on the reverse strand, counting down.
CTCGCCGATCGGCACCTTCGGCGTGCCCTTGAACATCATGTGTTCGAGCATGTGCGCCACGCCCGTGGTGCCGCTGACCTCGTCGCTGCCGCCGGCGCGGTAGTAGATCTGGTGCGCCACGGTGGGCGCCCGGTGGTCTTCCTTGACGATGACCCGCATGCCGTTGGCCAGGCGGAATTCCGTGGTGCCGGCTTCCGTCTGGCCCACCTTGCCCGCCGTCGCCATGCCGGACGGCGGCCCCTGCGGCGTGGTGGCCCGGGCGGCTTCGCCCTGCGCCTGCGCCATGGCGGTGCCCGCCAGCGGACCGGCAAGGGTGGCAACGATGAGGGTGGAGATCAGGCGCCGGGAGAATCGGGCGGCGCCGGTGGAGGGCGAAACGATGCGGGCGGCGCCCGCTCCGGACAAGTCAGCGCAATGGTTCATGCGACCCCGTCTGCTAGAATTTTGGCGATTGATTCTACCGGGGTATTGACCCCTTTCCCAATGTTTAGTTTCTGGAAGAAGCGCAAGGCCGAGCCGGCTCCCGCGCCCGTCGAGCCGCCGGTTGCCGCGCCGGAACCCGTGTCCGCGCCCGCCCAGGCTCCGGTCCCGACGCCCGCCCCCGCGCCGGCCCCGCTTCCCGCGCCCGCTCCGGTGCCGGTGCCAGTCCCCGTTCCGGTGCCTGTGCCGATGCCGGCGCCGGCCCCCGCACCCCAGCCGGCGCCAAGCCCTGTGCCGGTTCCCGTCCCGGTCCCGGTGCCCGCGCAGGTCCCGCCGCCCCCGCCCGCCCCGGTCGCCTACGAGCCGCCAGCGGTCGAGGAACTCGAACTGGTTCCCCCGCCCGCACCCACGCCCGAGGCCAAGCGCGGCTGGATGACGCGCCTGAAGGCGGGCCTGTCGAAGACGAGCCGCAACATCGGCGTGCTGTTCGTCGGCGTGAAGGTCGACGAGGCCCTGTTCGAGGAACTGGAAACCGCGCTGCTGATGTCCGACGCCGGCGTGGAGGCCACGGAATACCTGCTCGACCAGTTGCGCCGCCGCGTCAAGAACGACCGCATCGAGACGGCCGAAGGCGTCAAGACCGCGCTGAAGGACCTGCTGGTGGAGCTGCTCAAGCCGCTGGAAAAGACCATGGAACTGGGCCGCGAGCAGCCGCTGGTGATGATGATCGCCGGCGTCAACGGCGCGGGCAAGACCACCAGCATCGGCAAGCTCTGCAAGCACTTCCAGTCGTACCACCAGTCCGTGCTGCTGGCCGCCGGCGACACCTTCCGCGCCGCCGCGCGCGAGCAGCTGACGATCTGGGGCGAACGCAACAACGTGACCGTCGTCGCCCAGGAAAGCGGCGACCCCGCCGCCGTGATCTTCGACGCGGTCAACGCCGCCCGCGCCCGCAAGATCGACATCGTGATGGCCGACACGGCCGGCCGCCTGCCCACCCAGCTCCACCTGATGGAAGAGCTGAAGAAGGTCAAGCGCGTGGTCGGCAAGGCGATGCCTACCGCCCCGCACGAATGCCTGCTGGTGATCGACGCCAACACGGGGCAGAACGCGCTGGCCCAGACCCGCGCTTTCGACGACGCCCTGGGCCTGACCGGCCTGATCGTGACCAAGCTGGACGGCACGGCCAAGGGCGGCATCCTGGCAGCCATCGCCCGCCAGCGCCCGATCCCCGTCTACTTCATCGGGGTGGGCGAAAAGGTGGAAGACCTGCAGCCCTTCCGGGCCGAGGAGTTCGCGGAAGCGTTGCTGGGGTGAGACGGCCGCCCGCTGGCGACGCGCACCGGCAAGAAAAAACCCCGCCTTGGCGGGGTTTTTTCTTGGCAGTCTGATTTCGGGCCCCTGTCGATGGTTTGGGAATCCGTCATTCTTCGTTATTGCACAGCCGAGTCCATATCAAGTGGTGGCTCGAACGCGGCCGTATCATCGGTCCAGCCGTATATGGCGCCGCCACACCAGACGCGAAAATTGAAAAGCACCTTCATATTGGCCTGGAACGCCCGGCATCGCGTGCCAGGCGGCACGACATGGACAGGCGCGTCACGACCGAGCATGCCTTCAAAATGCCTGTACAGGGGAACCGGCTTTGCCGTCACGCGCCCCGGGACATCGAGGACATAGCCGCCCAGGTAAAACCATGCGCCGAGGGCAAGCACGGTCGCCGCCGCTAGTTTGGCAAATCTACCAATTGTCCGACGCACCACCTTGATAACCTTTGGGATAAAACCTTCTTTCAATAAGCCGATCCGATTCCGGCACGGTGTCTCCCGATAGTCGAAGGCCACCACCCTAATCCGCCTGCCGGAAGCCTTCCCTGCGCTATCGCAACCCTGCGCCACGTGGCAAGAAAAAGCCCGGCATCGAGCCGGGCTTTTTGTCGCTCACATCAGAAAACCGCCAGATCGCCTCACTCGCTATCCGGCTGTGCTCCCGGTGCCGCCTTCTGGAACGCGTCCAGTTCCATGCAGTTCGCGTGGATGCGGGCGATGGTCGGGAACGGGGTCAGGTCGATGTTGAAGCGTTGCGAGTTGAAGACCTGGGGTACCAGGCACAGGTCGACCAGCGTCGGCGTATCGCCGAACGCGTAGCGGCCAACGTGGCCGAGTTGCGACAGGTTGATTTCCAGCGATGCAAAGCCCTGTTCGATCCAGTGGCGATACCAGGCGTCCTTGGCGTCGTCCTCCACCTTCAGCGTGTGCTTGAGGTACTTGAGCACGCGCAGGTTATTGAGCGGGTGAATCTCGCAGGCGATTTCCTGGGCCAGGCCGCGCACGATGGCGCGGTCGAACGGGTCGCGGGGCAGCAGTGCCGGCTCGGGGTGGGTCTCGTCGAGGTATTCGATGATGGCCATCGACTGGATCAGCGGACGGCCGTCCACCACCAGCGTCGGCACCACGCCGTCGGCGTTCAGGGCCCGGTACTCGGGCTTGAGCTGCATGCCGCCGTCCTTGAGCAGGTGCACGCCCTTGTAGTCGTAGGGCAGGCCCTTCAGGTTCAGGGCGATGCGGACGCGGAACGAGGCCGAGCTGCGGAAGTAGCTGTGGAGTGCCAGCATGGCCTTACGCCACCTTGACGGTCAGGTCGCCCACGCCCTCGATGTGGCACTGCATGACGTCGCCCTTGACCACCGGGCCCACGCCTTCGGGGGTGCCGCTGTAGATCAGGTCGCCCGGCTGCAGTGCGAACAGCTTCGACAGGTACGACACCATCTCCGGCACCGACCAGATCAGGTCGGACAGATCGCCGCGCTGCTTTTCCACGCCGTTCACGGCCAGCGTCACGGCGCCCTTCTGCGGATGGCCGATGGCGGACACCGGCACGATCGGGCCGATCGGGGCCGACTTGTCGAACGCCTTGCCGGTTTCCCAGGGCCGGCCGGTCTTCTTCGACTCGTTCTGCAGGTCGCGGCGGGTCATGTCCAGGCCGATGGCGTAGCCGTAGACGTGGCTGGCGGCCTGGTCCACAGGGATGTCGGTACCGCCCTTGCCGATGGCGACGACCAGCTCCACCTCGTAGTGGCAGTTGCCGGTGCCCGGCGGGTACGGGAAGGTGCCCTCGGCGCCGTCGGCCACGTAGCTGACGGCGTCGGACGGCTTGCAGAAGAAAAACGGCGGTTCACGGTCGGGGTCCGAGCCCATTTCGCGCGCATGCGCGGCATAATTGCGACCCACGCAATAGACCCGGCGCACGGGGAAGCTTGCATTGCTGCCACGCACCGGTACGCCCACGGGGGCCTGCGGGGCAAAGACGAACTCGGTCATCCAACTCTCCTGCTTTCTATTTTTGATGGGACGCCACGCCGGTGCATTCGGCTTCTCCCCGGTGTCAGGGGTTGGGCGGCGCGGCAGGGGCCAAGCATACACCCGGCGTCCGGCGGCATACAGGGGGTGCAGACCCGGCGCGAATCTTGCATATTGCACTGCAACTTAGCGACCGCCATGACCCGCCGCCATCCGCCCCCACCTGCCAGTCCGCCGCCGGCCGCGGGACCCCGCATCCTGCGCATCCTGCTGGTGCGGGACCCGCACGACGCCGATCCGCTCAACGTGGAGACCATCCGCGCCGGACTGGCGCAGGCCGGCTTCACCGCGGTGCAGACCGTCGAGGCGGACCTGCGTCTGCCCGACGTGATCGCCGCCACGCTGCCGGACCTCGTCATCATCGCGTCCGAATCGGCCGCCCGCGACACGATCGAGCATGTCTGCGTGTCGACCCAGCACGCGCCGCGGCCCATCGTCCTCTTTACCGACAACGACGACGCCCAGCGCATCAAGGCCGCGCTGTCGGCCGGCATCACGGCCTATATCGTCGACGGGCTGCGCGCCGAGCGCGTCAAGACCGTGCTGGACGTGGCCTACGCCCGCTTCGAACTGGACCAGCAGCTCCGCGCCGAGTTGGACGCCACCCGGCTGCAGCTTGCCGAGCGCAAGACCGTCGAGCGCGCCAAGGGCCTGCTGATGGAGGCGCGCGGCATCAGCGAGGACGAAGCGTTCAAGCGCCTGCGCTCGATGGCCATGGAACGCGGCATCAAGCTGGCCGACGCCGCCCAGCGTGTGATCGACGTAATGGGCTGACGCCCGCCCTGCCCGGACTTGTGCATGCACAAGCCGGGTGCCGCACCACTTTCCCCCGCCGCACTGCCACGATCCCGCCGCCACCCCGGCGCGTGCCGGGCCATGCCCGCCGCATGCACCGTCCGCAGGCTTTGCGCCTCCGGATGGGGAAAACCGCCGCCTGACCAGGAATTTGTGCACCGCAACGAGCATGGCATGGCGCTTGCGTGATTGGCATCCAAGGCCAACGACGGCCGGCAGTCCCGAGCCTCACCCCGTAGCACCGGCATCACCGGCATCACCACAACATGACTGCACGCGGATCAACGACGACCCGCGCGGCATCGGACAACGGCGTCCTGCACCGTCCCCGGCCTCTCATCGACGATGGCCGGCGGCGGTCGGGACGCCTTTTTTCATTTCGGAGCCCTTGCAATGCCCTCTCGCCTCAAGATCGCCAAGCCAGACGTCGCCGACAACGCCGCCGCCGACCACGCCCCCGCCAGCAACGGCCGCCGCCGGGCGCTGGCCACCATCGCCGGCGCCAGCGTGATGACGCTGGTGGACCCGCTGGTGCGCAGCGGCGCCTGGGCGGCCGGCTCCGACGCGCCGGAGAAGACCGAGGTCAAGATCGGCTTCATCCCGCTGACCGACTGCGCCTCGGTGGTGATGGCGTCCACGCTGGGCCTGGACAAGAAGTACGGCATCAAGATCACCCCGAGCAAGGAGGCGTCATGGGCGGCCGTGCGCGACAAGCTCGTCAACGGCGAGCTGGACGCCGCGCACGTGCTCTACGGGCTGATCTACGGCGTGCAGCTCGGCATCGGCGGCCCCAAGAAGGACATGGCCGTGCTGATGAACCTGAACCACAACGGCCAGGCCATCACGCTGTCGCAGAAGCTGGCCGACAAGGGCGTGCGCGACGGCGCCAGCCTGAAGGCGCAGATGGCGAAGGAAAAGCGCGAGTACGTGTTCGCCCAGACCTTCCCCACGGGCACGCACGCGATGTGGCTCTACTACTGGCTGGCGGCCAACGGCATCAACCCGATGCAGGACGCCAAGGCCATCACCGTGCCGCCGCCGCAGATGGTGGCCAACATGCGCGTGGGCAACATGGACGGCTTCTGCGTGGGCGAACCCTGGGGCGCGCGGGCGATTGCCGACAAGATCGGCTTCACGGCCGAGACCACGCAGTCGATCTGGAAGGACCACCCGGAGAAGACGCTCGGCACCACGGCCGATTTCGTGCAGAAGCACCCGAACACGGCGCGCGCGATGGTGGCGGCCATCCTGGAGGCGTCGAAGTTCATCGACGCGTCGGCCTCGAACCGCCGCAAGACCGCCGAGACCATCGCCGCCAAGTCCTACGTCAACACCGACATGGACATCATCCTGGACCGCATGCTGGGCCGCTACAGCAACGGCCTGGGCAAGACCTGGGACGACCCCGACGCGATGAAGTTCTACCAGGACGGCCAGGCCAACTACCCGTTCCTGTCCGACGGCATGTGGTTCCTGACCCAGCACAAGCGCTGGGGCCTGCTCAAGGACCATCCGGACTACCTGGCCGTGGCGCGGCAGGTGAACCGGATCGACATCTACAAGCAGGGCGCCGCCGCGGCGCAGGTGCCGCTGCCCAAGGGCGACTTCCGCACCGCGAAGCTGATCGACGGCGTCACCTGGGACGCCACCAAGGACCCGAAGGCGTACGCCGACGGCTTCAGGATCAAGGCAGCCGCCCTCTGATCCCGACTACTCACCGCTCTTCGGAAAGGAGCTTGCCGTGAACGCCATCGCCTCGACGTCTCCCAAGGGTGCTGCCATGGACGCAGACGCCATCGACCCGGAAGCCAAGGAGCACACGCGCCGCCGCGCGCAGGAACTGGCCGCCCAGGCCCGGCTGGCCGCGCGGCGCGATGCCGTCGCGCGCGGCGTCCTGGGCTGCGTGCCGCCGCTGGCCGGCTTCGTGCTGTTCCTGCTGGTCTGGCACGGCATCGCCACGCTGATCCCGGCGCTGCCCACGCCGGGCGCCACGTGGAACGCGGCCGTGCCGCTGTTCTCGGACCCGTTCTATCGCAACGGCCCCAACGACCAGGGCATCGGCTGGAACGTGCTGGCGTCGCTGGCGCGCGTGGCGGCCGGCTTTGGCATGGCGGCCGTGATCGGCATCCCGGCCGGCTTCCTGCTCGGGCGCTTCGCGTTCCTGAACGCGATGGCCGCGCCGGTGATCAGCCTGCTGCGGCCGGTGTCGCCGCTGGCGTGGCTGCCCATCGGCCTGCTGCTGTTCAAGGCGGCCAACCCGGCGGCCATCTGGGCCATCTTCATCTGCTCGATCTGGCCGATGATCATCAACACGGCCGTAGGCGTGACGCGCGTGCCGCAGGACTACCTGAACGTGGCGCGCGTGCTGGACCTGTCCGAGTGGACGGTCTTCCGCAAGGTGCTGTTCCCGGCCGTGCTGCCGTACATGCTGACCGGCGTGCGGCTGTCCATCGGAACCGCGTGGCTGGTGATCGTGGCCGCCGAGATGCTGACGGGCGGCACCGGCATCGGCTTCTGGCTCTGGGACGAGTGGAACAACCTCAAGGTCGAGCATATCGTCATCGCCATCTTCATCATCGGCGTCGTGGGCCTGGTGCTGGAGCACCTGCTGCTGGCCCTGGCGCGCCGCTTCAGCTACGGCAACAACTGACCGGGGAGCCACCACATGGAACGATCTGTCAGCATCGAAGGCGTCGGCCAGACGTTCAAGACGCGCAAGGGCCCGTTCGTGGCGCTGCGCGACATCGACCTGTCCATCGCCGAAGGCGAGTTCATCACGCTGATCGGGCACTCGGGCTGCGGCAAGTCCACGCTGCTGAACCTGATCGCCGGGCTCACGCTGCCCACGGCCGGGGCGTTGATCTGCGCCGGCCGCGAGATTGCCGGGCCGGGCCCCGAGCGCGCCGTGGTGTTCCAGAACCATTCGCTGCTGCCGTGGCTGACCTGCTTCGAAAACGTCCACCTGGGCGTGGAGCGCGTGTTCGGCGCCACCGAGAGCAAGGCCCAGCGCCAGGCCCGCACGCACGACGCGCTGGCGCTGGTCGGCCTGACGCACGCGGAAGCGAAGTATCCGCACGAGATCTCGGGCGGGATGAAGCAGCGGGTGGGCATTGCGCGGGCGCTGGCGATGCAGCCGAAGGTGCTGCTGATGGACGAGCCGTTTGGCGCGCTCGACGCGCTGACCCGCGCCCACCTGCAGGACGAGCTGATCAAGATCGTCGCGCGCACCCGGAGCACGGTGGTCATGGTGACCCACGACGTGGACGAGGCCGTGCTGCTGGCCGACCGCATCGCCATGATGACCAACGGCCCGGCGGCCACCATCGGCGAGATCCTGGCCGTGGACCTGCCCCGGCCGCGCGACCGCGTGGCGCTGGCCGACGACCGCACCTACCACGCGTGCCGCACGGCGGTGCTGGACTTCCTGTATCGCAAGCAGCGCAACCCCGCGCTGCAGGAGGCCGCCTGAGCACGCCCCGGGCCGCCGCGGACGCGATCCGGCGCGCATCGTGGGCTATCATGAACCCCAAACCCACCCCACGATTCCCCGCCGCACCATGACTACCGCATCCGCTGCGCCCGAGTCCGCCCCGTTCTCGGCGGCCAAGTACATCAAGGAAATCGGCCGTGGCGTCAATGGCGCCCGCGCGCTGCCGCGCGAGGACGCCCAGGTGCTGTTCGACGCGATGCTGGCCGGCCGTGTCTCGGACATCGAACTGGGCGCCGTGCTGATGGCGTACCGCATCAAGGGCGAAGCCCCGCACGAACTGGCGGGCATGCTCGAAGCCGCGCACCGGCACTGCCAGCCGCTGGCCGCGCCGCCGGACAAGCCCGTGGTGGTCATCCCCAGCTACAACGGCGCGCGCAAGCAGCCAAACCTGGTGCCGCTGCTGGCGATGCTGCTGGCGCGCGACGGCGTCCCCACGCTGGTGCACGGCGTGCGGGCGTTCCATGGCCGCGTGACGAGCCTGGCCCTGTTCGAGGCGCTGGGCGTGCCGCTGTGCGCGACCACCGGCGCCGCGCAGGACCAGCTGCGCGCTGGCGCCAACCCGCTGGCCGTGCTGCCGATCGACGTGCTCTCGCCCCCGCTGGCGGCCCTGCTGGAAAAGCGCGCGATCATCGGCCTGCGCAATTCGTCGCACACGATCGTCAAGATGCTGCAGCCGGTGGGCGCCCACACGCCGGCCGAGGCGCTGCGGCTGTACAGCTACACCCACCCCGAGTACCGCGAGACGCTGACCGACTATTTCTCGCACGAGCCGGCCAACGTGCTGCTGGGCCGGGGCACCGAGGGCGAGGTGGTGGCCGACGCGCGCCGCAGCACGCGGATCGACTGGCTGCACGACGGGCATCAGCGGACGATGGTGGACCCGGTGGGCGGCTCCATCGGCGAGGTGCCGGCGCTGCCGGCCGGGACCGACGTGGCCGACACGGCGGCGTGGATCCGCAAGGTACTCGATGGCGCCGAGCCCGTGCCGGCCCCGATCGCCACCCAGATCGCCACGATCAAGGATTGCCTGGCGCAGGCCACGCGCGTCGCCTGGGCCAGCCCGGTCTGAGCGGCGGCCGGCGGGCCGGGGGCTTTTGGGGCCCCTAGCGCCGCACCGGCAGCGGAATCCGCTCGGTCTCGCCGGGCACGTGCGGAAACTTGTCGTCCTGCCAGCGCTGGCTGGCTTCCTCGATGGCTTCCTTGCTGCTGGCCACGAAGTTCCAGAAGATGAACCGGCGGCCGTCGGTCGGATCGCCCCCCAGCAGCATCACGCGCGACGGCAGCGTCGCGGTAATCGTCACCGGCTCGCCCGGCGTCAGCACCACCAGGTGCTCGGCGGGTAGCGTCTCGCCGTCCATTTCCAGGTTGCCTTCCACCGGGTAGATGCCACGCTGCACGTGCTCGGGCGGGATGACCAGGGTGGCGCCAGCATCCATCTCGATGGCCACGTACAGCGTGCGGCTGTAGACCCGCACCGGCGATTCCGCGCCGAATGCATCGCCGGCAATCACCGTCATCCGCACACCCGGCAATTCCAGCTTGGGCAGCGTCGCGCCCGGATGGTGGTGGAACGACGGCGGATCATTCTCATGCGCCTTCGGCAGCGCCACCCACGTCTGGATGCCGTGCACGCGCGGGCCGGCTTCGCGCTCGTCGTCGGGCGTGCGCTCGGAATGAACGATGCCGGTGCCGGCCGTCATCCAGTTCACGTCGCCGGGGCGAATCACCTGCTCGCTGCCCAGGCTGTCCCGGTGCAGGATCGCGCCCTCGAACAGGTAGGTAACCGTGGCCAGTCCGATATGTGGATGCGGGCGCACATCCATGCCGTGGCCGGCCTCCATCACCACCGGGCCCATGTGGTCGAAGAAGATAAAAGGCCCGACCGTCTGGGTCGTGGCAGCGGGCAGCAGGCGGCGAACGGTGAACTCGCCGATGTCCCGCACATGGGGTTTCAGCAAGTGTTCGATAGCAGACATGAGAACGTCTCCGGGGAATGGTGCAATGCGACTGGCCGATGTGGCTGCCAATGGGCTTCAGTGTAGCGAATCCCGCAATTCACCATCCCGCAAATGCGAGGAAATCATCGGAAACCGATGGGTGCCGCGCCCCTCTAATCTTTCTGTCGAGCGGGCCCATGGCCCGGGAGGCCTTGTCAGGACTAGGGCTTGGCGAAATTGTGATGGCAACTTACCGCTATCAACAACCCGGTTTTAATCGGGTGGAACTATCAACCCCATAGGCCTTCTAACTTAGCACTCGTCCGGTTCGAGTGCTAATATGCGTTGCAATGCGGTGTCCTTCCGGGACACACCGGCAACCCACCGCCGGATGCGAAAGGAGTCATAGTGAACGCAGTCTTGTCTGCCGATCCCACCCAAGTTTCCCGCCGTCTGCCGACGGCGCCCCAGAGTGCTGCCGCGAACAGCCTTGCGCTGACGTTTCCGGGCACGCTGGGCAATCTGGAAAGCTACATCCAGGCGGTACATCGCATCCCGATGCTGACGCCCGAGGAAGAGCTTCGCCTGGCGCGCGACCTGCGCGACAACGAATCGGTCGATGCCGCGCGCCGCCTGGTGATGTCGCACCTGCGCCTCGTGGTGTCCATCGCCCGCCAGTACCTGGGCTACGGCCTGCCGCACGCCGACCTGATCCAGGAAGGCAACATCGGCCTGATGAAGGCCGTGAAGCGCTTCGACCCCGAACAGGGCGTGCGCCTGGTGTCGTACGCGATGCACTGGATCAAGGCCGAGATCCACGAATACGTGCTGAAGAACTGGCGCATGGTCAAGGTGGCCACCACCAAGGCCCAGCGCAAGCTGTTCTTCAACCTGCGCAGCCACAAGCAGGGGCTGCACACCTTCACCCCCGAGCAGGTAGAAGCCGTCGCCCGCGAGCTGAACGTCAAGCCCGAGGAAGTGATGGAGATGGAAACCCGCATGGCGGGTGGCGACATGGCGCTGGAAGGCCAGGTCGACGACGGCGAGGAGGAATTCGCGCCCATCGCCTACCTGGCGGACAACCATAACGAGCCGACCAAGGTCATCGAGGCCAAGACGCGCGACCGCCTGCAGGTGGAAGGGCTGGAAGAGGCGCTGGGCAAGCTCGACCCGCGCAGCCGCCGCATCATCGAGGCGCGCTGGCTGGACGTGAACGACGACGGCTCGGGCGGCGCCACGCTGCATGAGCTGGCCGACGAATTCGGCGTGTCCGCCGAGCGCATCCGCCAGATCGAGGTGGCCGCGATGAAGAAGATGAAGGGCGCGCTGGCCGCGTTTGCCTGATCCTTCCGGGCCACGCGCCCCATGCAAAAGGCCGGTCGATTGACCGGCCTTTTTGTTTGCCTGCGCGCCGCAGCGCGCCGCACCCCGCCCCGGTCAGGACATCAGCGCCTTCAGGTCGTGCGCTATCGGCTCGGGGCCCTGGCCGTGGCGGATGAACAGCCGGAGCTGGCCGTTCTGGTCGAACACGTAGCTGCCGGCGGAATGGTCCATCGTGTAGTTGTTGGGCGACGTTCCCGGCACCTTGGCGTAGTAGACCTTGAAGTCCTTGGCCAGCTTCTTCAGCGCGGCTTCGTCGGCCGGGCGCAGGCCCAGGAAGCGGGCGTCGAAGGCCGGCACATACTGGGCCATCAGCGCCGGCGTGTCGCGCTCCGGGTCCACGGTGACGAACAGCACCTGCACCTTGTCGGCGTCGGGGCCCATCTGCTCCATGACCTGCTTCAGCTCGACCATCGTCGTCGGGCAGACGTCCGGGCAATGGGTGTAGCCGAAGAACATCAGCACCACCTTGCCCTTGAAGTCGCCCAGCGTGCGGGTCTTGCCCGCGGGGTCCAGCAGCGCGAAATCCTTGCCGAAGTCGCTGGCGCCCGAGATGTCGACGTTCTTGAACGACGGTTTCGGCTGGCCGCAGGCCGCCAGCAGCGCGGTGCAGAGCGCCAGCAGGCAGAGGCGGCGGAACGTGGCCAGAAGGCCGGGGGCGGGAGTCGGCATGCGTGGAGGCGGGTAGGAGGGAAGACGCCCGAAAGTATCGCCGATCACATCGGCCATGGCTTCCGGGCGCGGCAAGATGCCGCAGGACCGGCGGGTCAGACCTGCGGCACGAACTTGAAGTAGTGATCCACCAGCAGCGCCGCGAACAGCAGTGACAGGTACAGGATCGAATAGCGGAAGGTGCGCTGCGCCAACTGGTCCGAATAGTTGCGGAACAGCTTCCAGGCATAGCCCAGGAACACCAGCCCGAGCCCCAGCGCGGCCGCCAGGTAGATGTAGCCGCTCATGCCATAGACGAACGGCAGCAGCGTGGCGGCGATCATGACCAGCGTGTACAGCAGGATGTGCAGCAGCGTGTAGCGCTCGCCGTGGGTGATCGGCAGCATCGGCAGGCCCGACTTGGCGTAGTCGGCGCGGCGATAGAGCGCCAGCGCCCAGAAGTGCGGGGGCGTCCACGTGAAGATGATCAGCACCAGGAACCACGCCTCGGCCGGTACGGTGCCCGCCACGGCGGCCCAGCCCAGCGCCGGCGGCATGGCGCCGGACAGCCCGCCGATGACGATGTTCTGCGGCGTGGCCGGCTTCAGCAGGATCGTGTAGACCACCGCGTAGCCCAGGAACGTGGCAAACGTCAGCCACATCGTCAGGTCATTGGCAAAGACGTGCAGCAGCCACATGCCGGCGCCGCCCAGGATGGCCGAGAACACCAGCGTCTGGGCCGTCGTGATCTCGCCCGTGGCCGACGGCCGCCACGCGGTGCGGCGCATCAGCGCGTCGATCTTCTGCTCGACCAGGCAATTGATGGCAAACGCGGCACCGGCCAGCAGCCAGATGCCGGCGGCGCCGCCGATCAACACGGACCACGGCACCATGCCGGGCGTGGCCAGGAACATGCCGATGACCGAGCAGAACACGGCTAGCTGCGTCACGCGCGGCTTGGTCAGCGCGGCATATTGGCGGGCTAGGTGTCGTAATCGGCCCACGGAGGAATGGGGATGGGTAGCGGTAACCACGGGGGGCATCTTGTCTTTCATGTGGCGCGCGCCGCCACGGCGGGTTGGGCGGCGGCGCCGGCGGAGCGGGTCGCGAGGCCGATATTGTAGTTGAGACGGAGCAACAGCATCAGGAGCAGCGCCGCCCCGCCGTTATGGGCCACGGCGGCCACCAGCGGCCAGTCGAACACGATGTTCGACATCCCGGTGGCCAGTTGCAGCGCCAGCACGGCCAGCAGCCACTTGCCGTGGCGCGACAGCCCCTCCAGCCGCCGCGCGCGCAGGCCGAACCAGAGCAGGTAGCCCAGCACCACGAACGCAAAGCCCCGGTGCACCCAGTGGATGGCCACCAGCGCCGCGTGCGGAATGTAGGCGCCGTCGGCGGTCATGCCCAGCTGGCGCCACAGCGTGAAGCCGTGCCGGAAGTCCATCTCGGGCACCAGTTGGCCGTTGCAGAGCGGAAAATCGGTACAGGCCAGCACCGCGTAGTTGGTGCTCACCCAGCCGCCCAGGAAGATCTGGATCACCAGCAGCACCAGCCCCAGCACACCGGCCCAGCGCAGCGCCGCGGCCTGCGGCGCCACCGGATGCGGCGCTTCGTTGCGCGAGCCGAGCCAGATCAGCGACGCCAGCAGCAGCATCGCCAGCATCAGGTGCGTGACCACGATGATCGGCTGCAGCTTCATCGTCACGGTCAGCGCGCCGAACAGGCCCTGCACGCAGACCAGCACGAACACGCCGGTGGCGTACCACGGCGACTGCTTCAGTTCCCGCCGCCGGACCCACGCCAGCACCATCAGCGAGATGATCAGCACGCCCACCGCCATGGCGAAATAGCGATGGATCATCTCGATCCACGCCTTGGCCAGCGTCACCGGGCCGCTCGGCAGCGCGGTCTCGGCCGCCCGGATCGGCTCCATCGCCGCGTGCGGGTTGGAATGGCCGTAGCAGCCCGGCCAGTCGGGGCAGCCCAGGCCGGAGTCGGTCAGCCGGGTGAAGCTGCCGAACATGATCAGGTCGAGCGTCAGGAACGCCGTGATCCACACGAGCCTGCGGTATTTGTCGCGGCTGCCGCGCACCATCACGTAGGACAGCGGCAGCAGGGCGATCAGGATGCCAATGATGGCGAGCTGGAGCAGCATTTCGGTACAGCCAGGTCAGACAGAGGAATGGAGCGGTCGGCCCATCAGCCGATGCGGGAATACTTGAGCAGCTTCTTCAGGTCGCCGCTCATCTTCTTGGGGTCGGGGTCCTTCGGCCAGCGCATCATCAGGTTGCCGAGCGGGTCGACCAGGTAGATCGTGTCCTCCACGCGCCCGTCGGGCGCCGCCGGCAGCCATTGCGCGATGGCGGCGCGGTCCATGCGCAGGAATCGCACGCCGGCATAGGGTTCGTTGTAGGCGTCGACGAGCCGGCCGTCCACCTTGCCGGCGTCCTGGATCAGCCAGACCGGCACGATCCGCTCGCGGCCCTCGCCCTGCCCGGCCCGGATCTGGCGCATCGTGAACAGCTTGCGCGCGCAGGCTTCGTCGCAGGCGGCGCCGTCGGTCATCAGCATCAGCCACTTGCCGCGCAGCGACGCCAGCGGCAGCGCGTCGCCGCGTTCGTCCACCAGTTGCACGGGCGGCATCGGGCGCTGCGGATCGACCAGCGCGCCGTAGTTCGTCGATCCGCCGGTCGGCTTGATCACGTAATAGGTGAAATACGAGAACAGCACCGGCGACGCGCAGACCAGCAGCAGCATCAGCATCTGCAGGCGGCCGCGGCGCGTGCGCGCGTCGATGCGGGGGTCGGGCGTGGCCGAGGGGTCGGGCTGCGACATGGGAGGCGTCTGTACGTTCATCGTTCGATCATTCGATTGGTGGGTCCGGCGTCGTTCTGCCGGCCTGCCTGCGGTTCATCCTGCCGGTCTTCGCGCCGGGCCCTGCGCCAGCCCAGCACCGCCACCAGCACCACGGTCAGCCCGGCCAGGCCGAACCACTGCGCGGCGTAGCCGAAGTGGCGGTCCGCGCCCAGGTCGGCCGGCGCCCAGTCGCGCGCCAGGCCGTCGCCTGTGTCGGTGGCCTGCTGCACCACCACGGGCAGCAGCGGCGCCCCGATCTCGCCGCCAAACGCGGCAAGGTCGATATTCTGACGTATCTTGCGGCCGGCCTCGGCCGACGGGGCCTGGCCCAGGCTGTAGACGCGCGGCACGGCGGCCAGCGCGATACCGGCCACCGACACCTCGCCCGCCGGCGTGGCGAACGGCGCGATGCGGGTGCGGTCCTGGGCGTCGCGCGGCAGCCATCCGCGCAGCACCAGCACGTGCCCGCCATCGGCCAGCCGCAGCGGCGTGAGGACCAGAAATCCCGCGCGGCTGTCGGTGCCGTTGCCGTGCGGGCGGTTGTCCAGCAGCACGGTGTGCGCCGCCTCGAACGTGCCGCGCGCCACCACGCGGCGGTCCACCAGCGCGCCGTCATCGGCCTGCCCGGCCCGCAGCGCCACCGGGGCCTGCGCGGCCAGCGTGGCCAGCCGCGCGGCGCGGTCGGTCTTCTCGTGGCCGCGCCGCAGCTGCCAGTTGCCCAGCGCGCAGGTCACGGCGATGACCACCAGCGCGGCCACCGTCGGCACCGGGCCCGGCGCGCGCCAGCGCCTGCGGGTCGTCACGGGTGTTCTCCGTGGGGCACGGTGCGATAATGGGCGCTCGCCGAAAAGAGCCCCCCCATGCGCTTCGTCATCATCGTCGCCTTCATCCTGATCATCGGCAGCCTGGCCTCCGCGCTGTTCTTCATGATGCGCGACCGCGGTCGCACCCCCAACATGATGCGCTCGCTGATGCTGCGCGTCGGCTTCTCGGTGGCGCTGTTCCTGTTCATCCTGTTCTCGCACTGGATGGGCTGGATCCAGAGCACCGGCATCCAGATGTCGCCCTGAGCCGGGCCCAAGAAAAAAGCGCCGCGAAGGATGGCTCCCGCGGCGCTTCTCGCTTGTCTTGCAACGCCGCCGTCGGGCGGCGGCCCCTGCATTACAACCAGTACACGACCACGTACAGCCCAAGCCAGACCACGTCCACGAAGTGCCAGTACCAGGCTGCGCCTTCGAACGCGAAGTGGTGGTCCGGCGTGAAATGGCCCTTGAGCACGCGGCCCAGCACCACGGCCAGCATGATGGCGCCCATCGTCACGTGGAAGCCGTGGAAGCCCGTGAGCAGGAAGAACGTCGAACCATAGACTCCCGACGTGAGCTTCAGGTTCAGTTCCTGGTAGGCGTGCATGTATTCGTAGACCTGCAGGCACATGAACAGCGCGCCCAGCAGGATCGTCAGCACCAGGCCCTGGATCACCTGGTTGCGCTTGCCGGCCAGCAGCGCATGGTGCGCCCAGGTCAGCGTCACGCCCGAGGTCAGCAGCAGCGCCGTGTTGATCGTCGGGATCGGCCACGGGCCCATGGTCTGGAACGACTCCACGGTGCCGGCCGGGCCGGTGTGGGGCCACACGGCCGCGAAATCCGGCCAGATGATCTTGTTGTTCAGGTCGCCCAGCCACGGCATGGCGATGGTGCGGGCGTAGAACAGCGCGCCGAAGAATGCCGCGAAGAACATCACCTCGGAGAAGATGAACCAGCCCATCGACCAGCGGAACGACACGTCGATGTTCTTGCCGTACAGCCCGCCCTCGGACTCGCCGATGGCGTCGCCGAACCAGCTCTTGAGCACGAACAGGAACCAGATCAGGCCGAAGCCGCAGACATACGGCGCCCACGGCTGCCCGTTGACCCAGCCGGCGGCTCCCGCACCGGTCAGCAGCAGCCCGAACGCCGCCGTGATCGGATGGCGCGACGGGCCCGGCACGAAGTAGTACGGGGCGTTTGCGCGATTCGCACTCATTCTTCTATCTCCAGCTCAAAGTCTCGATTCATGTTATCCGCCCGTCCGGCCCCGACATCTGGCCGGCGGCGTGCTCGCTTTGTATCTGCTGCCCTGCTATGCCTGGCTGACCACGGCGCGCACGATGACGATCAGCACCGCCACGAACACTGCCGCCGCCATCAGCCCGGCGATGATCACGTGCACCGGGTTCAGGCGCGCCATGTCCGACTCATGCTCCGACCCCTTGCGCAGCCCGATGAACGACCACAGCACCGCCCGCACCGTCTGTGCGAACGACGCCTTGCGGTGCACCGGATCGTCCGTCGCCATGGCCCGGCCCCCCTCAGCCGCCCTGGGCCGCCGCCGCGGCGCCGGCTTCCGGGGCCTGTGCCACCGGCGTGCCGATCTCGAAGAACGTGTACGACAGCGTGATGTTCTTCACGTCCTTCGGCAGCTTCGGATCGATCACGAAGACCACCGGCATCTCGCGCGCCTCGTTCGCCTTCAGCGTCTGCTGCTTGAAGCAGAAGCACTCCACCTTCCGGAAGTACTCCGTGGCCTGCTTGGGCGCGTAGCTCGGGATCGCCTGCGCCGAGATGTCGCGCGGCTGGCCGTTCGCCACCTCGTAGACAATCGTCGTCAGCTCGCCAGGGTGCACTTCCATCGAATGCCTGACCGGCCGGAACGCAAACGGCCCGCGCGTGTTCGAATCGAACTCCACGGTGATCGTGCGGCTACGGTCCACCTGCGTGTTGCGCACGGCGTTGCTGGCGCCGTACAGGTCACGCGTGGTCACCACGTTGATGCCGGTGAGGTCGCAGATGGCCCGGTACAGCGGCACCAGCGCGTAGCCAAAGCCGAACATCAGCGTGACCACCACCAGCAGCCGCATCAGCATGCCGCGGTTGAACCGCTTCTCCAGGGCCTTGTCCTGCGCTTGCACGGCGTTGTCTCCGGTCTTGTCCGTCTTGCTGCTCGGGTCAGCCGCCAAGGAACTTCATCTTGGCCACGAATCCCAGGAAGAAGACCATCACGATGGACAGCAGGATCCAGCCCAGGCGCCGGTTGGCGGCTTTCTGGCTGGCTTCGCGTGCCTGCTGCGATGGGCTTTTTGCTGAGGGCTGCATGTCTTTCTGTCTCGATGCGGCCGGACGCCCCGCGGGCATCCGGCCTCGTCACTGCGGATTACTTCACCACCGGGGGTTCCTCGAAGGTGTGGAACGGGGCCGGCGACGGCACGGTCCATTCCAGCCCTTCGGCGCCATCCCACGGCTTGTCGCCGGCGGCCGCGCCACCGCGGTACGACGGCAGCACCACGGCAAAGAAGAAGTACACCTGCATCAGGCCAAAGCCCAGCGCGCCCAGCGAGGCCACGGCGTTGAAGTCCGTGAACTGCGTCGGGTAGTCCGCGTAGCGGCGCGGCATGCCGGCCAGGCCCAGGAAGTGCATCGGGAAGAAGGTCACGTTGAAGAAGATCAGCGAGCCCCAGAAGTGGATCTTGCCGCGCATTTCGTCATACATGAACCCGCTCCACTTCGGGCCCCAGTAGTAGAAGCCCGCGAACAGCGCGAACAGCGAGCCCGCCACCAGCACGTAGTGGAAGTGCGCCACGATGAAGTAGGTGTCCTGCAGCTGGATGTCGATCGGCGCCACGGCCGGCATCAGGCCCGTGAAGCCGCCAATCGTGAACACGAAGATGAAGCCGATGGCGAACAGCATCGGCGTCTCGAACGTCATCGAGCCGCGCCACATGGTGGCGATCCAGTTGAAGATCTTCACGGCCGTGGGCACCGCGATCAGCATCGTCGCGTACATGAAGAAGAGCTGGCCCGTCACCGGCATGCCCGTGGTGAACATGTGGTGGGCCCAGACGATGAACGACAGGATCGCGATCGACGCCGTGGCGTACACCATCGAGCTGTAGCCGAACAGGCGCTTGCGCGCGAACGCCGGCACGACGTGCGAGACGATGCCGAACGCCGGCAGGATCATGATGTACACCTCGGGGTGCCCGAAGAACCAGAAGATGTGCTGGTACATCACCGGGTCGCCGCCGCCGGCCGCCGAGAAGAAGCTTGTGCCGAAGTGGCGGTCGGTCAGCACCATCGTGATGGCGCCGGCCAGCACCGGCATCACGGCGATCAGCAGGTACGCCGTGATCAGCCACGTCCAGCAGAACATCGGCATCTTCATCAGCGTCATGCCCGGGGCGCGCATGTTGAGGATGGTCACGATGATGTTGATCGAGCCCATGATCGACGACGCGCCCATGATGTGCATGGCGAAGATGGCCATGTCCATGCCGGGGCCCATCTGCACCGACAGCGGCGCGTAGAGCGTCCAGCCCGCGGCGGTGGCGCCGCCCGGCACGAAGAACGAGCCCACCAGCAGCAGCGCGGCCGGCGGCATCAGCCAGAAGCTGAAGTTGTTCATCCGTGCGAAGGCCATGTCCGAGGCGCCGATCTGCAGCGGGATCATCCAGTTCGCAAAGCCCACGAATGCCGGCATGATCGCGCCGAACACCATGATCAGGCCGTGCATCGTGGTGAACTGGTTGAACAGTTCGGGGCGGAAGAACTGCAGGCCCGGCTCGAACAGCTCCAGGCGGATCAGCAGCGCCAGCACGCCGCCCGACAGCAGCATCGTGAACGAGAACAGCAGGTACAGCGTGCCGATGTCCTTGTGGTTGGTCGCGAACAGCCAGCGGCGCCAGCCATGCGGATGATCGTGCGCATGGTCATGATCGTGGCCGTGATCGTGCGCGTGGTCGTGCGGATGGCCCAGTGTCTCCGGGGTAGCGGTACTCATCGCAATGACTCCATCAATTCCTGAATGCGGGGCTGCCGCGGGTCAGCCCGCGACGCGGTTGCCCGCGAGGCTGGCCTGCTTGTCGTTGGACGTGGCCGGCTTGCCGGCCTTGGGGGCCGCGTCGCCAGCGCCGGCTTGCGCGCCGCCGCCCTCGGGGAACTTGCCCGCGCGAGCGTTCACGAAGTCCGCCGGCTGGATCACTTCACCGGTCTTGTTGCTCCAGCTGTTGCGGGTGTAGGTCATCACGGCCGCCAGCTCGGTATCCGAGAGCTGCTTCCACGACGGCATGCCACCCTTGCCTTCCAGCAGGACGTGCATCTGGCCGGCCTTCGGGCCGGTGACGACCTTGGAGCCGTCCAGCGCCGGGAACGCGCCCGCGCCCTTGCCGTTGGGCTGATGGCAGACCGCGCAGTTGGCCGCGTAGACCTTCTCGCCGCGCACCTTGATCTCGTCCATCGTCCAGGTCTTGTTGGGATCGTCGGCGGCCGCGGCCATCAGCTTCTTGCGGTCGTCCACCCACTTGGTGTACTCGGCGTCCGAAACCACGCGCACCACGATCGGCATGAACGCGTGTTCCTTGCCGCACAGCTCGGCGCACTGGCCGCGGTAGATGCCGGTCTTCTCGGCCCGGAACCACGTGTCGCGCACAAAGCCGGGGATGGCGTCCTGCTTGACGCCGAAGGCCGGGATCATCCAGGCGTGGATCACGTCGTTGGCCGTGGTGACGATGCGGATCTTCTTGTTGACCGGCACCACCAGCTCGTTGTCCACCTCCATCAGGTAGGTGTTCGACTTTTCCTGCTGGTTGTTGATCTGCTCACGCGGCGTGGTCAGCGTGGAGACGAACGAGATGCCCTCGCCCGGCCCCTTCAGGTAGTCGTAGCCCCACTTCCACTGGTAGCCGGTGGCCTTGATCGTGATGTCCGAGTTGGTGGTGTCCTTCATCGCCACCACGGTCTTGGTGGCGGGCAGCGCCATCGCGATCACGATCAGGAACGGCACGATGGTCCAGACCACTTCCACGGTGATGCTTTCGTGGAACGAGGCCGACTTCGCGCCCTTGCTCTTGCGGTGCTTGAAGATGGAATAGAACATCACGCTGAACACCGCGATGAAGATCACGGTGCAGATGATCAGCATCATCCAGTTCAGCCAATGAATCTGTTCGGCGATTTTTGTAACGGGTTCGGTCAGGTTGAGCTGTCGGACGGCGGGGCCGCCCGGCATGTCACTGACCGCGGAGGCCGCCTGGCTGACAAGCAGGGACGCGCCTGCCAGACATGCTGCGGATGCCTTCTTCCACATTTTCATTGTTTATCTACCCAATTTACAGATTCAAATCTGTCCCCGCCCTGCCCTGCCCGGCGTCCGGGATGGACGCCATGCAGGGCCGCCGCGAGTTCCTGCGCGAACTTGCGCCGCCGGTACGGGTCCAGATACGACCCCACCCGCACGGTGCGCCTGTCCGACCGCAGAACCACGAGCGCCCGGAACGATTCACCCAGTTCAATCCGCACCCACTGTGGATTGAAGACTTCCCGCGTGACCCGACTGGCGCTGGCTGTCTCCACGACCAGCATGCCGTCGGTCACACTCACGCGTTCATAATCCGTCGCATGGCGCGCATACGCCAGCAGGGCAATCCCCAGCCCGGCCAGTTCCAGGCCGGCGAACGGCAGCACGAGCCAGGCCCCTAGCCACACGGCCATCAGCGCCGATATGGCAATCGAGAAACATGCGATGGAGAAGTAGAACCAGCCAACCTGGCGTGGGGAAAGCGAACAATTCCGCTTCATCAGCCAGTCGATATCCGGCAAGGGGGTGCGTCCGTCGAGATTTCCGCCGGAGTCACCTACTGCCGTCTGGAATGCGATACCCAAGTCTTGCATCGCCAACCACTCTGCATCGGATGCACACCCGGGACGAAATCCGCCTCAGGGGAGCACGTGCGAAGTGCATGCCGGGGCGTTCTTGTGCCAGGGGACCACTGCGACAAACCGGCCCATTATATGGCGCTTCGCATACCTGAACAACATAGGATTTGACCGAAGTGCTTGCGCTGTTCAAGTATTTGTGCATGACCTTCAAGCCCCCGATAGGCAACACAAACGATGCGGCCCGATTGTCGGGCGACCGGGCTGCCCGCGCGCGTCAGCGGCGCGGCGGGGTGCGGCCGATCCTGTCGACCGGGATGATGGCGCGACCCTGATCGTCGGTTGCCTGCTTGCCGCGCGCCGGAATCTTCCAGGCATGGCCGTAGACAATCTCGAACGTCAACGGGATCACGCCATCCGGGTTACGTAGCCGGTCCAGCGCGGCCAGCACGGCGCGGTGCCAGCGGCGCCCGCGCAGGCCGGCGACGCCCGGGCGGCGCATGCCGCCGAACGCCTGCACCTCGCGCAGCAGCTTCTCGGGCGTCTCGTAGGTGATGGTCAGCGTTTCCATGTCCATGACCGGCGTGGACCAGCCGCTGTGCACGAGCATGTCGCCAATGTCGTGCATGTCGACGAAGCGCAGCGTATGGGCGTCCAGGTCCACCTCGGCAAACGCGGCGCGCAGCTCCTTGAGCGTGTCCGGGCCGAACAGCGAGAACATGACCAGCCCGTCGTCGGCGCTCACGCGGTGCCATTCCGGAAACACGCGATGGGGCTCGGGATGCCAGTGCAGCGCCAGGTTCGACCAGAGCAGGTTGAAGCTGGCCGGCGCGAACGGCAGTGTGGCAAGATCGCCCTGCACCAGGTCGAACATCGGGCGCTTGCCCAGCAGGCGGCCGATCCAGCCTGGCCGGCGCTGCGGGTCGCGCTGGCCGGCCTGTTGCAGCATGGCGCCGGAGATGTCCAGGCCGGCGATCTGCGCGTCGGGAAACCGCGCGCGCAAGCCCGCCAGGCCCTGGCCGTGGCCGCAGCCGATATCGAGCGCACGCCGCGGCGCCAGCCGGACCACTTCCATCCGCTCCTGCATGCGCTGGCCAATCTCGCCCAGCAGGAAATCGAGCTGGCCGAAGCGCGGGCTACGGCGGTCGAACGCAAGCCGGGTCAGCCGCGCGGGCGGCAACCAGGCATCAGGAGAATCGGTGGCATGCAGGGACACGGACGGACAGGGCAGCAAGGGTCGGATCGGCAGGTGCGGCAAACTGCCGCACCATCGGGCGCCACGCGGGGCGGGCCGCCGGAAGTATACGCGCCGGGGCTCCCGCGCGCCCGAAGGGTCTTTGCCCGGCATGCGGCCCACCTGTGGCGCGCGCTGCTGCCATCGGCCTGCCTGGCCTGCACGGCCGTGCAGCGCGACGTGGTCTGCGCCGCTTGCGCCGCCCGCCTGCTGCAGCCCGTGCCGCGCTGCCCCCGCTGCGCCACGCCGCACAGCCACGGCCCGTGCGGCCAGTGCGCCGACGACGATCCCATCGACGCCACGCTGACGCTGGGCGACTACACCGCGCCGTTCGACCGGTTGATCCTGCAGTTGAAGTTCGGCGGCCAGTTGCCCGCCGCCGCGTGGCTGGCCGAGCGGCTGGCCCACGCCATGCGCGACCACGCCCTGCCCGACCTGCTGGTCCCGATTCCGCTGTCGGCGTCGCGCCTGGCAGAACGCGGCTTCAACCAGGCGTGGGAAATTGGCCGGCCACTGGCGCGGCGGCTGGGCGTGCCGGCGTCACCGTCGATGCTGTGGCGCCTTCGCGATACCGCCAGCCAGCGCACGCTCGACCTGCCCGCGCGCCTGGCCAACCTGCGGCAGGCGTTCTCGGTCAGCCCCGCGGCCCGGCTGGACGGGCTGCACATCGCCCTGGTCGACGACGTGATGACCACCGGCGCCACGCTGCGCGAGGCCGCGCGCGCCCTGAAGGCCCACGGCGCCGCCCGCGTCACGGCCGTGGCGGCGCTGCGCACACCGTGACACGGCGCGGCGCCCGCGGTAAGCTGCGGACCGGTTTTTTGCAGGCCATCCCATGTTCCACGTCGTCCTTGTCGAACCCGAAATCCCGCCGAACACCGGCAATGTGATCCGCCTGTGCGCCAACACCGGCGCGCAGCTTCACCTGGTCAAGCCGCTCGGGTTTCCGCTGGAAGACGCCCGGATGCGGCGCGCCGGCCTGGACTATCACGAGTACGCGACCATGCGCGTGCACGATAGCTGGGACGCGCTGATGGCCGCCGAGCAGCCCGACCCCGCGCGCATGTTCGCGCTGACCACGCACGGCTCCACGCCGTTCGGCGAGGTCAGCTTCCAGCCTGGCGACTGGTTCGTGTTCGGATCGGAAACACGCGGCCTGGCACCCGAGCGCCGCGAGTGGTTTCCCGCCGCGCAGCGCATCCGCCTGCCGATGCGCCCCAACAACCGCAGCCTCAACCTGTCCAACACGGTCGCCGTGGTGGTGTTCGAGGCCTGGCGCCAGCACGGCTTCGCGGGCGGCGCCTGAGCCGGCCCGCCCCGCCGGCCGTCAGTCCTCCGGCTGCACGTTGGCCGCGCGAATCACCTTGTCCCACCGCGCCTTCTCGGTGACCATGGTCTGCCGCAGCGACGCCGGCGCCGTGCCGGCCGGCACGAAATACTGCGCGCGCATCCGCTCCCGCACGTCGTCGCTGCCGATGATCCGCACCAGTTCGCGGTAAAGCCGGTCGACGATCGGCGCAGGCGTGCCGGCCGGCGCCAGGATTGCCTGCCACGAGATGGCCTCGAAGCCCGGATAGCCCGATTCCGCCACGGTCGGCACCGACGGCAGCACGCCCGTGCGCCCCGCCGACGTCACCGCCAGCACACGCAGCTTGCCGGCCGTCACCATCGGCATGGCAATGGCCGGCACCATGAACCCGGCCTGCACCTGCCCGCCAACCATCGCCGTCGTGATCTGCGGAAAACCGGCATACGGCACGTGCTGCAGGTCGATGCCAGCCGCCGCCTTCAGCTGCTCCATCGCCAGATGGGCCGCGCTGCCGTTGCCCACCGAGCCATAGTTCAGCACGCCCGGCCGCGCCTTCGCCAGCGCCACGAACTCGCGCAGCGTGTGGGCGGGCAGCCGGGCATCGACCACCAGCACGTTGGGCGACGTGGCCACCAGCGTCACCGGCGCCAACTGCTTCATCGGGTCGTAGCTCAGGTGCCGGTACAGCGACGGCGCCGTCACCAGCGGGCCGTTGATCGTGAACAGCAGCGTGTAGCCGTCGGGCGCCGCCTTGGCGACGAGCCCGGTGCCGATGTTGCCGCCCGCGCCGGGCCGGTTTTCCACGACCACCGGCTGGCCGAGCACGGCCGCCAGCTTCTCCGTGACGATCCGCGCGATCAGGTCCGGCGACGATCCGGCCGGGAACGGCACGACCATGCGGATCGGACGGGCCGGCCACGCGGCATCGGCAAAGGCGGGCAGCGAAGCGGTGGCGGCGGTGGCCGCGAGAATGCGAAGGGCCTGACGGCGACTGGCCATGATGGTCGGCTTGGACAAGGGCAGGAAAAGGGCAGGAAAAGGACGGCCGGCGCGGCACGCCGGCGTGGCGGGATGGCTATTCGTCGCGCGCGTCGCGCTGCAGCAGCCGCGCCACCGCATCGGCAACGGGCAGGCCGTCGAACAGCACGGCGCAGACCGCGCGGGTGATCGGCATCTCCACGCCATGCCGCGCCGCCAGCGCCGCCACGGCCTGGGCGCAGCGCACGCCCTCGGCCACGTGGCCCAGGTCGTGCAGGATCTGGTCCAGCGTGCGGCCCGTGGCCAGTTGCTGGCCGACGCGCCGGTTGCGCGACAGGTCGCCGGTGGCGGTCAGGATCAGGTCGCCCATGCCGGCCAGGCCCATGAACGTCTCGGTGCGTCCGCCCAGCGCCAGGCCCAGCCGCGTCATCTCGGCCAGCCCGCGCGTGACCAGCGCGGCGCGGGCGTTCAGCCCCAGGCCCAGCCCGTCGCTGGCGCCCGTGGCGATGGCCAGCACGTTCTTCACCGCGCCGCCCACTTCCACGCCGATCAGGTCGTCGCTGCCATAGATCCGCATCGCATGATGGTGGAAGGCCAGTTGCGCCAGGTCGGTCAGGTCGTGCGTGGTGCCCGCCACCGTCAGCGCGCAGGGCAGCCCCTGGGCGACTTCCCGGGCGAAGCTGGGCCCGGTCAGCACGCCGTAGCGGACGTCGTCGGCAGCGCCGCCCAGCGCGTCCAGTTCCTCGCGCACCATCTGATGCGGCAGCGCGTGGGTGTCGGCCTCGAAGCCCTTGCACAGCCAGAGCATCGCCAGCGGCCCCTTGCGGCGCCCGGCCAGCCGCCGCGTCATCTCGCGCAGGCCGGACACCGGCGTGGCCACCACGATCAACCCCTGCGGATCGCCGAGCGCGTGGTCGACGGCCGCGTCGAAGTCGGGCTGGCACGCCAGCCGGGGCGACAGCGTCACGCCTGGCAGGTACGCGGCATTGGTGCCCGTGGCGGCCAGGGCGGCAAGCTGGTCCGCGTCGCGGCCCCACAGCACCACGTCATGCCGGCTGTCGGAAGCGGCGTGGCTGGCCAGGGCGGTGCCCCATGCGCCGGCGCCCAGGATGGTCAGTTTCATGGCAGGTCCGAGGGATGGGTGGATGGGTGGATGGGTGGAAGGTCCGATGAAGGCGCGGTGTGCCCGAAGGTGTGCCCGCACGTGTGCCGGAAGTATGGACGCCCGCCGGCCACATCGGAAATCAGAAAACGGAAACGGGGCCGCAGCCCCGTTTTTCAGCAGATCCGGCCGCGGCGCGGATCAGTGGCGCGCCTGGCTGCCGTCCGGCAGCACGATGCCCGACTCGCCGGCCTGGCCCTGCGCTTCTTCCATCGCGGCCTGCAGGCGTTGCTCGTACAGCGCCTGGAAGTTGATTTCCGACAGGTGGATCGCCTGGAAGCCGGCGCGCGTGATCACGTCGGCGATGTTGCCGCGCAGGTACGGGTACAGGATGGTCGGGCAGGCGATGCCCAGCAGCGGGTCCAGCTGTTCGGCCGGCACGTTGCGGATGTCGAAGATGCCGGCCTGGTGTGCTTCCACCAGGAACGCCACCTTGTCCTGCACCTTGGTCGTCACGGTGCCCGTCACCACCACCTCGAAGATGCCTTCCTGCAGCTGGGCGGCACCCACGTTGACCTGCACTTCCACCGACGGGGCTTCCGATTCCAGGAAGATGGCCGGGGAGTTCGGCTGTTCGAGCGACATGTCCTTCAGGTACACGCGCTGGATGTTGAAGAAGGGCTGGTCGTCCTGCTGGGTGGCTTGTTGCTGGTCGCTCATGAAAGGCTTCCGGATGGATCGGTTTGGGCGCGCTGCGCCATGCGCCGCCAGGTGCCGGGGCCCCCGTGGCGGTCTGGAAAGCGCATATGGTACATGACGCCGATGGCGAATTCACCGTTCGGCGGCGGAATCAGAATCGTCCCATGGCGGGACCCGGCCCGGCGGCGCGTGGCGGGCCGCCCGGTGGCGCCTCAGGCGGCCAGCAGCGGCACCAGGCCGCCCTGGCGGTCCAGCGCCGAGAGGTCGTCGAAGCCGCCCACGTGGGTGTCGTCGATATAGATCTGCGGCACGGTGCGACGACCCGTACGGGTCATCATTTCCTCGCGCTTGCCGGGCTCGCGGTCGATCAGGATCTTCTCGATCGTCTCGACGCCGCGCTGCTTGAGCAGGCGCTCGGCCATCTGGCAATAGGGACACACTACCGTGCTGTACATGACGACGCGGGCCATGCGGAATCTCCTTGACTGCAAAAAGCCGCGGCGCGGCACCGCCCAGGGCAGTGCCGCGCCGCGCGCTGCATGTTGAATGGGGCTGTTACTTGATGACCGGCAGGCCGGCCTGCTGCCAGGCAGCCATGCCGCCTTCCAGCGCGTAGACCTCACTGTAACCGGCTTCCTTGAGCGCTGCTTGGGCCTTGCCCGAGCGCTGGCCGGTCTGGCAGACGACGATGATGGGGGTCGCCTTGTCCTTTGCAAGGCCGGGGGCGCGGCCGGCAATGTCGGCCAGCGGCGCGCTCTTTGCCTGCGGCAGGTGGCCCTTGGCGAACTCGGCCGCGTCGCGTACGTCGACGACCACGGCGTTGCGCCGGTTGATGAGCTGCGTGGCCGCAGCCGTGTTGACGCGCTTGCCGCCCGTACCGGCCTTGATCTGCGGCCAGGCCAGCAGGCCGCCCGAGACCACGGCGATCGCGATCAGGGCCAGGTTGTTGTAATCGGCGAAGAAATTCACGTTGGCATTCCGTTGGGTTGGGTCGGCGGCATTATAAAATACGCGGTTTCGCGCCAGCGCCGATTATTTCGGGCGGCGCCTGCCACGCCCGGCGTGACGCCGGCGCCGCGCGCCGCAGCTTACTCACTACCCTGGAAGCAGCAGCATGTACAAGCTCGTTCTCATCCGCCACGGCGAATCGACGTGGAACCTCGAAAACCGCTTCACGGGCTGGGTCGACGTCGACCTGACCGACACCGGCGTGGCCCAGGCCCGCCAGGGCGGCCAGCTGCTCAAGGAAGCGGGCTTCGCCTTCGACGTGGCCTACACGTCGGTGCTCAAGCGCGCCATCCGCACGCTCTGGCATGTGCAGGACGAAATGGACCTGATGTGGATTCCGGTGCGCAACGAATGGCGCCTGAACGAGCGCCACTACGGCGCGCTGGCCGGCCTGAACAAGGCCGAGACGGCGAAGAAGTACGGCGACGACCAGGTGCTGGTGTGGCGCCGCAGCTACGACACCCCGCCCCCGGCGCTGGAGCCCACCGACGAGCGCGCGTCGTACAACGATCCGCGCTACGCCAATGTGCCGCGCGAGCAGTTGCCGCTGACCGAATGCCTGAAAGACACGGTGGCCCGCGTGCTGCCGCTGTGGAACGAATCGATCGCTCCCGACATCAAAGCCGGGAAGCGCGTGGTGATTGCCGCCCATGGCAACAGCATCCGCGCGCTGGTGAAGTACCTGGACCAGATCTCGGATGACGATATCGTCGGCCTCAACATCCCCAATGGCACCCCGCTCGTCTACGAGCTGGACGCCGACCTGCGCCCGCTGCGCCATTACTACCTGGGCGACCAGGACGCCATCGCCGCGTCGCTGGCCGCCGTGGCCAACCAGGGCAAGGCCCGCTGAGGCACCGTGCGCGGCCGTGCCGCCCCGCCCGGCCCCCGGGTAGGCGCGGCCCGGCCATGTGTGGCCGCCCCCACCCAGGCCGGGTGGCCCGCAGGTCTTTTTCCGCGCACCCTCTTATACTGTCGGTCAATCCGCGCCGGACACCGCCCGTGCGGCCCGGGTTTATCCTTTCGCACCACCCACAAAAGTTCAGGCAGCCCTCATGCGTAAGACGCTCAAGAACATTAGCCTTGTCTCAGTCGGTGTCGTAGCCGGCGTGCTGGCCACGCTGCAGATCTCCGCGACCGCGCAGAACAGCTCCGGGCCGCTGCCGCTGGACCAGTTGCGGCTGATGTCCGATATCTTCGGGCAGATCAAGCGCGAGTACGTGGAGCCGGTGGACGACAAGAAGCTGCTGACCGAGGCCATCAAGGGCATGGTCGCCAGCCTGGACCCGCACTCGGCCTACCTGGACGAGAAGGACTTCAAGGAACTGCAGGAAGGCACCCGCGGCCGCTTTGCCGGCCTGGGCATCGAGATCTCGCAGGAAGAGGGCCTGGTCAAGGTCATCAACCCGATCGAGGACACCCCCGCCTTCCGCGCCGGCATCCAGCCCGGCGACCTGATCACCCGGATCGACGACAAACCCGTGCGCGGCCTGCCGCTGGAGCAGGCGGTCAAGCGCATGCGCGGCGAACCGGGCACCAAGGTCACGCTGACGATCTACCGCAAGAGCGAGGAACGCACGTTCCCGGTCTCGATCACGCGCGCCGAGATCCGCGTGCAGTCGGTCAAGACCAAGATGCTCGACAACAACACCATCGGCTGGGTGCGCCTGACGAGCTTCCAGGAGCGCACCGTTGCCGACCTGGGCCGCCGCCTGAAGGACATGGCGGAGAAGAACCCGAACCTGAAGGGCATCATCCTGGACCTGCGCAACAACGGCGGCGGCGTGCTGCAGGGCGCCGTGGGCGTGGCGGCGGCGTTCCTGCCGGACGACGCCACCGTGGTGTCGACCAACGGCCAGGTGCCCGACGCCAAGCGCGTCTACAAGGCGACGTTCAACAACTACCGCCTGTCGTCGCTGGAGGACGATCCGCTCAAGGACCTGCCGCCGCAGTTCAAGAAGATGCCGATGATCGTGCTGACCAACGCCTACTCGGCGTCGGCGTCCGAGATCGTGGCCGGCGCGCTGCAGGACCACAAGCGCGCGCTGATCATGGGCAAGACCACGTTCGGCAAGGGTTCGGTACAGACCGTGCGCCCGCTGACCAACGACACCGGCATCAAGCTGACCATCGCGTACTACTACACGCCGTCGGGCAAGTCGATCCAGGCCAAGGGCATCCGCCCGGACATCCCGGTCGACCAGAATCCCGAAGGCGATCCGGATGACGCACTGATCACGCGCGAGATCGACACCGAGCGCCACCTGCATAACAAGCAGGAATCGGAAGAGCCGGAAATGAACGAGCGCGAGCGCCGCCGCGTGGATGAACTGCGCCGCCTGGAGGAAGAAAACTCCAAGAAGACGCCGGAAGAGCGTGAGAAGGATCGCAAGAAGAAGCCGGTGGAATTCGGTTCGGCCGACGACTTCATGCTCCAGCAGGCCATCGCCCAGCTCGACGGCAAGCCGGTGCAGCGTTCGAAGTCGCGCCTGGAAGCCACCGGCACCGCCGGCAAGCCGGACACCAAGGAAGAAAAGGCCGGCAAGCCCGCGGCCAAGCCGGCCGCCAAGCCCGCTCCGGCGCCGTCCAAGCCCGCGCCGGCCAGCCAGCCGCCCGCGAGCGCGCCGATCGGCCAGCCCCTGGGCACGCCCACCGGCCAGAAGTAGCGGCGTCAGGCCGCGCGCCCCGGCGCGCGGCACGCCACCATCCTGCGGCCCGCGGTATTGCACCGCCGGGCCGTTTTTGCTGGAAGCCGAGCCATGAACGACGATCAGCTGCTGCGCTACTCGCGCCATATCCTGCTGGACGAACTGGGGATCGAAGGCCAGGAGCGCCTGCTGGCCGGCCATGCGCTGGTCATCGGCGCGGGCGGGCTGGGCGCGGCCGCGCTGCCCTACCTGGCGTCGGCCGGCGTGGGCCGCATCACCATCGT
Source organism: Cupriavidus sp. H18C2 (assembly GCF_049393795.1). Classification (NCBI taxonomy): domain Bacteria; kingdom Pseudomonadati; phylum Pseudomonadota; class Betaproteobacteria; order Burkholderiales; family Burkholderiaceae; genus Cupriavidus; species Cupriavidus sp. H18C2. Next base: position 265,455 of record NZ_CP186010.1, on the reverse strand, counting down.
CGATGACGACGCGGTGGACCTGACCAACCTGCAGCGCCAGATCCTGCACACCACGGCCAACGTCGGCCGCCCCAAGGTGGAATCGGCCCGCGAAGGGCTGCTGCGGATCAATCCCGACATCGCCGTGCAGACGGTGGCCCGGCGCGTGGGCGATGCCGAACTGGACGCCCTAGTGGCGAACGCCACCGTCGTGCTGGACTGCTGCGACAACTTCGCCACGCGCCAGGCGGTGAACCGGGCCTGCCTGAAGCACCGCAAGCCGCTGGTATCGGGCGCGGCGCTGCGGTTTGACGGCCAGGTCAGCGTCTACGACCTGCGCGACCCCGAGGCGCCGTGCTACGGCTGCCTGTTCCCGCCGTCCGAGCCAGCCCCCGAAGCCGCGTGCGCGACGATGGGCGTCTTTGCGCCGCTGGTCGGCATGGTCGGCACGGTGCAGGCCGCCGAGGCGCTCAAGCTGCTGACCGGCGTGGGCCAGACGCTGGCCGGACGGCTGCTGATGGTCAATGCGATGACGATGGAATGGACGACGATGCGCCTGGCGCGCACGGCCGGCTGCGAGGTCTGCGGCGGACGGCACTGAGCCGCGGCGCCTTCGCGCCAAAAAACAAGGCGACCAGGCGGTGGAGCCCCCTCCCCGCGTGGTCGCCTTTTTTCGTTTCCAGTCCGCGATCGGTCTGGATGAAGACAAGAATCCGAATGAGAACGGTTATTCACCTGGTCCGCACCCGGGCGTGGCGCCATGCCGCGCCACGCGCCTGAGCGGGCCGCGCCTGCCTGTGGCGGCAGCGGCCGGGCCCTGCCGGCGGCTTACTGCTCGCCCGGCTCCATCTGCGACTGCAGGTAGTTCTGCAGGCCGACCTTGTCGATCAGGTCCAGTTGCGCTTCCAGGTACTCGATATGCTCTTCGGTGTCCGTCAGGATATCGACCAGGATTTCGCGGCTGACGTAGTCGCCGACCGATTCGCAGTACGCAATGCCTTCCTTGACCGTGGCGTGGGCGGTCTGCTCCAGCTTCAGGTCGCACTTGAGCATTTCGGGCGTGTCTTCGCCCAGCAGCAGCTTGTGCAGGTCCTGCAGGTTCGGCAGGCCGTCCAGCATCAGGATGCGGTCGATCAGGCGGTCGGCGTGCTTCATCTCGCCGATCGATTCCTTGTACTCGACGTCACCGAGCTTCTTCAGGCCCCAGTGGCGGTACATGCGTGCGTGGAGGAAATACTGGTTGATCGCGGTCAGCTCGTTCTTGAGCTGGGCGTTCAGGTGCTGGATGACTTTCTTGTCACCTTTCATAGGGGGCTCCGGTTGCAGACAACGATGGACCCGGCGTACGAGAGGCGACTCAGCAAATAGACAAGCGCGCGAAATGACAAAACGCGCCGCGGAGCCAGTCCGTGGGCGCGCTTCTCAATTCACGCGTTGTTCGGTGAGATTCTGCTTAACGGATCACGCCACCAGCGCGGTGCGTTGATCGTTCGCGACTGCCGGGTCACGAGCCTCCATTATGGCATGTGACGCAGCCGGCGAACAGGCCGGAATCTCGACGACCTGGATGGTCGACAGCTTGGAGGCCTTCATCGTCTGCACGGCTGCAACGCCTTCGCAGAGCACCTGGCTCGCGCAGTCGCGGCAGCGGCCGCAGCAGGTCCCGACGCCCAGCGTCTCGGCCAGCTCGTCCAGCGTGGTCACGCCAAGATGAGCGGCACCATGGATCTCATGGTCGGTAACCTGATTGCAGATGCAGACGTACACAACTACCTCCTGGGGGCTGCGTCGGCACCGGCATGCCGTACGCGATGGAAGGCAGAATAACAGAGATCGAAAATGATAACAATTCCCATTAAACGCGATGCGCCGGCCTCTGCACGCGTGCCATGGCCAAGCATCCTGCAAGGACTTTCAGCGCCACTTTTCGGGAGAAAAGTGCCGTTTTCGACGCCGATTCGGCCGACCAATACCCCTCGCCGGTTCAGGGTTGTTGCGGCGCCGCGTCAGCCTTGCAACTGCTTCAGGGCCACCGCCAGCTCGTCGGGCTCGTAGCAGGCCAGGATCTGGTCGACCACCTTGCTCAGGCGCCCGCAATCGGCGTGGATGACCTCCTGCTTCACGCGCAGCAGCTGGGCCGGGTGCATCGAGAACTCGCGCAGCCCCATGCCCAGCAGCAGCCGGGTCATGGCCGGGTCGCCCGCCATTTCCCCGCACACCGCCACCGGCACGCCCGCGTGGTTGGCGTCGCGGATCGTCCGGGCGATCAGTTGCAGCACGGCCGGGTGCAGCGGGTCGTAGAGGTGCGCCACCGCGTTGTCGGCACGGTCGATGGCCAGCGTGTACTGGATCAGGTCGTTGGTGCCGATGGACAGGAAATCCATCCGCTTCAGGAACAGCGGCAGCAGCAGCACGGCCGCCGGGATCTCGATCATCGCGCCGATCTTGATGCCCGGATCGTACGGCTGGCCGCGCGCGTCCAGCTGGCGCTTGGCCTGGGCGATCAGGTCCAGCGTCTGGTCGATCTCGCTGGCGTGGGCCAGCATCGGGATCAGCAGCCGCACCGGGCCGAAGGCCGACGCCCGCAGCAGCGCACGCAGCTGGGTCAGAAACATGGCCGGCTCGGACAGCGACCAGCGGATTGCCCGCAGCCCCAGCGCCGGGTTCAGCGCGGTCTCGAATTCGTCGGCTAGGCCGTCCAGCGGCTTGTCGGCGCCCACGTCGATGGTCCGGATCGTCACGGGCAGGCCGTGCATGGCCTCCACGGCGTTGCGGTAGGCCAGGAACTGCTCTTCCTCGTCCGGCATCTCGCTGCGCCGGTTCATGAACAGGAATTCAGAGCGGAACAACCCCACGCCCACCGCGCCGGCCGACAGCGCCGCGCCGGCGTCCTCGGCCAGTTCGATATTGGCAAGCAGTTCGATCTCCAGCCCGTCCAGCGTCACCGCCGGCATGTGCCGCAGCCGTTGCAGCCGCTTCTTTTCCAGCGCCCGCTCGCTCTGGCGGTGCCGGTATTCCTCCAGGATGATGGCCGACGGGTCGACGATCACCAGCCCCGCGTCGCCGTCGATGATGATCCAGTCGTCCTGCCGGATCAGCTCGCTGGCGCTCTTGACGCCCACGGCCGCCGGGATGTCCAGGCTGCGCGCGACGATGGCCGTGTGCGACGTGCGCCCGCCCAGGTCGGTCACGAACCCGTGGAACATCGTGTGCTTGAACTGGAGCATGTCGGCCGGGCCGATGTCGTGGGCCACCACGATCACGCCGGGCGCCGCCTCGCCGTCGGGCGCCAGCGCGGGCACCGGGGCCGGCGCCAGCACCGGCGCGCCAGCCAGCACCTTCAGGATGCGCTCCACCACCTGCTGGATATCGGCCTTGCGCTCGCGCAGGTATTCGTCCTCGATCTCGTCGAACTGGCGCATCAGTTCCTCAAGCCGCGTGGTCAGTGCCCACTCCGCGTTGTAGCGGCGCTGCAGGATCAGCGTCTCGGGCTCGCGCGACAACGCCTCGTCGTCCAGGATCATCGTGTGGACGTCCAGGAACGCGCCCATTTCCTCGGGCGCGTCGCGCGGCAGGTCGCGCTTCAGGACCGCCAGTTCCGCCCGCACGGCCGCGCGCGCCGCGCGCAATCGCTCCACCTCGGCATCGAGCCGGTCTTCGTCGACCAGGTAGTGCGATACGTCCAGCGCCGCCGGCGCGAGGATATGGGCCCGCCCGATGGCGACCCCACGAGAAACCGGAATGCCGTGCAAGGCAAAGGGCATGACCCGCTCCGTCAGGAACGTTGAGGAATTCTGTTAAGGGCGCCGGGCCTCACTCGCCTTCGCCAAAGCGGTTGGCGATCAGCGCCAGCAGCGCGTCCATCGCTTCCTGCTCGTCGGGGCCGTCGGTCTCGATCGTGACCGTCGAGCCAATGCCGGCGGCCAGCATCATCACGCCCATGATGCTCTTGGCGTCGACCTGGCGCCCGTTGCGGGACATCTTGACCTGGCTGTTGAAACTGCCCGCCAGTTGCGTGAGCTTGGCGGACGCGCGGGCATGGAGCCCGAGCTTATTGATGATGGTGGTGTCCCTCTGCAGCATATTTATCGGGATGGTTTGCGGTTTGGTTCTGGACGGTGGTGGTGCCAATCTGCAGCACGCCCTGCGCGCCGCCGGCCAGCGCCTTGGTGGCAAGCTGGTCGAGCTTTTCGGCCCGGTAGCAGATGGCGCGCACAAGCATGGGAAGGTTCACGCCAGCCAGCACTTTCACGCGGCCGGGTTCGGCCAGGCGGGCGGCGATGTTGGCGGGCGTTGCGCCAAAGATGTCGGTCAGCACCAGGGCACCGTTTTCCTCGCAGACCGCTGCCAGGCTGCGCTGCGCGTCGGCCAGCACGGCAGCCGGATCGGCATCGGCCACGACGTCGATTGCCTCGACCCGGGGCGGCTGGCCACAGTAGACGTGGGCAGCGCAATCGCGCAGCGCCGAAGCCAGCGGCGCATGCGCGATGATCAGAATTCCTGCCATGATGGTGAATCCGTTGGATTGCCTCGGATTGTAGCAGGCAGCCCCCCGGCCCTCCCCGCGATTTGGTACGCCCGCCGGACTGTGGTGCCGTCGCATCATGGCGGCACCGGTCCGGCCGATGTCAGCGCCGCTCGCTGGCCACCGCCTCTTGGAGCGCGTCGATGAACATCGCGCCAACGTTGAAGCCCGTCTGCTGCGTGATTTCCTGGAAACAGGTCGGACTCGTCACATTTACCTCGGTCAGATAGTCGCCGATCACGTCCAGCCCCACCAGCAGCAGGCCCTGCTTCCACAGGCCCGGCGCCAGCGTCTCGGCGATCTCGCGGTCGCGCGCGCTCAGCTCCTGGGCGCGGCCGATGCCGCCCGCCGCCAGGTTGCCGCGAATCTCGCTGCCCTGCGGGATGCGCGCCAGCGAGTACGGCACGGGCTTGCCGCCAATCAGCAGGATGCGCTTGTCGCCTTCCTTGATCGCCGGGATGTAGCGCTGGACCATCAGCGTGCGGGCGCCGTTGTTGCCCAGCGTCTCGACGATGGCCCCCAGGTTCATGCCGTCGGCGCCCACGCGGAAGATGCCCATCCCGCCCATGCCGTCCAGCGGCTTGACGATGATGTCCTGGTGCTCGGCGTGGAAGGCCCGGATGCGGCCGGCGTCGCGCGTGACCAGCGTCGGCGTGACGAACTGCGGATACTGGCCGATCGCCAGCTTCTCGGAATGGTCGCGGATGGCCTGCGGCCGGTTGAACACGCGCGCGCCTTGGCGTTCGGCCAGTTCCAGCAGCCAGGTGCTGGTCACGTATTCCATGTCGAACGGCGGGTCCTTGCGCATCAGCACCGCGTCGAACGTGGCCAGCGGCAGCACGGCGGCCTCGCCCAGGCGGAACCAGTCGTGCGCGTCGTCGAGCAGTTCGAGCGGCCGGACCACGGCTTCCACCACGTCGGCCGCCAGCGAAAGCTGCGACTGCAGGCAGAAGAACAGTTCGTGCCCGCGCGCCGCCGCCTCGGTCATCATGGCGTAGGTGGAATCCTTGTAGGTCTTGAAGGTTTCCAGCGGATCGGTGATGAAGAGGATGCGCATGATGGCTCGTCGCGTTCGGCGTCAGGTGAAAAGGACCGGCCCGGGCGTGCCGGGCCGTGTGCGGGCATGACCGGCGGGCCGGCGCCCGGGGATCAGAGGATCGGGTTCGGGTCGGTCTTCTCGAGTTCCAGCGACGCCGCCAGCAGCGCCAGCCGCGCCACCACGCCATACATGTAGAAGCGGTTCGGCACGGCCGCGCCCGGCTTGGCATGGCTGTCCGGAATACCGTTCGGCGCAAAGGCCAGCGGCACGAAATGCATGCCCGGCGCGTTCAGGTTCTCGTCGTTGCCGCGGCCGGTGTGCACGCGGTAGAAGCCGCCCACCACGTAGCGGTCGATCATGTAGACCACGGGCTCGGCCACGGCCTCGTTGACCTTCTCGAACGTGTGCACGCCTTCCTGGATGATGACGTCGGAGACCTCCAGGCCCTCCTTGACGACGCTCATCTTGTTGCGTTCCTTGCGGTTCAGGCCCTTGACCTCGGCCGGGTCTCGCACGGTCATGATGCCCATGCCGTAGGTGCCCGCATCGGCCTTGACCACCACGTACGGCGTTTCCTTGATGCCGTACTCGCGGTACTTCTTGGCGATCTTCTTCAGCACGCCTTCCACGGCATCGGCCAGTTCTTCCTCGCCAATCCGCTCGTGGAAGTTCACGCCCGACTGGCGCGCGAAGTACGGGTTCACCATCCACGGGTCGATGTCGATCAGCTTGGCGAACTTCTTGGCCACTTCGTCATAGGCCGCAAAGTGGCTGCTCTTGCGGCGCGTGGACCAGCCCGCGTGCAGCGGCGGCAGCAGGTACTGCTCCTGGATGTTCTCCAGCACCGGCGGGATGCCGGCCGACAGGTCGTTGTTCAGCAGGATCGAGCACGGGTCGAAATCCTTGAGCCCCAGGCGGCGGCCCTTGGAGCCCAGCCGCGCCAGCGGCTCCACGACCAGCGTCTGGCCATCGGGCAGTTCAATCGGGGTAGGCTCGGTGATTTCCTCGGACAGCGACCCCAGCCGCACGTTGAGCCCGGCCTGGCGCATGATCAGCGACAGCCGCGCCACGTTCTGCAGGTAGAACATGTTGCGGGTGTGGCGCTCGGGAATCAGCAGCAGGTTCTTGGCGTCCGGGCAGATCTTCTCGATCGCGGCCATGGCGGCCTGAACGGCCAGCGGCAGCATTTCGGGGGCGAGGTTGTTGAAACCGCCCGGGAACAGGTTCGTGTCGACGGGCGCCAGCTTGAAGCCGGCATTGCGCAGGTCGACGGAACAATAGAACGGCGGGGTATGTTCCTGCCATTCCAGCCTGAACCAGCGCTCGATGGACGGGGTGGCGTCCAGGATCTTCTTTTCCAGCTCGAGCAGCGGACCGTTCAGCGCGGTGATGAGGTGCGGGACCATATCCATCCTAAGGAATCAGCTTTATTGTCCGCCCCGATTGTAAGGGAACGGCTATCACCCTGCTGGCTCCGGCCGCATAACCATATGCGGCGGCCGGCTTTGGGGATGGGGAGATGGGGACGATGGCCCGATTTCAAAGGCCGGTGCGGCCCGGCGCGGCGCCGTGGGCCGTAATGGGCATAAAAAAAAGCGCGGCATCACGCCGCGCTTTCAAATGGCCTGACAGATACGGGGAGCGTTCTGCAGGTGGAGGAAACTGCCTCATTGGCACTCTAGGCCCGCGCCCCCTTAAAGACAATTGAGACTTTTTAAGATCCGATTTAAGCACCCTGCGAATATCGCCGGGGCAACATCTGTATCGGGTCGCCAGCGGGCCCAACGCCGGCGAAAGTATCGCCTAATCCACATCAACGCCGGCTAACGCACGACTTCGAGCCGGTCGACCTCCACGTGCGGCTGCCCGATGACCTTACGCTCGAATTCGCCGGTCAGCCTGACCTCGCGCTTGTCGTCAATCGCCGGATGGTGTCCGGACAGCAACTGGTGGTCGATCTCGACACGCATCTTGCCGGTGGCATCGGCAAACTCGTAGTCCTCGCCGCCCAGGTGCCGGACGATCCGCCCCTGCAGCAACACCTGCTGGTCGTCACGGCCCTGCGCCAGCAGGTCCTTGACCGTGGTGGTGGTAGAGACAGCGCCCGGCCCCGCGTACTGCGCCTGTGCGGCGGCGGACGCCAGCACGGCGCCGGCGACAAGGATCCATCTGGAGAATCGTGGCATGGCTGGTACCTCCATGTGGTGGATGGGGGACGCCCGACCACCATACGCCGGCCCGCCACGCCCGGTCTTGATCCAATAAAAAAGCCCCGGCACATGGCCGGGGCTTGAGGTGTATCAACTCAAGCCAGTAAGGCCCTACCCGGCGACACCCGCCGCCACCGCATCACCCGACAAGGTCCGCTTCCATGCGGACCTTTTCTTTTTTGTTCCAACATCGCAAATTTTCGTGTTTCTGCGATTTTTGCCAGGACAGTCCGCTGCTAGTTTCCGGACCCTGCACGCCACGCTTCTCCGCGCGTGTGACATCTGCCGGCGCGAGGGTCGGCCAGTTTCCTACTTGGCATAAAAAATCGCAGCATGGGTCGAAGTTCGGTTTATTGGTTGAGCCGCGCCATTCCAGCGGCGGGCGTGTGGTGGGGCGGACTGGCGCTGGCGCAGGTGCCGCCCGACGTCGCGGATGCGGTGCGCCGGATGCAGCGCGAGCAGAGCCAGCAGTTACAGCGGGAGCGCAGTGTCGAAGACGCCAGCGAGCGTGCCCGTCAGGTTCAGGCGCCCACCGTGGCGCTGGAAAGCGGCGCCCGCCCTTCGGACGCGTTCTCGGCAGACCTTCCCGCGGAGTCAGCGTGTTTCGACATCGCCACGTTGCTGCTCGAAGTACCGGCACAGATGTCGCCTGAGACCCAACGCCTCGGCGCCAGCGCTTTGCCGATGGACCCTTTCCGCTTCGCACAAGACTACCTCGACCGCTTCGCGGGCCAGTGCATCGGCCGCGAAGGCATCAACACCATCGTCCGCCGGCTCGGCGCCCAAATTCTCGGGCGTGGCTACACCACGACGCGCGTGGCCGTGCCGGCACAGAACCTGGCTTCCGGCACGCTGCGCCTCACGCTGATACCCGGCGTGATCCGGCAGATCCGCTTCGCCGACGCGGCTACGCGTGGCACGTGGCGCACGGCCTTCCCGGCGCGCCCGGGCGACCTGCTCGACATCCGCGACCTCGAACAAGGTCTCGAACAGATGAAACGCGTGCCGAGCCAGGACGTAGAAATGCAGATCGTGCCCGCCGAGCTGCCCGGCGAATCCGATGTCGTGATCACGGTGAGACGGCAGAAACCGTGGAAGCTGGTGGCCGGATTCGACGACAGCGGCAGCCCGGGCACCGGCAAGCTGCAAGCCAACGCCTCGGTGGGCATCGACAATCTTCTGGGGCTGAACGACCTGTTCAACCTCGGCGGCAGCCACGATGCCAACACTGGCCAGGGCGGTCGCGGCACCTGGGGCGCCAATGCCAGCTACTCGGTGCCCTGGGGCAACTGGACCTTCGGCGCCAGCGCCAGCACCTATCAGTACTTCCAGCGCATCGCCGGCCACAACGAGACGTTCGAGTCGAGCGGCGATTCCAGATCCGCCGAGCTGAAGGCCCAGTACCTGCTGCAGCGCGACCAGTTCCAGAAGAACACGCTGCAGTTCCGGCTGGGCAGGCGGTGGAGCCACGCGTTCATCGCCGATACCGAGATCCTGAACCAGCAGCGCAACACCACGTTCGCCGAGCTGGCGTGGCTGCATCGGCGGCAATTGGGCCCGGCCCAGCTCGATCTGCAACTGGCCTACCGCTTTGGCGTGCCGTGGTTTGGCGGCCAGACGCAGGTCCGCACGCTGGAACCCGACGCGCCAGGCCTGCGCAACAGGTTTCTCTATCGCGTGGCGGTGCTCGATGCCACGCTGGCCGTGCCGCTCAGCCTGCCCGTGGGCGATTCGCGCCGTCTGCCGCTGCGCTACGTCACCACGGTTCATGGCCAGTACACCGGGCAAGCCACGTTCTCCAGCGAGTTCCTGTCGATCGGCAACCGCTGGACCGTGCGCGGCTTCGACGGTGACCTGACGCTGGCCGCCGAGCGCGGTGCCTACTGGCGCAACGACCTCGAAGTGCCGCTCGGCGGCAGCGGCTACACCGCCTACCTGGCGCTCGACGCGGGCACCGTGGGCGGTCCCAGCGCTGCATGGCTGGCTGGCCGCACGCTGGCCGGCACCGCCGTGGGCCTGCGCGGCAGCCCGTTCCGGGGCCTGTACTTCGATGCCTTTCTCGGCTGGCCGCTCTACCAGCCCGACACCTTCCCGACCCGCAAGCCGACCGGTGGCTTCTCTGTCTCCTATCAGTACTGAACGCGGCCCGCAGCGCGCCTGAATCGTCGATCATGAACAGCAATCGCTATCGCCTGGTTTTCAACAAGATGCGCGGCATGCTCGTGGCTGTTGCCGAGTGCGCGGCATCGCGCGGCAAGTCCGCCGGGGGCCAGTCTGGAGCGCGTGCCGCGCCGGCCTCGCCCGTGCTCGCGACGCTGCGTGCCATCGCCTGGAGCGCACTGCTGCTGCTCGGCGTGGTGCACGGGGCGGCGGCCCAGATCGTGGCCGACCCCGCCGGGCGGGGGCCGGGCGTGACCACGGCACCGAACGGCGTGCCCCTGGTCAACATCAACCGGCCTTCGGGCGCCGGGGTGTCGCACAACCAGTACCAGCAGTTCCCGGTCGATGGCCGGGGCGCGATCCTCAACAACGGCGCCGCCATCAGCCAGACCCAACTCGGCGGCCATGTGCCCGGCAACGCCAACCTTGGCACGAGCGGCCCGGCCCGGATCATCCTGAACGAGGTAACTGGCGGCAGTCCGTCCCGGCTCAACGGTTTCGTGGAAGTGGCGGGCCAGCGTGCCGATGTGGTGATCTCGAACGGCAATGGCATCTCAGTGAACGGCGGGGGCTTCATCAACGCCAATCGGGCCACGCTGACCACGGGCGCACCGGTATTCGGGGGCGATGGCAGCCTGGCCGCCTTCCGGGTCACCCGCGGCGGCATCCAGGTGGAAGGGACAGGCTTCAACGGCTCGGGCCTGGAGCAGGTGGACCTCGTGGCGCGCTCGGTCACGCTGAATGGCAAGCTCTGGGCCGACAGCGCCAATGTGGTCTCCGGAGCGAACCGCGTGGACTACCCGGGCCTTGGCGTGCAGGTGATCGAAGGAGAGGGGGCGCGGCCCACCGTGGGCATCGATGTGGCCAGCCTCGGCGGCATGTACGCCAACCGTATCCGGCTGGTGGGCACCGAGGGTGGCGTCGGCGTACGCAACGCGGGCACCCTGGCGGCGCAGGCCGGCGATTTCTCGATCGACAGCGCCGGGCGCGTGGTGCTTGGCGGAACCACTTCGGCCACCGGCGCGCTCACGGTGCGCGGCGCGCAGGGTATCGATAACCGTGGCTCGACGGCCGCTGGCGACGCGATGACGCTGGCCAGTGACGGCTCGGTCGATAACACTGGCACCTTGATTGCCGGCGGCGATCTCGCCCTGGCGGGGCAGACGCTGCACTCGACTGGCACGCTTGCGGCAGGCATCGACGCGAACGGCAAGGCCAGCCAGTCCGGCAGCCTGCGCCTGAAGGCGGGGAGCGTCGCCACGGCGACTGGCGACAACCTCGCCGGCCAACGCGTGGAGATCGATGCGGCCCGCATCCAGCTCGGCGGCAGCCGGACCCAGGCCGGGGCCGATATCGCCCTGACGGCGCGCAGCGGCGGCGTGGGGTTGGCCGGCGCGCGCGTGTACGCAGCGGGCAGGCTGGAGGCCGAAGCGCGCGGATCGATCGACACGCGCGGCGCCCAGGTTGCGGCGGCCACGATCGACGCGAAGGCATCAGGCGACATCGACAACTCGGGCGGCACGCTGGAGGCAACCGGCTCGCTGGACGTGGAAGCCGGCGGCAAACTCGCCAATGCCAACGGCCGGATCATCAACACCGGCACGGGCAGCACGCAGGTGGCGGCCGCGACGATCGACAACACGGGCGAGGCCATGCTGGGCGGCAATGGCGATGCCAGCATCCGGGCGGATCGGATTGCCAATACCGCCGGGGGGCAACTGGTATCGGGCGGTGCGCTCGCCATCGCGGCAGGCGAGTCCTTCGACAATGCCGGCGGCAAGACCTACGCCGGCACCGGCCTGGCGCTTGACGCGCAGGACGCGGCCGTCAGTAACGATGGCGGCAGCCTGGCGGCCGGCACCAGTGCGGTGCTGCGTGCAGGCAGCCTGAGCAACGCGGGCGGCAAAGTCCTCGCGGACGCCGATATCGCGCTCGAAACCGGCCGGCTCACGGGCCCCGGCACGATCCATGCCGGCCGTGATCTCGCACTGACGCTTGGCAGCGCCTATGTCAATGCCGCCGGCAACGTGCTGAGGGCAGAGCGGAACCTGACAATCAAGGCGCACGGGGCGTTCACGAACCAGGCGCGGCTGGAAGCGGTACGGGGTTTGCAGCTCGACGCCGCGCGTATCGACAATCAGGCCGACGCCGTCATCCACGCCGGCACCACCACGCTGACCACGTTGGGGGCGCTGAGCAACGCGGGCCGTATCGAGGGCGATACGCTGACCACCTCCAGCGCCACGCTCGCGAACAGCGGCACCATGCTCGCCGATGTGCTGACCAGTCAGGCGGAGCGCATCGGCAACGATGGCCCCCATGCCGTGATGGCGGCTACCGGCGTGCTGAACCTGTACGGCAGCGCGCTGGTCAGCAACACCAACGGCGCCACGGTCTACAGCCTCGGCGATATCAACATCGCCGCCGATGGCGAGCGCGACGAGCGGGGCCTGCTGAAGCGCCGCACCGCGCGGGTGGTCAACGACAGCAGCACCATCGAGGCCGGCAGCAGCAGCGGCGTGGTGGAAATCGCCGCGCAGGAACTGGTCAATCAGCGCCCCGCGCCCGTGGTGGAGAGCGACACCACCACCGAGACGAAGCACGAGCGGAAGCGCGAAAAGTACGTGCATTGCGCCACGTCCAACGCCTACCCGCAGATGGGATGTACTTGGGCGGTCTGGGCCGGGCCCTACAAGACGCCTGTCGACGGCACGTTCGACGCGGTGCAGATTGTCTCGCACGATACCGGCAAGAAGCGGCTGGTCGTCAACATCAACGGCGTGGCGACCCGGATCGACTACAACACGCTGACGGAGACCGATGGCGTGCTGGCCGTGAACTACTGGGACGGCTACGACCGCGACATCCACTACGACCCGGCCAGCGAGTACGCCACGCGCAACGACGCGCGCAAGAACTGGCAGCGGGTGGAGATCGCCCGGGACACCACGACCACCACCACTACGGAGCGCGACGCCAATCCCGACCAGCGCGGCGCCAACCTGATCAGCGGCGGGGGCATGATACTGGCCAACCTCGGCACGCTGACGAACGCCTACAGCCAGATCGCCTCGGGCGGCGACATGCTGATCGGCGACATGGAACAGTCGGGCGATGTCGCCTCCGGCCAGTTCGGCTCCACCAAGGTCGTCAACACGGGCCGCACGCTGTTCGAACGCACGCGCCATGACATTGTCTCGACCTACGCCTGGAACAAGGAGATCGACAAGGACGTGGGGCCGGTGGTGCAGCCGAGCATCATCGAAACGCCGAAGGAAGTCGGCTCGATCGGCGGCACGATCACCGCCGGAAACAGGCTGACGATATACGGCGGCGGCATCCGCAACGAGGACGTCGGCAAGCTGGACCCGCTGGCCGGCACGGGCAGCACCGGCCTGCCGGGCATCGATGGCGGGGCCACGGGCGGCACGGCGTCGCTGGCCAATACCCCGTTGACGCTGCCGTCGAACGGGCTGTTCCACTATCGCAGCGACCCCGACGCCACGTACCTGATCGAGTCGGACCCGCGTTTCGCCAACTACGGCAACTTCCTGTCGTCGGACTACATGCTGGGTCTGCTCGGCATCGATCCATCGCTGACGCAGAAGCGCCTTGGCGACGGCTTCTACGAGCAGAAGCTGATCCGCGACCAGATTACCGAACTGAGCGGCCGCGTGTACCTGGCCGGCCATGACAATGCCGAGGACCAGTACACGGCATTGATGGCGTCGGGCGTGCAGGCAGCACAGCAGTTCAACATCCTGCCCGGCATGGCGCTGACCGCCGCGCAGATGTCGGCGCTGACCACCGACATTGTCTGGCTGGTCTCCGAGACGGTCACGCTGCCCGATGGCGGCAAGCAGAGCGTCATGGTCCCGCGTGTCTACCTGGCGCAAGCCAACGCCGCGGACCTGAAGCCCAACGGGGCATTGATCGCCGCCGAGGATATCGAACTGCGCGAGTCGGGATCGATGCGCAACAGTGGCGTGATCGACGCCGGCAGCCGGCTGTCGATCGGCGCCGCGCAGGACCTGCACAACCGCGGCGGCACGCTGCGCAGCGCGGGCGTGGCGGCGATCACGGCGGGTCGCGACATCGTCAACGAGTCAGGCCAGATCCGGGCCGACCAGCTCGGGCTCGTGGCCGGCCGCGACATTCGCAACGAGACGCTGTTCGACCAGCAAGGCGTGACGCACGCGGTGGGCAACGCGAAGGCGTCGGCGAGCCTGTTCGGCAGGCCGGCTCGCATCACCTCGACCGGGGACCTGCTGGTCTCCGCCGGGCGCGATGTCAGGCTGGCGGGCGCCACGCTGGCAGCCGGCGGAAACGGCACGGTGGTGGCCGGCGGACAGTTGACGCTCGACGCGCTGGCCGGCCGGACGGCGCAGTCGGTCTATGAGAGCCCGAGGCAGAACAGCGCCGACAGCGAGGTGCGGCACGCCGTGTCGAGCCTCCGGTCAGGCGGCAGCCTTGCCACGAGCAGCGGCGGCGACACCACGCTGCGTGGCGCCCAGGTGCAGGCTGGGGCGGACCTGACGATGATAGCCGGCGGTGACTTCGTCGCCCAGGCCGTGACCGACGAGCGCACGCACGACAGCGTCGGCCGCAGCCGCAAGCACCAGCGCGAAGAACACAGCCGCGACCAGACCACGGTGGGTGTATCGATTTCGGCGGGCGGCAACGCCACGCTGGCGGCCGTGAAGGCCGGCGACAACGGCGGCGGCGTCAAGCGCACGGACGGCAAGGGCAACGTCGAACTGATCGGTGCGACGGTCACGGCCGGCGCCGATGGCAAGGGCGAAGGCGCCCTGACGGTAGTGGGTGACCGCAACGTCACCGTGGCCGAAGCGCGCGAGTTGCACGACAGCAGCCTCGATGTCAGCTCGCGCAGCGGCAGCTTCGTGCGCCGCACGTCGAAGAATGCCAGCACGAGCAGCCGCGCCGACCTCGGCGTGGGCAGCACGCTGTCCGGCGATTCCGTCAAGATCCAGGCCGGCCACGACCTGCTGGTGCGCCAGAGCCAGATTGCCGGCACCACCGGCGTGACCCTGCGTGCCACCGAGGGCAACGTACTCGTCACGGCCGGACAGAACATCCGCGAGGAAAGCCAGTCGCAATCGCGCAAGACCTCGGGCGTGTCCGGCTTCGCCGGGCAGGGCGGCATCGGCGTGGGCGTAGGCAGCAGCCGCGCCAGCAGCGCGAGCCATACGCTGGCCGTCACCCAGAGCGACGCGCGCAGCATGGTCGGCGCCAGCAACGGCAACGTGGTGATCGTGGCCGGCAAGGACGCGGCGATCATCGGCAGCGATCTCGTGGCTGGGCGCCATGCCGCCGAAGCCGATCCAGCGGCGGGCAACATCGATATCCAGGCGAAGAACGTGATGGTCGCCGAGGGCGTGGATCGTATCGCGCAGGATGCCAGCGCCAGCCGCAGGTCGAGCGGCCTGTCGGTGGCATTGGTGGGCACGCCGTTCGACACCTACAAGAACCTCGACGCGGTGCACAAGGACGGCAGCGCCGTGTCCCGCGCGCTTGGCACCGTCAAGGAACTGGGCGCCTCGGCGCTGACCACGCCCCAGATCGCCGTGTCGGCCGGAAGCCAGCGCAGCAGCAGCGAGTTCTCCAGCGTCGCCACGGTCAGTAGCGGCAGCAGCCTGACGGGCGCCGGCAACGTTCGCGTCCGCGCAATCGGCAGCGGAGAGACCGATGCTGCCGGCAAGGCGCTCGACGGCAATATCCTCGCCTCGGGCAGCACCATCAGCGCTGGCGGCGCTGCGCTGCTGGACGCCGAGCGCGGCGTGACGATACAGGCCTCGACCGACACCTACAGCGAGCGCAGCAGCGCCCGCAACAGCGGCTGGAAGATCAGTGGCGCCTCGCCCTCGCTCGGCGACGTGGCCCGGCATATCGGCGGCGGACCGAACAACAGCGGCGTGGGCATGGTGCCTTTCGGCACCGAGCGCGCCAGCAGCAGCGGCGGGGTTGCCAGCAGCCGGCAGAACGCCAGCATGGTGACGGGCAATACCGTCGGCATCAAGGCACGCACTGGCGACATCACGCTGACAGGCAGCGGCCTTGCAGCCGAGGGCGACATCGGCCTGTCGGCTGCCCAGGGCAAGATCGACATCCTGTCCGGCCAGGACACGCTGTCACAACGCAGCGACAGCGCCAGCCGCAAGATCGGCGACCTGGGCGGCACCGGCTACGCGGGCACGGTGGGCATGCGCAGCGAATCGCGCCATGCGGACGGCACGCAGGCCACGCAGAACATGATCCGCAGCCAGGTGGTCAGCCAGACCGGCAACGTGACGATAGTGGCGAAGGACGACATCACCGCGCGCGGCGCCGACATCGCCGCCGGCAACGACCTGACGATGATCGGCCGCAACGTCGTGCTCGACCCCGCCGAGGATGCGGCGAGCCTGAACGAGCGCCACCGCGTGAGTCAGTACGGCACCACGCTCGCGCTGTCCGGCTATACGGTCACGGCGGCGCAGGCCGTCGAGAACGCCGCGCGGGCGGTGGAGGAGAAGAAGGACGGCCGCGTGGCGACGCTGTACGGCGTGCAGGCCGGCCTGGCCGTGGCCAATGGCGTGCAGGGCATTCAGGCGGTGACCAGCGGTGGCACCAGCCCCACCGCCGCGATCAAGGTGACGGCGGGCGTGGGCGGCGGCAGCCAGTCGAGTGAATCGCGCAGCCAGTCGAACACGTTCCAGGGCACGACGGTGAAGGCCGGCAACGCCGTGGCCATCGTGGCGACCGGATCGGGCGGCAAGGACGCGGACGGCTTTGCCGGCGACGGCACCATCAGCGGCCGTGGCGTCCAGATCAGCGGCAGGACGGTGGACCTCAGCGCCGCTCGGGATGTCGATCTGGAAAGCGCCCGGGACCGCACTAGCCTGGACAGCCGCAGCAGCGGCAACAACGCCAGCGTGGGCGTGGGCTTCGGCATCGGCGGCGACCAGAACGGCTTCACCCTCGAACTGGCCGCGAGCCAGCAGCAGGGGAACGCGCGGGGCAACTCGGTGACGAACCGCAATGCCAGCGTGACGGCCGCCGACAAGCTGACCGTCACGAGCGGCCGCGACGCCAATCTCCGGGGCGCACAACTGATCGCCGACACCATCGGCGGCTCGGTGGGCCGCGATTTCAACATCGAGAGCCGCCCGGATACCGACGACTTCACCTCGCGCGAAACGTCATCGGGCATGCAGGCCAGTATCTGCGTGCCACCGTTCTGCGTCGGCACGACCGTCAATGCCAGCGGCACCCACACGCAAGGCAAGACCGACAGCACCTACAGCGCGGTCAGGGAACAAAGCGGCATCTACGCGGGCCAGGGCGGCTTCGACATCGAGGTCAAGGGCAACACCGACCTCAAGGGCGGCATCCTCGCCAGCACGGCCGACCCGGAGAAGAACCGCCTGGTCACCGGCACGCTGACCACAAGCGATATCGACAACCACGCGTCGTACACGAGCGGCTCGTCGACGTTCGTCGGCAGCTACAGCGGCGGCAAGAGCGTGCCGGCCGACACCCCCGACGTCGGCCCGGTCGCCCCGGCCCAGGTGAAGTGGGGCGGCGACAGCAACCTGCTGCAGGGCGTGGCCGGCAGCCTCGCGGCCACTGCCGCCGGCAACGCCCAGAAGGACCTCGGCGGCGACGCGTCGGGCAAGACGAAGAGCGCCATTGCCGCCGGCACGGTCAAGATCACCGACGATGCCGCACAACTGGAAAGGACCGGCCAGACCGCCGACGAAACCCTCGCCAACCTGAACCGCGACACCGAAAACGCGAACGACAGCATCGACAAGATCTTCGACGCGCAGAAGGTCAAGGACCAGCAGGACCTGAACGGGATCAAGAGCGAGGTGGCGCAGCAGGCGGCGCCTTTGATTTACAACAAGGTCGGCGATGTGCTGGTAGGCAGCTCCCCCGGGACCAAGGCCGCCGTCCACGCGCTGGTGGGCGGCCTGATGGCCGAAGCCATCGGTGGCAATTTCACCGCCGGCGCGGCTGGCGGCGCAGCCGCCTCACTGGCCATGGAGGCGTTCGGCCAGGCCCTGCTCGACCAGAAAGACCTCAGCGGGTCGGACCGCAAGGCGCTGGTGCAACTGGCCGGGGCAATCGTGGGAGGGGCTGCGGGAGGAATTGCGGGCGGGACGGTTGGAGACGCGGCGGCCGGGGCGAATGTGGGGAAGGTGGCGACGGAGAATAACTACCTGAACCATACGCAAAAACGGGATCGCGCCGAAGCCATGGCCGCCTGCGCGGACAAAGCCTGCCGGGACAAAGTCCGCGCCGAATACGCCGCCGAATGGAAGAAGAACAAGCGGGAAGTGACGGACTGTTCGACGCAGTCAGAATGTCTGACGCTCGCGCGGGACCTGCGATTGGAACAACAGGCCCAGGGCGAGAGAATGGCCGAACTCCAGGAAAAAGGGCCTGGCAATTGGTCAGACGCAGAGAAGACCGAGTACGCTGATCTACGGTTCGGCGATGCCAGCCTGAATCAATTGCGAACCGTCGCTATCGCCAATGCAAACAAGCTGGCTGGCGATGAGCCGATGGACCCGCAAGAGGTCGCCCGGCTGGTGGCGGATGTTGGGATTGGGGCGGCAGCGGGGATTGGTGGATCAACCACTCCCAAGAATCTTGCCTATCAAGCGGCTCCGTATCACGGGTCCACTGACAACCCGATTAAGAGCCGCGGTCCTGTCAATGGACAAGACGCGCTCGAGAAATCTGTACGGGTAAAAGGGACATCGCCACGACGTGTAGGATTTGATTCGAAAACCGGAGAATTTGTGGTATTCGATCGCACGTTGGGGAATGTTTACCATGGCCACGTCCGCGCATGGGACGATCTTGGCGTCGATATGCAGAATGCTTTGGTTAGAGCAGGCTATGTGAATCGGAAGGGAAAAGTAAAATGACGATGAAGTATCAAGATATTATGGAAATTCCGAAGTCCCAGGTAGACCTCGCATTGGGATCTAATTTGCCGGAGACAGTTGCGAATGCTTGCCTTAGCATTGCTCACTTCGAGAAAGACTGGAAGTGGGTTCTGGAGAGACTGTGCGGGGTCGCCAATGATGTAAGCCAATTGAGTTCATTGAGGAATCTCGCCGTCACCTGTATTGGACACGTCGTGCGGACAAATCCCACAGCGAACACTGACATTATGAGGCACATTCTTGAGCAGTTCGCAAATGACCCAAAAATTTCTGGGGCAGCATCGGATGCCCTGGATGACCTAAAAATCTTCGGCGGTAGAATCGATGCAGATAACGGATAAGCTTTTTCTGCTGGTTATCGTTTTATCTGGATCAATGCATCATGCAGCCGGTGTCATGTGGAATATGTTCGGGTGGATCATACTGAAAGTCCCCGTCGGGAAATGTTGGGGTGGTTGGTATTTTCGATAAAAAAATCATAATCAGAAGCACTTAGCGAATGAGGCTTCAAGGCGCCGGTGTAACAGCCGCAGCGATCAAACACCACCCTCTCCCCCGGCGCCGGCACGATCATCGCCTCCGGTGCCGGGGCGGCGGCGGGTGGTTCCACGCACGATGCCGCTGCAGCGGGGGCGGTTGGGGGGCTGGGTACTCAGTTCAATTGGCTGATGCATGTCCCCAAGGACCCGGGTATTCCGCCGACTCCGGCTGACCGTCAGGGGCAGAAATCTCCACCAGGAAAGCCGATTGACGGTGGCGGGGAGCGCGTGCTCACGGGCACCCCGGACGAGTCAGCGGCGAACAACAAGCTTCCGATGTATCAACCCATAGCCGATGCTGTCGATCGGTTGAAGGAGGCGGGTGATCTGCTTTCCAAAGTTGCTGGCGGTGTCTTGCCCAATCCGGTTGAGCCGGTGGAGGGGTTGGGGGCGATTTTCAGCGACCCTGGAAAGTACGATGTACTTACGAACCCCCAGGCAAAGGAAATTGTAGTCGCCAATGGTTGGTCTAAAACTAGTCCGGATAACGTAAAGAAAGCGGCAGGAGATTATCCAGTTTTTTATAATCCGAAGGATGGTTCGTACTATTCGCCGGATAAGACGGGTCGTCGCGCGGATAATGCATGGAAGATATTTGATGAGAAGGGAAATAGACTAGGTACGGCGATCTGGGATGGTAAACAGATGGTGCGCGTTTCGAAATGATAAGGTGAGTATAATTAATAAAATTCCGTTGATTCCACCGATAAAATTCGACGAGGATTCGACTCCGAGTTTCGATGCGGCTTTTACATGTCGTCGAGTCTCGTATTTTGATCATTTTCTAAGTGTCGCGGAAAATTGTAACTATATATATTATGAGTTGGCAAAGAGAAGTAACACTCTAGCTTCGTATTATGTGGCAGAGGATAGATTAATGTATTTATGGAGCTTTTTTGCAGGCCAAGGCAAGAACTTCACGATTCGATCTGGACGCATTTGTGAACTTGGAGATCTTGAAGACACAATAAAACTTGGCAAAGAGGTAATGCGAGAAATCGACGGATATTCTGTCTGCTTCGACGGCGCTGGGGTTATATGGGAGCCGGCGTATGACTTGACACATCTACTATGGCTCCCTAAAGGCGCCTCATGGACCACTGTCGAGAAATCGGTGGGTGCTTCAGGGCTCTACCTCTTGGATTAGAGCCTTAGGCCCGTTGTGGTTGCTCCCCCCGTGCCGGCAATGCCCAGACAGACCTTGGCGGCGACGCCTCCGGCGAGATCGGGAGCGCCATCGCGGCGGGCACGGTGCAGATCACCGACGAGGCCGGCCTACTGGCCAAGGCCGGCCAGACCGCCGACGAAACCCTCGCCAACCTGAACCGCGACACCGAAAACGCGAACGACAGCATCGACAAGATCTTCGACGCGCAGAAGGTCAAGGACCAGCAGGACCTGAACGGGATCAAGAGCGAGGTGGCGCAGCAGGCGGCGCCTTTGATTTACAACAAGGTCGGCGATGTGCTGGTAGGCAGCTCCCCCGGGACCAAGGCCGCCGTCCACGCGCTGGTGGGCGGCCTGATGGCCGAAGCCATCGGTGGCAATTTCACCGCCGGCGCGGCTGGCGGCGCAGCCGCCTCACTGGCCATGGAGGCGTTCGGCCAGGCCCTGCTCGACCAGAAAGACCTCAGCGGGTCGGACCGCAAGGCGCTGGTGCAACTGGCCGGGGCAATCGTGGGAGGGGCTGCGGGAGGAATTGCGGGCGGTTCGGTTGGAGACGCGGCAGCCGGGGCGAATGTGGGGAAGGTGGCGACGGAGAATAATTATCTGAACCACGTGGATCGCGAAGCCTTCGAGAAGGCCGCGGCCGCCTGTGGATCCGCCAATCCCAAGGCATGCCAGCAGGCGGAAATCTACGCCGAGCAGGACCGCAAGAACGACGAAAACCTAGCCGCCTCAGTGAACCGCTGCGAGCCGGGGGAAGATTGCAACGGCGTCGCGAGTTTCATTCTCGATCAGATGCAGGCGGCCGGATGTGGAACGAACTCATCCAGCGTCGATTGCAATAAGCTCGGTACGGCTTGGCTGGTGGCGCAGTCGAAGGCGCAGAGGCTGGAGGAGCCTCCGTTTGCATCGGAAGACCTGATTGGTCGACCAATCGGGTGCCTTTGTTAGCGGATGGAAGTTGAGTCCAGGAACCACACAGTTCGAGAGTTTTATAAGGAATGGTGTATTGCGATGAGTGTTGAACTCATAGACTGCTCACGTCAGTTCGTGTGTGGGAAAATAGAAACTGGAAAATTCGTCGACACATTTACGGAGAAATGGCGGCATGAACGTGATCTAGGGTTGCTTGAGGTGGATCCTCCAAACATTAATAGTGCTCTATCAACAATCTTCTGTTTGGTTGATCTGTATAATCCCGAGGCCGATCGCGAGGAGTATGAACTCGACAGCGCAGAGTTACTAAATAGGGTTGCGAACGTTCTCCGTAATCTTGATTCAGACGCGTGACAGGAGGTGAGCGGCAGTGCTATTCGACTGTAGAACCTGCTCCAGTTCTTGCCATCGTTCGTATCAACCCCCCTATCTCTGGCGGCGGTGACCTCGTCATTCGGTTCTCGTTCATCCAGAATGGCGGGCGGCGAATTTGTAAAACACTATCGAACTCTTTAATACCGGCATATCCGGTAGCGAGTTTCGTAGGAGTCATTATTCTATAGGTCTATGTGGAAGTGGGTTCTAAATATAGATGGCTCAATAAATGAGAAGAAAATGATGGGCGCAAGAGGAAGGAGGTTAGGTAAATGAAGTTTTTAGAAAACATTAAAGAAGTAATTGCACAACTAGCAAATTCGCGTGGTACTAGCATCGGCAAGATGCAGGATGATTGGGGGCTGGACTATACGAGAGATATGGATGTCGATTTTACGACAGATATGATAGAGCTCATGGAATTAATGCGCGTGCATCAAGAGGCCATAGCAAAAGGTGATTTGCTGACGGCTCGATGCGCTCTCGTGGAGGCGCAAGGATTCGCGCACAATATCAGTTCATTGTTCTACGCGCTGAAACAAGACCTCCTGCGGGCAGCCGAGGACGGACTTAATCGTACAGGAATGAAGAATCTGGATTGGCCTGAACTTCCGGATCGGTTTGAATACTCGCCGACATACCGGCTTCGAGAGGCAGAGAAGCTCATTTCATTTAACGGGAAGATGTATAAAAGGGATACCACATGTCATGAGTGGCGAGAGTGCCAATAAGTGGAGGATTTATTTTTAGACTGCTGATCAGCAGGGTGGAAGATCGCGGTGATTCCATGGACAGCGCACGGTCTCCGTTCTAACCTCTGGCCCCAGTAGATTATTACATCAATAATTTGAAACCCGATCCGGGGCGACGGTCGATCTCTCTGGATATTTCCAAGACCGGACGTCCGGTGCAGACGTGACGATTTGAGACGCGGCAGCCGGGGCGAATGTGGGGAAGGTGGCGACGGAGAATAACTACCTGAACCATACGCAAAAACGGGATCGCGCCGAAGCCATGGCCGCCTGCGCGGACAAAGCCTGCCGGGACAAAGTCCGCGCCGAATACGCCGCCGAATGGGAGAAGAACAAGCGGGAAGTGACGGACTGTTCGACGCAGTCAGAATGTCTGACGCTCGCGCGGGACCTGCGATTGGAACAACAGGCCCAGGGCGAGAGAATGGCCGAACTCCAGTGTGAATTCAACCGGTCAACGCAACGGTCTGATGGAATCGTTCTGCAGGTGTGTCGAAGTTTAATGTCTTTCGCGGCCGTTCATTGAGTTGCCTCGCTATGCCGTTGAGCTTTGCCTGGGAATAGATGGAGAGATCAGTGCCTTTTGGGAGGTACTGCCTCAAGAGGCCATTTGTGTTCTCGTTGGAACCGCGTTGCCAGGGATGTTGAGGGTCGCAGAAGTAGACCTTGATGTCGGTCGAGACGGTGAAGCGCTTGTGATCGGCCAGTTCTTTGCCACGATCCCACGTCAGGGATTTGTACAGTTCTTGTGGCAGCTTTCCAGCATGTTTGATCAGCGCGTTGACGACCGTCTCTGTGTCTTTGCTGGAGACCTTGAGCAGCATCACGAACCTCGTCTGACGCTCGACCAAGGTTACTATCTGGCTGTTGGCACTGCCGAAGAGCAAGTCTCCTTCCCAGTGGCCTGGTATCGCGCGGTCTTCAACGCTCGCAGGCCGCTCGCTTATTGAAACGGCATCACGGATTCTTCCGCGCTCATCGGTCTTCGCCGAGTAGTTCCGTGCGTGACGCATGATCCGGCACCGCCTCAGATGTGCGAGCAACTCCTTCTTTAGGGCGCCGCGGGCCTGGACATAGAGGCTACGGTAGATGGTCTCGTGTGACACCTGGTAGTCCTTGTTGACCGCATAGTCATGCTTGAGCCAGCCAGCAATCTGTTCCGGAGACCACCGCATCTTCAGTTTGGCCGCCACAACCTGTGCCAGCGCAGGATTTCTGACGAGCTTACAGGTCTTCGGACGGAGCGCGCGAACCCAGGCGAGTTCATCGGCTTGACTTGCGCGATAGCATTGGCTGCCGCCATTGCGCCGCAACTCCCGGCTAATGGTCGATGGGGCGCGCCCGAGCCGGCAGGCGATCGATCGGACCGACAGACCCGCCACTACCGAGCGAGAGATTTCTTCCCGTTCGGCGAGGGTCAGGGCAAGCCTGGAACGGTGTCGCGGTGACGGTTGAATGCCGCCGGACTTCGCCAGAATCCCTTGTACTGATGAATGGTACCGATCAAACAGCCGGGCGATCTGGTGAAGCGTGTCCCCTTTTCGCCACCGCTCCCACATTAGTGCCTTCTGAGTCTCGGTGTAGTAAATCCGGCGCCTTTGTTTCATTTGCAGCACCTCCACGGCTTACGCAGTGTCTAGTGTTGCATCGACCCATTGAATCCACGAGGAAAAAGGGCCTGGCAATTGGTCAGACGCAGAGAAGGCCGAGTACGCAGATATACGGTTTGGCGATGCCAGCCTAAATCAATTGCGAACCGTCGCTATCGCCAATGCAAATAAGCTGGCAGACGATGAGCCCATGGACCCGCAAGAGGTCGCCAGGCTGGTGGCGGATGTGGGGATTGGGGCGGCAGCGGGGATCGGGGCGACCGATAAATATTCCCCGAACGCCGCTAGGGTTGACAATATGAGGCAGCTCCTCTCCAGTGATGGATTTGGTTCTCAGTTGAACGGCGGGTCACGCGGAACGCCCAGAATTTACAAACGATCCAGGATATTCGTGGCGACAAAGGGCGTTGGTGAAAAGATTCGCACCGGCGATCAATTTTATATTGACAGCGCGCATATGAACCACCTTGAAGTCTTCGATAATAAGGGAAGGATTAGGGTCGTGCTTAATCCGGACGGCTCAGTCAATGAAGTTAAAACCGTGAAGGCAATAAAGGAAGGCAGGAGATTAAAATGAATAGTGGTAGCGGTTTTGAATCCATTCGGATTGCATTGTTGGATTTGGCATTATCTCGCGGTTTAGTTGAAGACCAGCTACGACAATTTGATGAGATGACGGGGAAATCTGATTGGACGTTGATTTTGAGTGACGATCTCGACAGAGCTTTTGAGAAAGATGTAGAACATTTGATGCGAGCAATGAAGTTGTTTGCTTTGGCTAGCCGTAAGAATGATGAACTTACTCAGTGTGTCGCCTTGATACGGGCTTCGATTTTTGCACACAAGTTGGAGGGATTTTTTGATGATCTGATGAGCGATTTGCGACGCGCCGCGACCAATCCAGATATGAGATGGCCAGAGATTCCAGACGGTTATAGTATTCCCGAGGAATATGGCTATGTTGAATAATTTTAGTGAAATGAAGGCGGAGACTCATTGAGAATGGTAATTCATTCGATACCCGCCCCGTAACTGGATCCTAACTCCTTTACAGCCAGTGGAATATTGCGAAACCGATTTTCCGAGGTTGCTTCGATGGCTACGTGAGTGCGAAGTGCAATAGTCAGATGACGATGAATATCAGGACATAGCGAGGATTTCACAGCGTCCGAGATGCAACTAGAAAGGCGCCGGTTTTTTTAGATCCTAATACGGGCGTTTATTTTTCGCCAGACAAGGCAGGCCATCGAGCGGACGAAGGATGGAAAGGCTATGACAAGCATGGAAGAAGGCTGGGAACGTACGTATGGGATGGAAAAGAGATGATTCGTGTAAGCAAGTAAAAAGGATGGTCATGAACCCCGGATCGATATTGAACCTAATTAAGTTCGACAAAGACTCATTTTTAAGTTTGGAGGATAATTTTTTACACAGAAGGGTCTCCTATTTCGATCATTTCTTAAGCAATGATGAATTTGACGAATGTCAATTTTTGTATTATCAGCTAGCCTTAGAAAGCGACGCGCTTCCTTCGTATATGGTGGCGGAAGAACGCTTGTTGGATCTCTGGGAGCGCCTTGCACGGGCAGGGAGAAACTTTACGCTCGCAGACGGGCGTGTCGACAAGATTCCAAGTTTGACCGAGACGATGGCGATCGGTATGAATGTGATGCGAGAAACAGGGGGTTGCTCGGTGTGTTTCGACGGTGCTGGCGTCGTGTGGGAGCCTTCTTTTGATTTGACGCATCTAATTTGGATGCCGAAGTCCTGGAGCTGGGAGTATGTCGAACAGATGGTGAACTCATCTGGACTTCATTTTTTGGATTGATGATGGCCGCATTTGTTTGAGAGTGTCGTCCGGAGACTAGAACGGATTCACGCTGGAACTGGCCGCGAGCCAGAACAAGGCGAAGGCGGACGGCAAATCGGTGACCCACCGGAACACCAGCGTCACGGCCACCGACAAGCTGACGATCATCAGCGGCCGCGACGCCAACCTCAAGGGCGCACAACTTATCGCCGACACCATCGGCGGCTCGGTGGGCCGCGATTTCAACATCGAGAGCCGCCCGGATACCGACGACTTCACCTCGCGCGAAACGTCATCGGGCATGCAGGCCAGTATCTGCGTGCCACCGTTCTGCGTCGGCACGACCGTCAATGCCAGCGGCACCCACACGCAAGGCAAGACCGACAGCACCTACAGCGCGGTCAGGGAACAAAGCGGCATCTACGCGGGCCAGGGCGGCTTCGACATCGAGGTCAAGGGCAACACCGACCTCAAGGGCGGCATCCTCGCCAGCACGTCGGACCCGGAGAAGAACCGCCTGGTCACCGGTACGCTGACCACAAGCGATATCGACAACCACGCGTCTGACCGAGGACGCTGTACGTCAATCTACGAGAATAATTTTGACTGATGAAGAAATCAGAAATCCAGAGGTGGTAAAAACGTTGACTAGCGATGGTTCAAATATTGCGGATTGGGGAAAATATACAACTCGCTCTATCCGATCGAATGGACAATCATTGCAGGTTCATTTTTATATGAATAATGCAACAGGAAAGATCGACTACGAAACTTCAGATTTCAAAGTTAAAGGAGTGGTGAATCCGTGATAGTCAAATACAAAGGTGGTCGTGGCTATGTTGGCGCAGTCGATCCATATTTTACAGTTGGTAAAGAATATATTGCATTGGGAATGTCATTCCGCACCGATGGGCGTGAGTCTACGGTTTCCATCCTATGCGACGAAGATCGAAGCCCAGTTCTAATTGAGTTGGCGTATTTCGATATTGTCGATAGTTCTATACCACCTAACTGGGCGGTTATCCCATTCGAGGCAGTGGGATATGGCCTGAGACCAACCGAATTCGGAGGAGATTTTTGGGATAGGTTTTATGATGGCGACCTACGTGCCGGATCGGTGTTATCCGAGGTTGTCCGGAGAGCCGAGAAATTTCATGGATGGAGTTCTCGGCCTTCGGCCAATGACTAACCGCATACTCTTTTGGAGAGGTAAGGGGAGCCGTGTATGACTTGACGCACCTGCTTTGGATTCCAAAAGGCGCTTCGTGGACCACAAGGAACAGTTTATGGCGATTTCAGGGCTGTACCTCTTGGAGTACGGCTCGGCCCGGAATGGATACCACGGCATCGGGTTGGCAATGGAATAAATTGCAACTTATTGCAGATTTTGATTCCGAGAAACCCGTCACGGGCCAATTGGTAGAACCAAAATCAATCCCGAGGAAGAGTACGCCGTAGTGTTATGACGATAATTTTCGATAAAGATAAATGTGAGCATCTCGACGAATGTATATCGTTGCTGGAAGACATGGTCGAGGGCCGTGTTTCGTATATTGAGGGTGCTGATGCGATGATCCGCTGGTTTGAAAGCCAAGGATTATCGATCTTCGACTCCAAGGATTTTTATATGTTCTTGCTGATTCAATCGGAAACTGATGCCTTACCTAGGCACGCGCAACGCAAGTTCTGGTCGGAACAGGCACTCAAGGATCCAGGAACCACACATTTCGAGAATTTTATAAGGAATGGTGTATTGCGATGAGTGTTGAACTCCTAGACTGCTCACGTCAGTTCGTGTGTGGGAAAATAGAAACTGGAAAATTCGTCGACACATTTACGGAGAAATGGCGGCATGAACGTGATCTAGGGTTGCTTGAGGTGGATCCTCCAAACATTAATAGTGCTCTATCAACAATCTTCTGTTTGGTTGATCTGTATAATCCCGAGGCCGATCGCGAGGAGTATGAACTCGACAGCGCAGAGTTACTAAATAGGGTTGCGAACGTTCTCCGTAATCTTGATTCAGACGCGTGACAGGAGGTCAGCGGCAGTGCTATTCGACTGTAGAACCTGCTCCAGTTCTTGCCGTCGTTCGTATCACCCCCCCTATCTCTGGCGGCGGTGACCTCGTCATTCGGTTCTCGTTCATCCAGAATGGCGGGCGGCGAATTTGTAAAACACTATCGAACTCTTTAATACCGGCATATCCGGTAGCGAGTTTCGTAGGAGTCATTATTCTATAGGTCTATGTGATTTGAGAGGCAGTCAACTGCCCCCATCCCCAAAACTTGCATTCTCTCCCTCAAAACACCACCCTCTCTCCCAGCGCCGGCACAATCACCGCCGTTGCCGCCCCCACCCCCAAGGCGCCGTCCGACATATGTTGTTTTCAGATAACTCCTACCTTCGTTGGCAAATCGCTGTAGATTCGGCTCTTTTCTCTGCTGTTCTGGTGCTGGGAAATGACCCAGAAGTATCTGGGTCAGCATCGGATGCCACATGAACCACTTAGAAGCATTCGATAAATTTGGAAGTTTTAAGATGGCAATAAATCTCGATGGCACAATCAACCCCCTTAAGACCGAGAAGGCAAAGTTGGAAGGGAGAAAGTTGAAATGAGTCAAGATGCTGATTTTGACATGATTCGCGTTAGATTACTTAGTTTGGCGAGGTCGCGAGGTATTGGCGATGCGCAGTTACAGCATTTTGATCCTGAGACCGGCCGTTTCGATTGGAATATTGACTGGGCAGATAATCTTAATGAGATATTCAAGGTGAATGTAGCCACTTTACAGGAGGCCATGAAGCTCTTTGATTTATCGACGAAAAAGGGAGATATGCTAGCTCAGCGCGCCGCGTTAGTCAGCGGTTCGGTTGCCGCGCATAGCTTAAAGTCTTTCTTCGAAGCTTTAATGGACGATCTTCATCGTGCATCAAGCGATCCTGCGATGGGGTGGCCAGATTTTCCAGACGATTATAAAATCCCTGAGGAATATGAAAAGCGCGACTGATAAGACGAGTGGATTGGATATGAGCCATTGGGGGCAATAATCCCACTCGCCCAGATCGGCATTAATACATTCGATAGAGACAAATGGGCGCATGTCGATGAATGTATCCCCGGAACGCCTCGTTGATCCAATAAAAAAGCCCCGGCACATGGCCGGGGCAAAACTCCTGAGAGAAGATTCCCAATCAGCTCTCCAGCACAACCCTGTTGTGGATATCAGGCTTCATAGGCCGTTTCGCCGTGCGACGTGATATCCAGGCCCTCGCGCTCCTCTTCTTCCGGCACGCGCAGGCCAATCAGCATGTCCACCAGCTTGTAGGCAACCAGCGCGACCACGCCCGACCACACCACCGTGGTCAGCACGCCTTCGAACTGGATCCAGAGCTGGCCGGCGATCGAATAGTCGTCCGCCACCTTGTTGGCCACGTAGTCGTAGATGCCCACGCCGCCCAGGCTCGGGGCCGCGAACACCGCGGTCAGCAGCGCGCCGACGATGCCGCCCACGCCGTGCACGCCGAACACGTCCAGCGAGTCATCCATGCCCAGCATGCGCTTCAGGCCGCTCACGCCCCACAGGCACAGCAGGCCGGCCACAAGGCCCATCACGATCGAGCCCATCGGGCCGACGAAGCCGGCGGCCGGGGTGATTGCCACCAGGCCGGCCACGGCGCCCGAGGCACCGCCCAGCATCGACGGCTTGCCCTTGCCGATCCACTCGCCGAACGTCCACGACAGCACGGCGGCGCAGGTGGCCAGCAGCGTGTTGACGAACGCCAGCGCGGCGCCGCCGTTGGCTTCCAGGCCCGAGCCGGCGTTGAAGCCGAACCAGCCGAACCACAGCAGCGATGCGCCCACCATCGTGAACGTCAGGCTGTGCGGGCGGATGGCTTCGCGGCCAAAGCCGATGCGCTTGCCGAACATGAACGCGCCCACCAGGCCGGCCACGGCGGCGTTGATGTGCACCACGGTGCCGCCCGCGTAGTCGAGCGCGCCCTTCTGGAACAGCCAGCCCGACTTGGCCGTGGCCGCGGTGGCGGCGGCGGCATCGGTGTAGGCGTCAGGACCCGGCCAGAACCAGACCATGTGGGCCATCGGGATATAGGCGAACGTGAACCAGAGCACCACGAACACCAGCACCGCCGAGAACTTGGCGCGCTCGGCAAAGGCGCCGATGATCAGGCCGCAGGTGATGCAGGCAAACGCGCACTGGAACGCGAAGAACACCAGTTCCGGGATCACCACGCCCTTGCTGAACGTGGCCGCCACGGCGTCGACGTTCAGGCCCTTCATGAATAGCCGGTCCGTGCCGCCGAAGAACGCGTTGCCTTCCGTGAACGCGAAGCTGTAGCCGTAGATGGCCCACAGGATCGCCACCAGCGAGAAGATCACCAGGCACTGCATCAGCACCGACAGCATGTTCTTGGACCGCACCAGGCCGCCGTAGAACAGCGCCAGGCCCGGCAGCGTCATCAGGATCACGAATGCGGTGGCCACCAGCAGCCAGGCCGTGTCGCCCTTGTTGGGCACCGGGGCCGGCGCGGCGGCCGGTGCGGCTTCTGCCGGGGCCGCGGCCGCGGGCGCTGCCGCAGCGGCTGCCGGGGCGGCAGCGGGGGCGGCGGCCGCTGCCGGGGCCGATGCCTCGGCGGCGGGCTTGTCCTGCGCCACGGCATGGGTGGACAGGCCGAGACCGGCCGTGCCGAGCGCCAGCGCCATCGCGCCAGCCGTCAGGAATCGCTTGAACCAGGTTTTCATGTGTCTAACCTCTGTCTCTCGTAGTTCTGGTGTCACAGCGCATCGCCGCCGGTCTCGCCGGTGCGGATGCGGATGACCTGTTCGACGGGCGCGATGAAGATCTTGCCGTCGCCGATCTTGCCCGTGCGGGCCGACTTCTCGATTGCCTCGATGGCGCGCTCGACCACGTCGTCGGGTACCGCCACCTCGATCTTCACCTTGGGCAGGAAGTCGACGATGTACTCGGCGCCCCGGTACAGCTCCGTGTGGCCCTTCTGGCGGCCGAAGCCCTTGACCTCGGTCACGGTGATGCCGGACACGCCCACGTCGGAGAGCGCTTCACGCACCTCGTCGAGCTTGAACGGCTTGATGACTGCAATGATGAGTTTCATTGGGATTCTCCTTGGGGGCGGCTTGTCGGGTCATGCCGCCCGGCTCCGGATGTGTGCTGTTTGGAATCAGAAAGTCTTGGTAATGGATGCCCACGCCGCGGCCTTGCCCAGATAGCGGCCCCGGTTGGCGCTGGTGTAGAACGACTCCTTGGCGTTGGTGTCGACATAGGCCACGGACAGCGCAAAGCCCTTGCCCAGGTCCTTGGTCAGGCCGATCTTCCAGTCGGTGTACGACGCGTCGCTGTGGTGCGTCACGCCCTGGTAGCCCACGTGGGCGTTCAGCGTCAGGTCCCAGAAGTTCAGCGGCACGTTGGCGGTCAGGTCGACGTAGTAGCTGTTCTTGCTGTCGTCGATGCCGAACAGGTTGGTCACCGCGTGCGAGTACTTCAGGAACACCGGGCCCCAGCCGATGCCGGCGTAGAGCTCGGTCGTGTACGGCCGCGTGGTCGTGTAGCCGCCCGGGTAGAAGTACTCCAGCACGCCCACGTCATAGTTGAATTCCTGGCCGCCCAGCGCGAACTTGTTCTTGTAGCCGCCGTAGAAGTCCATCTCGATCGGCGCCGACACCGACGAATCGGCGTCTTCCAGCCAGCTGATGCTTGAGTTCCAGTTGCCGATGTAGAAGCCGCTCTCGTGCGCGTAGTCGAACCCGCCCTGGATGGCCGGACGCAGGTTGGTCTGGCTGATGCCGCGATAGCGATAGTCGGAAACCACCGACACGTTGGCCGTGAAGGTGTGCGGCGATGCCGGCTCCGCGGCCGGTGCGGCTGCAGGCGCGGCGGCGTCCGGGGCGGTCTGGGCCAGTGCCACCGGGGCTGCCAGGCTGAGCAGAAGGGCAGCGGCGCTGACTGCGAGGCTCGACGTCTTCATCTGGTTCTCTCCTTTTCCTTGAAATCTTCGCGGGCTCGTTCTTGAGGGACTGCTGCTTGCCTTGATGGCTTGTTGCTTTTGGGTCTTGACGCTCCTGGCTCTGGTACTGCAACTGCCGTGCCAGGGCAGGCGCCCCGTGGCGGCGCACGGACGCGAACAGTTGGGAGAGGTGGCCGGGCGCCCGCTTCTCCACCCGGCGGGGCGGCCCGCGGGCGGCGCCGCGGCGGGCAAAAGGCGTTAAAAGATGTGTCCGGGCCTTGCTGGCGCTTTCATGGCGGCCGATCACGCGCCATAATCCGCGTCATGAAGGGTCAAGTGCTGCGCGCTTGGCGTCCCGCCGGCCAGACCGGGCCCGGGCACGGTCGACCGGGTCGCCGCGCCCCACTCAGGTGCATCGACCGGGGATACCGGTGTGCGGGAGGACCGCCCCGGACGCCCCATGGCGGTGCATCGCGGGTGCCAGGCGGCGTAGCCGCCGCCGGCCGCTGACCCGAACGATCCAAATTGGTCAACACAGGAGCTTCACCATGAAACCGACCGATCTCTTCAACGACCTGCAGCAGAAGGTCAGTGAAGCGCTGCGCAACTCGCCGGCCAAGGACATCGAGAAGAACGTCCGCAGCATGATGACCCAGGGCTTTGCGCGCCTGGACCTCGTCACGCGCGAGGAATTCGACGTGCAATCGCAGGTGCTGGCGCGCACCCGGGCCCGGCTGGAGGAGCTGGAAGCGCGCATCGCCGCGCTGGAAGCCCGCGGCAGCGGCGGCATCCCGCCCACCCCTGGGGTATGAGCCCCGGCGCCCAGCCACCCACGCATCGCCAGAAAGGCCACCGGATTCCGGTGGCCTTTTTCTTTAACACTTCCGCAAACGTATGAGCCTCGCAGTCCTGCGCAGCCGCGCGCTGAACGGCATCGACGCGCCGCCCGTGTCCGTCGAAATCCACCTGGCGAATGGCCTGCCGGCCTTCAACATCGTCGGGCTGGCCGACACCGAAGTCCGCGAAAGCCGCGAGCGCGTGCGGGCGGCGCTGCTGAACTGCGAGTTCGAATTCCCGAACCGCCGGATCACGGTCAACCTGGCGCCGGCCGACCTGCCCAAGGAGTCCGGCCGCTTCGACCTTGCCATCGCGCTGGGCATCCTGGCGGCCAGCGGCCAGTTGCCGGCCACCGCGCTGGACGGCTTCGAGTTTGCCGGGGAGCTGTCGCTGGCCGGCGACCTGCGGCCCGTGCGCGGCGCGCTGGCAATGGCGATGGGGCTGGCACGCGACAACCGCGCCCGGTTGGCGGCCGGCGAGCCCGCGCGCGCGTTCATCGTCGCCACCGACAACGGCCCGGAAGCCGCACTGGTCGATGACCTGACCGTCCACGCCGGCGCCACGCTGCGCGACATCTGCCACCACGTTGGACTACTGCCCGAGCACCCGCTGCCCCGCGCCCGGCCGGCCCCGCCCGCCACCGACCCCGGCACCACCCCCGACATGCGCGACGTGCGCGGCCAGCTACAGGCCCGCCGGGCCATGGAAGTAGCCGCCGCGGGCCAGCACTCGGTGCTGCTGGTGGGCCCGCCCGGCACCGGCAAGTCGATGCTGGCGCAGCGTTTTCCGGCCCTGCTGCCGCCGATGACCGAAACCGAGGCGCTGGAAGCCGCCGCCGTGCTGAGCCTGACCCCGGGCGGCTTCCAGCCGTCGCAATGGGGCCGGCGCCCGTTCCGCAGTCCGCACCACACGGCCAGCGGCCCGGCCATGGTGGGCGGCGGCGGCAATCCGCGCCCCGGCGAGATTTCGCTGGCGCACCACGGCGTGCTGTTCCTCGACGAACTGCCCGAGTTCGACCGGCGCGTGCTCGAAGTCCTGCGCGAGCCGCTGGAAACCGGCCACATCACCATCTCGCGCGCCGCCGCACAGGTCGACTTTCCCGCCCGCTTCCAGTTCATCGCCGCCATGAACCCGTGCCCATGCGGCTACCTGGGCCATCCCACGCGCATGTGCCGCTGCACGCCCGACCAGGTGCAGCGCTACCAGTCGCGCATCTCCGGCCCGCTGCTGGACCGCGTGGATCTACAGATCGAAGTGCCCGCCCAGAACCACCGCGACGTGCTGGACGGCCCGCCCGGCGAACCCAGCGCCGCCGTCCGTGCCCGCGCCATGGACGCCCGCGCGCGCCAGATTGCCCGCCAGGGCACGCCCAACAGCGAACTGTCCGGCCGCCAGATCGACGCCCACTGCCCGCTGACCACCGACGCCCAGGCCCTGCTGCGCGGCGCCATGGAAAAGCTGGCCTGGTCCGCCCGCGCGTACTTCCGCGTACTGAAGGTCGCCCGCACCATCGCCGACCTGGCCGACGCCGACACACTCGACGCCGGCCACGTGGCCGAGGCCATCCAGTACCGGCGGGTGCTGCGGACGGGCTAAAAAACGCTCGGAAACAAAAAAGCCCGCGAAAGCGGGCTGATGTCCTTACACCGGCGGTTCCACCGGCGGCGGGGGTGGGTCCTCGATGGGTGCCTGGTCCGGCGGGAAGCCGGGGGGCGGGGGTTCGCCGGGGGGCGGTTCCCGGTGGGCGTTCAGGCCGGCATCGCGCATCTGGGTCTCCATGAATTCCAGGTCACTCCCATTGAAGCAAAGGCCGGCGCACTATGCCAGCGGCTTGCGGCTTACGCGTGGTGCCGGCGCACGAAGAACAGCGCCGTGCCCACCGCCACCAGCACGCCACCAAAGAAGCGGTTCTGCCAGCGTACGGCGCGCGCGTTGCGGAACAGGCCCTGCATCCGCGATGCCAGCAGCGCGTAGCCGTGCATCACGATCAGGTCCACGCAGCACATCGTGGCCGCCAGGATGGCGAGCTGGATGGCCAGCGGGTGGCCCGGGTCGATGAACTGCGGCAGCACGGCGACCATGAAGATGATGCCCTTGGGGTTGGTCACGTTGGTCAGCAGGCCCGTGGCGAAGCGCCGGCGCCGGCTCATCCCGGCCACGCGCACCGTGCCCGGCTGGCCGCCGGGGGCGTCGGCCGGGGCCGTCTCCACCCGGGCGCGCCATTGCTGGACGCCCAGGTAGATCAGGTACATCGCGCCGATGGTCTTGACCACCAGGAACGCCTGCTCGGACGCCAGCAGCAACGCGCCCAGCCCGCCGCCGGCCACCAGCAGGATGATGACCAGCCCGGTCTGCAGCCCCAGGATCGTCGTCGACGTCTTCTTCAGGCCATACGACAGCCCATGGCTCATCGACAGCACCGCGCCGGACCCCGGCGATACCGCGATCACCCAGCACGCGGCGAAATAGGCCAGCCACACTTCCCAACGCATCACTGCACTCCTCGATCCAGAAAAATGGTCAAAACGGATGAAAGCCGGTCAGGAACTGTTCGACCTGCTCGGCCTGGCGCGTATCGCGCGCGGCGTCGCCGGCTTCCAGCACCACGGCCTGGTAGACCCGTGCGCCCGACGCCACCAGCCGGGCGGTCAGCCGGCGCGGCGCCTTGTCCTGCGGCGAAACACCGGCGACGGTCAATTCCATCCCGTCGAGCGACACCGGCGGCTGGGCGGCCGACATCACCGTGACCGGCCGCGCGCTGGCCGGCTGGCCCGGCTGGGCGCCCAGGTTGGCCAGCAGCCCGGCCTGCATGGCGTCCAGCGCCTCGCGCCGCAGCGCGGCGTCGTCGCTGGGCAGCGTCACCACGCCCACGGCGAACAGCGTGCCGTCGATATTGGCCGCCTCCATCGTCATGGGCAGCTTGCGCCCCGCGATCGACACGTCGCGGGCCGCATTGGTCGGCTTGGCCGGATACAGCGCCGCGTACTTGCCGTCGCTGGACACGATCGTGCGCCAGTCATAGCGCGGCGTGCAGCCCGCGAGCGCCAGCCAGGCGGCGGCCAGCAGCAGCAGGTGGCGCAGGCCGGGGCGGAAATGGGACGGGAACGGGGTCGGGGGCATCGGCAAGGTCGGCGCGATCGGGCGCAAGCCGCTATTATCCGGGAAGCCGCCCGGCCGCGCATCGCGCACGTTGCACCCGATGCCGCTGGCGGGCCGCCGCAAGTTCGTGAGGTGCCCATGTCCGTACGCCCCCTGCCCCGTTTCCTGTCTTCCGCGTTCGCCGCCGTGGCGCTGCTGGCCTGCGCCGGCGCCGCTGCCGCCACCGCCCACCTGCCGCCCGTGACCGATATCGGCGCCCAGTCCGCCGCGGCCGCGCGGCATGGAGAGCCGCTGGTGGTGCTGGTCAGCCTGCCCGGCTGCAGCTACTGCGACACGGTGCGGCGCAACTACCTGGGTCCGCAGCTCGCGGCCGGCGAGATTGCCGCGCGCGAGATCGACATGACCGCCGACACGCCGATCCGCGACGCCGACGGCACGATGACCACGGCCCGCCAGTGGGCCAGCGCGCGCAATATCTCGGTGGCGCCGACCGTGCTGTTCCTCGACCGCAACGGCCGCAACCTGGCCGCCCCGCTGCGCGGCATGCAGGCCGATTTCTACGGCGCCTACCTGGAGCAGGCCATCGACGAGGCACGCGCCAAGGTGACCGCCAAGTCCGCCGCCCGCCCCTGAACCGGCCAGCGCGGCGAATTGCCGCAGCCGCGCACCGCCGCCCCGGCCGCGCTGCCGACGGCGGCGCCCGGCGGTAGAATGGCCGCTGTCCGCCGCCGGCTTCCGGGCCCTGGCCCCCAACCCCGTCATCCCATGTCCAATACCGCAACCCCCGCCCGCCCCGCGCGCAAGCGCTGGCCCATCGTCGCCGCGATCGTGATCGCCGCGGTGCTTGGCGTCTTTGGCTACCGGGCGATGACCCCGGCCAGCAGCGTCCCAGACGCCACCTTCACGCTGCTGTCGGGCCAGAAGGTCAGCACCGGCGACCTGAAGGGCAAGGTCTACCTGGTCAACTTCTGGGCCACGAGCTGCGTCACCTGCGTCAAGGAAATGCCGCAGATGATCGACACCTACAAGCAATACAAGGACAAGGGCCTGGACTTCGTGGCCGTGGCGATGAACTACGACCCGCCGATGTATGTGGCCAACTACGCCAGGACGCGCGAGCTGCCGTTCAAGGTGGCGATGGACTCGGACGGCTCGGCGGCCAAGGCGTTCGGCGACGTGCAACTGACGCCGACCACGTTCGTCGTCGACAAGAACGGGAAGATTCTCAAGCGCTACGTCGGCGAGCCCGAGTGGGACGCGCTGCATAAGCTGCTGGACGGCGCGCTGGCCAGCGCGGCCTGACGTAGCCGCCCCCCGAGCCAAAAAGGTGCCCATGCGGCACCTTTTTTGTTGCGCAGGCGCGCCGCGGGCGTCTGCGGCTTGCCAGCCAAAGCTGTATGGATATACAGTGGGCGCCAGATTTTTCTCATCCCGCCCAATCCCATCGCGCCGTGTTGCCGGATCTCGTCCCCGAAGTTGCCCCGGATAACGCCCCGGAAGCCGCCCCCGATGCCCACGCCCCGGCCGGGGCCGGTTCGTCCGAGGCGTCCGAGGCGCCCGCCTATCTGTCCAAGCTGAACCCGGAACAGCGCGCCGCCGTGACGTACGCGGGCGACGCCCCGCTGCTGATCATCGCCGGCGCGGGGTCGGGCAAGACCAATACGCTGGCGCACCGGGTGGCGCACCTCGTGGTCGGCGGTGCCGATCCGCGCCGTATCCTGCTGCTGACGTTCTCGCGCCGCGCCGCCGCCGAGATGGGGCGCCGCGTCGAGCGCATCGTCGAACAGGCGCTGGGCATCCAGTCCGGCGCGGGCCGCGCGGCGCTGCAGTGGTCGGGCACGTTCCACGCCATCGGCGCCCGGCTGCTGCGCGAGTACGCCGAGACGCTGGGCCTAGCGCCGACCTTCACGATCAGCGACCGTGGCGACTCGGCAGACCTGATGCACGTGGTGCGTCACGACCTGGGGCTGTCCGAGCAGGCGTCGCGCTTCCCGCGCAAGGAAACCT
Source organism: Cupriavidus sp. H18C2 (assembly GCF_049393795.1). Lineage (NCBI taxonomy): Bacteria > Pseudomonadati > Pseudomonadota > Betaproteobacteria > Burkholderiales > Burkholderiaceae > Cupriavidus > Cupriavidus sp. H18C2. The sequence continues at coordinate 227,471 of NZ_CP186010.1, read as the reverse complement.
GCCTGGCGATCTATTCGCGCGTGGTCAACACCCAGTTGCCGATCGACGTGGTGCTCAAGACGCAGTTCCCGCGCTATGCGATGTGGGCCGACGCGCTCAAGACGCTGTTCGCCGCCTACGTCGAGGCCAAGCAGAAGCAGCAGGTGCTGGACTACGACGACCTGCTGCTCTACTGGGCGCAGGCGATGACCGAGCCCGCGCTGGCGCGCGACATGGGCGCGCGCTTCGACCACGTGCTGGTCGACGAATACCAGGACACCAACGCGCTGCAGGCGTCGATCCTGCTGGCGCTGAAGCCCGACGGCCGCGGCCTGACCGTGGTGGGCGACGACGCCCAGTCGATCTACGCCTTCCGCGGCGCCACGGTGCGCAACATCCTTGATTTCCCCGCGCAGTTCACGCCGGCCGCGCAGCAGGTGACGCTGTCGCAGAACTACCGCTCCACGCAGCCGATCCTGCAGGCCGCCAATGCCGTGATCGGGCTGGCCGCCGAACGGTTCACCAAGGACCTCTGGTCGCTGCGCGAGTCGGCGGAAAAGCCGGGCGTGGTGGTGGTGAACGACGAGGCCGACCAGGCGCGCTACGTCGTCGAGCAGATCCTGGCGCGCCGCGAGGCCGGGCTGGCGCTGATGCAGCAGGCCGTGCTGTTCCGCGCGGCCGACCACAGCGCGCAGGTGGAGATCGAACTGGCGCGCCGCAACATCCCGTTCGTGAAGTTTGGCGGCCTGAAATTCCTGGAATCGACCCACGTCAAGGACGTGATGGCCGTGGTGCGCTGGCTGGAAAACCCGCGCGACCGCATGGCCGGCTTCCGCACGCTGCAACTGCTGCCCGGCATCGGCCCCAAGACGGCCGCGCGCGTGCTGGAAGGGCTGGAAGCGGCCACCGAGCCGCTAGTGGCGCTGGAGGCGTTCGAAGCCCCGCCCGCGACCGCGCCCGCCTGGCACGACCTGCTGGCGCTGGCGCGCACGCTGATGGCGCCGGCGTCGCCGTGGCCGTCGGAGTTCGAGCAGGTCATCGCCTGGTACCAGCCGCATCTGGAACGCATGCACGACGACGCCGCCGCGCGCCAGGCCGACCTGCAGCAGATCGAGCGCATCGCCGCCACGTACGCCTCGCGCGAGCGCTTTCTGACCGAGTTGACGCTGGACCCGCCCAGCGCATCGAGCGACGAATCGGGCGTGCCGTCGCGCGACGAGGACTACCTGATCCTGTCCACGATCCATTCGGCCAAGGGCCAGGAATGGAAAGCCGTCTACGTGCTCAACGCCGTGGACGGCTGCATGCCGTCGGACCTGGCCACCGGCACCACCGAGGAAATCGAGGAGGAACGCCGCCTGCTGTACGTGGCCATGACGCGCGCGCGCGACCATCTGGACGTGGTGGTGCCGCAGCGCTTCTACGTCCACAACCAGGTGGGCTTCGGCGACCGCCACGTCTACGCGTCGCGCACGCGCTTCCTGCCGAACCGCGTGATGCCGAATTTCTACAGCCGGTCCTGGCCGCCCCCGCCCATGCCCGGCGAAGGCCAGCCCAAGCCCGCGCTGCCCCAGGTCGACCTGGCTAGCCGGATGCGGGGGATGTGGAAGTAGCGGGGAGCCAGGCCAACGTTTTCGCTGAGTTTTCGCTGGGTTTTCGCTCCCCTCTCCCGCCTGCGGGAGAGGGGTTGGGGGTGAGGGCCGGGGTGTCGGGATGCCACGGCGGCTGTTTGCACCGCCTGGCCCTCTCCCCCGGCCCCTCTCCCGCGATGCGGGAGAGGGGAGCAAACCTGGGAGCCAGGCCAACGTTTTCGCTGGGTCTTCGCTCCCCCTCTCCCGCCTGCGGGAGAGGGGGTTGGGGGAGAGGGGCCGGCGTGTCGCGATGCCACGGTGGCTATTTGCACCGCCTTGCCCTCTCCCCCGGCCCCTCTCCCGCGATGCGGGAGAGGGGAGAAACCCGGGAGCCAGGCCAGCGTTTTCGCTGGGTTTTCGCTGAGTTTTCGCTGAGTTTTCGCTCCCCTCTCCCGCCTGCGGGAGAGGGGTTGGGGGTGAGGGCCGGCGTGTCGAGATGCCACGGTGGCTGTTTGCACCGCCTGGCCCTCTCCCCCGGCCCCTCTCCCGCGATGCGGGAGAGGGGAGCAAACCTGGGAGCCAGGCCAACGTTTTCGCTGGGTCTTCGCTCCCCTCTCCCGCCTGCGGGAGAGGGGAGCAAACCCGGCAGCCCCTACAGCCCGTACCGCTTGATCTTGTCGTACAGCGTGGCCTTGCCGACCTGTAGCAGGTCGGCTGCCTGGCTGACCGCGCCGCCGGTGCGGGCCAGTGTGTCCGCGATGACGGCGCGTTCGTAGCGTTCCATGCGCTCGCGCAGCGGGGTGGTTTCGTCGGCGGATTCGGTGCGGGCGGCCTGGCCGCCTTCGGGCACGCCCAGCACCAGCCGGTCCGCCGCGTTGCGCAGTTCGCGCACGTTGCCGGGCCACGGGCGCTGCATGAGCTGCTGGCGCTGCATTTCCGACAGGATCGGCGCGGGCCGCTGGTAGCGCACGGCGGCCACCAGCATGAAATGCTCGAACAGCGGCACGATGTCCTCGCGGCGGTCGCGCAGCGGGGGCAGCGGGATCGTGACCACGTTCAGCCGGTACAGCAGGTCCTGCCGGAACGCGCCCTGCGCGACCAACCCCTCCATGTCGCCCTTGGCGGCGGCGATGATCCGCACGTCGATGGGCAGCGACGCGTTCGAGCCCAGCCGCTCCAGCGTGCCCTCCTGCAGCACGCGCAGCAGCTTCACCTGCAGCGCCAGCGGCATGCTTTCGATCTCGTCCAGGAACAGCGTGCCGCCCGACGCATGCTCCAGCTTGCCGATGCGGCGCTTGCCGGCGCCGGTGAACGCCCCGGCCTCGTGGCCGAACATCTCGGACTCGAAGATGGCCTCGGGCACGGCACCGCAGTTCAGCGCGATGAACGGCGCATCGCGGCGCGTGGACAGCGCGTGCAGGCTGCGCGCCACCAGTTCCTTGCCCGTGCCGGTCTCGCCGTTGATCATCACCGGCACGTCGGTCTCGGCCACGTTGGCGATCAGGTCGCGCACCTGGGCCATGGCCGGAGACCGGCCGATGATCCGCGTGCCGGCGGCCGGCCCGGCCAGTTCGCGGCGCAGCGCCACGTTTTCCAGTTCCAGCGCGCGGCGCTCCAGCGCCCGGCGCACGGTGTCGGTCAGGCGGTCGGCGCCGAACGGCTTCTCGATGAAGTCGTAGGCGCCTTCGCGCATCGCCTGCACGGCCATCGTGATGTCGCCATGGCCGGTGACCAGGATCACGGGCACGCCCGGCGCCACGTTGCGGCAGTGGTGCAGCAGGTCCAGCCCGCTGGCGCCGCCCAGCCGCACGTCGGTCACCAGCACGCCCGGGAAGTCGGCCGCCAGGTGCGGCATGGCCGCCTCGGCCGATGGCAGCGCCAGCACCGCGAACCCGGCCAGTTCCAGGCTCTGCGCCGTGGCCTGCCGCACCAGCGGCTCGTCCTCGACAAACAGCACCCGCAGCCCGTCTTGCATCGCAATCATGTCCTTTATCCCCATCACAGCGCGCTACGCCGCCACCGGCTGGCGCGCCCGGCGCAGCGTCACCACGAATTCCGCGCCGCCGCCCGCGGCATTGCCTGCCACGAGCTGGCCGCCGAATTCGCGCACGATCGACGACGAGATCGCCAGCCCGAGCCCCAGCCCCTGGCCGATCTCCTTGGTCGTATAGAACGGTTCGAACAGGTGCGGCAGCGCGTCCGGGGCGATGCCGGTGCCGTTGTCGTGCACGGCAATGCGCACGCGCTCGGCGTCGGCGTCGATGTCGATGCCGACGCGCCCGTCGGGGCGGCCCTGGGCGGCGATGGCGTCCAGCGCGTTGCCCACCAGGTTCAGCAGCACCTGCTCCAGCTTCAGTTCGTCGGCCCAGACGGCCAGGTCGCCCGCGTCGCCGTCCAGCCCGCGCACCGTCAGCGCCACCGGCCCCAGGCGCGGCGCGATGAGCTGCAGCACATGGTCCACCGCCGCGCGCACGGCCACCGCGTGGCGGCGCGGGCGCGCCTTGCCGGCGAACAGCTTCAGCTGGCCCGTGATCTTGCCCATCCGCTCGGTCAGGTCGGCGATGGCCGACAGGTTGCCCGTGGCGGCATCAAGCTGCCCGCGCTCCAGCAGCACGCGCGTGTTGTCCGAAAACGTGCGCAGCGCGGCCAGCGGCTGGTTCAGTTCGTGGGTGATGCCGGCGGCCATCTGGCCCAGCGCGGCAAGCTTGCTGGCCTGCACCAGTTCGTCCTGCGTGGCGCGCAGCTCGCTTTCGGCGCGGGTGCGCTCGGCCACCTCGGCTTCGAGTTGTTCGTTGATGGCCATCAGGTCGGCGGTGCGGGCTTCCACGCGCCGCTCCAGCTCGTCATAGGCGGCCTCCAGCAGGCGCCGGCTGTAGAGCATGTCGCGCGCGCGCTGGCGGCGCTGGCGCAGGTTCACCAGCAGCAGGCAGACGCACGCGTAGGCCAGCGCCGCGCCGATCGTCGCACTGCGGGCGTTGGCCAGCACCGGGTCCAGCGGGGCCATGACCTGCATGTTCCAGCCGGCCGGGCCTACCGCGCGGCTGATCTCCAGGTAGCGGTCGGCGCCGCCGCCGGACAGTTCGGCCAGGCTCCAGCCGATGCCGTCGATGCCGTCCGGCGCGGCCTCCGACGCGGCGGCATCGGCGCCGCCCCGGTCCGTCGGCCCCACGCGCACAAGCCGCTGGTTGTCCGCCAGCGTGTTGCGCGCCAGCCAGCGCATGACCGGTGATGTCAGCGGCTGCAGCGGCAGCGGCGTGACGTCGACATCGTGGTACTGGCGCGTGCGGTGCATTTCGGCCTGCAGCGCGGGCGGCAGCGGGCGCAGCGTGCGGTACTGCCAGCCCGGCACCGACGACAGGAAGATCACGCCGTGGTCGTCGGACACCATCAGCGGCTCGCCACGGCCCGAGCCGGCGCGCTGGAACCACTCCAGGTTCAGCTTCACGACGGTCACGCCAATCACCTTGCCGCCGGCCTCGATCGGCTGGGCGATGTAGTAGCCGGGCTCGTCGCTGGTGACGCCAATGGCGTAAAAGCGGCCCACCTGGCCGCGCGAGGCCATCTGGAAGTACGGGCGGAAGCGGTAATCGGTGCCGACGAAGCTGCCCGGCTCGCCGTGGTTGCTGGCGGCCAGCGCCAGCCCGTTGGCGGCAATCACGTAGGTGGCCGACGCGCGGGCGCGGCCGTTCACCTCGGACAGGTAGTCGTTGACCGCCGCAATGCGCGCGGCGTCCTGCGGCGCGGCCAGCAGCGCCCGCACCGACGGGTGCAGCGACACCAGCGCGGGCAGGAATTCGTAGCGGTCCAGCGTGGATTCGAGCGTGCCGGCGTAGCGGTCGGCCCGCATGGCGGTGGACTGTTGCAGCGCGGCGATTCCGCGCTGGACGGACACCAGCCACGTCAGCGCGCACAGCGCCAGCAGGCCCGCCACCAGCAGGACGGCAAAGCGCCACCAGCGCGCGGGGTTCTCCGGCGCGTGCACGGAGCCTGGCGCAGCGGAATCGTGCACGGCAAGGAAGTCGTCGGAATGGGGCATCGGCGCGCGGGGGAGCTGTCGCGCCGATGATACTCGCTGGCCGGCGCCCGGGTGGGGCCGGCCAGCGGGATGCGGGCCCGGGCCAGCCGCGCCCGGCTGGGGCCGCCCGGCGGGGGTGCCGGCGGCGGGCCCGGAGGTCACGTCAGGCGTTGGCGTCTGCCAGTTCGACGCTGTCATCGCCGCCCCCACGCAGCACGCGGTTCAGGCGGGCGCGGTCCAGCTCGCGTTCCCAGGCCGACACCACCACGGTGGCCACGCCGTTGCCGATGATGTTGGTCAGCGCGCGGCATTCGCTCATGAAACGGTCGATGCCCAGGATCAGCACCATGCCGGCCACCGGGATGGTCGGCACCACGGCCAGCGTGGCCGCCAGCGTGATGAAGCCGGAACCGGTGACGCCGCTGGCGCCCTTGGACGTCACCATGGCCACGGCCAGGATGGTCAGCTGCTGCAGCAGCGTCAGTTCGATGCCAGTGGCCTGCGCGATGAAGATCACGGCCATCGTCATGTAGATATTGGTGCCGTCCAGGTTGAACGAGTAGCCCGTGGGCACCACCAGCCCCACCACCGACTTCGAGCAGCCCAGCTTTTCCATCTTCTCCATCAGGTGCGGCAGCGCGGCCTCCGACGAGCTGGTGCCCAGCACGATCAGCAGCTCTTCCTTGATGTACGCGACAAAGCGGATGATCGAGAAGCCCGTGAAGCGCGCCACGGTACCCAGCACCACCAGCACGAACACGATGGCGGTGAAGTAGAACGTGCCGATCAGCTTCAGCAGCGGCACCAGCGAGCCCAGGCCGTACTTGCCGATGGTGAACGCCATGGCGCCGAACGCGCCGATCGGGGCCACCTTGGTGATCACGTGGACGATGTGGAAGAAGACCTTCGACACCTGGTCGACCATCTCGTGGATGACGCGCGCGCGGTCGCCCACCACGGCCAGCGCCGAGCCAAAGAACAGCGAGACCAGCAGGATCTGCAGGATGTCGCCGTTGGCGAACGCGCTGAAGATCGTGTCCGGGATGATGTGCATAAAGAACTCGACCGTGCTCTGGCCGTGCGCCTTCGACACGTACTGCGAGATCGACTTGGTGTCCAGCGTGGCCGGGTCGATGTTGAAGCCCACGCCGGGCTTGAGCACGTGCGAGGCAACCAGGCCGATCAGCAGCGCGAACGTGGAAACCACCTCGAAGTACAGCAGCGCCTTGCCGCCCACGCGGCCCACCTTCTTCATGTCGCGCATGCCGGCGATGCCGGACACCACGGTACAGAAGATGATCGGGCCGATGATCATCTTGATCAGCTTGATGAAGGCGTCGCCCAGCGGCTTCATCTCCACGCCGGTGGTCGGCGCGAAATGGCCGAGCAGGATGCCGATGGCGATGGCCGCCAGCACCTGCACGTACAGGATCTTGTAGAAGGGTTTCCTCATGATGTCTTCCTCGGTGTTTTGACCGGTGCCGGACGCTCGGCGGCGTCCACGTTGCGCGCCTGGGCCCGGAGGAGCCGGGGGGCGCGTCTGGACGTAACTATTTGCAACGGCCGTGCCACGCGGCGCGACGCGGCCAACTCGTTGATTTGCAAGGAAAGCGAGGCGGCGGTACGGCCCCGGCGCTCCGGGATTCCGGAATTCCGGTATGACCGGCTCCGGGGATCCGGACGCGGGGCGGGCGCCCGGCCGGCAGGGTTTCGGCCGAAAAGTGTCGCCGGAGGCATCCGCCACGCCCGACCGGGGCCCGGCGGGTGGCATCCGGCATCGATCGATGGCGGCCATTCCGGATTTCCGGGCACCGGCGCGGCGGGGAACGCGTGGCGCGAGCACGTATAATTCCGACCTTCCCCGATTCACGCCGTGTCCCGGTGCCCGCTCCATGGCCCCGGCGCCGCGCAGTTCCGTTCGCCGCCATGAGCAGCTACTACAAACACCACGTTTTCTTCTGCCTGAACCAGCGCGACGACGGCAAGGCCTGCTGCGCCGACCACAACGCCCAGGCCATGCAGGAATACGCCAAGAAGCGCTGCAAGGCGCTGGGCATCGCCGGCGCCGAGGGCCGCGTGCGGATCAACAAGGCCGGCTGCCTGAACCGCTGTGAACTCGGCCCGGTGCTGGTGGTCTACCCCGAGGCCGTCTGGTACACGTTCGTCGACGAGCAGGACATCGACGAGATCATCGACAGCCATCTGGTCAACGGCAAGCCCGTTGAGCGCCTGATGGTGGATCGCTGAAGCCGCGTACCCGCCAGGCCGTACCGGGTCCGATGCCCGGTTTTTTGTTGTGCCGTTGTTCCTCCTGCCCCGTCACCATGAACGCGCATACCCAGGTCACCACCATCGCCGGCCCCGTCGGCGCCATCGACATCTCGATCGATCTGCCCCAGAACGAACCCGTGCGCGGGCTGGCGCTCGTGGCGCACCCGCATCCGCTGTTCGCCGGCACCAAGGACAACAAGGTGGCCCAGACGCTGGCACGCACGTTCGTGGCGCTGGGCTACGCCACGGTGCGGCCGAACTTCCGCGGCGTGGGCGGCACGGCCGGCGAGCATGACCAGGGCATTGGCGAGCAGGACGACCTGCTGGCCGTGATCGACTGGATGCGCACCCAGACCGCGTGGTCGGCCGACGTGGCCGCGCTGCCGCTGGCGCTGGGCGGGTTCTCGTTCGGCAGCTTCGTGCAGACGCACGTGGCGCGCCGCCTGGCCGAAGCCGGCACGCCCGCGCAGCGGCTGGTGCTGGTGGGCACGGCCACGAGCCGCTGGGACGTGGCCACCGTGCCGGCCGACACCATCGTGATCCATGGCGAGCAGGACGACACCGTGCCGCTGGCCAGCGTGCTGGACTGGGCGCGCCCGCAGGAGCTGCCGGTCATCGTCATTCCCGGCGCCGACCACTTTTTTCATCGCAAGCTGCACCTGATCAAGCAGCTTGTCGTCAGCGCGTGGGAACGGTGAACCGTCCCGCCCGCGCTTCTCTTTTTCTCGTTGGATAACCGCATATGCTGAACAGAGCCACGCCGCACTTCGCATCCGCCCTTGCTCCCGTCGCCGTTGCCGCGACGCTCGCCGCCGCGCTTGCCGCCGCCCCCGCCGCCGTGCTGGCGCAGGGCGTGCCGATGCCGCAGGTGGCCGCCAAGTCCTGGATGCTGTACGACGTGACCAGCGGCCAGGCCCTGGCCGCCCAGAACGCCGACTTGCGCATCGAGCCCGCGTCGCTGACCAAGCTGATGACCGCCTACCTGGCGTTCGAGGCGCTCAAGGAAAAGCGCCTGACGCTGGACCAGACCGTGACGCCCACCGAGATCGTGCGCAAGGTCAAAAGCGATGAGTCGCGCATGTTCATCGAGGCCGGCAAGCCGGTCACCGTCAACGACCTGCTGCTGGGCCTGATCGTGCAGTCGGGCAACGACGCCGCGCTGGCGCTGGCCGAGGCCGTGGGCGGGTCCGAGGACGGCTTTGTCGCGATGATGAACCGCGAGGCCCAGCGCATGGGCATGAAGGGCACGCACTTCACCAACACCGACGGCGTGCCCGACCCGAACCACTACACCACGGCGGTGGACCTGGCCACGCTGACCACGCGCCTGATCAAGGACTTCCCCGAGTACTACGCGATGTACTCGCAGAAGGAGTTCACCTATAACAAGATCAGGCAGCCCAACCGCAACCGCCTGCTGTACATCGACCCGACCGTGGACGGCGTGAAGACCGGCCACACCAAGTCCGCCGGCTACTGCCTGATCTCGTCGGCCCAGCGCCCGCTGGCCAACGTGCCGAACGGCCAGCGCCGCCTGGTGTCGATCGTGATCGGCACGGCGTCCGAGCAGATCCGCACGCAGGAAAGCCTGAAGATCCTGAACTACGGCTTCCAGTTCTTCGACACGCTGCGCCTGTACGACAAGGGCCAGGTGCTGGCCACGCCCGACATCTACAAGGGCCGCGCTAGCACGGTCAAGATCGGCGTGGCCAACGAGACGTTCGTCACGGTGCCCAAGGGCACGGGCGGGCGCCTGAAGCCGGTGCTGGAGCGCCAGGAGCTGCTGATCGCCCCGATCGCGGCCGGCCAGCAGGTGGGCACGGTCAAGCTGATGGACGGCAACAACAAGGTGGGCGAATTCCCCGTGGTGGCGCTGGAAGAAGTGCCCGAGGCCGGCTTCTTCGGCCGGCTGTGGGATACGATCCGCCTCTGGTTCAAGCGCAAGTAACGCCTCAGGTGCTGACATGACGACAGATTCCAAAGACGGTCCGCTGATCCCGGGCGACATCCCGCCCGAGCAGTCGCTGATCGAATATCCGAGCGATTTCCCCATCAAGGTCATGGGCGCGATGCAGGACGGCTTTGCCGAGGCCATCGTGACGCTGCTGCAGGAGTTCGACCCGAACTTCCACGCCGGCAAGATGGAGATGCGCCCGTCCCGCAACGGCAACTACCTGGGGCTGACCGTGACTGTCTGGGTCACCAGCCGCGACCACCTGGACAGCGTGTACCGCGCGCTGACGTCGCACCCGATGGTCAAGGTGGTGCTGTAGCCACATGAACGTCATCACCCTGAAGCCGGGCAAGGAAAAGTCCTTGCTGCGGCGCCATCCGTGGGTCTACGCCACGGGCATCGCCTCCACCGAGGGCCGCTGCGAGCCGGGCGCCACCGTGGTCATCCGCAGCGCGGACGGCCGATTCCTGGCGCGCGGCGCCTACAGCCCGGAGTCGCAGATCCGCGCGCGCGTGTGGACCTTCGACGAGAACGAGCCGGTGGACCACGCCATGTTCAAGCGCCGCGTGGCGGCCGCCATGGCGCACCGCAAGCGCTGGGTGCGCGACACCGACGCCGTGCGCCTGGTGTTCGGCGAATCGGACCGCCTGCCGGGCCTGATCGTCGACTACTACGGCCAGGGCGAGACCGGCCAGCTCGTCTGCCAGTTCAACGCCGCCGGCGTGGAGCAGTGGAAGGACGCGCTGGTGCAGGCGCTGGTCAAGGAAACGGGCTGCCCGAACGTCTACGAGCGCTCCGACGCCGCCGTGCGCCAGCGCGAGGGCCTGGAGCTGGTGACCGGCGTGCTGGCCGGCGCCGAACCGGACCCGCAGTTGTCGGTGACCGAACACGGCGTGCGCTACTACGTGGACGTGCGCAACGGCCACAAGACCGGCTTCTACGTCGACCAGCGCGACAACCGCAAGCTGGTGGGCGACCTGGCCGAGGGCCGCGAGGTGCTGAACTGCTTCTGCTACACGGGCGGCTTCTCGCTGGCCGCGCTGCGCGGCGGCGCGAAGGCGGTCACGTCGATCGATTCGTCGGGCGAGGCGCTGAAGATTGCCGCCGGCAACGTGACGCTGAACGGCTTCGACCCGGACCGGGCCACGTGGCTGGACGCCGACGTCTTCAAGACGCTGCGCGAATTCCGCGCCGAGGGCCGCCAGTTCGACCTGATCGTGCTGGACCCGCCCAAGTTCGCGCCATCGGCCCAGCACATCGACCGCGCCGCGCGGGCCTACAAGGAGATCAACCTTGTGGGCATGCAGCTGCTGCGGCCGGGCGGCCTGCTGTTCACGTACTCGTGCTCGGGCGCCATCAGCATGGAGCTGTTCCAGAAGATCGTGGCCGGCGCCGCCACCGACGCCCGCGCCGATGCCCGCATCCTGCGCCGGCTGTCGGCGGGCACCGACCACCCGATGTCGGCAGCCTTCCCCGAAGGCGAATACCTGAAGGGCCTGCTGCTGGAGAAGGTCTGAGCCCCGGATTTACCGGAACTGCCTCGGAACTGTCTTCTGGTGGTCACATACGCCCTCTAACATTCGTCTCGCGGTAAGGCATTGGCAGGTGCCTGACCGTCTCTTCTTATCAGTCTTCGTGGTAATCACCCCGCTCTTGCAGCGGGGTTTTTTTTGGGCGTGGGGCAAGCTGATCGCGCCTTGTTGCCTCCCCTCTCCCGCGCGCGGGAGAGGGGCCGGGGGAGAGGGCCGGCGGTGCCAATTGCCACAGGTCGGCAAGCAGAGCCTCGACGCCCTCTCCCCCAACCCCTCTCCCGCAGGCGGGAGAGGGGAGCCAGGGTGGCGGGACCGGCGATGCCCGGCCCATAGACCCTTGCCTCTACCCCCGTCCACGCCGGCGGAAACTCCCTATAATCGAACGACCGTGCATTTCGAAGAGAGTTGAGGAGACCTCCATGCCTGCCGCCAAACATATTCCGCCGGCCCTGCAGAACCTGGCCCTGCCCGTCATCGCGTCGCCGATGTTCATCGTCAGCTATCCGGAACTGGTGCTGGCGCAGTGCAAGGCCGGCATCGTCGGGTCGTTCCCGGCGCTGAACGCGCGGCCGGCCGAGTTGCTGGACGAGTGGCTGACGCAGATCGGCGACGAACTGGCGGCGTTCCGCGCGGCCAACCCCGGCAAGCCGGTGGGGCCGGTGGCCGTGAACCAGATCGTGCATGCGTCCAACGCGCGGCTGGAGCACGACGTGAAGGTCTGCGTGGAGCACAAGGTGCCGATCTTCATCACGTCGCTGCGCGCGCCGGTCAAGGAGATGATCGACGCCGTGCACAGCTACGGCGGCATCGTGCTGCACGACGTCATCAGCATCCGCCACGCCGAGAAGGCCATCGAGGCCGGCGTGGATGGCCTGATCCTGGTGGCGGCCGGCGCCGGCGGCCATGCCGGCACGCTGTCGCCGTTCGCGCTGGTGGGCGAGGTGCGCAAGATCTTCGACGGCCCCATCGCGCTGTCGGGCTCGATTGCCACCGGCGACGCCGTGCTGGCCGCGCAGGCCATGGGCGCCGACTTTGCTTACGTGGGCACCCGCTTCATCGCCTCGCAGGAAGGGCACGCAAGCGACGCGTACAAGCAGTCGATCACCAGCTCGGCGGCGTCGGACATCATCTACACGAACCTGTTCACGGGCGTGCACGGCAACTACATCCGCGAAAGCATCGTCAATTCGGGCCTGAACCCGGACGACCTGCCCGTGGCCGACAAGAGCAAGATGGATTTCTCCAGCGGCAGCTCCAAGGCCAAGGCGTGGAAGGACATCTGGGGCGCCGGCCAGGGCGTGGGCCAGATCCACGACATTCCCACCGCCGGCGAGATCGTGGCGCGCATGAAGGCCGAGTACGATGCGGCGCGGGCGCGGCTGGGGCTGGTAGCATAGGGCCGTCCGCGCCCTTGCCCTGAACCGTTGCCGCTGCCCGACCCCGCCCCATCGACCCGCCCGCCAGAATCGATCACGCACCGCGAGCGCGTGATCCGCGCGTTCTGGGTGACGTGCGGCGCCATCAGCCTCGTGCTCGGTTTCATCGGCATCTTCCTGCCGCTGCTGCCGACCACGCCGTTCGTGCTGCTGGCCGCCGCCTGCTTTGCGCGGGGCTCGGAAAAATTCCACAACTGGCTGATCACGCACGAGCGCTTCGGGCCGCTGGTGCGCGACTGGCAGGCCCACCGCAGCATCCCGTTCCGGGCAAAATGCCTGGCGCTGTCGATGATGTGGACGTCGATGGGCATCACGGCGTGGCTGCTGCGCGCCCGGCCCGTGTCGTCGCTGACGCTGATCGCCATCGGCATCGGCGTGACGGTCTGGATGGTGCGCCTGCCCACGCGGCCGCCGGGCGGCTATCCGCAGGCGGCCGACCGCTCGTCTTCCCAGTCCTGATTCAGTCGTAGCGGCGCGCGTCCTCGATGGACCGGCCGTCCTGCGGCAGCGATCCCGCCGCCACGAAACGTACCTCGCCGCGCAGCCGCATGACCTCGCGCATCGACTCGGCCACGGCGCGCGCCAGGCCCTCGTCGTCGCGCGTCGCGTCGCAGTGCAGCGTCATCACGTCGGCGCCCACGGTGCCAGTCACCACGAGTCGCGCCGCGCGGATCTCGGGATGGCGCCGCACCACATCGGCCACCTGCCCCGGATGGACGAACATGCCCTTGACCTTGGTGGTCTGGTCGGCCCGCCCCAGCCAGCCCTTGAGCCGGATATTGGTGCGTCCGCAGGGGCTGGCGCGCTGCGCGGAATCGGCGACGATGGCCGACAGGTCGCCGGTGCCGAAGCGGATCAGCGGGTAGTCGCCGTTGCCCAGCACCGTGACCACCACCTCGCCCACCTCGCCCTCGGGCATCGGCTGGCTGCCGCCGGGTTCGACGATCTCCACCAGCACGCCTTCGTCGACCACCCAGCCGTCGCCGCCGTCGGTCTCGAACGCGATCAGCCCGACGTCGGCCGTGCCGTACATCTGCCGCGCCGTGACGCCGTGGTCGCGCAGCCAGCCGCGCAGCGCGGGCGGGCAGGCTTCGCCCGACACCAGCGCCTTCGACAGGCTCGTGCACGGCTGGCCCAGTTCCTCGCCCCGCTCGATCAGCAGCTTCAGGAACGACGGCGTGCCCGCGTAGGCGGTGGGCTGCAGCGCGGCCAGCGCCTGCACCTGCGACTCGGTCTGCCCCACCCCGGCCGGGAACACGCAGCAGCCCAGCCGGTGCGCGCCGGCTTCCATCATCATCCCGGCCGGCGTGAAGTGGTACGAGAACGTGTTGTAGACCAGTTCGCCCGACCGGAAGCCGGCCGCGAACATGGCGCGCGCGGTGCGCCACCAGTCGGCGCCGTGGCCGTCGGGCTCGTGGATCGGCCCCGGCGACTGGAAGATATGGCGCAGGCCGCCCAGCGGCGTGGCGTTGAGCCCGCCCAGCGGCGGCGCCCGGCGCTGGCGCGCGGTCAGATCGGACTTGCGGGTGACGGGCAGTTGCGCCAGCGCCTGGCGCGAGCCGATGTCCCGGGCGTCGATGTCGCACAGCACTTCGGCAAAGTACGGCGCGTGGGCCTGGGCGTGGGCCACCTGGCGGGCCACGGCGGCCAGCAGCGCGGCCTCGCGCTCGGCGGGCGCGCGCGTTTCCAGCAAATCGAAATAATCAGCCATGTCGGTGCCCCCGGAGGTTCAGGCCAGCCAGCGCTTGCGGCGGCGATAGCTCTTGACGTCGCGGAACGACTTGCGCGGCGCGCCTTCGGCGTCGTTGGCGGCCACGCCCAGGTAGAACTCCTTGACGTCCTCGTTGGTGCGCAGCGACTCGGCGTCGCCATCCATCACCACGCGGCCGTTCTCCAGGATGTAGCCGTAGTCCGCGTAGCGCAGCGCCACCATCGTGTTCTGTTCGGCCAGCAGGAAGCTGACCCGCTCGCGCGTGTTCAGGTCGCGCACGATCTCGAAGATTTCCTCGACGATCTGCGGCGCCAGGCCCATCGACGGCTCGTCCAGCAGGATCATCGCCGGCTTCGCCATCATGGCGCGGCCGATGGCGCACATCTGCTGTTCGCCGCCCGACGTGTAGCCGGCCTGCGACTTGCGGCGCGTCTTCAGGCGCGGAAAGTAGGCGTAGATCTTTTCCAGTTCGTCGCGCGTCTGGCCACGGGACAGCCCGCGCGTGTAGGCGCCGGTCAGCAGGTTTTCCTCGATGGTCAGGTGGGCAAAGCAGTGTCGGCCCTCCATCACCTGGATCACGCCGCGCCGGACCAGGTCGTTCGGCGTGAGCTGGTCCACGCGCTGGCCGCGGTACTCGATGGAGCCCTTGGTGACGTCGCCGCGCTCGGCGTGCAGCAGGTTGGAGATCGCCTTGAGCGTGGTGGTCTTGCCCGCCCCGTTGGCGCCAAGCAGCGCCACGATGCGGCCCTCTGGCACATCGAGCGACACGCCCTTGAGCACCAGGATCACGTGGTCGTAGATGACCTCGATGTTGTTGACCGAGAGGAGGGTCATGGTTCTTCGTCCCTATCTTTGGATTGCCGCCCCTCGCCCGACCTGCGGGCGCGAGGCGGCAGCCAGGATCACATCGACGCCTACGACTTGGCGCACGCCGGCGTGATGCCCTTTTCCTTCGCGTACTGCGCGGCGGTGGCCTTGAACAGCGGGTGGATCAGGTTCTTGTTGCCCTCGATCCAGTCGGACACCGTGACCCACTTGGTGCCGTCCCACTGCTGGATCTTCACCTTGCCCGAGCCCTCGTGGTTGTCGCAACTTGTCTTGATCTCGGGCAGCAGGCCCGTGGCGCCAAGCTGCTGCAGCCGCGCGTTGGTCAGATTCAGGTTCTCGAACGCCCAGCGCATCTCGTCGCCGGTCATGACCTTGCCCTTGCCGAACCTGGCTTGCGCCACGCGGATGGCCTCGACGGTCACCACGGCCGCCGACACCCCGCGGTTGTAGAGCACCGAGCCCACCTTGTTGCGGTCCTGCATGTTGCCCTTGTTGGCGCCGTAGACCACCTTCTCGATGTCGGCAATCACCGGCACCGACTTGCCGGCCACGTTCCAGGTGGCGCTCATGTAGCCCTTGGCGGCGTCGCCGGCCGGCACGGTGTCTTCCTCGGACCCGGCCCACCACGAGCCGATCATCTTCTCGCGCGAGAAGCCCACCTTCTGCGCGGCCTTCAGCGCGGTCTGGTTCATCACGCCCCAGCCCCAGAAGATCACGTAGTCGGGGTTTTCCTGGCGGATCTTGAGCCACTGGGCGCCCTGCTCGTTGCCAGGGTGCGCCACCGGGATCTCGACCAGGTTGAACTTGCCCAGCCTGGCCTCGGCCTGCAGCGCCACGATGGGCTCCTTGCCGTAGGCCGAGTCGTGGTACAGGTAGACGATCTTCTTGCCCGCCAGCGACCCGCCGCTCTTCGACGCCAGGTACTTGACGATGGCCGACACCTGCATCTGGTACGTGGTGACCAGCGGGAACGCATACGGGAAGACCGAGCCGTCCACGGCGTCGGTGCGGCCGTAGCCCATCATCACCAGCGGCACCTTGTCGGCGGCGGTCTTGTCGACCAGCGCGTACGAGATGCCGGTCGACATCGTGTGGTAGGCCGTGCCCTTGCTCTGGGCGTTCTTGGCCTTGAGCCGCTCGTAGCACTCCACGCCCTTGGCGTTGTTGTACTCGGTCTCGCACTCTTCCCAGGCCAGCTTCACGCCGCCCACGCCGCCGTCCTTCAGGTTGACGTAGTTCAGGTAGTCGACGAACCCGCCATAGAACGACTGCCCGTTGGCCCCGTACGGCCCCACGCGGTAGCTGGGCAGCGCCACGAACTGCTCGTTGGCCTGGGCCAGCGCCGGCAGCGCGGGCGCCAGCAGGGCAGCGGCGACGCTGACCACCAAGGCGGCGCGCTGCATGTTGCGGAACACGGTTGTCATGACAGTCTCCTTCGCCTCGGACGGGCGTTGTGATGGGTACGTCTACGGTTAGTGCGGGAATGGCCAGAGGCGCAGCTTTTCCTTGGCGATCTGCCAGAGCCGGGCCAGGCCATGTGGCTCGACGATCAGGAAGAAGATGATCAGCCCGCCGAACACCATGAGCTGGATGTGCGAGACTGTTGCGTTCGTGAACGGCAGGTGCAGCAGCGCGGCCAGCGCCGGCAGCACGTTGTCCAGGAAGATCGGCAGCAGCAGGATGAACGCCGCGCCCAGGAACGACCCCAGGATGCTGCCCACGCCGCCGATGATGATCATGAACAGGATGCGGAACGACAGGTCCAGCGAGAAGCCGTCCGGCTCCACCGATCCCAGGTAGCAGAACGCGTACAGCGCGCCGGCCACGCCGCAGTAGAAGGAACTGACCGCGAAGGCCAGCAGCTTGGTGCGCATCAGCGGGATGCCGATCACCTCGGCCGCCACGTCCATGTCGCGCACGGCCATCCAGGCGCGGCCCGTGGCCGAGCGCACGAGGTTCTTGGCCACCATTGCCAGCACCGTGACGATGGCCAGCACGAACAGGTACTTGCGGACCGGCGTGTCGATCGGCAGCCCGAACAGGTCCAGCCGCTGCGCCGTGATCACGCCCGACGAGCTGTTGTTGGACAGCCACGGGAACTTGGTCAGCGCCCAGACCACGAAGAACTGCGCCGCCAGCGTGGCCACGGCCAGGTAGAAGCCCTTGATCCGCAGCGACGGCAGCCCGAACGCCACGCCCACCAGCGCCGCCGACAGCCCCGCCAGGATGAACGTCAGCAGCACCGGGATACCCTCGATGCGCAACTGGAAGTTGTACGCGGCGTAGGCGCCCACGGCCATGAACGCCGCCGTGCCCAGCGAGAGCTGCCCCGCGTAGCCGGTCAGGATGTTCAGCCCCAGCGCCGCCAGCGAGAAGATCAGGAACGGCGTCAGGATGGCGCTGAACCAGTACTCGCTGCCCGTGAACGGGATGACGACGAACGCCACCGCCATCAGCAAACCAAAGAAAATACGATCTTGCCGGATCGGGAAGATCTGGCTGTCGGCAACGTAGCTCGTCTTGAACTGGCCGGATTCGCGGTAGAGCATCTTGGGCCTCCGTCAGACGCGGTCGATATGCTTCTCGCCGAACAGCCCTTCGGGCCGCACGAGCAGGAACAGCAACGCAAACACATACGGGAACCAGCCCTCGATCCCCCCGAAGTTGCCGCCGAACATCGACTGGAACACGGGCGGGATGTAGATCTCGGCCAGCTTCTCGGACGCGCCGATGATCAGCCCGCCGACGATGGCGCCCGGCACCGACGTGAAGCCGCCCAGGATCAGCACCGGCAGCGCCTTGAGCGCGGTCAGCGTCAGCGCGAACTGCACGCCGTTGCGCGACCCCCACAGCATGCCCGCCACCAGCGCGACAAAGCCCGCCACGCCCCAGACGATGGCCCAGATGTTCTGCAGCGGAATGCCCAGCGACAGCGCCGCCTGGTGGTCGTCGGCCACGGCCCGCAGCGCGCGGCCCACCTTGGTGTACTGGAAGAACAGCGCCAGCACCGCCACCAGCACGGCCGCGATCAGCGCGGCGGCCAGGTCGAACTTGGAGATGACGATGTTGAAGCGCGTCAGGATCGACTCGATCGGTTCGTCGACGATGCCAAGCTGGATCGGCCGCACCTCGTTGCCGAACAGCAGCGGCCCCAGCCCCTCCAGGAAGAACGACAGGCCGATGGTGGCCATGAACAGCGTGATCGGCGGCTGGTTGACCAGCTTGCGCAGCACGAACCGCTCGGTGCTCATGCCCACCACGATCATGACGATGAACGCGCCGATCACGGCCGCCCACATCGGCATGCCCTTGTCCATCAGCCCCACCACGGCCAGCGCGGCAAAGTAGACCATCGCGCCCTGGGCAAAGTTGAATACCCCGGACGCCTTGTAGATCAGCACGAAGCCCAGCGCCACCAGCGAGTACATCAGGCCCGACAGCAGGCCGCCGATCAGGATTTCGAAGAAGAAGGTCATGGTCCGTGGCCTTTCAGTGCGAGGTGCCCAGGTAGGCCTTGATCACGTCGGGGTTCGACTTGACCTCGTCGGGCGTGCCGTCGCCGATCTTCTTGCCGTAGTCCAGCACCACGACGCGGTCGGAGACGTCCATCACCACGCCCATGTCGTGCTCGATCAGCACGATGGTCGTGCCGAACTGGTGGTTGACGTCCAGGATGAAGCGGCACATGTCCTGCTTTTCCTCGACGTTCATGCCGGCCATCGGCTCGTCCAGCAGCAGCATCGACGGCTCGGCCGCCAGCGCGCGCGCCAGCTCCACGCGCTTCTGCAGCCCGTACGGCAGCCGGCCCACCGGCGTCTTGCGGATGGCCTGGATCTCCAGGAAGTCGATCACTTCCTCCACCTTGCGGCGGTGGCGCACCTCCTCGGCCCGCGCCGGCCCCCACCAGAGCGCGTGGGCGAACAGGCCGGTGCGGAACTGCGTGTTGCGGCCGGTCATGATGTTGTCCAGCACGGTCATGCCCTTGAACAGCGCGATGTTCTGGAACGTGCGCGCAATGCCCTGGCGCGCCGCGGCGGTGGGGTGCATCTGCCGACGCTCCTCGCCCCGGAACACGATGCGGCCCTGCTGCGGGTGGTAGACGCCGTTGATCACGTTCAGCATCGAACTCTTGCCCGCGCCGTTGGGGCCGATGATGGCGCGGATCTCGTGCTCGCAGACGTCGAACGAGATATCGGTCAGCGCCTTCACCCCGCCAAACGACAGCGAGATGTTCTGCAGGTCCAGGATCACGTCGCCGCGCATGCGGGCCTGCGAGGTGGTGTCCGCGCGGTGCGCGTCGCCGGGGCGCGGGCCGTCGCCGGGCGCGCCTTCCGTATGCCCGGCCGGGCTGATCGCGCCGGGCGGGACCATCGTGCCCGCGGCGTCCACGCGCGCCATGCCGCCCTGCCATGCTGTCCGGGTTGCCGTCATCTGTGCTTCTCCCTGTCCCATGGCTCAGGCCGCGCGCGCCCCGCCCACGGGCGGGAAGCGCTTGACGTCAACCAGCTTCAACGTGGCCGACACGCTGCCTTCGCGGCCGTCCTCGAACTTCACGCGCGTGTCGATGAACTGTTCCGGCTTGCCCGCGTACAAGGCGTCCACCAGCACGGCGTACTTCTCGGCGATGAACCCGCGCCGCACCTTGCGCGTGCGCGTGAGTTCGTCGTCGTCGGGGTCCAGCTCCTTGTGCAGGATCAGGAAGCGCGCCACCTGCGAGCCGGCCAGCATCGCGTCGGCCGCCAGGTCGGCGTTCACCTGCTCCACGCACTCGGCGATCATGGCGATGACCTCCGGCTGGGCCGCCAGGTCCACGTAGCCCGCGTACGGCAGGTGCCGGCGCTCGGCCCAGTTGCCCACGGCATCGAAATCGATGTTGATGAACGCGCAGACGCGGTCGCGGTCCGTGCCGAACGCCACGGCTTCCTTGATGTACGGGAAGAACTTGAGCTTGTTCTCGATGTACTTGGGCGCGAACATCGATCCGTCGGCCAGCTTGCCGACGTCCTTGGCGCGGTCGATGATCTTCAGGTGGCCGTCGGCGTCGATCACGCCGGCGTCGCCGGTCATGAAGTAGCCCTCGTCGTTGATTGCCTCGCGCGTGGCGTCGTCGCGCTTGTAGTACGCCTTGAGCAGGCCCACGCCGCGCACCAGCACCTCGCCGTTGTCGGCAATGCGGATCTCCATGCCGGGCGCGGCCGGGCCCACGGAATCGAACTTGACCTGGCCGTCCGGCTGCAGGCACACGTACGCGCAGGTCTCGGTCTGGCCGTAGAACTGCTTGAGGTTGATGCCGATGGAGCGGTAGAAGCGGAACAGGTCCGGGCCGATGGCCTCGCCGGCCGTGTAGCCCACGCGGATGCGGCTCATGCCCAGCACGTTGCGCAGCGGGCCGTAGATCAGCGCCTCGCCCAGCGCGTAGCGCAGGCGGTCTGGCGCGGACACCGGCCGGCCGTCGAGGATGTCGGCGCCGCAGCGGCGCGCCACGCCCATCGCCCAGTCAAACAGCTTGCGCTTGAGCCAGCCCGCGTCCTCCATGCGGATCATCACCTGCGTGAGCAGCCCCTCGTAGATGCGCGGCGGCGCGAAGTAGTAGGTCGGGCCGATCTCGCGCAGGTCGGTCATCACGGTCTCGCGCGACTCCGGGCAGTTGACCGTGAAGCCGGCCACCATCGCCTGCGCGTAGGAGAACAGGTTGTCGCCCACCCAGGCCATCGGCAGGTACGACAGCACGTCGTCGTCCGGTCCCAGCCCGTCGAACTGGCAGCCGTTGCGCGCCGCGCCGATCAGGCCCGCGTGCGCGTGGCACACGCCCTTGGGCTTGCCGGTGGTGCCGGACGTATAGAGGATGATCGCGGTGTCGTCGGGCTGGCCGGCCTGCACCTGCGCGTCGTAGAAGCCAGGGTTGGCGCGGTCGTACTCGCGGCCAAGCTCCTGCACGCGCTCGTACGACAGCAGCGACGGGTGATCGTAGTCACGCAGGCCGCGCGGGTCTTCGTAGATAAGGTGGCGCACGGTGCGGCCGCGCGTGGCGAGCTGCGCCTCAACTTCCAGCAGCTTGTCCACCTGCTCCTGGTCCTCGACGATGGCGAACTCGATCTCGGCATCGTCCAGCACGTAGACCATCTCGCCCGCGATGGCGTCCTGGTGCAGCGGCACCGGCACGCCGCCCAGCGCCTGCGCGGCGGTCATCGCCCAGTACAGGCGGGGGCGGTTGTCGCCAACCACGGCCAGGTTCATGCCCCGGCGGAAACCCAGCGCGGCCAGCCCGCACGCCAGCGCGCGCACTTCCGCCGCCGCCTGCGACCAGCTATAGGTCTGCCAGATGCCGAGGTCCTTTTCGCGATAGGCCGGATGGTCTGGCCGCTGCAGGGCATGCGCCTGCAGCCATCGCGGGAAGGTCGTTGCCGACGTGTCCTGCATCGCTGTCTCCTCTCCCCTGCGGATGGCGTAGGGGCCATGCCGGGTATCAAGCCGCCAGACCGGTGTCTATACTGGGCGTTTCGCGGGGTTGCCGCACCGCGTCACGCCCGCCTTGCCTGGTTGGGTGAGGATTGCTGGCAGGGCCGGTTCCGTGTGATCGTAAGATAGCCGATGCCTTTTCCCCCGGTTGTCGCGCCGGCGACAATTCCGGGTTAATCCCTACGGGAGCCCCATGTCCAACGCTTCGTGCCACGACTTCATCGACCGCTGCGCCTGGGCCGTCGACCTGAGCCCCGACCAGCGCGACCGCGTCAAGCGCGTGGCCACCGTGCGCGAGTACGCACAGGGCGACTACGTCTGTCACAAGGGTGAAATGGCCGAGCACTGGCTGGGCGTGGTTGAAGGCATCGTCAAGATCACCACGGTGTCGCCGTCGGGCAAGTCCGTCACGTTCACCGGCGTGCCCACCGGCGGCTGGTTCGGCGAAGGCGCCGTGCTCAAGCAGGAAATCCGCAAGTACGACGTGATGGCGCTGCGCCGGTCACGTATCGCTTTCGTCCCGCGCGAGACTTTTCAGTGGTTGCTGGATACCAGCCTGCCGTTCACGCGCTTCCTGCTGATGCAGTTCAACGAGCGCCTGGGGCAGTTCATCGCGGCAGTGGAGTACGAGCGGCTGCGCGACATCGATTCGCGCGTGGCGCGCGCGGTGTCGTCGCTGTTCAACGAACACCTGTACCCGGGCATCGGATCGACGCTGGAAATCTCGCAGGAAGAAATCGGCCTGCTGGCCGGCATCTCGCGCCAGCGCGCCAACCAGGCGCTCAAGGTGCTGGAACAACAGGGGCTGGTGCGCGTGGACTACGGCGTGATCGACGTGCTCGACCTGGAGGGGCTGCGGCAGTATGGGGAGTAGCGGTGTGTACTTGCCGGGTTCTGCTCCCCTCTCCCGCGCGCGGGAGAGGGGTTGGGGGTGAGGGCCGGCGTCCCCAGCTGCCACGGTGGCAGCTTGCACCGCCTCACCCTCTCCCCCGGCCTCTCTCCCGCCTTGCGGGAGAGAGGAGAAAACCAGGAAACCCGGCTTACTTCGAGTACACGTACACCCCGCGCCCCGTCTTCCGCCCCAGGTATCCCGCCGCCACCATTTCGCGCATCAGCATGGCCGGGCGGTATTTCGGGTCGGCGAACTCGGTGTAGAGCACTTCCATCACGGCCAGCATCGTGTCCAGGCCGATCATGTCGGCCAGGGCCAGCGGGCCGATGGGGTGGTTGCAGCCGAGCTTCATGCCTTCGTCGATTTCCTCGGGCGACGCCAGGCCCTCGCCCAGCACGCAGAACGCCTCGTTGATCATCGGGCAGAGGATGCGGTTGACCACGAAGCCGGGGCTGTTCTTCACCGTGATCGGGTACTTGCCGAGCTGCCGCGCCAGCGCCTCCACGTCGGCGTGGGCCGCGTCGCTGGTCTGCAGGCCGCGGATCAGTTCCACCAGCGCCATCAGCGGCACCGGGTTGAAGAAATGCATGCCGATGAAACGGTCCGCGCGCGACGTCACCGCCGCCAGCTTGGTGATCGAGATCGACGACGTGTTCGACGCGATGATCACGTTCGGCCCGGCGATTGCGTCGATCTGCTTCAGGATCTTGACCTTGAGATCGTAGTTCTCGGTGGCGGCCTCGATGACGATGTCGGCGCGCTTCAGGTCGTCATACGACGTGCTGCCCTGGATACGGGCCAGCGCTGCCGCCTTGTCGGCCTCGGTGGCCTTTTCCTTCTTGATCAGGCGGTCCAGGCTGCCCGCCACCGTGGCGATGCCCTTTTGCACGGCGGCGTCGCTGATGTCGACCATCACCACATCGAGCCCCACCACCGCGCACGCCTGCGCAATGCCATTGCCCATCGTGCCGGCACCCACGATGCCTACTGTCTTGATTGCCATGACTGCTTCCTTGCTCTATCGGAGGGTTGTAACGGATTCGGATCGGATTACCGCTTCGCCAGCGTGGCGGCCAGCCGCTCGGCGTGCGCCTTGAGCACGTCCATGCTGGCCTGCTCGCGGGCGTGGCCGCGCAGGGCCTGGCTGGCGTAGCGCGGCACGATGTGGAAGTGCACGTGCGGCACGGTCTGGCCGGCGGCGGCGCCGTTGAACTGGCTGATGACGATGCCGTCGGGCGCGAAGGTTTCGCGCACCGCGCGCGCCACGATCTGCGTGGTGCGGATGGCGGCGGCGGCGCCGGCCTCGGACAGGCCGAACAGGTCCACGGCGGCCTCCTTGGGCACCACCAGCGTGTGGCCGTCGGACTGCGGCATGATGTCCAGGAACGCGATCGTGTCGGCGTCCTCGTACACCTTGAAGCTGGGAAGTTCGCCGCGCAGGATGCGGGCAAAGATATTCTGGCTGTCGTACTCGGATTGCATGGCGGTTTTACGAAGTTCGCGGTTCGGGAGGGACGTGCGGAAACGCCGAGTTTAGCCCCAGCGTCCCGCCGCGTGAACCACCCGCCCGCGCGATTTCCGCCTACATGTTGCGCCGGTACTGCCCGCCCACCTCGAACAGCGCGTGCGTGATCTGCCCCAGCGAGCACACGCGCACCGCGTCCATCAGCACCGCGAAGACATTGCCGTTGTCGATCACGGCCTGGCGCAGGCGGTCCAGCATGGCGGGCGCGTCACCGGCATGGCGCGCATGGAATTCCGCCAGGCGGGCAAGCTGGCTCTGCTTCTCGTCCTCGCTGGACCGCGCCAGTTCCAGCGATTGTGGCGTCGGGTCGCCATTCGGGTTGCGGAATGTGTTCACGCCGATGATCGGCAGCGTGCCGTCGTGCTTGAGCTGCTCGTAATACAGCGATTCCTCCTGGATCTTGCCGCGCTGGTAGCCGGTCTCCATCGCGCCCAGCACGCCGCCGCGTTCGGCAATGCGCTCGAACTCCTGCAGCACGGCCTCTTCCACGAGGTCGGTCAGTTCCTCGATCAGGAAACTGCCCTGGTTCGGGTTCTCGCAGCGGGCCACGCCCCACTCGCGGTTGATGATGAGCTGGATCGCCAGCGCCCGGCGCACCGATTCGGCCGTGGGCGTGGTGATCGCCTCGTCATAGGCGTTGGTGTGCAGCGAGTTGCAGTTGTCGTAGATGGCAATCAGCGCCTGCAGCGTCGTGCGGATGTCGTTGAAGTCGATCTCCTGCGCGTGCAGCGACCGGCCCGACGTCTGGATGTGGTACTTGAGCTTCTGGCTGCGCTCGTTGGCGCCGTACTTGTCGCGCATCGTCACGGCCCAGATGCGGCGCGCCACGCGGCCCAGCACGCTGTACTCGGGGTCCATGCCGTTCGAGAAGAAGAACGACAGGTTCGGCGCAAAGTCGTCCACGTGCATGCCGCGCGCCAGGTACGTCTCCACGTAGGTGAAGCCGTTGGCCAGCGTGAACGCAAGCTGCGAGATCGGGTTGGCGCCGGCCTCGGCGATGTGGTACCCGGAGATCGACACCGAGTAGAAGTTGCGCACCTGGTGGTGCACGAAGTACGCCTGGATGTCGCCCATCACCTTCAGCGAGAACTCGGTGCTGAAGATGCGCGTGTTCTGGCCCTGGTCCTCCTTGAGGATGTCGGCCTGCACCGTGCCGCGCACGTTCTGCAGCACCCAGGCGCGGATCTTCGATTCCTCGTCCGCGGTCGGCTCGCGGCCGTTGTCGGATCGGAATTTGTCCAGATTCTGGTCGATGGCGGTGTTCATGAACATCGCCAGGATGGTGGGCGCCGGGCCGTTGATCGTCATCGACACCGACGTGCTGGGGCTGGTCAGGTCAAAGCCGTCGTAGAGCACCTTCATGTCGTCGAGCGTGGCGATCGACACGCCCGAGTTGCCCACCTTGCCGTAGATGTCCGGCCGCTCGTGCGGGTCCTCGCCGTACAGCGTGACCGAGTCGAACGCGGTGGACAGCCGCTTGGCGTCCATGCCCTCGGAGACGAGCTTGAAGCGCCGGTTGGTCCGGAACGCGTCGCCTTCGCCCGCGAACATGCGCGTGGGGTCCTCGCCCTCGCGCTTGAACGCGAATACGCCGGCCGTGTACGGAAAGCTGCCCGGCACGTTCTCGCGCATCAGCCATTTCAGGATCTCGCCGTCGTCCTCGAAGCGCGGCAGCACCACCTTGCGGATCTTCGTGCCCGACAGCGTGGTGGTGACCAGCCCCGTGCGCAGCTCCTTGTCTCGTATTTTTACGATGTACTCGTCGCCGCCGTAGGCCGCCTGCATCTGTGGCCACATGGCCAGCAGCTTGCGCTCGACGGCGCCCAGCGCGGCGTCGCGCTCGCCGGCGAGCGATTCCAGCGCGCCGCCGTCGGCATCGCTGCCCGACGCCTTGAGCATGCCGCGCGCCGCGCGCAGTTGCTGGCGCTCGCGGGCCAGCCGGCTCTGCTCGGCCACGCGGCGATGGTAGGCGCGCACCGTATCGGCCAGCTCCGCCAGGTAGCGGCTGCGCGCCGGCGGCACGATCACGTTCTGGCCCGTGGAAATACGCCCGGCCAGCCTGGGCAGGCCGCCCGGCTGCAGCGCCAGCCCGTGCCCGGCCAGCGCCTGCGCCAGCCCCTGGTACAGCATGGTCACGCCGTCATCGTTGAAGCGCGATGCCTGGGTGCCGTAGACCGGCATGTCCTCGGCCTTGCTGTGCCATTGCTCGCGGTTGCGCTGCACCTGCTTGGCCACGTCGCGCCAGGCGTCGTGGGCGCCCTTGCGGTCGAACTTGTTGATCGCCACGAAATCGGCAAAGTCGAGCATGTCGATCTTTTCTAGCTGACTGGCCGCGCCAAACTCGGGCGTCATCACGTACAGCGACAGGTCCACGTGCGGCACGATGGCCGCGTCGCCCTGCCCGATGCCCGACGTCTCCACGATCACCAGGTCGAAGCGGGCCGCCTTGCACGCGGCAATCACGTCCGGCAGCGCCTGCGAGATTTCCGAGCCGGCCTCGCGCGTGGCCAGCGACCGCATGAAGATGTTCGGGTGGTTGATCGCGTTCATGCGGATGCGGTCGCCCAGCAGCGCCCCGCCCGACTTGCGCCGCGACGGGTCGATCGAGATCACGGCGATCGACAGCGCGTCGTGCTGGTCCAGCCGGAAGCGGCGGATCAGCTCGTCGGTCAGCGACGACTTGCCCGCGCCGCCCGTGCCCGTGATGCCCAGCACCGGCGTGGTGGCGGCCCGCGCGGCGTCGTGCAGCGCGCCAACCAGGCCGGGGGCGGCCTGGCCGTTTTCCAGCGCGGTGATGAGCTGGGCCAGCGCGCGGCGGTCGCCTTGCGACACGGGGTCGAGCGTGGCCGGCGCGTAGCGCGTCAGGTCGATGTCGCAGCGCTGCACCATGTCGGCGATCATGCCCGCCAGGCCCATGCGCTGGCCGTCCTCGGGGCTGTAGATGCGCGCCACGCCGTACGCCTGCAGCGCGCGGATCTCGTCCGGCACGATCACGCCGCCACCGCCGCCGAACACCTGGATGTGCTCGCCGCCGTGCTCGCGCAGCATATCGATCATGTACTGGAAGTATTCGACGTGGCCGCCCTGGTAGCTGGAGATGGCGATGCCCTGCACGTCCTCCTGCAGCGCGGCGGTGACCACCTCGTGCACGGACCGGTTGTGGCCCAGGTGGATGACCTCGCAACCGTGCGACTGCAGGATGCGCCGCATGATGTTGATCGACGCGTCGTGGCCGTCGAACAACGACGCCGCGGTGACAAAGCGCACCTTGTTGGCCGGGCCGCCGGCCTGCGCCGCCTGCGGCCGGGCGGCCGCCGTCCTGCTCACATCCGAAAGATCAGTCATTGTCTCCACCGCTCTGTTATGTGGCTGGCTGCCCGGTGTGGCTGGCTGGCGTGCCGGCGGTTCTGGCGACCGCGCTCACAGGGGCCGGACGATTATATGACGTTTACGTTAACGTAAGTCCAGGGACGCGGGTAAGCACCGATCGTCTCTGCCGGCATCGTCTCACAGCGGGGTACGGAGCAGAAGGGCCCGGAGACCGCCCCTGCGCCGCGGGAGGTCGGCGCAGGCGGGATGGCGGTTCCGGATCCCAGGAGAAAGCGGGGGTGGCGGGCGGCGCGCCGGGGTCAGGCGTGCACGCGCGGGCAGTCGCCGAAGGCGTCGGTCTTGCGTTCGCCCCAGCGGCGCGCCAGTTGGCGGATGACGAATACCGCCCGGCGCAGCGACCACGGCGCCGGCGTCTCGGCAAGCTGGAAGCGCGCGGCGCCGCCGTCGGCCGACAGCCAGACGCGGTCGCCTTCGGTCAGCACGTGGGTATCGCCGGCGCGCAGCCAGATATCGCGCGGATGGCCTTCCACGGTCAGCCACAGGCTGCCTTCCAGCGCGGTCACGCTCTGGCCGTGGCGGGCGCGCCAGCCCACCGGCCGGCCGGTTTCGTCGAGTTCGAATGTCCTGAGTTCACGCATCGGTGTCTCCTTGCCTTGCCCGGCGCAGCCGCTCTGGATCAAGGGATCGGGCGGATTAGGGGGCGCTGCGCCATGGCCACATTTATCCACGGCGGCGACTACAATCCCATGCACAGTTCCGAACAGTTTTCGTTGGACTGTTCAGTAGTTTCGACTGACACTTGCCGCCCCCGTCACTTATGCAACTCGTAATCGACCCATCCACGGGCGTCCCGCTGACCGAGCAGATCGTGCTGGGCGTGAAGACGTGGATCAGCTCCCGCGAGGCCGCGCCCGGCGCGCGCCTGCCATCGATCCGCGCGCTGGCCGCCGAGCACCGGATCAGCCGCTTCCCGGTCATCGAGGCGTACGACCGGCTGGTGTCGCAGGGGCTGGTCGATTCGCGCCAGGGCTCGGGCTTCTACGTGGCGGAGAGCGCGCTGACCGGGCGGCAGGGCCGGGGCTGGTCGGACCCGAGCCTGGCCGAGGACCTGTCCGAGCACATCATCGACCAGTTCCACCACCCCAGCGGCATGCTGAAGCTGGCCGGCGGGTTCGTGCCCGAGGAATGGCGCGACGTGGAGGGCCTGACGCAGGCCATCCGCCACATCACGCGGCATGACATCGACAGCGTGATCCACTACGCCACGCCGCTGGGCCACCCGGCGCTGCGCAAGCACGTGCTGACGCGCGTGCGCCAGGTGGGCATCGAGGCCGACCTGACGCAGGTGCTGATCACCTCGGGCGCCAGCCAGGCGCTGGACCTGATCGTGCGCCACCTGCTCAAGCCCGGCGACACGGTGTTCGTCGAGGACCCCGGCTACTACAACCTGTTCGGCCTGCTGCGCATGCACGGCGTGCAGCTGGTGGGCGTGCCGCACACGCCGAACGGGCCCGACCCCGAAGCCTGCGAGCGGCTGCTGCGCGACCACAAGCCCAAGCTGTTCTTCACCAACAGCGTGCTGCAGAACCCCACCGGCTCCACGCTGTCGCCGCCGGTCGCGTTCCGGCTGCTGGAACTGGCGCGGCGGCACAACTTCCGGTTCGTCGAGGACGACATCTTCTCGGACTTCCAGCTCAACTTCACCGACCGGCTGGCCACGCTGGACCAGCTTGAGCACGTGATCTACATCGGCGGCTTCTCGAAGACCGTGTCGGCGGCGCTGCGGGTGGGGTACCTGGTGGCGGACAAGACGCTGATCAAGGACCTGATCGACGTGAAGGTGCTGACCAGCGTGGCGGGATCGCACTTTGCCGAAGCCGTGACGGCGGCGATGCTGGAGCGCGGCGCCTACCGCAAGTACGTGGAACGGCTGCGCGTGCGCACGCGCGAGGTGACGGCCGGCGCGGTCAAGATCCTGGGCCAGTACGGCTGGGAAGTGTTCTGCGAGCCGGCCGGCGGCAACTTCCTGTGGGCCCGCGCGCCCGGCATCGACGATTCGCGCGAGCTGGTGGCGATGGCCGAGACCCAGGGCATCGCGCTGGCGCCGGGCCATTTCTTCCGGCCCGGCGGCGAGACGTCGGCCTGGGTGCGCATCAATTCGGCCTATGCCGGCGAGCCGCGCTCGCGGGCGTTCTTCGAGCAAGCGGGCCGCCGCTGATCAGCCCTGGGCGTCGCCGCCGTGGTTGTGCAGCACGGCGTTGCGGCGCGAGTAGGCAAAGTAGACCACCAGCCCCAGCGCCAGCCAGCACAGGAACGCGATCCACGTGAGCGCCTGCAGGTGGGCCATCAGGAACACGCAGAACGCCACGGCCAGCAGGGGCACCACGGGCACGCCGGGGCAGCGGAACGTGCGCGGCAGGTGCGGATGGGTGCGGCGCAGGACCAGCGTCGCCACCGCGATCAGCGTGAACGCCGACAGCGTGCCGATGTTGATCAGCTCGGCCAGCACGTTCAGCGGCACGAAGCCGGCAATCGTGGCAAAGACGATGCCCACGGTCCACGTGGCCTTGAACGGCGTGGCGTGGACGGGATGCACCTCGGAAAGCTTCTCGGGCAGCAGGCCGTCGCGCGACATCGCAAAGATGATGCGCGTCTGGCCGTAGGTCATCACCAGGATCACCGTGGTCATGCCCAGGATGGCGCCCAGGTCGACAAACCCGGCCACCCAGTTCTGCCCGGCGTACTGCAGCGCCAGCGACACCGGATGGTCCACGCCCGCGAACTTGGCGAACGGCACGATGCCGGTCATGATGGCCGACACGGCCACGTACAGGATGGCGCAGACCGCCAGCGAGCCGACGATGCCGATCGGCAGGTCGCGGCCGGGGTTGCGCACCTCCTCGGCGGCCGACGTCACCGCATCGAAGCCGATGAACGCGAAGAACACCAGCGCCGCCGCATTGAAGATGCCCGACAGCCCGAACGGCGCGAACGGCTGCCAGTTGGCCGGCTGCACGTGCCAGACGCCCACGGCGATGAACAGCAGCACCACGCCCACCTTGATCGCCACCATCACGTTGTTGAGCCGCGCCGACTCGCGCACGCCGTACGACACCACCCAGGTAATCGCCAGCATGATCAGGATGGCCGGCAGGTTGACCACGGTCTCCACGCCCGGCACCGCCCCCGGCGCGGCGGTCAGCGCGGCCGGCAGCCGGATGCCGAAGCCGGCGATCAGCGACTGGAAGTAGCCCGACCAGCCCACCGACACGGCCGACGTGGCCAGCCCGTATTCCAGCAGCAGGTCCCAGCCGATCATCCACGCGACGATCTCGCCCAGCGTGGCGTAGCTGTAGGTGTAGATCGAGCCGGACACAGGAATTGCCGACGCAAACTCTGCATAGCACAACGCTGCAAAGCCACAGGCCATGGCCGCGATCACGAACGACACGGTCAGCGCCGGCCCGGCCGTCAGCGCGCCCGTGCCGGTCAGCACGAAGATGCCGGTGCCGATGATGGCGCCGATGCCCATCAGCACCAGATCCACGGGGCCCAGCACCTTGCGCAAGCCGTCGTGCTCGCTGACGTCGAGCATCGATTCAATGTTCTTGGTGCGGAATAGGCTCATGAGGGGCTCCGGGCGGTCAGTCGGGTGCATCGGGTGCATTGACTATAGGTTGTACCAGTCGCGCCGGCGGCCGGAACCGCACATCTCGTGGAAGGCGGGGGCCGCCGGCGAGGGCGCGATGATACACGGGGCCGCCGGCCAACAAAAAGCGCTCCACGAGGGAGCGCTTGCTGGGTCGGGGCGGAGGGTGCCGCCCTACTTCGCCACCGGCATCGTGAACTCGGCGCCCTTGGCGATGCTGTCCGGCCAGCGCTGCATCACGCTCTTGTAGCGCGTGTAGAAGCGCACGCCTTCCTCGCCGTAGGCGTGGTGGTCGCCGAACAGCGAGCGCTTCCAGCCGCCAAACGAGTGCCACGCCATCGGCACCGGGATCGGCACGTTGATGCCGACCATGCCCACCTGGATCTGGCGCGCGAACGCGCGGGCGATGCCGCCATCGCTGGTGTAGCACGACACGCCGTTGCCGAACTCGTGGGCGTTGATCAGGTCCACCGCCTCGGCAAAGTCGTGCACGCGCACCACCGACAGCACCGGGCCGAAGATCTCTTCCCTGTAGATCGTCATGTCCGGGCGGACGTTGTCGAACAACGTGCCGCCGACGAAGAAGCCGTTCTCGTGACCGTCCACCTTGTGGCCGCGCCCGTCGGTCACCAGCGTGGCGCCCTCGGCCACGCCCTGGGCGATATAGCCCTCGACCTTGGCCTTGTGCGCGGCCGTGACCAGCGGGCCCATCTCGGCGTCGCCTTCCATGCCGTTGCGGATCTTCAGCGACGCGGCGCGCTCGGCCAGGCGCGGCACCAGCCGGTCGGCCACGTCGCCCACGGCCACCGCCACCGAGATCGCCATGCAGCGCTCGCCGGCCGATCCGTAGGCGGCGCCCACCAGCGCGTCCACGGCCTGGTCCAGGTCCGCGTCCGGCATCACCACCAGGTGGTTCTTGGCCCCGCCCAGCGCCTGCACGCGCTTGCCGTGCTTCGTGCCTTCCGTGTAGATGTACTCGGCGATCGGCGTGGAGCCGACGAACGACAGCGCCTGCACGTCGGGGTGGGCCAGCAGCGCGTCGACGGCCACCTTGTCGCCCTGCACCACGTTGAACACGCCGTCGGGCAGGCCGGCCTGCTTGAGCAGGTCGGCAATCAGCAGGCTGGGCGACGGGTCGCGCTCCGACGGCTTCAGCACGAACGTGTTGCCGCAGGCCAGCGCCACCGGGAACATCCACATCGGCACCATGACCGGGAAGTTGAACGGCGTGATGCCGGCCACCACGCCCAGCGGCTGGCGCAGGTTCCAGTTGTCGATGCCGCCGCCGATGTTGTCGGTGAAGTCGGTCTTGAGCAGGTTCGGGATGCCGCAGGCAAACTCCACCACCTCGATGCCGCGCGTCACCTCGCCGCGGGCGTCGGAAAACACCTTGCCGTGCTCGCGCGTGATCAGCGCGGCCAGGTCGTCGTGGTGCTTGTCCAGCAGTTCCTTGAACTTGAACAGGATGCGCGCGCGGCGCAGCGGCGGCGTCTCGGCCCAGGCCGGCCAGGCGGCCTTGGCGGCGGCCACCGCGGCGGCCACGTCGTCGGTGCTGCCCATGGCCACGCGGGCCGCCACGGCGCCGGTGGCCGGGTTGAACACGTCGGCAAAGCGGTCGGCGCCCGCGCGCTGCACGGTGCCGCCGATGTAGTGATGGATTTCGGCGATCTGCCGGTTTTCTGCGATGTTCACTGCGGTCTTCCTCTGGTGTGCCGGCGGGTCTTTACTGGATGCTCTGCAGCGCCTGCCTGACGGTGTCGAAGAGCTGGTCGATCTCGGCCTCGGAAATGATCAGCGGCGGCGAGAACGCCAGGATATCGCCGGTGTAGCGCACCAGCACGCCCAGCTCCAGGCATTTCAGGAACGCCTCGTAGGCGCGCGCGCCCGGCGCGCCGGGGCGCGATTCCAGCTCCACGCCGGCCACCAGCCCCAGGTTGCGGATGTCCTTGACGAACGGCGCGTCGCGCAGGGCAGCAGCAGGATGGCGCCGGTGGTCTCGCGGCGCTCGGCCGCCTCGTGGGCGCGCGCCACGTCGGCCAGCGGAAAGCGGGCGCCGATGTCGACCTTGACGTGGCCGGCCGCGATGGCGTCGAACAGGTCCTTCGCATTGGCGCGGAAGCGCGCGGTATCGGCGTTGTGCGGAAACACGGACGGGCGCGTCAGGAACAGGCAGCCCTTCTTGTTCAGCAGCTCGGGCTCGATGGCCGGCGCCGGGCCCGACGCGGCGCCGTACAGCACCACCATGCCGAAGGTCTGCGCGCAGTCCAGCGACCCCAGGAAGGTGTCCTTGCCCACGGCGTCGTAGACCACGGTCACGCCCTGGCCGCCGGTGGCATCGCGCACCTGCTTGACCCAGTCGCCATGGCTGTAGTCGATGGCCACGTCGCAGCCAGCCGCCTTCGCACGCTCGCACTTGGCCGCCGAGCCCGCCGTGCCGATCACGCGCGCCCCCAGCGCCTTGGCCCAGCCGCTGAGGATCTGGCCCACGCCGCCGGCGGCGGCATGCACGAGCACCGTGTCGCCGGGCTTGACCGCGTGGGTATGGCGCACCAGGTACTGCGCGGTCATGCCCTTGAAGATCGTGGCGGCGGCCTGTTCGTCGCTGACGGCATCGGGCAGCTTCACGAGCCGGTCCACGGCCACGTTGCGGCCCTCCGCATAGGCGCCCAAACCCGCGTTCATGTACGCCACGCGATCGCCCACGGCCACGTCGGTCACGCCTTGCCCCACGGCCTCGACCACGCCGGCCGCCTCGAAGCCCAGGCCCGTGCCGGCGGGCAGCGGGTACGTGCCGCGGCGCTGGTAGATGTCGATGAAGTTGAAGCCGATCGCGGTATGCCGGACGCGCGCCTCGCCGGGCACTGGCTCGGGCAGTTCGACGTTCTCCAGCCGCATGACCTGCGGCAGGCCGAATTCGTGGAGGCGGATGGCGCGGACGGTGGCTGGCATGGGGTCTCCTCGATTTGGCAGAAAGTGAAGGCCCGATTATTGACGCTTTTGCGAATCCCTGCCGGCCGCGCCTACGCCAGTTCGGCGCTCATGCAGAGCGCGCTGGTATTGCGCAGGCGCAGGAATTCCTGGCTTTCCAGCACCTCGGGCGGCAGCTTCGAGGCGTGGATCAGCGAGAAGCCGTAGCGCGCGAAATAGCTGGGACAGGTGGAGGTCAGCAGCACGGCGCGGCGGCTGCCGTTGGCCCGCGCGCGCATCATCACCGCGTTGACGAGGTGGCTGGCCACGCCCTGGTCGCGCCATTCGCGCAGCACGGCCACCGAGCGGACGATGGCCGTGTCGCCGAACAGCTCGGCGCAGGCGCAGCCCACCAGTTGCGAATCCATGACAGCCACGTGGAACTCGCCCACGAGCCGCGGCAGATCGTCCACCGGCAGGCCGCACCGCTCAAGAACGGCCCCGATGGCGGGCGCATCCGACGGCTGAGCCATGCGGATTCGCAGGTCTTTAATCATTTGGAGCCTCTGTTTCTCTCATCACGTTGCGACGGATACGCCATGGAAGCCCTGCATGGTGAAACCGGGTGCGCCGCGGGCCGATAATGTTTGGCCCGGCAGTCATACGACGACGCGCGCGTCCGAGAGCGGTGAAATGCTGACGATTGGTGCGCGTGCGCCCCACAGTATCGCAATCGCGGCCGGGATTCCAGAGGGAAATCACCGGATGCGACGCGTGCCACGCCTGGTGAAACCGGGAGCATGAAATGCGCCAGGGCGGGCGTGAGTATCGCTATCGTTCATGACGGCGAAACGCGCGTCAGCGAACTGGAAACCGAAAGGGAAAACCGCAGGGAAATGGAGGCGGGGATCCGGAATCGAACCGTCGTAAACGGCTTTGCAGGCCGTCGCATAACCACTCTGCCACCCCGCCCCGGGGAGAAGACGGACCGAGCGGGCCGTCCTGTGGTGCGGGGCGCAGTGTAGCCCAAGTGGAAAAAGTCTGCAGGGCGCGGCGCGCCTGGCCGGCCGGCTAGCCCTCGGGGCTGCCCATCGCCGACTGCAGGTAGTTCTGCAGGCCGACCTTGCGCACCAGTTCGAGCTGGGTCTGCAGCCAGTCGACGTGGTCCTCGGTGTCGTCGAGGATGTCGGTCAGGATGTCGCGCGACACGTAGTCGCTGACCGATTCGCAGTACTTGATCGCCTCCTTGAGGTTGGCCTGCGACACCAGTTCCAGCTTCAGGTCGCAGCCGAGCATTTCCTCGGTGTTCTCGCCGATCATGAGCTTGTCCAGGTCCTGCAGGTTCGGCAGGCCGTCGAGCATCAGGATGCGTTCGATCAGGCGGTCGGCGTGCTTCATTTCCTCGATCGACTCGTCATACTCGTGCTTGCCCAGCGCCGTCAGCCCCCAGTGGCGATAGATGCGGGCGTGCAGGAAATACTGGTTGATCGCGGTGAGTTCGTGCTTGAGCTGGCCATTCAGCAACTGGATGACCTTTTTGTCGGCTTTCATGACGGCTGCCCCTAAAATGCCTGGCGGTGATTTTCCATGGTAATGGGCGAGACCGGAACTTCAAGCCCGGCGCGGCTTTCCAGCCATTTGGCGCGCAAATAAATTATGTTTCGCGCGATTATGCAAGTGATACTGATTTCGATTTCGGCAAAATAAAAGCGCCTCCGGCGGAGGCGCTTTCACTGGCATCGGGCAGTGCCGTTGCCGCAGCGATTATTCGCCGCTGGCGCGATAACGGTTGCGCAGGTCGCGGATCAGGTCGTGGTTGCGCAGCACGCCCTGGTACTGGCGCTCGATCAGCGCGCGGATATCGAAGCTCAGGTCGGTTTCCTGCAGCGCGTCGGCGTACTTTTTCTTGGCGACGTCCTCGCCCTTCTCGGTTTCTTCCAGGATCGCCAGGTCGGTGCGGTCCGACACCGCCGAGCGCAGGCTCACCCAGCCGCGATGCAGCGCGCCGGCCACGCTGCCGTGATCCTCGGGCTTGCCGCCCAGCGCCACCACCTGGCTCTGCAGCTCGCGCACGGCGGCGCCGCATTCGGTCGCGCGGCTGGAGAACAGCGTCTTCAGCTCGGGATTCTTCGCGTCCTCGGCCGCCTTGCGGAAGCCTTCCTCGCCGTCGCGCGAAACTTCGATCAGGTCATTGAGTACGGACACATTGTTGTCAGCCATAACGAACTCCTCTCATCGTGCGCGGCACCCCCGGTGCCACGGCGCATGGAACATCCCGCAGCGGCGCTGAAGGCCGCGCGGTCCTTGGTTCCAAGATAGAAGAGCCGCCTCGCGCAGGCTGTCGGGACGCCTCGCAAGCCGATGTCGGTCTGCGCCTACAGGCGCGGCATGACGCGGGATTCAGTCCAGCAGGTGTCCCATGCGCGACCGCTTGGTCGCCAGGTACTTTTCGTTCTCGGCGTTAGACGGGACGATATGGCGCATCTGCTCGGTCACCTTGATGCCGGCGTCTTCCAGCGCCTTGATCTTGACCGGATTGTTGCTCATGAGCCGCACGGAATTGACACCCCACTGGCGCAGGAAGTCGGCAGCAAACGCATAGGTGCGGGAATCGATGGCCTGGCCGAGCGCCAGGTTGGCGTCCACGGTGTCGAGTCCGCCATCCTGCAGCGCATACGCGCGGATCTTGTTCGACAGCCCGATGCCACGGCCCTCGTGGCCACGCAGGTACAGCAGCACGCCGCGGCCTTCCTCGGCAATCTTCTTCATGGCCAGGTCGAGCTGTTCGCCGCAATCGCAGCGGCAGGAGCCGAACACGTCGCCGGTCAGGCACTCCGAATGCAGCCGCAGCAGCACGTCATCGCCCGAAATATCGCCCATCGAGAGCGCAAGGTGTTCGGTACCGGTATCCAGGCCCTGGAAGGCATGGGCGGTGAATTGGCCATAGCGGGTCGGCAGCCGGGCGGAGCCGATCAGCTCACTTTCTAGGTCTTTCATATTGATTTCGCTGGAGGCGCCATGGGGCCCGCGCGGCATGATGCAGGCACGGGGCAGGCGCGCCACGCGGCGCCGATTGGGAGAGGCGCGAACGCAGCATGCCGGCAAGGATACCGCGAAATGCATTCCGCCATCCCTGGCGGGGTTATCTGCCAAGCCCTTGCGCGCCACACCATCGGCCGGTAGCGGCAATGAAAAAGGGCCGCCCGAAGGCGGCCCTTGTGCCGGGTAGACCCTGGCGCGGCCCCGGCCCTTACTCCACCGTCACCGACTTGGCCAGGTTGCGCGGCTTGTCCACGTCCGTGCCGCGGGCGCAGGCCGTGTGGTAGGCCAGCAGTTGCAGCGGCACCACGTGCAGGATCGGCGACAGCGCGCCGTAGTGCTCGGGCATGCGGATCACCTGGATGCCATCCGACGACTGGATGTGCGTGTCCGAGTCGGCGAACACGTACAGGCGGCCGCCGCGGGCGCGCACTTCCTGGATGTTGGACTTCAGCTTTTCCAGCAGCGCGTCGTTCGGGGCCACCGTCACCACCGGCATGGCCTCGGTCACCAGTGCCAGCGGGCCGTGCTTCAGTTCGCCGGCCGGGTAGGCTTCGGCGTGGATGTACGAGATTTCCTTGAGCTTCAGCGCGCCTTCCAGGGCGATCGGGTAGTGCAGCCCGCGGCCCAGGAACAGCGCGTTTTCGCGGCGAGCGAAGTCTTCGGACCAGGCGATGATCTGCGGTTCCAGCGCCAGCACGCCGTGCAGCGCGGCCGGCAGGTGGCGCAGGTTGGTCAGCGCGTCGGCTTCTTCCTGCTCGGTCAGGTGGCCGCGCACCTTGGCCAGCGCCAGCGTCAGCATGTACAGCGCGGCAAGCTGCGTGGTGAACGCCTTGGTCGATGCCACGCCGATCTCGGTGCCGGCGCGCGTCAGGAAGCGCAGTTCGGTCTCGCGCACCATGGCGCTGGTGGCCACGTTGCAGACCGCCAGCGTGTGCTGGTGGCCCAGCGAGCGGGCGTGGCGCAGCGCGGCCATCGTGTCGGCCGTCTCGCCCGATTGCGAGATCACCACCACCAGCGCGCGCGGGTTCGGCACGGTGTCGCGGTAGCGGTATTCGCTGGCCACTTCCACCTGGGTCGGGATCCGGGCCACCGACTCCAGCCAGTACTTGGCCGTGCAGCCCGAGTAGTAGCTCGTGCCGCAGGCCAGGATCAGGATGCTGTCGATGCCGGCGAACACCTCGGCGGCGGTCGGGCCGAACAGTTCCGGCGTGATCGCGGCGATGCCTTCGAGCGTGTCGCCCAGCGCGCGCGGCTGCTCGAAGATTTCCTTCTGCATGAAGTGGCGGAACGGGCCAAGCTCCACGGCGGCGGCGTGCGCCTCCACCACGCGCTCCTCGCGCACCACCTCGATGTCGTTGATGTCACGGATCGTGGCGCCGGCGCGCGTCAGCTCCACGACGTCGCCCTCTTCCAGGTAGATGATCCGGTTGGCGGTGCCGGCCACGGCCAGCGCGTCGGATGCCAGGAACGACTCGTCGTTGCCCAGCGCCACCACCATCGGCGACCCGGCGCGGGCGCCGACCACCACGTCGGGATTGTCCTTGGCCACCACGGCGATCGCGTAGGCGCCGTGCAGGCGCTTGGTCACCACGCGGACCGAGCCGAACAGGTCGCCGCGCGTGGCGCTGCTCGGGTACGTGTACGCCTGGTGGATCAGGTGCGCCACCACTTCGGTGTCGGTCTGCGACTCGAACCCGTAGCCCACGGCGCGCAGCTCGTCGCGCAGCGGCTCGTAGTTCTCGATGATGCCGTTGTGCACCAGCGCGATGGTCTCGTCCGAGAAATGCGGGTGGGCGTTGACCGTGTCGGGCTTGCCGTGCGTGGCCCAGCGCGTGTGCGCGATGCCCAGGTGGCCGCCCAGGCCCGACGCCTGCGTCTGCGTGTCCAGGTCCGCCACGCGCGACACGGTGCGGGCGCGCTCCAGGATCGCGTCGCGCACGACGGCCACGCCGCACGAGTCATAGCCGCGATATTCCAGGCGACGCAGCCCTTCGATCAGGACGGGAACGATATTGCGGTGCGAAACCGCGCCGACGATGCCACACATAGCTGAACCCCTTTATTTTTTCGGTTGCTTGACCGGACGCTGCCAGGCGTCGATCGTCATCTGCTTGGCGCGCGACAGCGTGAGCTTGTCGGCCGGCGCCTCCTTCGTCAGCGTGGTGCCCGCGCCGATCGTGGCGCCGCGGCGCACCACCACGGGCGCCACCAGCTGCGTATCGGAGCCGATGAAAACATCGTCCTCGATGATCGTGCGGTGCTTGTTCACCCCGTCGTAGTTGCAGGTGATGGTACCCGCGCCAATGTTCACGCGCTGGCCCACCGTGCTGTCGCCCACGTAGGCCAGGTGGTTGGCCTTGCTGTGGTCGGCAATCTGGCTGTTCTTCACCTCGACGAAGTTGCCGATGTGCACGTCCTGGCCCAGCTCGGCACCCGGGCGCAGCCGCGCGTACGGACCGATGCGGCCGTCCGGC
Source organism: Cupriavidus sp. H18C2 (assembly GCF_049393795.1). Taxonomy (NCBI): domain Bacteria; kingdom Pseudomonadati; phylum Pseudomonadota; class Betaproteobacteria; order Burkholderiales; family Burkholderiaceae; genus Cupriavidus; species Cupriavidus sp. H18C2. The sequence goes on along the minus strand of NZ_CP186010.1, from coordinate 187,896 downwards.
CCGATCTTTGCTTCCTCGAAATGGCAGAACGGTTGCACACGCGCGCCGGCGCCGATGGTGGTGTTGCGGATCACGCAGTGCGCACCGATGTGCACGCCATCGTCCAGGTGCACGCGGCCTTCGAACACGCAGCCCACGTCGATGGTCACGTCGCGCCCGCAGGTAAGCTGGCCGCGCACGTCGATGCGCGCGGGGTCCAGCAGCGTGACGCCCGCTTCAAGCAGACGTTGGGCGATGTTGCGCTGGTGGATGCGCTCGATCTCGGCCAGCTGGACCTTGCTGTTGACGCCCAGCGTCTCCCACAGCGCGGCGGGCTGGGACGACACGATCTCCACGCCGTCCGCGGCGGCGCGTGCGATGGTATCGGTCAGGTAGTACTCACCTTGCGCGTTGTCGTTGCCCAGCGTGGCAAGCCAGTTGCGCAGGTGGCCAGTCGGGCAGACGATGATGCCGGTGTTGATCTCGCGGATCGCGCGTTCTTCGTCGCTGGCGTCCTTCTGCTCGACGATCCGGACGATGTTGCCGGCGGCGTCGCGCACGATGCGGCCGTAGCCGGTGGGATCGGCCATCTCGACGGTCAGCACGCCCATGCGCTCGCTGCCGGCGGCCTGCACGAGGTGTTGCAGCGTGGCGGCCGACGTCAGCGGCACGTCGCCGTACAGGACGAGGGTAGGCTGGGCGTCATCGAGCAGGGGCAGTGCCTGCATCACGGCATGGCCGGTGCCCAGTTGCTGCGCCTGCTCGGCGAAGGCGACATCGTCGGCGGCCACGGCCTGGCGTACGTGCTCGGCGCCATGGCCGACCACGACGACGAGCCGGGACGGCGCGAGCGTACGGGCAGTATCGAGCACATGTGCCAGCATCGGCTGGCCGGCGACCGGGTGCAGTACCTTGGGCAGCGCGGAGTTCATGCGCTTGCCCATGCCCGCGGCAAGAATGACGATATTCACAAGGAGGTTCCTAAGTGAGTGTGTCCGAGAAAAATCTGAAGAATCCGAGCCTGGGAGCGCTATGGCAGATGGCGCTGAACCGTTGCCAGCATTGGGCTGGCGGGCGATTCGCGAGCCCTGGGAAGATGCGCGCCGATTCTAGCATGCGTGCCTGCGCCGCATTGGGACGATCACCTGGCGTTACGGTTGTTCACATTTGGTCACGCCGCGTTTTTGCATGGTTTGCAGCATTTACCATGGTCGCGGCGTTGGCCGGCTGCAACGCGATGAAGCTCGGCTACCAGCAGGGCGACCGCCTGGCCTACTGGTGGGTGGACCGTTATGTCGACGTCTCCGACGCCCAGGAGCCGCCGACCAAGGAGGCCATCGCCCGCTTCTTTGGCTGGCACCGCCGCGCCCAGTTGCCCGAGATCGAAAAGGTGCTGACGCGGGTGCGCGGCGAGGTGTCCGGCCCGGTGGACGCCGGCATGATCCGGCAGGTCCAGCAGGACACCAACCGCCTGGGCCGCCAGGCGTTCGAGAACGCCGTGCCGGACCTGGCGGACCTGCTGCTGACGCTGACGCCGGACCAGATCAAGCGCATGGAGGCCAAGTTCGCGGAGAGCAACGCCAAGTACCGCAAGGAATTCCTGAAGCCGGACCCTGCGGCGCGCACCGAGGCGCGGTTCGACAAGATCATGGACTATTCCAAGCTGGTCTACGGCAACTTCTCGACCGAGCAGGAGCAGGAAATCCGCGCGGCGATGGGGCCGTACATGCAGGGCGCCGAGGCCCGCTACGCCGAGCGCGTGAAGCGGCAGCAGGAATGGGTGGAGATTGCCCGCGAGGTGTCCACCAACCATCCGCCCAAGGCCCAGGTGGAAGACATGCTGCGGAAGTACGCCGACCACTGGCAGCGGCCGTCGGCCGGCGAGCAGCGCAGCACGTCAGCCGGCGTGGACCTGACCGTCAAGATCGCCAACATGACCACGCCCGAGCAGAAGGCCCACGCCGTGAAACGCTTCGACGGCTGGATCGCGGACACGCGATCGCTGATGCGTGGCGGCGGGGAATCGTCGCAGGCGGCGAAGTAGGCGGGTCAGGGAGCCGGCTGGCGGTGTTTGGCTCCCCTCTCCCGCATGCATGAGAGGGCAGAAACATCCCAGCAGAGATCAAGCGGCCGTCGGCCGCTCCTCCGCCTTGTCCTTCCCGATGCGGTCGAAGCGGACGAACTCCATCCGGTTCGGCTCGACGTTGCCGGTGAACTGCAGCGCCTGCTGGCTGTAGGTGGTCTCGCCGAACAGCGACGCCTCGTCGACCTTGGCCAGCCCGGTGGCCAGCCCCGTGAACGGGAACAGGTCGGTGTCGGCCAGGTGCGACGGCACCACGTTGCGCAGCGCCGAGAAGATGTTGTCGATGCGGCCCGGGTGCTCGCGCTCCCACTGCTGGATCATCTCGTTGACCTTCTTGCGCTGCAGGTTTTCCTGCGAGCCGCACAGGTTGCACGGGATGATCGGGAACGCCATGGCGCGCGCGTACGACGCGATGTCCTTCTCCGAGCAGTACGCCAGCGGCCGGATCACGATGTGCTGGCCGTCGTCGGTGGCCAGCTTGGGCGGCATGGCCTTCATCTTGCCGCCGAAGAACATGTTCAGGAAGAACGTGTTGACGATGTCGTCGCGATGGTGGCCCAGCGCGATCTTGTTGGCGCCCAGTTCCTTGGCCGTGCGGTAGATCACGCCCCGGCGCAGCCGCGAGCAGAGCGAGCAGGTCGTCTTGCCCTCGGGCACCTTCTCCTTGACGATCGAATACGTGTCCGCCTCGACGATCACATATTCCACGCCCAGCGACTTCAGGTATTCGGGCAGGATGTGCTCGGGAAACCCGGGCTGCTTCTGGTCCAGGTTCATCGCGATCAGCTTGAACTGGATCGGCGCCCGCTTCTGCAGCGCCGTCAGCACCGACAGCATCGTGTACGAGTCCTTGCCGCCGCTCATGCAGACCATGACGGTGTCGCCGTCCTCGATCATGCCGAAGTCGCCGATGGCCTTGCCGGTCTGCGACTGCAGACGGGTTTCAAGCCGGTAGAAGTTAGCCGAGTGACTCATAAGACGTACCTGTGACGGGGCCGGCGCTGAACAATGGCCGGGCGCCCGAAAGAAATGCCGGGATGGACGGGGCGATATTCTACTAAACCGGCCCGTCCGCCGGGTTGTGCGTCCGCAGGCGCCGGTCCCGGCTGGCCGTCCTCAGCCCTGCTTGATGTGGAACACCTCTACGCCGACCGACTCGCAGTCCGGGTAGACGTCGGGCTTTTCCGTCGACACGCGCACCGCGCGCACCTTCGGATGCTGCAGCATGGCGCGCGCCACGTCGTCGCACAGCGTTTCCTGCAGGTGGATATGGCCCTGCGCCATGCGGGCGGCCACGGTGTTGCGCATGAAGTCGTAGTCGACCACTTCCTCCAGCCGGTCGGCCTGGGGGGTGGTCTCGGCCAGCGACACGAACAGGTCGATGTTCACCAGCACGCGCTGCTCGCCCTTCTTCTCGAATTCATGCACGCCGATGTTGATCTGCACTTCGAAGTTGCGCAGGAACATGCGGCGGCAGTCTTGCAGGCTGGGATGGGAAAGGGCGGCAAAGGTCATGGCAGGGTCGATCGAGGTACGGCTCATTCGGTCAGGAACATCACGTCGCGGGCCAGCGGCATCAGGTGCTGGCCACCGTCGACGTACAGCGTGGTGCCGGTCACGGCGCGCGCGCCGGCCAGGTAGGCCACGGCGTGGGCGATGTCGTCCGGCGTGCTGGACTTGCCCAGCGGCGTCATCGCGTGGGCGCGCACAAAGCCCGGATCGGACTGGTCGCCCGACACCAGCGTGATGCCCGGCGCCACGCCCACCACGCGCAGCCGGGGCGCCAGCGCCTGGGCCAGCTGCACCGTGGCGGTCTGCAGCGCGGACTTCGACAGCGTGTACGACAGGAAGTCCGGATTCAGGTTGTTCAGCTTCTGGTCCAGCAGGTTGATCACCACGCCGCGCTGCTCGGTCTGGTTGCCATCGGCGCCGAGCGCCTTGTGCATCTCGCGGGCCAGCAGCAGCGGCGCCGCCACGTTGGTGCGCATGTGGGTGTCGAGCGAGCCATACGAGAAGCTGGTCGCCACGTCGTACTGGAACAGCGACGCGTTGTTGACCAGGCACGTCGGCACGCCGATCTCGGCGGCGCACGCCGCGATCAGCCGGGCCGTGGCGGTCTCGTCGGCCAGGTCGGCCTGCAGCACGGCGGCCCGGCGGCCCAGCCCGCGGATCTGCGTGGCAAGCGCCTCGGCCTCGTCGCGCGATCGGTTGCAGTGGACGGCGACGTCCCAGCCCTGCATGGCGAGCTCCAGCGCGATGGCCCGGCCCAGCCGGCGCGCGGCGCCGGTCACCAGCGCCACACCGCGCGAGGGGACGCCGGCGGCGCCCTGAGTATTCGAATCTGGCATTGCTACAATTCGCGGTATGCAGAAAGTCGCTAGTCTACCCCTTCCCTCCGCCGACGCGCTCGGTGCCTCGCAGGCCCTCTCCACCGTCATCGGCGACGCCATCGCGGCGGCCGGCGGCTGGATCGGCTTCGAACGCTACATGTCGCTGGCGCTCTACGCCCCGCGCCTGGGCTACTACAGCGGCGGCGCCGCGAAGTTCGGCCGGGGCGCCGACGACGGCAGCGACTTCATCACCGCCCCCGAACTCACGCCGTTCTTCGCCCGCACGCTGGCCCGGCAGTTTGCGCCGCTGATCGGCCAGGCGCTGCCGCATGTGATGGAATTCGGCGCCGGCACGGGCCGGCTGGCGGCGGACCTGCTGCTGGCACTGGAAGCCGAAGGCGCGCTGCCCGATACCTACCGCATCGTCGAGCTGTCCGGCGAACTGCGCGCACGCCAGCAGGACACGCTGGCCCGCCGGGCGCCGCACCTGGCCGCCCGCGTGCAGTGGCTCGACGCGCTGCCGGACGCCTTCGAAGGCGTCATCGTCGGCAACGAGGTGCTCGACGCCATGCCGGTGCGGCTGTTCGCCCGCATCGGCGGCCGCTGGCACGAACGTGGCGTGGTACGCCAGGGCGACACCTTCGCGTTCCAGGACCGCCTGCTGGCCGACGCCGCGATCCCGGCCCGGCTGGCCGCCATCGAAGGCGACCACGACGTGGTCACCGAGACCCACGACGAGGCCGAAGGCTTCGCGCGCGCCGTTGGCGCCCTGCTGGCGCGTGGCGCGGCGTTCTTCATCGACTATGGCTTTCCGGCGTCGGAGTACTACCACCCGCAGCGCGTGGGCGGCACGCTGATGTGCCACTACCGCCATCACGCCCACCCGGACCCGTTCCTGTACCCCGGGCTGCAGGACATCACGGCCCACGTGAATTTCACCGGCATCGCCGAGGCGGCATCGGACGCCGGCCTGACCGTCGCCGGCTTTGCCTCGCAGGCCCGATTCCTGATGAACGCCGGCATCACCGACCTGATGATGTCGCTCGACCCATCGGACGCCGCCAGCTTCCTGCCGCAGGCCAACGCCGTGCAGAAGCTGCTCAGCGAGGCCGAGATGGGCGAGCTGTTCAAGGTCATCGCGCTGACGCGCGGCATCGACGACGCGCTGCCACTGGCCGGCTTCTCGCGCGGCGACCGCAGCTACGCACTCTGACCGGGGCCCCCATCATGATGCGCTGGACCCTGACCATCTTCCTCTGCGTGATCATCCTGTCGGCCGCGCTGCCCTGGCTCCAGAAACTCGGCCTGGGCCGCCTGCCCGGCGACGTCCGCTTCCGCGTATTCGGCCGGGAATACGTACTGCCATTCGCGTCGACGATCCTGCTGTCGCTGGTGGCACTGGTGATCGGGAAGCTGCTGTAGCGGGAGGTGTTTTCGCTCCGCTCTGCCGCCTCGCGGGACAGGGGTTAGCGGAGAGGGCCGGCCGTGACATCACCGCACGCCCCGTTTTGCTCCCCTCTCCCGCATCGCGGGAGAGGGGTTGGGGTGAGGGCCGGCCGTGAAATCGCCGCAAGCCCCGCTTTGCTCCCCTCTCCCGCATCGCGGGAGAGGGGTTGGGGGTGAGGGCGTTGAGGGTCTGCTTGCCGACCACATCGCATATTGGATCGCTGGCCCTCACCCCCGGCCCCTCTCCCGCAGGCGGGAGAGGGGAGAAAACAAAGCGGAAGAGCAACCTATGCCGGACCCGGCCAACCCACCAGCCACCGGCAACCAGCCACCGGCACCAGCCATCAGCGTCCTACCCCGCCACCCCCAGCCTTTCCGCCACTGCCGCGATGCGGGCCTTGTGGACTTGTTCCTTGATCTGGTCCACGCGGTCGGCGCATGCCTTGGCGATGGCGCCGGCGTCGACCGATGCGGCGGCGTCGCGGGCGGTCATCAGGCGGTCCGCCTGCGGATAGTCGCGGTCTTCGAAGCCCAGCCGGCCGCGGGCGTCGGCCTCGCAGGCGCGCAGGGCCTCGGCGAAGCGGTCGGGCTTGCGCAGCGCGTCGCAGCGCTCCACCAGCCGCGTCAGCGCAGCGGCGCCGAACTCGCCCGAGCGGTGGATGTTGCCGTGCTCGCGCGCCACCAGCACCGCCAGTTCCCGGCAGTCGTTCGGTACGCGCAGCCGCCGGCAGACGTCCTCCAGCAGCGCGACGCTGCGCTGCTCGTGGCCGATATGGCGCGGCAGCACGTCCTGGGGCGTGGTGCCCTTGCCCAGGTCATGGGTCAGCGCGGCGAACCGCACCGGCAGCGAGAATCCGCGCCGGGCAGCGTAGTCCAGCACCATCATCACGTGCACGCCGGTATCGACCTCGGGATGGTAGTCGGCCCGCTGCGGCACGCCCCACAGCCGGTCCAGCTCGGGCATCAGCCGCGCCAGCGCGCCGCAGTCGCGCAGCACGTCGAACATGCGCGATGGCCGATCTTCCATCAGCCCGCGCGCCAGTTCCTGCCAGACGCGCTCGGGCACCAGCGCGTCGACCTCGCCCAGTTCCACCATCCGGCGCATCAGCGCGACGGTCTCCGGGGCCACGGTGAAGTCGTGGAAGCGCGCCGCAAACCGCGCCGCGCGCAGGATGCGCACCGGGTCTTCGGCAAAGGCGTCCGACACATGGCGGAACACCCGCGCCTGCAGGTCCTGCCGGCCGTTGAACGGGTCGATGATCTCGCCGACGAGGTTGTCCTGCGCGTCCACGGCCTGCGCCATCGCGTTGATGGTCAGGTCGCGGCGCGCCAGATCGTCCTCCAGCGTCACGTCGGGGCCGGTATGGAACGCAAACCCCTTGTAGCCGACCGCCGTCTTGCGCTCGGTCCGCGCCAGCGCGTATTCGGCGCGCGTCTGCGGATGCAGGAACACCGGGAAGTCCTTGCCCACCGGCTTGTAGCCGGCCGCCTCCATCTCGGCCGGCGTGGCGCCGACCACCACGTAGTCGCGGTCCTGGCTGGGCTTGCCCAGCAACTGGTCGCGGATGGCCCCGCCGACGGCATACACCTGCATGGTCATCCCGTGACGATGATCGCGTCGGGCCGCTCGGGGCGCAGGCGGTACGGTTCGTCGGCCGGCACGAAATCGCGCTCCTCGCGCGCGGCGGCCACCCATTCCTGCATCGCGGGCAGCGCCAGGATGAAATCGGCGTATGCCTTGGCCGCTTCGGGCAGGTGCACGCCGTACGTGGCAAAGCGGCTCACCACGGGCGCGTAGAACGCGTCGGCCACCGTGAAGGTGCCGAACAGGAACGGCCCCTTGGCGCCGTGGCGCGCGCGCAGGTCGGTCCAGATGGTGGCGATGCGGTCGATGTCCTGCTGGACGGCCACGTTCCAGCCCAGGCCCGGCAGCACGGCGGTCACGTTCATCGGCATCTGGTTGCGCAGGTTGAAGAAGCCCGAATGCATCTCGGCGCAGATCGAGCGGGCCACGGCGCGGTCGGCCGCGTCGGCCGGCCAGAGCTGAAGCTGCGGAAAGCGCTCGGCCACGTATTCCGAGATCGACAGCGAATCCCAGACGGTCAGGTCGCCGTCGACCAGCGCCGGCACCTTGCCGGCCGGCGAGTAGCGCGCGATTTCCTCGTTGAACGCCTTCGTGAACAGGCGCAGCGGGATTTCCTCGAAGTCGATGCCGGCCTGGCGCAGCAGCAGCCAGGGACGGAGCGACCAGGACGAGTAGTTCTTGTTGCCGATGACGAGCTTCATCGCGGATTCCTTGGGGGCGGACAGGGAAGGGGCGGGCGCCGGCGCGCGGCCTGGCGCCCTGGACCAGACATTCTATCGACGCGCCGGACGGTCTCCAAACGAATTAGGCTCGCAAGCCTGTGAGCCGCAGTCACATCGGCGGCGGTCCGGCCGGCCGTCAGCGGTGGACGCTGCCGCGCATCGACTGCAGGAACGTGTCGCGGTTGCGGCCCGCCAGCACGTCGGTCATCACTGCTTCCAGGCTCACCGGCTGCACGCCAAGTTCCGCCGCCATCGGCTGGCCGAGCACGTTGTCCAGCCGCATCGAGTCCAGGTTGTCGCGCGACAGCACCGTGCCGCCGGGCATGTGTTCCAGCACCGCCGCCTGCATGCGCGCCAGCGCGTCGGGCAGCGCGATGATCGGGCGCGGATGGCCCGACGCGCGGCCGGCAAACTTGACCAGTTCCTCCAGCGTGTACACCTGCGGGCCGCCCAGCTCGTAGGTCTGCCCGATCGTCGCGCCGTTGGCCATGGCGTTGACGAACGCCTGCACCACGTCCATCACGAATACGGGCTGGAAGCGCGCATGGGCGCAGGCCAGTGGCACCACCGGCGCCACGTGCTGCAGCTGGGCGAACAGGTTCAGGAAATGGTCGTCGGGGTCGAACACGACGGACGGGCGGAAGATCGTCCAGTCCAGCCCGCTCTCGCGCACGATGCGCTCGCCCTCGCCCTTGCTGCGCAGGTACATCGACGGGCCTTCGGGGGCCGCGCCCAGCGCGCTCATATGGATCAGCCGCCGGACGCCGGTGCGGTTGCACGATTCGACAATCTGGCGCGGCAGGTCGACGTGCGCGGCCGCGAACTGCGGGCCGTAGGGGTCGCCGCGGTCGCCGTGCAGGATGCCGACGAGGTTGACCACGATGCCATCGACCCCGAGCGGCCCGATCGCATCGTCCAGCGACGCCGCATCCGCCAGCCCCAGCTCGGCCACCTCCACGCGGGGCAGCAGCAGCAGGTGCTGGGCGTGCTCCACGCTGCGCGACCCGACGACGATGCGGTCGGGCGCGATGGGACTGTCGGGATTGGCCGCCGGATCAAGCGGCGCGCCGGACGCGGACGCCGCGCCGGCCAGGCGGGATACGAGGTGGCTGCCGATGAAGCCGGCGCCCCCGATGACTAGAACGTTGCTGGTCTTCATACATGGGCTCCGATAATCGCGTGTCGGTCACGGGACGCTGCATCCGTTGCGCGCGTCCCGGACCGCGGAGCCCGCCGCCGGCCGGCGGCGCCGGTCAGGGCAGGCTGGTCGTGGTGACCGTGGACGGCGCGACCACCCCCAGGCGATCCTTCAGCGACTGGGGCCGGCCACTCATCAATGCAGCATAGTACGTGGCGTTGGAAAGCACATTCTTGACATAGTTGCGCGTTTCCGTGAACGGGATCGTCTCTGCAAAGATCGCGCCTTCCACGGGCCGCATCAGGCTCGAACGCCACGCCTTCGGGCGTCCCGGGCCGGCGTTGTACCCGGCGGATGCCAGCGTCCATGAACTGTCGAGGTCCGTCAGCACCATGCTCATGTAATTTGTACCAAGCATGATGTTGACGGTCGGGTCGCTCATCATCGACGGCGAGAAGTCCGTCATGCCGATCTTCCGGGCCACGTACCTGGCCGTGGCGGGCATGACCTGCATCAGCCCGTGCGCCCCGGCCGACGACCGCGCGTTCATGATGAAGCGCGATTCCTGGCGGATCAGCCCGTACGCCCAGGCCATGTCCAGCCCCACGTCGTCAGTGGCGCGCTGCATGATGTCCCGGTAAGGCATGGGAAAGCGCTGGGCGAAGTCGTGCTCCACCTTGGTGCGGTCCGACGTGTTGACGGTACGGTCCAGCAGCTCGATCTTGCGCGCGTACTCGGCCGCGGCCAGCAGCTCGCGGTCGGTCATGCCGCGCAACTCCCAGTTCCACTCGCGGTTGCCCTCGAAGCGCAGGTTCATGTCGTAGAACTTCTGCGCGCGCTGGAAGCCCGGGCGGGTGCGCATGGCCATCGCCTCGGCGTCGCTGACCGTGGTGCGGGCCGGCAGCGAGATCCGGTTGCCCAGTTCCTCGCTGGCAAGCTGGCCGTAGAAGTTGAACTGGCCGGCGATCGACTGGAACTGCGTCTGCGCGTCCTGCGTGCGGCCCTCGGCCTTCAGCGCGCGGGCGTACCAGTACGTCCACGCCGCGTCCTTGGCGCGCAGCTCGGGGCGCATCAGCTCCACCGACTGCCGCACCTGCTTCCAGTCGCCCTGGCGCAGCGCCGCGCGCACGCGCCACTCCTGCGTTTCGTCGGACAACCACTGGTTGCCGCCCAGGTCCATCTGGCGGCGGTAGTACTGCGCCGCTTCCGGCATCAGCTTCTTGGCGGCGAACTGGCCCACCACACCCCACGCCGCGCCCTGCTCGTCGCGCGACAGCGTGCCGACGATGGTGCCCAGGTAGGCCGACGCCTGCGCCGGATCGTTGCGCGCCATCTTGACGATGGTTGCCAGCGGGTCGCTGTCCACGCGCGCGTCGGGCACGGCGGCGGCGATCTTGGCAGCCAGCGTCGTGTAGTTCTGCTCCAGCGCCTGGCGTGCCTGAAACGCCACATCGCTGCGCTGGATCTGCTGGCTCTGCAGCAGGTAGGTCACCAGGTCCACGCAGCCGTCGCCGTAGTAGCGCGGATCGACCAGCACCGCGCGCGCCTCGGCGGCCACGTTCTGGCCCTTGAGCGCCTTGGACAGCAGCGCGTAGCACTCCACCTGCGTGTCGTCCTTGAGCACGAACTGCGGATACTGGATGTCGAAGTTGGCCCAGTCGCGCTTCTTGCCCAGCACCAGCAGCCAGTCATTGCGCATGCGGTCGGCAATGGCCTCGCCCTGGTAGCGCTGCAGGAACGCGGCCACCTCGGCGTCCGGGGCGTCGATGCGCGCCTGGCCGCCCGTGTCGAACATCTGCGGCTTGATGCGGAAGTATTCGACGTACGACGGAATCGGGTAGTCGACCAGCGTGGCCGAGATGGCGGCGGCGCGGTCGGGATCGTTCTTGCGGGCCGCCTCGCGCAGCGCCACGAAGGCGTCGTCGGGATTCGACGGAATCACGGTCGAGGCAGCAGGCTGCTGCGGAGCCGGACGCACCGGCGCCGGCTTCTTCTGGGCAAACGCCGGCGTCGCCAGCAACGCGCCCGCGAACGCGAGCCAGGCAATGCGGCCCGCGCGGCGCAGATATACTCCCTTCGGCATGCTTTGCTTATCCCTCATGTGGTCGCGCGTGCCCATCCTCAAGCCGGGCACGCCGTGTTCGTTTGTCTCAGATGTCTGATCGCCGGCCATTATTGCACGCCATGCCCCCGACCCAAGCCCCGGACAACGGCCCGGACGCCCGCCAATTCCCCCCCGACACCGACCGCCGCACCCTGCGGCGCGACCTGCTGGCGCTGCGCGCCGCGCTGCCCGACCGCGCCGCCTGCGACGCCGGCATCGACCAGGCCCTTGGCCCCCTGCTGGAACGTCTGGGCGTGCGCCGGATCGGGTTCTACTGGCCGATCCAGCAGGAATTCGACGCCCGCGCCACGGTGACCCGCTGGCTCGCCGGCCTGCCCGGCCGCACGGCCGCACTGCCCGTGGTCTCGGCCCCCGGCACCCCGCTCGACTTCCACGCCTGGACGCCGGACACGCCGATGCGCGCCGGCCACTACGGCATTCCGGTACCCGACGGCACCGACGCCGTGACGCCCGACGCGCTGCTCATTCCCTGTGTCGGTTTCAGCGCCGACAAGTTCCGCCTGGGCTACGGCGGCGGCTTCTACGACCGCACGCTGGCCGCGCTGGCCGCCCAGGGCGCCACGCCGGTGGCCATCGGCATCGGCTACGAAGCGTGCCGCATTCCGCTGGCTGCGCAGGCGCACGACCTGCCGATGGACTGGGTGGTGACGGAACGGGGGGTTTGGTAGGGGGGCCAGCCGACTGACGCCGCTGGCTGGCGCCCCTCTCCCGCGAAGTGGGATAGGGGCTGGGGGTGAGGGCGTCGAGGATCTGCTTGCCGACCGGTGGCAGTTTGAAGCGCCATGCCCTCACCCCCGACTCCTCTCTCGCGCGCGGGAGAGGGGAGAAAACCGGGGGCCTGGGCCCAGCCCTTACAACTTCAGCCGCTGCCAGATTGCCTTGGTGGCGGCGGCCGTGTTCAGCGTGTAGAAGTGCAGCCCCGGCACGCCGGCGGCCAGCAGGCGTTCGCACAGCGCGGTGACCACGTCCAGGCCGAAGGCGCGGATCGATTCCTTGTCGTCGCCGAACGATTCGAGCTTCTTGGCCACCCAGCGCGGCACTTCGGCGCCGCACATTTCCGAGAACCGCATCAGTTGCGAATAGTTCGTGATCGGCATGATGCCGGGCACGATCGGCACGTCCACGCCCACGGCGCGGGCGTCGTCGACAAACCGGAAGTAGGCGTCGGCGTTGAAGAAGTACTGCGTGATCGCCGAGTTGGCGCCGGCCTTGACCTTGCGGGCGAAGTTGTCCAGGTCGTGGCGCGGCGAGCGGGCCTGCGGGTGGTATTCGGGGTAAGCCGCCACCTCGATATGGAACCAGTCGCCGGTCTCGGCGCGGATGAATTCCACCAGCTCGTTGGCGTAGCGGAACTCGCCGATCTCGCCCATGCCCGACGGCATGTCGCCGCGCAGCGCCACGATGTGGCGGATGCCGCCCTGGCGGTAGGCATCCAGGATGGCGCGGATATTCTCGCGCGTGGAGCCCACGCACGACAGGTGCGGTGCGGCCTCGATGCCCTCGCGCTGGATCTCCAGCACGGCGTCCAGCGTGCCCTGCTGCGTGGTGCCGCCGGCGCCGAACGTCACCGAGATGTACTTGGGCTGCAGCGGCGCCAGCTGGGCGCGCGTATTGCGCAGTTTCTCCGCGCCCTCCGCCGTCTTGGGCGGGAAGAATTCGAAGCTGTAGTAGCGGTCAGTCATGGTTGGCACGCCGCGCGGGCGGCGCCCCTTTTGGATACGGTCGCGCTTCAGTCCCGGTCCCCGAGCAGCACGCTCGCGAGGATGGTGGAAATCACGCTATAGAGAATCGAGCCCAGCAGCGCGGAGCCGAACCCCTGGACGACAAACCCCTGCAGCAGGTTGCCGACGAACAGGAACAGCAGCGCGTTGATGATGAAGATGAACAGCCCCAGCGTCAGCAGCGTGACCGGCAGCGTCAGGATGACCAGGATCGGCCGGATCAGCGTGTTGACGAGGCCCAGCACCAGCGCGGCAACCATCGCCGAGCCAAAGCCGCCGAGTTCGATGCCGCTGAGCAGGTAGCTCACGAGGAACAGCGAGGCGGCGTTGATGATCCAGACAGCCAACAGTCTCATTGCGACTCCTTTGTTCTTGGGATGGAGGACACCGGCGGGGAGCGGCCAGGCGCCCCTCCCCGCCCCCGCTCCCGACGCGCGGGAGACGGGTGCAAACCGCGGGGCCAGCCCCGGCGATCAGTAGCGGTAGTGGTCGGCCTTGTACGGGCCTTCCTTCTTCACGCCGATGTAGGCGGCCTGCTGCTCGGTCAGCTCGGTCAGTTGCGCGTTCAGCTTCTTCAGCTGCAGGCGCGCCACCTTCTCGTCCAGGTGCTTGGGCAGCGTGTAGACGCCCACCGGGTACTTGTTGCTGTCGCGCTCGGCCCACAGTTCGATCTGGGCGATGGTCTGGTTGGCGAACGAGCTGCTCATCACGTACGACGGGTGGCCCGTGGCGCAGCCCAGGTTCACCAGGCGGCCCTTGGCCAGGATGATGATCTTCTTGCCGTCCGGGAACTTCACGTGGTCCACCTGCGGCTTGATCTCGTCCCACTCGTACTTCTCGATGGAGGCGATGTCGATCTCGTTGTCGAAGTGGCCGATGTTGCAGACGATGGCCTGGTCCTTCATCCTGGCCATGTGGTCGTGCGTGATCACGTGGTAGTTGCCGGTGCAGGTCACGAAGATGTCGCCGTGCTCGGCGGCGTAGTCCATCGTCACCACGCGGTAGCCTTCCATGGCGGCCTGCAGCGCGCAGATCGGGTCGATCTCGGTCACCCAGACCTGGGCCGACAGCGCGCGCAGGGCCTGGGCGCTGCCCTTGCCCACGTCGCCGTAGCCGGCCACGACGGCGATCTTGCCGGCGATCATCACGTCGGTGGCGCGCTTGATGCCGTCCACCAGCGATTCGCGGCAGCCGTACAGGTTGTCGAACTTGCTCTTGGTCACCGAGTCGTTGACGTTGATGGCCGGGAACTTCAGTTCGCCGCGCTGGGCCATCTGGTACAGGCGGTGCACGCCCGTGGTGGTTTCCTCGGTCACGCCGCGGATGGCGGCCAGGTTGCGGCTGTACCACGCGCCGTCCTTGGCCAGCTTTTCCTTGATCGCGGCGAACAGGTAGGTTTCTTCCTCGCTGGTCGGCTTGGCGATGACCGAGGCGTCCTTCTCGGCGCGGGCGCCCAGGTGCAGCAGCAGCGTGGCGTCGCCGCCGTCGTCCAGGATCATGTTCGGCGTGCCGCCGTCGGCCCAGTCGAAGATGCGGTGCGTGAAGTCCCAGTATTCCTTGAGCGACTCGCCCTTGAACGCGAACACCGGCGTGCCCGACGCGGCAATGGCGGCGGCGGCGTGGTCCTGGGTCGAGAAGATGTTGCACGACGCCCAGCGCACGTCGGCGCCCAGCGCCTGGAGCGTCTCGATCAGCACGGCGGTCTGGATGGTCATGTGCAGCGAACCGGCGATGCGGGCGCCCTTGAGCGGCTGGGCGGCGGCAAACTCGTCGCGGATCGCCATCAGGCCGGGCATCTCGGTCTCGGCGATGGCGATTTCCTTGCGGCCCCAGGCGGCCAGGCCGATGTCGGCGATCAGATAGTCTTGCTTCAGGTCAGTCACAGCGTTCATGAGTCACTCCGGTGTAAGAGTGGCACGCGAACGGAACGGGAGGATGGCGGACGCGCCATGCGGCGGCTGGCAAACGCAGCCGGATCGGGCATGACGGGCAGACAGGTCGACTCGCGCCCCGTGCGAAACCACGGAACAGCGAGCGCCGTTGAGACATTCCGAGCCTGGCGGACGACAAGGCATCCGTTGCAACGCTCCTCGGAGTGGCGGTATTGTAGCGTGCCTGTTCGCGGCAAGCTGGCCGAATCGCCAGATTTTTTCCGCTTTTTTGTTTCCGACTGCTCCCGCCCTGCACATGCTCCCCACGCCACCCCGCACCCTGACCATCGCCGGTTCCGACTCCGGCGGCGGCGCCGGCATCCAGGCGGACCTGAAGACGTTTGCCGCGCTCGGCTGCTTTGGCATGAGCGCGATCACGGCCATTACGGCCCAGAACACGCTGGGCGTGACGGGCGTGCACGCCATTCCGGCCGAAATGGTGGCGGCCCAGATCGACGCCGTGGCCGACGACATCGGGGTGGACGCCGCCAAGACCGGCATGCTCGGCACGGCGTCCATCGTCGAGGCCGTGGCCGGCGCGGTGGACCGGCATGGCATCGCCCGGCTCGTGGTGGACCCGGTGATGATCTCGACGTCGGGCGCGACGCTGTCCGACGATGCCACCAGCCAGGCCATGGTGCGCCTGCTGTTCCCGCGCGCGATGCTGGTCACGCCGAACCTGCCCGAGGCGTCGTACCTGCTCGGGCGCCGCATCGCCCGCCGCGCCGACATGGAAGCCGCCGCGGCCGAACTGCTGGCGATGGGCTGCCGGGCCGTGCTGCTCAAGGGCGGCCACCTGGAGGACGACGGCCCGGCCGCCGCCGGCCTTGACGACCTGCTGATGCTGGCCGACGGCACCGTCCGTGTATTCACGCATCCGCGCATCGACACCCCGAACCTGCATGGCACCGGCTGCACGCTGGCGGCGGCCATCGCGTCGCAGCTCGCGCGCGGCGACGCCCTGCCCGACGCCGTGGGCACCGCGCTCGACTTCGTGGCCCAGGCCATCGCGGCGGGCGCGCACCTGCGCCTGGGCGCCGGCAACGGTCCGCTGAACCACGGCTTCGCGCCGCGCGTGCTGGGCTGAACCGCGATGCAGACGCTACAGGACATCGACCTGCGCCACGATCCCGCCGCGCGCTGGTACGTCAAGGATGAAACGGTGCAGGTGACGTTCGCCGCCGAACCGGGCGAGCTGGCCAGCCGCGAGGGCCCCAACCGCTACCGGGTGGCCGACGCCATCGTGACCGGCGCCACGGGCGACCGCTGGGTGGTGTCGCGCGACCGGTTCGACGCCCGCGACGTCGCGGCGGGGCCGCAAGCGCATGGCGAGCCCGGCCCGTATCGCAACCAGCCCGTGCCGGTGCTGGCCAAGGCCATGCCGCAGCCGTTCGCCATCGCCCGCTCGGCCGGCGGCGACGTGCTGACCGGCAAGCCCGGCGACTGGCTGATGCAGTACGCGCCCGGCGACCATGGGATCACCGAGCGCGCACGGTTCGAAGCGGTGTACCGCCCGGCCCCGGGCGGCGATCCGGCGGCCTAGTTCCCGCCGGCCAGCTGCACGAGCTTGAACGACGCCCGGGCCACGCAGCAGACCGTGCCCGACGCGTCGCGAGCCTCGCCCTCGCAGAACGCGATCTTGTTGCCCCGGCGCATCGTGCGCGCCTCGAACGTCAGTTCCCCGCGCGCGGCGGCCAGGAAATGGGTCGACATGTCGATCGTGATGACCCCCACGTCCAGCGGCGCATGCGACCGCGCCGCGCCACTCAGCGTGAAATCGAGCACCGCCATCAGGGTGCCGCCGTGCACGTCGCCCCGGCTGTTCACCACATGCGGATTGGCCGGCAGCCGCGTGCGGCACAGCCCGTCTTCCATGTGCACCGGCTGCAGGCCCAGCAGCCGCATCAGCGGAATCTCGATACCGAAATAAGGCTTGTCCGGCGTACCCGGCGCCGCGGGGATGATCTCGTTCACTGCTGTTTCCTCTCGTGCGGGTTCCGTATGGCGGAACCTCGATCCTTTGGTGACTGGACGGAGAGCATATGCGGATTCGTCGGCAGCCGGAAGCCAGGCTGGCCGGTTAGCGGACAAAGGATGGGGGGCGGTGACAGGGCCGGATCGGCCTTGCAGGACAGGAATCGGGGGAGACGGACACGTTCGCGCCCCTCTCCCGCAGGCGGGAGAGGGGCCTGGGGTGAGGGCCAGCGGTACAAACTGCCACCACCCCAACAAGCAAAACCCAACAAACCCTCAGCCAAACGCCCCGATCAACCCGGCCACCGCCGCCGGCACATCGTCGGCCTCGGTGATCGCGCGCACCACGGCTGCGCTGCCGACGCCCACGGCCAGCACTTCGCGCAGGTTGTCGGCGTTGACGCCGCCGATGCCGACCAGCGACGGAATCACCGGCTGCATCAGTTTCACGTAGGCCTGGAAGCGGCCCATGCCCTGCGGCTGGGTGGGCATGACCTTGGTGGTGGTCGGGAAGATCGCGCCAAGGGCGAGGTAGCTGGGCTGGATGGCCGCCACGCGCAGCATTTCGGCGTAGCCGTGCGTCGACACGCCCAGGCGCAGGCCCGAAGCGCGGATGGCGTCGAGGTCGGCGTCGTCCAGGTCTTCCTGGCCCAGGTGGATGCCGTAGATGCCGCTGTCGCCGCCGCAGGCCGCATGGTGGTCGATCGCCACGCGCCAGTGGTCGTTGATGAACAGGCGGGACGCCGAGCCCTTGGCCGCGTTGGCGGCCCGGACCACTTCGGCGCGCACGGCGGCGGCATCGTCGGACTTGAAGCGCAACTGCACGGTCGGCACCTGCAGCGGTACCAGCCGCTCGATCCACGCGGCGGTGGGCATCACGGCGTAGAGGCCCAGGTCCGGCGGGCACGGGGCGAAGGCGGCGGGCGGCTGGTCCGGCGACGCCAGCGCGGGCTGCCGCACACGCGGGAAGCGGCCGAAATCGGCGGGCCACGCGGTGCTGCCCGGCTGCCAGGCGCGTGCGATGCACAGCGCGTCGTGGGCCGGGAAATGCAGCGACAGCGCCGCGGTCAGCACGGCCACGAACGCCGGCGAGTGCGGCGCGCCGTCATCGGCGTCCGATGCCAGCACCCAGGTGCCCATCCACGACCGCACGGTGTCGATCCAGCGGCCGCCCTCGCGCACCGTGGCAATCAGCACCGCATTGGCGCCGGCCACGCGATCGACCGCCGCTGGCGGCGCCTCGCCCTCGGCCAGCAGCACGTCGTGGCGGCCCAGCGTGGCGGGCGCGTCGGCCAGCGTCCACGCCTGCCACGGCGTGGCGTCGTGCCCGAACACCGGCGCGTAGCGCCGCGCCAGATCCTCGAACAATGCGGCGTCGATGGCCGCGGCTACGCCCTGGCGCGTCATGCGCGGTCCTCCGCGCCCTCGGCGTGCCAGAACGGCATGCCCACCACCGGCGTGCTGGCCTGCGCCACCTCGCGCTCGGGCATCGGACCGGCCAGGTAGGCGGTGCGCCCGGCCTCCACGGCCAGCGCAAACGCGCGCGCCATGTTCACCGGATATGCGGCCTGCGCCACGGCCGTGTTCAGCAGCACGCCGTCGTAGCCCCATTCCAGCACCTGCGCCGCGTGCGACGGCAGGCCCAGCCCGGCGTCGACGATCAGCGGCGTATCGGGCAGGCGGTCGCGCAGCGTGCGCATGGCGTGCGGATTCACCGCGCCCCGGCCCGTGCCGATCGGCGCGGCCCACGGCATCAGCGCCTGGCAGCCCACGTCCAGCAGGCGCCGGCACAGCACCAGGTCCTCGGTGCAATACGGCAGCACCTTGAAACCTTCCTTGACCAGCGTCTCGGCCACGGCCGGCATGTTCAGCGTGTCGGGCTGCAGCGTGTAGTCGTCGCCAATCAGCTCCAGCTTGATCCAGTCGGTCTCGAACACCTCGCGCGCCATCATGGCCGTGGTGATGACCTCCTGCGCGGTGAAGCAGCCGGCGGTGTTGGGCAGCACCGGCACGCCCAGCGTGCGCAGCATCTGCCAGAACGTGTCGCCGCCCAGCGTCTGGCCGTCGCCACTGCCCACCGCCGTCTGGCGGCGCAGCGCCACGGTGATCATGGCCGGGCGCGACGCCTCCACGGCCGCCTGCAGCGTGGCCGGCGACGGGTAGCGCGCGGTGCCCAGCAGCAGCCGGGAGTTGAACGATTCCCCGTACAGCACGAACGGATCGCGCAAGGTTTCAGTCGGTTCGAATGTCATGGTGTGGTCAGCCTCCCGTCACGGGTTGCACGAGGTCGATCTGGTCGCCCGCGTTGAGCGCGGTGGCCGCATGGGCGGCGCGCGGCACGAACTGGCCGTTCACGGCGGCCGCGAACGGCGGCGCGATGGCCGCGGCCGTCACGGCGTCCGCCAGCGTGGCGGCGTCCGGCAGGTCCA
Organism: Cupriavidus sp. H18C2; assembly: GCF_049393795.1. Taxonomy (NCBI): domain Bacteria; kingdom Pseudomonadati; phylum Pseudomonadota; class Betaproteobacteria; order Burkholderiales; family Burkholderiaceae; genus Cupriavidus; species Cupriavidus sp. H18C2. Next base: position 168,433 of record NZ_CP186010.1, on the reverse strand, counting down.
GCGGTTGGCCATTGAGCAGGATTTTCATGGTCGGGGGTTCGGGTTAATGCAGCGTGCCGCCGGACGCCTCGGACCGCGCGCGCCGCCCGGGCGATGCCGGGTCGGACACGGCCTCGATCATGCCGGGCCAGCGCAGCGCGGCCGGCACGGCGTGGGCGGCCGGATCGGCGTCCAGCATCGCGCGCACCACGTGGCAGGCGGCCTCGGTCACGGCCGGCGCGATCAGCCAGCCGTGGCGGTACAGGCCGTTGACGCGCACCACGCGGGCCTGCTGGTCCACGCGGATCGCGGGCAGGTGGTCGGGCCGGGTCGGGCGGCGCTGGACGTTGAGCTCCAGCACGCGCGCCTCGCCAAAGGCGGGATGCAGCGAATGGGCCGCCGACAGCAGCTCCAGCGCAGAGCGCACGCTCATCGGCGATTCGTCCTCGCTTTCCAGCTCGGTGGCGCCAATCACATACAGGTCGTTCGGCTTCGGCGCGATGTAGATCGGGTAGCGCGGATGCAGCAGGCGCACCGGGCGGTGCAGCTTCACGTCCGGCGCGTGGACGCGGACAACCTCGCCACGCAGCCCGCGCAGCCCCGGCAGCGCCTGGCCGCCGGCCGCGCCGGCTTCGGCCCATGCCGCGCGGGCACCCAGGCCCCGGCAGTCCAGCACCACGCCGGCGTGGATGCCCAGCGCGGGCAGCGCATCGGCGTCGATCTCGCCCGCTTCCCACACGCAGTGCAGCCCTTCCTCAATCGCGCACGCCAGCAGCGCGCGCATGGCGCCACGGTTGTCGAGCTGGCCTTCGCCCTGCAGCAGCAGGCCCTGCGGAAAGCGGCCCGCCAGCGCGGGTTCCACCTGGCCAACGCCATTGCCGTCCAGCGCGCGCAGCCGCGCCTGCACCAGTTCCGGCGGCGCCACGGCGCGCATGCGGCCCGTGAACAGCGACACCTCGCTGCGGTCACGCGCGTGCCAGACCAGCAGCGTGCCGTCTTCCTGGAAGAACACCGGCTCGGGCAATTCCTGCAGCCAGGTGCGCCACAGGTCGACGCTGGCGATGCCCAGGTCGACAATGCGCCGTTCGGCGATGGCTGATTCCGCCAGCGGCGCCAGCATGGCCGCGGCCACGTGCGCGGCCGATCCGCTGCCGTCGGGGCCGCCCCGCTCCACCAGCGCCACGCGGGCACCGGCGCGCACCAGTTGCCAGGCGGACAAACGTCCGGCCAGGCCGGCGCCGAGGATGGCGACATCGAAGGACTGTACTGCTGTCATAAGCTTGCTTGCCGGCGGCGTTGGCATCCTGCGTGGCGCCGCCGGCCTCCTGTTGGGTGAATACCGCCGCGCCGCGTGGGGGCGCCGCGCGCGGGACTCTGTACTGCGGTACTGCGGGGCGGGACGCCGCATGGGCGCCCGCCCGTCCTGCAAGGTACGGCGTGGATGGGGCTTACGAGTAGATCTTGGCGCCCGACTTGACGAACTCGATCGACTTTTCCTCCATGCCGCGCTGGGCGTCCGGCAGCGACGCCGCGTAGTCGCGCACTTCCTGCGTGATCTTCATCGAGCAGAACTTCGGCCCGCACATCGAGCAGAAGTGGGCGATCTTGGCGCCTTCGGCCGGCAGCGTCGCGTCGTGGAACGACCGCGCGCGCTCCGGGTCCAGGCCCAGGTTGAACTGGTCTTCCCAGCGGAACTCGAAGCGTGCCTTGGACAGCGCATTGTCGCGCAACTGCGCGCCGGGCCAGCCCTTGGCCAGGTCGGCGGCATGGGCGGCGATCTTGTAAGTGATGATGCCCTCGCGCACGTCTTCCTTGTCCGGCAGGCCCAGGTGTTCCTTCGGCGTGACGTAGCACAGCATGGCGGTGCCCATCCAGCCGATGTTGGCGGCGCCGATGCCGCTGGTGATGTGGTCGTAGCCCGGCGCGATGTCCGTGACCAGCGGCCCCAGCGTGTAGAACGGGGCTTCGTAGCAGTGCTTCAGTTCCTCGTCCATGTTGGCCTGGATGCGCTGCAGCGGCACGTGGCCCGGGCCCTCGATCATCACCTGCACGTCGTGTTCCCACGCCTTGGCGGTCAGCTCGCCCAGCGTGCGCAGTTCGCCGAACTGGGCGTCATCGTTCGAATCGGCGATGCAACCGGGGCGCAGGCCGTCGCCGAGGCTGAACGACACGTCGTACGCCTTCATGATTTCGCAGATCTCGTCGAAGTGCGTGTACAGGAAGTTTTCCTTGTGGTGCGCCAGGCACCACTTGGCCATGATCGAGCCGCCGCGCGACACGATGCCCGTCACGCGGTCGGCCGTCATCGGCACGTAGCGCAGCAGCACGCCGGCGTGGATGGTGAAGTAGTCCACGCCCTGCTCGGCCTGCTCGATCAGCGTGTCGCGGAACATTTCCCAGGTCAGGTCCTCGGCGATGCCGCCGGTCTTGTCCAGCGCCTGGTAGATCGGCACCGTGCCGATGGGCACCGGCGAGTTGCGCAGGATCCACTCGCGGGTCTCGTGGATGTGCTTGCCGGTGGACAGGTCCATGATCGTGTCGGCGCCCCAGCGGATCGACCACACCATTTTTTCCACTTCCTCGGCCAGCGACGACGTCACGGCCGAGTTGCCGAGGTTGCCGTTGATCTTGACGCGGAAGTTGCGGCCGATCGCCATCGGCTCCAGCTCTGTGTGGTTGATGTTGGCGGGGATGATGGCGCGCCCGGCGGCCACTTCGCGGCGCACGAATTCCGGCGTCATGTCCTCCGGACGCAGCGGCAGCGCCGCACCCAGCGCGTTGCCCGGGTGCTGGCGCAGCAGGGCCTTGTACTCGGGCTTGTCGTACAGCGCCTGGAGATTCAGCGATTCGCGCAGCGCCACGTATTCCATCTCGGGCGTGATGATGCCGCGGCGCGCGTAGTGCATCTGCGACACGTTGGCGCCGGCCTTGGCGCGGCGCGGGTTCGTCAGCTGCGAGAAGCGCAGGTGGGCGGTGGCCGGGTCATTGGCGCGCGCCTGGCCGTATTCCGACGACAGGCCCTGCAGCACCTCGGTATCGCCGCGCTCGGCAATCCACTGGGCGCGCACCGGCGGCAGGCCGGCCTTCAGGTCGATATGGACGTCCGGGTCGCTGTACGGGCCCGAGGTGTCGTAGACGGGAATCGGCGGGTTGGCCATCTCGCCCTTCTCGGTGCGGGTGGCCGTCTGCAGGATCGTGCGCAGCGGCACGCGGATGTCGGGGCGGCTGCCCACGAGGTAGGTCTTGCTGGAAGCCGGGTAGGCGAATTTCTGGTCCAGATCGCTTTCCAGCGATTCGAACGATGCGGCGGGGGCAGTACGGGCCATGGGTGTCGTCCTCTCTCTTGCGGGGATGGACGAAACCAGGAGCCCTGTGAGACCGGCCCGCGCGGCTGGCAGCCGGCGGCGGCGTCCCGGTGCGGCAATTCGCGGAATTCCCGCGGGACAGGAGCAATTCGGTTTTGTGAAACTTCCCACGCCGGTACTAGCCGGATCGGGTTCGAAGGGACTCTCTCAGCGCGCCCGGCCCATCCGGACGGCACCCCTGTTTCATCCAACGGGGTGAATTTAAGCACAAGCCCCACCGGGGCGCCAGCCGAAATCTGTTGCGTCAGCCGTGCGCACCGGTATCGAAATCATGCTGCCATGCAGCAAGACCGGCGCGGATCGGCGGCGCGCGGGGGCCCATTCGCAACCGATTGGCGCCCGCGTGCCCGAGGGTTGCCTCGGTATTGCGAACCGCCGAGTTGCCGTACCATGGCCGCAGCCCGCCCCGTGCCGAGACGCATTGCGGACCCAGGAGATGCCATGACCGCCACATCCGTTGCCGACGCCGGCAGCGCGCAGACCCACAGCGTGTTCAACCAGGTGCCCGACCTGGCCGACTACAACCTGTTCGCGTCGGACCCCGGGCTGCGCGCGGCGCTGGACCGGCTGGGCGGCGGCTGGCATGCCGACGCGCTGGACGGCTACGGCGCGCGGCTGGGCGAACCCGAGGTGCAGGCCTGGGCCGCCGACGCCAACCGCTACGCGCCCGAGCTGCACACCCACAGCCGCACCGGCGAGCGCATCGACACCGTGCAGTTTCATCCCGCCTGGCACCAGTTGCTGGCGCTGCTGCGCAGCCAGCAGTTGCAGGCGCTGCCGTTCGCGCAGCCGCGCCCCGGCGCCTGGGCGGCGCGCACCGCCGGCTACTTCCTGCAGGCCCAGGTGGAATCGGGCTCGCTGTGCCCCACGACGATGACGTTCGCGAGCATCCCGGTGCTGTCCAAGGAGCCGGCGCTGTTTGGCGACCTGGCGCCGCGGCTGTTCGATACCGGGCACGACGCCCGCGACCTGCCCTGGCGCGACAAGACGGCCGTGATGATCGGCATGGGCATGACCGAGAAACAGGGCGGCTCCGACGTGCGCGCCAACACCACGGTGGCGCTGCCGGTACGCGGCGACGGGCGCGGGGCCGAATATGCACTGACCGGCCACAAGTGGTTCTTCTCGGCGCCGATGTGCGACGCGCACCTGGTCGTCGCGCGGATGGGCGCGGCCGACGGCCCGCTGTCGTGCTTCTTCGTGCCGCGCTTCCGCGACGACGGCAGCAAGAACCCCATCCTGATCCAGCGACTCAAGGACAAGCTCGGCAACCGCTCCAATTCCAGCAGCGAGGTGGAATTCCGCGGCACCACGGGCATCCTGATCGGCGAGGAAGGCCGCGGCATCCCGACCATCATCGAGATGGCCACCAACACCCGGCTCGACTGCGTGATCGGCAGCGCCGCGCTGCTGCGGGCCGGGCTGGTGCAGGCGCTGCACCACGCGCGCCATCGCATGGCATTCGGCCGCGTGCTGGCCGACCAGCCGCTGATGCGCAACGTGCTGGCGGACCTGGCGCTGGAATCCGAGGCCGCCACGCAGATGATGATGGCGCTGGCCCACGCGTTCGAGCACGCCGACGCCGACCCGCTGGCCGCCGCCTGGAAGCGCGTGATGACGCCGGCCGCCAAGTTCTGGATCTGCAAGCGCGCGCTGGAAGCCACCGGCGAGGCCATGGAGGTCTGGGGCGGCAACGGCTACGTGGAGGAAGGCCCGATGGCGCGGCTGTACCGCGAGGCGCCGGTCAATTCGATCTGGGAAGGCTCGGGCAACATCATGTGCCTGGATGTGCTGCGCGCGCTACAGCGCAATCCCGACGACGGCGCGCGGGTCCTGCAGGACCTTGCGCGGCTGTCCAACGGCGACGCGGCGGTGCGGGCCGAACTGGCGTCGCTGCAGGCCATGCTGCACGGCCCGGCGGAATCGCTCGAAGGCAGCGCCCGCCGCCTGGCGCAGGGGCTGGTGCTGACCGCGCAGGCCGCGCTGATGATCGCGCACGCGCATCCGGAGTCGGCCGCGCAGTTCGTCGCCAGCCGCCTGGGCCGCCAGCACGGCCGCGTGTTCGGCACGCTGGATGCCGATAACGCCACCCTGCAGCGCATCGCAACGCGCGCCTGGCCGGCCTGAAGGGCGCCGGCGGCACCGCTGTGCGGAAATCGCACAGCGGTTGCTGCAAGGCACCATGGGCCGCTTCAGCAGTGACGGCCCCTGCCGTAAACGTTGTGGCGACGGGCTCCCCGCCCGCCTGCGAAAACCAAGTCGCCCACAACGGACGGCCGCGCCAAGCAACGCGGGCCGCCACCCCCTCATGAATATCAGCAAACGCCTGCTTCTCACGCTGTCCCTGGCTTTACTCGCCCTGTTGTTCGTCGGCCTTGGCGGTATCTGGCAGATGAACGAGTCCGAAGAACGCTTCGAATACTTCAACGACAACACGCTCGCCAGCGTGCGCGACCTGAACAACCTCAGCGGCGCGCTGGCCAGCGTCCGCGTGTCGCTCTACCGCCATGCGATGACGGCCGACATCAAGGCCAAGGCCGACGCCGAGGCCATGCTCGACAAGGCCAACCAGCGCTTTGACGCGCTGCTGGCCAAGTACGAGCGCGACGACATCTCCGACGACACCGACCGCAAGCTGCTGGAAGCCGACCGCGCGGCCATGAAGGCGTACCGCGACCAGTTCGGCCCGTTCCTGGAGAAATCGCGCAACAACGATTTCGAGGCCACCCAGCAGATGATTACGAGCGGCCCGGTGCACGTGGCGTCGTCGGCCGTCCGCAAGGCGCTCGACGAACACCTGGAGTACAACACCAGGCTCGGCGACGAGGCCGTGGCCCGCAACAAGGCACGGCACCAGACGTCGGTGCGCGTGTTCTCGGCCGTGATCGTCATCGCCGTGGCGCTGACCGCGTTCCTGGCGCTGGGCCTGTACCGTCGCATCCGCGGCAGCCTGGCGGAAATCCAGGGCACGCTGGCCCACGTCAGCCAGACGCTGGACCTGGACCACCGCGCGCCGGTGGACCGGCTCGACGAGATCGGCCTGACCGCGCAGTCCTTCAACGCGCTGATCGACCGCGTGGCCGGCACGCTGCGCGAAGTGCGGCGCTCGACCGATTCGGTCAGCGTGGCGGCGGCGCAGATCGCGGCGGGCAACGTCGACCTGTCGTCGCGCACCGAGCAGCAGGCCGCGTCGCTGGAAGAAACCGCGTCGAGCATGGAGCAACTGACCGCCACCGTGCGGCAGAACGCCGAGAACGCGCGCCAGGCGTCGTCGCTGGCATCGAACGCCGCGCTGGTGGCAGACGAAGGCAATCATTCGGTGCAGCAGATGGTGGGCACGATGGGCGCCATCAGCACCAGCTCGGAGCGCATCGCCGAGATCACGAACCTGATCGAGGGCATCGCCTTCCAGACCAACATCCTGGCGCTCAACGCCGCCGTGGAAGCAGCACGCGCCGGCGAACAGGGCCGCGGCTTCGCGGTGGTGGCCGGCGAGGTGCGCAGCCTGGCGCAGCGGTCGTCCAGCGCGGCCAAGGAGATCAAGGAACTGATCGAGGCGTCGGTGGACACGGTACGCACCGGCTCCACGCAGGCCGAGGAAGTCGGCAAGACCATGACCGACATCCGCCAGGCCGTAAAGCGCGTGTCCGACATCATCGCCGAGATCTCGGCCGCCTCGCAGGAACAGAGCGCCGGCATCGACCAGGTCGGCCACGCCGTCGGCCAGATGGACCAGGTCACGCAGCAAAACGCCGCCCTGGTCGAAGAAGCCGCCGCCGCCGCGCAATCGCTGGACGAACAGGCCGGCCGCCTGCGCGACATGGTGGGACAGTTCCAGATGCGGGGGTGACGGGTGGCGGGTCGCGATTTGCACCGCTGGCCCTCTCCCCCGGCCCCTCTCCCGCGTGCGGGAGAGGGGAGACAACACAGGGGCTTCAGACTGGGCATCCGGCTTCAGACTGGGCGTCGACCGCTGGTTTGCTCCCCTCTCCCGCGCCAGCGGGAGAGGGGCTGGGGGTGAGGGCGTTGAGCGTCTGCTTGCCGACTGGTCGCGGTTTGCACCGCTGGCCCCCTGCCCCCGCGTGCGGGAAAAAACCCCCAACCCTCAATCCGCCACCGCCGCCTCCCTGATCCGTAGCGTCACGTGTGGTGCGTAGCGGATCAGATCGTGGGCGCGTTCGCCGATCATGATGGCGGGGGCGTTGGTGTTGCCGCCGATCAGTGTCGGCATGATCGAAGCGTCAACCACGCGCAGCGCCTCGACGCCGCGTACGCGCAACTGAGGGTCCACCACCGCCAGCGCGTCCATGCCCATGCGGCAGGTGCCCACCGGGTGGTAGATCGTGTCGGCGTGCTCGCGGATCCAGGCGCGCGCGGTGTCGTCGTCGGTGCCATCCAGCCGCAATGCGTCGGAATACAGCTCCCGGCCGCCGAAGCGGGCCAGCGGTGGCTGCGTGACGATGCGGCGCACGATGCGCAGCCCCTCCAGCAGGTCATCCATGTCCTGCGGATCGGACAGGTAGCGCGGATCGATGCGCGGCGCGTCGCGCATGTCGGCGGATGCCAGCCGCACCTCGCCCCGGCTGCGTGGGCGCAGCACGCAGACGTGGCACGAATAGCCATGGCCCAGATTGACGCGCCGCATATGGTCGTCGGCCATGCCGATCACGAAGTGCAGCTGCAGGTCCGGCTCGGGCAGCCCCGGCCGGCTGCGCACGAACGCGCCGGCCTCGGCGAAGTTCGACGTCATCATGCCGCTGCGGTCGCGCCGGTAGCGCAGCCATTCGCCGATCAGCCGCCGCGCGCCGCCCAGCGACACGCCGAACAGTTCCGGCGCCGCCACGCGCTTGTGGACGATCACGTCCAGGTGGTCCTGCAGATTGCCACCCACGCCGGGCAGGTCGTGCACCACGGCCACGCCGTGCTCGCGCAGGTGCGCGGCCGGCCCCACGCCCGACGCCATCAGCAGTTGCGGCGATCCGAACGCGCCGGCCGACACGATGACCTCGCGGCGCGCGCGCAGCACCACCTCCTGGCCGTCGCGCCAGGCCAGCACGCCCACCGCGCGCCGGTGCTCGAACAGGATGCGCAGCACCTGCATGCCCGTCATCACATGCAGATGGCTGCGCCCGCCGTTGCAGTGCCGGTCGCGCGCGTTGCCGCCGTGCAGGTAGGCCCGGGCGGCGTTCCAGCGCTCGCCGTTGTGCTGGGTCACCTGGAACCAGCCCGCGCCCTCCTGTTCCTCGCCGTTGAAGTCGTCGTTGCGCACGATGCCCGCCATCTGCGCGGCATCGATGAAATGCTGACCGAACGGATTCGGCGAGCGCAGGTCGCTCACGTGCAGCGGGCCGGTGCCGCCGTGCAGCGGATCGTCGTCATGGCCGGCCACGCGCTCGTTGCATTCGGCGCGGCGGAAGTACGGCAGCACGTCGTCCCACGACCAGCCGTCGCAGCCGGCGGCCGCCCAGTCGTCGTAGTCGGCCGGGCGCCCGCGCATGTAGATCATCGCGTTGATGGCCGACGACCCGCCCAGCCCGCGTCCGCGCGGCTGGAAGCCTCGCCGCCCGGCCAGGCCGGCCTGCGGCACCGTCTGGAAGCCATAGTTGCGCGCGCCGGCGCGCGGCAGCATGGCCGCGCAGCCGGCAGGTGTGCGTACCAGCACATGGTGGTCGTGCGCGCCGGCTTCCAGCAGCGCGATGCTGTCGGCGCCGCTGTCGGCCAGCCGGCCCGCCAGCGCGCAGCCGGCCGATCCGGCCCCCACCACGAGATAGTCGAAAGTCGTTTCCATCTGTCTCCCCGCGTGTGCCCGGTGCCGGTGCCCTGCCCCGGCGGACCATGCCGGGAAAAATCCAGTTTAGGCGCTGCCGCCAGCCGGGTGAAGCGGGGCAACCCCGACACCCGCGCCGCCCGCGCGCGCTGCCGCACGCCGGCGTTTGGGAGCCATCCTCCATTGATATAACGGGCGGGCTGGCATATGGTGCGCGATGGCCCATGGAATACGGGTCGCGCCAACCGAGGAGACCGCCGATGAGAGAAGTGCCCGCCATGTCCACGGTGTTCAACGCCATGCACGCGGCGTCGCGCCACGACCAGGCGCCGGCCTGGGCCCTGCGCGCCGACCGGCTGCGCCGGCTCAAGGCGCTGGTGCGCGACCACCACGACGCCATCGCCGCGGCCATCCATGCCGATTTCACCAATCGGCCGCGCCAGGAAACGGCGCTGCTGGAAGTGTTTCCGAGCCTGTCCGGCATCGATGACGCACTGCGGCACGGCAAGCGCTGGATGCGCGTGCGCCGGGCGAAGACCGGTCTCTGGTTCCAGCCCGGCAGGTCGCGCCTGATGCCCCAGCCGCTGGGCGTGGTCGGCATCGTCGTGCCATGGAACTACCCGCTCTACCTGACCATCGGGCCGCTGACCGGCGCGCTGGCGGCGGGCAACCGGGCCATGATCAAGCTGTCCGAGTACACGCCGGCGTTTTCCGAGCTGTTCGCGCGGCTGGTGCAGGCGTCGTTCGCGCCCGACGAGGTGGCCGTGGTCAATGGCGATGCCGACATGGCCGCCGCGTTCACCGCGCTGCCGTTCGACCACCTGCTGTTCACGGGCTCGACGAGTGTCGGCCATAACGTGATGAAGGCCGCCGCCGCCAACCTGACGCCGGTGACGCTGGAACTGGGCGGCAAGTCGCCCGCGATCATCGGCCCGGGTGCCGATTTCGAGCGCGCCGTGGAGCGCATTCTGGTGGGCAAGCTGCTCAACGCCGGCCAGACCTGCATCGCGCCCGATTACGTGCTGGTGCCCGACGCCCAGCGCAACCGCCTGATCGACGCCGCGCGCCGCGTGGTGACGCGGCTCTACCCCGACATCGCCCGCAACCCCGACTACACGAGCATCATCAGCCCGCGGCATTTCGACCGCCTGGTGTCGCTGGTGGACGCCGCGCAGGCCGCCGGCGCCCGCGTGGTGCCGCTGACCGATGCCGCGCCCGACGCCGCCGCGCGGCGCCTGCCGCCCGTGCTGCTGGCCGATGTGCCGGACGACCTGCGCGTGATGCAGGAGGAAATCTTCGGGCCGGTGCTGCCGGTGGTGGGCTACGCCAGCCTGGACGACGCCCTCGCGTACGTCAACGCGCGGCCGCGCCCGCTGGCGCTGTATGTGTTCGACAAGGGGGGCGACGTGGTGGACCGCGTGATGCGGCAGACCGTGGCCGGCGGCGTGACCGTCAACGACACGCTGTTCCACATCGCGCAGGACGGCCTGCCGTTTGGCGGCGTGGGGCCGAGCGGGATGGGCTGCTATCACGGCCAGGCCGGCTTCGAGACGTTCTCGAAGCTCAAGCCCGTGTTCTACCAGTCCGGGCTCAACGGCGCCGGGCTGCTCAAGCCGCCCTATGGCGCACGGTTCGCGTCGATGCTCAAGCTGCTGATGCGCTAGCCCCGCGCGGGGCCGGCGCTCAGGCCGCCAGCATCGGCCGGCCCAGCATGCGGGACAGCACCGCTTCCGGCGAATGGGTCCGGTCGCCGATGGCGGCCGGGTCCAGGTAGATCGTCTGCTCCATCATCGCCTTGCCGCGCATGGCCGCGTGCAGCAACTGGTCGCTGAACACGATCCAGGTGGCGCCCGGCGGGAAGTGGAATTCCTGCTGCGGCACGGTCTTCTGGTAGTCCAGGTCGGCCTTGGCAAGGTCGTGGAGCTGCAGCATCCGGTGGTCGTACTCGCTGCGCGCGCGCTTGGTGATGTGCAGCGTCTTCATCAGCCATGCCTGCCCGGGCCACATGCCGTGGGTCCTGGGCACGAACTTCTGCGCAAAATCGCCGAACGGCTCGCCCACGCGCCACACGCGCGGCGCCTCGGGATCGATGTTGTGGAACACGCGCAACAGCCGCTTGCCGAGCATCGGATTGGACGGGAAGGCGTCCACGTGCAGCCGCGTGTCGTCCTTGCGCCAGCTCACCGGGCGGCCGGCAATCTCGCTCGGACGCAGCGACGTGCCCGCGCGCGTCATATGCCCCGCGTACTCGGGAAACAGCGCATGGATCAGCGACTCGCTCGACGTGGCGTAGCGGTGGATCAGGCTGTACAGGTCGGCCAGGTCCTGCTCGGTCCCGGCCGCGCCGCGCACGGCCCGCTCGTCGGCGCGCAGGTTGATGTTCTTCGACTTGCCGTCCGAGTAGCGCGGGTCGAGAAAGCGTTCCTCGCCCGGCTGGAACTGGAACCGCAGGTGCGGGAAGTACAGCACGGCACCCTGCTCCAGCCCCCGGCGCAGCGCGGCACGCGTCTCGGGCGCTACCTCGGGTGACCAGTCGGTATAGGGCTGGGTGCGGATCAGGTCCAGGGCCATGGCAGTGTCTTGAATCTCGAATTCAGGTTGACCGGATTCTACTCCGCACGGGCGCCGCCGCCCGCGTGGCGCCGGGGCAACAAAAAACCCCGCGGGTCCCAGGGGGACCGGCGGGGTCGTCGGCCACCGCAGCCGGCGGACCGGCGGGTGGCCTGGCGCCCAGGCGCTTACAGGCCGGCGGCGGCGCGCAGCGCGGCGGCCTTGTCGGTGGCTTCCCACGAGAACTCCGGCTCCTCGCGGCCAAAGTGGCCGTAGGCGGCGGTCTTCTCGTAGATCGGGCGCAGCAGGTCCAGCATCTGCACGATGCCCTTCGGACGCAGGTCGAAGTGCTCCAGCACCAGTTCGGCAATCTTCTCGTCGGAGATCTTGCCGGTGCCTTCCGTGTACACGGTGACGTTGATCGGGCGGGCCACGCCGATTGCGTAGCTGACCTGCACCTGGCACTGGCGCGCCAGGCCGGCGGCCACCACGTTCTTGGCCACGTAGCGGGCGGCGTAGGCGGCCGAGCGGTCCACCTTCGACGGGTCCTTGCCCGAGAACGCGCCGCCGCCGTGCGGCGAGGCACCGCCGTACGTGTCGACGATGATCTTGCGGCCGGTCAGGCCGCAGTCGCCCTGCGGGCCGCCGATCACGAACCGGCCGGTCGGGTTCACCAGGTACTTGGTGTCCTTGAGCATGTCGGCCGGCAGCACCGGCTTGATGATTTCCTCGATCACGGCTTCGCGGATCTGCGCCTGCGAGATGTCCGGCGAGTGCTGGGTCGACAGCACCACGGTGTCCACGCTGTGCGGGCGGCCGTCCACGTAGCGCACGGTCACCTGCGACTTGGCGTCCGGGCGCAGCCAGGGCAGGCGGCCGTCGCGGCGCAGCTGCGACTGGCGCTCCACCAGGCGGTGCGAGTAGTAGATCGGGAACGGCATCAGTTCCGGCGTCTCGTCGCAGGCGTAGCCGAACATCAGGCCCTGGTCGCCGGCGCCCTGGTTCAGGTAGTCGTCCGAGGCGCGGTCCACGCCCTGGGCGATGTCGGGCGACTGCTTGTCGTACGCCACCAGCACGGCACAGCCCTTGTAGTCGATGCCGTAGTCGGTGTTGTCGTAGCCGATGCGCTTGATGGTGTCGCGGGCGACCTGGATGTAGTCGACATTCGCGGTCGTGGTGATTTCGCCTGCCAGCACCACGAGGCCGGTATTGCAAAGGGTCTCGGCCGCCACACGGGCGTACTTGTCCTGGGACAGGATGGCGTCCAGGACAGCGTCCGAAATCTGGTCAGCGACTTTGTCGGGATGGCCTTCGGAGACAGATTCCGAAGTAAAGAGGAAATCGTTCGACACGATCTGGTTTCTCCAGGTTGGCTATTGCGTGCCACCCTTTGAAACGGTGCGGCGACGCTTTAGCGGTATTTTCAGGCCACCCGGGTAGAGCGGCATCGCCCCGCAAGTTGTCAGTTAACTCGGCGATGGCGGGTATTATACCGGCCTGCCGCATCTGTTGCAGCCTGCCGTGCTGAACGGATTAACGGCCGCATCGGCTGGCGGTTTTCGAATGCCCTTGCGGCGATTCAGGTTTTTCTGATGCCTCTGCTTTATCGGCCGATTTTGCGATCGACATGACCTTCCTGTTCTGGCTCATTTCCCGCCTGCCCCTGCGGCTGCTGCACGCGATTGGCGGCGCCCTGGGACTGCTGGTGGCCCGCCTGCCCGGCCGCTACGGGCGCCGGCTCGTGGAGAACTTCCGGCACGCCTACCCGCAGGCGACCGACGCGATGATCGCCGAGTCCGCGCGCCACACCGGCCGGCTCATCATGGAGATGCCGTACTTCTGGAGCCGCCGCAAGCTGACGGTGCGCACCGACGGCTTCGACGCGATGTGGGCCGAGACCGGCCGGCTCGGCGCGGCCGGCAACGGCGTGATCATCCTGACCCCGCACCTGGGCTGCTTCGAGGTGCTGCCCCAGCACCACGCGCTGACGCGCCGCGTCACGTGCCTGTTCAAGCCGCCCCATCAGCCGTGGCTGCGCGAGTTCATCGAGCGGATGCGCACGCGGCAGGACATCGCCATGGCGCCCGCCACGCCGCGCGGCGTGCGGATGCTGGTCAAGGCGCTCAAGCGCGGCGAAGCGGTCGGCATCCTGCCCGATCAGGTGCCAAGTGCCGGCGAGGGCACCTGGGCGCCGTTCTATGGCAAGCCGGCCTATTCGATGACGCTGGTGCACCGGCTGCAGCAACTGACGCGCGCGCCGATCGTCGCCGTCTTTGCCGAGCGCCTGCCGCGCGGCGTGGGCTACCGGGGCCACCTGCGGGTGCTGTGCGACGGCGGCATGCTGCCCGACGACCCCGCGCAGGCATCGGCCGCGATCAACGCCGCGATCGAGCAGTTGATCGCGATCGATCCGACCCAGTACCTGTGGGGCTATAACCGCTACAAGCATCCGGCCGGCGCCGGACTGCCGCCCGCCATGGCCGACGCCGGCGCGGCGGTCACCAACGACGAGAATCAATGAGCCGCTTTCTTACCTGGCTCGGCATCGGCCTGTTGACGGTGCTGGGCAAACTCCCGTACGCCTTTGTGGCCCGCTTTGGCGAGGCGCTCGGCAGCGTCCTCTACCTGGTGCCGAACCCGCGCCGCGAGGTGGTCCGCGCCAACCTGCGCCTGTGCTTCCCGGACCACAGCGACGCCGAGATCGACGCGCTGGCGCGCGAGAGCTACCGCAAGGTGTTCCGCAGCTTTGCCGAAGGCGGCATCTTCTGGACCTGCGGCGAGGCCAAGATGCGCGAGTTGGTCCAGATCAAGGATCACGGCAACCTGCTGGCGCTGGACGGCCAGCCCCACATCCTCGTGACGCTGCACCTGTCCGGGCTGGAAGCGGGCGCCATCCGCCTGACCATGCACCTGCGCGACCACGTGGGCCGCTCGGGCGCGTCGCTGTACACCGTGCAGAAGAACAAGCTGTTCGACGACTTCCTGAAAGTGGCGCGCGGCCGCTTTGGCGCCAACATGATCTCGCGCAATGACAGCGTGCGGAACATCCTGCGCGTGCTCAAGAAGGGCGAGGCCCTGCAGTTGATCTCGGACATGGATTTTGGCGAGCGCGACTCCGAGTTCGTGCCGTTCTTCGGCGTGCAGGCGCTGACGCTGACTGCGGTGTCGCGGCTGGCGCGGCTGGCCGGCGCCAAGGTGGTGCCGATCTATACCGAGCAGCTGCCCGACTACCAGGGCTACGTGCTGCACCTGCTGCCGCCGTGGGACAACTACCCCGGCGAGAGCGTGACCGACGACACGCGCCGCATGAACGCCTTCTTCGAGGAAGCCATCCGCCCGCGCGTGGCCGACTACTACTGGGTGCACAAGCGCTTCAAGCACCGGCCGCCCGGCGAACCGGACATCTACTGACTACAATCGGCACCATGAAACTCCAGTTCACCAAGATGCACGGCGCCGGCAACGATTTCATCGTGCTGGACGGCATCCACCAGAAGCTCGACCTGACCGAAGCGCAATGGCGCGCGCTGGCCAGCCGCCACTTCGGCATTGGTGCCGACCAGATCCTGATTGTGGAGAAATCGTCACGCGACGACGTCGACTTCCGCTACCGGATCTTCAATGCCGATGGCGGCGAGGTGGAGCACTGCGGCAACGGCGCCCGCTGCTTCGTACGCTTTGTCACCGACAAGGGCATGACCGACAAGCGCTCGGTGCGCGTGGAGGTGATGAACGGCGTGATCACGCTGACGCTGCAGGACGACGGGCAGGTCACCGTGGACATGGGCGCGCCGGAACTGACGCCGGCGCGCGTACCGTTCCTGGCCGACGGCCTGCCCACGCGCACCGAAGGCGCCGACACGCTCTACGGCCTGGAGATCAACGGCCGTACCGAATGGATCTCGGCCGTGTCGATGGGCAACCCGCACGCGGTGCAGGTGGTGGACGACGTCGAGCAGTTTCCCGTGCTGCAGGACGGCCCCGTCATCGAGCACCACAAGGCGTTCCCGAACCGCGTCAACGCGGGCTTCATGGCCATCGCCGACCGCCACACGATCAACCTGCGCGTCTTCGAGCGCGGCGCCGGCGAGACGCTGGCCTGCGGCACGGGCGCCTGCGCGGCCGTAGTGGCCGGCATCCAGCGCGGCCTGCTCGATTCGCCGGTCACGGTCCACACCCACGGCGGCGACCTGACCATCGCGTGGCAAGGCCCCGGCCAGCCCGTGCAGATGACCGGCCCCGCCACCACGGTGTTCGACGGCACCATCGACCTCGACGCGCTCGGCGATTGACGCCACCAGCGGCTTGCCCGACCATGGCGGATCGAACGCACGGTCACCGGGAGCGCGCATGACGCTGGACGATTTTCGTATCACCGCCGGCAAGGGTTTCAAGCTGGCGAACTTCGACGCGGGCGGCAAGCCGCTGTCCACGGGCAGCAAGGCTTCCGACGAGGCGCGGCTGGGAGAGCTGGCCCAGCAGCTCGATGCCGTGCAGGACGTCTTCTACGCCGAGCACCGGCACAAGCTGCTGATCGTGCTGCAGGGGATGGATACCAGCGGCAAGGACGGCACCGTGCGATCGGTGTTCCGCAGCTTCGATCCGCTGGGCATCCGCATCGCCAGCTTCAAGTCGCCGACACCCGAGGAACTGGCGCGCGACTACCTGTGGCGGGTGCACGCGCAGGTGCCGCGCAAGGGCGAGATCGTGATCTTCAACCGCAGCCACTACGAAGACGTGCTGATCACGCGCGTGCATGGCTGGATCGACGACGAAGAATGCAAGCGCCGCTACCGGCAGATCCGCGAGTTCGAGCAAATGCTGGTGGAAACGGGCACCACGATCGTCAAGTGCTTCCTGCACATTTCGAAGGACGAGCAGAAGCAGCGGCTGGAGCAGCGCATTGCCGATCCGCAGAAGCACTGGAAGTTCGACATGCAGGACCTGGCCGAGCGCAAGTTCTGGAAGGAATACCAGCGCGCCTACGAGGACGCCATCGCGGCCACGGCCACGCCGCAGAGCCCGTGGTACATCGTCCCGGCCGATTCGAAGAGCCACCGCAACCTGGTGGTCGCGGACATCCTCAAGACCACCTTTGACCAACTGCGGCCCGACTACCCGCCACCCAAGCCGGAACTGGCCAAGGTGGTCGTCGAGTAGCGGCGCGCGTCAGGTGTCGCCGTTGCCGCGATGTACGTCGTGGGTGACGAACGGGCGCTCGGCGCTGGGCATCGCCAGCCAGTGGGGGTGCTTCAACGTGTCGCGGATATCGTCGAGCCCGCTGGACCAGTGCTCGTGCATCGTCAACACGCCAAACTGGTAGTCCTTGGCGCTGCCTTCGAAGGTCTTGTCGCGGTAGATGAGCTGGATCACGTTGCGGCGCGCGTCGCAGGCGTGGTCGGCGGCGCGGCGGAACCACGGGTCGTCGCGCTTCGAGGGCGGCACCAGCGCCATCAGCTCGCTGAGCATCCGGCGGTAGTTCTGCTGCTCGCGCATGTAGTCGGTGATCGCGCGGGTGCGGCTGGAATACTGGATGTCCTTCTGGCGCTCGGCCACGTCCAGCAGGTTGTGCGGCAGCTTGCCGCGCGCGCTCCACAGATCGACCTGGAAGATCAGCGCGTCGCGCCGCGGCTGTGCGGCCAGCACCTCCTGCAGCGGCGTGTTCGAAACCAGCCCGCCGTCCCAGTAGTACTCGCCATCGATCTCCACGGCCGGAAAACCGGGCGGCAGCGCGCCCGACGCCATGAAATGCTCGGCCCGCAGCGTCATGCGCGTGTTGTCGAAGTACGCGAAGTTGCCGGTGCGCACGTTCACCGCGCCCACCGACACCCGCATCTCCCTGGGCCGGTTGACCCGGTCGAAATCGACAAACCGTTCGAGCGTGGCCTTGAGCGGCGCGGTGTCGTAGTAGCTGGCGCTGCCCGGATCGTCGAAGCGCGCCCAGAGGTCCGTGATGGCGCGCGGCGAGAAGAAGCCGCGCTGGCCTTCCAGCAGCGCGCGCGTGGCGTTGAGGCTGTCGAACCAGACGCGCATCGGCTCCGGCCACAGCGGCGCGGCTTCCGTCAGCAGGTCCAGCGGCAGCCCCGGCAGCCACGGCTGGGCGCAGATGTATTCCCAGAACGCGCGAAGCTGCGCGACGCGCGTCTCAGGCGGATTGCCGGCGATCACCGCCGCGTTCAGCGCGCCGATCGAGATGCCCGCCACCCAGTTCGGATGGATGCCGCCCTCGGCCAGCCCCTGGTAGACGCCGGCCTGGTACGACCCCAGCGCCCCGCCGCCCTGCAGCACGAGCGCGCGGATGCCATAGGCCTCGTGGGCAGGACCCTCGTGCGGCGGCGCGTCCGGCGCGCAGTGTTCCAGCGGTAGCGCGGCCTTGCGGCGCGCCGGGCGTTTCGCCTCGGCCGGCGTGGCCGCGGCGGGCGCGGAATCCTGCGGTGGCGGCACCTGCGCGCCCATTTCGCGCTGGATCGCCTGCCTCGGGGGCCGCGCCTGCCCGCTCACGTCCGTTGTTTCCGTCCTTGCCTTCGCCGCGCCTTGCCGCGCCACGCGTTTTGTCGCCACGCCGTTGCTCCGCTGAATGACCGCCGGGAATGTTTCGTCCACCAAAGAAAAAGGCCCCGTGCGGGGCCCTGGTTCCAGGTCAGACGCCGTACTTCTGACGATAGGCCGCGACAGCGTCGCGAGAGTTCCCCAGCGCGGGGTCCTGCGAGGCATCCAGGTACGCCAGCAGGTCCTTGAGCGTGGCGATGGCGATGACCGGCACGCCGTACTCGCGCTGCACGTCCTGGACGGCCGAATGGGTGCCGATGTCGTCGGCGGTGCCGCTCTTTTCCATGCGGTCCAGCGCGATCAGCACCGCCGCCGGCTCCGCGCCGGCCGCGCGGATCATCTGCATCGACTCGCGCACCGAGGTGCCGGCCGAGATCACGTCGTCGACGATCACCACCTTGCCCTGCAGCTTCGCGCCAACCAGCGTGCCGCCTTCGCCATGGTCCTTGGCTTCCTTGCGGTTGTAGGCAAACCCGACGTCGCGGCCCATGCCGGCCAGCGCCACCGCCGTGGCCGATGCCAGCGTGATGCCCTTGTACGCCGGCCCGAACAGCACGTCGAACTGCACGCCCGAGTTGATCAGGGTCTTCGCGTAGAATTGCGCCACCTGGCCCAGCATCGCGCCCTGGTTGAACAGCCCGGCGTTGAAGAAATACGGCGACTTGCGGCCGGCCTTGGTCACGAATTCGCCAAAGGACAGCACGCCCGCGTCCAGCGCAAAGCGGATGAAGGTCTGGCTCAGGGCGTCCGGCGTGGTCTGCTGCGTCATCTTTTCTCTCTGAATTCAAAATTTCCCGAGATGTTACGGATTATCAGCGCCAACCTCAACGGCATCCGCTCGGCCCACAAGAAGGGCTTCTTCGACTGGATGGGCAAGCAGGACGCGGACATGGTCTGCGTGCAGGAACTGAAGGCCCAGCAGGCCGACATGACCGACGCCTTCCTGGCGCCACATGGCTACCACGGCTACTTCCACTACGCCGAGAAGAAGGGCTACAGCGGCGTGGGCCTGTACACGCGCCACCAGCCGGAGCGCGTGGTGACCGGGTTCGGCTGCGCCGAGTTCGACGCCGAAGGCCGCTACGTCGAGGTGCAGTATCCGCACCTTGCGGTGATCTCGGTCTACGTGCCGTCCGGCTCCAGCGGCGAGGAACGCCAACTGGCGAAATTCCGATTCATGGAAGCGTTCCTGCCCCACCTGCTCCAGCTCAAGGCCACCGGCCGCGAGATTGTGCTGTGCGGTGACGTCAACATCGCGCACAAGGAAATCGACATCAAGAACTGGAAGGGCAACCTGAAGAACTCCGGCTTCCTGCCCGCGGAACGCGCGTGGATCGGCGCGCTGTTCGACAGCCACGGCTACGTCGACGTCTTCCGCCAGCTCGACCCGCGCCCCGAGCAGTACACGTGGTGGAGCAACCGCGGCCAGGCCTATGCCAAGAACGTCGGGTGGCGTATCGATTACCACCTGGCAACCGCCAGGATCGCCGCCACGGCCAAGGCCTGCGCCATCTACAAGGACGAGAAGTTCAGCGACCACGCGCCGCTGTCGATCGACTACGATTTTCCGTTGTGATGCCGGCGTGACCCCTGGCGCGGCGGCCGGCGGGTGGCCGTGCCTGCGTCATGCGTCAGATGGAGCGCGGTTCCTCCAGCAGGTCCGGGTGCGGAACCGACTTGGCGATTTTTCGCCACGACGGAACTGCGCCAGATCGCAACGGCGGTTTTGGCGTAAACCCCACGTCCGGCCCCCAACCTCGCTACAATGCAGGTTCTCGTGCGACACGCACTTCGTGTCCGGCAGCTCTACGTTAAGAGCATCGACCTCTGTTGAGACAAGGAGAAGGCTTTGGCCTGAACCGTCCAATCTCAACCATTTCTTGCTTTGACAAGCCCGGCCGCAAGGCTGGAGCGAGTCCATGTGTTGTGGGAAGGCCAGCGTATCGGTCAACTCGCAGCTTGCTATTTGCTGGATGGATTTCCAGCCATTGCCCAAAGGTGGGGACGCTCGCCTTTGGGCAGATTCCCTATAAACGCCCCTCCAAGGAGGGTGCGGGCGGACGTGCGACGGCTGTTTTTGTTGCGCAAAAGCCACATAGCATTTAAACCGATCCAGCAGGATCGGCGCTACGCCTTTGGGACGGAGACATGAGCCCGCAAGGGCCCCTCTTCCGTCAAGCGCCTGCCGACATGGCGGCACTCAAGTAATGAAGTGAGGTTTCCCCGGAGCGTATAGCTCTGCGCGTTATGGTTCGGTCGAGTACGCCCGCGAGGGTGCCTCGATAGAGAACCTGTCATGCGACTGACAGTAGCCTAGGGAGACATGCGTCGCTGGTAACGGCGGGGTATGAAGCTCTCCTGACAACGTAGCCCCCGCAAGGGTGCGTCCCTATCGTGAGATAGGGGCGTAGAGACTCCGAGCAGCAATGGGGTCGAGGAGCCAGGCTGACTGGTATGGGTAATGTAAGTGAACTGCTGTTAAACACCGTGAGCATTGCTGTGCCAAAGCTGCTGATAGGCACTAACCAAAAGGTACGTGGTCGGATATTCCGCTGAGAACTCGGGATACGTCGTCAACAGACCACCGGTGGAGAGGCAGGCCCTAACCCGGTCTTGTAACGCGCAGGGAACGTGGTAAGCCCGTATGGCTGCCGGAGCGCAGTATGGCTCTGGCAGGCGAACCGCAAGGAACGCTGTCGGCTGTGCGGGTATGGGAGGTTGGAAAAAGCGAACGCCGGGTTGTAATGATCCGGATAGGGGTTGAAACATCATCCCACGCGAAAGCGGGCAGACTTCCAACTGGTCTTTCGTCGCAAGACGGCTGACTGAACTCGCTTGTTTAATTTTCTTCCCTTGGGGGGTGACATGCCCCTCAAGGGGCATGTTGTCTCTGCTGTTTGGGGAAGTCCTCAAGATAGGAGAGCAGCATGGAAGCATTGATCCGCGAGGATGAATCTGCGCCCTCCGGCATTCCGCAACGATGGGGCGACATCAATTGGCGCTGCGTCGACCGGAATGTCCGGGCAATGCAGATTCGAATTGCGAAGGCGACACAGGAAAGGGATTGGCGCAGGGTGAAAGCCCTGCAACGGTCTCTGACCCGCTCGTTCTCCGCCAAGGCATCGGCGGTACGACGAGTGACGGAGAACCAAGGTAAGCGGACGGCAGGTGTCGACCGCGAGCTCTGGGACTCGCCTGAAGTTCGGTGGCAAGCCATCGGACGGTTGAAGCGCCGGGGGTATCGACCTCTGCCACTGCGGCGGGTCTTCATTCCCAAAGCTAATGGAAAGGAACGCCCTCTGGGTATTCCGACCATGTTGGACCGGGCCATGCAGGCGCTGTATCTGCTGGCGCTGGAGCCGGTGTCCGAGGGGACAAGCGATCCGAACTCTTATGGGTTCCGGATCAATCGATCCACGGCGGATGCCATGTCCCAGCTTTTCGTCTCTTTATCCCAAAAGGCTTCGGCCCAATGGGTACTAGAGGCGGATATCCGCGGGTGCTTCGACCACATCAGCCATGACTGGCTGGAGCGCAATGTCCCAATGGACAAAGCAATCCTTCGGAAGTGGTTGAAAGCTGGCGTGGTATTTCAGGGCCAGTTTCAGGCGACCGAAGCCGGTACGCCACAGGGGGGCATTATTTCCCCAACCTTGGCAAACGTGGCGCTAAACGGGTTGGAACGGCAACTGGTGGAGTTCTTACGGACGACACTGGGCGTCAACAACGCGAAGCGGCTCAAGGTCAATGTTGTACGTTACGCGGACGACTTCGTAATCACCGGCAACACGCCGGAGGTATTAGCTAACGAAGTGAAACCGTGGGTAGAAAGGTTCCTAGCAACACGGGGGCTTTCACTGTCCACGGAGAAAACGCGGATCGTCAGCATAGCCGAGGGTTTCGACTTCCTCGGGTGGAATTTCCGGAAGTACTCGGGAACGCTGCTCATCAAACCGAGCAAGAAAAACGCGCAAGCGTTCTACCGCAAGGTGAAGGAGGTCATCAGCGCCAATAAGACGGCAAAGCAGGAGAATCTTATCCGCCTGCTGAACCCGATGCTGAGAGGCTGGGCACAGTATCACAGTCCAGTTGTGGCGAAAGAGTCGTTCAACAAAATGGAGCGCAGTATCTTCCGCGCTCTGCTCTGGTGGGCGAAACGGCGGCACCGAGGAAAGAATGCCGAATGGGTGCGGAAGAAGTACTTCGCGTCGTTTGGCGATCGGAACTGGGTGTTCGGGACCGAGTTTGTGGAAGATGATGGGGAACGGCGTTGGCAGGAGTTGTACTCGCTTGCCAGCACGCCCATTAGAAGGCACAAGAAGATTCGAGGGGAGTTCAACCCCTTCGATCCAGCGCAGGAAATGTATGGCGAAAATCTACGCCGGGACCGCATGTTGGAAAACATGTCTCACCGGAAACAGTGGATCAAGCTGTATGTCGACCAGCGGGGCTTGTGCGCGGTGTGTCAGTGCAAGATAACCAAAGAGACCGGGTGGGATGACCACCACATCGTCTACCGGGCCCACGGTGGGTCGGACGCTCTAGGAAATCGAGTATTGCTGCATCCGAACTGTCATATCCAGGTACACCAGCACGGTAGAACCGTTGTGAAGCCGGTGTTTGATGTCTCTTGAGCACTTTGTGAAGGCTTGAGCCGTATGCGAGGAAACTCGCACGTACGGTTCTTAGGGGGGAGCAGGCCAGCAATGGTATGCTCCTACCCTCCCGCCCCCCAGGACAGGAGACTCTTCGCATTTTTCACAGTGAGTCCGCCATGGTTTTCAAAGTGTTCGTCGATGGTCAGGAAGGCACCACGGGTCTCCGGCTGCTTGACTATCTCTCGGGTCGCTCCGATGTTGAGCTGCTGCGCATTGCCGATGACAAGCGCAAGGACCCGCAGGAGCGCGCACGCTTCCTGAACGCCTCGGATGTCTCTTTCCTGTGCCTGCCGGACGTTGCCTCGCGCGAGGCCGTCTCGCTGGTCACGAACCCCGATACCTGCGTGATCGACGCCAGCACGGCGTTCCGTACCGCCGACGACTGGGCGTATGGCCTGCCCGAGCTGACGCGCGGCCAGCGCGACAAGATCCGCGCCAGCAACCGCATCGCGGTGCCGGGCTGCCACGCCAGCGCCTTCGTGCTGGCCGTGCGCCCGCTGGTGGAAGCCGGGCTGATGCCGGCCGACTACCCGGTCTCGGCGTTCTCGCTGACCGGCTACAGCGGCGGCGGCAAGTCGATGATTGCCGAGTTCGAGGCGGGCGGTAACCCGAAGCTGATGAGCCCGCGTCCGTACGCGCTGGGCCTGGCGCACAAGCACCTGCCGGAAATGCGCGTGCAGGGCGGGCTGGCGCGGGCGCCGATCTTCAACCCGATCGTCGGCAACTTCCTGAAGGGCCTGTCGGTGACGGTGCCGGTGTACCCGTCGCTGCTGTCGCGCCAGGCCGATGCCGAGGCCATCCTGGACATCTACCGCAAGCACTACGAAGGCGAGCAGTTCGTGCGCGTGCACCCGTACAACAGCGACGAGAACCTGGACAAGGGCTTCTTCGACGTCCAGGGCAGCAACGACACCAACCGCGTGGACCTGTTCGTGTTCGGCAACGCCGACCAGCTCAACCTGGTGGCGCGCCTGGACAACCTGGGCAAGGGTGCCGCCGGCGCGGCCGTGCAGTGCATGAACGTGCGCATCGGCGCCGACGAGGCCACGGGCCTGGCGGCCTGAGCGCGGCGGCGACGCGGGAAGGCGCCCCCTTCCCGGCCCGCAAAACAAAACCGGCTCCTCGGAGCCGGTTTTTTCATGGCTTGAGCGGCCGCATGCGGTCCTCGTCGCCGGCGTCGACCGGCGCGCCGCCCAGGTTGGCCATGTTCGGCTGGTAAGGCGCGAGTTTTTCCATCGGCATGTTCATGCTGCTGGCGTACAGCGGCAGCACTTCCTTCATGTGCGCCTCCAGCACGGCGATGCGGGTGCGGCCGGACGGATGGGTCGACGTGAACTCGTCGCCGGCCTGCAGGAACTTGCCCATCTTCTGCCAGAGCGTGATGGCCGCGCGGGGGTCGTAGCCGGCGCGGGCGGCGATATCCATGCCGATCAGGTCCGCCTCGGTTTCCTCCGCGCGCGAGAACCGAAGCGACAGCATCCTGGCGTTCGAGCCAATATCCATGTTGCCCAGGTTGCCAAACCCGGTGAGCTGGGACACCACGTTGGCGCCCAGGTTCGAGATCTCGGCCTGCGCCGCGCGCTGGCGCGCGTGCTCTTCCAGCGCGTGGGCAATCTCGTGCCCCATCACCACGGCCACTTCGTCGTCGGTCAGCTTCAGGTCGTCCAGCAGCCCGGTGTAGACGGCCATCTTGCCGCCCGGCATGCAGAACGCATTGACCTGCTTGGCGCGGATCACGTTGATTTCCCACGGCCAGCGGCCGGCGCGCGGATTCCAGAGCACGGTCTGCGGCAGCAGCCGGATGCCGATCTCGCGCAGCCGCCGCACCTGCGGGTGGTCGTCGTCCAGCAGCGTGCGGCGCGCGATGGCTTCCTGCTTGACCTGCTCGTACTCGCGGGCGGCCTGCTGGTCGATGACCTCCATCGGCACGATCTCGCGTACTTTCGAATAGCGGCGCTCCACGCGCACGCCGTCGTCGGGCGCGGCCACCAGCGCCACCTCCTGGGCCAGGGCGGGCAGCGCCATGGCACAGGCCACGGCGGCGAGCATGGGACGCAGGCAGGACTGGCGCATGATCTGGGGCAGGATGGGATGAACGGGCGGCCGGCGCGCGGGCAGGCGCGGATACGGCACCAAGCGTACGTGAAAAGTCCGCGGGGCGGCGCGGACGGTGATGCAATAATACACGCCAGCCCCGGCGCCACCCCATCATGAATTTCCATACCTACCTCGACATCTTCCGCAACCGCCGCATCGGCGCCATGCTCACGCTCGGCTTTGCCTCGGGCCTGCCGCTGGCGCTGACATCGGGCACCCTGCAGGCCTGGATGACCGTGGAAGGGCTCGACATCAAGACCATCGGCTTCTTCTCGCTGGTGGGGCAGGCGTATATCTTCAAGTTCCTGTGGGCCCCGCTGATGGACCGCTACACGCCGCCGCTGCTGGGGCGCCGGCGCGGCTGGCTGCTGGTGACGCAGCTCGGGCTGGTGGCCAGCATCGCGGCCATGGCGTTCTGCCCGCCGCAGCAGGCCCTCTGGACGCTGGCCGCGCTGGCCACGCTGGTGGCCTTCCTGTCGGCGTCGCAGGACATCGTGTTCGATGCCTACAGCACCGACGTGCTGCGCCCCGCCGAGCGCGGCGCCGGGGCGGCCGTGAAGGTGCTGGGCTACCGGCTGGCGATGCTGGTGTCGGGCGGGCTGGCGCTGTATCTGGCGGACCGCGTGCTCGGCTGGTCGAACATGTACCTGCTGATGGCCGGGCTGATGGGGGTTGGGCTGCTCACGCTGTTCTGGGCGCCCGAACCCGATGCGCCGGCGCGCGCGCCGCGTTCGCTCGAAGAGGCCGTGCTGGGCCCGCTGCGCGACTTCTTCGGCCGGCAGGGCGCGTGGTGGCTGCTGCTGCTGATCGTGCTCTACAAGCTTGGCGACGCCTTCGCGGGCAGCCTGTCCACCACGTTCCTGATCCGCGGCCTGGGCTTCGATCCCGGCCAGGTCGGCATCGTCAACAAGACGCTGGGCCTGGCGGCCACCATCCTGGGCGCGCTGTTTGGCGGATCGCTGATGGTGCGGCTGGGGCTGTACCGGTCGCTGATGCTGTTCGGGCTGCTCCAGGCCGGGTCGAACCTGGGCTACTGGATGCTGGCCGTGACGCCGCCGCACCTGTGGACGATGGCCGCCACCATCGCGGTGGAAAACATCT
This sequence comes from Cupriavidus sp. H18C2, assembly GCF_049393795.1. NCBI lineage: Bacteria > Pseudomonadati > Pseudomonadota > Betaproteobacteria > Burkholderiales > Burkholderiaceae > Cupriavidus > Cupriavidus sp. H18C2. The sequence goes on along the minus strand of NZ_CP186010.1, from coordinate 142,367 downwards.
GCGGCGGCATGGGCACGGCCGCGTTCGTGGCGCTGCTGATGACGCTCTGCAACCGGTCGTTCTCGGCCACGCAGTACGCGCTGCTGTCGGCGCTGGCGTCGATCGGGCGCGTCTACGTAGGCCCGACGTCGGGCTACATGGTCGAAGCCTGGGGATGGGCGCCGTTCTACCTGGGCACGGTCGTCGCGGCGCTGCCCGGCGTGGCGCTGCTCTGGGCGATGCGCGGCACCGTGCATCGCTACGAGGCCCAGGCGCGCGAGCCGGCCGAAGCCGCCGTGGCGCGCCCGGCCTGAGGGTCATTCCTTGTAGTAGACGATCTGGTGCGAGCTGGCCAGCAGGTCGCCGTCGGGGCTCCAGATCTCGGCGGTCTGGTCGAAGAAGCCCTGCCGGAACACGCGCGCCTGCGCGCTGCCCAGCACGTGGCGGTGGCCCAGCGCGGCCAGCGTGGCCGCATCGGCGTGGAAATAGGTGGTCAGCGACACGGTGCCGGCCGGCACGAAGCCCGCGCGCTTGAGGAAGATGCGCGGGTAGAAAGCGTCGCACCAGGCCGCCATGGCGGCGTAGTCCGGCGTGCGCGGCGGCTGGTCGCGGAGCCAGAACTGCGTCAGGCTGTCCGGATGCTCGGTGCCGGGCTCGGTCGTCGGCTTGGCGCCGCGCACGGCGCGCATGTCGTAGCTGCCCAGCCATTTCACCGGGGCAAAGCCGCCCATCGGGGGCAGCGCATCGGCGGCCGGCACGGCCGGCATCGTCGCCTCGCCACAGCGCCAGGTATCGCGGCGCACGGCAAACACGGCGCTGCCGGTGGTCGTGATCTCGCCGTTCTGCAACAGTTCCAGGTGCCAGTGCTGGGTGGACCGGTTGGTCCGCGACGGCCGCGCCACCACCTCGAACGCGCCCTCGGCAATCGGCCCGGCAAAGTTGACGGTCAGCGCGCTGGGGTCGCCCAGCCGCTCGGGGTGGCGCAGCGCGGCGCTCAGCATGACCGCCGCCGTGGCGCCGCCAAACGGCCCGATCATGTTCCAGTAGGCCTGGCTGGTATGGCCGCGAAAGCGATGCTCGCCGGCCGGTTCCAGTTGCAGGGCTTGGTCGAGCGGATGCAGGGGCGCTGATGTCATGGGGGCAACCTCGGGCAGGAAAAACGTACGATCGTTCGCTAACTTGCGTACGGTATGCCCGCCAGAGGCTTGCGTCAAGCTAGGGACGTGCCGGGGCCGCCGCCTGGGTCAGGCCGCCGCCACCCGGTACACCGCCAGGCTGCCGCGCCAGTTGACGCCCCAGTTCACGGTCACGCCCTCGTGCATCACCACGCGGTCCAGCACGCGCAGGCCCACCTTGGGCGCCAGTTCCTCGAAGTCGCGGATCGTCAGCACCCGTACGTTGGGCGTGTTGTACCACTGGTACGGCAGCGATTCGGACACCGGCATGCGGCCCTGGAACACCGACAGCCGGTGCGGCCAGTAGCCGAAGTTCGGAAACGAGACGATGCACTCGCGGCCCACCCGCAGCGTGTCGCGCAGCACCTGGGCCGTGTTGTGGATGGTCTGCAGCGTCTGGGACAGGATCACCGTGTCGAAGCTCTTGTCCTCGAACAGCGCCAGCCCGCCCTCCAGGTTCTGCTGGATCACGTTGACGCCCTTCTGCGCGCAGGCCAGCACTTCCTCGTCACGGATCTCGATGCCGTACGCCTTCACGTCCAGCTCGTCCTGCAGCACGCGCAGCAGGCTGCCGTCGCCGCAGCCGGCGTCCAGCACGGTCGAGTTCGGCTCCACCCAGCGGGCAATCGCCCGAAAGTCCGGACGCAGCGCGAGGATGTTGGGATTGGCGGCGGCGTTCATGCACCGATCTCCTCGGCAATGCGTGCGTAGTAGGCGCGCATCAGGTTGTGGTAGCGCGGGTCTTCCAGCAGGAAGGCATCGTGGCCGTGCGGCGCGTCGATCTCGGCGTAAGACACCTGCCGCTTGTTGTCGAGCAGCGCCTTGACGATCTCGCGGCTGCGGTTCGGTGCAAAGCGCCAGTCGGTGCTGAAGCTGACCACCAGGAACTTCGCGTGCGTCTGCGCCATGGTCCTGGTCAGGTCGCCCTGGAAGGCCAGTGCCGGGTCGAAGTAGTCCAGCGCGCGCGTGATCAGCAGGTAGGTGTTGGCGTCGAAGTATTCGGCGAACTTGTCGCCCTGGTAGCGCAGGTAGCTTTCCACCTGGAACTCGACGTCGAACGAGAAGCGGATGTCCTCGGCCTTCAGCGTCCGGCCGAATTTCTCGGCCATGTCCTCGTCGGACAGGTACGTGATATGGCCGATCATCCGCGCCACGCGCAGGCCGCGCTTGGGCTTGACGTTGTGCGCGTAGTAGTTGCCGCCGTGGAAGTCCGGGTCGGACAGGATGGCGCTGCGCGCCACCTCGTTGAACGCGATGTTCTGCGCCGACAGCTTCGGCGTGGACGCCACCACGATGCAGTGCCGCAGCCGGTCCGGGTACATCAGGCTCCAGGCCAGCGCCTGCATGCCGCCCAGGCTGCCACCCATCACGGCCGCGAATTGCTCGATGCCGAAGTGGTCGGCCACGCGCGCCTGCGCGTTGACCCAGTCCTCCACCGTCACCACCGGGAACAGCGCGCCATACGGGGCGCCCGTGGCCGGGTTGGTGCTCATCGGCCCCGTGGACCCGAAGCACGACCCCAGGTTGTTCACGCCGATGACGAAGAAGCGGTCGGTATCGAGCGGCTTGCCCGGCCCCACCATGTTGTCCCACCAGCCGATATCGCGCGGATTGTCGGCGGCGATGCCGGCCACGTGGTGCGACGCGTTCAGCGCGTGGCACACCAGCACGGCGTTGCTGCGCGCGGCGTTGAGCGTGCCGTAGGTCTCGACCATCAGGTCGTAGCCGGCAAGCTGGGTGCCGTTGCGCAGCTTCAGGGGTTCGGCGAAATGCAGGCGCTGGGGCGTGACGACGCCGACGGAGTCGGTCGGCACGTCTAGCACGCCAGCGGGAGGAGCGACATCGGTCATGGAACAGGCCCGCGTGAAATCAGCGGGCATAAAAAAACCCGACCGGCCAATGCGTGGGATTCGCAGCCAAGTCGGGCTTCTCGCGGGGTTCCGCGTGTCAGCGCTTCGGGCGGAAACAGCATCCGCGAGGCACCAACCCAACCTCTTTAGCCGCATTTATATTGGCAACCGGAGAGACGTCCTCCCGCTGCCGCGCGCCCGCAAGCCAGTCATCAAATCGGCGCGACCCGCACATTATAGTGCAAAGCGCGCGCCGTGCTCATGCCGGCCTGCCAGCCGCCGCGGCGCGGCCCGCGTTCAGCCCAGCAGCACGCGCAGCTGGGCGTCGATGTTGTCGCCCGGCAGCTTGCGAAAGCCGCTGCGCGCGTAGCGGTGCCAGTGGCCCTGCACCGTGGCCGTGATCAGCGCCACGCGCACGGGGATGTCGGCGTCGGCCGGGAACGCGGCCTGCGTGACCGCCACCTTCAGGCACTGCCGCAGCGACGCCTCGATGCGGTCGATCATCTGGTTGATCCGTTCCTGCAGCCGCTCGTGCTCGCCCACCAGCGCCTCGCCGGTCAGCACGCGCGTCATGCCCGGGTTCTTCTCGGCAAAGTTCAGCAGCATCCGCACGATGGCCTGCACCTGCCGCAGGCCGTGTTCCTCCTGCGTGGTGATCTGGTTGATCAGGCCGAACACCGTCTGCTCGATGAAGCCGATCAGCCCTTCGAACATCTGCGCCTTGCTGGCGAAGTGCCGGTACAGCGCGGCCTCGGACACCGACAGCCGGGCGGCCAGCGCGGCCGTCGTGATCTTTTCCCCGCGCGGATGTTCGAGCATGCCGGCCAGCGTCTGCAGGATCTGGATGCGGCGTTCGCCCGGGCGCGGGCGCTTGCGGGCCGGCGCCTCCGGATCGATGGCCGCCTGGGCCGGTTGGGCAACTGGCATGGCTGCCCCTGCCTCGCGAGCGATGGTTTGCGTCATGACCCGATTCTCCGCTTTTGTCGTAGGAGTTGATGCATCAATTGTACTTTTATGTCCACATATCCCGGGCGATTCACCACGCGCGCGCGCACCCTGGGGGTGGCAGCGGCCGCCATCTGTGGCGCCGTTGCCGCAGTCGGGCCCGGCTGCCCGGCCGACGGGTCCTGGCTCTCGGCCGCCACCAGCGTCACCGAGCGCTCCTGGGCGGCGTGACCCACATGCTGCCGATCCTCGGCAGCCAGCGCTGACTTCGTGGCCGCATCGCGCGCCGCGCCGGCCTGCGCCGGCACCACGTGGGGCCGCGACGGCGCCAGCGTGCGCAGGAAGCCGGTCACCCAGGCCGTCCGGATGCCCAGCCCGGCGTACGCCTTCAGGTGCGAGACCGTGTCTTCCACCAGCACCACGCGGCGCGGCGCCACGCCGGTCTGGGCCAGCAACCGGCGCAGCATGCGCCGGTCAGGCTTCGGACGCAAATGGCCGTGCACCCACATGTCCTCGATGGCCACCACCCGCTCGAAATACCGGTCGATGCCGGCCACCGCCATCACGGCCAGCGCGTAGTCGCGCGGCGCGTTGGTGACCAGGATCTTGCGCCCCGGCAGCCGCCCCAGCGCCGCCGCCAGGCCCCGACGCACGCGCACCATGTCGGCCAGTTCGGGGAAATGGTGCGCCGCGCGCAGGAAGTCGGCCGGGTCCACCTGATGGTGGCGGATCATGCCGAGCAGCGTGGCGCCGTAGCGCTGCCAGTATTCCACCCGCACGCGGCTGGCCGTAGCCTCGTCGCTGCCCAGCACGCGCGCCACGTAGGCCGTCATCAGCCGGTTGATGGACGGGAAAATGGCGTGCGAGGCGTCGTGCAGCGTGTTGTCGAGGTCGAACAGCCAGACCGTGCGGCCGCCGTTGTCGCCGGCCGCGCCGCGCAGCAGGTGCCGGCGCGGGCGATGGCGCGGGCCCTCGGCGGACGATTGGCGGCGAGCGCGGTCCCTGCCGCGACGCTGGGTGGGCTGTCGGATGAACACGCCGGGATTGTGAACCTGAATGGGAAGGGACGGGAACCCGCGCAGCGCGGGCCCCCGGGGGAAATGCGCTCAGTGCGAGCGGATCATCGTGCCGAACGCCTGTTCGGTCAGGATTTCCAGCAGCAGCGAGTGCTCGATGCGGCCGTCGATGATGTGGACCGAATGCACGCCGCTCTTGGCGGCATCGAGCGCCGACGAGATCTTCGGCAGCATGCCGCCAGAAATGGTGCCGTCGGCGAACAGTTCCTCGATCTCGCGCGCCGACAGGTCGGTCAGCAGGTTGCCCTTCTTGTCCATCACGCCGGGGATGTTCGTCATCATGACGAGCTTCTCGGCCTTCAGGATCTCGGCCATCTTGCCGGCCACCACGTCGGCGTTGATGTTGTACGCCTGGCCATCGTCGGAGAAGCCGATCGGCGAGATCACCGGGATGAACGCGTCGTCCTGCAGCGCCTTGACCACGGCCGGGTTGATCGCCTCGATGTCGCCCACGTAGCCGATGTCGATGAACGTGCCCGGGTTCTCGCGGTCGGGCATCTGCAGGCGCTTGGCGCGGATCAGCCCACCGTCCTTGCCCGTCAGGCCCACCGCCTGGCCGCCGTACTGGTTGATCAGCATGACGATGTCCTGCTGGACCTCGCCGCCGAGCACCCATTCCACGACTTCCATCGTTTCCTCGTCGGTCACCCGCATGCCCTGGATGAACGTGCCGACCTTGCCCACCTTCTTCAGCGCCTCGTCGATCTGCGGGCCGCCGCCGTGCACCACCACCGGGTTCATGCCCACCAGCTTCAGCAGGATCACGTCGCGCGCAAAGCCGTGCTTGAGCTTTTCCTCGGTCATCGCGTTGCCGCCGTACTTGACCACAATGGTCTTGCCGTGGAACTTGCGGATGTAGGGCAGGGCCTCGGCAAGGATTTCGGCCTTGAGGGCGGGGGCGATGGCCGCTACCGACGTGGTGGCAGGCCCAGGATTGTCAGCGTTCATGGCTTCGGACATTCCGTGTGATCTGGAGCAGGTATCATGACGAACCGTCCGCCGCAGGACGGCGATACGGGGCGACCCGGCAATGCGGGCAGGCGCCGATTCTACAAGAAACCGGCGGCGGCATTGCAACTGCGGCAATGCAACAAGGATACACGCCATGACCGACCCGTCGACGATCCAGGCCGGGCGCCTGCTGCCCGTGGAGCGTTGCAGCGCCTGCGGTGCGGCCTTCGTCTGCGGGTACGCGGCGGGGCTGCCCGAATGCTGGTGCGCCAGCCTGCCGCTGCTGCCGGCGCGCCAGATCGTGCCGGGCCAGCACTGCCTCTGTCCGGACTGCCTGAAACGTCGCCAGTCTGAGACACCTCCTAATCCGTCGTGAATTTTTTCGCGCCTGCGGTTACGCGAATGACAAAACGGGCCCACTCCGGTTTAACATTCGCGTCATGAATAGCCTTCGTGGAATCGACCTCAACCTGCTGGTGGTGCTGGAAGCACTGCTGGCCGAACGCCATATCTCGCGCGCGGCGCTGCGGCTTCAGCTCAGCCAGCCGGCCGTCAGCCATTCGCTGGCGCGGCTGCGGCAGTTGCTGGACGATCCGCTGCTGGTGCGCGGCCAGGGCGGGCTGGTGCTCACGCCCCGGGCCCACGAACTGACCGCCCCGCTGGCCGAGGCGCTGGCGCAGGTGCGCATCCTGCTGGGGCCGGGCGGATTCCAGCCGGCCACGGCGCGGCGCTCGTTCCGCATGGCGATGTCCGACTATGGCGAACTGGTGGTGCTGCCGCGGCTGCTGCGCGCGCTGCGCCGGGCGGCCCCCAATATCGACCTGGTGGTCACGCAGGCCAGCCGCGAGACGATGACGGCCCAGATTGCCGACGGCGAGCTGGACATCGCGCTGGGCGCCTTTGCGTTCGAGCCCGAGGGCGTGCGCACGGCGGTGCTGTTCGACGACGACTTCGCCTGCGCGGTCGATGCCGCCACGGTGCGCGACACGGGCCGGCTCGACCACGTGGCCTACCTGGCGCGCTCCCACGTGCTGGTGACCGCCGCCACCGAGCGCGGCGAGGCCATCGACGCGGCGGTGACGCGGCTGGGCGGGCGGCGCAAGATCGCCTGCTCGGTGCCGCACTGGAGCGTGGCGCCGGCGCTGATCGTCGGCACCAACATGGTCCTGACCACGGCGCGGCGCAGCCTGGAAGCGCTGGCCGACAGCCGCCTGGCGATCTTCGAGGCGCCGTTCACGATCCCCGGCTTCACCTACAGCATGATCTGGCCCGAGAAGGCCGACGCCGACCCGGGCCACACCTGGCTGCGCGAGCGCGTGCGCCAGGCCGTGGCCGCGCCCGAGGACGAGGACGCGGCGGCCATCAGCCTGCGCGGCTGAGCGGCGCGCGGCCGCCGGGCAATCCCGGTGCTCAGTGCTTGTGCTGCATGTGGCCGGCCGGCTGGGCGGCCGGCGCGGTCACGTCGCGCACCTCGGCCTTGACGGTCTGCTCGGTCAACTTGCCGTTCTGCTCGAACTTCAGCGTGATAGGCACCGTGTCGCCGGCCTTGAGCTGCTGCTTCAGGCCCATCAGCATCACGTGGTAGCCGCCCGGCTTGAGCTGCACGTCCTGCATCTTCGGCAGGTCCAGCGACGGCACTTGCCGCATCCGCATCACGTTGTTGTCCATCTTCATCTCGTGCAGCTCGGCCGACGCCACCGGCGACGACACGCCGACCAGCTTGGCCGCATCGTGCGCATGGATCGTCATGAACGCGCCGGACGCGGTCTGCGCCGGCACCGTGCCGCGCACCCAGGCGTCGGTGACGTCGACCTGGGCCATGGCCTGGGCGCTGGCCAGCAGGCCGGCCAGGCCAAGGGTGACGATAGCGGCGGCACGCGCCGCGCGGACTTTGGCTTGCATGGGTAACCTTTCCACGATGGGGCTCGAAGGGGGCATTTCAGGGGCGATCATTAGACCACGGCGCGCCGGACGTCGTCCTGCCGCGCCACGCAACCGGGTAGTCTGGCAGCACCGCCGCCGCGCCTGAATGCGGCACGGTGTCGCATCGCGGGCAGCCGCGCGCAGCATTGCTACACTCGCGCCATGCCTGCCCAGATCGACCTGTCCCCCGCCCCGCCGCCCGCCATCTTCGGCGTGCCGGCGCAACGTCACAGCCTTGTCAGCCTGCGCCGCCTGTGCTGGCTGCGCTGGGCGCTGCTGGCCGGGCAGGCGATGCTGCTGGTGTCGTGCGAATCGGCCGCCGGCATCATCCTGCCGTACCAGCCGCTGCTGTTCCTGTTCGCGGTGCAGGCCGCCTTCAACCTGTACACGGTGGCGCGGCTGCGCTGGCATGCCACGCGCGGCACCATGCCCGGCGACGGCGAGCTGATGGTGCAGATGCTGGTCGATCTCAGCGCGCTGTCGGCCATCCTGTTCTACACCGGTGGCGCCACCAACCCGTTCGTGTCGTTCTACCTGCCCGGGCTGGCCATCGCGGCGGCCATCCTGCCGTGGCGGCTGGTGGTGGTGCTGGCGCTGTACGCGCTGTCCTGCTATTCGCTGCTGCTGCTGGAATACCTGCCGCTGCACCTGCACAACCCCGACAACGCGGTGAACTACCACCTGGCCGGGATGTGGCTCAACTTCGTCGCCAGCGCGGTGATGATCGCGTTCTTCGTGGCGCGGCTGTCGAACGTGCTGCGCCAGCGCGACGCCCAGCTCAACCAGGCCCGCGAGCTGCTGCTGCGCGAGGCGCGCGTGGAGGCGCTCAACGACCAGGCCGCCGCCGTGGCCCACGAGATCGGCACGCCGCTGGCCACGCTGGCCGTGATCGCCGGCGAACTGCGTGCCGATGCCGCGGACGCCGCGCGCGGCGAAACCCCGGTGGCCGCCTACCTGCCCGACCTGCGCACCATGGAGCAGCAGCTAGACCTGTGCCGCACGATCCTGGCGCGGCTGCGCGAGGACAACGAGACGCTGGCGCCGCAGCGCATCGACGGCTGGATTGCCGCGTTCGTCGAACGCTGGCAGCTCCGGCATCCGCAGGCCAGCCTGCAGGCCGATGTCTCGCCCGACGCCGGCGCGCGGGCCGTGGACACCGCGCGCGTGAGCCAGATCCTGACCATCGTGCTGGACAATGCCGCGCGCAGCCAGCAGGCCGCCGGCGGCGCGCCGGGCCAGGCCCCGCCGCTGGCGCTGGACGTGACGCGCACCGCCGAGGCGCTGGTCTGGCGCGTGACCGACCACGGCAGCGGCATCGCGCCGGACCTGCGCGCCAAGCTGGGCGAGGCGCCGGTGACCAGCCGCCACGGCGGCCAGGGCATCGGCCTGTACCTGGCGCAGAGCGCCGCGCGCCAGCTCGGCGGCCGGCTGGCGTGGCGCGACAACCCCGCCGGCGGCACCGTGACCGAACTGCTCCTGCCCCTGGCCACGGCCGGGCAGGCGCCCCTCCCTACCTCCGCCTACGAATCGTGATGACCGACGCTCCCGCCAACGTGCCCACCGACGCCCCCGCGGGCACGCCCTTCCTTGTGATCGATGACGACGAGGTGTTCTCGGGCACGCTGGCCCGGGCGCTGACGCGGCGCGGCTATGCGGTGCAGGTGGCGCACACCGGCAGCAGCGCGCTGGCCATGGCGGCGCGCACGGCCTTTGCCTACGTCACGCTGGACCTGCACCTGGGGCCGCCTCCCGAGGCCAGCGGCACGGCCGCCGAGTCGGGGCTGCATTTCGTGGCGCCGTTGCGGCAGGCGCTGCCCGACGCGCGGATCCTGGTGCTGACCGGCTACGCGAGCATCGCCACGGCCGTGGCGGCCGTGAAGCAGGGCGCCGACGAATACCTGGCCAAGCCGGCCAATGTCGACTCGATCCTGACGGCGCTGATGGCGGGGATTTCGGAGGATGCGGCCGAGGCCGCGCTGGAAGAGCCGGTGCCGCTGTCCGTGGCGCGGCTGGAATGGGAACACATCCAGCGCGTGCTCACCGAGCACGGCGGCAATATCTCGGCCACGGCGCGGGCGCTGAACATGCATCGGCGCACGCTGCAGCGCAAGCTCGGCAAGCGGCCGGTATCGCGCTGATCGCGCTACCGGCCGACCGGCGCGCGCCGGCGGGGCATCGACAAACGGATCAGAGGCGAAGCTGGACGTAGTCCCAGCCCAGGTCGTCGTCGTTCGACGCCTCGGCCATGCGCGCGGCGTCGCGGGCGTGGCGGTCGGCCAGCGTGACGAGCGCGCCGGACGCCATCGCTTCGGCCGCCACGGCGGCGCCGCGGCCGGTCGAATCCACGGACCTGGCCGACTTGGCCGACCTGGCAGGCGTGACGGACTCGGCCGGCATGGCCGCGGCGGTGGCCGTCGGCAGCATGGCGGGACGGATGCAGAGAAAGACGGTGGCGGCCGTGATGGCGCCGACCACGGCGGCGGTGGCCATGGCAACGCGGCGTTTTCGCACGCGGTTGCTCTTGAAGAAGGTGGTGCGCAAGGCAGACTCCCGGTAGGTATTTGTGCAGAATGCGGTGGCTCCCGCATCGGTCCATCGACCAACAAGGTGCGCAAGGGTCTCATCGGCGCAGGGCCGGACGCCAGCATGCTTACCAATGCTTACGCGGGTTACGGGGCCGAGATCGCGCGGCCCGGCGCTGAAACACGGCCGACTTGTTTGCCGGTGCCGCGCCACTGCGGCACCACGCCGCAGGGTGGCCATCGCGGCCCGCCGCTAGACTGACGCACTTTCCGTCCATCTACGTTCCGCCATGATCTTCCGCACGTTCATCGCCCTGCTGCTGGCCGCCGCCGCGTCGCTGGCCTCGGCCCACATCGTCTTCGAACAGAAGCAGGCCAGCGCGGGCAGCTACTTCAAGGGCGTGCTGCTGGTGGGCCATGGCTGCCAGGGCAGCGCGACCAAGGCCATCACTGTCACCGTCCCGGACGGCGTGCAGGGCGCGCGTCCGCAGCCCAAGCCCGGCTGGCAGCTCGACGTGCAGCGCGCCAGACTGGCCAAGCCCTACACCTCGCACGGCCGGACCATCGAGGACGACGTGCGCACCATCCGCTGGTCCGGCAACACGCTGTCCGACCAGCATTTCGACGAATTCCAGGTGCTGATGAAGCTGCCCGAGCAGGCCGGCAAGCTCTATTTCCCCGTGGTGCAGGAATGCGAGAACGGCAGGTCCGAGTGGACCCAGATCCCGGCCGATGGCCAGAACCCGCGCGAGCTGAAGTTGCCCGCCCCGGCGCTGGAACTCGTCGCCCCGGCCGGCCACGCGGGGCACAACCACTGACCGACGCGCGCGGCAGATTCGCCCTAACAAAAAAAGAGCCGGACCCTCGTCCGGCTCTTTTGCGTGGGCGATGACGCCGCGTTACAGCACGTAGCGCGACAGGTCCTCGTTGCCCGCCAGGTCGCCCAGGCGCTCGTCCACGTAGGCGGCGTCGATGGTCACCGTGGCGCCCGACGACTTCGTCGCGTGGAACGACAGGTCTTCGAGCAGGCGCTCCATCACCGTGTACAGCCGGCGCGCGCCGATGTTCTCCACCTTCTCGTTGACCGAGAACGCAATCTCGGCCAGCCGGCGGATGCCGTCCGGCGCGAACTGCAGGTCCACTTCCTCGGTCTTCAGCAGCGCCTGGTACTGCTTGGTCAGGCTGGCGTCGGTCTGCGTCAGGATGGCCTCGAAATCCTGCACGGACAGCGATTCCAGCTCCACGCGGATCGGGAAGCGGCCCTGCAGTTCCGGGATCAGGTCGCTCGGCTTGGACAGGTGGAACGCGCCCGACGCGATGAACAGGATGTGGTCGGTCTTGATCATCCCGTACTTCGTGTTGACCGTGGTGCCTTCCACCAGCGGCAGCAGGTCGCGCTGCACGCCCTGGCGCGACACCTCGCCGCCGCCCACGTCGCTGCGGCTGGCGATCTTGTCGATCTCGTCCAGGAACACGATGCCGTTCTGCTCCACGTTGGCGATGGCCTTGTGCTTGAGCTCTTCCTCGTTGAGCAGCTTGGCGGCTTCCTCGTCGATCAGCAGCTTGAACGCTTCCTTCACCTTCATCTTGCGGCGCGCCTTCTTGCCCTGGCCCAGGCCTGCGAACATCGTGCGGATCTGCTCGGTCATGTCCTCCATGCCCGGCGGGCCCATGATGTCCATGCTCGGCAGCGCGGCGGCCACTTCCAGCTCGATGTCCTTGTCGTCAAGCTGGCCTTCGCGCAGCTTCTTGCGGAACACCTGGCGCGTGTTCGAATCCTTGTCCTCCTGCTGCTGGAAGCCGATGTCGCGCGGCGGCGGCAGCAGCACGTCCAGCAGGCGGTCCTCGGCCGCGTCCTCGGCCTTGGTGCGCACCTTCTTCATCTCGGACTCGCGCGTCTGCTTGACGGCCATCTCGGCCAGGTCGCGCACGATGGTGTCCACGTCGCGGCCCACGTAGCCCACCTCGGTGAACTTGGTGGCCTCGATCTTGATGAACGGGGCGTCGGCCAGCTTGGCCAGCCGGCGCGCGATCTCGGTCTTGCCCACGCCCGTGGGCCCGATCATGAGGATGTTCTTCGGCGTGATTTCCTGGCGCAGCGGCTCTTCCACCTGCTGGCGGCGCCAGCGGTTGCGCAGCGCCACGGCCACGGCCTTCTTGGCCTTGTTCTGGCCGATGATGTGCTTGTCGAGTTCGGAAACGATTTCCGACGGGGTCATGGTTTGCGACATGGGAATCCGTTGGCGCGTCAGTCGAGGCTCTCGATGACGAAGTTGGTGTTCGTGTAGATGCAGAGTTCGCCGGCGATGGTCAGCGCTTTCTCGACCACGTCGCGCGGGGCCAGCTCGGTGTTCTCGACCAGCGCCTTGGCAGCCGACTGCGCGTACGCGCCGCCCGAGCCGATGGCCGCGATGCCGCCCTCGGGGTCCAGCACGTCGCCGTTGCCGGTGATGACCAGCGTGGTGTCCTTGTCGGCCGTGATCAGCATGGCCTCCAGGCGGCGCAGCGCGCGGTCCGAGCGCCAGTCCTTGGCCAGGTCCACCGCCGCGCGGGTCAGGTTGCCCTGGTACTTTTCCAGCTTCGCCTCGAAGCGGTCGAGCAGCGAGAATGCGTCGGCCGTGCTGCCGGCAAAGCCGACCAGCACCTTGCCGTTGTAGATGCGCCGGACCTTGCGGGCCGTCCCCTTCATCACGATATTGCCGAGCGTGACCTGTCCGTCACCGCCGAGCGCAACCTGGTTGCCGCGCCGGACGCTGACGATGGTGGTGCCGTGATACCGTTCCATGGTGCCTTTGCGTGAGAGGTGTCAGCCGGGTAGGTGGCGCCACATGACGGGCTTTCAAGAGCGGCCGGTGGCGGGCACGGTCTTCCAATATAGGAAACGGTCGGACACGGCGCGGCGCCCGGCGGTTCCGCACGGGCGCGCTGGCGCACCGGCGGATGCGGCGGCCCAATGAAAAAGGCCACGCGTCGCTCGCGTGGCCCTGGCGTGGCTTCGGGGGCACCGGCCGGGCGGCCGGCGCATCCGTGGCAACTCAGTCGGCGTACACCCCTGCCTTCTTGATGACCGGCGTCCACTTGTTGATCTCGGACGCCAGGAACGTGCGCAGCGATTCCGGCGTGGCGCGCTGGGCCGGCACGGCCTCGGCGCCCAGTTCGGCCATCTTGGCGCGGAAGGTCGGGTCTTGCACCGACTTCTGCAGCGCGGCCGACAGCTTGTCGATCACCGGCTTCGGCGTGCCCTTCGGCGCGTACATCGCGTGCCAGATCTTCACTTCCACGCCCGGCAGGCCCTGCTCGGCGGCCGTCGGGATGTCCTTGAACGCTTCCACGCGGCGCGACTGCATCGCGGCGTACGGCTTCAGCGACCCGGCCTTGAGCTGGCCGGCGATGTTGGTGGTCTGGTCGCACATCAGGTTGACCTGGCCGCCCAGGATGTCGGTCAGCGCCGGGGCCGTGCCCTTGTACGGCACCGTGGTCAGCTCGGTCTGGATGGCGCTCTGGAACAGCAGGCCGCACAGGTGCGACGCCGAGCCGATGCCGGCGTTGGCCAGCGACAGCTTGCTGGCGTTGGCCTTGATGTACGGCAGCAGTTCCTTGAACGTGGCCGGCGGCAGTTGCTTGTTGCCCACCAGCACCATCGGTACGTCGGCCAGTTCGCCGACCATCTCGAAGTCCTTCAGCGGGTCGAAGCCCAGGTTCCGGTACAGCGCCGGGGCGGTGGACATGCCGATATGGTGGATCAGGATCGTGTAGCCGTCGCCCTTGGCCTGCGCCACTTTCTTGGCGCCGATGGTGCCGCCGGCACCGCCCAGGTTCTCGATCACGATCGTCGTGCCCAGGTGCTTGGACATGATGGCGGTCAGTTCGCGCGCCACCTTGTCGGTCGGGCCGCCCGCGGCGAACGGCACCACTGCCTGCACCGGCTTGCTACCCGGATATTCCTGAGCCTGGGCCCCCGTGAAGGCACCCACGCCGGCAACGGCCAGCGCGGCTGCGATATGCATTGCAACTCGTTTCATTACGTCTCTCCTGTTCCTTCTGGGATTCCCCGTTCCAACGCCGCGCCTGCCGCCGGCACCGCGCGATGCGCAGCGCCGGAACGCGTCGATCCATATCGGAAAAACGCGCTGACCATCGGCAGGATGTATGGGTGGCATGCAGCGTCAAACCCCGCCGACAGGCGGAGCCGGAGGTGGATGTTAGCAACGCGGAACAAGCGGCAGGTATAGGGGCTAACCCGCGAGAATGTGGCGTTTCTAACGCGAATGTAATGAAACTGGGATTTTCTTCCCGCAGCGTGTTGGCGGCCTGCGAAGGGCATCCGCAAGTCGCCTTGCGTGCGTCGCTCTATATATATAAGCACGTCGCCGCCATCCGAAAAAAGACCCTGCTTGTGCAACTGAATTGCAACTCGTGAGGGCCTATGGTTAAATCGCCCGCATGAACCGCCCCACCCCCCATCCGGACGCCGACACCGGGCACGGTGCCGCCCCCGCCGACAGCGCTGGCAGCGTCGATGCGGCGCAGTCGCGCCTGCGCCAGTTGGGCGCGCGCGTGACGCAGCCGCGCGTGGCCATCCTGGCGTGCCTGATCGACGCCGAGGCGCCGCTCACGCACCAGGCCGTGATCGACCGCCTGCCCGCCGATGGCGACGTGGACCGCGTGACCGTCTACCGCGTGCTGGACTGGC
Organism: Cupriavidus sp. H18C2; assembly: GCF_049393795.1. Lineage (NCBI taxonomy): Bacteria > Pseudomonadati > Pseudomonadota > Betaproteobacteria > Burkholderiales > Burkholderiaceae > Cupriavidus > Cupriavidus sp. H18C2. Next base: position 127,253 of record NZ_CP186010.1, on the reverse strand, counting down.
TGGTGGACCAGGGGCTGGCGCAGAAGCGCGCCGGCAACGACCGCGTGTTCCGCTTCACGCTGGTGGAACACGAGGCCGCGCGCGCCGAAGTCCATCGCCAGCACAGCCACTTCCATTGCACGCGCTGCGACCGCACGTACTGCCTTGAGGCGGCCGGCAAGTCCGTGGCGCCCAAGGTGCCGAGCGGCTTTGCGGTGGAACACGTCGAACTGACCGTCAACGGCGTCTGCGCGGCCTGCGGCAAGGCGCCGGGCGGCCATGGTGGCGGCAGCGATCACTGATTGAACCGGGGCGGCGCCGTTGCCGCCCTGTCTTACCGGCTTACCGGCTTCCTCCTCGGAGCACAACAACATGTCCAAACTCGTCCCGGTCACGATCCTTACCGGCTTCCTCGGCAGCGGCAAGACCACGCTGCTCAAGCGCATCCTCAACGAGCAGCACGGCATGAAGATCGCCGTCATCGAGAACGAGTTCGGCGAGGAAAACATCGACAACGAGATCCTGGTGCAGGACGGCCGCGAGCAGATCGTGCAGATGAGCAACGGCTGCATCTGCTGCACCATCCGCGGCGACCTGGTCCAGGCGCTGTCAGACCTGATCACCCAGCGCGACGAAGGCAAGCTCGACTTCGACCGCGTGGTGATCGAGACCACCGGCGTGGCCAACCCCGGCCCGGTGGCGCAGACGTTCTTCATGGACGAGGAAATCGCGTCGCGCTACCTGCTGGACGCCGTCATCACGCTGGTCGACGCCAAGCACGGCAACGTCCAGCTCGACAAGCAGGAAGAAGCCCAGCGCCAGGTAGGCTTTGCCGACGCCATCTTCATCACCAAGTCGGACCTGGTGACCCCGGCCGAGGTGGACGACCTGCGCCACCGCCTGCAGCACATGAACGCCCGCGCGCCGATCCGCGCGGTGAATTTTGGCGAAACGCCGATCGACACGATCTTCGACCTGCGCGGCTTCAACCTGAACGAGAAGCTGGAGATCGACCCCGACTTCCTGCGCGCCGACGAGCACGACCATTCGCACGAGCACGGCGAGCACTGCGCCACCGACTGCGGCCACGACCACGCGCACGGCCACGGCCACGGCCATGCGCACGACCATCATCACCATCACCACCACACGGACCGCATCGCGTCGTTCGTCTTCCGCAGCGACAAGCCGTTCCACTACGGCAAGCTGGAGGAATTCCTGTCGGGCATCCTGTCGGTCTACGGCGAGAAGCTGCTGCGCTACAAGGGCGTGCTCTATATGGAAGGCGTGGACCGCAAGGTGGTGTTCCAGGGCGTGCACCAGCTGATGGGCAGCGACATCGGCGCCAAGTGGGAGGACGAGACGCCCGGCACCAAGATGGTCTTCATCGGCGTGGATCTGCCCCGCGACGCCATCCTGAAGGGCCTGGCCGCCTGCCTGGCCTGATTTCCCGCCCGGGTGCGTCCGCCGCCGCCCGGCGGCCGGACGCACTGCCGCCCCGCCGCCGCCCGCCACCCTCCCGTCGGGTGGGGAATACCGGGAAAACTCCTGTCTCTTGTCGGTCTTTCTCCCATATCTCCGAAAAATTTGTTCAAGTACAATAGGCCGGATTTGATACCGACGGCGCACCTCCGGGTGCCAGCGGTATTTGCAGGGCGGCGGTCGTCGTCAGCATGAGGCGGGGCCGCCGGCAGGCGCGGTCGTTGGCTTCGTGCGGAGACCGCCCTCCGCCTGGGGCCCCACGATCGGAGCGCCGTCACTCTTCGACGCGTTGAGAGAGGTGTCCCCATGACAGCCGCAACAAAGACCAAGGAAAGCCGCAGCAAGACAGGTACCGCTGCGGCGGAGACGCTCAAGGCTTCGCCCGAAAAGGCGACGCCAGCTCCCCGCGGCAGTACGGCGCACGCCGATGCGGGCGAGGCCAAGGGAGGCACGCGAAGCAGCAAGACTGCAGCCAGCCAGAGTGAAACAGCCGCCCCGCGCAAGCGGGCGGCCACTGCACCCGAGCGGACGAAGACGCCGCCGGTCGCATCAACAAGAGAATCAGCAGGAACCATGAGCAGCAACAAACTTCTGACTGAAGCTGAAATCCTGAAGATGAGCGACAAGGATTACATGAACGAGGCGCAGCTTGCCTTCTTCAAGAATCGCCTTGAGCAGCTTCGCGATGAAATCCTCAAGAATGCGGACCAGACCACGGAGCACCTGCGCGAAACGGTCATCGTGCCGGATCCGGCGGACCGCGCCACCATCGAGGAAGAACACGCCCTGGAACTGCGCACGCGCGACCGCGAGCGCAAGCTGCTGAAGAAGGTGGAACAGTCGCTGCAGCGCATCGAGTCCGGCGACTACGGCTGGTGCGAGGAAACCGGCGAGCCGATCGGCGTGCCGCGCCTGCTGGCCCGCCCCACGGCCACGCTGTCGCTGGAAGCCCAGCAGCGCCGCGAACTGCGCCAGAAGCTGTTCGGCGACTGATTGCCCTGGCGGCCCGACGCGCCGTCATCGCCCGCGCGGCCCGGTCATCCGGGCCGCTTTGCCTTTCTGGCGGCGCGTTTTGCCTTTGTGGCGTCACGGCGACGGCACTACCATTGCGAAAGGCCGCTGCTATGCCCGCTACGGCCTTTCTGTTACAGTCGCAACTTTGTTGCAATAACCGGCCCTTCCCACCCATGCCCGCTCGCCTGCCCGTCACCGTGCTGTCCGGATTCACCGGCGCCGGCAAGACCACCGTGCTGCATCGGCTGATGTCGCAACCTGGCGTGCGCGTGGCCGTGGTGGACAGCCGTGCCGACCTGCTGGCGGAAGTGGATCGGCTGGCCCAGACCGGCCAGTACGACTTCGCGGTCATCGAGGCCGATCCGACCGACGAGCCGCTGGGCATCGCCGAAGGCTTTGCGTTCGAGGACGCCCACGGCGAACAGGCGCCCGGCGTGGCCCACCTGGACACGCTGGTGACCGTGGTCGATGCCAGCCGCTTCCTGACCGACTTCCACGACGCCGATTTCCTGTCCGCGCGCGGCCTGGCCGCCCACGATGACGACGACCGCACCGTGGTGGACGTGCTGATCGAGCAGGTCGAGGTCTGCGACGTCATCGTCATCAACAAGATCGACCTGGTCGATGCCGGCCAGCTTGGCCGCCTGCACGTGGTGCTGCGCGCGCTGAACCCGCGCGCCGCCATCGTCGACGCGAGCCAGGGCAACGTGCCGGCCGCGCAACTGCTGGGCACCGGCCGCTTCGACATGGAAGCCACGCCCAACGCCGCCGGATGGCAGGCCGCGCTGCAGGGCGACGCGGTGCCCGACGCCGCCGGCATCGCCACGCTGGTCTATCGCCGGCGCCGGCCGTTCCACCCGCAGCGGTTTGCCGACCTGATCCACACCGAATGGATGCGCGAGCATGGCGACGTGCTGCGGTCCAAGGGCCTGTTCTGGCTGGCCAGCCGCATGGATATCGCCGGCGACTGGAGCCAGGCCGGCGGCGTCTGCCGTCCCGGCGCGGCCGGCGCGTGGTGGGCCGCGATCGATCCCGACGAATGGCCGGCCGAGGGCCTGGCCCGCGCCGCCATCGACGCCGACCTGCTGGAGGACGGCCTGCCCGCCGAACACGGCGACCGCCGCCAGGAACTGGTGCTGATCGGCGCCGACCTGGACGTGCCCGCGCTGGAAGCCCGGCTCGACGCCTGCCTGCTGACCGACGAGGAAATGGCGGCCGGCCCCGATGCCTGGGCGGCCTATCCGGACCCGTTCCCGGACTGGGGCGATGCGTTCGACGACGATCACGACCATGATCACGGCCACGACGGCCATCGGCACGACCATGGCGACGGACCGTGCGACTGCGGGCATGCGCACTGATTTCCCGCTCCTCTCACGCTGGCGCGCGCGCGGCATCGGCTTCTGGCCGGCGCTGTGGCTCGTGGCCTGCCTGCTGCTGGCGCAGCACGCCGGGCTGGTGCACCGCGTGGTCCACGGCGGGCTGCCCAATGCCGCCGCGCCGGCGGCCGCCATCGTGCCCGTCGCCCAGCATGCCGCGGGCGACACCCACGGCGAACCGTTTTCGCTGAAGCTCGGCCTCCACTCGTGCGTGCTCTTTGACGGCGCGACGATGGCCGACGCCCATGCCGGCGGCTTCACCCCGCCGCCGCTCGTCTTCGGCAAGCCGGTCAAGCCGGCCAGCCTGGCGTACCGCTGGCCGGACCTGCCGGCCGCCCGCCCGTTCCACTCCCGCGCCCCACCGGCCGCCTTCGCATTCGCCTGAACAGCCGGGCACGCGGCGCCATGCCGCGCGTCCGCGCATGCCTGAACGGGCGCGCCCACGCCATGCGTGGCGCCGCGCCCGCCCACCGAATCCGAAGCATCGCGAGCCATGTCCTCGAACAAGAACCTTTTTCCGGCGGTGCGCCGCACCCCGCTGGCGGCGCTCGCCGCCCTGATCGCCGCTGGCCTCTCCTCGCACGCCGTGGCGCAGGATGCCACCCCGGCCGCCCCGGTGGCGCCCATGGCCCAGCCCGCCTCCCCGCAGACCCTCAAGGAAGTGGTGGTCACGGCCAACCCGCTCGGCAGCGACCTGAACGACATGGTCGCGCCCGTTTCCACGCTGGGCGGCGACGCGCTGACCGTGCGCCAGGCCAGCACGCTGGGCGAGACGCTGAACAGCCTGCCTGGCGTGACGTCGAGCTACTTCGGCCCCAACGCCAGCCGCCCCATCATCCGCGGCCTGGACGGCGACCGCATCAAGGTGCTGCAGAACGGCGGCGCCACGCTGGACGCGTCCACGCTGTCCTATGACCATGCGGTGCCCATCGACCCGCTCGTCGCCGAGAAGATCGAGGTGGTGCGCGGCCCGGCGGCGCTGATGTACGGCGGCAACGCCGTGGGTGGCGTGGTCAACGTGATCGACAACCGCATCCCGCGCGACCCCATCACCGGCGTGACCGGCGCGGCCGACGTGAGCGGCACCATCGGCGGCGACAAGGGCCGCAACGCCAGCGGCCTGCTCGAAGCCGGCAACGGCAGGTTCGCCGTGCACGCCGACGCCTTCGTGCGCCAGACCAGCGACCTGCGCATCCCCGGCTACGCCCGCAGCGGCAACCTGCGCGCCACCCAGCCCCTGCCCGAGGGCGAGACCGAGCCGTACGGCAAGATCCCGAACACCAACGCGCACCAGGAAGGCGGCTCGATGGGCGGCGCCTACACGTGGGCGGACGGGTTCGTCGGCGCCAACTGGTCGACCTACCGCAACGACTACGGCACCCCGGCCGAGGAAGCCGCGCGCATCAAGATGCGGCAGGACCGCTTTGCCGTGGAAGGCGAATCGCGCAACCTGGCCGGCAGCACCAACGGCATCTTCCAGTCGGTCAAGGGCAAGTTCAGCTACACCGACTACGAGCACCGCGAGATCGAGGACGGCGAGACCGGCACCACGTTCAAGAACCACGGCTGGGACGCCCGCATCGAAGCCACGCACGGCAAGATCGGCAACATGACCGGCGTGATCGGCACCCAGTTCGGCCACACCAACTTCTCGGCGCTGGGCGAGGAAGCGTTCGTGCCGTCCACCGCCACCGACAACGCCGCGTTCTTCGTGTTCGAGGAACTGCCGCTGATCCCGTCCGGCGACCTGAAGCTGAACTTCGGCGGCCGGCTGGACCACAGCCGCGTCAAGGCCACCGCCAACGGCAACGACCGCTTCAGCGACGCCGAGCGCAGCTTCAACGCCGGCAGCGCGTCGGCCGGCCTGCTCTACAAGCTCAACCCGGTCTGGACGGTGACGTCGAACCTGTCGTACACCGAGCGGGCGCCCACGTTCTACGAGCTCTACGCCAACGGCCCCCACCTGGCCACCGGATCGTTCGAAGTGGGCGACCCGAATGCAGCCAAGGAGCGCGCGACGTCGATCGACCTGGGCGTGCGGTTCAAGCAGGGCGACCACAGCGGCAGCGTGTCCGGCTACTACAGCCGGTTCCAGAATTACCTGGCGCTGCTGAACACGGGCGCCTACCGCGACAGCGAAGGCAACGTGGTGGCCGCCGGCAGCGACGGCGCGCTGCCCGAGCTGACCTACCTGGGCGTGCCGGCCACGCTGTACGGCTTCGAGGCCGAGGGCAAGACCCGCCTGCTGAACAAGCTGCTGACCACCAGCGACACGCTCGACTTCGAAGCCCGCGCCGACTACGTCCACGGCGAAAACCGCAGCAACGGCGAACCGCTGCCGCGCCTGTCGCCGCTGCGCCTGGGCGGATCGCTGGTCTACGCCGCCGGCGCCTGGGGCGCCCGCGTCAACGTCGACTGGAACGCCCGCCAGAGCCGCGTGCCGTCCGGCGACACGGCCACCGACGCGTACACCATGCTCGGCGTGGCGCTGACCTACAAGGTCAAGCTGTCCGGCACCCAGACGCTGTTCTACGTGCGCGGCGACAACCTGACCAACACCGAAGCCCGCAGCGCCACGTCGATCCTGCGCGACATCGCCCCGCTGCCAGGCCGCAGCGTGCGAATCGGGATGCGGACGCAGTTTTGATTGGGGGGTGAATGGTGGTGGGCGGCGGGTTTTCTCCCCTCTCCCACACCGTGGGAGAGGGGTCGGGGGAGAGGGCATGGCGGTGCAAATTGCCAATGTCGCATCTTGAGCAGCCGGCCCTCTCCCCCAGCCCCTCTCCCCGCATGCGGGAGAGGGGAGCAAGACACGGCGCCGGGATGCCTTGCGTCGGCAGGCCACGGCGATCCCCCCACCATCACCCCCTACCGCCCCCCCCTCAAATGACTCAGGCACCAGCGAATACACGGCGGCCGCCACGGGCCGGCCGCGCAGGATCAGGCGGTTGCGGGCGATGCATTCGAACTGCGCACCGATCTTTTCGGCGACGGCGCGGCTTGCGAGGTTGGTCTCGACGGCCACGATCTCCAGGCGCGTGAGCGCCAGCGCGTGGAAGCCGTGGCAGGCCATCATCGCGGCGGCGCCCGACGCCAGGCCGCGACGCTGGCGGCTTTGCCGGATCCAGTAGCCCAGGTTGCCCAGGTTGTCCTCGCGGCGGATCTGGTTGATGGCCACGCCGCCGTACAGCTCGCGCCCGTCCGGCGAGAACACGCCGATGTCGTACGCGGCGCCCTCGTCCATCATCGCCGCGCAGCGGTCGAACCACTCGCGGGCGTCGTAGATGCCGTAGTCCGGGCGCGCCCAGGGCATCCAGAGGCCCACCGTGGGCATCGATTCCCGCACGGCCATCACGAACTGCGCCTCGTCGCTGGCGCGGAACGGGCGGAGCAGAAAGTCCTGGCTGCGCAGCGGCTGCATGGTCAGCCCGCGTCGACGACCCGCTCGCCCTCGCGCCGCAGCGCGCCGGCGCGCTCCAGCGCCTGCAGCGTCTGGTCGAACAGCGCGTCGAGCGGCTCCCCGGCCAGAAAGCGGGCGTGTATGCGGTGCATCAGCGGCGTGGCCCGGAACCACGCGTACAGCGCGTTGCGGGACAGCGCCTGCGCCTCCAGCAGCCGGAACTTCACGAGCACGCGCATCGCGTGGGTGGCATTGCGCAGCGGATCGCCGCGCAGGTAGTCGAGCCGGCTGCGCGCCCGCGCCACCGCGCCGGTCACGTCGCCAAAGACGGCACCGTGGCCGGGGATCACGATGCGGGCGCCGAGCGTGTCGATGCGCGCAAGGATGGCGGCCTGCTCGGCAAAGCCGCTGTCGCCGTCCAGTTCCGGAAAGATCACGCCGAAGCCGTTCTCCCAGAGCGCATCGCCCGAGATCAGGATGCCGTGCGCCGGCGCGAACAGCATGACCGCGTGCGGGTCGTGGCCCGGCGCGGCGATCACCTGCCAGTCGATGCCGCCCAGCGTCAGCGTGTCGCCGTCGTGCAGCACCGCATCGAACGTGAAGCGGTCGCACTGCTGGCCGGTGGCGTCGAATGTCAGCGCCTCGGCGTCCCAGGCGGACACCGCGGCGGCCTCGGCGGCCGGGATGGCCGTGCGCGGCTGCCAGCGCCGCTGCAGCGCCGCGTTGCCGCCGCAATGATCGGAATGGAGATGGGTATTGACCACGCGCCGCAACGGCCGGCCCTGCAGTGCCGCTTCCACCAGTGCCACGGTCTGCGCGGCGTGCGTGACGTAGCCGGTATCGACCAGCGACGTGTCGCCGCTGGCATCGTCGACGAACAGCACGTTGTTGGCCGACAGCCAGCCACGTTCGAACACGCGCATCGTGGCGGGCAGCGCCAGGGCGGTCATGCCGCGTTGTCCTCGCACAGCCGCGCCACGCGGGCGGGCAGCAGCGCCCAGATGCGCCGCCGCTGCGCGTCGTCGGCGCCGGACCAGCCGGCGATCTCGTCGATGGTGCGCAGGCAGCCTTCGCAGAAGCCGCTGTCGCGGTCCATCTTGCAGACGCTGCGGCACGGCGACGGCACTGGCGAGACGATCTGCGCCGCCGCCGCGCCGCGCACCATGTCGGCCAGCAGCCGGCGGCGGGCGGGCGTCATGCCGGGGCCTGCTGCTGCGCCACGTCGGCCACGTCAGCACCGGTCATGGCCTGCAACTGCTGGGGTGTCAGGTTGAAGACCGCGTGCGGATGCCCGGCGGCGGCCCAGACGCTTTCGTAGCGGAACAGGTCGGCGTCCAGCAGCATCACCGGCTTGACCGCGTGGCCGATCGGGCAGACGCCGCCAATCGCGTAGCCGGTCTTCTCGCGCACGAACCGGGCGTCGGCCTTGCCCAGCGCGCCCACGCGCGCGGCCACCTTGGCCTCGTCCACGCGGTTGCTGCCGCTGGCGATGACCAGCACCGGCGCGTCGTCCTCCACGCGCCGGAAGATGATCGACTTGGCGATTTCGGCCACGGTGCAGCCCAGCCCGGCCGCGGCCTCGGCGGACGTCCTGCCGGTGGCCGGCAGCATCACCACCGGCCGGTCATGGCCGATGCCGGCCAGCAGGTCCGCCACGCGCTGCGCGGATTCGGGGAGCGAGTTGTCGCCCATGCTTGCAGTCCTCCCTGGTTCAGACGCAGACGGTGGCGTCCGCCGCCGCCGCCCACTTGGTCAGCAGTGCCTTGCCCACGCGCGAACTGTTGGCGCGGCCGATGGCCTGCGAGATGAAATCGCCGGCCCGGACCACCGCCTCCAGGTCGATGCCCGTGTGCAGGCCCATGCCGTGCAGCATGTACAGCACGTCCTCGGTGGCCACGTTGCCGGTGGCGCCCTTGGCATACGGGCAGCCGCCCAGCCCGGCCACCGATGCGTGGAAGATGCCGATGCCCACTTCCAGGCTGGCCAAGATGTTCGACAGCGCCTGGCCATAGGTATCGTGGAAATGGCCCGACAGCCGGTCCATCGCGAATTCGGCCGATGCGGCGCGCATCACCTCCTGCACCCTGACCGGCGTGCCGACGCCGATGGTATCGGCAATGTCGATCTCGTCGCAGCCCAGCTCGCGCATCCGGCGCACCACGTCCACCACGGCGCTCACGGGCACCTCGCCCTGGTACGGGCAGCCCAGCGAGCACGAGATGCTGCCGCGCAGGCGGATGCCGGCTTCCTTGGCGGCGGCCGCCACCGGCTCGAAGCGCGCGATCGATTCGGCAATCGAGCAGTTGATGTTCTTCTGCGAGAACGCCTCGCTGGCCGCGCCGAAGATCACCACCTCGTCGGCGCCGGCAGCCACGGCGCCCTCGAAGCCCTTCATGTTCGGCGTCAGCACCGAGTACAGCGTGCCCGGCCGGCGGGCGATGCGCGCCATGACCTCGGCGCCGTCGGCCATCTGCGGCACCCATTTCGGCGACACGAACGACGCCGCCTCGATGTTGACAAAGCCGGCGTCGGTCAGCTGGTTGATCAGCGCGACCTTCACGTCGGCCGGCACCATCGCCTTTTCGTTCTGCAGGCCGTCGCGCGGGCCCACTTCGACGATCTTCACGTACTGGGGGATAGTCATGGTTGTCTCCTCGTTTGCCGGTTCGGCGCCGCTCAGTAGCCGCGCCCCAGGTCCACCACGCCGGCGATGGGCTTGCCCGCGGCGAGCAGGCGGATCTTGCCGGCGATCTGGGCGATGCTGTCCTCGCGCAGCGTCAGCGCCGAGATATGCGGGGTGATGGTGATGCGCGGCTCCTGCCAGAACGGATGTTCGGCGGGCAGCGGCTCGGTGCGGAACACGTCCAGCGTGGCGCCGGCGATCTGCCCGTCCTGCACGGCAGCCAGCAGGTCCGCTTCCACCAGGTGCTGGCCGCGCGCCACGTTGACCACGTAGGCGCCCTTGGCCAGGCGGTAGAGCAGCGCGGTATAGATGATGTCCTCGGTCTCGGGCGTCAGCGGCAGCACGTTCACCAGTACCTTGAGCCCGTCCAGGAACGCGCCTTGGCCGTCGGTGCCGTGGAACGACTGCACGCCGTCCACCGCCTTAGGCGACCGGCTCCAGCCGCGCACCGGAAAGCCGAAACCGGCCAGCGTGCGCGCGATATGGGCACCCAGCGCACCGATGCCCATCACGCCGACCGTGAAATCGGCACGGCGGTGGGGCTTCAGGAATTTCCACGTGCCGGCCCGCTCCTGCGCGTCGTAGGCATCGAGCTTGCGGAAGTAGCGCAGCACGGCCGCCGTGACGTACTCGCCCATCTGGGCCGCCATGCCGGCGTCATCGAGCCGCACGATCGGCACGCCGGCCGGCAGCGCGTCGGGGGCCGTGTCGCGCAGCCGCAGGATGCCGTCCACGCCGGCGCCGAGATTGAAGACCGCCTTCAGGTCCGTGCGTCCGCGCAGCATCTCCAGCGGCGGCCGCCACACTACGGCGTAGTCGGCCGCCTGGCCCTGGCTGTCTTCCCAGGTCAGGCACTGCGCCTCGGGCAACGCCTCGGCAAATCCCTCGATCCACGGCGCGTAGCGGCCATCGGGCACATACAACTGCAACTTCATCTCGACTCCATTGTGTCTTGCGGGGCTATGAGCGGGAATTATGCGCGCATTTGCGGGCCGCGGCGGGGGGTACTGCAGGGCGGGATGGTGCGATGCCGCGCCCGTCGCACGCTTGCGGGCGCTGCCGCGGCTGGAACCGCCTGGCTCTCTCCCCCGGCCTCTCTCCCGCCTTGCGGGAGAGGGGAGCAAGAAGCCTCCGGGCTAGTGCGATTGCGCCTGCCTTGGTAAGGCCCCGGCCCCGCTCAGGCCACCGCTTCCGCCGCCGCGAAGGCCAGCAGCTGCGCGCCTTCGGCCACCTGTTCGCCGACGCCGTAGAGCACCTCGCTGACCAGGCCGTCGGCGGGGGCGTGGATGGTGTGTTCCATCTTCATGGCCTCCATGACCAGCAGCGGCGTGCCGCGCGTGACCTTGCTGCCCGGCTCCACCATCACGGCGATGACCTTGCCCGGCATCGGCGCGGTCAGCTTGCCGCCCTCGCCTTCCGATTCGCCGGCGTGGGCCAGCGGGTCCAGCCAGGCCACCACGGTGTGGCGGCCGGCGTGGAACACGTGGAAGGTGTCGCCCTCGCGGTGTACCTGCCCGTGCGTGCGGCGCGTGCCCAGGTCGACGCGGATGTCGTCGGCATTGAACGTGTAGGCGAACGGGGCCGCCTGGTCGGCGTAGATCAGCGTGCTCTTGCGCGTGTCGCGGGCGTCGCCCTTGAGCACGACTTCGAGCTTGTGCCCCGCACCTTCGAAATGCAGCGTGCGCGTGTCGCGCCCGTTCAGGCGCCAGCCGCCGGCCTGCGTCCACGGCGAGTGGCGATCAGCTTCGTCCACGCGGCGCTCGCGCGCCTCGCGCTCCAGCAGCGCGGCCACGGCCAGTGCGATGGCCTCGATGCCCACCGACTTCTGCGGCGGGAACAGCGTGGCCTGGTTGCGCTCGATCAGCCCCGTGTCCAGGTCGGCCGTGCGGAAGGCGTCGGACTTCACCAGCCGCTGCAGGAACGCGACGTTGGTCGACAGCCCCACCACGTGGTAGCCGGCCAGCGCCTGCGCCATGCGCGACAGCGCCTCGTCGCGGTCGCGGCCCCAGACGATCAGCTTGGCGATCATCGGGTCGTAGAACGGACTGATCGCGTCGCCCTCGCGCACGCCGGCGTCGATCCGCACGCCGGCCGGGCCATGGGCGTCGCCGCCACGCATGAACTGCACCGCCGGCGGCGTGCGCAGGAAGCGCAGCGTGCCGGTGGACGGCAGAAAGCCCTTGTCGGGGTTTTCGGCATAGATGCGCGCCTCCAGCGCGTGGCCGTCGATACGCAACTGGTCCTGCGTCAGCGGCAGCGGCTCGCCGGACGCCACGCGCAACTGCCATTCGACGAGGTCCTGCCCGGTGATCATCTCGGTCACCGGATGCTCGACCTGCAGCCGCGTGTTCATCTCCATGAAGTAGAACGAGCCGTCCTGGTTGGCGATGAACTCGACGGTGCCGGCGCCCACGTAGCCCACCGCGCGCGCGGCGGCCACGGCGGCCTCGCCCATCGCGCGGCGGCGGTCCTCGGTCATGCCCGGGGCCGGTGCTTCTTCCAGCACCTTCTGGTGGCGCCGCTGCACCGAGCAGTCGCGCTCGAACAGGTAGACGCAGTTGCCGTGGGTGTCGGCAAACACCTGGATCTCGATGTGGCGCGGCCGCGTCAGGTACTTTTCCACCAGCACCTTGTCGTCGCCGAAGCTGGCCGATGCCTCGCGCTTGACCGACGCCAGCGCGGCCTCGAACCCGTCGCCCGCCTCCACCACACGCATGCCCTTGCCGCCGCCACCGGCGCTGGCCTTGAGCAGCACCGGGTAGCCGATGCGGTCGGCCTCGCGCCGCAGCAGCGCGGCGTCCTGGTCCTCGCCGTGGTAGCCGGGCACCAGCGGCACGGCCGCCTTTTCCATCAGCTGCTTGGCGGCGCTCTTGCTGCCCATCGCGTGGATGGCGTCGGCCGGCGGGCCGATGAACACGAGCCCGGCCTCGGCGCAGGCGCGCGCAAAGTCCTCGTTCTCGGACAGGAAGCCGTAGCCCGGGTGGATGGCCTGGGCGCCGGTCTCCTTCGCCATCTCGATGATGTGGTCCGCGCGCAGGTAGCTGTCGCGCGCGGCCGAGCCGCCGATATGCACGGCCTCGTCGCAGAACGCCACGTGCCGGGCGTCGGCATCGGCGTCCGAGTACACCGCCACGGTGCGGATGCCCAGCCGGCGGCACGTAGCCGCCACGCGGCAGGCAATCTCGCCACGGTTGGCGATCAGGATCTTGTTGAACATGGCTCCTCCCTTGTCTCCGGTAAGGCGAGCCCTGCTCCGTCGGACCAGCGGTACTGCGTCCCCCTGGCGTCGGTTACCCCGCGTAGCCTTCCGCGCGGATATCCAGACGGGCCAGCAGCGCGCGGTCGCGCTCTGCCTGGGGATTGCCGGTCGTCAGCAGCTTCTCGCCATAGAAAATGGAATTGGCGCCGGCCATGAAGCACAGCGCCTGCAACGCTTCGTCCATGGCCTCGCGGCCGGCGGACAGGCGCACCATCGCGCGCGGCATCGTGATGCGTGCCACGGCAATGGTGCGGACGAATTCGAACGGGTCCAGCGCCTCGGTGCCGGCCAGCGGCGTGCCTTCCACCTGCACCAGGTTGTTGATGGGCACCGACTCCGGGTACGGGTCCATGTTGGCAAGCTGGGCAATCAGCCCGGCGCGCGCCGCGCGCGACTCGCCCATGCCGACGATACCGCCGCAGCACACGTTGATGCCCGCCTCGCGCACGTGGCCGATGGTGTCCAGCCGGTCCTGGTACGTGCGCGTGGTGATGATCTTGCCGTAGAACTCGGGCGACGTATCGAGGTTGTGGTTGTAGTAGTCCAGCCCGGCGTCCTTGAGCCGCTGCGCCTGTTCGGCCTTGAGCATGCCCAGCGTGACGCAGGTCTCCAGCCCCATCGCCTTCACCTCGCGCACCATGTCGATCACGGGCTCCAGGTGGCGGTCCTTCGGGCTGCGCCAGGCGGCGCCCATGCAGAAGCGCGTGGCGCCGTTGGCCTTGGCGGCGCGGGCGGCGTCGAGCACGGCGTCCAGCTCCATCAGCTTCTCGGCCTTCACGCCGGCCTCGTGGTGCGCGCTCTGCGGGCAGTAGCCGCAGTCTTCCTCGCAGCCGCCGGTCTTGATCGACAGCAGCGTGGAAAGCTGCACCATGTTCGGGTCGAAGTGCTCGCGGTGCACCTGCTGCGCGCGGAACAGCAGGTCGTTGAACGGCAGGGCAAACAGCGCGGCCACGTCGTCCACGCGCCAGGCGTCGTCCGCCTTCGCGGCGGCGGCGGCGGCGAGGTTGCGGGCCGACTGGCGCAGGGCGTCGGCGGAGATGGTGGCAACGGCCTGGCTGTCGTTGGTCCGGGTGTTCTGGGTGTTCTGGGTGTTCTGTGCGATCTGGGTCATTTTGTCTGGCGAATTCGGTTTGTCGGGCGCGGGTCAGGCGTGACGCGGCGCGCCGGTTTCGGCGGAGGGACCGGGCAGCGGGCTGGCAAACAGCGGCGCGAGGTCCAGGTGCTGGGCGGCGGCGGCCGGGGCCACCTGCCAGGGCAGCTCGCCCAGCAGCGGCGCGTCCAGCGCGTCCTGCAGCGTGACGATGTTCTCGGTGGGCAGCAGCATGTCCGGGTCGATGCGGTTGGCGATCCAGCCGGCCAGCTTCAGCCCGCGCGCACGTACCGCCTCGGCGGTCAGCATCGCGTGGCTCAGGCAGCCCAGCCGCACGCCCACCACCATGATCACGGGCAGGTCCAGCATCACGGCCAGGTCGGCGGTGGTCCACCGCACGGCGCCCACGTCCAGCGGCACCACAAAGCCGCCCACGCCCTCCACCACCACGGCGTCGGCCTTGCGGCGCAGCACCTCGAAGGCGTCGCGGATCGGGCCGCGCGTGATGCGCTCGCCCTCCAGCGCGGCGGCCAGGTGCGGCGACGCCGGCGTGCGGAAGAAGAACGGGCACATCTCTTCCTGCGGCACGATCACGGAGCCCGCCGCGCGCAACTGGTCGACGTCGTCGTTCTGCCAGCGGTCGTCCAGCCATTCGCCGCCGGCCGCCACGGGCTTCATGCCCACGGTGCTGTAGCCGGCGCCGTGCAGCGCGTGCAGCAGCGTGGCCGTGGCGTGCGTCTTGCCCACGCCGGTGTCGGTGCCCGTGACAAAGCAGGCAAAGCGCGCGGGGCGGTGGGTTCGGATGGCGGTCATGCGGCCTCCCGTAGCACCTGCGGCGTGGCGCGGGCGATGGCGTCGAGCAGGCGCGCCACGTCGGCCGCCGTATGCGACGCCGACAGCGTGATGCGCAGCCGCGCCGTGCCGGCCGGCACCGTGGGCGGCCGGATCGCGCCCACGCGGATGCCTTCGGCCTCCAGCGCGGCGGACAGCGCCAGCGACGCGGCGTTGTCGCCCACGATCAGCGGCTGGATCGCCGTGTCGCTCGCGCCCAGCGTCCACCCTGCCTGCGCGGCCAGCCCCGCCAGCCCGGCGCGCAACTGCGCGATCAGGTCGGCCAGATGGGCGCGGCGGCTGCGGCCTTCCTCGCCGCCGATGATCTCCAGGCTCGTCAGCAGCGCGTGCGCCACGGCCGGCGGCGCGGCCGTCGTGTAGATATACGGGCGCGCCGTGTTGACCAGGTGCTCGACGATGGTCTCGTGCGCGGCCACGAACGCGCCGGCCACGCCGGCCGCCTTGCCCAGCGTGCCGATGTAGATCAGCCGCTCGGAGCGCAGCCCCAGGTGTTCCAGCACGCCCCGGCCGTGCGCGCCGAGCGCGCCAAAGCCGTGCGCGTCGTCGACCACGATCCACGCGTCGTGGCGCTCGGCCAGCGCCAGCAGCGCGGCCAGCGGCGCGATGTCGCCGTCCATGCTGAACACGCTGTCGGTGACAATCAGCTTCAGCGTGCCCTGGCTGGCCTGCAGCAGCGCGTCCAGCGCCTGCACGTCGCCGTGCGCATAGCGTTGCACGTCGGCCCGGGCCAGCCGCGCGCCGTCGATCAGCGACGCATGGTTCAGCGCCTCGCAGAACAGCGTCGCCCCGGCCGTGCCCAGCGCGGTCAGCACCGCCAGGTTGGCCATGTAGCCGGTGCAGAAGTACAGCGCCTGCGCCTGCGGGATGTGCGGCGCCAGCCAGCGCGCCAGTTCTTGTTCCAGCTGCGCGTGCGCCAGCGAATGGCCGCTGACCAGGTGCGACGCGCCGCTGCCAGCGCCGTAGCGGTGCGCGCCCTCGGCCAGCGCGTGGGCGATCGACGCATGGTCGGCCAGCCCCAGGTAGTCGTTGCTGCAGAACGTCAGCAGCGGCGTGGGCGTGGCGTCGACGGCGCCCACCGACTGATGCGGCGCGCAGGCCGTGTGGGCGATGCGGCGGCGGCGCGTCAGCGACTGCGCCTCGCGCTCGGCGGCGGCGCGCTTCAGGTGGTCAAGCAGCATGGCGAACCTCCTGCGCGGCGCCGATCACCGCGTGCAGCGTGGCACGCAGCTGGTCGCCCAGCCACGCCGCCAGCGCGGCATCGAACACGTACGGGGGCATCACGTACAGCGTGTGGCCAATCGGCCGGACCAGCACGCCGTGCGCGCGCGCGGCCAGGTGGAAGCGCGCGGCAAAGTCGGGGCCGGCGGCGGCCGGGTCGATGTCGGCCGCCCAGATCAGGCCGCGCTGGCGCACGTTCGTCACGCGCGGGTCGGCGGCGATGCCGGCCATGGCGTCGGCCAGCCACTGCGCGCGCTCGCGGTTGCGGGCCAGCACGTCGTCCTGCGCGAACAGGTCCAGCGTGGCCAGCGCCGCGCGGCACGCCAGCGGGTTGCCCGTGTACGAGTGCGAATGGAGGAAGCTGCGCGCGATGTCGTCGGCCACGAACGCGCGCTGCACCTCGGGCCGCGACAGCACCAGCGACAGCGGCAGGTAGCCGCCCGTGATGCCCTTGGACAGGCACAGGAAATCGGGCCAGCCATGCGCCGGCACCGGGTCGCCGCCGCGCGCCTGTTCCCAGGCGAAGAACGTGCCGGTGCGGCCGCAGCCCACCGCGATCTCGTCGGCGATCAGGTGCACGCGGTAGCGGTCGCACAGCGCGCGGGCGCCGTCCAGGTACGACGGGTCGTACATCGCCATGCCGGCCGCGCCCTGCACCAGCGGCTCGACGATCAGCGCGGCGATCTGGCCGGCGCGCTCGCGCAGCAGCGCTTCGAGCGCGGCCAGCGCGCGGGCGGCCACGTCGGCCGGCGTCTCGGCGCCCACGGCCTGGCGCGCATCGGGCGACATCACCACGTGGGCGCGGCGCGTGAGCGGGTCGTAGGCGTCGCGGAAAATCTCCACGTCGGTCACGGCCAGCGCGCCCACCGTCTCGCCGTGGTAGCCGTGGCGCAGGCAGACGAACTCGCGCTTGGCCGACAGGCCCGTGTTGCGCCAGTAGTGAAAGCTCATCTTCAGCGCGATCTCGACGGCCGACGCGCCGTCGGACGCGTAGAACGCGTGGCCCAGCGCGCCGCCGGTCAGCGCCGACAGGCGCTCGGCCAGTTCCACGGCCGGCGCGTGCGTGCAGCCGGCCAGCATCACGTGTTCCAGCGTCTGCAACTGCTGGGTCAGCGCCGCGTTGATGGCCGGGTTGGCGTGGCCGAACAGGTTGACCCACCACGAGCTGATGGCGTCGAAATAGCGGCGGCCGTCGGTATCGACCAGCCACGGGCCGTCACCGCTGGCAATGGCCAGCGGCGGCTCGTTGGCCGATGCGTCGGGACGCAGCCGCGTGCAGGGATGCCAGACGGCGCGCTGGCTACGCGCCGCGAGCGTGGCATCGCCCGTCGCGGATTGGGGGACAGGATGTGTCATGGGACCCTCCTTGGATAAGCCATGACCCGCCACGCCGGGCACGGCAGCGGCTGCCGGGGCGGTGCGGGATCGGGGGAGGCTCATGGTAGGAAGGTCCTTGGACGGTTGGCAAATCGCGTGGCGCTGGCCGTTTGGCGTCGCGTTAGGCGAGGTTGGGCGATGTTCGTGGCGCTGGTGGCGAGTGTGGCACCTGGGTGGGCGGCTTTTGCGTGTAACGTCGGCCAAGATTTCGTGATGACCGGGGGCTTGGCCCTCTCCACCAGCCGCATCGGCATGACTGCCGCTGCCGGCTGACCTGGGAGCGGGCTGGCATCGCCATCACCGGCCTACACCTTCCACGCCGGTGCGCGCTTTTCCAGGAACGACCGCACGCCGTCGCGGCCTTCATCCGAGGCGCGGATGGCGGCGATGCGGTTGGCGGTGTCGGCCAGCAGGTCGCTGTCGATGGGGCGACCGGACACCTCCTGCACCAGGCGCTTGCTCTCGCGCACGGCGTTGGGGCTGTTGGCGGCCAGCGTGGCGGCGATCTCGGCCACTTTCTCGTCCAGGTCCTGCGGCGGCACCACGGCGTGGACAAAGCCCAGGCGCAGCGCCTCGGCGGCGTCGAACCGTTCGGCCGTGATGAAGTAGCGGCGCGCGGCCTGCTCGCCCATCGCGCGGATCACGTACGGGCTGATGGTGGCCGGCAGCAGGCCCAGCCGGGCCTCGGACAGGCAGAAGTTGGCCGTTGCCGACGCCACGGCGATGTCGCACGCGGCCACCAGGCCCATGCCACCGGCGTAGGTATCGCCCTGCACGCGGGCGATCACGGGCTTGGGGCAGATCCAGACCGTGTGCAGCATCTGGGCCAGCGTCAGGGCGTCGGCGCGGTTCTCGTCGTCCGAGTAGCCGGCCATCTTCTTCATCCAGTTCAGGTCCGCGCCGGCGCAGAACGCCGGGCCGTTGCCGGCCAGCACGATGGCGCGCACCTCGGGCGTGTCGCCCAGCGCGCGGAAGGCGCCGGTCAGTTCGGCAATCACGGTCTCGTTGAACGCGTTGCGCACGTCGGGCCGGTTCAGCGTGACCGTGGCAACGTGGCGCTCGGCCGTCACGGTCAGGGTGGTGAATTGCATGGTTCTGTCTCCGGTAGGTCGGTCGTGATCAGGATGCCTGGCCGGCGGGCCGGCCCCGGACCGGCAGCGCCCGCTCGGGCAGTTCGTCGAACGGCAGCCCCAGGTGGCGGAAGAACGCCTCTACCTCGGGCAGCCACAGCGCCACGCCGGCGCGGTTGCTGAACAGCCGGTGCGAGTCGCCCTCGAACTCGCCCACGTCGACAAAGCGCGCATCGGCGGCCGGGCCACGCGCGTTGGCCTTGTAGCTGTTGAACATGCGCTCGGGCAGCGGCCACGGCCAGTAGCTGTCGTTGGCGCCGTAGATCCACAGCGACGGGTAGCGCGCGCCGCGCCCGTAGTCGCCGAACGCGTCGATCAGGTTGTTCTCCCAGCCCACGCAGTTGTCGTTGCGCAGGCCGCCCGCGAAATTGACCACGCCCAGCACGCCGGGGTAGCCGATGGCCGACAGCGCCATGGTCGACAGCCCACCGTGCGACTGGCCCAGCACCACGATGCGCGCCGGATCGACGTAGGGCTGCTGCGCCAGGTAGTCCAGCGCCGCCACCACGTCCTCGGCCTGCATCATGCCGTTGCCGCGCACGTCGCAGCTACCGCCCACGTACTGGCCGCCCGATTTCGAGAAGCCCTGGCGCATGGGCAGCGCCACCACGTAGCCGCGCCGCACGAACTCGGCCGATTGCGCCGCAAAGCGCGCCCGGCCCTGGAACGCGGGCTTGCCCGGCGACTTGCCGTGGTTGATCACCACGAGCGGGAACGGGCCGTCGCCGGCCGGACGGATGATCGTCGTCTCCAGGTCCACGGTGGCCTGCGCGTTCACCTTCGGCACCATCACCACCTGCTCCACGGCCTGCGGCGGCAGCGCGGCCTGGGCGGCGGCGGGGCCGCACCCGGCAAGGCCGGCCAGCGCGGCCAGCGTGGCCAGCGCGCGGTGCAGGGAGGGAACAGCTCGGGACATGACGACGACCAACCTTCCAGTCAAACTCGATGACAAACGTTAAGGGCCATGCCCGGCATCACATGCGGAAGACGCCGAACTTCATCTCGCCGATCGGCGCGTTCAGGCTGGCCGACAGGCCCAGCCCCAGCACCGTGCGGGTCTGGGCCGGGTCGATCACGCCGTCGTCCCAGAGCCGCGCGCTGGCGTAGTACGGATGGCCCTGGCGCTCGTACTGGTCGCGGATCGGCGCCTTGAACGCCTCTTCGTCGCCGGGGCTCCACTGGCCGCCCTTGGCCTCGATGCCGTCGCGGCGCACCGTCGCCAGCACGCTCGCGGCCTGCTCGCCACCCATCACCGAGATCCGCGCGTTCGGCCACATCCACAGGAAGCGCGGCGAATAGGCCCGCCCGCACATGCCGTAGTTGCCGGCCCCGAACGAGCCGCCGATGATCACCGTGAACTTGGGCACCTGCGCCGTGGCAACAGCCGTGACCATCTTGGCGCCGTTGCGCGCGATGCCCTCGTTCTCGTACTTGCGGCCGACCATGAAGCCCGTGATGTTCTGCAGGAACACCAGCGGGATCTTGCGCTGGCAGCACAGTTCGATGAAGTGCGCGCCCTTCAACGCCGATTCCGAGAACAGGATGCCGTTGTTGGCCACGATGCCCACCGGGTAGCCCCAGATCCGCGCGAAGCCGCAGACCAGCGTGGTGCCGTAGCGGGCCTTAAACTCGTCGAACTCTGAGCCGTCGACGATGCGGGCGATGACCTCGCGCACGTCGTACGGCTTGCGCGTGTCGGTGGGGATCACGCCGTACAGTTCCTCCACCGGGTAGAGCGGCTCCACCGGTTCGTGCAGGCGGATCTGGTCCGGCTTGCGGCGGTTCAGGTGCTGGACGATGTTGCGCGCCAGCGATAGCGCGTGGTGGTCGTTCTGGGCAAAGTAGTCGGCCACGCCGGACAGCCGCGTGTGCACGTCGGCGCCGCCCAGGTCCTCGGCGCTCACTTCCTCGCCGGTGGCAGCCTTCACCAGCGGCGGGCCGCCCAGGAAGATCGTGCCCTGGTTCTTGACGATGATGGACTCGTCGCTCATGGCCGGCACGTAGGCGCCGCCGGCCGTGCACGACCCCATCACCACGGCAATCTGCGGAATGCCTTGCGCCGACAGGTTGGCCTGGTTGTAGAAGATGCGGCCGAAGTGGTCGCGGTCCGGGAACACGTCGTCCTGGTTGGGCAGATTGGCACCGCCCGAATCGACCAGGTAGATGCACGGCAGGTGGTTCTGCTCGGCAATCTCCTGCGCGCGGATGTGCTTCTTGACCGTCATCGGGTAGTACGTGCCGCCCTTGACCGTCGCGTCGTTGCAGACGATCACGCATTCCTGGCCGGCCACGCGGCCGATGCCGGTGATGATGCCGGCGCCCGGCGCGGCGTCGTCGTACATGCCGTAGGCGGCAAGTTGCGACAGTTCCAGGAACGGGGTGCCGGGGTCCAGCAGTTGCTGCACGCGGTCGCGCGGCAGCAGCTTGCCACGGCCCAGGTGCTTGTTGCGGGCATCCTCGCCGCCCCCTTCGGCCAGCCTGGCGATTTTCTGACGCAGGTCCGCCACCAGCGCCTGCATGGTCTCGGCGTTGGCCTTGAACGATTCCGAGCGTGCGTTCAGTTTGGTTTCCAGCGTGGGCATGTCTCTTCCTGTGGATGCTTGTTGTCTAGCCTGTTCCTGCCGGGTCCGGGGCGGGCGGTGCGGTCAGTCCGGCTCCCGGACCGTGCCGTCGACGTAGAGCCAGCGTGCCGGCGTGCCCGGCTCGCGCGGCTCGAAGACGAAGCGGCTCAGTTCCTCCAGCCGATGGGCGCGCCCGCCCACCTTGTAGCGCGCCACGAAGGCCACCGTGGCGTGGGTGTCGTCCTGCTGCGCGTGCGAGCGCACCGTCAGCCCCAGCCAGCGCGTGCCCGGATCGGGCGACAGGTCGTCGGGGCAGGTGGACACATGCCAGGTCTGGCGCAGCCAGCCTGCGTCGCCCAGCACGTAGGCGCTGTAGCGCGAGCGCATCAGCGCCTCGGCCGTCTGCGGCATGGCCTCGCCGCGATGAAAGCGGCCGCAGCACGTGACGTAGGCGCCGTTGCCGCACGGGCAAGGCTCGCTGGCGGCGCCGGCCGCGCGCTTCCTGGTCATCCGAGCAGCTCCGGCAGGTCGCGCATGTCGGTGAACACGGTTCGCACGCCGGTGGCGCGCAGCGCGTCGGCATCCGTGCGGGCGGCGTAGCCGAACACGGTCATGCCGGCCGCCACGCCGGCCGTGGCGCCGGTGGGGCTGTCCTCGATCACCGCGCAGCGCGCCGGGTCCACATTCATGGTGCGGGCGGCCAGCAGGTAGACGTCGGGCGCCGGCTTGCTGTGCTCCACCTCGCTGGCCGTGAAGATGTGCTCGCGCGTGTCGTCGGTGAACAGGTCCAGCAGCGCCGTGTGCGTGAGCTGGAGCTTGACCTTGATGCGGTCCGCGCCGGACGCCACGCACACGGGCAGGCCGCGCGCCTTGATCGCCTCGATGGCCTGGCGGATGTGCGGCACGGCCTCCAGTTCCTCGATCAGCGCGGCGTCGCGGCGCACGAACCATTCGGACAGGAAGTTGCGCGGCAGCGGCTTGCCGAGGCGGGCCTCGATGTTGCCGAGTTCGTCGCGCACGGCGCGCCCGAGGAACCATTGCATCGATTCCTCCAGCGTGATCTCGATGCCGAGTTCGTTGAGCACGCGGTTCAGCACGCGATGGACGATCGGCTCGCTGTCGACGAGCACGCCGTCACAGTCGAAGATCACGCAATCGAAACGGGCGGCCTGGTTTGCTGCGGTCATGCGGGTTTCTTTTCCTTGGAAAGTTCGTTGCCGCCGACGGCGCGCAGTTCGGTCTGCCGCCGGCTCTTCAGGTGGGCCTCGACCTGCTCGAAGCGGTCGAAGCCCCAGAACGGCTCGCCGTCGATGATCACGAACGGCGACCCGAACACGCCCTTGGCCATCGCCACGTCGATCTCGGCCTTGAGCTGGTCCTTGATCTGGTAGCTCGTGGCGCCTTCGTTCATCGCCACCGGGTCGATGCCCAGCGCCTCGGCCAGCCTGCCCAGCTCGGCCGGCTCGGCGATGTTCAGGTCGTCGACGAACAGCGCGCGGTACACGGCCTTGGCAAAGCTGGCGGCCAGGTCGGCGCCGTGGTGGTTCTGCAGCCAGAGCATGGCGCGGGCGGCGTGCTGCGTGGGCAGCGGAAAGTGCGTGGGGCGCTTGTACTCGATGCCGTGGAACTGCGCGGTGCGCTCGAAATCGCGCCAGCAGTACTCGCCCTTGAGCGGGATGGACGGCAGCGGCGACGAGCCCGTGGTCTTGAACACCACGCCCAGCAGCACCGGATGCCACAGCACGCCGCGCCCGTACTTCTGCGCGAGTTCGTCGATGCGGGTGCTGGCAAAGTAGCCGTAGGGCGAGGAGAAATCGAAGTAGAAGTCGATGGGGGCGGTCATCGCAGGGGGCTCCGGTTCGGGTACGACGGCGTGGACGGGGACGGTTTCAACGGGACGGCGGGTACATCATCCTAGCGCGCGGGCGATGAGGATCTTCTGGATGTCGCTGGTGCCCTCGTAGATCTGGCACACGCGCACATCCCGGTAGATCCGCTCGACCGGGAAATCGTTCACATAACCGTAGCCGCCGAACACCTGGATGGCATCCGAGCACACGCGCTCGGCCATCTCGCTGGCGAACAGCTTGGCCATGGCGGCCTCCTTGAGGCAGGGGCGGCCGGCGTCCTTGAGCGACGCGGCGTGCCAGACCATCTGGCGGGCCACCTCGATCTGCGTGGCCATGTCGGCCAGCCGGAACTGCACGGCCTGGTGCTGGAACAGCGGCTGGCCGAAGCTCTCGCGTTCCCTGGCATAGGCCAGCGCCGCCTCGAACGCCGCGCGCGCCATGCCGATGCTTTGCGACGCGATGCCGATGCGCCCGCCTTCGAGCCCGGACAGCGCCATCTTGTAGCCGGCGCCCTCCTCGCCCAGCAGGCAGCCGGCCGGGATGCGGCAGTCCTCGAACACGATCTGCGCGGTGTCCGACGAGTGCTGGCCCAGCTTGTCCTCCAGCCGCGCGACGATGTAGCCGGGCGTGGACGTGGGAACCAGGAACGCGCTGATGCCGCGCTTGCCGGCCGCCTTGTCGGTGACGGCCATCACGATCGCCACGTCGGCGTGCTTGCCGCTGGTGATGAACTGCTTCACGCCGTTCAGCACGTAGTGGTCGCCGTCGCGCGTGGCCGTGGTGCGCAGCGCGGCGGCGTCGGAGCCCACGTGCGGCTCGGTCAGGCAGAACGCGCCGAGCATCTCGCCCCGGGCCAGCGGCACCAGCCACTGCTGCTTCTGCGCGTCGCTGGCGAAGGCCATCAGCATGCTGCACACCGGGCAGTTGTTGACGCTGATGACGGTGGACGTGCCGCCGTCGCCGGCCGCGATTTCCTCCAGGATCAGCGCCAGCGACAGGTAGTCGAGCCCGGCGCCGCCCAGTTCCTCGGGCACGGCCACGCCGTAGGCGCCCAGGCGCGCCAGTTCGCGGTGCACGTCCTTGGGAAAGGTCTTGTCGCGGTCCCACTGGGCGGCCTGCGGGGCGATGACGTCCTGCGCGAACTGGCGCACGGCGTCGCGGATCATTTCCTGTTCGGGGGTCAGCAGCATGGGCGTCGGGCCTTACCAGGGGATGGGCGAGCCATCGTAGTTGTGAAAGCTGCCATTGTCGTGATGCGTCAGGCCGGCCAGCGTGCGGCGCATGCCGGCCACGCTCTGCTGCGGCTTCAGGTCGGCGTTGGGGCCGCCCATGTCGGTCTGGACCCAGCCCGGATGCAGCGCCACGCAGATGGCGTGCCGCGCGTCCAGCGACACGGCCTTGACCACCGCGTTGGCGGCGGCCTTGCTGACGCGGTACATCCAGGCGGCATTGCTTTCCATGCCGCCAATACTGCCCATCTTCGACGACAGCACGGCCAGCACCCCGCCCCGGCCGTGGTTGCCGGTCTCGACGAACGGCAGCACCAGCGGCAGCGCCATCATCGGGCCCAGCACGTTGGTGTGCATCACGGCGTCGAAGTCCTGCCGCGACACGGGCTGCGCGCCTTCCGTGCGCGGGCCGATCACGCCGGCGTTGTAGATCGCCACGTCAAAGCTCTCGCCGTCGAGCTTCCAGCCCAGGCCGGCCACCTGGCCGGCGTCGGTCAGGTCCACCTGGTGGGCCTCGGCGCCCAGCGCCGCCAGCGCGGCGACGCCTTCGGCGCTGCGCGCGGCGGCCACCACGCGCCAGCCGTCGGCGCGGTACTGCCGGACGAATTCGAGACCGAGACCCCGGGAAGCCCCAAGGACGAGCGCGGTAGGCATGGCGAGACTCCAGCAGGTTGCGGGAAAGATGCGGTCAGACGATTTCGATGCCGACGGCCGTGGCTTCGCCGCCGCCGATGCACAGGCTGGCCACGCCGCGCTTGCCGCCGGTCTTGCGCAGCGCGCCGATCAGCGTGGTCATGATGCGCGCCCCGGACGCCCCGATGGGGTGCCCCAGCGCGCACGCGCCGCCGTGAATGTTCACCTTGTCGTGCGGAATCTTGAGGTCGTGCATCGCCGCCATCGGTACGACGGCGAACGCTTCGTTGATCTCGAACAGGTCCACGCTGTCGGTGGTCCAGTCCAGCTTGCGGTAGA
The DNA here is from genome assembly GCF_049393795.1 of Cupriavidus sp. H18C2. Lineage (NCBI taxonomy): Bacteria > Pseudomonadati > Pseudomonadota > Betaproteobacteria > Burkholderiales > Burkholderiaceae > Cupriavidus > Cupriavidus sp. H18C2. The sequence goes on along the minus strand of NZ_CP186010.1, from coordinate 101,778 downwards.
GCCTGGCGATGGCCTCAACCGGCGCCGTGGTGAACCAGCCCGGCGCCTGGGCGTGCGAGGTGTGGCCCAGCATGCGCGCCAGCGGCTGCAGGCCCAGTTGCTTCGCGGTGGATTCGCGCATCATCACCAGCGCGGCGGCGCCGTCGTTGATCGACGACGAAGACGCGGCCGTGATGGTGCCGTCCTTGGCAAAGGCCGGCTTCAGCGACGGGATCTTGTCCACCTTGATGCGGCGCGGGCCCTCGTCGGTGTCGATCACCGTGTCGCCGCCCTTGCCCGAAACCGTCACCGGGGCGATTTCCCAGCGGAAGTCGCCGGACTCGGTGGCCCGCTGCGCGCGGCGCACCGATTCCATCGCAAAGGCGTCCTGCTGTTCGCGCGTGAACTGGTACTTGGCGGCGCAGTCCTCGCCGAACGTGCCCATGGCGCGCCCCCCGCCTTTCTCGTCACGAATGTAGGCGTCTTCCAGCCCGTCCAGCATCATGTGGTCGTAGATCATGCCGTGGCCGATGCGGTAGCCGCCCCGGCCCTTGGGGATCAGGTACGGCGCGTTGGTCATGCTTTCCATGCCGCCGGCCACGGCGACATCGAACGATCCGGCCAGCAGGCCGTCGTAGACCGACATGGCCGCGCGCATGCCCGACCCGCACATCTTGTTGACCGTCGTGCATGCCACGTCGAGCGGCAGCCCGGCGCCCAGCGCGGCCTGCCGCGCCGGTGCCTGGCCCTGCCCGGCGGGCAGCACGCATCCGAAGACCACCTCCTGCACCTGCTCCGGCCGGATACCGGCCCGCTCCACGGCCGCGCGGATGGCCGCCGCGCCAAGCTGGGGCGCCGTCAGGCTGGCCAGCTCGCTCTGGAACGCGCCCATCGGGGTGCGCGCCGCGGAAACGATGACGATGGGATCGCTGGAAGGATGTTGCATGTCGGTGTCTCCTCGGAGGCCCGGTCCGGGCCTCGACTGGTGGATCAGCGGATCGATGCCTGGGGGGGGCTCGCCGTACTGCTGCAGCGCCGCGGCGGTCTGGGCCTGCAGTTCGTCGTTGTTGCTGGCGGCCATGCCCAGGTCGCGCAGCAGGCCGTCGGACACGCCGTAGATCCAGCCGTGCACGGTCACCTGCTGGCCGCGTGCCCAGGCGTCCTGCAGCACGGTGCTCTGGCAGACGTTGTTGACCTGCTCGATCACGTTCAGCTCGCACAGGCGCGTGTGGGCGTCGTCCTCGCGCAGCACGGTGCCCAGGTAGGCCGCGTGCTTGTCGGCCACGTCGCGCACGTGGCGCAGCCAGTTGTCGCACAGGCCCACGCGCTCGCGCTTGAGCGCCACCTTGACGCCGCCGCAGCCGTAGTGGCCCACCACGGTGATGTGGCGCACCTTGAGCACCTCGACCGCGAACTGGATCACCGACAGCGCGTTCAGGTCGCTGTGCGAGATCACATTGGCGATATTGCGATGGACGAACACCTCGCCCGGGGCCAGGCCCAGGATCTGGTTGGCCGGCACGCGCGAATCGGAGCAGCCGATCCACAGGTACTCGGGCGCCTGCTGGTTGGCCAGGCGGGTGAAGAAGGCCGGGTCTTCCGCGTTGACGCGGTCCACCCATTCGCGGTTGTTGCGGAACAGCTGGGCGATGGCGTCACTCATGCTGCCCTCCTTGCGTGGTCGGTTGTTGCGGCACCGTAGCGGTGGATGAAGCGGATGTGTTGTGGATAGGCAAAGACATCGTGAAAATGGCCGGCCAGCAGCCGGTCCTTGTGTTGCTGCCACATGGCGGCGTCAAAGAAATCGGGATGGTGCCGCAGGAACGCGGCGCGCACGCGGTCATCCCCGAGCAGGAACGTGCGAAAGGTCTCCGGGAAGATGTCGTGCGGACGTACGGTGTACCACACCTCGCCGGACATTTCCTCTTCCTCGTTGCGCGGCTCGGGCACGCGGCGGATGTTGCAGTCGGTCAGGTACTCGATCTCGTCGTAGTCGTAGAACACCACGCGGCCGTGCCGCGTGACGCCGAAGTTCTTGTAGAGCATGTCGCCAGGGAAGATGTTGGCGGCCATCAGCTCCTTGATGGCGTCGCCGTACTCGCGCACGCCGTGGTCCACCTGGGCGTCGGTGCCTTCCTGCAGCCAGATGTTCAGCGGCGTCATGCGGCGCTCGATGTACAGGTGCCGCACGACGATTTCCTCGCTGCCGTCGGGCGCGCGCTGGCGCTCCAGCATCGACGGCACGTGCTGCTCCAGCTCGCGCACCAGCGCCTCGTCGAAGCGGGACAGCGGGAAGGCCACGTCCGAATACTCCAGCGTATCGGCCATGCGGCCCACGCGGTCGTGCCGCTTGACCAGCTGGTACTTGGCTTCCACCTGGGCGCGCGTGGTCTCCTTGGGTGGTGCGAAGGCGTCGCGAATCACCTTGAACACGTACGGAAACGACGGCAGCGTGAACACCAGCATCACCAGCCCCCGGATGCCGGGCGCCACGATGAACTTGTCCGACGAATGCTGCAGATGGTGCAGGAAGTCGCGGTAGAACAGGTTCTTGCCCTGCTTCTGCAGCCCCAGGCTGGTGTAGATTTCGGCGCGCGACTTGCGCGGCAGCAGGTCGCGCAGGAACGTGACGTAGGCCGACGGAATCTCCATGTCGACCAGAAAGTAGGCGTGCGTGAACGAGAACAGCACCAGCAACTGCTCGTGCTGCAGCAGCACCGTGTCCAGCACCAGCTTGCCCGACGCGCCATGGACGACCGGGATCGCCATCGGATAGGTCTGGTCGCCGTTCAGCACCCGGCCGATGATGAACGCCGACTTGTTGCGGTAGAACAGCGACGACAGCGTATGGACCTGGAAATTTGGCGCAACGGCGAAGTCGCCGGCGTGCTCGTCGATGGCGCGCAGCACGTAGCCGATGTCGCGCTTCAGGTCCTCGAACGGCACGTCGAGCTGGAAGTTGTGGACGATCCGCTCGAAACAGGCCGCCATGCCGGCCCGGCTGCCCGGGTAGTAGGCGCGGTAGGTGGGCCGCGTGGGCGATTCCTCGTTCTCGATGTACTCGGTGGACAGCGCCGGCCGCACGAAGATGAAGTCGTTGTTGAAGTACGACCGGTGCAGGATCCGCGTGCAGACCGAATTGAAGAACGTCTCGGCCAGCTCGGGCTGGTGGTGGTTGGTCAGCAGGCCGATGTAGTGGAGCTTGATCTGCTGCCAGATATCGTCGGCGATGTGCCCGGCGTCGTATTGCGCCTGCAGGATCGCCACGGCTTCCTGCACGCGGTCGTTGTAGAACGCGATGCGGTCCCGCTGCAGCTTGCGCAGGCCGTGCCAGTCCGCGGCCTCGAAGCGCGCCTTGGCCTCGATGCCGGCGTCGCGGAACAGCCGGTAGTGCTTGTCGAAGCCGTCCAGCATGGTCCGCGCCACATCGTAGGCAATCTGCGACGACAGCAGCTTGGGAAAGTGGGACATGGCTCTCGAAGGTTCCGGGGCGCGGCGGGAGGGTCTGCAGACGAAATTGTAATGGCGTTCGGGACTTCCCTTCGGGTCGCCCCAAGCGCCGTTTGCGTAACTTCTGTCCTTACATCGTTTCCGCGAACAACTCGCGGCCAATCAGCATGCGACGGATTTCGGACGTACCGGCGCCAATCTCGTACAGCTTGGCGTCGCGCCAGAGCCGGCCCACCGGGTATTCGTTGATGTAGCCGTTGCCGCCCAGGATCTGCACCGATTCGCCGGCCATCCACGTCGCCTTCTCGGCCGTGTAGAGGATCACGGCGGCGCAGTCCTTGCGCACCTGGCGCACGTGGTCGGTGCCCAGCGCGTCGAGGTTCTTGCCCACGGTGTACAGGTAGCTGCGGGCGGCCTGCAGCGTCGTGTACATATCGGCCACCTTGCCCTGGATGAGCTGGAATTCGCCGATGCTCTGGCCAAACTGCTTGCGATCGTGGATGTACGGCGTCACCACGTCCATGCACGCCTGCATGATGCCGACCGGGCCGCCCGACAGCACGGCGCGCTCGTAGTCCAGCCCGCTCATCAGCACCTTGGCGCCGCCGTTTTCGGCCCCCAGAATGTTCTCGACCGGCACTTCGACGTCCTGGAACACCAGTTCGCCCGTGTGCGAGCCGCGCATGCCGAGCTTGTCCAGCTTCTGCGCCACCGAGAACCCCTTCATGCCCTTTTCGACGATGAAGGCGGTCATGCCGCGCGCGCCCAGGTCTGGTTCGGTCTTGGCGTAGACCACCAGCACGTCGCAGTCCGGACCGTTGGTGATCCACATCTTGGTGCCGTTGAGCACGTAGCGGTCGCCCTTGAGATCGGCGCGCAGCTTCATGCTGACCACGTCGGACCCGGCGTTCGGCTCGCTCATCGCCAGCGCGCCGATCCAGTCGCCCGACACCAGCTTCGGCAGGTACTTGGCCTTCTGCGCGGCCGTGCCGTTGCGGTGGATCTGGTTCACGCAGAGGTTGGAGTGCGCGCCGTACGACAGCCCGACCGACGCCGACGCGCGACTGATCTCCTCCATCGCGATCATGTGCGCCAGGTAGCCCATGTTGGCGCCGCCGTATTCCTCGGCCACGGTGATGCCCAGCACGCCGAGGTCACCCATCTTCTTCCAGGCGTCCATCGGGAACTGGTCGGTGCGGTCGATCTCGCCGGCGCGCGGGGCCAACTCGGCCTGCGCCCAGTTGCGCACCGATTCGCGCAGCATCTCGATGTCTTCGCCGAGGTGGAATTTCAGGCCGGGGAGTTCGGTCATGTTTGGGTCTCCTGTTTGTCCGGATATTTTATTGACGTTTACGTAAACGTCAATTGGGGCCGACACGCGGGGCAGCGTGCGGCGGCGCGATCAGGCCGACTGCGTCTTGGGGGCGCCATGATGGCTCGCCAGCAGCGTCTTGCACTGGCGTTCATGCTGGTCGATCTCGGCCAGCTGGGCCTGCAGGTCCTCCAGCTGGCGCTCCAGCGCGCCGCGGTGCTGGGCCAGCAGGTGCAGAAAACGTTCGAGCTGCGGCGCGGTGTCGCGCGGCGATTCGTAGAGATCCAGGATCTCGCGGATCTCGTTGAGAGTAAGCCCTAACCTTTTGCCGCGCAGCGTGAGCTTGAGGCGGGTGCGTTCCCGCCCGTTGTACACGCGCTTGCGTCCGCTGGGGCCTTCGCGGTCGGGCGACAACAGGCCCTGGTCCTCGTAGAACCGTATCGCGCGCGGCGTGATCTCGAATTCACGTGCCAGATCGGTGATCGAGTACGTGGCGGTGGATGGCTGAGCCGACATATGGCGTCCTGCAAAAATGAACGGTCGTTCGCGGATTCGTTGCACGATCAACTTTTTGGACTAAGATGACGTGCAGGGCCGGCGAATTGACGTTAACGTTAGCGTCAACCGTCGCGCCTGACAATCCAGAAGAGCGAGCCCCGCAGCCCGCCGCCTTTTCCACGAGACAAGCCCCATGAACGCACTCGAACATCAGCTTCAATACCCGTTTGGCGATGCCATGCCCGACCCCGGCACGCGCCAGGAAGTGGCGCCGGGCGTGTACTGGCAGCGCATGCCGCTGCCGTTCGCGCTGGACCATATCAACCTGTGGCTGCTGCGCGACCGCATCGACGGCCGTGACGGCTGGACCATCATCGATTGCGGCATCACCAACGACACGATCCAGGCCCACTGGGAAACGATCTTCGCCAACGAGCTGGAAGGCTTGCCCGTGCTGCGCGTGCTGGTCACGCATTGCCACCCGGACCACGTGGGCCTGGCGCACTGGATCTGCAAGCGCTGGGACGTGCGACTGTGGATGAGCCTGGGCGACTACATGTCCGCCCGCGTGATGGCCGGCGGCTCCGGCGTGGGCTCCAACGCCGGCGGCGACTTCGCGGCCAGCCATTTCGCCCGCCACGGCCTGACCGACCCGGAAAACCTGGAAAAGCTGCGCGCGCGCAAGAGCTACTACCCGTCGCTGGTGCCGGACCTGCCCACGCAATACCGCCGGCTGATGGACGGCGATACCGTCCGCATCGGCGCCGATCCGGCCACGGCCGCGTGGCGCGTCATCACCGGCTACGGCCACGCCCCGGAGCACGTGGCGCTCTACAACGCCGCCACCAACGTGCTGATCTCCGGCGACATGGTGCTGCCGCGCATCTCCACCAACGTCAGCGTCTTCGACATGGAGCCGGAAGCCAACCCGCTGCAGCTCTACCTGGACTCGCTGGGCAAGTACGAGGACCTGCCGGCCGACGTGCTGATCCTGCCGTCCCACGGCCGGCCGTTCCGCAACCTGCACACGCGGCTGCGGCAACTGCACGAACACCATGCCGACCGCCTGGCCGAGACGTTGCAGGCGTGCGCCGAGAAGCCGTGCAACGCGCACGACATCGTCGGCGTGATCTTCCGCCGCCAGTTCGACATCCACCAGTTGACCTTTGCGATGGGCGAGGCGCTGGCGCACCTGCACGCGCTCTGGCATCGCGGCGAACTGGTGCGGCAGGTGGACGACGACGGCGTGGTGCGGTTCCGCAAGGCTTGAGCGGGGTCAAACCCCCGCCGCCGCCAGATCGCGCAGGTACCGCACGCCGGCCACCGCGCGGCTGCCGTACCAGGACAGCATCTCGCCATCCACCAGCAGCACCGGCTTGCCGATCTGGCGCTCCAGCGTGTCGGCGTGGTCCTCGGTGAAGCGGTACGGCTCGGTCGACAGCAGCACGGCGTCCAGGTCGCGCACCAGCGCGTCGCTCCAGCGGAACGTCGGGTAGCGCTCGCCGCCCGCGTTCGGCCGGCTGCAATCGCCGTCGACGCAGGCCAGCGGCGTGGCGTCGGGCCACGTGGCCCAGTTCACCAGCGCCAGCATCTGGCTGATATAGGTGTCGTGCGACACGGTCATCCACGGGTCCTGCCAGATCGCGTAGAGCACGCGGCGCGCCGGCCAGGTGCGGTCCTGCAAGGCGTCCAGCGCGGCGCGCAGGTCGTCGCCCAGCCGGGCGGCCTGCGCCTGGCGGCCGAAGATGCCGCCGATCAGGTCATAGAGCGCGAAGTTGTCGGCCGGCCGGCACGGATGGGTGACCACCACATGCGGCACGAAGCCGCGAATCTCGTCCACGGCCTCGCGGCGGTTCTCGTCGATGTTGACGATGACGTGGGTCGGCGCCAGCGCCCGCAGCTTGTCGAGCCTCACGTCCTTGGTCCCGCCCACCTTTTCCACGGCACGCACCGCCGGCGCCGGATGGATGCAGAACCCCGTGCGCGCCACGACCTGCCCGCCGAGCCCCAGGTCGAACAGCAGCTCGGTGATCGACGGCACCAGCGACGCGATGCGCACCGGCCCGCTGGCCGGCGCGTGCGGCTGCCCGAGCGCGTCAGTCCACATCGTGCGGCTGGCCAGCGCTGCCCGAGGCGCCGGGCGGGAAAGGGGTCTGGGAGGTCATGGGCGTCAATATAGCGCTTCCGGCCAGCGCGGGCGCGGCGGCGGCCGGAAACAAAACAGCCCGGGCAGGCGCTGCACCGGGCTGTTTCGAAAGGCGGGGGGAGACGATCAGAGCTTCTTGTCGCGCACGCCCGTGACCAGGAAGTCCATCGCCTGGATCGCGGCGCCCTTGGTGCCGGCGATCGACGGCGACGTCTCGTACTTGCCCTGCACCACCACGGTCGGCACGCCGTCGATCTTGTAGGCGTCGGCCACCTTGTTGGCGCGCTGGGCGTTCGTCGTCACCGAGAACGAGTTGTACGTGTCCAGCCACTGCTTGCGGTCGATGCCGTTGGCGGCCATGAAGTCGGCAATCTCGTTCGTGTCCACCATGCGCTTGCGCTGCTTGTGGATCGCGTCGAACACCTTGGTGTGCATCGCGTCGACCTTGCCCAGCGCTTCCAGCGCGTAGAAGATCTTGGTGTGCGGCAGCAGGTCGTCGCGGAAGGCCACCGGCACGCGCTTGAACACCACGTCCTTGCCCTGCTTCTTTACCCACGCTTCCAGTTCCGGCTCGAAGTCGTAGCAGTGCGGGCAGCCGTACCAGAAGAACTCGGTCACTTCGATCTTGCCAGCGGGCACCGGCTGCGGGGCTTTCAGAACCGTGTAGTCCTTGCCTTCGGTCGGCGCGGCCATGGCGGCGGGCGCGGACATCAGCAGGCCGCTCACGGCGGCAGCGGTGGCGATCAGTGCGGCGATTTTCTTCATGTCAGAAGGGCCTTACGGGTTGTACGCGCTCGGCGAGCGGATGGATTGCGTCTAAGACCGGGCCGGCGGCACTTGGTTCGCATGGCCGGCCCGGTCAGATTTATTTCAACGGATTACTGCTTGGTGAACCGGATCACCGAGGCGTCGAAGCCGGCCGACTGCAGGCGGTCGCGCGCACGGTTCATGTCCTCGATCCGGTTGAACGGTCCCAGTCGAACGCGGTACATCTTGACGCCGTTGACATCGCGGTCGGTCACCTTGGCCTCGAACCCCTGCATGGCCAGGTTGGCCTTCTGGCGGTCCGCGTCGTCCTGCGAGCGGAAGGCGCCCACCTGCAGCAGGTAGCCCACCTTGTTGGCATCGGCCTGGGCGATCTCGGCGATCGGGTCCGCCACCGGCTTCTCGGCCGGGCGGGCGGGCGGCTTTTCGGCGGGCTTTTCGGCCGGCTTGCTGGCCACCGTGCCGTTGCTGGCGCCGGGCACCTCGGCCGGGCGGCTGGTGGCCACGGGCGGCTGCGGGGCCGCCGGCTGCTCGGCCGGGGCCACCGGCTTGGCCGGCGTCTTGCTCCAGAGCGGCTTGTTCGGATCGCTGGGTTCGCCGCCGGGCTGGGCCTGCTGGGCCGGGTTGGGCAGCGTGCTGGACACATTGCCCGGCTCGGTCGGCCGCGGCGCGGGCGCGTTGCCGCCCTTGAACGGCGCCGGGGACTTGGTGATGTACAGCGCGATGACCACGGCAATGGCCAGGCCGACGATCAGCCCGAGCACCAGGCCCAGGAACGTGCCGCCACGCTGCGTCTGGCGATGGCGGACGGCGCGCAGGGCGCGCTTGGCATTGTGTTGCATGTAGTCCTCTTCGGTGATGCCGGGGATTATAGAGCCACTGCCGTGACGCGAAGTTCAGGCCGCCGGGGAATCGGCTTCCGGGGCGCGATCCATCCGTTGCGGCGCCGACACGCCGATCACGGCCAGGCCGTTGCGCAGCACCTGGCGCGTGGCCGCCAGCAGCGCCAGGCGGGCCTGCTTGACGGTGTCGTCGTCCACCAGCACGCGGTCGGCGTTGTAGAACGCGTGGAAGTCGCCCGCCAGGTCGCGCAGGTAGAACGCCACCGCGTGCGGGGCCAGTTCGCCGGCGGCGGCGGCCAGCATGTCCGGGAATTCGGCCAGCCGGCGGCCCAGCGCGATGGCCTGCGGGCTCACGTCCGCGGCCGTCACGGCGGCCAGGTCCACGCTGGCCAGCGCCGGCAGGCGGGCCTGCCAGTCCGCGCCGCCCCAGGCCTCGAAGATCGAGCAGATGCGGGCGTGGGCGTACTGCACGTAGTACACCGGGTTCTCGTCGTTCTGCTTCAGCGCCAGGTCCACGTCGAACACGAACTCGGTATCGGCCTTGCGCGACAGCAGGAAGAAGCGCACCGCGTCGCGGCCGCGCGTGAAGTGGGCCGGCCAGTCGGCCACGCCGCCGTCCAGGCAGCCGCGGATCGTCTCGTCGCCGCCGTTGCTCCACTCGATCAGGTCGCGCACGGTCACGTACGAGCCGGCGCGCTTGGAGATCTTGACCTCCTCGCCGTTCTTCATGACCGTGACCATCTTGTGCAGCACGTAGTCCGGGTAGCCCTTGGGAATGCCGATGTCCAGCCCCTGCAGGCCGGCGCGCACGCGGGCGATGGTGCCGTGGTGGTCGCTGCCCTGCACGTTGATGACCTTGGCGAAGCCGCGTTCCCACTTGGTGGTGTGGTACGCCACGTCCGGCACGAAGTACGTGTACGTGCCGTCGGACTTCTTCATGACGCGGTCCTTGTCGTCGCCGTCGTCGGTGGTGCGCAGCCACAGCGCGCCTTCGTTCTCGTAGGTCTTGCCCTTGCCGACCAGCGATTGCACGGCGGCATCCACGCGGCCGTCGCTGTACAGCGACGATTCCAGGTAGTAGCGGTCGAACTTCACGCCGAACGCCTGCAGGTCGATGTCCTGCTCGTTGCGCAGGTACGTGACCGCAAAGCGGCGGATCGATTCCAGGTCCTCGATGTCGCCCGACGCCGTGACCGGCTCGCCGTCGGAGGCCGCCACGGTCTTGCCGGCCTTGAAGTCGGCGGCGATATCGGCGATGTAGTCGCCGTTGTAGGCCGACTCCGGCCAGCCGGCGTCGCCCGGCTTCAGGCCCCGGGCGCGCGCCTGGACCGAGATGGCCAGCGTGTGGATCTGCACGCCGGCGTCGTTGTAGTAGAACTCGCGGTGGACCTTCCAGCCCTGCCAGGCCAGCAGGTTGGCCAGCGCGTCGCCCAGCGCCGCCTGGCGGCCGTGGCCCACGTGCAGCGGCCCGGTGGGGTTGGCCGAGACGAATTCGACCAGCACCTGGCCGTGCTCGCCGGCCGGGCGGGCGCCGAACTGGTCGCCATCGGCCAGCACGGCGCGCAGCACCTCGGCGCGGGCGGCCGGGCTCAGGCGCAGGTTGATGAAGCCGGGACCGGCAATTTCCAGCGCCGCCACCAGCGCGGACGCGCGCGGGTCGGCCTGCACGGCGGCCACCACCTTCTGCGCCAGTTCGCGCGGGTTGGTCTTCAGCGCCTTGGCCACCTGCATGGCGATGTTGCAGGCCAGGTCGCCGTGAGCGGCGGCCTTGGGGCGCTCGAACGTGACCGCGGGCAGGGTGGCATCGGCCGGGGCGAGCGCGCGCACGGCGTCAGTGAACGCGGCGGCGAGTTGGGAGGTCTGAACAGGCAGCATGGATATCTTGGCCCTGAAAGGCTGGAATGCTTCCGGCTGGGGGCAGGCTCGAAGTGGAGGCCCCGCCGCGCGCGCCGGCAGTCGAAATCGGGAAACGCGGAATTTTATCAGGTGCTATGCTGACATCATGCGACGACCTGTGCGCCCCGCGCCTCCACTGTCGCGTTACGTGAAAGGAAACATCATGCTGATCACCTTCAAATCCCACGCGGCGCAGGACCTGATCATGATGAAGGATCTTGCCATGACCCTGCTTGGCATCATCGGCAAGCACCTGGGCGAACGCGGGGTGATCACGTCCGAGGAGCTGCCGGGCGCCATCCGCAAGCTGGAAGCCGCCGTCCTGGACGCGAAGAAGGTCCACCCCGCCGACACCACGGTCCACCCCGACGTGGATGACGAGCGCGAGGAAGAACCGCTGCACCTGGGCCAGCGCGCCTACCCGTTCCTGGACATGCTGCGCGCGTCGCAGAGGGAAGGCACGGACGTGATGTGGGGCGTCTGAGGCGCCTCCGCTGATTCCGGGCCGCCTTCGGGCCGCCCGGCCCGGTTCCACCCCACCCTGACGGGCGCCGCCACCCCGGCGGCGCCTGTCCACCCCCGCCCCGGGCGCGACGCCGCCCCACCCCCTTCTTCGACACCAAAAAAAAGAACCCGGACACCGCTGGGTGTCCGGGTGTCCCGGATCAGGGATATATCCGGAAAGGGGGTTGCTGCAGGGCAGAGGGGGAGAGACCCTCGGTATTCTTGCGGGCCCGGCTGTGCCGCCGGTGCGTCCCGGGCGCGCCCGGCTATTCGCCGTGGCGGCGCGAGGACGCCAGCAGCAGGCCGACAAAGGCACCCACCAGGGCTGCCACGCCCACCGCCTTGAGCGGGGATTCCACGACGCGCTGGCGTCCGTGGTCGACCGCGACGTCCACCTGCCCGCGCGCCCAGTCCATGCCTTCGCGGCTGCGTTCGCGCATGCGGTCGGTCAGTTCGTGGGCGCGGGCCCGCAGGCGGCGGCCGGCGGCCATGCCTTCGGCGGAACCTTCATGCGCCAGCACGTCGATGGTCTGCTGGAGCTGGGTGATCAGCGCCTTCACTTCGTCGGATACCGGGCCGACGGCGTCGCGGGTGTCGCGGGCCGAATGCCGGATCTGGCGCACGGCGGCATCTGCGCTGTCGTGCAGATGGTTGATTTCCTTCCGGATCTTTGGATTCTGCGTGAGCATGGATACTCCTTTAAGTCCAGTCCTGGCGTGGAGTCCCGCGGTATGCCACCGCGGGCCCCGCGAACCTGGCGCTTAACGTCGGCGCACCAGGCCCATCACGGCGGCCACGAGGGCCACGACCAGGAAGATGAAGAACAGGATCTTCGCGATTTCCACGGCGCCGGCTGCAATGCCGCCGAAGCCGAAGATTGCCGCCACGATGGCGACGATGAAAAAGACGAGTGCGTAGTACAGCATGACCAGTCTCCCGAGGTTAGCGAACGCGCCGTCCTGGCTTTGCGTTCTGCTTGCGCCACGGTGCGCAAGCTCATAGCCTCACTCTAGGGTTCGGCATGTGGACCGCACACCGAAAACAGACCGATTCAGATGTCAGCCGAGTCCTACACCTCACCCCGTCGGGCGCTGGATGCGCGGCCGTGGCGGCCCCGGTACGATTGACCCTGCCAAAATGATGTGATTCCATGTCCGCACGCCCGCGCGGGCGCGTGCCCAACCCGCTGAGTTCCGATGGCCAAGCATTCCCTACTCCTGAGAAATACCCTGCTGCTGGCGGGAGGCATCGTGCTGACGCTGGCCGTGCTGATCGCATCGGAAACGGGCAACCTGCGCCTGCGCCAGGGCTACACCGAGGCCATCCGCTCCCAGCAGCTGCAGAGCGACCTGGGCGCGCTGATCGCCGAACTGGTCAACGCCGAGGCCGGCCAGCGCGGCTTCCTGCTGACCGGCAAGGAAAGCTACCTCGACCCTTACTACAAGGCGCTGCCGCAGATCAACGAGCTGATGGCCCGCGTGCGCCAGCACTACGCGAACGACCCCGAGGGGCTGCGCCAGTTCGGCGAGGCGTCGCAGTTCGTCACGCGCAAGCTCAACGAGATGGCCCTGACGCTGGTCTACGGCAAGCGCGACGTCGACGTGGCGCTGGACCTGATCCGCACCGACTTCGGCAAGCAGACCATGGAAAGCGCGCGGCGCGGCCTGGAGCAGCTGCAGGTGCGCGAATCGGGCACGGTCACGCACAACCTGGAGGCCGCCGAGCATGACCTGCAGTTGTCGCGCTACGGCATCGGCCTGCTGACGGCGATCAACATCCTGCTGCTCGTGGCCGTGGGCCTGGGCCACCAGCGCCGCATGAAGATGGCCGAGGCCGCGCGCGCCCAGCTCGAAGAGGAAAGCGCCCGGCTGGACCGCAAGGTGCGGGCGCGCACGCGGCAGCTGTCGGCCCTGGCGGCCCACCTGCAGCGCGTGACCGAGGACGAGAAGACCCGTCTGGCGCGCGAACTGCACGACGAGCTGGGCGCCATCCTGACCGCGATCAAGCTGGACCTGCACTGGGTGAAGATGCGCGTGCAGGCGTCGCACCCCGACGCGCGGGACAAGATCACGCGCGTCATGCAGCATGCCGACCAGGCCATCCAGATCAAGCGCCGCCTGATCGAGGACCTGCGTCCCACGGTGCTGCTGAACCTGGGGCTGCGCGAGGCCATCATCCAGCACGTGGAAGACGTGGGCGCGCGCAACCAGTGGGAAACCGAGGTGGACCTGCCCGAGTCGCTGCCGCAGTTGCGCGACAACGCGGCCATCGCGCTGTACCGGATCGTGCAGGAATCGCTGACCAACGCCAGCAAGTACGCCGAGGCCAAGCACATCTCGGTGGCGCTGGCCTGCACCAGCCAGCAACTGACGCTGACCGTGCGCGACGACGGCCGCGGCCTGCCGCCCGACTTCGACGCCGGCAGCATCGCCGGCCATCACGGCCTGCTTGGCATGGAACAGCGTGTACTGGCGCTGGGCGGGACGATCCACGTCGACTCGTCGCCCGGCCAGGGCGTGGCCATCCGCATCGAGGTGCCGCTGACCACCAGCGTGCTGGCACCGCCGGAGGAAACCACGGAAGTTTGAAGGGTGTCGTCCGCGATGTCCCGCTCGCCTCTCCCGCCGCGCGGGAGGGACAGCAAACCCATCGGGAGATTTGAGTCAGGGCCGGCTTACGCCGACGTTGCGTAGTCCTCGATCACCCGGAACACCTGCTCCAGCTCCAGGGACTTGTCGAAGAAGTAGTCCGCGCCTGCCTCGGTGCACTGGCGGCGGTACATCGATACCTGCGCGTGGTTGGTGTAGACGATGCGGATGCCCGATAGCTGGGCCTTCTGCATTTCGCGCAGGACGTTGATGCCGTTGCCCTGGCGCAGTTGCAGGTCGACGATGGACACGTCGTAATGGCCCTGGGTGGCCAGCTTGACCGCGCCGCTTTCGGTATCGGCCCAGTCCACCGACTCCACGAACGGGAAGGCGGTCAGGTATTCCAGCAGCATGCCCCGCAAGACTTCGGAGTCCTCGATCAGGAGGACTCGCAGCGAGCGGTTGGGAGAGGCCGAGGCGTGCTCCGGCATGGCGCTAGGCAACTGTCAGGCGAAGGGGTGGACGAGCGAGGGCGCTGGCATGTGCAACGTGATGTCGGCCTATTCCACGAGCCCGTTCTTGATGGCGTAGTAGGTCAGGTCGGCATTGGTCTTCATGCCCATTTTCTCCAGGATGCGGGAGCGGTAGGTACTCACGGTCTTGACGCTGAGGAACAGCTCGTCGGCGATCACGGACACCGACTGGCCGCGCGACAGCTTGCAGAAGATCTGGAACTCGCGCTCGGACAGCGTCTGGTGCACGGGTTGCTCGGTCGGCTTGTCGAGCCCGCCGATCAGCAGGTCCGCCACGGTGGGGCTCACGTAGCGGCGGCCCTGGGCCACCGTACGGATTGCCTTGACGAGATCGTCCGGCGCCGATTCCTTGGTCAGGTAGCCCGAGGCGCCGGCACGGATCAGGTTGATCGCGTACTGGTCTTCCGGGTAGGTCGACAGGATCAGCACCGGCAGGTTGGGCAGGCGCTGACGAATCAGCTTCAGGACATCGATGCCGTTGCGGTCCGGCATCGAGATGTCGAGTACGAGTACGTCGAACTCGCTGTCGCGCAACTGCGCCATCACTTCGTCGCCGCTGGCGGCTTCGCCCGTCACCTTGATGTCGGGTTCCTCTGAAATGAACTGGCGCAGACCGGCGCGCACGATCTCATGATCGTCGGCGATCAAGACGCGAATCATCGGTGTCTCCACGGTGAGGGGGGCGACCCGCGGCCGAAAGGCGGCCCGGGCCGGTTTCCTGCATTGTAGTGCCGACGCGACGCGGAAGCTGTCGGCGTCCGGCTGACATGACGCGCCACGGCGACGGGCGCCCGGCGGCGTGTTGACGCCCATCCGGGCGGTTGGAAATTGGCGCGATTGCTGCGCCGCGGCAGCGGGCGGCCGGGTGCGGCTGGCAGGGACGAAAAAAACGGGCGCCATGGCTGGCGCCCGTTCGTCCATTCGCGGCCGCGGCGGCCGGGGCGGTCTGGAGGGGCCCGCCCCGGGCCTGTCGCGGACAGGCCGCTTACTTCGTCATCGTGCTGGCACCGGCGTCCGCGCCGCCCGTGGCGCCCAGCGTATCGCCCTTCTTCGACTTCGACTTGGCGTGGCCGGAATGCTTGCCCTGGTTCGTCTTGTCGGTCGTGGTCGACGTGGTGGTGTCGTTCTGCGCCTTGGCGCCCAGGCTGGCCTTGCTGCCCGGATCCGCCGAGCTGGGGCTGGCCGGGGTCACCGCGCCGCCCGCCGCGCCACCGGCGTTGAGGCCGGCGTTGGCACCTGCATTCGTGGAAGGTGCGTTCACGGAGGCGCCGACGCCCGCTTGGGTGCCAGCGGTGGCACCGGTGCCTTGCGCCATCGCCATCGACGAGGCAGCGGCAATCGACAGGGCGGACAGGGAGATCAGCAGCTTCTTCATGGGAGAGACTCCTTTACTGAATGCGCCACGGCGAACCATTCGCCTGCGGCATCCACGCGGTGTCACGTGAACTGGTTCCCAGTCTAGGGACGCCCGCCGTGCCGGTCTGTGAGCACTTGTCAGTGTGTGTAAGCAGTCGTGAAGACATTGCGAACATGGGCGCCGCGCCCCGTTTGCCCGCGCCCGGGCGGCGCCAATCGCCGCCTGCCCTTGTGCATCAACGGCTGCCGCGCCCATGAAAAAACCGGGAGGCCCCGCGATACGCGGCCTCCCGGTCATTGCAACTGCTTACAGCTACGCCGAAGCGATTACAGGTTGGGCGCCAGCGCGCGCTCCAGCGTCAGGCGATCCTCGCCGCGGCGCGCCACCATGTCGTCAAGCTGGTCCTGGCCGATCTTGCCCACGCTGAAGTAGGTGGATTCGGGATGCGCCAGGTAGAAGCCGCTGACCGACGCCGCCGGCGTCATCGCCAGTGCCTCGGTGATGCCCATGCCGATCTCGGCCGCGTCCAGCAGCTCGAACATCGGCGCCTTGACCGTGTGCTCCGGGCAGGCCGGATACCCCGGCGCCGGGCGGATGCCCCGGTACGCTTCGGCGATCAACTGGTCGTTGGTCAGCGTCTCGGCGGCGTCGTAGCCCCACAGGTCGGTCCGCACGCGGGCGTGCAGGCATTCGGCAAACGCCTCGGCCAGCCGGTCGGCCAGCGCCTTGAGCATGATCGCGCTGTAGTCGTCGTGGTCGGCCTCGAACTGGGCCTCCTTCTTGTCCACGCCGATGCCGGCCGTGACCGCGAACAGGCCGATGTAGTCGGCTACCCCGCTGGACTTGGGCGCGACGAAATCGGCCAGGCAGCGGTTCGGCCGCTTGACGCCGTCCACCACCGGGCGCTCGCTCTGCTGGCGCAGGTTGTGCCAGGTCAGCGCCACCTTGCTGCGCGACTCGTCGGTATAGATCTCGATGTCGTCGTCGTTGACCGTGTTGGCCGGCAGCAGCGCCATCACGCCGTTGGCCGTCAGCCAGCGGCCCTGGATCAGCCGCGACAGCATGCTCTTGCCGTCCGAATAGACGCGCCGCGCGGACTCGCCGACGATCTCGTCGTTCAGGATGTCCGGGAATTTGCCTGCCAGGTCCCAGGTCTGGAAGAACGGGCCCCAGTCGATGTAGTTGGCCAGCTCGGACAGGTCGTAGTTGCGGAACACGCGCCGGCCGATGAACTTGGGCTTCGGCGGCACGTAGGTGCGCCAGTCCACCGGCGTCTTGTTGGCGCGCGCGTCGGCCAGCGACACCATCGGCGTGGCCTTCTTGTTGGCGTGCTGGTGGCGGATGCGGTCGTAGTCGGTCTTCAGTTCGTCCAGGTAGCGCGCGGCGCCCTCGTCCGACAGCAGGCTCGACGCCACGCTGACCGACCGCGACGCGTCCGGCACGTAGACCACGGGGCCCTCGTAGTTCGGCGCGATCTTCACGGCCGTGTGCACGCGCGACGTGGTGGCGCCGCCAATCAGCAGCGGAATCTTCTTCACGCGGAAGTAGTCGTCGCGCTGCATCTCGGCGGCAACGTAGGCCATTTCCTCCAGCGACGGCGTGATCAGGCCCGACAGCCCGACGATGTCCGCGCCCTCGACCTTGGCACGCGCCAGGATCTCGTTGCACGGCACCATCACGCCCATGTTCACGACCTCGAAGTTGTTGCACTGGAGCACCACCGACACGATGTTCTTGCCGATATCGTGCACGTCGCCCTTGACCGTGGCGATCACGATCTTGCCGCGCGCGCGCACGTCGCCGCCGGCCTCGGCCAGCAGCCGCTTTTCTTCCTCGATGAACGGCAGCAGGTGGGCCACGGCCTGCTTCATCACGCGGGCGCTCTTGACCACCTGCGGCAGGAACATCTTGCCGGCGCCGAACAGGTCGCCGACGATGTTCATGCCGTCCATCAGCGGGCCTTCGATCACCTCGATGGGCCGGCCGCCGCGCGCCGCAATCTGCTGGCGCGCCTCCTCGGTGTCCTCGACGATGTACGTCGTGATGCCGTGCACCAGCGCGTGCGCCAGGCGGTCGCCCACGGACACGGGCGCCTCGGGCGTGCCGCGCCAGGCCAGGTTCTCTTCCTTCTTCTGGCCGCCGCCCTTGAAGCGGTCGGCAATCTCCAGCAGGCGGTCGGTGGCGTCGTCGCGGCGGTTCAGCACCACGTCCTCCACGCGCTCGCGCAGTTCCGGGTCAAGCTGGTCGTACACGCCAAGCTGCCCGGCGTTGACGATGCCCATGTCCATGCCCGCCGCGATGGCGTGGTACAGGAACACGGTGTGGATGGCCTCGCGCACCACGTCGTTGCCGCGGAACGAGAACGACACGTTCGACACGCCGCCGCTGACCTTGGCGTACGGCAGGTTCTGCTTGATCCAGCGCGTGGCCTCGATGAAGTCCACGGCGTAGTTGTTGTGCTCCTCGATGCCGGTGGCCACCGCGAAGATGTTCGGGTCGAAGATGATGTCCTCGGGCGGGAAGCCCACCTCGTTGACCAGCACGTCGTAGCTGCGCTTGCAGATTTCGGTCTTGCGCGCGAACGTGTCGGCCTGGCCCTGCTCGTCGAACGCCATCACCACCGTCGCCGCCCCGTAGCGGCGGATCAGCGTGGCGTGGTGGCGAAACTGCTCCTCGCCCTCCTTGAGCGAGATGGAGTTCACCACGGGCTTGCCCTGCACGCACTGCAGGCCGGCCTCGATCACGTCCCACTTGGACGAGTCGATCATGATCGGCACGCGTGCGATGTCCGGCTCTGACGCAATCAGGTTCAGGAACCGCACCATGGCCGCGCGCGAATCGAGCATCGCCTCGTCCATGTTGATGTCGATGATCTGCGCGCCGTTTTCCACCTGCTGGCGGGCCACGGCCAGCGCCTCGTCGAACTGGCCGTTCAGGATCATCCGCGCGAACGCCTTGGAGCCCGTGACGTTGGTGCGCTCGCCGACGTTGACGAACAGCGTGTCGTCGTCGATCGTGAACGGCTCCAGGCCGGACAGGCGCATCGGACGCGGGGGCAGGTTTTGCTGGCTCATGTGTGGGGTCTCTATGCTTCGTGCGTGCGATGCGTCAGGCGGGCTGCGCGGCGGTCTCGGTGTAGTTGGCCCACGCGCGCGGCGCGCGGCCGGCCACGCGCTGGGCGATGGCGGCGATGTGGTCGGGCGTGGTGCCGCAGCAGCCGCCCACCAGGTTGACCAGGCCCGAGGCCGCGAATTCGTCCACCAGCGACGACGTGACCTCCGGCGTCTCGTCGAAGCCGGTGTCGCTCATCGGATTGGGCAGGCCGGCGTTCGGGTAGCACGACACGGCCGCGTCGCAGATCTTGGCCAGCTCGGCGATGTACGGCCGCATCAGCGTGGCGCCCAGCGCGCAGTTCAGGCCGAACGTCACCGGGCGGGCGTGGCGCAGGCTGTTCCAGAACGCCTCGACGGTCTGGCCGGACAGGATGCGGCCCGAGGCGTCGGTCACGGTGCCCGAGATCATCACGGGCACGCGCTCGCCGGTGTCCTCGAACAACTGGTCGATGGCGAACAGGGCCGCCTTGGCGTTGAGCGTGTCGAAGATCGTTTCCACCAGGAACACGTCGGCGCCGCCTTCGAGCAGCGCCTTGCCCTGTTCGTAGTACGACTGGCGCAGTTCCTCGAAGCTGACGTTGCGCGCGCCGGGGTCGTTCACGTCGGGGCTGATGCTGGCGGTCTTGGGCGTGGGGCCGAACGCGCCGGCCACGAAGCGCGGCTTGTCCGGCGTGCTGTACTTGTCGCAGGCCGCGCGCGCCAGGCGGGCCGCCTCGACGTTCATCTCGTAGGCCAGGTCGGCCATCTTGTAGTCTTCCTGCGCCACGCGCGTGGCCCCGAACGTGTTGGTCTCGATCAGGTCCGCGCCGGCGGCCAGGTACTGCTCGTGGATCTCGCTGATGACCTGCGGGCGCGTCAGCAGCAGCAGTTCGTTGTTGCCCTTGACGTCGACCGGATGGTCCGCGAAGCGCGTGCCGCGGTATTCGGCCTCGCCCAGCTTGTAGCGCTGGATCATCGTCCCCATCGCCCCGTCGAGGATCAGGATGCGTTCGCGGAGCAGCCGGGGCAGGGTGGCGGCCCGGGTGTAGGGGCGGGAGATCGGTTGGTCGGCGCTCATGGTGGGACAGTCAGGTGTCGCGCGCGCGGCGGGGGCGGGCATGCGCGGGGTACGGCCAGGATTCGGCAAGACCGCGATTTTATCAGGTAGATCAAGGGATTGCGGGCGGGCCGCCGGCGTCGCCCGGCGGCGGCCGGGCGCGGTTGTCAGCCGGGGATGCCGCGCCTACACTGGGAGACGTATTCGCCACCGATGTCCGTACCATCCATGCAACACCTGAGCCCTCACGACGCCCGCGCCCTGCTGGACGCCGAACCCGACGCGCTGTTCATCGACTGCCGCAGCGAGATGGAATACCTGTTCGTCGGCCATCCGCAGGGCGCGCACAACGTGCCCTGGAACGACGGCCCCGACTGGGAGGTCAATCCGCACTTCGTGCAGGCGGTGAAGAAGCTGGCGGGTCAGGTATCGGCCCGGCCGGTGCTGCTGATCTGCCGCAGCGGCAACCGCTCGTCGGCCGCCGCGCGTGCGCTGGAAGGCGCCGGCTTTACCACCGTCTACAACGTGCTGCACGGCTTCGAGGGCGACCTTGACGCCCAGCGCCATCGCAACACCGTCAACGGCTGGCGGCACGACGGGCTGCCCTGGGAACAGTACTGACGGGGCCGCCCCCCACACGGCGCCCATGAAAAACGCCCGCTCGGAGCGGGCGCCTGGCGTGGGGAGCCACCGGTACGATCACCCGGCGGCGGCATTTGCGGGCAGCTTCAGTGCATCACCAGCGGGTTGTTCATGACGGTATCGAACTTGCCGAGGAACTCGTCCACTTCCTCCACGGATGGCTCGCTCTCGATCAGACGGGTCACGTCGGCGCGGAAGGTCTCGGCCATATGGCCGCCGAGGAAAATTTCGCGTTTCAGGTTCTTGTCCACGATTTCGTAGCCGCCCGAGGCAAGGGTCGCATGCTCGACATCTGCGCCAAACTCGACAATGCAGTAGTTGTCGCTGTTGTAGATCATTTGCATCGCACTTCCTCCTGGCGTATGGTTGGCGCCCTTCCTACTGCCTTGCCGGGGGCGCGATTTCCTCTCCAAGCTGAGGGTCCCCGTCCGTAATTCAAGTTGTGTGGCCCGGACGGGCCTTGCGTGCCTTTGCTGCCCTCGTACTCTTGGGCATCGGCGCGACGGGCAAGTTTCTTGAGCGCCGTGCACCAGTGTGTTGCGATCTTCCCAATGGCGTTACGGAATATCACACTGCCCGCCACACGCTGCATGCCCCAGGAACGCTTCGAAGATCGCAAGAAAGCGTTCCCGTTGTTCGATAAACGACAGATGCGCGGCGTCCGGCAGCACTTCCAGCTTCGCACCATGAATTTTTCGCGCAATGGAGTGGGCCATCTCCACCGTTGCGCTCTCGTCCTTTGACCCTGTCACCACCAGGGTCGGACAGTGGATGCGGCCGATCGCATCGGCCAGGTCGAACGCCAGGATGGCCTGCGCCACCCCCACGTAGCCCTGCACCGGCGTCGCCGCCAGCATCCGGCCAATCGCTTCCACCGTCTCGGGATGGGCGTCGCGGAACGGCTGCGTGAGCCAGCGCTCCATCGTCGACGACACCATGCCGGCCATGCCATGGGCCTCGGCCTGGCCGATCCGGTTGGCCCACATCGGATGCGCCGTCATGGGCGTGTGGTCGATGGTGTCCACCAGCGCCAGCGACAGCAGCCGGTCCGCATGGCGCACGCCCATGGTCTGGGCCACCATGCCACCCACCGACACGCCGCAGACATGGGCCTGGCCGATGTCCAGCGTGTCCATCAGCGCCACCACGTCGTCGGCCAGCCGCGTCATCGTGTACGCGCCCACGGGCGCATCGCTGCCGCCGTGGCCGCGCAGGTCGAAGCGCAGCACGCGGTAGCGGTCGGACAGATGGCGCGCGGTATCGTCCCACAGCGTCAGATTCGCACCTAGCGCGTGGATCAGGACCACCCACGGCCCTTCGCTGCCATCGATGCGGACCTGGAGCTCGGCATCGCCGGCCCGGATTCGCTGCGCCATTGTGTCAGGCATGTTTCAGTCTCCCGCGTCGTCACTACGTTTCACGACCTGCGTCGGCATCACCGCCCTTCCCTACTACGATAGACGAGATCGATCTGAGTGCCATCGGGCTCCGTCTGACGAAGGCGCGCTGGCATCCAGTTCAGCGACGGCGCGAGCCAGATTTCCACGCGCCGCTTGTCGTTGGCGTGGCGCGGCAGCCGCACAAAGTGCTTGGTACGCACCATCTCGGTGCCGACGTCGATATCCTCGTCGCCCACGTACTGGATCTGCATGCCCTCGATTTCGCGGGTGTCGGCCACGTTGAACGACTCGGTGGCGCCCGGCGTGACATAGCGCTGCGGGTCGCCGCGCGCCCAGCCCACCAGTTGCAGGAAGATGCTGAAGCGGTCCTGAAAGGCCGTGGGCATCGGCGCCTGTCCGCCACGCGTTTCAAACACGACCATGCTTGACGGATGGTCGAAGCGCGCCACCTCCACCTTGCTGCGGCGGGCTTCTTCGTAGCGCGTGGGCGACAGGCCGCGCTCGGTCATGTCGCCGGTGCTCTGGAACGCGAAGCGGAACCACAGCACGCGCGTTTCCACGGCCAGGCGGTAGTGCTGGCCGTCCTGTTCCCAGCGGATGATGCCGTCGGGGTTCTGCACGCCGTTGACGAAGCTGGCATAGCGCAGCGTGACCGAAGGCGGCGCCGCGTAGCGCGGCCCGGGTGCCTCGGCGGGGGCCGGCGGGGCCGCCGGCGCGGCCGAACCCGAGGCGGCGGCGCCCGTGCCGCCCGAACCAGCCGTGGCGGTGGTGTCGCCGCTTTCCGCGGTCGCCAGCGCAGGCGCCGCCGGGTCTGGCGCAGGTTCGGGTACGGGCGCGGGGGCCTGGGACTGGGCGGGCCGGCGCGGGGGTGTGGCCGGCGGGGGGCGGGGCAGGCGGCCGGGGCGGGGGCAGCAGGATCGCGTCCATCGTCGGCGCGGTGTCCGGGTCTGGCAGCGACGGGATCGGAACACGCAGCAGCCCAAGCAGCAACAGCCCGTGCGCGACCGCCACCAGCGCGATCACGGCCATCCAGCGGCGCACGCGCCGCTGGCGCTTACGAGGGGGTGTCGTCCCTTCCGGACGGCTGGCCGTCGCCAAGATAACCAAGTTCCGAGGAAATCTGCCGCGCAATCTCGCGCACGCGGCGGTCCACCGCGCCGCCCCATTCTGCATCGAATACGCTCTGCGCGCCGAGCACGATCAGGCCCATCGCCAGATGGCCGTTGGCGTCGAACACCGGGGTCGAGATGGCGTTGATGCCCGGCAGCACGCCGCCGCGCGTGCGGGCCGCGCCCTGCTGGCGCACGCTGGCGCAGATCGCGTCGTAGTCGGCCAGCGACGCGGGCATGTCCGGCAGCGCCGCGTCGCCGCGCGTGGCCAGTTCGCGCTCGATCAGCGGCAGCGTCTGACGCCGCGACAGATACGCACCATAGAGCCGCCCCGTGGCCGAATTGAGCATCGGCATCACGTCGCCCAGCCGCAGGCTGACGCTGACCGGATGGCTCGATTCTTCCCAATGGACGATGGTCGGCCCGTGGTTGCCCCACACCGCGATGCCGGCGGTCTGGTCGATCTCGTCGCGCAGCCGGGACAGGATGGGCCGCGCCTTGCGCACCAGATCCAGCCGGTTCAGCCCCGCCAGCCCCAGTTGCAGCGCGAACGGCCCGAGGTCGTAGCGCTGGCTCACGGCGTCCTGCGCCACCGCGCCAAGCCGCTGGAAGCTGACCAGGTAGCGATGGGCCTTGGCCGGGCTCATGTCGGCGGCGGCGGCCAGGTCGCGCAGCATCATCGCGCGCGGCGAGGCGGCCAGCGCCTGCAGCAGCCGGAATCCCACCTCGATGGACTGGATGCCGGCGCGCTTGCTGTCGTCGCGCGCATCGTCGTCGCGGGAATCGTCTTCGTCCACAGCGGTCATGCGTGAGTCGGGTATCTGGAATGTGATGCGGCCATTCTATACAAGGCCGCTGCGGCCCCGGCGCGCCCGTGGGCCGGCCAGGGCGGCTCCGGTAGACTACCGCCCATTCCATCCTGCCTACGTTCGATTTCGCATGAAACTCGCCACCCTGAAGGACGGTTCGCGCGACGGCCAGCTCGTCGTCGTCTCGCGCGACCTGAAGACCGCGCACTTTGCCACCGACATCGCCGGCAAGCTCCAGACGGTGCTGGACGACTGGCATTTCTATTCGCCGCAGCTCCAGGACCTGTCCGACGCGCTCAACGCCGGGCGCGCGCGGCATCCGTTCCCGTTCCAGCCCAAGGACTGCATGGCGCCGCTGCCGCGCGCGTACCAGTGGGCCGACGGCTCGGCCTACGTGAACCACGTGGAACTGGTGCGCCGCGCGCGCGGCGCCGAAATGCCGCCCGAGTTCTGGACCGATCCGCTGATGTACCAGGGCGGCTCGGACGACTTCATCGGCCCGCAGGACGACATCGTCTGCCCCAGCGAGGCGTTCGGCATCGACTTCGAGGCCGAGGTGGCCGTGATAACGGGCGACGTGCGCATGGGCGCCACGCCCGAGCAGGCGGGCGAGGCCATCCGGCTCGTGCTGCTGGCCAACGACGTGTCGCTGCGCAACCTGATTCCGGCCGAGCTGGGCAAGGGCTTTGGCTTCTTCCAGAGCAAGCCGGCCACGGCGTTCTCGCCGGTGGCGGTCACGCCCGACGAACTGGGCGACGCCTGGCGCGAGCGCAAGGTGCACCGGCCGATGGTCGTGCACTGGAACAGCCGCAAGGTGGGCCAGCCCGACTGCGGCACCGACATGGTGTTCGACTTCGGCCAGTTGATCGCCCACATCTGCAAGACGCGCAACGTGCGCGCGGGCAGCGTGGTGGGATCGGGCACGATCTCGAACGTCGACCGCAGCAAGGGGTACTGCTGCATCGCCGAGAAGCGCATGCTGGAGACCATCGACGGCGGCAAGCCCGAGACCGAGTTCATGAAGTTTGGCGACGCGGTGCGCATCGAGATGTTCGACGCCGACGGCAAGTCGATCTTCGGCGCGATCGACCAGGTGGTGGCGCCGCGCTGACCGCCCCGTCCGGGCCCCTCACCGGTGCCTGACACACTGGGCGAAACCCGGCTTGCGGCGCGCCATGGCCTTGGGCCTATAATTCCCCGACCACGCGGTCGGGGAATTTTTTGCCCGCCGTCCGCGCCTGTTTCGCCCCCCCCCCCCCCCCAATGGAAGCCGCCCATGACGACCGATGCCAACACGCTGTCCCCCCGCCTGGCCCGCTACCAGGCCCTCACGCTGCGCCGCCACGGCCCGGTGCTCGAAGTGATCATGGGCGCGGCGCAGTCGGCCAACCGGAAGCTGGCCACGGCCGACGCCAATATGCACCGCGAGCTGGCCGAGATCTGGCGCGACGTGTCCGCCGATCCCGACATCCGCGTGGCGCTGATCCGCGGCGAGGGCAAGGGTTTCTCGGCCGGCGGCGACCTGGCGCTGGTCGAGGACATGGCCAACGACTTCGAGACCCGCACCCGCGTCTGGCACGAGGCACGCGACCTCGTCTACAACGTCATCAACTGCGACAAGCCAATCGTGTCGGCCATGCACGGCCCGGCCGTGGGCGCCGGGCTGGTGGCGGGGCTGCTGGCCGACATCTCGATCGCGGCCCGCACCGCGCGCATCGTCGACGGCCATACGCGGCTGGGCGTGGCGGCCGGCGACCATGCCGCCATCGTGTGGCCGCTGCTGTGCGGAATGGCCAAGGCCAAGTACTATCTGATGCTGTGCGAGTCGGTCAGCGGCGAGGAAGCCGAGCGGATCGGCCTGGTATCGCTGGCGGTGGAAGAGGACGAACTGGTGGCCAAGGCATTCGAGGTGGCCAACCGGCTCGCGGCGGGGTCTCAGACCGCCATCCGCTGGACCAAGTACGCGCTGAACAACTGGCTGCGCATGGCCGGCCCCGCGTTCGATACCTCGCTGGCGCTTGAATTTATGGGCTTTTCCGGCCCCGACGTGCACGAAGGCATGGCGAGCCTGCGCCAGAAGCGGCCGCCCGAATTCCAGTAACCGGCCGCCCGCACCGCATGGGCGGCCCCCACGACAGGGAGTGCCGCACCATGTTTGGACAGATTCCCGATTTCGGCAACGGCTTCGAATTCCTGCGCAAGCTCTGGGCCACGGGCAGCGGCATGCCCGGCGGCCTGATGCCGGGGCTCAGCGCCATGACGCCGCCGATGGACCTCGACGAGGTGGACAAGCGCATCCACGACCTCAAGGCCGTGGAAAGCTGGCTGCAGCTCAACACCAACCTGCTGCGCACGACGATCCAGGGCCTGGAGGTGCAGCGCGCCACGCTGGTGGCGCTGCAGACGTTTGGCAACGCGCTGTCGCCCGAGGCCATGCAGAGCGCGATGGAGAACGTCGCCCGTGCCGCCAACGCGCCGAGCGCGCATCCGCCCCAGCATCCGCACCCGTTCGGCACCGGCCAGACCGTCTCCCAGGAGCAGGCCGACGCCGAGAACGACGAGCCCGAGGACGACGGCCCCGCACCGGCCGACATGGCGGGCGACGCGGCCCAGGCCGGCGGCGCCGCGCCGATGCCGCCCAATGCGTCGCTCTGGTGGGACCTGCTCCAGCGCCAGTTCACGCAGATCGCCAGCAGCGCGGCGGCGGCCAGTGCGGCAGCGGCCAGCACCGCGCCGTTCGGCGGCATGGCTGGCTTCGGCGCCCCCGGCGCCGCGGGCGCGGAAGGCGTGGAGCCCGGCGTCAAGGGCGATCCGCCAGCCCGGCGCAAGCCCGCCAACGGCAAGGCCGCGCCCAAGCCCGCACCGGCCGCGAAGGCCAAGGCCACCAAGGGAACGGCCACCAAGCGCACCGCCAAGGGCCCCAAGGCCGGCGCCAAGCGCGCATCGACGGGGGCTCGCCGCGCCAGGGCGGCCACCCCGGACGCCCCGCCCGTACCCGGTTCGCCCGAGGACAACTTCGAGTGACGCCGGAAACCAAGCCCACGGCACAGGCCGTTTCCGGAGTGTCGTAGTTCCGCCACTTTTGGCACCGCCGGGCGCACTGGCGGCCCCGCATCCATCGTCTAAGGGCTAAAACGGAGTAGAGAAAACATTCGAGAATGATTCCTGTCTGGTAGAATCCGCCCGTAATTTCAAAGGCTTAGCATGCTCTACCCCGAACTGTTCAAATCACTGGAAGCGGTCCGCTGGCATATGGACAAGGACATCCCCTGGGATACGTTCGACGCCAGCCTGCTTACCGACGACCAGGCGAAGACCATCCGCATGAATGCGATCACCGAATGGTCGGCCCTGCCCGCCACGGAGATGTTCCTGCGCGACAACCGCCACGATTCCGACTTTTCGGCGTTCATGAGCATCTGGTTCTTCGAGGAACAGAAGCATTCGCTGGTGCTGATGGAGTACCTGCGCCGCTTCCGCCCGGACCTGGTGCCGACCGAGGAAGAACTGCATGCCGTGCGCTTCGAGTTCGACCCGGCCCCGCCGCTGGAAACGCTGATGCTGCACTTCTGCGGCGAGATCCGCCTGAACCACTGGTACCGCCGCGCCGCCGAATGGCATTCGGAACCGGTCATCAAGCACATCTACCGCACGCTGTCGCAGGACGAGGCCCGCCACGGTGGCGCCTACCTGCGCTACATGAAGAAGTACCTGGCCCAGTTTGGCGACAGCGCGCGCTCGGCATTCGCCAAGATTGGCGTGCTGATGGCGTCGGCCCGCCGCACGGAAAAGCCGCTGCACCCGACCAACCTGCACGTGAACAAGGCCCTGTTCCCCAACGACACGGTGCAGTCGCGCCTGCCGGACCCGGACTGGCTGGAGCACTGGCTCGACGAGCAGATCCGCTTCGACGAGGTGTGGGAGAAGAAGGTGATCGAGCGGATCCTGCACAACATGTCGCTGCTGTTCGAGCGCACGTTCGAATCGGTGCAGGACCTGAACCGCTACCGCAAGGAACTGAACGCCAACCTGCAGGCCGCCCAGGCCTGACCCGGCCCCGCGGCGCGCGCCGCCGCAAGGACAAGACCCCATCGGATCGCTACGATGGGGTTTTTCATTGGGGCGCGCCGTGCCGGCCGCCCCGCGTACCCTCCGCCCGGACCGATCCATGAACGCACCCGCCTACGAATCCAAGCTGGTTCCCGCCGACGACACCGCCGCGCTGCACGCCGCCGTGGCCGCCCTGCCGCGCCCGCTGGTCTTTACCAACGGCGTGTTCGACATCCTCCATCGCGGCCACGCCACCTACCTGGCCCAGGCCCGGGATATGGGCGCCGCGCTGGTGGTGGGCGTCAACAGCGACGCGTCGGTGCGGATGCTGGGCAAGGGCGACGACCGCCCGCTGAACCAGGAGGCCGACCGCATGGCCCTGCTGGCCGCGCTGGCGTCGGTAGACCTCGTGGCGATGTTCCGCGAGCAAACCCCGGTGGAACTGATCCGCCTGGTGCGGCCGGACATCTACGTGAAGGGCGGCGACTACGATATCGACACGCTGGAAGAAACGCGGCTGGTGCGCAGCTGGGGCGGCCAGGCATACGCCATCCCGTTCCTGCACGACCGCTCGACGACCAAGCTGCTGACGAAGGTACGCGGGCAGGGGTGAGGGGGGAGGTTGGCTGACCAGTACAGGCTCCCCTCTCCCGCTTGCGGGAGAGGGGTTGGGGGAGAGGGCCAGCGGGTCCATTGCCGACGGGTCGCGATTTGAATCTCAACGCCCTCTCCCCCAGCCCCTCTCCCAAAGGGAGAGGGGAGCAAACCAGCGCAGGTTGAAGCGCCAGTCCCTCGTCCTACCCCGCCACCCCCGTCCCCCGTCCTTCGCTCGCCTGCGTCAATCCCTTGCACGACTGCAGTACCTCGGCGCCGTAGCGCTGGCGGACTTCGTCCATGCGGGCGCGTACCGCGTCGTCGGCGTGGGTCACGCGCAGCCATTGGCGCGAGATGGCGCGCGGTGCGTCGCTGACCTGGGCGGTGCGCACGCCCTGGGCGCGCAGGGTGTCCAGGAAGCGGTCGGCGCGTTCGCGCTCGCGGAACAGGCCCAGCGACACCGTGTACGACTCCGGCTCCGTGGCGCTGACCACCGAGACGTCGGTCACCTTGCGGCGGCGCAGTTCGGCCAGCTTGCGCTCGGCGTTTTCGCGCGTCGGCTGGGCGGGCAGATGGACCCACCAGCGCACCTGCTCGCTGCGTTCGAACTGGTCCAGCGGCAGCGGCGTCCCGGCGGCGATGGCGGCAAGGTCCTGCCTGGCCCGCTCCACGTTCTGCGCCGTGAAGCCACCCATTTCCATGCAGCTATCGGCCGGTGCGGCGGCCAGCGTGAGGTTGCCCGGCGCCGCGCTGCGCGGGGCGCCCGGTGCCGAGGCATCGCCCGGCGGCAGTAGCTGCATGCGCTCGCCGCGCACCTGCTGCTCCACGCGCTGCGGCTCGCGCGGGCTTTCCAGCAGGCCGCCCAGCGGCTGCGGGCCGAAGACGCCCAGCAACGCGGCCAGCAGCAGCACATTGGCGAGCAGCAGGATCAGCAACAGGAGGGTCGGGCCGCGCCGGGACATGGAGTCGGAAGTGTCTGGTGGATGATCGGCGCTTCGGTCGCGGAATCTTTGCAATCTGGCGCGATGTCGGGCCGGCGCGGCGTGCGCTCAGCCCGGTGCCGCCATCGCGTGCAACCCAAGCAGCACGAGATTATCGTGCATCTCGCACGGCATCGCGAGTGCGCCGGCCACGGCGTGGCGCGCCCCGCCCGACAGCAGGCAGCGCACCGGCCCGCGCTCGGCCAACGTGCGCCAGGTTCGCTCGATGGCGCCGGCCTGGGCGGCCAGGCAGCCCGCCGCGATGGCGTCGTGGGTGTTGTCCGCGCCCAACGCCCGCACCGCGCGCGCGGCGCCGCTGCCGGTTTCCAGCACGTCCAGTTCGGGCAGTTGCGCCGTGTTGCGCGCCAGCGTGCCGAGCATCAGTTGCAGGCCGGGCAGGATCAGCCCGCCCTCGAACCGGCCGCCGTCCGCCGTGGCGGTCACGATGTCGAGCGTCGTGGCAGTACCGGCGGTGACGACCAGCAGCGTCTGGCCGGGCACCCAGCGATGCGCGCCGATGCTGCCGACCCAGCGGTCGACGCCAAGCTGCGTCGGCTCCCGATAGCCGTTCACCAGGTCGCCATGCCGCGCGGCGGTGCGCACCCATTGCGGCGCGACGTGGCTGCCGAACGTGTCGGCCAGCAGCGCATCGACCTGTCCGGCCAGCGTTGGCCCGGCGACATTGGCGATCCACACCGCGGGTGCGCCCCGGCTGGCCAGCCCCTGCCACGTCGCGCGCAAGGCGGCGCGCTCGGCGGGCACCGCGTGCGACGCCGCGCCGGCGTGCTGCCACGGCGTTGGCAGGCCGCCGGGGGCCGCGGGCTGGGCAGGAGCCGGCGCCCCGTCGCACCATGCCCACTTGAGCCGCGTGTTGCCGATGTCGATCAGCAGGAGGCTCATGCGCGCTCCCCGTCGGCCGCCGGCAGCGCTCCGCGCAGCGACAGCTCGCCGCTGGCAATGCGCTGCAAACCCTCCGGCGTTTCCAGCAGCAGGTGGCCGTCGCCGTCCACGCCGCGCGCCAGCCCTTCGGCCAGCACCTGCCCGTCGTGCAGCAGCCGTACCGGTTCGTCGCGGAACGCATCGCGCGCCGACCATGCGGCGGCCAGCGGCGCGAAGCCCTGGGCCAGGAACGTGGTGCGCAGCGCCGCCAGCCGCGCCAGCACGGCGGCCAGGATGCGCGTGGGGTCGCGCTGGGCGTCGAACGCCGTCATGGCCTCTGCCACGCCGGCCAGTTCGCGGCCGAGCACCGTTTCCATATGCGTGTCGCGCACCAGGTTGAGCCCGATGCCGATGACCGCCCAGATGCGCTGCGGGCCCGCCGGCACCGATTCGATCAGGATGCCGGCCAGCTTGCGCCCGTCGATCTGCAGGTCGTTGGGCCATTTCAGGCCCACCCGGGCGCCGCACGCGGCGTCGCAGTCTTCCAGCGCCTGCGCCACGGCCAGCCCGACGCCCAGGCTCAGCCCGCTCAGGCGCGCCGGCGGCAGCGCCAGCGGCATGGCCACCGAGAACGTCAGCCCCGCCTGCCCCTTCCAGGGCCGGCCCTGGCGGCCGCGTCCCGCCGTCTGGCGGTAGGCCACGCGCACCTGCACGGCGTCGTCGTGCCATGGGGCGGCGCGGCAGGCGCGCGTCAGATCGGCATTGGTCGAGCCGGTTTCCTCCACCACCTCTACCTGCCACGCCCGGGCCGGGCCGCCGTCCAGCGCCTGGCGCAGCGGGCCGGCGTGGATGCGCCAGGCTGGCAGGGCGCCGGCGTCGATGGCGCGCGCGTCGGAAGCGGGATGGGAAAAATCGGACATGGGGCAGCAGGAAGGGGATGGGGCCGGCCGACGGCGCCGGGTCTGCCGGAATTGTAGCCGCCGCCGTGTCGGCGGACGTCTGATCGCGCCCGCGCGGCGGGTAGCATAGAATCGAGACTCAGCCATCACATCGCCCGCCATTTGGACCGCCTGCCGACGCCCGCCCTCGATATCTCGCGCCAGGACGGCGCCTGCAGCGTCGAGCTGCAAGGCGACTGGACTGCCCTCGCGCTCGCCGGCTGCCGCGAGGCCCGCGGCCTGCGCGCCCAGCTTCACAAGCTGGCCGAGGCGCCCGAAGGCGCGCGCTGGTCGCTGGCCGGCGTCACGCGGCTGGACCACATCGGCGCGCAACTGATCTGGCAGGCCTGGAACGGCAAGATGCCCGAGCACGTGGAAATCAACGACGGCCAGCGCCGCGTGTTCGACCGCATCGCCGGGCTGCGCCCCGAGGGATGGCGCAAGACGATGGTCGACCGTTTCAATCCGGTGGTCATCCTGGGCGCGAGCCTGCTGTCGTTCTTCGCCCAGCTTGCCAACGGCATCACGATGCTGGGCCAGCTTGCCTTCGACCTGCTGCGCTTCCTGCGCGCGCCGCAGCGCGGGCCGTGGCGCGAGATATCCGCGAACATCTACAACGTCGGCTACAAGGCGCTTGGCATCACGGCGCTGGTCGGGTTCCTGATCGGCATCGTGCTGTCGTACCTGTCGGCCAACCAGCTCCGCACGTTCGGCGCCAGCACCTTCATCGTCAACATCCTCGGCATGGCCGTGATCCGCGAGCTGGGGCCCGTGCTGGCCGCGATCCTGATCGCCGGGCGCTCGGGCTCCGCCATCACGGCGCAGATTGGCGTGATGCGCGTGACCGAGGAACTGGACGCGATGAGCGTGATGGGCATCTCGCACGGCTACCGGCTGATCATGCCGCGCGTGATCGCGCTGGCGATCTCGATGCCGCTGCTGGTGGCTTGGACCGACGTGATGGCGCTGGCCGGCGGCATGGTGGCCGCGCGCTATCAGCTCGACATCAGCTACGCGTTCTTCCTGCGCCAGTTGCCGGACGCGGTGCCGGTGGCCAACCTCTGGCTCGGGCTGGGCAAGGGCGTGGCGTTCGGCATGCTGATCGCGCTGACGGCCTGCCACTTCGGGCTGCGCATCAAGCCCAACACCCAGAGCCTGGGCCAGGGCACCACGGCGTCGGTGGTGACGTCGATCACCGTGGTGATCCTGGCCGATGCCATCTTCGCCATCCTCTTCAAGAACGTCGGCCTATGACCATGATCGACCATCCGGCCGTCGGGCGCGACACGCCGCGCGAGGCCATCATCGAGGTACGCAACCTGGTGAAGCGCTACGGCGACAACGTGGTGCACGACGGGCTGGACCTGGACGTGTACCGGGGCGAGGTGCTGTCCATCGTCGGCGGCTCCGGCACGGGCAAGACCGTGCTGCTGCGCCAGATCGTGGGGCTGGAGCGGCCGACGTCGGGCACGATCAAGGTCTTCGGCGAGAACCCGGCGAGCCTCAGCGCCGCGCAGTTGCAGACGCTGCGCAACCGCTGGGGGCTGCAGTTCCAGCGCGGCGCGCTGTTTTCGGCGCTGTCGGTGATCGACAACATTGCGCTGCCGCTGCGCGAGCTGCGCGCGCTGCCGGACAACCTGATCTGCCAGGCGTCGCTGCTGAAGCTGCAGCTGGTGGGGCTGTCCGCGAAGGACGCCGACAAGATGCCCGCCGACCTGTCCGGCGGCATGATCAAGCGCGTGGCACTGGCGCGCGCGCTGGCGCTGGAGCCGGAGCTGGTCTTCCTGGACGAACCCACGGCGGGGCTGGACCCGATGGCGTCGGACGACTACGTCGCGCTGATCCAGGAACTGCGCCGCGAGCTGGGCCTGACCGTGGTCATGATCACGCACGACCTGGACACGCTCGTGGCGCTGTCAGACCGCGTGGCCGTGCTGGCCGACCGCAAGGTACTGGCCGCCGCGCCGCTTGCCGAGGTGGTGCAGGTGGACCACCCATTCATTCGCGAATACTTCCTGGGCGAACGCGCCCAGCGCGCGCTGCAGGCGCTGCCGGCCCTTCGCGGCCCGGACGGCGGCGCGCAAACCGGAGAAGCCTGATGGAAAACAAGTCAAACGCCTTCCTGGCCGGCGTGTTCACCATCGGACTGGCGGTCCTGGTGCTGTTCTCGCTGTTCTGGTTCAGCAGTGACCATGCCGTGCGCGTGCCGTACGACCTGATCACGCGCTCCACGGTGAACGGGCTGGGGCCGCAGGCCGATGTGAAATACCGGGGCCTGGACGTCGGCAAGGTGGTGTCGATCAAGTTCGACCCGCAGGTGCCGGGCCAGATCATCGTCCGCATCAACGTGAACCAGGACACCCCGATCACCCGCACCACCTACGCCACGCTGGGCTTCCAGGGCGTGACCGGCATCGCCTACGTGCAACTGGACGACACCGCGCGCGAGGAAGGCGCCAACACCAGTTCCCCACCGCTGCGGACGTCGGCGCGCGAGCCGGCGCGCATCGTCATGCGGCCGGGCTTCTTCGAGGAACTGGAAAAACGTGGCGATTCGCTGCTGACGCAGACCGAGACGCTGATGGCATCGCTCAACGAGATGTTCCAGACCACCAACCGCGACGAGCTGATGGCGGCGATCAAGTCGGTGCACCAGACCGCCGAGGACTATTCGCAACTGGCCAAGACGCTGCAGCCGGCCGCCGCCCGCCTGCCGCAGGCCGTGGAGAACCTCAACGCCACGCTGGCTTCCACGCGGCGGCTGGCCGACGACCTGGCCAATCCGAACGGCACGGTCATGAGCACCGTGAACCGCGTGGGTGTGAACATGCAGGCGGCCGCCGATTCGGTGCAGCAGGCGGCCGGCATCTTCACGCAGGAGACCCTGCCGCAGATCAACGGCCTGGCCCGCGACGCCCGCCAGACCGCGCGCAGCATCGACCGCGCGGCCGGCACGTTCAACGACCAGCCCACCAGCGTGCTGTTCGGCGGGCCGTCGCCGACGCCGGGACCGGGCGAGCCCGGCTTCCAGTCGCCATGATCCACGCCGCCCTGCCCCCTCACCCCATGCGCCAGAACCTTCGACGGGAATCCTCCATGAGAACCGCTTCCGCCCTTGCCACGCTGGCCCTGCTGCTTGTCCTGTCCGGCTGCAGCGTGCTGTCGCCGTCCAAGCCGAGCACCACTTTCGATCTTGGCCCGCTGGCCGCTGCGCCGTCCCAGCCGCCCGCACGGCTGCCCAAGCTGCGCGTGGCGCAGACCGACGGCCCGACGTGGATGGACGGACGCGGCATCTACTACCGGCTCCAGTACACGCAGGCGCAGCGGCTGCAATCGTATTCGACGCAGCGCTGGGTCGACGCGCCGACGCGGCTGTTCGACGACCGCCTGCGCGACGCGGTGTCGTCGCGCGGCGAACTG
Source organism: Cupriavidus sp. H18C2 (assembly GCF_049393795.1). Lineage (NCBI taxonomy): Bacteria > Pseudomonadati > Pseudomonadota > Betaproteobacteria > Burkholderiales > Burkholderiaceae > Cupriavidus > Cupriavidus sp. H18C2. The sequence continues at coordinate 66,938 of NZ_CP186010.1, read as the reverse complement.
ACGTGGTATGGCGACACCAGCGTGCCGGCGATCAAGGTGGACCTGCTTGGCTTCGAACAGGTCTTCGATTCCGCCACCAGCAGCCGCGGCGTGGTGCGCGCCCGGGCCACCGTGTTCCATCGGGGGCTGATCGGCCAGAAGACGTTCGTGGCCGAGCAGCCGGCGCCCAGCGCGGACGGCGCGGGCGGCGTCAAGGCGCTGTCGACCGGCAGCGACGCGGTGATCGCGGCAATCCTGGACTGGGCCGCCACGCTGCCGCTGGAGGCCGCCGCCGCGAGCGGCCCGGCCCAGCTTCCGCGCGAGAATCCGCCCGGCCGGGACACGGTGCCGCTGTCGCCGGACGCCACGCCCAAGCCCAACCCGCCGCGCCAGTGAGGCGCGGAGCGCCTATAGTGCGACTGAGGTCACAAGGTTTCCCGTAGTCATGACCACGGTCAATCCACCCCCGCCTGCCCCGCCGCAGACTCCGGTACAGCCCGAACTCGACGGCTGGCTGCCCCGCCATTCGCCGCTGGCGCGCGTGGGGCTGGTCTGCTTCACGCTGCTGGTGGCCTACGCCAGCCTCTATCCGTTCTCCGGATGGGTCAACAACGGCATCTCGCCGTTCGCGTTCCTGACCGCGCCCAAGCCGCGCTACATCACCGATTTCGACCTGCTGACCAACGTCATCGGCTATTGCCCGTTCGGTGCGCTGGTGGTGCTGTCGCTGCATCCGCGCGTATCCGGCGCGCGCGCGACGCTGATCGCGCTGATCGCCGGCGCGCTGCTGTCGTCGGTCATGGAGGCGCTGCAGACGTGGCTGCCCACGCGCATCCCGTCGAACATCGACCTGATCACCAACGCGCTGGGCGCCATGCTGGGCGCCGCCGTGGTGGCACCGTTCACCGGCGCACTGATCGACCGGGGCACGCTGACGCGGCTGCGGCTGGCGTGGTTCGAGCCCCACGCCAGCTTTGCCATCGTGCTGATCGTGCTGTGGCCGTTCGCGCAGATCTTTCCGCAGGAGCACCTGTTCGGCATGGGCGGCATCGTGCGCGAATGGCTGACCGATCCCGATTCCTGGCCGATGGCCTGGGTGCAGGCGTACTTTCCGGCGCTGGTGGCGTGGCAGGACAGCATCAACCTGCGGCCCGACGACCTGCAGAACCAGTTGCTGCTGGAAACGCTGGTGACGGCGTCGAGCTGGATCGGCACGGGCCTGTTCGCGTCCGTGGCAATGCGCCGCTCGGCGCCGATGCTGCGCATCCTGGCCGGCCTGCTGGCCGCCGCGCTGATCATCAAGGCATGCGTGGCCGAGCTCCAGTTCCCCGACGACAACGCATTCAACTGGCTCTCCGAAGGCGGACGCTTTGCGCTGCTGACCAGTTCGCTGGTGCTGGTCCTGCTGCTGCGCCTGCCCCGCTGGCTGCGCGCCGTACTGGCCGTGGTGGCGCTGGTCGGCCTGGTCGTGCTGACCAACATCCTGCCGCCGAACCCGTACGCGTGGATCTCCGAACAGGGCTGGCGCATGGGCCGCTTCGTGCACTTCAACAGCCTGGCCCAATGGCTGGGCTGGCTATGGCCGTTCCTGGCGTTCTTCTACGTGGTCTGGCGCTTCGAGCAAATCACGCTGCGCCGCCGCCTGCAGAAACGCGCCCAGCGCCGCGCAACGGCAAGAGCCGTGGCGGCGGCTACCGAGGGACGGCGGGAGAGCAATCGACCGCAATCCTGACCAGTCGCACGGTCACACCGCACCCGGCCGCAGCCGGATCGAGTCGACAAGCCGATCCCAGATCTCCAACGCTTCCGCGTCGTCGGCAAAGGAGGCTTCGTTGGTGGTGTAGTCGCTCTCCGTGACGTTCATGGAGACGTTGATATGGGGGTCGCCCAACTCGTACGCCTTACCCGGCGACTCCCACTTGAAGGCGTAATGTCGTTTGCCAGCTTCGGTCCCCGCCACCAGGATTTCGTGGGCCGCAATCGGTCCCACATCGTGCGCCTGATTGCGCAGCTGGTGCATGCCGGCGACGGATCGGAGCAGGCTGGGCAGTATCCCGCCTGCCCGCTCTCGCAACCCGGGGCGATCCACGCTTCGTGCGTAGGTGGCGATGCGCAGGGCAACGTCGGGCTTGCCGGCAAGGCGGATGGCCAGGGTCCAGCTTTCGGGGTTGAAGGCAGTCCGCGCCAGCAGCACGTTCCGTGCGACGAATCCCGCGTCCTGCGGGGGCGTGCCATCTTCGATCAAACGCCAACTCTGGCTTAGCGCGTCACGCGTTTGCCGCGCAACCTCCAGTCGATCCTCGGTAACTTCGCCGGAGTACAGGATGGTCTGGTTACCAACTCGAAAGTAGGTATCGAAAAGATACACATAGGTATCGCTTGCCTCGGGCCACGAAACCAGCGTCACGCTACGGTTGGCATGCGGCACGCGCCGCACGAACAGCGAGTCGTACTTGTCGTGCTTGCCTGCTCGCAATACCCTCTCACGCTCATTCACCATCTCGTCGAATTGCGCATCGGTCCGAACGTCATCGGCGAGGTTTATAGCCACGCCGTTGTACTGCCATTGAGGGATGACGGTAGCGTTGCCGGGTACGTCAACCAGATGACGACCAATCGCCAGGGTCCTCCAACCTTGCACCCCCTTACTCCTGCGGCCCCACGGCACCCGGCCGCAGCCGGATCGAGTCGACAAGCCGATCCCAGATCTCCAACGCTTCCGCGTCGTCGGCAAAGGAGGCTTCGTTGGTGGTGTAGTCGCTCTCCGTCACGTTCATCGAGACGTTGATGTGGGGGTCAGCCAACTCGTACGCCTTACCCGGCGACTCCCACTTGAAGGCGTAATGTCGTTTGCCAGCTTCGGTCCCCGCCACCAGGATTTCGTGACCCACAATCGGCCCCACATCACGCGCTTGGTTGCGCAACTGATGCATGCCGGCGATCGAACCCAGCAAGCTGGCGAGCAGTCCGCCCGATCGCTCTCGCAGCCCGGGGCGATCCACGCTTCGTGCGTAGGTGGCGATGCGGAGGGCAACGTCGGGCTTGCCGGCAAGGCGGATGGCTAGGGTCCAGCTTTCGTGGTTGAAGGCGGTGTTCTCCAATATGGTGTTTCTAACCACGAAGCCAGGTCGCTCGGGAATTGTCCCCGGAACGATCTCCCTCCAGCTCTGGCTCAGTTCATCGCAAACGGCGATGGCACTGTCGCGTAAATCGACAGTTACCTCGCCGGAGTAGATGACAGTCTGACCACCGGCCCGGTAGAACGTATCAAAAAGATAAACGTACTTGCTGAATGGCTCACGCCACGAAACAAGGGTTACGCCACGATTTGCGTGCTGAACGCGTTGCACAAACAGCGTGCCATGCTTGTTGTGCTTTGAAGCTCGAAGTACCCGTTCGCGGTCGTCGACCATCTTGTCGTACTCAGCGTTAGTCCTGATCTCGTCCGCCAACTCGATCTGCACCTCGTTGTGTCGCCACTGCGGGATGACGGTTGCAGTGTCAGGCACGTCGACCAGATGGCGACCGATCGCAATGGTCTTCCAGACCTGCATCATCACTCCCCCGGCCCCACGGCACCCGGCCGCAGCCGAATCGAGTCGACAAGCCGATCCCAGATCTCCAACGCTTCCGCGTCGTCGGCAAAGGAGGCTTCGTTGGTGGTGTAGTCGCTCTCCGTGACGTTCATGGAGACGTTGATATGGGGGTCGCCCAACTCGTACGCCTTACCCGGCGACTCCCACTTGAAGGCGTAATGTCGTTTGCCAGCTTCGGTCCCCGCCACCAGGATTTCGTGGGCCGCAATCGGTCCCACATCGTGCGCCTGATTGCGCAGCTGGTGCATGCCGGCGACGGATCGGAGCAGGCTGGGCAGTATCCCGCCTGCCCGCTCTCGCAACCCGGGGCGATCCACGCTTCGTGCGTAGGTGGCGATGCGCAGGGCAACGTCGGGCTTGCCGGCAAGGCGGATGGCCAGGGTCCAGCTTTCGGGGTTGAAGGCAGTCCGCGCCAGCAGCACGTTCCGTGCGACGAATCCCGCGTCCTGCGGGAGCGTGCCATCTTCGATCAAACGCCAACTCTGGCTTAGCGCGTCACGCGTTTGCCGCGCAACCTCCAGTCGATCCTCGGTAACTTCGCCGGAGTACAGGATGGTCTGGTTACCAACTCGAAAGTAGGTATCGAAAAGATACACATAGGTATCGCTTGCCTCGGGCCACGAAACCAGCGTCACGCTACGGTTGGCATGCGGCACGCGCCGCACGAACAGCGAGTCGTACTTGTCGTGCTTGCCTGCTCGCAATACCCTCTCACGCTCATTCACCATCTCGTCGAATTGCGCATCGGTCCGAACGTCATCGGCGAGGTTTATAGCCACGCCGTTGTACTGCCATTGAGGGATGACGGTAGCGTTGCCGGGTACGTCAACCAGATGACGACCAATCGCCAGGGTCCTCCAACCTTGCATCCCCTTACTCCTGCGGCCCCACGGCACCCGGCCGCAGCCGGATCGAGTCGACAAGCCGATCCCAGATCTCCAACGCTTCCGCGTCGTCGGCAAAGGAGGCTTCGTTGGTGGTGTAGTCGCTCTCCGTCACGTTCATCGAGACGTTGATGTGGGGGTCAGCCAACTCGTACGCCTTACCCGGCGACTCCCACTTGAAGGCGTAATGTCGTTTGCCAGCTTCGGTCCCCGCCACCAGGATTTCGTGACCCACAATCGGCCCCACATCACGCGCTTGGTTGCGCAACTGATGCATGCCGGCGAATGATCGCAGCAGGCTTGGCAGTATCCCGCCTGCCCGCTCTCGCAACCCGGGGCGATCCACGCTACGCGCATAGGTGGCGATGCGCAGGGCGACGTCGGGCTTGCCGGCAAGTCGAATGGCTAGGGTCCAGCTTTCGTGATTGAATAGCGTCCTCGCCAACATCACGTTGCGCGCGATGTATCCCGCCTTGTCAGGAACTGCTTCGTCCTCGATCAGTTGCCAGAATCGGCCTCGCTCTTCCTCAGCACGTAGCACTGCCTCACGCAGGTCGTCGGTCACGTCGCTGGAGTAAATGACCGCCTGAGCTCCAACCCGATAGAACGTCTCAAAAAGGAAAACGTACTGGCTGGTTGGCTTGCGCCAAGAAACCAGTGTTACCCCGCCGTTCGCATGTTGCACGCGCTGGACAAACAGCGTGTGGTGCGTGTCGTGCCTGGACGTTCGCAACACCCGTTCGCGTTCGTCGATCATCTTGGCGTATTCCGCATCGGTCCTGATTTCATCGGCCAACTTTATGAACGCATCGTTGTACTTCCACTGCGGAATAATGGTGGCACTGTACGGGACATCAACCAGATGGCGGCCAATGGCGACGGTCTTCCAGTCCTGCTTCATTTCCTATTTCTCCTCGTTCGACGGATACCAGTCAGCCTGCTGAGCGATCTTGATAATGGCGTAGAGCGTCGCAAACAGCGCACGCTCGTCGTTGTAGCTGTCTTGGTGGTCATAGCCGAACATTGCATTGCGCGTTCCTGGATTCTTATGACCGTGCGCAAATGACATGACGACACCTGGGCATCCAATCGGCGCGGCGGCAGATTCGAGGGGCACAGTTCCGTCGCCCGGCGACTGTGGCGGGGCAATGCGCATCCATATGCCGTCGGTGGTGCGGAGTTTTCCGTTTCCGTCATCGACTGCGATAGCTACGCTGTCGGGATTTACCACGCCTACGTCCAGTGCTTCCCAGGCGACTTCGCCCCACGCAAATCGGTCCATGGCCGCCATGAATCCGGTGTCGAAAACGCCTCCTCTATTCAGCTTCTTATCCCGTTCAGCTTGTGCGCCATAGTGAACGTACGTCCTGTTCATGTAGCGGCGCTCGATTGAGTTGTGGAATGCCTTAACGTCGACGATCCGATCAGAAAGTTCTCGCCGGGGCGACTGCGCCTTTTGTTCAGTGCTGATGCTCGATGCATCTGACGCGATCCGCTTCTTACCCAACGACAACATCCCCTCGTTATGCTCGGGCACCAGCCCATACCAGGCCGACGTCTGATAGATCTCCGAGTACGGGTCACCGTGCTGGGGCAGCGCCAGCACCGGCGGATGTTGGGCTCCCTGCCCTACCTTTCGCTCTCGCACGAAGAGCCATGGCTTTCCGTCGTTGTAGTCGGCTGTCGGCAGCAGTTCCAGAGCGCCGGGTGATTGCGCGGATACGGCCGTCACCTCTGCCGCGTTGCTGCCCAGGATGATCTGTTCCTTGCCTTCGAAGCCGGCCCGCATTCGCTTGTACGCGGCCGGTGCGCCGGTTGCCGGCTGTACGCCGTGCGAGACGCCCAGTACCTTGTCGCAGCCGTGGATTTCGGTCAGGGCGCGGCTCACCAGGCCGCCCATCGAGTGCGTGACGATGATCACCTTCTCCGCCACCACGCGTGATGGCCGCCTGCGGACCATCGTCGCTTCGTCCTTGCCCTTGCCGTCGGGGGTGCCGGTGACCCGGATCGTGCGGCCCTGGTTGTAGAACGGGAGCATCTGGTTTTCGATGAAGTCCTTGATCTGCTGGCCCGAATCGCGATTGCTCTGGATCCAGTTGTAGCCACCGGCCCAGACGTCGAACTTGTACCGCGCCGCGTGCAGGATTTCCTCGCGCGTCAGCGGCTCGCCGGTCTCGCTGCCCCAGTCGGTGGGCGATTCCGCGCCGGTCTCGTGGGCCCATTCCTTGAAGTCCACCTCGTTGCGCTCGAAGTCGTACAAGGCCAGGTTGTTCAGGTAGAACTCCAGATTGGCCATGAACGGGTGGTAGCTGGACCGCATCAGCGCGCCCCAGCCGCGCGCCTTGAGTACGTTCTTTGGCAGGCCGCTCCTGCCGGCGTCGATGGGGCCGCTGGGGTCCACCTCCACCCGGTCCATGGCCAGGGGTGTCCGCCCGTTCCTCGGCTGACGTGAAGGCGTAGACGATCAACTGCAGGAAGGCGTTCGGCAGTCCCACCAGGTCGGTGTTGGGCGGGCGCCAGGCCTTGCTGCCGTCGGTCTTGTTGCGCAGGTTGGTGCCCATGATGCCGGGCAGGAACAGCACGGGAATGATGCATGGCTTGAGGAGGACGATCTTCTCGATGTTCTCCTCGACGGGGCTCATCGTCGAGACGGTGTACGGCTGGCCGTCGTCGTCGATGAGCGTGGGCGGGATGACGATCCTCGGCGGGCTCATATCGCGCCCCGCACCGGACGACCAGCATGGCGGCTGGCTGACTGAAAGCGCATTGACCTGCGGCGTCTCCCGACTTTCCACATGTTGCACGGCTCCATTCGACGTGGCATGCCCGACGCATGCACATGGCGCCTCACACTACGTGAGCCGATACGGACCAGCTTTGGCTTAGGTCAAGGACGACTTGCCGACGCGGAGCCCTCGCGCGGGCCGCGGAACCACAAGGCAAACAGCCCTTCGGCCGTGCAGGCGGAAGGGCTTCGGAAAATGCCTAGGGAGAGTCAGTGCCTAATGCAACTGCCCGCCCTGCTCGCGGATATCGGTCTCGGTCGACAGCGTCGTTGCCACCGCCACGCGCAGGCCGGCGATCAGCGTGTCCAGGGCCAGGCTCGGTGCGCCGGGATGGCGGGCGGCCTGCTCAGGCAGGTAGGGGATATGGATGAAGCCGCCGCGCACGCCGCTCAGGCCGCGCTGGGCCAGCGTGTGCATCAGGCCGTAGAACACGTGGTTGCAGACGAACGTGCCGGCCGTCTGCGACACCATGGCCGGCACGCCGGCCGCGCGCAGGTCGCGGACGATGGCCTTGATGGGCAGCGTGGAGAAGTAGGCGGCGGGGCCGTCGGGGGCGATGGCGAGGTCCACGGGTTGCGCGCCCGCGTTGTCGGCGATGCGCGCGTCGTCCACGTTGATGCCGACCCGCTCGATCGACAGTTCCGTGCGGCCCCCCGCCTGACCCACGATCACCACGTCCGGTTGCAGCGACGCCACCAGCCCGGCCATCGCGTCGATGGCCTTGCCGAACACGCACGGCAACTGCCGCGCCACCACCACGGCGTCGCCGAAGCGCGCGCCGTCCAGCGCCCGCACCGCTTCCCATGACGGATTGATCGGCTCCTGCTCGAACGGCTCGAAGCCGGTCAGTAGAACGGTACGGGGCATGGTGGTTTCCTTACATCAGGAAGTAGAGCAGGAAGATGTTGGCCACGAGGATGGCCACCGCCGACGGCACCTGCGCGCGGATCACGGCGTTCTTGTCGTCCAGTTCCAGCAGCGCGGCGGGCACGATGTTGAAGTTGGCCGCCATCGGCGTCATCAGCGTGCCGCAGTAGCCCGAGAACATGCCGATGGCCGCCATCACCGCCGGGTTGGCGCCGAACACGCCCACCAGGATCGGCACGCCCACGCCGCCGGTCATGACCGGGAAGGCCGCGAAGCCGTTGCCCATGATGATCGTGAACAGCGCCATGCCCACGCAGTACACCGCCACGGCCACGAGCTTGAAGTCCATGTTGATGTACGACGTGGTCAGGTGCGCCACGGCCTTGCCCACGCCGGCGTCGGCAAACACCAGGCCGAGCATGGCCAGCATCTGCGGCAGCACCAGCGCCCAGCCCAGCGACTCGATGAGCCGGCGCGACTCGCGCATGCCCTGCGTGACGGTGTCGCGCGTCAGCCAGCAGACCACGAACAGCGACACCAGGCAGCCGATGCCCAGCGACACGAACGTCACGTTCTTGGGATCGAGCAGCGGCAGCCCGGCGATCTTCACGTCCTTGAACAGCACCGTGCCAAGCACCGTGATCAGCGGAATCAGCAGCGCCGGGATGAACAGCCGGGTGCCCAGGCGCCGCGCGCTGGCGCGCCGCTCGGCCTCGGGCAGCGTGCCGTGCTTGCCGATGCCCACGCCGCCAAACCCGGCGATCAGCGCCATCACCACCGCGGCCACGCCCACGATGGCCGGCGGGATCTTGTCGCCGACGAGAAAGATGACCGCGTAGAGCAGCCAGAACAGGCCCGTGGACAGCCGGCGCGGATGCGCCTTGTCCGTGAACGTCATCAGCGACGTGATCAGCAGGACAAAACCGGCCAGCCAGTACAGGTATTCGATCGAGACGATCATCGCTCACTCCCCCTTCGCGCCGGCGGTGGCCGGAGTGCCGGCGGCCTGCGGGCCACCGAGTTCGCGCTCCAGCCAGCCGTCCAGCCGCTTCAGGCGCACCGCGTGGATCAGGAACGCGCAGATCGCGGTGGGGATGCCCCATACGGCAATGTGCAGCGGTTCCACGTCGATGTTCGACGACAGCAGGAAGGTGTGCATCAGCGCGATGGCGCCGAACGCCACGAAGATGTCCTCGCCGAAGAACAGGCCCACGTTGTCGGTGGCGGCGCAGAACGCCAGCACGCGCTGGCGCACCGGCTCGGGCAGATGGCCGAAGCGGTTCTCGGCCGCGCCTTCGGCCATCGGGGCCAGCAGCGGCCGCACCATCTGCGGATGGCCGCCCAGGCTGGTCAGGCCCACCGCGGCGGTCAGCTCGCGCACGGCCAGGTAGACGATCAGCAGCCGGCCCACCGTGGCCGACGCGATGCGCGAGATCCACGCCTGCGCGTGCTCGCGCAGCCCGTGGCGCTCCAGCAGGCCGATCACGGCCAGCGGCAGCAGGATGATCAGCGGCAGGTTGCGCGCCTTGACGAACGCGGTGCCGATCGCCGTGAAGATCTGTTCGAGCGGCATCGACGCGGCCAGCCCCGTGACGATGGCGGCTGCCGCCACCACCATCATGGGATTGAACCGCAGGACAAAGCCAAGGATGATGACACCGACCCCCAGCAGGGGCCAAAGGTTGACAGCCGGTTGCATAGGACTTACCTGAGTGCGGAGTGGAGCAAAGCCAGCGCTGGCGGGGTTGGCCCGTCAGCTGGCCCGGATGGCGATGCCTTCCGCGCCGAGCCGTTCCCGGATGCGGCGTGCAAAGGCAAGCGCGTGGGCGCCGTCGCCGTGCAGACACACGGTTTCGGCGCGAATCGGTACCCAGGTGCCGTCGATGGCGCGCACCTGCCGGTCGCGGATCATCGACAGCGTCTGGTTCAGGGCGACGTCCTCGTCGTCGTGCAGCGCGCCCGGCGTGCCACGCCTGACCAGCGTGCCGTCGGGGTTGTAGCCGCGGTCGGCAAAGACCTCTTCCTTCACGCGCAGCCCGGCGTCGCGGGCCATCGTGATCATCTGGCTGTTGGCCAGGCCGAAGAAGACCAGGCTGGCGTCGTAGTCGCGCACGGCGCGGATGATGGCGTCGCACAGCCGGGCATCGCGCACGGCCATGTTGTAGAGCGCCCCGTGCGGCTTCACGTGGGCCAGCCGGCCGCCCTGCGCGCGCACCATGGCGTCGAGCGCGCCGATCTGGTACAGCACGTCGGCGTAGACGGCCTCGGGGTCGCGTTGCATCTCGGTGCGGCCGAAGTTGTCGCGGTCCGGAAAGCTCGGGTGCGCGCCGATGGCCACGTTGTTGTCCAGCGCCCACTTCACGGTCTGCAGCATCGTGGCCGCGTCGCCGGCGTGCCAGCCGCACGCGACGTTGGCGGAACTGATCAGCTTGAGCAGGGCTTCGTCGTTGCCGCAGCCTTCGCCAAGGTCGGCGTTCAGGTCGATTTGCATGGGAACGTTCTCCGGATGGATGGGGGCGGGGGAATTCATGCGACGAACCGCGTGGTGGTGCGGCGGCGCGCGGCAATCTGCATGCCGCCGTCCTGCCAGCGCAGCGCCTGGTCGATCTGGCGCAGGTAGCGGTCCACCTCGGCCTGCGCCGCGGCGGCCTGGTCCAGCGTCACCTGCGCAAACCGCACGGTGGCGCCCAGCGGCACCTGCGCCAGGCGCCACAGGTCGGCGCCAATCACGGTGCCGATCTTCGGGTAGCCGCCCGTGGTCTGCGCGTCGCTCATCAGCGCGATGGGCTGGCCGTTCGGCGGCACCTGCATCACGCCCGGCACCACGCCGTGCGACAGCAGGTCCGCAGACCGCTCGGCGCGGCGCGCCAGCGCGGGGCCTTCCAGCCGCAGGCCCATGCGGTTGCTCTGCGGCGTGATGGTCCAGTCAGCCGACCACAGCGCCTGCTGCGACGCGGGCTCGAAATCGGGATACTCGGGGCCGGGCAGCAGCCGGATGGTCAGCGCGTTGCCCTGGCGGTTGGCCGGCAGCGCCCAGCCCGGCGCGGCCACGCCGACCCAGTCCTGCGGCGCGGCCAGCCCCGGCCGGCCGGCGGGCAGGCGGTCGCCCTCCTTGAGCACGCGGCCTTCAAAGCCGCCGTAGCCGGACTTCAGGTCGGTGCTGCGCGATTGCATGACCAGCGGCACGTCGATGCCGCCGGCCACGCAGAGGTAGGTGCGGGTGCCGCCGCGCGGTGCGGGCAGCGTCAGGGTCTCGCCACGGCGCACGTCGAACGCATGCCAGGACCAGACCGGCACGCCGTCCAGGTTGGCGCTGCATTCGGCGCCGGTCAGCGCCACGCGCATGTCGGCGTCGAACCGCAACGCCGCGCGGCCGAGCGTGAATTCGATGGCCGCCGCGTTGGGGTCGTTGCCCAGCAGCCGGTTGCCCACGCGCAGCGCCAGGTCGTCGGCGGCGCCGGAGCGGCCCACGCCAAAGCGCCGGAAGCCCACGCGGCCCAGGTCCTGCACCGACGCCTGCGCGCCGGGTCGGATGATCTCGATCACAGCAGCACCTCCTCGGCAACGAAGCGGACGGTATCGCCCGGCGCGAACAGCGACGGCGGGTCGCGGTCGGCGACGAACAACTGGGCGTCGGTGCGGCCGATCAGCTGCCAGCCACCGGGCAGCACGGCCGGATAGATGCCGGTCTGCTCGCCGCCGATGCCCACGGCCCCGGCCGGCACGGCCAGGCGCGGCTCGCGGCGGCGCGGCGTGGCCAGCTCGGGCGCCAGCCCGCCCATGTAGGCAAAGCCGGGCTGGAAGCCCAGGAAATAGACCACGTACTCGCCCGCCGCATGGCGGCGCACCACTTCCTGCGGCGACAGGCCCGTGTGCGCGGCAACGTCGGCAATGTCGGGGCCGAACTCGCCGCCGTAGCGCACGGGGATCTCCACCAGCTTGCCCGTGGCGTTACGCGTCTCGCCGGACGCCCAGGCCAGCTTCAGGTTGCGCTCCAGCGCGTCGACGTCGGCGCTGGCGTCGAAGGTCAGCGTCAGGTTGTTCATGCCCGGCACCACGTCCACCACGCCGCGCCAGTCGGCGGCGCGCTCGGCCATCGCCCAGATGCGTCGCTGGACGTCCAGCGACGCGGGCGGCGCCACGCTGTACAGCAGCGCCTGCTCGGCCAGACGGTGAACGGTGCAGTGGGGCATGGACGGGCTCACAGGTTGGATCGGGTTCGGTGCATGCAGTGTAGGCGCCACAAGCACCGCGTTCCGGCGTCGTCGGGAATCCCCGCGTGACTCAAGAAAATTTCATCGACGATTTATCGATAAATTCATGGTATCGAAACATGGTCATGCCCGGCACCTCGGGGGAACCCTAGGTCGTTTTGCACGGAAATGCGGCAAACGGCGCCGAAACGGGGAGAAAGCGGCGCGGCGGGCGCCCCCGCTGAAAGGTGGCTGAAAGGCGCGATGCAGACATCCAGCCCCCATCAAGCAAAAAAGCCGCGCCCCCGGAGGGACGCGGCTTCTGTGCGGGGCAGGACGGGCCGGAGGGGCCGGTCAGGCAAACCCGGCCTGATGGGCCTGCTGGTCGGCGTGGTACGAACTGCGGACCATGGCACCCACGGCGGCATGGGTGAAGCCCATCTTGTACGCCTCTTCCTCGAACATCTTGAAGGTGTCCGGATGGACGTAGCGCATCACCGGCAGGTGGTGGTTCGACGGCGCCAGGTACTGGCCGATCGTCAGCATGTCGATGTCGTGGGCGCGCATGTCGCGCATGACTTCCAGGATTTCCTCGTCGGTCTCGCCCAGGCCCACCATCAGGCCAGACTTGGTCGGCACGTCCGGGTTGCGGCGCTTGAACTCCTGCAGCAGTTTCAGCGAGTGCGCGTAGTCGGCGCCCGGGCGGGCCTGCTTGTACAGGCGCGGCACCGTTTCCATGTTGTGGTTCATCACGTCGGGCGGCGACACCTGCAGGATGTCTAGCGCCTTGTCCAGGCGGCCGCGGAAGTCCGGCACCAGCACCTCGATGCGCGTGTTCGGCGACAGCTCGCGCGTCTGCGAGATGCAGTCGACGTAATGCTGGGCGCCGCCGTCGCGCAGGTCGTCGCGGTCCACGCTGGTGATCACCACGTAGTTGAGCTTGAGCTGGGCGATGGTGCGGGCCAGGTTGCCGGGCTCGTTCACGTCCAGCGGGTCCGGGCGGCCATGGCCGACGTCGCAGAACGGGCAGCGGCGCGTGCACTTGTCGCCCATGATCATGAACGTGGCCGTGCCCTTGCCAAAGCACTCGCCGATGTTCGGGCAGCTGGCTTCCTCGCAGACGGTGACGAGGTTGTTGGCGCGCAGGATGTCCTTGATCTCGTAGAACCGCGAATTGCCGGTGGCGGCCTTGACGCGGATCCAGTCCGGCTTCTTGAGCTTTTCGGCCGGCACGATCTTGATGGGGATGCGCGCGGTCTTCTCGGCGGACTTCTGCTTCTTCGTGGCGTCGTATTCGGCAGGGCTTTGCGCGGCAGGGCTTTGCGGGGCTTCGCTGGACGTGGCGATCAGGGCGTCGCTCATACTGTTCTCCGCACGCGCAGCCGCGTGCATGTTGGGCGTTGAATCGGGGCCGGGCGTGCCACGGTCAGGCAGCCTCGGCGGCGGCATTTCCGTGGGCCTGCCGCGCGCGCGACTCGCGCGCCGACAGGACCTCGCACAGGGCCGCCGCCAGGCGTCGTGCGATTGCGGGTTGTTGTGCCGCGGTAACGGGCAGCGGGCCGGCATCGTCCGCCGCCGCGAAGGTGGCGCCCGCCGTGGCCATGTCGACTGTTTCCAGCCCGGCATAGCCGCACGGGTTGATGCGCAGGAACGGGCCCAGGTCCATCTGCACGTTCAGGCTGACGCCGTGGTAGCTGCAGCCGTTGCGGATCTTGAGCCCGAGCGCGGCAATCTTGGCGCCCCGGTGGGGTCCGTCGGTCAGATAGATCCCGGGCGCGCCGGCCTTGCGTTCGGCTGCGAGATTATACGCCGCGAGCGTGTCCAGCACGGCCTGCTCGATATCGTGCACCAGCTCGCGCACCATCAGGTGGCGGCGGCGCAGGTCCAGCAGCAGGTAGGCCACGACCTGGCCGGGGCCGTGATAGGTGATCTGTCCGCCACGGTCGATCTGCACGACCGGAATGGCGTCGTCCGGGGCCAGCAGGTGGGCCGGGTCGCCGGCCTGCCCGAGCGTGTAGACGGGAGGATGCTCGACCAGCCAGATCTGGTCAGGCGTCTCGGGCGTGCGGGCCGCGGTGAAGGCCCGCATGGCGTCGAAACAGGGCGCGTACGGCTGGCGGCCCTGGTCGATGACTTGGATCGGATGCATGCCCGAGAGTGTAACGAAAAGGGCCGGGCTGCGCTGGCAGTCCGGCCCTGTGCCGGGTGGTGCGAGGGGGGCGCCAAGGTGCCGCGAAGATCACCTGCGCGGCTGCCCGCCTTCGCGGGGTGGCCACACCTGCTCCAGGTGCGGCCGGCCGTCGGCAGCGCGCTCAGGAGGCGTGTACCTTGTCTTTCCCCGGCGTCGATTCGGTGCCTCGAACCAGACGCTTCACGGCGCGGTACACCAGGTGCGGCACGTCGGCCAGCGTCAGCACCGGGCGGCGGGCTTCGGCGATCAGGGCCAGCCGCACCGGTCCGCTGGCGCGCGGGTCGATGCTCAGCACGATCTCGTCCCCGCGCCGCAGCAGCAGGCTGCCGCCGCAGCGCAGCCAGTAGTCCTCGGAATCATTCTCGCGGGTCACCCATACGTCCACGCCTTTGGCATCTTCCACGAACAGGCGCTGGGCGGCGTGCACCGACAGCGGTGCCACTTCGCCGGGGTTCAGCGTGAAGACGGTCGTTGTGAGTAGGGCTTTCATGATCGGTTCTCCGTGAGTCCGGGGCCCGGCGCGCGGCCGGCAGGTCCGGAACTGGCTTGGTCATTGGACCAGCACAGTTGGGGGCGCGTGTGGCGGGGTCCGGTGCATTGGATTCTAGGGAGGTCCACGCCACTATCAAAACGATATATATTCTTGGGTCTTGTTAGCTCATCTCACATAGCCGAGGTCATCATGGTCTGGAGCGGCGCCTGGCATCCCGACGAACCCCGTAGCTGGAAACGCGAATTTCCGCGCCTGCCCGCGCTGGCCGCGCTGCGCACGTTCGAGGCCGCCGCGCGCCACGAAAGCTTCTCGCGCGCGGCGGCCGAGCTGTTCGTCACCCATGGCGCGGTCAGCCACCAGATTCGCGCGCTGGAGGAGGAACTGGGCCAGCCGCTGTTCGAGCGCCGGGGCAAGCGCGTGATGCTGACCGCCAACGGCCGGCTCTACGCCGAGCGCGTGCGCGACGCGCTGCTGCAGATTGCCGACGCCACGCGCGCGCTGCAGGCCGGCAACCGCGAGAAGCGCCTGACCATCAGCACCATGCCGTCGTTTGCCGCGCGCTGGCTCACGCCGCGCATCGGCAGCTTCATCGAGCAGCACCCCGAGTTCGACGTGGAGCTGCTGTCGTCGAACTCTCTGGTCGACTTTGCCTCGGAGGAGGTGGACGTGGCGCTGCGGATGGGGAGCGGCCAGTATCCGGGCCTGTATGTGGAGCGGCTGCTCGACGACGTGTTCTTTCCGGTCTGCAGCCCGAACTTCAACGGCGGCCGCCTGCCCGAGCAGCCCGCGCACATGGCCGGCATGCCGCTGCTGCGCGGCGAGGGCGATCCGTGGAAACCGTGGTTCGAAGCCGCCGGGCTGACCTGGGCCGAGCCGACCAAGGGCCTGATGATGCAGGATTCGTCGCTGCTGCTGCAGGCCGCCGCCGAGGGCCAGGGCATCGCGCTGATCCGCTCGTCGCTGGCCTATAACGACCTGCTGTCCGGGCGCGTGGTGCGGCTGTTTGACGTGAGCATCCCGTGCCCGTGGCTGCTGCACTTTGTCTGCACGCACGCCAGCCTGGAAACCCCGAAGGTGCAGGCGTTCCGCCAGTGGCTGCTGCCCGAGATGGAGCGCTTCCGGAACATCCTGTCGCAGTGGACCTAGCCGACTGACCTACTCGTCGGCATCCGGCGCCTCGGCTGCCGGAGGCGGCGCGCTGGCGGCACCCTTGGCTGACCGCCCGGCGCGCGGATGGGCCTGGTCGTAGACCTTGGCCAGGTGCTGGAAGTCGAGTGAGGTGTAGACCTGCGTCGTGGCGATGCTGGCGTGGCCGAGCATTTCCTGCACCGCGCGCAGGTCGCCCGACGATTGCAGCAGGTGCGTGGCAAACGAGTGCCGCAGCATGTGGGGATGGACGTTGGTCGGCACGCCGGCCGCCAGCGCCTGTTGCTTGATCCGCGTCTGGATCGTGCTGCCCGACAGCCGCCGGCCGCGCGCGCCCAGGAACAGCGCGTGGGCGTCCTCGGGCAGCGCGCCGGGGCGCAGCAGCGTATCGCGCACCGCCAGCCATGCCCGCAGCGCCTCGATCGCCTTGCTGCCCACCGGCACGGTGCGGCGCCGCGACCCCTTGCCGATCACCGTCACCTCGGCGCCGGCCAGGTCCAGCCAGCCGGCCGAGCGGTAGTCGCCGTCCTCGGTGTAGCGCACGTCTAGCTGGGTCAGTTCGGACAGCCGCAGCCCGCTGGAATAGAACAGTTCGAAGACGGCCTGGTCGCGCGCGGCGTCGGCCGTGTCGCCGCGCCGGTGCGCCACCAGCGCCACCGCGTGCTCCACCGACAGCGCCTTGGGCAACGGCTGCCCGCGCTTGGGCGCGCGCACCCCATCGACGGGATTGGCGGCCACGCCATGCCCATGCCGCGCTGCCCACAGATAGAAGCCGCGCCACGCCGACAGCGCCCGCGCGATGGTCCGGGCCGACAGCCCGCCACCGTGCAGCCGGGCGGCGAACGACCGGATATGGCGCGTTTCCAGCGCCAGCAGCGGCACGCCGGGCGCCAGCCGCATGGCCGATTCCTGCAGCACGGCCAGGTCGTGGCCGTAGCCGACGAGCGTGTATTCCGAAAGTTTGCGGTTGGTTGCCAGCCAGTCCAGGTAGCGCGCCACGAGCGGATCGGGCGGCGGCTTCGGGGCCGTATCGGCCGCGGCGGGATCTGGCTTGGCCGGACGGCGGATCATGGCGGGAAGGTGGCGGCCCGGCAGGCCGCTCAGTCGCGCAGGCGGTTCAGGGCCGCGCCGGCCACCTCGCCAATCTGCGACAGGTAGGCCGTGCCCATGCCTTCGTGGAAGCGGCGCGGCTCGGGCGATCCCAGCACCAGCAGGCCGAACGCCGGGCCGGCGTCCTCCTCGGCCGAGCGGGCCGGCGCGCGCAGCGTCACCATGGCCAGCGACGCGATGTCGTCGCGCTCCAGCAGCCCGGCCGCCTCGAAGCCGCTGTTCGCGCCGCAGTACGGCGCGCGCAGCCCTTCGGCAAACAGGCGCAGGTCATCGCTGGCGCCCTGGGCCACTTCCATGTGCGCGAACGGCTCGGCCACGTTCCACAGGCGCAGGGCCACGGCCGGCACGTCGAACACCTGCTGCAGGCCGTCCTGCACCGCGTACGGCAGCGCGTGGGAATCGGCCTCGGCCAGCAGGCGCAGTTGCCACGCGTGCATGCGCTGCTGCGTGCGGTCGTTCTCGTGGCCGTGGCGTACCAGGTCGGCCAGCTTCAGCTCCAGGCCCTTGTTCTTCTCGCGCAGGATTTCCATCTGGCGCTCCTGCAGCGACACCGCGCGGTGGCTGTGCGGGCTGGTGAGCTGCACGGTGGCCAGCAGCTCGGCGTGGTCCTCGAAGAACTGGGGGTTGTTCTGCAGGAAAGCGGCAACGTCTTGCGCGTTCATAAGCTTCTACCGGTACGAATTCAGGTTTTTTCGGCTGGCAGTGTAGCAAAGTGCCTTTGCGGGCGGCTTCAGGTCTGGATCAGCCGCTTCTGCCGCGAAATACTCATCAGGATGCCGATGCCCATGCCCAGCGTCACCAGCGCCGTCCCGCCATAGCTCAGCAGCGGCAGCGGCACGCCCACCACGGGCAGGATCCCGCTCACCATGCCCATGTTCACGAACGCATAGGTGAAGAAGATCAGCGTGATGGCCCCGGCCAGCAGCCGCGAGAACAGCGTGGGCGCGTTGGCCGCGATATACAGCCCGCGGAAGATCAGCAGCAGGTACAGCACCAGCAGCACCGCGTTGCCAATCAGCCCGAACTCCTCGGAAAACACCGCGAAGATGAAGTCGGTGTGCTTTTCCGGGATGAATTCGAGGTGGGTCTGGGTGCCCTTGAGCCAGCCCTTGCCCGTCACCCCGCCCGAGCCGATGGCGATGATCGACTGGATCGTGTGGAAGCCCTTGCCCAGCGGGTCGGTGGTCGGGTCCAGCAGCGTGCAGACGCGGTGCTGCTGGTAGTCGTGCAGCACGGGCCAGTTCACGCCCGGCGCGCAGATCTGGCTCTCGTAGGCCACCAGCAGCGTGATGGCCACCACGCCCACCGCCAGCAGCGGCAGGATGATCTTCCACGACAGCCCGGCGAAGTAGATCACGTACAGGCCGGCGGCCAGCACCAGCAGGCCGGTGCCCAGGTCTGGCTGCTTGGCGATCAGGCCCACCGGGACGCCCAGGATGGCCAGCGCCACGATGAAGTCGAACCACTTGATCACGCCCTCGCGCTTCTGGAAGTACCACGCCAGCATCAGCGGCATCGAGATCTTCATGATCTCGGACGGCTGGATCACCATGCCCACGTTCAGCCAGCGCCGCGCGCCCTTGCGGATCAGGCCGAACATCGCCACGGCCACCAGCAGCGCCACCCCCACCGTGTAGAGCGGCACGGCAACCCGCATCAGCAACTGCGTGGGCATGTACGCGATGACGATCATCACCACGTACGACAGCAGGATGTTGCGAAGTTGGTCCTCCACGCGGCCGGGCATGTCGATGGCGGCCGAATACAGCGCCACGATGCCCGTGGCGAACAGCAGGAAGACGATCAGGGCCAGCGGCTTGTCGAAGCCGGTCAGGGCCGTCTTGATCATCGATGCGACGCGGCGTTTGTCCATGGCGCGTCTCCTTTACTCTGAAGCGGATTGGCCGGCGCCGGCCGGGGCGGCCTGCGCCACCTTGGCGGGCCGGGCCGGCTGGGTGCGGGGCTTGGGTGCCGGCGCCGACGCGGGCGTGGCCTTGGGGGCCGGGGCCTGCGGTGCCGACGCGGGCGGCTTGCTGTGGCCCAGCGCCTGCAGCATGCGGGCGTCGAGCGTCACCACGGCCGATGCCGGGGCGATCGCGGCGGGATCGAGCTGCGCGGCGATCGACTCCGACGCCGTGCGCGCCGCCGGCACCGCGCCGGACGCGGCGGCCACGGCGCTGGCCGCTCCGGCCGCACCGGCCACGGCGGGCGCGCTGGCCCCGGCGGCCGACGCCGCGGCAACGGTGCCCGGCGCGGTCTGCATGACCGTGGCCGTGGCCGCGTTGGCCGTGTCGCCGGTCGTGAACACGCTGGGCGTGTCCACCGGCGGGCGGTTGCCGGCCCGCAGCGCCTCCTCGGGCGGCGGCGCGGTGGCCTGCAGTTCCTCGGGCCATTTGCGCAGCAGGTAGTAGTCCATCACCTTGCGCGCGATCGGCGCCGCCACGGCCGCGCCAAAGCCGGCGTTCTCGACGATCAGCGCCAGCGCGATCTTCGGCTTGTCAGCCGGCGCGAAGGCCGTGTAGAGCGAGTGGTCGCGCTTGCGTTCGTCCAGCGCGTGGTGGTTGTACTTCTCGCCCTTGGCCAGCGTGTAGGTCTGCGCCGTGCCGGTCTTGCCGGCCGATTCGTACGCCGCGCCCGCGAACACGCGCGCCGCCGTGCCCGAATGGGTCACCGCCACCATCGCCTTCTTGATCACGTCGATGTCGGCCTGCTTGAACGGCAGCCGGTAGCTTTCCTTGGGCACCGTCAGCGCCCGCTGGCGCGTGACCGAGTTCTCCACCGCCTTCACCAGGTGTGGCTTCATCGCCACCCCGTTGTTGACGATGATCGACACCGCGTTGGCCAGCTGCAGGATCGTGAAACTGTTATAGCCCTGGCCAATGCCCAGCGAGATCGTCTCGCCTTCGTACCACTTCTGCTGCTCGGGCTTGCGGTACGCCTTGCGCTTCCATTCCGTGGAAGGCAGGATGCCGCGGCTTTCGCCCTCGATGTCGATGCCCGTCAGCTGGCCAAAGCCCAGCGGCTTCATGAAGTCGTGGATGCCGTTGACGCCCATGTCGCGCGCCAGCGCGTAGTAATAGGTGTCGCACGACTGCACGATGGACGTCTGCATGTCCACCCAGCCGTGGCCGCCCGGCTTGTCGTCGCGGAACGTGTGGTTGCCCAGCGTGAAGAATCCCGGGTCGTGCATGCCCCACGCGGCCGTGCGCTTGCCCGTCGTCAGCGCAGCCAGCGCCATGAACGGCTTGTAGGTGGACCCCGGCGGGTAGGTGCCGCGCAGCGGGCGGTTCAGCAGCGGCTTGTCGGGCGAATTGTTCAGTTCGTCCCAGGTCTTCGAGTCGATCCCCTCGACGAACAGGTTCGGGTCGTAGGTCGGCTTGGAGACGAACGCCAGGATGTCGCCGGTATCTGGTTCGATGGCCACCAGCGCGCCGCGGCGGTCGCCAAATAGCTGTTCGGCCAGTTGCTGCAGCCGGATATCGAGCGACAGGATCAGGTTGTTGCCCGGCGTGGCCGGCGACGTGGACAGCGTGCGGATGGGCCGCCCGCCCGCGCTCACTTCCACCTCTTCGAAGCCGGTCAGCCCGTGCAGTTCGGTCTCGTAGCTCTGCTCCAGGCCGATCTTGCCGATGTAGTTGGTGCCCTTGTAGTTGTCGGCGTCCTTGCGCGGGTCGTACCTGGCGGGATCGGCGTCGTTGGCCTCGTCCATCGCGTCGATGCGCTCCTGGTCGCGCTGCGAGATGCGGCCCAGGTAGCCCACCACGTGGCTGGCCGACTCGCCCAGCGGGTACTGGCGGAACAGCCGCGCGCGCACGTCCACGCCCGGAAAGCGGAAGCGCTGGGCCGAAAACTTCGCCACTTCCTCGTCGGTGAGCTGGCTGCGGATCGGCAGGCTCTCGAAGCTGCGCGATTCCTCCAGCAGCCGCTTGAAGCGGCGGCGGTCGCGCGGCTGGATGTCGACGAGCCGCGCCAGTTCCTCGATGGTGTTGTCCAGCGTGTCGGTCAGCTTGGACGGCGTGATTTCCAGCGTGTACGCCGAATAGTTGCGCGCCAGGATCACCCCGTTGCGGTCCATGATGATGCCGCGGTTGGGCTCGATCGGCGCCACGGAGATGCGGTTGTCTTCGGCCTTGGCCGAGTACTGGTCGTGCTTGTACCACTGCAGCCACAGGAAGCGGGTGAACAGCAGGCCAAAGCAGATGACCGTGAACAGGGCGGCCGCCGCCACGCGGATGCGGAAGCGGCCGATTTCCAGTTCGACGTTGCGGATTTCGGTCATGGCGGTACTGCGGCGGCTGGGCGGTAGGGTTGGACTAGATCGGCCGCGTCTCGTCGACGTCGGCCGAACGGCGCTGGGGCGCCAGCAGCAGCGCGGTGGCCATCGGCCAGAGCACCGCCTCGATCACCGGGGCCACCAGCAGTGGCCAGCCCGGCAGCGGCGCACCCATCGCCAGCCGGATCACTACCGGCACGGCATGGGTGATGAACAGCAGCGGCATCACGTGCAGCGCCTGGGTATAGACCGAGAACCACAGCACGCGGCGGTGGATGGTGATCGCAAAGTAGGCCAGCAGCGTGTAGGCCAGCGCGTGCTCGCCCAGCAGCCGGGCGTCATGCACGTCCATCAGCAGGCCCAGCAGGAACGCCACGCCCATGCCCACCTTGCGCGGCTGGTGGATGTTCCAGAACACCAGCACCAGCGCCACCATGTCCGGGATCCAGAGCGTGGTGCCCCACGGCATCAGGTTCCACAGGAAGGCCAGCACGAACGTCAGCGCGATGAAGACCGGGTTGACCGGACGCAACAGGTATTGGGACGTCGTCACTGGGCTCGCTCCAGGGATTTCTGGCGATCGGTGGACTTGTCGCCGGGCTTGTCGGCCGCCTTCTGCTCGGCGCCGGCGCGGGCGGCGGCGGAACGGGCGCCCTTCTCGGCCTTGGCCGGGGCGGTTTCCTCCTGCGGGCGCGGGCCCAGGCCCGACTCGTAGCGCACCACCAGCAGTTGCCGGTGCGAGCGCACGCCCGCCACCGGCTCGCAATAGACGCGCGAGAACGCGGTATCGGCCTTGCGCTCGATCTGCACGACCTTCGCCACCGGCAGGCCCGGCGGATAGGTGCCGTCCAGGCCCGACGTCACCAGCAGGTCGCCCTGCTGCAGGTCGGCCGATGCCGCCATGAAGCGCAGGTCCAGCAGCCCGGCGCGCGACCCGCCAAACGCCACGCTCCGCAGCCCGTTGCGCACCACCTGGACGGGGATGGCCTGGTCCTTGTCGGTCAGCAGCGTCACTTCGGACTGGAACGGCGACACCCGCGTGACCTGGCCGATCACGCCGCGCTCGTCGATCACGGGATAGCCGGTGCGCAGGCCCTGGGCGCTGCCGCGGTCGATCACGATGCGCTGGCTGTACGGGTCGCGGGCGTCGTAGAGAATCTCGGCCGCCGTGACCGGCGTGGCCGACTGCTGCTGCAGGTTCAGCAGCTTGCGAAGCTGGCCGTTCTCGGCCTCCAGCTGGGACTGGCGCACGTAGGCGTTGGCCTGCTCCACCGCGTGGCGGCGCAGTTCGCGGTTTTCATTGGCCAGCGTGACCGATGACTGGGCGTAGTCGAAGACGCCGCGCAGGGCGTCGCGCGGCACCAGTACCAGCCGCTCCACCGGCATCAGCACGGTAGCGGCCACCTGGCGGGCGATGCGCATGGCGTCGAAGCGCGCGTCGACGATCAGCAGCGCCAGCGCGATCGCCACGAAGACGACCAGCCGGGCGACAGCGGACGTGCCTTGCTTGAAGAGCGGCGGTGGAGAGTAATCCATTTACCGGTGGGCAGGCGAAACCCATCCGCCAGCGCGTCCGCGCCCCCCGGGCGGGGCGGGGCGGAACGGGCTGGCGGGCGTAGACATCGAAGGGCGCGGGGACGGGGCGACGCGGGTCACCACGGTCCCAGCCACGTATTACTCGTAGGAGAAGATGCTGCCGAGCTTGTCCATGCGCTCCAGGGCCATGCCCGAGCCGCGCACCACGCAGGTCAGCGGGTCTTCGGCCACCAGCACCGGCAGGCCGGTTTCCTCGGCAAGCAGGCGGTCCAGGTCGCGCAGCAGCGCGCCGCCGCCGGTCAGCATCATGCCGCGCTCGGCAATGTCGGCGCCCAGTTCGGGCGGGGTCTGTTCCAGCGCGATCTTCACGGCCGACACGATCTGGTTCAGCGGATCGGTCAGCGCCTCAAGGATTTCGTTGGACGACACGGTGAAGGCGCGCGGAATGCCTTCGGACAGGTTGCGGCCCTTCACTTCCATTTCGCGCACTTCCGAACCCGGGAACGCGGAGCCGATTTCCTTCTTGATCGCCTCGGCGGTCTGCTCGCCGATCAGCATGCCGTAGTTGCGGCGGATGTAGTTGACGATGGCCTCGTCGAACTTGTCGCCGCCCACGCGCACCGAACCCTTGTAGACCATGCCGCCCAGCGAGATGATGCCCACCTCGGTGGTGCCGCCGCCGATGTCCACCACCATCGAGCCCGACGGCTCCGAGACCGGCAGCCCGGCGCCGATCGCGGCCGACATCGGCTCCTCGATCAGGTACACCTGGCTGGCGCCGGCGCCCAGCGCCGATTCGCGGATGGCACGGCGCTCCACCTGGGTCGACCCGCACGGCACGCAGATGATGATGCGCGGGCTCGGGCGCAGCAGCTTGGTGTCGTGCACCATCTTGATGAACTGCTTGAGCATCTGCTCGGTCACCGTGAAGTC
This sequence comes from Cupriavidus sp. H18C2, assembly GCF_049393795.1. Taxonomy (NCBI): domain Bacteria; kingdom Pseudomonadati; phylum Pseudomonadota; class Betaproteobacteria; order Burkholderiales; family Burkholderiaceae; genus Cupriavidus; species Cupriavidus sp. H18C2. Next base: position 42,951 of record NZ_CP186010.1, on the reverse strand, counting down.
GGCGATCACGCCGTCCTTCATCGGCCGGATGGCCTCGATGTTGCCCGGCACCTTGCCCAGCATCTGCTTGGCTTCCTTGCCGACGGCGGTGATGGTCTTCTTGGCGTTGGGGCCGCCTTCCTGACGGATGGCCACGACCGACGGCTCGTCCAGGACGATGCCCTTGTCGCGCATGTAGATCAGGGTGTTGGCGGTGCCCAGGTCGATGGCCAGGTCGTTGGAGAAATAGCTGCGGAGAAATCCGAACATCAGGAATCCTGTCTTCTGTTGGTTCGCGGGTATGCGAAGCGGCCGGTGCCTGCGGCGGCCCGGCCACGAATACGTTTGCAAGGGTGATGGTTCACGGTTCCCCGGCGTGCGCGGCCGCGCCGGCCTGGCCGGCGCGCCCGGTACCCCTGGCACGGCAAAACCCCCGGTGCGCCAGCGGCGATCCGCTCGGGCCGGCGCGGTGTTGCACGCCGGACCTACGGGAACCTTTGATTAGACTCTGCGCGAAAGTTCGCCGCCAGATGCGCCGGACAGGACGAATACGTGAAGTACGCCTGACGATTGCAGTAGCCTAATCGGAGGAACCAGTTTCTTACGACCGAAAAAACGACGAAAACGGGCCGCTAATTGACGGCCAGGCCACGATCATGGCGCATTACTGTTGCATGCTCGCGACGCCCGGCGGTGCATGCCGTCCGTCTGGGTCCATCGGCACCGCTGGCGACGCTGCCTGCCGCGGTCTGCCGATGCGCGAACTGTGCCGACCGCATCACCGCCCGGCCGCCGCGCCGAAACCCAAGTGGAGCGCGCGCTGCGGCAAGACAGCAGCGCGTAATGATACCTTATAATTCCGGCTGTTTCGGGGCGTTCGGGCCCTGAAAAACTTGTAACTTCGACGATCCTGGGGTGCCCCCCGGGCGCACCCGTCCGGCACCCCCTGGCCATGGCGCCAGTTGCCGGACGCGCGGCGTCCTTGCGGGCCCCCCCGACGGCCACCCGACGACGGTTGGGTGGACGCCGGTCCGCGAACCGGCGCCCACCCGCGCGTCACGGCCGCAACACCCCCCGGTCCGCAGGACCGAACCCGGCGCGCGCGCCGTACCACGCCATGGCTCTCGAACTCTCCGACGTCAAGCGCATCGCGCATCTGGCCCGCATCGAAACCAGCGATGCCGAGGCCGAGCAGACGCTTGCCCAGCTCAACAACTTCTTCTCCCTGGTGGAACAGATGCAGGCGGTGGACACCACCGGCATCGAACCGCTGGCCCACCCGCTGTCGGCCGTGCGCGACATCGCCCAGCGCCTGCGCGACGACGCCGTGACCGAGTCCGACCGCCGCGACGACTACCAGCGCCCCGCGCCCGCCACCGAAGGCGGCCTGTACCTGGTGCCGAAGGTCATCGAGTGACGACGCCCGCCCAGCCGTCGCCCACCCTCCAGCCGCCTGCCGATCCGACATGACCTTTTCCGCCGACCAACAGATCTCCCTGCGCCAGATCGCCGACGCGCTGGCCGCCCGCACCATTTCCGCCGAGGAACTCGCGCGCGACTACCTGGCCCGCATCGACGCGGCCCGTGACCTGAACGCCTTTGTCGACGTCGACGCCGGGCGCACGCTGGCCCAGGCCCGTGCCGCCGACGAGCGGCGCGCCAACGGCCAGGCCGGCCCGCTGACCGGCGTGCCGATCGCCCACAAGGACGTCTTCGTGACGCGCGGCTGGAAGTCCACCGCCGGCTCGAAGATGCTGGCCGGCTACGAGAGCCCGTTCGACGCCACCGTGGTCGAGCGCCTGGCCGCCGCCGGCATGGTCACGCTGGGCAAGACCAACATGGACGAATTCGCGATGGGTTCGTCCAACGAGAACGCCTGGCAGGGGCCGGTGCGCAACCCGTGGGACACCAGCCGCGTGCCGGGCGGGTCGTCGGGCGGGTCCGCCGCCGCCGTGGCCGCGGGCCTGGCCCCGGCCGCCACGGGCACCGACACCGGCGGCTCGATCCGCCAGCCGGCGTCGTTCTCGGGCATCACCGGCATCAAGCCGACGTACGGCCGCGTGTCGCGCTACGGCATGATCGCGTTCGCGTCGTCGCTGGACCAGGGCGGCCCGATGGCCCACACGGCCGAGGACTGCGCGCTGCTGCTCAACGCGATGGCCGGCTTCGACCCGAAGGATTCCACGAGCCTGTCGCCCGAGCAGGGCGGCGTGGACGAGGACTTCACCCGCCTGCTGGGCCAGCCGCGCGCCGGCGCCAGCGCGTCGCAGCCGCTGGCCGGCCTGCGCATCGGCCTGCCGCGCGAGTACTTCGGCGAGGGGCTGTCGGCCGACGTCGAGCAGGCCGTGCGTGCCGCGCTGGCCCAGTACGAGAAGCTGGGTGCCACGCTGGTCGACGTCTCGCTGCCCAAGACCGAGCTGTCGATCCCGGTGTACTACATCATCGCGCCGGCCGAGGCGTCGTCGAACCTGTCGCGCTTCGACGGGGTGCGCTACGGCCACCGCGCCGCCGAGTACCGCGACCTGCTGGACATGTACAAGAAGAGCCGCGCCGAGGGCTTCGGCCCCGAGGTCAAGCGCCGCATCATGGTGGGCACCTACGTGCTGTCGCACGGCTACTACGACGCCTACTACCTGCAGGCGCAGAAGATCCGCCGCATCATCGCCGACGACTTCCAGCGCGCGTTTGCCGAGTGCGACGTGATCATGGGCCCGGTGGCGCCCAGCGTGGCCTGGAAGCTGGGCGAGAAGACCGCCGACCCGGTGCAGATGTACCTGGCCGACATCTTCACGCTGTCCACCAGCCTGGCCGGCCTGCCCGGCATGAGCGTGCCGGCCGGCTTTGGCGACGGCAACATGCCCGTCGGCCTGCAGATCATCGGCAACTACTTTGACGAAGCGCGCCTGCTGCAGGTGGCCCATGCCTTCCAGCAGGCCACCGACTGGCACCTGCGCCGTCCGGCCTGAACGGGGCGCCCGGACCATGCGCCTGCACGCCCTGCCCCGCCTGCCGCTGCGGCTGGCCGCCGCGCTGACGCTGGCCGTGATGGCCACGCTGCTGGCCGGCTGCCAGATCCCGTTCGTCGGCCGCTCCACGCCCATCGCGGCGCGTGACATCGACCTGGTCGGCAACTGCCAGCGTACCGAGGAAGATGGCTTCCGCGAGGACGCGCAGTTGCGCGTGGCCGACAACACCGTGCAGCAGCTGAACTGGAAGCTGTGGGTCGGCAAGCGCGGCTCGTGCAGCTTCAACCTGGCCGAGTTCCGCCAGGTGCGCAAGACGCCACACATCGAGCTGCGCGCCAACGACGGCAGCGCCTGCAAGCTGATGGTCTGGCAGGACCCGCGCCGCGTCACGCTGGCGCACGCGGGCTGCCAGGCGCGCTGCACGCCGGGCATCTACGAGGAAGCCTGGCCCGTGATGTTCGAGCCGGGCACCGGCGCCTGCGCCAGCACGCGCTAGCGGCCCGCCCAACCAGACCCAGACCATGGCGCTGCCCCAGCCCGCCTCTGCCCGGCCACCGACGGTTCCCACCGTGGTGGGCCGCTGGCTGCGCGGCACGCTGGCGGCGGGCGCCATCGCCATCGCGCTGATGCCATCGGCGCCGGCCCAGCCGACCGTGGCGCTGGCGCCGATGGCGCCCGCCGCGCCGCTGCCGGCCCTGTCGGCACCGGCCAGCACGCCGCTCGCGATGCCTGCCACGGCCAGCGAACCCGCCACCGCGCGCGTGCGCCTGCCCGCCGAGCCCGGCATGCCGGCGCTGACCGCTTACTGGTTCATGCCGCGCGAGGGCTCGGTCGCCCGCAGCCAGCCGCTGCCCGTGGTGGTGGCGCTGCACGGCTGCGGCGGGCTGGTCGACATGAAGGTGGCGGCCCGGCGCGCCGGCACCATCGAGGAAGTCATCGACCCGGCCGGGGGGCTGCAGACCCGCTACCGCGACTATGCGCACTGGCTGACCGAGCGCGGCTACGCGGTGCTGATGCCCGACAGCTTCAGCCCGCGCGGCAAGGCGCAGGGCATCTGCACCGAGGCGCTGGACAACCGCGCCATCGACGAGAAGACCCGCCGTGCCGACACGCTGGCCGCGCTGCGCTGGGTGGCCAGGCAGCCCGGCATCGACACGCGGCGCATCGTGCTGCTGGGCTGGTCCAACGGCGCGCAGGCCGTGCTGGCGACGATCGACGCCAGCCGCCCGTGGCCCGAAGGCACGCCCACCGTGGACCGCGCCGTGGCGTTCTACCCCGGCTGCAAGCGCGCCGTGCAGCAGCACGACTTCCGGCTGCGCACGCCGCTGCTGCTGATGATTGGCGGCGCCGACGACTGGACGCCCGCCACGCGCTGCGCGATGCTGCAGAATGCGGTGCAGAGCCGGCAGCCCAAGGCCCGTTTCCGCCTGGAGATCTATCCCGGCGCGTACCACGGCTTCGACGGCACCAGCGAACTACACGTGCGGCGCGACGTTGCCGCGCGCCAGGGGTCCGGTGTCACGGTCGGCGGCGACGCCGTGGCGCGCGTGGCCGCGCTGGCGCAACTCGATTCATGGCTGGCGAGCCCGGACCCCTGACGACACCCAGACGCGGGACCCGGATTCGACACCAAACGCACACCGATACAGCAAGACTTCATACAGGAATACCGCCATGCAATGGGAAGTGGTGATCGGCCTGGAGACGCATACGCAGCTCTCCACGGCCTCCAAGATTTTCTCCGGCAGCTCCACCGCGTTCGGGGCCGCCCCGAATACGCAGGCGTCGCCGGTTGACCTGGCGCTGCCGGGCGTGCTGCCGGTGCTGAACAAGGGCGCCGTGGAGCGCGCCATCCAGTTCGGGCTGGCGATTGGCGCCAGGATCGCGCCGCGCAGCATCTTCGCGCGCAAGAACTACTTCTACCCCGACCTGCCGAAGGGCTACCAGATCAGCCAGTACGAGATCCCGGTGGTGCAGGGCGGCCAGATCACGATCCAGGTGGAAGGCAAGCAGGGCGTCTACGAGAAGACCGTCAACCTGACGCGCGCGCACCTGGAGGAAGACGCCGGCAAGTCGCTGCACGAGGACTTCGCGGGCATGACCGGCATCGACCTGAACCGCGCCGGCACGCCGCTGCTGGAAATCGTGACCGAGCCCGACATGCGCAGCTCGGCCGAGGCCGTGGCCTACGCCCGGGCGCTGCATTCGCTGGTGGTGTGGCTCGGCATCTGCGACGGCAACATGCAGGAAGGCAGCTTCCGCTGCGACGCCAACGTGTCGGTGCGCCCGGTGGGCCAGGAGAAGTTCGGCACCCGGCGCGAGATCAAGAACCTGAACTCATTCCGCTTCCTGCAGCAGGCCATCGACTATGAAGTGCAATGGCAAATCGCCGAGATCGAGGACGGCCGCGAGATCGTCCAGGCCACCGTGCTGTTCGATCCGGACACCGGCGAGACGCGCGCGATGCGCACCAAGGAAGACGCGCACGATTACCGCTACTTCCCCGACCCGGACCTGATGCCGCTGGAGATCGACGCGGCCTGGATCGAGCGCGTTCAGCGCGACCTGCCCGAGCTGCCGGCCGCCATGCAGGCGCGCTTCGTGTCGCAGTACGGCCTGTCGGCCTACGACGCCAGCACCATCACGGCGACCAAGTCGATGGCCGCCTACTACGAGGCCGTGGTGCAGGCCGTGGGTGCCGCCAGCGCCAAGCCGGCCGCCAACTGGCTGATGGGCGACGTGGCGTCGCAGCTCAACCGCGACGGCATCGCCATCGACGAGGCGCCGGTCCAGCCGGCCCAACTGGCGAAACTGCTATCGCGCATTGCCGACGGCACGGTGTCGAACAACACCGCCAAGAAAGACGTCTTCCCGGCGATGTGGGCCGGCGAGAGCGACGGCGACGCCGACGCGATCATCGCCGCCAAGGGCCTGAAGCAGATGTCCGACACGGGCGAGCTGGAAAAGATCATCGACGACGTGCTGGCCGCCAACGCCAAGTCGGTCGAGGAATTCCGCGCCGGCAAGGAAAAGGCGTTCAACGCGCTGGTCGGCCAGGCCATGAAGGCCACCAAGGGCAAGGCCAACCCGGCCCAGGTCAACGAACTGCTGAAGAAGAAGCTGGGCTGAGCGGGATCGGCATCCTGGAATGAAAGCCGGCCACGCCCGAGAGGGGGTGGCCGGCTTTTTTCATGGGTGCGGATGGCTGCCGGTCAGCCCCGCCCTTCCAGCGCGGCCAGCCGTGTCTGCAAGCCGGCCAGTTGTTCCAGCAGGGCGTTGAGCTGCCCCAGGTTCACGGCGTCGTTGGCCTCGGTGCCCGCCGCCACGTTGACGATCTGCCGCGGCACATCCGGCGCGCCGACGGAAACGGCCTGCGCGCGGTCGCACGTGGAGCCAGCGCCAAGTGCCACGCTGCCGGTTGCGGTCGCCGATGCCGCGCTGCCGAGTGCCACGGTGTTGCCGCTGGTGGCGCTGGCGTTGGAACCCACGGCGAGCGCCGCGTTGCCCGCGCCGCTGGCGCGGGCACTGACGCCCACCGCAACGTCGCCGGTGCTGGACGCGTGCGCGCGGCCGCCGATGGCCTGCGCGCTGTCGGCGGTGGCGGCGGCGCCGGACCCGATCGCCATCGCGCTTTCCCCGCCCGGCGCCAGCGCGCCCCGGCCGATGGCGATGCTGTTGGGGCCGCCCGCGCCGGCACCGGGGCCGAAAGCGATCGATTCGGTGCCCGCGGCCACCGAATCGCGCCCGGCGCTGTTGACGTGCAGGTACTTGGGACCCCGCGTGCCATCCTCCAGCGCGGTCACCCGCTTGGCGGTGGCATCGAGCTGGCTGCCGTTCACGGCATCGGTACTGGTTTCGGAGACCGCGCCCGGCGCCACGTTGACGATTATCCGGCGCGTATTGGCGTTGCCCACCGATACCACGTCGTCGGCGTCGGCCGTGCTGTGGGCGCCCAGCGCCACGCTGCGCGCGCCGGCCGCCGAGGCGTGATAGCCCAGCGCCAGCGCGCTTTCGGCGTTGGCCGACGCATCGACGCCGAACGCCTGGGCCGCGTGGGCGGCCGCCACCGAATGCCCGCCGATGGCCAGCGCCCGCGTGCCGCTGGCCTGCACCACGCCGCCGATCGCAATCGAATTGTGTTCGCCGGTGGCCCGGGCCATGACGCCGAATGCCATGTTCTCGACGCCGCTGGCCACCGCCACCGGCCCCACGGCCACCGAATCGGCGCCAGATGCATTGGCATCCTCGCTCCAGCCCGGGTTCACTCGAAAGTACTTGATGCCTTCCTGCGCCATCGCGTTGCTCCTGATCGTCCGTATTTGTAGGGATGCCCGCCGTCTCGGCCTGCGATGGCCGGCGACGTGGCAAGGCCATCGTGTCAGACAACCTTTTCGGACGACATGGAAGCGGATGGAGCAACACTGACCCATGCCGCCTGCCGCCGGCATGGCAGCGCGGAGGCGGCAACCAGGGCGATGGGACGGCCGTCGCGGCCGGTTACATCGGGCTCTTGGCGCGCAAGCCCTCTTCCAACAGCGACCGCAGCTTGGCCAGCGCGCCCGGGTCGCCATGCGCGGCGGCGCGGGCGTACCAGATCTTGGCCTGCTCGATGTCCTTGTCGACGATGCCGGGATAGCCGCGCTCGTAATAGCTGCCGACGATGTACTGCGCGCCCCCGTCGCCGGCCGTGGCGGCCTTGCTGTACCACGTGAACGCCTGCCCGTGGTCGCGTGGCACGCCGCGCCCGGTGAAGTAGTTGGTCGCCAGCGCCATCTGGGCCTGCGTGTGGCCGCCCTGCGCGGCACGGGCGTACCAGCGGTTGGCATCCTCCAGCGATTTCGGCACCAGCTCGCCGCGCTCGTGCAGGTCGCCTAGCGTGTACTGGGCGTGGGTCATCTGGTTGTCGGCAGCCTTGCGCAGCCAGACCAGCGCCTCCTGCGGCTTGGCGGTCGTGCCTTCGCCGCGCAGCAGCATCATCGCGTAATTGAACTGGGCGAGCCGGTTGCCCTTCTGCGCGGCGGCGGCAAAGCCCTGCAGCGCGGCATCGAAATGGCCAGCCTCGTAGGCGGCCACGGCGTCGCGGGTCTGGGACTGGGCGACAGCGGGTGGCTCACCCGCCGCATTCACGCTGCCGGTCAACAAGGCGGCATAAAGGATGGCGATCAGGCAGAGACGGGCGTAGGCGGGGGTCCGTGGCATGGAAGGCTCCGGAACCTCTGTCGAGTCGAGGTCCTGATTTAGTGTAGGCGGCTTCCAGGCGCCCTCTTATGCCACGGACAAATTACTTAGATCTCGCTATCCCATTTATATTCTTCGCGCGAATATCAATCTCAACTCGCCCCGGTCAGGCTGGCAACGCGGTCGCTCAACGCGGTCAACTGCGCCTGCAGCGCCTGAAGCTGATCGACGTTCACGGCGTCCGTCCCCTGCTCACCGGGTGCCACATTGACGATCTGGCGCGTACGCGCGCCTTCGGCGCCGACCGAGACCGCGCCCGCGCGATCGCATACCGAACCGTAGCCAATCGCCACACCGTAGTCCACATTGACCCGCGACTGGCTGCCGAGCGCCGATCCATAGAGCGCGGGAGCCGCCGAACTGGCGCCCAGCGCCACAGTGCCAACCTGGCTCGCCTGGGTGTTGGCGCCGATCGCGCACGCGAACATCTGGCTGGCGCCCGAATTCGCGCCCAGCGCCACACTCTGCGATGCCGTCACCGACGATTGGTCGCCGATTGCCACGGCCCGCACCGCCGAGGCAACGGCGACGCCGAGGGCAATGGCATTGGCGCCCGATGCGCTGGCCTTGCTGCCGACAGCGACGGCGTCGTTGCTGCTGGCCACCGCGCCTGCGCCGGAAGCCACGCTGTACGGTGCCGATGCATTGGCTTGTCGCCCGAAAGCCGAGGCACCCTCGGCAGCGGCCACCGCCAACGTGCCCACGGCCGTGGCGAACAGCGCCGTGGCCGACGTCGTAGACCCCACGGCCGTGCTGCGGTCGCCCGATGCGTTGGCCTCGGCGCCCAAGGCCGATGCGCGCCCCACCGTGGCCTGCGCGGCGCGTCCCACCGCCACGCTGTAGATGCCGGAGGCGCGCGCTATCGTGCCGACTGCCACGGCATTGTTGCTTCCCTCGGCCACCGATTCGGTCCCGATGGCAATGCCGTCGGCGCCGGGGGCATTGGCCGACTGCCCGATCGCGATCGCCGTGCTGCCCGTCGCCGTGGCGTCCGGCCCGGTCGCGTTGGCGCGGAAGTAGGGAATGCCGCTCGCGAGCGCGGCCGAGGTAGCCGTTGCTTGGAATTGGTCTGCCATTGTCTGCTCCACAGGTTCGATATCTGGAAGCCATCGGCCCTGCCGATGGCGGACCCCCATCGTTCCAAAGGGCGTTGGCAGTTGCCATGGAAAGGGATGGAACAGACCGCTTCCATCGCCACGCCGCAAACGTGGCGCGAATTCTCCGGCGATGGATTCCCGCGTTCCCCGCCCTACCCCGCAAACCGGTACCCCACCCCCACCTCTGTCAGCAGGTGCACCGGCTGCGCCGGGTCGGCTTCGAGCTTGTGGCGCAGGTGGCCCATATACACGCGCAGGTAGTGGCTGCTTTCCGAATGCGACGGCCCCCAGACCTCGCGCAGCAGTTCGCGGTGGGTCATGACCTTGCCGCGATGGGCGATCAGCACGGCCAGCAGCCGGTATTCGATCGGCGTCAGGTGCACGGCCGCCTCGCCGCGCGTGACCAGCCGGTTGGCCAGGTCCACGCGCACGTCGCCAAACGCGATCTGCGGCGTGCCCTGGGGGTTGGCCCTGGCGTGGCGGCGCAGCAGCACGCGCACGCGCGCCACCAGTTCGCCCACGCCAAACGGCTTGGTCAGGTAGTCGTCGGCGCCGGCGTCCAGCGCGGCGATCTTGTCGGCCTCGTCGGTGCGGGCGGACAGCACCAGCACGGGCACCTCGGTCCACGTGCGCATCTCGCGGATCAGCGTCATGCCGTCGCCGTCGGGCAGGCCCAGGTCCAGGATGACGATGTCCGGCTGGCGCGTGCCGGCGTCGATCAGGCCGCGCCGCAGCGTGTCGGCCTCGTGCACGGCGCAGCCCTCGGCCTGCAGCGACTCGCGCACGAAGCGGCGGATATGGGGTTCGTCCTCGACCAGCAGGACGGTCGGCGAATAGTCGAAAGGCATCTCAGTGCGGCGTGGGTTGGGGCGGCGCGGCCAGCCCGGGCTGGTCGGACGATTCTGGCGATTCGGGGGCGATGTCGGGCGGATTGCCGCGCGGCAGCGCCATGACGAAGCGCGCGCCGGGGCGGCCGGGCTCGACCCAGATGCGGCCCCCCGTGGGCCTGCACGATGGCCTCGCAGACGGCCAGCCCCAGCCCGACGCCGGCCGTGGCCGACTCGCGCTCGCCGCGCGTGAATTTCTCGAAGATCCGGCGCTCCTGGCCGGCCGGCACGCCGGGGCCGTCATCGGCCACCACCAGCCGCACCTCGCCGTCGCCGGGCGCGCCGGTGGCCTCGCCCGACACGCGGATCGTGCTGCCCGGCGGCGTGTACTTGGCGGCGTTCTCGAACAGGTTGCACAGCACGCGCTCGACCAGCACGGCGTCGCACTCCACCAGCGGCAGCGCCGACAGGTCGTCCACCTGCACGCGATGGCCGCGCAGCGTGTCGCGCATCGACGCCAGCGCCGCGCCCACCAGTTCTTCCAGCGACTGCCAGCCGCGCTGCAGCGCCACGTCGTGCTGCTGCAGCCGCGCCATGTCGAGCAGGTTGACCACCATCGTGCGCATGCGCCGCGCCTGCGCGTGCAGCGCCGCCACCGTCTCGGCGGCCGCCGGCGGCAGCGGCGGGCTGGCGCGCTGCAGCGTCTCGGCCATGCCCAGCAGGCCGGTCAGCGGCGTGCGCAGGTCGTGCGACACCGCGGCCAGCAGCGAACTGCGCAGCCGTTCCGATTCGATCGACAGCAGCGCGCGCTGCGCCACGTCGACGTAATGCAGCCGCTCGATGGCGATGGCCACCAGCGTCGCGAACACGTCGGCCTGCCGGCGCAGTTCGGGCCGCGCCAGCGCGTGCCACGCGCTTGGCTCCACGGCCAGCACGCCGCGCGTCTGCATCGGCGCCTTCAGCGGCAGGTACAGCACGGTGCTGCCGGGCAGCGTGTGCGTGCCGGTGCCGGCCGGCTCGCCGTGGTCGTAGACCCACTGCGCCAGCACCGTGTCCACGGCCTCGCGCCGGGCCGTGCGCGAGCCGGCATCGGGCGACGACGGACCCGCCACCGGCGCCAGCCGGCCGCCCGCATCGGGCAGGAAGAACGTGGCGTGCGCGTCCAGCGCGGCGCGCAGGAACCGGCTGCCGATCTCGACGATCTGGTCCGGCGTCAGCACCGCCGACAGCTCGCGCGCCAGTTCGTACAGCGTGCGCGCGTCGGTCTCGCGCTGCACCGCCACGCGCGCCTGCTCGCGCAGCCCGGCCGTGAGCTGGCCGATGACCAGCCCCACGGCCAGCAGCACCAGGAAGGTCAGCAGGTACTGCACGTCGCTGACCGCGAACGACAGCCGCGGCGGCACGAAGAAGAAATCGAACGACGCCACGGCCAGCACCGACGCCAGCGCCGCCGGGCCGCGCCCGTGGCGCAGCGCCACGCCGACCACGGCCACCAGGAACAGCATCGCGATATTGACGATGTCGAACCACGGCCGCGCCAGCGTGGAAACCCCCGTGGCGCCGGCGCACCACACCACGGCCCAGGCGTAGTCGCGGCGACGCAGGCCGGGGCGGGGGGCGGCGTCGGCATCGGACAGCGCCACGCCGGGCGGCGGCGCGATGCCGGGTGCCATGCCGGGGGTGATGCCGGGCGCATCGAGCCGGGTGGCGTCGGCGCGCGTGGTATCGGCGGCCACGCGGATCACGTCGATCTCGGGACAGTTCGCGGCCAGCGCATCGGCAAACGACGGCCGGCCGATCAGCCGCCCGCCCGCGCCCAGCAGCGGCGCCATCGTCCGCGCCAGCCACATGCGCGCGCGTTCGACCGGGCCGCCGTCGGCACGCCATTCCGTGGGCGCGCGGCCCACCAGCACCTTGGTGAGGTTGTGGCGGCGGATATAGCCGGCCACGGCCGCCACCATGTCGTGCCCGGCCAGCGTCTCGGTGCGGGCGCCGAGCGATTCGGCCAGTTCCAGCGCGGCGCGCAGCCGCACGCGCGGCGGCTCGGCCGGCGGCAGCAGGTGCGACGCCGCCACGGTCACCACGTGCCAGTCGCAGTCGAGCTGCCCGGCCAGCCGGTGCGCGCTGCGCACGACCTGCGCGGCATCGTCGCCGGGGCCGATGCACGCCAGCACGGCCTCGCGCGTGCGCCAGACCGGCGTGATGCGCTCGGCGTCGCGGTACGCGCGCACATCGTCGTCCACGCGGTCGGCCGTGCGGCGCAGCGCCAGCTCGCGCAGCGCGATCAGGTTGCCCTTGCGGAAAAAGTTGCGCGCGGCGTGGCGGGCCTGCTCGGGCAGGTAGACCTTGCCTTCGCGCAGGCGCCGCAGCAGTTCGTCGGCCGGCAGGTCCACCAGCACTACTTCGTCGGCGCCATCGAACACGGTGTCGGGCACGGTTTCCCAGACGCGCACGCCGGTGATGCCGCCCACGGCCTGGTTCAGGCTGTCCAGGTGCTGCACGTTGACGGTGGTCCAGACGTCGATGCCCGCGGCCAGCAGCTCGTGCACGTCCTGCCAGCGCTTGGGATGGCGGCTGCCCGCCGCGTTGGAATGCGCCAGTTCGTCGACCAGGATCAGCGCCGGCCGCCGGCCCAGCGCACCATCGAGATCGAACTCGCGCAGCACGCGGTCACGGTACGGCACGTCGCGCAGCGGCAGTTGCGCCAGGCCGTCGAGCAGCGCCTGGGTCTCGGCCCGGCCATGCGTCTCGACCACCCCGACCACCACGTCCACGCCCTGCTCGCGCTGCGCCCGCGCCGCGGTCAGCATCGCATACGTCTTGCCGACCCCCGCCGATGCACCAAAGTAGACCCGCAACCGCCCCCGCGCCGCACGCACGTCTTCCGCCTGCATGCGTTGCAGCAGGGCGTCGGGGTCCGGGCGATGGGGGTCAGTCATGGTTGGGGATTTTGCCATGGGGCGCGGGACGACATCGCGGGTATGGTTTGGCTTCCCTCTCCCGCAGCGCGGGAGAGCGGAGCGAAAACCGTGCGATGTGTCATACGTTCCCGCTTGTTGGCTCCCCTCTCCCGCCTTGCGGGAGAGGGGTCGGGGGAGAGGGCCGGCGGTTCAACTTGCGATGTGGTTGGCAAGCAGAACCTCGACGCCCTCTCCCCCAGCCCCTCTCCCGCGTTGCGGGAGAGGGGAGCGAGAACCGTGCGATGCGTCATGCGTTCCCGCTTGTTGGCTCCCCTCTCCCGCGTTGCGGGAGAGGGGTCGGGGGAGAGGGCCGGCGGCTCAACGTGCGGCGTGGTCGGCAAGCAGAGCCTCGACGCCCTCTCCCCAGCCCCTCTCCCGCGTCGCGGGAGAGGGGAGCGAGAACCGTGCGATGCGTCATGCGTTCCCGCGTGTTGGCTGCCTACCCCCCAACCTTCGCGCTATCGAGCGCCAGGTTCAGCTTCAGCACGTTGACCCCTGACTCGCCGAGGATGCCCAGCGTCGGGGTTTCGGTGTTGGCGGCGATCAGCGCTTGCACCGTTGCCAGGGGCAGCCCGCGCAGGCGGGCCACGCGGCTGGCCTGGTAGCGGGCGGCGGCCGGGCTGATGTGGGGGTCCAGGCCGCTGGCCGAGGCGGTGACCAGGTCCACCGGCACCGGCGCCGTGTTGCCGGGATCGGCGGCGCGCAGGGCGTCCAGGCGGGCGCGGGCGGCGTCGGTCAGGGCGGGGTTGGTCGGGCCCAGGTTCGAGCCGACCGAGGCCGCCGCGTTGTACGGCATCGGCGCCGTGGCCGAGAGTCGGCCCCAGAAGTATTTCGGGTCCGAGAACGGCTGGCCGATCAGCGCCGAGCCGACGGTCTTGCCGTCCTGCACGATCAGCGAGCCGGCGGCCTGCTGGGGAAACACCGTGCGGGCGATGCCGGTCACCACGCCCGGATAGAGCAATCCGGTGAGCACCGACAGCCCCACGAAAATCGTCAGCGCCGGGCGCAGCATGCCGGCCTGGCGCGCCGGTTCGGTCATGGGATGGGCTTGCGTAGACATAGCAATTCTCCTAAATCAGATCCAGCCGAACATCGTCAGCAGCAGGTCGATCAGCTTGATGCCGACAAACGGCACCAGGATGCCCCCCAGCCCGTAGACCAGCAGGTTGCGGCGCAGCAGCACGGCGGCGCCCAGCGGGCGGTACACCACGCCGCGCAGCGCCAGCGGAATCAGCACCACGATGATCAGCGCGTTGAAGATCACCGCGGACATGATGGCCGACGCCGGCGTGGACAGGTGCATCACGTTCAGCAGGTTCAACTGCGGATACGTGGTGGCGAACGCGGCCGGGATGATTGCGAAGTACTTGGCCACGTCGTTGGCCACGCTGAACGTGGTCAGCGACCCGCGCGTCATCAGCATCTGCTTGCCGATCTCGACGATCTCGATCAGCTTGGTGGGGTTGCTGTCCAGGTCGACCATGTTGCCGGCCTCGCGCGCGGCCTGGGTGCCGCTGTTCATCGCCACGGCCACGTCGGCCTGGGCCAGCGCCGGGGCGTCGTTGGTGCCGTCGCCGGTCATGGCCACCAGCCGGCCCTGGCCCTGGTATTCGCGGATCAACGCCAGCTTGGCCTCGGGGGTGGCTTCGGCCAGGAAGTCGTCCACGCCGGCTTCCGCCGCGATGGACGCCGCCGTCAGCCGGTTGTCGCCCGTGATCATCACGGTGCGGATGCCCATCTTGCGCAGTTCGCCAAAGCGCTCGCGGATGCCGGTTTTGACGATGTCCTTGAGCTCCACCACGCCCAGCACGCGCACGGTGTCCTCGGTGCCCTGGGCCACCGACTCGGCCACCACCAGCGGCGTGCTGCCGGCGCGCGCCACGTCGTCAACAGCCTGCATCACGGCGTCCGGGAACTTGCCGGCGCGCTCGGTCACGTAGCGGCGCAGTGCATCGGCCGATCCCTTGCGCACGCTGCGCACCACGTGGCCCTGCGCCACGTCCACGCCGCTCATGCGCGTCTGCGCCGTGAACGGCACGAACACGGGCGCGGCCACGCCCCGGCCGCCCATCTCGGGCGACGCGGTGCCGGGACGCTGGCGGGCCAGCGCGACGATGCTGCGGCCCTCGGGCGTCTCGTCGGCCAGCGACGCCAGCCACGCGGCCTCGGCCAGCTGGCGCTCGGTCACGCCCGGCGCGGCGATGAAGCGCGACGCCTGGCGGTTGCCGTGCGTGATCGTGCCGGTCTTGTCGAGCAACAGCACGTCGACGTCGCCGGCCGCTTCCACGGCGCGGCCCGACGTGGCGATCACGTTGGCCGCCATCATCCGGCTCATGCCGGCCACGCCGATGGCAGACAGCAGCCCGCCGATCGTGGTCGGGATCAGGCACACCAGCAGCGCCACCAGCACCGTCACCGACACCGGCACGCCCGCCTTGGTCACCAGCACCGCGTAGAGCGAGTACGGCTGCAGCGTGGCGGTGGCCAGCAGCAGCACCAGCGTCAGGCCCACCAGCAGGATCGTCAGCGCCAGCTCGTTGGGCGTCTTCTGGCGGCGCGCGCCCTCGACCATGCCGATCATGCGGTCGATGAAGCTTTCGCCGGGGTTGGTGGTGATGCGCACGACGATCCAGTCGGACAGCACGCGCGTGCCGCCCGTGACCGACGAGAAATCGCCGCCCGATTCGCGGATCACGGGCGCCGATTCGCCTGTGATGGCGCTTTCGTCGACCGAGGCGACGCCTTCGATGACCTCGCCGTCGCCGGGAATCATCTCGCCGGCCTCGACCAGCACCACGTCGCCGCGCCGCAGGTCGGTGGCCGGGCGCGGCTCGGTGGCGCCGGTGGCGCGGGCGTCGGCGCAGCCCTGGCGCACCACGCGGGCCATCGTGGTGGTCTTCAGCCCGCGCAGCGCGGCGGCCTGCTGCTTGCTGCGGCCCTCGGCCAGTGCCTCGGCAAAGTTGGCGAACAGCACCGTGAACCAGAGCCAGACCGTCACGGCCAGGATGAAGCCGGACGATTCGCCGCCCGGCGACGGCTGCAGCCAGGCGCGCAGGAACAGGATCGTGGTCAGGATGCTGCCCGCGTAGACCACGAACATCACCGGGTTGCGCAACTGCGCGCGCGGGGTGAGCTTGCGCAGCGCGTCGAGCATGGCCGGCTTGACCAGCTCTGGCGCGAACATGCCGCGCGCCGGGCGCGGATGGTGCGGCACGCCGGCAACGGTGGTGGCGGGTTGGCGGGACGGCGCGGCGGCGGGGGTGCGGCTGGCCGGAGTGTGTTGTGACATGCGAATTCTCCGCGGATTACCGGGCAGCCGCCGAGGCGGACTGCAGTTGCTCTGCCACCGGCCCCAGGGCCAGCGCGGGCACGTAGGTCAGCGCGCCAACCAGCAGCACGGACCCCGTGAGCAGCACCACGAACAGCGGGCCGTGGGTGGGCATCGTGCCGGACGTGGCCGGCGTGCGGCGCTTGGCGGCCAGCGATCCGGCCATCGCCAGCACGGGCACGATGATCCAGAAGCGGCCGAACCACATGGCCGCGGCCAGCAGCACGTTGTAGAACGGCGTGTTGGCGGACAGCCCGGCAAAGGCGCTGCCGTTGTTGTTGGCGGCCGACGACAGCGCGTACAGGATTTCAGAGAAGCCGTGGGTGCCCGGGTTGAACACGCCCGCGCGCCCGGCCCCGGCCATCACCGCGATGGCCGTGCCCACCAGCACCAGCAGCGGCGTGACGAGGATGGCCACGGCGGTCATCTTCATCTCGTACGCCTCGATCTTCTTGCCCAGGTACTCGGGCGTGCGGCCGATCATCAGGCCGGCGATGAACACGGCCAGCACGGCGTAGACCAGCATGCCGTAGAGCCCCGATCCCACGCCGCCGAACACCACCTCGCCGAGCTGCATCAGCAGCATCGGCACCAGCCCGCCGATGGCCGTGAACGAGTCATGCATGGCGTTGACGGCGCCGCACGACGCGGCCGTGGTGATGGTGGCGAACAGCGCGCTGGCCGAGATGCCGAAGCGCAGTTCCTTGCCTTCCATGTTGCCGCCGGCCTGCAGCGCCGACGCCGCGTGGTCGATCGGCAGCCCGGCCAGCGCGGCGTTGACCTGCGATTCGGACGCCATGGCCGCCAGCGCCATCACCACGAAGATCACTGTCATCGACGCAATCACGGCCACGCCCTGCCGGCGGTCCTTGACCATCTCGCCGAACGTGAAGCACAGCGCGGCGGGGATCAGGAAGATCGCCAGCATCTCGATCAGGTTCGCCAGCGGCGTGGGGTTCTCGAACGGATGCGCCGAGTTGGCGTTGAAGAAGCCGCCCCCGTTGGTGCCGAGCATCTTGATGGCCTCCTGCGACGCCACCGGGCCCATCGCCAGCGTCTGCGTGGCGCTGCGCGCGGCCTCGGTCACGGGCTGGCCGGCGGCGTCCAGCACCGGCTGGCCGGCCGCGTCCACCTTGGGCTGCGTGTATTCGACCGGCGTGACGAGCTGCACGTCGCGGTATGCATCGAAGTTCTGGATCACGCCCTGGCCGACCAGCGCCACGGCGACGACCACCGACAGCGGCAGCAGCACGTAGAGCGTGGTGCGCGTCAGGTCGACCCAGAAGTTGCCGATGGTCTGCGCACTGTGCCGCGCGAAGCCGCGGATCAGCGCGAACACCACGGCGATGCCGGTAGCGGCCGAGACGAAGTTCTGCACGGTCAGCGCCAGCATCTGCGTCAGGTAGCTCATCGTCGACTCGCCGGCATAACCCTGCCAGTTGGTGTTGGCGACAAAGCTGACGGCCGTGTTGAACGACGAGTCCGGCGAGACCGCGCCAAACCCCTGCGGGTTCAGCGGCAGCACGCCCTGCAGCCGCTGCAGCGCGTACACGGCCACCACGCCGAGCACGTTGAAGACGATCACGGCGATGGCGTACTGCTTCCAGCCCATTTCGGCATCGGCGCGCACGCCGGCCACGCGGTACAGCCCGCGCTCCAGCGGACGGCCCCAGGCCGTGAGCCGGTAGGTGCCCTCCTCGATCGCGCGGCGCATGTAGCGCCCCAGGAAGGGGCCGGCGACGAACAGGATCGCCAGGAACAGGGCCAGCAGACCCAGAAACTGGGCCCAGGGAATGGCAGGCGTCGACATCAGAATTTCTCCGGCCGGAACAGGGCTACGAGCAGGTAGACAAAAAGCGCGACGGCCAGGCCGCCGCTGAGCAGGTCGGTCCAGTCCATCAGAGCCCCCTGTCGGCGGCCGACTGCTTGGAAGACGCACCGTCGGCGCCATTGCGCCCCGCCGGCAGGTTGGCGCCCAGCGCGGCGCACAGGGCCAGCAGCGCACCCGTCAGCGCGCCAAAGGCCAGCAATACGAGGAAATAGATCCCGTCCATGATGTGTTTGCAGGCCGGGCGCCTGCAGAGTGATTCACGGATTGGAGGTTAGGGACCGGGGGGTAAAAACGGGGTAGAGAGGGAGGGAGGGGGTGTAAAGGAGATATAAAAATGCGGGTGGGCTGGTGGGCTGGTGGGCTCGAAGGCTGGGGGGCTGGTAGCTGGTAGCTGGTAGCTGGTAGCTGGTGGTTGGGGGGCTGGTGGTTGGGGGCTGGTGGTTGGGGGCTGGTGGTTGGGGGCTGGTGGTTGGGGGCTGGGGGGCATCCGCCTGCCGCCGGGTTGCTCCCCTCTCCCGCCTGCGGGAGAGGGGGTTGGGGGTGAGGGCCGGCGGCTCAAGATGCGACAGTGGCAGTTTTGGACCGCTGGCCCTCACCCCCGGCCCCTCTCCCGCGCGCGGGAGAGGGGAGCAAACCAGCGGCCCAGGTTCACGCCGGCACAACAACCAACCAGAGGCCCGCACTACAACCACCCGCGACCCACCCTACAGTAACCCGCGGCCCACCCTACAACCACCCCGCCCGCCTCAGCTTGCTCCACAGCAGCCCGCAGGCCGTGGCGGTGACGCCGATGACCACCGGGTAGGCGTAGTGCCACTTGAGCTCGGGCATGAAGTCGAAGTTCATCCCGTACAACGAAAACACGACGGTGGGAATGGCCAGGATGGCGCCCCAGCCGGCCAGGCGCTTGACCACCTCGTTCTGCCCCACGGTCACCAGCGCCAGGTTGACCTGCACGGCCGTGGTCAGCATCTCGCGCACCACGTCCAGCGAGCGGACGATGCGGCTGCAGTGGTCCTCGATGTCGCGGAAGTAGGCGCGCAGTTCCTTGGGTACCAGGTCCTCGTGCAGGCGGATCAGCTGGCCGCACATGTCCTCCACCGGGTAGACGGCGTTGCGCAGGCGCAGGACCTGGTGCTTGACGTGGTAGAGCCGCTGGATGGCCTCGCGGTCGAATTCGTCGCGGAAGATGCCCTGCTCCAGCTGCTCGAAGGCGTCTTCCAGCCGGGTGACGATGGGCAGATAGTGGTCCACCACGAAGTCCATCAGCGCATAGAGCACGTAGCCGGGGCCGTTGGCCAGGCCCTGCGGGTCCTGCTCGCAGCGCTCGCGCACCGGCGCGTAGGTGGAGCTGGCCCCGTGCCGCACCGACACCACGTAGTTCGGGCCGACGAACAGGTGGGTCTCGCCGACCACCACTTCCTCGCCCACGAGCTGGGCGGTGTTCAGCACCACGAAGACCGAATCGCCGTAGGTTTCGAGCTTGGGCCGCTGGTGGGCGTCCAGCGCGTCCTCGACGGCCAGGTCGTGCAGCCCGAACGACTGCTGCACGCGGCGCAGCAGCGCCAGGTCCGGCTCGTGCAGGCCCAGCCAGACAAAGGTGCCGGGCTCGGCCAGCACCGGGCCGATGTCCGCGAAATCGACCTTGCCCAGCTTCTTGCCCTGGCGATAGGCCGCGCAGTTGACGATGGCGCCCATGGGTGCTCCGCTTCAAAAGATGCGCCATGCTAGCAAGCGCGCGCCGGGTGCGCGATAGGCGTTGCGCTGACAGCCCGATGCGCCCGGCGCGGCCGCCGGCGGACCGGTGCGCGGCCCGCGCGGCGCACCCGGCGCGGGCATATGGTCCGCATCGTCCACCCCCGGCCGGCGAACCAACATTTGTTACAGTTCCCCCGAAATCCGACGTTAGAATGTCCCATTTCCACGGTCACCCGGCTATGTCCCAGAAGAAATCGCCACGTTTCGAGCTGCGCAGTGGCAATGTCGACGCCCTCCTTCTCGCACTGCAGACCGCGGACATGGACGCGCTGCGGGACGATCTTCTCTCCCGCTTCGAATCGACCCCTGACTTCTTCTCCGACGATGTGGTGGCGCTGGACCTGCGCCGGCTGGACGGCGACGGCGCGCTGGCGCTGGACCGCGTGATCGACACGCTGGCCACGCTGAACGCCCGCGCCATCGGCGTGGTGGCCCGCGCCGACCAGCGCGCCTGGGCCGGCGGCTTCGGCCTGCCGCTGCTGGACAGCCAGAGCCGGCGCGGCGGCCGCGAGGAACCAGCGGCCCAGCCAGACGCCGCCGCTGCCAGCGAGGCCCCGGCCGATGGCGCCCCGGCCAGCGGCAGCACGCCGGTCAATGGCGCGGCGTCCGAGATTGCCGAGATCATGGCCGCCGCCAACGCCGCGGCCGCCACGCCGCGCGCCATCCCCACCCTGCTGATCGACAAGCCGCTGCGCTCGGGCCAGCAGGTCTACGCGCAGGGCGACGTGGTGATCCTGGACCTGGTGAGCTACGGCGCCGAGGTCATCGCCGAGGGCAACATCCATATCTATGCCCCGCTGCGCGGCCGCGCGCTGGCCGGGGTCAAGGGCAACCCGGACGCGCGCATCTTCTGCACGTGCCTGGAGCCCGAGCTGATTTCCATCGCCGGCATCTACCGGACCGCGGAGCAGACGCTCCCGCCCGACGTGCTCGGCAAGTCGGCCCAGGTGCGCCTGGCCGACGAGAAGCTGATTCTCGAACCGCTGCGGATGAAATGACCGCCGCGCCTGTCAGAACGAACCAGATCCACACATACCGGACCCAAGAGCCATGGCAAAAATCATCGTAGTGACCTCCGGCAAGGGGGGCGTTGGCAAGACCACCACCAGCGCGAGCTTCGCGGCCGGCCTGGCCCTGCGCGGCCACAAGACGGCCGTGATCGACTTCGACGTCGGCCTGCGCAACCTCGACCTGATCATGGGCTGCGAGCGCCGCGTGGTGTACGACCTGATCAACGTGGTGCAGGGCGAAGCCAACCTGAACCAGGCGCTGATCAAGGACAAGAAGTGCGAGAACCTGTTCATCCTGCCGGCCTCGCAGACGCGCGACAAGGAAGCGCTGACCCGCGACGGCGTGGAAAAGGTCATCAACGACCTGAAGGCCATGGATTTCGAGTACATCGTCTGCGATTCGCCGGCCGGCATCGAGACCGGCGCGCTGATGGCCATGTACTTTGCCGACGAGGCGCTGATCGTGACCAACCCCGAAGTGTCGTCGGTGCGCGACTCCGACCGCATCCTCGGCATCCTGGCGTCGAAGACCAAGCGCGCCAGCGAGGGCGATCCGATCAAGGAACATCTGCTCATCACGCGCTATAACCCCAAGCGGGTGCACGGCGGCGAGATGCTGTCGCTGACCGACATCCAGGAAATCCTGCGCATCAAGCTGATTGGCGTGGTGCCGGAATCGGAAGCCGTGCTGCATGCGTCGAACCAGGGCACGCCGGCCATCCACCTCGACGGCACCGACGTGGCCGACGCCTACGGCGACGTGGTGGACCGCTTCCTGGGCAAGGACAAGCCGCTGCGCTTCACGGACTACCAGAAGCCGGGACTGTTCTCGCGCATCTTCGGCAACAAGTAACGGAGGGCTCATCCACATGTCGATCCTGTCCTTCCTGCTGGGGGAGAAGAAGAAGTCCGCGTCGGTCGCCAAGGAGCGGCTGCAGATCATTCTCGCCCACGAGCGGTCCGGCCATTCGGCGCCGGCCGACTATCTGCCGGCCCTGCAGCGCGAGCTGGTGGCCGTCATTTCGAAATACGTGAAGATCAGCGACCAGGATCTGCGCGTGAGCCTGGAGCGCCAGGACAACCTGGAAGTGCTCGAGGTCAAGATCGAGATTCCGCAGGCCTGAGCCTGCCGTGCCCCGGTCATCGCGCGCCGATGACCGTTCCCTGATCCCGTTCGAGGGATAACCCTGCCCCACGTTCGTTGGGGTTTTTGCACCGCAGCAACCGCCCCGCGTGGCGGTTGCCACGCGTGCCGGCGTACGCCGCCATCCCCGCCCTCTTCTGGCCTGTTCCCGCCGATGCACCGCCGTGGCGCGTGCTGCCATGCACCATTTCGTCAGCCCTCAGGCATTGTGTAGCGGCAAACCAACGAATTTGCACCAAATGTCTTCTCGAAGCCTGCCTCGGCTTCGGATTTATGTCGGAACTATCCGCGTTTTGTTAAATTTTCGCGGCGTTTAGTGCAAACGTTATCCACAAAGCTGGACGCGCCGTGATCCGGGGCGATCCAACCACAAGACAGAAAAGGAGCACCATGAAGAAATCGCTACTGACCCTCGCCATTGGCTCGCTGTGCTGCGGCAGCGCCTTCGCCCAGACGTCGGTCACGCTGTACGGGATTGCCGACGTCAGCGTCCGCTGGACCAACCACGCCAACGCCGCCGGCAACAGCCAGGTTCAGATGACGGACGGCGCCGTGACGCAAAGCCGTTGGGGCCTGAAGGGTTCGGAGGCCCTGGGCAACAACCTGAAGGCCATCTTCCAGCTGGAAGGCGGCTACAGCCTGGACAACGGCACGATGAACTCGTCGGGCCAGATCTTCAACCGTCAGGCATACGTCGGCCTGGCCGGTGACTTCGGCGCCATCAAGCTGGGCCGCCAGTACACCGAGGGCTTCAACCTGTTCGGCGACTTCGACCCGCTGACCATCGGCAACTACACCGCCAACGCCTGGCCGTTCTTCCTGACGCAGTTCCGTCAGAACAACGTCGTCAGCTACTCGGGTTCGTTCGCGGGCCTGAACGTCGGCGCCAGCTACGGCTTCGGCGAGCAGCCGGGCAGCCAGACGAAGAACCAGTACTGGGGCACCCGTGCCGCGTACGACATCGGACCGTTCGGCATCGGCGCCGTGTACCAGGAAATCAAGGACATCAACAGCAACAAGCAGCAGATGTGGGGCGTGGCCGGCAAGTACGGCATCGGCCCGGCCAAGCTGTTCCTGGGCTACGTTGGTGGCCGCGACAGCACCGGCGTGATCGACAACAGCTTCCTGAACCAGGCTGCCATCGTGTCGACCCCGGCTGCCCGCACGGCCATCGCCGCCGGCGCTGCCAGCAACCCGCGCAAGGACACGCTGGGCTACGTGGGCGTGACGTACAACGTCACCCCGGCCCTGGCCGTGACCGGCGTGTTCTATGCCGATCGCGTCGAGAACAAGAACGGCGTCAGCGGCAACGACGGCAACCGCTACACCGGCGTGCTGCTGGCCGAGTACTCGCTGTCCAAGCGCACCCAGGTCTACGGCACGGTCGACTACAACAAGCTGACCAAGGGCGTGGCGACCGAACTGCCGGGCAACGGCACCCAGATGGGCGTGGCCGCAGGTATCCGCCACATCTTCTGATCGCCGCTTCATCGGCTGTTTGGGGAAAGGCACCTTCGGGTGCCTTTTTTTCTTGGCGCGGGCGCCGGCGCGGCCGGAATGCCGGCGGCGGGCCGCTGGTCCTCCAGCAGTTCCAGCCGGTAGCCGTGGGTGTAGACCGGCACCACGCGCACGCCGTTCTCGTCCCACAGGCCGAGCTTGTTGCGCACGCGCGAGATGTGGGTGTCGATGGTGCGCGACATCGGCGAGAACTCGCGGCCCCAGACCGCCGTCACCATGTGCTCGCGCGGCACCACCCGGTTGGCGTTGCGGAACATCAGCAGCGCAAGGTCGAATTCCTTGGGCGTCAGCGGCACCGTCACGCCGTTGCGAGCGGTCTGGCGCGTGACGAGGTCGAACGTGTAGCGGCCCCAGCCCAGCCGGTCGTCGTCGCGCTGGCGCGTGTCCGGGTAGACCCGCCGCAGCAGCGCGTGGATGCGGGCGGACAGCTCCACGGCGCGGATCGGCTTGGCCATGTAGTCGTCCGCGCCGGCCGCCAGCGCCGCCGCGATCTCGGCCTCGCCGTTGCGCCGGGCCACGAACATCACGGGCAGGCGCGGGTCCAGGTGGGCGCGCGCCCAGTTGTGGACCTCCAGCCCGCTCACGTGCGGCGCGTCCCATTCCAGCAGCAGCAGGTCGAAGGCCACCTTGCGCAACGTCAGCAGCATCCGCCGGCCATCGGCAAAGGTCACGCATTCGTGCCCGGCGCCGGTGACAACGGCGCGGATCATGGCCGCCTGCGCGGCGTCGCTCTCCAGCGAGGCGACCCTGAGTCCTGTTCTTGTCATGCATCGTCGCGCCGTGCCGGGCGCGCAGGTAATGTGTCCAGCGCTCATTAGATGCCGAGACGCG
The DNA here is from genome assembly GCF_049393795.1 of Cupriavidus sp. H18C2. Classification (NCBI taxonomy): domain Bacteria; kingdom Pseudomonadati; phylum Pseudomonadota; class Betaproteobacteria; order Burkholderiales; family Burkholderiaceae; genus Cupriavidus; species Cupriavidus sp. H18C2. The sequence goes on along the minus strand of NZ_CP186010.1, from coordinate 18,464 downwards.
CACAAACCCTATAAGACGATGCTCAAAATTAGATCCGCCACAAATGTTTACTTCGTCCGCAACGGGGCGCGGCCTACCATGGGCCGCACCCGAAGACTGAGCAAGGAACGGAAGGAACGACCGTGAAGATCGCCGCGCTTGAAGACAATCCGGCCCGCATCCTGGTGCTGCAGCGCGCCCTGGAGCGGGGCGGGCACTACCTGACGCGCTTTCGCGGCGCGCCGCCGCTGGTGTCCGCCATCCGCCGCCAACCGTTCGACATGCTGCTGCTGGACCGCGACGTGGCCGACGTCGATGCCGAGGCGTTGCTGGACTGGGTCCGACGCACGCTCGGACATGGCCTGCCGGTGATGATGCTGGGCGCCAGCGACGCCGAGGCCGACATCGCGCGCTGCCTGATGGCCGGCGCCGACGCCTACGTGCCGCAGCCGGTGCGCGACGGCGAGCTGCTGGCCCGCATCGAGGCGCTGGCCCGTCGCGCGGCCGCCGCGCCGATGCGGCCCGTGCCGGCACCGGCCGCCGCCGCGCTGGACAACGTGCCGGACCAGATCATCTGCGGCGAATACCGCTTCTCAGTGCCCGAGCGGCAGGTGTGGGTCAAGGGCGCGCCGGTGACGCTGTCGCCCAAGGAGTATGCATTGGCGCTTTTACTATTCCGGAACATCGGCACGCTGATCTCGCGCCGCACGATGATCGACAAGGTCTGGCACGGCGCGCCGATGCGCGAGCAGGCGCGCACCATCGACAGCCACCTGTCGCGCGTGCGCACCAAGCTGTCGCTCTGGCCGTTCAACGGGGTGATGCTGCGCACGGTCTACCGGTTGGGCAGCCGGCTGGACGTGGCCTGAGCCACGCCGGCCATGCGGGCGGGCGGGCGGTCGGTCAGGGGGTCAGTCGGCCTTGATGCCGGCTTCCTTGACGATGCGGGCGTTTTCCTGCGATTCGGCGCGGATGGCCGCGGCGAACTGCCTGGCCGAGCCGCCGGTGGGCACTTCGCCGCCGCGCATCAGGCGGTCGCGCACCTCGGGCTCGGCCAGCGCCTTGTTCAGCTCGGCGTTGAGCCGGTCGACGATAGCGGCCGGCGTCTTGCCGGGCGCGAAGACGCCGAACGTCGACGTCAGGTTGGCCTTCGGGTAGCCGAGTTCGTCGAACGTCGGCACGTTGGGCAGGCTGTCCAGCCGCTTGGGCGCGCCCACGGCGATGGCGCGCAGCCGGCCGGCCTGCATGTGCTGGGTCAGCATCGGGCTGGCGTTGGTGCTCATGGCCTCGAACTGGCCGCCCAGCGCGTCGTTGAGCTGCTGGCCGGCGCCCTTGTACGGAATCAGCGTGATGTCGGCCTGCGACTTGGCGCGAATCTGCTCCAGCATCACGTGGCCGACCGTGCCCAGGCCCGACGTGGCCCAGCGTACCGAGCCCGGCTTGGCCTTCGACTGGGCGATCAGGTCCTGGAACGTCTTGCCCGTGAAGCTGGACGTGGCCACCACCAGCACCGGCGAATACATGACGCTCATCACGGGCGCCACATCGCGCTGGGGGTCGTAGTTGACGTGGCCGACGTGGGGGTTGAGCGTGAGCGGGCTGGTCGACGCGAAGCCGAGCGTGTAGCCGTCCGGCGCGGCCTTGGCCACGGCGTCGATGCCGATGCTGCCGCCGGCGCCGACCTTGTTCTCCACCACGACCGAGGTGCCCATCTGGGCCGACAGCTTCTCGCCCAACGCGCGTGCCACGGCATCGCTGATGCCGCCCGTGGGATAGGCCACGATCATGCGGATCGGCCGGCTCGGGTAGTTGTCGGCGGCGAACGCGGGGGCGGTGGAAATCAGTGCGACGGCCACGCAGGCGGCGCGCAGCGGCAGGAGGCGGAAATCGGCCATGGTCGGGCTTCGAATGGGGATGAACGGGGGAGAGACGCGCGCTATCTTAGCCGATCGGCCTCTGCGGCCGGCCGCCGCGCGCGGCTATCGCACCAGCGGATGCTCGGGCACCCAGGAGACGAACAGCTCGTTGGCGCGGTCGTAGAGCCGCCACGCGGTGCCGCACTCGCGGCAGGTGAACGCCATCATGCTGAACGGCACCCCGGCCGCGCTCTGGCTGACCAGCGGCGCCGTGTTGCGCAGCGCCAGGCACGCATGCGGCTCGCGCCGGCGCGGATCGTCGGCCAGGGCCAGGCAGTGGGCGCAGGCGCGACGGGCGGGCACGGGGGGTGTGGCGGCGGAGGACGGGGGCACGGCGGACTTCATGACCGAGATGATGCCGCAAAACCGATGCCAGGGTATGCGCCGTGGCCGCCGCTGTGGTTTCCGCGCTGGTTTCTCCCCTCCCCCCGCGATGCGGGCGGAGGGAAGCCAGCCGTCGGCGCTGCCCCGTCAGGCCGCCTTGGCCCGCTCCCGCAGGTCTGGCAGGAATACCGCCAGCAGGCCCAGCAGCGGCAGGAAGGCGCAGAACTGGTAGACGGCCTCGATACCGTGCACGTCGGCCAGCTTGCCCAGCACCGCGGCACCGATGCCGCCCATGCCGAACGCAAAGCCGAAGAACAGGCCGGAGACCATGCCCACCTTGCCCGGGATCAGCTCCTGCGCAAAGACCAGGATGGCCGAGAACGCCGACGCCAGGATGAAGCCGATGATCACGGTCAGCACGGCCGTCCAGAACAGGTTGGCGTGCGGCAGCATCAGCGTGAACGGCGCCACGCCCAGGATCGACGCCCAGATCACGCGCTTGCGGCCGATGCGGTCGCCAATCGGGCCGCCCAGGATGGTGCCGGCCGCCACCGCGAACAGGAACAGGAACAGGTAGACCTGCGAGGTCTGGCGCTGGAGCCCGAACTTCTCCATCAGGTAGAACGTGTAGTACGTGTTCAGGCTGGCCATGTAGAAGTACTTGGAGAAGATCAGCAGCAGCAGCACCGTGATGGCGCGCACCACCGTGGACGTGGGCAGGCGGCTCGCCGCCACGCCGGCCGTCTTCTTCCTGGCGGCGCGCTCGGCCAGGTGCCGGCCGTACCAGCCGCCAATCTGCCACAGCACGGCGATGGCCAGCAGCGCGGCCAGCGAGAACCACGCCACGCTGCCCTGCGTATGGACGATCCACGCTGCCAGCAGCGGCCCCATGGCGCTGCCGCCGTTGCCGCCCACCTGGAAGATCGACTGCGCCAGCCCGTGCTGACCGCCGGACGCCAGCCGCGCCACGCGCGACGATTCCGGATGAAAGATCGACGATCCCGTCCCGACCAGCGCGGCGGCCACCAGCAGCACGCCATAGGTGGGCGCCACTGACAGCAGCAGCAGCCCGGCCAGCGTGAAGCCCATGCCGATGGCCAGCGAATGGGGTTTCGGATGCTTGTCCGTGTACAGGCCGACGATGGGCTGCAGCAGCGAGGCGGTGATCTGGTACGTCAGCGTCAGCAGGCCGATCTGCGTGAAGCTGAGGTTGAAGCCGCCCTTGAGCATCGGATAGATGGCCAGGATCAGCGACTGGATCATGTCGTTGAGGAAGTGCGCGAAGCTGATCGCGTACAGCACGCGGAAGCGCGTGCCTTCCTCGCGTTGCGCCGGGGTGGCGGATTGGACGGTTGTGCTCATGGTCGGGGGGCGCATTGGCCGAGGGCTCTTCGGAATTCCGTCCCGGCGGGCTCGTACGGCCTTCTGGACGTTTGGTGATGCTAATTGGCAAATCGGCGCCTGTCCTGCGAGAATGAGGCCGCAACCTTGGAGAAAAGGACATGCCCGGTGCCCAGCGCCCTCCTCCCGGCCGCGCGGCCGGCCGCCCGACGGTGCCGTGGGTGGATCACGACCCGCCCGGCAGCAAACCCCTGCCCGCCGACGCCCCGACCGACCCCGCCATGGCGGGCCGCGCCGACACCTACGCCGACCATCCCGCGTACCTGCGCTACGACCGCAGCCCGATGCCGGTCACGGCCATGGCGGCCGACTACGTGCCCGGCCACGTCACCAAGCCGCACCAGCATCCCCACGCCCAGCTGATCCATGCGATGCATGGCGTGATGGTCGTCTCCACGGCCGAAGGCCAGTGGACCGTGCCGCCCACGCGCGGCATGTGGATGCCCGGCGGCACCGTGCACTGGATCCGCATGGTCGGCCGCGTGCAGATGCGCACGGCCTATATCCGACCCGATGCGGCGCCGGACCTGCCCACCGGCTGCACCGTGCTTGGCATCTCGCCGCTGCTGCGCGAGCTGATCCTGGCCGCCATCGACATTCCGCCGCACTACGACGCCGACTCGCGCGACGGCCGGCTGATGCGGCTGCTGCTGGACGAGGTGAAGCTGGTGCCCACGCTGCCGCTGCACCTGCCCCGCCCGGCCGACGCCGCCCTGCGCAGCATCTGCGACCAGATCGTCGACACCCCGGACAGCGCGCTGACGCTGGCCGACTGGGGCGCGCGGCTGGGCGTGGACCCGAAGACGATCCAGCGGCGCTTTGCCAGGGAAACGGGGATGACCTTCGGCCAGTGGCGCCAGCAGGCGCGGCTGCTGGCCGCGCTGGAACGGCTGGCGGCCGGCGACAAGGTGCTGGATGTGGCGCTGGAGATGGGCTACGACAGCCCCAGCGCGTTTGCGACAATGTTCCGGCGGCAGTTTGGCGTGCCGCCGAGCGCTTTCTTCCGCTAGGCCGGCCGGGTCGGCTCGGTCGGCTAAGACAGCGCTCAGTCGGCCAGGTACCGCTCGACCAGGCGCGTCCAGTACGCGGCGCCGACGGTCAGGTTGTCGTCGTTGAAGTCGTAGCCTGCGTTGTGCAGCAACGGCTGGTTGGCGCCGTTGCCCATCCGCACGAAGCAGCCGGGCCGCTGCTGCAGGAAGTACGCAAAGTCCTCGCTGCCGGCGATGCGGTGGAAATTGCCGATGGCGCGCTCGGGGCCCACCAGTTCCTCGGCCACCTGCCGGGCGAACTCGGTCTCGGCCTCGCTGTTGACCAGCACCGGATAGCCACGCACGTAGTCGATCTCGGCCGTGGCGCCGTACCCTTCGGCGTGCGACGTCACCAGTTGGCGGATGCGCGCCTCCATCGACGCCCGCACCTCGGCGCTGAACGATCGCACGCTCACTTCCATGCGCGCGCTGTCCGGAATCACGTTCGGGGCATGGCCCGCGTGCAGCGTGCCGATGGTGACCACGGCCGTCTCGTTGGGGTCCACGTTGCGCGCCACGATGGACTGCAGCGCCATCACCAGGCTGCCGGCCACGAGGATCGGGTCGATCGACTGGTGCGGCCGCGCGGCATGGCCGCCCTTGCCCTTGATCGTGATGGCGACGGTGTCGCAGGCGGCCATGAACGGGCCGCTGCGGAACATGAAGGTACCGGCTTCGACACCCGGATGGTTATGCAGGCCGAAGATGGCGTCGCACGGAAAGCGTTCGAACAGGCCGTCGGCCAGCATCCGCTCGGCGCCGCCACCGGCGCCGATTTCCTCGGCCGGCTGGAAGATCAGGTGGACCGTGCCGTTGAAATGCCGCGTGCGGGCCAGCTGGCGCGCCGCGCCCAGCAGCACCGCGGTGTGGCCGTCGTGGCCGCAGGCGTGCATCTTGCCTTCGTTGACGCTGGCGTACGGCAGGCCGGAGCGTTCGTGGATCGGCAGCGCGTCCATGTCGGCGCGGATGCCGACACTGCGTTTGCCGCTGCCGGACCGCAGGGTCGCCACCACGCCGGTGCCGCCCACCCCGCGCGTCACCGTGAAGCCCCACCCTTCCAGCTTGCTGGCGACAAGCTCGGCGGTACGGACTTCGTTGAACGCAAGTTCGGGATGCTGGTGGATGCTGCGGCGGATGTCCTGCAGTTCGTCACGCGAGTCGAGCGTGTCGTGAACGGTGCAGTAGGAGCGCGTGGGGGCGTCCTTGGCGAGGCTGACCGATACGGTCTTCAGTATCGATTCGATTTCGGGGGCGTGTTCAGACATGGCATTGCTCTTATCTGGCAGACATGTATGAACAGTATTTCACGCAGGCTCCAGAGGGAAAACCCCGAATGCGTATTTCGTGCGAAAGCGCCCCATATGGGCCCAAAACCGTTGCCCTAATCGTACGCTTTGTTTGCAAACGCGACGCTTTGCAAGACTATGTTTCAGCGGGGAACCCCGTGGGGCCCCGCATTTTTCACATCGCAGAATCTAGCGTTCGCCGTAGGCCACCACGGCCTGCGACTGCTCGCCCAGGCCCTCGATGCCCAGGCGCATGACATCACCGGCCTTCAGGTAGCGCGGCGGCTTGAAGCCCATGCCCACGCCGGGCGGCGTGCCGGTGGCGATCAGGTCGCCGGGTTCCAGCGTCATGAAGCGGCTGACATAGCTGACGATGGTGGCCACGTCGAACACCATCGTGGCCGTGCTGCCCTTCTGCATGCGCTCGCCATTGACGTCGAGCCACATGCCCAGCTGCTGCGCGTCGGGCACCTCGTCGCGCGTCACCAGCCACGGGCCGACCGGGCAGAACGTGTCGCAGCCCTTGCCCTTGTCCCACGTGCCGCCGCGCTCAAGCTGGAATTCGCGTTCCGACACGTCGTTGACCACGCAGTAGCCGGCCACGTGTTCCAGCGCCTGGGCCTTCGACACATTGCGCGCCGTCGTGCCAATCACCACGCCCAGTTCCACCTCCCAGTCCGACTTCTGCGATTCGAACGGCAGCATCACCGCGTCGTTGGGCCCGTTCAGCGACGTATTGGCCTTCAGGAACACGATGGGCTCGGCCGGCAGCGGCATGCCCGCCTCGGCCGCATGGTCGGCGTAGTTCAGGCCGATGGCGATGATCTTGCCGATGCCGGTCCAGGGCACGCCGTGGCGCTCGCCGTCCAACACCGGCAGCGTGGCCGGGTCGATGGCGGCCAGCCTGGCCAGCGCCGCCGGCGCCAGTTCGGCGGGGCCGATATTGCCGATCACGCCAGACAGGTCGCGCACGCGGCCGTCACGGTCTACCAGGCCCGGGCGCTCGGCGCCGGGCTTTCCTACGCGGACAAGTTTCATGGTGTCTCCTCGGATAAACGTCAGCGCCGCGAGCTTGTCTGCCAGCGCGCGGCGTTGCCCGGCGCGGTTTCGGCGCGGGCCCAGCGGGTAATCAGGGGGCGGTTCAGCGCGTACCCAGCAGCGCCTCGATCTTCGCCACGAGCTGCTTGTCGTCGGGCTTGACCATGCTGTTGTAGCTGCCGACGACCTGGCCCTTGCGGTCGATCAGGTACTTGTAGAAGTTCCATTTCGGCGCGGTACCGGTTTCCTTGGCCAGCATGATGTACATCGGATTGGCCTCGTCGCCGCGCACGTGGGACTTGCCCAGCATCGGAAACTTGACGCCGTAGGTGTTGTAGCAGAAGTCGGAGATTTCCTTGGCCGAGCCGGGCTCCTGCGAGAAATCGTTCGACGGGAAGCCCAGCACCACCAGCCCGCGGTCGCGGTACTTGGCGTAAAGCTGCTCCAGCCCCTCGTACTGCGGCGTGAAACCGCAGTAGCTGGCCGTGTTGACGACCAGCACGACCTTGCCGGCGTACTGGCACAGGTTCTGCGGTGCCTCGTCCTGCAGGCGCGGAAAGCGGAAGTTCAACGCGGCGGGGCAGCTACCGGCCGCCTGCGTCGCCACCGGCGACGCGGACTTGTCGGCGGCACGGGCCGGCGGCGGCAGCAGCGCGGCCACGGCGGCCAGCCCCAGGGCGCCCAGCAGCGCGGCACGCTGGCGCGCGGGCTGCTTCCGATCCCTGTTCACTGCGGCGGCCGGGGTGGATTGGCGAGACATGGATTCAGGCTCCGATTTTCCGTTAGGTGGCAGGCAAGTCTACGCCTCCGGCCCTGCCGCGTCATGACGCGGGGCCGCAGCGCGGTGCTTCAATCCATATGGATCTTGGCCGCGTGCTCGGTCACGCTGCTGCGCAGTTCCAGGTCCGGCATGCGGCGGACGATCACGAGCGCCACGATGGCGGCCACGGCGCCGGCCGCAAAGATCAGGTGGAAGCCGGACTCGACGCCGCCGGCCAGCACCTGGTGCACGGCCGGCGACAGGTGGGCCATCGCCTCGCTGCCATGGCGCAGCGAGCCAAGGTCGAGCGGCTGGGTCACGCCCGAGCGCGCCAGCGCATCGCGGAACTCCATGGCCAGCAGCGTACCGGCAAGCGCGCCGCCGAGCGCGCTGCCCAGCGACCGGATCACCAGCAGGGCGCCCGTGCCGGCGCCCATGTCGCGGCGCTCCAGCGCGTTCTGGACCGTGATCAGCGTGCCGACCATCGCCATGCCCAGCCCGATGCCGGCAATCGTCATCGCCAGCAGCACCAGCGCGGTGGGCACCGCGGCGGTCACCGTCGCCAGCGACACCAGCCCGACCGACGCCGCCACGTAGCCACCCGTCAGGATCTCGCGCATGCGGCCCAGGCGGGGGGCCAGCCAGGCGACCACGAAGTTGCCGGCCACCGTGGACAGCAGGAACGGCACCACGAGCAGGCCCGACATCGACGCATCGGCATCGCGCACGAGCTGGAAATGCAGCGGCAGGGCGAAGATGCACAGGAAGATGTTCAGCGCGGCCAGCGCCGACGCGCCCACGCCCATCACGTACGCCCGGTTGGCAAACAGGCGCGGCGGCAGCATCGGATCGGGCGCGCGGCGTTCCTGCCAGGCCAGCAGCGCCACGGCCACCACGGTCACCAGCAGCAGGCCGGCCATTTCCAGCGAGATCCAGTCGAAGGCTTCGCCGGCCCAGCTCATCGCCAGCAGGAAGGCAACGATGGCCACCGCCAGCAGGCTGGCGCCCAGCCAGTCCACCTGCGGGCGGCCGCCGCGCGGGCGCAGATTGGCCAGCCCGCGGTAGCACATCGCCATCGCCAGCAGGCCCAGCGGCACGTTGATCCAGAACAGCCAGCGCCACGACATGTGGTCTGACACCCAGCCGCCGACCAGCGGCCCGGCAATCGACGAAACGGCCCATACCGTGGCCAGGTAGCCCTGGTAGCGGCCTCGCTGGCGGGGCGCCACCACATCGGCAATGGCCGCCTGCGCCAGCGACATCAGCCCGCCGCCGCCCACGCCCTGCAGCGCGCGGAACAGGATCAGTTGCGTGAGGCTCTGCGCCAGCGCGCAGGCCACGGACGCGGCGATGAACAGCGTGATCGCCAGCATCAGCAGGCGGCGGCGCCCGAAACTGTCGGACAGCTTGCCGTACAGCGGCGTGGTCACCGTCGACACGATCAGGTAGGCCGTGACGATCCACGACAGGTGGCTGAAGCCGTTCAGGTCGTTGGCGATGGCCGGCACGGCCGGGATCACGACGGTCTGGTCGAGCGCGGCCAGCAGGATGCAGAGCACGATGCCGCCGATCACGCGCATGATCGCGGCGTGGTCGTGGACGGGCGCGGCGGCGTCCAGGGCGGCTGACTGGGAAGAAGAGGGCGGAGACATGCGGTGACGAGGGAGGGGCTGGCGGACCCGCCGGCTGACGCCGGCTCGGACGATCCGGCCGCGTGACATCGACGCAGCCTTATTCAGCAACCGCATAATTATATGCATGCTCAGCATTTGGCGCTGAGGATGTATCTGCCGCCTGGGGCGGCACACCGCGTACGGGTGCCGTGCCCGTCACGCACGATGCGCGGCGGGCACGGCTTCCGATCTTGGGTAGGGCTGGGTGGGACGTCGGGAACAGGCGTGCGCCGTCAGCGCGCGCCGCCAGTGATGTAGTGCTCGAGTTGCTCGATGGTGAAGCGCTGCTCGCTGATGATGTCGTTCACGAGGTCACCGATCGACAGCATGCCGAGCAGCGAATCGCTGTCCATCACCGGCAGGTGGCGCAGGCGGTGGCGGGTCATCAGCGCCATGCAGTCGTCGGTCGTCTGGTCGGCGCGCACGTAGATCACGGCCGTGGTCATGATCTCCTTGACCAGCGTTTCGCGCGACGTACGTTGCATCAGAATCACTTTTCGCGCGTAATCGCGCTCGCTCAGGATGCCGACGATCTTGTCGTGCTCCATCACCAGCAGCGCCCCGATGCCCTTTTCGGCCATCAACTGCAGCGCCGCGTACACCGTCGCCGAGGGCGGGATGCTGTAGATAGCGTGGCTTGCCTTGTTTTCCAGAACCTGCCGTGCGGTCTTCATGTCACCGACTCCTTGTTGCCGTTTTGGAAACAGTTGCTGGCTGGCGTGGTTCGATCAGCGGTGCTGCGCGCGCCGCGCGCCCCCCGGGGCCGGCCAGCGTCTAACCAGATTAGCAAAGGATCGGCGCGGCTCACAGGGTGACTTTCACGAATCTTGGCGCCCGGCGTTCGCTGGCGCCCGCCCGTGGCGCCAGCACGCGCCGCCCTGCAACTCAGGCGCGCGCGCCCGGCAGCGCCACCAGCCGGGGCCGCCGGAGCCACTGGCGCGCCAGCCGCGCGAGGTCCGGCGGCAGGTCGGCATCGGCGCTGGCGTGGAACAGCAGCGTCTGACGGCCCTTGGGACAGCGGGTGGCGACGAACGCGATATCGTCAGCCAGTCCCATGTCGAGCATCGTGTCGGCCGCGTCGAAGATCAGCGTGTGGACGGCCCGCAGGTCGAGGCTGGCGGCATCGAGGTGGTCGAGCATCCGGCCCGGTGTGCCGACAACGATATGCGCGCCATGGATCAGGCTGTCGATCTGTGGCCGCATCGACGTGCCGGCCGACAGCACGGCCACCTTGACCTGTCCGGCCACGCGCACGAGGTCGCGGATGCGCTGCGCGACGGCCTCGGCACGGTCGCGCGTGGGGCAGAGCACCACGGTCTGGACGTCGAAGCGCTGCGGATCGAGCCGGTGGAGCAGGGCGACTGCCAGCATCGTCACGCTGCCCGCGCCGGGCCGGACCTGGACGACGAGGTCGTGGCCGGTCAACGCCAGGGGCAGGGCCACCGCCTGCAGCGGCGACATCGCAATGTGGCCAAGCTGCGCGAGCGCGTCGAGCCACATCGGCTCCAGCGGCAGCGCCGAGAACCGTTCGCGCCCGGGCCGGGCACGGAGGGCAGGGGGCTCGCGGACGCTCATGGCTGGCGGGTTGGCAGGAGCTTGCGCGTCAGGCGGCGGCCCGGTTGGCGGGCTTTTTGGCCGGGGCTTTCTTGGCGGCGGGTTTCTTCGTGGCCGCCTTCTTGGCCGGGGCCGTCTTCGCCGCCGCCTCGGCAGTCTTCGACACCGGCACCTTTACGGGCACGGTTTCCGTCGGCGTCCAGCCCAGCCTGGCCAACAGCGCACCGGCGGCGGCCGGCGCCCGTTCCTTGGCGCCGTTGATGAAGAAGAGGTACACCGCCTTAGGCTTGAGCCTGGCGCCGGGCGCGTCTTCCACACGCGGAAGATCGGTCGGGGCCGAACCCTTCGCCCACTGCCCGACGCGCTGGGCCCACTGGTCGAGATCAGCATCCTTGTACCCCGTGGCGACGGACGCCTCGGCGTTCAGCAGCCGCGCGTAGACAAAATCGGTCGTCAGGTCGGCAAACGACGGAAACTTCGGCGAATCGGTGAAGACCGTTGCGGCCTTGTACTTACGCGCAAGCTTCAGAAATTCATCACACATGAAACTGTCGTGACGCACTTCCAGCACATGGCGCAACGTCACGCCTTCGACCGAATCTGGCAGCAGGGTCAGGAATGCCTCGAAGTCGTCGGGCACGAACTGCTTGGTCGGCGCGAACTGCCAGACCACGGGGCCCAGCTTGTGCCGCAACTCGGCGATGCCGCTGTCGATAAACCGGTGAATCGAATCGGCGCCCTCGGCCAGCACGCGCCGGTTCGTGGCAAAACGCGACGCCTTCACCGAGAACACAAAGTCGTCGGGCGTGGCATCGCGCCAGTTCGCGAACGACGTCCGCTTCTGCGTGCCGTGATAGGTGCAGTTGATCTCGATGGCCGTCAGGTGCCGGCTCGCGTATTCCAGTTCGCGCGCCTGCGGCAGGCCGGCCGGATAGAAGTTGTCGCGCCACGGCGCAAAATTCCAGCCACCAATACCGATGTGGATATTTGTCGCTATCTTCGCTGGCTTGCGCGCTGCCATGGCCGGATCTCCCCATCTGGGAACAGACAATGGGGAAAGTCTAGCTGGATTTGGGGCACGAAGCTGTCAGCAGGACGGCCAACCGAGGGAGCGTGACGCCGGCGCAGCCCGCCGTCAGCCTTCCGCGCCCGGCGCCGGGTACTTGCGCGCATTCATCGCCATCTTGGCCCGGACGGCGGCATCGAGGTCGACCCCGAGCGCCGTGACAAGCTGCGTCAGGTAGATCGTGATGTCGGCCAGCTCCTGCTCCACATGCGCGCGCTCGTCGGTCGACATGACACCCCGCGATTCCTCCTCGGTCTGCCACTGGAATATCTCCACCAGCTCCGCCACCTCGACACTGAGCGCCATCGCCAGATTCTTCGGACTGTGATACTTGCCCCAGCCACGCGCCTCGCCAAAGTCGAACGCGGCTTGCTGGAGATTTTTCAGGTCGATGAGGGGCATGGGGACAGCGGCGGGTGGGCGGGAAAGTGGGGATTCTTGCATGGATCACAGGCGCCGCAGAGTGATGCAATCGGCGCTGGAAAGAAAAATCCCGGCCGGGGCCGGGATTTGGGGTCAGGCGGGAGCGACCCCCTCAAACATCAATATTCCGCGCCACCAGCGCGTTTGACTCGATGAAGTTGCGGCGCGGTTCCACTTCGTCGCCCATCAGCGTCGTGAAGATCTGGTCGGCGGCGATGGCATCTTCGATCTGGACCCGCAGCAGACGGCGCTGCGTCACGTCCAACGTGGTTTCGAAGAGCTGCTCGGGGTTCATTTCGCCCAGGCCCTTGTAGCGCTGGCGCGAGACGCCGCGTTCGGCCTCGGTCAGCAGCCATTGCATGGCCTGATGGAAGTCCGCCACGGTCTGTTCACGCATCTTTTCGCCTTCGCCGCGGCGTACCTTGGTGCCGTCCGGGATCAGGCCCTGGAACGTGGTGGCGGCGCGGGCCAGCGCGGCGTAGTCGGCGCCGTGGACGAAATCGGCGTCCAGGTGCGACAGCCGCACGTTGCCGTGATGGCGGCGCGCGATCATCAGGCGGTGCTTGTCGGTTTTCTCGTCGAACTGCGCGTAGACGTCGGCCGTGCCGTCGTCGTTCACGGCGGCGCCGATCAGCGTCTTGGCGTGCATCTCGGCCAGCTTGGCCTTGAGCGCCACGGCCGATGCCTCGGCGGCGGCCGCGCTGTCCAGGTCCAGCACCACGCCGTCGGCGATGGCGCGCAGCGCCTCGACGTCGACGATGCGCGACAGCCGGCCGATCACGCCTTCGGTCAGCTGGTACTGGCGGGCCAGCTCGCCCAGCGCGTCACCGGCGATCTCGCTGCCGTCCGGACGCACCAGGCCGGCCTTTTCCATCGCCAGCTTCAGCATGTAGGCGTTCAGCTCGTTGTCGTCCTTGATGTAGCGCTCTTCCTTGCCATGCTTGATCTTGTACAGCGGCGGCTGCGCGATGTAGACGTAGCCGCGCTCGATGATGTCGGGCATCTGGCGGTAGAAGAACGTCAGCAGCAGCGTGCGGATGTGCGAGCCGTCCACGTCCGCATCGGTCATGATGATGATGCGGTGGTAGCGCAGCTTGTCGAGGTTGTAGTCTTCCTTGCCGATGCCGGTGCCCAGCGCCGTGATCAGCGTCAGCACTTCCTGGCTCGACAGCATCTTGTCGAAGCGGGCGCGCTCCACGTTCAGGATCTTGCCCTTGAGCGGCAGGATTGCCTGGAACTTGCGGTCGCGGCCCTGCTTGGCCGACCCGCCTGCGGAGTCGCCCTCCACCAGGAACAGCTCGGACTGCGCCGGATCCTTTTCCTGGCAGTCGGCCAGCTTGCCGGGCAGGCCCATGCCGTCCATCACGCCCTTGCGGCGCGTCATCTCGCGGGCCTTGCGGGCGGCCTCGCGGGCGCGCGCGGCGTCGACGATCTTGCCGCAGATGATCTTGGCGTCGTTCGGCGTTTCCAGCAGGAAGTCCGTCAGCGCCTTGCTGACCAGTTCCTCCACGGGCAGCCGCACCTCGGACGACACCAGCTTGTCCTTGGTCTGCGAGCTGAACTTCGGCTCGGGCACCTTGACCGACAGCACGCAGGCCAGGCCCTCGCGCATGTCGTCGCCGCTGGTTTCCACCTTGGCCTTCTTGGCGATCTCGTTTTCTTCGATGTACTTGTTGATCACGCGCGTCATCGCCGCGCGCAGGCCGGTCAGGTGGGTGCCGCCGTCGCGCTGCGGGATGTTGTTCGTGAAACAGAGCACCTGCTCGTTGTAGCCGTCGTTCCACTGCATGGCCACTTCCACGGCGATGCCGTCCTTCTCGGCGTTCGCGTAGAAGATGGTCGGGTGCAGCACGGTCTTGGCGCGGTTGATGTATTCGACAAAGCCCTTCACGCCGCCCGAGAACGCGAAATCCTCTTCCTTGCCCGTGCGCTGGTCCACCAGCTTGATGTGCACGCCATTGTTCAGGAACGACAGCTCGCGGATGCGCTTGGACAGCACCTCGTAGTGGAACTCCACGTTCGTGAAGATTTCCTCGTCGGCCAGGAAGTGGACCTCGGTGCCGCGCTTGTCGGTGGCGCCGACGATCTTCATCGGCGACACTTCCACGGGCTGGCCGTCCGGGCCGGTCACGGTTTCGACGATGCGGTTCTGGACCTCGCCCTTGGCGAATTCGATCAGGTTGACCTGGCCGTCGCGGCGCACGGTCAGGCGCAGCCATTTGGACAGCGCGTTCACGCACGACACGCCCACGCCATGCAGGCCGCCGGACACCTTGTAGCTGTTCTGGTTGAACTTGCCGCCGGCGTGCAGCTCGGTCATGGCGATTTCCGCCGCGCTGCGCTTGGGCTCGTGCTTGTCGTCGAACTTCACGGCCGGCGGGATGCCGCGGCCGTTGTCCACGATCGAGATCGAGTTGTCGCTATGGATCGTGACCAGGATCTCGGTGCAATAGCCGGCCAGCGCCTCGTCGATCGAGTTGTCCAGCACCTCGAACACCAGGTGATGCAGGCCGGTGCCGTCCGACGTATCGCCGATGTACATGCCGGGACGCTTGCGCACCGCTTCCAGGCCTTCCAGGATCTGGATCGAAGAGGCGCCGTAAGTGTTTTCCTGCTGCGGTTTCTGCTGATCGGTCATGTTTTCCTACTCACGATACTCACTGCAAAAGCGGCCATGGCCGGACCTGCGCCAGGGGCGGCGGGTGCGGCCGGTCCGCGTCTTGCGGGTTACTTAAAAACGGCAAAAGGGGCGGATCCCGTGGATCCGGCCCCTGCTGCGGAGTGTGCCCGATTGTGTATGGATGGCGACTCGGTGCGGGCCATCAAATGCGCATCGGCATCACGACGTACTTGAAGTTGTCGTCTTCCGGCACGGTAATCAGCGCACTCGAATTGGAGTCGCCGAGGCTGACCTGCACCTGCTCGCTCTTCAGGTTGGCAAGCACGTCGAGCAGGTAGGTCACGTTAAAGCCGATATCGAGCGCATCGCCCGAATAATCGAGTTCCAGCTCTTCCTGCGCCTCTTCCTGGTCGGCGTTGGTCGAGCTGATCTTCAGCACATGGGTGTCGAGGATGCAGCGCACCCCCTTAAACTTGTCCGTGGTCAGGATCGCCGTCCGCTGCAGCGCCTGCTGCAGCTGCACGCGGTCGATCGCGAACGCATTCTTGTAGCCCTTGGGGATCACGCGCTGGAAGTCCGGGAACTTGCCTTCCACGAGCTTGCTGATCAGTTCCACGTTGGCGAACGTGAACTTGATCTGGTTCGCGGCAAGCTGCACCTGCACAGGATCGTCGTTGTCCTCCAGCAGGCGCTGCAGTTCCAGGATGGTCTTGCGCGGGATGATCACTTCCTGGCGCGAGCCGACGCCGGCCGCCTCGTTTTCCAGTTCCACGCCGCAGTAGGCCAGGCGGTGGCCGTCGGTTGCCACGGCCATGACCTTCTTGCCGTCCACCACCAGCAGCATGCCGTTCAGGTAGTAGCGGATGTCCTGCTGCGCCATCGCAAAGTGGACCATCGCCAGCAGGTGCTTGAACGTCTTCTGCGGCAGGCTCACGCTCGCGTTGAACTCGGCGGCCTCGGCAACGGTCGGGAATTCCTCGGCGGCCAGCGTCTGCAGCGCGAAGCGGCTCTTGCCCGATTGCACGGTCATGCGCTTGTCGTTCAGCGACAGCGCCACGTCGCCGTCGGGCATCGCGCGCAGGATGTCCAGCAGCTTGCGCGCGGCCACGGTGGTGGCCACGTCGTCGCTGCCGACGCCGCATTCGGCATGGGTGGTGATCTGGATCTCGATGTCGGTCGAGAGGAAGGACACGTTCGAGCCGGACTTGCGAATCAGCAGGTTGGCCAGGATCGGGAGGGTGTGGCGGCGCTCCACGATGCCGCTCACGATTTGCAGCGGACGCAGCAGATTGTCTCGCGAGGTTTTGACCAATTGCATTGAATTTATCCTTCGTCGTTTGTCGTCGGCGACCGCGGAATCGGGTGAAAACGCGCGATATCCAAAATCACTTTGGAATCAACGAGTTAATGCCGGATTGTACCAAGGATAAGCCGCTGCGGTGAAGCGGGGCGAATCCGGCGCTGCGCCGGGTTGTGCACAAAATGCCACGCCCGGCCGACAATCGGCGCCAACTCGTCCCGACTCACCGCAAAGCCTTATCTGAGGCCGGAATCCCGCGATACAACAGTTGTTCAGACGCCCGTTTGCCGCCGGGCGCGCACCCAGTAGTATGCCAGCCCGGCAAGGCCGGCCGCCAAAAAAGCCGGTCAGCCCTTGAGCGTCTGTTCCAGCACGTGCAGTTCGTGGTTCAACTGCGCGTCCTTGCCGCGTTCGTCGGCAATCTTGCGCACCGCGTGCAGCACCGTGGTGTGGTCCCGGCCGCCAAACAGCTCGCCGATCTCGGGCAGGCTCTTCTGCGTCAGTTCCTTGGCCAGGTACATCGCGATCTGGCGCGGCCGCGCGATATTGGCGGGCCGCTTCTTCGAATACATGTCCGCCACCTTGATGTTGTAGAAATCGGCGCAGGTCTTCTGGATGTTTTCCACGGAGATCTGGCGGTTCTGCACGGTCAGCAGGTCCTTCAGCGCCTCGCGCGTGACCTCGATCGTGATGTCCTTGCCGTGGAAGTTCGAGAACGCCAGGATCTTGCGCAGCGCCCCTTCCAGCTCGCGGACGTTCGAGCGCAGGTGCTTGGCCACGAAGAAGGCAACTTCCTCGGGCACGCTCACGTTCTCGGCCGCGGCCTTCTTCATCAGGATGGCCACGCGCATTTCCAGCTCGGGCGGCTCGATCGCCACGGTCAGGCCCGAATCGAAGCGCGAGATCAGCCGGTCGTCGATGCCGGTGATTTCCTTCGGGTACGTATCGCTGGTGATGATGACCTGCGCCCGGTTGGCGATCAGCGCCTCGAACGCGTAGAAGAACTCTTCCTGCGTGCGGTTCTTGCCGGAGAAGAACTGGATGTCGTCGATCAGCAGCAGGTCCAGCGAGTGGTAGTAGCGCTTGAATTCGTCGAACGCCTTGCGCTGGTACGCCTTGACCACGTCGGACACGTACTGCTCCGCGTGGATGTAGCGGATGCGCGCGCGCGGGTTCTCCATCAGCATGAAATTGCCGATGGCGTGGATCAGGTGGGTCTTGCCGAGGCCCACGCCGCCGTAGAGGTAGAGCGGGTTGTAGGACTTGCCGGGATTGTTGGCCACCTGGATGGCCGCGGCGCGGGCCAGCTGGTTGGCCTTGCCGGTCACGAAGTTGTCGAACGTCAGGATCGGGTTCAGGCGCGAGCGCTCGTGCACCGTGTCGTTCGGCTGGGCGCCGGCCGCGGCGGGCTGCTGCTGCGGCACGCGGTACGAGCGCGCGCTGGCCTCGGCGGCGTCCATCTGGGCCACGTCGATGTCGCCCATGTCCTGCATCGGCGCGCCGGCGCCGCCCTGGAGCGGATGGCCGGTGGGCGCGGCGCCGCGATGCGGCATGCCGCCCGGTGCGCCGTGGTGCGATGGATGCGAGGGGTAGGGCGCCTGCCCGCCGGGCACGCCGTAGCCGGGCTGGGCGCCACTGGCATGGCTGTCATGGCCGGGATAGCCGCCCGCCTGGGACGGCGCCGGCTGCGACGCACCCGGGCCGAAGCCCTGGCCCGGCATGCCGGCCGATGCCGCGCCCGGGGCGCCCGGATAGCCCGCCGCGCCCGTACCCATTGCAGCGTGGGCCATGCCGTTGTCCTGCCCCTGCTGCATCGCCTGCTGCGTATAGGTGGCCGCACGGCCCGACGCGGCGGGATCCAGGACAAAGTGAACGCTAACCTGCGTTTCCCAGTATTCGCAAGCGAGCGCGGTGATGCGGCCCGAGAACTGGCTCTTGACCCAGTCGAGCTTGAAGCGGTTGGGCGCGGCAATCCGCAGCGCATGCGCTTCCTCGTCGAAGGCGACGGGCGCCAACGGCTTGATCCAGGTTTTGAATTGTTGGGGCGTCAGTTCGCGCTCGAGTTGCGCGGCTGCCGCCTGCCAGAAATCTTGCAT